>CBDCDT010000002.1:630000-2448378 GCA_965215445.1 Bacteriovoracaceae bacterium | reverse complement strand
GTGCAATTTGAGGCGTAAGTCCAATTGATGATGATTGTTTTTTATTGCTATCCATTTTTTGTTACCTGGCCCAGAAACGGCCTATGCGAGAGAGAAGTTTTTTGACCTCTTTCCCAAAGGTTCCAAAGTCACCAAGGCCTCCAACATATTTAACGGTGTGTCTTCCAGTGGTATCTACGGCATGGACGACTGGGATTTCTCTTCGATCACCGACGCTTCCTACATGTTTCAGGGGCTTGAAGACCTCAGCATAATTCCCCAAGGTCTGAAATTGCCCAACGCCACGACTGCTCAGGGTATGTTTCAAGGTGCAGGTGCGCCGGGACAAATTTTGCGCGTCCACAACCTCTTTCCTAAAAATGGCAATAAATTGAGAAATACCAGCTACATGTTTGCGGATATGCAAACCGGCGACGTTCGCGGCCTCGAAACGCTCAATCAGTCTTTTTCCGCCGTCACCGACGCTTCGTTTATGTTTCGCGCATTTCCCAACGTGGGCAAGATTCCCCAAAACTTGAACTTTCACAAGGTTTCCAATGCCAGTGGTATGTTTCAAAATGCGGGGCGAGCGGGACAGGTGCTCGACGTTCCCAACCTCTTTATCGGTGACACTGCCTCCAATCTGAGTTACCTCTTCGACAGCATCAATGCCAGCGTTAAAACCATGGGACAATGGGCCAAAAGAATCTCCCGCAGCGCTACCGATATCTCCTTTATGTTTCGCAATGTCGCCGATTTAAATTTTCTCTCCAATTCTGACCGCCTGTATTTTGACAAGGTGGTTAATGCCAAAGGACTTTTTCAAGGTGCCGGAAGAAAGGGGTATGTGCTGAATGTATACAAACTCTTCAGGACGGGCAGTGTAAAAGATTTAACCAGCCTCTTCCTTGGCAGCAAAATTTCCCGCATCATGCATCTGGATACTTGGGATACTTCCAACGTCACCAGCATCACCTATCTTTTTAGGAGTGCCCACAACCTGCAATCCTACGCCGGCATCGGCAAGTGGAACACCTCCAGATTGATCCAAATGGTTTCACCCTTTAGCAATGCTACCAGAATCAATCCCCTGGACGAAATTCACGGCAAGTGGGACACCCGAAATGTCCAGAACATGGAAGAGGCCTTTATGGGAGTGAAATTTCCCATCGATGGCCACGCCACCCTCGGACTCAGCACCAGCAGCGTCCGCAACATGAAATATATGTTTAGGCGTGCCAAATTTCCCCCCATGGACGGAATCAATTTTGCCAATGTGAGAAATGCCGACTATATGTACTACGATGCGACCTTGCGCCGGGATTTGATCAAAACGGTTGAGACTTGGAATTTCTCAAGAAACCTTTCCAGCGCCAGGCATGTTTTTGAGCATGCCGACTTTGACGGGGTCTATGACTATCTCGGAACCTGGAAGCAATTCAACCTCCTTAACGGTTATTTTTATTGGGCCTTTCAAAGTTTTCCCACTTATCATCGGGTAGATGTCGCGAGAACCGGCGATCCCAACTTGAAGTACGATATCGACCTTGGCGGAAACGGTGGATGCGGGGATGGCTACTCCCCCGAAAATGGCAGTCTTGTGGATCTTTCGGAAGAGGAGTTTTTTCGCTTGGTTGAAGCTTGTGAAAACAAGATTTATCCTGAGTTTCCCAAAATAGGAATTAGTATCCCTAATTTTAAAGACCATTTTCCCATACCGCCGCGTATCGCAAAAGCACGCAACAGGAATACTTGTATCCGTCTCGATGATTACAAAAATAGTATCAACTGTGTGGAATCATCAATGTATTGCGCTCAGCCTTCTTCTCTTGATACTTTCCTTGTAATATCCAACGAGGATGGGTATTACAAATGTTCTCAGTGGGTCAACTATCAGTTGGAGTGTATTGACACTTCCCATGCCCGCTTTGCCACTCAAACCTGCGAAGATGTGCGGTTTCTCTTTAGAAGACACTGTAGTAGTACGATGCCCGATGGTAGTCTTTCGCTAAATCCAATCGTACAATCCCCGCTTTGTACTTCGTGGAGGCAATACTACGCCAGTCGCTACGCCAATCCCTAAGTGAGAATTTTGAATTTTGAAAAAAGCAAGGCCCCGGTAAAAACCGGGGCCTTTTTTTTGCGTGAGGTGCTGCTCGATTTTATTTCTTGGTTTTTAAGCGCTTAAGGGCCTTGATTTTATCCTTTGAGAGGCCGGTATTTTCTTTGATAATTTCAACGCTGAAACCACTCTTTAACATCTTCAAGGCCACTTTTTGAAGGCCTTCCTCGCGGCCTTTCTCGATGCCTTTCTCAATGCCTTTTTCGTGCTCTATTTCTAAAAATGATTTTAATGCGGGCATAATGCGTTCTCCTTTGTTTTTTACGAATTTTGCTTCAATTTCCTCTAGCTTCTTCCAGGAAAATTTTCTGCTGTTGTGGTGGTGGAGATAATTCATCGCCTTTACCAATAATTTCCTGCGCTCCTTTTCATCAAGTCCCCTGGCAAGCTGGAAGAGTTCTGGGAAAGTGCTTTCCTTTACGCGCCAGATTGAGGCCATTATGAACAAAATGGGAGAGGTTGTCAACGGCTTTTTTTTCCATGAGGGCACGTCCTGGAGGTTGAGCAGGCGGCAGCTAAAATCCAGGATATTCTTGCCGAAATGCTGGCGTAGGCCCTGGGAAAGGCCCTTTATGGAGTCCTGGAAGCGGAGTGGCCCCTTCCAGCGCTTTTCCTGGCCGTGATAGACCACGATGGGAATGATCGCCTCGTCGATGGGGGCGGTTCCCCTTTTTTTGGCGTAGATGTGGGTCTGGTATTCGAGCAGTTGCTTTAAAAGCGAGGGGTCTTGGCCGCTCTTGTGTTCCAAGAGGAAGACGATTCTGACGGACTTGCCGCTTGCCAGTTTGACCGAAAAGATGAGGTCGGCGCGCCTTTCCTTCCACTTCTCATCGAGAAAAAGGGTGGCCTCTGATTTGAGGGTTTTCCACTTGAAAAGGCGAAACTCCGTCGGGGTCAAGACCAGGCGGAAGATGTCGAGACAGTATTTTTTGTTGCTGAAAATATCTTTAAACAGGGCATCGTGATGATTGGATTTCTTCTTTTTTTTCTTTTTGCGTTGTGCATACAAGGGTGACTCCTTTGTTTTCAGTCACCCTTGTATGCAAGAATCATGCCAACAATTTAGGCGTTAAATCCGCCCTGCTCGCTGCAAACGAACGCCAGAGAGGTCAAGATTTTGTTATCCCGACAAGATTTTGACAGATTTGGCCGGCAGAGGTTAGGCGAGCTTTTTGACTTCGGCGAGGGGAAGGTCAGTATTTTCCTGGATAATTTCGTTGAATGGCATCGGGCAGGCGGTAACTGGTGCTGCGGCCGCCGCCGGGGTTTTGAAGCAAAATGCCGCGTGCTTTTAGGTTTTGAATATCCCGCAGGGCCGTATCGGGGGAACACTTGGCCAGTTTGGCATATTTCGAGGTGTTCATGTGTCCTTTGAAGTCGTTTTCCAACATGCGATTGATAACCAGTCGCTGCCGTTCATTAATCGGGAATTGGCCCATTTTGTTCCAAAGCTCTGCTTTGAATAAAATTTTGCTCAGGGATTGTTCGGCGCTGGATATGGCCCGGTCGAGGCAATCCAAAAACCACGCGAGCCAGCCGGTTATTTCCGGTGTGCTTCGCTGCTGTCTTTCCAGTTGGGCATAATAGTCTTTGCGCTCGGCCTCTATTTGGGTGGACAGACTGTAAAAGCGGTTGGGAGTGGCATCGGCCCGTGCCAAGGCCATATCGCCGATGGCGCGAGCGATGCGGCCATTGCCGTCTTCAAAGGGATGGATGGTGACAAACCAGAAATGGGCAATGCCCGCTTTGAGGATCGGGTCTGTATCACCTTCTTTGTTGAACCACGCCAGAAAGGCACTCATCTCAGTCTTCAATCTCTCGGCACTCGGTGCTTCAAAATGCACTTTTTCCCTACCTGCTGATCCAGAGACAACTTGCATGGGGCCGGCATCCACCGTGCGCCAAGCACCTACGGCCATGCGCCGGATGTCCTTTCGGCCAGTCCGAAACATTGAAGAGTGCCAATCGAACAGGCGCTTTTTAGTCAGAGGATTGGAAAAGTTTTGGGTGGCGTCTGTCATCATTTGGACGATGCCCTCGACGTCGCGGCCAACGGGTACGAATCTCGCCATTTTGATGCCCAAGCGTCGGGCGAGGGATGAGCGCACTTCTTCGGTGTTCAGCTTTTCGCCTTCGATGGCCGAAGATTTCACCACGTCATTGGCCAAGGTGTTGAGTCTGGCCTCTTCTCTTGAGGTGTGTTGGATTCCCTCCATTCGGCCATCGAGATGGCCCTGGCGGTAGCGTACGGTCGCCAGTTTGGAAGAGAGGGCCTCAGCATCCCAGCTAAAGTTTGGCCAGTTGGAATTTTCGTGTATCCACATGGGAATCACCGCATTTTTTGCGGTGATTAGAGCGTCTATTCACCGCAAGGTCAAATCGGCCTAGAGCAGAGGCGCCATCACCAAGGCGACAATAGACATCAGCTTGACCAGAATGTTCATCGCTGGCCCCGAAGTGTCCTTGAAGGGGTCGCCCACGGTGTCGCCGGTGACCGCCGCTTTGTGGGCATCCCCGCCCTTTTGCTCTCCGGGCATGTGCCCTTGCTCGATGGATTTTTTGGCGTTATCCCAGGCCCCCCCGGCATTGGCCATAAACAGCGCCAACAAAACGCCGGTTACGGTGGCCCCGGCGAGCATACCCCCGAGGGCCTCTTTGCCGAGGAACAATCCCATAATCACCGGGGCGGATATCGCCGCAAGCCCCGGGAGCATCATTTCTTTGAGGGAAGCATTGGTGGCAATTTCCACGCATTTTTGGGTGTCGGGTTTGCCCGTTCCCTCGATAATGCCGGGAATTTCTCGGAATTGGCGGCGCACTTCTTCAACCATTCTCTGGGCGGCGGTTCCCACCGCACTCATGGTGTTGGCCCCCATAAAAAAGGGCAGCGCCCCCCCGATAAAAAGGCCGATGACCACATGGGGAGACATGATGTTGACGCTTTCCAGGCCCACCGCCGAACTGTAGGCCGAAAACATGGCCAGGGCGGTGAGTGCCGCCGAGCCGATGGCAAAACCCTTTCCCACCGCCGCAGTGGTGTTGCCGATGGAATCCAGTCCGTCGGTGATGGAGCGGACTTCGGGGCCAAGTTCCGACATTTCGGCGATGCCCCCGGCGTTGTCGGAAATCGGGCCATAGGCATCGACGGTCATCGTCACCCCTACCGTGGCCAACATACCCACGGCGGCGATGCCTATGCCGTAAAGGCCGGCAAAATGGTCGGCGAAATAGATACCGATGGCAATCAGAAAAATGGCCGGAACGCAGGAGTACATGCCCACCGCCAGTCCGGCAATAATGTTGGTGGCAGAACCGGTCTTGCCCGCTTCGGCCACGCGCTTAACTGGAGCAAACTCTCCGGCGGTGAAATACTCGGTGACCAGGCCGATAAAGAGGCCCACCAGAGAACCCAGCACCATGGCGTAAAATGGCCCCATGGCGTAGGGAAAGGCCTGAAAATCCATCGCGCGAACGAGAAAGAAGGAGCCTCCAAAAAGGCCCACCAGGCCCACCACGGGGGCAATCCGCAAGGCCCAGGCCGCACCGATGCCCTTGAGCGCGTTCATGGAAAGCACCCCCAAAAGCGAGGCCAAAAGGCCCACGGTAATGACCAAGAGGGGGAGAATAATCGCTTGTTGGGCACTATCCATCAAAGTCGAGCCGATAAACATGGTGGCGATCACCGAACCCACATAGGACTCAAAAATGTCGGCCCCCATGCCGGCGGTGTCGCCCACGTTGTCGCCCACGTTGTCGGCAATGGTGGCCGGATTGCGGGGGTCGTCTTCGGGGATGCCGGCCTCGACTTTACCCACCAAATCGGCCCCGACATCGGCCGCCTTGGTGTAAATGCCCCCACCGACGCGGGCAAAGAGGGCAATCGAAGAGGCACCCATGGCAAAACCGTTGAGGGCGTCGAGGGAACTCCCCCCGGACAGCCACAAGTAAAGGAGAGTCATGCCCATAAGTCCCAACGAGGCAACCGACATACCCATCACCGAGGCCCCGTGAAAGGCCATGCACAAGGCCTTGCCCTCTCCGCTTTTGGCGGCCGCCTCTGCCGTTCTCACATTGGCCTTGGTGGCAGCCTTCATGCCGACGTAGCCGCAAGTCATGGAGGCAAAGGCGCCGACGACGTAGCAAATGGCGGTGTGTGGCCCCAGATACCAGGCCAAAAGCCCGGTCACCAGCGCCAGAAAATACATCAAAATGGTGTATTCCTTTTTGAGAAAAGTCATGGAACCGGATTCGATCAGAGTCGCTATCCCAATCATTTTGGCATTGCCGGCCGGTTGCCTGACAATCCAGAAGTAAGTGGCGACGGCGAAGAGAAATCCCGCCAGACCGATAAAGGGACTGTAGTTTAAATAGTGAGTGGCCGTTTCCATGAAGTTTTGCTCCTCGGTTTAAGTTCTATGTTGGCCTTGTTAGTATCATAAACTCCGGTAAAGGGTAAACACTTTTGGGAAAAATCCTGTGAACTCCTCCGTAAAGAAGGCCTCTCTCATTTTTGCCTCGATCAAAATGGCGGCGGCAACCATGACCAGCCGCTTGCTGGGGTTGGTGCGCGAGCAGGTGATTGCCGCAGCATTTGGCGCATCGGGAATCACCGATGCCTTCACCGTAGCCTATCGCATCCCCAACTTGTTGCGCGACCTCTTTGCCGAAGGCGCCTTCTCTTCGGCCTTTGTGCCCATCTTCACCGCAGAACGCCTCAAGAACCATCAACGCGCCCGCCACCTATTGTGGTCGCTCTTTATGGCACTGCTTCTCATCACCGGGGCCATTTGCCTGGCGATGATACTGTGGGCACCCATGATCGTTGACTGGGTGACCGACGATCGCTTCACCAGTGATCCAGAGCGTTTTGCCCTCACCGTTCAACTCACGCGCTGGATGGCCCCCTTCCTTACGCTGGTGAGTCTGGCCGCGCTATTTATGGGGGCGCTCAACTCCCTCAAAATTTTCTTTGTCCCCGCCCTGGCCCCCGCCTTTTTCAACGTGGTGATGATTGCCAGCGTCCTGATCCTCCCCCCATGGATGGAGCAGTGGGGCCTGCATCCCATTTTTTGTCTGGCCGTCGGGGTGGTTGGCGGAGGCATCTTGCAAATGCTGGTGCAGGTTCCTCTGCTCTTCAAAAAACAACTGGCCCCCACCTTTTCTCTTCAATTGAAAGGCCCTGCTGTTCGCGCGGTCATCGGCCGGCTCGGAATCGGAACCTTTGGCATTGCCGCCAACCAGATCAATCTTCTGGTCACCACCGTACTCGCCACCGGAACCCAAATCGGCGCCCTTTCATGGCTGACCTACGCCTTTCGCTTGTTTCAATTGCCAGTGGGTATTTTGAGCGTTCCCATCGCCAACTCCAATCTGGTGCATTTTAGCGACCAGTGGAAAGCGGGCAATAAAAAGGAAGCGGCGAGCACGCTGGAAACCAGTTATACTTTGTCCTGGTTTGTTCTCATCCCCGCCCTGTGCCTGCTCTATGCCCTCAGTTCGGAGATTGTGGAGCTGATCTTCGAGCGGGGGGCCTTCGATACCCAGGACAGTTCCCAAACCACCCTGGCACTCAGGGCCTATATTGTGGGCCTGCCCTTTTATGGATTGTACAAACTCTTAGGCCCCACATTTTTTGCCCTCGACCGCCCCCACGTTCCGGTCGTCGTTTCGATAGTCAGCATCCTCGCCAATATTGTCTTTTGCGTAGCTTTGGTGCCTGAATACGGATTTACTGTTTTGGCGTTGGGAACTTCTGTGACCATGATGCTCAACAGTTCTCTCCTGATCTGCTTTATCAAGCGGGCGATGGGTTTAAGCTGGTGGTTTTTTTTCAACCCTCGAATCCTCATCTTTTTGTCCGCCGGGGTGGGGTGCTCGTTGGTCACCTTTTGGGCCAAAAACTTTTCGCTTGAGTGGGGGCCTTCCTGGTTCGCTCTGACTTTCAATTGCCTGTGGTGGTTGGCGGCGGGGGGCCTTTCCTACCTCGCTTTGGCGCTCTCCCTCGATTGCTTGTTGGGCAAGGGCCAAATGCTCGCTCTGTTGCGCCGGAAAAGGCCCTGAGGGCCACAGCTATCTTTGTCCTCCACTGCCAGCACCACTGCGGCCGTATTCGATGATGATGTCTCCAAAAAAACCTCCGCTTCCGGCGGGGTAAGACGGCCTGACACTTCCCTTTTCGACAATGCCACCACTGCCGGCGCCGTTTTGGATATACTCCCTGACAATATCGTCCAAGGGGGAAGACTTCCACTCGTCACTGGCCTCGTTTTCTTCGTCGTGCAAATAAACGCCATCAATGTCTTGTGCCCGGATAATACTGCCGTCTTCCAGAATGATGGCACTTACCTTGCCAAAGCGTTTCTCTGGTATTTTCGGATTTTCACCGGCCACAAGAGAAAAAATGGTGAAGAGAGCGAGAAAAGAAAATACAGTTTTCATTGGACTACCTCCTTTGTTAGGGCATCGGTCACCAGACCGACAAAAATTTTATCATTGCCTTTAAACTTTTCCGAACGAATGATTTTATCAATATTGGTATAGGCCTTTTTAAGCTCGGCGCGGATCAATTTCATGGCCTCTTCTTTATTTACGGAATCGGTTTGAAAAGAAAGCCAGTTTCTTTCCGTGCCAAATTTTTCGTGATCATATTTTTCTTTGAGGCAATAGAGCAGTGAATTTTGATTGGTCTTTTGATCGGTGGCATAGGTTGATTCGCCGTCGTAGTAATGAGGGTGGATTTTTAACTCTCCTGAAGATTCAGTGACGATCTCCATTTCGATGAGTTCGTTGACGATTCTCATCCCCCGGCGCCCGTATTCTCTCTCGATTTCTCGCCAGGTACTGCCTTGGGCACTGGCCATAATCAATAACAAAATCCCTCTGTAATCGGAATGGTTTAAATGTTTGGTAAGGCCTCCTAAAATAACGGAGTCCGCGTTGTGAGAGATTTTTTCTTCAATCTGTTTGGGGTTGTTGGCAAACTCCAAAACGCTGGATAATTTCTCGTGCTCTCCTAGAAAGGAAAGCAACTTGACCAGGGTGTTTAGGCCGGGGTTGGCAAACCCGTTTTCAATCCGGTTCAAAGTCGATCGACCGATTCCCACCTTCTTGGCAATTTGAGAGGAACTCAAATGGGGGTATCGTTCTTTGAGCTTGCTTACACAAGATAAAATTAAAGAATAATCTACTTTGTGCTCGTTCAATTTCATTACATGCCTTTGTTAAATCAGGTGGAGACAATACCTCATGAGGCAGAATTAGTCAACATTTTTTTGTCTATGGGTATTTTTTACAAAGTTTTAGCAAAAGCGTCCCCCCTTGGGATAAAACGTCTAATTTCGTCCCGCCGCGGGACTGTCCCGTGGTGAAACAAAAAAAATAGTGTTCCATCACGGGACGTATAAGTCACGATTATTTGGTGTCTCTTTCAGTGGTATTTGGAGAGGTGTTGTCCCGCGGGACACAGTTTTTTTTTGGAGCGATTTTTTGCTTGAAAAAGGTTTTACCTTCGCAGACAAAGATCAAAAAACAAAAGGAGGAAAAAACATGAAGAGATCGAGAGTCAAAACCAAAAGAAATATTTCACCTTGGAAGAACCCCGATGGCAGCAAAAAAACTGATGCAGAAATTTCTCTACTGGGAAAGAAGTGGTATCTCGAAACCTGGAAAAATTTCCTGGATGAAGATATTGGCAGAGTCAGGAATAGGTCTTGCCGAAGGACTTCCGGTTCCAGGGCCAGAAAGAACCATCTCAAATTAATACATGGGAAAAAATGAGAAATCATAAGTTATCCGAGCGTCCCTAATAATGGGGCCGCATAATACTCACTACCTACAAAGGAGGTCATCGTGAGAATTTTGTCTATTGTTTCGTTCGTGTTTGCCCTGATCTATTCCGTTCAGGCACAAGAAAAGGAGGAAGCGGGTGCCATCAAATCCAAAAAAGATGGAGATATTTACGTCTCTATCGACTTGGGTTCAAGCCCCATCTCTTCTGCCTCTGATCACTTTAGCATCGACAACGCCGGATACATTTACGAAGGAGGGATTCCGGTAGAAAACAGAGGTGTTTTTAACGATTTGGGAGTTGCTCTGGGTGCTCGCAAAGTCATCGGGGACAAAGTGAGCATCCGTTACGAAGGTGGTTACAGCGTGATGCGCTTCAATTTGAGTGACCCCACTTACACCCGTGTTGATTTTGCTCCTCTCCCCATCGCGGAAGTCAACCGACTGGTCGATTTGGACGGAGATTTGGAGATCGCAGGGCCTCGTGGAGGCGTATTCCTCGATTTTGGACTCGGCAATTCCGGCAACTTTTTGTATGTGGGTTCAAGTTTGGGTTACGTCAACGTAAGAAGTCGTTACAACGTGGCCATCGGCCCTCTTATCGGAAGCATGGACGATGCCAACTGGACAACGGCAAAGTCAGTTGAGGTTGGATCGCTTGTCAAGCTTCGCAAGAGTACCAATCTGCGTTTGGGCTACAATTTTACTCACGTCGATAATCTCGACCTTTTACCCAATGATGGCAGCACGCTCTCCTTAACACCGGGAGGCCGCCATACTTTTCGAGTGGGTATCGTTCACTTCTTCCGTAAAAACTAACTTGGTTTTTGGCGGCCACCATTTTGGTGGCCGTTTTTTTATGTGCTATTTTTGGGAAAAAGTGCGAGTGATTGCCCCAGCATGAGTTTTGGTAAAAAATTTCAAATCAACCCCCTTGACCTTGCTGCGAAAGGGGTCGCCCTCGAAAGGGTAGGGCACGCTTCCCGAAACGGAAAAATTGTTGACTTCGAGGTCTGGCCCGTAGAGGCAAAGAGAGAGGGTGACATTATAAAACATTTTCCCCTTTTCATTTTGGATGCCTTGAACGTAAATGAGGTCGCCAAAACCACTGTGGCCAAAAAGACCGGCCACGGCACTACCGACAAGGCCTTCCAACTGCAAATTGCCACTGAATTGGATTAACCCATTGGAATAACCGGCCTTGCCTCCGACGATCTTGAAAGTTAGATCTTCCGTTCGGTGTCGATCACTCTCTTTGGTACAGGAAGTTTGAGCTTTCAGTGTGTGCCAATAATTGGCATTAAGGTCTACCACTACGGGGCCGAAGCAAGGACTTAAATTATTTTGCAAATCTTTATATTGCGCCCAAAGCGAAGTTTTGATTTTTCCCAGTGTGTGTGCCGTTATTGAGGCCTCATTTGATCCAACTAATATTTCATCACTTGCGGGAATACTGCATTCGGAGTCTTTAAAAAGGCCTGCGCTCCCATTGGTCTTGGTGATGCCTGTAATTTTTAGTACAGGTTTTGCATAGCTATCTTGATCTTGTACTTGACTGTCGTATTCAAGGCACAATTTATTTTCATGGCCCTGGCAAGACGAAGTGACCAGTCCGGCAGTGTGTGTACCCGAATCTGTGGCGTTTTCGCTGTTTCCTCCACAAGCAAACAAACAGGCAAAGAAAGCAATTTTTATCATCGTTGTTTTTGTCATTAATTCCCTCTTCGGCAAACCTTAAAATAAATTTAATTTTTCAAATATGGCCTGGAAATGGCCTGAAACCGCCCCCTGGCCCCATTGTGGTGGCCTGAACCCTCACGGCCAAAACTTTTTTCGTAATTCCCATCATTTCAACCAGTTAGACCAGTATGTAAAATTTACAGAAAGGGTTGATATTTTTCAGCATTGCGTCATAATGCCCTCTAGTTGGAGGATATTATGAAAGGCCATCTTTTTACAACTGCTTTTGCCTTGCTTGCGACGTGTTCCGTTTATGCTTCCGCAAGGGAAAGAATGAAAGTGGAAACACTCCACAGGATTGCCAGCGAAAATGCCGCTTGCCTTGAAGGGTGCCGCATTCTTGGAAAGAATGTTATCAAGACCGTCGGCACTCCCGAAAAAATGGGGAAATTTATTGCTCGCTCTTTGATCAATGAGGCGATTTCACTCCATCACTATTTATCTATTCTGCCTGCGGAAGTAAGGCAATTTAAGCGCATGAGAAATTCTTTATTCGAATATAATAGAGAACTCTCCCGCACCAACCATTTTGACATTGATGGATTTATTGGCAAGGTTGAAGAGTTGCAAGATTATACAAGCAAAGCAGCAACGGAACTTGGAAATGTTAGTAAGGAACAGGTCTCGGAGATGCTGCCATCGTCACCCGGCCATAAGAGTGCTGCTTCTTTGAGAGTCCTGAATTCGTCGCTGACTACAATGTATGATCTGAAAGTCGATCGTTTGGCCAAATTACTGGAGAACGCAAAAACCTATAAAAACGCCATAAATTCTGGAAGTGGATTTATCTTAAATATCAATATCAAGAGAAAACGGTATTCAGGACTGGAGACCAGGGGAATCCGTATCACTCGGCTTGCAGGCCCAATCCTTTTTATCTTGGGCGAGTTCTTTTTTTCCGAACGAATCAGTGCCGCCAGTTTGGACGATTTTGATATCGAAGTCAGTCCACAAGAGTACGAACTTTTTTACGCTGCCGTGGAAATGGAGCGCGACCGCCTTCTTCCCTATCTGGAAAATTCCGACAATCCAGAAAGCCGGGATTTGGCGCTGCAAATTCGCAGCGAAATTGAAGAAAGAAGGTAAAAAAACCTTCGGAAAATTTTCTAACTTGAGTTTTAGGAACTTGATGCATTGCGCGTTTACACTATGTTTTTTTAACATAGTATGGCCAGAAATCTTTGCTGCTTTTTGATATTTTGCAAAGCATAAAAAAAGGAGGCCAAAAATGTCTTTTGAATCAAAATCAATGACCCTTTCTTGCGGTGAAATTAGCTACCGTGAAAATGCTACCCGTGATGCTACCAGCATACTTTTTATTCATGGTAATAATGGGGCCAAAGAGGTTTTTGAAAAACAATTTCAAGACCGAGAATTAAATCAGAAATACCATCTCCTGGCCCTCGATCTTCCCGGGCATGGGGCCAGTGCCAGATTTGCGGGGAACTATTCTCTCGAAATTTTAACTTCGTGTGTAGCAGAATTTTGCAAAGAACTCAAGCTGGAACGGCCTGCTTTAGTGGGGCACTCTCTCGGCGGCCATGTCGCCATCAGAACATCCCAGAGAGTCGACCTTTCTGCTCTCTCCATTGTCAGTACTCCTCCCTTGGGTACCCCTGAAGATTTGTATAAAGGATACAGGCCCAACGAGAATTTTAGTTCTCTTTTTCAAGCAGAACTTTCATCCACTGAAAAACGGGGAGTGGCGGAAGTCTATGCTGAGAGTATTTTTTTACGGGATAAGGTCGAAGAATGGATTGGCGTTTGCGACCCTCACTTTCGGACGTCTTTTCCGGCATCCTTTGCCACCGATCCCTGCGGAGAGGCCGACATCGTCCAGAAACTTGACATTCCCTTTGCCTATTTTGGTGCTTCTGGAGACACCCTTATCAATCAGGCCTATATTAAGGGAGTGATTGGAGAGGAAAATATTTTTGAGATCGAGAGCAATTCCCATTATTTTCATTTTGAGCAAAGCGAGGCCTTTAATCATCAGCTACGGATTTTTTTGGAAGGTGAGGTCTCTCCAGGCCCAATTAATACCTGATTTTTATTGTATGACCACTTTGGCCATGCTAAAGTCTACACTGGTTGCCCCGTTGAGGGATAATAATTTAAAGGGTTGAAATTATGGCCGTTGAAACAAAAAGCAAACTCTCGCTAGAAATCCAAAAATCCATCAAGGATTTACTCAAGTTTCAGAAGGAAACCAGTCGCCAGATCAATAAACTGGCGGTCGAAGCAGAAAAAGACCGCAAGCAAGCAGAAAAAGACCGCAAGAAAGCAGAAAAAGACCGCAAGAAAGCAGAAAAAGACCGCAAGAAAGCAGAAAAAGACCAGAAGGCGGCGGAGGCCAAGGCAGAAAAAGACTGGAAGAAATCTGACCTCCAAATCAATAAACTGGCGACCGAAACTGCCAAGGCTCTCGAGAAGGTCACTGAGGCCATAGAAAAAAACGTCAAGGATACTGAAAAATGGCGAATAAAGGCAAGAGATTTTGTCACGGGTGAAGTTGGCAACAGGTGGGGCGAATTGGTCGAAGTCATCACCAAGGAAAACTTGGGCCGTCTCTTAAAAGAGCGCGGTTTTAAAATCCATCGGGTTTACGGCAACGTAACCGATGAAGACAAACGACAGTGGGAAATTGATGTCATGGCCGTCAACGGAAAGGAAATCGTCATTGTCGAGGCCAAAGCGTCCTTGACTGCCAAAGATGTCAAACTTTTTATCAAAAAGAAACTTCCAAAGATTAGGGAATATTTGCCAGAACACAAGGACAAAAAAATTCACGGGGCAGTTGCCTACCTTAGATCGAAAGTAGAAGCAAGCGACAAGAAAAAAGTTGAACACGGAAAAGATGCCGCCAAATATGCCTTTGAGCAGGGCCTTTTTGTCATCAGCGTGACCGGCGAAACTGCCAGTATGCTCAACGATAAGTCTTTCAAACCGAAAACATTTTAAAGAGGTAAGTAGATTCCCCGTTTAATATTTTGCAATGCGTTAATGGTGGTCGTGACCCTAAAGTGGGCGAACCAGTATTAACCACCATCCGAGAGGTGAGGGTACGGCTTAGAAAGGTCTAAAATCAACCTCGCCGAATTGGCAAAAAGAGGATTTGAGGCCTCCCCAGGCCCAATTAATACCTGATTTTTATTGTATGACCACTTTGGCCATGCTAAAGTCTACACTGGTTGCCCCGTTGAGGGATAATAATTGTAAAGGGTTGAAATTATGGCCGTTGAAACAAAAAGCAAACTCTCGCTAGAAATCCAAAAGTCCATCAAGGATTTACTCAAATTTCAGAAGGAAACCGACCGCCGAATCAATAAATTGATAACCGAAGCGGAAAAAGGCCGTAAAGAAGCGGAAAAAGACCGGAAAGCGGCCCAGAAGCGCATGAATGAACTCGATGAACTTTTTACCGACCATTGGGGCAAGCTGATGGAAAGCTTGGTCAAGGGCGACTTGCTTAAACTTCTTCAAGAAAGAGGCATCAACGTAGATGACACCGCCAAGGAAAGGAAAAAACAATATAAAGGCAAAGAATATGAATTTGACATTATTGCCATTGACGGTAGAGAAATGGTCGTCGTTGAGGTCAAAACCACTTTGAGACTAAAGGACATTAACCACTTTGAGGCCAAACTTAAACTGTTCAAAGAGATTTTCCCCATTTATAAAAATCTAAAAGTCTACGGGGCCGTGGCCTATCTCAAGGCCAACGAAGGCTCCAGTAAAAGGGCGATGAAAAAAGGATTCTTCGTCATTCGTGCCACTGGCAGCAGTGCCAGCATCATCAATGCAAAAAACTTTAGGCCCACCGCTTTTTAAAGTGGTGAGCGATATGGCCAGGAGAAAGAGCGAGTTGGAGGCCAATTTGGCCGGCAACCACATGGTCGTTGGTTCGACCACTATTCGGAATGGTGGACCTGACTGGGTTCGAACCAGCGACCCCGTCACTGCCAGCGACGTGCTCTCCCAACTGAGCTACAGGCCCATGCGATGGTATTTAGGTCTTTAAAATAGGTGAGGGCGCGGGAATAGGCAAGTCACAAAGTAGCTATAAAATGGCCTGCAAAAATTGCAAGTATATGCGGTAGCTGTCTGGGCCATAGCCCCCCGCCATCAGCCAGCACTGGGGGATGTTTCGGGAGGCAAAGAAACGGTAGGTCAAAAGGTCGCGTTCCAGGAGTTGCCGGCGTGAGAGTTTGAGTTGTGCGGCGCTGGGTAGTGGGTCTTTTTCGTAAGGGTCGGCCCCCGCCACCACCACTGCCAAATCGGGCGGGGAGTGGTGTTTTTCCAAGTGGGCGATGCCGGCCTGGAGTTTTGGCAGGTAGTCGCTTTCGCCGCCTGGGGGGATGGGGATGTCTAGTGTGCTGGGCAAAAACCAGGGGT
This sequence comes from Bacteriovoracaceae bacterium, assembly GCA_965215445.1. GTDB lineage: Bacteria > Bdellovibrionota > Bacteriovoracia > Bacteriovoracales > Bacteriovoracaceae > CBDBLK01. The sequence goes on along the minus strand of CBDCDT010000002.1, from coordinate 2,432,357 downwards.
GAAGGTTTCCCTGCGCATCGTGGGATGGGCCGCACAGGGGCCAGCCCCTGGCCATGTGAATACTCAAAGTTTGGATGTCGGGGTCGTTTTGCGCGAGTTCGGCACTGCCGTCTCCCTTGTGGGCGTCAGTGTCTATCACCCAGGCGTTGTGGATGTGCCCTTCCACTTGGAGTTTTTTAAGGCCCAAGTAAATATCGTGAACGGGGCAAAAACCCCGGCCGCCAAAACTCATCGCGTGGTGCATACCCCCGCCCAAGAAAAAGCAAAACCCCTCTTCCAGGGCGTTTAGCATGGCCAAAAAAGAGGCCGAGACTTGTCCTAAAATGACTTCTTTCATGGCCCTTAAAGGGCGTTTGGCGCTTTCGGGATGGTAGCGAAAAAATTCTCCCCGCTCGTCGGTGAGTTCGTAAGTTTTGAGCAATTCGGTTTCAATTTGTTCGGAATCGAAAAAGCGTTCGACAAAATCTTTGCGGTGGACGCGCAGAAAATCCTTTTTGCCGATTGGAGCGAGCGTTGAGAGATTGGTCTTGCGAAGTTCGGGAAAACGTTTTTTCAACTCAAGAAAACACCTTTGTGAACGGTCGTGCGCCAGGGGAATGGAAATCCCGTAATCGCCGAGGTTGTGGGTGAGGCGGGGATGGTAGACGACTTTCAAGTACGGCCTGCTTCAAGTGCAAAGCGCTCCAGAACGCTTTGGATATAGGCCAGGTTGCCTGCGTTGTTGTGTTTAATATATCCCTTTTTTAAAATCAAGGCCTTTTTGGTCAGTTCGCTGACCACCAGTTTTGTTCTTTCGGGGGAGAATTGGCGGATTTTTAAGATTCGCTCCAGTGCGCGCACGCGCCAGTAATCCATGCCCTTGTAACGTGTGGAGAGTTGGTCGGCGTGCCCGCCGTGTTTGACGATGATCGGGTCTTCGACAAATCCGACGGGGTGGAGCGAAGTGATTTTGAGCCACAAATCGTAGTCTTCACAAACCACAAATTCCTCGTCAAAAAGGCCCATTTCCCACAAAAGGTCTTTTTTAATCAATGTGGCCGAGGGACTTATCAGGCAACGGGGCAGGCATTTTTCAAAAATGTCGCCGCCAAATTTTTGGTGAATGTTTTTGGGGTTGACCCGCTGGCCGTTTCTGATCCAGATTTCCTCTCCGTGTACCAATGACAACTCGGGAAAGCGTTCGAGCAGTTGAAATTGCCGTTTCAGTTTGTGGGGCAACCACTCGTCGTCGGAGTCGAGAAAGCTCACCCATTCCCCTCGCGCTTTTTGGATGCCCCAGTTGCGGGCGGCACTCACGCCCCGATGGGGCCTTTTCCAGTATTTGAAGGGGACGGATGCCCGCCTACGTTTTTCTTCCACCAGTTCCCGGGTTTGGTCGCTGGATTCGTCGTCAATGATTAAAAGCTCAAAGTTTTGATAAGTTTGGCAAAGTACGGAGTCGATCGCCCGCTCTAAAAGGTGGGCGCGGTTGTGGGTTGGAATGACCACGCTGACGTTTATTGAGTCGGCCAAATTTTTTCCCAGTGAGTTTGAATCTCGTCCAAAACTTTCTGCGAAGGCAAGTGTTCCATTGCCGAGACGACTTCTTGTAATTGCTGTTCGCTGCTGGCCCCGATGATTACCTGGTCGATCCCGCAACCCACCAAATTGTGGGCCAGTGCCCACGCCAAACTCGAACAATTGTGCTGTTCTAAAGTGGGCCTTATTTTTTCGACACATTCTATTTTTTGCAAAACTTCTTCGCGCTTCCACCAAGGCGCTCGCGCGCGGGCATCTCCTTGGGGGTAATCTTTGGCCATTTCGCGCTGGCGGCCCACCGTCCCGGTCAGGATGCCCTTGTCCAGTGTGCCCCAGCTTTGGAAGGCAATATTTTGTTCTCGCAACACGGGAAGCAGCGATGCATTTTCGATGCAGAAGGGGTTGAGTTGGGATTGCACCACTTCGATGCGCTCAATTTCGCAGGCCTTGGATAAATCTTCCGTCGTGGTATTGCAAAGACCAATGTGGCGAATGTCTCCGCGGGCCTTGGCGCGCACTAAAACTTCCATCGGACGGCGGATGTCCACTTTGGGATCGGGCCAGTGAATCATGTACAGGTCGATATAGCTTGCGCCCAAGTCTTTTAAACTTTGATCCAGCATGGTTTGAGCAAGTTCGGGTTGGTTGCTGAGGTTGACCCGCAAACTGGAGTCCCAACTCACTCCCGACTTGGTGGTGATAAAAACCTCTTCGCGACACTCTTTGAAGGCCTTGCCAATCCTGCGTTCCGATTCCCCGAAACCGTAGATGGGAGCGCTGTCAAAAATGCGGATTCCCAGTTCAAAGGCCCTTTTTAAAAGGCGCTCTGACTCGGCCTCGGAAAGGCCTCCAAAACTGTAGCCGCCCCTGTCTCCGGCGACCGCCGCTCCCCCAAAAGCGATGCGGCCCTTGTCACTCAGATATTTGTTCATCGTATTCCTCCCGTTTGTTTTGACGAGTTAGCACAATCCCGCTAAAAGGCAAAGGGTGAAACTCTTGATTTTTGCCCACCGGGGTGAGGCCCAGGCCTTTTTGCAAGAAATGCGGCCCGAGGCAGTCTCTCACTTGCCGGGATGGCCCGGAGACGGCCTTTTTCGCTGGGATGCGGGGTATCTTCTCATTGCGGGCGAAGGCCCTTGGCGGGCCTTGGAAAAGGCCTGTTGCGTGTTGGCCTCTTTGAGTGCTACCGATGCTCCCGCGACAGAAGTTTGGAACTTGGGCATCGCCGGGGCCTTGCGTCCCGAGGCCAGGCTGGGGGAGATTTACCCCCTGCGCACGCTCTACACTCTCGCCTCCCACAACTTGCAAATTCAGTTTGAAAGCTTTAGCTCCCACTGGGCACAGGCCAAAATCGACTGCGTTTCCTCTCCAGTGCGGATTTTTGGAGATGCCGCCGCCGACACTGCCGACAATTTTGCCCCCTTGGTGGATTGCGAGGCCTGGAGCATTGCCCGCGCTTGCCGGCAGTTTGGCCTTCCCTTTTTCCCCGTCAAATTGGCCTCGGACAGGCCGCGCTCGGCCTCTCCCCGCTCTTGTCAGATGATGCGGGATCAGGCCGAGGAATGGAGCGGGCAACTTTGGCGTTGGTTTAGCGAGCAATCCGGCACGATGGAGAGACGAAGGCCCGCAGTGGCCCACAAACTCACCCGCAAAGAGCAATGGCCGGGGCTTTATTTTACGGTGGCCAGTGAGAGAGAATTGAAGCGCTTGACCTGTGCCCTGCTGGCAAGGGGCATGGACGCCGAGCAGATTAGAGCTTTGGCGGGGAGGCAAGAAGTTCAAAAAGAGGGCCTGACTCCCAAGCACAAGGGCAAGCAACTCTTGAAACTGCTGCGCCATTTATTGAATCCGCTCCAGAGTGTGAGTCATTGATGATGTTTGAGCGCATTTTTGTCGAAGAAAAACTCAAGGGCCATCCTCGGGTTCAAAGTGTGCGCGGGCACTTTCCCCAAACCCCGGTCAAGTACATTCAAAAAATCGAGGACGTCTTTGGCCGCGCCAAGCGGCCATACTTGCAAAAGCGCCAGGGCCTGCAACTTTTTTTGGGCGAAAAAAGGGGTGCCCTGGTCAAACCCGCTCCCGATGCCTACGGCCTTGGCGGTGAACCCCACTACTATTTTATCCACGCCTACAACTGTCCCTACGAGTGCCAGTATTGTTATTTGCAGGGATATTTCCAAAGTCCCGACCTGGTTTTTTTTGTCAATCACGAAGACATCGGGGCGGAAATAGAGCGCCTGGCGGCCGCTGTAAATCCCCCCGCCAAGGCGTGGTTTCACGCCGGAGAATTTAGCGACAGTCTGGCGCTTTCATCTCTCACCCAGGAGTGGCCCTACTATTTTGAGCTTTTTGCAAGACTTCCCCACGCCATCCTCGAACTGCGAACCAAATCGGTGAACATCAAGGTTTTGCAAGCGCTGCCCGCGCAGGACAACGTCATCGTCAGCTACAGCTTGTCCCCACGGGAGAGGCTGCGCCGGACTGATCTCAAGACTCCCTCCCTCGCCCAGCGCCTGCGGGCCATGGGGAAGTTGCAGGCCTTGGGCCATCCCCTCGCGGTTCACTTTGACCCGGTGATCTACCAGGCCGATTTTGAAGCGACTTACCGGGAATTGGTCGAGGATTTGGCCGCTGCGGTGGCGCTTAAAAAGATTCGCTATTTCAGTGTGGGCGCGCTGCGCTTTACAGCAAAATCTTATCGGGAGGTTCGGCACAACTACCCCGAAAGCGATTTCTTGGCCTCGGACTGGGCGAAATCTGCTGACGGAAAGATGCGTTACGATCGCTCCATGCGCCTGTGGATGCTCTCCAAACTGCGGGATTTGTTGCTCAAAAAAGGGGTCTTGCGCGAAAAGATTTACTTTTGTATGGAGTCTTGATAAACCTATGGTCAAACGGAGGTGGAGATGGCCTATACATGTGATCTAACCGGCAAGCGGCGTTTGGTGGGCAACAATGTTTCCCACGCCAAGAACCGCACCAAAAAGAACCAAAAACCCAATTTGCACAGCAAGCGGGTGTTCGATTCCGAAACTGGCCGAACCGTTCGGATGAATCTCTCTTCCCAGGCCATCCGCACTCTCGACAAACTGGGGGGATATTCCCAGTTTTCAAGAAAAAAGCGCAAGTAAAACGCGGCATTTTTTGCCCGGCACCCTCCTTTTTGCCTCGCTGTAATTGATGCATGGCGATGTTAACATCAAAAGGATGGAGGGAATGCCTTGATTCATAAAAGTTCGACAGACCCCGTTTTTATCAAAAAAATTGACCTCAATATCTGGACATTGCGGGATGAAATTGAGGCGGTGGTAGGGCAAAAAGTCAAAGAAAAAGGAAGTCCACTCAGTGCGGAAGAAATAGAGGCCATCCGCCGTGAATACGTCCAGGAAACTTCTCCCGATATACCTCAAAATAAAAGAATATTAGGCCTTTTGCCTAAAGAAAAGATCGACCGGGGAATGTGTGTGCTGTCGGAGATTGAAATTGCTGGCCTGTGCTTTTTTGCTCCAAAAAATTATATCGAAGGGCAATCCATCGTTTTAGAGTTTCTCATTCCCAAAAAATTCATCGTCAACGCCGAAGTTCTCCACTGCCGCTATTTCAATATGAAGAGCCGGATTATCGGCCAGAACAAATTGCCCTACCGGGTAGTGGTGCAATTTACCTTTCTGAAAAAAGGGGAACGTACCCTTTTGCGGCAGTTTGTAGAGTCGATTCAAATCAAACCCGCCGCCAAGTATGTTTCCGAAAACGCAGCAGAGACTGAAAAGAAGGCCGCCTGAACTTTTAGACTATAGGGTTTTATCGCGGCAAAAACGCCAGAAAGGGACGATTTGAACCATTTTATCTACTTCTGTATGCCTCGTTCCCAAGTGCACCTGATAAAATTTGGGGATGGTCGTCCTGTCCCTAAAGTAGGAAATATGGGGGGAGAGATTTCTCTCTCCCATTTTGCACTCTACGGCAAACAGAGGTTTCTTTCCCTTGAGGACAACAAAGTCAATTTCCCGTTTGTCCGTATCCCGTAGAAAACGAAGCTCCATCTTTTCCCCCTCGGTATCCTCCAGGAAATGGCAGTACTTCATCAAATGGCCGGCCACCATATTTTCAAAGCGCAAGGATGGTTCTTCGATGCTACTCCAATCCCAAAGATAGAGCTTGCGTTCTTTTTTAACGGCACGGATTCGTGGCGGCCCATAGGGCATAATTCGGTAAGAATAATAGATATTATCCAAAATTTGTATCCACCGACTGATGGTAGCGTGGTGTACGCTCAAATCGTCGGCCAGGTTTTTTATCGAAAGAGGAGAACCCACGCGGAGAGGGAGGGTATCTGCCAAGAGTTCCAAGGAATTGAGTTCCTTAACCTGGCTTAAGTCCCTCACGTCATCATTGATAATCCTGTAAGTGCGTTCCCTGTGCCATAACTTTAAGTTCTTTTCCGTTCCTTCAAAAAAAGGTTCTGGAAACCCTCCAAATTTTAACAAGGATTGAATGGTGGAGTTATCAAAAGAAGACAACTCCCTTGGCGTAAGTGGATGGAGCCTCAAATAGCGATAACGGCCTAAAAGAGAATCCCCTCCACGGCGGTAGTGATCTATTCTTGCGGAGCCGGTCACCAAGAGTTTGTATTTATGCTTTTTTGTATCGTACAGGCCCTTTATAAGGGAGCGCCAGTTTTTAAACTTGTGGATTTCATCAAAACATAGGATTTTCTGATCTGCTGGGAAATTGCTGATTTTAATATTATGCCGGGCCACGGGGTCGTCCCAATTCAAATAGGCCGGATTTTCTTCGGAAGGGGGATCGAGGAACCTCAGGCATAGAGTCGTTTTTCCCACTTGCCGGGGGCCACCGAGAAAAACCATCTTTTTTTTCAAAAAAAGCTGTATGGACTTCGACAAGTACCTGTTGTGAAAATGCCCCATGATTTATGATAATGGCATGAGTAAATGATAGTCAAGTATCAAATACTCATGAGTAAATGATACTGGACTATCAAATACTCATGGTCATTCAGATGGCCTTTCCTCGGCAGCGATCATAAAACTGCTCGCCCCGGCGGACTTGGCAATGTCCATAATTTCCACCGCCCTTCCCAGACTCGCATTTTTGTCTCCCTCCAGGATGACCACTCCGTCGGGTGCTGCCTGCAAGGCCTGCGCAATTTCTTCGCGCAGGTTTTGGGGGGCGACCTTTTTTCCTTGAACCAGAAGTCCTCCGCCGTGGCCCAAACTGACAATGACCGCTCCTTCCGAGGTGTTTTGGGAGACTTCTTCAACCTGGGGAAGCTCCAATGAAAGGCCGCTTTCCAGAGAAAGGGAACTGGTCACCATAAACAAAATGAGCAGCACCAGCATGATGTCAATCAGAGGAGTCATGTTGATTTCGGCAACAATGCCGTCGTCGTCCATTAGATTGAATCCTGCAATTCTTCCAGGTGGTGTTTAAATTCCACCGAGATATTGCTCAATCGGTTTTGAAAGTAGTTGTAAAACAAGAGGGCGTTGACGGCGACAAAAATGCCGGCGGCGGTGGCGATCAGGGCCTCGCCCAGTCCACCGGCCACTACGGCAAACCCCGCCTTGCCCGTGGCGGCCATGTTTTCAAAGGATTTGATGATGCCGATCACAGTGCCAAACAGTCCGATAAAGGGGGAGAGGGAGCCGATGGTTCCCAGTATCCACAAAGGAGCTTTCAAACCTCGGGCGGTTTCGCGCCATCTTCTCTCCATGCGCCCTTTGCCCAAATCCCGGTTTTGGGGAGACTCCAAAACCGCCAAAAAGGGGCGGCCCACCAGGGGATGGACATTGTGGCACAGGCCTTTGGCCTGGTCGATTTTGCGCTCCCGAACAAGGTCTGCCGCTTTTTCGACGAGTTGTCTGGATTGGGCCAAAAAAGGCCGCAGAAACCACGCTCTTTCCAGGGCCACCGCCCAGGACACGAGGGAGAGCACAAGCAGGGGGTACATGATCGGCCCCCCGTCCCGCAAAAAATCCAGTGCCGCCATTTTTTACCTCACAAGGCCAATCACTGGCCGATTTTTGTTTAACAGGATAAATTGAAAATGGCAATGAAAATACAAATGACCAAAAATGCGCTCTCCACTTGGGTTATACTGGCCTTTCTGGCGGTTTTGGCAGTGGCAACCTTTATCAGCGAATTTTTTCAAACTCCGCGCGATGCCAATTCCGAAGTGGGCCTTTACAAGGAGCTTTTTACAGAACAGGAATTAAATTCGATGAGGTCTTTGGGCCTGAAAAATCATTTGGGTGGCCTCCAATTGGAGAGGAATCTGGAAAATCTCGACAACCCGTGGCGTCTCACCTTACCGCGCCAGATGCCGGCCGATGAAAAAAAAGTTGAGCAAATTTTTTCTGTCCTCAAAAATATAAAGATTAGAAAAATTTACCAAAAAGACAAAATCAATATGCAAAATTTTTCTTTGGACAAACCCTTTTTGGAACTCTCCCTCAATGACAGTAGCGGCCTGGAGTCGATGCTCTCGTTGGGTTTAGTCAACCCGATTGACAGTTCGACCTACGCAACACTTTCCACTCACCAGGCGATCTATCACATCGACGCTCTCGATGCCTCTCTGGGAAATTTGGATTATTCGCATTTTATTGATTCAAAAATTTTTACTTTTGATCCCCTTCGCATTACCCGCTTTAAGGTTTTTCGTGGAGGTAAAAAACCCCACCATTTGGCCTTGCAATTTCAAAAGAAAGGGGATTTTTGGGTGGATAAAGCGGATCACGTTTTAAATCGCCAAAAGGTTCAAAAATTTATCAGTGAGGTGGTTGAACTGCGCTCGCTTTTCATCATCGACAAAATGGATACTGAAATGAAAGAAAAATTGGACGGCCTGATGGAGCGCCCTTTGATGATTATTGAAGTGGAAGAGCAAAATAACCGCACTTACCAATATGTGGCCTCGGCCCTGATCAACGCTTTGCCCGGGCTGCGCCTGGAAAAGTGGAAAAACTTCGCCATGACCGCCTCCAACCGCAAATTTCCCTACGTCTTGGGACGCGATTTGCTCAAATATTTTTCACGCCCTGAAAAGAGCTTTCAGGAGCGCCCGCTCAAGAAGCTTTCTTACGACTGAGGCGCATACTTCCCGCCATCTTTTCTTCCTTGTCCTTTTTTTCGGGGTCGATAAAAACCTGGATGAGTTTTTCTACAATCATGGAATTGTAGCGGGTTAATTGTTCCCGGCGGTCGAGCAAGACTTTCAAGGCATCGACGGGTTTTTTGTCTTCATCTTGAACAATGTGGACAAAGTTGTCCGCCAGGCAAACCACGTTGGAGAGAGTTAAAATTTTGCTCCCTTTGATGGAGTGGGGAAAGCCCGTGCCATCATAGTGTTCGTGGTGTTGCAAAATGATTTGCTTGACTGAATTATTAATGGCATTATTGCTTTCAATTGCCTGGTAACCCAGTTCGGGATGGCGTTTGTATTCCGCAAATTGTTCTTCACTCATATCTTTGATTTTGAGGTGGAGCAATTCTTTGGGCAAATGCATTTTTCCAATATCGTGAAAAAAACAGCCCAGAGACGTGCTCTCCAGAGTGGTTCGCGATTGCCAGTCGAATTGCTTGATGATCGCCGCCGAGAAGAGGGAAACCAAATAGGCGTGAGTGAAAGCGTTGGGGTCAAAATCCTGATAAGAGCGCAAAATATTGTACAAATCGTTGTTCTTTTTAATCAGGAGGTACATACCCTCCGCCAATTCCTTGCCCTGATCGACAATTTGCGGTTTCATGCCCTCTTCAAAAGAATTTTCCAGAAATTTTTCGGTCACGTTTTGTAGAAATTTTACCTTTTTGCCCACTTCAATTTTTTTGGCATCCACTACCTGCTTGGCAAAGTAACTGCCAAATTTAACGTATTTGTAGAGGTCACTCTTTTGAAAGTATAGGTATTCGACACTTTTTTCTTCCTTGTATTTGTTCAATCTGTTTGTGGAAAGAGTGTCCCCGGCGTGTAAAATTTTAACGTAGCGATTGCTCGACAGCTTGATAAAAATGTCGAAAAGGACCGGCTGGGAACTGTAAAACTCAGCAATTTTAATGCTGGTAAATTGGCCATCTTCGAGATTGCACTCCTCTTCAGGGCCTAATTCGTCCCGCTTTTTCACCGTCGCCAACATATCGCCGATCGACTGATACCCCTCCAAAAGCCCCTTGATATCTTTGAGTTCAAAAGGCCTTTGTAGGGTTTCGGTCACTCCCATTTTTTTGAGTTTGTCCTTGTCCCACAATTCCTCCTGATCCGGCCTGGCCTTTGCTCCCATCAGCATAATGGTTTTTTGGGCCGGATAATTGGTCTTGATAAATTTCAAAACTTGAAGTCCCGGATGATTGCGCAATTCCATGCTCAAAACCACCACAAAAAACTTTTGATTGTAGATGGCAAGCTGGGCATCTTTGCCGTTGTCGGCAGTAGACACTTCGTACAAGCAATCTTCAAAATATGTCTTCGCCGACTGAAGCCATTCCCGATCAGGGTCGGCTATAAGCAAATGAACCGCCACAACACCCTCCACTCACATAACTGCTCACACTTCAGACCATCTTGGGAGTCAGCTACGCCATCGCTCCTTCCCAACCTGGCCTAAATTGCGAGCACTTATCTTGCTTTCATCGCAATTTTTGCCAAGGTGTGAGTAGTTGCCTACTTATTTTGTTTTTCGGGTGGTGAAGGGAAAGGCTGAAGTCAAATATTTTTAACTGAGGGCTACTTAATTTCTCGGTGAACTGTATGCCGGCGCAAATGCGAATTGTATTTTTTTAATTCTATGCGCCCGGGTGTATTTTTTTTATTCTTGGTGGTGGTGTAACGCGAAGGGGGGCGGTTCTCTTGACGCGCCTCTGTGCATTCCAATGTGATTACCTGTCTCGCCCCTTTTCCTTTTTTGGCCATGCCCTTCTCCTTATATAATTCTGATACTTTCAGAACCCTACACTTTTCCACTTTTCTTGACAAGATTTTCTTGCTAGATAGGTTTAAATGAAGGTGACGACACAAAATTGGCCCCATTGTGGCCATAAATTCTCGCAATTACAGGCCTTTATCGGCCTGGGAGGGGTTCCTGACCAGCGTCCGGGCCTGGTTTATTGCCTGACTTTGATGGAAGAAGATGGTGCAGAGCTGTATCAGCAGGACTTTTCCACCTTAGAGGAGGCGATTTCCAATCTTGAGGAGCGCTATGGGCATTGGGAATTTTTTGATCGGGAACAAGCGTCTTCCTCCGGCGGGTGTGGCGATTGCAGCGCCCATTAGGCTTGACAAGCAAGGCCTCTATCGAGCATATTGGCCAAAGCGGAGTCAGGAGATTTTTTATGAAAGCTGAAATTCACCCCGAGTACCACGATGTCAGCGTTGAATGTGTTTGCGGTGCAAAGTATCAAACCCGCAGTACGGCAAAACTCAGCAAAATTGACATCTGTGGGGCCTGTCACCCCTTTTATACGGGCAAGCAAAAGTTGGTCGATACCGAAGGCAGGATTGAAAAATTCCGCAAAAAATTCGGTAGCCGCTACGCTGGCCCCAAGAAATAATTCCATGTGGGCGGCCCTTCGTATCTGGATTTTAAGTTTTGGACTACTTTTGTCTCCTGCCCATGTCATGGCCCAGGAGTCGCCCAACTTTTATTATTTGGAAAGTGTGGAAAGTAGCGAGGAAAGTGTTTTGGTCTACACTTGCCGTGCCCATTCCACGATCCCCGCTAAAAGTGTGGTGGGAAACGTGCCCTTTGCCAAAAATTTTTCCACTCTGGGACTCGATTGCTCCGGGGTGATCGAAATTAAAAGGCCAGACTTGCAAGAATTTGTGGTGGGTGTGACCGAGGAACTGGAATCCCGCAAGGACAAAATTTATTCCTCTGATGCCAAACAGGCGACGGGTGTTATAGGACTCATCCTTTCTTTAATGACGGGGTCATCTTCGTTGATAGGACTTTATGAAATGTCCAATCCGGACGAAAGTATGTTTTCTCTGAAAGGGACAAGGCGGTTTACGGTGGGTTCCGCGTTCCTGACCGCCGTGATTTTTACCGCTTCGGCGGTTATCCTGCTGGATTCCCGCGAGGGGGAGAGAGAAACTTTTAATACTTTTCAACGTTTACAAGAGCAGGTTCGCCAGGGAGTGGTCTGGGGAAATGGCCATGAGGGCATTGATGGTCAAGTTCTCCAAGCGTTTGGCGATTTCTTGAGTGAATTTGGCAGAACCGTTACTCCCTGAGTATTAAACTCAAAAAATACGCAAAAAGTGGAAATTTTTTCTTAAGAAAATTTTGCCGCCTTCCGATAGGGAGCACATCAACTCATGTTGAGTTCGATGAAGTTTTTAAGTCGGGTGTGAGCAGTATGCTCATTGGATTCCAAGGCCTGGAATTCAAACCATAGGGATGTGGGCCAAGAACAAGGAGGTAAGTATGGGCCTACAAATCAACACGAACGTCACTTCTCTGTCTGCTCAGAGAACACTCAGTGAAAACAGCAAACAGCAGGCCAGCTCTCTAACCAAGTTGTCTTCGGGTTCGAGAATTGTCCGTTCTGCCGACGATGCCGCCGGACTGGCGATCAGCGAGAAGCTGAAATCCCAAATCCGTGGTATTAATCAGGCCAATCGCAACACCAATGATGCCATTGCCTTGGTTCAGGTCGCAGAAGGGGGACTCGGTGAAATTTCCAACATTTTGGTTCGGATGAGAGAGCTATCGGTTCAAACCGCATCTGATACTGTCGGAGACGTTGAAAGGGAATTCACCGATCTCGAGTATCAAAACCTCAAACAAGAGGTAGAGCGTATTTCCCGAGTTACCGATTTTAACGGCAAGAAGCTTTTAAGCGGTGAGGGTAAAACTTATGATTTCCAAGTGGGTATCAACAACAACCCTTACGAGGATCGCATCAGTTTTCAGACCAATATGCTCAATACGACTTTGGGCAGTTTGGGTATTAATTCGCTCAATGTTTCGACCAAGGAAAGCGCTCAAGGTTCTTTTGATGTTCTCGATCAGGCGATTGAAAAGGTTTCTGGTCAGCGCGCCGAACTCGGTGCCAGACAGAATCGCATGATCTCCACTGCTCGCAACCTTCAAGTGGCAGCGGAAAACTTGAATTCGGCCAACAGCCAAATCCGCGACGTGGATTACGCTTCGGAGACTGCTAACAACGTCAAGTACAGCATTTTGAATTCTGCCGGCGTTTCCGTTCTTTCTCAGGCCAATTCTCGCAGCCAGAATGCCCTGAAGCTCATCGGGTAAATTTTTTTACCACCGTCGTCTTTTTTCTTTTTGAGAACAGAATCCCCCGAATTTGGGGGTTCTGTTTTTTTTAGCGCAATTCTACTTCCAGCGCATACCAGTCTTTGGAGTCGTCTGGCCTGTAAAATTTATTCACCGATTTGAGAGCATTTCCGAGAATTTGCATAAAAGAGGTGGCAATCCAATTTTCGGCAAAGCCGCCGCAGTAAGGGTCTTTTTTCCAGAGGTGATAGTCCATGATGTCCTCATTCGGTCGGAATTTAATGGTGACCTTCTTTTTCCCGCGGCCCCAATGCTCCAGAGCATAGCTGTGGTTTTGCTCGTAGTTTGGCAAGAGTTGAATGGCCGTCACCATCCTCGAATAGGGGTCGGGGATTTTGGCCAGTTGGTTGTGTACAGTACCCGCCTTATCCAGTAAATACATGACGAAATGATCAATTTCTTCCTGACTCTTCAATTTTCCGTGAATCCGCAAATGCTGAATAATCCTCAAGTGAAAATTAATGCTGATGGGATTGCAGGCATTAAAAAAATAGAGTTCATCGACTCCGTGGTGGCGGCAAAATGCCTTAAAATCTTCTTGTGAAAAATAGTGCAAAAAGAGTTGTTTGAAGATTCGCCCCAGTTTCCCGCTCGACAGGCGTGACGTCCAGTCGGTGGGTATCTCGAACATTTGGGAGTCATCCCCTCCCTCCAATTCAATATACCCTTCCCGGATGGGTTCTCCCTGGTAGCCAAAATGCTCTCTCAACTGGTTTTCCTGGATAAAACTCATACTGCTTTTGCCGGATTCCAAGCGGCACACCGTAGTGGTGGAAATCCCCATAATGTCGCCAATCTCACCTTGATTGAGTTTGTAGAGCTGGCGCAGATATTTTATCAGGTTTGCGGTATTGTCTATTAAATAATTCATACCAACTTTCCCTTTGTTTTGATGACCAGAGTGTTTTTTAATGCATTTTTACACCTTTGGCCATAAAGCAATGGCTTGCCGTGTAAAAAATTCTCATTTTGGGGAATTTTTTTAAGAATTGGAAGAAGGGGGAGGATTGCGCCGGGATGAGACGTCCACCGGGCCTTCTGAAAAGCGGATTTTATCGACTTCTTTTTCCACCGTCTCCAGTTCGCGCTCACAATCGTCAATTTGTTTGATGAGGGCCTGAACCTTGGGATCGTCCCAGGCAAGGCCTTGTTCCCTGATCGCCTTGGCCGCCAACACACCCAATTCTTCGTAGGCATCGTGGAGATGGGAATTGGTTTTGGAGGCCGAAAGCATCTTTTTGCCGATTTCAGTAGTGCGCTTGAGTTCGCCCTGGCAGGTTTGCAGGAGTTCGTGAACCTTGATTCGCCAATTTGATTGTTCGGGGTTGCTCATAAGCTCATTGTACGCAAAAGTGAGTCGCCAGGGCCAGACTTAAGTTTTGCCTCTGAGAAAGGTCGCCTCCTCCGGTGGCCGAGACGAAATGAATTTGCAAGGCCTTGGGGTAGTGTTGGAGAAAGTCCGGCCTTTGCCGCTCGAAAAGTGCGCGCTGGCGCTGAGTTTTGAGTTTGTCCATCTTGTTGAAAATAACAAAGAGGGGAAAGGCAAAGGGGCGCAGAAATCGGTGAAATTGATCGTCGGCGCTGGTTTTTGGATGTCTTGCATCTTGAATATTGGCCAGCAGTAAAGAGGAGGGCGCGAGTTCAAAAAATGTCGCCATCAGGACATTCCAGTCGCGGTGCATCTTTTGACTGACCTTGGCAAAACCGTAACCGGGAAGGTCAAAGAGCCACAAGGGCCGATCCCAATTGGTGGAAAGTTGGAAGATATTGACACTTCGGGTGCGCCCCGGAGTTTTTGAGGTTTTGGCCAGGCACTTGCCAAAGAGTGCGTTAATCAGGCTCGACTTGCCTACATTGGAGCGGCCCACAAGGCCCAGACCGCAAAAAGGCCCTGAAATGGGGTTTATTTGCAAAAAAATCTCCTGTAATTGCTCGGGGGAATGTATGGCATAACAAAATTGTGCGCTGCCTCTTTGAATTTCCGGTTTCATGGGGTTGTTCATAACACGCTCGCGCCGAGGGGAAAAGTTGGCATGCTTTTTGCATAGAGAGTATGAAAATTTTACCAGGAGGTTATACTTGAGTTTTACTCTCAATTCTTCTCTCGACGCTTCTTTGGCCGAGGCCGAAATGGAAATTCCCGAAAAATCCCGCTGGAAGGGGATTGCCTTTAGAGATGTGCTACAACTTTCTCCCACGCAGGGAAGGCGGCGCAATTTTTCGTTGAACAGAACCCGGGTGCGGGTTGAAACCACCTGCCTGACTCTCCCCGTGTGGGCCAACACTTCCCTTAAACTTCAAAGCAGTAGCGGGGATCAGGGGGCCTGGGAGATGAGACTGGTGGGCGGAGAGCGAAACGGGCGCTACACCATTGAGGCCTTAAAGGATGTGCCCTTTCTCATAAACGGCACTCCCTGCCTGAAGGCCTGGCCGCTCAAGGGGGATAAAATTCTCTTTGACCACAACCTTTTGGAAGTGAAATCCGGGCCGGTCAATGAGCAGGAACAGTTTTTAGACCGCTTCGTCTCTCCCCAAATCGTCGCTTCCGATTTACCGATTTTGATCGAGGGGGAGACGGGAACGGGAAAGTCGACCCTCGCCCGGGAAATTCACCAGCAAAGCGGCCTTGCCGGGGATTTTTTGGCCCTCAATTTGCGCGCTTTCAATCCTCAACTTTTGGAAAGTGAACTTTTCGGTCACGTCAAAGGTGCTTTTACCGGGGCGATCCGGGAAAAGCGGGGGGCGCTCGCCTCGACGGAAGGGGGAACGCTTTTTTTAGACGAAATTGACGGCCTTTCCAAAGATATTCAAATCAAGTTGTTGCTCTTTTTGGATACCTTGGAGTACCGCCCGGTTGGCGGTGAGAGAAATTATAAGGCCCAAACGCGCATGATTTTTGCTTCGGGCAGTTCCATGCGCCAGATGGTTGGACGCGATCAGTGCCGTGCCGACTTTTATTTTCGCATTTCCCAAGGGGCGGTCATTCACACCAGAGCTTTGCGCGAATCACAGCACGAACTGGGCCTTGCTCTCACCGAAATTTGCCGCAAAGAGGGAGTGATGCTTGATCGGAGATTGCGCAAGGCCTATCTCAATTATCACTGGCCGGGCAATTACCGCCAGTTGTGGGGCCACTTGAAGCGCAAAAAGGCGCTCTCCAAAAATTCGCTGTTGCGTTTGGATGATGTCGATACCTCTCTTTTTGAGATGGGATCGGAAGAATTTTCCAACCACAATTTTAACGGTGAGGTGGTCAGCCTCGAAGAGATGAAAAAACGCTACATTTGGAATACTTACCTCAAACAAAAGGGAAACATGGCCCAAACTGCTTTGGTTCTCAACGTTGGAATGTCAACTGTCAGGCGCATTGTGGAAAACGTAAGGCCCAAGGGAAGAGATTTTGGCACGAGTCTTTAATGATCTCAAATGCAAAAGTTAACAAAAATAGTGAGCTATGGCGGAACTTCCGCTTCATAGATTTTTGTGCCATAATAAAACCATGAAGCGACAAAACACTGTCTTGACGCCCCCCCCCCGTAGATTCTGCGAAGTTATAAGTTTTTGTAGTTTTCTCGCCCTTGCGGCCTCGGCCTGGCCCTCCTCAACCCATACCCCCATTTGCCCCCCGGGACAGGTTTTAAATACCGCAGACTGCACCTGTAAGGCGGCGACTCCCACGCCACCAACTCCGCCTCCGGCGCCAACGCCGTCAACCTGTTCCAACACTTGCAATCCCGGTTACACTCAAGGTGCATACCCGGGGTGTGCATGCACTTGCAATAAAACTGACTCCCAAAGCCCATCGGGGAAATATCTAAGTAACGTATGCCAATACGAAACCATTCCAAAGTATGTATGCAAGCGGAAGTGCAAGAACAATAACGCAACGATGTATGATGAATATTTTACAGGAACCCAAACTGAGGCGTATGCAGATTTTTGTCAAAACAGCAATAATAAACGGAATTGGTATTTTACAGGTGGAGGTAAATGCCATAACGGTGTTGAATTTTGCAGTTGTTCTCAACCTTCATGCAGCGTCTGTCCGGCGGGAAAATACCGTTCTATTGGAGCATCGTGCAGCTGTTTTTCATTTTAAGTTACATTAGACGGTCTTAAAAGCGCCGTGAGATATTGAGCAACAAGGAGGTACCAAATGCTCAGAGAAAAATTTTCCGGTTTTTTTATCCTTCCCCTTATTTTGTTTGCGCAGATATGTTTGAGTTTGGGAAATAGTGAGGTATTTGCCAAGGATCCACATTGGTTTGAATCGCCCTATTATGACAGGTATGGGAGAAGAGAGGTATGTGGCCGAACTCCATTTACTTGCAAACAGGGAGAATTGCAGAATTACAATACTTCGGCCCAGCCTCCGAGTAGTCACAAGTGGAAATGTGGCAATACGGACTGTTATGCCCCAATAGAAGGTTGTAATGTTTCAAAACCAAATACAGCACCTCGTCCTCAATGTGCTTTTAAAGATGCAGACGGGAACAGAAGATCCTATTTATGTGCCGTAGGATTGCCTGCACCTCAACCCGGTGATGGCACCAGCTATCGCTGGATATGTTACAATGAGATAGGTCAAACTCGCTCGTGTAGCAGTTCTTTTAGATAAAGTAAATCCCACTGACTTTATGGCCTTGTCGTATTTTTCGGCAAGGCCATTTTTTTTCAGTTTGTAAGTTGGGTTTTTAACCCGTGTAGAAATCTGTTTCTGAATCTCGCAAAATGAAAAATTTGAGTTGCCAGTGCCAGCGCAATTGTCGGCAAAAGCAAGTTGAGGCCAGCAGTGGCCTGTGATTTGATAGATTTAATATATTTTTTTAAAATGACGATAGAGAACTAAATAAGGAAAATGTCATGGGCGGAAACGGTTTTTCTTCACTCAAGAATTTAGACACTCTCAAAGAGGCGGGGTTTGACGAGGCCCAGGCCCGGGCCTGATGTCCCAGGATTCCGCTTCCAAACAGGATTTGGAATACGCCACTGCCGAACTCAAGCGCGACATCAAGGAATTGGACAGCAAAATCATTCTTAGAATGGCCGCCGCTTCCGCAGGAATTGTCCTCACCATCCTGAGTTGTCTGGTTACCCTTGGCAAGCTCGGTTTGCTCGCTCCCGCTCCCTTGAAGTAGTCGGAGGAACGTAAAGTGAACAAAAATAATGAGCTATGGCAGAACTTCCGCTTCATGGATTTTTGTGCCATAATAAAACCATGAAACGACAAAACGCTTTCTTGACGCCCCCCCCCCGTAGACTCCGTCAACTTTTAAGTTTTACCTGCGCTCTCATCCTAAACACTCTGATTTTGGCCTCATCAAACCAAACCCCCATTTGCCCGCCGGGGCAGGTTTTGAATACTGCAGATTGTACTTGTAAAGCGGCGACTCCAAGTCCACCGACTCCTCCAATACCTACAACCATATATGTGAATGTAAAATGCAGTACGAAGTGTAGGAATTATGCTGATACAAGAACTTGCACGTTCTATAAAACTTATACATCTGTATCCAGGAACGATGCTTACCAAGAAGCTGATAGCGAAGCAAATAAAAACAATGGTTCTTGCACCCATTCGTGCAATGGTACTCCCTTTCACGTGGTAACTCGTTGTAATTGTCTAGGACATTGTCCCAAAGGAACTGCCCTAAAAGTAGATTGTTCTTGCGTAGTCCCTTGAAGTGCGGACGTTGGATTTAAGTGCTCACCATTTGGTCGATATAGACGGCGACGATTTTTCCCTTAATGTGAAGTTCTTCGAGGAGAAGATTAGTTTCTTCAATAATTTTTTCTTTGATGATAATTTTCCCTTCCGTTTCGAGGGGAAATTCGAGTGAGATAGGTTCAATTTTGCGGCCCAAGACATCGGGAATCAGGTAAGGGTGTTTTTCAAAATAGGCCTTGATATATTTGTTGGAAGATTCAAAAGTAATATCTAACACCAATTTTCGATGATCTCTGCCCAGGTAAGTGGGAAGAATAATGCTATTCACTTTGAATTGTTTTTCAGGTTTGCGGAAATAATCCGGTCTTTTGTAGAGGTTTTCTTCTTGCACGATGAAATTGGAAGCCTGCTCTTGTCTTATGTTGTCTACAAGTTGAAGGCCATAAAAATTAATCCAATCTGTCAGAGCAATCAAACAAACAGTGAGAAATAACACTTTTTTGTGTTTTAAGAGAAATTGGAAAAATATTTTTAAAAGGGGAGTGAAACCTTCTTTTTTGATTTCCTCCACGGTTTCCATCAAAAGTTTGTGTGAACGCCGGATAAATATGGAAATATTTTCGCTGGTTTGAATCAGCTTTTCTTGGAGAGCATTTTTGTCAATAAGGGGAGGATGGTGAAAAGAGGGCGTTTGGTGCGTTTTTTTTGGTTGCGACCTAGAGGGATGCCCTAAGGAAAAAAGATAGGAAAACCCTCGGCCGATATAGCAGAGAATATTGTTCAGTTTCTTTTCAATATTGGCCCATTTCTTTAACATTGCTTTTCTCATCGGATAAAGGAGTTTGCAACTTTACCGATAAATAGTGTGGATATGAAAACGACTCTAAGTTTGTTTTTGGCCCTTGCCCTTAACCCTTTTTCCCATGCGGAGAATTTGTCCCCTGGTATGCCTTCGATGCGTCTTTTTAAGGGTTATCGTGCTTCTCTTTTGCCTTGGGACAGGTTGACTCCCCAGGAATTTTTGGATTTCGGGCTGTGGAAAAAAAAATTGTCCGCCCAGGTGGGAAATCCCGATTGGAGGCGCCATCTCGGGGAGGGCCGTTTGAGGGAAAAAGTGGGGGTTGTTTTGGAGTGTGTGGGAGAATGTGAGCTTTTTCGTGACAGAGGTTTTGGTCGTGCTAAATTTGGTTCTTTTATTGTGGAGGGAGATGAGCTTTCCACTGGGACAGACAGTTATTTATGGGCCTATTTAATGGATGGAACGCTCTTGAGATTATCGCCCGGGTCTTTGGTTTCCTTTCGTGAAATCAATATTGGTGCGGAGGAAAATTTTCTTTATGTGCGCATAGATGGAGGAAATATCTTGTGGCTCGCACGACATTCCCAAACTTTTCGTCAGCGAAATCATCGGGAAACGGACACGCTTTTTTTGCCTTTGTCTTATTCTTCTGCCAATCTGAAATACCCCATGCCTTCCTTGAGTGAAGACAATCTTTTTGCACAAATAGAGCAAAAACCGACCGTCTTTTTTCGCTATCAATACCTCAATCAGATCATCGAAGAAAACAATCGGGAACTCTTTAAAAAACCGACGTACTCTTATCTGGTCTTTCACAACGGAACCGTTGCGGGAAGAAATTTATCAATGGAGGCCATCGTGCAGGTGGGGGGAGAGAGTTATTTTAAGTTGAGAGATGCCCAGCAGTTGGGCCTTACAAGTACTCCACAAAAATTTTCAGAAAAGGTTTCCGCTAAATTTCATTTTCGCGGCCTGGACAAACGCGCACCTTCTGCATTGGAAGTTGGCAAGTGGTATCGAGTGAATCCCAAAGGCCTTGATGTGACATTTTATGAGGATGGAAAACGCTTTGGAATAGGGGAATTTGTCACCAGTAATATTCCCACTTTGTTGATTGCCCGTGAATTTATGGCACGAAGACATTCTCTTTTTGCCCATGCTCTCTTGGATAGAGAAACTTTGGCAGCTAATTTTGGATACCGGCTATGGGGGACTCTCAAATCCGGCAGCGGTAGCGATTTGGAACAGCGTTTGAATTATTTACACGAACACACCCGTTTAATTGAAACCATGACCATTACCGCACGGGAAAATCTTCACGGGCGACTGCAAAGTCGCGGTGAGAAATTTGAGCAATATACCTATGGGTGGCACTATTATTCCCGGGCCATGCAAAATTATTTAAATTACAAGTAACTGCTCACACTTCAGACCATCTTGTGGGTCAGCTACACTGTCGCTCCTTGCGACGTGGCTTCTAGCACGCCTCAGTCGCTCCAGTTTGCTTCCCCCCAACCTGGCCCAAATTGTGAGCACTTACCTTGCTTTTATCGCAGTTTTTCATTGGAGTGTGAGTAGTTACAATTACAAAGACTGAAGAGGTGGGATTTCCAGGTCTTTACGGTCTTCATCATTGATGGCAATCATAATAGCGATGGGGCGTCTCCAGGGATGGAGAACTTCACTTACCGGTTTGTTGTTGATGAGGTCGCTGATATAAAGTCTCCTGGTTGGTTTTCCTTTGCTGTCAGTAACGACGTTGACAATTTCAATATGTCCGTATGGCCCCCCTTCATAGACGACGATGGAGCCATGAGGGGCCTTTCTCGGGTCGAGAGGAATACCAAAGCTGGTAATGTCGATAAAACCCAATGGTGGCAGGTCATGGATGGCCTCTTTGGCCCATCCCCGCCCCGTCCAAAAGTAACGGTCGAGGTATCCTCCCCTGAGCAACGCTCTTTTGACATAAGTGTAACACTGGCCTAGCTTGTCTCCTCTGGCCCTTCTAGCGCGCGCCTGCTTGATGGCGTGTTTAATGACTTCTTCGGTTTTGGTATTATTTTCGTATTCTTCAACAAGTTGACGGATGATGGTTAAACGCTGTCTTTGCCAAGAGATGGTTTGGTCAACGGCATTATTCAGGCCTTCATCTTCGAGAGCATCAAAATTTTGTCTGAGTGCTCTGACATTAATCCTGAGGTCGAGGAATGTCTTGGATAGAGAATAGCTTAAGAGGGGGTTTTGTTTGAGATCCAACCTCTTTAGCGAGGTTGTCACCAGAGATTTTAACGTCGAACACTCTTGCTGTGCGGGATTGCAGCTTTGAATGAAGGACGAGGCCGTCGCCAGGTAGCGCGCCAGGCGTTCGGGTTTTTTAACCATGGAGTCGACAAAATTTCTAAAAGTAAGGCCGGCATAGTTTCCAAAGAGAATTTGATTGCATTGTCGGGTTGATACCGAGGCATCCCATTGGTTGGGGCTTTCGATACAGCAGCCTCGCTCCAGGCCTCTATCTTTTCTTCCACGCAGGCAAAGGGAATTGCTTTGGTGTTCGGACTGAAATCCGTAGAGGATGGGATTGCAGCGAATGGCACTGCTGTTGCTTCCCTGGCAAGTGTTGTAGGAAGTGTGGAGTTCATCTAAATCAGCACCGAGTTCGGATGCTTCAAGTTTCCAGGGGTTTTGGCATTTCCCGTCTTCTCTTAAAACTGAGAGATAACCGGCATAGTTGCACAGCTCGGGGCCTTGATTGGGTGTGTTTTCAGCGTAGACAAGCAAAAAACCTGGCCATAAGAGTTTGGATAAAATAGTCAACAATTTTTTTCTATTCATGTCAATAGCTTTCCACAAAGGACACTTTCAGAGTAGCGATGATAAGGTTTTTCGTCAAAGGGCAAATAGTAATTTATTGTTTACTTGAACAGCTTGTTTTAGTCGGTCGTTTATCCTGCATAAAATTTGTGTATAATTGAAGGAGTTATGAAAAAGTGGGCCTTGTTTTTTTTACTCATTGTTTTGGTTAGCGTGGCAGCAATTAACTCTGTTCTTCCTCCAAGTGGTTTAAAAATTGTAAATCCCGCAAGCGAAGTTGGCAGCAAAAAAACTCCTACCATTCGTGTGATGGGTGTGCAAAGAGGAGATTTGGTTAAAATCTATACTGATTCAAGTTGTCTAAATCAAGTGGGAGAGGGGCGTGCCAGGTATCAATTGGTTCACATTACCACTTCCTCTCTGCAATCTGGAAATTATCTTTTTTACGCCAAAATCATAAGAAGAGGAGAGGCCTCTGCCTGCTCGCTAAAGAGTGCCAAATATAAACTTATTACGGAACCAGAGCAACCGGCCTTGTCGTTGTCCATGCAAGACCCCAATGCTTCGGCCGATGTCGATACAACTCCCACCCTTAGGGTTAAGGGAGTTTCCAAGGGGGATTTGGTGAGGTTGTATAGAGATGCAAATTGCACGCAAATGGTGGGTTCTCAAACTGCCGGTGATGCAATGCTTGATCTCACCGTTTCTGTTCCCCTGTCACCCGGCAATTATTCTTTTTATGTCGAGATAGTGGGAGAAAAACGTTCGGTGGCCTGTTTTGCAAGCGGACTAAATTATACCGTCAATCCGATTGTGAAAGATGATATTGCCGATTATGTTGCCGGTGACAACAAACTCGATGCTTTTGAAAAAAACAGGCTCTGGGCCTTGCGGGTGGCCGAAAATCCATGGAGCGGACTCTCCATTAATGTGGTGACCATGCTTACACCGATGAGTTTTCTGGCGACCAGGATTGAAAAGAGAAGGGAGGCCGCCCGTGCGTTGGCACTTAACGAACATGGCCTGGTGGATTCGGTTCCGTTGGGAGAACCTGATTCCAGAATTTTACAACAAGGTACTTTTGTAAAGGCCCCTCTTGTTCACGAATGGCAGAGGAAAGCATTTTCTCCTCTCGAGGGCAAATTTAAGGCCCAGGTTTTGGAAGTGGGAAAGTATAGTGCCAAAATCAGGTTTCCCCTCATTCCCGAGGCAGATTGGTATTTTCTCGAAATAACCAACTTAAAAACAATGACCGATGAATCCCTTTTGATTCTCATTTATCCCCCTGATTCAGGAAATGAAACCTACATTGAGTACCTTTTGGTCGGCCTTAAAGCGGCCTGGGAGTACACTATTCAAATAAATGCCATGGCGAGAGGGGTGTTCTTCCTGGAGGTTGGCCGCGCCCATGCCTCGGTTCATTTCAAAACGGGCGGAAATCCGGTTTCCGGTCGGTCATTTTAAAAGCAATTTTTCTCTGAGTTTATTGATCGGAAAAAATGTTTTTTGCATTTTGTGTTGTTCCGGTTACAATTTTTTCGTTGACTCTTATTTTGAAATTTCAATAACTGCCAAAACTTGGAGGGTGGTATCATGGGAACATTGTCGTCAATCGGTTTTTTCTTTCTTTCTGTCATTTGGTTAATAAGTTTTTCTAATGCCTCGGCCTCAAACGCTGAAAATCAGGTTCCCATCATTCCTTCCCCCCCCGATATTGTGAGTATGCAAAACCCCTTGAGTTCTTCAGGGTATAATTCCACGCCCACCGTGCGCGCCAGTGGAACCTCATTCGGAGATATTGTCATCCTTTACACTGGTTTTAATTGTCGAACGGAAGTGGGAGTTGCCGTCGCTACCGGCCCTTTTGTCGATGTGACAGTTGCCAGGCCCTTGGCGGTTGGCGATTATTCTTTTTTCACCCAGATCGACAGACTTGGAGTGACTTCTGCTTGTTCCAGCACTTTTGCAGAATATTCATTAGGGAAAGTTGATCCACCTTCTTTACTCGGTTATGGGGATAGGGAACTTCACAATGCTTCTCCGACTCTCGAAGTGGGAGGAGTTGCCAGTGGCGATGTGGTCGGATTTTTTACCGATGCCAATTGTTCGGTAGGCCTTGGTTCGGTTACGGCGTCAGGCACGTCACTTGAACACGTCATCAAACCCGCCCTCCCTCTGGGAACGTATTCCTTTTATGCACAAACTATTCGTGGTGGAGCACATTCTCAGTGTGCTTTGATTCTTGCCAATTACGAAGTAACCGTAACCGTTCCCGATGCTCCCAATGGCATTGCGATGGCAAATCCCGCCGCTGCTTCGGGGGAAGATACCACTCCCACCGTTTTACTTGAAGGTGTGGCCATTGGTGATTCGGTTGCGCTTTTTACAGATTCCAATTGTCAAACTTCCGTCGATATTTCGGGTGAAACCAGAAAGGGAGATAATCTCGAAGTCAGTATTGGCCCTTGGTCTCCTTTGGCCCCCGGAAGTTATACCTTTTACGCCAAGGCCAGTCGCAATGGTGTACTTTCGGAATGTTCCAGTGCCAGCGCCAGTTACGAAGTTTTGGAAAGCTCGGGGCCAAGGCCTCCGAGTGCGCTTGCCATGAGCAATCCAGCAGCCGCCTCTGGAATCAATGCCATTCCAATGGTGAGAATAGAAGGAGTAGATGCCGGTGACCTGGTACTGCTTTTTGCCAGCGCCAGTTGTGGAGAAATGGAAGATGCCATAGGGCTTGGCTTTTCAGAGGGGTCGTCGGTGGATGCTTTGGTATTTCCACCTTTGGATGTAGGAAGTTACACCTTTTATGCGCGCAAGATAAATATGCAGGGTGAAGGTTCGGAGTGTTCAACGGCGAGTGTGGACTACCAAGTGGAAAGCAGTCCCTTGCAAACTCCCGATGTTCCCAGTGGGCTTTCCATGCAGGTTCCGATGGCAAATATCGGAATCAATACGACTCCCACAGTTAGAGTCAGTGGCGTAGGTAGCGGTGAAGCTGCAATCCTTTACACTGATTCCGATTGCCTTCATTTTGCCGGTTTTGGCATGTCGAATGGAAGTGATGCGGATGTCGTTTTGGAATCAGCATTGGAACTGGGAAGTTACTCTTTTTACGCCCGTGCGGCAAGGCCCTTGGGAAGTGATATGCAAGCAGGTGTTAGTGTCTCCGCATGTTCCAGCGCCAGCGTGGATTACGAATTGGTGGAATCGCTACCTGGGCCGGTAGTGGAAGTTGAAACAGAACTTGCCCCACCGAGCGCGCTTTCCATGCACGATCCTCAGTCTGCTTCGGGCACAAACACCACACCTTTTATTAGAGTGGAAGGAGTTGGCCCGGGAGATGTCATTTTACTCTTTCCCAGCGACAGTTGTGGTGAGTTGGAAGATGCGATAGGTCTGGGATTGGCAGAAAGTACGACCGTAGATGTTCAGGTTGTTGTCCCTTTAGCGGTTGGCAATCATTCGATTTATGCCAGAAGGGGAAATGAAGAAGGAGTAACTTCTGTTTGTTCGTCTGCCAGCGTAGATTACGAAGTGGTGGAAGCAGGATCGGTATCAGAACCGGTCGCTTCCGGGCCAACACCTCCAAGTGGGCTTTCCATGATTAGTCCGGCCGCCGCCTCTGGGGTCAATGCCATTCCGATGGTGAGAGTTGAGGGGGTGGATGCCGGTGATTTGGTACTGCTTTTTGGCAGTGCCAATTGTGGAGAAATGGAAGAGGCGATAGGGCTTGGCTTTTCAGAGGGTGCAACAGTCGATGCGTTGGTATTTCCACCCTTGGATGTTGGGAGTTACACTTTTTATGCTCGCACAGTTAAAATGCAAGGAGAAAGCTCGGAGTGTTCAACGGCGAGTGTAAATTACGAAGTGCTAAGCGACCCCTTGCAGACATTGGATGCCCCAAGTGGCATTTCTATGCAACTGCCTTCGGCAAATATTGGATTGAGCGCAACTCCTACTATAAGAGTGAGCGGGATAGGCAGTGGTGACGGTGCCATTGTCTATATGGATTCCAATTGCCGTAGGTTTGCCGGTTTTGGCATGTCGAATGGAAGCGAGGCGGATGTCACTTTGGAATCACCGTTAGAGCTTGGAAGTTATACTTTTTATGCCCGTGCGGTCAGGCCCTTGGGAAGTGACATACAGGCAGGAGGCATTGCCTCAGCTTGTTCCAGTGTCAGTGCAGATTACGAAGTAGTGGAAACTCTACCTGCGCCAGAACCTGTTGTTTCAACTATCACCCCACCGAGTGCGCTTTCCATGCACGATCCTCAGTCTGCTTCGGGCACAAACACCACACCTTTTATTAGAGTGGAAGGAGTTGGCCCGGGAGATGTCATTTTACTCTTTCCCAGCGACAGTTGTGGGGAGTTGGAAGATGCGATAGGTCTGGGATTGGCCGAGGGCACGACTGCGGATGTTCAGGTTGTTGTTCCTTTAGCGGTTGGCAATCATTCGATTTATGCCAGAAGGGGAAATGAAGAAGGAGTAACTTCTGCTTGTTCGTCTGCCAGCGTGGATTACGAAGTGGTGGAATCGCTGCCCGGGCCAGTGGTAGAAGTTGAAACAGAACTTTCTCCGCCGAGTGCGCTTTCCATGCAAAATCCGGCGGCCAATTCCAGCGCCATTGGCACGCCAGTGATTCGAGTGGAGGGAGTTGAATTTGGTGATATGATCGTGCTTTTTACTGATGCCAATTGTGGAAGTGACGATATAACCGCGGAGATGGTTTCACAAGTATTTTTTAGTGATGGTGCCGATCTCATTGATGGAATGGTGGGACTTGGTTTTGCCGCAGATACAGTTGCCGATACTTTTGTTGTTTTGCCTCTGCCCCCTGGGAATTACACTTTTTATGCCAGAAGGATTAATGATGAGAAAAAGGTTTCAGGGTGTTCAACGGCAAGTGTAAATTATGAAGTCTTAAACGATCCCCTTCTCACTCCTCCGGTTCCCAGCAGCTTGGTTTTGCAAACCCCGGGTAGCGGAGTGAGTACCAATAAAACACCTGTGATTCGGGCCAATGTGGTCAGTGGTGATGGGGTTATACTCTACCTGGATTCTCAGTGTACGAAATTGGCGCCAGCTATAGCGGAAAATTTCTTTTCGGCAACAGAAATGGATATTACGCTTGAGTTGGAACTGGGGAGATACACTTTTTATGGTAGAGGCGTAAGAATTATAGGGTCGGCGGATGAGGAAAAATACACCATATCGGCATGTTCAAGTGTCAGCGTAGATTACGAAGTGGTGGAAACTTTACCTGCACCCGCACCTGTGCCAGAACCAGACCCGGTCGCTTCAGGGCCAACGCCTCCGAGTGCGCTTTCCATGAGCAATCCGACCAACGCTTCTGGAGTCAATGCAGTTCCCGCCATTAGAGTGGAGGGAGTGAGCACAGGGGACATGGTTTTGCTTTTTGATTCACCAAATTGTGGCACTTTTAATGAGGCGATAGGCCTGGGGTTTGCAGAAGGCGCAACAGCGGATGCCGTAGTATTTCCGCCCTTGGACGTTGGAAGTTACACCTTTTATGCCAGTAGAATGAGTGGTGACGGAGAAAACTCGGATTGTTCAAGCGCCAGTGTGAACTATGAAGTGGTAAACGATCCAGCGCAAACTCCCGATGTCCCCAAGAATTTAAGCATGCAAGAGCCTAAAGAAGGCCTTGGCGTCAATACGACTCCTACCATTCGAGTAGGTGGTGTGCCCAAAGGTGATGGTGCCATTCTCTACACGGACGCGGGATGCACGGAATTTGTAGGTATGGGGATGTCGAAGGGAAGAAGGGCGAGTGTGACGCTCGAGTCGCCTTTGAGTCTCGGGAGTTACACGTTTTATGCCCGTGCGGTCAGGCCGCTGGAAGAGAACGCCATGGAAGAAGGTGGAAGCATGTCGGTTTCGGCGTGTTCCAGCGCCAGCGTGGATTACGAAGTGGTGGAATCGCTACCCGGGCCGGTAGTGGAAGTTGAAACAGAACTTGCCCCACCGAGCGCGCTTTCCATGCACGATCCTCAGTCTGCTTCGGGCACAAACACTACACCTTTTATTAGAGTGGAAGGAGTTGGCCCGGGAGATGTCATTTTACTCTTTCCCAGCGACAGTTGCGGGGAGTTGGAAGAGGCGATAGGTCTGGGATTGGCCGAGGGTACGACTGCGGATGTTCAGGTTGTTGTTCCTTTAGCGGTTGGCAATCATTCGATTTATGCCAGAAGAGGAAATGAAGAAGGAGTAACTTCTGTTTGTTCGTCTGCCAGCGTAGATTACGAAGTGGTGGAGACTTTACCTGCGCCCGCGCCAGTCGTGGAAGTTGAAACAGAACTTGCCCCACCGAGTGCGCTTTCCATGCACGATCCTCAGTCTGCTTCGGGCACAAACACTACACCCTTTATTAGAGTGGAAGGAGTTGGCCCGGGAGATGTCATTTTGCTCTTTCCCAGCGACAGTTGCGGGGAGTTGGAAGAGGCGATAGGCCTGGGATTGGCCGAGGGTACGACTGCGGATGTTCAGGTTGTTGTTCCTTTAGCGGTTGGCAATCATTCGATTTATGCCAGAAGAGGAAATGAAGAAGGAGTAACTTCTGTTTGTTCGTCTGCCAGCGTAGATTACGAAGTGGTGGAGACTTTACCTGCGCCCGCGCCAGTCGTGGAAGTTGAAACAGAACTTGCCCCACCGAGTGCGCTTTCCATGCAAAATCCGACGGCCAATTCCAGCGCCATTGGCACGCCAGTGATTCGGGTGGAGGGAGTTGAATTTGGTGATATGGTTGCGCTTTTTACCGATGCCAATTGTGGAAGTGACGATATAACCGTGGAGATGGTTTCACAAGTATTTTTTAGTGACGGTGCCAATCTCATTGATGGAATGGTGGGACTTGGTTTTGCCGCAGATACAGTTGCCGATACTTTTGTTGTTTTGCCTCTACCCCCTGGAAATTACACTTTTTATGCCAGAAGGATTAATGGTGAGGAAAAGATTTCAGGGTGTTCAACGGCAAGTGTAAATTACGAAGTCTTAAACGATCCCCTTCTCACTCCTCCGGTTCCCAGCAGCTTGGTTTTACAAACCCCTGATAGTGGGGTGAGTACCAATAAAACACCTGTGATTCGGGCCAATGTGGTCAGTGGTGATGGGGTTATACTCTACCTGGATTCTCAGTGTACGGAATTGGCGCCAGCTACAGTGGAAAATGTCTTTTCGGCAACAGAAATGGATATTACGCTTGAGTTGGAACTGGGAAAATACACTTTTTATGCCAGGGGCATAAGAATTATAGGGTCGGCGGATGAGGAAAAATACACCATATCGGCATGTTCAAGTGTCAGCGTAGATTACGAAGTGGTGGAAACTTTGCCAGTACCCGCGCCTGTGCCAGAACCAGAACCGGTTGCTTCAGGGCCAACACCTCCAAGTGCTCTTTCCATGATTAGTCCAGCGGCGGCCTCTGGGGTCAATGCCATTCCGATGGTGAGAGTCGAGGGAGTGGATGCCGGTGATTTGGTACTGATTTTTTCCAGTGCCAGTTGTGGAGAAATAGAAGAGGCGATAGGAATTGGGTTTTCAGAGGGTGCAACAGTCGATGCGTTGATATTTCCACCCTTGGATGTTGGAAATTACACGTTTTATGCTCGCACAGTTAAAATGCAAGGAGAAAGTTCGGAGTGTTCAACGGCGAGTGTAAATTACGAAGTGGTAAGTGACCCCTTGCAAACATTGGATGCCCCAAACGGCATTTCCATGCAA
The DNA here is from genome assembly GCA_965215445.1 of Bacteriovoracaceae bacterium. GTDB lineage: Bacteria > Bdellovibrionota > Bacteriovoracia > Bacteriovoracales > Bacteriovoracaceae > CBDBLK01. Next base: position 2,402,500 of record CBDCDT010000002.1, on the reverse strand, counting down.
CTGCCTTCGGCAAATATTGGATTGAGCGCAACTCCTACTATAAGAGTGAGCGGGATAGGTGGTGGTGACAGTGCCATTGTCTATATGGATTCTGATTGTCGCAGATTTGCCGGTTTTGGCATGTCGAACGGAAGCGAGGCGGATGTCACTTTGGAATCGCCATTAGAGCTTGGAAGTTATACTTTTTATGCCCGTGCGGTCAGGCCCTTGGGAAGTGATATGCAGGCAGGAGGCATCGCCTCAGCTTGTTCCAGTGTCAGTGCAGATTACGAAGTGGTGGAAACTTTGCCAGCACCCGCTCCTGCGCCTATTCCAGAACCAGAACCGGTTGCTGCTTCGGTTTTGACAGCACTTTCCATGCAAGACCCACAGGCAAGTTCGGGCACAAATGCCACTCCGACAATCCGAGTGGAAGGTTCGAGTCCGGGTGATTTCGTTTTACTTTTTGACGGCCCGGGATGTGGCACAGTGGAAGAATCGGTAGGTATGGGACTGGCGGATGATACAACAGTAGACGCCAGGGTGCTTTTGCCTCTGCCCGTTGGTGAGCATACATTTTATGCTGGGGTCATGGATCAGGAAACGGGAGCAATTTCGGATTGTTCAACGGCGAGTGTAGACTACGAGATTTTGGCGGATGCCAATTACGCTCCACCGAGTGCTCTTTCGATAGATGGTGTATCGGCAAGTTCCGGTGCCAATGCCATTCCGGTTGTCTATGTGGAAGGGGTGAGTACGGGAGATATGGTTCTGATTTTTGATTCCCCAAGTTGTGGCGCTTTGAATGAGGCGATAGGGTTTGGTTTTGCAGAAGATGTGACGGTGGATGCCCTGGTGTTTCCTCCTTTGGATGTTGGAGATTACACATTTTATGCGCGTCGGATGAATCACCAAGGAGAGAGTTCGGCCTGTTCGAGTGTGAGTGTAAGTTATGAAGTGATAGACGATCCAAACCTGACTCCCGATGCCCCGAGTGCTTTGAGCATGGTTTCCCCTGCGGCAAGTGCAGGTGTGGATAACACTCCAACGATTCGAGTGGAGGGAATTGCAAGCGGTGATGGTGCCATTCTCTATACGGATGCGAATTGCCGTCAATTTGTCGGTTTTGGCGTATCCGACGGAACGGTAACTGATGTGTCGGTGATTGAATCACCTCTGGAACCCGGGCCATATACTTTTTATGCCAGAGCGGTTCATTCTCTCGATGAAACCTGGAAGCAAGAGGGTGGCCGGTTTGCGGTTTCGGAGTGTTCCAGTGTAAGTATTGATTATGAAGTTTTAGAGTCTTGAGAGGGGCATTGCGAGCGCTTTCTACAGAAAAAACAAGAGTCTTTTCCAAATAGCGCTGCTATTCCCCCGCAACTGCCCTTAATGCTTTTGCCCGATATGAGCACTCCTATCATCATGCCCGTCAAGGCCACGGCAAAGGCCGCCAGACTCAAGAGCACGGTCACCATGAGTCGCCTCCGTAGTGCTTGTGAAAGAGAGAACTCGCCTTGGTTACGAGATTCTCGCCTTGGCGGTAGATAAAATAGGCCGCAATCTTTTCTTTTTCGGAAAACGTAAACGCCCGGGGAAGGCCCATCGCCATTAAGGCGGTGGCCAAGGCGTCGGCCTTGAGACATTCAGAGTCCACCACGGTGACGTTGGCAAGGGCATTTTTCACCGGCCTTCCCGTGTGAAAATCGAGAGTGTGGGAATAGGTTTTCCCATTTTCTCGAAAAAAATTGCGGTAGTCTCCACTGGTGGCCACGGCGTGATTTTCGAGTTTGAGGACTTTTTGAAACCCTTCTCTCAAGGGGTGAGGGGTTTCAATCGCCACGTTCCAAGACCTGCCCTCTCTGTTGCCTTTGACTCTTACTTCGCCGCCGATTTCGACCAGGTAGTGTTCAACGCCGCTAACTTCCAACAAGTGTGCGATGCGATCGACGGCAAAACCCTTGGCGCTGGCGGAAAGGTCGAGGTAGAGTTCGGGAATTTTCTTGCGTATGGCGCTTTTTTTGGGGGAGAGTTCAACGTGTTGGTGGCCCACCCGGCGTTTGGCGTTTTCAATTTGTTGGGAGGTGGGAACTTTTCTCTCACCTTTTGGCCCAAACCCCCACAAGTTGACCAGTGGTCCAATGGTGGGGTCGAAGGCGCTTTGGGTTTTTTTTGCCAAGGCGAGAGAATATTTCAAAACGGTATAAAAGTCACTGGAAATGGTTTTCCATTCAAGGCCTTTGTCGCTGTTGAAACGACTGATTTCGGAATCTTTTTGGTAAGTGCTCATTTGGCGGTTGAGTTCTTTTAAAGTTTGTTCAAGTTTGCGGTGGAGTTCTTTGGTGTGAGGGGTGTTTTCGCCCGGCCAATAACGGACGCGGTAAGAACTCCCCATGGTCTGTCCGGAAAGTAGTGGCCACTGCTTTTTTTGAGGGGTGCAGCTCCACAAAAAAAGAGAGAGGATCAAGGAGACAGTTTTAACCACCAAAGTCGTCCAGCATGATGTCGTCCCTCTCCACCCCAAGATTCACCAGCATATCGATCACACATTGATTCATAATTGGAGGGCCACACAGGTAGTATTCGCAATCTTCGGGGTTGGGGTGGTTTTTAAGATGGTTGTCGTAGACCACCTGGTGAATAAATCCGGTGTGCCCTTGCCAGTTGTCTTCGGGGAGGGCATCGGACAGGGCCACATGCCACTTGAAATTGGAATTTTCCGCCTGGAGCATGTCGAAGTCTTGAGCGTAAAAGATTTCCCGCTTGGAGCGGGCGCCGTACCAAAAGGTGATTTTGCGGTTGGTTTTGATGCGTTTGAATTGGTCGAAAAGGTGCGAACGCATAGGCGCCATGCCCGCCCCGCCGCCGATAAAAATCATTTCCTTATTGGTTTTGCGGGCGAAAAATTCTCCAAATGGCCCAGAGATGGTGACTTCATCTCCCGGTTTGAGGGCAAAAATATAGGACGACATTTTTCCCGGTTCCACATCGGGCAAGCGCGGGGGAGGAGAGGCGATGCGCACATTGAGCATGATGATGCCTTTTTCCTCGGGGTAATTGGCCATGGAGTAGGCGCGCACCACGGGTTCAGGGGTAAAAGAGCGATACCTCCACAGATTGAAATGGTCCCAATCGGGGCGGTATTCTTCTTCCACGTCAAAGTCTTGATAGTTAATATCAAGGTCTTCCGGCCGCTCGATTTGAATAAATCCGCCCGCGCGGAAGGGGACTTCTTCTCCGGGGGGAAGTTCCAAAACCAATTCTTTGATAAAGGTGGCCACGTTGTGGTTGGAGCGCACGCGGCAGTGCCATTTTTGAACGCCAAAGACTTCTTCGGGAACTTCAATGTGCATATCTTGTTTGACTGCCACCTGACAGGAAAGCCGGCACCCTTCGCGCATTTCACGTTTGGTGACGTGGGAGAGTTCGGTGGGCAAAATATCCCCTCCACCCTTGAACACTTTGACTTTACACTGTCCGCAAGTGCCCCCGCCACCGCAGGCCGAAGAGACGAAAAGTTTTTGGTCTGCCAGTATGTTGAGAAGTTTGCCGCCGGCCGGAACTTTGACGTCCTTTTTGGCATTGATATTGAGGGAAACCGGGCCGCTGGCGACGAGCCTGTTTTTGGCAATCAGGATGAGCACCACCAAGCTGAGCACGACGATGCTAAACATACTGATGCCGATGACGATTTCATTCATAATTGAATCCCCGAGAAGGCGAGAAAACCCAGCGCCATCAGGCCGACGGTAACAAAGGTGATGCCCAGACCACGCAGGCCCTCGGGTACGTCGGAATATTTCATTTTTTCGCGCACGCCGGCCAGGCACATGACCGCCAAGGCCCAACCCACTCCCGAGCCGAAACCAAAAACCACGCTCTCGGGAAAGTTATAATTGCGCTCCACCATAAACAGGGAGCCGCCCAAGATGGCGCAGTTGACGGTAATCAAAGGCAGGAAAATCCCCAGAGCGTTGTACAGGGCGGGAACGAAGCGGTCTAAAAACATTTCCAGTATTTGCACGATCGCCGCAATCACTCCGATGTAGGAAATCAATCCCAAAAAACTCAAGTCAATATTTTTGAGATTGGCCCAAGAGAGGGCGTTTTCTTTGAGCAGGTAGTGATAGATTAGGTTGTTGACGGGGACGGTAATGGTTTGCACCACGATCACGGCGATGCCCAGACCAATGGCGGTTTTGACTTTTTTGGAAACCGCCAAAAAGGTACACATACCCAGAAAAAAGGAGAGCGCCAGGTTTTCGATAAAGGCGGCCTTGATGAAAAGGGAAAGGTAGTGTTCCAACACGTTTTTACTCCAATTCGATTTGGTCTTTTTTCCAGGTTCGCAGAATCCAAATAAAAATTCCAATCAGGAAAAAGGCGCTGGGGGAGAGCAGGGCCATGCCGTTGGGTACATACCACCCTCCCTCTGAGGCCAGCGGGAAAATGGTGTGCCCTAAGAGTTTGCCCGAACCGAAAAGTTCGCGGAAGACACCTACGAAAATCAGCACCAGGGAATAGCCCAGTCCGTTGCCGATGCCGTCGAGAAAAGACAGCAAGGGGCCGTTTTTCATGGCAAAACCCTCCGCCCGGCCCATGACAATGCAGTTGGTGATAATCAGTCCGACGTAAACCGACATACTCTTGGCCACGTCGTAGACAAAGGCCTTTAACACCTGGTCGGTGATGATAACCAGTGAGGCGATGATGGTCATTTGTACCACGATGCGGATGCTGGAGGGGATGTGATTGCGGATCAGGGAAACGGAAAAAGAGGAAAGGCCGGTAACTATAACCACCGCCACAGACATCACCAAAACCGCTTCCAGTTTGGTAGTGACCGCCAAGGCCGAACAAATGCCCAGAATTTGCAGGGCGATGGGGTTGTTTTCAAAGAGGGGGTCGAGGATGGCCTTTTTAAAACTCATGGAGCATCTCCAGAGGCATCAGTGGTGGCATCAATTTGCACTTCTTGTTGTAAGCGCAGCCGTGCCAGATAGGGGCCAAAACCGTTTTCTCCCAACCAGTAGTGCACCAGCGCTTCCACCCCGTTGGAGGTAATGGTGGCGCCTGAGAGTCCGTCGATTTGAGAATTTGCCCCCGGGGCGGTTGTATCAACTTTACCCTTGAGCACGTCGAGGATAAGCTCGCCTTCGTCGTTTACGGCGCGTTTGCCCCGCCACTGCGCCTTCCAGTCGGGGTTGTCCACTTCTCCGCCGAGTCCCGGAGTTTCACCGTGGGCGTAAAAATTGAGGCCATAGAGCGTGCGCGTGTCGCGGTTTAAAGCGACAAAACCGTAGAGCGTAGACCACAATCCCTTGCCGTGGACGGGAAGAATAATGCGTTCCAATTGCTCTCCCCGAAAGATCAGATAACTTCTGGCGTAGCGGGCGCGGCGTTTGATTTTGGCCACGTCTTGTTCAGAAGTAATGGCGATGCTTGCTCCGGGATTTTGTGCGGCTTTATAGGCGTCGAAGGACTCCCTTTTATCTGCGGGCCAGTCAACTATATTTCCAGATTCGAGTTCAACAATTTGTGTGACCACTTTGGGGAGGGCGGGGTCTTCGCCTGTAAAAAACTTTTGCACCTCTTCTGTTCCGGCGCGGGGATTGTCCAACAGTCCGGCGGTAGTCAAAAGATTTCTTTGCTTGTCCAGTTTGGCATTCAAGCGCTGGAGCGGTCGCAGTTTGACCGCTGCCGTGGAAACCAGCAGGGAGCAGACCACACACAGGCAAAAGGCCACTCCCAGAATCTTGAGGGGATTATCCCGTTGCATTTTTTAACCTTCTTTGTCGGCGCTTGATATGGGAATTGATCACAAACCAGTCAATCAGGGGAGAAAAGCAATTGCCAAACAGGATCGCCAACATGGTTCCCTCGGGGAAAGCGGGGTTGATGGCCCGAACCAGGATGACCATAAATCCAATTAAAGCGCCGTAAAAGTATTGGCCGGTTTGAGTCATCGCCGCCGAAACCGGATCGGTGGCCATAAACACAAGGCCAAAGGCAAACCCGCCCACCAACAAGTGCCAGAGCGGGTGCATTTGAAACATGGGATTGGCGCTTTCGAGATTATACAACAGTGTCGCCGAGGCCAGCGTTGCAAGCAGCATCGAGAGCATAATTCTCCAGGAACCAATGCCGGTAAAGATCAGGTAAATGGCACCTATCAAACACGCAATGGTGGAAGTCTCTCCCATGGAGCCGGGGATAAAACCCCAAAAGGCCTCGCTCCAACTCGCCGTTACCGCTTGCGCTCCACCCGCCGCCGCCTGGGCCAGGGCGGTGGCACCGGTATATCCATCCACCGCCACCCAGGGAGCATCACCGGAAATTTGGGCGGGATAGGCAAAAAAGAGAAAGGCGCGGGCGGTGAGTGCGGGGTTGAGAAAATTTTTTCCCGTGCCGCCGAAAATTTCTTTGCCAACCACTACGCCAAAGGAAATGCCCAAGGCCACTTGCCACAGGGGAATAGTGGGGGGCAAAGTCAGGGGAAAAAGCAATCCCGTGACCAGAAATCCCTCGTTGATTTCGTGCTTTCTTACGATGGCAAAAAGTGCTTCCCACATTCCCCCGACAATTTGGGTGACCAGTAAAACCGGCAAAAACCAGAGAGCACCGTGGACGGCGTTGGAAATCCAGTGGGTGGGGTCGATGGACAAACCCAAAAAGATTAGAATTTCTCCCCGCCATCCAGCGGCCTCTTGCAGGCCCATTTCCATCAGGGCGAGATTGGCCTGGTATCCGGTATTGAGCATTGCCATGGCAATACAGGGAAGCAGTGCCAGCCCAACGGTGGACATCAGGCGCTTGAGGTCGAGGGCATCGCGGACGTGAACCTTGCCGCTGGTGGTTTCGGCGGGGGTGTAGAGAAATGTGTCGATCATCTCGTAGAGGGGATACAGGCGCGCGAGTTTTCCCTGCCCTTCAAAGTGTCTGCGCCCGGAATCGAGCATATTTCGCAAGAGTTTCATAAAGGCGCTATCCTTCCCTCTCTATCAGTTCCAGCATATTTCGCAAGTATGGCCCAAAATCTTGTTTGCCGGGATCGACAAAAGTACACAGGGCCAAATCTTCTTCGTCCAATTCCAAAATTCCCAAGTCGCACGCCAATTCGCTGTCGCCGGTTAAAAGCGCTCGCAAAAGTTGAGTGGGCAAAATGTCGAGGGGCATGACTTTTTCAAAAACACCCACTGGAACCAGTGCGCGCGGAGAACCGAAAATTCTGGAAGTAAAATCAAAACCTTCTTTAAAGAATTTTCCGGCGTAAATATTTTTGAGGGAAAATTTGTCAAATCCCGGGCCTTGCCAACCTAAAAATTCGCGTTCCCGCTCTTCTTTAATCAGGCACACCTGATGGTGAAATCGCCCCAGGTAGTTGAAAGGCCCTTGCAGGCACCTTCCGTTTAAAACCGGGCCGCTGATAATTCTGGTTTCACCCTCTTTGACCTGACCTTTAATAAGCGTTTTCAGTTCGGCACCCAAACGTGTGCGCAAAAGTCGCGGCCTGAAAATTTGCGGGCCGGCCAGCGACACCACCCGCTCGACAAAGAATTGTCCAGAAGCTATCAGGTGGCCCACGCCGATCACGTCCTGGTAGTCCATGTGCCAAACAGTTTTGTGGTTGCTTACGGGGTCGATAAAGTGAATGTGGGTGCCCACGTTTCCGGCGGGGTGTGGCCCGGAAAAAAAGTGGGTTTTGACGTTGGAGTGATTAATTTTGGGAAGGTCTGCACCTTTTCTGCCGACCAAATGGACGGGGGCGAGTTTGGCCAGGGCCAGGACTCCGGTTTCAAAGTTTTTTTGGCGGTGGGAAATCACCACCAGGGGATCGGCGGCCAAAGGCGAAGTGTCCATCAGGGAAATAAACAAACTGGAAGGGCGGGTTCCAGGCCTTGCCGCCTTGGAGAAGGGGCGCGTGCGCAGTCCCGTCCACTGTCCCGATTCTAAAAGCAGTGCCTCCAGTTGCTCGGGGGAATAGTCGTCTACCGAAGATGAGCGATGGGATTGGAAGGAGTGGTGACTTTCTTTTTTCTCCATCTCAATTTCCAGCGTTTGAAAGGCGCGCCTTTCTCCGCGATTGATCGCAACTACTTTACCCGCCGCCGGGGCGGTGTAAACCACACCGGGAATTTTTTTACATTCAAAAAGAGGTTCGCCCAGACCAACCCGGTCGCCTTCCCGTACCTTAAAGGTAGGTTTCATGCCGATAAAATCCGGCCCGGTGACGGCGATTCTTTTTCCGAAGTGGCCATTGGCAATTTCTTGCAGCGGCCTTCCCGTCACCGGAAGGTCGAGGCCTTTTTTCATGGCGTAAATCATAACGTCAAACTACACCAAATTTGGCCAAAGTGAAATATGCTAGGGGCCGGAAACGTGTTCATTTAAGGCGTGACAACATTTTTTTAATTTCTTTCCCGAGCCGCAGGGACAGGGATCATTGCGGCCCACTTTGGGGGATGTGCGGCGATAGGTGATGTCCCGTTGCTCTCCACTGTAAAAAAACCAGTGTCCACGGTTTTTGACAAAACGAGAACATTCGCGGTGGAGGTGAGTCTTGCCCTTGCTTTCATAGCGCACGACAAATTCGACTTCCCCTTCGTCATCATCTTCACCACCTCCCTTGGTGGAAATCAGATTAAAACCCTCCCAATGGGAGTTTTGTGACCAATCCATGATGTCCCGGCGGTTGGCATTGTGCCTGGTTTCGGGGTGGAAAGTTTCGACGATATAGTCGATTTCTTGCAGGACAAAGGCACTGTAGCGGGAGCGCATCAACTCTTCGGCGGTGGCGGCGGGAGCGCTGCCCTCAATTTTTGGGCCACAACATTCTTTGAGGGGAAGTTTTGATTGGCACGGGCAGGATTGATTCCAGTTTTCTTCGAGATGTTGTCCCAAAATGTCTTCTCCTTGGTTGGTTAGAAACGGAAGAGGTGATCCGAACAAGCGGTATTATCCGTATTAAAATATTTTTTACTCTCTAAAATGCGACACCCGACGACGGTGAAGTGGGGTGCCAGCCATTTGAGATATGTGCTCTGGTCGCGCTCGATGGCGTAGGCATCCCGAAAGTGAAATTCGCGCTCTTGGCGTTCCATCTCTGTCTTGGTGGGAACCGAGAAATAGAGGTGGTGAACTTGTTCGGCCATGATCGGCAGAGCAAGTTCGATTTGTTTTTTACTCAAGTATTGAAAAACGGAAGTGCAAATTCCCAGTTCAAAACGGCGCGGCCGGCGCTTGAGTTTTGAAATGTGTTCCGCCCAGCTTTGCAAATCCAGTGGACGCAACTTTAAGGAGGTGCGCACAGAAGGGGCGATTTGGCGGGACGAAACTTTTTGAAAGGCACTGGGGCTGGGTTCGATGCCCTCCGCTCGCCGGGGCCTTAAAATTCGCAAAAAGGCCTCAAAAAGGTGGCCCAGTCCAAAGCCAAAGTCGATCACACTGTCAACGCAAATTTGTTCGAGTTCCAAAAAGGATTTGCAATAGAGTGCGTGTCCGGTGGCATTGGCCACGCCATCCATTTCTTTGAGGCAAGAGTAGTTATCTTTCCAATAGCGCTGGGAAAAACCGTGGGCACCCTGCTCTCTAGGCATATCGCAGTTTAGTCAAGTTTGTAGATGGCAAAATAGGTGGCCAGAATAAAGAGTGAAAAGAGGGCAAAGAAGGTTAATCTTCTTGCAAAACGTATGCGTTTGGCCAGCACCGGCCCCGCTATGGCCAAAAACAACCACAAAGTCATTTTGGCCTTGATCCACAACGGCCAACTGCCGCCGTGGCCTATGCCCAAGCGCGCCATCAGCCCCATACCCGCCACAAAAATCAGTAATGAAGCGATGCCTGAAAGGATTTTGTGCAGACGCGAAGTCTGTGGGCCGCAAAAACTGATCGCCAGACTGGCCAAAAAAAACATGGCCAAAGCAATGTGGAGAAGTTTGTAAGTTTCATAAGAGAACATGGGCCTCCTCGGTTACGATGCTGGCCATTTTATAATTCGGGCAAAATGAAATGGCAAATTTCCCCTAATGTGTCATCGCGTAAAGGAGGACATTGATAGAAAATCTCCAGGCCGCTTCCTCATCTTGCCAGTTCTGCCTAAAGCCTTCCCATGCGTCTCCTATAGCGCCGCACTGACCACCTCTTTTTTCGTTGAATGTCATTAAAACCATGAGGCGACCCTGGTCATCTTCCACTGCAAAGTTTTTCACCCATCCTTCCGGAACCCGGGGGCACGATTGCTGCAACCGAACCCGGAAGGGAGTCTCAAAGATGGGGTGGTCGTGCAACTCCCAGATTTGCGCCTCCGGGAGGGCCTTGCGTAGCTGTTGACTCCAATGATCCCACGACCTGTCTCTCCAGAATCCGTCTGTCCAGAGAAAGCCGCCCTTGCGCAACCAATCGCCGACGATCTTCGCTTCATGCTCCGTCCAGGAAAGGTGGTCAATATTGCTTGCGTACACAAAGGCACACTGTGAAAGGTCTTTTCCGGTGGCCGAAACAACGAGGGGTTTTGAAACCACGTCAATGAGGGTGACATCCTCCAACATTTTGAGCAGCCTTTGCTCCGCATAAGGATAGTCAATGCTCCAGCCTAATCCCCGATGTTTTAGACGGCAAAAGCGCCACGACCCCTCGGCGGTGGGGAGGTTCAAAACCAAGAGTGCCACTACGAGTATTCCCTTCATTACTGCTTTCAATTGCTCCTCCAGTTCAATGCGTCATTACATAAAGAAAGACGTTGATAGAAAATTTCCAGGCCGCATCCTCATTTTGCCAGTTCCGTCTAAAGCCTTCCCATGCGTCTCCTACAGCACCGCACTCACCACCTTTTTTTTCGTTGAATGTCATTAGAACCATGAGGCGACCCTGGTCATCTTCCACCGCAAAGTTTTTCACCCATCCCTCTGGAACCCGGGGGCACGATTGCCGCAACCGAACCCGGAAGGGAGTTTCAAAGATGGGGTGGTCGTGCAGCTCCCAGATTTGCGCTTCCGGGAGGGCCTTGCGTAGCTGTTGACTCCAACGATCCCACGCCCAGTCTCTCCAGAATCCATCTGTCCAGAGAAGGCCGCCCTTGCGCAACCAATCGCCGACGACTTTCGCTTCACGCTCCGTCCAGGAAAGGTAGTCAATATTGCTTGCGTACACGAAGGCACATTGTGAAAGGTCTTTTCCGGTGGCCGAAACAATGAGGGGTTTTGAAACTGCATCAGTGAGGGTGACATCCTTCAACATTTTGATCAGCCTTTGCTCCGCATAAGGATGGCCGCTGTTCCAGTCTAATCCTCGATGTTTTAGACGGCAAAAGCGCCACGCCCCCTCAGTGGTGGGGAGGTTCAAAATCAAGAGTGCCACTGCGAGTATTCTTTTCATTGCTGCTTTCAATGTGTCATCACATAAAGAAAGACGTTAACAGAAAATCTCCAGGCCGCCTCTTCACTCAGCCAGTTCTTGGTAAAGCCCTCCCATGAGTCCCCTACGGCACCAGGGCATTGCCTTGTTTCGTTGAATGTCATTAAAACCATGAGGCGACCTTCGTCGTCTTTTACTGCAAAGTTCTTCACCCATCCATCGGTTAGCTCGAAGTAGCATGTCTGTTGCAACTGAACCTGAAAGGGAGTCTCAAGGATGGGGTGGTCGTGCAGTTCCCAGATTTGCGCCTCTGGGAGGGCCTTGCGCAGTTGTCGATTCCAACGATCCCAGGCGTAATCTCTCCAAAACCCATCTGTCCAGAGAAAACCGCCTTTGCGCAACCAATTGCCGACGGCCTTGGCCTCAAGCTCCGTCCAGGAAAGGTCGTCAATATTGCTTGCGTACACGAAGGCACACTGAGAGAGGTCTTTCCCGGTGGCCGAAACAATGAGGGATTTCGGGGCCACATCCATGAGGGTGACATCCTCTAACATTTTAATCAGTCTTTGTTCCGCAAGAGGATAGTCGGCATTCCAGCTTCCTTCATGTTTTAGACGGCAAAAGCGCCACGACCCCTCAGTGCTGGGGAGGTTCAAAATTAAGAGCGCTACTATGAGTATCCCTTTCATGGCCGCTTCCAATTGTTGCTTTTGGCCCATTAAGTCTTTTGGTGTAAGTGCTTATAATCTAATGTAGTAGGAAAATACGGATTCCCTCCATTTTCGTCTAGGCCAATTTATAACCCGGGCAAAATGAAATGGCAAATAGTGCTTTGAGAGGGATTAAAGGGAGGTTGCCGTGAAATCGCCATGTTTGCTTTTGCTCACATTTTTTTGTCACTATTCTTTTGCCGAGAAAATTGACATTCACGCTTTTCGTCAAATTCTCGAACGTCTCGAAACGCTCTACCGGCCGGATGTGGCGAGGCTGGGAAAAAAACTTCAGATTTTAGAGAAATGGTCGCTCAGTGCCAACGCAGATATTAAACCGGAGGGCGAATTTTGGACGATTATGGTGGGGGGTGGACTGGCCAGAAAACCCCTAATGACCGCCGACGGGATAGCGGGAGTGGTCTGTCACGAATTGGGCCACTTGCTGGGGGGATTTCCCAAGCGCGAGGTGAGGCCTTGGTCTTCCGAGGAAGGGCAGTCCGACTACTTTGCCACCGCCAAGTGTTTGAAAAGATACTTTCAAGGTCAGGACAACCGTGCGGCGGTGGCGGCGCTGGAGATTCCCGAGTTGGTTGTGCAAAAGTGCCGGGAGAATTTTTTTGATGAGGAAAGTGTATTGATCTGCCAGCGTTCGAGCATGGCGGGATTGTCCATGGCCCTGACTTTGGCCATGTCAGAGGGTTGGAAATGGGGCCGGCCCAAACTCGAGGCCCCGGTGGCAAGGCCCAAACACGTCTCTGTCGAAAAGTGGAGCACATTATCTCACTGCCGCCTGCAAATCTATTTTCAAGGAAGCCTGTGCAACCGCCCCTTTGACGAGTCCTTTTCCGATACCGATTATCGGGTGGGTGCTTGCACGCGAGAAGATGGTTATAGCGATGGAGTCAGGCCCGCCTGCTGGTTTACGGTAACGACTCATACTTCAGACCATCTTGAGAGTCAGCTTCGCTATCGCTCCTTGCGACGTGCAGGACGCACGCCTCAGTCGCTCCAACTCGCTTCCCCTCAACCTGGCCTAAATTATGGGCCGTTACCCTAGTTACTTCCGCTTTAATTTTTCGAAGCGAATATCAAACTCCCCTTTGGCCAACTCTCTGGGAATGAGGCAGTTGTTGTAACGAGGGCCTTCTCCCCAGATATTCCCTTCTTCCAAAGGGTTCAACAAATGGCCAATCGTTTCGATGGGGTTGCCGGAGAATTTGGATTCCGGTCGAATGGTGTTTTCCCATAGTTGCGAGGGGGAATTGAGGGTCGGCCCCTCCATTTCAATGGTTTCTCCGGTTCTCAAGTTTTCGACTACCAAAATGAGAATATAGGAATCTTGTGGGTTAAAGATATTTTCTTCGCGAATGAAAGTGTTTCCGGAAAAATATTGGCGCACACTTTCGACCATTCCCGCCAAATTTTCGCTTTCTCTAAATTGCTCCCATTCAAAAACCCCTTCGTGAGAAACTTTGTAATTGATATTGATCGTTTTGTTGAGTTTTTCGTTATGGATGAAAAACAATTTGTTTTTCGAGCCTGTGATGGAGATTCCGGTATAGGCGTTTTGCATCTTTAAGGAGAGGTCAAATTGGTCGCCCGCCCAATCGGTGAATGATTCCATTTGCATTTTTTCCAGTTCAAAGGAAACCTGCCGGTAGTTTCCAGGCAGGGCCTCGTCCCATCCTACGGAAATGACTCCCAGACTTGCCGCCCGGTGTGGTTTGTGCGCTTCAAAGAGGGCGTAGGAATGCCAATAAGAACCTTTTCCGCGTTTGGCCTCAGAGCAGGAATAGTTTTTAAAATTGAGTATCTGGCCCGGGCCTGCGACGGGAGAAGTCTTCATGAAATGGAGAACTTCGCAGGAAGAAACGATAAAACAAAAACACGCGAGAGTGAGAAATTTTGTCATAATTAGCCTCCTCGCTTCAATCATAAACACAATTTTTCTAAAAAAGTAAGGTTTTTTTGCAAGGAAATGGGGGCCAGGTCAATTACACAAAGTGTCTTACATGCGCTCCGGTGCGGGGATGCCCAGAATCTCCAAACCTTGGCGCATGACTGCGCCGGTGGCGCGGGCCAGACTCAAACGGGCGTCCCTCAAAGCTTTGTCGGGGGCCTTGGCGATGGGGCAGTTGGCGTAAAAGGCGTTAAAGAGTTTTCCCAGTTCGTACAAATAGGTGCACAAGTGCATGGTCTGCAAGTGCCGTACACTGCCGGCGAGGACTTCGCGAAAGCGCACAATTTTGAGCAGCAAGGCGGTTTCGCTTTCGGTTTTGAGAACTTCCCAATTGACAGGGGAATCAAAGGCCGTTTTTTGAGTGCGGCATAAACTGGAAATGCGGGCGTGGACGTATTGCAAATAGGGGCCGGATTCCCCGTCCGGGCGGAGCCACTCTTCCATGTCAAAGACAATTTTTCTTTGGTTGTCCACCCGAACCATGCCGTATTTAATCGCCCCGCCGGCAATCATGCGCGCCGTCTCTTCCACGTCTTTTGCACTCCAATCACTTGCGGGGTCGTCCAGATATTTTTGCAAATATTTGCGCTTGATGGTTTCTTCCATGCGGGTGATGAGTTTCATCGCCGGCACGATATTGCCCTCCCGACTTCCCATCGCTCCCTCGGAAAGTTCGACCACTTCATAGGGTAGGTGTTCACAGCGCTGTGCCTGCTTAAAACCGATCTTTTCCAGCACCTTGAAGACTTGGCGGAAGTGGTGGGACTGGCGGTTGTCCACGACGTAGATATTGCGTTTGATGCCAAATTTTTCAAACTTGATTTTGGCCAGTTGCAAGTCCTTGGTGGCGTACAGGCCAGTGCCGTCGGATTTGACCAGCAGGCAAAAACCCAGTTTGTCTGCACTCAAGTCCATGCCAATGGCGCCCTGGTCTTTGACCAGCACGCCTTGCTGGTGGAGTTCGCACATCCATTGCACCGAGGGGGCGTCCACTTCGGATTCCCAAAACCAGTGGTCAAAACTGACATCGGCCCAGGTATAAAGCTCTTCCATCAACTGAATCGACCACTGCCGCGTCCGGCGCCACTGCTCAAAATGCGGGCCGGATTGGGCGTGGAGTTCGCGCAAAATAGCGCTCAAGGCGGCGCGGTTTTGTTCCTCTTTGGGAGTGCCGCGCTCTTTTTCCAAAAGCTGATTGGCGCGCACATAGACCTCTCCGAGCCAGGCCCCGCGATACTCTGGAGACGGGGCCTCTTCCCCGGAATGTTCCAGGTACCACAGGCATTTGGCGACGTGAGTGCCCACGTCGCCGGGGTAGGTGGCGGCCACCACTTCGTGTCCCGCATAGCGTGCCATGCGCACCAAGGCATTGCCCAGACACATATTGCGCATATGGCCAACGTGCAGGGTTTTATGGGTGTTGGGCTGGGAATATTCTATCATCCAGCGCTCTCTTTCCTCGCCGGGTGGGGGTTCCAGCAAAGTTTCCGCCAGGTACTCCCCACGGTTGATGGGGTCTAGCACTAATTCCCCGACGGCCTTGGCACGGACGAAAAAGTTGAGGTATGGCCCCGTCGCCTTCGCGCGGGCGAGAACTTTGTCCGAAAGCATTTTTTGCGCCAGGTCTTCGGCGATCTGGGTAGGGGCCTTTCGCAATTTTTTGGCCAGGGGAAAGCAACTGAAGGCCACATGGCCCAAGTGGAGGTTGGGGGCCTCACTTAGATACGGCAGCAGGTCATCGGGGCCAAGGGAGGATTCGGAAAAGGCCTCGTCGGTCGCCTTGCACAGGGTGCGGGCAATATGGGCGTAGAGGGGGTTAGGACGATACTTCATGACCCCAGTATATGCTACAATTTTTAGGATGTTAAAAGTTGCGGGATGTTTTTGTTTTTTTCTGCTGGGTGCGCCCCTTTGGGGTTCGCCCGCTCCCGACGCCAGTGCCGATTCTTCATTTGAAACGAGAGTGCCGACTTCGGGCAAATACAGTCGCGGCAGGCATTTGATCTATGATTGTCGCGGGGGGCACTTCGCCTGCATCAGTGTCGATGAATTTGAAACCTGCCGCCGGGTGCGCGCCGAAGATTTGGCGGCAAAACTTGAGCGGCCGCGCTGCGCTCCCCTGAAGGCCTTTCCCTCCGAGAGAGCTTGCGCCCGGGAACAAAAGCGGCAAATTGAACTTCCCCGCCCCAAACCCTTTTGCACCAATTCCGACGCCGGCCAGACAGAGGAAAGCGAAGGGGGTAAGATCGCCCTTTGACCACCTTTTGGAGAAGTTCATGCCCGCAAATTTTGAGGATTACACTCCTCCCCAAAACCTGATTCCCTCCGACCCGCGCTTTGGATGTGGCCCCTCGTTGATTCCCGTGGAATTTGTCCGGCGCCTGGAAAAAACCGGCGCGCACCTGTTGGGTACGGGCCACCGAAAGGCGGCAGTTAAAAACCTGATTCAATCTTTACAAGAAGGCGTGCTCCGTTATTTTGGTTTGCCCGAAGATTATGTGGTGGTGGTGGGCACCGGCGGGGCGACCTTTCTCTTCGATGCCATAGGGCTTGGATTGGTGCGGGAGCGTTCTTTGCACCTCACTTGCGGCGAGTTTTCCGGCAAGTGGTTTAAGGCCCATCACAATATCCCCTGGATTGGCACTCAGACAATCGAGTTTGAGTATGGAACCGGGCCGACTCCCGAAGTCTACGCCCAACATTTAAAGACCCACCCTGCGGACGTAGTGGCCCACACCTTGAATGAAACTTCTACCGGGGTGATGCTCACTCCGCTGCCGGAGGTTGGCGACGAATCTCTGTTGTGCGTGGATGCCACCAGTGGCGGCGGCCAGATTGATTGCGATGTTTCCAAGGCGGACGTCTTTTTTTTCTCCCTCCAAAAAGTTTTTGCCAGTGAAGGGGGAACCTTTGTGGCAATTTTTTCCCCTGCGGCAGTTGAGCGCGCCCTCAAAATCGCGGCGGATGAGAAGCGCTATATCCCTGACGTGATGAATTTGAAAACCCATATCGAAAGTGCGCGCAAACACCAGACCTACAACACGCCCTCAATTTCCACCCTCTTTTTTTTCCAGCAGCAGCTCGAGGCGATGAACGGCAAGGGTTATGCGGGCGTTGTGGAAGAGGGCAGGCGTCGGGCCAAATGGCTCTACGATTGGGCGGAAGAAAAAGATTATCTTGCGGCCTATGTGGGAGACGAAAACTTGCGTTCCACCGCTGTGGCCACCATCGACGTGGACGCGGGTATTGACGTCGCCTCTTTGGTGTCGAGACTGGAAAAACTGCGGGTGGTTTACGGAATCAACTCCTATCGAAAACTTTTGCGCAATCAGTTCCGGGTGGCACTGTTTCACCACATTGAGTTTGAAGACCTGGAACGCTTAACCAAACTGCTTTCCCACGCCATCGAAACCGACGGAGCAAAAGAGTGAAATCTTTGAGTGAAGACTTGCGCGCGCGGGGTATTTGGCAAGACGCCTCCCACGCAGAATTGGAACAACTTTTAAATGAGGGGAAGCTCACTTTTTACGCCGGTTTTGACCCCACCAGTTCCAGCTTGCAGGTGGGCAACCTATTTGTTCTGGTCACCATGCGTCGCTTGCAGCTTGCGGGACATACGCCTTTGCTGCTCGCCGGGGGGGCCACCGGCCTGGTGGGCGACCCTTCGGGAAAAAGCAGCGAGCGGCCGCTTCTGGATGGGGAAACTTTGGAGGCCAACCTCCAAGGAGTGCGCGCCCAATTGCAAAAATTTTTGGATTTTGATTCTGGCGCGTCTGCGGCCAGGCTTTTGGACAACCGCGAGTGGACACTTAAAAAGAGTTTTCTCGACATTTTAAGAGAGGTGGGCAAACACATGCGCGTAAGCGACATGCTCGCCCGGGACGCGGTCAAGTCCCGGCTTGCAAGCAGCGAGGGGCTGAGTTACACCGAATTTAGCTACCAGGTTTTGCAGGCCTTTGACTTTGCCCATCTGTATTCAAAGCATGATTGCACATTGCAAATCGGTGCCACCGACCAGTGGGGCAATATCACCGCCGGCATTGATCTCACCCGCAAACTACACGGGGGAAAAGTTTATGGCCTGGTCATTCCCCTGGTGACCGACTCCCAAGGGCGCAAGCTGGGTAAATCCGAGGGGGCGGCACTCTACCTGGATTCCCAAAAAACTTCGCCCTACCAACTCTACCAATTTTTCTTAAACGTCGAAGACCTGTTGGTGGGGCGCTATCTGCGCTACTACACCTTTCTCTCCCTCGAAGAAATTGAAGGTTTGGAAGAAGAAGTGCGCGAGCGCCCCCATTTGAGGAAGGGCCACCGGACATTGGCCCGGGAAATTGTGGGACTGGTTCACGGAGATGCGGGCGTGACTTCCGCCGAGCGCGCCGCCGAATTTTTCTTTGGCAAAAAAATTGAAGGAGTGAGCGACTCCGAATTGGAAGGCCTCTTTGCCGACGTTCCCTGTGTCCAACTTCCTCGCGGGTTTTTGGAAGGCGCGGGTGGAGACGTTTTGGAGATGTTGGCGCAAACGCCCCTGTTTAAATCCAAGGGCGAGGCGCGCAGGAGTATCGGGCAAAAGGGCGTCTCCCTCAACAACCAATTACTCGAAGATGCCCAAAAAAAAATCACCACTGCGGATTTGGCCTCGGAGTCGGCGCTGGTGGTTCGCAAGGGAAAAAAGAACTACTGTCTGGTGACTTTTTGCCAATAGTTAGCGCAGTTGAATTTCCTGGATGCCCACCAAAAGTCCAAACAATTTTTTGGCGACCATGTGGATGCCCTGAAAGCGTTGGCCACTTTGATAAAAGCCCCATTTTCCATCTTGCAATTTGAGTTCAGTGCGAAACTGCCGGAAAGAGCCGTAAGTGATGTTGTAAGGGTATTCGATTTGCACTGTGCAACCGTGTTTGGGCCTGAAGTTTAGGCACCGGAGTTCGATCAGCGTGATGCCCGCCGTTTTGGCGAGGGGGATTTTTTCCCTTAATTTTTCCACCGGATAGGTTTTGGTTCGCTTTTTTCTGTTATTTCTGATTTGAATGGAGACGATTTGGTTTTGGGCATCGGTCACCACCATCAAGTCCCGCGTGTCCCGGGCCTTATAATCGTTGGAGAGGGTCGCCAGCAGAGTCGTTTGTCGGACTGGAGAGGCATCCGCCTTTTTATGAGGGGCCAGGGTGGGAGCGGTTACGGAGAGCGGTTTGCGCTCCTCTCTCCTCTCCTCTCTCCTTGGGGAGGGCCTTTGTTCAGCGTTCTTTTTGGCCTTTTTCGCCGCTTGGGTGTGATTTTGCGATGGCGTCCAGGTGACCTTGGAGGGCGGGGGAGAGTGGCCACATCCGATCACGAGAAAGGGCCATGTCCATGCCACCAAAGTGGCCAAGTTATTGATTTTCAAGCGAAATCCTCCGATACAGGTTTAACATATCAACCGTATCGGAATAGGAGTAAAAAACTTTAGTCGGATTTTCTTAAATAATAACGAAAAAAACGTAATTATAACCAAAAAATGTTATAAACACGTTTTTTATGTTATAATAGGCTTATGCAAAAGTTTATTGAAAAAACTCTAAAAAAATACCTGCCAAACTTAAAGATTGGAAAGCAAGGCCTGATGCCTGAAAAACTCCCGGCCCTTTATCTTGAAATTTATGAATTTGAGAGACTCGATATTAATGAAAGGCCATTTTTGGTTATTCGGGTAAAAGATAGGGCGCTCGGATTTAAAGATTTCAAAAAGCATGGTAAGGCCTTGAGAGCGAGAGTCAATCTCCCCCAGATTTGGTATTTACAGGAACTTCATTTCAATAAAGTCCAACGTATGATCGAGAATGCCTATAATTTTGTCGTTGAGGATAAACAGATTCACTTGCCTTCCGTCAATATTTCCATAAGGCCAGAATCTACAAAGGTTGAAATTGAAAAGATGGAATTAGTCGGTATGAGTGTCAATATGCTCATTCGAGAGATATTGAGGGGAGATATTTCTGGTAAAAATAAAGTTGAGCTTGCTAAATTATTTGAGATAACGAGCATGGCCGCGGTGAGAGCGATCAGGCCTTTGTTGGCAAAAGGGTTGTGTACGGAGAAAAAGGTTGGGGTGTCAAAGTATGTTCAATTTTTAGAGCGTTTTGAATTGTGGACATACCTCAAAGAAAATATTAAAACTCCCGTACAAGAATTTATTTTTACTGATAAGACTTTCAGTGAAATGCCTTTGTCTGGACTTTCTGCCTTGTCGAAGCGGTCAATGTTGACCGATGATGAAATTCAGACTCTTGCTTTTGAGAAAAAGGCCTTTAAAAAAGGGCTTGTGAAGATTGAATCCGTTTTGGAAGAATTTGCAGGTTCCAAAGTGGAATTATGGGATAGAATGCCGATTCTTGTGGAAGATAATTGTATCAACGTGATTGATATATACTTGGTCAATAAGGAAAAAACCGAAGAGAGGGTACAAATTGAACTGGCCGGTCTGCTTAAAAAATATGATTTGGAGATAGGTTGAAAATATGATCAGAGGTTTGAATCATTTTAAGGATTATTTTAGGGAATATTCCGAACACTTTGTTTTAATTGGGGGGGTGGCAAGTTATCTCTTGCTTGATGAGGCCGGAGCGTCAAGAGTGCGGGCGACAAAAGATTTGGATATTGTTTTGATGGCAAATTCAGATAGATATTTTTTGCAAGCAATAAAAAACTATGTTGAGGCCGGTAGATATGAAATCCAAAGAGGGAGTCGGAATCAGGCGACTTTTTATCGTTTTCAACGGCCTGTTGATGATAACTTTCCTGTGATGATTGAACTTTTTGCAACAGCAGGAAGTAGTTTTGAATTATACGATGGGCAGCATGTTATTCCCGTTACCAACTCTGAGGGTATTGAATCACTATCGGCAATTCTCTTGGATGATGAGTATTACGCAATGATAAGAAAAAATGCGGTTGACAAAGATGGTATTACTATTTTGAATGAACTGGCGCTCATTCCTTTTAAGGCCCGTGCCTACTTGGAGATCAAGGAACGGGGAGAAGATTCAAAAAATTGGAAAAAACACAGAGGAGACATTATCAATTTAGCTGTTACTCACCTCACTGAAGAGAGCAAGGAAAAATTGACGGGAAAAGTAGAAAAGCATTTCGTGGAATTTATGAATCAGTTTAAGGAAGAACTATCCTCCGATGTTATCAAGGGTGCATGCAATCAAAAAATACCGCCAGAAAAGATCATAAGTTTATTGGAGAACACTTTTTTAAATATCAAATGAGGGTTTCCCCTTCACGCTGCTTCAGGGGCCGCGTGCCGGGGGGAGTGTGCCTCTTGCTGGGGGGAATGGTGATTTTTGGCGCAACTTTGGGAAAGAGCAGGTGGACTTCGCCGGCCTTGTTTTCGATTTTTACACGGGTGGGGTCGGTGCCCTCTGGAGCGGGGAATTGTTGGGAAAAACGGTAAATCTGGCGTTTGTCTTTTTGGTGCTGTTGCAATGTTCCCTCTACGGTGACCTGGCCCTCTTTGACCGAGATTTTGAGGGGATTTTCTTTTGAGAGTTCTCCTTTGATAACGAAAATTTTGTGTTTCTCGTCTTCGCTCCACCGGCCTTGGGAAAAAGAGTTTCTACCCATGCCAAAGTGCCGCTCAAAATCTTTGAAAAAATCGCCCCTGTCTCCGAAAAAGCGCTTTTCCATTTCTTCAATCTGTTTGAATAAGAGACCAAAAGAGGGCGTGGGAAAATCCAGGGGAAAGTCCCCTTGAATTTGGGCACGGACTGCTCCCGTCGCCATCAAAAGGCACAAGGCCAAAAAACTATGAGAGATAAGGCCGTACAATTTCATCCACCTTGGCGGCGAAGATAAAATCACTCTCCACCAGTCCGTTAATTTTATGAGTCCAAACTTCCACACGCAAACGCCCCCAGGCAATCAGCAGGTCGGGATGGTGCCACTGCTCTTCTGCCATCTCTCCTATTTTATGGCCTAATTGCATGGGAATGGCAAAATTTTCAAAGCGCAGTTCGCGGCAAAGGCGAGTATTTTGATGAGTCAGTTGCCAGTCGGGGTGCAGGCCCTCTTTGAGTTTGAAAATTTCATCCACGGGCAGAGGGGGAACTCCGCCTTGGCAGGGAATACACGTTTTTTTTGCTAATTCTTCCACCTTTTTCTCCTTTAGTAATTCCAGGCGATGCGTGGGCCATAGGTGTTTCCATGGCGGAGCAGTCCCACCTGTACGTCGTGTTCAAATAACCAGCGATAAAAGGGGTGGTTGTGGCGATGGCCTGCCGCCGCCCGCACTCCCTCACTGGCCCAGGCGGACAAAAGCAGGCTGCTGGTGAGGTCGGAGGTCCAGTGTTTGCGGTCTTGTACCCTTTGAATCGAGGCCACAATTCCGAGACTCAGGGGGATCAGCGACCAGGCGGGGGCATAAAACTGCAAGCTTTTAAAAAACAAAGTCATGTAGGGAACGGCGTGTCCCGAGGGCCAGGAACTTTTGCCTCGAAAGCGCGTCTCCCAGAAACTCAAATCACCGCTGTCGGGGCGGCGGTGAACGTCGATGTGGCTCAATACCATGGTTTCAAAATAGGTCAGGTACATGGCCGCGGCGTACTCTTTGGCAAATTGAATGTGGCGGGATTCACTCTGGCGGCGGCCATAAAAATAAAATCCGAGGGGGATGAGTGGAAAACCCAAGAGAGGCGCAGACTCTCCGATGGCGTCTACCATGCCGTTTAACTCGTCCCTGCCGTAGTGGCCGCTCAGGCGCTGGTCGTGCTCCCGCGAATACCACACCAGGGGCAATCCGGCGGCGGCGTAATAGAGAGAGTTAAATTGAGTAAACTGAAGCCAGGCCCCCCGTGCCGCCCAGGTGGCCACGTCTGCCACCGCTTTTTGGTGGGATTCCGAAGGTTGCGCTTTGATGCCGAGACAGAGCAGGCACAGGCACAGGCAAAATCCTCTAAGACCCGCGCGCATGATTTTTGGACTCCGTTACTGAACTCAATAGGTAGTCCCATAAGGGGTTGCTCACGCCAAACTTGGAGTGCTTTCCCGCGTGGTGGTGGCGCAGGTGATACTTCTTTAAAAAACGGCCGACCTTTGATTTCATCGGCCAGTGGTGAATGGCGTAGTGGATATAATCGTAACAGAGATAGCCCACCAAAAAGCCGGCGGCAAAAACTTCAAAGGAGTGCGCTGGCACGATGGCGTGGAAGAGGGGGCCGAGCAGGCACATGATCAGAATCGCTGGCAGGGGGGGCATCACCAGGCGAGTGGCCTCTTCGGGGACGTCGTGGTGGACGCCGTGAAAGAGGTAGATCAGGCGCTTCGACCACGCCGCCCGCGCCGGATAGTGAAAGGCCCAGCGATGGACGGCGTATTCGGTAAATGTCCAGGCGAGCAGTCCCAGCATGGCCCAAACGGCCCACTGGGAGGTGGACAACAGGGCCTTGTCAAAGGCGGTATAAAGCAGATAGACGGCCACTGGCCCCCACATGAGGGCGGGGGTGATGGGGTGAACGTGGGTCAGGGCCTCCAACCAGTCGCGTTTGAACAGGCGCAGGGGGGAAGCGGCAGGGGGACGTATAAACATACGCCATCTATACCATTTGGGGGCAAGGTGCGCAAGAGGGCCTTCCGGCGGCCCAAGCATGTAAAAATTTCGGCCTTGGATCAAAAATGTTGCAATAAACAAAAACAGACGTTAGGTTGTGCAAAAAAGGGGAGGATACTTTCGTGAGATGGAAGTGCTGTTTGTTTTTTTGGTGTGTTTTTTTTGCCCATTCTGTCGCTACTCAAGCGGTCTGTCCTCAGGCATCACGGAGGCTTTTTAAAACCGTTTCCGAGTCGATGCCGGAATTGGATTTAAAGGGATATGTAAGTGGGCTGATTTCGCAAAATGAAAGCTTTCCCAAGCTGGTGAGCGAAAGTTTAAAGCGCAAACCAGAGCACGATTATAACCCCCTAGAAGTCATCGAAGGCCAGATAAGATTGATGGAGAGGTTAAAGATAAGTCCAGAATTTCAAAAACTGTTGAAAGAGAGAGACGACCTTCTCACTTTGAGAATTTCCAATGCCGAACGCTCTGGAAGTGTCACCAGAGAAGTTCTCGACGAGGAGTTTGTGCAAAGATGGGGCGCATCCCTGGCGGACTCGGTTTCGCATCAAAGACTTTTGGAGGTGAGAGGCGGAAGCGATGAGGCCTCATCTGTATTTTTAAAAGAGATGGAAGAGATTTTAAAATCACCACAGGGAAGAATTAATGCCGATTCTCTCGCCACGGCACTGGCCTCAACCATAGAGGGCCTTGATGGCAACCTCCGGCGGGAAATGGCCAAGGGGGTGGCCTTGGGAGACATCTCTCTTTTGAGGAGGCATCTTCCAGAGACTTTGAAGGGAATCTCGTTTAACCCCGCCCGTTTGGGCATGGAAGTGGGGAAAGACAGGGAATATTATCTCACTTTTTTGGAAAACTCCATTCAGACCGGCAAAAAACTGGATCAATTTCTTGTCACTTATATTTTCTCCAAACACGTTTCCCAAGACGATACCTTGGGAGAGTTCTTGAGGGGCATGCATGAAGGGGCCTTGGATCATATCAAAGATGCCCACTCAAAAAATGCGCATATTCAGGAGGTACTTGCCCATCTTCCGGCAAGACAGCATAGATTTTTAAAAAGGTTTCTTAAGGGCCGTCTGGATAAAATTTGGAGAGAGATTTCCGGACACAAAAAAACCATTACCGAAACGGCAGATGCGGAGAATACAAGTCTAATCCTGACCGAAGTTCATCCCTACCACGGGATTTTTCGGGGAAATTTAGGGGGAGATTGTTCGACTTCTTTATCTTTTGGTTTTGCCAATAGTCCGATGGAGAGGGTCTTTTTTATTACCAATAAGAAGGGAGAGGATGTGGGTTTTGTCAATGGAACCAAAGTTTCTCTGAAAGGTGGAAAGAGTGCTTTTTTGATCAACACTATTGCCGGGGCGAGGGTTTCCGGGATTATGACCGAAAACATTTTGTCTGCGCTTTCCCGGTCAAAAGGCGCTTTGGGAGTTGACGAGGTGGTGATTATTGGGGAGCACAATTTGGAAGACAATATCAACTACGACATTATTAGGGATGTCTATAGAAAATCCCTGGGGAAACCGGTCAAGGTGACTTTTCACGATCGAAAGACCAGAAAAATTATCGACTATTTTTCGTATTCTTCCGAGCACGACAGCGTTTTCTCTCTTGAAAACGCCCGTTATCTCAAACTTCCCGATACCGAGGTCAGCGTTGGCATTGAGAAGAGGCCCTTTGCTCCGCCTGGAGAGGAAAGTGCTGTTACTTTTACAGGTGCACAAAAATTGATGGTCGCCGCCTATTCCCCTGGTATGGCCTCAGCACTGAATATCACTGTTCCCTCTGTTCGAGGAAACAGTTTTTCAAACTTACTTAGAAACGATGAAAATTTGGAGGTGGCCGAGTACAAAAAAGAAATAATGGAAGTTTCCACGTCTTTTGGGGTAGAGGAAGGGGAAATGTTGGAGTTTTTAAAAACGGATTATCTTTGGGGAATGATCAATGCACGAGATGCCTTTGATTTGCAAAATATTGAAGAAGTTTTAGCGTTGATGGAAAAATTTAAAAAATCTCTCGACATTAAAGGCCTTTCAATAATATTTGAACGTGCTTTGGTATATAAGGCAGACCCTCGAGTCTTGGGTAAGCTGGTGGAACGCATGCCCCGGGAAATTGACGATTGGGTTTTTTCAAACATTTTTGAGCAATTTTTGAAATATAAGGTAGACCCCCAAGCCTTGGGCAAGCTGGTGGAACGCATGCCCCGGGAGACTGGCGATTGGATTTTTTCAAACATTTTTGAACGTGCTTTGGCATATAAGGTAGACCCTCAAGTCTTGGTCAAACTGGTGGAACGCATGCCCCGGGAAATTTATATTTGGTCCTTTTTAAACATTTTTGAGGGATCTTGGAGACATGAGGCAGATCCCCAAATCTTGGTTAAGCTGGTGGAACGCATGCCCCAGGAAATTAGCTATGTGGACTTTTTAAATATATTTGGAACTGCTTTTAAATATCAAGCAGACTCTGAATTCTTAAGCAAGCTAGTGGAACGCATACCCGAACTTGATCGTGATACTGGGCGCCTTGTTGACTGGAACCCTGAAATGCTAAAAAGACTGGAAGAACTGCTGTAGTTGAAGACGGTCTTGTAGGAACGCCAGGGCCGCAAGATCAATTAACCGGTGGGAGACCGAAATGCCCATCGCGTGGCAAAGTTCCGTTTTATTCTTGTGCCGATACCCTCCGAGCAGCGCCGCGCTCCGCGTGCGCCAGCGAGGAGGGTGGTTAAATCTTTAGGATTTCCCGACAAAAGGAATGAAAGGGCAGGCAGAGTCTCTCGACACAAGGCATCGTGCGAGTATTTTCAGATTTCGGCCTTGGATCAAAAATGTTGCGATAGGCGAAAACAGATATTAAAGTGGGCGTCCTATGATGAAATCACAATATTTCTTCTTGTTGGCGGCGTGGTTTTTGGCCTTTTCCGAACCCGCTGCGTCTGCAAAACCCTGTTCCGAGGAAGTGCAGACGCTATTGGCACAGTCGTCTTCCCCGAGGGAAATAAAAGATTTTGACGATTTATTGTGGGCATTTACCCGTGGTTTTGTACCGAACTTGGAGGATTCTTCCCAGCGACACGCTTTTGAAATCTACAGAAAGACGTGGTTTGGCGACCCCAACACCAATTTGAATGAGAACTCTTTGGACGAACTCGCCTCTCTTTTGAGCAAGCATCCCGAATTGAAAAAAGAACCATTTCGCAATTTTCGCGTGAAGCTTTGGGAGAAAAGCTATCCGGTGACCAAGGAATTGTCCGCCTTTCTCAATTCCCAAAGCAGAAGTGCCGGACAGATTCGCGGCAATCTCTTTCATATGGATGCCAACCGGGGTTTTTGGAAAAAGGTTTTGGGGTATCGGGAACCTGAAAGTTTGCGGGGCAATTCCAAAGAAAGGCGGGAACACTTCGCCCGCTTTTTGGACGAAAGGTTTCCCCGAGAGTTACGCTCCCAGCTCGCCGATAAACAAATCTATCTTAAAGTGAAATCCAAAAAACTTTATGCCGGTTTGAAGGAAGAACGCGTGTATTTGTTGGAAAAGGGGAAAGACGTTGCCCCCATTTCTCGAGCAATGGTGGACGTAATTCACACGGTGGGTTTTGGTGATGCCGAAACCATTAAGGCACTCAAGAGCAGTGACGGGTTGGAGCGCTTGAACGCTTTCAAGACTATCTTGCAAGCGAGAGACAGCTTTGCCGTGGAGTTGGGGTTTGATGGACAATTTAAACAGGTGTTAAAGGAGTTGGGAGTTTCCTCGCCGTCGAGCTTGTCGGGGATGGACGTGTGGAAACGCTTGCAATCTTTGGAAAATCAAGTTGTAAAGAATGGGAATGTGCTTGGAACCCGTTTGACGACAGTGCGCCACCTGTCTCTGGTGGAATCGCCTTTCAGGTCGTGTCTGGGGGGGGATGACTGTTCGAGCATGAAGTATTTTTCCAGGGCACTGGATCCCAATTATCACTATTTTACTCTGACCGATGAAAAGGGACACTCAAGCGGGCATGTGACGGTGGTTTTGGGAGAGGTGCAAGTTGAAACTGGAGAAGAGGTCAGAGTTGCCTTTGTGGACAAACTCCAGAACGTGGCAAGTGAAGATATTGCGCTGTTGTTGGAGGGAGTGAGGAGGAGCGTAGAGGAGCAGGGTTATAAGCTCGCCATCCCCGAAGAGGTGAGCGGATACAACGAATTTTCCAATACTGTCGATATTAGAAATTGGGTTAAAAACAACCTCCTGGTTAATGCGCAAGAATCCCTGAGCAATTTCCGTCCCCACGCCCACGCCTATAAGTTTCCCCTGGGATTTTCCCGGGCGCAGGATAAATTGGCATCGAAGCGGGTTTCACCTATGACTTCCCCGAATTGGGAGATGCTGGCGGGAGAATTGGATACGGCGTGGAAGGTTGAAGGATTGAATCTCGAGGGATTGGTTCAGTCGTCCATCAATTTGAAATACGGGAGTGTGGAGGATAAAATTCGCTATATCTCTTCCATGGATGCTATTCGCAGGGCAGGCCTTTCCTTTGATCCCGATTTTGAACGGACACTGAAATCATGGCTGCAAGACCACTCTCAGTCGTTCAAATTGAGGAGGCGCATTTTTTTATACAGATGGTTTGATAGGAAAAACCCTACTTTTCCTCAAATGCTGGAGACTTTCAAGGCGGAAGAACGGGTGGTGTTGATTCAAAACCTGTGGGACACTCCCCGATACAAAGAGGATTTTTTGATGGGCAATGGAATCATGTTTGCTTTGCCATTGGTCAGGCACAACCCCAAACTCAGAAAATCTCTCGCCCGGGCCTATTCACCTCAAAATTGGGAAAAAATCGTCAAAGTGTTGCAGGCGGAAGACATTTCGGATCGAGAGGTGCTCGGTATTTTGGGTAAAATCAGGGAGCGTTTTGATTTCCGCTCTATTGAAAAACTGGCGGGTATTTTGCGGGTTTTTCGGGGCAGTAGTTTGGAAAGCTGGATGGAAGGGGAACTGGCGCGGAATTTTGTGGAGGGGATTCCCAGCGATGCTGCCTTGGGGAGGAATTTGGTTTTGGCACTGGATTCACTTGATGAATTGGTTTCAGGTTTTGCCAGGAAAATTATATCGCGGGAGAGTACTCCGCTTACGGGTGTCGACTCCAAATTGCTGGCATCGGGCTTAAACTTGCGGGATACCGACAGGATTTGGATTCAAAAGCGGGATGTGGAGATCGGTTTGAAAGCGCAGTTTTTAATGGCACAAATTGGTACGGGCCATTTTGAACGCTATTTGAAACTGCTTCCCGGCTTTCAAAGAAAGGCAATTTGGCGTGAGATTGACAGGGAGACATCGTTTCGATTGTTCAGGGATTTGGCGCGGAAGTTGAGGATGAGTAAAAATCTTTTTGATCGGGGCGCGCTGGAGTCTTTTGAATTTAGGCGCAGAGGTTTTCCCGACGGAAGCGTGGAGGGAGAGAAGGTGTTTGGGATGGGGGATGCCGGAGAGAGGGAAGTGCGGCTAACCAGGGCATTTGAGATGCAGGCGACGCCGGTGACCCAGCTTCAGTATTATTTGGTGATGGGGGAGAACCCGTCGCATTTTATGATTGATGGGCAGAGAGCGAGGTTTTTTGGCGGCGAATTCATTGACCCCAACCGTCCGGTGGAGATGGTGTCGTGGCATCATGCCCAGGCGTTTATTGAGAAACTCAACCAACTTCAAGACGACTATGTTTATGGGCTGCCGACAGAGGCGGAGTGGGAGTTTGCCGCCAGAGGGGGAACGGATACGAAGTATTGGTTTGGAGACAGTGAGAGCGATCTGGAGTTTTATGGGTGGTTTGATAAGAACTCCAATGGAAAAATTCACCGCATAGGGTATTTTCCCGCCAACCCGCTGGGACTCTACGATATGATAGGGAACACATGGGAGTGGACGGGGGATTGGTACGGGAGACTTTCCACGCAAGGAGTGGCTGATCCCTCGGGTGCCGACTCCGGGTCTGAGCGCGTTATTCGTGGTGGCAGTTGGCACAGCAACGCGTGGGACTTGCGTTCCGCGTTTCGCTACGGCGTCTACCCGGACGGCAGGAGCGACGATCTCGGGTTTCGTCTGATCAGAAGGCCCAAATCTAAACTTTGAGTCTGTCACCGCCTCATCAATCTTATACGGAAGAACTGCTTGCCTATTGGATAGCAACCACTGACTCGGCCGATTAAAGAGAGGATTACCAAGGCAGAAGAAGAAAACCCAGAACTTAGCAAGCTGGAGGTTTTACAAAAGATTGCCGTAAGGGCCTCTTGACAAATGGGAGCGATATGTTACGTTGTTTTATGTGTTGCATTACTTACTTTTGGAGAGGGTGAAAAAGCGAATTATCCTAATAATTACAGGTAGTTACTGGCGAAAATTTGTATGTTAATATGGCACAGACCTAAACTGGAGGTGTGACCTATGGCAAAGAAAGAAAAGAGTCCCTTTGAGGTGTTCGTTGAAGAAATGGAAGAAATTAGAAAGCGTCCTCTGGACAAAGAAAAAGTCAGAAGGATCAACGAAATGATAGATGAAAGTGAGTGTGAGGAGGAAGAGGAAGTGACTGCTGATGAATCCCAAATTGCTCACGGTGGCCCTGCCCATTCGCTTGAAGAGCAACGCTTATAATGGGAAGAGTGGTTAGATTCTCAGAGTTTGAAGATTACTACACTGGCCTCCAGAATCGAAAAGGGCCAATGCCTGGAACGATTCTGGATGCCAACGTAATCATTGCTTTGAGTTATCCTCCCAAGAAATTCCATGCGCGTATTTTTGAATTTCTTAGAAGGCAAATTTACTCTAAAAATATACCCTGTTTTACTACGGTTAACACAACTGCTGAGTTTTTAGAATTTCACAGACGCCTTTTAATGACAGAGGATTTGCGAGATTCCGTCGATGAATTTTCAAAGGCCAATCTATCAAATAAAAAAAGACAGACAATCCGCTACTACTCTCAGAAACTGAAACAACGAGAGATAACCCAGGGAGCAGACCCCGTATTTTATGACCGAGAGATCAAAAATATTCGAGAAAAATTTTGCAGTTCAGGAAGCAAAGGCCTTGATATGTGGAACTCATTATGTAATACCTTTCTTTTTCCCAAACTTTATGAAGAATATCAAAGTTTGCAAAAACTCAATGTGAAATATCTTTCCATTTATAAGGATGAACAAAGGCATTTATTTTCTCAAAAAATTACATGGGAAAGTGCTATTGATATTTGTGCTACGACATGTGTGGGCTTTTCAGATGCCATGATATTGAACGCATTACAGGCCAGCAAATTTCAATTTGTGATTAGCTTGGATTCGGATATTGCCTACGCCGTTTTATCCGACTCATCCCTTAAGGATGTTGTCATGCCCGATGGTCTTATATCCGAAAATAATGAACTCCAAAAACTTGTGGGCGAACAAGCGATTTAAATTATTCTCTCAAATTCAGATTTGGGCCTTCGCCTTGGGATAGCGGATGCGATCGTGCTTTTGATGGTCGAAGGGGGGAATTTCGTCTAGGTTTTGGACTCCCCGAAAGATCGCCTGGCAGTGGTAGCAAATGGCAATGTTGCCGATCTTTTGAAAGAGGAACAGGTCGAGTAAATAGAGCGCAATCAGGCTTATCCCGTAAGTCCAAAAGGAAAGAATCGCCGCCACGATAAAAAGGCCCACCCCCCACTTGCGACTGAAATCTTTTTGCTGGTAAAAATCGTCGCGCGTGCAGGAGGGACAGTGGTTTAATCGGCCCTGCAAGTGTTCCCCGTCAAATTTTAAGGGCAGGCAGGCATCGCAAACCTCACAAGTGATTGCGCTGGCCCCTTCGGTGGGGAGGACGTGGACGCCCGAGTCGCAATGAGAGCAAGTCAAGGTAATTTCCATCACAAGTAGATTCCCCGTTGAAGGTAAACATAGAGTGCTGTAAGCTCACCGGCAAAGACAAAGAAGGTCATGCTATAAAAAATTCCGGTGGCACTTTGCAGGGAGCGCATTTTGACCAGCCGAAAGGCAAAATAGCTCAGCCCCCCCACAGCGGCGTATCCCCACAAAAGGCGCATGGCCCAGACGACGTATTCAAACAAGGCGTCCATGCGGGAAGAGGGTTGGGCCACCGCCAGGTCTGTATTCCAAATTCCCACCGCCGCCACCAGCAATTTGATGGCGAGGGAAAACCAGGTGGCGTAAAGGGCGACCCGCAGGGGCAGGGTTGAGAGTCTGGGAGTGACCAAATACCAGTGTCCCATGACCAGGGCAAAACTCACGCTGCCTAGAAGCAGGGTGGAGTTGAGGGCGTGCAGGCAGGGGACGAGTGAAAAGTTAAAAAAAGCGATCAAGGCCCACAAGAGGGACAGATGGTACAGGCCGCTGGCACTCCAGATGCGCCACCCGTGGGCGCGTGCCAGCGAGAGAGAGGGCGCGCTTTCCGCGTTTGCGTCAATGGCAAAATAGCAAACGGCATTGGCGGCAAAGGCCAGCAGATAGGGAGGGGAGACGTTCGGCCCCGAGCGAAGGATGCCGAAAAGGACGGCGCCCAAAATCGCCGCTCCACAAATGGCGGCCATCCACTTGGTCAATCCTGCCCCCGTCTGGCGAACGTCCACCAAGAGGCGAAAAGGCCCCATCCCCAAACTTAGAGCGAGGAAAAAAAATTGTGCTAATTTGGCGGTGTCTTCCATTGCGTCTCTTCAATATAGCTGGCCAGGTCGCGCACAATACCGGCGTTGGCGGGCAGGTGACTCCCCTTTAAAGCAGGCGTCGGATCGGCAAAGGAAACCCAGCACCACTTTCGCTCCCGATTCTCATTGGGCCACGCTTGTTCCGCACGTTTATAAGTCAAATAGGCGTGCAAAGAAAGGCGGCGGTCGGCATAAGTGAAGGGATAAATTTTAAACGGATGCCAGACGTCGATTTCGACACCCACCTCTTCGTGGACTTCCCGACGGCAGGCGCGTTCGGGTGGCTCGCCCACTTTCCACTTGCCCCCTGGAAATTCCCAATAATCGTAGAAAGGGCCGGGTTCCCAGCGCTTTTGCATCCACACCCAAAACCCGGTTTGGGATGGGTTCGAGACGATCAATCCCAGTGAGACGGGAAGACAGGCACTCACGCTTTCCCCCAGCGAAAAAGTTGCCAGCAGGCGTGTCCCAACAAGGCCCAGGCGGGGTTTGCAAACGGGGTGAAAAAGGCCAGGCCTAGCCCCATCAGGAGCGGAAAAGAGAGTTCTGCGGCGAGGGGGGAGCGGCGTTCCAGGGCGCAAAAAACGCGCCGTGAGAGCCGCAGGAAACTGTAGCGGTAGGCGCGCGTTTGCACCCTTTCGGGCACCCCTGGAGCGCGCATGGCATAGGGCCACAAAAAACCCAGTGCGCTGGTCAAAAGATTGAGGGTGTGCAGGCCGCACCACCACAAGATAACGTGCAAAAACAAGGCCGGCACCAGGCCATAGAGATAGTAACGTGGCCTTTTCATTTGCATTTCTTACAATACCTCGCTTTTGAGAGTCCAGCACAATTTCAAGTCAGCTTTTGTTAAGAAAAAGCTCGTTGAGCGTGTTGTCATAAGCGTCAAAAGCTGACACAATTTTTTTATATACTTCCAGCGTCCAGGCCAAATTTATTCTAAGGAGGGAATGATGGCAGCACAACAAGAAGTCAGTCCCGTCACCGGCATTTTGGAAGAAGATCAGGTTTACGTCGATTTTGGCGAACACGAGGGCAAGAGCATTTTGGAAATTGCCGATACGGAACCGGAATTTTACCGCTTCCTGCTGGAAAAAAGAAACCTTGGCGAGTCTGCCATCAGGCGCTCTAAAGACAAACTTTTTCGCTTGTATATTACCCAAGAACGTCATTGAGGGGCTTGACGGCCTTTCTTTTGGCGTGAAACCCTCTTGTGGTGGAATTTTTGCCCAACCAGAGGAGGATTTTATGGGTACATCAATGTGGAAGACCGCTCTGACTTTTTTCTCTCTCGCTTCACTTGTTTCAACCCAGGCGCATTTGCCGGACCGTTTTAAAAAAGCGGAAGACGCATCCGAGACGTCTGTGGTTTTGCTCAACGAAGACAAAACCCCCCGTTGCAAACTGACGGATAACACTTCTGTCGAGGGGTTGCGCGAGTGCGACCGGGATGACATCGCCCATGCGCAAATGTTCGATACCGATTCAGTCCAGTTGACCGGAGTCGGTGGCAAGGTCTTTATGGGCCTTAGTGCTTTGGTTTTAGCGGTGGGCAACGCTGTCTTGACCTGCGGAGCATCCCTCGAACGCGACGAGGCCGATCCCCACCAACGGGCCGAAGGCCCTGGCGGGGCCATTGCGCGCGGATTGGGGGCCTCCATTATTCACACTGCTGTAGGATTTTTTGTGATGGGCAAACAACAATTGATGGCCAGTGCTCTGTGGGGTTTGTTTACTCAACTTCCCGCCAGCTACGGCGCTTACTACTGGTGTAACGAGGGCCTGGACAAGCTGGTCGATTACGCCGAAGAACACGGTGAGGCAGGAGTCGTTTTTGGTGAAGACTCTACTGACGGGGCGGCCGCAGGAGAGGCGACGCTGGCATCACCGACTTATAGTGGCCATGACTATTCTGCGTGGGGGGACAATGTCTCCTTTTCACTCTCTTTTGATGATGTTCCGAGCGGCGACCGGGTAGACCTTTTTACCGATGCCGCTTGTACTCAAGCAGCGGGTTCGGCCACCTCGGAAGGCGGATGGTCGATGGAGGTTGACGTTTCGGGCATTGCCGCCGGAACTCATTCCTTTTATGCCAGAACTCATCGGGGCGATGAGACTTCCGCCTGTACGTTGGTTTTGGAAAACTTTGAAGTTGACCAGGCCATTGGATTGGAGGTTTCCGACGACACGGTTTTGGAAGAAGAGCTTGGCCCCGCCGACGCTTCCGATGATTTGGAGGCCGCTGCTCCCGTTCTTTAATTTCTTATCTCAATGATGATTTTTTCAAGGCCCGGTTTTTACCGGGCCTTTGTTTTTCGTTTTGTGAAGATCAAACCATTCCACTAATTCGTCTTTGCTTAATTTGCTTGTTGAACACTGTTCAATAGTATTAGTCAGAGATGATTGGCCGTTCGTTTCGTTTTGCGGGTAAGTTAAATCCTGTCCGTGATTTCTCATAAAGGTTATGGCCGTGAGGGCACCTGTCCTCTTATTTCCGTCAAGAAAAGCGTGAGCTTTGACCAGATAAAAACATAAGGCCCCGGCAATCCTGGCAATATTTCCGGTAGAGAAGGGGTCGCTGCCGGGGTAGAAGGCGGTATGGAGTGCGCTCTCAATTTTTCCCCTTTCGAGAACAAGAAATGGATTTCCTTGCTGTTTGCAAATATACTCATTGGTCTTAATGACTTGCTCTGCGGTTGGAGGTTTGATTTTCATCTAGGCCAATTCATCCATCGCCTTTCGGTGTTTGACAAACGCCTTTTTCATTTCCTCGCTCCATTTGTCATCATCGGCGGGGATGAGTTCAATAGTATTGGGTTCACTAATAAACTTTGCGACGGCGAGATTTATCAATTGATTGAGGTTAAGCCCATTCTTGTTGGTGTACTCATCAACTTCGGAATCGAGTTCTTCTTTAAAGCGGATAGTTCTAGGTCTTGACATGGCATCCTCCTATCTTTTCATTATACTTCAAAATGATGCTTTTTGCATCTTTTTGAAGACAAGATAGATAAATCCTTAATATCAGGTGATTTGGCAGTTACCGGGCCTGATTTTTCTTTTCCCAGGCGCGCACCTGCGAGCGGGCGCGGTCGAAGAGTTTTACATAGTTGCCGTAGATGATATTTTCCACCGCTGGCCGGGGGAGTTCCCGCCAGATGCGGTTGTAGAGAGCGAGCAGTTTGTCGTATTTGGCAAAAGTGGGGGCCACCACGTCGGAGCCAAACAGGATGCGCCCCGAGTGTTTTTGCAAAAAGTTTTTCCATTCGGGTGCCAGTTTGTCACCTCGGAAAAATTGCTCGGCGACCACCACGTCCCAGGAAATGTCGAGGTGAAGGTTGGGATTGGCGGCGAGCAGGGAACTCATCCAACGGGTGTGCCCAATCCGCGCTTTGACGTAGCGGCCGAGTCCGGTGTGCGCCCAGATAATGCTGGTTTTGGAATGGCGGCGGAACAGGTCGCGCAGGGCCTGAAGATAAGTCGGCCGTTCTGAATTGTGGGAGATCATGGCGTCCAGGTCGCAGTGAAAGAGTACCACCAGGCCCGCCTCGGCGGCGAAATCCAAAATGCGTCCCAGAGCGGGGTCTTCAATATTGGCCGCCCCGCCGGCAATTTTGCTGGAGACGACTTCTTTTTTGATGGAAAATTCGCCGATACCGCTAAAGACGCCGGGAAAGGTCAGCAACATATTGCGGATGTGGTCTGTGGCACGGCCATCGGTGGGGTTGAATCCCACGATCATGGGGTCAAACATTTTTTTGCGCAGGCGCGGCAAGCGTTGGTATTCGGCGGCGATCATGGCGTCGATGGCGCTGTAGTAATACAAGGTCTGGTCGTCGTGGAGATAGTAGCCGGGGGCCACTCCGGTGTGCATGTCCCATCTTTGTTGCAGGGGAATACCGAAAACCGCCGCCCGCCGGACTCCGCGACTGGAGAGGATTTCGTAGGTCTTGGTGAGACTCACACCTTCTTGGATATAATTGCGGGTGTGGAGGTGGACGTCGGCCAGGGGGAGTCCCCGCAGTTGGTGGTAGGCCGCTTTGTCGCCTTTTTGAGGTTCGGCAGCAGTTTTTTCAGCGACCGGCGCGGGAGTGGCAGATACGGGAGGGGAAGTTTCCCGCTCTTTAAGTGCGCAGGAAAAGACGAAAAGCAGGATGGGCCAAAATTTCATTTAAAAATCCTTTACTGAAATTTTAGGCACGCTTTGAGAGAAAGCGCAACAACTCGAAGTGGCTTGAAAAAACCGAGGATTCCCCTTTAAGATCATAATTCCCCTGAATAAAGAGGGTTTCCATGCCCAGGCCTTCCAGGCGGTCGGTTTTTTTGTCCCCGATCATCAGTGAGCGGGACAAGTCCAAATCCCACTCTTTTTGCGCCTCCAGCGCCAGTCCGGGGGCGGGCTTTCTTTGCAAACTTTTGCGCCTAAAGGCCGGAAGACTTCCTTGGGGATGAAAGGGACAAAAGTACCAGGCGTCGATTTTGAGGTTGCGCACTTGAAGTTGTTCGTCCACCCATTGGTGCAGCTCTCGCACGCTCTTTTCGGGGTAGAGGCCCAGGCCCACTCCCGATTGGTTGGTGAGCACGATGATGAAGTCGTAGTTTTGCCGGCCCCATTTGAGGAGTTCAAAGATACCTGGACACCATTCCCACTGCTCTTGAGTGTGGACGTAGCCGCGGTCGATGTTGATGACACCGTCGCGGTCTAAAAACAAGGCCTGCCTTTTTCCTTTATCCATCAGTGCATTTTTTAATCGAGCAATTAACTTTAAGGCCCATCACCGTAAATTTATTCATGGGCTTGACCCTGATTTGTAAGATTTGCTTGGGAAGGAGAATTTCAAAGCTGGCACGGGGGGGAACATAGTCCATGATTTGAAAGTTTGAGCAAAGTTCACGCCGCTTTCCCGCCGGTTTGATTTGGATGCTGTCCAGTTGGTAGTTGTCCGTTCCCCGGTGAAAGCAAACCGCCTGGACAGTTTGGTTTTCTCCCATGCCGATCAGGGGGGCCAGACTCTGCTCAAAGTTTTGGCGCGATTGGGAGAGTTTTTTTACGCCTTTGTGCAGGGCCTCGATGACCCGTTGATAGTGGGCACTCACCAGCTTTTGCCAGGGGAGAGGGAGTTGGCCTGGAAGCTCCGAATCTTTCGCCGCAGTCCAAGAAGAGCGCTGGAGTTGATCCATCATTTGGGCAAAACTCTTGCGCACAGTTTGGTTCAGGGATTCCTGCAAGTGCGCACTGGCGTGAGCGTTGCAGGTGGCAAAATACTTGTCAAAAAAACTAAAGATACCCGCCGATTTGGTGTTGACGAAGGATTCCCGCTTGCACAATTTGAGGCTGACGGGAATCAGGCCCTCGCCCTTGACCAGAAACAAATCCGCCTCTTTGAGGGGGGAGCGGTCTACGGCACTGGCCCATTGGCCCACCATCACGACTTGCTGGATGGGGCCTTCCAGCACGCGGCCCAAATGCTGAGCACACTCTTTGGCCAAAAGGGGTAGCTGGTGTACCAGATGGGGGCGGTTGTGGCGCAGCCAGGTTTCAAATGTTGCCAGTTTGCGCCGGCGCCCGGTGCTAAACTGGGTTTGGAAAGAGTTTTGGCAGGAAAATTGGGTGGCCAGTTCCTGCCCCACCAAGAATTCAA
This sequence comes from Bacteriovoracaceae bacterium, assembly GCA_965215445.1. GTDB lineage: Bacteria > Bdellovibrionota > Bacteriovoracia > Bacteriovoracales > Bacteriovoracaceae > CBDBLK01. Next base: position 2,364,573 of record CBDCDT010000002.1, on the reverse strand, counting down.
ATAAATGGCCCTTGTATTCGTTGATCAGGGCCTCGGATTGGGCGAGGGTGTCGAGAGCATGCATCCCCAGCAGCATAGTTGACGAACCTGCCGTGTGTCCACTATATTGGCCGACAATGCGCCATTTCCCCTCGGTTTTGGAATCCATTCGCGACCTCACCAAAGAGCAGGTCGACGGGCTTTTGGCCTTGGCCAAAAAATTTAAAAGCTATTCCGACGACTGGCAGGGCCTGCCCATTCCCTTTATCCGCACTCCGGTGGTGACCACCCTCTTTTTGGAAGACAGCACCCGCACCAAGTACAGCTTCGCTATCGCCATTAAAAAGATGGGAGGGCAGTACATCGACTTTCAGGCCCACTTTTCGGGGCTGAACAAAGGGGAAGAATTGGATGAAACCCTGGCCACGCTGGGCACTCAGGGAGTCGATTTGTGCATTATCCGCACCGGCGTCTCTCATCAACTGACGCAACTCGAGCTCAAGGCCCGCCCTCCCCTGCGCATTGTTAACGGGGGAGATGGTATGCACCAGCACCCCACCCAGGCGCTTTTGGATTTGTTTACCATGTTGGAAATTGGCCTGGAAGTGGAAGGTAAAACCGTGGCCATCATCGGCGATGTAGTTCACTCCCGGGTGGCCAACAGCCTTTTGGATTTACTGCCCTGGTACGGGGTTAAAATTCTCTTGTGTGGGCCGCCGGAATTTTTGCCCGAAAAAATCTCATCACTGTCTTCCTCTGTCGAGATTGTTGGCAGTCGCGACGAGGCGCTGGCAAATTGTGACCTGGCCTATCTGCTGCGTATTCAAAGGGAGCGCCACAAGGGCAAGCGCCTGGCGGGTTCCACCGAGGAATACGCCCGTGACTACGGGGTGGACGCAAATTGTTTGAAAAGGTTGGGAAAAAAGATTCCCCTTTTTCATCCAGGCCCGGCCAACGTGGGAGTGGAAATTGCCCGCGAGACGATGAATTCACCCGCTTATTTCGGGCATCTTCAAGTGCGCAATTCGATTTATATGCGGATGGCGGTCATGCAGGCGGTTTTACAAAACAACGACAACGAGGTGGGGGTTCAGTTTTATGACCGCAAAATCGAAGACCTCTAGGGCCTGGCTCCACTTTGAAGATGGCACTTCTTTTGCGGGCCAGCTTTCTCTTCCAGAAGATGACTCGCGTTTAAAGACGGGGATTTGGGGCGAGGCCGCTTTCACCAGCGCCATGAGCGGCTATCAGGAGACGGTGACCGACCCCAGTTTTTTAGGTCAACATATTATTTTTTCCACCTCTCATGTGGGCCACTACCCCAGCGACGCAAAAGTGGCGCAGAGTGGTCGTTGTCACGCCACTGCCTTGATCGCGCGCCACTTTGAACCCAACCCCTTTTGGGGGACGGTGGGAGTGCCCCTCTTTTCGGGACTGGATACGCGCTCGTTGGTGCGCTATCTCACCCACCGCAGGAGCAGTCACAAGTCGGTGATTACAGGGGATGCTCAAAATCCCGGGAGCGAGGCCTTTGCGCGGGCGAGTCTTCACTGCAACGATTTGGCGCGAGTCAGTCAAAAAGAGGCCAAAGTGGAAGTTGCCGGAGAGCATCCCATCGCGCTGATGAATTACGGTTGCAAAAGGGCGATCGTTGAGCGCCTCAAAATGTTGGGGTTTCCCCTGGTGAGTCTGCCCTTTGATGCCACTGCCGAACAGGTGCGCGCACTTTCCCCGCGAATGATTTTTCTCTCCAATGGGCCAGGTGACCCTCGGGAGATGCCCTTTCAAAGGGAGCAGGTGGCGCAAATGCTCAAACTGGAAATTCCGGTGCGCGGGATTTGCCTGGGCCATCAACTTTTGGGCCAGGCGCTGGGAGGGGAAATCGTGCGCCTGCCTTTCGGACAGCGGGGAATCAATCACCCCTGCTTTGATCGGGAGAGTGGCAGGGTGGTGATTACTTCCCAAAACCATGGCTACGCTCTCGAAAGAGAGGCGTTGCTTAAAAATGCCGAGTGGCCTCTTTTTATTTCCCACGAAAGCCTCTTTGACGGCTCGGTGGAGGGCATCAGCAGCAGCGACTCCTTCGTGCGCTCGGTGCAGTTTCACCCCGAGGCACACCCGGGGCCAAGGGACGCGGATTCTTTTTTTGAGGAAATCAAAGATTATTTGGAGGGCGAAAAAAGAGCGCCAGTAGTGGAATCCCAATTGTTTAGCGCTCCCCCTCGAGGGCAAAAGCTCGCCCCCAGGGAAATCCCTTACAAGCGCGTTTTGTTGATTGGCTCTGGCCCCATTCGCATCGGCCAGGCCTCGGAGTTTGACTATTCGGGAACCCAGGCCTGCAAAGTTTTGCGCGAAATCGGGGTGGAAGTGGTTTTGCTCAACTCCAACCCCGCCACCATTATGACCGACCCGGAGCTTTCCTTTCGGACTTATATCGAACCGATTACCACTGAAAATGTCAAAAAAATTATCCTCAAAGAAAAAGTCGATGCCGTGCTTTCCACCATGGGAGGACAGACCGCCCTCAATCTTTGTGTCGAGCTAGAAGAGGAGGGATGGTTTTGCGAAAACGGCATTGCCCTACTCGGTGCGGGTGCCGAAACTATCAGAAAAACCGAAGACCGCCGCCGTTTTGCCAGCGAGTTGGAATTGTTGGGTTATAAAACCTGCCGCCGTTTTGAGGCCAAAACCAAAGAAGAGGCGCAAAAACTGATCGAGTCTTGTGTGGATTTTCCTCTCATCATCCGGCGCGACTTTGCCCTGGGGGGCAAGGGGGCCTTGTTGGTTTACTCAAAGCAGGAGTGGCGCGAAGTTCTGGAAGGTGATTTGCAATTTCCCATCGCCTTGGAGCGCTCACTGCTCGGTTACAAGGAAATTGAGTTGGAAGTGATGGTCGATGGCAAGGGCGATGGGGTGGTCATTTGTTCCATTGAAAACGTCGATGCTTGCGGTATCCACACCGGAGATTCCATTACAGTGGCCCCGGCGCAAACCATCAGCGACCGCTGCTATCAAACCATGCGCACCATCGCCCTCAACGTGGCCAAGCACATGGGGGTGGTCGCCGGTGGTGCCAACGTGCAATTTGCAGTCAACCCCTGCGACGAAGACGAGATTGTGGTCATCGAAATGAATCCGCGGGTTTCCCGCTCTTCAGCGCTGGCCTCCAAGGCGACGGGCTACCCCATCGCCAAAATTTCGGCGCTCCTGGCGATGGGGTACCGTTTGGAAGACATTGAAAACGACATCACCCGCGCCTCCAAGGTGGCCTTTGAGCCGACACTGGACTATGTGGCGGTCAAAATCCCCATTTTCCCCTTTGGAAAATTCCCCACCTCATCGCAAATTTTGGGGCCTTCCATGCGTTCTGTAGGGGAAGTTCTGGCACTGGGTGGGAGTTTTAACGAGGCCTTTTTCAAGGCGCTGAGGGCGCTGGAGATAGGGTTGGAGATTCCCGAACTGGCACAATTAAAAACCGCTCCGGTGGATATGAGTGCGGATTATCTCAAGGAACGGCTTGCAGCGCCCAGACAGTTGGGACTCTTGACCGCTCTGGAGGCCTTGCGCCGGGGAATATCTCTGGAGGAAATTTGCGAGCTTTCAAAAATCACTCCCTGGTTTGTCGAGCAAATGGAAAAAGTGCGCCTGCTTGAAGAAGAAGTGAGAAACGACCCCGATACTCTCTTTCAGCGCGAAACTTTCCTGGAGTTCAAGAGCGCGGGCCTTTCCGACAAATACCTGGCCTACCTGAGCAATAAGGGGCAGTCGGAAATCTTTCAATTCCGCGCCGATCACCGGCTTTTTCCGGCCTACAAGGCGGTGGATACCTGTGCCGGGGAATTTGAGGCGCGCACTCCCTACTTTTATAGCACCTACACGGCAAAGCAAAACGAGGCACGGCCGCTTTCAAAAGAAAACTCGGTGGTTATTCTGGGTTCAGGGCCAAACCGCATCGGACAGGGCATCGAATTTGACTACTCCTGTGTGAAGGCCTGCGGGTTTTTAAAAGACCAGCAGACGCCGGCGATTATGATTAACTCCAATCCCGAGACAGTATCCACCGACTACGACAGTTCCGACCGCCTGTATCTCTCAGCACTGTATTCGGAGGACGTCTTTGATGTGCTCATAAACGAAGGCCCCAAGGGAGTCATCACCAGTTTTTCCGGCCAAACCGGCATCGGCATCCGCAAATATATCGAGCAGAGTTTCCGCAGCGATTTTTTTCAATTCCGCTTTTTGGGCTCTTCCATGGAGACGATCAACCTCACCGAAGACCGAAAACTGTTTGGTGAGATGACTCAAAAAGTAGACTTGGCCCAAACTCCTTCCAAAGAAGTGCAGGGGCACAAGCATTTGCTCAATGCCATGCTGGACATGGGTATGCCGGTGATTATCCGCCCCAGCTATGTGATCGGCGGAGAGAGCATGTATATTTTTTACCGCCACAGCGACATTGAATCCCTTCCCACCGCACTCAAACACCAGTTGCAAAAATCCACCACCATTTTTCGAGTGGAGCGCTACCTGGAAGGTGCTTTGGAATACGACGTGGATTTGGTGCGCGACCGCTTTGGGCACACCATCTTTTGTATCTGCGAACACATCGAACACGCCGGGGTTCACTCGGGAGACAGCGGAATGGTCGCCCCTCCATCAAAGCTTTCAAAGCAAAATTTGCAAAAAATCAAGTGCATTTCAAGAGAACTTTCCGAACTCTTGGGAGTGGTTGGCCCAATCAATTTTCAATACGCCGTCAAGGACGATTTGGTCTATTGTATCGAGGCCAACCCGCGCGGTTCGCGCACACTTCCCTTTCTCTCCAAGGCCTACAATATTTCCCTGCCCCAACTCGCCACCAAGGCCATGCTGGGGGGAGAAATCCCCAACTGGAGTCACGGTGCCGGAGAGATGCCGCCTTTCTATGCGGTCAAACAATCGACCTTTCCCTTCGACCGCTTTTTACAAGACAATATTATTCTAGGCCCCAAGATGCGCTCGACGGGGGAAACGATGGGACTCGATGGCGACCGGGAAAGGGCGGTGATGAAAAGTTATCTGGGCAATTACCCACACCTCAACAAAGTGGGGAGGATTCTCTTTTCCCTGGCGGATAAACACAAGCCCCTGCTGCTTCCCTATTTAGCGGCCTTGACCAGACTCGGTTACCAATTTATGGCCACGCCGGGAACCTGCCGCTATATCAGGCAGCAGGGTCTGGATTGCCAGCAGGTGGACAAGGTGGGGCAGGACTCTCACCGCTCCATTTTGGAGGCCTTGCACGAAAAGAATTTGCGGGCGGTGTTTAATACTCCCCAAAATACGGGAACCTCCAAATCCGACGGCGAATTTATCCGCAACCGCGCCATCCAATTGGGCATTCCCTGTTTTACCCGCAGGGAAAATATCTGCGCCGTGATCGAGGCGATGCTGAAAACCACGGATACGGAAAGCTCCGCTCTTTCACCTTGTTCCCTGCAAGAAATTCACCAACTGCAAGGGGGGTTGCTATAACACTCGACCGCACCATCGTCGCTCTCGACTATGGACGCCCCGAAGATGCCCTGGAGTTTTTAAAAAAAGCGGGAAGTTCCATTCCCTGGGCCAAAGTCGGCCTGGAACTCTTTTGCGCCGGCGGGCGGGGGTTTGTGCACCAATTGTCCACAGAATACGGCACAAAGATTTTTTTGGACTTAAAATTTCACGACATCCCCAACACCGTCTCCCGCGCCATCCGCGCGTTGGAGGGCCTGCCCGTGCAATTTTTGACTTTACACCTGAGCGGCGGCCGGGAAATGCTTCAAAGGGCGGTGTCTTCAGCGCGGGAGGCATTGCCCGACTGCAAACTCTTAGGCGTCAGCTACCTGACCAGTCTGGATCAAAACGATTTTCGGGAACTCTATACTTATTCTGAAAAAGACATTCCCGCCGCTTTTGAACGCCTCTTTGATTTGGCCGAAACCTGCGGCCTCGACGGAGTGGTGTGCTCTGCTGCCGAGCTTTCCTATTTGAAAGGCCGCTCTCTTGTCAAAGTCTGCCCCGGGATTCGTTTCGCCGGTGATTCGCTTATTGACCAAAAACGCACCTACACCCCCGAGGCCGCCTTTGCCGCCGGGGCCGACTATATCGTGATGGGTAGATCACTTACCCGCGCGATGGATTTGCCTGCACGACTGCAAAAATTGAAGGCCCTTTCCCAGTAAATATATTTGACAAAGAGAGACAATTTATGGCAAATACATAGAAATGAGTAAACAAAAAAATGACGGCCTTACTTGGGCGGAAGCGGTAAGAGATATTGTTGCTATAGCAATTAACAAAGGGCAGCTTTTGCCATTGGGTCTAATAATGATCGTTCTTCTCATTCTTTTGAGAGTTCCCGAAGATCAAATTCTGGTGTTATTGAGAGCATTAGTCAAAAAACTGGAGGCCGGGGAACTTATGGTCTACCCCTTGCTTGTCATTTGCATTTCTGGTTGGATTTATCACGTTGCCATAATGAGAAGGCATTTTAAGGCGGAATATGAAAGAATCGGGAAAGAAAAATCTCGCTTGCAAAGTGAGTTAAGTGGAATAGAATTAAAATCGAGCGATTAAATGGAAATTTTGTCACACACTATTATTTTTCTCCTTTTGGCCACAGTTTGGCACTTTGTGTACGAAGGCGTGATTGCCCCTACTGCGAGATTTCATCTCAGAAATGAACTCTTTGCTTTAAGGGACGGCGTTCGCTACCAAATGGTTTCTAAAAATTTGAAGGATTTTGAACGGGAAAGTGTTTTGTTCTTTCACGATGGAATATCTCAATGCATCCACTTTTTGTCGGAACTCAATATCGTGATGCTTTTTGAAACCAACAAGATACTCGTCCGAGACAACACGTTTAAAAAAGAAGTTGAAAAAAGATCAAAGGCCTTGGAAAAAATCGAAAATACAAATATTGTTGAAGCACTCAAAAAGGCCAATTCCCTAGTCAGAAAGGCCATTTTGTGGAACTCCGGTTCCTGGATTATTTATATCCTGCCAATCGCTATTTGTTTATGGTACTACGAAATACTCAAACGCTTGTCTTCCCAAATTTTGTCAATGCCTCCAGATAAAGGCCATCTTTTCTTTCCCGAGCGGGCGATTTGAGTCTATAATAGACCCATGGGAAAGTTATTTTTGCTGGCAGCGTGCCTGTTTTTGTCCGGTAATTCGCAAGAGACACAACAAGAAACGCAAGAAAAAACGGGCGCCTACAGCGAAGATATCGACCCGCGCCTGGGGCGCTTGCTGGATTCCGTGCAAGGACTTGATGGCCAATACCGCAATTGTCAGGAGGAGCGCAAAAAATCGTCTTCGCCACAAAAATTTAATATGGGCAATTGCCTGTGGAATGGCAGTGAGAAACTTGCACCCCTTGGGCAAGATGTGAGAGACGAGGTGATGGAAAAGCTGAAAGCGGGAGAGGAAGATAGCTCTTCAAAATACGAGGGAGTGGATACCGTCAATGTCGTTACCCGCGAAGATAAAATCACCCATCGCTTGCGGGACTATTTGTCCGAGCGGCTCAAAAAAGTTTTGTTCGACGATGAAAAAGAAGGGGCGCAAGTCGTGCGCGACCACAAAATTTGGCACGATCTCTACTCTTCTCAACTCGGCCGCAATATTTTGCACACCACTTCTTCTTTTTGTCTGAGTAGCAAGGCCCTGCCAGTTTACCGTAAAGTGGGAGGCCAGTGCCGCCGGGGCGGCAGTTTGTGGTTTGACTACCGCCCCGATGACGAAAATCTTCGCAAGGAAAATATCCAAAGCCTGGGCAATCCCGTCAACTGGCCTGCGCAGGGGCAAGAAGGGCAACAAGGAGAACAAGGTGAACAGGTTCCCTCGGGGTTTATTAACTTTTCCAAGTGTCTAAGCAGCTTAGTAACCATTTGTGCCCAAGAAGGCCTTTATAAAGCGAGTGAAGAAGCTTATGCCGAGGGAAGTTGCCAACACAAAGTCCACACCAAGATTACGGAAGGGCAAACTTTCAAGCAATCCTGTGTGGCGGTGGACTACCTCAAGGCCTCCAGGCAAATGCTCATCGGCCTAAAGAATGTGGACAAGGGATGGGAGCGCCTGAAAAAAGAAAGGCCTGCCGGATTGCAGGTTGCCACCAAACAGAGAAACGAAGTTGAAGGGGGATTGGTCAACAAAGTCGTCAACGTCTCTTCGGGAGAAATTGTTGAAGGAGTTGTGGAAGATTCCACTTGGCAGGAAGTGGCCGACGAGCACGCGGAAGACCTAAAAAAGTGCAGGGAAACTTCCGCCGCCGAAGACGAAGAGTGCGCCTCCCTGTTTATAGATAAAGAGCAGAATTTCAAAATGCTCGACGAGTATTCTCTCCGGCGCTATGCCTTGAGTGCCAAAATTAGTCGTGATCTGAGCAATGACGAGAACAATGAAAACCTCAAGGCGATGCTGCTGGAAAATGGAGTCAGCGAGGAGCGGGCGCAGGAAATTTTAGACGGTGACGAAGGGAAAATTGAACTCATCAAAGCGCGTTTTGCCAGGCGTTCGCTGCTCGAAAGAGATGCTTTAATTGAGGCCATGCGGGATAAATTTAACCGGCGGACTCTCTTTGAACCCGATCAGGCCGAGGGCAAACTGGCGCGCTTGCAAGAAGAGGCCGGCAAACGTCCCGAACACTACGCCCAGGCGGTTCATTATTCCAACGTGGTTTCGGCCTATATCAGCTTGCGCGAAGGGGACAAAAGAGTGGGCCGAAATACTGCCGCGCTGGCGGCGGAACTGGAACAATCCGTCTTTGATACCAGTCGCAGACCGGCCGGAGACGGGCAGGCGGGGGATTGGCAAGGCCCTTATTTTGAAAGTTTAAAAGAAGTGGGCCAAAAGGCGATTGAAGAGGGTGGGGGCCAGGGAGAGCACCAATTTGGCAGCATTGACGTGGACACCATTAACACCCTGCTGCGTTACCTTCCCCAGGCGGAGAGAGAAGAAGACGATTCGCGTTAACAGCTGCGAGCGTCAAGATTTTTTTTTAAAAAAAAACCTCTTGCACTTTCAATCCTTATAGTATACTAATTTCATCTTGAAATAAAAAAGCAAACTCGAGGAGTTCAAGATGAAAGATTTCAAAGTGCTGGTAGTGTCCTTTATAAGTGCCGTATTGGTTTTTTCTTCAACGGGGTTAAAGGCGAATAATCTCCTACCTACAGTTCTCGATTTTTACTACCTGGAAAATCAAGAAGATGAAGACGTGGTTTTGGTTTACGCTTGTAGTATTCCTGTTGGAATCGAAAATATTTCCATAGATGAAAATCAATCAAATTTAGACTTGCATTGCCCCACCATTTTGGAGGTGGCCGCATCGGACTTGGATCAATTTGCCTCGAAATTAAATGAAGAACTTTATATTGAACCAGGTAAAGCAATACTAGGTACGTTGGGAATTGTTGGTTCTGTAGCTTCGGGATTTTATGGGACGGTAAATTTCTTTGTCCGATTCCCTGAAATATCAAAAAAAGCGAGTATAACTACCATGGTTATTTCTTCTGTTGTCCTCTTTGGTTCCATAGCTTGGTTGAGAAGTGATTATGGCAACATTGTTCCTGCATACCGCAAACATTTAGCAGGACAAATTCACGCAGGTATCATCAAAGGTGAGAATGTGAATTCTCATAATTTAAAACTATTCACGGATTTTCTCAACCAATCTGGAAGGCTTCACGATAACAACTAAGCGAGGAGATAGTCTGCCATGAAAGTTTTTATCCTTTTCCTTTTCTCATTTGTAAGCTGGTTTGCCGGTGCCGCCGATAGCGTTACGGGCCTATCTGAAACCGAATCGGAATTGGCGATTCATTTAATCGTTGAAACCGGGGCAACGGAAAAAAGTCTCGAAGTCTTATACATTGATAAAGTGGCCATTGCCGAACTGATACGGGAAAAACTTTCAGTTGCAAGGGTTGATTCTCTCAAAGTTGCCGACAGGCCCTATGTTTTTTTAGGAGTTAATATCCCGGTGACTTTTTCCGTCGATCTCGCTTCCGGGGAGAGATATGAAAACATTCAGTGCCGCTTGGGCGTGAGGATAGCTTCGGACACTCATGCCAGTTTAAGTTGTTACCAACCAGCTTCCGATTCTCCCTATAGAAATCATTACGAGCAGTTGGACATTCCCTCTGTGTACGGCAGCGATGGCCCGATCAGATTTATAACTATTTCCCGTCAAAAGTAAGTGAATCAGGCCCCAGCACTGGCGTCGATTTGTGACTGCATATAATTTTGTTCGCCCACTTTGTCGAGCAGATTCAGTTGGATTTCGAGCCAGTCGATGTGTTCTTCTTCGCTTTCCAAAATGGAGACAAACAGCTTGCGCGAAACAAAATCCTGCTCTTTTTCGGACAGTTCAATGCTTCTTTTGAGCACGGGAACTGCTTCATTTTCCACTTTGAGGTCAAATTCCAGCACTTCGCGGATGGTTTTGCCGACACAGATTTTGCCGAATTGCTGGACGTTGGGGAGTCCCTCCAAAAAGAGAATCCGTTGAATCAGTTGGTCGGCGTGGCGCATTTCGTCCAGCGAGGCCTTGTATTCCAATTGGCCGATTTTGGCCAGGCCCCAGTCTTGCAGGATGCGTGCGTGGAGGAAATACTGATTGATGGCGGTCAGTTCGCGCAAAAGCACGCTGTTGAGCGCGTCGATAATTTTAGGATTTCCCTTCATAGCACCTCCTTTGATGACGATGGGCAGTAATCAACTGCTACCCATTCTAGGTCAGCAAATGGAGGCCGTAAACCCTGCTCGAAACCTCAAAGTCCGTAGCGTTTGGTGAGGTCTTGGATGTGTTGGGTATAGGCCAATTTTTCGGGGTGGGGGAGAGGGGCGTGGATCAGAATGTATTGCATGCTTTGGAGCGTTGCCACGCCTTCAAGCCCGATCAAATTGCGGGCACTGTTAAAAAATTCGCCCCTGATATAGTGGTCGATGGATTGCAAACGCACACTGGGCCAAATTTCGGGGCCGATGGGGAGTTCCATCCCGTTTTCAGAACGGGGAGGAGACGAGATAAATTCAAAGAAATCAGACCATTGGGAGGCGGAGGCCTTCTTGGAATATTGACTGAGTGCTTTTTTCTCAAGGGTGGAAAGGGACGCCACCGCCCGACCGGGAAAGCGTACGGTTTGAAATTCCACGGTTGAAAGCATTCCCGCCCGCGAGGCCCAGTCAAAGCTGTCGAGGATGCGCACTAGGTGTTGTTCCAAAAGTTTCAATTTCTCTCGTGCCTGGGAGATTTCAATTTGTGCGGAACGGCCCTGTTGATGAGATGCAAGGCCGCGTGTATTTCGGTAGATTTGTTTGCTCTTTTCCCATTCAAAATCGCGCACTTCTTCCAAAAAATCCTGCGCCAAAACCACTCCGGCAGTTCCCAGGGGGGCGTGTCCGGTGAGGTGTTCCAGCGTGTTTATCAAACAGGAGTATTTTTTTTGATCCGTACAGTGGTGGGGCAGATCAGTTTTTAGGGGAGAAAAACTGGTTCTCAAATTTTCCAGCCGGCAAATATCTTCCAAAGTGTACCAGGAATATTGCCAGGAAATGGAAGTATTTTGAAAAAATTTGTGGGCAACTGCCTGGCCCCAGCTTGTTTGCGCCGGCCAGGGAGCATGGGGAAGACATTGAAAGAAGCGGTTTTCAAAGCGCTTGACCCCCAAAGCCGTTTGCATGGTATGGTTTCCTGCATAGTGAATCATCAGCGCACTAAAGGCGATGGCGTGGGCGGCGACAACCCGGCCCCAATTTTTTTGCAGGGGATTTGGCCAGGAGAGCGGCCAATAATCTTTGGCAAAATCAACGGCAAAAATGGAGGGCAAAAGGAAAAACAAAAAGGCGGCAAAAATTTCTGCATAACTGTAGAAGAGGGAATGGTCTTGGTAAAAGGAAAAAAAATTGGCCAGGCCAAAGAGCATGGTTTGAGTGAGCGCAAAGAGCACAACCAGGGCGCTGGTGAATAGGATTTTCTTTCGTTTTTCCATTAAAACCTTATCGGAATATTCCAAAATTTATTGAGTTATTTTGTTTTGGATGAATTTTTTGAGTGATTACCGCCGGTTGGCCGGTCTAAAACCTCAGACCGATACCCAGCTTTCCGTTGATGGTGTGGGAGGCCTGTTGTCTGGAGTCGGCGAAGCTTTCATTTTCGGAGATGGATTCAAAAGAGGCCTCCACCACCAGCGAGCGGTTGTAAGTGAGTTTTTCAATATAGCCCAGTTTGACAATGGGAAGGACAAAGGCCACTCCCGACGAAACCCACTCATCAATGGAAGTAAAGGAAGTGCCAAATCCCAGGCCCACCCCCAAATAAAAATGTCCTTGAGAAGGAGGCAGGGAGTGGAAATGGTAACTTCCTTCACCGATGGCAAAAATGCGCCGTGAAATGGTGCTGATGGCGGGGTTTTTAAAAGTCATTCTCTCCTGATCGAAACGCAGTCCTGCCGCGTATTCAAAGCGTGGCCAAAAGCGCTTGGCCAAAAGACCTGCGAGCTGAAACCCAATTTTTCCCACATAGCGTTCACTGTCGGTCTGGGAAATGGATTCGCTCAAGGCGTAGCTGTAGTGTCCGCGCACGACCCATTTGCTGGACGGCCTGAAGGCCAGGTCTTCGGGGATTCTGAGATAGTGATCGAGTTGGTATTTGGGAAGGTAGAGCCAGACACTCAAAGGTGAATTTGAATAAATCACTTCCTGGCCTTTGTGAAAGGGGACAGTGCCTTGATCCGCCCGCAATTCCCAAACTGAAAAACGGCGATTTACTTCTTTGGCGATGGCGATGACTCCCGCATCTTCGTTGGTAAAAAGGGAGGACTGCCCCTTGACCACACCTTCGGCCTGCCCCTGGCGGATGGCAAAGCTCCTGGCACTTTCAGAAACCGCTTGGATAACTACCAGTTTTTCGACCGCCAAAAGGGAATTGGCGAGGGCCAAAAGTGCAAGGCATAAGATCAAGTATTTCACGCAAAAACCTCTCTCCCTTATTGTAATGAAAACCTGGAGGGGGGTCAGTCCAAGGTCGTTTGTTGCCAGACCGGGTAAATTTTTTTGATGAGATACCGATGAGCTAATTGATGAAAACACAAACAATTTTTCTCGGTTTAGTGCTGTTTGTTCTCGGGTGTAGTTGTGTGCCCACGGTAAAAAAAAGGCCGGCATCGGCCTTGGACGATGAAGAAAATACCAATCCCGCCTCTTCTAGTCCGAGTTCGGGAGCGAGAGAGAAGCACGAATGGAAAAAAGTTGGAGGGGGAAAAAAGGGTTCCGTTTACTCTCAAGGTGCCGGTGATTCCAAGCTCTCCAGATTGTTGTGGTACTTGGATAAAGATCAACATACGGCGATCACTGCCAATGTTGATATTAACCTGGTCGAAGTTCATTCTTCCTACCGAGGGGAAGGGCAGATTGTGATTGTCTCCGACAATCGTGTCGATCTCGACCACCCCGACTTGCAAGGCAATGCCAATGTTAATAAGTCCAAGGATTATACGGCGGGAACCGACAACAGCGCCTGGCTTGGAAAAATGCCCCGCAATACCAAGACCGACAGCGGTCACGGCACGTTTGTTGCCGGACAAATTGCCATGGTCAAAGATAATTCAATGGGGATGTTTGGAGTGGCACCCAACGTGGAACTCCGGGGTTATAATTATGTGGGAAGTGATCAAAAAGTTATCAAGCTCATCGACAATCTAGGGCATGGAGTTGAAGGCAATGTCACCTTTAATTACAGCTATGGAAATTTTCAATCAAGTTTTAGTTCGTTCAGTCTTTATGCGGAATCTTACCTGCAATATTTTAGTGAAAAACGCCCCAAGGTCAATATTGTTTGGGCCAAGGCGAGCGGCAATTGGTATTTGCAGAGCTCCGATAAAGGGATCATTGATTGGAAGGGGAAAAAATGGTTTTTGGGCAATGCCAATTTTGATCAAATGAATGTCTATCCCTATATCATTATCGTAGGGGCCTTGAATCCAGAAGGTAAGAGGGCCTCTTTTTCTTCCCCTGGGAGCAATTTGTGGGTGAGTGCTCCCGGCCAATCTATGAGTTCCAGCGATATTGTTGGTTGCAGTCACGGCTACAGCACCAGCTCTCGTCGCAGTGGCCCCTCTGACAAACAAGGAAACAACCTAAATCCCAACTGTGATTACGCCGCAGGTATTCAGGGTACTTCGGTATCAGCGCCTTTGGTTGCCGGTGTGGTGGCCTTAATGCGTGAAGTTTGCCCCGATACATGCACCTGGCGGGAGATCAAACACGCTCTGGCGAAAACGGCAGTCAAAGTAGACTCGCGAGCAGGGGATAAATCCCAGCACCCAATAAGCAGTTTGTCTCTCCAGGGGCACACCTATCAAATCGGTTGGCGCACCAACAGCGCAGGTTTTTCCTTTCACAACCACTATGGGTTTGGTATGCCCGATGTCAAGGCCGCCATCGACTACTTGGAAAATGAGGCGGTGGTTATGGGGGAATTCTTTAATTCTTTGGGCGCAGACGGAGGGCCTTACTATAAATCGGGAAGTCTGGATCAAAATATTCCCGATCACGATGCGGGAGGCACTTCTCATAGTATGACCGTCGATGCCCACAACCTGACTATTGAACACGTTTTGGTGGAAGTCAACATCACCCATCCGGTTGCTTCCGATTTAGGGATTGAACTGACTTCTCCATCGGGCACGGTCAGTCAGCTTACCAACATCAACAGTGGCATCAATCAAGTCGATCTCGACCACGTTTATCTGGGCAGCAACGCTTTTTACGGTGAAAATAGTTTGGGCACCTGGAAGCTCAAAGTGATCGATGGAAATAGTGGTGAGACTGGCGTTTTAAAAAATTGGGGCCTTAAAATCATGGGACACCAAGACCCTTTTTCCGTTGGGACTGGGCCTGCTGGAATTGTTAACGCTAGCTTGGATAGTAGCAATAATCTCTCTTGGGAATTGCCCGCAGGCGCCAGTAATTTGCGAAGGGTGGAAGTCTGTATCCTCGATAAGGAACTTCAGTGTAGTACTCACGACTGGATGAGTTTTCCTCCGACACCTTCCGAGTTTGAGGTTTCCCATTATAAAAGTTATAGCAAGCACGGACTGTGGGTGCCGATTAATCCGGGAATAAAAAAGGTCAAAATAAGGGTTGTCGATGACAGTGAAAATACTTCTTCAATTTCGAGTTATGATTTTGACTTTCAGTAGTTAGGGGTTTTGATCGTGAAAAAAACGTATGCCATTATTTTCTTTTTTCTAGGTCTTGGAGTGATATGGTTTTTTTATCCGCAGGAAGTGCCGCCTGAGGATTCAAAACCGGATATTCCCTCAATACCTGGCGGAAAGCGCATGCCCGCCTCAAAACAGGTGGGTCAGCTTCAAGTTCCAACTCCGGCCTCGAAACCTTCTCAAAGTAAACCAATATCTGAGAGTCCGGCAAAAATTGCGCCTCCAAAGATTCATCCCCTAAGTTCTTTTTTACAAGAGACATTGGATTTTGAGGGTTTCAGTCTTATTCGTGGGGTTTTTGCCCATCATACAAAAGATACATCCCATGGGGAATGGCTTTATTCAGAAAAGGGTTTGCACTATTACAGAGCAGATGATGTGGGAGCTTCCAACGTGGTTTTTAGTGCAAAAGAAAAGCGCTATGGGCGCTTGACCGGGGAGTTTATCTTTATTGGAGACGACCCCAATCTGGCCGAAACCATTGCCAGTGAGCTTGGTTTGAAAAAAACGGAGACGGATGTGGGGATGGGAAAAATGATCGTTTTGATTGCCGGGAGTAGTTTTTTTCAAAACGGTGACGGCCTGGATTTGTTGCAATCCAAGTACAAGGATTTGTTGCAATCCAAGTACAAAGATTAAATCAAAAAAAATTCAACTATTGCGTTTGCTGTACCAAACGAAACCCGGTATCGTCGCCCCTATAGTCAGTATTTACTCCCGAACGAGAAAAAGAAGTCGCTGACTTCCCTTCAAGATTCCAAGCACCACCACGACGCACAGACATGAGGCCTTTCAATCTGGGGTTGCCTGTATATAGTGGGTCAGTCCCCCCAGGAAAATTGCTGGTGTAATTGTCCTGACCAAACATTCCCATACATATCATAGAATCCCCAAGGGTTTGGCCTTTTTGAACCCACCGGATGGGGAGTACTATTGGAATTGTCCTCATACCAGGCATAATATCCCAACAAAATATCCTCATTTCCTTCCCCGAAAGAATAGCGAGTAGAGGTTCCCGCTCTGGCGACGTACTCCCACTCCGCCTCGGTGGGCAGACGATAGCACCCTCTGGGGTCGCGGGGAGTTCCCCGGCAAGTCAGCCCGTTGGCCTGATTCATTTTTTTGACAAAGGCCTGAATATCGAGCCAGGAAACATTGGTCAGGAAGGTCTGGGCACAAGTTTGCGTACCCACCACTTCTATAGTGAACTCAGATTGTTTTGACAATCTTGAGGCCGATTGTGCTCGCAATTGAGTGACTTCCCTAGTCATGAACTGAAATTGGAAAGCGTCACTTTTTTTTGTTTGGCCCTTTGGCCTTTCCATCCCATAGTAAAGGTTCCCCCCTTGATGGGCATAAAAAAGGTAAAAGGATTTGGCAAATCGTGTAATGAAACCGTTTTTGCCTCGCTTTGATTCGAGTTTAAACCTGTTTCAGAAAATTGTTTTTGAGCATTGTGTACCTCCTTGTCGCTCAAGACTACCAACCTCTTTTTTAAGGTTGCTTTCTCATTATCCATCAAAAGTATAATCTGACAACTTGTTTACTTTACTTTGGCAAGGCTGACTCTAAAACTCGGCGAAGAGGTCTTCATCGTTTCATTTTTTTATCTTAACACAATAGAATCCTTAATTTTTCCCCCGGTATTTCGATAAGAGAGTGAAGCTAAGGAAGGTAGAAAAATGGCCACAACTTTTGGTCGAGTACTCCTCTTGATTGCGCCCCTCTTTGTGGCGTGGACGGCGGGTTGTGTGGTCGAACAAGGGGCCAAGACCAAGGCCAATTGCGACCCCGGCTCTGAATTTGATGTCATCTCGCGCTCCTGTGCTCAAACCGCCAGCACTTATAACAGTCCTCCCATGCCCACCGGAACCTCCAGCGATGTTAGCACCGACGAAGATTCGGGGGTGGTGATGGTGGATTTAAATTATAGGGATATTGACAGAGATTTGGCCTCGGGGTGCGATGCCCGATCTCTTACTGGACTGGGTATTCGCAAATATTTAGACCTTTCCAGTATCCGCTTTTTTTCACGGCCGGGTGTTTTGGATGCTCACAACACCTATATTCGTCTGCGCCCCAGTGGTGTAGGGACTGTAACAATCACTCCCACGGTGGGTATGATGGGAACCAATTCCGTTCGCCAGATTGATATTGAATATAACGTCGGAATACATGGCCAAAGCGATGTTATTGCTGCGGTTCAGGCGAATATGTTGGCGAGTGTTTTTGTGGAAGTGACTTCGGTGGGAGTTGATGCCCTGGTTGACAGTGGGGGATTTCACAATTTGACCAGACTTCCCTGTATATGTTCAGGTGGGTTTTGTGTTTCCCAAATCACTCCGGTGGACAATTTTCCCGCCAAGAGTTTCAACAACGTCAATTTGGATACGACTTTGAGTGCTTATAATTTGTGGCCGACTATTCCTGGCGGTCAGGCGATGGGAGATATAGGGTATTCCGATTTTGAATACCGGGTGAGCGACAAGGATGGTGTTTCGGATTGGAGATTGGTGGATATTCAAGTTAACGAAGTTAACGATCCTCCCAATGTCGTAGGCACGCTTATGCCTTTAAATGTGAAGCGAGCCTCAGGATGCCGATTTTAGCTTTTCTTATAATTTGAGAACCGGGGCGGGGCTTGCGTTTGAAGAATTTGAAGAACAGCAAATTCATTTTTGTACAGTCACACCGGCAAACCTCGGGGCCTCTATCCTCAACATTCAAACCGGGGTTTTGGATTATCGGGTCAGGCGCGACAGTAACGGCACCGACAGTTTTGTTTTCAGGGCCTGTGACAATAATTCCTGCCAAGGGACAAGGGTGTTCTGCTGACCAAACCGTAAATATTGCCGTGGCCCCCACCGCCGACCCTTTTCGCGGAGGAGATTTGTTGGCGGATAGAAATATCGTTCTCGCTCCCTTTGACGAAGACGGATACGACGGTAAGCGTCAACGTAACCTTTTTTTTGAAGATACCGATGGTGGAGAAACCGCAGTTGGTTGCCAGTTTGAGTTGGCAGATAGTGTAGGAGTCTACGCCTCTACGGATTGTACTTGTACGGCAGGGGTGTGTTCCATCGGCATTACCGGAAAAAATCATTTTCAGGGAGGCGCGGCCCGCATCGCCTACCGGGTTATCAGCAACGATCCCGTCGATCCGTTGGGAGATTTGAGTTTTTATACGGTCGCCATTCGCAGTGTAGACGACCCTCCGGTAGCGTTTGGAACGTTAGATACCGTTTCGGGAGTGGCCCACACAGCAGTTTATCAGGATGGAAACAACCAAAGTGCCAATTTGTCCGGCCGTTTGCGCTTTAATGAATCGTCTTCCCACCTTCCTCCCCAAGTGAGTTTTACTTTGGCACCACCTTTTTTGGCCGATGCCGGAGAGGGCGATATTGTGCTTTCCTACGAGTTGGTGGATCAACCTGACAACGGCGTAATCAGCGATTGCATGGGACTCGATGGCTCTGCCGCCAACGACTTGGATTGTCTCTATACTCCCAAAGATGGCAACGTAAGTGATATTAGGCCATTGTTGGATACCAACGTGGACAAGGGTTTTGTCAATAGTGCCAGTGGTTCTTTGCGTTTTATAGCTCGGGAATTTGGCGATTCCTCCAGTAGTTTGCAAGTGCAATTGATCGACGCTGAAGCAGTAGGGGGAGGCGATGAAGAGATATGGATTGATGGAAATACCGTCAAAATCCTCTACGAGGCGGGAGTTTCCACCAGCGTGGACATTGACAACGCTTTTGTGGGGGCCGCTGCCGCAGCGGCGCGGGAGCTTATAGAACTCCAAGTTTTGACCCTCGGTGCTTTGCCCACCGGAGATGAACAGACTTATACTTTGAGTGCGGGTACTGCCACTGCCGATCGTTTTACCTATCGGGTGCGCGACAGCGACGGAATCGTTTCGGTCAATAAAAATTTTCATATTTCGATTACTCCAGTGGACGATCGTCCGGTGGTTTGTGAATATTCGAGCTATAGTCAACAACCCAACTGCGGACTTAATGGCTGTATCGGTGATGAGGTTCCCACCAGTTTAACAGGGGTGAGCGAGGGGGCCAGTTATTACGACACGTCAACCTCGGCCTGCTGGCGCTACCTCTCGGGCAATTGGACGTTGGTCAAGTCTTTTATTCGGGATCGCTCCATCAACGAGTTGCAAACCATTATTATTGATCGCATAGTGGTGGACGAGGGCGGGGGAGACGTTACTGAGAACGCCCAGAGTACGCGCCTGGTGGGCATTACCAGTTCCAATCTCACGCTGCTTCCGGTGGAAAATGTTCATCTCATCTACGATGGAACCACTACTTGTGACACTTTGGTGGACAATTGCCACGGGGGAAATTTGGGCACTCCCATCGCCTTTGAAACCACCGGCAACGCTCAAGATTCGCGTTTGAGTTTGCATATCGTTCCGGTGATGGGGCAAACCGGAAACTCCAGTGTTGAGTTGACCTTTGATGATGGCACTCGCCAGACGGAAGTCGAATTTGAAATCACGGTCAATCCCACCTCCGCCACCCACGGCGGTTGGAATGGAATTAGTGCCATCGGCCCTAAGGTGGATACCTATGGCAATGTGGTCGAAGACCGAATACATTGTCCCTATTCCCTGGATTTGTGTGAAGGGGGAGCGGCCTGCCGCGGACTTGACGACCCCTTGGGGGCAACCATGTGGACACCCGACGATGTCAACTCCATTTATTTTCGGGAACAAATGGGAAATACTCCTGGAACTTGTTTTCGCGTCAGGCGCACGCCGGTTCAACACATTTCCTATGCCGCTAAAACTTCTGACTACGTTTCCATTGAATACGTCAGTGGGGCGACGGCGGGGTCAGAGACGGTTTCGGTCAACGGTGCTGGAAGTGCCACCGATCCCTACCGCATCCGGGTGGAAATTGAGGATGAGGCCTCCACCACTGATCAGATTATTGCTGCAATTGTCGGAAGTGGCGATGCCGATCCTCTGGTTTTGGCACTCAATCGAAATCTGGGAGAAACCCAGGATATTCAACCTTTGGTTTCACTGGGCAATTTGAGTGAGAACGCCTGGGAAGTTTTTGAAACCACATGCAGTATCACTCCCAGTGATTTTGAACCTGCCTGTTCTGTTTACGGGGAAAGCTGTCAGGGCGTTGGCGCTCCCACCGTCACTCCCACCATCATTGATGCCCGTTATTGGGATGAGGGAGATAATCGTTGTTATCGCTCCAAGGGAACTACCGGCGCAACGGATTGGATA
Organism: Bacteriovoracaceae bacterium; assembly: GCA_965215445.1. GTDB lineage: Bacteria > Bdellovibrionota > Bacteriovoracia > Bacteriovoracales > Bacteriovoracaceae > CBDBLK01. The sequence continues at coordinate 2,344,080 of CBDCDT010000002.1, read as the reverse complement.
GCTTACGATGCCGCTTCGGAAATTACTTTGAGTTGGAACAAATTTGGCATTTCTGGCTCGGGACTGGTCAGTAGTTATCAGGTCTTTAGAAGATTGGCGAATACCGAATTTGACTACGATTTGCCGATTAACAGGCATGTGATAGAGGGAGGTATCAGCGAGACGTTTCGCTTTGTGGACAACCACCAAAACAGCATTTTTCCCCCGGTTCCCAACACGGTTTATTATTATCAGATAAGGCCCGTCATCAATGATATTTTGACTACCACCAATCAAATTTTTTCCACCGTGCGGGTGATGGCCCCACCCAAAAATATGGCCTTTGTCCATCGCTGGATGGCAAACAAGGCGATTTGTGATCTCCTGCAATCCACTCCCAATCCAGTACAAAACTATGCCTGTCCCTACCGTGGCCCCGGGGATACCGCTTTGGCGGGAGATTTTGTTTACGACTTGGGAAGTGATCTGCTGGTCGACCGTTTTGAAGCGGGTTGTGCTTTTGGGGTGAGTCCCACTTGTTCGGGCAATGCCGATGGTTCTTGCATCGGTATCAGCGACCCTTCGACAACCACACCACCTATCACCGCCAATGACGGAGCGGTTTATTACGCCCGGGGGAATGCTCTTTGTTATTTGCGTGCGGGTGGTGCCTGGGCCCAGATTAACGACACCAACCTGGCCACCGCGATTGATGGTTACCTGAGCGCTGTGGATAACCGCCCTGGAGTGGCCACTGATCCCCAAAACGACGAAACTACTGACCTTGACTCCAACCGCCCCTTCCTTCCGCCGCTTACTCATTTGACTCAAGAGACGGCGCACCGGTTTTGTGACCGGCAAGATGATATTCCCGCCGATGAAATCTACGGTGTGAATAATGCTTTGGAGAGAAGATTGCCCAACCGGAAGGAGCAGATTGCCTACTCCCAATGGGAAAGCGGGGATGATCTCACCGAGGCGGAAAAGGGCGCTCTGGAGAGCGGTTTGGCCCTGCACGCTTCTTCCAAGTGCAATTCCAGCAATGCCAGTGGGCTGGAACACGCTTACACCGACATCGACATTCCCGACTCCAACAACTATTATTCCCTGTCGGGAAACCGTTCTTCTGATATTCGCTCGATGGTCACCGGCTCACACCAGACCCGCGCCTGTACCTCTCAATTTGGCGTACAAGATGCCATCGGCAACGTCGCCGAGTGGTCGAGTATGCGCATTTCCTGTCGGGAAACCAGAGGCGCGTTTAACACGGTAACCAGACTTTCGGCCTGTCAGGCGATCACCGGCGGGGCCATGCATTTGGCAAGTGATCCGGCAGGCCTGTATCAAAGTGCCGACATCTCTGATCCTTTCGGCACTTGGGCCTTGGATGGGGTGAGAGCGCCTTGTGTAGACCGCGACGGCGACACCATTTGTGACAGTGCCCTGACCGATTGGGAAATTAAAGAAGAGCGCTTCGGGGCCGGCCGTTTTATCATTCCTTTGGGACTGGTGGCCCAGAGTGATTTTTTATTGGACAACCCCAATTCGGAGGCCAACCTGGTGGAAATTGGGCCGACTTCTGGAATCACTTCCTCCCAGCTTCACGACGACCACATCAGCCTTCACACTGAACGCATTTTTGCCTCTGGAAGTACTGAAGATTGTGCGGGAATGGCCACGGGAGGGCATTATGCTTCGGGGGCCGAGGCGGGGGTTTTTAGTTCGGAATTTCTCACCTGTGGAGGCGATGCCTTTGGCTACCTCACAGTTCAAGATATTTCTTTCCGTGCCAGGAACAGCAATGTGCGCACCATAAGCATCATCTTCGAGGATGCCACTGCCAACCCTGCCATCACCGTCAACGGCACTACCAGCGTAGTGGTCGATCTCGACGACCTGGCCGGCAGAACTGCGCGGGAAGTGGTGACCGCACTCAACGCCAACGGTGCTTTTAATGCCATTCTCGAAGCGGCGGTGAGCGGTGACCCCGACCGTGACCAGTCCGCCTTTGCCAATCCTTTAAACTTGATTGATGTGACTGAAGAGAGTAACAGCAGGAGGGTGGATATAGGTTTTCGTTGCTTATCCCCCATTCTTGCCGGTGATTACGACGAATAACCCCTATTAGATTTCTAAATCAGTTGTAAAATAGCGGGTGAGTTGCCTTTGGATGCGGGAACTATAAACGTCAATTTGAACACTGGGGCCGGTATAAACCTCATCTCTTTCAAAAACTCCCACGATATATTCAACCTCACCTTCGGGGGTGGTAACTCTGGTGCCAACGCAAAATGATGGGTCATTCGTGACACAACCGCGCAAGGCCGCCAAGTTTGCAGTTTTGTGCCTGCCCTTGGCGATGGGAAATCTTGCAGCACTGCTCCGTTTATTGATTTCCACCAGGACGTTCCCATTTTGGGGGAGACTGATAACCGTTCCAACTCTCCGAGCGGAGATAATGACGATTTCCCCGCGGCAAAAATCAAAAGGATTGACTCTGGAACGGCAATTGGCCATCGCCGGATTGCTAAGGAAAACTCCCAAAAAGATAAAAGTGCTAAATAAAGTTCTCACGATGACCTCCCTTAGATGGTGTTTATACTTAAACCCTAGCATTTTACATTTTTGCTGTAAACACGATATTTTTTTTCCTGTCCTTGTTTGTCGATAATGCATGGTATAAATTCTTGAAATCTGGTTTAATTTCCTTAACTTAGTGGCTTTTTGGGGATATTTTCCCTTGCTATAGACAACATTTGTTCTCACCCATGCCCCAAGTCAGCGAAATCAGGTTCGGCGGATGGGCCGATTCTGCCTTTTTGCCGTATTGCGCTATAATGAAAAGAGGCACGAAGGAGTGGATTTATGAGTTTGGTACTGGAAATTTGCGATCAGGAAACCTCCTACCGACTGCCAGTGACCTCCGAGGGCCAGTTCATCGGTCGATCTCCGGAGTCCGACATTCAACTTCAAGATAAGGTCATCAGTGCCCGTCATCTCTTCGTTAACCTCTCCCCAGATGGTAGAATTATCGTTCGGGATTTGAGTTCTACCAACGGAACCTATATCAACGGCCACAGGATTCAAGAGAGCTATCTCTACCTGGGAGATAACCTGCACATCGGTCAGGTGAAGATTGGGCCGGTGGAAGATTTGATGAATTTAAAAGAGAGAAGATTGCACACCAAAAATGCTGACCGGACGGCGAGTATTACTCTGGTTGGACTCTACGATAAGATGAAAAATAAGGAAAGCAAGGTGCAAGAGGCACTGGAGGCCGCGCGCCAGCGACGGGGAGACGCTTTAGCAGAAAAAACCACCAGTATTAAAATGCTACGTCCCCAAGATCAGGATCAGGATCGGGATCGCGAACTTCTGGAAACTTTGCGCCTGTTTCGCCAGGGCAAGGCCGCAGGTTAGACTTCTCCCCGCCACAGGATTTCTGTTTCCCCCTGGTTTAAGTTGGCCAGCCGGGCGGCCACAAAGAAGGCATCACTGGCGCGGTTGAAGAAAATAATTGTTTGAGACAAAAAGGCGTGGTCGTCACTTTCCCGCTCGCAAAAACCCACCAGCAGGCGTTCAATTTTGCGTGCCTGGGTTCTACTCAGGTGTAGGTGTGCTGCCGCCAATGCTCCCCCGGGAAGAATAAAATTTTTAAGCTCCGGTAGTTTCCGATCCCAGGCATCCATTTTTTGCTCTAAAAATTGAACCCATTCATCAACTTTAAGAGGGGGAAGTTTGAATGTCGCCCGCTTGTCTTTTTCACAGGCCAGGTGGGAACTCAAGCTAAAAGACCAGTTTTGCATGTTTTTTACAAATTGGTTTAAGTCTTGGTCGTCCAGAGTGGTCGGGATCAGGCCCAGACGGGAATTGAGTTCGTCAATTTCTCCATAGATTTCCAGGCGCGGGTCGGATTTGGCGACCCGACTCCCACTGGCAAGGGCAGTAGTGCCGCCGTCCCCCGATCTGGTATAAACTTTGCCCATAACCTTGAAAACTCCTTTCGTCGCTCACTGTACTTCTTTGTTCCTGTGTTGACCAGAATTTTTTTTTGGCCTAGAATTTGAAGTATGAAGCGTTTTCTCTCCTACCTCGACAACCGCGCCCTATCCATAACCGAGGCCTTGGTGGCGGCCGGAATGGTGGGGGGGCTTTCGCTGGGATACTTGCAACTTTCCGGAGATCATCAAAAATCTCAGAAGAAAATCGAGGCCGGTTTTGAAATCGACATGCTCACGTTGGAGATGGCACAAACCCTGAGCAACGACGAGGCTTGTAGCGAAACCTTGAAAGGCGTCCCCATCATCAAGGATCAAGATGTAACAGAGATTAAAAATTCCAAAGGCAAAGCTATTTTCAAGGAAAAGAAAAAATACGGGCAAAATTTAATCATGCTTGTCTCGATGGAGTTGCAAAACAGGAATGTCAGCACGGTAGATGGTTTTGGCAGTGTGGAATTGAAGATTGAATTTGAAAAAACCGCCAAAATTATCAAGGGAAAGAAAGATAGAGGAGAGGATAATTCCCCTGGCAATTCAGGAAAGCAGTGCACCAATGTGATTTGCAACCCCGACCCGGCCACCCGTTATTTGGCCTCCGAGGCCAAAGAGATGATGTGCGATAGCATCCAGGGGGATTGGGATGCGACGACAAAAAAGTGCAAACCAAAATTTGTAGATGTCTCTTGCGGGAATTATATCACTGGTTTTGGAGCTGACGGCACACCCGAGTGTGAATCTAAATACTCATGGCCTTGATTTCTTTTCTCAATAATCGCGGAGTCACCTTGACCGAGACGCTGATGGCGGCGGGATTGGTGGGTGGCCTTTCCCTGGGTTATTTACACATTTCTTCCAATCACGACAAATCTCAAAAAAGGATCGAGGCGGGGTTTGAAATTGATATGTTGATTTTGGATATGGCCCAGATATTGAGCAATAAACGCGCTTGTGTTGAGACTTTGGGGGCCACCGTCGCCAATGGGCAGGATATTCCAGAGATGAAAAATTCTGCGGGTCGAACCATTTTTAGCAAGGGTAGTAAATACGGGCAGAATCTGATTCAGATCAAATCCATGGAAATGGCAAACGTGGATTTAGATGCAGATGGCCTTGGCAATATGGAGGTGGTGGTTACTTTTAAAAAGACCTCCAAATCGATCAAGGGAAAGAAGGAAGAAGTGAGGAGCATTCCCTTGCCGATTCAAGTGGCCTCTGGAAACGTGGTTTGTTACCCCGATAGCGGTCTTGAAATTGTAGACGATAAGGTCATGATGTGCGAGAGTCTCGGGGGAACGTTTAAAGATTTCGGTGGTTCTGTTGGAATAAAATGTGTTATGACCTATATTGGCAAGGTTTGCCCCGAGTATATGGTAGGATTTACTTTGGACGGCCAGCTCGATTGCGGCACTTTTTCTCCTTGATTTTTTGTCATTCCATTGAAATCGCTGTAGTCTGAGGGCATGTGGTGGAAAGTGCTTTTTTCCCTTTTATTGGCAATTAATGGTTTGCTGGCCCAAACTCCCGACACCGGAGTTAAATCGAAACTCGACCAAATTGAAAATTTGCCTCCCGGGGAATATTTCACCAAAATCGACGGATTGAGAGTGGAAATTGAACAGTATATCGAGCGCAAAAAGCGTGTTTGCGGGGGAGAGCTTTCTCCCATTATTTTGCAGGAAGGGGGTGTGACACCTGCACCGGAAAAAAAGGGCAAGGCCTGTTTCCGCGAACTGCGCGATTTTCAAGTAAGCTTTGTGAACCATTTGTTTGCCGCCCGCGAGAAATACCTCAATTATTTGCACGAAAAGCGCTTGGGCCAGCTTGCCAAATCCAGGCAGAAAATTCTTCGGGAATTGCAAAGCACCTTTAATTGAGCGGGCGTTTGGTTTTTGTGGAGGGGCCGGCCGGTATCGAGCGCATGGGATAGGAAGTCAGTCCCTTCATCCTGGTCAGAGAGGGAATTGGTCGGGCGCTTAAATGGGCACTCGGAGACATGCCCCGCCTGGGGGCCGGTTTGCCGAGATGGCCTTTGTGATTGAGAGAATTGGTTGCAAACATGGGAGTATTCTACCACAAAAATCTGTTTTTTACACCTTTTGGAAAAGTCTTCCAAGTCCTTGAAATAACGGTCTTCTTTCGGCAAACTTCCAGTGTGAACTTGCTCGCGATTTGGATCATTGCCCTATTTTCCCTGAGCGCCTGCTCGGGCATTCGTCATGTGGCCATCAAAACCGTCGCTCCCGCTTTCTGGCAGGCCTCCAATGCCTTTGAGCGCGAGGGGGATTGGCACGCCTTCCGCGAGGGCGTTCCCGGCAGTCTCAAATTTTTGGACGGTCTTTTGGAGGTGCGGCCCGACGACGAATCTCTTTTGGTGGCGGCGACCAAGGGATATGCGGGGTACGCTTTTGCCGTCCACGAAACCCTTTATTTGGCCGATAAATTGGCCCAAAAAGAATCTTCTTTGCACCATCGGCGGGCGGTCTTGGCCTATAGTAAGGCACTGGACTATGGTTTGCATTGGTTGAGTGAAGAGGGGATTGCGCGGTCTGAATTTTCGCGGGCACTCAGAGAACCGGGGGGCGTCTTGCGCCTTTTGGATGGCCATTTAGGCAGTGGCGAGCAGGACTTGGAGGGCGTGCTCTACACCGCCTCCGCCCTGGCAAGTTTGATCAATCTGAAAAAAGACGACATTGCTTTGGTGGGAGAACTTCCCCTGGCCAAGGCGCTTTTCGATTGGGTGTGTGACAAACGGCCGGACATTGCCCACGGAGCGTGCGCCCTTTTTCAAGCGAGTTATCTGGTATCGCGTCCTAAAATGTTGGGGGGAGACCCGGATGCCGGAAAAAAACTTTTTGAGCGCTTTATCGGGGGCCATCCCCACCACCCCCTGGCGCGCGTGGTTTATCTGGAACACTATGTGCTTCCCACCGGCAACAGCGCGCTCTACCGCCGGCAAAAAAAGGCCTTGCTGGATTTTGAAAAGTTGTATTCAAAGCACCAGAGCTGGTCGCCGAACCAAAAAAACCATCCCGCCTTTGGCGATACCAGTTTGAGAATTTATCAGGCGATGGCCATGGAACGCTTTAAAATCATCAGGCGTTTTGAGCGAGAAATTTTTTAAACATCTCAAACATCAAGGAGGAGTCGTGTTCAAGTTTATCTTTGTTTTTTTGTTGGCAAGTTTTAGCGCTCACTCCGCCACTTTTAAAATCGGGGTACTGGCCCCCGAGGGAACCAATTGGGCCAAACACATGAAAGCGATGGCGGCCAAAATAAGCGCGCAAACCAAAAAAAAGGTGCGCTTCCGCTTTTATTTTGGTGGCTCCCAGGGAGACGAGCGCGACGTCTTGAGAAAAATGCGCGCCGGGGCCTTGCACGGAGGTGTCTTCACCGGCAAAACTCTGGGCGATATCGACGGCAATCTTCGGGTGGTGGAAATCCCTTTTACCTTTGCCGCCGACCGCGCGCGGGCGTGGAACTCGGTTTCCAAACTGGCCCCCTATTTCAATCAAAAACTGGCCGCCGCCAAATTTCACAACTTGGGTTTTTTTGAAATCGGCATGGTCTATTTTGTGGCCCAAAAAAAGACCCCCACACTGGAATCCCTCAAGGGACTCAAGATTTGGGCCTGGGAGGGCGACCCCATCGTCTCCACCATGATCGAAAGTTTAAACCTGGTTTCCGTGCCGCTGGGACTGCCCGACGTTTTAAGCTCCCTTTCCACCGGCATTATTGAGGCCGCCTACGCCCCTCCCATGGGGTTGATCGCCCTCCAATGGAGCAGCAAGGTAAAATACCTGCTCAATCTACCGCTGGCCTATTCCATGGGTGCTTTTCTTTTGTCCGACAAGAGTTGGAAGCGCATATCTCCAGCACACCGTGAACTGGTTGGCCGCCTGAGTGCGCAGGCCTTGGCCAAAGTCAGTGAGGCCAATACTGGCGACAACGTGGCGGCACTGGAAAGCATTCGTCGCGCTGGAGTCGAGTTTGTCGAATTTTCCCCCGAGGACAAGGCCAAGTTGCCGACTATGAGAAAAAATATTGTCGGGCGTTTGCGCGGTAAAACCTTTTCCCCGGATGCGCTTGCACGTTTGGAAAAAACGCTGTGATAAAGTACCTCTCTCTTTTAGACCGCACTATCGAAAAAAGTGCCAAGGCGCTGTTGGTTTGCGCTCTCGCTTTAGTCATCACTCTCTCTTTGCTGGGCATTGTCCTGCGCTGGTTTGACATCTCCTTTTTGTGGTGGGAACCCTTGATCCGGCATCTGGTTTTCGCCGCCGCCTTTCTGGGAGGCCTGTTGGCCACCGGGAAAAAAGGCCACATCAGCATCGATCTGGTCACCCGCTATTTAAAATCCAGTGGCCACCCCGTGTGTTTGAGGTGGGTGGAGCGCTTGATTTTCACCGTATCCTTTATAGCGCTTGTGGTGCTGACCAAAATCTCATGGGATTTCGTGCTTCTCGAGGCCGAATATGGGAAAGAGGCCTTCTTGGGGATTCACTCGCGTTTTTTGGTGGCGATTATTCCCGTCGGGGCGTGCCTGATCGGGCTGCGCTTTTTTTATCTTCTGATTGCCTCTTTTTGTGAGAAGGATTGAGCGATGGGATTGCTGGTGGCGATAGTGACTGTCGGACTCGCCCTTTTGGGCGTTCCCCTGTTTGTGGTCATGTTGGTGGCGGCGATGAGCGCCTACGCCCTCACCGGCGGAGAACTTTCCGTCATCGGTATTGAAATTTATAAAATGGCCGCTCAACCCACCATTTTGGCGATCCCCACTTTTACTTTTGCCGGTTATATGATGGCCGAATCCGATTCCCCCAAGCGCCTGCTCCGCTTTGCCGAGGCAGCGCTGGGACGCCTGCCCGGCGGAGTCGCCATCGTCGCCCTGATTGTATGCGCTTTTTTCACCGCCTTTACCGGGGCCTCGGGTGTCACCATTATCGCCTTGGGGGGACTCATGTACCCCATCCTCTCCAGGGAAGGGCACTCCGAAAAATTCAGCCTCGGACTGATTACCACCAGCGGTTCGCTGGGATTGCTCTTTCCCCCCAGCTTGCCGGTCATTCTCTACGGCATGGTTTCCGGCGTGGATATTGAAACCTTGTTCCGCGCGGCCTTTGTTCCGGGTCTACTTTTAATTGGTGTGCTCTCCCTGTGGTCGGTCTACAATTCCCGCCACCTGGCACACAAAAGGCCTGCTTTTTCCTGGCGCAAGCTGAGTGAGAGTTTCAAGGGTTGCTTCTGGGAATTGTTGCTTCCGGTGGGCATCCTCTACGGCATTTATTCGGGCCACATTACGGTTACCGAGGCAGCAGTGACGACGGCCTTTTACGTTTTTGTCATGGAGTGCTTGATCTATCGGGATTTGCACATCACCCGCGACATCCCCCGCATCATGTGTGATTGCATGAGCTTGGTGGGAAGCATTTTGTTGATTCTCTGCTGCGCTTTAGGGTTTACCAATTTTTTGGTGGACGAAGAAATTCCCATGCATGCGTTGGAACTGATGCGAACATTTCTCACCGACAAATACACCTTCCTGATCTGTCTCAACGTCTTTTTATTGCTGGTGGGCGCTTTCATGGACATTTTCAGCGCCATCATTGTAGTGGTGCCCCTGGTGGCCCCCATTGCCCAGGAATTTGGCATCAACCCCTTTCACTTGGCGGTGATTTTCCTGACAAATTTGGAGTTGGGTTATATCACCCCACCCATCGGCATCAACCTCTTTATCAGCGGCCTGCACTTCAAACGCCCCATGAGCGAACTCTACCGCGTGTGCCTGCCCTTTTTGGGCCTGCTCCTTTTGGCGCTGGCGCTGATTACCTTTATTCCCGCTTTAAGTTTGTGGGCGGTTTGAGAAGTCAGTCGGCCGGCCTTGATGGCCATTGGTTGTGGCCGAATTTGCAGAAATGACCTCGAATTGCGGGAAAGTATTGATTTTATTGATTTTTTTCCTCTCTATTTTTTTATATTGAATTTTTATCTTAAATTTGCTATATTGATTTTTTAGGAAATTGAATGAGAATTGAAATTTTGACCCAAGTGGAGAAAATCTTGGAAAAGGAAACTCGGGAGGTTCGTTTGGCCCTTCAAGATGTTCTCGAAAAACTTGAATTGGGATTAACTTTGGGACTGCCTCATGTAAGGCCTTTGCCAAATATTCATTCAAACCTTTTTGAAATTCGAGTAAAGGATAAAAAAGGACAATTTAGAGTAGTATATTTTGTGAAAAAAAGAGACGCTATTTATCTCCTTCACGCTTTTAGGAAAACAACTCAAAAACTTCCTCTAAAAGAAAAAAAGGTGATTCTTATGCGTTTAAAGGGGGTAAGATCATGGCCGCAAAAATAAAGTCTTATAAGAATGTCGGAAGTTTTTCAAGAAAGGCCTTGGGCCTTGACGGTTACGACAGTTGGCTTATTACAACAAAGAATAAAATTATTGCTTCCGTTGTTAAGGAGCGAAAGAAAAAATCACTTTCTCAAAAAGAATTGGCGGATATGCTCGGGACATCCCAATCAGTTATCAGCAGAATTGAAAACGGACTGGCCAAAAGTATTACGCTTGATTATTTGACAAAAGTTGCAAATGTTTTGGGAATCTCGGCCAAGATTTCCTTGAAAAAGGCCGCCTGAAACTAACACTATGGCCCTGGCGCTGATTACGTTTATTCCCGCGTTTTACTTGAAAGAAATTTCAACGGAACCAGTAAATTTTAAAACGATTTGAAGAATAACCATAAAGAAAAACATGGCACTTCCCCAACCGAGTATTTTGCTGATTTGATTTTCGACTTTGCGAAGTCTTTCGTCCATTCCTTCAAGTCTTTGATCGAGTCGATTGATACCGTTCATAACCCAATTGGAATCTCTTAGGGGTGGTGTTGAAGTAGGGGGATGCCCAATATCTTCAGGGGTTGTTTTATCTTTATTTTCCATTGGCATTTAATTTTACGTTGATCCATTCCCAAACTTCTGACTTGTAACGCCCCCAGTAGTTTGTTATGGGTACGACAATGCCCAGAGACGTAGGTTCTTCGTCTCCAAGGCCGATTTTGGTCGCTACTTGTCTGGTAGTTTCTCCATCGGTGGCAACAAAAAAACTATTACCATCCTCATAATATTTGTCGTGGTAATTCTTTTGAATCCTTTCTTTTACCAGCGCCAGTTTGGAAATATTAAAAGCTACAAAAACTTGCATTGTTATCCCTTTGCTCAAGGGGACTTATGGCATAATTGAGACAAAAAATCAACTCATTTATTTTTATAATAACATTTTCTTCCTGATTTTAGTTATTTAGACTGATCTTTTGGCCCTGCTGCTTATAACTTTTATTCCCGCGTTTTAAGTTTGTGGGCGGTTTGAGTTACCGACAAAACACACTCTCTTGACTATGCCGGTCAAGTAAAAATCCCTATTTAAGAATTTTTGCAAGACCTCCGAAGAGGGAGTGAAGAAGTATTAAAAACCCAAAGCGGAGGCCTGTGCCATGAAATCAGATTTAAAAGTTTTGCTCTTTTCTGCGCTCCTGTTTTATACCCAGGGAATTTCGGCCGTGGACATGGACGAATGTTCTGAAATCCGCGACTCCTACAAAAATGAATATGGCCTGTGTGTTCAAATGGCCTCGCTTTCCGGCCACGACGTGGATTGCATCGAATGTATTATCGACAACCAGGACAAGGCCAACCCTTGGGTGGATGCCCTCAGTATTATCGCAGGCCCCTTGGCCTTGTTTGGCAGCACTTGGATGTCCAGCCGCTACCAACACAAAACTCAACAGGCCTGGGCCAATGCCTACACCGCCGGCAACGAACAGTGTACTACGCGCTTTAATTCCTTTCTCAACTACAGCGTTGGACGCGGGGCCAATCCCGTTCTTCCTCAGCAAGCGCAAAGAATGCAGGCCATGTGCAACGGCTCTCCCTTGATGGGCGGCGGTTACGCCGGTTTTGGCGGTCACGGTGGCAATGGCCTCGGTGGTTTTGGCAATCCCTGGTCGGGCGCCGGCTTTTCCCCCGGTTTTATGGGGGGCATGATGGGGCCAGGTTTTGGCCTTCGCGGTGGCATTAGCTTTGGCGGTGGCGCCGGTTTCGGTGGTGGGGGTTTCCCTCCCGGCGGTTTCCCTCCCATGGGCGGTTTTGGCGGTGGGTTTCCCGGAGCTTTTCCTCCCTTTGGTGGAGGAGGTTTTGGTGGCGGAATCCCCGTTCCGGTTCCCGTTCCCGTTCCGGTTCCCTATCCGGGTATGGGTGGGGGATTTGGTTTTCCCGGAGGCGGCGGTCTCGGTGGCGGCATCGGTTTTGGTGGTGGCATCAGCTTTGGTGGTGGCAGTGGTTTTGGCGGTCCGGGATTTGGCGGCGGTGGTTTTGGTGGTGGCATCAGCTTTGGCGGTGGTGCCGGTTTTGGAAACGGCGGATTCGGCATTGGTGCTGGCGGTTTCGGCCCCGGTTTTGGTTATCCTCCAGGAGGCATGGGCGGCCACTTTGGAGGCCCGGGTATGCTCTACGGTGGTGCGGGCCTGGGTTCGGGTTATCCCGGCGGCCACATGGGTGGCAGTTATTGGGGCAACACCGGCGGCTGGGGCGGCAATCAGTTTTGGCAACAACAGCAGCAGTGGCAGGCGGCCCAACAACAAAGAGTCAACAAATATCAGGCCGATGCCCAGTACACCCGGGACATGTATCAGGCCAATTCCATGGCCGACCGGCAGGCCTCTGCGAATTTGTATAAGAATTTTGTCAATGCCGGCCAAAATTACTACCAGCACGGAAGGGGTGGCAACCCTTACGCTCATTTTGGAGGCAGTGCCCCTTACTCCCCCATGGGTATGGGTGCCCAGTTTTCTATCGGAGGATATGGCCAATTTGGTTTTTAGTGGTAGACCAGTCTTATGGTTTCACCACTTCTTTCCAAGGCCAAAAATCTTCCCGCAAGCAGTGGCTGCTATTTGATGAAAGACCGGGAAGGCGGGGTTCTCTACGTCGGCAAGGCCAAAAATTTGAAAGCGCGGGTGAGCAGTTATTTCCAAAACTCTTTCCAATCGGTCAAAACCCAGCATTTGGTGGCCAAAATTTTCGATTTTGATTTTCTCTTGACCGAAACCGAGGCAGAGGCCTTTGTTTTAGAAAACAACTTAATCAAACGCCACCGCCCCAAGTACAATATCATGTTAAAAGACGACAAGTCCTACCCCTACGTTGTCGTCGATCACAACACCCCCTTTCCGCGCCTTAGCTTCAAGCGCCGGGTAAAAAGAAGGCCCGGCCGCGAAATCTTCGGCCCCTTTGCCCGCGGCAGTCGCATCGGGGACATCCTGCGCATTTTGACTAAAACTTTTGGCCTGAGAGATTGCAGCTTGCGGGAATTTCGCTCGCGCAAGACCCCCTGCCTCTTGTTTCAAATGCACCAGTGTTCGGCCCCCTGTGTGGGATATATTTCCGAAGAGGAATACCGCGCAGAACTAGAGCGGGCACTCGCTTTTTTCTGTGGCAAGGGTGAAGCTGTTTTGCAACACTTGGAGGAAAAAATGCTCCACGCTTCCGAGCTTGAGGCCTTTGAACGGGCGGCACTTTTGCGCGATTCCATCTTTTCATTGTCTGCATTTATGAAATCCGGCGGACAAAAAAATGTCGAACTTCACCAGCACCAAAAAAACCTCGACGTGGTGGCCTTTTATTGCGGAGAAAACGAAGTCGATCTATCTTTGTATATGGTGAGAAACGGGATTCTTCTGGGACACAAGAATTTTCACTTTTCCCTGGTTCATTGTGAAAGCACCGAGCGGGAGGCGCAAGAGGCCTATGCCCAAACCCAGAGCGCCAACCTTTTATTTCAATACTATCAGCAAACTCACGATACTCTTCCCGAAACATTGGTGGCCCCTTTCCAAAAAAAGACTTTGGCAGTGTTTCGAGAAGCACTTGCCACCCTGACGGAAATCAAGGTTTGTTCTCCTGGCAGGCGTTTTGCCTCTCTCGCAGAACTGACACTCCAGCACGCCAGTGAACAACAAAAGGTGCGGGTAGGAAGGAGGGAGTCGGCGCTGGAGGGACTGATCTTGCTTCAGCGCTTGCTGGCATTCAAAGCAAGGCCCAGACTTATCGAGTGTTATGACGTCGCCATTTTTCAAGGCGCATCTCCCACCGCCAGTCAGATTGTTTTTCGCGACGGCCGTCCCAGTAAAAAAGATTACCGCCACTACCATTTGAAAATTCGCCCCGAGGGCAACAATGACTTTGCCATGTTAAGTGAAGTCTTAAACCGAAGACTTGAACATGAAAGTCTGCCCGACATCTTCGTGGTCGATGGTGGACGGGCACAGGTAAACGCCTTTTGTGCCGTCTTAAAGGAAAAAGGCATTGAGATTCCCGTCGTCGGTATTGCCAAGAAAAAGGCGGAAAAGAAAAGTGTCGAGCGGCTTTTCCTCCCCGGAAGACAAAACGCTTACCCCTTAAAACGGCAACTTCCCCTGCTGCGCCTGATGACCCACATGCGCGACGAGGCCCACCGCTTTGCCAGAAGATTGCACCACCATGCCGAGAGGAAGCGTCTTTTTAAAACGTAATATCGGGGAGTCAGGCCCACTTTACTTTCTATGACTCAATGCATTACATGGTGCCCAGAAAGGGACTCGAACCCCCACGCCGTAAAGGCACTAGATCCTAAGTCTAGCGTGTCTACCAATTCCACCATCTGGGCAAGCAGAATGGGCGTTATTTTGGTCGGGCCTTACCGGAATGTCAAAAGGCATTGCGCCCTAGCGCGATCGCAGGTAGGCGATTAGGTGATCCATCTCTTTTTTGGAGAGGAAGTCGTGGCCCGACATTTTGCTGTAGCGGAATTTTTGCGGGTTTCTGATAAATTGGCGCAAGTAGGTTTCGTCTCTGTAGTCCAAAATGTTTTGGGGGGCGGCCAGGTCGGGGCCGATTTTGCCCCCTTGGCGGTCGATGGCGTGGCAGCGGAAGCACTGGGAGCGAAAGACTTTATAACCCTTGTACTCGGCGGAAGTGGGGGCCTTTCCTTTGGGGTAGACCTTGGGGTAGCGGTCTTTGAGGGCGATCAGGTGGATTTTGCTCACCGACCACGGCCAGGGGTAGGCGTTGGCGGTGGTTTGCCCCTCCTTTTCCCAGACCAGGATATAGGGGGCGGGGGAAACCTTTTTAAATCCCACCGGCTCCCAGCCAGATTTGCGGTCGAGGTCGCGGAAGGCCAGGTAGGAAGTTTCCTTGAGCAAAATATCCAGTGGACTGTAGGCGCGGTAGCCGTCGGTGGCCTCAAAGACCACTTCACTATAGGTTTCGTCCGCCAGGGCCTTTTTGTAGATCGCCCGCAAGAGGGGAGGCAGGGCCACTCCTCGGTAGTTTTTGGTGAAGGATTCGGAAAAGTGGTAGCGCAGTTTTAGGTCTTTGACTTGGGATATTTTTTTCATCTCTTCCAACGAGAGTTTTTTTAACTGTTTGTCTCCCAAAAAAAACTCAATCGGTGCGGCCAGCGCGGAAGTCAGAGCGGCGAGGGTAAAAATCAAAAACGTAAAAAATTTCATATTAGAGGGGGTGATGGCAGCGGTACTGTTGGCCAGCTTTTTGGGTGACTTCCGGGTAGTTTTTTTTACATTCCTCGGTGGCGGCCCAGCAGCGCGGCCAGAAATGGCAGCCCGTCGGGGGATTGATGGGAGAGGCGACGTCACCTTGGAGGATAATTCGCTGGGATGCGCGGCCGGGGGTGGGTCTGGGGATGGAGGAAAAGAGCGCTTTGGTGTAGGGGTGGTGTGGAGTATGGCACAGTTCCGCCGGACTTCCCAACTCCACAATATGCCCCAGGTACATGACCGCTATTTCCGAGGCGATGTATTCGACGACTTTGAGGTCGTGGGTGATAAACAGGTAAGTCAGTTTCAATTCTTTTTGAAGGCCAGTGAGCAGGTTTAAGACCTGGGCCTGCACCGAAACGTCCAGCGCCGAAACCGGCTCGTCGCAGACGATAAATTCTGGCTCCACCGCCAGCGCTCTGGCGATACACACCCTTTGCCTTTGCCCGCCGGAAAATTCGTGGGGGTAGCGGCCCAGGGAATCGGAGGGGAGTTGGACTTGTTCCAACAGTTCCAGCAGGCGCTTCCTGCGCTCTTTTTTGCCGGGGAAAAGGCCGTGCACGATGAGAGGTTCCGATAAAATACTCTTTAAGGTCATGCGCGGGTTGAGGGAGGCGTAGGGGTCTTGAAAGATAATTTGCATTTTCCGGCGCATTTCGCGCATTTTGGCCTTGTCCATTTGGGTGACGTCTTGCCCGTCAAAAAAAACCTGGCCCGAAGAGGGCCGAATCAAGCGCAGGATACTGCGTCCCAAAGTGGTTTTCCCACAACCGGACTCGCCCACCAGGCCCAAGGTTTCCCCCCGGCGGATTTGAAAACTCACGTCGTTGACCGCTTTCACAGAGCTTTTGGTGCGTCTGAACAATCCACCCTTTATGGGGAAGTGTTTGGTCAAATTTTTTACTTCCAAAAGGGGCGGGTTCATTGGGTACTCCCTTCCAGGGGATGAAAACAGGCGACCGAGTGTCCCTGTCTGTCCCAGGATTTGAGCGTGGGAGCACCTTCGCTTCCACGGCATTTTTCCGTGGCGTAGTCACAACGGTTTTGGAAGGAGCATCCCGGGGGAAGTTCCAAAAGCGAGGGCACCATGCCCTCGATGGTGTTCAAACGCTTTTTTTGCCCACTCACCGTGCTGTCGTAGGAGGGAATGGATTCGATCAGTCCCTTGGTATAGGGATGGTGGGGGCGCTCGAACAGGCCTTTGACATCGGTTTGCTCGACAATTTTTCCACAATACATCACCGCCACGTCGTCGCATATTTCGGCGATGACTCCCAGGTCGTGAGTAATGATAATCAGGCCCATGCCCAATTCTTTTTGCAGTTTTTGCATGAGTTCCAAAATTTGCGCCTGAATGGTGACGTCCAAGGCGGTGGTCGGCTCGTCGGCGATCAAAACGTCCGGGCGGCAGGACAGTGCCATGGCGATCATCACCCGTTGGCGCATACCCCCCGAAAGCTGGTGGGGATACTCTTTTAATCTTTTTTCCGGTGCTGGGATGCCCACCAAATGCAACATTTCCAAGACCTTGAGGGTGCGTTCTTTTCGGCCCAGTTCACTTTGGTGCAATTGAAAGACTTCTTCAATTTGATTGCCCACCGTATAGACCGGATTGAGTGAAGTCATGGGTTCCTGAAAGATCATGGCAATTTTGTTGCCGCGAATTTTGCGCATTTGCGCGCTGGTTAGGGAGAGCAAATTTTGCTCATCCCCCGATTCCCTGTAGAAAATTTCTCCCCTCGCTATGCGGCCGGGGGGGTGGGGAATCAGGCCCATAATGGAAAGGGCGGTGACTGATTTGCCCGAACCAGACTCTCCCACAATCCCCAAAGTTTGACCCTTGGCGAGTTCAAAACTTACCCCGTCTACGGCAGTGGCCGTGCCGCCGTCGGTTTGAAACTCCACACATAAATTTTTCACACTCAAAACACGGGCCACTATTTTCCTTTAAGTTTGGGATCGAGTGCGTCTCTCAAGGCGTCTCCCAAAAGGTTAAACGCCAGCACGATGAAAAACATGGCAAACGTGGCGGCCGCCAGTTGCCACCAGTTTCCGCGCACCAATTCCAGCTTGGCATCGTCGATCATGGTTCCCCAGGATGGCCGGCCTTGAACGCCGAGGCCCAAATAGGAGAGGATGACTTCGGACTTGATGGCAATTTGAAATTGCAGGGAAAAATTGATGATAACAATGTGAAGCACGTTGGGGATGATGTGTCTGAACAATTTGCGGAACTCTCCACTGCCAATCGCCGTGGCGGCGTGGACGTATTCGCGGTCTTTGTGTCTGATGACTTCTCCGCGGATCAGGCGGCACAATTGCACCCAACTGGTCAGCCCCAGTGCCAGGTAGACCGAAGTGAGTCCCTTTTCTCCTACGGCAAAGGTGATCGCCACCAACAGCATAATCGAGGGAATGGAATTAAAAGTGGTGTAAAACCAGACGATCAACTCGTCGACCTTTCCGCCAAAGTGGCCGGCAATCGCCCCCAATGTCAATCCGATAATCGCCGAAAGCGCGGCAGTGACCACGCCTACGGAAATGGCGACTTCGGCCCCCTTGATGGTTTTATAAAAAACCGAGCGGCCAAAGAGGTCGAGACCGAACCAGTATTGGGTGCTGGGAGGGGCGTAAGAGGGGCCAATCTCTTCGCTCCAGTTTCCAGCAATCAGTCCGCTGGCACTCAAAATCGCCAGCAAAAAATAAAAGCACACAATCAATAAGGCCACCATGGCGGTGCGGTCTTTTAGCAATTGCTTCCAGGCGTGTTGCCACAGGGAACGGGAGGGGAGAAGTGCACTTGTCGCCATTATTTGGGCCTCACTCTGGGATCGACGACGGTGTAGAGTACGTCGGTCAGAACATTAAAGAAAATATACGCCACTGCCGAAAGCACGGTCATCGCCTTGATGACCGGAAAGTCGGAGGAGTTGATCGCTTCCAGGGCCATGGAACCCAGCCCAGGAATGGAAAAAAAACTTTCCAGCAGCAAGGCCCCGATAATCAGGAAAGGGATTTGAATCACCAGATAGGTGATGATCGAAACCATGGCGTTTTTCAGGACGTGTTTGAACAAAACTTTTTTTTCGGAAAGGCCTTTGGCGCGGGCGGTGCGGACGTAGTCCTGGTAAATTTCGTCGAGAATGACCGTGCGGTAAAAGCGCACGTCGGGGCCGACGGAGAGAATCACCCAAATCACAATGGGCAGCAGAACATAGGGAATAAAGTAGGGGAAACCTTCCTCATAACCGGAAATTTCAAACAGTCCGAGTTCAAAGGCAAAAAACCACTGGCCAAACAAAATATAGGCCAGTGAGGAAATTGACATCAGGGCCACGCACACCACCACTGCCATCTGATCAATTTTTTTACCCCGGTAAAAGGAGACGAACAGCGAGATGGAAATGGCGACCAGAGTGGAGAGGGTAAAAGCGGGCAGGGAAACCGTCAGCGAGGGGATCATGCCGGTTTTAATCATTTCGATGATTTCCTGACGGGTTGACCAGGAACGGCCGAAGTCAAAAGTAAAGGCCGAAACCACGATGTCGATATACTGTTGCCAGAGGGGGCGGTTCAGCCCCAACTCGACCCGGAGTTCTTGCATTTGTTTTAGTGTGGCGTGTTTTCCCAGCATGATCAGGGTGGGGTCGGGAGAAAACAGGTTAAACAGTACAAAGACAATTAGGCACACCCCCAAGAGAACGGGGATGACGTAGAGAAGTCTTCTTATAACGTAAGAGGTTAAATCCACCGGGATACCTTTACAATTTTTTCAGCATTTCGGTTTTCTTTTGCTGGTCAACGCCGAGATAGGCGGTTGTTCCCATGGGAAAATCGGTGGGCACATAGTTTTGAATCCAGGAGTGCAAGAGAACATATTTCTGGCGGTGGACTCCGTAGATCAAGGGCGCTTCTTCCGCGGCCATGCGGTTGAGCTTTTGGTACAGTTCAGTGCGCTCAGGGCCATCTTGCATCAGCGCCGCCCGGGCAAACATTTTGTTGAAACGGGGGTTGTCGTAACCGGAGCCGTTGGCACCGGGAGCGCGGTTTGGGCCATAGAGAAGTTGCAAAAAGTTTTCCGCATCGGGGTAGTCGGCACCCCAGGCAATTCCGTAAGTCATAATTTGCCGGGTGGTGATTTTCTTTTGCAGTTCCGGCCAGGGGTTGAGCACGACTTTAACATTGATGCCAATTTGTGCCATTTGCTTTTTGAAATACTCTCCCATCTGGCGGGAAGTGGTGGCACTGGGGCAGTCGTAGGTAATTTCGGGCAGGCCCTTGCCGCCGGGATAACCCGCGCGGGCCAACAGTTTTTTTGCCTCTTCCAGGTTGGCCTTTGTGCCCATGCCCCGGTAGGGACTCTTAAAGTTTTCTTCGTGGCCGGCAATTCCCGGGGGAACCAGCGATTGGGCGGGTAGGGCGGTGTCGTTGTAAAATAACGTGTTGGAGCCGTTTACATCGTAGGCCAGGGACATCGCCCGGCGCAGATCCGCTGACTGAAATAATTTGAGGTCGTGATTGAAACCGGTGTAGGTGATGTCGAGTGAGGGAGAGATGATCAGTTTGATGTCCTGACTTTTAAGTTCGGGCACCAGGTTTTTGGCGTCGGGAATGGCGGCATCAAAATTGTCTTTGGGAATGCCCAGGTAGTCCAGTTTGCCGCGCCTGAAGTTGAGCCAGCGCGGTTGATCCTCTTCGATAATGTTGACCACGATACCATCTGCCAGAGGCAGGCGTTTCCCACAGGAGGCACGGGCGATGTCTAGAAAGGCGGGTGAAGCATCTTTTTCACAGGGAAAAGTTTTTTCTCGGTAGTTGGGGTTTTTTAGGTAGACAATTTTTTTGGTGCGCTTAAACACACCGTCTTTAATCATAAAAGGCCCGGTACCCACCGGGCGATTGATAAATTCCTTGCCGTGGCGTTCGACCACTTCCCGGGCAACGGCAAAAGTAAAGGGCATCGCCAGTGCGTAGAGAAACTGGGGGAAGGGTTTGGAGAGGGTAAATTGCAAGGTGTGGGAGTCGAGCGCTTTGAGTCCCTCCACAGTTTCGTCGTAGTTGGTTTGCTCGCGCTTGGCGTTTTTGTCGCGCCATTGGTTCAACCCCTTGATTTTGCCGTCGAGCAACCACCAACCCAGCCCCTGTAGTCTGGGGTCGGCCAGGCGCTTGATCGAATAGACGAAGTCGGCGGCGGTGAGTTCGCGTCCCTTGCCGTTTGCAAAAGCGGTATCGTCTTGAAATTTGACTCCCTTTTTGATTTTAAAAGTGTAGGTCATGCCCTTGTCTCCCACCGTGGGCATGGCCTGGGCCAGGTTGGGCCTTAAAGCGTAGGGGCGCTTGAGGTAGTGATACTCCAAAAGGCCCTCGTACACCCGCGCCACTTCGCCGGCAGAGTAGAGGTCGTTGGTGAGGATGGGATCCATGCCTTTGACTTGGGAGGGTACGGCCATATTCAAAACCGTCCCGTCAATGTTGTCGCGGTCGGAAGTGCAGGCGCACAATACGATAGTGAGTAAAAAAGTCAGGAAAAAGTTTTTGAAAGCTGGTTTGAACATGGGACTCTCCTTTTGCCAATGGTTGATGGGGCAGTTTGGCGCAAAGAGAGCTTATTGGCAAGACGAGGGGAAGAGTTGCAGTTCAAAGCGTCCCAGAGATATGTGAATTTTGCGGTAGAAGGCCTTTTTGCTGGTGTCGTCGTAGCGGTACTCCCCGGCCTTCAAAAGTACGCTTTGTCCGTGGGAACGGGACGAAAGCTCAAGCCCACCCTCCTTTTCCTCCCAGTCCCAGTGCGCTTGTGGGGCAAGGTTTTGGCCAGATTCCGCCGCCAGGATTTTAGCGAATTGCAATAATAAAGCGTGCAGCATTGCTGCATCCCGTGGAGTCAATTTCAGGCGTTGGTACAGACTCCCCCCCGGGGTGATTTGGTTTTTTTCCAATTGCGAATAATCCAGACTCAGGAGTTGGTCGCCCCCCAAAAAAAAGTCCAACTCCAAGAGCCAAACTCTTTTTTGTTTTTGGTGCAAGGCCTGGTAGCTGAAGGAATAGCGCCCGTTCGGCAAAATGACTCGCCCCTTGCCCTCCCCGGAAAAGCACACGGCGCGAAGGGCCTTGCCCAAGTCGGCGGAGGGAGGCCTTAAGCGCTGCTCGGACGCAGAAAAAAGGGCGCAGGAACTCGCCACGAGTGCGATCAAGACGCTTTGCAAAAATGCGAGACCATTCATTTTCTCGGTTTAGCACAATGGTCATAATCCGACAAAAAAAAACCATGCAAAATCCATGCCAATGACTTGCAGGTGCAGGTATTTTAATGGCCACTTTCATTGATTCCAATAAAACGACTGCACTTCAATATCTCACTATTTTTATTGACTTTAATCTTTACAAGAATACAGGTGCAAGTTAGATTTTAAAGAAAATTTTAGAGAATACGATAAGTTCTAATCAAAGGGGAGGTTGTGACGACTACAAACGGGTTAAATACGCTGGAATATGCAGAACGCCTAATGAGGGCCGGAGTTCCTGAAGAACAGGCCAAGGCCCAGGCCCTGGTTTTATATGAAATTATCAACTCAAACCTGGCAACCAAGCAGAATTTGAAAGATGTCGATTTAAAAATTGAACAAGTCCGCGCCGATCTCAAGAAGGATATTAAGATATTGGAAGACAAAATGGCCCTAAAATTATTAATTTATTCGAGCGGAGTTATCGGCGGGTGCAGTTCATTTATCCTCGGTGGCATTTTTGCGATGGCAAGACTCGGCCTGCTCTCAATTCAGTAGCCAGCACTGGAAACCAACCCCGGGCCTAAATCAAAAGACAACGGGTTATTCGCCTAACTTACGGTAGATTATATGGCACAAAAGTTCGCGAGGTGGAAGGAAGGCCCGGCCGTCCCGATATTGACCAAATAGCTCGAAACACGAAAATGTTTCTTTTTGAACGCCTGGGTGTTCAATTGAGTTCAACAGAAATTTTTGAATCCCCTAAATTCAGGGGGTTACAAATCACGAAACGGGTTTCCTTCTCGCAAGTCTCCAATGTCATGCAAAGCAATGGTGCATTGCAAACACTGGAGATCAAAATGGACATGCGTGCACTTTCTGCGTTTTTAAAAAAGGAAAACTTTCTAAGACTTACCAACGACGCGGTGTTTAAGAATTTTCTCATCAAAAATGAAGAACTTCTCAAATCCCTCTTGCAAAGCTTTTTGCCTCTGCCGGAAAACTCTTCTATTGAAAACGTCGTGGTTTTAAATTCCGAACTCACTCCTCAAAGACTCGCCAAAGATGCGGGCAAAACCTATATTCTCGACCTCCAGGTAAAATTCACCTACCAGTCTTTGTTCGGGGCCAAAACGGAAACGGTCAACGTCGAGATTCAGACCAGCAACCAAACCCACTTTGTGGGGCGTTTGATTGCCTATTCGGGAAGAATTTACTCGGATCAACTTGACAGGGGGGAGGGTTACGAAAAACTGGCACCAGTGTATTCGCTGATCTTTAGCACCAAAAATTTGAGGGAGTTGGCGCAAGTGAAGGATTATTTTCACGTTTGCAGTCTGCTTCGAGAGAATCCACCCCATGTGGTGATTTCCAGAGCGCTCAGGCCGGTGATTGTAGAGCTTGAAAAATTTAGCGTAAATATCGAAAAGCTGGACAAATCCCAAGATAAGTGGTGTTATGTGCTTAAAAATTCGCATAAACTCAGCATAGAAGACTGTAGGGAGCTTTTAAAAGGGGGAAACGAGATGAAAAATGTGCTCAAGAATTTGTGGGATTTGTCTTTAGACCCGAAGGTGAAAGCGGAAGCGTTGTCGATAGACAAACAGCGAAGAGATCAACACGACCGGGAACACTACGCCCATAACGAGGGACTCCAGAAAGGTATCGAGAAAGGTATTGAGAAAGGTATCGAGAAAGGACGAGAAGAGGGCCATAGAGAAGGTCAAGATGCTAAGGCGGTGGAAATTGCCCGCAAACTCTTGGCAACGGGAGCAGACTTTAAATTTGTCAGCGAAACCACCGGCCTTTCCCTTGGGCAGCTAGAAAAACTTAAAAAGGAAGACTCGTAAAATAGTTTTACTGACAATTGCGTTGGCACTGGAAACTAGATTTTGAATTAATGACTCCCGAATTTGTAAGTCAAAGTACCGGCCTGTCCCTTCAGGAAGTCAAAAAACTGATGAAAAAATAGGTCTTTTGAACGCCTGGCCTGCAATAAATTTTTTTTCGTCAAGACCCTGGATAGCTTTAAATGTGGATTTTGCCCTGAAAGAGTAAACCCAACCCTTGGGATTCGGGGTTTTATAGAAGGGCGAGTTTTTTAAAACCTCAAGTTTTATCGACATCTACATTGACTATTAGAAAGAGAATGTTTTTGTGGCTCGTCAGGAGGGCATATTAAATATTGTGTACACGATGCAGGCGTTAAGGGTGAAAAACAAGAAATATCAATAGTCGCCGTAATAGTATATCGGGTACCACCGCCATATTGATTACCGCCGCGCCAAGTATAGCTCAAACATGGATTTGAACAAGTACAAGGATTCTGAGGCGGTTGTTGCTGAGGCGGTTGTTGCTGAGGCGGTTGTTGCTGAGGCGGTTGTTGCTGAGGCGATTGTTGCTGAGGCGGTTGCTGCTGAGGTGATACACTCCCAAATGTGTATTGAGTTTCACAAAGAGCCTTCCCGTTGCTGTCAAAACCCACGATATAATTGGGACAGTTCTGCCCTAAAAAAGGCGGCGTGCATTTTTGTGTTGCTGGATTAAAAGTTCCCTTGATGCTATCGCACATCATCTTTTTTGCACTGCTGGCGATAAATCGGGTGGCGGGGTCGGGGTTGCAAATCACAGTACCGCCGGTTTCCTGAATTACCAAAGGGATTTTTCTTATTTCTTCTTTTTTGCCCTTGATAATCTTGGCGCTTTTTTCAAAGGTGACTTCCAATTCCAGACTGCCAAAACCATCTGCCGCCTTGTCGAGGTTTTTTAATTCCATGCTTTTAAGCTGAATCAGGTTTTGCCCGTATTTTTTGTTTTCCTCGAAAACAACCTTGTTCTTGGAATTTCTAATATCGGAGATAGTGCCGGAGGTGTTATTTCTCAAGGTTTTGGTGCAGGCCTCGTCGTTGCTCAAAGTCTGCGCCATTTCCAGCGTGAGCATGTCGATTTCAAAACCCGCTTCGATTTTCTTCTGAGATTTTTGATGATCTCCGGAAAGTTGCAAGTATCCCAGTGAAAGGCCCCCCACCATTCCGGCCGCTACCAGTGCCTCGGTGAGGGAAACGGCGCGGTTATTTCCAGAGGCCCGAAAATTTCTCTGAAATTTTCGGGGGGGGGGGGGTGCGTTAAGAAGGTTTTTTAGCATCTTTTTCGATTGTAACCGAATAAGCGGCGAGGGGTGGAGATGTTAGAATTTGCCCTATTTGGCGGTCGGTCCCATGCAAATCATGCCCGCCACTGTGGCCAGAGCGTGGGTTCGGTAAAACTGGAAAAATTGAGCAAGCAAACACGACGTTGACCATTCAGTGGCCAGTGAGGGCGCACCCTTTTTCCGCAGTTTTCTTTGTTGGGATAGGCCCATCTGGTGACTGACTCCTGGCCTTAAATCAGTTTTGCTGACAATGGCGCTGGCACTGGAAACTTGACAGGTATGGAAGAAAAATCCATCTTCTGAAAATGAAAAAAACCTCCGTTCTCCATAGCGACCCCCACAACGCACTTTTTAAGGGAATTATTACCAATAAGGAGTACAATCTCGAACTTCTCAGACTGAGCTTACCTTTGGAGTTGTTTGTCGCTTTTGACTGGGAAACTTTGCGTTCGGAAGCGTGTACTTATATCAACAAAGAGGGCCAGGAGAGGCGCACGGATTTAATTTTATCGGCGCAATTTAAGGATTCCAAAGGCGCGGCCAAGGTAATTTTTGTGGTCGAACACAAGGCCCAAAAAGCACCCCGTGAAGTGCTTTTGCAATTGCTTGAGTATCAAAATGTCATCTACCAAAATACCCAAGGCCCCTTGATTCCGATCATTCCGATTATTGTTTATCAAGGTGAAGTAAAAACCTGGTCTGGCCCAATAAAACTTTGCGATATTCTGGAATATCCCGAGGGGAAGATGGGGGAACTGCTCAAGCGTTTTGTACTGGATTTTGAGTGTTGCCTGCTCAATGTACACGATTTGAAGGTGGAGAAAAACAAAGACCTGATTTTAGGGCCAATTTGGTATATAATGCAAAGCATCTTTAGTTTGGACAAAGACGTGTTAAAAAAGCTCTTTGCCCAAGGTGAACATTTGTCGGATAATGAGTGGGAACGGCAAATAGTGATGGCAATAAAGTACATCCAGCGTGTTGACCCGAGTTTTAACTGGGAAATTATTAGAGAAGTGGCAAAAGAAGAAAAAGGAGAAGAAACGATGGCCTTATTAGATAAAACCATAGACCAGATGGTCATAGAGGGCGTAGAAAAGGGCCGGGAAGAGGGCATGGAAAAAGGGCGAGAAAAAGAGCGCAAGGAAATTGCTAAAACCCTTCTCGCCTCTGGAATGACTCCCGAATTTGTAAGTCAAAGTACCGGCCTGTCCCTCCAGGAAGTCAAAAAACTGATAAAAAAATAGATATTTTGAACATCTGGCCTGTAATAAATTTTTTTTTTCGTCAAGACCCTGGATAGCTTTAAATGTGGATTTGGCCCTGAAAGAGTAAACCCAACCCTTGGGATTCGGGGTTTTTGTAAAATTCAACTTATGGGCAAACAGTGCAACTATTGTCCCTGACGGCCCGTTTTTTGAATTAAGGTTTCTCCGGCACACCAGTCGCGTTGATCGGGAACCCATTTCACATCACAACACTGAAAACTTCCCGTGGAGTTGATTTCATCCAGTGCCTCGCCGGTGGGGCAACTTTTATTAAAGGGGGAAGTCATTCGGTGCCATCTTGGTGATGGCCAAACTCGGGTGGCCCTCAATTCAGTGGCCAGCGCTGGAAACCAACCCTAGGCCGAAATCAAAAAATAACAGGTTATTCGCCCAATTTGCTTTATAACTTGATAAAAATACAGGTTTATGGTTAAATTTTAGAGAATACGATAAGTTCTAATCAAAGGGGAGATTGTGACTACTACAAATGGGTTAAATACGTTGGAATATGCAGACCGCCTAATGAGGGCCGGAGTTCCTGAAGAACAGGCCAAGGCCCAGGCCCTGGTTTTATATGAAATTATTAACTCATCTCTGGCCACAAAACGAGATTTGGCCGAACTCAAAAAAGATATGGCCATCATCATGGGAAGCTATAGTTTTCTCATTCTCGGCACTCTGGTCACCTTGGCCAAGTTTGGACTTCTCACTCCCACGCCTTGAATTCTTTTTGAATTAAAGAGTTCATACCAGAGTATTTTGCGAGATTCGGAAATAGATTTCTATAAAGAACGACGGGGCATTTTTGAGTTCCCAGTTATTCACCCGGCCCACTCAAAACTCGCAAAAAACCCTTCCCCAAAACGACATGGCCAGAGTGTTGGCGTAACTTTTAACTACTCACTTTATGCCATTTTTTCCTCAGCTAAAGATATTTAAGCCGTCTGTAGAGATTGATTTAAGGGCAGTCGCAATAACTAAAATTAGCCGCTACTAAGCCTTGACAATTTGGGGGACCATCCTTATCGCACCGTATTTGAAGGTATTGGCGACTCATAAGTGGATATTGAACAACGTGAGAAGAGCCATCAGTACAGTACATCGTACAGAAGCTTGATCCTTGATTCTGAGGCGGCTGCTGCTGAGGTGGTTGTTGTTGAGGCGGCTGTTGCTGAGGTGGTTGTTGTTGAGGTGATACACTCCCAAATGTGTATTGAGTTTCACAAATGGCCTTGCCGTTACTGTCAAAACCCACGATATAATTGGGACAGTTCTGCCCTAAAAAAGGCGGCGTGCATTTTTGTGTTGCTGGATTAAAAGTTCCCTTGATGCTATCGCACATCATCTTTTTTGCACTGCTGGCGATAAATCGGGTGGCGGGGTCGGGGTTGCAAATCACTGTGCCGGGGGTTTCCTGAATCACCAAGGGGATTTTTCTTATTTCTTCTTTTTTGCCCTTAATAATCTTGGCGCTTTTTTCAAAGGTGACTTCCAATTCCAGACTGCCAAAACCATCTGCCGCCTTGTCGAGGTTTTTTAATTCCATGCTTTTAAGCTGAATCAGGTTTTGCCCGTATTTTTTGTTTTCCTCGAAAACAACCTTGTTCTTGGAATTTCTAATATCGGAGATAGTGCCGGAGGTGTTATTTCTCAAGGTTTTGGTGCAGGCATCGTCGTTGCTCAGGGTTTGTGCCATCTCCAACGCAAGCATGTCGATTTCAAAACCCGCTTCAATTTTCTTTTGCGATTTTTGGTGGTCGCCGGAAAGTTGTAAGTATCCCAGCGAAAGCCCGCCTACCATTCCCGCCGCTACCAGTGCTTCGGTGAGGGAAACGGCCATTTTTGTTGTCGCGTTCTTTTTGGGAAAGAAATTTTAATGACAAGGAGGTAAGTCATGAGCGTTTTTAGGCAAATTCTCAGTATCGCAAAGAGCGGAGTGCCCCTCGCCCTTTTTGCCAGCATTTTTTCGCTGCAAATTTTGGCACTGGGTTCTCACCAGCATCGAGAGACGAATATCCGCCACATCTTTTCCACTTTGGAGGCCTTTGCCCTCTTGCGGGAAGACGGTTCGGTTTCCGCCTGGGGCAACCCCGAAATGGGCGGCGACACGCGCTCGGTGGCGTCTCGCTTGGAAGCGGGAGTGGAACAAATCGTCTCCAATAATTTTGCCTTTGCCGCTCTCAAGCAAGACGGTTCGGTGGTGACCTGGGGACATCCCCTTTTGGGGGGAGATTCCACCGAGGTGGCGCTTCACCTGGCCAGCGGCGTGAAAAAAATCTTTGCCACCTTCTCCGCCTTTGCCGCCCTCAAAAATGACCATTCGGTGGTTATATGGGGTTATAATGGAGGCGGAACCCACACTGTCTTTTCTCCGTCCAATGTTGCTATCAGAGATATTTTCGGGGGCGGCTACGCCTTTGTCGCTGTCGATGAAAACGACTCCGTGACCACCTGGGGACACCCCTTTTACGGGGGGCACGCAGGACTTGCCGCATGGCCTTTGGAAAATAATACCGACACCATTTTTTCCACCCCTTACGCTTTTGCCGCCACCTTAAAAAATGGCGGAGTGGCGACTTGGGGAGATCGCCAGTTTGGCGGGGACGCAAGTGCTGTGGAGGCCGCTTTGGACTCTGGAGTGGAGCACATTTACGCCAACAACTTCGCCTTTGCCGCCGCCTTGGAAAATGGAGGAGTGGCCGCCTGGGGACACCCGCTCTACGGGGGAAATACGGATGGCGTAGCTTTTAATTTTTCCGGTGGAGTGGACACCATCGCTTCCACCGCCGGTGCTTTTGCCGCTCTCGGGGAAGACGGTTCAGTGGTGGCCTGGGGCCATGAAAACCACGGCGGAGACGCAAGCGGGGTAGCGGCCCAACTTTCCGGCGGGGTCGAGAGAATCTATGCCAACAATTTTGCCTTTGCCGCTTTTAAGGCGGGTGCAGTAGTCACCTGGGGACATCAGCTCTTGGGGGGAGATTCCTCCGCAGTGGCGAGCGAGCTTTCCGCCGGAGTAGAAGAGATTTATTCCACCGCCGGGGCCTTCGCCGCTCTCAAGGACGGTGCTGTCATCACCTGGGGCGATGCCCGCTTTGGTGCAGACCCGGGTGAGATGGCCCAGGCCTTGGCCAGTGGAGTGGAGCGGATTTACAGCAACGCCTACTCTTTTGTGGCGGTGAAAGAAGACGGCCAGGTGATCACTTGGGGGCGCCGGGATTTGGGTGCTCAGGGCACTTCTGGGCAGGTATTGCCCCACTAAGGGGGTGCTTTGAAAAAAGGGCCTCTGTTTTTTCGTCTCGGTACGGGATTGGCCTGCTGGTTGGCGTGCGTTGTCCTGCCTGCCTTCGCACAGGGGAGAGAGGAGGCCCTGGAGCGCTTCAAACGTATGCAGGATTTGCGCTCCCAGATGAACCATCTCAACGCCTCCAAAAAAACGGAAGTCAAACACGTTAAACGTGTCAAGCACGTCTATTCCACTCAAGCGGCCTTCGCTGCCCTGGGGGCCGATGGTTCGGTGAGTGCCTGGGGACGGCCGTTGTTTGGTGGAGATGCCAGTTCAGTTTCCTCACTGCTTTCCAGAGATGTCAGCGAAATCTTTTCCACCGATGCGGCCTTTGCCGCCCTCAAGGCCGACGGTTCGGTGGTCACCTGGGGCAATCCCCTTTTGGGAGGCAACCCGGGACTCACCTCTTCCCGCCTCACCACTGGAGTCAAAAAGATTTTTGCCACCAAAGAGGCCTTTGCCGCCCTCAAGGAGGACGGTTCGGTGGAAACTTGGGGAAATGCCTACTTTGGGGGGGACTCCAGCAGCATGGCCACCGAGTTAAAGGGCGGAGTGAAGGATATTCTTGCCACCGACTACGCTTTTGTCGCTTTCAAAGTGAATGGGACAGTCATCGTCTGGGGAGCGGAAAGAGGAGGGAGGGGTATCCACTCTGTGAGCAAGCAATTGAGGTGGGGAGTGCGCAAAATTGTTTTTAACGGTCACGCCTTTGCCGCCCTCAAATACGACGGTTCGGTAGAGGCCTGGGGAACGCCGGAGCGGGGAGGGGAGGCGCGGGCGGTGCTTTCCGCTTTAGAGGGAAAAGTGCGCGAAATTTATCCCAACGACTACGCCTTTGCCGCTCTCAAATACGATGGAACGGTGGCCACCTGGGGAAACCCCGACTACGGGGGAGATTCCACACTGGTCGCCGACGAACTGGAAGGAGTGGCCCGGATTTTTCCCGGAAACAAGGCCTTTGCGGCCCTTCGCGCCGACGGTTCGGTGGTGTTTTGGGGAGACGTCAAGCAAAAGGGGAGTTTTCAACTCGTCTCCCACCTGCTTTCCAGGGGAGTCAAACACATTTATTCCAACGGCCACGCCTTTGCCGCCCTCAAGAGTGATGGCCAGGTGGTGACCTGGGGTGACGGCCCCTTGGGGGGCAATTCATACATGGTGGCCTCGCGCCTGTCTGCGGGAGTTCAAGAGGTGTTTTTTAATGCCCACGCCTTTGCCGCGCTCAAGGCCTCCGGCACGGTGGTCAGTTGGGGCGACCCCTCTCGGGGTGGAGGGGCGTTTGCCACTCCCTTTTCCCCTGCGGGGGCCACTTCCATCGTCTCCAACGACTACGCCTTTGCCGCCCGCCGAGGTGATGGTTCGGTGCTGGCCTGGGGCGACCGTGCCTACGGAGGTGATTTGGGTGCGGCCGGTTTTCAATTGCAAAAGGGGGTGGCGCGCCTTTTCGCCAACCACTTTGCCTTTGTCGCGCTCAAGGGTGACGGTACTTTGGTGAGTTGGGGACACGAACTTTCGGGGGGGATTACCAGTTCGGTTTTGAGCGAGATCGCTCAGCAGGAGGGGGCAGGCGGCCGCAATCAGTGTCTTTGAGAGTACTGGTCGATATAGTGAAGAACTTTTTGTCTCAATTCACCCAGCGAGCAACAGTCATTTTCTAACAACAATTCACTTTTGAGAAAATCTGTGGGAAGGCCAGTCATAGCACTCAGGGTAGAGAGGACAACTTTCTGTTTTTCCCCCTCCCCATCTTCCGTTTGCTCGCTTTTTTGCGTAACGGGCCACACTCGGTTTGCGGGCATAAGCACTTCCTTGCTAAGAATCCACAACCTGGTCACTGTGCAACATAGAAATTTTATCCGGTCGTCTTGTTCTGTGTCAACTTCTTTTGTTGTGAAATGGAGCAGTGTAAGATTTTTTAATCTTTGTGAGCGTTTTCACATCCAAACTGGATATTGTTTTGATTGACGATAGTAACTTGTTGCACACCCTGTTTTTTGCCGTTTACAGGTTGGCAGCTCTTTCCGTAAAAGGGCAGTTTGCACTTTTTGCTTCCCGAGTCCCAGGTGCCAAAAAAATCTTCGCAAAGCGCCTTTTGCTTAGCGTCGGATTCGGGGGAGGGGCAGCTATCGAAGCTGGTGCCACTGCTGTTGAGGATAATTTGCAGGGGGATTGTATAGGTGATTTTGCGCTCTGTTCCCCCCGACGAACTGGCCAGTTCTCGGCTCAGTTTTTTGAAGGTAATCGCCAGCTCAACTTCGGCGGCGCGTTGACCGCTAACTGTGCTCAGGTTGGCGAGTTCCATGGATTCAATTTCTACCAGGCCCCTGGTGTCCTTATGCCCTTTTTTGGGAGGGGGGGATAATTGGATGAATACATTTCCCTGGCGGTCATAAACCTTGTCGATGGCGGTGCCATTGGCGATATTTCCCGTGATTCCCTGGAAGGTAAGATTGCACACCGAAGGGTCTTCCATGTTGAGGTAAATTTTTTGGTACAGGGATTCCATTGCCAGGGAGGTGGCGGAAAATTTTTGATCGGTGGATTGGGATTTGTTGAGGCTTAGAGTGAAAAGCCCCAATCCTCCCAGCAGGCCGGTGGCGATCATCACTTCGGCAAAGGTAAAGGCGCGTTTGCCCAGGTTAAAAAAGCACTTCATTATTCCGTCCAGGGGCAGGATTCATCGTTGTTGGGTTCAATACTGGTGGAAACACAGGAAAACCGAGCTTGATCATCGAATTTGGCCATTGAGCGGTGGCAGGGTTTTGTGGAGTCGTCCAGGTGGGGGCACTTTTCGCCGTAGAAGGGCAGGGTACATTCCTGCGTTTTTTCGTTGTATGTGCCAAAAAATTGCCGACAGATCAGGGTGTTGGCACTTTCCGTTGCGGGCAAAAAGCAACTCTCCAGTTCGTTTGTTCCCGGAACGAAATCTATTTGCAAGGGGATGGAGTGGATGATGGAGCGCGGCCCTGAATTTTGTGCCAGTTGCCGACTCAATTTTTTGAAAGTGATTTCCATATCAATCTCGGCATAGTTGTGGCCACTTTCCTGCTTTAACCTTCGCAACACTATTTGAGTGACTTCGACCATTTTGCGGGAATCCTGCCCTGCCTCGCCGATGAGGTTTCCGGTGTCGCGGTTGACGATCTGAGGGATGCGCTTGCCGTTGAAAACTTTCTTTCCCCCCGGGCCTCCCTGCAAGGTTTTGGTGCAGGCCTGGGGGTCTTCCAGAACCGTATAAATTCTTTGGTAAAGGGTTTCGATAATCAGATCTGTTTCGGAAAAGTTTTCGTCCACACTTTGGGAGTCGTCGAGGGTGAGCATGGTGACCCCCACTCCCCCCAGCAGGGCGGCCGAGATGAGTGTTTCGGCCAGACTGAAACCCCTGGCAGACAAGAAACGCAGCAACCGCTTGTGAGGCATGGGAACTCCTCCATCCTTGGACCCTCTCCCATTATAGCGCAATAAAGGCCGGGGATAAAACTTATTGGGCGTGGTAGAGGTGATAAAAGTGGCCTTTCCGACTCAGAAGTTCCTGGTGCGTGCCATGTTCTACCAAAACGCCCTTTTGAAACACCAAAATCCGGTCGCAATTTTTCACCGTGCTTAAACGGTGGGCGATGGTCAGGCAAGTCCTTCCCCCCATGATTTTGTCCACCGCCCGGTGGATGGTTTCTTCAATGCGGGGGTCGACGTGGGAAGTGGCCTCGTCGAGAATGAGAATCTTGGGATTTGTAATCACGATGCGGGTGAGCGCCACCAGCTGTTTTTCTCCCGAACTCAAGTTGGAGGCGGCACTTAAAATGTTGAAGTCCAGACTCCATTTATTTTCCTGCATGATTCTCGCCAGGCCAGTCATTTGGCAGGCATCCATGATCTCGGCATCAGCGGCCTTTTGAGTAAGGCACAGGTTTTCTCTCAGGGTTCCGCCAAAGAGGGTAGCATCCTGGGAAACCAGTCCGATATTTTGGCGCAAAAATTCCCTTTGGAACGAGCGCAGTGGATGCCGGTCTAAAGTGATTTCTCCCCTCTGGTATTCGTAGAGCCTGGCCAAAAGGGAGATAGTGGTGGTTTTACCGCATCCGGTGGGGCCGATCAGGCCCACCTTTTCTCCGGGTGAAATGCAAAAGGAGAGGTCTTGCAAAACCCATTCGGGGGTTTCCTTGTCGGGGTTCGGGTAGTGCATCCAGACGTTTTGAAACTCGATGCCCCCCTCGATTTCCCCGGAAGAAAGTGTAAGTGACCCGTTTTCTCCCAAGAGCTTTTCCTCGGTGTCGTGGGAGAGGAAATTGGCCACCCGTTCGGTGGAGCTAAAGGCCTGTTGGATGACTTGCATTTCTTTGGCAAGCATCATCACTGGGGTAAAAAAGCGCTCACAAAGGCCCACCAAGGCCACAAACACGCCGGTATTCATGGTGCCGGCGAGAACTTTCTGGCCCCCAAACCAAACCAGCCCAATCAGGGGAAGGCTACACAAAAAGGCCACCAGTGGGCGGCTCCAGGAGTACAGGTTGTTGGCGCGCAGGTGGGCATTGCGATAGTCGTCGACGCGGTTTTGGTATTTTTGCTGGGACCAGTCTTCCAGTCCGCAATTTCTGATGACCGAAAGGCCGGTTAAAAATTCACTCAGGCGGGAGTTGACGGAGGCCTTGGTGCGGGACATTTGGCGGTTGATACTTCTGACCCAGTGGCGGGTGGAATAGAGAAACAGCATGGCGGGCAGGGTGAGAATCACCAGCAGTCCCCCCAGCACAAAATCGCTGAACAGCATGGCGATCATCGCCAGTGAGGCCATAAAGGTCGCATTGAGCAGTCGGCCCATATTTTGGGTGAAAAAGTTTTCCATGCTCTCCACGTCGTGGGTGATGCGGGTGACGATCCGGCCTTCGGGTTGGCGGTCGTAAAAACTCATGGGCAGTTTTTGTAAATGCTTAAACAGGGAGTGGCGGATGTTGAAAATGGTCAAGGTACTGTATTTGGCCAAAAGACTTCGCCCTCCCCACAACAGGCCTAAATTGGCGATTTCCAAAACCACGATCAGTGCCACCCACAGGAAAGACCACAGGCGGTCTTTGGGGAGCAGCCCATCGTCTACCAAGGCCCCCAGGGATTTGGCGGTTCCGATGGTACACAATGAGGCGAGCAGGATGCACACAAACCCCAGTCCCAGGGGAAGGTGGTGGGGGCGGGCGTAATCGACAATGGTACAAAAGGCCTTAAAATCCCCCAGCGCTTTGATCTTTTGGCGGTCATCTTGTTCGTCGGCGGACAAATAGGAGTGGGCCGGTTTTTTCATTACGCCATCTCCATGACTCGGTGGCAGTATTTCAGTGTCGACTTTCTGTGCGCCACCCACACCACGGTGATGTCTTTAAATTCCTCGTCGAGACTGGTCAGAATTTTTTCTTCGGTGATGTTGTCGACGGCACTCAAACAGTCGTCGAGCAGGAGCAAACGGGGCCTTCTCGCTAGCGTGCGCGCCAGGGCCAGACGTTGCTTTTGCCCTCCCGAAAGGTTGACTCCCGCCTCGCCCAGAGGCGTTTCCAGTTGGTAGGGCAGGCGCATGACATGGCCTGCAAACTCCGCCAGTTTGAGGTAGTGCCAGATTTCGTCGTCGCAGAGTTGGCGGTCGAGGCAAACGTTTTGGCGGATACTGCTGGCAAATAAAAAACTTTCCTGTTCCACCAGTCCGATGTATTGGCGCAACTGGTGGTGTTGATAGACGCCAAAATCCTTGCCGCACAGTTTGACCTCTCCCTCTACCCGCCTTTCGATACCGCTTAAAATGCGCAACAAAGTGGACTTGCCCGAGCCGATGGGGCCAAAAAAACCAATGCGTTCTCCAGTGCGAGCGGAGAGGTTGATATTTTGCAAAATGGGAACCTGGCCGGAGGGGTATTGAAAGTTGAGGTTCTTCACTTGCAAAACGGGAGTGTCGGCCAGCGTTTCCACCCGCTCTCCCCGCCGAGTGAGGTCGGGGTCTTTTTCGCAAGTGTGGATTTCGGCGATCCTCTCCAGAGAAACCAGGCCCCTTTTGAGTTCCGAGATGGTAAAACCAAATTGGGCCAAAGGGTCTTGAATGAGAAAGATCAACCCCTGCATGGTCACAAAATTTCCCAGCGAAAGGGAACCTTCAAAAATAAAATGAACCCCCACGCTAAATAGCACCAGGTAGCCGATCACGCTGGAAAGTCCCATCACCGGAATATAAAAGAGTGCCGTCTGGATGGTTTTGAGGCGCTGGCGGCGGTATTCTTCCGCAGCAAAGAGAAAGCGCTTTTTCCAGGCGGCGCTGGTATGGGTAAAGCGTTGCAGGCGAATGGTGGAGACGATCTGGGCGCAGAGTTCGTTAAAAACCCCCAGGTATTCCTGAGAGAGACGGTAGAGTCTGGTTTCTTTGTCGGAAACCTTTTTGATGAAGTAGGGCAAAAAGACCACCACGCCCGTCGCCCACAAGGCCAGCGGGGGGTGAATCGAAAACATGGTCGCCACCGCAATGGTGCCCAAAAAAATGACGTCGAAAAGGGCCACCAGAGTGAAGCCAAAAGTAAAGCGGGCGGAGTTGATGTCGCTGGTGGTGATGTTCATCAACACGCCTCTGTTGTATTTGCGCGCCAGGTTCCGGCGGGTAAAAAAGCGGACGTGTTTCCATATATCGCTTTTGAGCTTTGAGGATGCCCAGTGGGTTTGCCGGGTTAGGGCCAGGCGCCAACCTATGCGCGCCAGAAACAAGAGAGTGCGCGAGGCGGCCAGCATGAAAAAAAGGATTTTAAAAGTGGTGTTGCGGTCGGATGACCAGCTTTGCATAAAGGCGGGAAGCGTTTGCTGTTCAAAAAAATCCAGTGTCCACCCTAAAATGCGAGTGGACATCACCTGCATGGAGCAGGCCAGGGCAATACTGGCGATACCTAGGATGTAGACAATCCACTTTTTTTTGAAATGCTCGAACCAAATATTTAAGGCCCGTTTTCTCAAGAGGGAGTCGTGATTTAGAGTTTTGGAAGACATCCGTGTTTTTCCTCAAAACCGGGGACGGCACCCCAAAAGAGTTTCAATTGATGAATTTGGTGTGAACCAAATTGCTTCACCAAAGTCTCTAGCTCGCGATGGAATTTTGGAAGTTCCCGCCAGACGTGTCTTTCTTGCAAAAATTTTAGCTCGGATTGTGGAAGCTGGCCACTTTTACAAGAAGCGTCATCGAGAGGCACAACTTTTTCCAATTGAGCGCGACGAAAGCTCAGGCGATGCCTGCCCCAAACCCATTCAAAGGGCGGGGTCTCCCCCCAAATCCACTGGGGACTGGAGAAGTGCGCTAGGGTTTTTGGCGCAAGTAAATCTTTCGAGTAGAGCTTGTGCACACTCGCTCCAAAATGCCGTGCTATCGCCCAAATAATTTTATCCCCGGTTAAATTTTTCGGCCGGGGAGCAATATCTTTCAAGTTGGTGACCAAAGAGCGCCGGGAACCCGCCGCTTTGGTTTGAATATTCCAGGACGGGGGATGGAGCCATGTTTTGAGCAGACCCAGATCGGCGTCGACCAGCAAAGTTCCGTGGTGGAGGAAGCGGTCTTTGGTGTGCTTGAAAGCACTCCCTGAAACCTTTAGTAAGTGCTCACACTTCAGACCATCTTGGGAGTCAGCTACGCTGTCACTCCCTGCGACGTGCCGGGAGCACGTCTCAGTCGCTCCAGCTTGTTTCCCCCCAATCTGGCCTAAATTGTGAACACTTACCGTGCTTCTATCTTGAGGATGGTGCTTGTAGAAGAGGCCATCGCGCTCGCCAATTTCGAGTGGAATGCCCAAGCTCGCCAGTGCGCCGGTGATGACTTCGAGGTTTCTCCTTTTGTCTAAATCTTTAAGACTCCCAAAAAAGGCAAAATTGAGGTTGCCTTCGTCTTGATAGACGGCGCCCCCTCCGCTTTGCCGGCGCACCAAGAGTGCCCGTTGGGCGGCGAGCTTTTGCCAATAAACTTCCCGCCAGGGGTTTTGGAAGCGCCCCAAAACCACACAGCGCTTGGCACGCCACATGGCCAGGCCCGAATCAGTGCGCTTGCGCAACAAAAAATCTTCCGCCGCCAGGTGCTCAAAGGGGTCGCTGCCCTGTAAATGATAGCAAAACGTCATGGCCCAAAAATAGCGCTGCCGACGCGGATATAGTCGCTGCCGGCGGCAATCGCCCAGGGGTAGTCGGCAGACATACCCATGCTCAGCTTTAAATCGGG
This sequence comes from Bacteriovoracaceae bacterium, assembly GCA_965215445.1. GTDB lineage: Bacteria > Bdellovibrionota > Bacteriovoracia > Bacteriovoracales > Bacteriovoracaceae > CBDBLK01. Next base: position 2,306,372 of record CBDCDT010000002.1, on the reverse strand, counting down.
AAAGTTAAAGTTTTTTTGCAGGAGGGCGCGCTCCCGGCACAATTTTTCAAAGCAGGCGCGGGCATCCGCTTCAAAGTTTTGGGTTCTGATTTTTGACAGCGTCATCAATCCGTTTAAGCGCAAGGGAGAGTTTTGCTGGGTGGAGATCAGGTGGGCGATGCCTTCCCATTCCGCTTTGTCTCGTTCCACGCTTTCAAGGCCCGCCTTTTCCTCTTCCCCGCTGGTATTGATTTGTAGAAAATAATCCAGTGGGCAGGTGAGTGCGTGGGCCTTGGCGTAGAGTTTGGAGAGCAATTCCAGGCGGTCGACACTGTGAATGGCGGTGAGGCTGGGAACGCCTAGCAGAGTTGCCATTTTGTTGGATTGCAAACGGCCGATAAAGTGCCAGCAAATACCGGCAAGGCCTTGGTCTTGTAGCGAGATGGCCTTTTCTTTTAGTTCCAAAACTCGGTTTTCCCCAAAGTCCCGTTGCCCACACTCATAAGCACACTGAATATCTTCCAGCGGCCTGCCCTTGCTGACGGCAATCAAAGTGATGCCGTGGAGGGGGGTGCAGTCGTGTTTGACAGCTTCCAGACGGGTGGCAATATCTCGCTTGCGGGACAAGTTGTTCAGTCCTCTTTGGCCTTGGGAGATTTTGATTTTTTGGGCGCTTTTTTCTTGAGCGAAAAGTTGGCCTTGACTTCGAGGTCGTAGTTTTTGGCCAGGTGATCGGCCATTTTGTCCACCTCAACTTTGGAGAGATAGCGGCGAAATTCCTCTCTCAAGGAGTTGCTCAGGTCTTTTTTTACCGTGCGCGCGTTTTCCAGCAACTGGCCCACCAGATTTTTTGGTAGGGAGGTATCTCCCAAGAGCGCCTTGATCGCCTCTTCTGAAAGAAACGCCCCTCCCTCGATGACGGTGGAGATTTTTTTTAAAACGTCTCCAAACTTATCTTTGTTTTTCATGATTACTTTTCCAGGGCGCGTTTGCGAAAGGATTCCATCATGCTGGGCAGGCTCTTGCTGGTCAGTTGGTGGGCAATACTGCGGGGGAAAAAGCCCTTGACTTGAATCTCCAGCCGGTAGTTCACCGAGGTTTTCCCTCCCCCCAAGTCGGAGAGTTCCCAACCCCCGTCGTTTTGTTTCAGGATATTGCTGGACTCCAAAAACCAGTCCACCCGGTGGGGAGGGTGGTGTGCCATTTTCAAGGTGTAGGTGATTTTTTTGATCAAATTGAGAGAGTAGGTCACCCGCGCCCCCGATTCGTCGGACTCCAAAATATCCACCTGGTGAATCCCCTTCACAAAGAGGGGATAGCTTTCGTAATCCACGATGGTTTGATAGATAGTATCCACGGGAATGTCCCAGGTTTCGGTGCGCGTTGCCTGTGCCATAATTTCCCCCTAGTAGCGTGGTTTCATATCAAAACGGTGTTCGGTATCAATGCGTCTGACGGTGCCGGATTGGGAGCGCATGACCATCGACTGGGTAAAAGCGCGGTCGGCCCCAAAGCGCACTCCCTCAAGCAGTGTTCCGGTGGTCACTCCCGTGGCCACAAACATAACCGGGCCTGCCGCCAATTCTTCCAAGGCATAAATTTTGTTCAAATCGTGGATGCCCATGCCTTGGGCGCGCTCTTTTTCCCGTTCGTCCCGAAAGTGCAGTTGCCCCTGAAAATCTCCCCCCATACAGCGTAGCGCGGCCGCGGCGATCACTCCCTCGGGAGCGGCCCCGATGCCCAAAAGCATATCGACTCCCGATTCCGGTTTGCAACAGGCCAGGGCGGCGGCCACGTCTCCGTCTCCGATCAGGCGGATGCGCGCTCCCGCTCGGCGAATGTCCTGGATCAGGTTTTCGTGGCGGGGGCGGTCGAGCACCACTACCGTGAGGTCGCTCACCTTGCAGTTTTTGGCGTTGGCCAGCCGGCGCAGGTTTTCTTCGGGGGGGTCGGTCAGGTCGATCAGGTTGCGCCCCTCGGGGCCGGTGGCAATTTTATTCATATAGGTGTCGGGGGCGTTGAGGAAGTTGCCCCTTTCGGCGACCGCCATCACGGAAATGGAATTGGAGGCGCCGATAGCGCACACGGTGGTTCCCTCCAGAGGGTCGATGGCCAAGTCCAGGGATGGCCCCTTTCCGGTTCCCACTTTTTCTCCGATGTAGAGCATGGGGGCCTCGTCCCGCTCACCCTCGCCGATGGCCACGGTGGCGTCGCAGTCGATAGTGTTAAGCATTGAGCGCATTGCGTCCACGGCGGCCTGATCCGCCGCCTTTTCGTCGCCGCGCCCCATCCACCTCGCCGAGGCCAGCGCCGCCATTTCGGTCGCCCGCACAAATTCCAGTGCCAGATTTCTGTTCATGGCAGGCATTGTAGAGTATTTGCCCATCTTTTGCCAGTGATGCCTTAAAAAATACTGCACATATTCCAATTGGCGTTACACTAAGGGAGTGAAGAGAGTTAAGTTTTCTTTACTGGTGCACCTGTTGGCCGGTTCCCGTGCCTACGCCCTGATGGGCGTGATCGTTCTCGGCGGGGTGTTGGCCTATTCTTCGGTTCGCTCCCTAAGCCGTTCAAATATCAGGCGTTTGGCGATTCAAGACCTGAAAGCACGTTTTGAGCAGGCGGCCACCATGCGTTACATTCAAAAAATTTTTTCCAACGGCGGGGCCTGCCTACACACTTTGGGGGGCAGTGGTGCCAGCATCTCCAACGGAAAATTGATTAATGAGATCAAAAATCTTGCAGGACAGACAAAATTTGAAGTGGGAAAGTATTACGGTCGGGGAACAGTGCGTTTGAAATCCATTGCATTGTCCGGCCTTTCCGGAAACGATGTCTCCATGGACGTCACTCTGGAGCGTTACAACACCATTTCCAAGCGGGCTTACGCCGCTATTAAAAAGAGCTACCCCTTGACCTTTCGGGGAGGCCAGACTGCGATCACTGATTGCGGTTTGAAAAGGGGAATTTCCTCGGAACAACTTTGCCAAACGATTCACAATGCTAGCTGGGAAGATCAAAAGTGCAAGTTGGAAATGTTGGGGGAGAGCACAGTTCACTGCCCCGACCCATCGTATGGGGGAGTGACCGGCCATATTGGCGGTATCATCAACCCCGATGGCATCGTCGTGATGAGGCCTCGATTTCAAGAAAAGAATGAAGTTTTAAAAGGTTTTCGCGCCGACCACCTTCACTCGTGTTGTGGTACCAGGTTTTACCCGGCCATCGGACAGGTTTGCGCCGGCAAGGACTTTCAACAAAAAACCAATTGTGGATCGAGCAGGGATATGACTGGAAGTGGGGATTGTTCGGCGGCGCTTAATCCCACCGTGGCCTGTTCTTCCAGCGACTGCACTGGTATTAGCAACGGTTTTACGAATATCATACCCAACCACACCTCTGTGCCCAGTTGTTTTTGTGGAAAAGAGAGCAACGGGGTGTGGAGATGGGTGGAAGTGGCAAAATCTTCCAGTTGTTCCATCAGGTGCACCAATGGAGTGGAACGTCCCCTGTTTGGTGACTACACATACGGCCCTGAAGACAGAGTCGATCACCTGACCTGCACTTGCAAGAGCAGGAATGGTTTTCAGGGAACCCTGGTGGAGGTGCGCTACGACGTGGATTCTCAAGGCCATTTGATCGACCCCGCCATCCGCTTTGCCGGTTGCACCCTCACCAGTTGCCCTCCGGGGAGGTCTTTTAATTCAGCTATATGCCAGTGCAACCCTTGAGTTCGTCGAGGGCGTTTGCAAACTGCACCCCTCGGTATTGGCAGGCCTTTCCCAGGTAGAGGACTTTTCCCATGCTGTCTGAGGTTGCGGCAGAACCCGCTTGCAGTTTGTGAAAGTACTCTATGTTTTTGGCAAAATCCCCGTTGAATGTCTCGCTCATTTTGATTTCTATGGGGAAGGGCCGGCGTGGGCCGGATTCCAACAGGTCGACCTCGTGGCCTTTGTGATCCCGGAAAAAAAAGTATTCGCTGCTGGCATTTGAATAGTGTGCCTTTTTGAGATATTCGCTGACCACGAAGTTTTCAAAAATGTGCCCCCGCAGGGGATGAGTGTCGAGTTGCCCCGCTTCGGTCAGGCCCAAAAGATAGCACAAAAGGCCCGTGTCCCAGAAGTAGAGTTTGGGACTTTTGACCATCCTTTTGCCCAAGTTTTTAAAATACGGTCTGAGTGAAAAACAGATGAAGGTGGCCTTGAGTGCGGAAATCCACGACTTGACGGTGGGGGCGGTGATGCCCGCTTCCGTTCCCAGGGAAGAGCTATTGAGCACCTGCCCCGCCCGCCCGGCCGCCAGCCTGACGAATGTTGAAAACGCATCCAAATCGCCGATGCCGCCAACCGTACGGATATCCTTTTCCACATAGAGGCGAAAATAATCCTTCAACCATGCTGTGGGCGACAGCTTTTTTTGATAAATTCTCGGGTACCCCCCTTGGAACAAAAGCTGATTGATTTTGATAGAGGGGTGTTTTTGAAAAATCTCACCTGTGCTCAAAGGGTAGAGTTCAAAAAGTTTGGTTCTGCCCGCCAGCGTTTGCCCCACGGTATCGGTGAGCAGGGAACTGTTCGATCCGGTGAGGACAAATTTTTTGCTTTCATCCCCGTCTATCACGGTTTGGATGTAGGAAGTGAGCTGGGGAACTCTTTGAATTTCGTCGAGGATGACTCGATCGCTTAGGCCGGTTAAAAATCCCCGAGGGTCTGCTTGAACTCTCGATCTTACGTCGGGGTCTTCCAGAGAGTGGTATTCGTAATCGTCGAAGACATGCCTCACTAAAAAGGTCTTGCCCGACTGCCTAGGCCCTAAGAGGGTCAGGACGGGGAGGGATTCCATGGAGTGGGCCAAAAGCGGGGCGATGAGACGTTTGTACATAAAAACAGCATATTACACCCCCTAAAAGGTGTAAATTGAAAATGCCATTTTAAATTTTCACCCCTTTAATTTTAGGCCGAGGAAGTGCAGGACGTCTTCGGGGAGGTGTGTTGGGCCGAGTTCCGCCACAATATTGCGGGCGAGATTCAGCTTTTCTGCATCCAGTTTTTCGTCGCTTTCCAAAAGGCACTCATTTTCCTCACTCAGGGGAGTTTGGTGCTCATGGCGCTCGGCAACAATGCCGGTAGCAAGGCCCTTGCCATTGACGTATTCCACAAAGGTATTGAGCGCCAACAGGTAAAAGCGGGCGATACTTCCCCCCGAGTGATACCAAATGAACAATTCCAGGGGGGCATCGGCCTGCAACCAGTACTTGAGTCCAGAGGGGAGTTCTACGCCAAACTTGGGGAGGTGTAGGGGGCGTATGCCGGCGACCAGATTTTTGGCGCCGAAAAAGCGGCCAATGTCTTTTTTGATCGTCGCGGACTGGCCGAAATTCACGCCGATCAGGTTGTGTTCGGCCCATTTTGTCACCCCTTGCAGTTCCAGGGTTTGCCGGCGCCAGCGCAAATTTCCCGACAGCTTCGCCCCGGGTGAATAGTCGTGTTTTCCGCTTTTGAGGGACAAGCGCATACCTTGAGGCCCAATGTCTTCCACCGAGAAAACCTGCCCGTTTTTATCTTTGAAAGTCAGGCCATTGAAGGGAAAGCGCGGAAAAATGCGGCGGTCGCACTTCTTTGGCGGGGCCAGGTCGGGATTTTTCACCAAGCTCAAGGGTTTTTTCACCCTTTTAGCATAATCCCTGGGGACAAAACGTGTTAGAGGGCAGTTTAGATCAGGCCCAATTCCCGAATGGCCGCCTCTTCTTCTTTCAATTCGAGGTGGGTTGCAGTCAACTTTTCTTGAGCGAAGGCCTGGTGAGAGACGTCTTCGACGACTTTGACCACGCCCCCTTCCGTGCGGCAGGGATAGGAAAAAATCAACCCTTCGGCGATACCGTATTCCCCGCGTGAGGGCAGCGCCACGCTGTAGGCCTCACCCGGTGCGCTGGGGTGGGTGAGTTGAAACACGCTTTCCACGATGGCGTTGGCCGCGGAAGCGGCCGAGGAGGCCCCCCGGGCGGCGATGATGGCGGCCCCTCGTTGCTGAACCGTCGTCATAAAGTCGCCCTCCAACCACGCTTGATCGCTGATGACTTCGGGGGCCGGGCGCCCGTCAATTTTGGCGTTGAAAAAGTCCGGATATTGAGTCGCCGAGTGGTTGCCCCAAATGATGACGTTGGAGACGGCAGTGGTGTCCACTCCCGCTTTTTGCGCCAGTTGGGCCTTGGCGCGGTTTTCGTCTAGTTTGGTCATGGCGTAGAAATGGTGCGCTGGCAGGCGCGGTGCTGAGCGTTGGGCGATCAGGGCGTTGGTGTTGCACGGGTTGCCCACCACAAAAACCTTGGCATCACTCGCTGCCGCTTGCTCGATGGCGCGACCCTGAGCGGTAAAGATTTTGCCGTTGATGTTGAGCAAATCTTTGCGCTCCATGCCCTTGCCCCGGGGCACGGCCCCCACCAAAAGACACCAATCCGCATCCTTAAAGGCAATGTTGGCATCGGAGGTGCAGACGATATTTTTGAGCAGGGGAAAGGCGCAGTCGTCCAGCTCCATCGCCACTCCGTCCAGGGCGGGGAGGGCGGCGGGCAGTTCCAAAAGTTGCAATTCAACTTCCGTCTCGGTGCCAAACATTTGGCCCGAAGCTATGCGAAACAAGAGGGCGTAACCAATTTGCCCGGCGGCCCCGGTAACGGCGACTTTGACTGGTTTTTTCATGCTGCAACTCCTTTGGAATGGAAACCGAATCGCCCACAAAGTAGCACGCTTTTTGCCTGCTTTCAAACCCGGTTTGACGGACGCCCCCTCTCCATTCAACAATGGGGGCCATGCCAGAGAAAAAACCATCCCGCTCCCGGCGGGGAAAACAGCAGCGCAATCATCGGGGCCAAAAGAAGGCCGCTCCCAAACACTCTTCGCATCATTCGCAGCGCCGAAACCACCGGCGATCAAGGCCCAGAGTATCTGGGGAGAAACTACTGGAAAAGGCCGAAAGGGGACACTTGAACTTGCTGGAGGAGCACCTCCAGGCGCGCAAAAAATATTTCGATTTTTTTCACCGCGCCGATTCCAGACAACTGCTCAAACTCAAAAACAATTTTTACCGTTCGCTGGAAAAACTGCGGCAGTTTGAGGCCTCCCTTGGGCCGGAACTCAAAAAGCATTTCGTCTCAAAGCTCGACGGGTTTAAGCACGACACCGTTTACTCTGAAAGGCGCAAGGGAACTGCAACGGAAACCCTACCGTCGGCGCAAGGAGTGGCAAACCCCCATTTTCTGCCCAGCCAAATGCGGGATTCCGAAGCTATTGACACCCAGGAATCGACCGGCACTTTGGAAGATTACCTGAACTATAAGGGCCTACCCCCCGACCATTTTGAGCAGCAGGAAAAGCGGCCTGCTCGCAAGCGGGGCCGTTAAATTTAGCGGGTAATATCAAACCTGTTTAAAAGCTGGAGCGAAATTTCCGCCGCACACAGGCCTTTGGCGCGGTGGATTTCCCGCAAAGTGCGCAGCGTGCGGGGAAGGTAGTCCCTGAGTTGGAGGGTGTCGACGGAATTGGCCAGCGTCCATCTCCCCATGTCCGTTCTGGCCATGTGGTATATTCCCAGCACGGCTTTTTGGGTTTTTACGGGCAGGTGCTTGAATTGTTCGGGGCACTGCTTGCTGGCGGTGACGAAATGGGTAACGCCGGCGTGGAGAATGTACTGGGCCAGACGGCGCATTTTGAGCACGTCCAGACGGCCATGGGCCGCGCCCCTATTCACCAGAAACTCGATCACTTGCGTGTGGTGGCGCAAAAGCGCCAGGTCGAGAGGTGTTTGGCCGGAACTATTTGTGGCGCTGTCGTCGTGGCCACTCGCAATCAGCGAGCGCAGGCCTTTCAGGTTGCCCGCGCTGCTGCAATCAAAGACGTTGGAGCAAGTGGCCGCGTTCGCCTCGGCACGAAAAAATAAGGCAAGGGCCATCAAGCAAAGGGGTAGAATGGTTTTCATATGGTGGGCCAATTTAAATTCCTCTGGAATCAAGCAATTTTTTTGGAAATCAATTTTCCAGAAAGGGCGACAGTTCCACCGTCTGCATTAAATCCGTTTGGCCAGGTTAGAACGCCCATTTCGATAAAAACTTTTTTAAAAAATTTCTTGTCTTTGAGGGGTTGAAACATGGAGCCGCTTTTTTTGAGAATAAACGACATATCGTATTCGTAGACCTCTCCATTTTCCATCTCGCATAGAAGAATAAAATTGTTTGTGATTCTTACATTTAAAATTTTTCTTATCATCTTCATTTATTGCGCTCCCGGTATTTTATGGGGTGGTTCACCTTTTTTTGCCAAACGCCAGTTTTTCAATAATTCTTTTTTATACTGTTTGGCCCATTTTAAAATAATCTTGTTTAAACTTGGTGGCAATTGGCCTTCCATCTTTTTCCCCGTGTTGATATTGTAGACAGCTTCGAGGCCTTGATATTCGGCGTGAAAATGGGGAGGATTGTGATCGTGATAGTTGATGGTAATCACAACTCCAAAAAATCGGGATATTTCCGGCATGAGGCCTCTTTTTTATCGTTTTTATTCTCAAATTTTCTTTAATATGGCAACATTTTGCATCAAGGCGCAATGCGTCTTTAACAATGAGCAGGGTCTTGCGTATCAGCTTGGATTTATTTTTTCTGTTTCAGGATAAAATCTTTCGGATCTAAAAAGTACCAGTCCATTGGCCAGACCCAGACCTTGGTAATCGGGGGCGATGGCGTAGCCGATAGCGGCCGTCTTTTTTTTTAGAAAGTATCCAAGATTGGCGGAACCAATCAACTTTCCTCCCAAATAAATTCCATAACGGGCAGTCACACTTTCGTACAAATCCCGAAACGGACTTTTGAGGTGTTCTGCTATATTTTTGTCAATCCTCTCCGGTGTCGCACCTGCACTAAAAAAAGAAGTCATTCGGGGATGTTCCAGTATCGTTTTCAATGCTCTCGCGTCGGCATCAGTTGTTATCAGTTTGAGTTGTACTCGAAAAGCATCCTCTGGCCTTGTGATGAGCTTGCGCATGTGCGCCGAGCACTCATCAAAACCATCCGCCGCCAAAGGTGTTATGAAAGCATACAGAAAGACAATCAGGATGGTGAGCAAATTTGAACTCATGCCTTTCTTTCTTTTCGGGCCAGATTGCGCCCCCAGAAATAGGTGATCTCGTCCACGCTTGCACATTCAAAGAAAGAAAAGCGCGCACACAGTCCTGTTTGGATGGCCCCTTGTTCGGACAGCCCCAGCGCATGAGCGGCGTTGAGGGTGATGCCCGCCCAAAGTTGGGCCTGATTCATGCCGAGGTTTGGGCCGGCCAAATTGGCGATGGAGAGCAGGTCGTCCCAGTGGCAGGAGCCGGGGTTGTAGTCGCTGGCAAGAGCGACTTTGCATCCGGCAGCGAGAAAGCGCGCCGCCGGCGCCTGGGGTTTGCCCAGAAAAAATCCCGTGCCCGGCAGGAGCGTGGCCACGGTAGAGGAGTTGGCCAGGGCGCGGATTCCCTCGGCGCTGGTACACAGCAGATGGTCGCAGGAAAGGGCAGCGTATTTTACCGCAAGACTTGCACCCCCGTGGTCGGCAAATTCGTCGGCGTGGATTTTGAGGGGCAGGCCCAGTTTGGTGGCGGCCTTGCAAAGCTCTTCCACGTCGTTTGTATCAAAATAGCCTTGCTCGTGAAAAATATCCACCGCATCGACAAGTCCTTCTTGGGCCAGTTCTCCCATAAGCGGCAGACACACCTCGCGCAGATAGTGCTGCGAGGAAGAAGATTCGGGGGGAACGGCATGGGCCGCCATAAAGGTGTTGAAAATTTGAATCCGGGGGGCGTACTGTTTTTTGAGTCGGTCGATCAACCGGGCAAGGCCCTTTTCGCCCTCCCGGTTTAGAGCGTAGCCAGATTTGATTTCGATAGTGCCCACGCCACGGGCGTGCATCCTTTCAATGCGCTGGCAGGCACTTTCATACAATTCTTCTTCACGCGAAGCGCGGGTGGCCTTGACGGTGGAGAGGATGCCTCCCCCCCGAGCGGCAATTTGTTGATAAGTGGCCCCGTTCAAGCGCTGGGAGTATTCGTGTGAGCGGTTGCCCCCGAAGATTAAATGGGTGTGACTGTCGACGATTTCCGGCAGCATCACCGCGCCCGCCATATCCAACATTTCGGCACTGGCATATTCCTCGGGAAAGTGGCGTTCCTCTCCCACCCAGACGATGCGTTCACCGTCTGTCACCACCGCCGCATTTGAAATTGTGCCCAAGTCTTCCGGCACCAGGTTGCGCCCATCTTTTTTAAAGGCCCCTTCCAGCGTGACCACTTGGCGCAAATTTCGATACGCCTGCAAACTCATTGGGGAACGCTTCCGGGTATGGAGAGGTTGGTGTGGGGAAGCACTTCCATCGCCTCGGGATAACCGGCGCTGGCGTGGCGGAGGATGCCCATGCCGGGGTCACTGTTGAGCACCCGGGAAAGGCGCACGTCCATCTCTTTGGTTCCGTCGGCAATGACCACCATACCGGCGTGCTGGGAATAACCCATGCCCACTCCGCCGCCGTGGTGAAAACTCACCCAACTGGCGCCGCCCATGGTGTTAATCATTAAGTTAAGTAGTGGCCAGTCGGAGATGGCGTCACTTCCATCGCGCATGGCCTCGGTTTCGCGGTAGGGGGAGGCCACCGACCCGCCGTCCAGGTGATCGCGCCCGATCGCCACCGGAGCGCTGAGTTTTCCTTCGCGCACCAGGCGGTTAAACAAAAGTCCCGCCCTTTCGCGCTCTCCGTAGGCGAGCCAGCAAATGCGCGAGGGAAGGCCTTGAAATGTGACCATCTGGTGGGCCTTGTCCAACCAGTTGGCGAGTTTTCGGTTTTTTGGAAAGAGCTTTTTGAGTTCGGCATCGGTGGTGTGAATGTCACGCGCATCTCCCGAAAGGGCGATCCAGCGAAAGGGGCCGCTCCCTCGGCAAAACAAAGGCCGGATATAGGCCGGCACAAAACCGGGAAAGTCAAAGGCGTTTTCCACTCCCCCCTTGCGCGCACCTTCGCGCAGATTGTTGCCGTAGTCGAAGACGTGAGCGCCTTTTTGTTGAAAGGCGAGCATACTTTTTACCTGTTCCCCCATACTGTGGTGGGCGCGCTGGACGTAAGACTCCGGCGAACTCTCCCGCAATTGAGAGGCCTCGCTCAAACTCAAACCTTCGGGGACGTAACCGTTGAGAGGATCGTGGGCCGAAGTCTGGTCGGTGACCAGATCGGGGGCCACACCTAATTCTTGCGCCAGTCGGAAAAAAGTGACGGCGTTTTCCACCACGCCGATGGATTTGGCCTGACCTTTTTGACGGGCATCGAGGGCCTGTGAGAAGGCCTCGTCCACACTATCGGCGCAGACGTCGAGGTAGGCACTTTGCAGGCGCTTTTCTATCCGCGCGCGGGAGACGTCGCACATCAGGCAAACCCCGCCGGCCATTTTAACCGCCAGGGGTTGAGCACCGCCCATGCCCCCCGCACCGGCGGTCAAGACCAACTTGCCACTGAGGTCGCTTCCGGCCCCGTAGTGTTTTTCGGCGGCGGCCATAAAGGTTTCATACGTCCCCTGCAAAATGCCCTGACTGCCGATATAAATCCACGAGCCGGCGGTCATTTGACCGTACATAATCAGCCCGCGCGCTTTCAAATCTTGAAAGTGTTCCCAGCTTGCCCACGCCGGAACCAGGTTGGAATTGGCGATCAAAACCCGTGGCCCGTGAGGGTGGGAGGGGATGATTCCCGCCGCCTTTCCCGACTGGATCAAAAGTGTGTGGTCGTTGGGGAGTTCTCTCAAGGCCTCGACAATATCCTGCAAGGCCTGGTGGTCGCGCGCCGCCTGGCCGTTCCCGCCGTAGACTACCAACTGATCCCGGTCTTCGGCCACTTCGGGGTGGAGGTTGTTGAGCAGACAGCGCAAGGCCGCCTCCTGATGCCAGCCTTTGCAAGTCAACTCCGAACCAGTGGGCGGCAAAGGAATATTCCAGCTCATTTGAGTTCTCCCGTTTGCGCTTCGAGGGCGCTTAGCAGTTCGCCCTCTTTTATCACGCGCGCCAGAGTTTGAATATCCCGGTGCAAAGTGCGGTCGGCCTCCAGTTTGGGAACGTGGGAGCGAATTATCTCAAAGGCGCGCTCCAGGGCGGGGGTGCTTTTGAGCGGGCGCTGAAACTCCAGCGCTTGAGCACTACACAGCAGTTCGATTGCCAAAATGTGGCGGGTGTTGTGCAAAACCTGGTGCAACTTACGGCCGGCCGCAACCCCCATGGAAACGTGGTCTTCCTTGTCGGTGGAGGTGGGGATGCTGTCCACGCTGGCGGGATGGCACAGACCCTTGTTTTCACTCGCCAGCGCCGCGGCGGTTACCTGAGCAATCATCAATCCCGAGTTAAGGCCCCCCCGTTCAGTTAAAAAGGCGGGCAGTCCCGAAAACGTGGGGTTCATCATTTTTTCAATCCGCCGCTCGCTGATACTTCCCAGTTCACTCACCCCCATCGCCAGGTAATCCATGCAAAGGCCCAGGGTTTGCCCGTGAAAGTTGCCCCCCGAAAGGATTTCTCCACTTTCGGGAAAGACCAGGGGATTGTCGGTGACGGCGTTTAGTTCAATGCAAATCACAGAGGCGCAGTGATGCACGGTCTGGCGGGCGGCCCCGTGGACTTGGGGCACGCAGCGCAGAGAATAGGGGTCTTGCACTTTCGCGCAATCCCGGTGGGAGCGGGCGATGGGGCTAGCTTCCAACAGGCGCAATAAATTGGAACTGGATTCCAGTTGCCCGGGGTGGGGGCGCAGCTTTGAAAGCGCCTCTGCGTAGGCGCGGGAAGTGCCCTTGATTCCCTCCACAGTCAAGGCCGCGCAGATGTCGGCCAGCTTGGCGAGACTTTGCGCTTCGAGCACTGCCAGACTTCCGAGCGCAGTCATGGCGGCGGTTCCGTTGAGCAGTGCCAGGCCGTCTTTGGGGCCGAGCTTTAAGAGTTTGCCACCGCTTTTTTCAATTGCGGTGCGCGCACTTACAGTCTGCCCCTGCCACCAGACTTCCCCCTCGCCGATTAGGCATAGGGCCATGTGCGCCAGTGGCGCCAAATCTCCCGAGGCCCCCACCGACCCCTGGGAGGGGATGAGCGGAGTGATTCCGCAATTGAGCAAGTGCAGGATGCTCTCCACCGCTTCCAGCGACACCCCCGAATGTCCCGAGCACAAACAGTTGGCGCGCAAGAGCATCAGCGTGCGCACCACGCACGGGTCAAAGTGCGGGCCGACTCCCGTGCAGTGGGAGCGCACCAGGTTGAGTTGCAATTGGGCCAGGTCGCTCTCATTGATGATTTTGTCCGAAAGCGCTCCAAAACCGGTGTTGATGCCGTAGATGGGGCGGCCTGCTTTGATCTTGTCCAAAACAAACGCGCGCGCCTTTTTGACAGCGGCAACGCTGGCGGGATCGAGCGCAACCTGTGCGCCTTCCGAACTGGCGAATGTTTTAATGCCGTCTAAAGTCAGGGAGTTCCCGTCGAGGGTGAGAGTCGTTTTGGCCATGGGGCAGAATAGCTTATTTGGTGAATCTTGGAAATAACCCCAAACCATGTAAAAGTTACCCGATGCCCAAAAAAATATTGTAAAAAGTCATCTTTCGTGCATAATGGGGCTTGACGTGGAAACAAATCCCCGTTTCCCAAAGTTTAGGAGGTTTAAAATGAAGTCTTTTTTGAGTTTTTTGAGTCTGTCTCTATTCTGTCTGGCGGGTTATTCGTCCCACGCTCAGCCTATCCCACTGCACGGCCAGAGATTGACCTCTGCGCCACCCGTTCCACTGAGTCCACCTGAAGGCGGAGAATCGAGTGCTTTGCAACCTGTTAAACTGGTTGAGTATTTCGTTAAGGCAGCAGCAGAGGGCGAAAGCGACAAGGTTCAATTGCTTCTCGATGCAGGTAGCGATCCCGACGCTCGCAACTCTAAGGGAGAAACAGCACTTGTTTGGGGAGCGACTTATGGTGAGCTAAGCATTGTTCAAATGCTTCTCGATGCAGGTAGCGATCCCAACGCTCGCGATAGAAATGGTGTGACCGCACTCATAGATGCAGCACTTGGAGGCCATGCCGAGGTTGTACAAATTCTTCTTGACGCAGGCAGCGACCCCAATATTCGCAGGCAGGGTGGTTTTACCGCACTTTTCTATGCAGCGTCTAAAGGCCCAGAAGTTGTCAAAATGCTTCTCGACGCAGGTAGCGATCCCAACGCTCGCACCGATGACGGTTTGACCGCGCTTGCAAGTGCAGCGATTGGAGGCCATACAGAAGTTGTGCAAATGCTTCTCGATGCAGGTGTCGATCCCAACGCTCGCGATAGAGATGGTGTGACCGCACTTACAAGTGCCGCGATTGGAGGCCATACCGAAGTTGCTCAAATTCTTCGCGATGCCGGTGCCACCCGATAATACTCAAATAGTTTCCTAAAAAATCCAAAACCCCGGGCCAAAAACCTGGGGTTTTTTATTTCTCCGTAAAAAGTATTGCAGTTTAAAAGGCCTTGGGCACAAACCCTTCGGGGTTGGTCATGGTGGCTACTTCAGTGGCCCCCACCGCCGCAATAGTAAATAACCCGCTTTTCTGGGCGTATTTGGCAGCACCTGCTTCGTCCAAATAGGCAACTGCTCCGTAGAGAAGTTTGTCCCTGTGGGATTCAACACATTTTTTATAGTCGGCCAACTTGACCAGAAAAGCATCGACATCGTGGGAACTCAATGTGGTTTTGACCTCGGCGAGCACAACTTCCCGTCCGTTGATGGCAATGAGGTCAAACTCCCACTTAATGCTCCCATCACTTCTTTTGACTTCAACGCCCTTGGAAGTTTGTTGGACATTGATTCCACGGGAGCGCAAAAGTTTGTCAAAGTCACCCTTCACCAGACTTTGCATAAAACTGCCCCACTTATTGTTGAAGTTGCCGTCGGTTTTGCGTATGGCCTCTTCTGTTTTGCGCTGGGCCTCTTCTGTTTTAAGTTGAGACTCTTGGAGTTTGAGGAACCCTTCTTCCGTTTTGTGATGGGATTCTTGAAGTTGGCGATGCCCCTCTGCGATTTCACGCAAAATTTCTTCAATGTCTCTGGTTTTTTCACTGGCCATAAAAATTCTCCTCGGTTTGTTATTGTAGCACGGACTGTCAAATGCCGGCAAAGGCATATTAGGGAGGGTTTCAAACCCCCATCAACGCTTTTTTCTCGATTTTTCATTTTTGAGCAAAATCGGAGTTATGCGCTATAAAGCGCGGATGCGCTCCCCGTAGTGTTCGGGCCGGGCCTTGAAAATAAAGTTGCCCGCCACCAAGTTGTCGGCGCCATTGGCCCTTAGGGCGCGCGCGTTTTGGTCGTTGACTCCGCCGTCAATTTGAATGGCAAAGGAATAACCTTTTTGTCTTCGCAAGTGCGCCGCCTGTTTGAGTTTGTCCCAGGTGCCCTCGATAAAACTTTGGCCGCCAAAACCCGGTTCCACCGACATAATCAAAAGTACGTCGATTTCTTTTAAGATGGCATCACTCAAACGCGAAAGCGGAGTGCCCGGGCGCAGGGAAAGGCCCAGACTTGGAAAGTGCTGGTGGCCCAGGCGTGCCAGTTCGAGAATTTCGGCCTCTCCACCGGGACAGGCCTCGTAGTGGAAGGTGAAGTTGTGAATTTTGATGCCCGCACACGCCTCGATGTGAAAGCGCGGGTTGGTGACCATGACGTGGACGTCGAGGGGGTGAGAAGTTGCGCTGGCGATGGATTTAATCAAGGGTGGCCCAAAGGTCAGGTTGGGGACGAAGTGCCCGTCCATCACGTCGAGGTGCAACCACAAATTTTCCTCTCCCTCCAGCGCGCGCAGTTCGGCCTGGAGGTTTAAAAAATCGCAGGACAAAAGGCTGGGCGCTACAATATTCATGCTTCCTCACTCAGTTCAAAATGGGAAAACCTGTTTTTCAATCCGCGTAGCAGTTCGTCGTCAGACATGGCCTTTTTACCTTCGAGTTGCACGCGGGTCAAATGCAAACACCCCTGGCGGCAACCCACCAATAAACTGCCCCAACGGGTTTCAACTTCTCCGGGGGAGAGTTTTCGGCCAGACTCTTGTGCGCTGTGGACTTTAGTGCGCAGGCCATTGAGAAAAAAATAGCTGCCCGGCCAGGGAAAAAAGGCGCGCACCTGATGGGAGAGTTTGCAAGCGCTCTCCTGGCGGAAGCGCAGCAGTCCGTCGCTTTTTTTCAAGGTGGGGGCAAAGCTCGCCACGCTTTCGTCTTGGGGGGTGAGGGGGATGTCGCCGCTTAGGGCGGCCTTGATAAGTTCGCAGATTCCGAGCGTCGCTTTATGTGCCAGTTGAGTAAAAAGTTCCTGCTGATTTGTACTTTCGGTGATGGCCACTTTCCCCTGCCAAAAAATGTCTCCGGCATCCATTTGGCGCACCATTTTTTGGATGCTAACACCGGTTTCCCTGTCTCCGTTTAAAAGGGCGTATTGGATGGGGGCGGCCCCCCGCCAGCGTGGCAGCAGGGAAGCGTGGAGGTTAAAACACCCCAGCCGGGGCAGAGCGAGCAGGCGCTTGCCCAAAAATTGGGCAAAGGCAATCACCACAATCATATCCAGTTGGGCGCGCTCAAACTGTTCGATGATTTCCTTTTCAGCATTGAGATCAGCAGTTTGAATCAAGGTGAGATTGTGTTTGCGGGCATAATCCGCCACCGCCGGAGGGAGTGGCCTTTGACCCCTTCGCGCGGGCCGGTCGGGCATACTCACCACATATTTTAAGTCCACGGCGGGGGATTGGTGGAGTGCTTGTAAGGAAGGAAGGCAGAACTCGGGAGTCCCACAGAATACAATTTTCAAACGCTCCATCACTTTTTCTTTTTGAAAAACTTCTTCGCCAAAAAATCCCGTTTGAGAGGACTCAGGCGCTCCAAAAAGACGATGCCGTCCAAATGGTCGTTTTCGTGTTGCAGGCAAACCGCAAGCAGTCCGTCCGCCTCCAACGTGTGGGCGCGTCCCTCTACGTCCTGGTAGTCCACGCAAATGCGCTCGGCGCGTTTGACCTCTTCGTAAACTTCGGGCACGGAAAGGCATCCTTCGCGGAAAAGTTGTTCGCCCTCAAAGTCGCGCAAGACCGGATTGATTAAAATGCGTGGCCCAAAGTTGGAGAGGGCGTAGGACTCACTTCCGTCGGGGGCGATAGTTTCCTCCCTTTCAAAGGCAATATCCATCACGAAAAGGCGGCGACTGATACCCACCTGGGGTGCGGCCAGGCCAATGCCGGGAGCGTGGTACATGGTGTGGAGCATATTCAGGCAAAGTGCCTTCAGTTCGGCATCGAACGTCTCCACCGGAGCGGCCACTTTTTTGAGAATGGGAGCGGGGTAGGTAAAAATTTCAAGCGGGCGGCCTTGCGCCAGCGCCTTTTCGGCGAGGGCCAGTTGGTCGCCACTGGCAGCATCTCTTTGGTCTACCGGAGGGCGGGGGTATTGATTGAGTCGGCCCATCTTCTTTCCTCTTGCGTTATTCGATCTGAATTCCTCAAAAAATAGCACTGCTCCTCTCGTGAATCAAGCTATTTGACTATCAGGCTAAAGCTTGGTGCAATGGTCTTCTCAGACATTGAACTAGGGTGTCATTGATAAGTTTTACAAAGCAAGCAAGGAGATAATGCCATGAAAAACTTTCTCATTTTTGTTGCGGGATTCATTTTTGCGACGGGCCTTCAGGCAAAAAGTCGAGTTTTGGCCATCAATTCACCGGAGGAGGGACATTCCCGCTTGGAAGTCCATTTGGCCCATGGTGAAACTCACGAAGTCAACGTAGATCATTCTTCTTTTGAGGACGGCATTGTCTCCGAGAATCCCAATATCTCCCGCGTTTTTGGAATCCACTTTTTTTCCTACACTCCTCAGATAAGCAAGTTCCGTTCCCTTTGGACTGCGGTCTTGCCGGTTGCCTTTTCCGCTACCATTTCCGGCAGGGATTTTGAGAATATCAACTGCCTCTCTTTGCTTGATGATGCTGCGATTCCTGGAGGGTTTGAGAGTATCAGGCTTCACAATTGTTCCCACGAGGGTTTGTTTTTCAGGAAGGCCGGATTTATAAAACTTCCCAGAGTTGCCCATGCTGCTGAAATTGAACGTTCGCCAGTCTCCGTAAAAAAGCAATTTGAAGAGGAATGGGATTCAGGTGTTTGGGGGAGTGCGGGATGGGATATGGCCTCTGTACAAGTGGTCAATGCACCCTCTTTTTCGCGCATAAAAGTGGCGACAAGAGGTGGACTCGAAATGGCCGACATACGCGTACAGCATGGGTCTTTGGCATCGGCATTGGAAAAGCATGTACCCGGCATTAAGCAGGTAAATTCCCTTTCCTTTTTTGTATCTCCTCGTCCGAATGATTATTCTTTCCGCGACCATTTGGATACTTTTACTTTTCTCGTAAAATTTTCTGCCAAATTGGGGGGCCAAAACTACGGCAAAGACTACGACGATATTCAATGTGGGATAAAATTTCCTTTTTATCAAGAATTTAATAGAAGTATAGTATTGGTCAACTGTCATCACTCCCAGCTTGATTTTGATAATATTATATTTGTGGAAAATGATGAGAGCGTTGTGGAGATTATTTCTAAAGCGTTTGAAAATGATAAGACTTTATTAAATGTTATTCCCCGTCGCTAGACTGGCGTTTTTTTTGAAAATGATGAGAAAGCTCTTTTTGGCCACATTTTTTCTGACCTTGTTTCACCCCGTACAAGCACAGCTTGAGTACGCTCTGGCCCCTGAAAAAAGGGAAATCCTCGAATCAGACTTCGAGCGCCTTTGCGAACTCGACTTTGATGCCGATTTTGAATTTGGCAACAAGGAAAAATGGGAGTCGGTTTTAAAAAGAGTGTTTGGCATGGAAAAAATCGACTGTTTGGAGTTTAAGAAATTTATAGAAGCAAGAGTGGGGTTGATTGTCGACCACTATCAAATTGACAACCTTGTCACCATAAATTTCTACGGAACTGTCAAACGCCAAGAGGATTGGAATTTTTTATTTAAGACCAATGTGGAAGCGTCTATGGAGGCCATTTATCCAATTCTGGAGAATCCAAAGGCCTATAATGTTAATGCGATTCAATTGACAGGTGCCTTTTCCGATTGGCTTTATGAACCATCCAATAAGAGGAGGCGAAACTTTATTTTTGCTTTGGAATATACGACAAACGCTGGAGAGAAAAATATATTTCCAATTTTCTTCGAGAAATCAGTCCCCGGAGTTGTTTTTTTGACAGATAGAATTTTTGCTGTTTCTTATAGTAGTTTTGACAGAATTGCCGTACTTATTCACGAAGCACGTCATGAAAGCAGAGAATTTTTTCACGTTCACTGTCTAAATTTCGAGGGCACTTGTGACAATGTTGTCTACGGGCCATACGCCTTGGCGGCCATATTCCTTGCCTATATTGCAGGTATTTGTGGTGATGGCTGTGGAGAAATAGAAAAAGGTTTTCTCGTAGATGATGCACTTAGAAACTTTCAACAAATCAATGTCTACCGTGATGATAATGGCAGGAAATATCTACCATTGAAAGGGCAATTAAAAGACAGGCAATTGGCCTTGGATATATACGAAGTGATGACGTCACTGGAAAACTAAAAGCGAGATTGATCACTCTGAATTAGGGAATTTCGCGTTTTTTTATCAAGATCATATAATCCTTGAGAGAAGAGACATCGCCTTCAGTTAGCGCCCGATAAACTTCGGGGGCGGAGGTTTTTCGCCGCCACAAAGGCCAGCGCTGGACGGGGGCCGCGAGTTTTTCCAAATTTTGTCGAATAAAAAGTTCTTCCGGGACAATGAATAAACTGCCAGTTTTTGCGCGCGCAAGGTTTTCCTTGAGCTGGTGGTGCAGGGAAATGTCCACTTTGCGCCCGAGCCTGGCCTCCATAAAAAAGGGTTTGCGAAAAACCACGCTGACGGATTTGTCTCCCACTTCCTGGACGACGGCCTCGGGTAGTATCGGAAGCGTACACAAGGGCAGCAGAAAAACCCACAGGCCACAAAAGAGCATCATCCACCCCATATACCATTTTTTGAGGGTGAGTTTTTTCCACAAAAGAAAAAGTCCGAGAAACACGCACGAAGTGCCCAAGAGCGCGCGCAGCTCGTTTCCCGCAAGTGAAGGCATACCCTCCAAGAGAGCAAAGGCAAAGGCGAGTAGTGAGAGTGTCGCAATGGCAAAAAGGCCGGCTAGACTGTTGATGACTTTGGCACTAACACTTTTGAGAAAGGCGGGGCCGGTTAGCAGCGTATTTTGGATGATGAGTAAAAAACAGGGCAGGGCGGGGATGGCGTAGTGGTGGCTTCTCTGGCGCGGAAAAAACCACAGCAGATAAAAACACACAAAACAGCACAGCAAAAAGACCAGCGCCTCGGGGAGCTTTTTTCTTGCGCGCTTGAGGTGCAAAACAGCATGGGGCAAGAGCAGGGAAAAGGGGAGGGCGTAAAAAAGAAGGCCCTGAATGACGGAGCGGATGGGATAGCTTTTGGTGGTAAATTTGCCGACGTTTTCGCGCACGAAAAAATAGCTGAAAAATTCGTCGCCGTAGGTGTACCAGCACCAGACAAACCAGGGTAGACCGGTGAGCAGACCGACACCGAGCCACTGCAAAAGTGGCCGCAATTTTTTTTGCCACTTGCGGGGTTGAAGCAACGTCCACGCGCCCACGCCTCCCAGCGCCATCACCAGACTGACCGGGCCTTTGACCAGGCAGGAAAGGCCCAGCAAGAACCCGGATAGGGTGAGCGCTTTGAATGTGCCGCTTTTATAATAATCGTACCAGGCCAAAATGGCGGCGGTTGAGAGTATCGCCAGAGGCATTTCCATCATGTAGATGCGGGCGTATTTGAGGATTCCCAGACAGGCCAGGAAATAAAAAAACGTTTCTTCGCGGGGGCGTCCAAAATGGCGCTTGTTCCAGTTGGCAATATAGGCCACTCCGGAAAAAGTAAACAGGCACACTGCCAGGCGGGCAAAGAGCAGAAAGCTCGCCTCGCCAAAGAATTTGACCAGCGTAAAAAAAGGCATGGGCAGCCAGAAGTGGAATGGGGGCTTGCTCCAGTGGTTTTCTCCCAGCAGGCGGGGCGTGAGGATGTGGCCGGTTTCAAACATTTCGCGGGTGATGAGCAGGTAAAACCCTTCGGTTCCCTGGCGAAGGCCGTCGATGTCTCCAATGTCGTAGACGTATAAAAGCAAGGCCAGGGCAAAAAAACCAAAAATTGCTCTCACTCAATCACCCCAGTTTTCGGTGTCTGTAGAAGGAAAACGAAAGAAGCAAAATGAAAATAAAGGGAATCCCAAAACAGGCGGCCAGGGGATTGATTTTGGAGTGGATGCCCATTTGCACCAGATAGCTGTTCATCGGCCAGTAGACGATACTAAAGGCCACGATCAGGGCGATGATTTTTCCCAGTCCCAAAGCGCGGCGGTTGGGGTAGAAAATGAGAACCGAGGGCAGTAGCGCAAAGATCAGGCAGGTCAGCGGCATGGAGAATTTTTCCAAAAAGAGCACGGCGTATTCGCTCACGTTGATATTGTTTTCATTTAGTTTTTTGATGTAGCCAAAAAGTTTGACCACGTTGAGAGTGGTGATGTCGGCCTCGATTTCTCTGAAATCGTCGGGTGTTTCAAACAGGGGAAGAAGCTGATTTTCCGCGTACTCGGGCCGGGGAAAACCCGGGGTGTGGAGATTCCTCACCACTTGCACCTTGGGCGCAATCCAGCCTTTACCTGCGACGTAAGTCGCCTCCCGCGCGCGGATGATTCTTTCGATCAGGGCGTAATCCTTGCCCGGGGGAACGCTGTAGAGGTAGGCGGTGAGATTTAAAAGCGTGGATCTGATTTTGTCGTAGGTTTCAAAGGAAAAAAAATAACTGTCGTTTTTGTACCAAATCTGCCCACTGCCAATCGTCGAGGCGCGCAGCCCACGTCCTTTCAAATTGCGAAATTTGGCCTCGGGGTTTTGGATCAGGGCGTGGCGTTTGGATTTTATAAAAGGGGCCAGATAAGACAAAATGAGAAATTGAAAAATGGCCACCAGAGCGGCGGACTGAAGAATCGCCGAAACAATTTTTCTATGACCGTGACCACTGGCCAAAATGGCGGTCAGTTCGTTGCTGCTTTTAAGTTTTTCCAGAGATAAAAGTGAGGCCATCAGACAGGACAGGGGCAAAATCATTTTGAGGTGTTCTGGAGTTTCCAACAGGTGATTGAAAAAGACTTCCCCAAAATTGACGTTGGTACGCAAAAGCCCGCTCAGAAAATTGCCGATGCTAAGCAAGAGATAAAGAGTGGCCCCCGTAAGTGCAAAATTTTGCAGCCAGGTGCGCTGGATGAGAACGCGAATCAGTGACATTTAAAACCGATAGGACAGGCCAAAACTGGTTTCCCTCGTCTCTGCAAAAGTTTCTTCAAAGTTTTGCGAGGCCGGGCCGCGGGTGGTGCGATCGCTGTTTTTCAGGGCAAAGTCGATCACCAGGCGGGGTTGAATCCAACCCACTCCCACTCCCGTGCCTTCCTCTTCCCTGCCTCGATCGTTAAAGACGCCCATGCGCAGGTAAAAATCGTCCAACAACTTGAACTGAATCGCCCCCTTCCACAAAAAAGTCCGGTCGAGCTTGCGGTTGTAGTCGGCGCCGATGTCGAGGATAAAGCTGACCATATCCTGGTAGACGTATTGGCCTCCCAAAAGTCCCCGCGTCTCCTCCGGCCTTTCCCTCAAGGGGTCTACGAAAACCATGCCCATGGTGAATTGGTCGTTGAGGGCGTGCATCACTCCGAGGTTGATTTGCGCATAGCGCCTAGTGGCATCGGGATGGTGTTCGGTCACCCTTCTGTAGTTGACTCCCAGCGAAGATTTCTTGCCCGTAGGGTAGGCAAAGGCGGCCATCAGGTGCTGTTTTTTGATGGCGGCAATGGTTTGCCGGGTGTAACCAAAAGCACCTTTGAGCGTGCTTTTGGCGTCGGCGGCCACCACGGACAGTTGCTCGCTCCTGTGGGTGATGGGTACTGCAAGCGGAGCGTTTGCCGCTTCTTGTGTAGTGCTGCCGGTTTGCCCGCTCGATTTTTGGAAATAAAAACTTCCATTTTGAAAAAAGGCCAAGGGTGCGGGGTTGAGGATGGTCGCCTCGCTCATCAGCACCGAGGCCACTCCCGCCCCCCCCGTGGCCTGGAGCCGCGTTGTTTCAAAGGCCGGGGTGCTGGCGTTTATCGCCCGCAGGCAAAGCGTGGCCAAAAAGATGCCAGAGCAGAGAGAATGGGATATATTGGCGATAGAGTACATTGTGAGGTCATTATAGTGAAGATCGCCAAGGCCGTCATCCCGGTGGCCGGCAAGGGGACGCGTTTCCTTCCGGCCAGCAAACAAATTCCCAAAGAACTGATTCCCATTATCAACGTGCCCATGCTCGCCTATCCGGTTTGTGAGGCCGTGCAGGCAGGGGTGCAACAAATCATTTTTGTCAACTCCTGCGGCAAGTCCGGCATTGAAGATTATTTTGACCGCAACTTGGAGTTGGAGGCGTTTTTGCGCCAGCGCGGCAAGCACGAGCTGGCCGAAAAAATGAGCGCTATCGGGGAGATGATCGAAATTATTTCAGTGCGTCAAAAACGTCCACTGGGACTTGGCCACGCCATCAAGTGCGCCCGTGCGGTGGTGGGGCAGGAAAATTTTGCGGTGCTACTAGGAGATGACCTGATCCGCTCGGAGCGCCCGGCGATCGGCCAGTTGATGCAGGTTTCTGCTCAAAGAGAGGGGGGCGCCGTGGTCGGGGTGATGAGAGTCGAACCCTCGGAGACACACCGCTACGGAATAGTCAGCGGGCGTTTTTTGGAAGACGACCCCAAAACCCTGATTTTGCAAAAGATGGTGGAAAAACCTCCCCCCGACAAGGCCCCTTCTCCCCCTTTGGCCACCCCGGGGCGCTATATTTTGACTCCTGGCATCTTTGACGCTTTGGATGCCATTGCTCCAGGCGCGGGGGGAGAGTATCAACTCACCGATGCCATTGATCTTTTGGCGCAAAAGGAAACGGTTTTTGCCCACCTTTTTGAGGGAGAGCGTTTTGACACTGGCTCCCTGCCCGGTTACCTGGACGCCACGGTGGATTTTGCTCTCGGGGATAGTGAGACGCGCCCCTTGATGGAGCGGATTATTCGCGAGAAAATCAAAAAGTATCAGCTTGAACTTTGAGAGGGTGTGGTGAAATTTTGCTGGTTGCCTTTTTTGTGGGCCTTGAGTGTTCACGCCTCGATTCCGAGTCTCGAAGGGCTTTTGCGCAATGGCGCCAATCCGGCCTTGACCGGGGGCCTGATAATGCTCAAGGGGTTGGTGCAAAAGGCGGACTCTCCAACGGATACCTTGGGCCGCAAGGCCGCCCCTCCCAGCTTTCAAGGCGCTCCCATCCATTTTAAGTTTCTTCTCTCCAGCAAGTCCGAAGAGCGCGCGCAGTTGGTGCAAATTTTGTACAACAACGGGCAAATGCGCACCCAGGATTTATTGCACGTTCGCTACTTTGCCTGGCCGGAAAAAGAGGCCGCTTCCAGCTTTTCCGCCGATCAAGGCATCTTTTATGGCCTGCTGACAACTCTCGGCCTGAATCAGGCATCGGTGATGATCGCCTGGCTCAAAAAGAAGTATCCACACCTGCGTGCCAACCGGGAGATTGTCGACCGGGACAAAATGCGCCTTTTGAAGAAGTACAAAAATTACCTCAAAGCGATTGAAAAAGACCCGGCCTTGAAAGAAACGCTGGCCAATCCGATGGCCCCCAAGCGCTCCGAAGAGCAGGCCCGGGTGGACGAAATTATGCGCGCACCTTTTCTCAAACATCAGGGGGTGGTCTCCCTGCAAAGAGAAGGTGAACGCTACTACTGGTCGGTTGACGAAGAGGGATACCGGGCGCGCTTTGACAACCAAACCCACCATCTCCAAGACCTGGTATTTTCTGGAGAGCAGGGCGAACTGAAAGTTTACCTGAGTGACTACTTGACTTTAAACGGCCGGCATCAACTTCCCCAGTATATGCTTTTTCAAACCTCGGGGGGCGCGGTCTACCGGGTGCGCTTTACTTCTCTGGATCACCTGAACCCTTCCCGGCGCTCGCGCAAAAGTATGCTCCAACGCTCTAACGATTATCAAAGGGCCCTGGGAGGGCGGGGGCGTAGCGCTTCCTTTTTGCGGCCCGAATTTTTGAGTTACTAATGGAATATTTGCGGGTAGCGGTGGACACTCCCTTTAACAAGGGAATTTTAACCTACTTGCCCTCGCAAGCAGGTGTTCCGCCCGCGCGGGGAGAACTCTGTTACGCTCCCCTGGGCAAGCGCAAGGCCCGCGCCTGTGTGCTGGGGCCTGAATCTGGCGCAAAAGATTTTACAGACCTTCAAGTCCGCGCCTTGGGTGAAGCCTACGCCTGGCAGTTAAAACTGCCGGATTCCTTCTTGAATTTTTTGGAATGGGTGGCGCAGTATTATCAGTATTCCCTGGGACAACTCATTTTCGAGGTTTTACCCAGGCCCATGAAAAGGCCGCGCCAGTTGGGTTTTATTGATGGAGAGTGCAAGCGAACTTACCAACTCTACCCCGCACAGGAAGAGGCGTGGAAGAAACTCGAACAGGGATTTTCCTCCGGGTTTGCTCCCTACCTGCTTCACGGAATCACCGGCAGTGGCAAGTCGATAGTCTATTTTAAGGCGATTCAAAAGGCCGTCTCCACGGGGCGATCGGCGCTTTTACTCTTGCCGGAAATCAACCTCACTCCCCAATTTTTGGGCGACCTGGAAAATTCCGTAGAGGCCCCCATTTTTTCCTATCACTCGAATCTTTCCGCAAGTGATCGTTATGGCCTGTGGGACAAACTTTGTCGGGGAGAATCTGGCCCGCTGGTGATTGTCGGTGTTAGGAGTGCCGTCTTTTTGCCGATTCCGCAGCTGGGATTGATCGTGGTCGATGAAGAACACGACACTTCTTTCAAGCAAGAAGACCGCTGTCCCTACAATGCCAGAGATTTGGCCCTCAAGCGGGGTTCCCTGTTGGAGATTCCGGTGGTTTTGGGTTCGGCCACGCCTTCCCTGGAGACGTTTCATCGCTACCAAGGCGCGCGTTTGCGGCCCTATTATTTGTCTCTTCCCCAGCGCTATCATTCCGGTGCGCTTCCCCACATTTCCCTGATTAATACCGCCCAACAGTCTTTGAGTGCGCAAGACAGTGAGGCCTGTTGGCCCTTTGAAGTGGAGACTTTGCAAAGAATCGAGAGGCGTTTGAAGATGGGCGAGCAGGTTTTGGTTTTCGTTAATCGCTTAGGCCTGGCCTTGTATCTTCAGTGTCGTGGTTGTGGCCACAGTTTTGATTGTCCCCATTGCAGCGTTTCGCTCAGGGTGTTCCACAAGCGGCGCCGCCTGAACTGTCAAATTTGCCAGTACCGCGAGGATTTGCCCGAGGCCTGTCCGAAGTGTGGCAACCTCAAGCTTGAGCAGCGGGGCTTTGGCACCGAACGCCTGGAACAGGTTTTGAAATCCACCTTTCCCAATGCTTGCGTAGGGCGCTTCGATCGCGATGAAGTGAGCACCTTCGCCGAGGCCAAAAAGCGGCTCGCCAGTTTCGAGCGGGGAGAGATCGACATTTTGGTGGGCACTCAAATGCTGGCCAAGGGACACAACTTTTCCAAGGTCAATTTGGTGGTGGTTTTGGGTATCGACGGCCAACTCAACTTTCCCGACTTCCGCTCCTTTGAACGCGCCTTTCAATTGCTGACTCAAATTTCTGGCCGCGCTGGGCGTTTTGCCGAGGGAAGCGAAGTGGTGGTGCAAACCGCCTGCCCCGAACACCGCCTTTTTAAATGGGTGCAAAAGGCCTCTTTTGAAAATTATTACAACGACGAAATCAGGGTGCGCAAGCTGTGCGAATGTCCCCCCTTCGGCCATCTGGCGATGCTCTATTTTTCCAGCAAAAAACAAGAGCACGCCACGCAGGCGGCAGAGCGGGCGCAAACTTGTGGCCAGAACTTGTGCACCCATTTTCCCGGCGTGCAGGTTTTAGGCCCGCGCCCGGCGATCATCGAAAAACGCGCCAATTTATTCACCTGGGTGGTGATGTTAAAAGCGGGTGAGAGGAGCGGCCTTCACAAATTCCTGCACAGTTTGGGCCAAACGCTGACTCCCGCGCGGGGAGTTTCCGCAAAAATTGACATCGACCCCTACTCGATCAATTAAGGCCTTTTTTTATCCACTTGCTACCCCGGCCAACACCGGTTGATTCAATTTTTCCCTCATCTCTCAATTGTCTGAGAACATTTTTAATCGTTTCCTGGCTAATTCCCGGACATTCATTTTTAATCTCGGACAGGGAAAACGGTTTCAAGCGTTTTTTTATCGCCTGTTTGACTCGTTCTGTTTTAGGGCCTTGGCTTAAATGAGAGCCTTTTATGACTTCAATTTTTTCTTCAAGTTCTTTATAGGCGCCCATCAGGATTGCCCAAAAATAATTGAGCCAGGGGAAAGGGTCGTGTTCGGCCTGGTGCCATCCTTGTGAACTTTTTTCCAGACTTTCGTAATAACCAACTTTTTGCTGTTCAAAGATTCTTTCCAAGCTAATGTATTTTCCAACACTATAGCCATCTTTGTTAAGGATGAGCAGTGTAAGCAGGCGTGCAATTCTTCCATTGCCGTCTTTGAAAGGATGGATGCAGAGAAAATCCAAAACCATGAGCGGAAGGATAAGCAGCCGGTCGATTTCTGTATCGCCGAGGCCTTGGTTGTATAGTTTGCAAAGTTCTTTCATGGCATCTTCAGTTTGAATCGCTGGCACTGCTTTAAAGCGAACCCTGATGACGTTTCCACTGGCATCTTGTTCAACGATTTCATTGTCTACGCTTTTATATTTTCCCCCATCTTCAGCTTGGTATTTGTAGAGGGTGGTGTGAAGTTGCTTGATGACGTTTGTATTGATGTCCATGTACTCAAAGGAATCGTGAACGAGTTCCAGAGCATCTCTATAACCGGCAATTTCTTGCTCTGATCTGTCTTGTGGCGTAGTTGATTTGGCCACCAGGCCTTTGATTCTTCCCGCCGGGGCGGTAATTTGTTCGAGCCGGTTGGAGGATTCCACGGACTCAATGATGGCGTGTTGCTTGAGGGCGGTCAGGGCCTCGAAAGATTTCTTGCTGAGTAAATCTTGCTTTCCATGATACTCGCCCAGCTTTTTCAGCATGGCCAAATGCTCGGCCCCAAACCTGATTTTTTTGATATATGCCTTATCTAGTGATTTCAAGCACTTCCCTTTGTTATTAGGGTAGTATACACCATAAAGGGGGTAAAGGGCCAGGGTTATTACCCCATTTAAAGGGGGTAATAAGACAGAAAATTACCCTATTAATTTTGGTAGATATGGAGGGTGCGGCGCGGGATTTCTTCAGAAGTGCGGGTGAGGCCCACCACAACTTCATCGTTTTCTAAATGGCCTTCCAGCAGTCCGTAGAGGGTGAGTACCTTGCTTTTAAAAATGGATTTCAATTCTTCATCTACCAACCAGGATTTCGGCCAGGCCAGAGAGGCCCGCCGTGTGCAATTCTCGACCATCAGGATGAAAACCGCCTCCTTTGTGTCGATTAAGTTGAGGTCACAGGAGAGATCATAATTCTTCCCTTCAGTGGACAGCTCGAAGGACAGGGGAAATTGGTAGGTGACGGTGGCATCATCGCTTTTGATGGGGTCGCCATCGATTGCAAGCGAGTCGATTTTTACGGAACCATCTGCGCTGATCGCTTGCTCCAGTGCGGGCAAGAAAAGGCCTGTGTGGATAGTGACCTGGATTTCCTCTTCGCCAAGCCGGGCCTCGTGGTAGAGAGAGGCGTTTGCCTCTTGGGAAAACGCGGGAAAGTACAGTGTTAAATTTGCCAGTAAAACGAGAACAATTTTCACGGGGCCTCTATCTTTTTTTATAAACTCCTGTCTCAATCTTGGAGATTTCATTTTCTTCGTATTTTTGGCAGCCCTGTTCGGTGAGAAAAACCTTGCTTTGGCATGGCCCACGCTTTTGCGTGACTTGCGTGATTCGCACGATGGGACGGTAATAATCGAATTTGGGTAGGTTAGAAGAAGCCTCCCCTTGGTGGGGGCTTATCCTATTTGTAATGTAAAGTATTTGGTCGGCAAAGGTTAACAATTCCTGTTCTTCAGTACAATTTTTAACTTCTAGAGAATTGGAATAAGCTCCTTCATAGAGTTCTGCAGAGCAGACGACATTGAGGGGAGGGATATTTTCTGAAGATATGGTCATATTCAGGGAAAAAATAAAACCTGTTCCTGAAATGTGGAGTTCGTTTTCTTCGGTCAAATTTTGGGCCTCAATGGAATGAATTTTTACGGCATTACCGCCTTCACTCAACGACTCTTCCAGTGCGAGCATCAAAAGGCTTTTATTTATGAGCAGGCGGATTTCAATTTTCCTTTTCTCAGTGTCTTCGATGATTTTGTTTTGGTAGTAATACGATGGCTTTCTTTCGCATACTACGAAGTCTGCTTCGTTGAGATGGCAGTTGAATTTTACGCTTGTGGCGATTGATTGAGCAAAAGTGAACGCAGGCAAAAAACTGGTCAGCAAAAAAAGAATAGTTTTCATGGAATCCTCCTCAAAGAGATTACTCTCTTTCTTTATAAACCGCTACCTCAATCTTGGAAATTTCGTCTTTTCTGTATTTTGGGCAACCCTGTTCTGTGGGAAAAATGTTGTTTTTGCATCTACGGCTTGTTGTAATTTGCGTGACCCGCACGATGGGACGGTAATAATCGGAGCTATTATAGTAGTCAGCCGCTGCTTTGCGATTTGAGACGGAGACGATGGAGAGTATGCTGCGTTGGTATTCAAAGGTTAACAATTCCTGTTCTTCAGTACAATTTAAAACGTGTAGATAATTGAAATCAACATCACCTTGGAGTTTCGTAGAGCAAACTATGGAGAAATGTTCATCTTCATCCTTGAGAGATATTTTCATGTTCAAAGAAAAAGTAAAATCTGTACCTGAAATGCGGTAGTATCGGGATCCCTTGGTCAAGTTTTGGGCCTCAATGGAATGAATTTTTACGGCATCATCACCGCCTCCGCTCAATGACTCTTCCAACGTGGGAACCAAAAGGTCTTTGTCGATGAGCAGGCGGATTTCAATTTTCCTCTTCTCAGTATCTTCGACGATTTTGTTTTGGTAGTAATACGTTGATTGGGAAAAAGTGAACGCAGGCAAAAAACTGGTCAGCAAAAAAAGAATAGTTTTCATGGAATCCTCCTTCTCGAAAGGGCCAAGTCGTGTTTGCGAGAGTCTAAAACGGGAAAAATCTTTAGTCAAGAAAAGATATGCTTTTAAAAGGCGGCGAATTATAGGCCACCTATTCAAACTGTTTTAAAAAGGAACTGAGGTTGGTGACCATCAGGCCATTTTTGGCGGGATAGGGGCCGTCCACGGGGGCAATGAGAAACTTCTCGTCGGCAGCGACATCTTCCACTGCGTTCCAAAATCCCCGCGAAGGTTTGGGAGAGGTGGAAACCTTGATTTCGACGGCAATTTTTTTGCCGGCCTTTTCCAAAATCAAATCCAATTCGGCCCCAGAATTGGTGCGGTAAAAAAAGCTGTTGTGGCGATTCAGGCGCTGGCAAAGATTTTCCACCACATAGGACTCAAACGAACTGCCGTAGATGGGGTGGCCGAACAATTGGTCATGGTTTTCAATGTTGAGCAGGGCGTGCAACAGGCCTGTGTCCCGGATATAAACCTTGGGCGATTTCACCACCCGTTTTTTGACGTTTTTCCCGTAGGGTTTCAGCACTCTGACGACAAAAGTTTGTTGTAAAAGGTTGATATAGCTTTTTATGCTGTGGGCGCTTTTGCCCAGATTCGCCCCCAGTCGGGAACTGTTGAGCATTTGCCCCTGACTGTGGGCCAACATGGCCCAAAGCTGTTCCAGCGTTTTGGCGGGGATATTAAATCCGAGTTGGGGGATGTCGCGCTCTAAAAAGGTGCGGATATAATTGAGGCGCCACTTCAAACTGAGTCGGTCGTTGGAGGCCAAAAAACTGGGCGGGTAACCTCCCCGCATCCAGTGCTGGTGAAATTTATTCTCCCCCGTTTCCTCCCAATTAAAGGGGGCCATCTCCAAAAAGGCAATGCGTCCGGCGAGGGTTTCACTGCTTTGCCGGATGAGGTCGCGGGAAGCACTCCCCAGAATGAGAAAACGGCCGTTTTCTCGTTTCTGGTCGATCATTCCCCGTAAAATGGCGAAAAGTTCGGGGCGGTATTGAACTTCGTCGAGGCAGACCAAATGCCCCTGGTGAAAGCGAAAAAAGGCCTCGGGATCGGAAATTTTGCTCAGGTCGCTGGGTAACTGCAAATCCAGATAGACCGCATCCTGGAAGGCCTGAATGACTTGTTTGGCGAGGGTGGATTTACCCACCTGCCTGGCCCCCAAAAGGGCGACGGCGGGAAAGTTGGCGAGTGATTCACGCAGGGAGTCAAAAAGCCCCTGTCTTTGGAGATAACCTTGCATATTTGAAATTCTACTTCAAATATACAGGGTTATCAAGATTTTAACCTTGAATATTTGAAGTCTGACTTCAGATTTTCAGGGTTATTGAGTGTGTAAGACTTGAGAGCGCAGACTTTGGAGTTTTTCCAAGACTTTGGAGGCGTCTCTCTTTCGCAGAGAAGTTTTGGCCTCCAGCATCTGACGGATGGTCAGGATTTCACTGTGGACGGATTGCGCCAGCTCGCGCGCGCGGGTGAATTTGGCCCAAATGGTGTCTCTCCACTGGTGGCGGATTTGGCGCAGTTTGTGCCATTTGACTTGGTCGTAGAGCATATTCAGTCCCGACAAGTCCACACCTCCCGCCAGCATTTTGCGTTGGTAGTTGCCGATCGTTTCAGCACTGGGTTTGGGGGCCGAACTCAAAAATTTCATTTGGGGTGCGATTTTCTTTCTGTATTCGTATTCGGTGAGTTTGGCGCGCAAGATGACCTCGATGTCTTTTAGGTCGCTCACCGAAAGGGAGGCCAAAACCGAGGACAGGTTGCCTTCGATGGATTCGGCCAGGGAGTGGGGGAGAACCACGTTGACCCGGCGTTGTTTATCATCGGCAATTTGCAGCAGACCGCGTTCAATATAGATGCGGCCCATGAGTTTGTTGGGGGTGCCGGCGTCGTCCAGTATGTTGCCGATGATGTCTTTGGCGTTGAAGGAGATGTTTTCAATGGCGTACAAAGTATTCAGCAGGGGAGTGGTCTTTTTGATTCTGTCTCTAGTGGTATTTTTCAAGTCTTTGGCGTATTTGAGGGCGTCGCCCAGGTGAATGGGGATTTCTTCAAACCACATAAACCGATCCCATTTACTAGAGGGTGTGTCTTTGGAGATCACTCTGCCGTAAAGGTTGTAAATCGAGCCATAGGTGTCAAAGGAGATGTCGAAGACGGAAGATTGTCCCATCGCCCTCTTGGCGGCAAAGGCCTGGTTGCGCAAATGGTGATGCAGGGCCGGGTGGTAGCGGTGTTTGAGCAGGTCGAGCGTGACTTGGAAACCCAAGGCGATATTTTTGCCGTCGTGATAGGTTTCGACGTTGCGGTGGATGTTGTCGCTGATGGAAACTACGACATCTTGGCCGAAATGGCGCTCAAACTGGCGCAGGAATCGGCGCATGGGACGGTTGCCGTTGGCGTACACGCCCTCAACGCGCAAGATTTTGATTTTGTGCTTGGGAGTGACGATGGAAGAGACGGAAATGCCCTGCCGGCGCATCTCCTTTTGCAGGCGATCGGTGAGGTAATTGATCGAGCCGACGTGTCCCTCTATGGCCCGATCTTTCCAAAGGGTGCCGCTTTCCATTTGAGAGATTTCTTTGGTGAGATCGACAATTTCATCAAAATCCTGTCGCAGTTTGGTGGCCGCAAACTCGCCGATGGGGCGGGACAGGTCTTGCGTCCCGGTGTTTACCGGCAGGCGCGGTTTCAGGCCCAACTGCCTGGTACTCAATGTTGAATCTATCTCTTTTGGCCGCGTCTGAAATTTGACCTGGTTGTC
Source organism: Bacteriovoracaceae bacterium (assembly GCA_965215445.1). GTDB lineage: Bacteria > Bdellovibrionota > Bacteriovoracia > Bacteriovoracales > Bacteriovoracaceae > CBDBLK01. Next base: position 2,273,284 of record CBDCDT010000002.1, on the reverse strand, counting down.
TTCGGAGATGTGTTGAATCACTCTCAAGACAAAACCTTCGTCGCGGTCGTGGCGTTGGTAGATGACTTCGCGGCCCTGAGCTATGGGCCAGAAAAGCTGGTTTTTGAGGATGCTGAGGTTTTTGGTTTGTTCCCTGCCCCTCTTCAATTGCACGGTGACCATCATCCCCTCAACTTCGGTGACAGTAGCATTTTCCAGGGATTCGCTAAAGACTACGGAAACCCGCGCCCCGGGGCGCACATAGGTTGGATTAATGGGGGCAACGCTAGTCAGGCGCTGGTATTCCAAGGGGTTGATTTCGAGCAGGCGGTGTTTTTTGATAAAGGCCATTTGCCGACGGTCGAGTTTCATTTTTTTCAGGAGAGTTCTTTGCTGAAAGTCCAGCGAATGGCCTTGGGGCAGATATCCCATATAGGCCAGTATGCGCTTGTTTTCTGGGGATAAATCCAGTTCAGCAATCAGGTCAATTTTTTCGGCAAAATCGGGATAGGAGGGAAAATGCCCCTCCGGGCCTTTGGCAGAGGAAACCAGCGAGAGGACTTTGCGGGAATGATTTTGACACGAGTTGTCAGCAAATCCGGGAAGGGCGAAAAGCAGGCCCAAACTTACGCAAAGTAAAGGGTTAATATTTTTCATCAGAGTTTTGTGGTAGTCCTTGTGCTGTTTTTCGTCAAGTTAGGATAGCATAAATTTCCCGAATACCTTTGACGGCCGCGCCGAAATTGCGCTAAAATTTTGAGAGTGAGTAAGGCACTTTCAAGGAGGGAGATGATGAAATCACTTACGACTCTGTTCAAACTGGCCGTTTTTGGAATTTTTTCTCTAGGTGTTATCCACACCACTTTGGCCGATGGCCCCAGTGAAAATTCGACGTGTGAGGAAGCGCAAAGCGCTATCGAACGCTTGGAAGGGGAAATCAACCGTTTGGCCAATTTAGCGCGCAGGCTGTGTTCCGGCCCCACCAGGACGGAAAATGCCTGCAGTACAACGCGAGGCGAATTGCTTGATGCGAGGCGCGAACAAGTGGCCTGGGAAAAGTGGTCTGACGACAACTGCCCGGGATAACAGCTTTTGATACTCCGCTAAAACGTGATGGAGTGACGGGCATAAAAGGGGGCCATGCGCTGGTCGATGAGTGCTTGGGCAAGCTCGAGGTTTAGATCTTCGGCACGCACCAGGCCCTCGCAAAGTTCGTCCAGGATTCGCTGCTGAATCTTTCCCGCCTCTTGGGCCTGCGCGTAGGGGATGTGGGTGTAGACCACCATGGCGTAACGGGTGCGGTACTTGCGCCCAAATTGATTTTCCAACAGGGAATCCACCTTTTTTCTCAGGAGAAATCCAGCGTCTCCCACCTTGTCCCGCATCTCCACAAAATTTTCCAGGGCCATATCGGCGATGGCATTGCCGTTGGCCCGTTGAAACTGGTCAAAATTGGCAAAGGCCTGTTCCTCTGTCTCACTGCGGTCTAAAAAATCCATCAGCAGGCGGCAGTCCTCAAAACCGCAATTCATACCCTGACCGAAGAAGGGCACGATGGCATGGGCCGCATCCCCCAGTAAAACTGCCTCGCCTTTCCAGTGCCAAGGATGGCAGCGCACGGTTCCCAGCGTTCCACTGGGCCGCTGGATAAATTCGCTGTCCATCTGCGGGGCCAAGTCCAGGGCATCACAATAGTGCTGGCGGAAAAAGTGCCGTGCCTGGTTTTCCCGCTTTAATTCCTCTTCCAGACTTTTGGGCAGGTACAAAGTCATGGTAAAGCTGCCGCCCGTGTTGGGCAGCCCCATCAGCATATGTTCCCCCCGGGGCCAGATATGCAGCGCCTTTTTCTCCATCGGGTACTCGTCTTTAGGTCTGGCGGGCATGAGAAATTCTTTGTAGACGGAGGGGAGTGCATCCCGCCGGGTGTTCACACCGGGCATATCCCGGCGAACTGCGGAGTTGGCCCCGTCCGCCCCGTAGAGGCGGCCAAAAGGGCATTTTGCTCCTCCGGTAAAGTGTAAAACTTTGCGCTCGAAATCCACCCGCTCCAGGGGACTTTCAAAGAAAATCCGTCCCCCGTGCCGTTCCACCTGCTCTATCAAAAAGCGGTTGAGTTCTCCCCGGGAAACCGAATAGTTGCACTCGCCCTCCCGCCCGTAGGGAGTGTAGGTCAAAACGCCTTCGGGGGAGTGGATCATTCTCCCACCGACGGGAACGCACAACTTGGAAACCTCTTCCCAAAGGGAGGCCTTTTCCAGCGCGGCGATGCCCCGAGTGGTAATCACCAAATTGATGGAGCGCCCTTCGCTTCCCTCTCCCCGGCGCAAGTCGGGCCGTTTTTCGTAAATGTCTACCGGGTGGCCGCGCTTTTTCAGCATGATGGCGAGCAAACACCCCACCAACCCGGCACCGATGATAACTTGTGATGGCATATTTCCTTATAGCAAAGGGCATCTTAAAAGCTCAAGCTATAATCTTCAGACCCTAAGCCCGTGCAAATTGGCCATCGAGATTCCGCTCAAAAGACTGCCCACGATGCCTAAAAAGCCCTGATCCGTGCCACACAAAAAAAGGCCATCCACGCCGGTGCGGCCGTCGCGCTTTTTGTCGGGACTGCCGTACACCCGGCCTTCAAAGTGGCGGGTGTAGCGCTCGATAGTGGTGGGAGTGAACACGTCGCTAAAACTTGGGCCTTCCTTCCAACCGGGCAAAAATGTTTGCGCCAGTTCCAAAGACGCGCTCAAGACACGCGCTTTTTGCTTGAGATAATCGGGGCGCGCGAGTGCCTTCCAATGCTGATAGTTGGCGATAAAAGTCACCCGCACCAGGCCCTCCTCCAAATCGTCGCGGTCAAAATTATTGGGAAAGCACACCACCGCACTTTGGGAGTCAAACAACGTCTCTGGCCTTCTGTAGTGATACTTGCTGCGATTGTTATAAAAAACGATGCTGGCATCCTGTCCGAATTGGCACGGCCTTTCTTTCAGGCACAGCAAACTTTCGCAAAAGCTGAGTTTGCCCAAGGCGGGACGCTCCCGTGGGGTTTCCTCCAAAAGTCCCAGCGTTTCGGGGTATCCCACCGAACTCAAAACCGTGTCGCTCTCGATAAATTGCGCCTCTTCGGTGACAATTCCCGTGACCTGGCCGCTCTTGGTAACGATTTCGCGCACGCCACACCCAAAGCGCACCTCGCAGCCGACTTCTTCGAGCCGTTCCATCAAAAGGCCGATCAAGCGGCGCACGCCTCCTTTGGGGCGGGAAAATCCCTCCAGGTAGAGACTCTTAAACATAATCGCAAACTGGGAAAAATCCATGTCGTCTTCCACCGCCGAGCCGTAAATCAAAGGCGGGCAAAAGAGCATCTCCAACAGCAGGGGATCGGTGATAAAGTTGGCCACCACCTTTTTGGCCGAGCGGTAGGAGTGGGAAAGTGCCGTCTCGTCAAAACTTTCCAGGTGTTCGAGCAGGCGGGCAAAAGCATCCACCTGGCCGGGAAAATTTTTGCTAATCTCTTCCGTCAAAAGGGCGATGTCGTTGTCAAAGCGCAAGGCGGCCTCTCGGAACTGAACCATGGAATAATTTTGCGGGCAAAGTTCCAGTTTGGAGTAGGGGATGCGCAGTTGTTTGAGCAATTTGCAAAGCGGGCGCTTGCGCTCGGAGGGAGTGGCAAAATTGGTCAAGGCGTGCAGGCCCACATCGAACTGGCGCTTGCCCCTTTTGTAATAGCTGTTGAGTCCGCCGGGGATGCGGTGGCACTCCAGCAATAAGGTTTTTTTGCCAAACATGGCGAGGCGAATGGCGGCGGCCATTCCCGACATACCCGCACCTATGACGATAGCATCGTATTTACGGGCCATCTCTTTAGTGAAATTTGGGCGTTAAATATTCCACGCAGCTTTTGAGCGAGGCCAGGTGGGGATAATCTTCCTGGGGCACTTCGATTTTGTGGCGCTTTTTGAGTTCCATCACAATGTCCAGAAAATCCATGCTGTCCAGGTCGAGTTGCTCGCGCAGGGGAGTTTCGTCGTCGATGCTGTCCAGTTCACCGGCGTTTTCCTCCAACGTGATGTCGGAGATAATGTCGAGAACGAATTTTCTTACTTGGCCGGATTCTTCTGCGGACGGCATATCATTTCCTCTTACGGGTTCAGGTATTTTTTGACCACCACCACACTGTTAATCCCCAACATACCAAAACTGTTGTTGAGAATGGTGTGGACTTCCTTGGGCACTGGGGCCTTGGATACCAGGCCAGAAAGATAGCATTGTTCATCGAGTTCTTCAATATTGCGGCAACCATGCACCATCCCATCGTCAAAGGAGGGGAGGTTTCCCGCCAGTTCCAAGGCCCCGGCGGCGCCCATGCAGTGCCCGATAAACCCCTTGGTGGCGTTCATTTTGGCCTCGTAAGACTCGCCAAACACCTGGCGCACGGCCCAACACTCCTGAATATCGCCCTGTTGCGTTCCGGTGGCGTGTAAACTCACCAGGTCAATCTGCTCGGGGGCCAGCCCCGCCTTGTTCAGGGCCTCTTGCATACACTCTTTTTGGCGGTCGGGGTTGGGAAGTACAAAGTCGCAAGCGTCGCTGTTGACCGCGTACCCGGCGAGTTCACCATAAATTTTGGCGTTGCGTTCAAGGGCGCGTTCGAGGGGTTCCAAAACGTAGAGGCAACCCCCTTCGGAGACGGCAATACCGCTTCTGGATTTGTCCAGCGGGCGGGTCGCCAAGGTGGGGTCGGGGTGTCTTCCCAGTGCCCCCTGGGCGCCAAAGGCGGCAAAAATGCCAAAGGTGTGGGGAGACTCGCTCAACCCTCCGGCCAGGCACCAATCCACCTCTCCGGCGCGGATCATTTGCGCCCCGTGAATCATCCCCAAATTGCCGGCGGCACAGGCCGCGCCGATGGTGTAGGCCGGGCCTGTCAATCCCAAATTGAGGGAAATTTCCCCCGCCGGAGCGTTGGCCACTGTGCGCGGGTTGTGGTGGGGCGACCACAAGGAGGCGTCCAGGCCATTTTGGTGAAGCTCATAAATTTCATTTTCGGTTTCCACGTTGCCGTGCTCGGTAATGCCCACATAGACCCCCACTCGACGGTGGTTTGAGGGCGGCCATTCGAGTTGGGCGTGGGCCAAGGCCTCGCGGGCGCAGTAAATTCCGATCGCCCCGGCGCGGGTGCCCCGGCGGCGCATTTTAAAACTCTGGTATTTGCGCTCGTCAAAACGGCACAGCCCCGCCGCCACTTTGCCCATGTAACGGGTTTCCATTTCGCAAAGGCCGCTTTCTCCCTCCAAAAGGGCGCGGCGAAAGTCCGAAAAATTATTGGCATTGGGAGCGGCCAGGCCCACCCCGGTGATGACAATACGCTGGCCCATTATTTTTTTGAGGATAGGTGGTCAAAAAGTTGCAGGGGAATGGGGATAAAGTTGTTGGTCTTGCCCTCCCCGTGGGAAATTTCCCGCACCGTCTCCAAATACCTCAAGGTGATGGCGTTTTTCTGTTCCCCCAGCACCTTGGCCGCTTCGGCGAGTTTGCGGGAGGCGTCCAGTTCGCCCTCGGCAGAGATGACTTTGGCGCGTTTGTCCCGCTCGGCCTCGGCCTGTTTGGCCATCGCCCTTTGCATTTCCAAAGGGAGGTCTATGGCCTTGACTTCCACGGTGCTGACCTTGATGCCCCAGGGTTCGGTTTGCTCGTCTAAAATGGCCTGCAAACTGGCGTTGATGCGGTCTCTCTGCTGCAAAATTTCGTCCAGTTCGTACTGGCCGATCACCGTTCTCAGGGTGGTCTGGGCGATCTGGGCGGTGGCGGAATAAAAATCCTCGACGGCAATAATCGCCTTTTCGGGGTGATCCACGCGGAAATAGACCACTCCGTTGACTTTGAGGGTGACGTTGTCTTTGGAGATAATGTCTTGGGAGGGGATGTCCATGGTCACCGTGCGCAGATCGACGCGCACCATTTTTTCCAGGCCGGGAATCAGCAGAATCAGCCCCGGGCCGCGAATCCCGGTAAAACGCCCCAGGCGAAAAATCACTGCCCGTTGGTATTCCCGCAAAATTTTGACGATGTTAAAGAGCAAAACGCCCAGTAAAAAGACAAGTAACAGTAACGGTTGCATGGTTTCTCCTTCGTGTTTAAGAGTTTTTGAGAATGAGTGCCATATCCTTTTCTTCCCTTCCCTCGACTTCGGCAAAATCTCCGGGATTCAAACGCTTGCGCGATTTGGCGCGCCAAATTTCGCCGCCAACTTTGACCTGGTAGAAAAATTCGCCTTCAATGGCCCCGGGAAGTTCTTCTATCACCCGGGCCTTGAGTCCGGCAAGGGAGTTGTACTCCCCCAGGCGGTTTTCTTTGCTCTCTTTCAGGAAAACCCACAGCGCAAGGCCTATAAAAACGGCGGCAGCGGCGAAGACGCTATAAAGCATCGAACTCGAAAGCTGGAGGTAACCGTCTTCGCTGCGGAACAAAAACAAACTGCCAATCGCCAGGGAGGTCAATCCCCCCAGGGAAAGGATGCCGTAGCTGGTGACCGCCATCTCCATCGCCAAAAGAACGAAGGATAGCACGATCAATCCCAGAGCGCCCCAACTCACCGGGAGAACCTGAAAGCTGATGGCGGCCATAATCAGGGACAGCGCCCCAATTCCTCCGGCAATCAGCCCTCCCGGCGCCTGCAATTCCAGATACAAAAGCGCCAGGCCCAAGAGAAACAGGATGTAGGCGGTGGAGGGGTTGGCCAGGGTGTTGAGGATGGTTTGGCCCAAGTCCATGGGGTAGAAAGTCCACTCGGGTTTATTCAAAGAGAGCACAAGGTTTTGCCCCTTGAGCGTAAAATGCTGCTTGTCCAGCTTTTGCTCCAGTTCTCCCTGCTCGTCGGCCAGACCGTCAATGAGACGCTGCTCAAGGGCCTTTTGGGAGCTAAAGGACGAGGCCTCTTCGATCATCTGGCGGAAGGGCGCGGGGTTGCGCTTGTGCAGCCCACTCAGGGATTCCACCAGGGCCGCCAGGTCGTTGACCGCCTTTTTGCGCTGGTCGCTGGAGGCGTCCATGGAGTTGCCCAGCGCCACGGGCGTGGCCGCGCCGATATTCGTCCCCCGCCCCATAAACAAAAAGTGGGCCGCGCTGGCGATAATCGCCCCGGCGCTGGTGGCGCTGGCCCCACTGGGCCGCACCCAGACCACTACCGGCAGGGAGCTTTCCCCAAACAGGGCGATAATGTCCTTGGTAGTGGTGACCAGTCCCCCGGGAGTGTTGATTTCGATGACCAGCATATCCGCTTTTGAATCCGCCCGTTGAAAAGAGGTCTTGAGATAGCTGAGGGTGGCGGGATTGATCGAACCCTTGATTTTGAGGTGGGCGATGCGCTCGACGGGGTGGAGACGCGACTCATCATCGGCCGCCAACAGGCCCGTGCAACAGAAGGTAAAAAGCAAAAGAAGTTTTTTCAACATGATTGGCACGGGCGAGAATACCCGCAGGCAGGCCTTGAGGCAATTGCTCATAGTGTCACAAAGAGTCTCCTAAGTTATTGAAAATACTAGATAAACCTATATTTATTCTCCTTGTCATTAGAAAAAAGGTTAGCAAATTTCGTTTACTGGGATTAAATTTTATTAAACGGGTTTAAAAATTTCCCGGTTTTTCCATGAGAGGAGGATCAATGCGCAGCTTTCAAAACGTGGCCAAATTAGTTCGAGAGAAGAGGCTCGGCCACCCCAAAAACTATTCCCAGCTAGAACTCAGCCAACTACTAGGTTACAAAAACGGCCAGTTTGTCAGTAATGTTGAAAGGGCGTTGTGCAATGTCCCTCTCAAAATGCTCAACCGCATCAGCGATATTCTCGACGTCACCCACGAAGAGATCAAAGAGGCGATTCTCAAAGACCACGAGGCCACCCTCAACAACTACCTGAGAGTGGCCGTGGGTAAGGTCAAATTCAGGAGCGGCAACATGGCCTACGAACGGCGAGTTAACTAGACCGGTAGGCCTATCACCGTACTGATAACTGGTCACGACCAATTATCAGTACGGTGATAATTGGATACGAAAAGTTTTTTTCGGGGTTGGTGTAGTTAAGAGGCCTTGACTAGCTTCCATACGGTAGGTGTTAGCAATCCTGCCAATGCCGTTTTAATCAACATTCCTGGAATAAATGGGTAGAATCCCTTTTGTAGTAATGCATCCAAACTCACAAACTGACTCAATCCCGCCAGTCCGCAAAGAAAAATTATCAAGTGCCCGACGAGAAAAAGAGGCAGCGAGGTTTTAAACTTTCTATCGAGCTTTCGCTCCGACATTTTGCCCATAACATAGGCAGAGGCGACAAAACCCACGAGGTAACCCCCGGTAGGGCCAAGCAATATGCCCATTCCTGAACTTGCCTCTGAAAAGACAGGTGCTCCTGCCAGGCCAAGACACACATAGAGCAGTGTCGTCAATATCGCCCGAGGCCCCCCAAAACTTGATCCCATGACGATAACACCAAAAGTTTGCGCCGTTATAGGCACGGGAGTAAAGGGAAGAGGGAGTGATATTTGGGCCAAAGCAGATAATCCTGCAACCCCACAAAGACAAATGGAAATATTGGATAGCGTTGAACTCTTTCCCTCTTTTTGGAGAAAAGAAACCAGACTATCATTTTGAACGCTTATCATTTTAAACAAACCTCATCCCCCCCTTGGCCAATTAACTCTAGTCTCTATTCCAAAATTCTGTAGGTGTCAAACAGTGCTCTGTGTTATTATCATTCACCCGGCCAGTGTGACTTTTTTCAAAATTTGATTAATCACAATTTTTATTCCATATTGTTGACTTATTTTAGCAATCAAACTTTGTGGAGGTTTACGATGCGCATAAGCAAAGAGAGTTTTTTGGGATTTTGGGTTTTGACGATGTTCGTTGTGCTGGGGTGTTCGGGACTTGGAAGGCGCGCTCTGGCGGGAGATGCGGGATTGATTGGCCCATCGGGGGAAGTGGCGCTGTTTTTCAAGGAGGGCAACCGGATTGTGGTCAAGCAGTGTGGGGACTACACGGTTTTGAAGTCGAGGAATGATTGCGTGATGAAACCGGGAACGAGAGTTCGGCGGGTTCCCACGCCTGAGTTTAAAAACGCACTCAGGATGGCGCTAGCGATTCCCGGCAATTATGATGCCGCTACCAAACGGGAACTTGAGGTTTACAACCAGAGGGGAAAGGACGGGACGCGGAAGCTTCAGGAAACGCAGGAAGAACTTAAAGCGCAAATTGCGAAGATTGAAGCGTTTGTAAGCGAGTATGGAGTTGGAAACGACGGCAATCTTTCCCAATTGAGGCAAGAACTTGCTTCGGTGGAAGCGCAGTTGGGGGATGCTGCAAGGCTTTCGCAAGTAGTGGCAAAAATCAACCGTGAGGTTGACCAATTGGTGGATGAAGTGATTGCGGACTCTGCGAAGACTCCCGAAAAGAGCAGGTACGTTTTTTCAACGGACGGGACGAGTTTTGTCTTTAACCTTTTGAAAGCGTATGTGCAAACTTCTACGTTTGCAGAATCTTTTCAAAGGATTGGTGGAAAAGACGTGAAGTTTACCATGGGAAGTCCTGAAAATGAAAAGGACAGGCATAATGATGAAAATCAGGAAGAAGTTATCATTTCCAAAGCGTTTGAGATGATGACCACGGAAGTGACCCAGCAGATGTGGTTTTATGTCATGGGGAACAACCCGTCGAGGTTTAAGACCGCAAACCATTGTTCAAACCATTTTAAAATTAATGGAGAGGACTTGTGTCCCGATCGACCGGTGGAGAAGGTTTCGTGGAATGATGTTCGAGAGTATATTAAAAGGCGCAATGAAGCGAAAGGGTTGACTGGTTGTCAGGGGACACCACAAGACCCCAAAGGATGTTATCGTCTTCCTACGGAAGAGGAGTGGGAATACGCGGCCAGAGGGGGAACGACGACTTCATATTCCTTTGGAAACGACCGCTCACGCTTGAAAGATTACGCTTGGTACATGGCGAACTCAAACAGGCAAACCCATCCGGTGGAAACGAGGATGGCGAACCCTTACGGACTTCACGACATGCACGGGAACGTGTGGGAGTGGGTGCAAGATTACTGGACGAGGGAATTGCCCGGGGGGCGTGACCCCTTGGTTGTCTCCGGGTCTTACCGCGTTATTCGTGGTGGCAGTTGGCTCAGCAACGCGTGGTACTTGCGTTCCGCGTTTCGCAGCTACGGCTACCCGGACGGCAGGAGCGACAAACTCGGGTTTCGTCTGGTCAGAAATTTGTAGAGTTATCAATCCACTTCACAATTTTGAGTTAAGTTGAGTGGGCCAATTCGGCCCACCCTCTCACCAGGCCAGTGTGACTTTTTTCAAAATTTCCTGGGGATAAAACCTTTTGAATTTTCGATGCGGGAAATTCGAGAAGGCCCACCCGGGGCCTTTATCAAAAACAGGCCCTTTTTTTCTGCGTGGGTGAGAGTCCGGTCTTCTCCCTTGTCCTTGCCGTCTTTTTCAGTCGTAAGGTAGGCCATGCACGCGTAGATGGTTTTGTTTTTGTAGGCCGGAAGATCGTCTTTGAGCGTACTTAATTTTTTGAGAAATTTGTCAATTTTGGGAATGGTCAGCGTGGTTTTGACTTCCACAATAATGGCGTAATCACCATTTTTGACGATTAAATCATATTCGTATTTGGTAGTTCCGTCGTCTCTCGAAACGGTGGCCTTGGGGATCGGTCGAATTTCGGCATCAATCATTTTAAGGCCCCAATTGCGCAGCAGGGAAACCAAATCCCCCTCAACCAGGTTTTCCATAAAGTCGCCCCATTTGCGGTTGAAATTGCCGTTGGCCTCGCAAATGGCCTTGTAATTGTCGGCCGCGGCCTTGGCCACACCTTCAACGAATATTTTAGTTTCGCGCAATGATTCTTCCGTTTTGCGCCAGGATTCTTCAGCTTTACGCCGGGATTCTTCTTCAGTTTTACGCCGAGATTCTTCAGCTTTACGCCGGGATTCTTCTTCAGTTTTACGCCGAGATTCTTCAGCTTTACGCCGGGATTCTTCTTCAGTTTTACGCCGAGATTCTTCAGTTTTACGCCGAGATTCTTCAGCTTTACGCCGAGATTCTTCAGCTTTGCGCCGAGATTCTTCAGCTTTACGCCGAGACTCTTCGGTTTTACGGTAAGACTCTTCGAGTCTTACAAAGAATTCATCCCAATCTTTATTTTTTCTCATGCTTTCTCCTCCTCGTGGTGATTTTAACACGCCCGCGAAAGCTGGGCCAAAGGAATATTGGAACAAGGCCCCTACTCCGTTCAATACTTTTTTCCCGTTTTTTCATTTTTGAATTAAATTGGGGCCATGCTCCAAAAACGTCCCCAACCTTGCCTAGCTGCCTTTCCGGGCCTATCCTCTGGGCAATGATTCGGCCAAGATTTGTCACCGCCGCCAGCCTGTTTGACGGCCACGACGTTTCCATTAATATTATGCGGCGCCTGCTGCAATCCAAAGGAGTGGAAGTCATCCACCTGGGCCACAACCGCTCGGCCGGGGAGGTGGTGCAGGCGGCAATTCAGGAAGACGCCCACGCCGTAGCGCTGAGTTCCTATCAGGGCGGGCACAACGAATACTTCACCTATATCCGCCAGCTCCTCAACGATGCGGGGGCCTGCGATGTGCGCTTGTTTGGCGGGGGGGGCGGAGTCATCACTCCCAAAGAAATTGAACAATTGCACCGCCGCGGCATCACTCGTATCTACTCTCCCAAAGACGGCATGAAGCTGGGCCTTGAGGGCATCGTCGGCGACATGATCGAAAAGGCACAGTTTGACACCACCGAGGGACTGAAGCGGGAAATATTGAACGGGGAGGTGTTGAGCGAGCGGGAACTGGCCAAATTGATCTCGGCAATCGAAAACGGACAAGCACTTGACTTTACCTCCAAAATACCCGCAGGCCCTCCGCTTGTACTGGGCATTACCGGCACCGGGGGAGCGGGCAAGTCCTCCCTGATTGACGAGTTGTTGCTGCGCTTTGGGCGCTACTTCCCGAGTTTAAAAATAGCGCTTATTTCCGTTGACCCCACCAAAAAGAAAACCCGAGGGGCGCTGCTAGGCGACCGCATCCGTCTGGGGGCGGCGGGCATGGGAAACTTTTTTATCCGCTCCCTGGCCACCCGCCACTCCAAGACAGAACTCTCGCCTCATATTGAACAAGTTGTCTCCCTGCTGAAAACTCAGCAGTTTAACCTCATCATGGTGGAGACTTCCGGCATTGGCCAGGCCAGCGATGCCATCACCACCGTCGCCGACCGCTGCCTGTATGTGATGACCCCCGAATTTGGAGCGGCCACTCAACTGGAAAAAATCGAGATGTTGGAGAGTGCCGACTTTGTGGCGATCAACAAATTTGAGCGGCCGCGCTCGGAGGACGCCTGGCGGGACGTGGCCAAGCAATACCGCCGCAGTCGCCAGTGGTTTGCCGGACATCCCGACTCTCCCGAAGATAAAGACCTTCCCATCTACGGAACCACCGCCAGTCAGTTTAACGATAGTGGGGTCAACGCTCTGTTTTTCGATCTGGCGCGCGCCTTCAAACTGAAAACGATTGATCTGGAGGCGCTTGCGCGGGAAAGGCGGCCCGCGCGCAAACACGCAATCGTTCCCGTCGAGCGCAGTTTGTATTTGCGCGAAATCGCCCAGACCGTGCGCCATTACAACCGCCAAACTGAAGACCGCGCCCGCTTGCTGGAAGACTATCAAGCACTTTCAAAGACGGCGAAGCTGGTGCCCGAGGCCGCACCGGTAGCAGAAAAATTGGAAGCTGTCGGCAAGCAGTTGGGTGAAGACGTTTTTGCCGAGATTGCGGCCTTTCAAAACGCGCGCGAGAACCTGAGAAAAGAAAACTACAGCTATACGGTGCGCGGGAAAAAAATTGAAGTGCCGACTCGCTACACTTCCCTGTCCGGCCTGACCCTTCCCCGGGTGGCAACTCCCGCGCCCGCTCCTTTGTCTTGCGAATACCGTTTCGTGCGCAACTGCAACCTGCCCGGCAGTTTCCCCTACGGTGCGGGGATTTTTCCCTTTCGGCGCGCGGATGAAACCCCCAAGCGTATGTTTGCCGGGGAGGGCGGCCCTACGCGCACCAATCAGCGCTTCCACTATCTCTCGCAAAACGACCCTTTCAAGCGGCTCTCCACCGCCTTTGATTCAGTGACCTTGTACGGGGAAGACCCCCACCAGCGGCCGGATATTTTCGGTAAAATTGGCGAGGCGGGGGTGAGCATCGCCACGCTCGACGATATGTCTGATTTGTACCGGGATTTCGACTTGGCGAATCCCCAAACTTCCGTGTCTATGACCATCAACGGGCCTGCGCCCATTATTTTGGCGATGTATATGAACGCGGCGATTGGGCAAAAACTTTCGCAAAAAAGTTATTGGGATCAGGAAAAGCGCATCGAAATCATGCGCCAGGTGCGGGGTACGGTTCAGGCCGACATTTTAAAAGAGGATCAGGCGCAAAACACCTGCATTTTTTCCCTGGAGTTTTCCCTCAAACTGATGGGTGACGTTCAGGAATATTTTTGCCGCCATCAAATTCGCAACTACTATTCGGTTTCGGTTTCGGGCTATCACATGGCCGAGGCGGGGGCCAACCCCATCACCCAGGCGGCCTTTACCCTGGCCAATGGCCTGACCTTTGTGGAGTATTACCTTTCCCGGGGCCTTGCCATCGACGAGTTTGCCGGCAATCTCTCCTTTTTCTTTTCCAACGGACTCGACCCCGAATACGCCGTCATTGGGAGAGTGGCGCGCAAGATTTGGGCGGTTACCCTGCGCGAGCGCTATCGTGCGGGTTCCAAGTCGCAAAAATTCAAGTACCACATCCAGACTTCGGGGCGCTCGCTACACGCCCAGGAAATCGACTTCAACGACATCCGCACCACCTTGCAGGCCTTTATCGCCCTTTCTGACAACTGCAATTCCCTGCACACCAATGCCTACGACGAGGCGATCACCACCCCCACCGAAGATTCCGTTCGCCGGGCGATGGCGATTCAAATGATTATCAATCAAGAGTTTGGCCCAAACAAAACCGACAACCCTTTGCAAGGCTCACACCTGATTGAAGAACTGGCGGCGCTGGTAGAAGAGGGCATCCTTGCCGAGTTTGAGCGTTTGAGCGACAAGGGAGGCGTGTTGGGGGCGATGGAATCCATGTATCAACGGAGCAAAATCCAGGAGGAATCCCTGCACTACGAAACCCTAAAAGACAGCGGCGCCCTTCCCATCATCGGGGTCAATACCTTTTTGGCCGACAACGTAGAGGAAAAACTGGATCAGGAGGTGGAACTTTCGCGCTGTAGTGACGAGGAAAAGCGCGAACAAATTACCCGCCTGAAGGCGTTTTGCCAGCGCCACCAAAGCGAGAGCGCAAACGCTCTGGCGCGCCTACAAAAAGTGGCCCTCGATAGGGGCAACGTCTTTGAGGAACTGCTTTCCACCGTCAATTTTTGTTCTCTAGGGCAGATCACCGCCGCCTTGTTTGAGGTTGGCGGGCGCTATCGGCGCAACGTCTAGGGATTCTCGGTTGCCTTTTTTTGGCCTTCTTCTGTGTTGATAATAGGCCGCAACGTAGTTTGTGACCTCACCTTTTGAGTAACTTGGACATCCTTCTTTTGTAACAATAACTACCGAGATACAGGAAAATTTCCTTTCAGTTATTTCTACTATGGGTTGTTGAATTGTATGATACTCGTAAGAATAATCGTCATAATTATGATTCAAGTTAAGTATTTCGGTCTTGGCAAACTCCAATAATCCTTCCTCGGCCACACAATCAGATATTCTCAGGCTCTCATATTGATCGAGAACGACTCCGTTATACAGAGATGCGCTACAAGTTATATTGTAGCTATTTTCCCCTATCAATAATTGTATTCCCAAGGGGAAATCATAATGTGCAGCATCTGAGCTGGAACCAATGGGGGAGGTGGGAATATCTTGAATTTCAAGGGACGCAACTTGAACCGAACCGTCTTCACTGAAGGCCGCTTCCAAGAGGGGAATAAAAATGTGCTTGTGGATGGCAACCCTCACGTCTCTTTTTTCTTCGGGAGTGATTTCGGTCTTCTGGTAGTAATACAAGGATTTTTGAGGGCCTTGAGCAAAAAGGGACAGAGACAGGACGAGGCCTGCGAAGGCAAAAAGAGCGTTTTTCATAGATTCCTCCAACGCCAGAGTTAACTTTGATACCAAACAGCATGCTTTGGCCATTTAAGAATACAAGAAAAAAAATATTTCGCAAGGAATATTTTTGTCTGTTTTGCGTTAAGGCGCAATATCTGAGATTTATTGGCGCTGCCACTGCGATTCAAAACCGCGCACATAGCTTTTTAAATCACGCAGCATTTTTCTTTGGATCACTTTAATGTGGTCCGTGACAACGTTGTGGATGCGGGCCAAGTCCTTCTGAGGGGTGGGATTGGGAGAAATGTAGCGTTTCAGAAAAATATCCCTGTTCCTTGCGGAATAGTTTTTAAGAAATTTGGCCAGGTGTTTTCTAAATATGGGGTCAGTGAGAGGCCTTCCACTGACTCGGTTGAGAGCTTCTTCTAGGTTGACCTGATTGTTGTTTCCCAGTTGCAAATCCATAGAGGAAACCGTGTCGGCGGAGACACCGATTTCTTTGGCAACCCATTTTCTCTCCTCAAAAACGCTCTTTCCCTTCAGGGCCAAATCTCTTTTCAAACGTAGAAAGTGTCGCTGCTGGTAGGGTTTGACCTTGACTCGAATTAAACGGGCGTGGCCATAGAGATAGTTTGCAATAGCGGTCTTGATATAGTCCCTGGAGATGAAGTAAAAACTGTTTTCCCCTCTGGTGAGATCGAATTTTTCTACCGCTTCAAACAGTCCTAAAACACCCTCATGAACGATGTCCATAAAATGGCCGGCATAAGATTCGCGATAGACGGAAGCAATTTTCCAAACGATCCTCAAGTTGTGCAGCACCAACTGGTGGGCCACACTTGCGTCTCCAGTTTGTGCATATTGCTCAAAGAGTGCACGTTGCTTTTTTTTGGGAAGGACGGGATGGAGAGCGATGATCCGACTAAAGGCCTTCTCCGATTTGGGGGCGGTCGTTGAAACGGAAAAGAGGACTCTTGATTTGCTTTCGCAATTATTGGCAAAAGCGGGGAAGGCCCAGACAAAACAGAAAATGGCAACATATTGGATTTTCATACCTGCTGTGGTTTTGCTGGAATCAACAAGACCTGGCAAGATTTTTTATTGAGACAGGGTAAAAATTACAGGGTTCTTTGTATAGGATGCATACAATCTCCGGCGGTTCCGTGGATTATCATGACAATCCACGAGATCACCCTCAATTTTCCGCAAAATGGTCAAAAAAGTCAATGCCGACGCAATAAACTTCTCACCATCCAGGAACATTGTTGCAGGGAGCGCCGGAGCGCTCCCGTGCCCGCTTTTTGCGCCGGGGGAAAAAGTCTATTCATGGTAAAGATACTTCCCGCAGCGATGGCGACGGGAATGCTCACCCCGGCCGCACCGAAAAACAAAACCTTGGAGGTAATCTCCAGTTCGCTGGAAGAATAAGAAAGCTCGCTATCGTGCAACCCGTAGAGCAGGCGTAGATTGGCCACGGATGTGTTGGTCAACTCAGAGATATAAGTTATTACTTCCATCGGCCAGGTTTTGGGGTCTGCCATCTCGGCAAGGCCCCTGGCGCTAAAAAGATTCGCCAAGCTCGCCTCCGAGGCCCGCGCTTCACCCAGTCCAAAAACCAGATGATTGGCCACCGTATCCAGAATTTTTTCCTCCCGCTCACTCAGCACTTCTCCCGCCTCTTGCCTCTCCAGTAAGGCAATGAGTTGAGGGGAAACTTCGGGCAGTGCCTTCTGAAATTCGCTGTAACGGGTGACCAGGTCGCGGATATGCTGCAACTCGTGCCTGACCGTCAGGTTACCGCCCCTTGGCGTAATAAAAAAGAAGGCCTTTGCATCCGCGCCGAACCTGTCGACGGAAACCAGCCCGCCCACGTTGCCCATGTGAGCGTTCACAAAAACCGGGATGCGGTGGGCGTTTAACTCCGCAAAAACTTCATCGAAAGCACTTCCATAAATGGGAATCCGGGGAGGGGAGGTCACCTCTACAACGCCGACAAGCTTGTTGTCCTGCTCACTTTTGCCTTTAAATCTCACCCATTGGTAGCGCCCCCGCCCGCCACTTTCTTCCAATGCTTGCATGGCGGTCCGGGTTTCGGGAGAGGTCTGCTCGGCACTCAAAACCCCATTGGCAATCAGGGACGCTGTAACCACTCTCGAAGAAGCGCCAAACGCCAATCTATTCCAAATGTCGGTCTGCTCTGCTTTGAGCGGAATTGTGGTCGCCAAAGCGAGGAAAGTCACCATGAACCAAGTTTTTGGCGGGAGAAAATCCATGAGAAGACAAGTCTAGGATGGAAAAATGAAAGCTGTCAATAGCGACACAAAATGGAGTGCCAGGAGGTGACAGCGGGGTCGTAGTAGGGATTGGGAACGTAGACTTCGAGCCAAATGTGTCCCCCGGGAAAAACTGAAACCTGGCCATAATTGGAGTAGGTAAATCCCCGGTAAGTGCCGGCGGAAACCGCACCCTGGCAGTAAATGGGATAATAGGGGGAAGTATTGTAAAGGGAACAATACCCTCGAGAGGTGTCCCAAAAGCATTGGGATGGGGGCGTAAACCACCCGTATTGCGCTTGCGCTGTCGAAGAAATACAGACAAAGAGAAAGACCAGGGCCAAAAATCTCATGACGTTCCTCCCGTTTGAGGACATTTTAAGAGAAAATTATGCTTAGTGGCAAGGTTTTTTTTCAAAGTGTGTAAAAAATACCCACTTACTTGAACCGCTTTTGAATATCCCGCAGTCTTTTTTGCATAAACAGGCGCTTGCCGTAGCGTTGGAGGTATTCTAGGGCCGCCTCCATCAAGCGTTGCCTTTCTTGGGGATCAATTTCCTCGGCGATGGTAAAGAGTTGCGTGGTGGTTTCTTCATCCACCTGCCAGAAATCGCTGAGGAGCACGGGCAGGTCGCAACTGAGCGCCTGGGCCTTGCCTTCAGTGGTTTGAGTGCCGTCTTTGGAGTCCCGGTTGCAGGCAAAAAAGAGAGTCAGAGAGAGAATGGTCAAAAATCGGGTAAACATAAAAAACCTCGCTTTGTTTGATTATGCGGGAAAACTAATGGGAGCGCAAGGCCCCCCCGTCTACGGCAATGGACTGGCCGGTGATATAGCCCGCCCGCTCCGAGGCGAGAAAGGCGGCAAGCGAGGCCAGTTCGGAGGGGTCACCCAGTCGGCCGGCGGGAACCATCGCTTTTATTTTTTCCTCGGCGAGATTGAGCGCCTTGATGCGATCGGTGTTGGTATAACCGGGCAAAAGTAAATTAAGCGTGATGCCAAAGGCGGCGTATTCATCCGCCACGGATTTTAAAAGTCCGGCAAGTCCCGCTCTCAATCCGTTGGAAGTGGTCAGTCCCGGCAGGGGTTCTTTGGCGGCAATCGAGGTCACTACCAAGACGCGACCGAAATTTTGCTGGCGCATGGAGGGCAGACAGGCGTGGAGTGATTCTACCAGACTCATCCACAGGGATTGGAAATCGCGCTGCCACTGTTCAGTGCCCACCTCCAAAAAATTCCCCTTGTCCGGGCCACCCGTATTGGCCACCAAAATATCCAACCCACCCAGTTTTTCCATCGCCTCCCGGGTGATCTTGGTGCCAAGACCTGGAAGACTGAGGTCTCCCGCCACTGCCGCCGAAGCGCCCATCTCCCGGCAGGCCTTGTCGAGTTTTTCACCATTGCGGGAATTGAGGCAGACTTGCGCCCCCTCGTCAATCAAGGCCTGGGCGATGGAGCGGCCGATTCCCCCCGAAGAGCCGGTGATCAGTGCCTTTTTGCCGGTCAGGTTTAAGTCCATCTGGTTTCCTCTATTGCCAACCACTCACAGGCCGAAGCGGCGAGCAGTTGGCGTTTGGTGTCCTCGGGGTAGTCGCTCGATTCGATCAATTCTCCCGGCCGGGTTTCCCCCAAGGGAAAAGGGTAGTCGCTGCCCAGACAAATGCGGTTTGCTCCCATCAACTTGATAATATAATCCAACACTTCGCGGTCGTGAACCAAGCTGTCGAGCCAGAAGCGCCCGAGAAAATCCCGGGGAGCGGCCTTTTCGTCTATGGCACACAAGTCGGGGCGAACGTTGAAACCGTGTTGGATGCGGCCGACGGTCATGGGAAAGGAGCCTCCCCCGTGGGCAAAGGCAATTCTCAGTCTTGGAAACTTGCTCAAGACGCCCCCGAAAATGACCGAACAAATGGCCAGCGAAGTCTCCGCCGGCATACCCACCAGCCAGGGCAGCCAGTAGCGGGACATTTTTTCTTTGCCCATCATATCCCAGGGGTGGACAAAAATCGCCGCCCCCAAAGACTCGGCCGCTTCAAAAAAGGGAGTCAGAGCGGGGTCAGAGAGGTTCCAATCATTAATGTGCGAGCCGATTTGCACACCGGGAAAATTCAATTCACGGCAACACCTCTCCAACTCGCGGATGGAAAATTCTGAGGATTGCATGGGCAAGGTTCCCAGACCGATAAATTTTTGCGGGAACTGCGCCACGACCGAGGCGATATGGTCGTTTAAGCACTGGGCGATGTAGTGTCCGTCCGCCGGGGGAACGTGGTAATTAAACATTACCGGCACGGTGGAAAGGACTTGCACGTCGACTCCAGAGGCGCGGCAGTCTTCGATTCTGGCGCGGGCATCAAAGCAATTATTTTCGACTTTGCGAAAGACCCGGCCCTGATCGTCGAGCATCTCGGCACCGCCGCAGGCGTGGTGTTTGAGGTGAATAAAATTGCCCGCCCCGAATTTTTCTCTAAATTTGGGGATTTCGGGGGGCAGGATATGGGTGTGAATATCTATCTTAAGGATTCCATTCCCTCCCGTTGACGTGTTCGCAATTTTTGCAACGGACGTGCTCGCTGTCGTAATAGCGCTGGAAGACCGGGGGAAACTGGGTTTCGATATTGTCCAGGTGAAAAAATTCCTGATAGAGTTTTTCGTGGCATTTGGCGCAGTACCAGCGCAGACCATCGCGTTCGTGAGCTTCCCGCGTTTTTTCCACCACCAGGCCCACCGAATTTTCCGATCGCTGGGGACTGTGGGGAACTCCCGCCGGCAGCATAAAGACTTCCCCTTCCCGAATGGGAATCTCTTTAACCTTTTGGTGCTGCTCGTTTTCATCATAGATGCGCAAAAAAATGTCTCCTTCCAACTGGTAGAAAAATTCGTCGGTCTGGTTGATGTGAAAGTCGGTGCGCAGATTGGGGCCACCCACCACCATCACAATAAACGTCCCATCCGAATAGAGACACTTGTTGCCCACCGGAGGTTTGAGCAGTTCCCGGTGGTCGTTGATCCAGTTTTTGAAATTAAATGCTTGCAGCACGATTAACCTCCGTCGTTGCAAATGGCGATGCACTTGAGTTCAATGGAAATGGGAGTGGGCAGGGCGCTGATTTCCACCGTCGTTCGGCAGGGGCGGTTGTCCGCAAAATATTCGGCGTAAATTTGGTTGTAGGTGGCAAAATCCCGTTTCATATCGGTGAGGAAAACGGTGACGTCCACCAGATTTTGCCAGCAGCTTCCCGCCTCCTCTAAAACCGCTCTTACGTTGGCAAAGACCGAATGGCATTGGGAGGCGATGCCTTCGGGAATTTCGTCGCTACCACTTTGGCCGCGCTTCCTCGGGCCGACTCCCGAGAGAAAAAGTAAATTCCCCACTTTTCGGGCGTGGGGGTAGAGTCCTACTGGCAAGGGGCTTTCTTAGAATGAAACTCACATAACTGCTCGCGCTTCAGGCCATCTTGGAGTTCAGCTTCGCCATCACTCCTTGCGACGTGCTGGGAGCACGCCTCAGTCGCTCTGTCTTGCTTCACCCCAATCTGACCTAAATCACAAGCAGTTATTGTGCTTTTATCACGTTTTATCATTTTTGGTTATTTTACCTTCACGCAAATATTTTTAACCTCGGTGAAAAATTTGAGGGAGTCAAATCCCCCTTCTCTTCCGATGCCGGAGTTCTTCATGCCTCCAAAGGGAATGCGCAAATCGCGCAACATCCAGGAGTTGACCCACACCGCACCCGATTGAATTTTGTCCGCCATCCGGTGCGCTCGCCCCACGTCGCCAGTCCACAAGCTGGCGGAAAGCCCGTAATTTGTGGCGTTGGCGTATTCGACGGCCTGTTCTTCTCCCTCGAAGGGAATGAGTGCGGCAACGGGGCCAAAAATTTCCTCTTGATTGGTGCGGCAGTGAACGTCCAGGCCCTCAATCAAGGTAGGGTGAATAAAGTACCCGCCGGCGTTTTCCCCTCCGAGTTCCGCCGCCCCTCCGCCGCACAAAATGCGCCCGCCCTCTTCTTTGGCGCGTTCAATACAGGAGAGAATTTTTTGGTAGTGAGCTTTGGAGACGACCGCCCCGAGTTGGGTTTTTTCATCCAACGGGTTGCCGATGCGAATCTTTTGCGCCCGCTCCACCAGGGCGTCCCGAAATTTGTTGTAGAGAGATTTTTCCACCAGGATGCGCGAACCACACAGGCATATCTGCCCCTGATTGGAAAAGGCCGCCAAAATGCTGGTTTTTAGGGCCGCCTCAAAATCGCAGTCGGCAAAGACGATGTTGGGGTTTTTGCCCCCCATCTCCAGACTGACTTTTTTAAACAGGGGTGAGGCCAGCGAAGTGATGGTTTTTCCGGTGGCGGTACTGCCGGTAAACGACACCGCCTTCACGTCCGGGTGGGTGCTAATCGTCTCCCCTACGTCGGGGCCGGTGCCGTGAAGAATGTTGAGCACGCCGGGGGGAAGTTCGGCCTCGATGCACATTTGGCCGAATATCCAGGCGGTCATGGGGGTGACTTCCGAGGGTTTGGCCACCACCGTATTGCCGGTCACCAGCGCCGGGGCGACTTTCCAGGTGAGCAAATACAGGGGCAGGTTCCAGGGGGAAATGCAGGTGACCACTCCCAAAGGCCTTCTCAAAGTATAGTTGAGGGCGTAGTCGTCCATGGGGTAGAGTTCGCTGGAAAAGTGGGCCATGCCGTCGCAAAAAAATTCCAGATTTTTAGAGGCGCGGGGAATGTCGACTTTGGCGGCCAGTGAAACAGGTTTGCCGTTGTCGATGCTCTCTGCGCGCACCAGTTCACTTTCCCGCTCGCGGATCATGCTCGCCAACCGGCGCAGCTTCTTGATCCGCTCTTCCACCGGCGTTTGCGACCACGCCGGAAAGGCGGCCCGCGCGGCGGCAATCGCCCTCTCCGCATCCTCGACCCCGGACTTGGGAACCCTCGAATAAACTTTTCCCGTGGCGGGATTGACGTTGTCCAAATAGTCGCCGCTCACAGGGGGAGTCATGCGCCCATCAATAGTGTTTTCAATGCTAATCATGTGATTTCCCCTTGTACTAAAATTGCTCTGACCGGAGAGGCATCGGCGCCTTTGATATTCAAGGGCAGGGCAATCAGTTGATAGCATCCGGGAGTGACGTGACTCAAAACGATCCCCTCCAGGATGGCCATATTTTGGCGATAGGCCTCGTTGTGGGCCGAAAGTTTGCCGGTGTCATCAAAGTCAAACGACGGGGTGTCGATGCCCAACAGGATAACTTGCTGTTCCCCCAAAAAGCGAACGCACTCGGGAGCAAAGACGTTGAAATCGGAATTCCAGCGCTCGGGGTCGGGAAAAGAATTGGTTTTAAACAACACTCGCGGGGCGCGCACGGGGGTGTCCGCAAAATCCTCGGCAACGATTTGTTCCCCGCGCCCCTTGAAGACTTCGATCACCTGCACCGGCCCCACATAGTAGTGCAATTCCCTCTGGTCGATGGAAACTCCTTCCGGGTGGTAGTGGTTGGGGGCATCGGCGTGGGCACCGATGTGCAAGGTGGTGGTTATCTCGGAGAGAAGGATGTTATTTCCCTTGTCAAAA
Source organism: Bacteriovoracaceae bacterium (assembly GCA_965215445.1). GTDB lineage: Bacteria > Bdellovibrionota > Bacteriovoracia > Bacteriovoracales > Bacteriovoracaceae > CBDBLK01. Next base: position 2,250,290 of record CBDCDT010000002.1, on the reverse strand, counting down.
TCTTGGGTTACGCGGCGGGAAAAGGGCGTGTCTCCGGGAAAAACGGCGGTTTCAGAGGATATGGGTGGAGAAATATCAATGTACTTTGGCGGCATTGATTCAAATTAATAAAACACTGTGCTGAACTTGTCAAAAGGGGGCCGGTTTTTTAGGATGGGCGGGTGGAAACTCGTGAACTGGAAGACTTGGCACAAAAATTACACCGAGCGCGCCTCGATGTGCGCCCCGTTGAGCAACTCTCTCATCACGTCAAAATCTCCCGCGCCGAGGCCTACACTATTCAGGAACTGGGTGCTGGTTTGCGCACGCGTGAGGGAGAAACGACGATCGGTCTGAAAATGGGGCTGACTTCGGAGGGCAAGCGCCGGCAGATGAATTTGGACACTCCCCTTTACGGGGTTTTGACCGAGAAGATGGCGATTGCAGACGGGGGAACGCTCTCTCTTGCACCCCTGATCCACCCCAAGATTGAACCCGAACTGGCCTTTGTCATCTCCCGCCAATTGAAGGGCGCAGTCTCCCGCGACGAGGTTCTCGATGCCTGTAGTGAAGTGCGCCCCTGCATGGAAATTTTGGACTCCCGCTACACCGAATTTCGCTATTTTTCCATGGAAGACGTCATCGCCGACAACTCTTCCTCTTCCCATTTTGTATTGGGGCCTCCCCTTACCGATTTTCGCAAACTCGACTTGTCCGAGCTGACACTAAAAATGAGCGTCAACGGCGAAGTGGTACAACAGGGCCTGTCCAAAGAAATTTCCGGTGACCCGTTACTCTCCGTGGTTCAGTTGTGCGAATTGCTGGCGGCGAGAGAAAAATCCCTGCCCGCCGGCAGTGTGGTTTTGGCCGGAGCGGCGACGGCGGCGGTGGCACTCAAACCGGAAACTCGTGTGGCCCTGGACATCGAAGGCCATACCGGCACTTCCGTTCAGATATTGCCGTGACCGAATTTAGCGCAAGTGACGATTCCCTCGAAAGAGCGCAAGAGATGGATCGACTCGACCCCTTGCGGGACTTGCGTGCCGAATTTGCCTTTCCCCACTTCAACGACCGGCCGGCCCTGTATTTTGCTGGCCACAGTCTGGGACTGATGCCCCTTGCTGCGCGGGAGTTAGTGGGCCAGGAGTTGGACGACTGGCAGAGATTGGGAGTGGAGGGACACTTTAAGGCCAAAGGCCCCTGGCTTTCCTATCACGAAACCGCCACTTCGAGTTTTGCCCATTTGGTGGGGGCGCAAACCCGCGAAGTGGTGGCGATGAACACCTTGACGGTCAACCTGCACTTGATGCTGGTGAGTTTTTACCGTCCCAACAAAAAGCGCTTTAAAATTCTGATCGAAAACAATACCTTCCCCTCGGACAAATACGCGGTGGATTCCCAGGCGCGCTTTCACGGATACGACCCCGCCGAGGCGGTGGTGTGTTTGCGTCCCGGCGAAGACGGCATGACCGTCAGTCGGGAAAGCGTGCTGGCACAAATGGAAGAGATCGGAGACGAGTTGGCGCTGGTCATGCTCGGCCAGTGCAATTATTTGAGCGGCCAGGCGTTTTGCGTTTCCGAAATTGCCGAAAAAGCACGGGAAGTGGGGGCCAACTTTGGGTTGAATTTGGCCCACGGAGCGGGCAACCTCAAACTCGATCTTCACCACTGGGGCGTGGATTTTGCCGTCTGGTGCAGCTACAAATATTTAAACGCAGGCCCGGGGGGCATTGCCGGTGCGTTCGTCCACCAAAAACATTTGGAAAATGCAAACCTCCCGCGCTTTGAAGGCTGGTGGGGCAGCGACAAAAAATCGCGTTTCAAAATGGGGCCAAACTTTGAGGCGATCAGCTCGGTGGAGGCCTGGCAACTGAGCAATCCCCCCATCTTTCAACTCGCCTCCCTGCGCGCTTCTCTCGATCTGTTCGACCGGGCGAACATTTCCCGCCTGCGCACCAAGGGCGACCACCTTACCGCCTGGCTGGAGTGGGCCTTGCGGCGGCACTGCCGGGACGCCATCGAAATCGTCACCCCACCCCCACCCGAACGGGGAAGCATGTTGTGTGTGCGCGTGAAACAAAAAGCGCTCAAAGTGTTGGAGGCGCTCAAAGCGCGCGGGGCAATCGTCGATTTCAGACACCCGGACATTCTGCGGATCACCCCGGCCCCCATCTACAACAATTACAGCGACGTCTACCGGCTGGTGCAAATTATAAAGGATGTCTTCACCTAGAGAGAAAACCCCCGCGAACTCAAAGAAAAAACGATGCGCCGATCTTCCTTTCCCCGGTAGCGAGAGGCGGTGCGGTCGATGGCGTAGGTGGTGAGGTCAAATTCCAGTTGGGGCGTGCGCACGAAGCAGTGAATTATCCTAAGTTATTATAATCACATTGCCAAACAATGGATCAGGCTATAACGCCGTGAAAAAAAACCGCTTGCACAAAAATTTGCCATCTGCTAACTTAAAACGTGCGACTGGGAGTGTATTGCCCCATCGGCGATGCCTTTCTCATTGAGAACCCGGTTGCTCCTATTAAATTTCTTATGCCACTTTCAATGTCAACCTGAGGCCGATGCCGTGGGCAATGTCGATAAGCCGATCGGTAGAAATCTTTTCAAGATTTCCGTTGAGAATGGCAGTCATCACGGTTCGACCTATTTTGGCCTCTCTCGCTGCTTCTGCGTGAGTCCAGCAATTTCCTTCAACTGCTCTCTTGATAGAAACGACGAGATGATGACGTATTTCTATCTTGGAGGCCTCGGCATCAGAAACGCCCAGAATCTTGCAAAGTTGTTTTGTGTTTTTGGCCTCGAAAAATTCCTTGCTCATAACATACTCCCAAGTCTTTTAAGGGCAACATCCAATTCTTTTTTGGGAGTCGCCTGAGTTTTTTTTCTAAAAAAATGAAAGACAATCAACGCATCATTCATTTTTGTATAATAAAAAATTCTATATTGTCCGCGTTCGTCTTTTATCCTCAATTCATGGACACCATTTGCAACATTGGGCATAGGCCGACTGAATGGCATACCCACTGATTCTCCTGAAGCAAGCAGGCGAAACATCGTGGCAACCCGTATTCTTGCAGAAGAATCCAGCTTTTTTATCTCTTTGGCCACGCTCTTGTGGATACGAACAAGTTTCATAAAAACAACTCAATATGTCACAAATAGATGACAATGTCAACCCCTTTTTTGTTTTTTTGGTTTTTGGCACTGTTTTAGAGGGAAAACCCCCGCGAACTCAAAGAGAAAACGATGCGCCGATCTTCCTTTCCCCGGTAGCGAGAGGCGGTGCGGTCGATGGCATAGGTGGTGAGGTCAAATTCCAGTTGGGGCGTGCGCACGCCAAGCCCTGCCGAACCGAAGCCGTCGGAGAGTCCTGCGCGCAGGAAAAAACTGCGTTTGAAGTCCAGTTCCACACCGAGGTTCAAGCGCCTTCCCGAGCGCAAGTCGTGGCGGCGGGTGAGGTCTTTGTAGTCGATTTCCAAATGCAGGCGGGTGGTTCGGCCAATTTGGGGAGTGAGGGACACGCCTACGTCCAAAGTGTCGCGCACTCCTGCCGGGGCACCGGCGGCCCCCGTCTTTGCCTTGAAGGCCTTATGAGACATATTGTTTAATTTGGCGGCGAAGGTGGGAAGCGCTGTAAAGGGAAGCGTGAGCCGTACCCCTCCAATATATTGCAAGGCCACGCCCTCCGAGTAGGCAGAAGTGGGAGTGCTGACCGCCTGGGCGGCGCTGGCCTCACCAAAAATTTCTTTGCGGGTGAGATAGACGGCGGTGACTCCGGCCTTGAAGATGCCGCCGAAAAAAGAAAAGTTGAGGGCCGCATAAGGCCCGTGGTCGGTGCGGTCGGCGTATTCAAACAGGCCCTGGTCGCCTTCGCCCATCACCCCTTGGGCCTGGCGACTGTAGAGAAACCCCAGCGAGAAGTAGCGGGTGGTGAGGTTGGGCATCAGGTGAAAGCGGCCATAGATGTGCTGGTTTCTGTGCTTCCTCAAAAAGGATTGCATCTTGGAAATCTTGAAGGCCTTCCAGACGTTAAAACTCGCATCGGCGCGCCCTTTGGTGGCGCTGATCCAGTCGCGGTTGGCCTCCAGGTGGAGATTCGCCAGGTGAAAGTGGGGATAGCGGACGGTGCCCAGTCCGGCGGGGTTGTAAAAGGCCGCCGAGGCGTCGTCAACTTTGGCGATATAGGCATTGCCCATGCCCAGCGCGCGGGCCGAAGTAATCAGTTCCGAGCGGGTGGCGTCCTCAAAGCGAATCAGCGCACGAGCGTCTCCGACGCTGGCGAGCAGGACGATAGAGAAAAGGATTTTTGCGCAAAAAGGCCTCACCCCTCCATTTTAAACGCTTTATCAAAGCGGCGGGGCGTGGGCGCGGTGTTTGCCTAGAAATTTGCCCTGCACTTTGCGCATGGCCGTTAAGCGCTGTTCGGCCAACAGATCGCTGGCCTTCGAGGTGGGAACATTTTGCCGCTCTGAAAGGGCGAAAATCTCCAGCGTCTTGTCGTAGATGGAACCCACCATTTGCGCCACCCGTTCCGGCGACCAACCACGGGCATCCCGCTCCAGGGAAACGCTCATCAATCCCCCGGCATTGACCAGGTAGTCGGGGGCGTAGAGGATACCCTTCCCGCGCAAAATTTCGCCGTGGCGGGGTTCGGCCAACTGGTTGTTGGCGGCACCGACGACGATGCGGCACTTGAGTGTCTCGATGGTGCTGTCGTTGACCGTCGCCCCCAGGGCGCAAGGGGCATAAATATCGCAGTCAACGCTGTAAATGTCGTTCGGTTCCACCCACTCGGCGTTGGGGTATCGGGATTGAAAGCGCTCGACGCGCTCAAAGTTGATGTCGGTAAAGAGGATTTTGCAGCCTGCATCATTCAAGAACTTTCCGAGTGAAAGGCCCACGGCGCCGAGACCTTGCAGGGCGACCACTTTGCCCGCCAGACTGCGCTCTCCATAGGCCTTGGTACAACACGCCTCCATGCCGTAAAAAACCCCTTGGGCGGTGTGGGGCGAAGGGTCTCCCGAACCCCCGTGGGAGACTTTCCCGCCGGTGGCGTGTTCGGTTTCAGTGGCGATGCACTCCACGTCTTCCACCCCCATGTTGACGTCTTCGGCGGTGATATAACGCCCGCCCAGAGATTCGATAAAGCGCCCGTAGGAGCGCAACAGGGCCTCGGATTTGTCTTTTTTGGGGTCGCCGATGAGCACCGCCTTGCCTCCGCCCAAATTCAGGCCCGCCACCGCCGCCTTGTAGGTCATACCTTTTGAGAGACGCAAAACGTCGGTTATGGCCTCGTCGGTGCTTTCATAGGGCCACATACGACTGCCGCCCAGAGCGGGGCCTAGAGTCGTGTCGTGGATGGCGATAATGGCCTTGAGTCCACAACTGGGGTCGGCGAAGAAAACCACTTCTTCGTGTCCTTGGTCATACAATTTTTGAAAATTAAACATAGTTAAAATTCCTATATTTCTGGGGGGATACTTTGCCTTGGGGTGCCACTATGGATTAAAATTTGAGATACGACAAGGAATGGGGGGTAGAATTATGTCTAAAGTTATCGTCAAGGCCACGGATGCCAATGGGAAAGTGCAAGAAGAGACGGTTTTTGAAACGGAGGTGGCCTTGGGCGGAGTGCTCTTTGAAGAACTCGACAAGGCAGGACATCAATTGCCCCACGGCTGCCTGGCGGGAAGTTGCGGCAGTTGCCGTTCCAACATCCTCGAAGGGGCCGAATTGCTGGCCCCCCCCAGTGCCGTTGAGGCCGACACCATCAAAAGCGTGTCCCAAACCCACCGCGAACGTTTCGGCGACGCCTGCCTGCTGGGAGTCACATTGCGTATGGCCTGCCGTGCTCGGATCGAGCGAGAGGGCACTATCGTTTTGACCCCGTTTAAATAGTTACCCGAACTTGTTCAGTTTGCCGCCGTTTTCGCTTTCCTCTTCGCCCTTTTCGCGCTTGTTGTAGATGTGTTTTTCCCCGCCGGCATCCTGAATTTTGACTTCCCCGATCTGCCCCGCCTCGACGCTTTTAATTTGAAAGGTCAGCCCCTCCCACACGATGATCTGCCCCTGCTTGGGAAAGGTGTTGCCCAACATATCCAACAAAAAACCGGCCACGGTGGAGTAGTGGTCGTTGAGGGGAACTTTGATGTCGTAGTCGTTGTACAGGTCGCGCAACAAGAGCGTGCCCTCGACAATTACCCCCTGCTTGATGTTTTGATCGGGAAGCGCATCTTCTTCCACGTCGTGTTCGTCCTGAATTTCCCCCAGGATTTCCTCCACGATGTCTTCCAGAGTGACGATGCCCATGACCAGTCCATTTTCGTTTTTGACCAGCGCCAGGTGGATTTTCTTGCGGTTCATATAATCAAACACCGCCTGAATTTTCATGTGTTCGTAGACGAAAAAAGGCTCCTTGAGAAAGCGGTCGATGTGAAAATTGACTTTCTCCGTCCCGCGCACCAAGGCCAGCTCTTTGATGTGCAAAAGGCCCACGGTGTGATCCAGGCCGCCCTCGCAAACCGGATAGCGCGAGTGAGTGTCGGAACTGGCAAACTCGATGATTTTTTGAAAACTCCACTCCCTCTGAATGTATTTGACTTCTGACCTGGGGGTCATAATGTCTTTGACCTTGATGGTGGGAAATTCCAAAATGGAACTGAGCAGGTCGAGTTGTTTGGAGTCAATACTCTGGTCTTGCTCGGCCCTGTTGACCATGTATTCAATATCATTTTTGGTGACCAATCCCGCCTTGAGTTCGGCCTTGTCCCCCAACAGAGTTTGGATCACCCAGACGATTAGCTTGACCAGGGGATAGAGCAGGTAATAGATCAGGCGCAGGATGTAGATGATCGGCAGCGAGAGCATTTCGGCGTGGGTGCGGGCAAAAGTTTTGGGCAGGACTTCGCCAAAGATGAGAATGATGAAAGTGGTAATCCCGGTGGAAATCCCCACCGCCTCGGATTGAAAGTAGCGACCGACGATGGTGGTGGTCAGGGCGGCGGCCAAAATGTTGGCGATATTATTGCCCACCAAAATGGTGGCCAAAAGTTCGTTGGGCCGCTCCAGCATAAACGTCATCGCCTGGCCCTTTTTACCCCCCTCTTCGATCAGTTGCTTGGCGCGGTCGATGCCCAAAGACATCAAGACCGCCTCGGAACCGGAAAAGAATCCAGAGAGTAAAAAACAAACCCCGAGTGCTACCAGTTCACCAACGTGGACGTTGTCAATGGCGAGGGTGTCTATCACCAGGGCATTTTCCAGTTTGTCATCAAAATGGGTAAGTTGAAAAAAAGAAGGTTCAATACAGCGGGGGGAGGTTCTATTTCAAAGTTCCTTGTTGCCTCATGTGAGCAGAATAGCAGGCATGGCGATATTATTCAAACTATTTTGTTTACAAGGCCAAAATTTTCCGGTTTTTTGGCCAACTCAAAGTAATTTCAAGGAGTTAGAGGCACTTCTGAGGAGCGAAATTGAGCAGGCCTAGTTTGCCAAGGGCAACCAGACAACTCAGGATGGTGAGGTAAGCTCCTGCGGAAGCGACGGCCGATCTCAAACATGACCTTATCGTCAAATCAGTTTTGCTGACAATTCTATTGGCGCTGGAAATTTGACAGGTATGGAAGAAAAATCCATCTTCTGAAAATGAAAAAAACTTCCGTTCTTCATAGCGACCCCCACAATGCACTTTTTAAGGGAATTATTACCAATAAAGAGTACAATCTCGAACTTCTCAGACTGAGCTTACCTTCGGAATTGTTTGTCGCCTTTGACTGGGAAACTTTGCGCTCAGAAGCGTGTACCTATATCAACAAAGAGGGCCAGGAGAGGCGCACGGATTTGATTTTATCTGCCAAATTTAAGGATTCCAAAGGCGCGGCCAAGGTAATTTTTGTGGTCGAACACAAGGCCCAAAAAGCACCCCGTGAAGTGCTTTTGCAGTTGCTTGAGTATCAAAATGTCATCTACCAAAACACGGAAGGCCCCTTGATTCCAATCATTCCGATTATTGTTTATCAAGGTGAAGTAAAAAGCTGGTCTGGCCCAATAAAACTTTGCGATATTCTGGAATATCCCGAGGGGAAGATGGGGGAACTGCTCAAGCGTTTTGTGCTGGATTTTGAGTGTTGCCTGCTCAATGTACACGATTTGAAGGTGGAGAAAAACAAAGACCTGATTTTAGGGCCAATCTGGTATATAATGCAAAGCATCTTTAGTTTAGACGAAGACGTGTTAAAAAAGCTCTTTGCCCAAGGGGAGCATTTGCCGGATAATGAGTGGGAACGGCAAATAGTGATGGCAATAAAATACATCCAGCGTGTTGACCCGAGTTTTAACTGGGAAATTATTAGAGAAGTGGCAAAAGAAGAAAAAGGAGAGGAAGCGATGGCCTTATTAGATAAAACCATAGACCAGATGGTCATAGAGGGCGTAGAAAAGGGCCGAGAAGAGGGCCGAGAAGAGGGCATGGAAAAAGGCCTGGAAAAGGGAGAGCGAAAGAAAGCGCGAGAAATTGCCAAAACCCTGCTCGCCTCTGGCATGACTCCTGAATTTGTAAGTCAAAGTACCGGACTGTCCCTCCAGGAAGTAAAAAAACTGATAAAAAAATAGGTTTTTTGAACACTTGGCCTGCGCTTTGTGTTCTTCAGAGTGCACTTTTTTACGGCAGGCCCATCCATTATCATGGGAAGCTATAGTTTTCTCATTCTCGGCACTCTGGTCACCTTGGCCAAGTTTGGACTTCTCTCTCCCACACCTTGAGTTCTTTCCTTAAAAAAAGCAAGAGAGAAATTGACGCAGAGGAAGAGAATCGAAAAAATAAATATTGCGTCAATTGGAGATGGGGGACACCAGAACAACGGTCTGAGTAGTAGTTGCAAAATTAGATTCATTTGGTATTTAAGGTTCCAAATGAAATATGAAAAGTTTTACGCACATTCTACCAAAGAAATTGATAAGTCAAATTGGCATTTGCTTGGTGACCACTTAAATGAAGTTGGTAAATTGGCAAAACAGTTTGCGTTTTCTATGGGCAATGAAGTTGCCAGAGCAGCAGAAATGGCTGGATTACTTCACGACTTGGGGAAATATACAGAAGAATTTCAACAACGACTTGAAGGAGATTATCATAAAGTTGATCACTCTACTCGTGGTGCTAAAATGGCCTGTGACCTTTATGAAAAAATGGGTTACTTGATTGCTTATGCAATAGCTGGTCATCATTGTGGATTGGCCGATGGAAGCGGTAAAGGAGGACGCAGAAGGGTTTTAAAAGAACGCTTAAAAGAAGAAAATTTGCCCGCATTATATCCTGATTGGAAGAAAGAAATAGAAGTAGCTTCTAAATTGTTTCCTCCTAATTTTAAACGGAGCAAACATGAAATGTTTCAATGCGCTTTTTTGATACGAATGATTTTTTCCTGCCTTGTAGATGCTGATTTTTTGGATACCGGAAAATTCTTTTTGAAAGTGGATGGGAAAAATTCAAAACGAGGGTTTGGCGAAATAACAATTGCAAAACTATCCGAAAAACTCGATGCTTACTTAGCAGAATTAGTTAAACAAAAAGAAAATAAAAATCGAGATATATTGAATGATAGAAAAAAAATTCTCGAAAGTGTAAATGAAAAAGCAAGTAAAAGTCCAGGCCTATTCTCTTTGACCGTTCCGACGGGGGGAGGTAAAACCTTGAGCTCGTTATCATTTGCTTTAAAACATGCTTTGAAACACGGTCTTGAAAGAATCATTTACGTTGCCCCCTACACCAGCATTATTGAACAAAATGCTGAAGTTTTTCGCAAAGTCTTCAAAGGTTGTGAAAATATTGTTTTAGAACACCACAGCTCTTTTATGAACGAAGAAAACAGCAGAACTCCAGACCAATACCAATCTTCGGAAAAATTGAAGCTGGCCATGGAAAACTGGGATTGCCCTGTCATTGCCACTACTGCTGTTCAATTTTTTGAAAGTCTTTTTTCGGGAAGGCCATCAATGTGCCGAAAATTGCATAATATTGCAAACAGTGTGGTTATTTTAGATGAGGCTCAAACCATTCCTCTTCATGTATTAAGGCCTTGTATTGAGGTTTTAAAAGAACTGTCTCTCAACTACAAAACCAGTATCGTTCTCTGCACGGCCACTCAACCTGCATTGCTCGAAAAAGATGGGTTTAAAGAAGGATTTAAAGACGTTGTGGAATTGGCACCAGAACCAAAAAAAATGTTTGAAAGATTTAAAAGAGTTAAAATTCAGAATATTGGTTTTAAAAAAGATGATGAACTTATAAAAGAAATAAAAAACCATGAGCAAGTTTTGTGTATTGTGAATAGTCGCCTTCACGCCAGATATTTGTTTAAGGAACTAAAAGAACAATTTTGTTACGAAGAGGAAGGAATTTACCATCTTACAACGGCCATGTGTGCAAGGCATAGGTATGTTGTTTTGAATGAAATACGCAATCGCTTGAAAAAAAATGAATCTTGTCGTTTGGTGGCAACGTCTCTCATTGAAGCGGGAGTTGATATTGATTTTCCTCTCGTTTTTCGGGCAGAAGCAGGGCTTGATTCCATAGCACAAGCGGCAGGCCGTTGTAATAGGGAGGGGAAAAGGCCGATTGAAAAAAGTTTTGTGAAGGTTTTTTCTCCCGACTCTTCCAAATGGAAAGCGCCATTGGAAATCAAACAATATGCAAATAAGGCCCAAAGTATTTTTGAAAATAAAAACTTCCAAAACGACTTGATAAGTTTAGAGGCCATCAAGAAATATTTTACTGAATTATTTTGGCAAAAAGACCAAGGAGATACTGAATTAGATGGGGAAAGTATTTTGGAACTTCTTTCTCATCGTAAAATTGAAGGGATTCCTTTTGAAACTGTGGAAAAGAAATTTTGCATGATTAAAAGTGATGGCCAAAGGCCTGTTATTATCAATTACAAAGGTGAGATTGATGAACTTCTCAAAAAAATTGAATATGTTCCTAGTGCTGCCCGTAGATTTCAGCCCTATACCGTTCAAGTTCCCGAAAGAGCCTATAACACTATGAGACAAGAAGGGGCTATTAGACTAATTGCGCAAGAAGAATTTGGAGATCAATTCGCTCTTTTAGAAAATAATGGCCTGTATAGCGATGATGCAGGGCTTGATTGGAGCAATCCGTCATATATTAAAGCGGAAAATCTTATATTCTCTTGAAAATAGATTGAAACTTAAATTGACTATCAATCCGTAGATATTTAAATTCTTTTAATGATGGAAGGAAACGTGGTAGTTAAATTTGAAAGTTTTTTTGTTGGTTTTTCCGGCCTAATGGGATTAATTGCGTTCGTTGTGTTGCTTTGTGTTATTGCAGGCTTGTTGTATTGGGTTAAAAAAACTGGGGATTGAAACAATCTTTTTTCGAGTGAGGTAGTCGCCCCCGTGTGGGGGCGTGGATTTTAGAAAAACTGAGGTTTGCCAATGTCCTATGGTGTTAGGTTGCGTGTTTGGGGAGAAAGGGCCTGCTTTACTCGCCCTGAAATGAAAGTCGAAAGAGTTTCTTACGACGTTATGACTCCCTCGGCAGCTCGGGGAATTTTAGAGGCCATACATTGGAAACCTGCCATTTTATGGGTAATAGATAAAATACAAGTTCTTAAACCAATACGTTTTGAATCCATCCGGCGTAATGAAGTTGCTAGCAGGGCCTCTCATAAAAAGATGCGCATTTTCGTAGAAGATGAAAGGCAACAAAGGGCCGCCACCATTTTAAAAAATGTCGAATATATCATTAGTGCTCATTTTGAATTGACTGATAAGGCAGGCAAAGAAGACAAAGAAAAAAAGCACTTGGATATTTTTAACCGACGTGCTCGCAAAGGTCAGTGTTTTCACACTCCTTATTTTGGCGTTAGAGAATTTCCAGTCGATTTTTGTTTACCGGATGAGGATAAAAAATTTGCTTCGCATGAAGAAGTTAAAAATAAGGATTTAGGCTGGATGTTGCACGACCTCGATTTTCAAAATGATATGGAAGCAAAATTTTTTCGTGCCAAAATTGACAGTGAAGGATTCGTCAATATTCCCTTATTGAAAGCGGAGGAAGTTAAGTCGTGATTTTATCGGCCCTAAACGATTATTACGAACAGTTAGAGAAGAAAGGAAAAGTCTCGCCTCGTGGATATAGTAAAGAGAAAATTAGCTATGTTATTCATTTATCAAAAAAAGGAAAAATTGTCAATGTTGAAAATATCCAAATCAATTCAAAGAAAAAAACTATACCTAAAATTATAGAAGTTCCTCAACCTTCAAAAAGAACTGTCAATATTGCACCTTGTTTTTTATGGGACAAAACCAGTTATGTTTTAGGAATAACTGCCAAAACTGACAAGAAGGCGTTAGAGCGTTTACCTAAAGAACATACAGCATTTAAAGAGGAAATGTTAAAATTTATTGGAGAGAATCAAGATAAAGGATTGAAAGCACTTTGCCTTTTTTTAGAAAACTGGTCGCCAGGAAAATTTAAAACTTTGCCTGAATTTCAAAAAGAAAAAGACGAGATTAAAGATAGTAACGTCATTTTTAGACTTGATGGTGAATATGGTTACATTCATGATCGTCCAGAAGCAAAAAATTTAGTTATGGAAAGATTGTCTTTGCAACAGGGGGATGAGGGGACTTGCCTAGTCACTGGAGAAAAGAAACCTATTGCAAGACTTCATCCTTCCATTAAAGGAGTTAGAGGCGCGCAAAGTTCAGGTGCTTCTATTAGTTCTTTTAACTTTAATGCTTTGGAATCATACAATAAAAAACAAGGTCTAAATTCACCTATTTCGGAGCGTGTAGTTTTTCAATACACAACAGCACTTAACTACTTGTTAAGAAGTAATGGGCAAAAAGTTATTATTGGTGATACTACTGTGGTTTTTTGGGCCAAATCTAAAAATAATCAGACTAAAGAAAAAGAAGAACGGGCCTTCGCAAACTTCCTTTATCCAACAGATGAACAAGAAGAAACAGAAATAAAAGAATTTATGGAAAAAGTAGCAAAAGGCAGGCCTTTGTGTGAAATTGATTCTGACCTTGATGAGAATACAGAATTTTATATTTTAGGTCTTGCTCCTAATACTTCCCGTTTATCTATTCGCTACTGGGAGGCAAATACCTTTGGAGTTTTTATTCAAAGACTATCAAAACACTTTCAAGATTTGGAGATAATGCCCTCTGCTTGGAAAAAATTACCTTCTGTTTGGTCTTTATCCGGGGCTATTGCTCCCTACAGAGGAGAAAAACAAAATTTTGATGAAGTGCCACCAAACCTTGCAGGGGAAATCCTGCGTTCCATACTCACAGAGAGAAACTACCCCCAAAGTTTACTGTCCAATATCCTCATGCGTTTCAGGAACGATGGTCGAATTACAGGTTTAAGAGTGGCATTGTGTAAAGCTGTTTTAACAAGAAAAAAAAGAAATCTTAATCAAAAGGAGGAAATACCTATGGCATTAGATGAAAATTGTAAAGATGAGGCCTATCTTCTCGGGCGATTATTTAGTGAATTAGAAAACGCCCAAAAGGTTGCACTAGAAGGCAAAGGCAAAACACTTAGTGCAACAATCAAAGATCGTTACTACAGTGCAGCGTCAGCAACTCCTGCTTTTGTTTTTCCTTTTCTCATAAGGAATTGTCATCACCATCTAAGTAAAGCAAAAAAAGAAGAGGAGAAAAAAAGAGCAGCAGCGTATGCTATTGAGAAAAAAATTAAAAATATTTTTTCTCTTTTAAATGAAACTAAATTTCCCAAAAGCTTTGGAATAGAGAAACAAGGACATTTTGTTCTAGGTTATTATCATCAGACTAACAACTTTAAAAAAGAACCCAACAACCAAGAAGGAGAAAACTAATGAGCACAATTAAAAATCGTTATGAATTTGTTTATTTATTTGACGTAACTAATGGAAATCCCAACGGCGATCCTGATGCGGGAAACTTGCCAAGATTAGACCCTGAAACAAATCATGGTCTGGTGACGGATGTGTGTTTAAAAAGAAAAATTCGCAACTATGTAGCATTAGCTAAGCAAGATTGTGATGGCCATGGCATTTATATTGCAGAAAAAGCTGTTCTCAATCAAATAAATAAGAAGGCCTATGAGAGTTTAAAGATAGAACAAGAGTCTAAAAAACTTCCAAAGGACGCAACAGAAGCTGGGAAAGTTACAGTATGGATGTGTAAAAATTATTTTGATATTCGTTCTTTTGGTGCGGTTATGACAACGGAAGTCAATTGTGGCCAAGTTAGAGGCCCTATTCAATTTGCTTTTGCCTCTTCCATTGATGCTATTGTTCCTCAAGAAGTCTCAATTACTCGAATGGCGGTTACCAATGAGAAAGATCGAGAGAAAGAACGAACAATGGGAAGAAAAAGTATTGTTCCCTATGGCCTATATCGTGCTCATGGTTACATTTCTGCAAAATTGGCCGAACAAACGGGATTTTCTGAAAGTGATTTAGAACTTTTATGGGAATCTTTACAAAACATGTTTGAGCACGACCATTCAGCAGCACGGGGTGAGATGTCGGCCAGAAAATTGATTGTTTTTAGGCACGAAAGCGCAATGGGCAATGCTCCTGCTCACAAGCTTTTTGACCTCGTTAAAGTTGAAAAAAAATCGTCAGAAGAAACGCCGAGAAAATTTGAAGATTATAAGGTTAGTATTTCTACAAATGAGGTTCCAGATGGAGTTGAATTGCGGGAGTTATTATAAATAGTGTGATGAAATGCCAAACGTATTAGTTAAAAATGGGTTCCGTTTTTTCTTTTATTCGAGAGAGGGAAAATATAAACCGGCCCATGTTCATATTGAATATCAGGGTGGAATGGCGGTTTTTTGGCTAGACCCAGTTTCACTTAGAGAGCAAAAAGGCATGACAAAAAAGTGGCTTGACAAGGCTCGTAAGATTGTTATAGAATACAGGGAAGATTTTTTGGAGAAGTATCATGGTTTTTTTAAAAGACGGTAATGTGAGTGATTTTGCTTTTCAGGCGATAGACGTTTGGTTTACCAAAGACGAATTAAACGTGCTTTTGACAGATGGAAGAGTAATTTCCAACCCTTTGTCTCTTTATCCCTTTTTGCTCAACACTCCTCGCAAGTCCAGGGAAAAATTTCGTTTGTTTGGTGAGGGTTCGGCGATTCACTTTGAAGAGATCGGAGAAGATATTTCGGTGACCGATATTGTCTTGGGCACTCCTTATTTTGATTATAGATTATCGCCATCGAAAAAAACGGCATAGTGTTTCTCTCTATTTCAGCACTTCAACACTACGCTTATTGCCCTCGTCAATTTGCACTTATTCATGTAGAGCAAGCGTGGGAAGAAAATCGCTTTACAGCAGAAGGGAAAATCCTTCACGAGCGAGTTGATTCGGGAACAAAAGAAAAACGAGGAAAATTGAAATATGAAAGAAGTGTTTCGGCCATTTCATACACCTATGAAATACAAGGCAAGTTAGACCTTTTGGAAATAGAATCTGGACACCCAACCAAATACTTTCCAGTGGAATATAAAAGAGGAAAACCAAAAATTGAAGATTGGGACAGAGTTCAATTATGTGCTCAATCTTTATGTATAGAAGAAATGCGTAATGCAAAAATTCAAGAGGGGGCCATCTGGTATTGGGAAACACATCAGAGGGAACGTGTTTTTATAGATGAAGGCCTTCGCCAAAATACAATTGAAATTATTCAACGTGCCCGAGAACTTTTAGATAAAGGAGAAACGCCTTTACCTATTCAAGAAAAGAAAAAATGCCGTGCTTGTTCATTAAAAAATATCTGCAAACCAGAAACCTTTCTCAATGACTATTCTGGCAAGTATGTTAAAGAACTTTTAGAGAAATGAAAAAACTACTCAATACGCTCTACATAACCCGTCAAGACAGTTATCTTCACAAGGAAAGAGAAACTATCGTTATCAAAAATGGCGATGAAAAGCTTGGCCAATTTCCGATTATCAATATAGCGGGGATTTTTTGTTTTGGGAGAGTTTCAGTTTCTCCCTATCTTATGGGCCATTGTGCTGAAAATTCAGTTGGATTGGTATTTTATACGGAATACGGCCGTTTTTTGGCCAGAGTACAAGGGAAAACGACGGGCAATGTTCTCTTGCGCCGAGAGCAATTTCGATGGGCAGACGATCAAGAAAAAACTTTGATTATGGCACGTTTAATGGTTGCTGCAAAAATTGCCAATACAAGAAACATTTTGCAAAGAGAAATTCGCAATCATGGGGAGAATACTGCTCTGACCGAGGCCGTTTCAAAATTGTCAAGCAGTATGAGAAGAATTAAAATGGCCCTCAACTTGGACGAAGTGAGAGGTCTTGAAGGTGAGGCAGCAACAATTTACTTTGCTGTTTTTAATGAACTTTTAAAAGACGAAGATTTTACTTTTCCAAAAAGGGTGCGTCGTCCTCCAACCGACCCCGTTAATGCCGTTCTCTCTTTTGCCTATTCGATGATAACTCAAGAATGTGCGTCTGCACTTTATGGTGTTGGGTTAGACCCTTATGTGGGATTTCTTCACAGAGACAGGCCAGGAAGGTTAAGTTTGGCCTTGGATATGCTGGAAGAATTTCGTGCTCCTTGGGCTGACCGCTTGATTTTAACATTGTTAAACAGGCAACAAATTAAAGAAAAAGATTTTATTACAGAGTCAAGTGGTGCTGTGAGACTTTCCGATGATGGCAGAAAATTATTTTTCAAGGCCTATCAAGAGAGAAAGCAGACTGAAATTATTCATCCATATTTAAAAGAAAAAGTTTCAATGGGCCTGCTTCCCCATTGTCAGGCGATGTTGATGGCCAGACATATTCGCGGGGACACTCAATATTATCCCCCTTATTTGGTGAAGTAGTGCTGGTACTCATTACTTATGATGTTTCTGTTACTTCCAAACAAGGGCAAAAAAGGTTGCGCCATATTTCTAAAACTTGTCTGGATTATGGGGTCAGGGTTCAAAATTCTGTTTTTGAATGTGAAATAGACCCTTCCCAATATACTGATCTTAAAGCAAAATTATTGGAACAGTACGATAAAGAAGAAGACAGTTTAAGGTTTTATCTTTTAGGAAAGAAAGGGCGCACAAAAGTTGAACATTTTGGTGCAAAAACAATTAAAGACCCATTGCGTGATAACCTTATTTTTTAATCGCTAACAGTTAGCTCTCATAGGTTCTTTAAGAGGCTATCGCAAATAATATCTTATTGTTTTTTCAAAGGATTTAAGTTGAAAAATGCTTTTTGTTTTTTTATGGTAGTCCTTTTTCATGTGGTTAGCGGAAACTTGCCACTTTGTTCTTTAAAAACAGAATATTAAGACCAGTACTGTCGCCCCTCACGCAGGGGCGTGGATTGAAACTCGCCCTTTTGGGCATCACCGAAGAAACCGAAGCATGTCGCCCCTCACGCAGGGGCGTGGATTGAAACTTTGTCTACGTCATAACTTCTCTTCCTGATGAAGTCGCCCCTCACGCAGGGGCGTGGATTGAAACATAGCTCTCGCTAGCTTTGCCCATTGGTCAGCGTAGTCGCCCCTCACGCAGGGGCGTGGATTGAAACATGCCTGACTCATGCTCTATTGTCGATATGGACGTGGTCGCCCCTCACGCAGGGGCGTGGATTGAAACGGATCAAGGATGGTTTTCCGCTCGCCGACATAGCGTCGCCCCTCACGCAGGGGCGTGGATTGAAACTAATAGGGGAAGGATAAGACTCTTCAAACGTCCCGTCGCCCCTCACGCAGGGGCGTGGATTGAAACGAGGACGAGCGGCTTAAACCCCATATTCCCATCGTCGCCCCTCACGCAGGGGCGTGGATTGAAACTCCTTATGTGTTGGTGGCCGGGGCAGGACTTGAGTCGCCCCTCACGCAGGGGCGTGGATTGAAACAGACAACAACTCTCCGAGTTTATCCGTCAGTCGCAGTCGCCCCTCACGCAGGGGCGTGGATTGAAACGTGAACAAATCCACGATAAATGCCCTTAAGCGTACGTCGCCCCTCACGCAGGGGCGTGGATTGAAACCGTTGACTACTGGCGCATTCAATTAGTTTTTGAGTCGCCCCTCACGCAGGGGCGTGGATTGAAACTCGTGAACGTGGTCCCGGTACTAAATATCGGTAAAGTCGCCCCTCACGCAGGGGCGTGGATTGAAACTTCAAAAACTTAAACGTGTAAACTGGATTAAAGATCGTCGCCCCTCACGCAGGGGCGTGGATTGAAACTCAAGATCATCCAATGCCTCGCTAAACGATACACGTCGCCCCTCACGCAGGGGCGTGGATTGAAACAGTCCAGAGCAAATTGAGTCGCTGGGGTCTGAAGTCGCCCCTCACGCAGGGGCGTGGATTGAAACATAACTAACGGGTTTTCAAACAATATTTACCGCGTCGCCCCTCACGCAGGGGCGTGGATTGAAACGCCTAAATTGGCGGCCAAACTTGAGCGTGAGGTAAGTCGCCCCTCACGCAGGGGCGTGGATTGAAACTTGTTCGCATCAACGTGCTTGTCCAAGAGGCCCACAGTCGCCCCTCACGCAGGGGCGTGGATTGAAACCCCTTTCAGAAATGAACAAACTCAAAGAGGGAAAGTCGCCCCTCACGCAGGGGCGTGGATTGAAACCCCGGTACGAGTGGTATTTCCTCGATATTTTTCAGTCGCCCCTCACGCAGGGGCGTGGATTGAAACTTCCAATAAATCAACCTGACCCCGAAAGCGGTTGTCGCCCCTCACGCAGGGGCGTGGATTGAAACCACGATGATGGGCCTAAACCCGGCCCTGAAAGGATGTCGCCCCTCACGCAGGGGCGTGGATTGAAACTACTTCTTCCTGCTTATTATGCTCGGCGGTATAATGTCGCCCCTCACGCAGGGGCGTGGATTGAAACTGCCAGTAGAAACGATAAATTTCTGTCTATTCGTCGCCCCTCACGCAGGGGCGTGGATTGAAACGGAACCAGTGGCCAGTTAAACGCTCCCATCTCTTGTCGCCCCTCACGCAGGGGCGTGGATTGAAACAGGTAAGACGGAGATGGCCAGTGCTGTTGCATACGGTCGCCCCTCACGCAGGGGCGTGGATTGAAACTTGTAAAACTGTGTTTGATTGTGTTCCTCAACAAGTCGCCCCTCACGCAGGGGCGTGGATTGAAACTCGACTATTTGCCGGACGGTCATCTGGAACTCTCGTCGCCCCTCACGCAGGGGCGTGGATTGAAACGGTGCTTGGGATGGAGTCTTTTTTATCGGTACCTAGTCGCCCCTCACGCAGGGGCGTGGATTGAAACGCAAGCAGTCAAATGTTAAGACTCGCGCCGAAATGTCGCCCCTCACGCAGGGGCGTGGATTGAAACTTCCTAGTAATGGCCACATAAAGTCTCCTAACGAGTCGCCCCTCACGCAGGGGCGTGGATTGAAACCCCAGAATTGAAAGACCTATAATTGATACCCATGTCGCCCCTCACGCAGGGGCGTGGATTGAAACACGAAACAAAATGTAGAGGTTGACCACATTTTAGTCGCCCCTCACGCAGGGGCGTGGATTGAAACTTTGTTTTTGGTGATCTGGCCAAATCGTTGGAGGCCGTCGCCCCTCACGCAGGGGCGTGGATTGAAACCTTTCTCAGCTGAGAGAGTAGCGGTCGAGAAAACGTCGCCCCTCACGCAGGGGCGTGGATTGAAACCGGCTTCGCGCTCGGCACGCACTGCCTTAACGAGTCGCCCCTCACGCAGGGGCGTGGATTGAAACTAATTCACTCGACCGCAAAAAAAATTGAGACTGACGTCGCCCCTCACGCAGGGGCGTGGATTGAAACGCTGTTTGAATGGCAGCGCAACCATTGGCAAAGAAGTCGCCCCTCACGCAGGGGCGTGGATTGAAACCTGCACATTTGAAAGACTCTCTCTTGGTCTATTGTCGCCCCTCACGCAGGGGCGTGGATTGAAACATAGTTTTGCTCTTATTAGAGATGCAAAGGAACTGTCGCCCCTCACGCAGGGGCGTGGATTGAAACATGGATAATTGAAACACATTGGAAGGGCGAGCTTGGTCGCCCCTCACGCAGGGGCGTGGATTGAAACACCTAAACCGGAACAGAAAGCACAATTCTTGGAAAGTCGCCCCTCACGCAGGGGCGTGGATTGAAACAGATATATTGATTAATTCGTCTTTCAGCCAGTCAAGTCGCCCCTCACGCAGGGGCGTGGATTGAAACTGTTAGGTGAGCATTTATAAAAGCAAGCAAAAAAGTCGCCCCTCACGCAGGGGCGTGGATTGAAACCGCTCCATATAGAGACTCATGATCTCGTCAACCGGTCGCCCCTCACGCAGGGGCGTGGATTGAAACTGGTTCCGGCCTTTGCATCCACTTTCTTTTTTAGTCGCCCCTCACGCAGGGGCGTGGATTGAAACGCAAGAAATGAGGATTATTGATTGGATCAGAATGAGGTCGCCCCTCACGCAGGGGCGTGGATTGAAACGATACCCTCTCACCTCATCATCAAAGACGATGTAGTCGCCCCTCACGCAGGGGCGTGGATTGAAACTCACGAATCCCGTATATTTGATAAATGTCTATCGTCGCCCCTCACGCAGGGGCGTGGATTGAAACACCGAAAATAGCGAGCACATCCTCTCCGGGGACGAAGTCGCCCCTCACGCAGGGGCGTGGATTGAAACTCTGGTTGGATGAACTCTAACTCAACTCTTATTGTCGCCCCTCACGCAGGGGCGTGGATTGAAACCTTCTTTGGTCGAGGATGACATTAGAGCAGGACACGTCGCCCCTCACGCAGGGGCGTGGATTGAAACTGGAAGGATGAATGAGTAACGGGCAAATAGAGGCAGTCGCCCCTCACGCAGGGGCGTGGATTGAAACAACAATATCTACCTTGGGAAATGCGGCATCCCCTGTCGCCCCTCACGCAGGGGCGTGGATTGAAACTGCCTTGTTGGCTGCCTTAGCATCGGCAAACCTAGTCGCCCCTCACGCAGGGGCGTGGATTGAAACTCGGTAGGCCTGGATCGAGAGGTCAGAAATACTGTCGCCCTCCGTGCGGGGGCGTGAATTGAAACACCTCAATTTTTAAAGGCCAGTTTGATGAATCTTCAGTCGCCCTCCGTGCGGGGGCGTGGATTGAAACCCTTGTAGAGACTGCTGGTAACATACGCCGTTTTGTCGCCCTCCGTGCGAGGGCGTGGATTGAAACCACGATTTGCGGGCAACATTTATCACTAACTTGGTCGCCCTCCGTGCGGGGGCGTAGATTGAAACGAGAAATGTCGCCAATTCCGAGAAAAAAAGTCTTGTTTCCAAGCGTCTGATCGGGAAAATCGAGATTGGGGAAAACAAGGTCAGGATTCACTATTTAGTGGGTAAGGAATGGGTAGAAAGCGGAACGGGGGCGAAAAACTCTCGTTCCCTCGATTTTGCTGCGGCCGGTAGTTCGAGGACTTTGACAAATGGAGCGGGCGACGCGATTCGAACGCGCGACAACCGGCTTGGAAGGCCGGGACTCTACCACTGAGTTACACCCGCTAATTTTTCACACAATTTAAACCATCCTCAGACTTTGGGCAAGTCTTTGCTGCGTTGTGGTCTGCGTATTGCCGAGTTTTAAAGTCTGTTTTTTGCTTGGGCAAGAGAAAAACAAGTAAAGATAAATTAAATCATAACGATAAGGATGTAAAAACGGGAGGACGCATGGAGCGGAAGAAAAAGTCTTCAAGAGTACACAGGATGCAGCAATGCTGGGGAGAATGTCTTGAAACTCTGGGGCTTTCCGAGGCCGAGAGTTTTCAGATTGCCAGAGTTCCTTCCGCCCCTTCTTTTCTCCATTTGAAACACAATCATATATACAAACTTTTACAGAGCTTCAATCTTTCTCAGGAATTACTCGATGAAGGCAAGGTCTGCCGGAAAACTTTAATCAGACAGTTTCGTGGTGATGTGGCCTTTTCGAGGCGGGCGCTTGGCAATCGGGGTTCGAGACCGGAACTGATTTTAAAATTGGGTTCTTATCTCAAGAAGGAGTACGAATTTGAGAAAATTTTAGCTTCGTTTCAATTGTCGAAAAAATTGCTTGTTCAGGCCAAGACTTATTTGAGTGCCGAAATTGTCGATGTTTTGGCCGCTAAGATTTGTGACAACAGGGGTAGTTTTTCTTGGGTTAAATCTTCGTCTGTTGATAATTATCGCCAATGCTTTGGCAATACCAGAGGTGATGCAAAATCTTTTATTGACCTTGTCGAGAATCAAATAAAGCTGATCGAGAAGAATTTCAGTTATAAAATAGAAAAGCTGAGCGGCCGTGAAATTACTTTTTCCTGCAAGACCAACGAGAAAACCCGCCATTACCTGGGCCGAAATTTGGAGCATGGTGCTTGGCCCCTCAATATCAAGTATTTTTGCCAATGTTATTTTGGCGATTGTGCTGAAGTCAGAACTACACATAGGACTTTGGATGGTCACCCCGTTAATCGCTTTGAAGTCACTTTTTTTTGAAGTAGGTGAGCCTGTGCATTGCGTAATGCATGGTGGGCGGTAACGGGCTTGAACCGCTGACCCCCTGCTTGTAAGGCAGGTGCTCTCCCAGCTGAGCTAACCGCCCACCATGCACTAAGCTAGTGAAATTGGCCAGTTATAGCGCAAAATTTGAGGCAAGGCAAACTTTACGGGGGCCGGAGCGTGAAAAAATCACTTTTTGCGGGGGCCGGTTCTGGACGCTTGAGATTTTTTTGCGTAAAGTTAAATCGCAAAAGTGCAAAAAGGGTGTAGGTTGTGAGACTAAAACGCCTGATTCTTCAGGGTTTCAAATCGTTTAAAGACCGCCAGGTGATCGGTTTTGATGACGGAGTGACCGGCATTGTCGGCCCCAACGGCTGCGGTAAATCCAATATTGTCGATGCCCTCTTTTGGGTCATGGGCGGGCAGTCGGCCAAGCATTTGCGCGGACAGTCCATGAAGGATTTGATTTTTGCCGGCTCTTCCCAGTATGCTCCCTGCCCCTTTGCCGAAGTGACTTTGGTGCTCGACAACCCCGAAGGCAAACTCATTCACATCGGCCGTCAGGTGAGCGGCCCCAGCGAAATTCAACTGACCCGCAAACTTTACCGCGACGGTGAAACCGAGTTTCGCATCAACGGCGAACCTTGTCGCCTGCGCGATATTCAGGAAGTTTTTATGGACACCGGCAGTGGTGCCAAGTCCTACTCGGTGATTGCTCAGGGGGAAATTGATCGCCTGGTTCAGTCCAAACCTTTGGATCGCCGGCAGATTGTCGAAGAAGTGGCGGGCATCACCAAGTTTAAAATGCGCCGGCGCGAATCCATGCGCAAGATTGAAGTTACCCGGCAAAATTTGGGGCGTTTGCAGGATTTGCAGGGGGAAATTGAAAAGCATTTGTCGCTTTTAAAGGGCCAGTCGGACAAGGCCCGTCGGGCGAAACAGCTTAAAGAAAATGTCCGCCGCCTCGAACTGGTGGTGGCCTCCCACAAGGCCTTCGATCAGTTGCGTGCCATTCGCAAAAATGGCGAGAATTTGCACCAGAGTAAGCTCGATCGGGAAACCTGGAGGGTCAGGCGCGAGCAGTTGGAAATTTCTCTGGAGCGCGAGCGCCATCAGCGCGACCAGAGCGAATCCAAACTCGAAAACATGCAACGGGAGTACAATGTTTTATCTAGTGGGTTGATGGTGGCCGAGGAAAAACTCAAACATCTGGAGTCTCGTCTTGAGGAGCGCAAGGGTGAACTGGCGTTGCGAGAGCGTGAGGTGGATGCGGCAGACAGTGAAATCGCCGAGCGCAAGGCCAAGCGCGAGCATTTGCTGGAACACAAGCGCAAGTGGGAAAATAAAAGAGAGCAAAGTGCCGGGCCTTCTCAAGGTGCCGGGGATTTGGAGCAATTGAGAGAAAAACTATCGAAAGAAGAGCAGTTGCTCGCCCAGCTTGCCGAGAAATTGGATCACACCCGCCGTGAACTCACTCAGGCCGAACAGGCGCTTTTTCAAAATCAGTGGCAAAAAAGTGAAATTGAAAAAATAGGCCAAAATGGCGACGGGGATCTTGCCGATGATGCCGAAAAGGCCTTGCAGCTTCTGGTGGAAAGTTTGGTCAAGACAGAGCAAAAGACTGAGAGTTTGCGCGCTCAAAGGGAAGCGAGCGAGCAGCGCCTGGGAGAGTGCCGGGCGGCCCTGGAGAAAAAAACCGGGGAATTTGTCCTAGTGGAATCCAAACTCAATTCCTTTAGGGAAATTCAATCTTCCCTGGCCGGAACCAAAAAAGGGGTTTCCACTTTTCTCAAAGAGCGAGGGGATAAGGCCTTTGCCGTACTCGACAATCTGGTTCAGACGGAAGAGCGCTATGCCAAAGGCGTGCAGCTTTTGTTGCGCGAATTTATGGGCCGTTTGGTGAGCAGCGGAAAAAATGCGGATGAATTTATCCAATGGTTACAGAGTAAAAGCGAACTTGGGGGCGACTTGTGGATTCCCGGTGAGCTTTGCACTTCTGATGATGAAGTATCAAGGGATTTGATTCCTCTTTCAAAAGTGGTGCGGGTTCCCTCCGAGTACAGCTCTTCATTGCGGCCGCTCTTGGCCGGCCATTATTTAACTCCCGAACTGGATTATACCGCGTTTCAAGCGGGCGGCCAGTGGAAGGCGGTGGCCAGTTTTGACGGGACGTCGATTATTCGCAATCACCGAGACGGCATAAGTTTTGAGTGCCGCGAATCTTCGGATGAATTGCAGGGGGCGGTTGAACGCAACAATCAAATTTCCAGGCTTTCCGATTCCGAGCAATTGTTGTCGCGGGAAATTTCCGCTTTGAAACAAAAACTTGCAAAAGAGCAAGAGGCCTTGGAGAATTTGCGAGTCGGCGAGAGGGAACACTTGGAAATTGGCAACCGTACCAGAGCAGAACTGGTGACAGCGCAGGCGGAGTGGGATTCCCGACGCAAACACATGAAGGCCTTGGAAGAGCGCAAAGCAGAGACCAAAAATTTGTGGCACAAACTGGAAGAAGAAGAAAAGAGGTGGCGGCAAAGGCAAAGCGATGAGCAGACCAGGTTGTCCGAGCTGTCCCGGCAATATGCCGGGCAGAAGGAAAAACTGGAGTTGTGCAGGGAAGATTATTCGCTCAAACGCGGACAAGGCCTGGCCGAGCAAGAGAATATGCAGTCTTTTGAAGAGCATTTTCAATCTTTAAAATCTCAAATTGAAGACGTGGAATTTCAAATTGCTCAACGAAAGGCAAAATGTGAGAGCGATCAAAAATTGATTGTTCAGTGGCGCAAAGAGTGCGATACCTTAAAAGCAGAGATTCAAAACTTGAAATCCTCGAATGGGGAGACCGCAGACCAGTTGGCGCAAAAGCAAGAGCTTCTCCACACTGCCAAAGGTGAATTGGCCCAACTGGTACAACGTATGAGCGAACGTGAAGGGGAGGTCAAAACACTCACGCAAAAAATCAATCAGGCGGAGAAAAATTGTTTTGAGTGGGAAACCCGACTGAACCAATACATGGAGGAAGAGGCGACACTTACCCGCGATCTGTTTGAAAAATACCGCGTTGACCTGCGCCGCTCGATAGGGGATTTTTTAGGTTATAGTCAAGAGGAATACCAATCTCTTGCAGACCTTTCCGGCATGTATAGAGTACAGACGGAAGAGGGTGAGCAAAAACTAGATGCAATTCCCTACCAGTTTTCCCAGTGTAGTGCCTCCGAACTCAAAGAAAATGCCTCGCAACTGCGCCGAGACAGAAATAGCTTAAACGGCATCGGCGAGGTCAATTGGCAGGCGATGGAAGATTTTGAAAGGCAAAAAAAGCGCAGTGATTTTTTAAAAGAACAAGAGCGCGAGTTGGTGCAATCGCTTAAAGACCTGGATCAGGCCATTCAGCATATAGATGGAAAATCACACGAGCGTTTTGGTACGGCCTTTGCCCGAGTGGACGAGTGTTTTCAAAAAGTCTTTCCCATTATTTTTGGCGGGGGCAAAGCGAGGCTTAAAATTAGTGGGAACATGGACGATGAGGATTGCGGAGTGGAAATTGTCGCCCAACCTCCGGGCAAAAAAATGCAAGATATTAACCTCATGTCGGGAGGGGAAAAGGCATTGACTGCTCTGAGCTTGATTTTTTCGATCTTTTTGGTCAAGCCCAGTCCCTTTTGTCTGCTCGACGAGGTGGATGCTCCCTTGGACGACGTCAATGTGGGGCGCTTTAATGAACTCCTGCGCGAAATGAGCGACCAGTCCCAATTTATTCTCATCACTCACAATAAAAAAACCATGGAACTCAACGACAGGCTCTACGGCGTGACCATGCAGGAGCCGGGAGTTTCCAAAGCGGTGAGCGTGCAATTGCACTAAGGAAAACGGCCGTGAAACAAATTGTTGGAATTGTCTCGCTATTGACCTTGATGCAAATTCAGGCCAAATCGTTTTTGCCGCCTTCGTTTAAGGCGCGTTTCACCCAAGAATATATTTCCAGTTTGCGACGGGAAAAGCGCACCTCGCAAGGGGCCATCCACTACCGCTATCCCGGTCAGATTCGTTTTTCCATTCAAGGCAAACAAAGTATCTCTTTTGTCAGCAACTCCAAAAAGAGTTGGTATTATACAGCGCCTTTTATTGAAGGAGAACCGGGTGAGCTTATCACTTCGGCAGGGAAGTCCGGCCAAAAACAAAATCCCTACGCCAGGCTTTTTGATATTTTAAGACAGGGCCTGATCGACAATCGTTATTATAAGGTTGCAAAAAAGAGCAAGCAAGCGACCAGTACGTTGAGCTTTACTCCGGCGGGAGTGAGTGCCACGCAAATTAAAAGCGCCATTATCTTTTTTAAAGGACAAAAGAGTTTTGACAAAATCAAACGTATTGAACTGGTTTTTGCCGACGGCAAGGATTTTGCTTTAAACCTGTCTTCTATTGAAATCAACGTAAATTTTAAAAAGGGACATTTTGTTTTTGTTCCGCCTCCTAATACTCGGCAATTATGAATATGAAACAAATGAGATCAATATTTTTTATTCTTTCGGCAATAATATTACAAAGCGTTTGGGCGTTGGAATTTGACCGCTCGCTTCCTCTTGAACAACGGCAAATTATCCAGAGCGATTTGGAAAACCTTTGCCGGCTCAATTATGACTCGCAAAGTGAGGGTGCCCGTAAGGCAAAAAAAACGTTGCAGGGAATATTTGAAATGGAAGAGGTGAATTGCCAGGAATTAAAAAACTGGTTGTTTGACCGGGTGAAGTGGATTACCGGAGGTTTTGATTTTCAAGAGAGAATCATCATTCAAAGAGATGAGTCTTCTTTGCTAAACTTTCTGGCGTGGCGATATTTTTATTTTTCTCAAGGAAGAATCATCGAGACGGTGGATGAATATGCCTATGCCATGAATGTTGGGGGGTTTCTTTTTGAGATTCTTCAAAGGGTC
Source organism: Bacteriovoracaceae bacterium (assembly GCA_965215445.1). GTDB lineage: Bacteria > Bdellovibrionota > Bacteriovoracia > Bacteriovoracales > Bacteriovoracaceae > CBDBLK01. Next base: position 2,222,837 of record CBDCDT010000002.1, on the reverse strand, counting down.
GAGACAAACAAATGGTTTTTTCCCTTTCGGTTTGGGGAATTTCAAACCTGGTTTAAATTTATAAGAGATGATGCAAGAGAGATTTGGCTTCCCATTACCACCCCGAGAGTGGGAATTGTACGCCTTTCCCCGCGTTTGTTTGACGGTGAAGAAGATTCTCTGGCCGGGAGCATTTTTAGAATAAGCACTCTCTTTCACGAGGCACGCCATAGCGACGGTCATGGAGAACACTCTACTTTTCCCCATAATATTTCTTGTCCCAATTCGTCCTTGCCAGTGGGATGTGACAGCGTTCTCAACGGGGCCTATGGAGTGCAATTTACTTTTTTACACTATGCCATCCAGACTTGTGACAGTTGCAGTGAAAGGGAAAAAGAGGTTTTAGCACAACATGCGGTTACAGACTTTGATAAGATTGATACGAAAAGTAAAAAACTGGTGGACGCCAGTCCTATTGAGATTCCTCCTCTTCAACCACTCCCCTGATCATGGAGATCACTTCTTCGAGGTCAAAGGGTTTGAAAATGACGGCATCGACGCCAATTTGTCCCAATTCTTCACTTGTGTAATCGGAAAATCCAGTGACCAAAAAGACGGGGACGTCTTTTTTTTGTGCCTTGATCTTTTTGGCCAGTTCGAGGCCGTCTTCTCCGGGCATGCGGATGTCGGAAATAACACAATCGACCTGGTTTTGGCCAAACAAGGCAAGCGCGTCTTTAACGTTGGTGGCCTCCAAAACGCAATGCCCGCACTCCTGAAGTTCGTCGCGGAAAAGTTCCAGAATATCCGTTTCGTCATCTACACACAGAATGGTTTTTTTAAGCATCGTGACCATTATACAAAAAGGCCTAAATTCTTGAGAGTTATTTTTTCTTTACTTGGGTGATTTTGCGTCCGGGAAGTTCCAGCGCACTCAAGGCCCCACCCCAGACCAGGCCGGAGTCCAGTCCGATAGTGTGCTCTCTGACGGTCAGGCCTTTTAGCGCCCAGTGGCCATAGACCACCAGTTTTTTTCCCGTGTAAAGCTCAAACCAGGGGGGATCGGCGGGATTGTCCAGGTCGTCGGGTTTTCCACCCCAGGTGCGCAGACGGGTGATGATTTCGGGAGGGTGTTTTTCCGGACTGAGATTGGGAATAATCCCTGCGTGTACCGCCAAAAAAGAGGGAGTCTCGATAAAAGTGGGCAGGTTTTCCATCCAACTGAGATAAAATTGGCGGGAGTTTCCCATTTGCTGCAAGACTTTTTCAAAGTCGGGATTGGGAGGGCCTTTAGCTCGGGCGTATTTGGTTAACCCCAGTTCGTGATTTCCCAGCAGCACTTCGCAGGGGATACTGTGAACCAATTTCAGTACTTTTCCCGAATCCGGCCCTCGGTTGATGATGTCGCCGAGAAAAATGAGGCGGTCGCCGGTGGGATCAAAGTCGATCTTGTCGAGCAATTCGCTCAGTTCACGGTAATGGCCGTGGACATCGCCAATCAACAAAGTCCTTTTAGCGCAGATGAAGCTCTTTGATGCCAACGACGAATCCCCACCATCTATTGATGACCATGTGCAGACCCAGAAGATGACGGTCGTCCTGGTACAGGCCCCACTTTCCGTCTTTGAGTTTGAGTTGGGCGCGGAACTGGCGATAAGAACCGTGAGCAATGCTGTAGGGGTATTCAATTTGTATGGTGCAGCCGTTTTCGGGACTGAAACCAAAGCACTGGAATTGAATCAGCGTGATTCCCGCCAGTTTGAGAAGGGGAATCCTCTCTTTTAATTTTTCTGCCGGGTAGGTTTTGGCCTTATTTTCGTTGTGTTTTTTGGTTTGGATGGAGACGATATGGTTTTGAGCGTTGGTGACCACCATCAAATCCAGCGCCTCCTCGGATTTGTAGTCGTTGGAGAGCGTAGTCAAGAGAGAGGTTTGCAGAACCGGTGCTTTCGCCTCCACTGGGGGAGCGGCAGCACTTTCTTCTTCTGTTGTTTCCAATTCCGGTTCTGGTTCTGGTTTTGGTTTTGGTTCCGGTGTCTCTTGGGGAAGTTGTACAGGTTCTTCTTTTTTCTCTTCTTCCTCTTCTTCTTTCTCTTTTTTGGTGTCAGCTCGTGGTAGGGAACACTGGACTTCACCGTTGTGGGGAATATTCCGGCAGGTCCAGCGAAACTCAGTGGCCGAATGTCCAGGGTGAGGGTGAAACACTCCTTTGTCACAAGAGGCATCGTAAGGCCCCCAGTAGGCCTGTCCACACTCGGCAAATTCGGTTAGGAATTTGGATTCACTGCAAATAATCTCACCATCGTAGGGAATATTCCGGCAACTCCAGCGAAACTCCGTTGCCGTGCTGCTGGGGTGGTGATGAAAAGTTCCACTTTTGCAAGATTGTTGTTTATTGCCCATATAGCGGCCACATTCACCCAAAATCGCCTCGGCCTGTGCCGAAAGCGAAAACAAAAGGCCCAGGCCCAAAAGTAGCGCAATTTTTTGAATTTGGTGATTTTGCATTTTCATTCTCCCATAAATACCAAGGTTTTTCTCATTCTATGGCCATTGCGTTTCAACTTAAAACGAGTGGAAGAAATTGCCATTTCCAAGGCGGTTAAAGTTTTGCACCACTTGTGGCGATAGAGGGGGGTAGTTTTGCGTTTACGATATGAAGTTAAAAACTCTACTTTTCTTATTCATGGTGCCTGGTTTATTGTTGAGTGGATTTCTCTCTTGTGGTAGGCAGTTTAATCGCGAGAGTCGCCATTTTCAAAAGAGCAATCCCATCTTTGACGAATATATCGAAAAATTTGAGGCCCATGGTCGAACCTATCTCAAGGATGCCAACTTCAAGGTGGGCAATATTCCGATCAATTTTCTCGATCCCAAAGAGACTTCTGTGCAGGGAATTTGCACCCAATACTCGGACGGAAGTAAGGAAATTATTATCAGAAAGGAATGGTGGGAGCAGGTTTCCAAGAAATACCACGAATCCCTGATTTTTCACGAGTTGGGGCACTGTCGTCTGGCGAGAGATCATCGCGACGAGGAATACGAGGATGCGGACAAAAGCGCTTATAAATTGAGTTTGATGAACGGTATTTTGGTGGTGCCGGGGGTATTTGAAAAATCCGAAGAGGTTTATTTGCGAGAACTTTTTGAGTGTTCGCCCACTTATATGGCGACCCATCCCGGTGCCAGGGCCAATTGTGGCACGGAAGAACTCCAGGCATCGTTTCTCAAGGCGGCATCCACACCAAAAGAAGAGTAAGTTGTCAGAAGCGTGCGGGCAGAGTAAAATGCTCTCTCAATGAAAACTCAAACCCTTTCCACTTCGCAAATTGCGCCGGATCTACGCTGGAGGGCCTGGGCCTTGGGCCTTTCCTCTTTGCTGATCCTGGGACTCGATCAGTGGAGCAAAATGCTGACTGTGGAATACCTGCGCGGAAATAAACCTCTCCATTTTTTTGAGGGAATGGCCAGGCTGCTCTACGCTGAAAACCGGGGAGCGTGGGGGAGTTTGGGCAGCGACTGGCCGGAGTTTTTGCGCCTGAGTTTTTTAGTTGTTTTTCCCATGATTATCCTGTGTGCCCTGATGGGGCATATCCTTTACAGTCGCTCGCTTTCAAAACCTGAGTTGTTGGGACTTTCTTTTATCGCCGCCGGTGGATGGGGCAATATGCTGGATCGCCTGCGTTTGGGTTATGTGGTGGATATGTTTTGGGTGGGTATTCCCGGGAGTTTTTTCCAAACCAATATCTTTAATATTGCCGATGCAGTGATTATGGCGGGACTTATTCTACTCGTCTTTGTTCACCTCAAGGCGATCTATCTCAAGCGAAAAAGTCAGAAAAAATCCTAACTTGACTCATAAATAGTATTTGTTTAAAACAGGAGTATGGTAGTGAAACCTGGCCTTCTGGAGAGAAGTCGAACTACAAATCGCAGCTATATTGAGAGCGTGGACTTCGTTCTCAATTTAGACCTTTTGAATGGTTGTGCCCATAGTTGTCACGGCTGTTTTGTGGATAAAAAACGCGAGTTGAAGGGGCAAGAGCAAATGCTCGAACAAGCGCATCGGGTTGCCGGGAATTTAAGTCGTCGCAATTGGCGTTTGCGCGAAATTGTGCTGGGGCCGACGGATTTTTTTAGTGCAACCAACGCGCAGGATATTCTTAAAATGCCGCTTTTTCGCGAGTTGTTTCACTTTCATCCCCAAACCCACTTTACGGTTCCCTGTGTTTTTTCCCCACTCGATCGCCGCAAGTTTAGCGAGATTTTTGATCTCTTGGACAATCCTGCCTGGTTTCGGCAAGACCTCGAATTGGAGTTTTTAGTTCTCTCAAATGTGGAGAAAATTTTAAGAGAAGACCCGGCCTATATGCGCGACAATTTTTGGGCGATAGATTTTTTTAAGCGGCAAACACCCAAAGTCGTGGAGTGGTTTTACTTGATCAATATGCAAAAAGATATGTTGTTGCGTCATCGTTATCTTGAAATTATGGATATTGTCGCCGACAAGTTTGAAACTATTTTGGAATTTAGTCCCGGATTTTTTCGCTCGCAAAATCACAAATTGAGTGAGCAAACGCTTAAATCCTGGAAGGATTTTTTAGAGCATTTGGTGGAACGGGACGATTATTACGGCATGTGCTTTACCGATTGGGATAAAGAACACAGCACTGCCAATACCATTTTTCTTAACTTTATCGACGATAAGATTTATTTTAGTCCCTTTATTTATGAGCAAATTGTCGATACCAGTGAGCTTTTGCGAGTTCAAGACTTGAGTGCCGAGGCCATATTAGAGCAACATATGCAATTGCAAAAACAGGGGTTTGAGTACGCTCAAAAGACGCGGGAGTGTATGGATTGTGAACACCTGGTTTCCTGTGTCGGCCGCAATGTTTTAAATATTATGCAATTGCGTGGTATGACGGAATGTATTTTTCCCAATCAGTTGCGCCCCAAATACGCCTTTTCAGCGTAGTCAAAAAAGGCCTGCACCGGACATTGCTGCATATCCCTCCTGCGCTTTTTCCAATCCCACTGGGTAAAACAGCGAAATCCGCAGCGCTGAAAGTAGCGGCAGGAAAGGCAACCCATTTCGTCGAGGAAGTTTTGCATCATCCCGGCGTTGTCTTTCATATCCAATTTGGTGTTGAAATGTTCCTGTCGGTAGCGATACCAGCGGCAATTGGAGGTGCGGCCGTCGGGGAAAATGGTGATTTTGTTGAGTGACAAGCAGTGCATTTTATTGGACTGGTTTTTTAAGAGTTCCGCCACTGGCCCAATTTTGGGATAATTTTCGGCGATAAAGCAATACCACTGATAAAATTCCCGGTCGGAGGGAAGCGAGTCTTCGCTTCCAGGGTCGGGGATAAAGTCGTCAAAATAGATGTTGAAGTCTCGGTATAAACCTCGAAAGTAGTCATCCTCATTTTTTTGGAAGGCGTGGATGGACTGGCGGGTTCCCACCAGGTTGATGGAGGTGATGTAGTCGGGGCCAAAGTAGTCGATATTTTGGTAGTAAGACTTGGAAGTCGGTCGGCCACAAAAATCGTAAGAGGCAATTAAATGGGCGTCGATTGAACTCGCTCTCAAGTCGTCGATCAATTGTTTGACTCTCTCTCGTTTTTCAAACAAGAAGTTGCTCACCAAAACCACTTTCATTTTGAGGCGATTGCGGGCAAAGTGGGGGGCGAGTGCTACAAGCAGGTCAAAATAGTTGCTGCACAGGCGCTCCATCCAACGGTCTTGCAGCAACTCTCCCCCCACCAGGTTAATTTGCGCTAACTGCACCCGCCCTTTTTGCTTGTCTAAAAAATCGGTTACCAGGGGAATTTTGGAAAACATCTCTTGGCGGGTCAGACCCACCGGAGATTTTTTGTCGTGAAAGCAAAAATGGCAGTTGACCGGACAGTTTTCAAACAAGGTCAATTCAATTTCGGCCAGTTCGGGACGTTTGCTCTCCAATATTGCCTTGGTGGCCAAGGCCGGAAGAGCAGGCGTTTTGTAGGCAGCTTCGGACATAATTTGAGGGTAGGTTATGGCCTGCACTTGGTCAATAAAAAATATTTACAAAGAATTCAAAACCTCACTACTCTTTAAAGGGACGGGTTTTTTATGGCCAACTATATTGATAAAGACAGTAAAATTAACCGTTTTATCAATCGGGTCATCAGACCGGCACGCAATGCCATTGAAGTTGCCAAGAGCGATTTGCCCGCTCCCAACGCAGATTTCTCTGGAAATTTTAATATACCCAGTCCCCACCGGGAGGATTTAAGAAATAACGATTTGGTTACCAAATCGAGTTTTAACGTTGATCCCAAAAAATTTGCTAGAGTCTCTCCAAGGGGTGGTCTGGTTTCCGCCAGTGATTTGGTCGATCTCTTCCAATATTATGCCTACTGCCTGACATCCATCAGGCGTGCCAATATAAGGACTCACATGCTTTCCAGAAGCAGGCATCGCGTAGCGGTTGAGCATAAGCGGGGGAGTGGTTCTATTTATGTTAATCGTCTTCTCAGAAGGAGCGATAACGACCTCAACTACGGAGTTTTTATGGATTTGAATAAAATCGCCGCTTTGTCTCAGTACTACCGCGTTACCAGGTCAAATTTTAATGCTTTGGTAGATGCCAGTCCCAGCCCGCTCCCGGCCCTTGACACTGGAGGTACCAATCCCTCTGCTGCCATCAATGCTTTTATTGATAGGTTGAGCAATGTCGTGGAGGGAATAAGAAACGGCCCTCCTGTAAATGTGGTGGTTTGCCACAGTTCTTGCCATGCGGATTGCCACTACGCCCGGGGGAGGCGCTGAGAGATGGAAATGGAAATCAAAAATGTCACTTTGCCTTTGAACGTGACGGAACTCAAGCGCTTTGTGGAAAAGAGGGATTGCTTTTATATAGTGGATTACAAAGGATCGGAACTTCGGGATGGCATTTTTCTCAACTATATCTCCAATTTGGAGTTGCCGGCGGAAGTCGCCTTTTGTGGTTGCTCCTTTGAGGAAAAAGAGGCCTTGTTTGTGGCCTATCTTACGGGCATGAATATTACCACGATGGATAGTCTGCGCTTGAATATAGCGCAAATGCTGTTGCAGTACCGCGAGATTTCCACTGAAGGCGTGTTTGAAAATCTTGCCTTTGACCAGGAGGAAAGAGACCGGTTTATCCGCAAGCATATTGCTCTGCTTTCCAGATGGGAGAGCTTTATTGAGAGCACCATTGTTTTTGCCGCCTATTGTGTGCAAGAATTTGACCTTTTTTCCGAAATCAAAGATCAGATTGAAGAAGTTGATGACGCCCATTTTGTGGGCCGAAACGTGGTGGGCCTTTTTTCCATTCCCTCGTTTATGGAGCTTTTTTTTACTCCCGGAATCAGACACCCGTTAAAATTTTTTAAACCTCAGTTTAAAGAATATATGTTCAAGGGCAAAAATCTTTTTGAATACTATTTTTGTGAGGAAAACCTGTTGACCAATCTCTTTGTGGCACAGGTTCGTGAAGAAATCAGCTTTGAGGAACTGCGCGAAGTTACTCCTGGCCCATAAAGCCGGAGAGAACTTCTTTATAGAGGGAAAAATCCCGCGCCATATTGTGTTTGAGTTCGGTCATTAAAGTTTTGGGGGCGGCACAGATGTCTCCCTGCCAGTTTAGTTGATGGCAGTCTCCATTGCAAATGTCGTGCACGGGACAGGTGTGGCAAACCGGGTGGCGGCCCATTTCTTCACTGATATTGCACAGCCGTCCCGGCGCGCTCATAACTTGAAAAACGTCGTCTTTGATATGCCCAAAGGTTTTAGTGGTGGCCCCGTTGGGGCAGCCGCCGATGCTGCCACTGGCGTTGATGGTGAGGATTTTTTGTTCACAGGAACGCGAACGACACCCCGAATGGGTGTTGTAAACCAGGGAAGTGAGCAGGGAATTGAGAAACATATTTTCCACCGACTTCCAGGCCGTATGTTTCACAGTTTCTTCCCACATTTGATACAGCCAGGCATCGAGAGCGCGGTTGTCGGGAAAAAGGCCCTTGTGGCGGTTTAAAAGAGCATTGCCATTGGCAGTCACCCGCTCGAAGTTGATATATTTCACTCCGAGTGAGGCCAGGTCTTCAATAATCTCAATGGGGGAGAGTTCGCGGATTACTTTTTCGGTGAGACTCACCATCACTGTGATGGCGTGGCCGTCGCTGGCCAGGTTTTTGACGTTGGAACGCCATAAATCAGTTTGGCGTTTGTTCGTCCAGCGGATGCCGTAGTCCCAGGAGGTGCCCCAGGATTTTTCACAAACATTGTTGAGAAGATCAAGTTTTTTTGAGTCGAGCTTGAAAGTCAGGTTGGTTTGAATCGACCACCAAAGTTTGGGCCAAAGTTCGCGGATACCATGCCAGGCCTCAATCATCATTTCCACCGGACACAAAAAGGGTTCGCCCCCGTGAAAGGCGATATTGCCGCCGGGAAGCTGGGGGTAAAAATGGCGCAAGCGCCGGAAAAAATCAATGGTGGCGGAGGGATCAAAAAATCCCTTGGCGCCCCGGCTGCCGTTGGTAAAGCAGTGCTCGCAGTTGAGTTGGCAGGTATCAGTGGTTTTGAGGTAAAACATCAATTGTTTGTTCACGCTTTCCATTTTGACATAAATAATTTATGTTTATCAAATGGAATTGATTATCAAACCCACCGAGGCCTGTAACTTTGCCTGTACCTTTTGCAGTTCCAATCAAATTACTCAGGATAAAGGCGCTCTTTTAAAATTGGAGACAATTTATCAATTTTTAGAGCGCTTCCCCCAAACCCGCACCATTATCGTCAACGGGGGCGATCCCCTGATGGTGAAACCCGACTATTATTGGAAACTGATTGATTATTTGGAAACTCACCATTTGCCGGCGAGTCTCAGTTTGACCAGCAATTTGTGGGATTTTTATTTGCGCCCGGATAAATGGGCCGATCTTTTTTGCGCTCCCAGAGTGGGGATTACCACTTCTTTTCACTACGGAGATACCCGCCGCATAACTTCCAAAAGGGTTTACGACGAGGGGATGTTTTGGAAAGTTTCCGATATGTTTTTCCAGCGAGTCGGTTACCGGCCCGATTTTATCAGCGTGATTAATGAGCAAAATGAATATTGGGCCTTGGACAATGTCCGCCTGGCCAAAAAAATGCAAGTGGAGTGCAAACTCAACAACGCCATGGCCAGTGGGCGCGAAGGCAGGCCCTATCAACTTTCTAAAATTTATCAAATCTATCTTCAAATTATTGAGCAAGGTCTTGCCCCTTGGGAATACAACTCCAAAGCGCTGGTGGATTCCCTAGACGGGCGCTCCACCGCCTGCCCCCGCCACCGCGATTGTGGCGAGGAGATTCGCTGCCTGCAACCGGAGGGAGATTATTATTCTTGTGGCTCTTTTGCTGACGACTTTGATTACCCGATAGATTTTGCGAAGGAAATGTCGTCGCCAGAGGCGCAAGACCCCTTGCGGGATGATTTTTCCCTGTCTTCATTGAAGGCGGAATGTTTTGGCTGCCGTTTGTTTTCCCTGTGCAACGGTTGCAGAAAAACCATCCGGGATCACAAGCGTTTTTCCCAGGTCGAGGCGCATTGTACTTTGATGAAGAGTCTGGAAGACAAGCTAATAGATTTTGCCGGAGTTGTGTGAAAGAGGCGATTGATTTATCCATCAACCCCAGCTACAGATGCAATTTTCGTTGTTCTTTTTGTTATTTGACCGAAGAACAATTGGGAGAGCGTCGCATTTTAGAGCTTGAAGTTTTGCGGCAAAAATTAAAAGAGACCAGTATGAAACGCCCCATCCGGCACGTCGATGTTTACGGCGGGGAAGTCGCCTTACTCGACGACAGTTATCTCCGAAATTTATTGACCTTGGTGGAAGATTACGCCTCGAAGGGCATCAATATTATTACCAATTTGAGCGTTTTGCATCCGCTATTTGCAAGCGACAAATACAATCTATCGGTCAGTTGGGACGGGCCTTTGAGGCAGGACAGTCACAAAGTTTTAAGTCATATTCTCTCGCTGGAGCGTCCGGTGCACATTCTCATGCTGGCCTCACCTCCCATGCTCAAGTGGGGCGTTTCCGAAATTCAGCGCATGATTGAACTTTTCAATTCTGTCTCCAATATAACCAGCCTGGAGATCAAACCCTATTCCTCTAACCAGGCCAACCAGTGGCACGCCCCTTACCGAACTTACGAAAAATTTGTCGCCAGATGGATTGATCTGGCCCCCTTCCGTTTTGAATTTATCAATCAAAAATATATTGACCAGAGTTTGGCGGGCGCACGCAACGCCTGGTCTGACAACCATCTCTACATTACTCCAGAGGGAAAGTGGGCGGTGTTGGATTTTGATTCCGAGTCGAGGGAGTATTTTTTGGAAATCAAAAATTGGCGGGATTATTTGGATTGGTGCGAGCGGGAAAAGAAACGGGTGCAAAATGATCCTCTGTGCGGAAAGTGCCACTACCTGGGGCATTGTTTGAGTGAACACTTGCGCGGGGGAACTTCTGCACGCTTGCGAGATGATTCCTGTGACGGGTTCAAGGGATTATTGGATTGGTATGCGGCCAAAGATGTTGAGTGATGCTAAATTTCGCCAATCGCTTTTTTTAAAGTACGGGGAACCAGAGGTAAAAAACTGCCATCGCATAACCATTCGCTACCGGCAAAAACGCGATGATCTGATTCAAGAAATTCTGGACTATTTTTCCAAACCGGTCGAGGAGCTTTACTATCCCGCCAAATCTTACGCCGTGGCGATCATTTACGCTCACCTGTTGGAGTTTTATTTTGGCCAAAATTTTTGGCAATCTCTTTCAGACTCCGAGCTTTTTCAGAGAAGTGCTCCCTTTTTTTTGCCCTACTCTCACAGTAAAGAAATCACCCGGGTTTACGACTTGGCCTTGACTGAGCTTATAAGCAAAAACCATTTTCCGAAATTGAGGAGAAACCTGGATCAGGTTTGCACCACCGTTCAATCCTTTGAGTGCGAATACTCGGTACACTTAAAGAGTTTGTCCGAGGTGCTGGAGTGGTTTGCGCCTCACTTAACCTTGACCCAATGCCGGCCGCAAACCTCAATTTGTCCTTGGGAAGGCCCCCAGTGAGAGCGCCTTTCTGGGCCTTTATAAAGGGCCACCAAGCGCTCGGGGTAGTCGCGCTTTTCCTGCAATGTCATGGCGGTCAGTCTGGCGTCGGCGGCGTTGGTTAACGGTGTCCCGCAGGGGTATTCGCGATCGACGTGGGCCAAAACCCAACCCGCCACCGCGATGGGAACTTCGCGGGTGTTGGCCCCCGCCCCCACTCCAAAACCAAAGGTATTGGAGGCAATTCCCATCACCGCCATTTGGCAGCGCTGATTGCACAGCCTGGCCCCTTCGAGGGTGTCATAGTAGCAATACCCAAAGGCGAGTTCGTCGTTTAACAATTGAAAATCGGCGATGTCGTTCCAGACCGCATTCCACACCTTGGTGGCGGATTTAAAATCGCCGCTGGAAATCAGCCCCGTGCCGGAGTCAGTTCCGACGCCGGTACTGTTTCCTGCATTGTTGATGGTGCATCGGGAGAGCGTGGGGGGGGTGCCGGAAACACCAAAAGTAATTTGGGTCAGTTTGTTGGAGAGTTCGCCCATGCTTCATCCTTAAAAAAGACTAAATAAAATATATTTTTAAGAAAAAATCAGAGAGAGTCAAGGCCAATGGAGTGTTTTCCCACTAGGTGACCATTTTGGTAGTGCCGGCACTCTCCGTCAGTGTGCAATTCGATCCATCCCTGGACAATTTGACCTTCTTCTTTGGGCCGCTTGGGAAGCACTCCTTTAGCGCTTTCAAGGCCGCTCACGGAACTGGTGTAGGACGAATAAATGTTTTGCAGGGCCTCGTCATCGGCCACAAAAGGCGTATCGTAGCTATCAAGTCTGGAAAGGCTGGGGGCCATCACCGCCGGCCTTCCATCCGTTTGGTGAACCAGACCGATGAAATGGCCCAATTCGTGGAGAAGTACGGAGGGTAGGTGGTAAGTATTCATGTCTGAGGAGTCGACGCTAAAATTGTGTCGCCCGTTGACCACGATGTCGGCGTGGAGAAGTTCTACCCATTCGCTGTCAGTTCCGACTTGGCGGCGGGTACCCCTGAAAGTCGTGATTGCCAGCACTGAGTTGGAGATGTTGGTAAACCAGGAGGAGTGCCAATAAATGCCAAATTCGCCATCGTTTAAATAGTTTTCATGGGAGGGGTATTCCCGATTGCCGGTGATGATGGCGCTGGGAGTGGAAAAAAAAGTGAGTCCACTAATCACATTATTCCATTCTTCCATCATCTGGGTTCCGACGTTGGAACCAAATCGGCTTGTGATTTCTTGGTGGGTACCGACGGTCAGGCCGGCGGTCAACCTGGCCTCACTCCAGCGGCGAACTTCTGGAATCGCGCGGGCGGGATCATTTGTGGATTTGTTTTTTTCTCTTACGCAAGCAGATAGGAGCAGGCAAAATGTCAGAGTATAAAATAGGGTTTTTAAAATTTTCAAGGCCAGATTCCTCCATAGGGAACCTATCGGGCCTTGGTTAAGAAAAATTTACCGAGTTGGAAAAGAAAAAGAATGTTTTTTTATCAAGTGACGGTTTTGGTAGTGCTTGCAAGTTCCATCGGTGTGAAGTTCGATCCACCCTTGTACGATTTGGTCTTCTTTTTTTTCCCGCTTTGAGCGCACACCTTTGCGACGGGAATCAAGGCCGCTCACGGAGTTGATGGAGGAAGAATAAATGCCCTGCAGGGCCTCGTCGTCGGCCAAAAAGGGCGTATCGTAGCTATCGACTCTGGAAAGACTGGGGGCCATCACGGCGGGTCTGCCGTCGAGCTGGTGAACCAGGCCTATAAAATGGCCCAATTCGTGGAGCAAAACCGAGGGCAGGTGGTAAGTAGTCGAGTCTAGCGGATCGGCACTAAAATTGTGTAATCCATTGACCACGATGTCGGCGTGAATAATTTCCACCCATTCATTTGCAGTTTCAATTTGGCGGCGGATACCCCGGAAAGTGGTAATGGCCAATACGCTTGTGGAGATGTCGGCAAACCAGGTGGAGTGCCAGTAAATGCCAAACTCCCCGTCGTTTAAATAGCTTTCGTGGTCAGGGTATTCCTGGTTTGTAAGATTGAGACTGGGAGTGCGAAAAAAGACAATTCCATTGATGGCATTATTCCAGCGCTCCATCATTTGAGTTCCGATGCTCGGGTTAAATTGGTTTGTAATGTCTTCGCTGGTACCGACGGTCAGACTGGCGCTCAACCTGGATTCACTCCAGCGGCGATCCGGCGACCCCGTGCCGGCACCGGAACTTTCGGGATCGTAATCCCTCTGCCTCAGACAGGCCGCCAAGGTCAGACAAAATGCCAGAGCATAAAATACTGTTTTTATAATCTTCAAGGCCCGATCCCCTTAAAGGCGTATCGGGCGCGGTCAAATAAAATTTATTGAGTCAATGTATAAGAGGGAGGACTGGGGAAATTTTTGCTCAAGAGTAACTGCTCACACTTCAGACCATTTTGAGGGTCAGCTACACTGTCGCTCCTTGCGACGTGCTAGGAGCACGCCTCAGTCGCTCCAGTTTGCTTCCCCCTCAACCTGGCCCAAATTGTGAGCACTTACCCTGCTTTTGTCGTAGTTTTTCATTGGAGTGTGAGTAGTTACGCTCAAGAGTAAATCTTCGATGCCAGAAACGGCACTGGCAAGGGGGGCCAGTTGCAAACGATAGGGGAGCATAAACGACACCAGCGTTTGCAGGGTGCGGGGTTTCCAGCGTGAGACTCGCTGGTCGGCGATGATGATTCCGCCCCTGTCTCCCTCCCGGCGCATGAGGCGGCCCAATTTTTGGTGCAAACGGCGCGTGCGGTGGGACAGGTAGTAGTCGTTAAATTCATTGCCAAACTCGGCCTGGTAAAAGCGCCGGCGTTCACTGGTGACCAGGTTGATGGGGAGGTCGGGAATTTTGTCGATAAATACTAGTTGCAGGTTTTCGCCGGGAACGTCGATGCCCTCGCCGAAAGATTCCATACCGACTAAAACGCCCCCGCCGCGCTTTTTGAAATCTTCCACCACGCCCACGCCGGTTCCCTGAATAAAGAGGGGAATGTCGGGGCCAAGTTTTTGCCACAGAATTTCACAGGCGGCCTCAAAGCGGGTGCGGGCGCCAAAGAGTAAAAGAGTGCGCCCCTTCAGGCGGCGGATGAGCGGTATCAATTGGTAGAGGACGGATTCCACAAATTGGGGGTCTCCCAAGGGGGGGACGTCCGAGCATAAATAAGTTTGCGCCCGTCCTCCGTAATCGTATTCTGCGGGCAGAAAAAGGCCGCTTCTAAATCGCTTTTCTGGGGGCAGGTGGGCGTAACCGGTAATCCACTCCACTCCGCGCTTGCTTCCGCCTTCTCCCCCTCCCGCCAGTGTTGCCGAGGTGTAGACCACTGAACTGCTGCTTTCCAAAAGTTTGCGGTACAAGAGAGTGCCCACGTCCACCGGGGCCAATTCCAGGGCGTAACCCCGTTTTTGGTGAAATTTGAGACTTCTGACCTGTCCTTTTTCCTCCCGGCACATACCCGACAAAACTTTGGCCAAATCTTCGAGGGTGGCCAAAAAAGTTTGGAAGCGGGTGATTGCGGCGGCCACCTCTTCGTCGCTTTCGGCCTGCGGATTTTCCAGTCCAAACTTCTCGGCGTAGGGAGCAAATACTTGTTCCAAATTTTGCAGGGCCAGGGAGAGACTTTCCAGGTGGGCAAAGAGGGCGGCATGGCCTCCTTGCGCTTCGGGTACGCTCCGTTCGTTCCAAAATTCTGTCGTATAGCGAGGCCCGGTGATAAAATAGTTTTCCATCAAGGTGGGGATGATCGAGAGATATTCTTGTAGCTTTTGGCCCGCCTGATGAATTTTTTCGCGAAGTTTGGTGGTATCTTCTTCCGCTCTTCCCAAAAGGTAATACAAGGCCCCCGTCCCCGTTCCCTGCAAAGAGCGGACAAAACTTTCCAACTCTTCCGCACTGGCCTTCAAACTAAAGGCGTCGGTGGCCTCTTCTTCGATTCGGTGGGCCTCATCGACGACGATGGAGACGGGCCTTGGCAGCGAGCGCGGCCAGTGAAACATCAAGGCGTGGTTGCCTACGATCACGTCGGCGTCTTTGGCCTCGCGCAGACCTTGGATGTAGGAACACTGGTGGCGGTGAGGGCACTGTGCCCCCGTGCAGGCGCGAAAGTCTACCGCCAGTTCCCGCTCCTTATTGCGAAAATTTTCAAAACGGCGCTTGAGAGCGGAGGGTAGTTGGTCGCGCAAAACCGGGGCAAATTCTTTTTCTCCATTGTAATAAAACACCATTTCAAAAAAAAGGCCGTCAAAGCAATCTTCAAAATTCCTTTTGAGAAGGAGCGGATTGCTCTCTTCTTGGTTTTGCCGAAAGAGCAGTTCACACAAGTGGTTGTTGGAACCCACCAGCCGTTTAATTTTGAGTTCGGATTCGGCAAGGCCCAAAATCTGGCGCAACTGGGGTACGTCCTGGTTCATCACTTGTTGTTGTAAAGTTTTAGTTCCGGTGGCGACCAAAACCTGGGCGTTTTTTTCGAGGGCAAACAGCGCCGAGGGGAGCAGATAACCCAGCGTTTTGCCGGTGCCGGTGGGGGCCTGAACCAGAGCGTGAACCTGATTGTTTAAACTTTGCCCCACTCGCAGGGCCAAATCTTCCTGGGACTTCCTGTAGCGGTAATGGGGAATGCTTTTTTCCACCCGCTTTTCTTCTCGCAACAGGTTTTGAATATTTTCTCCCGTAAAACCAAAAGAGTCGGGTTGGGAGTCCGCCGTTTGCACACAAACGCTTTTTCCCCGCTGTCGCGCCTCCTCTTTTTCTGCCTGAAGCACAGTTTGCTCCAAGTCAAAATCCAGTTGCTCGGCAAGTTCCCAGACTTGCTGGCCGGAGAGGTTTAAAAAGCGCGCATGCCAGGTGTCTCGCAAATGGTAGTGGGCAAAAAGAGACTTGAGTACGTTCCAGGTTTCCCCCCGGCGGTGTCTGCGCACCCACATATTGGCGGTGAGCAAGACTTTGAGCAGGTCGAGTCCGTCTTCAAAAGCGCGATGGGCCTCTTTTTCGCGCAAGTTCCAGTCCAGCAAAAAGTGTTCCAGTTTGAGCTGGGATTTCCAGGGAAAAAGTAAGGCGAGAAAAGGCAAACTGTCCCAGTATTGGACTTGCTCGCAATGCGCTTCTAAAAACTGTTCTTCAAAATTGGCGTTGTGGGCGATCAGTTGGTGCCCCTGTAAATCCTGCAAATGGGGGAGGACGTCCTCCCAGGGAGGCGCTTCACGCAGCATTTCTGGCGTTATGCCGGTCAGGGTTTGGACAAAGTGGCCCAGGGGTTTTTCCGTGCGGGCCAGAGAGTGGTATTTTTTGACCAGGCGGCAGTCTTCAAATTGCAAAAAACCGACGTCGACAATGTGGTCGTTTTGGGGGTCAAGGCCGGTGGTTTCCAAATCTATGGCCGCCCAGCGTCCCAGTTGCGAGGTCAAGACTTCTCCCCTATATAAGAGACATGAATATTTCTACTGCTTTGTGGTTTCAGACCCAATCCTTTTTGATCGTGTGCTTAATGGCCTGGGGACTATACCACAGGCGTGCGAGAAGCATCCACATAAAAAGCATGACGACAGTCATCGTCTGGGACATTTTGCTGATTTTGCAAATTGAGTTAACTCGCGGTGCCGTGGCCAAGAGCTTGTCGGTGGAGGACAACAATTTCCTCCTAAATGTGCATGTGGGATTGGCGGTCGCTTGCGTTTTGGGGTACGCGGGATTAATTTTTAGCGGACGGAACCTTTTGCAGGGACGAATGAAGCGCCAAACACTACACCGCCGGCTCGGATTTTCCACCGCTTTGTTGAGGGTTTTGGTTTTTCTCACCAGTTTTTGGGCCGTACCCGCTTAAAAAAGGAGATTTTTTGTCAAAAGTCGATGAAATTAAAGAGATGCTCGCCAGCAATTTTCCGGAAGATGCGGAAATTGAAGTTTGGGACTTGCGAAAAAAGCACAGCGTTCACGCCCAGACAAAGCAAGATCATTTTGGGATTCGCGTAATAAGCAGCGCTTTTGCCGGCAAAGGGCGTTTGCAGCAACAGCGTATGGTGATGGACGTTCTCAAAAGCGAATTCGGAGATGAAGGGATTCACGCCGTTCAACTCAAAACTTTAACCCCAGAACAGAAGGAGTAACCATGTCTGATACACCCTTTAACATTTTGGATTCCCACCAAGTGGCCACTCCCGGCGGCCGGGCGGTTGGCGAGTCCGACACCAGCGGCGAGGCCGCTCAACGGGTTCACCGCCTGATAGGTGGGAGCGAAGTTTTTTTATTTATGAAGGGAACGCCCCAGACCCCTCGGTGCGGCTTTTCCGCCAACGTGGTGGGCATCCTCAACACTCTCGGCGTGCCCTTTTGCTCCTTTGATATTTTGAGCGATCAGGACATCCGCCAAGGGGGCAAAGAGTACGCCAACTGGCCGACCTATCCGCAACTCTACGTTAGAGGGGAATTTATCGGCGGCAACGATATTGTGACGGAAATGTATCAGGCCAGAGAACTGGAACCCGTATTGGAAGGAGGCAAGTGATGAAAAAGGCATTTTTTGCGTTGATGTTGTTTTGGGCACACCTGCTTTGCGCCCAAAGTGACGGGGACGAGTCCAGTGTTTTGCGCTCCCTTTCCTGGAAAAAGATCAAACGCGGCCGTTTTATCATGGGTGCTTCCGGCGAGAGAAGCGAATATAGAAGGCCCATCAGAGTCGAAATTTCGAGGGACTTTGAAATCATGGAAACGGAGGTGACTCAGCAGCAATGGTTTTTGGTGATGGGAGAAAACCCCTCCAGCTTTAGGACTTCGAGTTTTTGCAGCAACTCTTACGGGGGAGTTATGTGTCCCGATCACCCGGTGGAGCGGGTTTCCTGGAACGACGTTCAAGCGTTTATCCAAAAGCTAAATCATTTACAGGGCCTTAAATGCTCTGGAACTCCCGGCGACCCTTCGGGATGCTTGCGCCTGCCCACCGAGGCGGAGTGGGAGTATGCCGCCAGAGGAGGAAAGGAAACCGCCTGGTCTTTTGGGAATGACCAGAAAAAATTGCACAAATACGCCTGGTACGGACGCAACTCAGGGAGAAAAACTTCCCGAGTGGGAGGCAAAAAAAGAAACTCCTACAAACTCCGGGACATGCACGGAAATGTGTGGGAGTGGGTGCAGGATGCGTGGAGTGTGAAATTTCCGGAGGAACTATTAGGGAAGGCCGACCCGTTGGTCGAGGGTGATGCCGATTCCTTTAGAGTCATTCGCGGTGGAGGCTGGAACAGCGCTGCCGGGTCTTTGCGTTCCGCCAGTCGCAGTTACGACGACCCCGATATAAGGTCGGCAAGCATTGGATTTCGCTTGGTGCGCAATCTGGGAGAGTCAGGTATCTGACCATTTTGTACTCTAGTCCAAAATAGTCAAGACTTTTTTGGAATGCAGTCCAAAATGGCCATGCCTTAGAGGCCGGCGTAGGATTTTACCTCTCGAAGGCCGGAACTATAGCGCCGGTTGATTTCGTTTTTGATGGCGAAGCGCTGGTCGTTGGTGAGGTAGACGGCGCGGGCGAGGTCTGTAAATGGCGCTCCAAAAACTTTGCGCGCTTCAAAGTGGCGGATGTTTTCCTCTATGTCCCACAATTTTAAATTGATCTCTTTTAAGCGTTGAAGGTAAGTTTCCACGCCTTCCAGTTTTAAGGCGTTCAGTTGATTTTGCAGCAGGTGTCTTTCGGCCTGGATCAGTTGGCACTTTTCCGGGTCTTCAATTTTTTCGGCCTTGATTTCCAGGATGCTGATTTTGTCGATCAGTTCGCCCAGGGAGACTTCGATTTTAACTTTCATTTTTGTCGCTTTTCTCCCTTTGTTTTTGAAAGTCCTGGCGCGAAGGTTCTCTTTCACTTTTGGTTCTGTCTTCGGGGAGGGAAAACAATTGCGGGCGTTTACCCCCCCCCAGGCGTTTGGGCCTTTCTTGCTCTGGCGACGGGATGGCCTTTTTTGATTCACCCTTTTTGCGCAGGCGTGTGGATGGCCTTTTAAAGGAGGATTTTTTAGTGGACTGAACTTTTTCGTCGTGGGCGCTGAGGTCGATTCCGACTTCTCCAGAGAGTAAACACTGGCACGCCAGGCGCTCCTTGGTGACGTGAAAGACGTTGCCCAGTAATTGCAACTCTTCAAAGGGAGGGGCGCTCAAATGGTCTTCGCCACTTTTGATTTTGACCACGCAATCGGAACAAGAGGCGTGCCCGCCGCAACTGGAGCGGATGAAAATGCCGGCCTTTTGAATGGCGGCCAAAAGAGATTCTCCCTCCTCCACCGGAATACTTTTGCGCTCACTATTGGGAAGTTGTAGATGGGCCAGTTTCATAGCGTTTGTTTGAGCTTTTTTTCTATCGCCTGCAAAACAGTTTGGCGAAAGGGTTTGAGCAGCAGTCCCAGTTTGAGAGTCATACGCGTTTCATTTTCACAAAATTGCAGGTCGAGATCAAACCCCTTGCCGCTGGCCCGGATCAGGTTTTCTTCGGGGTGGTGGCGGACTTCTACGCGGATATTGAGGCCCTCAATATATTCAGCACTCAATTGGGCCTTGGCCAGCTGAAAGGCCTCTTCCCCGTTTTGAGCGCGCTGGTAGGGAACTGAGAGAGCACTCACCCGCTTTCTCCCTTAGCTCCTGCCGGTGGAGCCAAAACCGCCGTCACTGCGCTGGCTGTCCGAGAGGGGCGCTTCAAAAAAGGTGGCGCGCACCACGGGGGCGAGCACCAGTTGCGCCACCCGATCTCCGTGATGGATGGCCTCTTTGCGGTTTCCCAGGTTGACCATCAAAATTTTGAGTTCGCCGCGGTAGTCGCTGTCGATGGTGCCGGGGGAGTTGGGAATGGCCAGCCCGGTTTTAAAGGAAAGTCCCGAGCGCGGCCGCACCTGAATTTCAAAACCCTCGGGAATCTCCAAACACAATCCGGTGGGTACCAAAATTTTTTGTTGGGGATGCAGAGTGAGGCCCTGCTTGCGATCGACGGAAAGGAGGCTGGCGCGCACATCGGCGCCCGAGGCCCCCGCAGTTTGGTAGCGGGGAAAATCAAAGCTGCGGTCGAAATGTTCCAGGCATTGAATCCTGACTTCTACTGTCGATTCCATAAACTAACTCCTTCTTCCCCGCGGGCCGCCCCGCCGGTCGTTCCTGTCTCTGTCTCTACCTCTATCTCGATCCCGGCCCGGCCTGGTATCCCTGTCTTCGGGTGCTTTGGGCCTGGGGGTGTAATCCGGTCGCGCTTTGAGCGCTTCGCCTCCCGCCTCCTTGATGGAGAATTTGAGGCGTCCCAGGTGGTCGATTTCGAGAACCTTGATTTTAACCTTGTCTCCGACTTGAAGGTATTCCTCGATGTCGTTGATTCTTTGGTCACTGACTTCACTGATGTGAACCAGTCCTGAAACCCCGGCGACGATGTCCACAAAGGTTCCGTATTCCTTAATGGTGACCACCGTGGCGTCGTAGATTTGACCCACTTCGGGGCCATGAATTTGCAGTTGGCACAGACTCAAACATTCCTCTAACGCTTTCTGGTCGGTTCCCAGCACTTTGACCGTGCCGTCGTCTTCAATGTTGAGTTCTACTCCGAAATTTTCCTGTATCGCCTTGATATTCTTTCCGCCAGGCCCGATCAGAGCGCCGATTTTGTCGGTGGGAATGCGGAACATTTCCATGCGCGGAACTCCCTCTTTGAAATCGTTTCTCTGGGTGGAAATGCTCTTGGCCATTTCCGCTAAAATGTGCAGCCGCCCCTGGCGCGCCTGTTCCATTGCCTGCTCCATAATTTCGCGCTTGAGGCCTTTGATTTTAATGTCCATTTGAATGGCGGTGACTCCCGCTTCTGTGCCCGCCACTTTGAAGTCCATGTCGCCCAGGTGGTCTTCGTCTCCCAAAATATCGCTGAGGATTTTGAAGCGTTCACCGTCGGAGATCAGGCCCATGGCAATGCCCGCTACCGGCGCCTTCAAGGGAACCCCGGCATCCATCAACGCCATGGAGGCGGAACACACCGAACCCATGGAAGAGGAGCCGTTGGACTCCAAAACTTCGCACACCACCCGGGTGGTGTGGGCAAAATCGGCCTCTGCGGGCATGACCGCTTTGACCGCCCGTTCGGCCAGGTTGCCGTGGCCCAGTTCGCGCCGGCCCACTCCGCGCACTCCCCGCGCTTCGCCCACCGAATAGGGGGGGAAGTTGTAGTGCAAATAAAAGCGCGAATAGGAGAGGTCGGTGATCCGGTCAACCATCTGCTCGCCGGTCTTGCCTCCCAATGTGACGGTGGCCAAAACTTGAGTTTCTCCCCGGGTAAACAGCGCCGAGCCGTGGGGAGTTTCCAAAACCGAAACTTCGGTTTCAATGGGGCGCACTTCGCTGACACCCCGGCCGGCGATGCGCGCTTCGCGCTCCAAAATATCTGCGCGCATGATGCGGTAGAGAAGGGCGTCCACCCCCTCATAGGCCTCGGCGGAAAAGGTCGCGCCCTCTTCCAGCCCAAAGGCGGCGGGGGACTCTTGCATCGCCTGGGCGACTTTGCCATTGAGTTCTTTTATCGCTCGCCCGCGCTCCATTTTATCGTTGATTTCAAGTGCCGCCCGCACCTCGGGCAAATAATCGGCGGCGACTTTGTCGAGCAGGGTTTGATTGGTGGCGGTGGAGGTAGAGGTAAAGGCGCGCTTGGGTCGTCCCACTTCGCGCTGGATTTCGCTCACCAGGGCGACAAATTCCTTGATGTGTCCGTGCCCGAAGTCGATCGCCGCCAGCAGTTCTTTTTCGGGAATAACGCGTGCCTCTCCCTCCACCATCAAGATGGCATCATCGGAGGCGGACAGCACCAGTTCTAAGTCCGATTTTTCCCACTGCTCAAAGCTGGGATTGAGTACCCAATCGCCGTCGATGCGGCCGACTTTGCAAGTGCCGATGGGGCCGGCAAAGGGAATGTCGGAAATGGAGAGCGCCACCGAGGTTCCCAATGCCGCCAGCACTTCGGGGTCGGATTCGGGGCGGTAGGAAAGTACGGTACAACTCACCACCGTTTCACACAGATACCCCTCGGGAAAGAGCGGGCGGATGGGCCGGTCAATCAAGCGCGCATTGAGTGCTTCCTGATCGCTGGGACGGCCTTCGCGCTTTCTAAAGCCCCCCAAAAATTTTCCGGCGGCGTAGAACTTTTCGGTGTATTCCACCAGCAGGGGAAAAAAGTCTTGCCCGGGTTTGGCGGTACTCGCCGAACATACCGTGACCAGCACTTGAGTGCCGCCACAGCTTATTAGTGCCGAGCCGTCGGCCTGTTTGGCCAGGCGGCCGGTTTCCACAGTCACCTCTTTGCCGCCGTAATTGAGATGCCAGGTGCGTTTGTTTTGATTCATTCCGATTCTCCTCATGGAAAAGACACCCTCTGCCGAATCCAATCGGTCGCGGGATGCCGTGGTTAAATGAAGAGGATGGAAATCTTTCCAAAGAATAATTTTCGCCGTTACACTTCAAAGCAAAGGAAGGCAAAGGCGAGAAGTATCCTCTGAAAAACTCCACTCTCTTCAATAATAAAGTTTTTGCTTATTTTCTCAGGTTTAAATCCTTAATCAGTTCGCGGTAGTTCTCCTGATCGCGGCCTTTGTAGTAGCGCAAAAGGGAGCGCCGGTGGCCGATCATTTGGTACAGGCCGCGGTTTGAGTGATAGTCGTGGGCATTTTTGCCAAAGTGTTCTTTCAGGCCGTTGATTCTTTGAGTCAACAGCGCAATTTGCACGGCGCTACACCCGCTGTCGGCCTCACCTGTGCCAAATTTGACACCAAACTTTTTGATAGTTTCCGTTCTCTGTTCTTTTGAAAGCATGAATCTCTCCTGTTTGGCCCCCACCTTACCTGATGTATTGGCGCATGTAAATCTTTAATTTTTCCATCAGGCGCGCCTCGATTTGGCGGATGCGTTCCCGACTCACCCCGTATTGGCAGGCCAAGGCCTGCAAGCTGGGCGGCACTTCGCTGAGCAGCCGCCGGGTAAAAACGTCCCGATCCCGGGGCCGCAGCCCCTCTACGAAGGCCTGTAAGTGTTCCTCCAGGATTTCAAGGCCTTGGGAGTGGGCGGCCGCTTCCTCCGGGCCTCTATCCGGGGCGGGCAAGAGATTCGCCAGGGTGCTGCCCTCGCCTTCGTCGCCCCGCGAGCGCATCGGGGCATCAAAACTCAGGTCGGGGCCGGGAGTCAGGCGCTCCTCTACTATCGCCACTGCCTTTTCGCTGACCCCCAGACTTTTAGAGATGGCCTTGGTGTCGGGGCGGATGCCCTGCGCCTCCAGTTTGGCCTTTTCCTTCATCAAATTGAAAAAGACCTTCTTTTGCTCGTTGGTCGTACCCACTTTGACCAGGCGGAAGTTGTCCAGAATAAATTTGAGGATGTAGGACTTGATCCACCACGAGGCGTAATAACTCAGTTTGCTCCCCTTGTCCGGGTCGTACTTGGAAACTGCCTTCATCAGCCCGATGTTGCCCTCCTGAATCAAGTCCATGACGTTTTGCCAGGCGGTGCGGTACTCCATGGCAATTTTGGCCACCAACCGCAGGTTGTGCAGCACCAACTTTTTGGCCACTTCCACGTCGCCGGTTTCCCTCAGCGCGCGAACCAGTTCCCTTTCCCGCTCCTCGCTCAAAAGGGGATAGCGCCCGATTTGCTGCAAATAGTGACCCAGCGCCTCGCGTTTGCCCGGGGCCTTGGGGAGGGAGGGCAGGACGGCGGGTAAGATGGTTTTGGCGCTCGAATCCAGTTTTTCCGACATGGGAACCTCTATAGCAGAAAAATTACCAGACTGGAACAAGAAATATTGCATTATGTAAAATTAGGGCCATGAGAGTATACCCATAGGCGGTTGGTTTTACGGCAAGCATGTTGTAAATTGACACATGTTGTGCCAATATCGGGGAAAAAAATTGTTAAAATACTCAAAAAAGCGGGATGGGTTGTGGTGTCTCGCAGTGGTTCTCATATAAAATTCAAGAAGGGTGTTAAGTTAACGGTCGTGCCAATCCATGGAAACAAAGACATACCTAAGGGAACAATCAAGGCCATCGAGAAACAAACTGGCGAGAGTATCCTATGATTAAATACCAAGCTAAAATTATAAAAGATGGGAAGTCCTACTCGGTGTCTTTTCCCGACCTCCCCGGATGTTTTACAACGGGTGAGACTCTGAGCGAGGCCAAAGAGATGGCCAGTGAGGCCCTCAGTCTCTATTTGGAAGAGGCCGCAAATCCCAAGTGGGAAATTCCCAAGGCAAAAAAGCGACAGGGAAAAAATTATCATTGGATATACCCCGAAAACAGTATTGTGGTGGCCCTTCTCTTGAGAAAACTGCGGATCGATCTGGGTTTAAAGCAGGCCCAGGCCGCCAAAAAACTGGGTATGACGGTTGGGCAACTTCAAAAACTGGAAACTCCCGGGAAATCCAACCCAACCATTAAAACGCTTTCAAAAATTTCCAAAGTTCTCAACGTCAATCTCGAAATAGGCCTTGTTATTATTGGTAAAACAGGGGTTATTGAGCGCATTATGCGGTAACCTTCTTCTTGTTTTTCCAAAACTTCAGGGACTTCTTTTCAATCTGCAAAATTTCCTCGTCTTTGAAGTATTGATTGTTGGGAAAAAGAAGGGATTGGGGCATAATTCCAAGTGCCGTTCCTATTTTGATTGCGGTTTTGACTCCGATTGGTTTTTTGTTGTTTTCAATATCGCTCAGATTATTGTCCTTGATTCCCGTCAATTCCTCCAATTCTTTGAGCGTGACGTTCCAGTTGGCCCTGAACGCCCTGATGATTTCCCCTCCCGTAGTGAATTGATCCATCAATTCTTCGAGAAGCCCTTCAAAATTTTTTTGGTGGTTCATTTATTTTCTCCTTCTGTGTAGTACGAAAACTCTAGCGTAACAACTTCCACAACAATAATTTGCTCCTCTCGTACGTCGTAAATAATTCTTTTTTCCAAAACTCCAAGGGAAGATGAACGGTAACCGGCATACTTTCCCTCGATCTCGGCAAAATCGCGCCACCTCCTTTCTTTTTGAACATATTTCGGCCCGTATATTTTTATTTGGCTTGTCCATTCTTTGAGAACAATCAAATCATCCTTGGTTAAATTGCCGTTTGCCAAATTTTTTTGAAGGTGTTCTTTGACTCCCTCTCTGTAGATTATGGAGTATTCTTTGAAGGCCATTGAATCTTCTCTCTCCGTTTTTTCTATGTTTTATTATAATTTTTTATATGTCAACCCCCGTTTGCCCGGGGCCTTTTGAGGGGCGGAATCCAGTTTTTCTTGTAGCTTTTTGGCATAAGACTCTCATACCGGAAAAATTTACAAACCAGAACAAATCTCAAACCCTTGAAATAACTTGGAAATTTGCTCCCCTGTAAAAAATAACATATTGAAAAAAAATGTTGCATTGCCTAACGATTTGGCCTATGTTCAGGCATCTCACATCTCAAAAAAGGGGGTATTGTGATGAAATTGAATATGGATCTGTTTTTTTGGTGTTTTCTTTTGGTGCTTTTTGGCACTCCAAGGTGCCATCTTCCCACGCTTCGGAGGCCTTGGATAAGGAATGTCCCCAATCAGTGCGGAAAGTTTTTAAAAAACTTGATGTTAAGCTTGTTTACCCGACGGTGTCAACGGAGCTGGATCATGTATTACCCTTTCTTTTCCGCTTTCTGATTATGAATTATTACTGCAGAAGTTAGTGGAGTTATTAAACCAAGTAGATGATACTCGTACTTATGGTTTTCGAGCTACGCCTGATGATCTTGAGGTTATTATCACTCCGACGGAAGCAATCCCGGTTGTGGAGACGAATTTGCTTCCCTCATCAGTGGGAATGCGTGACCCTGACAAGCTTAAACTTTTTTATTCACGTTCTGATTATGAGAGGTTACTACAGAGATTGGTGGATGAGTTAAATGGAGTCGATCATGTCCATACTTACAGTTTCCAAACTAAGTCTTATCATCACTTTAATATGACTGATCGTCTTGAAGTTAAAGGTATGCCGGCGGAAATAATCTCTGGCCGCGAAGAAGTGATTCTCGACCCTGGCGATGCCCCTGACGAAATCAAGAAGGAGAGTGCTCCTTTGTGGGATATTCCCACGCCGGGATCAGAGAATGTTTCTGCGTCGGGAGAGAAAGAGATCATACCTTCGTCTGTGTCCTCTGGAGGCGAAATTTCTTCGCATTCAACTCCTTCTTACGCGGAACAACAAAAGCTTCTGGATAAACTAAACGAGCATGCAGAGGATGGCGGCTTTACCTATAGTCTTCGTGATGAAACTGCCGACGATGCTTTTGTGATGTCCCTTTTGCCTGAAAGCGGGGGTAAGACGATCGACAGTGGCAAACAACTTTCTGATCAGAGTTTCGGTGGCCCAAGACGGCAAAATCAAACCTCGTGGAAAAGCGTAAAAGAGGTTTCCGAAAGTTGGTTTCGACAAGAAGGCGGCGAGATCAAGGCCCGCGCGCAGTTTTTAATGGCACAAATTGGCAGTGGAGAGGGGCGCTTTGAACACTATTTGAACCTTCTCTCCGAGTCTGACCAGGCGGCGGTTTGGAAGGAGATTGACCAAAAAACGTCGTTTCGGTTGTTTAGAGATTTGGCGCGGGAGTCGGGGATAGATCAAAAAATGTTTGACCAGGCCCCATTGCAAACGTTTATGTTTGAAAGCATTGATCCTTTGGGAATACAGGCAGGCCCATCAGTGACTCAACTCCAGTATGCGCTGGTCATGGGGGAAAATCCATCACATCTTATGAAAGAGAGATGGAAAGTAAGCATTGGCGGTAAGGAGGTACTCGTTGACCCCAACCTTCCCATGGATTTTGCAGAGATGAGCGAAGTTCAACAGTATTTTAAAAGATTGAATGAACTTCAGAGTAAATATACCTATGATTTACCGACGGATAAGGAGTTTTGGTTGATACCTACTACGTTGAGAAAAAATGACCATCAAACCGCAGATCATTCCGATACCCTTGAACTCAACATTGTAAGAAGGCCCAGAGAGGAATGATTTTTGAGGTTATTTTTTCGCCTCTTTAAAAATAGTGCTCCACCGGCCTTGCCAGAAACGTCTCCAGGGCAATGCCGCCGCTGCCGACGAGCAGACTGCGGGAGGGGGAAAAGCGTTTGGCAAAGGTGGCCATTCCCGCATAGGCCTTGCTGGAGGGCCTCGCACTTTTGACTTCGAGGGCGAGCAATTGGTTTTCCGCTTCCACCACAAAATCGACTTCATGATCTCCTTCCCGCCAATAAAAAACCCGGCAAGCTCCCCGGAAAGAGGCCGCCGCCAGATGGGTACCCACCGCCGATTCCACCAGCCGCCCCCAAAAAATGCCGTCTTTTTTTGCCTGATTTAAAGTCAGGCCGGAGGTGGCGCTCATTAAAGCGGTGTTGAGAACCTGAAATTTGGGACTGGAACTGCGCTTTCTGAGCGCACTTTTGGAGTATTTTTGCAAACCCGAAAGCAACCCCGAGGCGGCCAAAAGGTCGAGGTAGTGGGCCAAAGTGGAGGTGTGCCTGGCGCCTTGAAGTTGTCCCAACATTTTTGTGTAGGAGAGAATTTGCCCCGAGTAGTGGCAACCCAGATGGAAGAGTTGGCGCAAAAGTGCTGGTTTGTCGATTCTCGAGAGCAGAAGAATATCCCGAGACACGGTGGTTTCGATCAGGGAATCCAGAACGTATTTGGCCCAGCGTTTTGGACGGCCGATCAGGGCCGCCGCTCCGGGATAGGCCCCGTAAAAAAGGTATTCGTCGAGGCCAAATCCAAAGGCCTCTCTCATTTCGGAAAAACTCCAATGGGGCAGGGGCAGGGATTCAAAGCGACCGGCCAGACTTTCGGTCAATCCCCGCCCGAACAAAAGGGGGGCCGAACCCAGCAGGATGACCTTGAGGGGGCGGTGCTTGCGGGTGTCCTCATCCCACAGGGCCTTGACGTGCTCTGGCCAATGGGGGATTTTTTGAACCTCGTCCAGAATCAGCAAGGCCTCGCCGTCGAGGGAGCGGGCGGTTTCCCACTGCGCTTCAATCCACTCTTTTTCCCACGGGGTTGCTCCGTCCGCACTGGCAAAGTGGAAGGGAAGTCGGCAGCTTTGGGCCACTTGTTGCACCAGGGTCGTTTTTCCCACCTGCCGAGGGCCGGTTATGGCCTGAAGAAAGCGGCGGGGTTCCCGAATCCTCTCCAGCAACTCATTGAAATAAGGTCGGGTGAAACCATTTTTACTCATTATACTGAGTAATTTTACGCAATAGATTGAGTAAAATCAATAGAGCGAGAAGACTTGCCTTGTCGCAAAAAAGGGTTATGATGATGCCCCTAATGAAAAGCAATTTTGGCCCCATTTTCTGCTGTGTTCTTTGGGCGTTTTGGGGGGCACTTTCAAACATTTACGCCGCGCCTGGGCCATGCCCCAAGGCCTTTGCCAAACTTTTGAGCACTTCGACATTTCCCCTGTTTGAGCGCCTGGCGCGGGAGCACGGGGCCGGCAGCGAACTGCTTGAGCGCGCTGCACCTGAGAGTTTTGAATTTAGGCGCAAGGGGTTTCCCACCGGCAAAAAAGAAGGGGCGGTAGTGTTCAAGATGGGCAGCCAAAGGGAAGGAGTGCGAAAAGTCAAACTCACCAAGGCCTTTGAGATGCAGGCGACACAGGTGACCCAGCTTCAGTATTTGTTGGTCATGGGGCACAATCCGTCGGGTTTTGTCCGTGGAGGAACGAGTTTGCGTCTGGGAGGCAAAACCGTCTACGTCCGCCCCAACCATCCGGTGGAGATGGTGTCGTGGAAGGATGCTCAGGCCTTTATCCGAAAATTGAATCAATTGCAGAGCGTGTACACTTACGATTTGCCGACGGAGGCGGAGTGGGAGTTCGCCGTGCGTGGAGGAAGGGAAAGCGGTTATCAGTTTGGAGACAGTGAAAAGCTGCTCGAATTTCGTGCCTGGTTTGAGAGAAATTCCAATCTTCAGACTCAGGAGGTGGCCCAGTTTCCCCACAATCCCCTGGGACTCTACGATATGTATGGAAATGTTTGGGAGTGGACGAATGATTGGTTTGACGAACTTCCCCAAGAAATGTTGATCGACCCCACCGGCCCCGCCTCAGGGTTTTCCCACGTTATTCGGGGAGGGGCCTGGAGCAGTTATACCCAGTATATGCGTTCCGGGTATCGCAGCAGCAACGGCTATCCCGACCACGGGGCCGATTTTGTAGGTTTTAGAATGGTGAGAAGGCCCAGAAAAAAGGAGACATTGTGATGATTGTACGGAATCTTTTCCTCTTTTTGGCGATGTGGTTTTTTGCTCTCCATACGGCATCCGAGGAGTGTTCCCAGGCCTCCTTCAAACTTTTATTTGAAGAATTGGCGCGCGAAGGGGGCATCGACAAAGCAGCGTTTGCCCGGGCCATACCTGAAAGTTTCGAGTTTCGGGGAAAGGGATTCCCCACTGGCGAAAAGGACGGGGCGGTGAGGTTTGAGATGGGGGATGATTTTGCTGGGCAGCGGGAAGTCGTACTCACCCGTCCCTTTGAAATGCAGGCCACCCAGGTGACCCAGTTTCAGTACGCCCTGGCGATGGGAGAGAATCCGTCGCGTTTTTCCAACAATTCCGGCGAAGTGTTGCG
This sequence comes from Bacteriovoracaceae bacterium, assembly GCA_965215445.1. Taxonomy (GTDB): domain Bacteria; phylum Bdellovibrionota; class Bacteriovoracia; order Bacteriovoracales; family Bacteriovoracaceae; genus CBDBLK01. Next base: position 2,193,095 of record CBDCDT010000002.1, on the reverse strand, counting down.
GGTAGGTGAAAAAGAAATGCGCATCATGCTCAACCATCCGGTGGAGCGGGTGTCGTGGTGGAATGTCCAGCGCTTTATTCAAAAACTCAATGAACTTCAAGGCGACTACACTTACGCACTTCCCACGGAGGCAGAATGGGAGTTCGCTGCCAGAGGGGGAAGCGACGCTTGGTATTGGTTTGGGGACGACGTGGAACAACTGGAATTTTATGGCTGGTTTAAGAAAAATGCCAACGGCCAAACCCACGAGGTGGGCCTGCTTCCTCCCAACCTCTTTGGCCTGCACGATATGAACGGGAACGTCTGGGAGTGGACGCAGGATTTGTACGGAAGTCTCGCCAAAAAAAGCGTGACCGATCCCAAAGGAGCAGAGATCGGGATCGGGCACGTCGTTCGCGGCGGTAGCTGGTACAGCAGTCCATGGGCCTTGCGTTCCGCCAATCGCCTGGTCGACATTCCAGACTACAGGGCCGGTGGCATCGGGTTTCGCCTGATCCGCAGGCCCAGGTCGAAATGACGCGCTGGACATAAGTAAGATTTACTATACAAGGGCAAAAAAATCTTGCTTTGTCTTGAAATTGGTTTTACTTTGGCCCTCTTTAAGAAGGAGGCCTTGTGAAAACCGGACAGATTCTTTTTTCGTTTTTGATACTTTCAAGCACTTTCGCAGCATCTTTTTCTCCCACAGACCCACACCGGCGTCAAAGGGATTGTGCGGACGCACTCTCCAGGCTTTTTGAGGATTTTTCCGCCGCCAAAATTTATTCCGAGATGGCCAATTTGCAAAAGCGCTCAAAGGGCAGGAGCTTGGGTAAGATGGCCGGGGACTGGCTTTCCAGGATGGACGTAGGGGTTGATCTTAAAGCGCGCTTTTTAATGGCGCAAATTGGTTCCGGCCACGGGGATTTTGAGCGCTATTTGAAATTTCTTTCCGAGTCCGACCAGGAAGAGGTCTGGAAGGAGATTCAACGTGGAACGTCATTTGCCTTATTTCGCAATTTGGCGAGGGAATTGGAGGTTCCCAAAGCACTGTTTGACCGGGGCGTTTTGGAGAGTTTTCAATTCAAAGGAGGCAAGGAGTTTCCCAACGGCAAAAAGAGTGAAGGCAAGGTCTTTAAAATGGGCAAGGATGGGCAGTGGAAAGTCACCCTGACCAAGCAACTCGAAATGCAGGCCACGCCGGTGACCCAACTTCAGTACGCCCTAATTATGGGGGAAAATCCGTCGTCTTTTGTAAGCGAGGGAATGAGGGTGCGGATTGGTGGCAAAGATATGTGGATCGACCCCAACCGCCCGGTGGAAGGAGTCTCGTGGCGGGATGCTCATAAGTTTATCAAAAGAATCAACAAACTTCAGACTCGCTACATTTATCGCCTGCCCTCAGAGGCAGAGTGGGTGTTTGCCGCCAGAGGGGGAATGTTGACCCGCTATTGGTTTGGGGATGATGCCCGTGAGATTCGCCGCTTTGCCTGGTTTGACAAAAATTCCCGCAGGGAAACTCGGCCGGTGGGCCTTTTGTCCCCCAATCCCTTTGGTCTGCACGAGGTTCACGGCAATGTTTGGGAGTGGACTCAGGATGTATTTGCGCTTCTTCCCAAAGGCGAGGCGAAAAATCCCGTGCAAAAAGGCCCCGGCGTAAACCGCGTTCTGCGCGGTGGTTCTTGGCACAGCATGGCCCACTTTCTGGACTTTGGGTTTCGCAATTATGCCCCTCCGGAGGAAAAGGCCCGGGATTACGGTTTTCGCTTGGCAAGAAGGCGAAGACTTTAAATTGCGTTTTTTCGCAAAAAGCATTTACCATTTCAATTAAAGATGCAAACATTTTGGCCCTCATGAACAATATAAGGAGGGCATCATGGGACACAACATTTTTTTCACTTTCTTTGCTTTTGGTTTTTTTGCGCTTGCGAGCGCTTCGGCCTCAGCTCCCGTCGATCTTCCCATCGAACCCCCAGTCAAAAGTTCCGTCGAAAAGGACAAACACTGTTTGATGGTAGTTTCCAGACTCTTTAGCGATCCCACCTTTAGAGCACTTCCCGCCGATGCCCGCAGTGAAATTAGAGCGGTTCAAAGGCTTACGCCCGAGCAAAGTATGGAGGCAGCGGCCCGGATTTGGTTGAGACAGAGAGAGGCCAAGGGCCTGTTAAAGGCACATTTTCTCATGCAGCAGATTGGTTCCAGGAGGGGCAATTTTAAGCACTATTTCAACTTGCTTCCCAGACCTGAGCGTGCGCAGATATGGAGGCATATTGAGCGGGAGACTTCTTTTCCCCTGTTTGAGGGCCTTGCACAAAGAAGGTCGAACTCGGTCAAGACCATGTTTGACAGTGCCGTCTTGGATAGCTTTCTCTTTAGGAGAGAGGGTTTTCCGACTGCGGGAGAAGGGGGAGCGAAGGTTTTCAAAAAAATGGGCGTCGGTACGGAGAATTTGGGGAATTTAGAGAAGTTAGAGGAGATAACTCTCACCACTCCTTTTGAAATGCAGGCGACGCCGGTAACTCAATTGCAGTGGGCATTGGTGATGGGGGAAAATCCCTCGCGTTTTGTAGATCGAGGGCAGATCGTGACCATTGCTGGAAAAAAGATGCGCATTGATCCCGGCCGTCCGGTGGAACAGGTGTCCTTTAACCGGGTTCAGCGCTTTATCGACAAATTGAACCAGCTTCAAAGTGTGTACACCTACCGCTTGCCCACGGATATGGAGTGGGAATACGCCGCTCGGGGGGGAAAAGAGACGGCCTTTTCGTTTGGAAACGAGCACGCCGATCTGGTTTCCCACGGCTGGTTTGCAAAAAACTCCAACGGACACACCCGCACTGTCGCCCTCTACCCTTCCAATCCCTTTGGACTGAACGATATGTACGGAAATGTCTCCGAGTTGGTGATCGACTCTGCCCCTGAGGCCTCCGGGAAAAATTATTCCGCGATGGGAGGCAATTGGGAGAGCAGTGTGTGGTCGATGTACCCCGGAAGTCGCCATCATGGGATTAAAAATGAAAACGATATAAGCGCTCGCGTTGGGTTTCGTTTGGTGCGGGAACTGCGTAGGTAGGCCTTAAAGCGGCCATTGTGCAGTGTTTTTCTCCCTTGCCGCCATGAACTCTTTGAAGCAGGTGGAAGTGCTCTACTGCGAGAGGCTTTTTAGTACTTATTCTTTTTAGACTCGTTTTCGATAAAATTCCTGAGAATGTCGTTAACAATTCCCGTAAACGCCACTCCATGTTGCTTTGATTTTTTTTCGAGAAATTCCACTATTTCAAGGTCGATGAAAAGATTTTTTCGGACTTTTTCTTTTTTTTCCTTAATTGAAGGCAAATCCTCAACAGTGGCCACTTCGTCACCGAACCAACTGTCTGGAAGTTCTCGAGTTTTTCTCATCGCCATATTGAGACGTTTTTTTGATTGGCCCATTTTATTCTCCCTTTTTTTGTAAAAGATTGATGGGATTAATAACTTTTTGTACCCATTTTCTTCTCAAGTAGTGCCTGTTCTTTTCCACCCATTTTTGAAAATCGGCCACGGTTTTTCTGCTAAATTTGGTTGGCCTTTTTAACTCAAAATCCCAAAGTCCTATTTTCGCATCCGCTTTATCAGACTTCCTAACAAAGTGGACGTGCCAACCACCGCCTTCATGTGGGTACAGGTAAATCTTTACCTGAAATTTTTCATTTTCTGCGATAGTATGCCCTTTTCCATAGATTCGTTTAAACATGTGTATATTTTAACACATTTTTAGGCACATTGAAAGGGTTTTTTTATTGCGTACCCATTTAATGTTGAAAAAAATTGGCCCTTTTGTTCGTCAAAGGGTAAAAGTTCTTGCGGGGCAATCACGCCCTTCAATCAAAGGAGCTTGCTTTGAAAACACTACTCGCTCTGACCTTGTCTTTTATTCTCCAATTCAGCGTTTTGGCGCAACCGCAGCAGGGATCAATCCCTTCCGAAGTCAAGGCCCTGGCCGATGAACTCAAACAAAATCTCAACATCGCTGAACTGCTTCAAGATTCGAGAGAAGACATCGTGGAACTTGAGCGCATAACAAGCAGAGAGTATAAAAAGGGTGATTGGTATAAAGGTATCAACCCCGAAATCATTCCCCAATTGAGCGATGATGAAATTGTGGATTTCTATGTGACCTTCGCGAGTGCCTATTTGGTATGTTCTTCTTATGCCACTAGTTCACTATCTGCCGGTTATCATCGAAATATGGAACCTGCATCTGTTCTTCCTCCCCCATGTTTGGCCTTAATGGGTTACTTTGCTGACAATATGAAAATAGCAACAGGGAGTGAGTTGTCGGATTTTATGAATCTTGTCCAAACACATTCCCAGGCCCTTTCGACAGTGGCCCAGAACTTGGTCGCTTCCCGTTATTATGAAACAGCTATTTACAAATACAACGAAAAAGAGCTTAACAAATATGGAATGGAGGTTGAGGGGCCGTTTCACGAATACGTTAACAGTTCCGAATATGGGTTGCGCAATATGGGGCGACTTTGGGAAAATATTCTACGAAATATCCCAAGTCTTGCAAATGCCGATATTTACGGATTTTATATCTCCGGCCTTTTTGCCTATGTGGCCTTTGAACAGGGTGAGGCGAGAATTTTTATGCTTACAAGGTATTAGGTCTTCGTGAAAATTTTATCTGTTCTTTTGTTTGCGCTTTCTTTTTCGTGTTCTGTTTGGGCGCAAGACGACTATGGCCTTTATATCTCCGTAGATTTTGCTCCGGGAGAGGGAAAAACGGACGACTTTTTTGTCGATACCAATACGGAAATCAATGGGGGGTATCAGTGGAGGCATGGTTATAGCAACGTCCGCCTTGAAGGCAGCTACCGTTGGATGCGTCCCAGTCTCGACAACCCCTTTGATTCCTTCTCTGGATTCGTTCCCATTTCTCCAGATGCGCTCAAGCAATTTGTAAGATTTGAGGGATTTGCCGAAGCACAAGGGCCTTCCGGAAGTTTGTTCTATGACTTTGGCCTTGGAGACACTGGAAAAAACTTTTTCTATCTCGGTTCCGGGTTTGGCCTGGTGGACATCAGCGCCCAGTACGAGGCGGCGGTTGGCCCTCACTCAGCATCGTTGGATGACAGCAAGTGGAGAGCAATCACAACTTTTGAAACCGGGGCCGTCATCAGACTTTTCCCCCTCGGGATAGGCCGTACAGGCCTGCAGTTGGGTTACCAATTTGCCCATATCAACGCTGCCAAATTGACGACGGCGAGTGGAGACCTGGCCACTGTCGCCTTCAACAACCAACACACGTTGAGAGTTGGCCTGATCCACTTTTTTCGCAGGGACAGAAGAAGGTATTAGGGCGGTAAACTGCTTTGCAGGCGATTTTTGTGTTGCAAATATTTCAGCGCAAACAGGCCCAGGTTGATTTGCACGGGGATGTGCTGTACGGTTTTGGCGTTGGGGTTGCCTGCCTTGAGTGCGTTTCCCCGGTAGATGGAAATTTGTTCCAAAACCTCCCTTAAAATCATTTCCCTGACGGATTCACCCCAGGGGAGCAGGGGAAAAGTCTTTTCCGCGCGCTCGAATTGGGGTTTGGCCATTTCCTTAAACAGGCGCATGGTCTGGTGGGCGGTGGGGTTGTCGCCGGAGCGGATTTGCCCGTATTCCCGCCACTGGCCCCTGGCCCAACTTAAAAATTGGTGGGAGACGCGCAGGGAAAAGCGCGCGCTGAGTTTGCCCAGGCGAGCATTGGTGCGGTCCCATTCCCCCATGTTGACATCGACTTCTACCCGAAAATCCTTGCGGTATGGGTTGAAATACAACTGGCGGGGGGCGAGTTCAAAGCGTAGGGACTCTTCATAATCGAGTTTGTTGCCCAAAACGTCTCGCGTTTCCTGCACCCAGCGCTCCCAAACGCGATCGACATTGCTTCTCAAAGCGTTTTTTAGATCGCTGAATTTTTCCACCTGTACCAATAAATCGGGCATCCCGGTGAGCAGCGAGAGCCACTGGCCGAGCATCAGGTTTTGTTGATCGGAAGAAAAAGTTTTGATTTTTTTGGCGATTTCGGGCACGGGATGGCGGTAGGTGTAGTCCGCATCCCTCCACTTGTTGCAATAGAGTTGATTTAAGTCGTTGGTGAGGTTGAAGGAGTTGAGTGCGCGGGGCAGTTTGTGTCCCATGGTTATGAGGTTGCTGGGGCGGCAGATGATATTTTCGCACAAAACCGGGGCGGCCTCCGCGTTTTCTCGCAGGAACAGGCGCTTGAGTTTGGCGTCCCAGACAATTTTTTTGCCGTTCATCTGGCGGAAGACAAAGGCCATGCTCACTGGATTTCGCAGCAGGGGAACCAGCAGTCTCAAGTCTTCGGTGTCTCCACCCCAACTGCACAGACTTTGAAAAATTTCCAGAGTCCATGCAAATTCTCTCGTGCGCCGGTTTCTTTCGCTGTCGATATGGTTGATCTGCTCGGGAAAAAAGGGATTGTCTTTTACGCTGGGAAATTCGGGTTCAGTCACCTTTCCAAAAGCATCTAGCATTTGCCGGCGCAAAAGTTTGAGACTGACCACGCTGACGTTTTGGGAACAGTGATTTCCCACCAGGTTTTCAATCAAGGATTGGTATTCGCGCTTGGAAAATTGAAAATAGCGAGCGTAGTTGGCGAGTGCCGCGTTGGTGATAGCAAGGCCCGCATATTGGAGCGTGGCCAAAACCGAGCGTTCTACTTGCTGGCGCTCCCAAACAGAGGCGTAACGAATCTCCCTTTCCTCTGCACAACTATTTTGCAAGTTCTGGGCCTCATCGTAAAACCCGCGCAAACGCATCAGGGAGGATTGATGTCGGGAAAGTTCATTTGCGGAAAATTTTGCCCAGGGAAAAGTTTCGATGGAATCCCACTCCACTGCATGAGACGCCACCATCCAGCAACACAAAAAGCTTGCGCAGAATTTTTTAAGTTTAAACATATAAAGGCGTCGGAGGGTTTGCCGATGAGTCTTATATGCAAGCAGACAAACGGAAAATTGTGCTCTTTTTTTGGTTGGCCAATGCTGGTATTTCTGCCCAGCAATTGGATCGGCAGGGTTGGAAAGCGTCGGTTTTTAGTCATCGGGAAAAGGCCGCACTGGTGCAAAAAGAACGGGAAGATGGCCAGCGCTTGTATGAATTCCACCATCTTCAATCCGTCAAACTGGCGCTTTTGAAAGGAAAACTGAATGCCGCCAGAGCATCTCTGGGCCTTGCCGGCCAGCACTCTGGACAATTTAAAGCGGTTCAAACGTATTATCGGGCGCTGATCGCCTTTTTGCAAAATCGCTTTGAAGACAGCTTGAAGCTGATAGCAGAAGGCCAGTTCAATAGTTTTGAAAAATACCCTCACATTTGTGTGTTACGTTTGGTGAATTTGGCCGCCTTGGGAGACTTTCGCAATTTTGGCCGGGAAAAAATTAGTTGCACTCTTTCCACGGGTGCGCACGCATATCAGGATCACTTGTGGCCGGAAGTGGTAACCGATATGCATTACCAGCGCTCGGGGGAGAGAGAAAAAATGCGCAACTGGGGCCAGGTGCTGGCCGGCCTTGATGAAAGTAGAAAAGATGAAAGAGGTGCTATCGACTTGTGGGCCAAGGGGATGTTGTTTTTGAATCTTTCCGCTTTTGAAGCGGGCATACAGGGGCTTTCCGATGAGGCTTTCGAGAACGCAAAATATGCGCGAGTTGATGAGTTTTTATCTCTACCGCAACAACCGTTTTGAAGAGGCCTTTAAAATGATCGAGGGGATGAACCAATCGGCCAGTTTTAACACCCAAAATATTCTGGGAAATCTTTTTTTCAAAAGGGGAGAGTATGCCAAGGCCTTCAAGCGTTTTGAAACTTCGCTTGCCGAAAGGCCCTACTCCGTGGACACTCTTCAAAAGGCCCTAGCACTGGCCTTTAAACTCAGGTTTTGGAAAGAGGGTGTGACCCTTGTGGGGCATTTGCACAAAACCTCTTTTGATCCCCTCAAAATTTGGATGGTAGACAGTGCTTTTCAAATCCGCCTGGAAAATTTTGACAGCGCCTGGAAACAGGTCAAATTTTTGCAAGACCAATACGGCGTCAACTACCCTCAAATCATAGGCCTTACGAAAACCTATGTGGCCTTGCGGAGGAAAGACCAGGCGACACTGCAAGAGAGTGCCGACTTCGAGTGCCGCCGCTTCGATGGCCTTAGCTGCTGGATCGCCATGCGCTCTTTTGGAAGGGACAATTTTGGGGCCACCATTGATCGGGACGAGGAAACTTTGGACGCTGAGTTTTCCGTCGAGGCACTCAAAAAGAAGGCGCAAGTCACCCCCATGCAGGAACCCATTCTGGTGGATCAAAGGGTCGTCGAGGAACTGGATTTCAGGGCCTTGAAGCTGTCTCCCGGCATCTACTGAGTTTTGATCTGGGCCTTAAGTCGGTAAAATTTACACGGTTTCAAAAAAATGATTGCACGCAGCACCGCCTTCTTGTAAAGTGGCCTGCAAGACGTTAACCCAAAAAAGAGGAGATATTTATGTGTTTTTCAAAAATAATTTTTTCTCGTTTGAGCTATCTAGTTTTGTTGGCCATCCTTTTGATCAGCGCCCACGCTCAAGAGGGCGGGGGTTTTGTTGGCGGGGGCGGCTACGCTATCTATCAGTGTCCTTCCGTTGAAGAATCCGTTGCCCGACTGTCCTATCAGGGCCGACAATCTTTGCGAGAGACGTGTCTGGAAGATACCGACGTAGAAGATTGTGTACATGAATTTTTCAATCTTCCCTTCGGTTGCAATGTGTACCTACAAGAAAAATCTTTCGGGAAACCATTGCCACTCAAAAATTATCTCAAGACAATGGGCAATTCCAGGGAAGTGAGAGAGTCTGCACAACGGCTGCACCAAAGGGCCATACGCGGAATGTCTGGCAAATAACATTCTTAAGGGGCCGTTAGGCCCTTAAGAAATTTTGGAACAGTTTCTCAGTCTTTTGAACCTAAGTTTTTGACTTCTTGAAGAGTCAATCCCGTAATTTTGGCCACAAACGCAGGGTTTGAGCCGGCAGTAAGCATATCACGGGCAATTTCCCACGCTTTCTTCTGCGCTCCTTCCTCGAGTCCCTTTTCCAGGCCCTCTTCAAACCACTCGTCGCGGTCGATCTGTAAAGAATACTTTAGTGCAGGCATAATTCGTTCTCCTTTATTGGGAATAACTTCCCGTTCAATGCGTTCCAGCCGGCCAAGGTGAAATTTTTTCCCTCGATAGCGTTCGAGATAGCGCAAGGCCTTGCCCAACAATTTTGTATGTTCGGCCTTGTTTTTGGCAGCAGACGAAATTTTAAAAAGTTCTCCAATCGCCTGATCGTCCATCCGCCATATCCGAGACATCGTGTATAAAATAGGAGTTGTTGTCAAGCGTTTTTTATTCCAGGCGGCCAGTTTGTTGAGATTGAGCAGACGGCAGTGAAAATTGAGGACGTTTTTGCCAAAATTGCGGCGAACCTTTGAAGTCATGCCCGTCAGAGAATCCTGAAAATTCAAAGGCCCTTTCCAGTCTTTTTCCCGCCCATGATAAACTAAAATGGGGACAATCGGCCTTTTTTTCGTGGCGTAAATACAAGTTTGATAATGCAGCAGTTGTTGCAAGAGTTTGGAATCTTGATGACTTTTGTGTTCCAGAAGAAAAGCGACTTGAATCGCCTCACCCGAATTTTTGTACTTCACTGAAAAAAAGAGATCGGTTCTCTTTTCCCTCCACGCCGGGTCTATATAAACGGTTTCCTCTGATTTGAGGGTTTTCCAATTGTAGTTTTGGTACTCGCTGGGAGTGAGAATCAAGCGGAAGAGGTCGGTGGCATACCTGGGGTCAGAATAGATTTCTTTAAACAAGGCATTGTGGAGTTGCAGTTTGGTAAATTTGGATTTGTTTTGAGGCACTTTTTAGCTCCCTGTTGAAGGTTAAAAAAGCACCTTAGAGAGAGGTCTTCGCAAAAGAGAATGGTAAAAATAAGTTTTTTCATTTTTGAAATAAATCGGAGCAGGGCGTCTGCCAGGGCCTTGGAGTTTGGGCCGCTCGTGTGGTAAAGAGGAGGCATGGAAAAAATCCACTGGGGAGAACTCGAAGCGCTTTGGAAAAAGGCAGACGCGGCAAATTCTGAAAGTCTGCCTTCCCATGCGGTTGTTTTGTTGCACGGTTATGGGGCGAATATGCACGACCTGGCCCCCTTGTCCGGCGCTTTGCCAAAAGCGGCCGCTTTTTGCGACTGGTTTTTTCCCAATGCCCCCTTGAGCTTGGAGGGTTACCCGCAAGGCCGCGCCTGGTTTCCCCTCGATGAAGTTTTTTTGTCCCAACTGGTGCAAGGCACGTTGGAGCAACACCCACCGCTTCCGCCACAGATTGATCGGGCCATGGAGGGGCTGAGTTCTTTTATGGCGCAAGTGTGTCAGCGCTACCCGCAAGTTTTCCTGGGGGGCTTCAGCCAGGGGGCGATGTTGTCTTTTGAGTGGGCCTTGAATTTTCCCGCACAGGTCAAACGCCTGGCCTTGCTCTCGGCGGCCTTGGCAGACCCTGGGGGATGGGCGGACAAACTGCGTCCTGCCCCCGCTTTCCCGGTTTTTCAATCCCACGGCAGTCTCGATGCGGTTTTGCCCCTCCATTCGGCGCTTGCCTTAAAGGAGTTGCTGGAAAAATCGGGAGCGGATTTCACCTTCCATCAATTTGTGGGCGGCCATGAAATCCCCTTTGAAGTCATCCAAAAGCTCGACGATTTTTTAGGCGGGCGCAAGTGAGCGGGACTCGGCAAACTTTTACCGGAGATTTGCTCAAGATGCGCACGCAACTGGACTCCCCGGTGCGCTACCAGCTTCCGGTGGGCGAGCATTTAGTGCCTTTAAATCCGCTTTTGGGAAGTTCTGTGCGCCTGCGTTTTAGTGGGGAGATTTACGACATTGAAGACGGAACACCAATCAAAAAATCTTATGGACAGGGGTACAGCTACCAAAACTTTATGCGTCTTGCCTGTTGCGATTCGTGCATTATCAGGCCCCAGGAATGTCACTATCACCGGGGAACGTGCCGCCAGCCCGAGTGGGGAGAAAAACATTGTTTTGCCCCTCACTGCGTGTACCTGGCCAACACTTCGGGGCCGAAAGTGGGCATCACCCGCCAGACTCAAATTCCCACGCGCTGGATTGATCAGGGCGCGGCCTTTGCCCTTCCCATCTTGAAAGTTCCCGACCGAAGGACGGCGGGCCTGGTAGAAGTCGAGATCAGTCGCCACATCAGCGACAAAACCGACTGGCGCAAAATGCTTCGCGGGGAAATCGGCGAAGTCGATTTGACCAGCGTGCGCGAAGACCTCTTTTGTGAACTGGCCGATTTCCTGGACGACTGTGGCGCCGAGGACGTGGACGAGGACGTAGTGGAAATCGCTTATCCGGTGAACCAGTGGCCAACCCAGATCAAAGCTTTGAGTTTTGAAAAAACGCCGGTGATCGAGGGAACACTGATGGGTATCAAGGGCCAATATTTGATTTTCGACAATGGGGTTTTAAACGTCCGCAAATATCAGGGATACCGGGTGGAACTGGCGATTTGAATCTCAAAGTGGCCTTAAATTAACCAACCTTTAACGTCTACGAAACGCCATTTCATATCGAGCGGTAAAATTTACGTCCTTAACTACCAGTAATTATTGGGATATTTCGCTTCTTCACCATCTCCAAAAAGCAAATAACGTAATACTTGACACAATTTGAGCAACTCTCAAAGACGGCCATTAAATTTTTCTTGGGAAAACGTCGAAAAAGGCGATGTGAAAGCATTTTTAAGGCCGATAAAAGTTTATTTTTTCGCCGTTGTATTCCTGGCGTTATCCCCTTGTTGGGGCGAATTTTACGCCGTTTCAGGGCCTGTCCAGGTTGATTTTGCCGAACGTATCAGCGAAACACTTCATCCCGAAGAGGCCAATCAGAGGGCGGTTCTCATCGAAAGAATCCCTCGTCGGGATCGGTCTGCGCAAGCAATGGAGGCAAGTGAGCGCCGAGAAAAATTGCAAAGCGACCCCCATTATTTTGAAAAAGTGGCGATTAATGTCCACTATTACGGTGCTGACGGTAAAACCAGTCACATCAGAACCGCCTACGTTCACCAGAGATTTTTTCAAGACTCAAAAACTCTCACCAGAGCAGAGGACATCATAGATCAGGCCATATCAAACAAATTGGCCGAAACTTTTCTTTCGCCGCCCGATGATTGTGGCGGTGGCCGGTTTGAACTTCCGAGTTCAACACAATTTCATGCACACGAGTGGCAGCAATTGTTGGAGTTTTACCAACAAAATTTCTCATCGGAAGAAATGGATGGTGCAGAACTCGAAACTCTCTTGCAATCACCCAATAGTGCTTTGATTGCCGAAATGGCCCATCTGGCAATCGGTCAAGATCGGCCCGACATTATCAAAGCGTTGGTAAAAAGAGGAATGAGCGTTGACATCAAAGACGAAGATGGGAAAACGCTACTTTTTGTTGCCGCCGAGAAAAACAAGCACCAGAGTTTGGAGGAATTGCTCTCCATGGGGGCCAATCCCGATCTCCCCGACGGGCGTGGACGCCTGCCCTTGTTTTTCGCCATCGACAAGGGAAATACGGACACCGCCAAACAACTCATTCCCTTTGCCAATCCCCACGCAACCGATTCCGACGGAAGAAATGCCCTTCACATAGCGGCCCGCAAAGACGCCCCTGAAATCGTCACCGCTTTGGCAGCTCGGGGAATAAGTCTTGATGCCAAAGATACAGAGGGCAAAACTCCGCTTTTTATCGCCGCCGAGAAAAACAAGCACCAGAGTTTGGAGGAATTGCTCTCCATGGGGGCCAATCCCGACATCCCCGACGAGCGCGGACGCCTGCCCTTAATTCACGCCATTCGCGAGGGAAATACGGATACCGCCAAACAACTCGTTCCCTTTGCCAATCCCCACACAACCGATTCCGACGGAAGAAATGCCCTTCACATAGCGGCCCGCAAAGACGCCCCTGAAATCGTCACCGCTTTGGCCGATCGGGGAATAAGTCTTGATGCCAAAGATACAGAGGGCAAAACTCCGCTTTTTATCGCCGCCGAGAAAAGCAAGCACCAGAGTTTGAAGGCGTTGTTGTCTGCGGGGGCCAATCCCGACATCCCCGACGAGCGCGGACGCCTGCCCTTAACTCACGCCATTCGCGAGGGAAATACAGATACCGCCGGCCAACTCATTCCCGTTGCCAATCCCAATTTGATAGGTTCCAAGGGTAGAAATGCCTTTCACATGGCCGCCGACTATGACCGGGCAGAACTCATACCTCAACTCTTGAGAAGAAACGCCAACCCCGATGCCTTTCGCAGCGAAGGAACCCGCCATCCAGAAACGGCGCTTATGATTAGTATTCGCCGGGAAAATTTCGAGGCCTTCGAGGCCCTCGTCCCCCACAGTGATGTCAACGCCGTTCAAAGGTCTGCCCAAGGGCATTACACCACCAAGACGGCCCTCTTTTTGGCGGCGGAAAAAGGCCATCTTCAGGCGGTAGAGAAATTGCTACAGCGTGGTGCCGACCCCGACATCACTTACCGCTCGGGAGTTTTCAGGAAGAATAATGTTTCTCCCGCCGAAGTGGCGAGAAAAAATGGCCATCACGAGATTGCCGACAGGCTGGAACGGGCCAGTTCCCTTGGCCAACCCAGATCAAAGCTTTGAGTTTTGAAAAAACGCCGGTGATCGAGGGAACACTGATGGGTATCAAGGGCCAATATTTGATTTTCGACAGTGGGGTCTTAAACGTCCGCAAATATCAGGGATACCGGGTGGAACTGGCGACTTGAATCTCAAAAGTGGCCCTAAGTCCCTGAATTTACTAAAAATACGAGTAAAATTCACCCAACTGAAAAATACTCGCGATTATTATTCAGTCAAGTGAATTTTACTCGCATTTTCTGCTCTGCTGGCCTTGGATTTCTTAATTTTTGCCGGGAATTGTGCCGAAATGGGGAATGGATGGGAGAGAGTCAATGTGTTACCTGCAAACACTCCCTCCCTGAGTTGCCATTCGTGGTGACCGGGCGCTTGCCTCAAATGAGGCAGCGTCTCCCATCCCTTTTAGCTTAGCATGGAAGTGTCTAAAAATGAGACAGTGAATTTTACTCGTATAATCTTAAAGTTTCTTAATTTTTGCCGGAAATTGTGCCGAAACAGGGGATGGATGGGAGAGAGACACGGGCCTACCTGCAAGTGCCCCTCTCCCTGAATCGCTTTGGCGATCGGGCGCTTGCCTCAAATGAGGCAGCGTCTCCCATCCCTTTTAGTTTAGCACGAAAGTGTCCAAAAATTAGACAGTATTCAACAATTTAGACACTTTTTGTCTCGGAATCAGACACTCTCAATCGTCATTTCAAGCACTTAACCCTTCGATGACTCTTGGCATGAGTTTTGCAGGTAGAAGGGGTGGAAGCAACATTTTGGAGGATAAAAAAAGAGAAAAAGGCCCAATTCTCGTAAAATCAAGGATTTGGCCGGGTATGTAAAATTTACACATTAGGCATTTTTTTAATGCAAAAAGTCAAAATGTGTATTAATATGGCGCATCATTCGCTGTGTATTCAGAAAAGGAGGTAAGTATGAACTTGAAAACTGGAAAGAACAGCACATTCTTTTGGCCGTTGGCCCTTTATGGGACTCTTTTGGCGGCCGCATTAACGGGCGTTCACGCCCAGGACGGTTCCTTTGACCAAGGCCTTGGGGTCGAAGGCGGCGAAGTCTACAACTCGGAGCAATTCGATGTGGACGGCATCTTTACCCGTAAGGAAAGTCCTGTAGACAAGGTGAGAAAGCAGGTCAATCAACTCAAACGCCAAATTGAAGAAGGCGTTGAGCAGAAAATCGAAGAGCAGCGCTTGAAGCAGGAAGTTAAGGTCGCCAATCGCCTGAGACGAAACTTGGAAAAAGTTTTGAGCGGCGATTTGGAAAAAGCAGAGACCTCTGCTTCCGCCGCTAAAGTTCAGGCCCCAGCTCCTGCACCCACTCCCGTAAAGACGACTCCAACCAGTCGAGTGTCTTTGCTTTTGGGTTCCAAGTACTACGACCAAGGCAACGATGACGGATTGTTGAACCTCGATGGTTCCGCCAGTCAGTTTGGCATCAGCGTGGAAACGCTTATGTCCGACAACTTTAGCCTTGGGGTGGAATTTGGCCGCTCATCCATGAACCTTGACTACAATCCTTGGGGTTACGATAGTTATTACTACAGCAACCCTCTTGCCGGAAACTTTAACAACGCCCGCGTGGATTACGCAAGCTGGGATTTGGCGATGAAAGGTAAGTTTTACATCGGTTCCAGTCAAATGATCAGGCCCTTCTTCGGACTACTCATCGGTGCCAACCGTTCCTCCGTGGAATGGGTGAACAATGAGGCCGGAGTGTACGCTTTGGGTTATAACTACAGCGTTTACCCCAACCGCAACAGCAACAAGGTTTCCGCCGTCAATCTACGCGGAGCGGCCTTGGCCGGAGTTGAAATTGAAGTTGCTGACAATGTGGGACTGGGCGTAGATTTCCGCTACTCCAAAATGCTCAAGTCGGGATTTGATCGCAACAACCGCTCGCGAGTAGGTGACTTCCGCCAGGAAATGCTCACCATCATCGGTAAAGAAATCGAAGACCTCGACGTGTTTGGCGCGAATTTCTCGGTTGCTTTAAAGTTTTAAGACCCTTTTGGGGCATCTTTAAACTCCTTTTCTAGTCAGTGCCCTAAGCGACCCCTTCACTTTGAACTTCGGTTCCAGGTGAAGGGGTTGTTTTTTGCCTTGGAAAGGCCCATACTTGGGTTCTAGTTTCCAAGGGGGGAAAATGTCTTGTTCATCACATCCAGTCTATATTGTGGCCGCCAAGCGTTCGCCTCAGGCCAAGGCGGGCACCAAACTCAAAGAGGTGGCGGCGCCCTACCTGGGTTCGCATTTGGTGCGCCACATGCTGGACCAAACCGGCATCCCCGACGAGCGGGTGGATGAGGTGATTTTTGGTAACGTGGGCAATCCCGCCGAATACCCCAATCTCGGGCGGGTGGTGGCCCTAGAGGCGGGCCTTCCCGAAAAAACCAGCGCCTACACCGTCCACCGCAATTGCGCTTCGGGGCTGGAGGCGCTGGCCCAGGGATTTTTGAAATTGGTATTCGGCCGGGCGCAAGTGCTGGCGGTGGGTGGGGTGGAAAATATGTCCCAAATGCCCCTTTTGTATTCACGGGATATGAGCGAACTCTTTATGCAATTTATGAAGGCCAGGACATTGGCGCAAAAACTGCAAACCCTGGCGCAGTTTCGGCCGGCGCATTTGCGGCCGGTGATCGCCATTGAGTTGGGCCTGACCGACCCCTTTTGTGGACTCAACATGGGCCAGACGGCGGAGGTTTTGGCGCGGGAACTGGAGATCAGTCGGGAAGAGCAAGACCGCTTCGCCAACCGCTCTCATCAATTGGCGGTGGCGGCCCAAAAAGAGGGGCGTTTTGGCGCTGAAATTCTGCCTATTCCGGTGGGTGGCAAACTTTCAAAGCTGTTGGAAAACGACGTTGGCCCGCGCGCGGACAGTACAGTGCAGGGGCTGGCCAAAATGCGGCCCTATTTTGACCGCCGTTCGGGCACGGTGACGGTGGGAAATTCCTGTCCTCTCACCGACGGCGGTTCGGCGCTTTTGTTGGTTTCGGAAGCAGCGCTCAAAGAATTTGCATTGGAACCCATGGCGCGCATTGTGGACTACCACTTTGCCGGCCTCGATCCCAAGCGCATGGGCATGGGGCCACTGGTCGCCTCCCACGGGGTCTTTCAGCGCACGGGTATGAATTTGGAACAAATGGACTTGATTGAGGTCAACGAGGCCTTTGCCGCTCAAGTGCTGGCGGTACTGCAAGGTTTTAAGGAAAAAAGTGTCGCCGAAAAATTTGGCCTGGATCAGGCCCTTGGGGAAATCCCCGACGAAAAACTTAATGTCAACGGCGGTGCCATCGCCCTCGGACATCCGGTGGGTTCTACCGGCAGTCGTCTGGTGACGACCCTGGCCTGGGAACTCAAACGGCGCAAGGGCCGCTACGGGCTGGCCAGTTTGTGCATCGGCGGCGGGCAAGGCGGTGCCGTCATTATCGAAAATCTGGTGAGGTAAATATGGTTTCCAGCGGCCGCGTGAGTTTTGAAATCAAAGATGACCTGGCCTGGTTGGGTTTTGGATACCAGTCGCAAAAGAGCATGGCGGTGCTCGACGAAGAGACGTTGCAGGAGTTGGGCGACAAGGTAACCCAATTGTGGGAGCAGCGTGCGGCCCTTCGCGGGGCGATTTTTTTCAGTCATCTGGAGCGCTGTTTTATAGCCGGAGCGGACATCAACTTGATTACTTCCATTGAGAGCGAGAGCGAGGCCATTCGCGGGGCGGAGATGGGGCAGGGGATTTACAACCAGATTGAAGATTTACCCTTTCCCACGGTCGCTTGCGTGCACGGAGTGTGCCTGGGGGGAGGGGCGGAACTGGCACTGGCGTGCAAAACCCTTTTGATGAGCGAAGAGGGCAGCGTGATTGGCCTTCCCGAAGTCAAACTCGGCATCCTGCCGGGCTTTGGGGGAACCTGGCGCCTGCCCCGCCGGGTGGGGCTGCCCTCTGCCCTCGACGCCATTTTGACCGGCAAGTCTTTCGTGCCCAAAAAGGCCCTCAAAATGGGCCTGGCGGACGCGCTCTATCCTCGGGAGCGTTTGCTTTCGATGGCGCGCAAACATATCGAGGGCACGGCCAAACCCTTTGGGCGGGCGAAAAAAAACTGGGTGTTGGAAAACGTGGTCGGCCGCAAACTGGTATTTCAAAAAGCGCGGGAAAACGTGCTTTCCCGCACTCGCGGGCTGTACCAGGCCCCGCTCAAAATTTTGGAAACCATGGAAGAGGGCATGGGCCGGGGGCGCAGCAGTTATCTCAGTCTCGAAGCGCAGGGCTTTGGAGCATTGTGCGTGGGCGAGCAGTCCAAAAATTTGCAGCACATTTTCTTTATGAGCGAGCAGGCCAAAAAGTATGCGGGGCCGAAGAGCGAAGGCGAGTTGCCGAAACTTTCCCGAGGTGCTTGTTTGGGCGCGGGAACGATGGGTGGCGGAATCACCTGGCTGATGGCCGAGCAGGGTATGTTCCCCCTGATGCGCGACCTGAACACCGAGGCCTTGGAGCTGGGACTCGCTCAGGCGAACTCCAATTTCACCGGCGCAGTCAAGCGCAGAAAAATGAGTGCCCGCGAGCGGGAGAGAAAAATGCGCACCATCTGCGCGCAAAAAAGTCTTTCCGGTTTCGGGCGGGTGGATTTGCTGGTAGAGGCGATTGTCGAAGACATGGGCATCAAAAAGAAGGCCCTTGCCGAAGTGGAAAAACACATGAAGGACAGCGCACTCATCACTTCCAACACCTCTTCTTTGAGCATTGAAGAAATGGCGGGAGCGCTGGAGCGGCCCGAGCGCTTTGCCGGGCTTCACTTTTTCAACCCCGTCCACCGTATGCCCCTGGTGGAAATTATCACCCACTCCAAAGTCGCCCCCTCCACCGTCGAGGCCCTGTATCGCTGGGCCTTGAAGTGTAAGAAAACGCCGGTGATCGTCGGCGACGGCCCCGGCTTTTTAGTCAACCGCATTTTAATGCCCTATTTGAACGAGAGCGGATTTTTATTGGAAGAAGGGCACGGCATTGAAGCGCTGGATGAACTGTGTCTCGACTTTGGCATGCCCATGGGGCCATGCCGCCTGCTCGACGAAGTGGGGTTGGACGTGGCGGTCAAAGTGGCGGGAGTCATGCGCGAGGGACTCGGAGAGCGCGCCCAGTCCAGTTCTCTGCTGGAAAAAATGGTACAGCAAGAGAGTTTGGGCAAAAAGAGCGGCCGCGGTTTTTACCTCTACGATCAGGCCGGCAAGGTAAGCGGAGTCAACCAAAAGGCGCAGGCGCTTTTTTCCGGCAGGGCCGGCATTAAAGGCAAAAGCGACGAGCGGGAGCTGCGCTGGCGCTTGTTTCTCCCCATGGTCAACGAGGCCGCCAACATCCTACAGGAAAAACTGGTGGCCAGTGCCCGCGAGGTGGACTTGGCGCTCATCTTCGGCATCGGGTTTCCCCCTTTTCGCGGGGGCCTTTTGAGATACGCCGACGGCGAGGGCCTGGCAAATATTTTGCAAACCCTCAAGCGCTTTGGCGAGGAAGTGGACAGCGCGCGCTTTCGCCCCAGCGAATACCTCGAAGATTTGGCCTCCAGCGGGCAAAACTTTACTTCGTAATTCCTGTCATTTCAATGGTTTGTTTAATCTTGACGTAACATATTTTTTAAGGTATATCTTTTATTTATGATATGGAAGTTTCTTGAAAGCAGAACGGTAAAAAAGCAGTTACGAAAATGCCCAAGAGAAATCAGGGAAGAGTATGAAGGATGGAAAAAGATCGTCGAATTTTCCGGGCCTCTCGCACTCCGGCCTATCAAGGGTTATCGAGATCATGCGTTAAGAGGCGAGTGGAAGGGAGCGAGATCGTCGTATTTGAACAAAAAATGGCGTGTTATTTATTATATCGAAAAAAAAGAGGTAACCGTTTTTATTTTGGAGGTGAATCCCCATGACTATCGGAAAAAAACTTAAACAGGCCCTTGAGGAAGATTTTTTTGCTGCCAAATCTTTGGCGAATTTGACCACAGGATCAATGCTCAGGATTTTAAGGGAAAAGAACGGGCTTTCCCAAAACCAATTGGCAAAAATGACCGGACTCACTCAGCCGACTCTTTCCGGATTGGAAAACAATAGGATAGTTCTTGGAGTCGAGAGAGCAAAAGTTTTGGCAAAAGCACTCAAGGCCCATCCTGCCGTGCTTATCTTTCCAGATTGGAAGAATTGTGCCGCTTAATCACTCCTCGCAAACCCCCTTCTTTCGCTATTTCGCCGCCTATATTTTCCGTGCCAAGACCCGGCAGCGGCTCTTGTTTTTGGCGCTTGCGGGCCTTGCCATTTCCAGTTTTGCCCTTTTTGTTTTGCAAAGCGTGATGGGCGGTTTGCAAAAGAAGGTCGTCGAGCGCTCCAAGGCGGTGATGGGCGAAGCGGTGATCTGGACTAAATTTAGACAACCCCGGCGGGTTTTGGGGATGGCGCAGTTGTTGCGGGAAGAGGGCCTGTTGGCCGTGCCCGAATACCAGGCGGAAATGCTTTTGAAGGCCGGCCCCTACCTGGCCCCGGTGGTGGTTCACGCCCTTTCGCCTTCTCACCCGCGTCCGACTTTTTTGGCAGGCAGGGAACTTGACGAGTTGATTCTCTCGGAGCACTTGGCGTCCCATTTGAACGTGGGGGAGGCGGGGGGTGTGCGTTTAATCAACCCCGCCCAGGTGGACGATTTCATCGGCGATGTTCCGCGCACTGTGAGTTTGTACGTCAGTTCTCTTCTCAGCACCCGGGTTCCCCAAATTGACCGCTATCACGTTTGGGTTGCGGCCCAAAAAATGCACAACCTGATTCGAGAGCGCGCCTTCAATGCCGTTCGCATTCACACTCCCTTTAAAGAGGCGCAGTTAAAATCCAGGCTGGATAAAAAGTATTGGGGCGAATACCGCCTGCTGACTTGGGAGGAACAAAACCGGACTTTGGTTTGGGCGCTCAAGTTGGAAAACATGATGATGCTCTTTCTCTTTACCGGCATGACTGTGCTGGTGGGGCTTTGTGTGACCAGCGCACTGATGCTCTTTTTGGATAAAATCAAAACCGACCTGGCGAGTTTTTGGGTTTTGGGTGCGGACAAAAAAAAACTGGAGCACGCATCACAGCGTTTTTTGCAAATAGTGGGCGTTGCCAGCATTGTTTTGGGAATGTCTTTGGCGGCCATTTTTTTGTGGGGACTGCACCACTGGGGAGGGGACTTGATGCCGGCGGTGTTTGTCGAGCGCAAGATTCCGGTTTCCGTGCGCTGGTGGGGAGTGCTGTCGTCCTTTTTTATTCCCTACGCTATCAGCACCTTTTTTGGCCAATGGGTTTTGCGCACTTTCAGGCGCGACACCAACTATTTAAAACAGGTGCGCACGCTCAATGCCTGAAACTTTTGATTTTTGTATGAAAAAAATCTGTATGCTCTTTCAGTAACGGGTTTACATTATTTCCAAGTGAATCGACACCGACGATAATGCCTTCTTTTCTCGCTAACTTTAGTGCCGGAACAATATCTTGGTCTCCCGTAATAACGATAATTTTATCCACCAATTTTTTATACGCCAAGGCCGCAATATCTAACCCGATTCTCATATCTACGCCTTTTTGTTTAATTCCTGGAGTAATATCTTTGTCTTCAACGTTTTTTGGTGGCAATTCTCCGCTAAGTAGTTGTTTGAGAGCATTTTCCGATAAATTCCAAGATTTTCCATTCCAATGTGTCTCTCCCAAACGAAGGGCAAAATTGGGGTATTCTCGAATTTCTCCCAATATTCTATTTTGTTCTTTAGCAACAGATGTTTTTTCAAAGTTGATACTTTTTTTTGTTACGGGATGGTGTCCTTTACTTCTTAGTGGTTCTGTATCATAATAATAAATTCTGAAAATTTTTTGTTCTTTCTTGAGAAGCGATTTACAATAAGTATGTATATTTTTCGCTGAATAAGAAAAGGCTTTTGTTTTATAAATCCGTTTTCGCATGAACCAACCATCAATGATGATGGCAATTTTATCTTTCATTGATAAAAACCTTATTGAAATGCCCCAAGGTCGGCCGTCGGAGTTCTTACCGGGGCGTTGCTAGGGGCGTTTTGTAAATAAGAAGCTATTAGGTTACTAATAACTTCTCCATTTTTAACTATCAAAATATGATAAAAATGTCAAGCTATTGGCAAAATTTACTTAAAACTTTTGACCTGGCGGTAGTGGGTTCCGGCATTGCCGCCCATGCCCTGTTGGAAGAATGTTTGCGCGAGCGATTTTCCGGTTCCATTTTGTGGGTGTCCGCCCCCGCACAACTGCCTCCCTGCTCTTTGTTTTCCACCGCAACCGTCGCCCGCCAGGGAGTGCGCCGGGGTGTCTCCGAACTGGGCGATCTCTTGTGTGAAGGGGGGGAGCGCTTTTTTGATTGGTGCCAAGAAGTGCGCCCGCCGGGCGTGGAAAAATTGCACAACTGGTATTTGGGGCCTGCTTTTGAGCGCCGCTTTGGCGTGTCAGCGCAAACGCTTACCCCCTATGAGCAGGGCCATCTGGTGGACGCGCCGGTTTTTTTTGAATGGTGGAGCGCGCGCCTGCACTCTGGCCTGAAGCTGCATTGGAAGCAGGCGCTGGTCACCGCGCTCGCAGAAACTGAGGCGGGAGTGGAACTTCAAACCTGGGGCGGCGAGTGTTTGCGCGCCGGGGTTGCGGTCCTGGCCGGCGGGGCCTTCGCGCAGCTTTTTCCTCTGACGAGAGAAAGTCTGGCGGGCAAGGCCGTGCCGGGGCATTTTTTGGCCTGGGACAAGGTGGATTGGAAGCGCCCGACGACTCGCTGGGCGCAGGGGCCTTGGAATTTGCTTTATAGGTCAAAGCATAAAACCTTGTGCTTGGGGGGAAGCAGTGAAAAGGATGGGATTGTGGCCCCTCGGCACAAACAATTTGAAAATCCCTGGCGGGAATTTGCCAATCTTTTCGAGGGCCTTCCCCCTTTAGATCGGGCGAGACTTGTCACCGGGATTCGCCATCGGGGAGAAAAGCGGATGCCTTATGCTGGCCTGCTTAAAAATTATACCCACACTTATGCCTTGACGGGGTTGTATAAAAGCGGTTTTACTCTAGCGTGGAGTTTGGCGCCTAAAGTGTGGCGCAAAATCAAAAGGAGAGGGCCAAAATGAAACTGATAGTTTTTTTGTTTTCCAGTTTTTTCTCGTGGTTTGGTTTTTCACAACAAGAACATTGCGCCAAGGCGATGGCCAAAGTTTTGGACACCATTCCCAGCAATGCGGCCTTAGGCAGAGAACTGCTGACAGGTCTTGAATCAGAAGACAAAATGGCCTCACAGTTTGCCAGGACAATTATAGAATTGGTGGAAAACCCCGCCTTGAAAGATTTTCCCATCGTGCAGGTCTATTCCGAAATCATAGGCGTACAAGCACGCATGAAGGAGGTGAACCTGAAAGAAGCGGCCGAAATCTGGATGAAAAAAAGGGGCGTGGACGCGGGCCTGAAGGCCCAGTTTTTAATTTCCCAAATTGGCTCCGGCAAGGGCCGTTTTGGGCACTACCTGAGACTTCTTCCCCAACCCGCAGACCGCGCCGTCGCCTGGCGGGAAATCGAGCGCGAGACTTCGTTTAAGTTGTTTTACGATATGGCCCGGGAGTCGGGGGTCAGTCCCCAAATGCTGGACGACGGGGCCTTGGAGAGTTTTGAGTTTAGAAGGAAGGGATTTCCCAGCGAGGGAAAACTGGGGGAGAAAACCTTTGCCATGGGAGATGAAGGGAGTTTGGAAGTGACCCTGACCCGGCCCTTCGAGATGCAGGCCACGCCGGTGACCCAGCTTCAATATTATATCGCCATGGGAGACAATCCTTCGGCCTTTGTGCGCAAAGGGAAGTACAAAATTAAAATTGACGGCAGGAGCACTCGCATCGACCCCAACCGCCCGGTGGAATGGGTATCGTGGGAGCAGGCCCAGCAGTTTATCCACAGATTGAACCAGTTTCAAGACGAATACACTTACCGTTTGCCCACCGAGGCAGAGTGGGAATTTGCCGCCAAAGAGGGAGGCGATTCTCTCTATCCGTTTGGAGTTAATCAGGCAGAGTTGTTTCGCTATGGCTGGTTTCACCAAAACGCTGACAACCAAACTCAGGAGGTGGCGAGACTGCGCCACAATTCTCTGGGCCTTTACGACATAAACGGTAACGTCTACGAGTGGGTGCAGGACTTGCACGACGATCTTCCGAGGGGCAAAGTTGTCAATCCCCTAGGGGGAACTCATCGTGCTGATTATGCCGGGGCCAAATACAGCGCCAAGGACGCGCACATTGTACACCACCGCTACGGTGCCCACCGGGTTATGCGCGGGGGAAGTTGGTTTAGCAATGCGGACAACCTGGCCTCGACTTTTCGTGCCTGGAGCTATCCCGCCCATAGCTATGGGTTTGCCGGGGTGGGGTTTCGCCTGATTCGAGAGCGCAGACGGTAGTTAAACTATCTTTTTGAACATGAGAATGTGCGGCCCTTCCTCATTGGTAAATTCCTCACCCACTTTTTCAAAGCCCACTTTTTGGTAATAACCATGGGCGGTGGTGCGGGCATTACACCACAAGAGCGTGCACAGGTTTTGCTTGATAATGGGGAAGGCCATTTTGAGCAGGGCGCTGGAAAATCCCTGGCCCTGGTATTCGGGCAGGGTGGCCATGCCCCGCAGGCGGTATTGGTAGGGGTCTTCAAAGCGCGGGTGTTTTTCAAAATAAAAACTGGTGACACTCACCAGATGGCCCTCGACAAAACCGCCCAGATGGAAAGTTTGCTCGGACTCATCCCCCTCAAAAAGGCAGGCCTCCCATTCTTTACCATGGCGCAACATTTGCTGCCGGATGGGGTGGGTGTCGGTAGCGTTAATGCGTAAAATATCCAAAGCTTATCCCATGTTTGCGTAAGTGGGCATTCTAGGTCAGAGCTTGTGAAAAGTCATCAATTTAACGGGTGCGGGAAATTTTAAATAATTTTTCTATAGTTAAAATTCCCAAAGCGCGCGCAAAAAAGGCAAAGGCGATCGAGGGAATGCCCGAGTGAGGGCCTTGCCAATTGGCCTTGAGAGAAATCAGACAGCGCGCCATGCCCGCCACCCGTTTTTCCCGCACGCCAATTTGTCCGATCAGGCCTTGCAAGAAACCGTCTTCAAAGCGAAAGGGATAGTCGCCCGCCTCTCTTATCGGGGGCAGTTTGAAGCGCAAAATCATACTAAAGGGAAGCAAGCTGTGTTTGAGGCGAAAAAAAACTTCCTGCTCGGGCGAATAGCGGCTCTCCTTAATAAGGGAAACCCACTCCTTGTAGCGCGCGTATTGAGAGATGCGGGAAAGGCCCACGCGACAGGATTTTTCGTGGAGTCCGGTAATTTGATAATCCAAAGACTGGCGCACGCCTGTAAGATTTTTAATATCGGCGTGGGCGTGGGGGCCTTTTTCAAAAATGTGGCGGCGGATTTTTTTTGGCCAGGAATCAAAATGGGCAAGGGGAGCATCGCTGCTTGAGTCGAGGCCCGGGTAAAAGGCCTGCGCGGAAGTGGAGAGAAAAAGCCAAATAATCATTTGCACGTTATGTCCAAGTTTTGTTACTGTTACAATATATTGTAGAAAGGGGGATTGAGAGTGTCCATTGAATCGGTCAAACGCCGCGGCAGAGTCAAAGATGCGGTGATTGAAAGCAAAGATCAGCGCTGGCATTGCCGCAACCGCGTTACCCTGGTTTTTGGTTCCAACGACGTGGAAGATTTGGAAACCTACGTCTACACCCGCGAGGGCCTTTCCTTTCAAACCATTCAATTTCACCAGGCCAAATCCAAAGCGATCGAGGAAATTCTGGACAATTGTGTGGACGAGTATTATCGCGGGCACGTCACCCACGTCCATTGCTCTTTGAGCGAAGACCGGCGCACGGTGGTGGTGGAGGACAACGGCATTGGCATGCCTTTGGACAAAGTGAAATCGGTCTATTCCGAATTTCGCACGGGTTCCAAGTTCCGCGACGAGGAAGTTGATGAAAAGGGATTTCTCTACCGCACATTGGGGCAAAACGGGCTGGGGGCGGCGGCCACCTGCCTGACTTCCGACCTCTTTAAAGTGACGATCAAACACTACAATTCCCGTCGCCAGCAGACCACTACCTTTAAAGACGGCGCTCTCAAAATCGTTCAGGGCAAGAAAAAGGAATTTAAAGGCCACTCGGGAGTCAAAGTTGAGTTTTCCCTCGCTACCGAAGTCTACAAGGACAACCTGGTGGACGAAAATATTTTGCGCAAGCGGATTATCGACCTGGCCTACAACAACCCGGGGCTGCGCTTTTCCTTTAATAAGGAAAAATACCACTTTAAAAAGGGCCTGCTTGAACTGGCGCAAAGAATTGACCGGGAGCGGGCCTATAGTATTTTGGATGAAGAGGTGGTCTACCAATCCAACAATTCCAAGGGCAAAAAGGTCAAGGGCCGCATCAACCTGCACCTTTCCCTGTGTTTTGACCCCGCCAGCGAGGAGCGGGAAAAATTTGTCGGCTTTGCCAATTCGACCCCTACCTTTGATGGCGGTTTTCACCAAGACCGTTTCAAGCGCCTGTTTATCAACGCCTTCAAGGACAAACTCGAACGCCTGGCCAAAAAAGAAAAATTGAATTTGATCGACAACGACATTTTAATGGGCACCACTTTTGTGGTGGGAGTGACCATGCCCAACCCGCGTTTTGAATCCCAGACCAAACGCAAACTGGTGCGCGACCTTCAATTGGAAAAGGCCATCGAACAGGTGACCGTCAAGGCGGTGGAAAAATTTCTGCGCAAGCGCAAAGATTTACTCGAAGTGGTGATGGACCGCGCCCGCAATCGCCACAAATTTCAAATGTTCAAGGAGGCCAGCAAAAAGGGGCGCAAACAAAAAAAGCAGCGAGTGGAAAAATTGTTGGACGCCAACGAACGCCGCGAGCGCGAAAAATGCACCCTGTTTATTTGCGAGGGGGATTCCGCCATCGGCGGGCTGCGCTCGGCACGCAATAAACTCTACCAAGGGGGCATCGCCCTCAAGGGCAAACCCATGAATGTCACCCAGAGCAATCTTAAAGACGTTCTCGCCAACCAGGAATTTTCCGACATCATGGCCTCCACCGGACTGGTTTTGGGAGAAAAAGTGGACTGGTCGCGCCTGCGCTACTCCAAGATCGTCTTTTTATCCGACTCCGACGTAGACGGCGGCCACATCAATACACTTTTGACCAACTTTTTTTATACCTACTGGCCGGAACTCTTCGAGCAGGGCGCGATTCAAATTGCCAAGGCCCCTTTGTTTGAAGTGGAAACCGGCCGGGAAACGCTGTTTATGGAAAGCGAGCGCGAACTCGAAGAATTTAAGCGCAAAAAATCCGTCACCATCAAGGTCATTCACCGAAACAAAGGCCTTGGCGAAATGGGGCCGGAGGCGTGGAAACACGTCATGGATCGGGGAGACTACACCAAAATTGTGGTGGAAAAACCCAAAGACGCCCAAAACATTTTACAGGTTTGCTTTGGCAAGGATTCCACTCCCCGCAAAAAACTTCTGATGGCCGAGGATTCCCATTCTTCAGTCTCTGCTTCCACTACACGCAAGAAAAAAACCAAAAAGACAAAGAAGAGATAAGTATTTCTCTTCGGCTATTTCTTACAAAATATTACATTAGTAAAAAAATCTAAACTTTTTTAAGAAAAATAAAATATCCTTATAAGGTCTATAAATTTTTTGGGCCTTAAACCAAGGATGATCTAATGCTCGCACGTCAAACTTTCACTCGCTTTTTATCTGTCGTTCTCATTTCTTTTGCCGTTCTGCTCTCCTTTAATTCTTGTTCCAAGAAAAAATCCAAACCAGCACCAGCAGCGGTCGAAAATCCTTGGAATAGTGCCGGAGGGGGTAGTATCACCCCTGAAATCGAAAACAGGATTACCGAAACGGTGAGGGTTTTGGCCTTTGATGACGGGGTTGTCATCAGCTATGACGGTAGCGACGCAGACCCGGAAGATCAGGAAGTTTGCCGCGAAGAAGAGCATGACGGCCAGGAAATTAAAGTCTGTATGGACTTGGAAGACGACGGCCTTCCTCCTTCCACTACTTCCACCACTCCCCTTACTGGCAGCGACGAAGTGGTGGGGTACGAAGGAGTGGATAGCTTCTCCGATGTGTTGACCTGTTATGTGGACGGAGTCAGGCAATTCAATTGCAACGCCGTCTTTGAAACCATCAGCGATTCCGTGGGAGACGATTTCACCTGCGAGGCCAACCTTTATAACGGAGACAAAGCACTATCGTGTTCCGACAACTGGGCGATCACGGTTAACGGCGATGATGACGATCAGGAAAAAACTATTTGCCGGATCAATACGGCAGATGGCCGCGGCCGTTGTTTGAGTGCCCCCAGGCAAGACGATCAAGGACAGGATATTCCCGTGGAAGAATTGATTACGGAAATGCAACAAACCACCTGGGCGGGATATGAAAGTGAAAACATTAATAATGCTCAAATATTGGGGAGTGATGGCGCTCTGGAGGCTCTGGAATTTGTTGATTCCCCCGGAATGGGTACGGAAATCGCTTTTGAAGTGGTTCAAACCGACACCAACGGTGACGGTGCTATCGACGCAAACGATTTGGAGGTTTGTACGGTGGATGCCAATAGCGGGCAAATGACTCCCGACGCTGCAAACACCGGAACCTGTAAAATCAGGGCCACTGTCGTAGCGGAAGGTTTTGTCGATCGGGTTTTTGTCGTTGAGATGGAAGTAGTTGAGGCCAACACCACTGATTGGGCGGGATACGGTACCCCCAGCCCCACTGGTTTTTATCCTGAAGAAGTTTCTGCAGGGTGGGTGGAGTCAATTACCGCTCCGGTGGCCTCACCCAGTTATCGCTATATTTCTTTGACCGCTCCTATTTGTACAGTCAACGATCAAAACGGCATGGTTACCGCCGTGACCCCGGGAGAATGTGAGATTCAATTGGATGCTTCGGCGGATGGCTTTTTGGATGTGCGGATTAGACAAACCGTCACTGTAGATGATCTCGAAGGCTTCACCAGCATCACCTGGACGAATTGGAGCAGCAACACTACCGGCGCCGTTGTGGGTACGGATATAGATTTTGGCTCGGGAACTTCGGGCAATGCCCCCGTTGCCGATCCGGTCGCCAATGCTACGGAAATCACCACTTCGGGCAGTTGTCGCTGGGATGACACCTCTGGTTCCGAAGAGCTTTCCTTTCACGATAATTCTGAATGTGTCGTCACTGTAACTGTCTCTCTTCGTGGTTACTCCGATTTTTCTGAAACCTTTACAGTCACCCCCACTGCGGCGGCCCAAACTGTGGAACAACAGATGCAATACCGGGGAAGTTTGCGCGTTGGCGGGGAACTCGCCATCTACGCTGCTCCCACCAGCAGTGCCGGAGTGGCCAGCATCGTTTATACTGCCTTGGGAAGAGACTCTGGTGATACCACCGACAAGGCCGATGTTTGCTCAGTCGATGAACACGGAACCGTCACTGCGGAAAGTGGTGCTTCCACCGGAGATATATGCCGGATTACCGCCACTTTGCAGGCCCCCGGCAGAACCGATGTCGATTCCGACCCCGTGGATTTGGTTTTGACCGCCGCCGCCGGAACGCAAACCGCCCCCAGTGGCTGGAGCGATCCCTACGGCGCTGCTCCCGAAGTAGAAGTTGGTGCGCGTTCCAATCCTCCCAGCACTCCCACCAGCTCCGGAACCGGGGCATTGGACTATCGGGTTCAGGCCGGAAGCGAAGGCTGTACAGTACACCACAGTACAGGTGTGGTCACCGGAGTCAATACCAACGGTGGTTGCGTAATTGAAGCGCAATACCTTGGCGACGAAGACACCTCCCCCTCGCCTTGGGCGGAAGTGGCGACCATTACCATTATCGTAGGAGATCAGCCTCCCCCCATGCCTGCAAACAGTGGAGATGTTTATGCGAATAATAGTGGTGCAAGTTGTAGTGGTGCAAATTCTGTGCAGCTGGATGCCACCAGTGCTGGCCCTTGCTGGCCCCTTCCTGGCAATATGAATATGGGTGGTGATTTAGAACTTCGCGCTTGGGATGATGCCGACCCCGACAGTGGGGCCGAGGCCACTGCCTGTAGCGTGAGCGATGAAGGTGAAGTAACAGGTCTTGAAGTGGCCGGCGACTGTTTTATTCACGCCCGCTTTGTCGCCGTGGCCAACCGCTTTAACGAAACCGATTGGGTCAATATTTCAGGTGGCGGTATTACTATTGCCAACGGAGCAATGACCGGGATCACTTGGTCGCTGTCGCAAAAAACTGCCAAAGTGGGAGATGAACTGACTCTCGATCCGGTGGATTTGGGAGAACATTCCGACGCCGATGTCACTTACGCCGTGGACACTGATGGAAGCACTGGATGTGCTTTCGATACCGGCGACCCGGTGGCGCTGCGTACATTAAAGGATTTTAGCACTGCGGGAACCTGTAGGGTCAAGGCCACGGTAACCAAGACCGATTACAACGATTTGGAAATCACCGATAGTGCTCAGGTTGATCT
The DNA here is from genome assembly GCA_965215445.1 of Bacteriovoracaceae bacterium. GTDB lineage: Bacteria > Bdellovibrionota > Bacteriovoracia > Bacteriovoracales > Bacteriovoracaceae > CBDBLK01. The sequence goes on along the minus strand of CBDCDT010000002.1, from coordinate 2,162,848 downwards.
GGATATTGTTGTCACCGCCGCTGTGGCCACTGATTTAACCTTTGAGTGGAGCGGATACAATCCCAGCAGCATTACCTGGGGAGACGAAACCCCGACGCTGGAGACGGTGACTCTCTCTCACGACGATGATACGACAACTCAGGTTTTTTCAAGCGAAACTTCCTCCGTTTGTACGGTGACCGCCGATGGTGGTGCTTTGACCATCCTTACCGCCGGAACTTGCCAAATCAAACTGACTGCCACCACCGGTTCCAGAACTGGTGAGAGAGTCGTTGCAGTGTACATCGCTCACCTGGCCCAGGCGGAACTTGCCGCTACCAACCTCTACTCCGCCACCAGCATCAGAGTCGGGGAAACCGCTGACCTGACCAGTGCCTTTACTGCCAGCGGACAGGGGAATTTAGAGGTGCGCACGACAGACGTCAATATTTGTACCGTGGCCCCATTGGATGGACTCAATGCCGGTCGCGTGACGGGTGTAGGAGGCGGTACTTGCCAGGTTCAAGCGCGCTGGAGCGGAAACGATCACTATGCTCCTTCAAACTGGGCCAGCATTGCAGGTGCCGACGGTATCGAAATTGCCGCCGCTGACCAGACCGCACCCACCGCTTGGGAGGAACCCTACGGCTTCAACCCCTCGGTGAGAGTAGGATCGTCCATAGACTTGCGAACGAGCAACAACCCACTAATTCCACCCGCGCCACCTACCGGCGGGGGTACTTACGAATACGGCGTCAAGTCCGGCGAGCGACACTGTGAAGTCATCCCCACTGCCGGATTGGTTGCAGGCCTTCTCCAAGGAAGTTGTGTCATCCAGGTTCGCTACAGCAATAATGACGATTACAACGCCTCTCCTTGGACAGAATTGGCCACCATCAATATCTTGCCCGCCAGAGCGCTGATCTTGAATAGCGTTCCCACTCTGGCCTATGCTCCGAGCGATTTGCAGATCGGCCGCGCGACCTCCAGTGACCCCACCGCACTTCCCACCACCGATCAAAATAGCGTAGGTGTTTTTTGGCAATACCGTGTTCAAGGTTTGCGAGGTGGAGTTGCTACAGACAATGTTTGTGCATTATCCGTGGAGCGTCCTCTCTACGAAGCTAATAGTGATGGCGTTGTTGATGACCAACACCCCGATCACGGAAAAATTACAGTCGGGGCCGACGCTGAGGTGGGTGATATTTGTGAAGTCGGAGTGGTGGGATTTACACAAACTGGCGGAAACATAACCCCAGGATACCTGTCCTACCTCGATGTCGAGAGTATCGAACTGACCGTCCTTATCGGAACTCAGACCCTGACCGCAACCGACGCTTACTCTACCGATGCCATAACTGGAAATGCAGCAAGCTCTCCCAACCCCATTACCAACACTGCGCCGGGAGGAGGAGCGATAGCCTACCGGGTTTGTGATGCTCAAGACGCTGCTTCCTGTACGACTTCAACTGTCTGTCAGATTGATGCAAATGGTGTTGTGAGAGCACTGGGAAGCACTGCCGGACAATGTTGGGTTCACGCCCAATGGGTCGCCGTGGCCAACAAGTACGCTGAATCAACTTGGGTAAATATCTCGGATACTGCGGGTATTACTACTACCTTGGGAACATTGGATTTCACTACCAGTGGAGGTACTCCACCGACTTACACTAATCCGGCCGCTAACGGCGCAGTTTCTCCAAGTAGTACTGCGGGCGCTGATCATAATAGCATAACTGTCACTTTTAGCAACTGGCAGGTGGATAGTGATGATGGAGCGGACGGCACTTACGATGGTGATACCTCCGTCTGTACCATTAATTCTGTAACGGGTGAGGTGACAGCTAATGGTGCCAGTGTGAATACTGGTGATAAATGTAAAATCACTGCTACTGCATCGGCCGATGGATTCGCTGACGTGGTCGGCGTTGAGATTGCCGAGATTACGATTCAATGATGAGTTGATTTTTGCCCCGTACCCTCTGCTTGTTTGGGCAATATAGACAAAGCACCCCCCATCGGGGGTGCTTTTTTTGGGTGAAAATATGAATGAGAAAAGAAACAAAAGCGAAGAAGAATTAAAAATTCTTGAGTGCAAGCATGAGCGTTTTTCGGTGGTTTTTAATGGCGTTATGAAAATGCATTATCTCTATTGCCTGAGATGCGGCAAACAACGGCCCGAACCGGCCACCCCCCAAGAGATCAGACGCTGGAGCGTCGAATAAAAAGCAGACCGCTCCCGCCGTTACTCGATTAAGGAAACGAGTCCCAAAACAAATTTTAAACAGGGCTTCGCTTTTCACGGGAGTCCTATTCCTAGGAGGGAAAGATGAGCGATTTTTCACAGTCAGAAGAATTTTCAAATGTAAAAAAAGAAAATAAAAACAAAATTATTGAATTTTTTAAGTGGCTATTTGGCCCCGGCCCTTTGTTTAGTATTGCAGCCACGGTAGCAGTATATCAAGGCCATGATTTATTAAACGAAATTCTAAAAATTCAAGAACAGGCAAAAGAAATACATTCTGGAGTTGCGAAACTGCGTTATGCTGTTGAATTGCTTGAGGAGCATATTAAAAGTTTAAAATTTGAATCTACGGCAAAGGAATTTCCCGCATTGATGAAAGATAGGCCTTCAAAAGAAGAAATTGCAGAAGCTATTAGATCAATTCCTCAGACCTCTTCTGGGATGGCATCAGCAATATATTTACCTGCTAATAGATTTGACGCTACTGTAGAGAAAATCCATGAGGCAAGTTCATTAGGTGAAAGAAAAGCAATTTTCAAACAAGCGTTAGAATATAATTCGATGGAGACTTTTATGGATTCGGCTAACTGAGCATCAGTTATAACAGGAGGGAAAATGCTTAAAAAATGTTTTATAGATTTGATAAATAAAGAACTAGAAAAATTGGATGGGGGAAATGCCCCTTTTCTTGTTGGAACTTTAGGAAAAATGAGAGCAGATTTGTTGGAGAAAAATTATATTGAAAAAGAATTATTTGATTCTGACGATATAAAAGCAATGTTTTTAGATTGGATAGATAAAATGACAAAACGAATAGAATCATCTTTAGGCCCTGATAGTTTAGAAGACACGGAATTGAAAGTTCTTGATCTAATGAAAAAAGATTTACAGGACAAAGGTTATATTGAAAAACGACGCTGGACAGAGTGGCCTTCAGAGAAAGAATTTCAAAAAGGATAAAGAATGGCGGAACAACAAAAACAAGAGTGGTCACAATTTTTACTCAATCACTTTTTAAATTTAGTTGTTTTACTTATAGCTGGATATTTTACGGCATCTCAATTAGGCCCAGAACAGAGAGGTACAATAAATAACAATTTTAACAAAATGGAAAAAGAAAAAACTAACTTGGCCGCTCAACAAAAATGCATTTACTATTTATTGGGAAAACAAAAGTGGAATAAAAAATACGAAAAATTCATCAAACAAATGCTCAATAAAATTGATTTCAGGAAACCAGACTTTCACAAGATGGAGCGAGTCCAGAACCAACAAATTATCCAAAAGGGCGGTCGAAGACTTGCTTCTGCCCAAACTAAAGACCCCCGAGACGATACTTGTTTTAAGTTACTTGAGTCATATCAACTTCCAGAAGAAGTTGAACCACTTAACTTCAAGAAAGAGCAGAAATGAAAAATTAGAGAGGTAAATTTTGTGTGAGATTACGATTTCTAATTTACTAACTTTAATACAAGTTATTTTTATCATTATTCAAACAGTTTTGATTGTGTGGGTATCTAAGGAATGGGGAAATCAAAAAAGATCAGAGAGATATGCAGAACAGTGCCATAGTGTTTTAAAACATTGGTGGAAAATAGAGCAATATTTATATGTTTTAATAGGGTCGCCTAGGTATGACATGGATAGTGAATTTAAAGGGAGTGGTGAGCGTATCTTGGTCGATATAGAAGAGGAACGTCCAAATTATTATCCAGAAAAAATTTTCAAAGATAATGAAGATGCTATCTTGATTTTTTTGTCTTTTTTAAGGAATCCAGAAATTTACATTGATGAACAAGAAGACAGAGATACTATTTCCAAAATTAAAAAGAATTATGATTTTATAGAAAAAACTTTTTATGAGGTTTATGATGATGAGAGATTAGAAGAACTTGGTGATGGCAAATTCATGGAATTAATAGAAGTCAATTTGAATGAGCGAATAAAATACAGACTTTCAACTAAAGATTATTTTTTTAATAGCAAATTAGAAGTCGAAAAAATTAAGAATAGCGATTATGAAGAAATTGTTAAAGAACGCAAAATTATTCGGGTATATGAAAAAGATACTGAGGAAATGTTAAGTAATTTGAAAGAAATTTTGTTGGAGTATGCTCATTATAAAAAATGAATTTTGAGAGGGGAGTGCTTGGAAGGCGGGGAGTGATAGCGCGGCGGCCGGGAGGGGGTCCGATAGGGGTGGCACAGGCCAGTGCTTCCCCAAGAGATCAAACGGCCAGCAATCGGGGCCAGCGCGCCTATTTTTTGGTGAGTTTTTTGACTTCGGCGAGGGTTAGGCCGGTAGTCTTGGCGACAAACTTGGGTTCGGCCCCGTCGGCGAGCAGGTTGCGGGCAATCTCCCGTGACTTTTTCTGCTCTCCTTTCTCGATGCCTTGCTCAATGCCTTCCTCGCGGCCTTTCTCAATGCCTTTTTCAATGCCTTTTTCGTGCTCTATTTCTAAAAATGATTTTAATGCGGGCATAATGCGCTCTCCTTTGTTTTTTACGAATTTTGCTTCAATTTCCTCTAGCTTCTTCCAGGAAAATTTTCTGCTGTTGTGGTGGTGGAGATAATTCATCGCCTTTACCAATAATTTCCTGCGCTCCTTTTCATCAAGTCCCCTGGCAAGCTGGAAGAGTTCTGGGAAAGTGCTTTCCTTTACGCGCCAGATTGAGGCCATTATGAACAAAATGGGAGAGGTTGTCAACGGCTTTTTTTTCCATGAGGGCACGTCCTGGAGGTTGAGCAGGCGGCAGCTAAAATCCAGGATATTCTTGCCGAAATGCTGGCGTAGGCCCTGGGAAAGGCCCTTTATGGAGTCCTGGAAGCGGAGTGGCCCCTTCCAGCGCTTTTCCTGGCCGTGATAGACCACGATGGGAATGATCGCCTCGTCGATGGGGGCGGTTCCCCTTTTTTTGGCGTAGATGTGGGTCTGGTATTCGAGCAGTTGCTTTAAAAGCGAGGGGTCTTGGCCGCTCTTGTGTTCCAAGAGGAAGACGATTCTGACGGACTTGCCGCTTGCCAGTTTGACCGAAAAGATGAGGTCGGCGCGCCTTTCCTTCCACTTCTCATCGAGAAAAAGGGTGGCCTCTGATTTGAGGGTTTTCCACTTGAAAAGGCGAAACTCCGTCGGGGTCAAGACCAGGCGGAAGATGTCGAGACAGTATTTTTTGTTGCTGAAAATATCTTTAAACAGGGCATCGTGATGATTGGATTTCTTCTTTTTTTTCTTTTTGCGTTGTGCATACAAGGGTGACTCCTTTGTTTTCAGTCACCCTTGTATGCAAGAATCATGCCAACAATTTAGGCGCCAAATCCGCCCTGTTCGCTGCAAACGAATGCCAGAGAGGTCAAGATTTTGTTATCCCGACAAGATTTTGACAGATTTGGCCGGCAGAGATTAAACGCTGGCACGGGGCCAAGACTTTTAATATAAATTAAATATATTTAGTTAAGAAATTTTAAAGATTTATTTTGAAATTCCGATAGATAAAAAAACTGAAACAGAGAGAGCAGTATGAGTGAGGGAAAAGATTGTTGTTCCGGGGGTTGCGATAAGTGCGCAAAGGTTGGTTATGAATGGTCGCCCAAGGACAACACCTATTATGAGTTTTGTTTGGATTGCCAGAAAAAATTGCGGCCCGTGAGCGAAGAAAAGAGACAAGAGCTGATGGGTGAAGATCGAGAGGATAAGGCCAGAGAGAGAAGGTGAGATGGCCGAGGAAGATAAGAAATTAAAAGTTATTGATTGCAAGCATGAACGCTTTGGAGTGGTTTTTAATGGCGTTGTGAAGATGCATTTTCTTTATTGCCTCAAGTGCGGCAAGCAAAGGGCCGAGCCGGCCACTCTCAAAGAGGTCAAACGCTGGAAGGTCGAAGAGTAATCTGTTTTTTCAAGGGGACTGATCGTCGATAAAGCGCCGGATATATTCCAAACCTTGAGCATCGACGGGGCCAGGTCTGCTATGCCACTGGGGAGGCATGGTTTGGGGTGTGTTGCCTTCCGATCTGATGTAGAGGGGGCTGGCATCCGGGTCGCCGGGAACAATTTTGTTGGCGATAATATTTTGTCTGATGGCATTGTCATTGGCCCCCCAGGAAATGCCGCCACCACCTGGCCCATGGCAGGTCAGACAGCCCCAGGGGTCGAGTACGGTGGTTTTCAAAAGTTGATAGGTGACCACCTGGCCTGTTGAAATAAAGAGGTCATCGCTGTAAAACTTTGATTCGTCGGTTCCGTTTTTTCCACAAGAAGAAAAAAGCAAAAGAAAGGGGAGTGTGGCTATTAGTTTTTTCATAAAAATGATCCGTTGAAATAGATTTGCCAGATGGATTGGAATTGGTCTTTTCGGTCAATATTTCTTTTAGCGTGGTATTGTAAACTGAGATTTCTGATGGGTTTCCATAGGACGGCATGATTTGATCTTACCGCACGACGGGGAAAAGGGGAACTGACAAAAAGTTTTTCCACATCTATTTTTAATTCGAGTGATTCCACGGGAAACAAGTGGGTGGAAAATAAATAGGCGTTTTGGTCGAATTTGGTTTTTGAAGGTTTGAGTTGCCTGTGGGTAAAACTCGCCTCTCCCAAAAAAACCAGATTTTTAAGGCCGGTTTTGAATGAAAGGGAGCTTTCTTTGCGGGTGAGGTTTGAGGTGTCTCCTATCAATTGGGAAAAGGCCAGGCTGGTTCTGTGAGCGGGAAAGTGTTTTTCCGCCTTGATGCCTGCGCCTTTTTCTTTGTGTTCGTAGTTTTCCTGAAAGCTGGGGAAAAAGAAATAGGGGGCCAGTTTGTATGTGTCTGTATAATAGATCATTCTTCCGACCGAGAAAAAATCGGTGACACTGCGTTTGTTATGACTTCTCACCATAAGAGTATGATCGACCAGGTTTAATCCGGTGTCCAGAAAATCCCGGCCCAGTTGAAAGTGTATTTTTTTGCTGGGGGAATAGGTGACCAGTGCCTTTTTGATGTGAAATTGGTCTTCTAAATGTGGACTGGGGGTATTTTTCGGTTTGGGTGTTTTGCTGAGAACGCCTTCAAAGCTGGTTTTGCCCCTTCTAAAAGCGCTCAGGTAGTCGAGTTGCATGGGGAAATGGCGGGGGTCTGTTGCGTTTGCCTCAAAACGGGCAAAACGCGCCTGCAGGCCATTATCCCAGCTTTTGGATTGGGGATTTTTGCTGCTGGAAAAGGTGGAAACCTGGCCGGCAATGACTTTTCCGTAGGGGCCGAGCAGTCCCGATCCGGTGTGTGAATAGTGACAAGTCATGCAATTTCCGTACTTGTAGCGAATCATGGTTTCATAAGCGTGGGCCTTGGAGATGAAAACAAGGCTACTCAATAACAGTTGCCGTAAGACTAATTTCATCTTTAACTTTCACGCCTGCAAATTCAGGTGGAGGAATGGAAAAATCGCTGAGTTTAATTTTATACTTCAAATGAAAATATTGACCTGATTTATTCAAATACAGCGTCACTTGTTTCTTTTTGCCTGCAATTTCAAGTTCACCTTTCAGGGTGCATGAGGCCTCTGTGGGACATTCAGAGGTTCCACGAAATTGGATATCTTTGCCCTGAAAGACTTTTTCGCGCATATGTTGGTCGCGCAAAGGCAGTTCGGTGGTGAGTTCTTTGATGGGAATGGTAAGGTCGTAGATTTTGCCATGTTTTTTGAGCAGTAGTGGTTTCTTGAGGGAACCCCCAAAATAAAATCCGGGAACGCTGGTTTTCACAGAAAAATTGAGGTCTTTAACTTCTGGAGTAAATTTTTCTGCCGAATGGACGCAAAAACAAAGGAATGCCATTCCAGACAAAAAAAGTTTTAGTAATTTTGCACGGTTCATGAAATTTTGCCTCATTCGTCTATTATGAGGCAAAAAAAATTATGGGCCAATTTTTATTACTGGGAAGATTTTGCTATCTCTTGGTTAAGGCATCTTTTTTGAGTTCCAATTTATTAAGCCATTCCTGGTGGTTGGCGATCTTGTCGCGATTGCGCTTGAGTCTGGTGATCATCTTGCTGAGAGTTCCGTAATTGTGGGCCTGATGATCGACAAGGCGGTCAAAGAGGTCTTGAAATTCCGGCAAAATGCCGGTGTTGATTATCGCCACGCCCATGCCTTCGATGGTGTTTGCGCCGGCGCTAGCGTGTTCCAAAATTTCGCTGAGGAGGGTTTGAAAATTCGCCACGGAGGCCGCGTTTTGCACGATGATTCTGGCGATATGTCCGAGATCGGAAGTGCTCACCTTGGGATGGATGAGAATTTGATTCAAAAAGATTTGGGAGTCGGGGATGCGGTCAGAATGTTCAATCGCAAGCTGTGCTACAAACCGGAGGGCGGTTACGGGATAGCGGTTGTTTCTAGGCCCGGCCACCTGGGGGTGGGCGAGAACTTGTTGGGCATGCCTTTGGAGATTCGGAACTTTGTCGGAATTATTTATCACCAGTTCGGTGATGGTCTTGAGGCCGTTGTGATTGCTTTGGGGATGGCCCAAGACGCGCTCCAAAAACGCTTGATCTATTGTTGTTACTTCGGGATTTTTTAATAGGCTTCGAGTTATATCCACCAGTGATGTGGCCCTGATCTTGTCGTGATCGAGCAGATTATTCAGAAAAATTTTGTACTCTTTGTACTCGGAGATGTATTCGGCGTTGTTCAAGATGATGTTGGTCATGTGTCCAAAGTCGTTGTGATTGATTCCAAATTTTGGGTGTGCCAAAATCCGTTCTAACATTTGGCCGTAAGATGATGGGGGGACATGTTTCCCCATTTCCCTGGCCACATGTTTGAGGGCGCTGCTGTCCAATTTGGGATGCCCGAAGAGGCGTTCCACCAGCGCATGGGGGTCGGTAGTGTGCTCTAAATTGTCCATGGAGTATTTGGTTAGAGAGGCGAGTGCTCTCGCGCTTAAAAGTCGGTGGGCGAAAAGGCGCTCAAAAATCCCACGGTGGTCAGGAATTTGTTCGGCATATCGCTCAAGATAGCTCGCCAGATATCGAAACGTGTGGGTGTCCAGTTTGGGGTGGGAAAAGATGCGTTCAAAGACCTGGTGATGATCAGGAATCTCGCCGGCATTTTTTTCAAAGTACCTGGTCAGGGAGTAAAAAACAGTTTTGCCCTTTCCAGAGGCGGTGAGGGGGTGGGAAAAAATGCGCTCAAAAATGCTTTGGTGGTCTGGGATTTTTTGAGTGTTAAACTCCAAATATTTGGCCAGCGTGTAGAGCACTTCCTCGTTTAACAGGGGATGGGTGAACAGGTGTTCAAAGATGGTGCGGGAATCGAACTCCACCTTTTGGAAATTGTTTTGAAATTGACTGGCAATTTTGAGCAGGGTCAATTCACTCATCTGGGGATGAGTGATCAGTTTTCCGATCAGTGCCTGGCGATTGGTAATCCAGTCGGCCCGGGCATTAAAAAGAGGCCACATGATATTGTCCAGGAGTTCGGGTTGGCATTCGGTCTCGTTCATGAGGGACGAAAGTGTCGGCCCGTCGAGATATTGCGCCAATTTGGGGCGATGGCGGCAAAGATCGGCGAGGATTTCACCATCCTCTTGTTGCACTCTTTCGGCCAGCGACAGGTAAAACATGGTTGTTTGTTTGCTTTTTTCACTGCGGAAAAACCTGTTTTTAATACAGGCAAGGCCCTTCCAGATGCGGGCGTCTTCGGGATTGAGAAGAGCGGCCCTTCTAAAGTCGTCAAAGGCCTGCGCCTTCTGGCAACTATCCATGCCGATATTTTGATTTTCGCCAAAACATTCGGGAAAAGACGCTTGCGCTTGAACAAAGAGTTGGCGGGATTCCTCTTCAAAACGATAGACGCTTTCATCCCTTATGGCATCGTACAAACAGTTGTATCGAAGTTCGGGCAAAAGCTGGTCGCATTTTTGCTTGAGCCTCTGGGCGACCATGCCCATTTTATAGGTGTTGAGCATACCCGCACCGAGCAGGTGGGAGCGGGGAAGGAAGGGCAGGGGAACGGCGGTTTTTTCCAGCGCAAAGCGCGCCTCGGAAGTCTCCAGAGGATACCCACTGAGCAAAGTAAAAGCGCCCAGAGTACCGGTCACCAGGGGAGAGGCCCCACTGGTGCCGCCAAAATTTGTTGGGTTCCCCTCAAAGTCATAACTCCTGATGGAATTGTCCGAAGGGGCGGCAATGGTGGCGGCGTCGGAATAGGAAGTAAAGATCGAGGGCCTTCCGTCGGGGGCCAGGGAAGTGACCACAATATTTCTTTGGTTCCTGGCAATGTGATTTTTCTGCGATCTCACCGCCGTGCGACCGTTGCCCGCAGAGGTCACCACCGTGCTTCCCCGAGAACTCATCAGGGGAACCAGTTGGGCGAATTTGTCACTACTCCAATCCATGGAGTGATTGATGTAGAGGGGACAATTTCTTTTTTGAAGGCAGTCTCTGGAAAATTCCTCGACATTTTTTGGATTGTGATAAATGGGAAAAGGCCCGCTGCGGGGAATGAGCGCCGAGGCCCTGGTTCCGGCGATAATTTGACTGACTTGTTCGTCGTGCTTTCTTATCGGAGAGTCCCATATCGCCACCAAGCCAGCAGTCTCTTCGTCCGAGGCCCTCAGTTTTTCAAGTTCTTCCCGCAACAAATCTGCCCCCACATAGTGTTGCGCCCAGAACGCATCCCAAGGTTCGTTTTCAACCTGGGGAGGAAAAGCACACGCGGTTTGGCCGTACGCCGGCCCCGAGAGCAAGGCCCAGAAAAAGGGAAGGAAGAGAAGGGTGATTGGTGAGAGTTTCATTTGGCCCCTTTTTAAACGCTGCGCATTCGCAGGAGGTTGTCGTCGAGAAAACTCCAACAAAAATACCGCAGGGGGTGTTATGTTTCAAGTTGCCGGGCGAAGGTAGACAAAGGGCGGGTTGAGACCCTTGATATACTGAGTCTAAATGCGCCGGAATTGAGAGATAGGGCAAAAAATGGAGTTAGCTCACTGTCGCAAAGATTCTCCAGAGGGAGGGGGTTTATAAGTCTTCAAAAAAATGAAGTGAAGGTTTTCTAGGTTATTGATGTCAGAGTGGCGCGGCCTTGGCCGCATGGAAATTAAACATTTTCAGCTTTTTGTAAACAAACTGTCCTTGCTTCTTGGATAATTGGGATATAGCTAAGCATTTCTTCATGGCGTTTTTCAGGGGTTAAATTTTCTTCTTTGATGGGAAAAATAACATAACTATTTTCAATAAAGCTATTGACCATGGCTATACTTTCAAGTTCTTCTCCTGAGAGTTTAAGAAGGTCTTCGTTTTTTTCAAGAAATACATTTATTAATTCAAAAGCTCGGCTTAATTTGGCCTTTGCTTCGATTACTTCTTCTTTTTTTGATGAGGAAAGAATAGTGTTTACATACTCATCGACTTTCCCAAGTTCATCTAAAATATATTTTAATCTTCCTCTAATACGTTCTTTCTTCGCATTTTCTAAATCAAACTCTTGTCTTAGTTTGTAATACTTATATCCTAACCACAAACCCGTACCATAAAGTATTATGTTAAATGTCCTATAAACCACATCGCAGCCTAATAAATGAAGTTTGTCTGTTATAAAGGTCATTATCTTAAATTTCCAACCCTATACAGGTAGATAAAATCTCTATTTTTCTTTATATCCAGTCTTGAGTTCAACGTCTATAATCGCTTTTTTGACCTTAGTGATATGGATAATTTTAATTTTATTTAAAATAGTTTCTGGCTTCGCCCATTTAGTAAAATAAGCAAATGCTTCATTGGCCCATGATGGCCCGATTCTTGTTACGTCAGCAAAATCAAGTTCAATATAAGGAGTTTCGTTGTTCCATGAATCTTTTTTATCTAAATCAGAAAGATATTTCTTTCTAAAATCTTCTGCATTATTTCTTCCATCTCTTTGATTTTTATCTCGATTTAAAAGTCTTTCTGCAAATTCCTTACCTACATTTATTTTTATCATTTCATTTCTTCCTTTTTAACTGGAATCGTAAAGTGGTATAAAGTTCCTGCAAAAACTTTTTTACTTTTCGTTCCGTTTTGGTCTATGTTTCCACTTGGTTTTATTCTTAAAAAACCTTTTTGGGAAATAAGGGTAAATTGCACATTACAATTTTTACAAGCTTCTTTAATTCTATTAAGACCATTTCCTCTCCTAGACCCACGAGAAAATGACTTTTTCCTTAGATAACTACTGGTTTGGTCTTTTGTAGATGCGGTCAAGGCTCCACTAATGTTTTCTTTTAAGGAATGTTTCAAATAATCTCCATCACTATCATTACCAATTACTTTAGCTAATGCCTCTTTTTGAGGGCCTGTTTTTAGTGAGTTTTTTATTCCAATCCCATTGTCAGCTATGCATAGAGAAATAATTCCAGTATTTTGATGAACTTGCGTTAGCGTCCACCACCCGTCTTTATAATAGTTAGAGCGAACTCCGTGTTCACTGACATTATTAAATGCTTCTGTTAAAACGGTGCAATTAAACTCCTCAATTTGTTCATCATTAAGAGCACTATATTTTTTTAAAATTGTAATAATTTCTTCCTCTTTTTTTTCTATTACCGAGCTATCAGTCTCTCTTTCAATTTTAACAATCTCCTCATTGCGGTAGACGGTTTCATCTGTAATGTCTTTACGCCTTCCAACATAATCATAAAAGCCGCAGTGCGCTAGATAGGAAGCAACATCTTTGCTTTTGGGCTTGCTAGAGGATATATCAGGTTCAAGGTTAGGCTTTGCAGTCATTTTAACCCATTGTATCAGAGAGCATAGTAAAACGATTGAGGAGGGCCACATTCTTTCACATTCCCCAAGGTCAAAAGATAGTTTTTTAGATTGTGATTCTATAAATGTCGCTGAGATATTCAGAAATGAATCAAAATCATGTTCTAGTCCAAAATGATTGTAAATAGTTATATTTTTCTTGGGATGCTTATATTTAATAGGCTTATAAAATTCTTTTTGAAACTTTCTTTTAAGATGCCTATGAAATTGTTCGGAATTATCTTCATTTGCTCTAGTGTAAAGTTTCTTTTTAAAAAAATAGCGACGGCGTTTGCGCTGACCGGCCTTTCTTTTTTCTCTTCTATAACAAGCAATTTCTTTTCTTCTGAATCGTTGTTTTTTTTCTGCAGTTATTTTTTTCAAATCAATGGCCGTGAGTTGTATATTTAGTCATATCTTTTTAGGTTCTTTGAATAGGGTTTTTTACGGCCAAGGAAACAAAAATACAAGTAGATTATTGTTAGTGCCCGAGATTTTCAAGAAATGGTAAATAAAAAATAATTAACAGATAGCAACTGCTAAAATCTTTTCTCTTTCAGCAATTCAAGCGGGTCTTTCAATGCCAAGGCCTTGGCGATTTCGCAAATACTTTCAAGCGTTGGATTTCCCGAATTGCCTTGTTCAATGTCGGCAATATATTTCAAACTTAAACTGCATTTGTCGGCAACGTCGGTTTGTCGCAAGTTCAATTTTTTGCGGATTGAAACGAGGTTATTTTTAAAATTAGTTGCTAATTTTCGCTGCTTGGGGTTGGTAATTTCTTTAATCGGTCTTCGCACTATAGGCCCTGTGGTTTTTATTCTCCTTATTAGTTTAAAAATGTGTGTGGGCGCGGTCAGTGCGTACATATACGCACCAAGGGGAGCAGTTTTTAAAAGCTGCTGTCTCGTAGAAGTTTAAGAGGGTCTTTTAGGCCTAAGGCCTTGGCGATTTCACAAATGGTTTCAAGCGTCGGGTTTCCCGAATTGCCCTGCTCAATGTCTGCGATATATTTCAAACTCAAATTACACTTGGAAGCAATATCAGATTGCCGTTGGCCAAGTGTTTTGCGCATTAGGCAAAAGTTATTTTTGAAGTTTAAGGCCAGTTGCCTTTGTTTTGAGTTTCTAACTTCTCGGATTGGTGTTCGCATTTTTTATCAAATGGTTGTCTTTTTTCTTGTGTATTAATTTAAAGGCGTATATAAACGGAGTCAGTGCGTACATATACGCCCTTGTTTTGATATGAAAATGGACTGGCCCTAGGCGTTGTTGTTTACGCCTTATAGGGTTTTTAAAGGAAGTCAAAATGGCCAAAAAGAAAACGAATTTAAAAAGCAAAAATAAGAAGCTCTCGAATACTCCTTTTAAAACACTGAAAGAACTCAACCAAGCAGAAAGAGAAATTGATTTTGAAATTTGGAAACGCTTTGCCGCTCACAAAAGTTTTAAAAAGCATATCCTTGCTGATGAGAACGAAAAAATCAGAAAGGAATTTGAAGAGGGTATGGTTTGCAAAGTCGCCACCAAAAAAAATGCCAAGGCCGATGAATACAATACTATTCGTATACATTACGAACCAAAGAGCGAAACCATCTTGGCCAAATTTGATTTAACAGAACCCATGAGTTTGCAATATATTTCTAAAGTTACCACTAGCGCGATGTATGCTTTTGGCTCCCTATTTTATGAAATCTCAGGCTTGAAAATGCCCCCCTTAGAGCAACTTGATTCTTCTGATGGTTTGTCGTGGGGAAAAAATTAATTGGGCCTGAACTTGATTTTTTTCAGACAGGAAATTTCATCGTACAAATCTTTGATCGGTCTTCGCACTATATTTTCTCAATAGTTTATAGCGTAGTAAATTGGTGGGGTATGCTGGATTTGAACCAGCGACCGTCCGGTTATGAGCCGGATGCTCTAACCAACTGAGCTAATACCCCGCAAAGTTGAATTGAGGAAAATCTAGGAAAAAAAAACGGCATTGTCCAGGTTCAGGAATGGCAATGGCCCAAAAGTTGCTCGATTCTGCGGATGCCCCGGCGCAAGTGTTGGGACAACAGGAAGTGTCCCAGGTGGACTCCCAGCAGGTTGGCCACCAGGTCGCTGGTTTCCCAGTCGCGGTGTTCGACGAAGAGTTGGGCGGCCTCGATGCAAACGGCGTAAAACAGAAAAAAGAGGAAAGACCACTTTGGCCGGTAGAGGGCGGCGAAATAGGCGGCGAGCAGGGAGTGGAGCAAAAGATGCACCAGCTTGTCGATGTAGGGGATGGTCAGCGCGGCGTTGTTTTCGGGGAGGGGAACGAGGAAGAGCAGCGTGGTGGCGATGAGGGTAAAGACCCCGATCGCTCTCCACAGGAGGGGCAACCAGTGAAGCTGTTTGGGGCGGGGAAGGGGGATCGCCAGACAGGCGACCAGTCCCACTGGGAAAAGGGAACTTGCGCTTTTGGCGGGAGAGGCGAACCCTCCCCAGGCGGACAGGGGAATGAGAAAGGAGGAGGTACACAGGGCCAGCCCCAGCAATCCCAGCCCCCACCACAGGGGCCAATAAAAAAGATGGCCGTTTTTCATTCGGGGGAGCCTAGCACATTCCTCAGAGTTTGTCATTATTTGTTTAGAGGGCCATGATGGGAGAGTGAAGTGGCGGATTTTCTCAATAATTTGCTTGGCATGGCCTTGCGTGCTCGTTCCCGCTTTTGCCAGGCTGTACCTGAATGCCAGTATTTACGACAAAAAAGGCATCGACCTGGGCCTGAACCTGGCCAGTGAGCTGCACGTCCTGGAGGAGGTGCGCAAGGGGCAGGAGATCGTGTTGCAGATGAGGGCCGGCATCGAGGTCAGGCTCAAGGCCCACTTTCAAGAGGAGGTGGGAGAGGGCAGCTATGGCCCCAGCGACCTGGTTTTGGTGGTGGGTGAAATCCGTGACACCAGTGGGCGGGTTTTGGAGAGCTTTTTAGAGCGGCCCATCGCCATTCGTCTAGGAGAACAGGAAGTTGTCGTCTACAATCACAAGGCCCAGTTGATTGAATTAAAACTTGGGTTTGAAGTGCGTTGAGGAGGAGTGAGAAATGTTGAGAGTTGGCCTTTTTTTGACCTTTTTGGTGGGCCTTGGCCAGTTGATGAATTTGAACCGTTTTCAAAGCTTTGCCCCTTCCCTTGATCCCTTTAATTTTGAAGCGGTGGCGGCCCTCCACAGCGCGCGCCAGGCGGTGGGTGAAATTGTCGAATTGAGTGAAGACGAAGCGGCCGCTCCCGAGACGGCACCCAAGGGAATTTTGGCCGGGGTGGAGATGACCCCCGAACTAGAGCGCGGGGCCAAGCTCTATAAACGCTGCATTTTATGCCATGGCCCCCGCGGCCGGGGCAAGCGTTCGCAAAAGGCCCCCGCTATTGGCGGGCAATACGACTGGTACGTCGAAAGCGTGATTCTGGCGATGCAAAACGGGGAGCGCATCAACAAGCTGATGAATCCCTACATTAAACGCTTGAGCGCTCAAGACGTTGCCGATCTGGCGGCCTATATCTCCAAACTGCCACCCATGGGTTTGTAGTTAGAAATCTCTTTGGTAGTAGTGAAAGCGCACTTGCTCGATAGTTTTGAGGGGATCGGGACTGCCCCATCCGCGCGCCTGGATGCGGAAGTGAATCAGCTCCCTCTCTTTAAACCATAACTCCAAATCACTGCTGGCCCCCCACCAGTTGGCCAGTTGATAGTGGCGGTAAAACTCTTTTTCCGTTATCAGACGTGCCTTGAAGTGGCGCTTTAAGAGAGCATCGAGTTGGGTGGGTGTCTCTGAGGCCGTACCCGCCGTTTTGAGGGGAGTGGACGCGGCCGTGCTACTGAGGCTTTCCAGACAATTTTCCGCGCAGGCCTGAAAGTTTGCCCTTTCTCCGTCGAAATTCATGCCCAGCGGCCCGGGTGCTTCAGAACAAGCGCAAAGAAGCAGGGGAAACAAGAGTAAGGTCAGTTTCACGGCGTGGTCACCTTTTGCACAAAGAGGTAGGGAAGCGCCTGGAAAAATTTGAACTGGAGTTCCTCGCTGGAGCGGAAGGCCAGTACTTCCCGCTCGGTGGGGGGGTAGATGAGGCCGTTTTTAATCCAAGTATGCAACTGGGTACGGTTGTCTTCCCCTAAAACTTTTACCACCTCGATAAAGCTCATATCATCGTCGAGCAGGTAGAGCTTTCTGTCTCTGTAAAAGGTTTCGGCCCGCGCCCAATCGCCGGTTTCAATCGAGTTAGAAGTCACAGGCCTTGATGGTTTTTCTTCCGTTGGCCTGGCAGCGCTCCTGAGCGTCCTTGACCATTTGGTGGACTCTCTCGTTAAACTGGCCGATGGCCTCGGAAGAGACGTTGAGGCCGGAAGATTTGAGGGCCTCCTTGGTTTTTGATCCGATCAGTAGCATTTCGCGTTCTTGGGCCATGGGATTCTCCTTTTTTGGTTGAAAATATTCGGGGACAAGCAAAATTCTGAACCCGGAAGTGCCCAAGGTCAACGCTTAAATTGCCGTTCGGCCACTTTGAATTGACGCGAGATTTCTTTTTCTGCCCGGCGGTAATCTTCTTCCTTATCTTTTCGCGAAATGTGCAACGCTTCTCCATACCAAACCCCAATGCGCGAAAAAGGTTTGGGAACTCTGAACTGATCCCAGGATTTGGAAAACGACCAAAATTCATCGGGGATGGCCAGCAGGGGAACCACTGGGACAGAGGCCAGCAAGGAGAGTTCAAAGATGCCCTTTTTGACCTGGTGGCATGGCCCGCGGGGGCCGTCGATGGCGATGCAACCGGGGGTGCCCTCGCGCAAGACGCGCACCATGCCCTTGAGGGCGCTGGCCCCGCCGCGGTGGCTGCTTCCGCGCAGGGGGAGGTGTCCGAGCCGTTGGCACACGCCCGCCACCAGTTCTCCGTCGCGGCTGCGGCTGACGATCATGCAGTGGGGGCGCTCCCGCTCGGTGGCCAGTGAGGCGATCAGGTTTTGATGCCAGATAGCATACAGATAGGGCGGGGCGGGCCTCTTTTCCGAGTTGAGGGGCGCCAACTGACAGGTTTGGAGTAAATGCCGAATTGCATAGTAGAGCAGTCGCGGGGAGATTGACTTTTTTGCATCGGCCATATTATCTTTTACCTCTTTGGCGGCAGCATTTTAAACAGGAGGCAAGAGTCGTGAAAAATCTCATTCAATTGTGTGTAAGTTTGGCAGCATTGGCCTTTTCTTTTGTCACTTTCGCCCAGCAAGGGCAAGTCTATAGCATAGATTCTTCTCAAGGGCAGGTGAAGTGGACGGGCACCAAAGTGACCGGCAAGCACTGGGGCACGGTGCAAGTCAAGGGCGGTCAGGTGCGGATGGACGGGGCCAATTTGCTGGGGGGAACTGTGGTGATCGACATGACTTCAATCAAGGTCGACGACATCAAGGATGCCAAAACCAATGCCAAGTTGGTCGGCCACCTCAAAAATGACGACTTTTTCGCCGTGGACAAGCACCCCACCGCCACCTTGGAGATGAGCGAAGTGAAGGCGCGCTCCGGGGAGAAAGGGGTTTTTGACGTTAATGGTCAATTGACCATCCGGGGGGTGAGCAAACCCGTCTCTTTCCAGACCAAAATGAATCCCTCGGCAGAGGGCATGGTGAGTGCCAATGCCCGAGTCGTCTGGAACCGCGCCCACTACGACATCAAGTACAAGTCGGGTTCCTTTTTCGAGAAGTTGGGGGATCAACTGATCCACGACGACGTGACCATGGAAGTCACCCTGGTTGCGAATAGGCAAACTTCGCAGGGCGGACAGGCAACCCCTTAAGAAACCCTTTTTTTGTCCGATAAGTTCCCTAGAGGGACTTATGGGCGACACCAAGGTTTTTGATTTTGGCAAAGAGCGCGAGAAGCGCATTGATAAAAAGCGGCGGCATTTTGAGCGCTTGGCCTTGAGTAATTTTCTCGGTGTAGAGCAGCAGATCACCAAAGATGGGGTGACCCACTCGGTAACTCTGATCAATATTTCCCACCAAGGTTGCCTTTTTCAGACCGATTGGAATCCCAAGCGCCAAACCGCTCTACCGGTGGAGGGTGAGGTTACGCTTCGGATGTATTTTACCAACGATTCTTACATTCCCGTGGTAATGAAGGTAAAGTATGGCCGTGAGTACAAATCTCCCGAGGGAACCACTTATATGCGCTACGGCTGCGAATTTGACACTTCCACGTCGAGTTTTGAGGCGATGTCCGCCTTTGTCGATTTTCTCCAGAAATACGCCGAACACAGCACCCACGATAAGCAAACAAAAAAAGTCTGGTACCTTTAAAACGAGGCCCATCCGGTGAAGGTCGCCATTGTGGGAGCAGGCCCTTTGGGCCTGGAGGCCTTGCTCACTTTTCAACAGATGGATGCCCGAGTGGTGCTCTTTTCTGCGGACTCTCAGAAGGAGAAGCGCTTTTTGTGGGGCAAACAATTCAGTGAGGGGACTTGGGGAGAGATCACCAGCGCGGCGGGGCGCTCCCTTGTGGGCCTTTCCCCCAATCTCGAAAATGTGCCGACTTTAGAGCAGTACGCTGGGGACTATTTTTTTCCCCTGCGCAAGGCCTGTTTTGTGGGGGATGTGGTGCTTCGACCCTGGCGCGTTTTGCGCGCCCACAAACGCCTTTTGGTTCCGGGGGAGAGTGTTCCCGGCAAAACCCGTTTGACCGATTTGTTTCGGGTGGTTTACCAGCGCCCCGGCAGAGAGGGGGAGGAATGTGAAGATTTTGATTTGTTGGTGGACGCCACCGGGCCAGCTTGCCGCGCTCTCCCCCTGGGGGCGTCGGGAGTGTGGGCGATGGGGGAGTCAAAGCTGGCACACCTGATTGATTATGGGGAGAGTCTTTTGGAAAACCGCTCAAAGATCAGTGCGTGCGCCCGAGTGGCAATTGTCGGTTCGGGTGTGCGGGCGGCGCGCACCTTGCAGGCCCTTTCGGGTAGTGATTGCAGTATCACCCTGGTCACTCCCGAGCGCAAACCCTTTGGAGAAGTGGCGGGGATTTTACCCGGGCCTTGGATGGAAGCGACTTTGCGCTTTTTGGAGCAACAAAGGCGTCAGTGGCAAAGCGCGAGCAGTACTTGGGAGGCGGATTTGCGCCGCTGGAGAGAGCTTCCCGACTTTGAGCGCGCCAAAATTCCCCGCCCCGAAATGCCCACCCAGCGTTTGACTGTTCTCTCTGGTTATTCGGTCACTGCCGTGGACAAATGGGAGGATCGGGAGGGCCTGTTTCTCACCTGTGAGACGGAGGATTGGAGGGCCGCCAGCGCTCCCCCCTTGAAAACCCTTTGCGCCGACCGGGTGCTTGCCGCCACCGGGATCAAGGCGGCAAACCCCGTTTTTGAAGGCCTTGCTACGGGGCGAGTGGGAGAGCGCGGCCTGTGTTTGGAGCCGGGTTTTTATCATTTGGGCCAAAGGGGAAAATTTTATAGCTTAAGATGGGGACTTCATCAGTTACAATGGATAGTGCAAGATGTGTTGCGCTTTTTTTCAAGGGTTTAGGTTTGCCGCTTTTGTTTTTGGTCTGGTCTTTGCTTTCGTTTTTGTTGGGCGCTTGTTCGGGCCTTGGCGGCCATTCTTTTGAGCGCAGGAATATACAAACAGTTTTTGTAGGCCATGGCATTACCCGCTATTTTCTCCCGCGCCTTCCCTGGTGGGCCAACCGCTCACCGGCGGGACGCTGTGTGCGCGGGACTTCGATGCAAATGTTTCACATGCCGCTGGTTCGCGGCTCCTTTAATCTGACCTATCGGGAAGCGCACCAATTACAACTCATGTTTAACGT
The DNA here is from genome assembly GCA_965215445.1 of Bacteriovoracaceae bacterium. Taxonomy (GTDB): domain Bacteria; phylum Bdellovibrionota; class Bacteriovoracia; order Bacteriovoracales; family Bacteriovoracaceae; genus CBDBLK01. The sequence continues at coordinate 2,142,079 of CBDCDT010000002.1, read as the reverse complement.
GGAGTTGGAGCGGGCCGGGGAAGTTTCTCTTCAGGGAGAAGAAGAATTTTTTTTTCGCGTAAGCGACAAGGTGATGGCGGGCGTGCGCCTGTTTCACCCTCCCACTCACCACCGCGTGCACTTGATTTGGGCAGACCCCTTTTTTGAGGGAAAAAATGGGGCCGTGAGGCTGCAAAGGTTGCTGAAGTCTCCCCCCATGCAAAAGGGCCATCCGGTGTTGGTGAGTCTGTGCCGCTCGTACCGGGAACTGGGGGAAGATTTGCGCCGCCTGGGCCTTTCCGAGGCCGACATTCGCCTGATGCCCTACGAGTTTTTCAACCCCTATTCGCGCGAGCGCAAACTTTTGAGTTTTGATGCCCTGGATTTTTCCGCCTTCTTTGAATCCACTCAGGCGCTGCACTTCTTTTTGCCCCGGGGAGAAACTTTGCCGAGAGAGTTTCAGGGGGATTTTCGGGTTCATTTAGTAGATTAGTAGATTTTTGAGAGAGCGCTGTTGACATGGTGTATCTTTGCGGAATAGAGTGTCATTAAGGGATTCTAACTGGGAGGAGTGATGAAAACTTTTGCGCGCTTTGTGTTTGCCTCATGTATGTCCTTGTTTACCTTGACCGCTTTGGCCGCTTTGGCCGCCTTGACCGCGGCATCTCCCTCGATGCTGTTAAAAGAGAAATTCGCCGTCGCTCCGTCTTGTGCCATCGGTGTTGCCGGAGGGGCGTTGGTGGCCCTTTTCGATACTGTTCCCATCGTCTCGGGGGTGTCCTATCTCTTCACCCAGGCAAAAGAAAATGCCGGGGAAGGGTTTGAAGAAGGCGATAATTTTCAAGACAGCGTGGTTAGAACCAACGTGGCCGCTTTTGGGCCACTGGGAAGTCTGGGTGCCATGCTGATACTGGCTGCCATTGATACGGCGGTCACGCTGGTTGATCTGGCCATCGACGGCCGGGTCGAGGACGTCGGAATCGACTCTTACAGCAGGCCCTATGCCATGGTCAGAACCGTGGGCGAGGGGTATCTCTCTTCCATTTACCGCCCGACAAAATACTTTGCCAACTACTACTTTGGAAGCAGGGCGACGGCCTGCGGAAAATTCCTGGAGTGGGCCTTTTAAGTAGAGTCATTTTTTCCTTTCGGCTTGACGCAAAGAGATTATTTTTGGTAATTGCTCTTTATGCATTGCGTTTTTCTCATCATCGGATTTTTACTGGCGGACTCTCTCCACGCCCAGGCCTTTGAAACCTGGCGGCAGCTTCTCGAAGAGGGCAAGGGGGTTCGCCCGGGACAGGATTTTGGCCTTACCTGGGGTGCTGAAAAGGAGGGGAGTTCGGCGATTCTCACCCGGGTGGCCTCGCCGAGTGGTGCTACTCTTCGAGATTTTGTTGAAACGCTTTCTCCACACAATAAGGCCCTCTTTTTGCGCCATTTTTTTGGTCACTACAAGCGGGGCGGAGATTACAGCATTAAAGCAATTGATGTGGGAAATGTTGAAGGCGCCTCTTTGGGAGCATTGGAAGAGGCGTGGGAGTCCTGGATCGCCATGACTGATGACTCTCCCTTTTCTTTTCTGAGCGAAAAAGCGCGCAGGGGGATTTTTAACGGGACGTGGCCCGGACTTGAGGGCGCAGGATTTAAGCATCGCCGCTTTTATTTTGACAAACCCTGGAAACCGATTTTGGGAAGGTCCGAGCGCTATATCGAAGGGGTTTATAAAGACGGCAAGTCCTGGGAGATTCACTTTCGGCCGCAGGCGAGCTACGGGGAATTTGAGGCGATGATCCAATGGTTTCGGGAGGAACTCAAAATGGGGGATAAACTCTTTAGGCCGCCGGGGCATCAAAGAGTCGTCTTTCCGCTAACTCCTGATTTCAAACCCAAAAAGGCCTTTGAACTTTTCAAGGTTTTGCAGGCCTTAATTGTGGCCGATTCACTGGCAAGGGAAAGCGACATCTCCGAGAGTGCGATGGTGTGGAAACGGGTTCACGCCGATTCTGGGGATTGGCAGGAGCGGGGAATTTTGCGGGTTGAACCTGCGCGCTGGGGAGAGGGGCGTTTTGGCCTTGAATTTAGAAGGGGGATGGCGTACTCAACGCTTCGGCGTTTTGTTCTGACAGCGTTTGCGTCCCGGGTGATTGAAAACTCCTGGGACGATCTGGAAGAGGCCGCTTCCTGGGTACTGGTTCGCCCCTGGCCCGAAGATTTATTGAATATGGGGAAGCGTTTTGGGGTGGATAGGCAAACGCTGAGGTTGGCGCGCTATCACTGGGAACGCCACCTACCCGAGTTTCGCTACCTCTACTACGCTCCCCTTTGGAACTGGCAGGACGCGCCCTTTTTATCGCCAAAACAAAAGCGGCACTTGAGAGGGCTTTCAAGAAAATTTGTCGAAGATAGTGCCGTCAGACCGACAGGGCGGGGAAAAATACTCGGCCTTGCCGCCGATTGGGTGAGGCAATCGGAAATTATGCGTGATTTGAAATTGTATGCGGCCCCGGATTGCCGTCAACTGATGAGGGAAATCCTGTGAATATTGCGGTTCTCTTTTTTGCTTTCTTTTGTATCTCAGCGCGCGCTGAAAATCCAAGCGCTTACCAGGTTTATGCCAAACTTTTGGAAGAGGGCGTGGATTCCAGTGTGAGGTACTCCGAGGGGATAGCGGAGGGATGGAATTTTGTCCGTATAGGGGTCTTTTCTCACCTTTTAAACCTCATGTCGCCCAGTAGTGACACCCTCGACGAGTTTGTCCAGTCCCTCGCTCCCGAAAAGAGAGAGTTGTTTTTGCGTGAATTTTTTTCTCGGGAGAACAAAGTGTGGGGGGACGTACCCTTGGACTCTGTTTCCAAAGAAACTGCCCATGCCATTTTTTACGGAGAATTTCCCGGACTGGAGGGAAAGGGCCTGCAATCCACCTTTGATAAAAAGTGGAACTTTGTTCCTTCGGTAAAATCCCAGGCCGAAGAATATGTTTCCGGGCTTTCTTCTCTCAAAAAAGAAGGGTCGGTCTGGGTGGTTACTTTTAAGGAGCAAAAAAGTTATGGAGATTTGGAAGACGCAATCAGATGGAGCAGGAAATTGTTGGATCTGCCCAGTATTGTCCATAATAACTATGATAGTGAACATTATTTCTTTAGAGGTGAGCTTGCTCCCAAACAAAAAATTATAGACTCCCGTCTTTCAAAGATTGCTGATTCCTATGCAAGCTATGAAAGTTTTTTTTCGTCGCGTTTGCACACCCAGGCCATAGTGGCAAGAGTTTTCTCGCAAGACTTGTCGGGCACGGGTGGGATTTACTCTTTGGATCGGGTTCAAGCGAGAACTTTACCTGCCGCCCCCGAACTGGCCTCCCGCTTTGGCGTGTCTTTGGAGACGGCAGAAAAGGCGCTGGTTCATCTCGATTCCGCCATAGATTTTTATGGAGACAAGAAATTTCTTCTTCCCTTGAGTTCCTGGCAAAATATTTCCAGATTGGGAAGGCCCAAGCGTGAGGCGCTGGAAACGCTCGCTCGAATATTTCTTGAAAGAAGCGCCAGGGTAAAAGGAAACCGGGAATCGAAAATGGCCCAGATGCTTCATCTCCAGCATCTTTGGGTCAAAGCATCGTTTATCACAGAAGAGGTGGAGTTCAAGCTTGCGCCCAAACCCGGAGGGCCTGTCGGAAAAACGCTTAACTTTGAGATACCTTCTGCGGGTAAAAATATTGTGGACGTAAACCAGGTCGCCTTAGGTGTAGAATACACCGGCCGTTTTCCGGTCAATCACGACGTGTCCAACCCCTTTCCCTGGAGCAGGGAGAGGAAAAAACTGATGCGGGATTTGGCCCGCGAGTTGTCTTTGCAACTTCGGGGGAGCGGCAAGGTTTACAAAAAAGCGGGAGGGCACGGACACGGACTGGGGCACTCCTACACTTTTCTGGACGGAAAAGGGCGCAGTTGGAGCGTGGATTGGGACGGGATAAGAAGAAAATACGATGAGGCGGGAAAAATCAAAAAAGGCAGTGTGGGTGGAGGGCATTTGGAAGTTGCCAGCGCCAAATTTGTTCCCAAAGTCTGGGAGATCGAGGCAGTCTACAAAATTTTTAAAAAATTCAGCATTATTCCCCACCAGTATTTGGGCGGAGCGGGACATATCAACGTCGACCTCTCCCCCTTTGAAGGCCGGCCCCGCGCCATGGCGCGCTTTCTGGCACTTTTCCATCAATACCAAAGTCTGATCGAGTTTATGTTTTACGGGGAAGAATTCGATTTTCCCGTCAGGGAAAAGCTGGCGGTCAAGCTGAGAGATTTTAAGGGCAGTGAGTCGGAACTCAAGGAATGGCTCTACAACGAGCGCTACTTTTATTCCTTGCTAAACGCCAAAACCCGCTACGCTCCGGTCAATATCATTCCCTACTTTCAGGAAGTCATCCCCAGAGAATTTTTGGCAGAAGACGTGGATCAATTCAATCCCACCATCCCCTGGAAACCCAGGTTTCGTTTTGTGGCACCCGAAGAAAAAAGGATGGAATTGCGCTTTTTTGATGCCCCGAAAAACCCTTTTGAATCCGCCCTGCACATCCGCTTTGTGCGCGCTATGCTTCATGCAGCTTTCAACGAAGATTTTCCCATCGGGCCTCCCTCGGGAGAGGATACTTCTCCTCACCTCCAAGGCCCAAAAAAGGCCTTTGCCAAATTGGAGGCCCTGTGCCAAACCCTCAAACTCGATTGCCAGCACTACCGGCCCTTGCTGGCCGAGCGTTTGAGTGAATGGGACATTCGGCAGCAGCTTGTGGATGAGAATTCCATCGAACAAATAACAAAATCCGCCGCCAGGAAAATAAATATTTTCAGCCAGACCGTAGAAAACGACCACATTTGGGGCCGGGCGGTTTCTTGCAACCAACAGGCGAGACGTCTTCTGGACGGCGCTTGATTTACTTGGGAAAAATTTCGTACTGCTCGACGTGATAGCTATTTCTGGGTCTGACTAAAAGCAAAATTTCCTATATAGCTTTAGTCAAAACGAACCATTTTCGCTTGGGTTGGCCCAGATTTGGCCCATGGATTTTGGCCAAACTTTCATCGTTTTGAACTTAATTCTTTGACCTCTTTAAGCGTCAATCTGGTGGCCTTGGCCACAAACTTGGGGTCTGCCCCAGAGGCAAGAAGGATTTTCGCAATTTCTTTGCGCTCCGCAATTCGGCCCTTTTCCACGCCTTTTTCTATGCCTTTTTCTATGCCTTTTTCCATGCCTTTTTCGATGCCTTTTTCCATGCCTTTTTCGATGCCCTCTTCGATGCCTTCCGAGACCATTTCATCTATGGTTTTTCCTAATAAGGTCACTGTTTCCTCCCCTTTTTCTTCTTCTTTTGCCACTTCCTTAATCAGTTCCCAATCAAAACTTGGGTCAACGCGCTGGATATACTTTATCGCCATCATCATTTGCGACAAGCGCTCGTCGTCCGGCAAATGCTTCCCTTGGGCAAAGAGTTTTTTAACCACCTCTCTGTCCAAATTGAAGATACTCCGCATTATATACAAAATTGGCCCCAGGGTCAAATCGCTGTTTTCCTCTACATCCAAATCATGGACATTGAGCAAAAAACACTCGAAACCCAGCACAAAACGCTTGAGGAGTTCGCCCATTTCGCCCTTGGGATATTCCAAAATGTCGTGAAGTTTTTTCGGACCAGAGTATGTTTTGGTCTTCCCATGATAAACAATAATCGGAATAACTGGAATCAATGGGCCTTCAGTTTTTTGGTAGATGGCATTTTGATATTCCAATAACTGCAAAAGCACTTCACGAGGTGCTTTCTGCGCCTTGTGCTCGACCAAAAAAATCTAAAATGGCCACCGATGGACGGCGCTTGATCTACTTGGGAAAAATTTCGTACTGCTCGACGTGATAGCTGTTTTCCGAGCGGATGATAATGTCCTGAGAGAATTGGTTTTCCAGTGTTTCCATCATGTCCAGGTCGCTTTCGGCCAGTTGGGCGGTGACTTCGGGGTGGGCGTAGACGTGGACTTCCTGGCCGCCTTTGTTTTGCCCCAGAATTTTGGTCAGCTCGCGCACCAATTCGTAGCAAACCGTGAGTATTGATTTAACCACGCCGGTTCCCTCGCAATAGGGGCAGGGGGTGCACATGGTGCGGGTGAGGGTATCCCGCGTGCGCTTGCGGGTCATCTCGATCAGGCCCAGGCCGGAGATGGGGAGGATTTTGGTTTTGGCCCAGTCGCGCTTGAGCGCTTCCAGCAGGGTTTGGTAGACTTGGCTTCTGTATTCCTCTCTCTCCATGTCGATAAAGTCCACCACGATGATGCCGCCGCAGTTTCTCAGGCGCAATTGGTAGGCAATTTCCTTGACCGCTTCCAGGTTGGCGCACAGGATGGTTTCCTCCAGAGTTTTGCGGCCGACGAATTTTCCGGTGTTGACGTCGATCGAGACCAGCGCCTCGGTCTGGTCGATGTTGAGAGAGCCTCCACTGCGCAGGAAAATGCGGTTGGACAGTCCGCGCTCGATTTCCAACTCGAAACCGAATTTTTCAAACAGGGGGATATTTCCCTGATACAGATTGAGCTTGCCCTTGAAAGAGGGAATGAATTTTTTGCTGAAGCGTTCGGCCTCTTTGAGATTGTCCTTGTTGTCGATGATGATGCGTGAGAGATCGGTGTCGGTAATATCGCGCAAAATGCGTTGGACAAAGTTGAGGTCTTGGTGGCACACTTGGGGCGGATTGGCCTTTTTCGATTTTTGGGAGATTTCCTTCCACAGTTTGAGCAGCATTTGGTAGTCGGTCTTGAGGGTTTTATAATCCTGTCCCTCGGCCACCGTGCGGGCAATAATGCCCTTGCCTTCGGGGCGCAGGGTTTCCAAAACTTCTTTTAAGCGTTCCCGCTCCTCTTCGTTTTCAATCCGGCGGGACACTCCGACGTGTTCGATAAAGGGCATCAGCACCACATAGCGGCCGGCGATGGTGATGTGCCGGGTGAGCCGCGGCCCTTTGGTGGAGATCGGTTCTTTGGCGATCTGGACTAAAATGTCGTCGCCCTCTTTTAAAAATGTTTCAATGCCCACGCTGGGGCGCAGGCCCAGGTTGATGTGATCCGAGAAGGTGGAAAATTCGTCGGGGATAATTTCACTTTGCAGTTCCGGCCCGAGTTCCGCCGGGGGAAGGGGTGGGGGTGGTGTATCTTGATCGACCATTTGGCGCTGTTCTTCGAGAGTGGGGATGTAGGCGTCGTCGACGTAGAGGAAGGCGGCCTTGCTGTGTCCAATATCGACGAAGGCCGATTGCATACCCGGCAAAACCCGCAAAACTCTACCCTTGTAGATATTGCCCACGTTGGGATAGTCGGGGGTTTTTTCGCTTTTTCTCTCCAGCAAAAAATTGAGGATTTCCCCGTTTTCCACCAAGACGGCACGGCATTCATTGAGAGTCTGGTTAATATACAGTTCTTTCGCCATTAAGAGCTAGAAACTGAAGTTGAGCTTTGGCCCATAAAAGACGAGATGTTTGGATTTTGCATCAAAGGCCGAGGGCAGGGAGGCGGTTTTGCGCACGAGCGCCAAGGGGTCTGCCGCCGCCTGGGGTGATGGGGCATTTTCGTAGTAGTAATTTTTGGATTTGTTGGCCTGTCTCCAGGCCACGATGGCCACGCCCAGAATGACTCCCAGGGCACTTCCCACCACGATATGGTTGGTATTGGCGGAGGGGTCGGAGGTGAAGGAGAGGGTGGAGAGGCCCAAAATTGCCCCGCTCAAAGAGGTTCCGGTGACGATGTAGATGTCGGTCAGGGAATTTTCCAGCACGTCGCTTTCCGAAGAAGTTGCGCCTTGGGCGCACAGGTTTTGCCAAGACAGGCACAGCGCCAGTAAAATTGTTCCAAAGATTCTATTCATCTCCACAACAATGCGACCTTTTTGGAGAGGAGTCAAGGAGGGAGTGGTGCTTGAGCGTCCTTTGGCCATCGACATGCGCGGAGTGTCCAAGGATTATGCGGGAACTCCGGCGCTTTCCGGCATCGACCTGGCCGTAGGCCGGGGCAAAATTCACGTTCTGCTGGGGCCAAACGGGGCGGGCAAGTCCACCACCATGAGAATTGCCGCCGGGCCGATTTTGCCCACCAGTGGGGAGTATCGGCTTTTGGGGCGCAATGCTTTGCAAGACCCGCATTGGGCCAAGAGCAAAATCGGTTTTTTGCCCGAAATTCCCCCGCTCTATGACACTATGCGAGTGGAGAGCTATTTGCACTTTGTTCAAGAGATTTACGGTTGCGGACGGGATCAAAAAGAGGGGAGGGAAGAGGCGCTCGCCCGCTGTGGCCTGAGCAAGGTGCGCAGGCGGGTGATCGGCAACCTCTCCAAGGGATTTCGCCAACGGGTGGGCATTGCCCAGGCGCTGGTTCACCGGCCAGAGGTGCTCATTTTGGACGAACCCAGCGTGGGCCTCGACCCCCAGACCGTACTCGAAATTCGGGAACTGATCCTGGGGCTTAAAGGCAAACACACCATTTTGCTCTCCACTCACAATTTAAGCGAGGCGGCCAAGGTTTGCGATGAAGTGAGCTTTATGCAGAATGGAAAAATCGTCAAGTCCGGCGCTTGGGAAGTTTTGCGCAGGCAATTTCGAGAGCGCACCCACAAAAAAAGCGCGGGACTGGAAGACGTCTTTCGGGAGGTGATGCCTTGAATTTCTTTTTGAAGGGAATTTGGACGCTCGCAAAAAAAGAATGGGCCGAGGCCTTTGCCTCCCCCTTGATCTACCTTTTGGCCACCCCCTTTTGCCTGCTTTTGGGATGGATTTTTTTTCAATCACTTTTGAAAGCGGAAACACTCACCGCCCGCCTGTTGGACGGTTTGGTGCTGGCCCCTCTCTACGGCGTGATTCATATCATGTTTCTCTTTTTGGCCCCACTGCTTTCGATGCGCCTTTTGAGCGAGGAAAATAGGGCGGGTACGCTGGAATTACTTTTGTCTTCGCGCCTTTCCAGCTGGCAAATCGTACTGGGCAAATTCCTGGGGTGCTTGATGATGCTCGCCTTTTTGCTCGCCCTCACCGGGATTTTTCCCCTGATTCTGGCCGCTTTAGGGCATTTCAATTTCAGTATGCTGGTCGGTGGTTACCTCGGGGTTTTTCTGGTGGTGGGGGCCTACATGGCGGTGGGGCTGTGGACGTCGAGTTGGACACAAAACCAAATCGTCGCCGCCTTTGCCTCGTTTTGCCTGCTGGCGGGCCTGGCACTGTTGGCGCTGATGGGGCAAAACACCGACAACTTTGCACTCGCCCAACTGGCGCAGTATTTGAGCACGCCCCTGCATTTGGAGAGCTTTCTCACCGGCGGCATCCGCAGTTACAGTCTGGTTTATCTCTTTTCCCTGTGCGCTTTTTTTCTCTACCTGACTCACCTCACGCTGGAATCCAGGAGGTGGTAGCTTGAAAGCGGCGGCACGACTTTTGCTCTCTTTTTTGACGGTGGCGATGATGTTGCTCACTGTGGGCCTGTGGATTGCCATTCCCGGCGAGTTGAAACTCAATCTCGCGGCCAGTGGGGCGACGCTGGTTTTGTTGGTCTGCTGGGTTCTCGCTCACCGCCACCGCTTTGAACACTTTTATACCTCTTCTTTTTTTCTGCGCTTGTGTTCCCACTCGGTGAGCGCCTTTTTAGTGCTTTGCCTTTTGGCCCTGCTCAATTTTTGGGCCTTTGTCAGTCCCCATATTTGGGAAATGGATTCCTCGGGCCGCGCGCGCCTGACCGCCCAGACGCGGGAGGTTTTAGCGCGTTTGCAACACCCGGTGCACTTCCGCATTTTTGCCCGCGAGGGGCAATTCCCCCGCATCCTGCCCCTGCTGGAACTCTACCGCCTGGAAAGCTCGAAGCTCAATTTTGATCTGATCGACGCCGAATCGCGCCCGGAGATGGTAGAGCAATACGCCGTTACCGAAATTCCGCAAATTGTGCTGGAGTCCGGTGGGCGCACAAAAAAAGTCCGCGAACTCAGTGAACTGGCGATCACCAATGCCCTTATCAAACTCTCCCGCCCCAAAGACCCGGTGATTTTTTACAGCACCGGACATGCGGAAATGAATCTGGAAGATACTTCTTTACAAGGCGGAGGGCAACTGGCCAGGCTCGCTCGCGCGGCCGGTTTTGCATGGCAAACGCTGAATCTTCGGCAGGTCAGCAGCGTTCCCGCCAGCGCTGATCTGGTGGTGCTCTGGGGGCCGAAGTCGCATTTTGAAAAGCGCGAACTGGAAGCACTCAACGCCTATCTCGAAGGGGGAGGCAGCTTGCTGGTCGCCCTCGATCCCCAGTTCAAAGACGACCCCTTGGAGAGTTTGCGCGACTTTTTGAGAGGGTGGGGACTCGCCGTTGCCAACAATCTCGTGGTTGATAAAAACAGGCACGCCCAGGGTTCTGAGGGCAATATTCCCATCCCCGCCGAATACAGTGCCGAGCATCCGGTGACCAAGGGCCTGGCCAAATTTAAGGACGCCATCTTTTTCCCCCTCTCCAGTTCGGTTTTGCCCGCTCTCTCTTCCAAACGTGCTAAGGACGTGAGCGTGCTGGCCTTTTCTTCGCCCCATCCCGCCTCCTGGGGAGAGGCGCGCCTTTCCTCTTTGCAAAAGGAGAAATTCAGCTTTCAAGAGGGCGAAGACCTGCAAGGCCCGCTGGGTTATGTGGGAGCGTATCAGTCTCCAGAGGGAAGCGCGCGGGTGGTGGCCTTTGGCAATTCTCGCTTTGTCGCCAATGCCTACCGCAAATATCCCAAAAACTTCAACCTCTTTTTAAACAGCTTGTACTGGATGGCCGATCAAGACCACCTGGCCGCCTTCGACGTGCCGGCGATCGAGGAGAGTCCTCTCTTTGTCAATCGCCACCAAATGGGACTGGTCTTCTACGCCGTCATGTTGATCTTGCCGCTTGCGCTTTTAATGCTGGCGTTTGTCTTTTACCAGCGCCGGAGGGCCTTGTAAGTGCGCAACCTGATTTTGCTCGGCCTGACTTTCGGGCTGGCAACAGTGATCTTTTTTTTTCAAGAGCAAAAGGCCGGTTCGGAGTTGGTGCGCGCCTTTGATTTTGCGGTCTGGGAGCAAAACTGGGGGCGTATGCAGGGAACCCAAACCCCAAAGCTAGAGGAGTTTTTGCGTGAGTTTGACTCTATCGCAATTAAAAAACGCTTGCCTTTGGATATTGTTCGCAAACACTTGTTTCCCTCCGAAAAACTGAGCATGAACTTTGTTTTTGAGCGCGGAAAAGTCTCCGTTACCCTGGGAAACAAACTGGATTTTGCCCACAGCTTTTATCTCCAAATCGACACTCCGGCGGGAACTTCCGTGGTGGTGGCCGACGATTCGGCAAGTGCCGAGGGAGCCTACCTCGCCCGGGAATCCCACCGCCACGACCTCAAATACCGGCGCATAAAGCGTCTGTTTCAGCGCGATTTATTGAAAGAATGATTACCAGTATTCCAGCGGAATTTGGGCAATGTGGTCGCTGAGCCAACAGGCCTTGTGGGCGTTGTTGATGACCAGCCCCAGGGAAAGGCCGTGTTCGCGGATAAAGCGCTCCAGCGTTTTGAGTTGTTTTGCGGAAATGCTCGTTCCCAGTTTAATTTCTACTGGGATGATGCCAAAAGGTGCTTCGAGAATGAGGTCGATTTCAGACCCGTTGTGAGTCCGGTAGTGAAAACCAGAGACGGGAATGAGGTGGTCTTTAAACATTCTCAGCAATTGCTCGGTGACGAAAGATTGCCAGAGCATACCTACGTTTCTCGAAGAGTACAGCCGTTCCCTGTCGGCCAATTGGAGCAAAAAATTATTGATCCCCGAATCGGCGATATATCCTTTGGGCATTTTGCTCACTCTTCTTTGAACGTTTTTTTCATAGCTTGCAAGGTTCCTCCAAAAAAAAGACCCCTCGGCAATTTGAAAATAGGATTTTACGGTGGGCGCGGAAATGTCCAAAGAGCGGGCAAAAACGGAGGTGTTGAGCAGGTTTCCGCTGGAGTCGGCCAGCATGGAGAGAAACTTCTGATAGGTGGGAAGTTTGATGCCGGGAAAGAGCGAGCGGATGTCTCTTTTTAAGTATGTCGAGTGGTAGTTTTCCATCCAGTTGATAAAGAACTTTTGATCTTTTCGGCCCAGAAAGGGCTCGGGATACCCTCCAAAAAGAAAACTTTGCTCGATCTGCTCTCGGGAAAAAGTGGGGTTTTGAGGCAGTTCAAATTCCTTTGATGCCATTTTTAAAGGCAAGGGACTCGGTGGGAATTGCCAGGACTCGTGCAGGCCCAAAGGGGGCAACTCAAAGATCGCCACCCGCCCGGCCAGACTTTCGGTGATATTTTTGAGCAGTTCGGGGGAACTCGAACCGCTAATCAGGAACTGTCCTTTTTGCTCTCTCCTTTGGTCAATTCTCACCCTCAAAGCATTAAAAAGTTCCGGCACTATTTGCGCCTCGTCGATGACGATGCTCTCTTCAAATTGCTCCAGAAAAAATTCCGGCGAGCGAGTAATGCGGGAGAAATCTTCGCTTCTCTCCAAGTCGAAAAAGGGGGCCTTGGGGAGCAGTTCCCTGAGTAGAGTCGTCTTACCCACTTGCCTGGCCCCCAGTATCGCCACGGCGGGGAATTTTTGCATAAGATAACGTATTGAATTTACACAACTTCTTTTGATTTTAGACATATTGAAAGTCTACCTTTAAATCTGTCTAAAAACAAGGGCCGCAGATTTCTGAATTGAGATAACCCCTTGAAAATAAAGGGGATTTTTCTTTTGGATTGACAATTTTGCAAATTGGAAGCAAGAGTTCCAATTTGCAAAAAATATGTTCATCGGTGGACGCCTTCTTGCGAGAAGGGCCGGTGTGAAGAAGAGAAAGGTCGTTGATAATCATTTTGATTTTGTTGCGGTTGAGTTGGTCTTGAAGACATAACCTCACCGCCTGAGTTTGCGAAAGTTTGGCCATTTTAGCAATTTTCAAAAAAATATCCGACCTTCGGAGGAGGGCATTTTTTTCAACCTCAAGTACTCCAAAGACATCATGTGTCATGATGGTGTTTAAGAGGAGCTTCCATGAATTTCAAAACATTCCTTGGGGCCTTGTGTGGTTTGTTCTTGTTTTGTTTGGCGATTGTTTCCGCACACGCTGCGGAAACATCCAAGTGTAGCATTATCAACAATCAGACATGCAGCGATTGTCCCTATCCTAGGGCGATCAGGTGTGGGAACAGGCACGCTGGATTTCTCGCCGGCAATGTGCGACCCAAAGCTGTGGAAGTTAAAATCAGAGACAGGAACGGAAACTTGGTCAGAACCGTCAAACTAAACAACCCTCCCGCAGACAAGGAAGAGGCGAAGAAGTGGATAGCGCGCAGGCTGTCCAGAGAAATCAGGCGTGGAAATACACTCAACCTCGGGCGGGAACCCTTTTTCTACGACAAATCGACGGTATTACACAGAACTCCTCTGGAAAAGAGTGGTACGACATTGACTCAGATGGAAAGGCCAGCACGCAGAAGCAGAAGCGACATCGACAGAACTCCTATTTCGAGCAGGGAATCGAGGACAGCACTTGAGGAAGGCCCGAGGCGAAGCAGAAGTGACATAGACAGAACCCCCATTGCAAGCAGGGAATCGAGGACAGCACTTGAAGAAGGCCCGAGGCGAAGCAGAAGTGACATCGACAGAACTCCCATTACAAGCAGGGAATCGAGACTGGCACGCCAAAGGCCAATTGCATCGTCGACACCGCTATCTCTGACAGATGCCACGTTTGATATTCCGGTGGTGGGGCAAAGAGTGCCTCCCAGAAAAGGGAGTACTGCTCTACTATTGGAACCCGTTGTCTCCGGCGATTCCAGTTTAAAAATTACTCTTCCAGCAGCACTTGAGGAAGGCCCGACGGCAGAGAATATTGCTTTCGATACATGCCATTATAAAGGGGAACGCCCCAGTCCCATAAAATACACACAGAAGACGGGGACAAGTCGCCAGTGTAGTGAACTGGCCCTGTGCTTTACGGAGGTTTCTTGCAATTTAGAAGGTGAGGCGGGTTCCAATACCGTGGTGAATATTAAAGTTGCCTGTAAGGCCAGAAAAATTGAGGGTGGTGGTTATCAATGTTCCTATAGTGCTACTGATTGCGCTCTCGATCCCGACGTGACTCCCGCGATTGCTTCAGAGTTGGCGCAAGAGCAATCATCTGCTCCGGTGCAAAGTGTTTCACCCAGGCCGAGAGGTGTATCCAGGTAAATGGTTTTTGGGAGCTTTTATGAAAAAAATGCTTTTGCTTTTTCTCTTTATGTCCGGCACTTGGGCGGGAGTCGAACCCCACATTGTCGTCGAAGGACAAGTGGGAGATTTTAATAAAAAAACAGTGACTCTCTATCGAGACGGCGGTGACATCATTGTTCCCAGAAACAGCATTCCCAAACGTATGAAAATCAAACCGGGTGCTCATGTGTACGCCATTTTAAAATCTGATATTTTACTCAAACAAATTAAAGAAAATCAAAAAAAGCGCACCCAAAAAAAACAGCAAAAGGGCAAAAAATGATAAGGACAATTTGTTTTGGCATTTTCCTCTCTCTTACAGCGATGATGGGTGTATCCGCTCAAACTCCCCCTGCCAACACAACCCGATGTGAAAAAGATACAGTTCGTTCACGATGTATGTGTCCAGACAAAACTCATCGTACTAGGATACTTTGTGGTTCTCACGGAGGTGGTTTTATCGCCGACGGTGTAGCAGCACAAGCTGTGGAGGTAAGAGTGTCTTTAAATGGTAGTATCCAGACCAAAATACTGCCAAATCCTCCTAATTTTTATACAGGAGGTATAGACAAGTGGGCAGAGGGTCAGCTTATAAACGAAGTGGCAAGAGGGGCAAATATTATTGTCGGTGATTATTTCTACGGCAATTCGGTGAAATTGTATGACGATGAAAGAGGGAGTAGGGAATTGGGCAGCATCGGAACATTGGCAGGTCAAAGTGCCCCGAATAGTGACAGGCCTGATTGCGATTGGCAAGATGAACCCAACCTGATTGTCTACGACCCGACGTCGGGTGGGGGAAGTCCAACGTGTGGAACCAGGAAGGCCTTGTGCAGGGGAAGAGTAACCTGCAGGAATCGCCCCGCTCCGAGCGGCCATTACCATATTGCGGTTTGCAAGGCCTTGCCCGGGGGAAAGGAATGTCCCGAGGCCTCTGCCTGTGCTGCCAATGACTCCGAAATTTCGCTTTAAGGGGAATATGAAATACTCGGCGATTGTAGAAAAACTTTTTCTTTGCTAGAATAAACTCCGTATGCACGCCGTATTTAGCGCCTATTTTCAGTCTTTTTTACACCCCTTTGAGGTGCAGGAGAGTTTGCGCCGCCTGCGCATGAACAGGGCGCAAAAGGCGGAATTATTGCCTTTTCGTTTGGTGGTAGGGCAAAACGCTCCCGCAGAAAAAGCTGCCGCGCCGGAGGAGATGAACTTCTTTGAAGTTTTGTGTGTCTCCTGGTTGATGGCCATGATTCAGGCGGCCTGGGTGTGTATCGCCATTTGTGTGGGATGGTTGTGGTTTCGCGATAGCTTCGCAGATTCCTACGCCTTCTCTCTTTTGGAGGGAACACTTTTTAAACAACAACAGGGCATCCTGCTGGTGCTGCTTTTTAAAGTCGTCCTCTTCCCCCTGAACTTTTGGGCCATGGCCCAGGTTTGGCCCTATTGTCTTCGCCTTTTTGGACGCCTGATTGGGCGTAAAGATGGCCTTGAAGAGGGCAGCAAACAGGTGGTCAACCACGCTTTGAGTGCCCACGCCTTTTTGTTGGTTCCTATTTTTGGAAGTGGACTTTTTGCTATTGCTTTCTTGATCTACCTCTACGCTGGTCTTACCCGCAACCTGGAATGGCCTCCCCTACAGGCGGGGGCGGCGCTGCTGGCCCCGCTCTTTTTGCTTTTTTTGCTAATCCTGTGCTTTTTGCTCTCATTGGTGTTTTTCTTTTCCTCTCTAGTGTTTTAAACTGTTTTCGTGATTAAAGTACAAAGTTCCATTCGCGCCGATCTTCTGGGGGGAACCCTCGATCTCGCCCCCATCCACCTCATTTTGAAAGATGTGGCCACGCTCAACTGCGCCCTCGAACTGAAAGCGTGCGTGAGCTTAAGGCCAGGCCAAGAAGAGGGAGTGGAGATTATCTCCAAAGATTACGGGCAAAGATTTTTTTTCCCCGCGAGAGACTTCACTCCAGAACACTTGAGAAATGGGCATTTTGGGGCGATGACGTTTGTCGCCTGCCTGCTGGATTCTTTCGGTGTGCACGCAAACCTTGCAATGGAATTGGAGTCGGGTTCTCCCCCGGGGGCGGGACTGGGCGGCTCTTCGAGCATAGGCATCGCCCTTTTCAGCGCTTTATGCCAATGGAGCAAACGTCCCTTTGAACGCGCCAAGGCCGCGCGTCTAGTGCAAGGAGTGGAATCCCTTGTTTTGAAAGCAGGCCCTGCCGGTTATCAGGACTACTATCCCGCTCTGTACGGGGGAATTTTGGGCCTGATCCCCTCCTATGCCAGCGTTTGCGTGGAACAGTATTTTTCTCCGGCACTCAAGGGGTTTCTCGAAGAGCGCTTGACTTTGGTGTATTCGGGAGAGATGCGCGCTTCGGGAATCAACAACTGGGAAGTTTATAAAAACTTTTTTGATGGCAAGGGTTCCATGCAGCGGGATTTGCAGCAGGTGGCGGATTTGGCGAGTCGTGCCCGCAAGGCCATTGTGGACCAAGATTTTGAGCTTCTTTTGCAATTGATTGCCGAAGAGGGAAAGCAGCGCCAGCAGCTTTTTCCCGGCATGGTCACCGGCGAGATGACAAAACTCTACCAGCACCTGGCCCCCTCTTTTCCCGGTCTGGGCATGAAAGTTTGCGGGGCCGGTGGCGGCGGTGCTTTTTTATTGGTTCACGGGCAGGGAGAGCGTGCCAGTCTTGCAGCAGAAATTGAAGCGGCAGGCATGCGCTTGCTGGATTTTAGGATTGCTCCGCCTTTGCAATAAAACTGTCTAGTTCGTCGAAAGTACGCAGTTTGACTTTGCGGTCTTGGCATTTCCATTCTTCCGCTCTCTTCCAATTGAGGATTAGGCCCTGGAGAGATTCGGGATAATTTTTGAGAAATTTTGAAAATGCTTTTGGAGGGCGCCCTTCCTTGTAATCGGATTTGACTTCGATGGGGAGGGGGCGGCGGTCTTGAGTCCAGATAAAATCAATCTCTTCTCCTTCTTTTGTTCTCCAAAATTTCAAGTCCCTATTGGCCCTGTCTCTCTTTTTTAATTCCAAAAAAACGTGGGATTCAGCGAGCGTTCCCTTGTCGTTTCTGCCCTCTAGTTTGGAGAAGTCTTTGACCAAGGAATTGCGGATGCCGTTGTCGTAAAAATAATACTTCTTTGATTTTTTGAGTTCATTTGAGAGATTGCGCGAAAAACTCGGCAGTTGATGCAGGACAAAGGTTTGCTCCAGGATGGTGAGATACCTCTCGACGGTTTTTCCGGTCATGCGTAGTTCACGGGCCAAATTGGAGGTTGAGATGACGTTGCCCTGATTTTCGGCCAGGAGGAAAAGCAGATGGTTGAATGCCCTGATATTTTCCTCTTTCAACAAACCCTTGACATCTTTGAGAATATAAGTTTGCACCATTTGGGCGAGGTATTCAATTTTTTGTTCCCTTTTTTTCAAGTGCACCAGTCCCGGCATTCCGCCGTAGACCATAAACTCTTTGAGTTTTCCCTTGGTCTGCCTCCACTCTTTCCAAGTTAGAGGATAGATGGGAACGATGGTCATTCTACCGGCGAGACTTTCCTTGAGGTGTTTGTGGATTTCCAGAGAAGACGAACCACTGGCGACGATTTTAATATTTTTCTTTTTATCGTAAATGGCCTTGAAAATCTTTGAGGCGTTTTTAAGGTAGTGAAATTCGTCGATAAAAATAATAGTATTTGATTTGGCCGTCAGGTCGTCGATCATTTCTGCTTCGGTTTTGGAAAAAAAGAGCAAGTCTTCGGGAAATTCCAGATTAAAGCAGCGTAGGTGTTTAAAGCGTTTTTTGGCGGGAGCTTTGAGAGAATCCATTAGGGTTGATTTGCCCACTTGCCGCGCTCCCAGCAAAATGAGGATGTCCGGTTGGGATAAAAGGTCACATAACCTATTGAAAATACTACGTTTTAATTTCATTTAAACTATTTTATACTACTAGTCCAAAATGGTCAAAAAGAGAAGAAAGGCGGTTTACGAACCAGGATAGGCAAAACGCCTGATTCCGAGTCCGATAAACAAAAAGTTGAATCCACAAAAGAGAAAGGCCAAACTCCAGGGGGAGAAGGGGGCGAGCATGGAGAGTCCGGCCAGCAGACACAAAGGCCCACTGAACCACATATAGAAAGTCAGGTATTTGCGGGCGTAAGGTTTTTGTTTGTGCCACAGCCAGTAGATAAGGGCGTGAAACAGAACCACCAAAACGATGGCAAAGATAAGCATCTTAAAATATTGGCCAAAGAGTTGTTCTTTTAGGTCTTCGGGCAACGACATATTCATCCGCTCGAGAATTGTCGAAAAATAGTCGTAGTTGCTGCCTTTGCAGTACAGGTAGAACAAAATGATGAAGTCGCCGGCGGCGCTGAGGGCGGGAACCCAGCAGTGGAAGCGGCGGGGAGTGAAATGGCGGTAGAGTGCTTGCATCCCTTTAATTTTGGCCCATAAAGGCCGAAGAGGAAAGAGTATGTGGCCAAAAAGTAAGATACTAGATTTATTGACTCTCTTATTGTGTGTGGCCTTGGTTGTCTCCTGTGTGACCGAGCGAAAATCCTCTCGGCAATTTGAGGCAGAGGCGGGCCAAAACACCATTTTCTTAAGGGGCCTTGACGTGGCCTTGGGCCAAATGCCGTCTCAAAGGCCCCGCTTTACCTTGATGAAAAAAGATTCGGGTGCGGTTGAGCGCGTTTTGTCTTTGGAGAATCCACAGGAAATTCATCTGGAAGACATCCCCGATGGGACTTATACGCTTTTGACCGAAGTGCCTTATGGGTTTCGCTCTCCTAAACCTTCCGAGGTGGTGGTTAGTGGTGGGAGGTTTGAGAATTTTGAGTTGAGTTTTGAAAAGATCACCGCCGATCATTTTTATTATCGCTGGGAGAGCGATGGACAAGGCAGGGAATCGGAGTTTTCTGCGGGTGCTGACGTTTCCCCGAAGATTGAATTTTTGGGGGAAATGCTTGAGAGTTCCAACACCACGGCGGCGCTGTCTTTGAGGCGGGACTATAACATTATTCTCGACAATCGGGAACTGCCGTGGACTTACGATGTGGCGGCCAGGTTGCTGCGGGCGGTGCACTCTCTTCCCCACAAAAAACTTACCAACAAAGTGCGCTTTGTACTTTCCGGCAAACATTTGGAGAATGATATTTCCCACGGGGAAAAGGTGGCCACTTTGAGTATCAAGGCCTTTGCTTACGCCAGTAAAAAACTGGTCAAACTCGACGGAAGGCGGGGGCACTTTTTTTCGCGCAGGCTTTTTCAGGCACTGGTTTCCTTTTTTACCGAAAACGGAAGCAAGCGCGAAGCGGTGGAAAAAATTCTCTCGGAGAAGTTTGCCGTCACTACCAGGGTGGACGACTATCAAGGTCTGACCGGCGAGAGTCGGCACAACTTTCAGGACTTTCACGACGGGGAACTGGTTTTTCTGATTAACGCCTTTTCCGAGATGCCGGTGGGATACCACAAGATCAAGGGACTGCGCTACCTGATGAGGCGCTTGGATGGACACCCCCACCCGCTCTACCCAACCGCCTCTGCGGTGGCCTGGCCACGCGGGGCGGACGAGGACAGCTATATTGAATTTATGGACACCGCTTTTTTACAAGGTTCGGAAGACTTCACCCATCGCCTGATTTTGCACGAGAAGTCCCATTTTATGTGGGGGAATCTTTTTCCCGAGGATTTAAAGGAGGATTGGATTCAATTGGGAAACTGGTTTCAAAATGAGCAGGCCGCTTCCAAGTGGTCAACTTACGACAATACTCAATTTGTCAGTCCCTACGCCCACGATTTAAATCCCAACGAAGATATGGCCGAGACACTGGCACATTACGTTTTAAATCCGAACAAGTTGCTCTCGGTAGCGCCTAAAAAATACGATTTTGTCGAAAGGCGGATTATGAACGGTTACCGCTACGTCTCCAAGATTAGGGAAGACCTGACTTTTGAAGTTTTCAACCTCTTTCCTGACTACGACTACCCCGGAAAGATTCGCGCCGTGGAAGTCGTCGCCAAAGGAGATGGCAATAGCGATAAGAAAGTTTCAATAAGTATTGAACTGGCCGACAAAGAGGGTTTTGCCGACGATGCCAAGAGTGCCTACACCCGAATCACTTCTCCCGACGGAACTTTCAAGGACTTGTATTTTAGTCCGGTGGGAGGCAATGGGCACCTGCTTTCGGGAACCCTTTCCATTCCCAAAAATGCCTCCAGTGGTTATTGGAACATTCAAAATATTACCATCACCGATTCGGTGGGGAATCAGCGCATGGAGGGGATCATCGACTTTGGTTTTAAACTCTATATCAACAATTTTGCCCCCGACACCCAGGCACCGGAGTATGTTGCCAACTCTCTTAAAATCAGCGCGCAGGAATCCAGTGATGCCCGGGGAAGGCAGCTTTTTCACATCAGAGCAAAATGGGAGATTCGGGAAAACCAGTTGATGAAGGCCTCCCATCCGGTTTACGCTGCCTTGATCTCTCCCGACAATCCCAATATGTACCGCTTGGAAGAATACGGGGGTTATCATGCCGCCACCCAAACCGGCCAGGTGGATTTTGTACTCACCGAATTTTTTCCCTCCGGTCATTACGGAGTGAGTTTTTTAACCATGCAGGATATGGCGCTCAATATCGGCAAACAGTATTTTTCAGGTGATCCGAAACACGAACTGATAAAGAATGTTTCTGTAAGTCCCAACAATCCCGACACGGTAAAACCAGAACTCGAACTCGACACCATCGCCATCCGCGCGGCCCCGGTGAATCCCACCTCTCCCGACGGCAGCACCAACGTCGACATCGTTTTTTACGCCAGAGATGACAAGTCGGGACTGGGAGTGGTTCACTACAAACTGGTCGATCCTCTGGGCAAAACCCACTTCAAGTATTTTTTGCACAAAAATTTTCACACCCGCTTTTTTGAAGGGGGTGACCCCACGGTTTTGCAAAAATATCGGGTCAGGAGCAACCTTCCCAAGGGTTCGCCCCCCGGCCGTTGGGGCCTTTTGGAGATGGTTCTCAAAGACAAGGCCGGCAATGTGGGCACTTATAACTTTCTCGAAACCGTGCACTTTGAAGTCGAATAAATTGGCCTAAAATACCCCTAAAATAGGCCCTAATGTGGCCCAAAATACCCCTAAAATAGACCTTGTAAACCTTATTTCAATAGGTTAGAATATTTTCATGATGCATAGAATTGCTTTCGCTGACCTCAAGCGCTGGATGGACAATCCCGAGCGCAGACCCTTGCTCTTGCGGGGAGCGCGCCAAGTGGGGAAATCGACTTTGGTGCGGCTTTTTGCCGAGGAGCAGGGCCTTGAGCTTGTCGAGTTTGATTTTGAAAGAGAACGCCTCGATTCTCTGGCAAACGGAGAGTTTCACCTCACAAAATTGCTCGACGAAATTCAGTTCAAGAAGAAAAAGCGCATTGGCGATGAGACACTTATCTTTTTTGATGAAATCCAGGAGTCGCCGAAACTTTTGCGTTGCTTGAGGTATTTTTACGAAGAGGCCCCACAGTTAAGGGTGATTGCGGCGGGGTCGCTCCTGGAAATGGTGTTTTCGTCGGGAGATTTTTCTTTTCCCGTGGGCCGGGTTGAATTTTATCATTTAGGGCCGATGAGTTTCAGGGAATTTTTATGGGCCACGGGGGAGCATTTCCTCGACGAAAAACTGCAACATTTTGCATTTTCCGATGAACTTCACCGAGCGGCCCTTTCCGCTTTAAAAAATTATTACTATGTCGGAGGGATGCCCGCTGCGGTCAAAAAATTTTCCGAAACTGGGAGTTTGGCCTCCATGCGGGAATTACAGGATCAGCTTCTTCAAACCTACCAGGCCGATTTTCCCAAGTACAACAAAAGAGTAAACGTTCAAAGGATTACCAGAATTTTTAGCGCTATGGCCCTCTCGGTTGGGCAAAAAATGATCTATTCAAAACTCGATTCGCAATCGAAGTCTCGGGACATCCGGCGGGTGGTTGAACTCTTGATAGATGCCAGGGTGATTATTCCCTGTGTTCACAGTGATGGGGGCCAGGTTCCTCTGCTGGGAGAGAGCGATGCGCGCATTTTTAAAGCTTATTTTCTCGACGTGGGCCTTTTGAATGCGCTCTTGAGGTTGGATTTTGACGTCATCGAAAGGGAGTTTCAAAACAATTTTTCCACCAAGGGAGTGATTGCGGAACAGTTTGTTGCCCAACATTTGTTTTTTTTTCAAGGCCACTTTCAGGCGCCAAGTCTCAGTTATCACCTGCGGGACAAGGGAGTGCAAAAAGCAGAGATTGATTTTTTGCTGGAGAGAAAAGGCCAGATTTACCCCCTCGAAGTCAAAGCTTCTTCCAAAGGTCGTCTCAAGTCGCTCAAACTTTTTTGTCAAAAGAGAAAGTCTCCTTTGGGTTTTAAAATTTGTCTCGACACTTTTTCGATTGACTCCCAATTTGTGGGCGACACGAGGCTGGTGACCTTGCCCCTGTATGCGATCGAATACCTTAACGACAATTTTGCAACCTTAAAGTAAAAAGGGAACGTAACACCCCTTGCGCACGGCCTCTTCCTGCTGGTTTTGAATTTCCAATTGGGCCAGGCGCTGCTGGTATTTGAGATTTTTGTAGTTGCGCTCCAGTTTTTTTCTCACGCTGTTGTGCTTGGGAAGGGCCTGTTTGTACAGTTGCCGGTTTCTAAAAATCAGGGCGTCGAGCTTGTGTTTGTAGGAGAGCTTTTCCTTGCGCTTTTTATCTAAAAGGTCGCAGCGGCGGCCGATGCTGGGGTTGTTGATGATCTCTTGCTGGTAGCGGTTGAGCGCCGGGGCATCTGACGTTTGTGCCATGGCCCAAATTGGCAGGAGAAGGCAGGTCAGGACGGGAATTTTATAACGCATGGCTTTATTTTGGCATGGCCTTGCCTGCGCTGGCAGGAAATGGTAGATTCTGCCCTTTAAAATGAAGAAAATTTTGCTGCTTATTCCCGCCCGCCTCCAGGCCTCCCGTTTTCCCGGCAAGCTGCTGGTACCCATCAAGAATCAGAGTTTGATCCACCGGGTATGGCAAAACTGCCGTGGGGCCAGCGCCGCTGGCCTTTCTTTTGAGGTGGCGATAGTGACCGATTCGGAGGAAATCGAGGGCCACGTCGCCAGTTTTGGCGGTCGCGTCTTTCGCGTTGACGACACCGTTTCTTCGGGGAGCGAGCGCGTCTTTTTGGGGTGGAAGCGCTTTGTTGCAGAGCAGGTGGAATTGGTGCTCAATGTTCAAGGGGACGAACCCTTGCTTTTGGGAAGCGATTTACAAAATTTGGCGCAGTTTCACCTGGATTCGGATTTCGATATTGCCACTTTGGTGACGCGGAGGGAAGATGCCGAGTATCAAAATCCCCACAACGTAAAAGTCGCTTGGAATTCCGCCAGTGGCAGGTGTCTGTATTTTTCCCGCTCGCCGGTTCCCTTTGAGGCGGGGGGAAATCCCGTGCGCCAGTGGTGGCATCACGCCGGGGTGTATTCCTATCGGCCGCGCGCTTTGGAAATATTTTGTGAAGCTCCCCGGGGCGAGTGCGAGCAAAGAGAGCAGTTGGAACAGTTGCGCGCGCTGGAGTTGGGTTTGAGCATTGGCGCGCTTTCGCTCGATAAAAAACTGGTGGGAGTTGATGTGCCCGCCGACGTTGCCAAAGTGGAGGCCTTGTTGTGAGTCAGGCAGAACATTCAAAACCTTCCAAGAAATTTATTTTTATCACCGGGGGGGTGTCCAGTTCGCTGGGCAAGGGACTGGCCTCGGCGGCGATTGGAGGCCTGTTGGAGCGCCGGGGGATCAAGGTCACCATGCTCAAGATGGACCCCTATATCAACGTCGATCCGGGAACCATGAGTCCCATTCAGCACGGAGAAGTCTTTGTCACCGACGACGGGGCGGAAACCGATTTGGATTTGGGGCACTACGAGCGCTTTACCTCCCTTTCTCTGGGGCGTTCCTCCAATTTCACCACCGGCCAAGTCTATTTGAGAGTGATTGAAAACGAACGCCGGGGGCAGTACCTGGGCAAAACCGTGCAGGTGGTTCCCCACATTACCGACGAAATCAAACGCCGCATTCACTTGGCGGCAGAGGACGGGGAACTTTTGGTGGGAGAGATCGGCGGTACGGTGGGGGATATCGAATCCCTGCCCTTTTTGGAGGCCATTCGCCAATTTTCTCGGGACGTGGGATCGGAAAACGTGTTGTTTGTGCATTTGGTGCTGGTGCCTTATCTGGAGGCCGCCGGAGAACTCAAGTCCAAGCCGGCGCAACACTCCCTGCGCGAACTGCGTTCCATCGGTTTGGCCCCGGACTTGATCATTGCCCGCTCAGACCGGGCGATAGACGCTTCCATCGTCGAGAAAATGTCACTTTTTTCCAACCTTCCCCGCAAACATATCTTCAGTTGCATCGACTCGGATTCCATCTACAAAGTGCCGTTGGACTTTCACCGTCAGGGACTGGATGAAACCATCACCTCGCTTTTGGGAATGTGGACGACTGCTCCCAAGGTAGAAGACCTGGAAAAAGTCGCCTACAACTTTGACCACCCCCTTCGCAGCGTGAAAATCGGCATTGTGGGCAAGTACACCGAGTTGATTGAATCCTATAAATCTTTGGATGAGGCACTCAAACACGCCGCTACTTTCAACCAGCTTCGCTTGAAACCCATTTATATCGACGCCGAAGAATTGCACGCTTCCAGTGAGCGAAGGCAAGAACTTTTGGGCGAGGTACAGGGGATTTTGGTGCCGGGGGGCTTTGGCCAGCGGGGCATGGAGGGAAAAATCGCTGCCATTGGCTACGCGCGGGAAAAGCGCATCCCCTATTTGGGCATTTGCTTAGGTATGCAGTTGGCGATTATCGAATTTGCCCGCCATGTGATGGGCCTTAAAGACGCCACCGGACAGGAGTTTTCCGATACCGGCCAGTGGGTGGTGCACTATATGCAAGGCCAGGGAAAAGAGACTCCCAAGGGAGGGAGTATGCGCCTGGGTTCTTACGCCTGCGAACTCTACGAGGGAACCCTCGTCCATCGCATTTATGCACAGGCCGACGGCAAAATCCGCGAACGCCACCGCCACCGCATGGAAGTCAACAACGCCTATTTGGATAATTTCAAAAAGAAAGGTCTGGTAGTCTCTGGGGTCAACCGCGAGCTGGGTCTGGTGGAAGTGATCGAACTCGAAGATCACCCCTTCTTTGTGGGTTGCCAGTACCACCCCGAATTTAAATCCAGGCCCCACGCCCCCCACCCCTTGTTTCGCTCGTTTTTGGAGAGCGCCGACCGTTTGAACGGAGGAGGAAAATTGTGAAACCACTACTGATTTTTTGTGGGCCTTGTGTTTTGGAAGGCCGAGAGTTTGCCCTGGAAGTGGCGGGTTTTTTAAAAGAGGCGCTGGCCCCATTGGGCGAACGGGTACAACTCACCTTTAAGGGTAGTTTTGACAAGGCCAACCGCAGTTCCCTGGATTCCTTCAGAGGCCCGGGCATGGAGCAGGGCCTTGCCATTTTAGGGGAAGTTAAAGCGCGCACTGGCCTTCCCGTGCTCACGGACTTTCATTTGCCCGAACAAGCGGGCGAAGTGGCGGCGGTTTGTGATATTTTGCAAATCCCGGCCTTTTTGTGCCGCCAGACCGACCTGGTGGTGGCGGGGGCCAAAGCGTGTCGGGAACATGGCCGCATTTTGAAAATCAAGAAGGGCCAGTTTTTGGCCCCGCAAGATATGGGCAATGTGGTGGACAAGGTGGCGCCTTTTCTTCCCAAAGAACAGCTTTTGCTCACCGAGCGGGGAAGTTGTTTTGGTTACAACAATTTGGTGGTGGATATGGCCTCCTTTCAAATTATGAAGTCGTTGGGAGTGCGGGCGATTCACGATGCCACCCACTGTGTCCAGCGCCCGGGGGGGCTGGGCAAAACCAGTGGGGGCAAGCGCGAGTTTATCCCCACCCTCGCCCGCGCGGCGGTGGCCGCCGGGGCAGACGGCGTATTTATGGAGGCCCATCCCGACCCGGACAAGGCCAAAAGTGACGCCAGCACCTGCCTGCCCCTGGCGCAAGTCAGGCCTTTGGTGGAAGAACTTTTGGGTATTTTTGAAGGAGTTAATCGTGTTTGACCTGGCCACTTTTCATCGCTGGCGCGATCTCAAAACAGAGGCGCGAAAGTTTGCTGGCAAATTGGAAAAAATCAAAGTTTGCGCTTTCGATATCGACGGCATTTTGACCGACGGAACCTTGCGCTGGGAAGGCCCCGATGCGGATTGGAACCGCAGCACTTTCGTTCCCGACGGCCAGGGTATGCGCATGCTGATTGGGGCGGGCCTGAAAGTGGGGGTAATCACCGCCGGAGACAGCCCTTTTATCAAAAAGCGCTTCGACGAAGGCCTGCACCTGGACTTTATCTATCAGGGCAACTACGACAAGCGCGAACCCTTCCTCGATCTCATGTCTCAAGGGTATAAGGCAGAAGAGATTCTCTACATGGGTGACGAACTTTTCGACATTCCCCTGCTCAAAAAAGCGGGATTTTCGGCCACCTGCCCGGAGGCGGCGGCGGAAGTGCGGGAACTGGTGGACTATATCACCGCCAAGTCCGCAGGCCGTGGCTGCGCCCGAGAGGTGATGGATATGCTGATGTACGCCCAGAATATCGACCGTTCCGCGCCGGATTTTGACTAAAAAAAACTATTCTACTTATTTCTGTATGGGAAAAGTTTTCTCGGTACTTAAGGGAAATTTTTTCATTTAGATTGTTAAGCATGAGGCTTTTTAAATTTTTTCTCTTTTTTATTTCCTTACTGGTTTTTTCTTGCGGAGACGATGACAAGGGGCCTGCTCCGAGCAGGGGACGTGTCGTGACCGCCCAATTTGTCAGTGCGGGAAGTGCTCACACCTGTGCCGTGCTGGACGACGATTCTCTCAAATGTTGGGGCAGCAATAGCGAGGGCGTCTTGGGGGATGGAACTTTTGCCGATAGTGCTGTTCCCACTGCGGTTGAACTGGCCAATGACTTGGAAGCAGAGTCCATTGTGACCGGCGACAACCACACTTGCGCGATATTAAACGACAATTCCCTCGCCTGCTGGGGTAGCAATCGCTTTGGCCAGTTGGGAAGCGGTACCGCCGGCGGTGAAGAATCCACTCCGGTTGCCGTTGATTTGGGGGCGGGACGAACCGCCAAGGCGGTGAGTGTGGGAGGAAATCACACTTGTGCCGTATTGGACGACGATACTCTCAGGTGCTGGGGACACAACGGTTTTGGCCAGTTGGGAGACAATACCCTTGCGGATAAAGCTTCCCCCACCACTATCACTTTGGGGGGAAATACGGTTAAATTCATCAGTACCGGAGAAAACCACACCTGTGCCATCCTCGACGACGATTCGCTTTCGTGTTGGGGAGACAACGATTATGGCCAGTTGGGGGACAACAGCACCACTGACCGCCGCGCTCCCACCAGCATTAGTTTGGGAACCAATACCGCCAAATTTATTAGTGCCAGGAACAGGCACACTTGCGCCATATTGGACGATGATTCGCTTTCATGTTGGGGATACAACGGCGCTGGCCAGTTGGGAGATGGAACCACTGTGGATAAAGACGAACCGACTGCCGTAAATCTTGGAAGCAACACCGCCAAAGTGGTTAGCGTGGGAAAAAATCACACTTGTGCCGTTTTGGATGACGACTCACTTTCGTGTTGGGGAGACAACGGCTTTGGCCAATTGGGGGATGGAAGCACTACCGATCGTTCCAGTCCCATCGCCGTTATGTTGGGGAGTGGGAGAAGTGTCAGGACAATAAGCGTGGGAAGAGATCATGTTTGTGCCACTCTGGACAACAGTGCTCTAAAATGCTGGGGCAGCAATAGTTTCGGACAATTGGGGTATGGAGCGCCAGTTTACCGGGATGTTCCCACCGCAGTTGACCTGGGGACGGCAACCGCCAAGGCGACCGGTGTTGGAAACAACCACACTTGTGTGATATTGGACGATGATTCGCTTTCGTGTTGGGGCAACAATCAATCCGGCCAATTGGGAAATGGAAACACTTCCAATAGCGATGACCCCGTTGCCGTTAACCTGGGAGTGCTGACCGCCAAGCAAGTTTCCGTTGGCAACGCCCACACTTGTGCCGTCTTGAGTGACGACACTCTTAGCTGCTGGGGAAATAATGAACATGGCCAATTGGGAGACAATACGCTCGCGGGTAAATCTGTTCCCACGGCGATTAATCTCTCGGGAAATACGGTCAAAATGTTGAGCACCGGTGCTTTCCACACTTGTGTCATCCTGAATGACGATTCTTTAAGTTGTTGGGGTAGTAATGAATCCGGCCAACTGGGGGACAATAGCACTGATGATCGACCTGCTCCCACGGCAATTGGTTTGGGATCCAATACCGCCAAGGCGTTGAGTGCCGGCAACAGGCATACCTGTGTTATTCTGGACAACGATTCGCTTTCCTGCTGGGGGCGCAATGTCTTTGGCCAATTGGGAGATGGAACCACAACTCAGCGACTGGTTCCCACTGCGATCAGCTTGGGAAGCAATACCGCCAAAGCAGTCAGTGTCGGGGGAAGTCACACTTGTGCCATTTTGGATGACGACTCACTTTCGTGCTGGGGATATAATAGCTCCAATCAATTGGGTGACGGAAGCGGCGCTAATCGGGATGCTCCCGCCGCCGTCAATTTGGGATCAAATACCGCCAAGGCGTTGAGTTCCGGCCATTTCCATACCTGTGTTATTCTGGACGACGATTCACTGACCTGCTGGGGATACAATGCTTCTGGCCAGTTGGGAGACGGAACCACTGAAATTCGGGGTGGGCATATTGCCGTAAACCTTGGAACAAACCGCACCGCTCAGGCGGTCGCGGCCAGTTATTACACCACCTGTGCCATCCTCGACGACGATTCGCTTTCATGTTGGGGTTATACCGGAGTGGCCAAAACCCATCACCGAGGCGATGATGCCGACGAGATGGGGGACAATCTTCCCCGAGTCAACCTCAATTAAAAAGACTCTCAGGCCTTATCTTTTGCGGAAGAAGTGGACAAACCCCATCTTAAACGTATGCGTGTTGCTCAAATTAAAAGCTAAATTGCTACCACTGGTGGTGGTGTACTCCAAGCTGTTTAGGCGGGAGAGTTCATAGGCCATGCGGAATCCCGTGCGCCTTCCCATTCGGAATATAAATCCCGTCTCAAAGGAATGCATTCGCGTCCGATCGGTGGCGTCCAGTGTGGCATCATGGGTCCCGAAATAGGAGTACCTGTTTCTCGCCTTGACGTAACCCACGCTGGAGCCGACGTAGAAAAAATCGTCGGAATCTCCCAGTTGAAAGTCCAGGAAGACACCTCCGTGGGGGCCTTCCGTATTGAGGGTTCCATCCAGCGTCGATGTGGCGGGAGCAAATTCCATGCTGCCGTAATCGACAGAGTCGTTAAAACTCAAGCGCATCCACTTGTATCCCCCCTGGTAGCGGATGCCCATTTTTTCTGTCAAAACTTTGCGCAGACCCATGCCGACACCAAACTGGTTTAAGTCTCTTTGGTATTCTGCGGGGATATTGCCGGCAATATTGTTTCCCACGGTAAAATTGATTTGGGGATTGAGATGGGAGGGAAAGAAGAACTGGCCGGCCTCGTAAGTTATGTACAGGCCCTGATGACTGCTCTCCGAGAGCCGGTTTTGCAGTCGCCTTACTTCTTCGGCGTTTTGAGCGTCCTCATGGTTTTGGGCCTGGGCGTGGACGATCAAGCTCAAGGCAAAGAGGATGTTGGTGAAAACTTGCATGGAAAACTCCTTTTAAAATTTAACGTGGATGTTGGGCACTTCCCGCCATTTCCGGCAAGCTTCGCCGGCCACGCGCACCTTGTTTTGGCACAGATATTTTGCGGCCTGGATGGTGAATGGCCGCGTTTCCTCAAAATTTCCATAATCCAAAGATAAAATTTCCAAGTCAAAATCGAGTTCGGAGTGATTGCACAGGGAAACCGCAAGTTGGTGATGGGTGCGATGATGCTTGCGGGTGTCGTTTTGGTCAATTTTTAAGGAACAACTTACGTCTCGATAAAAAGTGCCATCCACCAGCAGGTTCATGTTAAAAAACATATACGCCGTCGCTCCGACATTCACCCGAAAGGCCATGCTGTGCGCTTGCTGGTTTTTGGAAGTTTTCCGGCCAATATAAGGAGTTCTCTGTATCTTCAAGGAGACGATTTTGACTGCGCCGGTTTCACTTAAAGCGGCCTCCAAAGCGGGAAGGAACAGGTGTTTGTGTATTGACACCTGGTAGAGGGCCTCGCCTCTCACCGTTTTTCCAGTGGTTTGGTAGGTATAGAGTTCGCGATGGGTTTCTTCTTGGGAGAAAACGGGAAAAGATAAAAGTAAAAAAATCAGATATTTCACGACAATACCTCCTTATAATCGCCTGATTTTAAAACTTTATTGGCCAAAAAAAGCTTTGGCAAGGGTTTTGAAAAGCGATCCTCACTTTAATTTTGCTTTTATCGCAGTTTTTCGTTGGAGTGGTGAGTAGTCATTTTAAATTGTTTAATAGAGCTTCCGCTTCCTCTCGACTCAAACACTGAATCTCACCTTGAGCGGTCATGACCGCCAGTTCGCCTTGTTCGCAGAGGAGTTTTTCTGGCCCCTGATCGCTCTGGCCCGGACGGTAGGTCTGGCGCGCCAAGGCCCTGCACAGGTAGTAAGTGCTGACACCTACCGGGAGTTGCAGACTTAAGGCCTTGAGAGAGGCGAAGAGGTGAGGGCGTTTTGAAGTGGTAAATCCTGCAAATGCCGAGGTCATTCCCATGGCCTGGGCAAGTGAGGTGATGGTTGGCACTCCCAGGCCGCCTTCAATGGAGTGAAAACGAAATGTTTCACCTTCGGTAATGCTTTCCGTGCCCCGATGACAGGAGGCGATCACATTACCCATCGTCATAAATCCGATAAATCCCTTTGAGCTGAGAGGTGAGAACCTCAGTTTTGGTGTCCAGGAGGTGTTGGGAGTATCGCCCGAGCGCAGTTTTTTAAAAATGCTCCTGACGGTGCCTGGGCAGTCCTGAAAAAAACCGGCAAAAACGGGAGTGCTCCAAAGCAGTGTGAAAATGGCCAATGTATTGATAGTGTTCAAAGCTTGCGCCCTTTTTAAAGGCCCCATCATAGGGCGATTTTTTCGCAGAATCCAACATTTTTTGTTCCAGTCTGTAAATTTTTCCGGTACGCCTTTGGAAAAAATGCATTGCATTAATTCCTTGACCTTATTTGATGGGCCAAGGTATGGTGAGATTTATGCGCGGCCTGAAATCATCTTTGATTATTTGGACGGTTCTCTTGCTGGCCTTGGTGCCGGCCTTTTCCCAACCTCAAGAGGGGGCGAGACGGTGGACGGTACTCGACGTTTTGCAAACCCTGTCGGTTTCATCTACCGGCAAGCACTTGATCGCCAAGGCCCACGACAAGGCCCTCGGGATGGGGGGGAGTCTTTTGGACGTGATTCGGCCCGGAGACTTCTCGGCCATCGCCAACGATTTTGCCTTTAGATTTAATCCCCAAAACCCGATCCAGAATCTCACTCAGCACAGAGTCACCATTTTTCTCGACCGCAGAGTGAATCTTTCCCGGGCGGCGGTTCACCTGGCCCACGAACTGACCCATTTTGTGAGACAGGAAATAAAAAACCCCTACGACTTAAATTCCCCGCTCAATGCGCTCGAAACCATTGTCTCCACTATTGAAGGTAAGGGCGGCGAAGTCGATGCTTTTGTGGTGGGCTGCCAGGTTTTTTACGAACTTATGCAGGGCCTTTTTCGGGACGTTTATTGCCAGGACGTCACCGATGCCGCGGGAAATATCGAGCGGGAAAAGGTGACCGCCATGTACTATCA
Organism: Bacteriovoracaceae bacterium; assembly: GCA_965215445.1. Taxonomy (GTDB): domain Bacteria; phylum Bdellovibrionota; class Bacteriovoracia; order Bacteriovoracales; family Bacteriovoracaceae; genus CBDBLK01. The sequence goes on along the minus strand of CBDCDT010000002.1, from coordinate 2,109,928 downwards.
GATGGGAGGGGATTACCAGGATTTTGTAGATCAATTGGAAAAAGAGGGCCTTGCAAGCGGCGACCTCCCCTATTTGAATTCAAAGCAGAGTCAACTCGTCTCCGAGGGAATCGGCATGCCTTGTCCGTTGGCGGCACTCAAGGAATACCAACAGCAAAAAGAGCAAGTCTGTAGCACTCACCGGCGGCGTTTGGATTTGATGGATTCTGCTTCGAGCGCTTATCGCAGACTTGAGTCTTTGGTTGACAATTATTGCCTTTAGAGAAACCATAAAGACTCTCTTTAAAAAAAGGAGGCCTTATGTGGCTTGTTCTCATTTTTTTCCTCGCCCTTCAAACCAATGTCCATGCGGAAAATATTTTGTCCGAAGCACCCATCATTTTGCTGGATAAAGAGGGGCAACCCCGCTGCAAAATCGCCGATCCCGACCAAACTCTGGTGCGCCTGAAAGAGTGTGATGAGGTGGAATTAAATCCAGAAGAAATCAGGGCGGCGGCGGTCATTCCACCGACCTTTATCTCAAAAAAAGCGCTCATGGCGGCGGGGGTTTACGGGGTTAGCCTGTTGGCCGCCTGTCCGGCCGGCCATGTGACCAGGGAATATCTTGGAGAAAGTTATTGGGCCAATTTTTGGGGAGGAGTGGTCTATTTTATGGCCGTGGCCACGGCCTTTGAATCGCTGGTTCCGGTCAGTCTGCCCTTTCGCGTTCTCGGTGGTGTGCCCATTTTAGCGCTCTATACCAGTTGCCACGGATATTTCGAGGACGAGGAATAAAGTGGGGCAGATATGCAATCAGATTGCATATTTGCCCCATTGAGAGTATTCTGGGGAAATGACAGATTATATTCCCCGCGCACTCGCAAAAGAATGTAAAAGGGCCGCCCGCGAGTACCCGGTATTGGCCATTTTGGGGCCGCGCCAGTCGGGCAAGACCACTTTGGCCTGTAAGGCCTTCCCGCGCAAAAAATACGTTTCACTGGAGGATTTGGACAACCGTGCGTTTGCCAGCGAAGACCCGCGGGGATTTCTCCAGACTTACCAGACCGGGGCGATCATCGACGAGGCCCAATTGGTTCCAAGTCTACTCTCCTATATTCAAACCTGGGTCGATAGAGAGCGCAAAAAGGGGCAATTCATTTTGACCGGCTCCAACCAGTTTTTGTTGGAGGAAAAAATGGCCCAATCCCTGGCCGGCAGGGTTTCCCTGCTCCGGCTGCTTCCCCTGTCTTTGCGGGAATTGGATTCTTTTGGAATTAAAAAGGGGCCGCTTTTTGAACTGGCGTTCAAGGGGTTTTATCCCCAGCTTCACGCCGAGAAAATGAGCGTCTCGAAGTGGTTTAAAAACTATATTGAAACTTATATTCAAAAGGATGTCAGGTTGGTGAAAAACGTCGGCAACCTGGGGCAGTTTGGCCTTTTTGTCAAAATGCTGGCCGCCCGAGTGGGGCAATTGCTCAATTTGCAATCTCTTGCCAACGATTGTGGCATTTCTCAAAATACGGTGAAATCCTGGCTCTCCATCCTCGAAAGCGGCCTGATTGTCAAAACGCTGCGGCCTTATTACCGCAATTTTAACAAGCGTCTGGTCAAGGCCCCCAAAATCTATTTTTACGATACGGGAGTGCTTTGCCATCTTCTCTCCCTAAACTCTCCCCGAGATATGGCCACCCACGCTTTGCGAGGAGCGATCTTTGAAAATTTTGTTTTTGCCGAGATGGAAAAACATTTTTTCAATCGCGCTGAGAGTTCGCCACTCTATTTTTGGCGCGACCGCAGGGGGCGGGAGATTGACTTTCTCATAGACCGACCCCGCTTAAAACTTGTAGAAGTCAAATCGGCCCAAACCATCACGCAAGAATTTTTTAAAAATATTGAACATTTCAAACAAATGGCGAGTGGCCAAAGCTACTTGCTCTATGCGGGGGAAGACGGGCAAAAGCGCAGGGGAACGACGGTTTTGCCCTGGACGGAAATCTCAAAAATTTTCTGATTGGCCACTTGAAATTTTTAATCGTCGGATTGAGTCTCTTTTTCTGGCCGGTGACAAAGAAAAGTGCCGCCACCTGCACCGAAGAGAAAACTGCCGATGGGGGTAAAAACTGGCGCTACTATATAAGCACCAGCAACATAGTCTGTTGCCGCTATCATGCCTGCAAATCCTGCGAGCGGGATCAGCGCCAGGAAGATTCCAGCACCGAAGATGTGTATATCGTTTTTCCAATCGAAAGACTTCATCATTTCAATCGTCAGGCAGCTTGTCGCCGTTCCAATAGCAGCGCTCACCAGAAGGGTTTTTCCGATGACTGAAGGACTTAGCGCTCCGTAGCGGATTTCTTCGCCGACGCCGGCGAAGAGTTCGTCGCTTTCATCGCACTCTCTAAGGTTGGTTGCGGCCTCGTGATCGACTTCTTCTCCCATCCGGCAGCGGGGAGTTCCGTCCTCGTTGAGTAGAATAATACTTTCTACTTGTAGTTTTTTTCCTTCCAAGTTCTGGGAGACGTAGGCGTTTGCCGAAGTGAGACTTAAGAGTAGAGACAGGGAAAAGGCAATAAATTGTCGCATGGAAATCTCCTTTTGGTTGGGGGACAATCAAGGTTTGAGATTTAAACCAAAGAAAGAGTTCTTGTCAAAGTTTTTTTGCGCAATGCGCGGGTGTAATCACTTGATCGCCGCGCAATAAAAAAAAAGGCGATCTTTATTTAAAAAGACCGCCTTTTGAAATTTTTTAATCGTAGGATTGAGTCTCTTTTTCTGGTCTGTGGCAAAGAAAAGTGCCGCTAGCTCCACCGAAGAGAAAACTGCTGATGGCGGTAAAAGCGGCCGCCCCTCCTGCCGCAGCACCAATGTACTCTGCTGCCGCTATCAGGCTTCCAAGTCCTCCGACTGGGATCATCGTCAGTAAGATTAAGGCACCGATGTCGTGTATCGGGTCTTCCGAATCGAAAGATTTTCCCACTCCAATCATCAGGCAGCTTGTCGCCGTTCCAAGGGCAGTGCCCACCAGCAGGGTTTTTCCGATGACTGAAGGGCTTAGCGCTCCGTAGCGGATTTCTTCGCCGACGCCGGCGAAGAGTTGATCGCTTTCATCGCACTCTCTAAGGTTGGTTGCGGCCTCGTGATCGACTTCCTCTCCCATCCGGCAGCGGGGAGTTCCGTCCTCGTTGAGTAGAATAATACTTTCTACTTGCAGTTTTTTTCCTTCCAAGTTCTGGGAGACGTAGGCGTTTGCCGAAGTGAGACTTAAGAGAGCAGACAGGGAAAAGGCAATAAATTGTCGCATGGAAAGCTCCTTTTGTTTGGGGGACAATCAAGGTTTGAGATTTAAACCAAAGAAATGGTTCTTGTCAAAGTTTTTTTTGCGCAATGCGTGGATACAATCACTTAATCGCCGCGCGGATTTTGGAAGACGTGTAGTCCATCAGCCACACGATCAAGGCGATGGTGATGGCCAGCAGTCCGACCTCGTTCCATTTGGCCAGCCCTTGATATTGCATCAGCATGGTGCCGATGCCGCCGCCGCCGACCAGGCCGATGACGGTGGCCATGCGCACGTTGATGTCCCAGCGATAGATCGTAAAGGAGAGGTAGGGCAAAATGATCTGGGGAACCACCCCAAACCACACCACCTGCACGGGGTGGGCGCCGGTGGATGTCATCGCCTCGATGGGGCCGTCGCCGATGCTTTCAATTTGTTCGGAATACAGTTTGGCCAGAGAGGAAATCGAGTGCAGGCACAGGGCCAGGGTCCCGGCAAAGGGGCCGATGCCGACCCAGACGGAAAAGATAATCGCCCACACCAAAGGCTCGATGGAGCGGGTGGTGTTGAGGAAAAAGCGGCACAAGTTGTAGATCAGGCGCGAGCAAAATCCGCCGCTCATCAAATTGCGGGCGGCAAAGAAACTCAAAACAAAGGCGAAGGGCAGCGCCACGCTGGTGGCGATAAAGGCCATGTAGATGGTTTCGATGGCGGCAAAGAGAGCGTCTTCGACGATGCCAAAATTGGGGTTTAAAAGGGCGCCGAAAATGCGCCTGGCCCCGGCCAGTCCCTGGGGCGAGAAAAATTCGCGCAGGGAAACCTGGGCGACCACGATTCCGGCGAGAAAAGTAAGCCCCACCACAAAATACCCCCACAGGGCGAAGGGTTTTTTTGCCCAGGGTTGGTGCTCTTTGAAAGCGTATAAAGAGTTGAAAGCGCGTCCCAAACTTAAGGGGAACTTTCCCGGACTAAAAAAACAGATCAGGGCGGCGAGAGTGCCCACCAGACAGGCGAGCAGCGGCCCATTCCAGCTAAAGGATTCAAAGCGTGCGCCCAACCACAGTTTTTGATACACGATTTTGTAGATCACAATACAGGTATAGCTCCACAAAAAAATGTCCAGTGACAGGGCCTTGGCGGTTTTCATCAGTTGATTTTTACCTCCCGGGCCTCTTCCCCGTAAATGGTTTTAAACCATTTTTCGTCAATCTCGGTGGGGGCGCCCCGGTAGACGATCACTCCCTCTTTGAGGGCAATTACCCGCGTGGCGTATTGGCGCACTAGCGAGAGAAAGTGCAGGTTGCAAATGACGGTGACCCCCAGTTCTTCTTGGATTTTTTTGAGGTATTTCATCACCGAGTGGGAAGTCGCCGGGTCGAGGGAGGCCACCGGCTCGTCGGCCAAAAGCAGGCGCGGGTTTTGCATCAGCGCCCGGGCCATGGCGACCCTTTGTTGTTGGCCGCCGGAGAGCTTGTCGGCGCGGTGGTGTTCGCGGCCTTTAAGCCCCACCAGTTCGATTAGTTCCTGGGCGCGGCGCTTATGGGCGTTGGAAAAGAGGCCCAGCATGGAGGTCAAAACGCCGGTTTGAGCGAGTGCCCCGGCCAGCACGTTGACCAAAACCGTTTTTCTGGGAATTAAATTGAATTGCTGAAAGACCATGCCCATACAGGAGCGCAGTTGGCGCAGGTCGCGCCCACCAAGTTGGGTGATTTCCCGTCCGGCAAAATGGATGCGGCCGGAACAATCGTGCAATTGATTGATACACCTGAGCAGGGTGGATTTGCCCGAGCCGGAAAGCCCGATCACTACCAGAAATTCCCCCTCGGAGACTTCGAGATCGACTCCCTTAAGGGCGTGGGTGCCGCCTGGGTAGACTTTATGTAGGTTTTCAATTTTGAGTAACTGCTCACACTTCAGACCATCTTGTGGGTCAGCTACACTATCGCTTCTTGCGACGTGCTGGGAGCACGCCTCAGTCGCTCCAGTTTGCTTCCCCTCAATCTGGCCCAAATTGTGAGCACTTACCTTGCCTTTATCGCAGTTTTTCGTTGGAGTGTGATTAGACACGGCAAAATCTCAAATCAACGCTTGGGCATCTATTTGAATGGATTCAATCATTTCTCTCAGACCGTTGTAATCCTCGTCTGAAGACTCGACGACTCCCTCCACCGAATAGATATTTTGAAAAATGGTGCGCCCTTGCTCGGTACTCAGAAACTTTTTGATGGCGGTGATAAAGCGATCGGCAATCGCCGGGGGCAGGTCTTTTCTGAAGACAAAGGGGTCGTTGGGAATTTTTTCGGTGATGGCGACGATTTTGATTTTTTCCTCCACGTCGGGAAACTGGGTTTTGACCCGCGCGCGGGCATCGCGGATTTCTCCCCGCTCAGAGGGGGCGGTGTAGTAGGTCGCCCCGGCGGGAACCTGTTTTTGGTAAATCATGGTGACCACGTTGTCGTGTTTTCCGGCAAAGGTGGTGTTGCCCAGGCTCACACCGGCATCTTTAAACATTTTGAGGGGAAACAAGTGTCCCGAAGTGGAAGAGGGGTCGGTGTAGGCAAATTGCCGGCCTTTGAGGTCTTGCAGGGTTTTGATTTTGGCATCGACGTGGGCCAAAATTTGTCCCTGATAGTAGTCGTGCCCGTAGCGGATCACCCTGAGCAAGGCCCGCGCCCCGTATTTTTTATGCGCCATCAAATAGCCGAAAGAGTTGATCACACCGATGTCGGCGCGGCCCGAGCCAAAGGCCTCTACCACGGCGACGTAATTGGTGGGGATGCCGCTTTTGAAAAACAGCCCCGTCTCGCGCTCCAAAAAGCGCAGCAAAACGTCCGAATTTGAGGCAATGCTGTCGGCATCCACCGAGGGGGTAAAGTACAATTTGACCGGGTTGTCTTTGGAACCCAACTCGCTCTGCTCAAAACAGCCGGAAAGCAGCACCAGAAACGCCAGCGTCAAAATTTTCATTTTTCCCCCTGTGAAATGCTTGATTATGCTTTATGTTATGAGCGCGGGATTGTCAAGCGGGTGGCGTAGGCCCAAAAGTGGCGTGGATCAGGCCCACCAGGCGCTCCATCGGGGAATTGTGAAAAGTCTCGGCGCGGGCAAACCAGCGCAACTCTTCGAGGATCGCCGCTTTGCCGGCAGCGGGGGAGTGCAGGGTGCGGTGCCAGTCGAGAATCATCTCCACAAAGAGTTTTTGCAGAGGAGGATTTTTTTTGAGAGTGTCAATCAAGGCGTGGAAACGCAGAGGGTTTTCGGGCCATTTGTGCTTTCCCCCGGTGCGCTCTTTCCACTCGCGCTCAAACCACTGTTGGCGGGGAGTTTCCCCTTGAGACCGTGGTGCCTCATTTGTGTTTGTGGGCAGGCGCAAAGTGATGGCGCGGGATTCGAGGGTGGGAAGCAGCGGCCGTTGACCTCCCACCAGCAGAAAAACACTGGTGTCGGGGCGCGGTTCCTCCAGAGTTTTAAGCATTTTGTTGGCGTAGCGCTCGGGGATGCACTCGGCATCCAAAACAGAAATTAAGCGTTGGGGCAATTCCAGCGGCCGGTGCGCCTGGGCCAAAAACAGGGGTGCGAGACTTGCGTCCTCAATTTTATAGTTTTGGCCGGGAGAGGCGGGCGCTAAAACGGGCAGGTCGGGGTGTCCCCACTGCAAGCGCTCAAAGGCCTTCTCGGGGGAAAGGCCCAAGGCCTTGCTCAAAAGGTTTGCCAGAAAGTTTTGATGCCACTCGCGCAGTAGGGAGTGGGCACCGGCCTGGGGGCGGATAATATACAAGGGCGCGGGGTTTCCCGCCACAAATTTTTCCAAGAGTTTAGTTTCCCAGAGTGCCCGCATCGCCGCTCTTTTGGTAGATCAGTTGGTCGATAGATTCGCATAGGTCTGCAAAAACCTGGTTTTCCCCCTGTTCGCCGTCGATGCAGACAATGCGTTGGGGAAAGATTTGCAGGGCCTGGTCGTAGCCCTCCACCAGCTTTTGGTAGAAGTCCAGGTTTTGGCCCTCAAAATAGTCTGGCCGGGACTGGCGCTTTTTTTGCCTTTGCAGGGAGAGTTGGGGACTAATGGCAAGATAGAGAGTCAGGTGGGGCACCAGGTTGAGGGGGAAACTTTGGTGCAGGGCCAGAACCGCCGCTGCTCCCAGTCCGCGAGCAATTCCCTGATAGGCCAGGCTGCTGTCGATATAGCGGTCGTAGAGTACCACCGTGCCGGGGGTTTCCAATTCCTTGAGGGTGACCTGAAACAGCAGTTGGGCGCGGGAACTGGCAAACAGGCACATTTCGGCGGTGGGATGCAAGGTGTGGGGGGACGACAGGATGGCCTGGCGCAGTTTTTCCCCGAAGGGCGTGCCCCCCGGTTCGCGCAGGACGATAACCCGAAACTGGCGCTGCTCCAGATACGCCTTGGTGCGCAGGATTTGGGTCGATTTGCCGGCCGCTTCAATGCCCTCGAAACTGACAAAATAGCTGCCCGGAAAGGCCGGGGGATGAAAGTTTTGGGTGAGCGCTTCAAATTCTTCCAAGGGAGCATCCAAAAAGGGTTGATAAATTCTTTTAGGCCATACTACAATAAATTTCTTATGAAAAAAATTCTGCAAAGCATCTTTCTCATTTCCGTCGCCTCCACCCTTCAGGCATCCCCGAGTTTCAAAGACAGGGAGTGCTCTTCCACCCTGCGGGAATTGCTGATCAATCACAAGAGCAAGGAGGCCCCCAAAAGGGTCATTTCCCGGGTGGGGGAAAAAGGTGTGCAAATTAGGATGCTGCACAACGGGGTTCCCCGGGCGTTTCGTTTCAATGCCGCCTATCTCGGCAAAGGTGGGGTGGAAGAGGGAGTGATGACTGAATACTCCCACATCTTCCAAGTCTCTTTTTTTCACCGTGGAAAATCTCACAAGTTGCGCTTGGTTATTCCCGCCACCATGACCGATCAGGTGAATATGGCCTTGCTCGATAAAATGAAGCATCTGTTGATCAATCTTTCCGGCCGCGCCTTGAGGGATTTGGACGAAGTGGCGCTCAATCCCTATCCTCGGGGAGACGATCCCTTTTGGGCCAAGATCAAGTCTCCAAAAGGTCAGGCCGCGCCCGAGGTTTCGGAAAACACGGTGATCGGCGATGCGAGAGTTTCCGATGAGGGAAAAGGCCTGATCAACCTCTATCCCGCCGCTTACACCTTTCTTCCCATTGAAAAACTTATCTTTAGCGCACACCACGAGTTGGGCCACCTGGTGGCGGTCAGGCACTTCGGAGAACTCGACCCGGGTGCCGAGTGGTCGAAGGCCATCTCCAAGGACAATTTTATCATCTCCAATTATGGCAACAGTTCCCCGGCCGAGGACTTTGCCGAATCTCTGGCGCTTTATATCCACACCGATGGCGGGGTGACGGATGTCGAGATATTGGAGAAACTTGCCCACCGCTTTGAAATCCTCGACGGCCTGATGGATATTGACGGAAACCTCAAAGACGAACTTGTCAGCAAAATCCTGTTGAAAAAAATGCTCGAAAAAAATTCCGGCAGTCAGTTGGTGAATTAAAAGTTGTCCAAAGATAACTACCCACACTCCAATGAAAAACTACGATAAAAGCAGGGTAAGTGCTCACACTTCAGACCATCTTGAGGGTCTGAAGTGTGAGCAGTTACGTCCAAAGATGGATTTCACCACTAATCGCATTTGTAAATTGTTGCAAATTGAATACCCGATCGTTCAGGGGGGCATGGTGTGGGCCAGTGGGGCCAAACTCGCCTCCGCCGTTGCCAATCAGGGGTGTCTGGGGCTGATCGGTGCGGCCTCCATGAAACCACCGCTCTTAAGGGAACATATCCGCAAAGCGCGGCAGTTACACACTGCCAGTGGCGGCCAGGTGGGAGTCAATATTCCCCTGCTCTACCACATGGCCGGCGAACAAATTGAGGTCGCTCTGGAAGAGGGCATCCGCATTTTTTTTACCAGCGCCGGCAGCCCCAAAACCTACACCAAAAAACTCAAAGATGAGGGGGCCTGCGTGGTTCACGTCACCTCTTCTCCGTTGCTTGCCAGAAAGTGCGAGGACGCCGGAGTCGATGCGGTGGTGGCCGAGGGGTTTGAGGCGGGAGGGCACAATGGCCGCGAGGAAATCGCCAGCATGGCCTTGATTCCCCAGGTGTGCGATGCTGTCTCTATTGCTGTGATTGCGGCGGGGGGAATTTGCGACGGCCGCCAGATGGCCGCCAGTTTATGCCTGGGTGCCGAGGGCGTGCAGATCGGAACCGCCTTTGCCGCCACCATTGAATCCAGTCTCCATCCCGATTTCAAGGCCGCCATCATTGGCGCGGGTTTTGGAGACACGCGCCTGTCCCTCAAAAAACACATTCCCGTGCGCTTGCTCGAAAACGCTTTTGCCCGCCGGGTGCAGAAAATGGAGGCCGCCGGGGCCTCGCGGGAGGAATTAGAGGCGGAGCTTGGAAGCGGGCGCGCTCGCAAAGGAATGTTTGAGGGTGACCTGGAAGAGGGGGAGCTGGAAATTGGCCAGGTTTCGGCGATGCTCAAGCACATTCCCAGCGTTTGCGAGTATGTGCAAAATCTCATTTCCCAGTTTCAACGAGTTGGCCAAAAATTTCATCCAAAATCTGAAAACGGTGGAAAAAACGCGCGCGGATAAGTGGTGTCGCCCAGGTTTTATTGTCCAGGTAGAGCATAAAGGTCTCGGCGAAGTCTTCGTGGAGGGATATTTGCCCGTAATTGGAGACGATATTTCCGTCGGCGCGAATGGCCTTTTTCCAGCGCGGGCCAAGGCCGCTCCGGCCATAAAGACCATATTCCACGGCGTGTCCCAGTTCGTGGCGAAGGATATCCAGGAAGTCGGAATCTTTTAGGCGCAGGGATGAGGGAAACAGGTTGATGGTGATTTTTCTCCAGTCGGTTTCGCCCAATAACACAGCTTCGGCATAAACTCCATTCTTTTTTTTGTGGGGATAGGGACTGAGGGAGAGAGAGTCAACTTTTTGTAAAGCGCTGGTGGGAAGTTCCCTTAAAGCGAGTGCAATCTTTTCCAAACGCTCGGGAACAGACCAGGCGTCTTCACCTACGGGGATAAATAAAGGCAATTCCACAAGGTTTTGGTGGTGAGAGTAGAATATTTTGTATTTGTTGACATGGGCCACCGGAAGTTGTCTGTCGGGAAAAAAGGGAAGGCCTTTGTAATCCAGGTAGTGGCGGAAATCTTGTATGATTTTTTGTTTGGTCTCTTGGTCGGGGAGCAAAAGATGGGGCGGGACAGTGGGTAGAGTTTCACGCTGCCATTGGAGGAAGTTTTCTTCTCCCTGTCGGGGCAAATATCCAGAGGTGTAAAATAAAAAAAACTGGTTTCCTTCATGGGTGATTTTAAAATCTGCCTCTTTAAGCAGCGTCAGGCGCGGCCTTTTAAAGATAAATCTGGCGGCATCCACGCAATCTTTAAGGCCGGCGGAAACCGGGGATGTCCAAGCGAGGATCAGGAAAAGAGGGAGTATTTTAAAGCGCTTCAAAGATTTCATCCAGGATTTGAAAGCGGTGGAAAAATTGCAGGCGCTTGATGAAACTTCCCCGCTTGTTCAGATAGAAAGCGAAGGTCTCGGCAAAATCTTCGGACGGGGAGGTGTCGTGGTAATCGGAAACTCTTTTTGCATCGTTTTTGATGGCCTCCAACCAACGTGAATCGGGGCCTTTTTGGTAGAAATGGAGGGCCATAACGTGACCGAGTTCATGTTGAAGGGTGGAAATCAATTCAGAATCGGTTTTGTATAGAGATAGAGGAAACAGGTTGATATTTGCTCTTTTGAAATTTGGCCTGGTTAAGGATTCAGTTTCAGCATCAGTAACGAAAAATTCATTTGCTCTATTATGGGGGTAGGGAGACAGGGCAATATATTGAGTTTTTTGTAAAGCACTGATGGGGAGTTCCCTTAATGCGCGTTTGATTTTATTAAGTCTTTTGGGAACGGGAAGTCCTTGGGGATTTACCGGGATGAGCAGAGGCAATTCAAAGCGAGTGCTGTCGTGGGAGGAAATCACTTTGTACTGATTGACTTGAATCAGGGGCAGTTGCTTTTCGGGCGAGAAGGAAAATCCTTGGGAAAGGAGGTATTTGGCGTAGTTGGGAATAAAGAGTTGCTTTTGCTCTTCGGTGAGCAGAGTGTCGGACGGAATTGTGGGCAAGGCACGATCTTTCCACTGTGAGAAATTTTTTTCTTCTGGCCGTGGTGGGGGTACAGCATTGTAAAAGAAAGCAAAAGTATCCTCTTTTTCTCGAACGATTTTAAAATCTGTTTCCTTGAGCAGCGTCAGGTGTGGTCTTTTGAAGAGAAACCTGGCGGCCTTGAGACAGTCCTTGAAGAAATCGGCAGAAACGGGAGCGATCCAAGCGAGGATCAGCAATAGGATGGGTATTTTAAAGTGCTTCAAAGATTTCATCCAAAATTTGAAAACGGTGGGGGAGGAGTAAGCGCGCATTTTCATCTTCCAGATAGACGCGAAAGGCCTCGGCAAAGTCTTCGGCGGGAGATTCTTCTCCATAATTGGAAACTTTGGCGTTGTCGGCGGCCATCGCCTCTGTCCAGTAGGAGTCGGGAATATAATTTCCATAGAAATCGTAGGCCATGACGTGGCCGAGTTCGTGCCTTAAAATGTGGACGAGGCGGGAATGAGATTGGTACATGGACAGCGGATAGAGCATGACGAACGGCCGTCTTTTTGTATCGGGGAAGACCATTTCCATAATTTCAGCTTCCACCTCTCCCTTTTTTGGAGGCAAGAGACTGGGGAAGGGAGCGAGTTTGATGGAATCAATTTTTTGCAAAACGCTGGTGGGAAGTTCTCTCAAAGCGCGCCTGATTTTTGCCAGTAATTTGGTATCGGGAAGGCCTTGGGGAGTTACCGGGATGAGCAAAGACAACTCCGAGGGAGTTTCCCGGTAGAAAAATTTCACCCGGTATTGGTTGACCTGGACGATGGGAATCTGTCTTTTGCGGGGGAAGGGAAGGCCTTGGGATTTGAGGTATTCCCGGTAATCGCGGGAGATGGCGCGTTTGTTGTAATGCTCCCTTTTGATGAGGTGGTCGGGTTGAACGGTGGGTAAAACTTCGTTAACCCAACTCCACGCCACAAAGTTCTGGTCGTTTGTATGTGGCGGAGGAGCGGAACTGGCAAACAAATAGGCCCCATCCGACCCCCGTGATATTTTAAACTTTCCTTCTTTGAGCAAAACCCGGCCGGCGCTGGAACAGTCCTTGGTTCCAGCAAAAATGGGAGTTGCCCAAACTGCAAAAAGAGTTAGAAAAATGCCCGTTTGCATGAATCATCCTTATTCCAATATTGAGGTACTTTGTTTTTCTCCAAAGATTTCGTCCAAAATTTGAAAACGGTAGGGGTAGACAGCGCGCAGAGCGGAACTTTCGAGCAAGTTTGTGGTGCCCAGGGTGCTCAAATACTGAGTGACTGTTTCAACAAAATCTTCCTTGGAGGAAATCCCGTGGCCGGCAATCGCTCCTCCGTCCGCCCTGATGGCCTCAATCCAGCGTATCTGGATATCAGTGTTTTCATGGTACATTTTTGCCATGGCGGAACTGATTTCATTTAACAAGATACGGGTCAACTTGGCCTCATCCAAGGATATAAACGGGGGAAAGAGGTCGAGAAAGATACTTTTCTCGTCGAGAGCAGTTCTGGTCGAGGCGTAGACGACCATTTCCTTGGCATCGGGGTAGGGATTGACCACAATGCCTTCGATTTTACTCAGCACTTCTACGGGAATGTCCATTAATGCGTATTTAATTTTGTTTAGGATTTCGAGATGGAAAAGACTTTCGTCGTTGGCGGGGATGGTGATATATAATTGGGTGTGAACGTTGTTGCGGAGAAAAATTATTTTGTATTCGTGGGCCAGAGTGACGGGCATTCTGCCTTCGGGTGGGGCAGAAAGGCCTTCCCTTTTCAAATACCTGGCGTGTTCCCGTGAAAAATTTTCCAGCTCATGGCCCAGATAGCTTCTCTCTTCTTTAAGGGTGTCGAGTCCGACGCTGGGTAAGGCCTTGGAATACCAGGCGGTAAATTCATCTTCCTGCTCAGGTGAAAAATAGGGAGGGGTTTGGGAGCGGAAAAATAAAAAGGGGGCCGCTTCCTTTCGGTTTTGAACGATTTCAAACCCGGCCTCTTTGAGTAGGGTGAGTTCCGCTCTTTGGGTTAAAACTCTGAACGCCTTGGCGCATTTCATGAGGCCGATGCCCGCCTGGGCAGAGTTTACGGAAAAAGCGAGGGGTAGCACCAGAAGCGTGATTTTCAAGCAGTTTTTGACAGTCATAGATACTCCTTGGGATGGGTGGTTTTGGGGTGATTATGGCCCGTGCTCGTGGATTTTCAAGCTTTATTTTTTAATCGGGTAAAAATTACTCGTTATCCATTCCAGAAGCTGCTTTTTGTAGTCCGAATCCGGCAAGCGTTTGATTTTTGCATAAAAATGGCCAAGGGTTTCTGCTGACTTTTCTGAAAGATGCTTTGTCATGGCATCGAGATATTCTGGCCCCAATCGGTAAATCAAGACCTGTTCAAAGATTTGGGGAGCAAAAGAGGAGTCGATTCCGGCGGGCAGGCGGCCCAGGAGATTTTCCACCAATTGAACCTGGGCCTTGTGTTTTAAAGCTCTTAAAAGCAGGGTCAAAAGGGTGTCTTGGCCTGCTTGTTCGGGGAGGCGATCTAAAATCGGCATGGTATATTTTGCGTCTGCCCCGTATTGAAAAGCAGTTTCGAGCATTTTGGAAGCGTCGGTGATATCGAGTGTGTCGGGCAGGCCTTCCACAATATTTTCCAGGTATTTTGTATCCGCCCCCGATTGCAAAATGACAGTAAAGAGTTCGTCGGCATAAAAATCGCTCAAGGGTTTGGGAAATTTGGCCAGGATGGCGTCCAAATAGGGGGGGGCTAGTCGGTACTCCAAGGCACTGGCAAAAATTTTAAAGGCCTGCCGGTCGTCCAGCGTTTGTGGCAGGTGGAGCATAATTTTATCTATCCACCGGGGGGCATAAATCAGGGCAAAACGGAACATTTTGCTGGCGGCGGGGCCATGCAATTGATCCGGCAGGTGTTCCAGGATTTTTTTTGCATAGGGGGAGTCGGACTGAAATAGCAGGGCGCGGCAAAACATTTCGGCAGCAGACTTGCTGTCCAGGTTTTCGGGCAGGCGTTCGAGCAGGGGCGTGATATATTTGGAGTCGGTTTCCGAAAGTAGCGCCTGATGAAAGATTTCGGAGGCGGTATGGGAATTCAGCCTTGCGGGCAATTGAGGCAGGATGGTTTCAAATTCCCGGTCGGGGCCTTTGTTTTTCAAAAGAAAGCGAAACAGCACCAGGGCGGTTTCTGCGTTTATAGCATCGAGAGGCGCTAAATCTTGGAGGGCGGGAATTTCCCCGGAAAACGCTCTTTTTTCCACCTGGACGTTGATCGAGGATTCGGGAAGTTCCAGTTTGTTGGCATTTTCGAGAACATCGGGCATATCGTATTTGGTGGAGACGACTTTTTTGGCCACAATTTTTCTGATTTCATGGTCACTAAAGATGATTTTTACGGGTTTGCCCCGGAGTTGGTTGTAGGCGTGCTTGATGACGGGATGAGTGATGGTTTCATGGGTTTTTTCTTTTCCCAATAGGACAATATTTTGCACTCCCAGTTCCTTTTTGGCGCGTTCCAGGCCCAGTAAAATTTTTTCCGCCATAGTTCCCGAAACCCGCGCTCCGGCGATGGTGTTGACAAAAAGGGCGGGACTTTTATCTTTCAGGGAAACCATGGTGGTGCTGACATAGCCGACACTTTCTCCCTTTTTATTGGCGATAAAAAAAACTCTCTCCATGGGGGAATTGGCAAAGGCAAAGCAGTGCTTGGTGGCACAGTCACCTCCGATTTGGCCCCTGAAGATTGCCAAGTAAGGGTGAACTTCGGTCAGCGTAAAGTGGGCCTGTCCCTCGACCTGCTCGACAACAGTTTTTTTGTGGCCACTCAAATCCTTTGCGATTCTGGCAATCCGCCCTTCCAGCAATTTTTTCAAGAGCTTCCTTTGGGGTTTGTGGGAGGCGTTTAGGATTTCGCCAATAGACCTTCTTTTAAAGCGAACATTTTTGATCGTCGCCAAGTGCCTCTCGCCTATGTTGTTGAAGTAATTTCCAAAGTATGTGTTTGCGGGGGCGTAGCGGAGAAGCAAATAGGCGGGAAGAAGTAGGTCGAGTTTGCGGCCAATTTCAAGGGATTCCGCGAGCAAATTCAGGTAATAGTCTCTGGACTCTCCAACTTTCAGGCCCAAACGCAAGGGATTAAATCCGCTTGAGGACAGGTCTTCGGGGAGGAGGCCTGCAAGCGTAGTGATTTTTCCCTCCGCCACTTCGTCGGCAATCGCCACCCTCAATTGCGGTGTAAGACCCTCAATGGTCGCCGCCAGGTTTTGCGCCAGTGATGCAGAAGTTACCTGGGCGGCGGGGAGTTCAAGAATTTCTGTGATTTTTTGCAAAATGCTTTTACTGTCTTGAAGTTGTTGCCGAACCAAATCTTCGTGCAGTTTAAGGCCCCAGTCTTTCAAAAAATCTTCGTCGACAATTTGCCGCTTCACCCGGCGGCCCTTCTCAGAGTCTATAACTTTCAAAGTGAGAAGCTCCCTCCTGTTTTCCAGTGAGCTGTGAAATTCGGGCAATCTTCCCAGTTCGTCCATCAATTCCCTTTGTCTTTTGACCGTGTTGTCGTTAAAAATATCGCCCCAGGGAACCGGAAACAGACCCTTTGGGAATTTGTGGTCTTCGCGCAATAGCAGACCGGCGTATTGCAGGGGAGTGAGCGCGGGCAGGCCTTGGCGCAAAAGTCTTTGCGCCATTTTGGAGCAGGGGTCAGCACTGAGGGAAAGTGCCCAAAACCACGCCGCCAGTACGGAGAAAGTGTTTAAGTTTTTCATGGCCGGCCCAGCATGGCCGTCCTTTAAGTAAAAGGCAATATTGCGCAATGTGCAAAATACTAAAAATTACACACTCTCCAAGGCCTGCCACCACAGAGTGAGGGCGGTTGACAAAATATATTTTTTGTATATACTTTAAATTAGATGAAATTTGAGTGGGATGAGAAGAAAGCGGCCATAAACCTGGAAAAGCACGGAATTGGTTTCCCGTTGGCGGCCACTGTTTTTGACGACCCCTGCGCCTTGATTGCACCGGATGCAAAGCACTCCGACTCTGTCGAAAAACGGGAGTGGATTATTGGAATGTCTGAGGAAGGGGTTTTGGTTGTTATTTTTACGAAGCGATGCCTAGGCCAGATTTACAGAATTATAAGTGCCAGAAAGGCCAGTAAAAAAGAGAGGAAGATTTATGAAGAATACAAAAGAATTCCCCTTTGAAAAGGCCCGTAGGATTACGGAAAAGGAAACTGTTGCTGCACGAAAGGCGATTGAAAAATTGACCGGAACAAGACGTAAAAAACGCGTAGGAAGACCGCCCAAACTGGACAAAGAAAAGTATGTGCCAATCTCGATAAGACTGCACCCAAAAATTTTATTGTGGGCCAAAAAAGAGGCCAAAAAGGGAAAAGATGGTTACCAAAGTGTTATCAACAAGGCCCTGCTGAAAAAAACTGTCTCCTGAAGGCACTTCAAAAATGGCGGCCTGAAGAGGTCTATCACTTAAAGGCCGCCTTCCAAGGCCTGCCACCACAGCGCCTGATGATCGAGGTCGCCGAGGCGGATCAAGTGGTAGAGGGCGAATTCGGGGGCGTCTCCCGAACGCAAAAGCTCTCGGAAAAATTCGCGCTCAATTTGAGATGTGGGGCGGGAGAGATGGGGAATGTCTTTGGCCAGTTTTTCTTTGAGTGATTGGTTGGAGAGCAGTTCCAGCACCACCAGGCGTTGGTAGAGGTCTTCGGATTTCCAGTAAACTTTTAATTTTTCCATCAGCGCGTCGTGCAGGGGGGCGCGATCGGGAAGGCCGTCGGCAAAAACCCAAAACTGGGAGGGATGGGCCTCCTTGATGGAACGCACTGAGAGGATTTCCTGCAAAAAGATTTTGCGCTCTGTCTCGGCAGTGCGGCCCAAATACTTGGAGTACCAAAAATCGAAGTAGCGCCGAACCATGGGGCCTTTTTTTCCGATCGCCCTCAACTCCGAGAGAGTCCAGTTGTCGTAGTAGGGGGTGGCCGGGGAGCGGGATTTAAGGCCTGAAAATTCTGCCATTTTGCCGCTTATCATGCGCCCCAAACGGGCATCGCCACTTTTTTGGACAAACTTTTGGATGGCCTTTACGAAAAGCTGGTGCATTTTGTTTTGGTCGGATGCGGAGGGTCTGCTTCCGAGTGTGTGAAAAAAGATTTGAGTTCGCCCGGTGGCGAGGATTTGGTGCACCAGCTTGTGCATCCATCCGGTGTTGGAAGTGTGCAGACTCACCGCCAGTTCGACCCAATTGCGCCAAAAGTTGGATTTGATGGGGGCCGCCTGTTTGAGCAGTGCCCGACTGCGGGCCAGGCGGTCTTTTTCACGGGGAAAATATTGAGGAAGCTCCAAGGCCTCGCCAAAGAGGGCCATCCACTGGGCAAAGTGAGGCCTTGCTTGCAGGTGCTGTTTGATCTCGAAGGCCCGCGGGAAAGTTTTGGGGGAGATGTTCAAATGCCACTGGGCCGCAAGCAGAGGGTCGAAGCGCGTCTCGCAGCGCTGGACATAATTTTGAAAGAGGGGGTTTTCCCCGCCTTCCCGTTTCTTCAGGAGAGTCGCCAGGGCGTAGAAAAAAAGTTTGCCGTCGTCGCAGGAAAGATCGCTAAAGAGAGCATCTGGGGCGGAAAATATAAGGCCGGTCAGGGACTTCTTGGCGGTTATTTGGCAGTTTTCTGCTTCGGCCCGGTTGGGACAGGGGATAGGGGTCAGGGACATTTCCTGCGCCAAAAGGGCGTGCAGAGAGAGAAAAAAAATGCTGCTGGAGAGGGCCTTGGTTTTTTTCACCCTTGGCCTTCGGAAAGCACGCTTTTCCCCTCGTCGAGTGGATTGAAAGCTTGTGGCGTGTCTCCGTAGATGTATTTGTCGATCAGTTCTTTTTCCTTGGCCCAAAACCAATAACCGTTGCCGGAGCAAATTTCATCTTCGTCGCTCAGTTCTCCGTTATCGAGCAACTCGATGATTTTTTCCTTGCTGACCGGCCCTAGTATTTTTTTCCGCGGAGTGCGGATCAACCAATTTTTTTCGCTCATAAGAAGAATCCCAAAATTCCCTTTAGATCCTCGTCGTTGAATCTCAATCCTACGCTAAAAGTGGCGCTCCGACTATCCAAAATCAGGTCTTCAAAAGAGACTTTGCCGCGAAAGACACTGTAGACTGGAAAGTCGGAACTCATGCGCACATTAGGCCCTAAATTCTCCCGGTAGTCAAAGACGTCGAGAGTGGTTTTAAGTCCCGCGCCAGTCCACAAATAGTCGATGCCCACTCCACCCGCCGATTCGATCAGGCCCCCGCGAAAAGTCCAGTTTTGAATTCTGCGCCCCAGTTGGATATTCATGCGGTAGCGGCCCTTGTACCTTTCCTTGTAGACTTCGTCGGTGGTGACTCCATTGACCGTTGTCGAACTGTGCCTTTCCTTTTGCGGGCCGAACTCGCTGGTGGCCATGCCCAGATAGTAGAGTCTTTCTGGGGCCGGCAGCAGGTAGAGTCCCAGTTGACTTTCAGCGCCGTTTTGGGTGTTCGCCCCGGTGTAGATTTCCAGTTCGGTTCGCAATTTGCGAGCGCCCCCCACCAACTGCTTGACCCCCGCCAGGGTTTGTTGAACCTCGTCGGCGATTTCCTCTTCCACCAGGAATTTGCCCACCGTGCCCTTGCCCGCCTTGATGTCGGAGATCATGATTTTGAGGTCTTCCGTCGCCTTTTGGGTGTTGCCCAGAATGTCGTGGATTTTGGCCATGGCGCTTTGCTGGTTGGCGGCGGCAGTTTGCTCCGCCAACTGGCGGGAGAATTGGTTCATGTTGGCGATCATCTCGCCGATGCCCCCTCCCTCGTCATCTCCCCGCAGTTCCAAGGTGATGTCCCTGACATCTTCGACGATGGCGCTGACGCCCTCTAAAATTTGGGTGATCGGCGCTTTCCCTCGCTCCGGGGCCAGTTGTTCCCTGAGTCCCTGGGTGATCGCGCGCACGTCGGTCAGAACCTGGGAGGCCTCTTTGACCATGGCCGCTAGTCCCACTCCCTCTTCCACGGTGATAAAACCCATTTCCTCCAGGCGCTCCTCCGAATCCCCCAATTCAATTTCCAGGAATTTGTCTCCCAAAAGCCCCACCGCTTTGATGGTCAGTTTGGAGTTTTTGGCAACTGTTACGTCCTGGCGCACTTCCAAGGTTACCAGTGCCTTGTTGTTGGAGAGTTCAATTTGGGAGATGCGGCCGGCGCTGATGCCCGCCACGCGGACGGGGGTCTTGGGAAAAATGCCGGAGGCATCTTCGAGGATGGCGCGGTATTTGGTGTGATCTCCAAGCCCCGATTGGTGGGTGGTGACCTTGAAAGACATATACACCACGGTGGCGGCGGCGGTGATTGCCAGCAGGCCTACTTTAATTTCGTTCATTCATAGCACTCCTTGCTACAAATTGACGAATTCCCGAACCAATTCATTCCTCGAATTGGGAAATTCGGAGGCGGGTAGATATTCCACAATTTTACCATGTTCCATAAAGGCGATAAAATCGGAAACTTCTAACGTGGCACGGATGTCGTGGGAGATAATAATAGAAGTTAATTGTCGGTCGTTATAGGCCTCGGCAGTGGAGCAAATGAGTTGGTTGACCTTGCGGGTGGTGATGGGGTCGAGTCCGGTGGTCGGTTCATCGTAGAGAATGATCGACGGCGAGAGCGCCAGGGCACGCGCCAGTCCGACCCTTTTTCTCATGCCCCCCGACAGTTCGCTGGGCAGGCGCTGATGGGAAGTTTCGGGGAGGTCAACCTTTAACAAAAGATCGTGAGCGGTGTGCAGGATTTCCTCTTCGGCAAGATCGGTAAATTCGCGCAGGGGAAAGCACACGTTTTCAATGGCAGTGCGGGAGTCGAAAAGGGCGGCGTGCTGAAAGAGCATTCCGAAGTGGCGGCGGAACTTGCGCAACTCCGAGCGCCCCAAATGCGCCAAATCCTGATCCAAGACGGAGACGCGGCCTTGTTCGGGACGCAAAAGTCCCAGAATGTGTTTGAGCAGGGTGGATTTTCCCGCCCCGGAAAAGCCCAAAATGGTGGTGATTTTGCCTCGGGGAATATCAAAGTCCAAATGGTCGAGAACCCGGTGTTGGCCAAAATACTTGGTGACATTTTCAAAATTCACCGCCGCTCGCTCAAATTTCATAAGATTTGCACCAAAAAAGAGGTCAGGAAGTAGTCCAACACCAAAACCAGAATCATTCCCCACACCACGGCGCGGTTGGTGCCCTTGCCCACCCCCTCGGCCCCCTTGGTGACGTTCAGGCCCTGATAGGTTCCCACCAGCGAGATAATCAGCCCAAAGAAAAAGGCCTTGATCAGGCCCTGCCAAATATCTTGCACAAACATAAAATCGCCCAGCTTGGAAAAGTAGGTCGCCTCTTCAATGGAGAGGAATTGGGTTCCCACCAGCCAACTGCCGCCCATGCCCACCAGTAAAAAGATCGCCGACAAGAAGGGCATCGCCAGCATACTGGCCCACACCCGCGGCACTGCCAGGTATTGTAAACTGCTGATGCCCATCACTTCCAGGGCGTCCACCTGCTCGGTGACTTTCATGCTGCCGATAGTGGCGGCCATGGCGGAGCCGGCCCTGCCCGCTACCACCAGGCCGGTGAGTACCGGGGCCAGTTCCTTGGCCAGGGTGAGTACGGTGATCGGGCCTACGATGGAGTCCACTGAAATCAATTTAAAGCCAAAATAAGTTTGGTAGGTCATCACCATGCCGGTGAAAACGCCTGACAAGACGATGATAAACAGCGATTTGTTGCCGATGAAATAGAGTTGTTCAAAAAAGAGGGGAAGGCGCAGGGGCGGCCTGACCGACCAGTAGGCGATCCGCCCGGTAAACTGGGTGATGCGTCCCAGTCCCTCCAGATTTTGCAAAACCGATGCCCCCACCCGGGCAATAAACGGAGAAAAGGGCAGGGAAGAAAGTTTTTGCTCGGAAGTTGGGTTCATTCCCTCAAGTTTAGTCGCTGCCAGTGTAGGTTTGCAAGGCCCGCGCCTTGGGTACACAATTAATTATGATGTTCAATATTTTTCTCCGAGTGCTTTGTTTGGTCTTGTTCGCCGGTTGCCTGGGCATACTGGAGAAGGATGCTCCTCCCAGCAGTGGTGGCCTGGCCCCCGCTCCCGTAAACTCTGGCCCGCAAATGCTCTCCTCCGGCCAGCGCGCGCCCTTTAACAGCAATTTTGAATTGATCGTTCGGGGCGTTTCCGACGACGGCCAACTCCAGCTTTTTGCCGGGGCCAATTGCGCGGGCGCGGTTTTGCAGCAGCAAACTTTTAGTGGGGCACAAAATGTGTCCTATCGCTTTTTACGGGGGGTAAATCCCGACCTGGAGGGCACTTACGACTTTTCCGTGCTCCTTTCCAGCGACGACGAAGAGATAGAAGACCAGTGTCTCGGTACCAGTGTCGATTACCGAACAGCGGGCATTTCCATCGGAGAGGATCACGTTTGCGCTCGCTTGCACAACGGCCTTTTCAAGTGCTGGGGAGAGGGAAATGCCGGGCGACTGGGCAGGGAGAATATTGGCGATTACGGAGACGATCCCGCAGAAAATGGTGTCGCCCTGAAGCCGGTTCCCCTGGGGCCTGGCATAAGTGAAAGGGCGATCAAAGTGGTGGCCGATTTTTATGCCAACACCTGCGTTTTGACCCAAAGTCGACGCCTGTATTGTTTTGGCGCCGGTGATAGCGGCGGCATCCTGGGCACGGGGGAGGCGGATCACTTGGGCGACGACGAGAGAGAAATGCGGGAACTCGTGCCGGTGGATTTGGGCAGCAGTGGAGGCCGGCCTCTGCCCGTGTGGGACTTTGCCATGGGGGGCGATCAAAGCACTCCCCGCGATGACGGCCACGCCTGTGCTCTCTTGGGAGAGCGGGAATCGGCATTGCAACTCAAGTGCTGGGGAGGCAACAGTTTGGGGCAATTGGGCATCCCCGGTGGAAACCGGGGAGATAACCCAGGTGAAATGGGGGACAACCTTCCCTTCGTGGATTTTGGCCCCGAAAGGCGTCCCATCGCGGTAGACCTGGGCCAGCGCCATAGCTGCGCTCTCTTGGATAACTTTCAGGTGGTGTGTTGGGGATTCAACTCCTCCGGGCAGTTGGGCCTGAATCATAACAATCCTGTCAATGCGCCGGGGGAGGAGGTGGATTTGGGCACCGGACGAAGTGCCGTGGCGATCAGCGCCGGCACCGCCCACACCTGTGCGGTTTTAAATGGCGGCGATCTCAAGTGCTGGGGGCGCAACGTCTCCGGATTGCTGGGAATAGGCCGATCGACTCTCTATTCGTGGGGCGATGGGCCGGGAGAAATGGGCGACAATATGCCATTGGTGAATTTGGGTTCCGGCCAGCGAGTAGTGGCGGTGAGTGCGGGGTCGCGCCACACCTGCGCCGTCTTGGAAAGTGGCGACCTTAAATGTTGGGGCGGCAATACCAGCGGGCAATTGGGCCGCACCGGCGACTCCGTCGGATATTACGACAGTCAGATGGGAGACAATTTGGCCCCCATTGATGTGGGCGGCGGCCGCAGCGCTGTCTCTGTCAGTGCCGGAGTGGAAAACACCTGTGCTCTCTTGAGTGACGGCGCCTTCAAATGCTGGGGGGAAGGCGATTTCGGGAAACTTTTAAGGGGCGGCACCGGCAATGTGATGACTCCCTCGGCAGTGGCCGACTTGGGCCTGGGCGACGGTTACTATCCGGTGAGGCATCTTTCCATGGGAATCAGTCACGCTTGCGCAGTGATTGGCCCGGGCCTAGTCAAGTGCTGGGGCAATAATAGTAGGGGACAACTCGGGCGGGGCAATACCGACTTTGTAGGCCATCAAAGCAGTGGGGCCAGCGACCAGTTGTTGGAAATCGGCGCCATCGACCTGGGAACGGGAGTGAGTGCTTTGCAAGTGGCGGTGGGTAGCAACCACTCTTGCGCTTTGGTGAGGAACCAAAGCGGCGATCACGGGGTGACTTGCTGGGGACAAAATGACCTGGGCCAGGCGGGGGCGGGCAACAGTGCCAGCGTTGCCAACATTGGAGACGCTGCTTCCGAGATGGGACAAAATCTACATTTTATCGACTTTGGCGAGGGGATTTTGCAAATCGCTGCCGGAGAAGACTTCACCTGCGCGTTGTTGGAAAGTGCCAGCGTAAAGTGCTGGGGCAAAAACGACGTGGGCCAACTCGGACTGGGACACGTCAACACGGTGGGAGATGCCGCCGCCGTAGGCGTGGCAAGTGTGGCGATAGACCTTCCGGGAACCCGCACGGCAAGTCGCCTGAGCGTCGGAAGAAACCACGCCTGCGCCCTTTTGGACGACCAATCAGTGGTGTGTTGGGGAGCGGGAAGTGCCGGCCAGTTGGGACAGGGCAATTCCAATATCGGCGACACCGGCACTTTGGATGGGGTCGCTCCCATCACCGGCCTTAGCGCGCTTTCGGTAGAGGCCGGAGACGAGTTTAGCTGCGCCGTGGAGGCGGTGACTGAACTGGTGCGCTGTTGGGGCGCGGGAGCGGACGGGCGGCTGGGTTCGGGCAATGTCAACAATCAAAACACTCCCGGCGCGGGGCTTGACCTGCGCACTGGAGCGGACAACGACCAGGCCAGGCTTTTATCGGTGGGAGGAACTCACTCCTGTGCGGGCATAATTGAGAGTGGAAATGAGCGCCTGGTGTGTTGGGGGGGCAATGCCTCGGGACAACTCGCTCAAGGAGATACCGACTCCGTTGGGGGGGATGCGGGAAGTCCCATCACTTCGGCACGGGCCGCTAGCTTCGGCCCGCTTTTTGAACTTTACCTGGGAGGGGATCAAAGTTGCGTCGTCGATGCAGATTTCAAGGCCCAGTGCTGGGGGGAAAATTCCGACGGGCAATTGGGACTGGGAAACACCTATAACTACGGGGATGCCTCTTTTGAGGTTTCCCGCAATATGGAAAAACTCGATTTTGGGGGCGTCAGTGGCGTGCCCTACACCCAGTTGAGTTTTGCCGGCACTGTGGTTTGGTTGGATGAGTTGGGGCATGCGCCCTTTGACGGCCGGGTGGGACTCAAATTTGTTGGTTTGGAAGATTCCGACGAGGCCTATTTTTATAGCGACGAGAGATGCAATGGCGTTTATTTTGAGCGTCGAGTTTTGAGTGCCGCCGATCTCAACGGGGGAAATTATGATGCCTTTTATAGTTTCTATCCCGATTTTCAAGTAGAAAAGCTTTCCGTGCGGCTTGAGCGCGATGGAAATTTTCGCTCCCCTTGTTTTGTACTCGAAACGGCTTATCAAACCGCCAGCATTTCCGCTGGAGACGAACACACCTGCGCTATTACCCCCCAGGGTCTGCTCAAGTGCTGGGGTGACGGTGCGGAAGGGCGTCTGGGTAGCGGGGCGGTGGATTATCTGGGAGACGCTGCCGGGGAGGACGGTGCCAACCTCTTGCCCGTTACCCTCGGCGGAGACAGCACTTTGCGGGTGAGAAAAGTGGTGGCGGGCAAGGCCAACAAAACCTGTGTTTTGACCGCAAACCACCAACTGTATTGTTTTGGAGACGGTGTGGGGGACGCTCCCGGAGAGATGCGCACTCTCTCGCCAATTGACGTGAGCACCGATGCCACCGGTGACGCCCTCCCGGTGTGGGATTTCGACGTGGGGGGAGTCAATTTCACTGCTAAAAATCATGTTTGCGCCCTAGTGGGAGAAAACCGCGAGGCCCTGACCCTCTACTGCTGGGGAGACAACGACGACGGACAGCTCGGGCTGGGAAATCGGACGACTCTGGCCACCCCGGGAGATGCGGTGGACTTTGGCCCGGGACGCTCGCCCTTGAGAGTGGTCACCGGGACGTACCACACTTGCGCTCTCTTAAATAACGGCGAGGTGGTGTGTTGGGGGGGAAACCAGGCAGGCCAGTTGGGAACCGGAAACAATACCCGTTTGACTGCCCCGGGAGCGGCGGTGGACTTTGGCCCGGGACGGACCGCACTGGCGCTGGAAGCGGGTTATTTTCACAACTGCGCTCTGCTCGACAACTTTGAACTCAAATGTTGGGGACTCAATGATGAAGGCCAGTTGGGAACGGGGAATACCACCGACTTGAACATCCCGGGGGCGGCGGTCAATTTCGGCGCTGACTCTCCCCGCCCGCTTTCTTTTAGCGGGGGAGGGCAGTACACCTGTGCCATTTTGGAAGGCGGCGAACTCAAGTGTTGGGGGGACAATGCTTTTGGACAGCTAGGGATGGGAAACACCACCGATTTGCTGATTCCGGGAAATGCCGTCGATCTGGGAAGCGGGCGTTCGGCGCTGGCGGTAGACGCCGGTTTTTACCACACCTGTGCTCTCTTGGACGACGACACCTTCAAGTGCTGGGGTGAGGGTAGTAGGGGCAAACTGCTCAACGCTTTGCCTTCCGGAAATGTGGACGCTCCCGGAGCGGCCATCGACCTCTCCAGCGACTACTATCCGGTGCGCTCTCTTTCCATGGGGGAAAATCACGCTTGTGCAGTATTCGGCCCGGGGCTGGTCAAGTGCTGGGGAGACGGCAATGACGGCAAACTCGGCCAGGAAAACACCGATTCCGTGGGCCACGCCACGGCCGGCGCCTTGGACGAGTTAAGCGAAATTCCCCCGTTGGATTTGGGGGAGTACTACAGGGCCTTGAAAGTTGCCGTGGGGGCGAATCACTCCTGCGCCGTTCTTTCTTATCTCGAGGGTGCACAGCAGGTCGTTTGTTGGGGCAAAAACGATGTGGGGCAGTTGGGAGTCAACACGACTTCCTGGATGCCTTCGGTGGGAGGGGCGGCCGGTGAAATGGGTGAGTATCTGTACGCACTCGACTTCGGACAAGACGTTTTGCAAATAGATGCGGGGGAGGATTTTAGCTGTGCCCTTTTGGCGAACAAAAATGTGCGCTGTTGGGGCAAAAACGATGTGGGGCAACTGGGGGCAAACAGTACCGACAACATTGGTGACGACGAACCCTTCGACTGGGACGCCAGTACGGTGGCCTTCCCGAGCGGGGAAACTCCCGCCTTTTTAAGCGTGGGAACAGACCACGCCTGTACGCGCTTTGCAAGCGGCAACGTCTTGTGCTGGGGTGGAAACGACAAGGGGCAGTTGGGCATCAGTGGCAGCACCGACCCCTTGGGCGACGACGAGTTGGTGAGCACCGCCTCGGTGATTGACTTGGGCGTAGGCGTGCTCGCCGAACGCATCATCGCCGGAGATCAAACCACCTGTGTCACCACCGACACCGGGGAGGTCAGGTGCTGGGGGGACAACGCCAGTGGAGATGCCGGGGTGGACTCTCTGGCCACTACGGAATACGACCAACCCCAGAGCGCGGTGGACTTGGTGGGCACTGGCGACGACACCGCCTGGCTGCTGGGTTTGGGAGATTCCCACGCCTGTATCAGTTTGCGCTGGACTTCCGCTTCTTCTCGCGGAGAATTGGTGTGCTGGGGGGGCAATTCGAGCGGACAGCTTGGAAGGGGAGACACCACTCCCGTAGGAGACGGCATCACCACCATCAACTCGGGAACGCCCCTCGATCTGGGCGGGGTTTTAGCACTTGGATTTGCCGGCCACCAGGGCTGCGCCATCAACGCCGACTACCAGGCGCAATGCTGGGGCGAAGGCAGCGCCGGCCAACTCGGTTATGGAAACACCGACAATTTGGGAGACGCCGCCGGGGAAATTTCAGAGACCTCCGCCGTGCTCGACTTCGGGGCGTTTAGTTCGCCTTAATAAAGGAATTGTGGGGCAATCAGTCGAAACTTCATAATTGATAAAATAGATGTTTTTGCTATGCAAAATTAAGAAATTTATCTATGATATGCTTAATTTAGCTAAAAAACGAATAAATTTGACCGATATGCTTTTCAAAAGGGCCAAAAAAGTGTAGAAAGGCAAACAAATAGGAGATAAAAGATGACAATCAAAAAGGTAGGAGCGAAGAGGGTAAGCTCTAAAAAAACAATAAAAAGAAAAAACCAAGCAAACTCTGGGCCTACTCCTAGAGAACTCGTCAAGGCGTGGGCCTCATTTAAACCAAAGGTTCCACTTGTTTATGCGATAGCTTCGAGATTGGCCATTCGTCGTAAAAATTCTAAATACTGAAATTAGATTTATTCTTGACAAATAAAAAGTCATTTTTCGCTCAATTGATGGATCAATATAAGTCTCGTATGTATGATGATTCTTTGGATGAAGGTCAATTGCGCAGTGGTGATATTGTGCAATTGCAAGTTAGTGATTTACAAGAAGTTGTTCGACACAGGTCGGCATTGAGTATTTTTCAAGATTTTGATCAAAATAAAGATTACAGCAGCAAATTATGGGCCATTTTAAATAAAAGCTGTGACATGGTTCACGACCCCAAGTCAGAACGAATTTTTGACACAAATCTATTTTTAATTCCTTTGCAGGGTCTGCAAAGCGCACTTCGCAAAGGAACTTTGGGGAAAGTTTTATCCAGGAGTGAAGAACCTAAAACGGTCGATAATATTTTTAAAGATGCTTACGAAAAATATCTCTCAAAAAAAATAAAAGAATATGAGCCTAGAAAAAAAAATGAAGATAGTTCAACTTATAATAAAAGAGTCCGTAGTGAAATTATCAATCCAATCCTTGGTAGTTTAAATGAAATGATCACAGATGATTTTGAACAAATGGAGCATCCCAAAGATGTTTTAGATGGTTTAATTGACGACACAGGCAATTCAGAACTTAAACTTGATTTAAAAGAATTTCAAGATTCAAATATTTGGAAAAGAACCATAATAAAGTATGAACAACAAAAATCTAAGTATATTGAACGAGATTCCAAGATTTTTATCAATAAGTCTGTTCACCGCAAACTTTCAGACTTGGCCATTAACCAATTAGACTCAAAAGGCATATTTTTTTATGAACCCATGGCCAATATTTCAAGTGATGAGCATGATTTGAGCTATATTATTCAGCTTGAGGATATGATTACAGTCAAGATAATGAAAGAAGCACAAGAGTCTGGCAAATTATTTGATATTTTAATTAAAAACCGTAAAGCAAGTTTGACCAGAAATTTTTCGGATAGGTTACTCAATATTATGGGGAATTATTTTTCAAAAATTGGAACCCCTGATATTATACTGACTGACATTCTAAAACTTTATACTGATATTTATCCAGAAAATTTTATTATAAACAACTAACTTCACAGCACAAAAATTCTCATTAGTGGCCGGTGCCTTTTAACCGACCCACTTCAATTCCTCCTTGCCCCAATCCCGACTCGGGACTGCCAACTCCCTTGAGTGAGGAGCGCGTTTTTATTAGCTAAGACGCATTGCTCAAAAGTCTGCAAAGTCAAAAGAAATACTGACGTTCAAGGCGCGCGCTCAACTGGCACAATAATTGATAGGGAATTTGATTGCTCTGTTGGCACAAACTCGCAAAGTTTTGGGGATCGTCGTCCCAAACGCAAAACGGCCCTCCTGCTTTGAGGGGCGTTTCCTTCGGAAAGAGAATTTGAAACATGTCCATATTGACCTGGCCTAAAACCGTGCCGCTAGTGCCCCGGTGAGTAATTTTGACTCCCGAAAAATGGGTGGCAAACCCGTCGCCGTAACCCAGGTTGACCAGCGCCAGAACTCCGGCGTGGGGGGCGGGGTGAGCGCCGTAGCCTACCAGCTCGCCTTGTTTGACAGTTCTCACTTGAATAATACTGCCCTCTAATTGAGAAATGACCTTTCCCTTTGCCGAAGGCGCATACAGCATTAGCCCCGGACGCAGGTGAGAGTCTTCCAGGCCCAGGCCCTGTTCGATCGCCGCCGAGTTGGCGCAAGAGGAGTGTTTGACCGGGATTTGATGGGCGCAAAAAAGGGATTTGAGATCAGTAAAACGATTCATTTGTTTTTGGTTCAGGGAATGAGTGGCGCCTTGGGAGGCGCAGGCAAAATGAGTCATCAAGTGCTCGACCGCACGGCCTTTTAAGCGCTTTGCTACTTTTTCGGCATCTTCCCAGGGGATGCCCAGCCGGTTCATGCCGGTGTTGAATTTCAGGCACAGGGGCAGATTTTTGCAATCGGGATCGGAGAGAAAAACATCCAGGTCGCTGTTTTTGAAAATGACCGGAACCACTCTTCGCCCGGCAAAGAGTTCTTTTTGCGAAGGTGAGGTCAGGTCAAAGTCGGAGAAGACGTAGAGTTTTAATCTTTCATCGGGAATGTGTTCACACAAAAGTTTGGCCTCTGCAAACGAGGCCAAACCAAATTCGCGCACTCCCAGATCGCGGAAGGCAAACTCGGCGATGGGGAGCAGCCCGTGCCCGTAGGCATTGGCCTTGACCATGAAGATCACCTCTTTGCCGGGGCAGAGGGCCTGCAACCCGGCAAAGTTTTGCGCCAAGAGCGAGAGGTCAATGATTAGTCTGCGGTGGGTGGGCATGGAGAGGCGCCTTTTTCGGGAGGTAGTCTCCAGACTCAGAGTAGCGCAAAATCGCCTCGCAAGAGAGGGGCAGTTCGCGCAGTCTGGGACGCAAATTTGTTTCCAGGGCGGCGTCGCCATTTTCAAAATAGCGCCAAAAGGGAAAGTGCCCGCAGACTTTTTCTGCGTGGGTAAAGGCGCGCTCGAAATTTTCCCGCTCGACGACGACCAAAGCGCGTTCAAGGCCTGCTCCGCACAGTTGAAATTTGATTTCCTTTTCGCTTTGCAGGCGGCAGAAGAAATCGGTAAAGCTGGTGTGCCAGTCAAAACTCTGGAGCGCTTTTTGTTTGTGTGCAAGGCCCAGCAAGTTTCCGAAGTCGATGCCGATGATGGCCCATTTCTTTTCCTGCTCTTTTTCCTGGGCGACCAGGTTTAGCACTTCCCAAGGAGTGAGAAAGGAGCGCTCGGAGTCCATGCCGGGGGCATCCCGCCACTGAAACCATGCGAAAAGGCCCGCCAGATAGCGTTCAAAGGAGGGCCAATCAAACTGGTGGAAAAAGTCCAGGTCTTGGGTGCGCACAAAGAGCATCTTGTCGGGGTTTTCCCGCCGGCCGCCAATCAGCAGGGACATGAGTTCGCCTCCCATCACTTCGAGACACACCTGTCCGGCCAGGTTTTGGGCGAAAAATTCAATCCCCTGCCGGCACGCCTGTCCCAACCACAGGGCGGGGATGGGTTTGTATTTGGCGAGTTCCCTTTGGGGAGAGATCAGTTTTTGCCCGTTTGGGTTTAACTCCAGGGTGCTGAATTGGGAGATTTCCGGCACGCTTTCAAAGGCGCGGGCGCAGGCGTGTTCAAAGTCGAGACTGCTGTTTTTGAGCGCTTCAAAGCGCTTGCACAGGGATTGGAATAAAGTGCGGTAGAAATCCTGCTCTTTGAGGGAGGTGCTGTCCTCCACCGCCCGGGACAGTTTTTCTTCAAAAGAGGCCCCGTGCTTGCGCCACAGGGATGCCTGGGATTTGAGGTCGTTCCATTGGTTAAACCTCTGCAAAATGTTTTTGATCTGGCCGGGAAGGGAAACCCCGCCCCACACCACGCCCAGGTTAAAAATTTCGTAGACCGGATACAAGAGCGGGGCGGTTTGGGGAGAGCAATAAAAGGAGAGCGCCAATTTTTGGGACTCCACCAGGGGGTGACTTCCCAATTCCCGCGTGCCCTGGGAGAGCTGGCGCACATCCACCAGCGCCAAATGCGGAGCGGATTTGAGAGTGCCCTGCCAAAAATCTTCCAGGGAGGTGTAGAGATGGGGGACGATGCCCACCTTTCTAAAGACCTGGCCCCATTCCCGGGCCAGTTCCATATCCCCGCCCAAAAGGGCGATTTCGACCTGATTTTCCCCCATTTCCCGCTTGTATTCCCGCTCCATACCTCAATTTTAGGGGAAATTTAGCAAAGAGGCCAAAAAAGATTTGCGCTATGCGCGAAAATCGGTTATACTCCCTCCATGAATTTTTTCCAACGCGCCTTTTTTATTTTTTGCCTGCTTTGCGTTTGTTCCTCTTGGGCCATGAGAAGGTGGGAATTCGTGCGCATTGCCGGGCAGGGATGGGAATTTGAGATTCAGTCCACTGAGGTGGTTCAAGAGGTGTATGTGAGGGTAATGGGAAAAAATCCCTCCCGTTTCCAGCGCGAAAAAAATTGTCCCGGAACGCATCAAGTAATCGGTGAGATTAAACTTTGCCCCCTTCTTCCGGTGGAAAACGTTTCCTGGCGTGATGTGCAGGAATTTTTGGAAAAACTGAATCAGACCATCGGCGACGGGTACACTTACCGCCTACCCACCGATTCCGAGTGGGAATACGCCGCCCGCGCCAAAACCGAAACGACCTATTTTTTTGGCGACGACATCTCTAACCTGGGGCGTTATGCCTGGTATTGGAGGAACAGCTTTGAAAGAACTCATGCCGCGGGAATTGCAAGCGCCAATCCCTGGGGCCTGCACGATGTGTACGGCAATGTGGCGGAGTGGGTGCAGGATGATTTTTTTCAGAGCGGTGATGATAGCTGGCCTCTCCACAATATCGTTCGCGGCGGCAGTTGGATCAGCGACCCGGTGGATTTGCGTTCAAGTGCCAGTTCTCGCAGCGATGCCAGTGTCGGACTCGACCACATTGGGTTTCGATTGATCAGAACCAGATAAAGTCAGCTTTTATCGGTACAGTTGGCGGCGGCCTGTTTCAAAAAGGAGACTTCGGTGGGGCCGATAAAATTGTTGTCGTAGAGGATTAGGTAGAGCAGGCGTTCCAGTTTTCCCAAACTTGCCGGCAGTTTTCCGTCCAGTTGATTGTGTCCCAAATGCAATGTCTTCAAATTGATCATATCTCCCAGCGCCGTCGGCAAACTTCCACTAAAGACATTGTCGTAGGCGTAAAAGTACTTCAAGTTTTTCAGTCGCCCCAAACTCGCCGGCAATTTGCCGGAAAATTTGTTGTGAGAGAGGTGCAGGGACTCCAAATTGATCAGCTTTCCCAACTCCCTGGGAAGACGGCCCTCAAACTGGTTGCCGGTGAGGTCGAGGCGCCTCAAGTTGGTGAGGTTTCCCACTTCCCGGGGCAATTGGCCTTTCAAAAGGTTATTGAAGAGGTGGAGTTTTTCCAGGTTTTCGAGCTGGCCAATGCCTGCTGGCAGTTCACCACTCAAATTGTTGTTGTAAAGGTCGATGCTTTTTAAGCTGGTGAGTTCAAACAGGCCTTTGGGAAACTCTTCCAGTTGATTGCCGGAAAGGTCGAGGTGTTCCAACGCGGAAAGGCCCTTGAGGTCGTTCTTTTTTAGAGTTTTGAGTTCGAGGTTCTGGGCATTTAAGTGCACGACCTGGGCCAATTCCTCGCCGCCGATTTTGCGGCAACTCAATTTCTCGCCGGTTTGCCGAAAGATGTCCTCGATAATGGCATTTTTAATCCCGCGCGTTCTGTGGCAAATATCTGCCCAGGCCTGAGTTGTAAGCAAGCAGGAGAGTGCAAGCAGAGCGCAAAAAAACTTTGTCCCCTTCATCTTCATCGCCTTTAAATGTATGGCCCTTATTTTGAAATGAAAAGGTTTTTTATGGCAGCACTGTGTCTGCCTCGGCGTAAAAAATCGAGGCCGGACAAGAGCACAATCGTCGAACTCACCCCCGAAAGTTTTTGTCCTTCTCCGCGCCAGAGTCGGGCGTCGGGGCAATGTGTCCGGCAAAAGTTTTGCGCGCAATTTAAATCCAGGCACGGCGCTTGCCCACTCAAGTTGAGACTGGTGCTGGTGACAGGCCCGCCCGCCCGCTCGGTGATTTCTCGAATCCAAGGGTATTCCAGACAGCGCACGCCCACCCACTCGCTTGTGCCGGTGATCCAGGGGGGAATATCCATGCGTGCGCGGGTGAGGGACAGGCCCAGGGTGATTTCGAGGGCAAACAATTTCCGCAAAAAGGCGGCGTCCATAAATTCGGGGAGTTCAAAATTTTGCCTCACTGCTTCGACGCGGGAAAAAAGGATGGACAGAGGTTTGTCGGGAGCGTGGCCTTTGATTTTGGCAATTTCGAGATGCTTTTGCCGGGAGGAGAGGGGCGCGCCGATGCCCCATAGGGTGTCGGTGGGGTAGATATGGAGTTGGTGTTGCATTGGTGAAATTTGGTTACCAGGGGGCCTTGCGCCTTGGGAGATTCTCTCCTATATAACGATAGAGATTGTTCCAGTTGGCAATCGAATTGGCCAGCCCCCAGCGCGTATGAGTGTAGTGCGCTCCCTGCTTTTCCCCCAGAGCAATGTCCACCACATTTTTGCCATTGCTGTCGGTGGCCCTGAAGTCTTCGGTGGGAAAGCAATAACCGCTCGACCACATGGCCGAAAATTCAGAACTTTTGGCATGGGTGGCGTAGTCGACCAGGGGACGCCTTCTCCACAAGGCGTAGCGGTGTTCGCGCTCCACCCGGTCGTGCCACTGGTACATATTGGCCCAGTCCCGGTTCAGGGCAAATTGGCGTATATGTCTTTGTAAAATCCCCAAGAGCCAGCGCTTGGTGTAGGTGATATTATTTCTCGGCCCGTTGATGGGAAGGTAGCAGGTATTTTCATTTTGGAGATATCCGCTTTGGGGGTCTTTAAAATTGAACTCAAAGGAGACACTGCGGGTTTCGGAGAGTCTTTGCGCTTCGGTTTTTCCGGTTTCGGGAGTCACCAGGTCTGTCAGTATGTCGAGTACGTCCGCATCGTCTGTGGCGTCTCGGAGAATGGCGCGCAAGGTTTGGTAGTCAAAGGCGTATTCGATGTGGCCATAGAGCGGTTTGAGCGCTTTTGCCTGCCAGTCATAACAACAACTCTCACTTCCATTTTGGCAGGCGCGGGTCGCTTTGACATTTTCTACGGTGTGGATGGGGTCTGTCAGGTGGTGGCGGTGTTTTTGGTAGCGGCGCTCTAAAAGTCCCAGCGCCCTGACGAAATAAAGGCCGGCGAGTGGGTCGCTGGAGTTGAGATAGGTTTTCAAATCCCCCGCCAGTTCAACGCTGGGGGTGTCGTCCTCGCGGATGGGCCTGAAGGAAGGGAGGGAGAGTCTGGTGTGGTTGTTGTCCAGGCAGTAGTTCAGGTAGTCAGTCACCGGAACGCCCGCAACACCCGCAAGCGTGATCCTATTGCGGTCTATTCCCGGAGTGGGAGAGGCGAGCCAGCCAAACATTTTGTCGATCGCCTCTACGCGGGTGCGGGAGGGAGAGGTTCTGATCAAAAGGCCGATAAAGTCCACCACGATATTGTCCACCAGAATGATAAAGGGATGGGTGTTGGTGGTCTTGGGGGTGGGTTCATCGCGGTAGCGGGGATAGCGTCTCAGGTCAACCATTCTCAGCGTGGTGAGAGGGGCACTGCGGTCTTCTGCGAGGTTGTACTCACTTTGCAAGTAGGCCTTTTCGCTGGCGGAAAATCCTGAAAGTTTCCAGGGGTTGTCGTAGACGTGGGCCAATCTTTTGGGGACGTCCAGCGCGCCGGTGGTGAGTATCAGCTTGCCGCCCCCGTCGTAGAGGCCAAATTCTCCCGTTCGGTATTGTCCCGGTTGGGAACTTATCGCTGCGGCGATGGTGATGGAGAGGGCGTCGTGCCAGGGAGAGGGGTGATAGTTGGCATTTCCCCCCCGGCGCACTCTGATGCTACAGGGGCCGGGCGCTTTTGCCGTGACGGTTCCGGAGGAATCCGCCGTGCAGACAGTGGTGTCGCTGGATTGGTATTCGAAGGCCCCATATCCACCTCCGCCCGGGGCGGTGACGAGTGCTAGAGAATCTCCTTCGCTTAAAGCGGGAGTTGGGCCATAGATATTGTCGCCGATGGGGGCCGCCTGGCCTCCCTTGCCCACCGAAAAAGTGTGAATGTTGACCCAAGGGGAGGCGTTGTAATGGGCACTGGCCGCCCAGCGCGCTTGCACTATACAATCGCCGGTGGCGTTGGCGCTGACGTCTCCACTGCTGGCCCCAACGCTACAAATGCCGAAACTTGGGGACTGATATTGCAAAGTAGTGACCCCGCCAGTGGGGGGATTTTGCAGGGCCAAAAAACCCTCGACGGTGAGTGCCGGGGCGTTGCCGTAAGGGTTGCTGGAAGTTACGCTTTGCTTTCCGGGATTGATGGTGACGATCAAACTCGCCTTGGACTGATTGTGAGTGGAAGCGTTGGCGGGGGTGGCGGTGAGGGTGATTTTGCAATTTCCCACCCCTTGAATGGTGAGTGTTCCACTGGTTGCATGCACACTGCAAACGGAAGCGGGTATGGCGGCGTAGCTGGCAGTGGCAGAGGCCGGTGTGAGAGTGGGGGGCACCAGTGCCGGAATTTGCCCGATGCTCGCCCGATTGCCTCCCAGGTAGCCAGTCCAGTGAATGGAAACCGGAGTTTTGGCGGTCAGCGAGTTTCCGCCTCCTTCTCCTTGCTGGCCACTTTGAAATTGGGCAATTCCCTGCACTCCCAAAAAAGTGCGTAAACTTTCGATTTTGGCATCAACCTTATTGCTCCCCATATTTTCGAGATGCCTTAAGATATTGGAAACCAATTTATACTTTTCCCTTTCCAAAGCATTTCTCAAGCGCCGGTAAATGGCGACCTCAAATGCGTCCTCTTTCTTGAGCAATTTTCTGATTTCCCTGATTTTGGGCAGGGTTTGTTGGTAGATGCTGCCGGCCTCCGCCTGGGCCTTGATTTCTGTCCAAAAAAATGAGTTAAAAATGACTAAGGAGATAAAGATAAATTTTTTCACAAACCCTCCCTGGTTGTATTTAATCCTTCCCATTATAGGGCCATCATTTGACTTTATCAACTTTCCTTTTAAAGAACAAAATTGACAATTTTGTTGGGAACGACGATGACTTTTTTGGGAGTTTTTCCCTCCAGCCATTTTTGGCTGCGCTGGTCTTGCAAGGCCCTTTGCTCAATTTCTGCGCGCTCCAAATCCCGTGGCAATTTCAGCAGAAAGCGCATCTTGCCGTTAAAGGAAACCGGGTAGGTGTAATTTTCTTCACTCAAAAGGGATTCGTCCCAGTCAGGCCATTGGGCATCGCTTATGCTGGGGGAATGGCCCAGGTATTGCCACAATTCTTCGGCCATGTGGGGGGCGAAAGGGGAGAGCATAATACTCAGGGGTTCCCACACTTCGCGCTTGTGGCAATCACTTTTGGCAAGTTCCCTGATGGCGATCATAAAGGCCGAGATGGCGGTGTTGAAGGCAAAGTTTTCCACGTCAGAGGAGACTTTCTTGATACAGGTGTGCAGGATTTTGCGCTCAAGCGCAGTGGCCGCCGCTTCGCTGATCGCTTCTTTACGGTGTACTTGATTCCAAAACTTGATTAAAAAGCGGTGGACGCCCTCGATGCCGTTGGTATTCCACGGTTTGGATTGTTCGATTGGCCCCAAAAACATTTCGTAGAGGCGCAGGGTGTCCGCTCCGTAGCGTTCGATGACAGTGTCGGGATTGGCCACGTTGTAGAGGGACTTGGACATTTTTTCGATAGCGTGGCCACACAGATAGCTTCCATCTTTTTCGCAAAGAAATTGGGCGGTGGCAAATTCTTTGCGCCACTTTTGAAAGGCCTCTTTGTCGAGTTTGTCGTTACTTACCAAACCCACATCCACGTGCAGGGTTTGGATTTCTTCAGGGCGGTAGTTTTTGAGCCGGCCGCAAGAGACAAAGGTGTCGGTCTTGTCTTTTAAGCGGTAGACGAAGTTGGAGCGCCCCTGAATCATGCCCTGGTTGATAAGTCTGGTGAAAGGTTCGCGCTTGCAGACGTATCCCAAATCGTACAAAAAGTGATTCCAAAAGCGGGAGTAAATCAAGTGTCCGGTGGCGTGCTCGCTGCCCCCCACATACAAGTCCACGTTTTGCCAGTAGCGGTTGGCCTCTTCCCCCACCAAGCGCTCGGAGTTTTTGGGGTCCATGTAGCGCAGGTAATAGGCGCTGGAGCCGGCAAAACCGGGCATGGTGGAGTATTCCAGGGGATGGCCTTGATAAGTCCAGTCTTGCGCCCGCGCCAGGGGCGGTTCGCCCTCGCTGGTGGGCAGGTAGGCATCCACTGCGGGCAGTTCCAGCGGCAACTCGCTTGCCGGCAACAAGTGGGGCACGCCCTCTTTGAAGTAGACCGGAAAGGGTTCCCCCCAGTAGCGCTGGCGCGAAAAGATAGCGTCCCGCAGGCGGAAGTTGACTTTGGACAGGCCCAGTTTGCGCTTTTCCAGTTCACAGGTCATGCGCTCGATCGCCTCGGGAACGGACAAATCGTTTAAAAAGTCCGAGTTGCAGCACACCCCCTCTTTGGCCTCAAAGGGGTGCGCCTGTACGTCGATGGAAGTTCCATCTGCCGGCGTAATCACGGGGACGATGGGAAGCTGGAACTGGCGGGCAAAGGCGTGGTCGCGCTGGTCGTGGGCGGGAACCGCCATAATCGCTCCCGTGCCGTACCCCCCCAGTACATAGTCGGCCACCCACACGGGAAGTTTTTGGCGGTTGAAAGGATGCAGGCAGAAGGCCCCGGTAAAACAACCGGAGACATCCTTGCTGTCCCTTTTGGATTCACTTTCGCGCTGGCGCTGGGTTTTCAAGCGGCACTTGGCCAGGTACTCCCTGACTTTGGGGAGCTGTTCGCTGCTGGCAATTTTTTCGGCCAGGGCGGATTCGGGGGAAAGCACCATAAAGCTCGCTCCAAAAAGGGTGTCCGGGCGGGTGGTGAAAATCTCCAGGGCCTGACTGCTGCCCTCCACGGGAAAGCAAATGCTTGCCCCTTCGGAGCGGCCGATCCAGTGCCTTTGCATTTCTTTGACCGATTCCGGCCAATCCAGTTCCTCCAGCCCGTCCAGCAGGCGCTGGGCATAGGCAGAGGTGCGCAGGCACCACTGGCGCATGATTTTTTGCTCGACAGGGTGGCCCCCGCGCACGGAAAGCCCGTCTCTCACCTCGTCGTTGGCCAAAACCGTTCCCAGCGAGGCACACCAGTTGACGGGAACGTCTGCCAGATAGGCCAGGCGCTGGTTTTGCGTCGGTTGCGTTATCGGCCGCGCCCGGTTTTCTCGCGGGCAAAAATAAGATTCAAACATTTTTCCAAAGGCCCATTGAGTCCAGTGGTAATACTTGGGGTCACAGGTCTGCACTTCCCGCGACCAGTCCAGGGACAGGCCCAGGAGGTCGAGTTGCTGGCGGTAGCGTTTAATATTGGCGCTGGTGGTGAGTGCCGGATGCCGCCCGGTCTGGATGGCGTATTGTTCGGCGGGCAGGCCAAAGGCATCGTAGCCCATGGGGTGCAGGACATTAAACCCCTTGAGGCGCTTGCTGCGGGCGTAAATATCCGAGGCGATATAACCCAGCGGGTGGCCCACGTGCAGCCCTTCTCCCGAAGGATAGGGAAACATATCCAGCACATAATACTTGGGACGGGCGGGGTCTTCTCCCACCTCAAAGGTTTTTTCCCGCCGCCAGTACTGGCGCCACTTTTTTTCCAAGTCTGCAAAGGGATAGGTTGGGGTGCTCATCGGGTAAAATTTAGCAGGTTTTTTGTCTTTATCCAATATCTGGGGCACAATCACGGCATTTTATTAATGGGAGAATATTATCAGGGCCAGGATTTATCGCCGTTTGCGCCGCCACTTTGAGTGCAAGATTTTGGATTCGGGGGAATTGGTTTTTGCCAGGGCCAAGGGCAAGGCGGGGGTACTCGCCGCAGAGGGGAAGCTCGCGGTGGGGGACTATGTGCAGCTTCGTGAGTTGGGAGGTGAATACGGCATCGTCTCCCTCGAACCCCGGCGCACAGAAGTTTTCCGCATCTCTCTTCGCGAAAGGAAGAAAAAGGTCACCGCCGCCAACGTGGACGGGCTGCTGATTTGTTCCTCCGTCTCCAAACCGCATTTTAAACCCAGCGTGGTCGATCGCTTTTTGGTGCGCGCTTGTCAGTGGGGGGTGGAGGCCTTTTTGGTGTTTAATAAAATGGATTTGCACAGGCGCGAAGACTTTGATTTTGAGCGCCAATTGCGCTGCTGGCGGCACTTGGAGGTTTCCTGTTTTGAAATTTCCGCTAAGTTCGCAGATTCCTATAAACTGCAATATTTATCCTCCGGCGTAAAACAATTGAAGGCGGTCTTGAAGGGTAAAAGCGTGTTGCTGGTGGGACAGTCGGGAGTGGGAAAATCGACCCTGGTCAATTGTTTGCGGGAGGATGCTTCGCTGGCGCGGGTGGGGGAGCTTTCCAAAAAGGACAAGGGGGCGCACACCACCACCTGGCCAGAAATTATCGACCTGCCCTTTGGCAACCTTATTGATGGCCCGGGAATCAAAAGTCTCTCCCTGGACGACATCGCCCCGGGAGAACTGATAAATTACTTTCCCGATCTGGCCGAAATCGCCCGCCGGTGCGCTTTCCCCAATTGCACGCACAAAGAAGGGGCCAGGGGTTGTGCTTTTTTTGG
The DNA here is from genome assembly GCA_965215445.1 of Bacteriovoracaceae bacterium. Taxonomy (GTDB): domain Bacteria; phylum Bdellovibrionota; class Bacteriovoracia; order Bacteriovoracales; family Bacteriovoracaceae; genus CBDBLK01. Next base: position 2,070,122 of record CBDCDT010000002.1, on the reverse strand, counting down.
GAGCGAGGGGAGCGACGACTCGAGAGCGAGCTTTGTCAGGCTCGCCTCTTACCAGCGCATTTTGGGAGAAATTAGTGCCACTCCCCAGTGGGCGAAAAAGTTTTAGTCGAAAAGTCTTCCGTCAGTGGGTTCATTGTCTTCATCAGAGAAGCGCAAAAATTCCAGAGAGGGGTCGTTCTTTTCGGATTGCGCCCGCACCAAGGCCTCGCGTTCTTTGATTTCATCGGTCAGCTTGGCGATAATTTCCGCCAGCTGTTCCAGCCCCTCGGGATTCCAGTCGATGCGAACCGTGCTGCTTGCGTACTGGGCGTATTCCTCCTCCTGCATTTCGATCAGTTCCTGCGTGTGCGACAAAAGCTCCCGGCGAACGCTGTCCATGGCCATCAATTTGTCGGCCACGGTTTCCTTTAACAGAGGTTGATCTTTGTTGAGTTGTTCTTGAAGTGCCCCAATTTCTGCAAACAGTTCTTTTTGTAGATTTTCGCGGATGAATTGGGCCTTGCCGCTAAAAAAGACGTCGGTGAGGGCGTCACCTAACAGCATGGGGTAGAGATGGTTTTTTCCGTCGGTGACTTTGCTGATATGTCCTTTGGGGCCTTCCAATTGGTGAAATTCATCCAGGTTTTTAAATTCCCATTTGGGCAGATTGAAAAAAGTCTCGCCGGAGTTTTCCACCATGCCGTGGAGTTCCTTTAAGTCGATGTCTTGATCCAGTTCCGTGCCAAAAATTTTCCGAATGTGGTAGTAATTTTTGACCACTGCCTCGGCCATCAAATCCTCGTCGGGAATGGTTTGGATGCTCCCGTCGATGAGAACCTTCTTGCCATCGACGTAGTTCAGGTCTTGAACCGAAACAAAATGCATTTCAAATCGATTCCATTCCGCTTCCAGCTTTTTAAATTCTTCCAGATTGGCCTTGATATTTCTTTGGAGTGCGTCCTGTTCGACGATGTCTTTCCAGTAGGCCATTAGTTTTTTCTCGTCACTTTTGGCGGTCTGGAGTTCTTCCGATTTTTGTTTGAGGAAAGCAAAGTATTCCTCGTTGACTCTGTCGTGTTTGTCCTGCAAGGCCTGGACGCGCTTTGTGGCGGCGGCGATTTCGGCACTCTCCACCCATTGCCCGCTGCCCGCCATGGTGGCGTAAAAGCTGGCGTAGGCCTCCCGCAGGGACTCGTATTTGGCCAACATGGTTTCGCTTTCAATCCAAAGGGCGTTGGGGACATTTTCCAGACGGACGATCAGTGTGCGGGGAGTGCCGCCTTGGAGGGCGCGGGGAAGTAGATCGTATTCGGGAATAAGGGTTACCGCCGAGTTTTTCTCGTTGAGACTTTCCACCGCCCTTTGCGTTTGGGGCAGACCTTCAAAAAGGTCTTCCCGCTTTTGTACAAAACGCATGGAAGAGCTAGCTTTGAGGGTATCCACCACGGCGCTGACCTCTTCAATGTCCCGGGCATTTTCCCGCAACAGCGCCTGCGTGGCGGCGGAACATTTGTCGTCTTCGGAGTGGGCGGGCATCGACAGCAAAAGAGTACTCAGGGAGAGAAAGAGAAGGTGGTTGGCGGGTTGCATAGACAAGCTTCCTTTTTGGTTGGGCGGTTAAGGGTTTCCCATCATAAGGGCGTTTTTCAAGTTTCGTCAACGAAAAAAAAGATTCTTGCCTAAGCGCTTGAAAACGGGCATTTTTAGGAACTGGGAGTTTTTATGCCGCAGTCGCGCAAGGCCTCACGGCCAAGCAAAGCAGTCGATACCAAACTTAAACTGGCCAAAAAACATGGCCTTTCCAAGGGCAAAATGTTGCAAATGCTGCGTACTGTCCACCTTTCGCGCAAGTTGGATGACACGGAAATTGCCATGCGCAAAAAACAGCAGGCCTTTTTTCAGATTTCTGGAGCAGGGCATGAGGGGGTATTGGTCGCCGCGGCCAGCGTTTTGCGCCCCGCTTATGACTATTTTTTGTGCTACTACCGCGACCGCGCCCTGTGCCTGGGGCTGGGGGTAACCCCCTACGAAATGCTCTGCCAGGCCAACGGCAACCTGGGGGACAGCTCCTCCAAGGGCCGTCAAATGCCCGCCCACTGGGGCAACAAGGCGCTCAATATCGTCAATAAATCTTCCTGCACCGGAACCCAGTTTTTACAGGCGGTGGGATTGGCCGAAGGGGGGCGCTATCTGGCGACCCTTTCCAAAAAAGACAAAAAGGCCGCCGCTTCTCACCCTTTCCACAAAGATGAGATTGTCTACACCTCTTGCGGCGACGGAACCACCGCCCAGGGGGAATTTTGGGAGGCGCTGACCACCGCCAGCGTGCAAAAACTCCCGGTACTTTTCCATGTCGAAGACAATGCCTGGGCGATTTCAGTGCCGGTGGAAACCCAGACCCCTTTAGGTTCCATCAGTCGCGCGCTGGAACACTTTCCGGGGATTGCCCTGTTTGAATGTGACGGCAACTGCCCGATCGAATCCTACGCCGCTTTCAAACGGGCGGAGGCCCATTTGCGGGCGGGTAAAGGCCCGGCGCTGGTGCACTCCCACGTCACCCGCCCCTATGGCCACTCGCTTTCCGACGACCACAAAATGTACCGCACTAAAAAAGAACTCGACGAGGAATCCCGGTGCGACGTGGTGGGCAGCTTCCCGCGCTTTTTGATCCGGGCGGGAATCATCAGCGAAAAAGAACACCAAAAACTTTTAAGTGAAGTCGATGCCGAGTGCAAAGAGGCCTATCAGAAGGCGCTGAAAACCCCCTGGCCGGAAAAATCCACCGCTCTCGACTACCTCTACAGCGACCGGGTGGACATGACTTCCCACCGGGACTTTGAGCGCCAGGGGACGTTTGAGGGCAAAGACGACATCCCCATGGCCGGGGCGATCAACGCCGTCTTAAAGAGCGAATTTCAAAAAAACCCCCTGCTGCGCCTGTGGGGCCAGGACGTCGCCGACTTCGGCCAGTTGGAGAAACTGGACGATCCCGACCTCGCCGGCAAGGGGGGCGTGTTCAAGGTTTCCGCCGGAGTCCAGCGCGTCTCGCGCGAAGGCCAGGTGTTCAATTCCCCCCTGGCCGAGGCGAATATTGTCGGGCGGGCGATCGGCCAGGCCTATCGCGGGATTCTCCCGGTGGTGGAAATTCAATTCTTCGACTATATCTGGACCGCCTTCATGCAAATCAAAAACGAACTCGCCACCAGCCGCTACCGCTCGGGAGGGGACTACCCCTGCCCGGTGGTCATCCGCGTTCCCATCGGCGGCTATTTGCGGGGGGGGCGATCTATCACTCCCAGTCGGGGGAATCGCTCTACACCCACATTCCGGGGCTGAGAGTGGCCTTCCCCTCCAATGCCGCCGACGCCGCAGGCCTTCTGCGAACCGCCCTGCGCGCCGACGATCCGGTTTTATTTTTGGAGCACAAACACCTCTACTATCAGGGCCACAACCGCAGCGCCGATCCCGGCGAAGACTACTGTGTCCCCTTCGGGTGCGCCAAAGTGGTGCGCGAAGGAAGGGACGCCACGCTGGTCACCTGGGGGGCGTTGGTGTCCAAGTCCCTGGAGGCCGCCAAACAACTGGAGGCACAGGGAAAAAGTGTCGAAGTCATCGACCTGCGCACGCTGGCCCCCTTCGACCTGGAGGCGATTCAAACCTCTCTGGCCAAAACCAACCGCCTTTTGATCGCCCACGAGGAAACCAAAACTTCGGGGTTTGCCGGGGAAATCGCCGCCAGCATAAACGAAACCTGCTTCGAGCTGCTCGACGCTCCCATCTTGCGGGTGGCGGCCCAGGACGTTCACGTCGCCTATTGCCCCGACTTGGAAGAGGCGATTTTGCCCCAGGTGGGGGACGTGGTGCGCACGCTGGAGAAATTGCTTTCCTGGTGAGGATTGAGTACAATGCCCGAAATTTCAAGATTTTTTGGAATTATCATTAGAATGTACTACGACGATCATAGTCCACCTCATTTTCACAGCTATTATCAAAATTATGAGGCCAGTTATGATATAAATTCAGGAAAAAAGATGGGAGTACTTCCACCCAGAACTGATCGCATAGTGTCAACTTGGGCCAGACAATATAGGAAAGAACTGTTAAACAATTGGGAACTTATAAAAAGAGAAGGTCGATTCAACAAAATTCCAGGGGCAAACAAATGAGCGATTTTATGAGTACAATGTCCCCTTACCCTAATAGGAGTAAATTCATGGCCAAAATCATCGCATTTTTCCTGTTCCTATCTTCATCGGGACGATTCGGGCGGAAGACGGGCAGTATTTTGCTTTATTGCCAGACTCGGATTTTCCGCGTATTGAATATTCGGTTTTGGCCCGAAAGATCGAAAACAGATTTGGATATTTTGGTTTGGAGGATGTTAAAATAGTTTCCATGTCTTTGAGTTCTTGGTTGGATGAGATTGTGCATTCTTGGCTGCCTTCTGTTATTTTTGATTTATCTGCTCTCGATTTGGTTTTTGAAAGCAAAGTCAACTCTCAACGCGAAACATTTCATTGCCGTATGAAAATATCTGTTAATCGTGTTGACTCGACTCTGGGGAGGATTGGAATATTTAATTGTCGAAGTTCTGCAGGGAGTGCTTTGCTCAATACTTATTTTTATTATTTTCCACTGTACAAAAATCTCCCCAGATGGGGTATATAATGGCCGCGCTTGGAAAGTTTACTCGCTTTTTAAGCGATGGATTTACTTTCTACCAGGTATTTATATCCACAACGCTTGAGTAAATCGGAGAGGGCCAACTCGATAAAAAGTTCTTGGGGATAACCCAATTTTTTGGCCATTTTTCCGGCCAAAGAAGGCGTCGGAATCCTCTTGCCCTTGATATAATCGTTGAGAGACTGGGGAGTCATGCCGATTTTTCTTGCGCAAGCGGACTGGCCCTCAAAATCAGTTTCAATAATTGACTCGAGGTGGTTGGCAAAAGTCATGCTCAAACCTGTTTTCTTTAACAGTCTTTCGTAGGTTGATTTTTTTCTAATAGTCATGTTTATTTACCTCAATAAGGCAAATTGTCTTATATATCAATACTAGGTTTTAGGGAAGCAGTGTCCCCAAAAAATCCTTAAAGTACGCCAGCGCGCGGGGCAGGTTGGGGCAATGGGCCTCGACAAAGGCGTCGTCCAGGGAGGCGGCCGTCTCGGCGGCGGCGAGCACTGCTGCCCCGTCGTAGTCCACGTGGGCGGCGCGGAAGGTGAGGGCGTCTTGGGGAGTGTAAAAATCCGTTCCCGGCAGTACCGCCAGACCATGATTTTCCAGCAGGTAGTCGCACATTTGGGCGGCGCTTTGGATGCCCTTTGAGGACAATTGCGGCGCAAAGTTTTCCAGGCCAGGAAACAAATAAAAGGCGCCGTCCGGCCGGGGGCAGTTCATGCCCAAGTCGCAAAACCCCTTCCACAAATAAAGGGAGCAGGCGCGGTGGATGTTGCGGCAAAGCTCACTTCTGGCATTCATTTCGGGAGAGTCACTAAAGGCGACCGCGGCGGCGTACTGAACCGGCGCGGCCACAGAACTGAAAGTTTCACTGGCCAGCGAGGTAAAGGCGGAGCGCAGTTGGGCACTTCCCTCCGGGAGGGCGATAAATCCCAAACGGTATCCCCCGGCGGAAAAGGCCTTGGAAAGTCCTCCGGTGACAAAGGTTGCCTCCGGGTAGACTTCTGCAAAACTGGCGGGAAGGGAGTCCCCAAAATAAATTTCCCGGTAGATTTCATCGCTTAAAACCACAAAGTTGTGCTTGCGCAAGACGGGCACCAGTGCTTGCATTTCTTCCCTTTGGTAGACGACCCCGGTGGGGTTGGAAGGGGAGTTTAAGATCAGCAGCTTTTGCGTGCGGGAATCCACCAGGTGAGCACTCTCTTCTAATTTTTTGGGGGTGACTTTGTAGTCGTCCGCCCTCTCGGTTGGAATCACCTGGATTGGTTTTTTTAGCAGTTGGGCCTGAGGGCCATAGCTGACCCAGCTGGGGGCGGGGATATACAAGGGGCCGTCGAGTAGCAAGAGAAAGTCAAAAATCAACTCCTTGCTGCCCGGGCCTACAAAAATGTCACCCGCCTCAAATGCGCTACCTCTTTTTTGGAGGTGGTCGGCCAGCGTTTTGCGCAGTTCGGGCAGGCCCTGGGTGGGGAGGTAGATGTTGCGGTGGGCGTTGTTGCGCAAAGAGTCTGAAATCAGGGGATGGACGGGAAAGGGGGACTGGCCAAAGCCCAGGTGGCAGACTTCTTCTCCTGCGGCGCGTTTACGCAATGCTTCTTGGTTGATCGCCAGAGTGGCCGACTCTTTCAGGGAAAGCACTTGGGGGCAAAGTTGTCTATTGCCGAAATTCATAGTATCAAGGCGAAATTAACACTGACACAAAAGGTTTTGCAAGGGGGTAGTCGTGAGCGAGCATTTCAATTCCAAATCTTTAACTTTCAAAATTCTGGTGGGTATGGCCGTCGGCATCGTTTTGGGCACGGCCCTCAACCTCTTTGCCGGTGAGGCGCTGCTCAAAGACTCCCTGGCCACCGAGGCCCTGGCGGTGGGAGGGCAGATTTTTGTGGCCCTGTTAAAGCTCTTGGTGGTGCCCCTGATTTTGGTATCCCTTACTTGCGGCATCGCCTCTCTCAACGACGTTAAAACTCTGGGGCGGGTCGGGGGCAAAACCCTGGGCCTGTACCTTCTTTGCACCGCCGTCGCCGTCACCATCGCCATCACTTTGGCCGCGCTGATCGGCCCTGGCATGGGCATTGACCTGAGCTTGGCGGAGAATTTTGTTCCCAAACCGCCCCCCACTCTAAGCGAAACCGTGCTGGGGCTGGTGCCCTCCAATCCCCTGCAGGCCATGCTGGAGGCGAAAACCTTGCAACTCATCGTGATCGCCTTTTTGCTGGGAATTTCTCTGCCCCTCGCCGGTGCTGCCGGCGAGCGGATGCTGCGCCTTTTTTCCGATTTTAATCAAGTGGTCATCAAGATGATGATGCTGGTGATGAAGACCGCCCCCTACGGGGTTTTTTGTTTGACCGCCAAAGTGTTTTCCGAACAGGGGTTTTCCTTTATGCTCACCCTGGGCAAATATTCTTTTTGCCTGCTGTTGGCGCTCGCCGTTCACGTCGGCCTGATCTATTGCCCACTGGTCAAACTGGTGGCGCGCCTGCCGCTGCTCACTTTTTTTCAAAAGTCCCGGGATTTCATGGCGCTGTCTTTTAGCACCGCCAGCAGTGGGGTCACCCTGCCGGTGACTTTGCAGACGGTGGAAAAGCGCATGGGCATCGACCGCAGCGTGAGTTCTTTTTCCATTCCCCTGGGCGCCACCGTCCACATGGACGGCTCGGCGATCATGCAGGGGGTGGCGACTGTGTTTATTTCCCAGGTTTACGGCATAGAGCTTACCCTGGTGCAATTGGTTTCGGTGGTTTTGATGAGTACGCTGGCGGCGGTGGGCACTGCCGCCGCTCCCGGGGCGGCGCTGATTACTCTGGCGATGGTGCTCCAGCAAGTGGGCCTTCCGGTGGAGGGCATCGGCCTGATTCTCGCCGTCGACCGCATCCTGGATATGGCCAGAACCTCCATCAACGTGCTGGGAGACGCGGCGGTTTCCCTGGTGGTGGCCTCCAGTGAAAAGAAATTAAACCGCGAGATTTATCTTGGATAAACCCCAGGAGGTGATTATGAAATCTCTCGCCATTCTCTTTTTTCTGATTTGGGCCTTGCCCGCTTTTTCCGAAAGTTGCGAACCCGCTGCAAGACAGCTTTTGGCGCTCGATTCCGAGCAGGTCTTTAAGCGCATCAAAAGGGCCTATCCTCCCTTGCCCGAAGAAGAGCAGCGCGAGCTTTTGCTACAGTATGCAGAAACTGGAGACGAGCAAGTGCTACACAAGCTGGTACTGCACAATTTGGGACTGGTTTCAAATCTCGTTTTACGCTATCGCAGGCGCCATGCAAACTATTATATGGACTTGATTCAAGAGGGTAGTATCGCATTGCTTGAAGCGGTCAAAAGATATGATTTGGAAAAAGGGGTTAGGTTTCCCACCTATGCTTCCCACTATATCCTTGGGTACATAAAAAGATATGCTGATATGAAAACCCGTCTGGTTCAAATGAAAGTTCATCCCGAAAAACAGAAGCTTTTCAGGGAAATCAGAAAAAAATTAACTCTGGAGGGCGAAACCGTTTATGACAACAGAGAGCGGATCGCCAAGCAACTCAAACTTTCGGTCAAGGCGGTGATGGCGATGGATTTTCAACTTAGGGAAAACGTCGTAAGATCCATGGATGAACCTTTGAGTACGAGTAGCGATAAGACACTGGCCGAAATCATGCCTGATACCGAGGCCTCGCTGGCCGACGGTTTCCCCGTCACGGACCCCATATTCAAAAAACACCTCGCCAAATTTCTCAAAAACTATTCCGCAAGGGACAGAGACATTTTTTTTAGACGCCATTTTACTAGTTCCCCCCTTCTCTATAGAGAACTGGCGCCCATTTACGGGATAGATAAATCAACTGTGAGACGCATCGAAAGGAATATGTTTGCCGCTTTGAAAGAGTATATTAACAGCTTTGAGCGCAATTGATTTCCCCGAAAAACAACATCCATCTTGACAGATTTAATATATTGTTTAAAATGACGATAGGAAGTTACTAGGGAAAGCACGATGGGCGGAAACGGTTTTTCTTCACTATTTTTCAGTATCCTTGACATTTTTTTCTACGGCCTCGCTGGCCCTTTCAAAGGCCTTGGCAGTTTCGGTTGCCAGTTTATTAATCTGGCGACTGGTTTCCTTCTGAAATTTGAGTAAATCCTTGATGGATTTTTGGATTTCTAGCGAGAGTTTGCTTTTTGTTTCAACAGTCATAATTTCAACCCTTTACAATTATTATCCCTAAAAAGTGGATATTTTTTATGTATTGCGTTATGATATTTGACCAATCGTTGTATTTTTCCGAGATTCGTAGTATCCACGTCAAATGAGTAGCGTGCATTTTGCCATTTGCGGTTTTCTTTTGGCCTCTCCTGCTTTTTCCAGTGATTGCTTGGATGATTCCAGGCAGGTGCTTTTCTCTGCGGAAGAGGCCTTGCGAGCGGAGCTTGCTCGCTACCCACTCCTGCCCGAGGAAGAGCAACACGACCTTCTTTCCCAATATGCACAAACGAAAGACAGGGAAGTGGCCAACAAACTGGTGCAGCACAACTTGAGGCTCGTTTTTAAAATTGCGTCGCGCTATCGCCGTCGTCATGCAGGACATTTTATGGACTTGGTTCAAGAGGGGAGTTTGGGGCTGTTTGAAGCGGTCAAAAGATACAGGCCCGAGAAGGGGGCCAAATTCCTCACCTATGCCTATCACTATGTCAAAGGATATATAAGAAAGTATATTTATCGCAAGTTAAAGCTGGTTCCAGTTAAAATTTCTGCTGGAATACAGGCAACGTTCATGGACATCAAAAAAGAGTTGTCTCTTCAGGGAAAAAACATCTTTGACGAGCGGGAACAAGTCGCCGGAGAACTCGGTGTTTCCGTTGATACGGTCGTGTCCATGGATTTACAACTGAGAAGAAATAACGAAATAGCACTGGACGGGCCTTTCGAGGGGGGAGAGATGCCTTTGGCCGAGATCCTTCCCCATGCGGATGCCCCCTTTGAAAGCGCCCTTCCCGTCGCTGATCCCATATTCAGAAAAACTCTCGCCAGATTTTTGAGAACATATTCAAAGCGGGACAGAGATATTTTGTTGAAACGTCGCCTTGCTGCGATTCCCTCTACCGGGCCGGAGTTGGCCGCTGTTTACGGCATTAGCAAACAGCGGGTTGAGCAAGTTGAAAAGGCGATGATGGCCGCTTTGAAAGAGTATGTAGGCAGCTTTGAGCGGAGTCGGTTGCCATGAAAATCCCATTGTTGGTCATTTTTTGCCTCTGCACCTCTCCCGCTTTTTCCGAGAGTTGTGGAGAGGATTCGAGGATGCTCTTTTCCGAGAGTGCTTTCAGGCGGGAGGTTGACCGCTATCCTCCCTTACCCGAGGAAGAGCAGCGTGAGCTTTTTTCCGAATATGCACAAACGAAAGACAGGGAAGTGGCCCACAAACTGGTGCGCCACAACCTGAGAATCGTTTTGAAAGTGGCCTTGCGTTATCGCCATTACAAAGGCCTTTTTATGGATTTGGTTCAAGAGGGTAATATCGGGCTGCTTAAATCCATAAAAAAATTCGATTTAGATCGGGAAACCAAGTTTATCACCTTTGCAACTTATCACATTGAAGGGCAGATCAAGCGTTATCTCTACGATAAATTGCGTTTGGTTCGGGTCAAGGTTGATCCCGAAAACCAGAACCTCTTTATACGTTTAAAAGCAGAGTTGTCCGAGCAGGGGAAAAGTGTTTTTGATGAGAGAGAATGGGTCGCCAAAAAAATCGGTGTCTCCGTCGATCAGGTCATCACCATGGATTTGCAACTGGGAAAAAATAACGAAAAGAGCTTGGATCAACCTCTTGCCGGCATGGAGGATATAACCTTGGCCGAAGTTCTTCCTTCCGAAGATACCCCTTTGAGCAATGGCCTTCTCCGCACTGATCCCATATTCAAAAAACATCTCGCCAAATTTCTGAAAAACTATTCCAGCAGAAATAGAGATATTTTTTTAAAACGCCGCTTCTCTGCCAACCCTCCCTCTTTGCGTGAATTGGCCGATACCCACGGCCTTTCTTCCCTGCAATACGTTCACACGATTGAAAAAAAAATGATCGCCGCTCTGAAGAAGTCTATGAATCAAGTTGGCCGGTGATATTTATCCGCTCAATTTGCAACTGGATGTATTCGGCCCCTCGGTAGCGGTTCATTCCCAAGGTGAAACTGGCACAAAGGGGTTTGCCGTCGGATTGTGCCGCCATAATTTTTTGCGGGGGGAGCTTATCTTCCCGACCTAAATAGTGAAAAGAAATGCCCTGACAGCGCAAAGGGCGCGGGCCGGGGAGAGAGAGGTTCCAGCGCACATGCACGTCCTTTAAGACTTTGAAACTTTCGATGTGAAATCCCCGCATTTGAAAGCGCGGCCGGGGGTTGCCGTTGCCGAAAGGTTCGAGACGTTCCAACTGGCGCACCAGTTTTGGCACAATGTCGGAAGGTGATATTTCCAGGTCGCACTTTTCGGTGCGGGTGCGCTTTTCAGTGGGAATATCGCCGAGCAGTTGTTCAATCTTCCGGCAAAAGCTCTCCAAATTGGCCTCCACCAGAGAGAATCCCGCAGCGGCGTGATGCCCGCCAAATTTTTCAAAGAGGTGGCGGCACTCGCTCAGGCAATCAAAGATGGAAAGTGTGCCCGCCGTGCGCGCCGAGGCCTTGTAGGTGTTGGGGCCTGCGCGGGTAAGCACGATGGCCGGAACTTTAAAGCGCTCCACCAACTTGGAGGCGACAATGCCGATCACTCCCTCGTGCCAGTCGGTTCCGATCGCCAGACTTAAAACGCTTGGGGAGTCACCTATTTGCTCGCAGGCCTTCTCAAAAACCCGCGCTTGAATTTCTTTGCGCTCGCGGTTGCATCCCAACAAGTGTTGGTAGTGTTCAAAAGCGCTGTCGGGATCGTCGCTGGTGAGCAGTTTTAAGGCGCGCTCGGGGTGGCCGATACGGCCTTTGGAGTTAATTAAAGGGCCTGTTTCAAAGCTCAGTTTTTCCGAGGGAATCAAGTCCAGTTCCCGCGTTTCACGGGAAAACAGCGCCTTGAGTCCCGAATAGGAGGTGCTTTTGATTTGCTTTAGACCGTGGCGCGTGAGCCTTTGGTTGATAAAGTTGAGGGGAACCATATCGCAAACCGTGCCAATGGCGACAAAGGGGAGCAGGGGAGCGAGACTGCAGGCCTTGTCTCCCCTTTGCAAAATCAATTCCCTGATGCGCAGACAAAGCGCAAAGGCCACTCCTACTCCCGCCAGTGCGCGCAGGGGAGAGTCTTCGGCGACTGTCCTTCGGTTGGGGTTGACCACGGCGCAGGCGGCGGGCAGGCCGTCCGCTCCCTCCCGGTGGTGGTCGGTGATAATTAAATCCAGTTTTTTTTCCCGCGCGTATTCGGCGGCGGCGTGGTTGCTGATTCCACAATCGACGGTGACTAAAAGTTGGATGCCCAACTCTTGTGCGCGCTCGATGGATTCCACGTGCAACCCGTAACCTTCGACCAGACGGTGGGGTTGGATCAGGTGGAATCGGGAGTACCCCAGCAGACCGAAAAAGTGGTGCCAGAGGGCGCAGGCGCTGGTTCCGTCGGCGTCGTAGTCGCCGTAGATGCCGATGCTTTCTTCCTCATCCATCGCCGCAAGTATGCGCTCAGTGGCCTTTTCGAGGTCGTCCAACTGGCCCAAGTGCTGGCACACCGGCCGCAAATCCCAGGAGAAAAATTCTTCCATGCCGGATTGGGAAAGGCCTCGCTTTTCCAAAAGTTGGTGCAGTATGGGGTGCAGGGGATTAGCGTTTGATTCCAAAAATTTTGTCCAAAATTTCAAAGCGGTGAGAGTAGTTCCGGCGCACTTTGGGTGCTTTTGTGCCCGCTTCGGTTTCCAAATAGAGCGCTACCGCTTCGGCAAAGTCTTCGTCGATGGAGGTCGAGCCGTAGTCGGAAATGGTCAGGTTGTCCCTGGTTGCCGCCAGCACCCAATTCGGGCCTGGCCAGGAACTTCCGTAGTTTTTGACCGCCACGGCGTGGCCCAATTCGTGGCGGAAATCGTTTAACTGGAAGGCATAGGGTTGACTGGTCCAAGAGGGAAAAAGGTGGATGTGCGCTCTTTTTTGGGAGTCGATTTCGGTGACGGCGGGAATGATCAGTTGATAGTCGTCGGGCAAGTCTTCCATTCCTCTCAAGAGGCGTTCTTGAAAGCGGTAGCGGCGGGGGTTGACCACGATGGTTTTGACACTAGGGAGTGCCTTGAGAGGGATTTTTTGCAAAACTCTTTGCACTTTTTCCAGGGTTGAATAATCGGCCAGGCCCCGCTTTCCGGGGAGTGCGGGGACAATCAGGTGCAGGGAAGTGTTTTGCCGTTCAAACCAAAGGCGGTAGTGGTGGGCAAGATTGATCATTTTTTTTCCCGGTTCCTTGCGCGCAGGGGCGGCGTAGCGAAAGAGAGTGGGAATGGCCCTTTCCCCCCCGGCAATGCCGGAGCTTTTGTGCTGAACCAGGGGCAGCAGCAGGCGGGAGGAGGCCTTGGCGCAAGATTTTGACTTGCCGGCATGAGAGGAAAAAGCGGCCAGCATTGTGCCCGCTAAAAAAACATAACTTCGCAGATTCCTATGGCATAGCTTCACTTAAAACCCCTTCCTCAACTTCCAAAATCTCATCTAAAAGAGCAAAACGACGGGCCAGCAACCAGCGCGCCTGAGGGGAGTGAAGTCCTCCCTCCGTCGATAAATAAACCCGCACGGTTTCGGCAAAATCCTCCATGCCAGAATTTAAAGCGTAGCGTGAGGCGACCACACTATCGGCCATGATGGCATTGGCCCAACGCTGATCGGGGTTTAACTGTCCGTAATATTTGCTGGCGACGACGTGGCCCAATTCGTGACGAAAAATTTGCAGCGTCTCGGGGAATGTCTGCTCCAGAGTCCGGGGGTAAACGTCCATGTGAGTGCCTCTAAAATCATCCTGGCGCACAGTCGCCCCAATCCTGTATTCCTCTGGAGAGAGGGAGTGTTTCAAATTTTGTATATATTCCCTTTCGACCTTGTACGAAGTTGGGTTGATGACCAGATAGTCGATTTTGCGCAAAACCTGAGTGGGAAGTTTGGTCAGTATTTCTTCGATTTGCAGGAGTGTTCTCAAATCGGTGCGTTCGTCGGGCAGGGCGGGAATGATGAGATAGAAGGACTCGGGCCAGTTCTCGTGGGAAAAGGCGATCTGGTAGTGGTGCGCCATCTTCATCAACTCTTCCCACGGAGGAGGAGATTTGGCCTCGGGAAACAAAGTCGCTTTGGCCTCTCCCAAACGAGTGATTTGAAAAGAACCTCTCTCCAATTTGGGCAACAAAACCAAGTCGGGACGTTCGATAAGTTTTTTGATAAGGCCTGGGCAGGGGGAAGTCTGGGCAAAACAGTCATAACCGAGAAAAAAACTCACAATAAAGATGAATAAAAAGTGCATCGGGATAGAACTTTACTGGAAAAAACTATTGACTGCAATTCTTCAAATTCTTTAAACTGGTTAGGTTCCAAAAATTTGTTTCTCAAAAAGGAGGAGAAAGCTATGTTCAAAAAGTTTGACTTTGTTAGAAAAACGTCCACGTTTCTTTTTTCCATCAGTATGCTCGTTCCTGGGTTTGCTCTAGGGGCCAACCAGCAGGGCAATGCGCGGGTTCTCAGCGATAAGCAATGCGAGAGACTCTACAAACGGGCGAGCAACAATCCCAACGCCAATGCCAACCGTTTGATCAGAAAATTCCCCGAGTGTGCAGCTTGGGTGGCCAAGCTCGACGGGGTAGACCAAGCACAGCAGGATGCTCAGGCCCAAGCGGGGCAAAACCCGGCCCCGGTCAACACTGTTCCCATGATCGCCGGAAACGCCGGAGCGGGAGTTTTATTGAGAAATGACGGCACAGTCTTCGCTTGGGGAGTACCTAGTTACGGAGGTGACCTCAGCTTGTCGGGTATAGTGCCTTCCACCGGACAAATGCAACTCGAAGCAACCGGCCCCACTTTTGCCAGTCAACTCACGAGCATCAAGGCCGTTTACGCCACTCGTGAGGCCTTTGCTGCTTTGAGACACGACGGCACGGTGTACGCCTGGGGTGCCGGGCGCTCGGGGGACAACTCGCTGGTTGCCAGCTTGAGTGATGTCAGAGAAATCGTTTCCAACGACTACGCTTTTGCGGCCATCCGAAATGACGGCACGGTTTTTGCCTGGGGCGACAGCTCCCACGGTGGAGACGCCTCAGCTGTCAGCTCCCAGTTGACCGGGGTTACCAGCATCGCCGCCTCCTCCAACGCTTTTGCCGCAGTGAGAGACGCCGCCAACAACCACACAGTTGTGGTTTGGGGAACTGGTGCCGTGATAGACGAAACCACTGTCGCAAGTCTCAGCAACGTGCGCCAAGTGTTCAGCAATGGGCACGCTTTCGTCGCAGTAAGAAATGATGGCTCGGCCCATGCCTGGGGAGATCGACAACTCGGCGGAGGGGGAGTTAGCGTGGCCAACGTGCAGTCCGTCGCCACTTCTGACGGCGCTTTTGCCGCTTTGAGAAACGACGGCACGGTTTTCGCCTGGGGAAGTGATTTTCACGGTGGCAGTGCCCCCGAAGGACTGGCAGGCGTCACATCCATTGCCTCCACCACCTACGCTTTTGCCGCCCGTAAAAATGATGGCAGCGTGGTGACGTGGGGAGCAGCTTTTGCCGGTGGAGATTCCAGCAGCGTCGCTTTGGCGGACGTGGAAGAAATCGTCGGCAACCAATTTGCCTTTGCCGCCCGAACCAGTAATGATACCGTCATCACTTGGGGCAGCGCTCAACACGGCGGAGATTCCAGCGCCGTCACTTTGGAAAACGTGAAGTCTCTCGCGTCCACCGATTTTGCCTTTGCCGCCCTGACCTTCGACAAAGAAGTGGTGTCCTGGGGACATCTCGGCTCATCGCGCAGCGCGCCTTTGGAATTGGAAGGAGTGGAAGCACTTTTTACCACCGGGCACGCCTTCGTCGCTTTGTTGGCAAACGACGCCTTGGCCTCTTGGGGCCAGGATCGCCTCAACCAAGACATCGCCAATCCCTTTGACCCCTATCAAGACGTCACCGCCCCTGTTTATACGGGGGCCTTGACTGCAGGTAGCGGCAATAGCTTGGCGGTGGCCACCGCACCAACTTCCAATGCCGCGTCCGTGACTATCGGGTATGCAGCATCGGGACTGCGTCCACTTTTCACCAGAGAAGGGACAATCCAAAGCTATTATGAAGTTGCAGACATTTGTTCCGTCGATCAGACCAGCGGACAAGTCACTACCGGAAGCGCTGCCGCCGCCGGCGACGTTTGCGAAGTGACCGCAAGCTTCGAGGCCGCAGGCTTCCAAAATGCCGCCTCAACGCTCAATCTGACCATTCAATAAGACCTGATTTCATTCTACGGGAGTTGCTTTTTGCAGCTCCCGTTTTTCATAAACGCAATCTTGAAAATCTCCCCGGGCAAAGAAAAGCTGGCGATTCTCGATAAGGATTTCCGTAGCGAGCGGGCGACAGCGCGCCAAAACCCCTTCAACGTCTTCGGGGGCGGCGGGATAGATGTCCCCCGAGCGGTTTAACTCCAAAATAATGTAGTGGTAGAATTCTTTTTTTGTTGCCGCTTTATTCATATAGTGATCAATAGTTTTACCTGGCAGCATAACAAAAGGGACAATTCCTCCAGTGGAGAGAATCACTTCGTTTCTTGGTATCGAAGCGATTTTATTTTTGACCATTTGGTTTTGTGCTATTTTGCCGGAAGTAACGAGGCATTTTTGGCCTCCAAATTCGTTGAGAAATGAGGATCTAAACATTTTGGTATAAGTTCCCATACTGGAGAGGTAAAAGACGACAAGAGTTATAATGATTTTTTTTTGAGAAAGGCCGTGCAAGGCCTTGAGAGAAACCAGCAGTCCTATCAATATACCTCCAAATTGAGAAGCATATTGATGGGTGATATTGTTGGCGTAGACTTGCAAAAAAAGCAGTGGCGCAAAAACCAAAAAGACTGCCCATTGGCCCTTTAATTTTTTTGGGCAAAAGAAAAAACATAAAATAAAAGGGTAGAACATCTTGATAAACGGCATGAGATTAAAATTCATAACGTCTTTGAAAAAGGAGATCGGATTTTTTACGAGGGCCTCGGCGAAATGGCCGCCATAGCCAACTACCGGCCCCAAAAGTTTTTCCCTAAATATCAGTTCAAAGGCCATAAAGAACAGCGTACTGATGGCAATACTGCCAGCAAGTCGAAATTCCCTTTTCCAGGCGTAGTAAAATCCCAAGGGAAAGAGGGCGAAGGCGTAGGATTCCTTAAACAGGCACAACAGGGGCACGGTGATGGCCAAGGGGAGTTTTTTGTTTTTAACAATAAAGTAGGTTAACCAAAAGAGAATCAGGCTCGACCAAGTCGTCGGGTGAATGGGGTAGAGAAAGGAAACCAATAAGAGCTTGGTCAAAAGTGTGCACAAGAGGTAGGGGAATGCAACTTTAAGATTTCTTTTAAAAATAAAGAAAATACTTGCTAAAAGGCCTAGAAAAAAGAACCATTCAAAGACCAAAAGCTGCTGAAATCCCTGTCCAAAAAGTGCTGTAAAGGCCACCGCGAGATACAAAACAGGGTCGAAGTGGTCGTTAAAAATTTTGACGTTCCTGATGGAGACAAAAGGGTTTGGGTCTTTCAGCGTCCAAATATCGTAGATCGCCTGCTGATAGATAGAAAAATCGACCGCATTATAACAATTATAGGAAATCGCCTTGATATTAACCAAAAGCGGCCAAAGCGCCAACAGACCCAAAATGATGGGCAAAAGGAGTTTACGGATAGACACAGTTTTCAAAATCTCCTCTGGCAAAGAAAAGCCTATCATTGTCGATATAAATTTTTTTGGCAAGGGGCCTACAACGGGACAAAACATTTTTTTCTATTCGTTTTGGTTCCAAAACCAGATAGTCATAATAATGCTTCCTGGTTTCAAACGATTCGTAGCAAGTTATGTTTTTGTTGGGAAGCATAATAAAAGGAATGATTTCTCTATTGGCCACAATCGCCTTATTTCGCGGAATAGAGGCCATTTTCTTTTTGACCCTTTGATTGAGCATGGGCACACTGGAATCGACAAGACATTTTTCGGGAAACGAGTTGAGAAAAATCCGCTTAAACATTCTGGTATAAGTCCCCATGCTGGAAAAATAAAACAAGGCCACGACTATGGCCAATGTTCTTTTAGAAAAATTGGCAAACATTTCGAGAGACACCATCAGGCCCAACAAGATTCCAGCAAACTGCGCTCCATAATGAAATTCAATCTGATTATGCCATATCCGCAAAAAAAACAGCGGCATAAAAACCAAAAAGACTGCCAATAAGCGGTCATGGGGCAGGCGTTTATTGTGATTTTTTAAACTTTTTGCATAAAAGACAAAACAAATGACAAAGGGATAAAACATTTTACCAAATGGAATGGCCTGAAACCCAAACAACATATTTTTAAAAAAAGAAACAGGACTTTCTCTCAAAGATGTAAAAATTTGCTCACCATGGCCATAAATCGGGCCTAAAAGTTTTTCTCTAAAAATCAATTCAAAAGCAATAAAGACAGAAGTACTGAATAAAATGCCCGCACTCAAGCGAAATTCCCTTTTCCAAGCGTAATAAAATCCCAAGGGAAAGAGGGCGAAGGCGTAGGATTCCTTAAACAGACACAACAGGGGCACGGTGATGGCCAACGGGAGTTTTTTGTCTTTGACAATAAAATAAGTCAGCCAAAAAAGTGGCAAACATGCCCAGCTGCTGGGATGAATGGGAAACAGGAGCGGTACTAAAAGTAGTTTGGTCAAAAGCGTGCACAAAAGGTAGGGGAGTGCAACTTTGAG
Organism: Bacteriovoracaceae bacterium; assembly: GCA_965215445.1. GTDB lineage: Bacteria > Bdellovibrionota > Bacteriovoracia > Bacteriovoracales > Bacteriovoracaceae > CBDBLK01. Next base: position 2,051,591 of record CBDCDT010000002.1, on the reverse strand, counting down.
ATTTCTTTTAAAAAGAAAGAAAATGCTTGCTAAAAGACCTAAAAAAAAGAGCCATTCAAAGACTAAAAGCTGCTGAAATCCCTGTCCAAAAAGTGCCGTAAAGGCCACTGCGAGATACAAAGCAGGGTCGAAATGGTCGTTAAAAATTTTGTAATTTTTGATGGACACGAAAGGGTTGGGGTCTTTTAGTGTCCAAATATCGTAGATCGCCTGCTGATAAATAGGAAAATCCACGGCACTATGGCAATTGAATATAATGGCCTTGATATTGGCGAGCAAAGGCCAGCTTGCCAAAAAAGCAAGGCCTAGCGATAAAAAAAGTACACCAGGTTTTGGCATTTATCTCTCGCAATAAAAAAGAGTATAAAGGTGTTTCCTATTACGCCTGACCAAGGGAAATTTAAAAAACCGCTCAAAAGAATTGTACCCGGGATGAACTTCGCGGCACCAAGAGACTTCCTTCATTTCTAAAAATTCTTTTCCCGTAAGGGCAAAGAAGTAAAAGGCCGATTCTTCAACGTGTTCAATACCCGAAATCTTGACATAAGGAGTGTTTGGGAGATGATAGAAATAAGTGGGAAATCCGCTTATCTGATTATGGTTTGAATCGCAACGATGGTAAATTTTTTTAATGCTTCCCAAATTTTTATAGAGATAATGGAGATAATTTTCCTGAAGACCGGCGGGACGAAAAATGGTCAAGGCGTACAAAAGGCCATGGCCACCCAAAAACGCCCGAGTGAACATTTTTCTCCAGGTGTCCCGGATGCCTTTTTGTTCGATTTTGCAAAAAAAATCGCGCAGAGTGAAGGTCAAAACGAAGGGGAGGAAGGGCGCCAGGGGAAAAAGATAGCGCAATTCCTTGTGGGAAATCAAACTGTGAAAGAGAAAAAGGCCAAAGGTCGTCCACGTTACGGGATGATGGCGGTAACGCCACCAAAAGTAGAGAAAGGAAAGGACAGGAATGAGCATCAAAAGTTTTTGTTGGGCCTTGTAGGGATACCACCACCAGGGGGAGGAGTGCACCCGGGCCATGTGTCCAGTGGCAATATTTTCATAATAATAATTCCAGGGAGTAAAGTGCCATTCTCCATAACCCCAATAATCTATAAACACACCCAGGCCGATAACGGCAAAACACGCCGTCGTCATCAAGGCCAAATCCGCAATACTTTTCTTTTTGTAAATGAGTCCCCACAAACACAAAAAGAAAACCATGGCGGCAAGTTGATTGCGCGCCAAAAAAGCGGCACCGAAAAGCAGTCCGGTCAAAATGGCCGAAGTTGTCCCTCTGTATTTTGACCAGCAAACGAAGGCCATACAAAAGAGGAAGGCGCCAAAATTTTCTGCACTGGTGCGCGTGTAGAGATAGGGAAAAAAATAGGAAAAGAGCATCAAAAAGAAGAGAAATCGCTTCCAAAAATGGTCTTTGATTTCTCTTTTAAAAACCAAGAAGAGGGCCAGGTTGGCAAAAAGTCCGGAGAATGCGTGAGTCATGCGCAAAAAGCTCGCCCACCCGAAAGGGTTTTCCAGGCCTAAGGCCTGAAAGGCCCTGATTGGCCAGTAGTAGACAAAAACCTGAAACCAAGACCGCATCCTTTGATGAAACTCCCAAGGCAAGTGGTCGCCATCGAGGTCAAAGAGCTTGATATGGAGAAATTCAAGAATTTGGCAGTGTTCATCGGGAAAATGGATTCCAGTTATAAAGAATCCCGCCAGCAGCATACAACTGGCACTCAAGACAATCCAGTATTTTTCTTTCTGAAAAAGTTCAAGCATGGTTGGCCCTTATTTGCGCTTGAAAGAATAATGAAGATAAATTTTGAGTAATTCAAAAGGAGCAGAAAGAAAATCTTTGCATTTGAGTTTTGAACCCTTGATATCCTTCCAAGAGAGAACTGGTTTTTCATAAAGATGTGACCATTCTTTCTCGCGCATACGCAAGAGAATTTCCACGTCAAAAAACCAACGAGAAATAAATTCATCCTTTATAATGTGCGAGACACACTGGCGTTTAAAGACTTTGGCCCCACATTGGGTATCATAAACTTGAAATTGGAATATCAAATCTACCACAGTGATAAAAATGCGGCCTAAAAAATGCCGAAGGGGATTTCGCTCAATTTGGGCACCAAGGCGTTTGATGCGAGAGCAAAGAAGCGCTTCATAAGAATTTTTTTGTAGCAATTCTTGAATTTCTACAAGTTCTTCGAGGGGAGTCGATAAATCAGCATCCCAAAAACCCAAATAATCAAACGGTGTTCCCGTCACCAAAATTTTTTGGAAGGATTGGCGGACTGTTTCTGCTTTGCCTTGATTTTTTTTAAAATGAAAAAAATGAGCATTGGGTTTTTGGGAGCACAATTGCTCTAGTTCTTGACCTGTTTCGTCATCGCTTCCATCATCAGCAAAAAAAAACTGGATATTCTGAGATTGGTCTAAAAAAAGCAAAAAGGATTTGGGATCAATGCGCTTGGCCTCGTTATAGCAGGGAATAACAATGGCCATATTTATCTTTTTCATAATACAGTACTTTATCAATCCATTACCATGGAGAAAAAATGGAGCTACGAGCTTATCAAGAAATGATTAAATTGCAACAAACCCATTGGTGGTTTTGTGCAAGGAGAAAAATCCTCTCCTCTCTACTCCAAAAATATGTTCCCGCTGGCAATCGCGTTCTCGAAGTAGGTGCGGGAACGGGTGCCAACCTGACTCTTTTAAAGCAATGGGGGGCGGTTACGGCCCTGGAACCCAATCCCTTTGCCGCCAATTATCTATCCGAAAATTTTAATGTCAAAGTTATTCGCGAGGCGCTGCCCACCGCGAGCAAAACCGATTTGGAGAATTTTGACTTAATTGCCGCCCTGGATGTTTTAGAACATATTAAGGAGGAAAACTCCGCTTTAGACTTCATACATCAAAGACTGCGCCCAGGAGGCAAGGCGATCATTACGGTTCCGGCCTTTCGTTTTTTGTGGTCTTCTCACGACGAAACATTGCATCATCAACGCCGCTACCTCAAATCTGAACTGGCAAATAAAATGAAATGTGCTGGCCTAAAGGTTGAATTTCAATCTTATTTTAATTTCTTTCTCTTTCCTCCCGCCTTACTGGTGCGCTTGATGGATAGGTTTATTCAGGGCGCAGGGCAGTCGGGAACGAAAAAAAATCCAGCGTTCATAAACTCTTTTTTAAAATCACTCTTTGGCCTGGAATCTCATATTCTGCACTTTGCCAAATTCCCCCTCGGCCTTTCCGTGGTCGCTATTGGAAGCAAACAGCGCTGAATCAAAGTTCGAGTATTTTCCCAAAATAGCACTTTTTTTAAGATTTTGATGCTTCTCAAAGCATCAATTAATAGCCTTTTGTATTTTCAAGTATTTACAGCTTAAAAAATACTTATAATTTATATTATTGGAACTTTTTTTCTCACAAAAAAGCTTTTCCACAAGAACTCCAAAAGGGTTCCAAGACTGCTTTAAAAAAAATTAACTGAATTGCTCGGATGCCGATAAACAGAGTAAGGGTGGGAGAGAGGGGGAACCGTTATCCTGGCGGTTGCGATCCCCTTTCCCATGGCCATTTTAGTGGCCGGGCACTTGCCTCGAATGAGGCAGTGTCTCCCATCCTTTTTATCGTAGCACAAATGGGCCAGAATCTTTATGATGGATAAAAAAGATTTGCAATTGGCCTCTGAATACCGTCTCGCCCTCGACTTTTACCTTCAAATTTTGAGTTCTCAAAACAAGTCAGAACACACTTTGACCAACTATAGGCAGGATTTGCGGCGCTTTTTAAGCTGGTATCAGCAGCGCTATGGGCTTTCTCTCAAGCATTTGCGGCCACAGATGATCAGTGAATACCAGCACTTTATGATTGGTGGCGGGCCAATTCGGTCGGTGACAACCTGGCGGGTGCGCTGGGTGCGCCTCACCTCTTTTTGGCGCAAATTGCCCCAACTGGAATTCAAAAAAAGCAGTCTGGGGCCAAACAGCCGCAGGCGCAATATGTCGTGTCTGCACAATTTCTTTACCATTTTAGTAGAGAGTTCCTACTTTAAAAACCAATTCAAGGAAAACCCCATCCGTCCCAATTTGCACCGGATCAAGGTCAAGGAAACTGATATTGAGCCGACCCTGGTTTTGAGTCCCAAGGATTGGGAAAAATTGGATCACAAGACTTGGCGACCAAAAGACCGCCTGCTGATTCACTTGCTCTACTATGGAGGGCTGAGGCTTTCCGAAGTGGCGGGCCTTAAAATTTCTGCGCTCGACTGTAATCAGAGAATTTTGCAATTAGAGCGCAAGGGCGGCAAGCGCCATCGCCTCAATCTTTGGAAAGGAGCGTTAATTGCCTCCATGTGGCGGGCCTATATCGAGCGGGCGCACAAAGAAAATGCGGAGGATGCCCCCCTTTTTCCGGGACGCAAAGGCAAACATCTTTCACCGCGCGGACTTTCCAAAAGGATCAAGCACCTTTTGAGGAAGGCGGAATTAAATCCCAAACTTGGGCCGCACTCTTTTCGCAAGGGCTGCGCCACCGCCCTCTACCAAAAAACCAAAGACTTGCTCTACGTCAGGGACTATCTCAACCACACCGACGCCAAAGTCACTCAAACTTATATCGATCAAATTGGAATTGGCAGGGGGCAGGCGCAATAGGCCCTCATCTCTATTCAAAATATATCTACGGTGATCACAATAATTTTTTCGTCGAAAGCAATTACCAGACGCAACGGTCTTTGTCCATTCACGGCCTTTCCTAAAACATGGTATCCGTTGCCGTTGGATTTCTTTTTTATTCGGATCGGATGCTTAAAGATGTGTTTAATATCTTCATCAGTAAGGGCCAAACCATCCATACGCTTGCGTGCAAATCGGGTGTAAACGATTCCTTTTCCCGTAGCAATAGAATCACTTACAAAGCGTATGAAGTCTTTTTTTGATGAGGGTATTTGTTCATTCAAAATACGGCCTACAGTAGTTACGGCAATCTTCCCTTGTTTTTCTAAAGAAATCCCTAAATGTAACAGGTTTTTATTAGCAGTCTCTCCTCTTAGATATACCACATTGCCCGGGGCATGTTTTTGCGCAACTCCATCTCCCACTTTTTTGGGATTTTTGAGAGCGTGCTCAATATCACTCCTGTTAACATTTTGTTCACTCATGCGCTTCCGGGTACGAATGGTATAGATCAATTTTTTCTGGTCGAGATAGTTATTTATAAAACGCATGAAGGCCGCCTTTGATAAGGGTATTTTATTTTTCATAAAAGAAGGCACTACACTATCAACGGTGAGTTGCCCTTTTCTTTGGGCCTCAAAAGAAACCCACATCTCCAATTGATTTCCATCTTTATCGGGCAATCCTGTAATAACGTATTTGCTGGTAACGTCATCCAAGGAGTTTTTTTCGACTTTGACCGGATAGCGTAGTGTATATTTAATATCGTTCTCGGTTATCTCATATTCATCCATCTGTTTTTGAGCTTTGGTAGAATAAACAATTCTCCCCTCGGAAATAATATCTCCTGCAATGTAGGCGAAATCTTCTTTGGATAAGAGAGTGCGGGAACTGGAAGCGCAACCGCCTTCGCCGCCCAGGCACAAAACCGGCCAAAAGAGAAGTAGTGAGAGGAAATACCTATTTTTCATGGTGGTCATTTTACAGCAGAGGGCCTACCCACGGCAATCACAATAATTTCTTCGTCGCTGTTGAAAATAATCAACACTCGCAACAACGCTTCTCCGTTTGCGCTTCGTCCTGTAATATGATATCCATCGCGGCCAGGTTTTTTTTCTATTTTGATTGGATATTCGAGAATGTGTTTAATATCTCTCTCTGTAAGAACCAATTTATTCATGTAATTTTGTGTGAATTGAGTATAAAGAATTTTTTTTCCCGCACCAGTATAATTTCTCACAAAATGTATGAAATCTTCTCTCAACAGGGGTATTCGATCCTCTAAAGTGCGAACTGCAGAGGTTACAAAAATACGTCTTTTTTCTATTAAGCTAAGTCCTATCTGTAATCGGGTTTTACCTGCGCCTTCTCCCATAATATAGACCGTATCGCCAAGACCATAATGTTGCGTGGTTTTACTTCCCACTTGTGTTGGATTCTTGAGAGCGTGTTCAATATCATTCCGACTAATCTTGTACTCTTCGATACGCTTCCGGGTACGCGCAGAATAAAAGAGCATTCCCTGCGCAATAGAGTCACTGATAAAGGGTATAAAATCCGCCTTCGACAGGGGTATTCGATCTTCCGGAAAAAGACGTTTCACCATGTTGACAAGCAGTTGATTTTTGCCTTGCCCATCGAGAAAAACCCTCAGGCGCAACAGACTTTCATCCCGGTTGGACAATCCTATAATATTGTACTCATTGGAGTCTTCTCGGGGCAATATTTTGGCCGGATAGCGCAGAGTATACTCAAGATCGGTTTTGCTCACCCTGTGTTCATCCATATAATCTTGGGCCAAGGGAGAATAAACAATTCTCCCCTCGGAAATCATATCTCCTGCAATGTAGGCAAAATCTTCTTTGGATAAGAGAGTGCGGGAACTGGAAGCGCAACCGCCTTCGCCGCCTAGACACAAAACCGGCCAGAAGAGAAGTAGTGAGAGGAAATATCTATTTTTCATGGTGGTCATCTTGTAGAAAAGGGCGTATCCACGGCAAGAACAACAATTTCTTCGTTGCTGTCGAAAATAATCAATACTCGCAACAACTTTTCTCCGTTTGTGCTTCGTCCTATAACATGATAACCATCGCGGCCAGCTTTTTTTTCTATTTTGATTGGATATTCGAGAATGTGTTTCATATCTCTCTCCGTAAGAACCAATTTATTCATGTAATTTCGTGTGAATTGAGTATACACAATTTTTTTTCCCGCACCAGTATAATTTCTCATAAAATGCATGAAATCTTCTCTCAACAGGGGTATTTGATCCTCTAAAGTGCGAACTGCAGAGGTTACAAAAATACGTCCTTTTTCTACTAAGCTGAGTCCTATCTGTAATTGGGTTTTATCTGCGCCTTCTCCCATAATATAAACCGTATCGCCAAGGCCATAATTTTGTGTATTTTTACTTCCCACTTGTTTTGGATTCTTGAGAACGTACTCAATATCATTCCGACTAATCTCGTGCTCTTTCATACGCTTCTGGGTATGAGCAGAATAAACGAGTCTTCTCTGCGCAATAGAGTCGCTGATAAAGGGTATGAAATCCGCTCTCGACAGGGGTATTCGATCTTCCGGAAAAAGACGTTTCACCATGCTGACAAGCAGTTGACCTTTGCCTTGCCCATCGAGAAAAACCCTCAGGCGCAACAGACTTTCATCTCGGTTGGGCAATCCTATAATATTGTACTCATTGGAGTCTTCTCGGGGCAATATTTTGGCCGGATAGCGCAGAGTATACTCAAGATCGGTTTTGCTCACCCTGTGTTCATCCATATAATATTGGGCCAAGGGAGAATAAACAATTCTCCCCTCGGAAATCATATCTCCTGCAATGTAGGCAAAATCTTCTTTGGATAAGAGAGTGCGGGAACTGGAAGCGCAACCGCCTTCGCCGCCTAGACACAAAACCGGCCAGAAGAGAAGTAGTGAGAGGAAAGAAATTTTTTTCATAATAGCTATCTTGTTGAAAAGGACATATCCATGGAGAACACGACGACCCGCCCATCGAAAGAAAGCATCAGATGATATGGCCTTCCATTCACAGTTTGTCCTAAAATGTAATATCCCTTGTGGTTGGATCTGTATATGATTCTAACTGGATGTTTGAGAGTGTGTTCAATATCGACTTCGCCAATGGCCAGCTTGCCCATACGCTCCTGGGCGCGTTGGGTATAAACGATTCTTTTTTCCGCAGCAAGATAATCTCTTATAAAACGTATGAAATCTTTTTTCTCTGAAGGTACCTGATCGTTCAAAATACGGTTGACAGAAGTTACAACGACGAGCTTTTCCCCTTTGGAAGCAAGTCCTAGATGCAATTCTTTTCCATCATCGGTCACGCCTCTAACGTATATCTTGGAATCCAAGCTATAATTTTGCATGGCCGTTTTGTTTCCCACCTCAATCGGATTTTTGAGAACGTGTTCAATATCGCTTTGGGTAACACCTTTCTCCCCCATGCGCCTTTGGGCATAAACAGAATAGGCGAGTTTTTCCCGGTCGAGGTAATCACCTACAAAAGGAATGAAGTCCTCCTTTTGTAGGGGTATCCGATTTTTCTGCAGAGTACGGATGACGGAAAAAGCCATCAGTTGTTTTTGGGGGCCTTGAGGTTCAAGAAAAACTTCTATGCGCAATTGACTCCCGTCTTTTTCGACCTGGCCTATAACATTGTACTTATTGATGCCATCGGGACGGGCCTTGACTCTATAGGGATAGCGCAGAACACGCTCAATATCATTTTCACCAATCTCCCCTTCATCCATGCGCCCCTGGACATGGGAGGAATAAACTATTTTTCCCTCATCAATATAATCTCCCGCAATGTAGGCGAAGTCTTCTGAAGACAAAAGCGTGCGGGAACTGGAAGCGCAATTCTGATCAGCGCCCAGGCACAAAACCGGCCAAAAGAGAAGTAGTGAGAGGAAGTGAATCTTTTTCATTGCTGCAAATTCCCATTCATTTTTGGCATTTGTAACAAATCAAAACAAAAAAGTCTAGTATTTATTTTTACCTGAAATTTCGAGGGGTTACCTCCTCCACACCCCGGTAATAGTCATTTCGTGCAAGTTGTTAAAGGCAATTCCGACGGCCATTTTGTCCTGTTGATTCAGCTCAACGATGGTGTATTCGTCAAGGCCGGAAGGCCGCTCCGGCAGTATGTTTTCTTTTTTAATATCGAACGGGCCTAGCAAGACGCGCTCAATATCCTTTGGGAGAACCAAATTTTCTTGCATAAGTTTGAGAGCATTTTGCGAGTAAACGGTCTTTTGCTGAACAATCTTATCCCTCACCATGGATTTAAAATTCGCCATCGACAACGTGTCCATTAAGGGGCGATCGACAGTAACCACAACGATTTGTCCCCCCTCCCGAGATTGGGAAGAAATTCCTATGCGTAATTGCTTTCCATTTTTGGTCAATCCCATAACATATTTTTTTCCCACTTTAATGGGATGACGTAAAGCATATTCAACGTCGCTCTCGCTAACTGTCCGCTCAATCATGCGTTTTCGAGCGTAATCGGAATAAATGATTTTTCCCTGCTCCGGCCCCGCATCGGTCTTTACAAAATGCGCCACCGTGACCACCACCAATCTTTTTCCCTCCTGGGAATTAAAAGAAATTCCCACCCGCAACGGCCTTCCATCCCGCGCCTCTCCCATCATATAGGGGCCGGAAGTGTGAGTAAGATTCCCCACTTTGTTTGCGTGCTCCAGTGCATGTTTGACATCGTCTTTGGCAATCATCTGCTCACGCATACGCTCTCGGGCGTGTCTGGTATAAGTAATTCCCTTTCCCTCCTGAATATATCCTTTCACAAAGTTTCTGTAAGCTCCTCTCGATACGGGCACGCGTTCGTTTAAGAGAGTTTGCCCGACTGTGGCCACAATCAGTCGCCCCCCCTCTTGAGAATGTAGGGAAACTCCCATCCGCACCCGGTTTCCCTCTTTGTCCAATCCCTCAATCTTGTACTCACTAAGGCCATGGGAGCGGCCAGGTGCGGCCCTATTTTCTACTTTGACCGGATGGCCGAGAACGTACTCAAGATTATTTTTGGTCATCGCTCGCTCATCCATATAATTTTGAACGCGAGGAGAATAGATGATTTTCCCCTCGGAAATCATATTTCCTGCAACGTAGGCAAAGTCTTCTTTTGATAAATAGGCGTTGAGCGCCGGCATCTGTTTATTCGACAAGGTCTGGGTCAGCGTAACCACCACCAATCGCCCTCCCCTTTCGGCCTCCAGAGAAACCCCTATGCGCAGCTTGTTCCCGTCTTTGTCGAGTCCCTCAATATTGTATTTATTGGGGGCAAAAGAGCGGCCTTCCACTTTGATCGGATGGCGTAGAGCGTGTTCAATATCACTTTCGGCAATTCCCTTCTCGCGCATGGCCATTTGAGCAGGAGAGAAATAAACCATCTTTTCCTGATCAATCATATCTCCTGCAATGTAGATGAAATCTTCGCTGGACAAGCTGTCTTTTAATAGGGAACGGGAATCGGAGATGCAAGAGACTTGCTCACCAAAGCACAGACAAGGCCAAAAAAAAAGGAGAAGGAGAATTTTTTTTATCATGGTCTGATGACAGTGACGACAACCAGTCTTCCTCCGTCCTGGTATTCAAAGGCAATACCGATACGCAACCTGGTTCTGTTTTTTGTGAGTCCTGTAATGGTGTATCCGTTGGGATTTGAGGGACGGTCGTAGAAAACCCTGTTTTCTACTCTGCCCGGATGGCGTAGAGCATATTCCACATCTTTTTCGCTAATCACCCGCTCATCCATGCGTGCTCGAGCGTGTTCTGAATACACCAATTTTCCCTCGTAAATATATTCCCTGACGGCATGCCTAAAATCCGACCTTGAGAGATTAATAATATTTCTTTGGATGCGATTTTCCAACATATAGCGGGCGTTATTGACACAGGCGTAGTCCGGCAAGGCCAAGCTCAAGGATGGCCAAAAGAGAAGGCAAAAGAGGTTTATTTTTTTCATTGGGAGGGTTTTAGCACATTGCGATGCAAAAGTCCAGAGTTATTTTGGGGTCTTCAAGTTGTTGGAATTAAAAGAATCACTTTAGGAATCTGCGAAGTTAAAATTAAGAATAATTAACTATGCTGGGCCTTCTTTCCGGTCGATAGAGTTGGCATGAAATGGGTATTTTTCCTCTCCCTTTTTCTCAACGGGTGCATCGAAAATCCCACCTCCGACGGCAAGGAAACCAGCCTGGGCGAAGCGGTGGACGGTGGACTCAGTCAACTCAATCCCGCCGAAGCGGTCACCCTCTACAGTCCCATCTCATCTCCCGCCATCGACCCCACCCCCACCATCCAAATCACCGGACTCAAAAATGGCGATCAAGTCACCCTCTACAGCGACCCCGCCTGCTCCCAACAAATCACTTCGGGAAATGCCTCCAGCACTACCCTGCTACTCACTCTGCCCGCGCTAAACCCCGGAACTCACAATTTTTCAGTAAAACGGCGCTGGGACGACGCCAATATCGAATCCCCCTGTGCCCAAAACCAACTCACCTACCAGTTGTGGAATAACAATTTAATCCTCACCGGACTGGCAAACGACTCCAACCCCACCCGCTCCAAGTCCTGGAACTGGGGCTGCTCGGGAGAGCAAACCACCTGCGAATACCGCTTTGCCGTCACCAACACTTCCACCCACACTTTCGGCAATCAACCCTGGCGCCTGATCGACAACGCCGGACAGACAAGTGGCACCGGAACTTTCTATCTCCACGTCCAAGCGCGAGATGCCCTACACACCTTTTTAGAGACTCCCGTGCAAACCTATTCCGCCATCCTCGACCACTCCCCTCCCGGCATTTCCTCGCTACAAGCACCTCCCAACGCAACCTACAACCTGTCTCAAAGTCTGGATTTTGAAATCACCTTTGACGAAGCGGTCAGCATAAGCGGAATCCCAAGGCTTGAGTTGCAGGTGGGAAGCACCACCCGCCACGCCGGTTATCACGCGGGAAGTGGAGGAACACGCATCATCTTCCGCCACAATCCCGTAAGCGGAGACGTCGATCTGGGCGGTATCAACTTTTCCTCCACCCAAATCGACTTTAACGGGGGCAATATTCAAGACCTGGCGGGCAATCAGGCGAGTTCCGACTTTAGTCTCCTGGCGGTTAGTCTGGCGGGAGTCAATATCAACGCCGCCTCCCCTCAGGTGGCGGGACTGGCAAACGATTCCACCCCCAAAAAAAGCAAAGTGTGGAACTGGGGTTGCAACCGCCCCGCCTGCTCTTACCGCTTTATGGTAGACCAAATTGGCGCCAGCGTTCCCACCGGAGTCTACACAAGCACCACCGACACTTCCCAAGACAGCGGCGATGGAACTTATTATTTGCACATTCAGGTGCGCGACCAAAGTGGGGACGAATCCCCGGTTCAGCACTTTTCCGCCCTGCTAGACAACACCAATCCCCAGATCAATTCCCTGATTCCCCCGGGTAACGGACTCTATTCCGCCGCACAGGCGATAGATTTTACCCTCAACACCAACGAAGCGGTCAATATTATTGGACTTCCCCAAATCTCCCTCGACGTAGGTGGCACTACCCGCTACGCCTCTTATCACAGTGGAGCGGGAAGCGACCGCATCGTTTTTCGCTACCTGCCCCAGACCGGAGATTCCGACTTGGGCGGTATCAGTTTTAGCAATACCAGCATCGACCTCAACGGGGGAAGTCTCAAAGACGCCGCCGGCAACGATGCCGGTTCCGATTTTTCCGCTATCGCCCCCGCCTTAAACAGTATCGTCGTCGATGGATTAAACCCCAGTATCATTGCCATGAACGTTCCCCCGGATGCCTCCTACGACTCTTCTTCAAATCTGGATTTCAGACTCGACTTTAACGAAAGAGTGGTCATAACGGGAACCCCACGCCTGAATCTCGACGTCGGGGGAAGTGCCCGCTACGCCAATTATTATTCCAGCAACGCCACCGGGGACGAACTCACCTTTCGCTATATCCCCCAAATTGGCGACAAAGACGACAACGGCATCCAGTTTCAAAATTCTAGCGTCTCCCTAAACGGCGGCAGGATTTCCGACCCCGCCGGAAACAATGCCATGCTTAACTATCCCCAACCCATCCCCGATATTTCCGGTATCACCATCGACGCCCAGAGAGCGGAAGTGGTAGCGGTCAATCCCCCTCCCGGCATCATTTACAATTCCTCTGGGAGTCTCAATTTTGTTCTCAACTTCAACCGCAGCGTTAGCGTCACCGGCACTCCTCGCATCGCTTTATGGGTGGGGTATGAAATTCGCTATGCCCATTACCAGACCACTTCATCCCCGCAAGCACTGGTTTTTCGCTACGACATCCAAGGCGGCGATTTTGACGACAACGGAATAGGTCTGGTCAACTCCCGCATCGAACTCAACGGGGGCAGCATTGAAGATCAAAGAGGCCAGTCCGCCCTGCTGGACTTTTCGGGAGTGAGCTTGCCCGACATGAGCGGCGTTATCGTGGACGCGATTTTGCCCGTTCCGGTGGGCCTGGCAAATGATACCACTTATCGGCGCAACAAAAACTGGAGTTGGGGCTGTTCCAAGGCCAATTGCAGCTACCGTTTTGTCGTCGACAACAATCCGACAACCACTCCCATCAGCACCTACTCCAACACTTCCAATGCCGCCCAATTGGGAGGAGATGGAAGCTATTATCTGCACATTCAAACGCGGGACAGTCTGGGCAATGAATCGCCAGTCCAGCACTTTTCGGCCCTATTGGACAACACCGCTCCGAATCTAGTCGGAACCCCCGACATCAGCGGAGATGGGGCGACTATCTCCCAAAGCGTGCCGGTGGATTGGTCTTCCATGACCATCTCGGATGCGGACAGTGGTGTATCTAAAATAGAAGTGGCCATCGGCCGGGATATAAGCGGCGACGGACTGGATGCTAGTGAACGCAACAACGTGCTAGATTGGAGGGAAATCCCCGCTGGAACGGGCCTTAACCCCGCCATCTACCGCATCGTAAACGGAGTCGATGGATTTAGTATAAGTCTGGAAGAGGAAATGGATTATTTTTTCTCTCTCAGAGTGGAAGACGGAGTGGGGTTAAGAAGTCCAGAACTTTCCAGTTCCGCCTGGTGGATTTTCAATCCCCGCCGCGTGCTGGGACTGGAATTGTGGCTCGACGGAAAGGATCTGGGAAGCTTTTTTCAAAATGCAGATTGCAGCAGCGATGCCGTCGCCAATCACGAAGACCGGGTGGGTTGTTGGCGCGACAAAAGCGACGTTGGTAACCACGCCATTCAAACCACCGACGCCAACCGGCCCAAATATACCGTCGGGGGACATGTCAATTTTTCCAGTCAAAGTCTCATTACCGGCAATACTTTGGCCGGTACACACAGCGAAGTTTCGGCCTTTGTGGTTTTTAAACAAATCGCCCTGCAAAGCTATGCATATCCCATCATGGTTTTCAACAGCAATCCCAGCGGGTCTTGTTATGCCAACGGCCAGGGAAGGTTTCAGTTTCTTGCCCATGCCAATGACCTGAACTTCCAATACGGCGGGTGTATCGGTTCGAGAAATCTTCTCACCTCCGTTGATTCCGTCATCAATGTGCGCTACCTGTATCAAGTTGGCGGCAGCGTACTCGACAACGCTATCTTTATCCGCCAAAACGGGAACACCATTATATCGCACGGGGGAAGTTTTTCCGTCCATGTGGGCACTGGCGAGCTTGTCATTAACGGTGGAGGAAGTGGAGAAGTCAGCGAAGTAGTCTTATACGATGAGAACATAAATGAAACCGACCGGCAGAAACTGGAGGGGTATCTGGCCTGCAAGTGGGAATTTCAAGAGGATTTAACCAGCGACCATCCCTACACCACCAGTTGCCCCTAAAAAAAAGGCCGCTTTTGCAAGCGGCCTTTGAAAAGTTTGAAAGTTAAACTCGAAGTTAGTTTCTGGCAAAGAAGTGCAACAGGCCAACTTTGATTGTGTAGCGGTTGTAGGGCGCAAAATTCACATTGACCCCATCGTGATGGCCGGAAAATTCTGTTCCGTCTCCGCTGTCAGTTCCAACCAGACCACCTACCCGCAAGACCTGAAAGGCAATTTGCAGGTCGAGGGACTCGCTAAGGCCGTGGAGTGTACCCACCTCAATTTCGTGCATGAGAGCGTTGGCACTGTGGTTGTCATCGCCATGGGAAAAGACCGACCTGACCATGCCCAAACTGGTGCCGACATAGTAGCTTTCGTCGTAGTTGCCCTGGGAGCGATCCAAAAAGTCAAAAAAGACCCCGCCGGAGACACCCATGCTACTGATGTTTCCCTGTTTAAACTCTTCGGCCGTATGCAGGCCGATGGGAAAGAGGAAGGGGTGGGCGTAGGCCACGCTTTCGGCGTTTGAATTGAGTCTCATCCAACGGCCACTGATTTGATACCTGAGTGACCCTCTTTTAAGACCGTAACCCACTTCGGCAGAACCTAAAAGGTTATCGGTGAAATCGGTTGACATGCGCACCAAATCCTCTCCCTCACTGGCCACACCAAATTCTCCGTTGGGCATTTGTAGGGTGGGAGTGAGTGCTATGGTGAAATACCTCCCTTGGTTGGAACCTGGACGGAAACGGCCGCCGTAAGTGCGGTCAAAACCCTGATTGGTCTCCTGATTCCTTAGAGACTGGTTGAAATACTTTTGAATCTCCTGGCGCACAACCTTGCGGTTGACCCCGTCAATCACTTCACTCCCGTGGGTTGCAAACAACAACCCCAAAAAAGAAAAACCGGCGAACAAAAACTTCATCAAACTATCCTCCTTAGTCGTGGATAAAATGTAGAACCATTTCTACCCGCAAAATTTTGAAGGAAAAGGCAAAGGGTTGGCAAGCCTTTTTTTCAGACTTATTGTGGCACATGCGTTTTTTGCGTTTGATTGCCATGGGCCTGTATATCCTGGCGGCGATGCCACTGGGTTTCGCCATTTCTCTTTGTATTCCACTCGGGTACTTGAAAACTTTTCTGCTGGGGCGCCTGATTGGCAGCGGAACCTTGAAGGTGGCCGGGTTTCGCCTGGAAATAGAAAACAAAAAATATTTGGGGCAACACTACCCCTGCCTCTACATCGCCAATCACCAGAGTAATTTAGACTTGTTTATTGCCGCCGCAGTGGTTCCAAAAAAAACCATAAGCATCGGGAAAAAATCCATCGGCTGGATTCCCCTCTTTGGCCAACTCTATTTGCTGGCGGGCAATTTTTTGATCGACCGCCGCCACCACCGCAAGGGAGTGGCGACCATGAGCGCCCTGGCGCAAAAAATCGTCCGCGATAGTCTGGGCCTGTGGATGTTTCCCGAGGGCACCCGCTCCCGGGACAGAAGGCTTTTGCCTTTTAAAAAGGGGGCCTTCCACACCGCCGTGCAGGCGGGATGCCCCATCGTTCCCGTCATCATCGAACCCTACCGCACCGACTTTTCTCACTGGAAGGCACGCCCCTTGCGCCTCAAAGTCCTGCCCCCCATCCCCACCGAAAAACTGGGGGAAGACGGCATTTCCCCTTTGCGGGAAAGCTGTTTTACAATATTTGAAAGGGAACTCGCCGCCATGAGGAACACATGAAAATTTACTACCCGATTTTGCTTTTTTCTCTACTTTCCGTCGCCGCACAGGATTTCGCCTTCATCGACGACCGCGCCGAAGTTCTGCCCTCCGACTTTCAAAGCGAACTGGAGGCCAGGCTGGAGGACTACCGTGCGCGCACGGGAAAGACCATCCAACTCTTTTTTTCCCACTCCCCGCCGCAAGATTTTAGCAATGCCGATGCCACCCTGGTCGTCGATATGAATCAGCGTCGGGTTTTACTTCACCCCTCTTTTGAGGCCAGAGCAGAGATTATCCACAAAATCACTCCCTTGCTCAAAAAGGGAGATTTTTCCCGGGCCGCCACTGTCGCGTTCGAGCAGATCGCTCTGGCGTTGGATGGCCCCGTCGAAGTTCCCGTGGTTCCCGTGGCAGTGGCCGAAGTAAAAAAATCCCGTGCCGCCCTTCCCGAGGCAGTATCTTTAGTGGCGCTAATTCTTTTGTTGTGTCTGATCGGCCGGGGATTGGTACCCAAAGCGCCGTCGATTTTTGTCGCCAGATGGAAAGGTAAGGGCGCGCTGAAGCTCGACAGCGAAGAAATTGAGAGTGCCCAAACCCGGGCGGGCGTAGTTTTTATCAATCTGGCGCGAAGTCACTTCTATCCCGTCGCCCACTTGCGCCTGTGCGCCCTGTTTGGCCTTGCCACTCCGCTGCTCTTTTCCGCCCTGGGCACTTTGCTTCCCCTGCCCTTTCCCCCCGTTACCAGTATTTTACCCGCCCTGCTTTTGGGGTATGGACTGGGTTTTAAGGCGAACTTTAAAAAAATGTTTTCCACCAGCGCAGAACTCGACGACCGCGTGCGCGGCCGGGCCTTGAATTTTCTGTGCCAAAATGCCCGCCCGCACCTCATCATCAGCACTCTGGAAAGAAGACTCGCGCTGGCACTACCCCCGGATAAGTTGGAAAAAGCAGGCCCTGTACAATGCCGACTGCTGCTCAAGCGCATCACCCAGGACATGAAAAACCAGGGGACAGAAAAGGCCCTGCTCTCGGGGATTGAGGCCCTCGGAACACTTTTGGCCGAAGAGGCGCCCTTAGCGCAAGCTCTCGGAGAAAAAGACAAACCAGTCTGATGGCGCGTAATAGACGCCATCCCCGGCCCAACGGGCGCGAATTTCACAAGTGCCCGCTTTAAGTTTGCCAATTTCACCAGTGGCGGAGTTGACCGTACACACCGCCGGATCGAGAGAGTCGTACTCCAATCCTCCCTGGCCACCACCACCTTCCGGTGGATACTGGAGGGTGAGAGTTCCCGAGGCACTCAAATCTGGATTGTCGCCATAGGGAGGATAGATCACTGTGTGCGGGGCCTCCAGTTCGACTCCCGTCAAAACCCCGGAGAAAATGACAAACCAAGCGGATGCTGCGTGTACACGGTCACCACTCCAGCGCACCCGAATTTCACAAGTGCCCATTTGCCGCTTGACCATTTCACCACTGAAAGGATGCACCGAACACACATCCCAATCGAGAGAATCGTACTCCAAACGTCCGTGCCCGTCACCACCGCTCGGGGGGTTGATTAAGGGGAGGCGACTGTCCAAGAGGGACAAGTCGGGATTGGCACCGTAGGGGTTGTGGACCGTGTCCGGTGCACTTTGAACGTGTTGGATTCAAGAGTCACGCGGAAAATCTCAAACCAATCCGATGCTTTATAGTGATCCCTGTCGCCCGACCAGCGGACGATAATGGCGCAAGTCCCGCCCGCTTGTATCTTGGTAATTTCGCCAGTGGCAGCATCGACCGAGCACGTGTGGCCCAGGAGAGAATCGTATTGCAAAGTCCCCTGCCCGCCACCACCGCTCGGCGGGTTGATTAGGGCGAGCGTGCCCGGCGTGCTCAAATCCGGGTTTGCCCCGTAAGCATCAGAAACCGTGTCCGGTGCACTTTGGGATTGCCTGGTGTCTTTGCCGACAGACTTGGAAATGAAGCGTCCATTGCTGTCGTACTGGTAGAGCAAATAATCGTCGCCTACATTGTCGATTCTCGATCCCAAGCGGAGTTGAAACCTGATACTAAATCCCCCGGCGCTATTGCGAACCACTGGATAATAGTTGGCCTCCAGTCGGTGATCGTATCTGAGGCCTTTTGAAAAGACCCAATCCCCTTGGGCGTTTTGTGATGAAACCGCCTCATAAAACCTCAGGCCGCCGCTTCTCGACTGTCTCAAACTTTTGTCCCATAAATAATAGATCAGTCCGTACTGGGTATAATGAGAATCTTGTCTCACACTGGGGTCAACGTGTTTTGCCAGTGGAATGGGAATATAACCGTCTTCCACAATCGGGTCTGGAATTTCGGGAATATCGGGATTGCTGACAGCGTAGAGCTGAAAGGCCTTTTTGGCGTACGCTCGCGATTCACGGGCCTCGATATAATTGTGTTTTTTGACAATTTGCCCGCTCCAGGCATTTCTTTCCCGCCACTGGCGGTTGTTGTGCGCCTGCCGGTATTTTGCCCGCAATTCCTCCAAACTCATAAATTTGTAGGCGTTGGACGGCACCGTCCCCTCTGCCACGGCAATGATGGTGATATTGGCGATCTCCGTCCAGGCAGAGGCGCTATAATCACTACTGGCCACCCAGCGCGCTTGTACCAGGCAGTTTCCAGCGGCATCTGCGGTGACCTCTCCACTGGCGGGTTCCACCGTGCAAATGCCGGAACTGGCACTTTGATACTCCAAGGTGGTGACCCCTCCTGTCGGAGCGTTTTGCAGCAATAGAGACTTTCCGGGAATCAAAACCAAGTCTCCACTGCCGTAAGCGCCAGTGGCACTCACCGTTTGCACTCCGGGATTGATGGTGACGATCAAGCTCGCCTTGGCGACGCTGTGGGTGCTGGAGTCGGCCGGGGTGGCGGTCAAGGTGATTTTACAGTTTCCCACTCCCACGATTGCCAGCGCTCCGGTCGCCGCATCCACCGTGCAGATGGAAACAGGAATGGCAACGTAGCTGGCAGTGGCATCGGCCGGGTTCAGCGTCGGAGGTAAAAGTGCTGGAATCTGCCCGATGCTGGCGCGGTTGCCTCCCTGATAGCCGCTCCAGTGAATCGCCACTGGAGTCTTGGCCACCAAAGCATCCCCACCCGCTTGAATCTCTTGAAACTGGGAAATTCCCTGCTCTTTCAAAAAAGTGCGCAAGTTTTCGATTTTGGCATCGACCTTGTCGCTCCCCATATTTTCGAGGTGCTTTAAAATGTTGGAAACCAATTTATATTTTTTTCTTTCCATGGCATTTCTCAAGCGCCGGTAAATGCTGGCCTCAAATGCGCCTTCCCCCTTGAGCAATTTTCTGATTTCTTTGATTTTGGGCAGGGCCTGCTGGTAGACGCTGTCTTGCGCCTGCATTTGCGTTCCAAAAAACAAGTGGAAAAACAAAGAAATTGAAATGATCTTTTTCACAAACCCTCCCTGGAAATAAAGTTAATGAGTCGGTCTTACGACCAATCCATATCTTCAAGGCTTACACTACATGTATGTCCGGCCCCGTAACTGATGGGAATTTGCAGTCCCAATCCCCATGCGGCCGCTGCCAACCAGGACTGTTTCCCCAACACAAAGATACCCAATCCGGTGTAGACCAGGCCATAGGCGGCCCCACGCCAAAGTGACTTGTTGGCACGGTCTTCAATATCGTCTTGAACTTCGTCGCCGCTGGTTCCATATTCACCGAAGCCCTCTTCGTACTCTTTGAGGCGTTCCAATCCATACTTCAGATTCGCCCAGCAAGTCTCCACCGCATTGACTGCTGAAAGTATCAGAGCGGAAAGAACCATGGCGACTTTTCCAGCGACTCCGGCCTTGACGACTTTCCCTAGATCAAGCGTTTGCATATAAGCGGCGTCTCTCTCGTCGCATTCGCGCAATCCTTTGATAAAAGCGTTATCCG
Organism: Bacteriovoracaceae bacterium; assembly: GCA_965215445.1. Taxonomy (GTDB): domain Bacteria; phylum Bdellovibrionota; class Bacteriovoracia; order Bacteriovoracales; family Bacteriovoracaceae; genus CBDBLK01. Next base: position 2,031,381 of record CBDCDT010000002.1, on the reverse strand, counting down.
CCACTGAACCAGAAAAAGTCCCGGCGAGCACGAAATCCATCTTGCAGAGGGGAGTTTTATCCTCGTCCAGCAAAATCAGAAACGCGTTGGGCGCTTTTTGCTCTCTTTCTAAATGCTCCGGCAAATAGGCCTGGGTTTGGACGAATGATGCAATACAGAAAAAAGTGAGAGTAATCTTCCATAGTGATGTACCCATAAAGTCCTCCTTGGCAAATGGGCCAGACAAAAATTCTACCAAAAAAGGATTTCACAATCTCTTGGAAAAGTCAAATCGGCCCAAGGGTTCAAGGCGAGGCTAAATGTGGGGGCCTTGGGTCACTACTTGAAAGGCGCTGATGAACAAAAAAAAGGCCGGAGAAGAACCCCGGCCTGGCAACCTAGTCTCTGCAAATGTCTCAATTGGCCTTATCTTCTGTAGTTGGCACCGGCATCGCGGAGTATTTTGCGAATACCTGAATGTCCCTTATTCACCGATATTTGGAACGCTGTCAGTCCGTATTGATCCTGAATTTCAGTATCAGCACCGGCCAGAAGAAGGAGTTCAACCATTTCTGGATTGTTATTTATCACTCCATATATGAGTGCTGTCATTTTGCTTTTCTTTGTTCGGGCGTTGACATCTGCACCAAAAACAAGAAGCGACCGAACGATATCCAGTCTGTTCTTTCTCGCTGCGAGTATTAGTGCTGTACTTCCCTCGTTTGTTGCAACATCAACTTCCGCACCGGCGTCGAGGAGAATCTCGACAACGTCTAGATTTTTAGAACCAGCTCCATACATCAATGCTGTTCTTTCAAGGCTTGTTGCAGCATTAACTTCCGCGCCGGCATCGAGGAGTATTTTTACAACGTCTGGGTTTCCAGAACCCGCTCCAAACATTAATGCTGTTCTTCCCATACTTGTTACAGCGCGAGCATCCGCGCCGGCATCGAGGAGCATTTTGACAACGTCTGGATTCTCGCTAGTTATCGCTCCATGCATCAATGCTGTTAGTCCACCCTTCGCTGTAGCGTTAACTTCCGCGCCGGCATCGAGGAGTATTTCGACGATCTCTGGATTGTTTTGACTCGCTGCTTGTATTAACGCCGTCCTTCCGCCAGCTGATGAAGCATCAACCTCCGCACCGGCACTGAGGAGGAATCGAACCAGGTCTAGGTTTTTGCTTCGTACTCCAAGAATCAAAGCAGTATGTCCAAGTTTTGCTGGAGTGTTGACATTGACACCGGCGAAAATGAGAGTTCTGGCCAACTCCAAATCTCCCATCGCTGCCGCTTTTATCAGCGGCGTATCTCCCGGCCATCTATAATCAGTTTTTTCAAGATCAGCACCGTTAACGATGAGTTTTCTGACAGCGGCCAAATCTCTTTGTTCAATGGCGGTGAAAAGCGAGCGGTCTTGCGCCTCTGAATCGGGTTCGGTGGCGAAGAGGCCCAAACTGTAAAGGGCCAAGACGAGACATTTGACGAAATAGACTAGGTACTTCATTTTTTCTCCTTTGCTGTTCAAACAATATGCAATACGCATTAAAAGCGTTATAGTTGGTCTTACAGTAGAATGTCAATTTTTTTTAGAGCTTTTTTATTGTTGCAATTTCCGCATTGCATTAATTAATAATTTCAAAAAGTTATGTGAATATGGAGGCCTTGGGTCACCACTTGAAAGGCAAAGAACGGCCCAAGGGTTCAAGGCGAGGCCGCTTGCATTAACCCTTTCAGAATTTCCACCATGGCGCGGGTGTTGCGCCTGCCGTACGAACTCAAATCCGATTGGACTTTTTCTCGAACGCCCGACGATTCCGCTTCCGATTCCAAGATTTGCATATAGCGATATTTGGCCACCTCTCCCTTGAGAATGGCCTGGTCGTCATAACCGAAACGGGGGGCCAAAACCGGCAACACATATTTCAGGGAAGAGCGACCGGCAAAATCTTGGTGGTAAAACCAGTGTTTGGCAAACGGAACTTCCAAATCCCACAGGCGCAAAAAGATATCTTCAAGGGCCTTAAAATGGGGGTGAGTAGCTATCAGGTCTTTGAAGACTCTGGATTCAGAGGAGGAGTGGTAAACCACCACCGAACCTTTGTCTACTGAGGGAATATCTCTCAACAATTCCCGTGCCAACTCTTCGCGCGGATCACCTTTTTGAGTGTGCAAAAACTCCAAATACTTTAACTCTGCTCCCGGACTCTCTTGAATGTGCAGGGAATAGGAGACGGGGAGTTGTTGATAGGGGAGAAGCTGACTATGGGGGGGAACCGCGTAGGATACCGTTTGGAAGTTCAAAAAATAGAGCGGCCATTCAAGGCCCGCCAAATGCTCCCTGATTTTTTGTAAATTGATCACTGGACGCCGGGTTTTCGCCGCCTGGATTTGAATTTTCTGAGGTTTGATAAGTTTATGTTCATTCATGTAAATTTGCTGCAATCTGCGCTCCCCATTCATGTGGATATGCTTCTTCACGGAAATTTCCGCCAGTTTGTGCACTCCATATCTGAGCAGTTGGCAACGCTGATCGTCCGTAATTTTGTACAAGCGATGAATTGAGTCTTTCCCCACTCCCCGCCAACAATGCTCTTGAAATTGGCAAGGGTAAGGCCCCAGGCACTTGCGGCCGATGGCCTCGTTGGGCGCTCCCTCTTCCCGCAATTTGGCCCTCATCAATGCCGCATTTTTCTCCACCCAATGGAATCGACTTCCAATCATTCCCTCCATGGATTTTAAAATAAACAGACGCTCGAGTTCCAAATCTCCCCGACGCAGGTAATCCCGGTTTAAGTGCAGCAGATGAACCTCGGTTTTGAAACCCAAATTTTCCAGGACGTATTTTTGGACGGCGACCTCATCAGCGTGTGACTCTTCAACGAAGTTGCTGGATTTAACTGCGATAATATTGACGTCTCTTGGGCCATGCACTTTGAGAACATCGGGCCGCACCCGAATCCCATCGTATTCAAAGGCCGCTTTAAACAGGTATCTGGCCCCACCTTCCAATGCTCTTTCGGTGTGCTCCAAGGCCTTCCCCCAATGCTTGTCGTCTGCGCCGATCAACTCTCCCTCGACAAAAAAATCCCGTGCCAATTTTTCAACTTTTTGCTCCTGTCGGGAGAAAAATTGCACCGATTCGGAAGGATTGCCCGCCGCGGCCAAGTGGGGCGCGTTTCGGGAGAGCCACAGCGCCTTTACACAATGCCTCCCCTGGCAGTACTCGCCCCCAGAAAGCTTGGCAAAGGCCTGCGCACAACCGTCATCGGCAAAGGCCCGGGCCTGCAAAATACCAAGCAAAATAATCAGGGGAACGCTCATGGACACTGCTTATAGCAAAGGATTTTTTGCCCACAAATACCCAATGAGTCATAAAGATTATTGGGAAAAGATCCTTTTGAGTTCTTCGATAACCGACCAATTGATAGAATCATCTATGCGGTCGAGAAACTCCGCCTGCGTCAACTTCATCGCCTCGGGCATTTTGCGTGCCATATCCTCGGTCATCGCCTCTCCATCCTGGAAACCGACGGCATTGAGGGCATCATTCACCATTTTCCAGGTGATATATCTGGGATCGCCCAGTTCATACTTGTTCATGTAAACCAGAGAGGTCATGATTTTGGCGAGGTCTACCCCTCCCGCCTGCTCCATGGGGACGGAGGGAGTTTTCGCCGGGTCGATATCTCCTTCAAGAAGGTCTCTGGCATCCCTGAAGACGTAGGCCTTGTCAAACCTCATCGGTTCGCTCCAGGGACTGGTTTCAATGGTGCCGTTGTCGTCGTAGTAAGGATTTTCCACCAGCCGCCAGGTCACCTCACAAGGTTTGGCGGGAACCAGCCAGATATCGGCCTCACTTGGCAGGTTGCTGTAAGCGATATCCAACACCCTCACCTCTTGCCACGTCTCGCCTTGGGGTTTGACCCGAACCTCCACTTTTTTGAAGGGTCGCCAATTCTGCTCGTTCGGCTCGGCCGGCATCGCCACGATGGCGGGCAGGGTTCGCACTTCCTCATACCCGTTATTGGTGAAGGCGTAGGCGATCATCTCCAGTTTGGGCAGGGTAGCGTTTTCCAGGTTTTGCGGCGGCAGTGCTGGAGCGATGATTTTCCCTCTCGCCGGGGCCAGGTTTTTTGATTGTCCCGTTTCCTGCGGATTTTCCAGTTCAATTCGCCGAGTTCCAGCGCCCTTGCCTCCGCCCTCCGTGCAGGCGAACAAACTCAAAAGGCCGGCGGCAATCCACCCAAAGTTTGTCTTAATCATATCTTCTCCAGGTCACTACAGTGCCATCATCCTTTAAGGCGGAAAAGGAATCTTCGGAGGCGACAATTTGAATTACCCCGCTGGCGAGATCACTTGCCACCGGACGGGAGTCCCCTCCTCCCCAGTTGCCTCCCCAGGTCACCACCGAACCATCTTTTTTAAGGGCGGCAAAGGCGTGTTCGTTGGCGACAATATCTTTTACTCCGCTGGCCAATTGGGCAGAGACATCCACCCGCCCTTGAGAGTGGTGTACCATTTCCAGAGAACCCCCTTTGTTTGTGTTCCCCCAGGCCACCACCGAACCATCGCTTTTTAAAAGCGCAAAGGCGAACTTGCTGGCGGTCACCTTTGTAACTGCGCTTTGAAGACTCGTTTCCACGGCGGAAATATCCAGGGCAGGGGCGCTGTACCTGTTAGAGTGCACACTAAAGGGAAAGGCCCCTTTTCCCGTGGTTACCCCTAAAAAGGCAATGCCATGGGGAAAAACACTGGCGACGTTTTTGCTGGCGGGAACCAGTCCACTGGTAAATTCAAAATAGTCCCCCGTCACTCCCCAATGTACCACCGACTTGTCCGCCCTCAAAACGGCAAAGCCGTAGCGGCCGCCGTAAATTTTGCTCGCCCTGCTGCTGGCACTGGTTCCCAGGTAAGCGGTGGGCATGGGCAGGATATTGCCTCCAAAGTTTTTATTGCCCCAGGCGACTACTGTGCCGTCGCTTTTCAGGGCGAGAAAGGCACCGCCGTTGACATTGGAGTTGGTGGCGATGTCGGTCACTCCACTTCTCAACTTGGAGGCCATCGAAACCACCTGGAGGTGATCCTTAAAACTGCGGGTAAACTGACTGCCGCCCTGTTCTTTGCCCAGGTAATAATCCACCCCTTGATAGCGATACACCGGAGAGCCAGTTTCCACCGAACCGTCTTTTTTGAGAATCGCCAGGGCGTGTTCATTTTCCGCAACTTTTTTTATTCCCTTGGGAAAAGTCAAATTCATCTGGCCCCAAACTACCGCCGAACCGTCTTTTTTGCTGGCGCTAAAACTGTAGCGATGGGCGGTCACACTTTCCACATTTTTCAAGGGGTCGATACGAAAGGATAAATCCCCGTTGGTCTCGGTTCTGTTGTGGCCCCAGGAAACCAGCGTGCCGTCTTCTCGAAGGGCGGCAAAACCCTTGCGGGTGGACACCAAATCCACCACCTTGGAGGAATTGGGGAAAGCAATGTGATTCATCACCTTGCCCATGCCCCGGTAATTTCCCCAGGGTTTGCTTCTCACGTCGTATTCTCCCCAGGCGACCACTGTGCCGTCGCTTTTGAGTCCGGCAAAACCGTCGTAGCTGGCCACAATGCGAGTAATTTTATTGTTGGCAGCACCACTTGACTCACTTACCGAAACGGTCACACTCAAGGTGGCCGGAGTGTGAGTGGCGGGATCGGCGGGAATAGCGGTGAGAGTGACTTCGCAATTTCCCGTATCCCCCATAAGTACCAATTGTCCCGTCTGGGGATGCACTCTACAAATATTGGCCGGACTTGCGGAAAAACTTTTGCTGGCACTGCTGGGAGCTACAATCGCCTCTTTGGCCTTCGGGATAAAATCCCCAAGCCTTGCCTGATTACTTCCCCTGTAACCCGCCCACACAATTTTCACCGGAGCCTGTCCCGGGTTTTGTGTTCCCGAAATAGGCGTACCCGGAGCGGGATTTACCACAACGGTCACGCTCGAAGTCTCTTGGGTGTGAGTCGAGGGATTGCTGGGAAAGGCGTTGAGCACCACCTTGCATTTTCCCGCTTGTACCAAATTCAGGGCGCCAGTGGCAGCATCTATACTGCAAACTGAAGCGGGAGAGGCAAAATAAGTCAAGCTGGCATCGGCCGGAACGACACTGGGAACTTCGAGCGCCGGTGCCGCCTGCCCCATTGTGGCCCGATTGCCATTGGCATAACCGCTCCAGGAAATACTCACCGGAATCGCCGTTGGCGTCCCCTGATTGCTCTGGCCATCCACCTGCACGGTCACGCTCAAAGTCGCGGGAGAGTGAGTGCTGAAATCACTGGGATTGGCCGAGAGAGTGACACGACAGTTTCCAGGAACTATCGGCCTCAATTCCCCACTCAAAGCATCGACTCTACAAACCGAGGCCGGAACAGCGCTAAATCTGACATCGGCATTGGCCGGATTCAAAATGGGTATGCTCAGCGCTGGTGGCGTCTGCCCCACTTCCGCCACGTTGTCGTTGGCATAACCCGTCCAGGAAATGCTCACCGGAACGGTTTGCGGCAGGGAAAGGTTGCCATCATCCAAACGGTGGTTGTCACTGCCCAGCAGGGAAGGCCCATTGCTCTGCTGCGAGGGTTGAGTCTCCCTGGAAGCGCTTCTTGAAGAAGTTTTTTTACCCCCTTGTGGCACACAGCTCTCTAAAAAAAGAATCGCGACAAAGACAAACGAGCAATGGAAAAGTGACATCTCATACCTCCTTGCAAGCAATCAAGATGAATAAAAACCAGCGCATGGCCCCTTATCGGGGGCCTGAAATAAAATCTTTAACTGATAACTGAGAAATACAGACAGATTGAGAAAAAGGCGACCCTTTAACTTAGTTGTTAAACAAAAAGAATAGTTCTACAATCTATAAGATAGCTATAACCAGGGAGGGTTTATGCACGCTTCGACGCTTTTCTTTTTGGCCTCTTTTTTCCTCAGCTTTTCCACTTTTTCAGGCCCCGGCGCGGCCTACAGCTTGAGAATGGTCTATCCCACCGGCCATCCCGACTACTGGAAGATCGACAGTTACCGCCACATTGGAGGCAAGGCACGCAGGGTGGTGGTTCAAGTCCTCTCGGACGGTTATGACAACGGAGAAGTCGCCGTCTACACTGATTCCGCCTGCCAAAACAAGGTGGGCAGCACTCCCGCCAGACAAAACAAGGTTTACGATCCAAAAGACAGCATCACCATCAATTTTCCCGCCCCCCACTTTATCAAGCTGGATTTGACCACTCCGGGAAAATACACCTTTTACGCCCAAACTCATTTGAGTGACGGTTCCCACTCCCCTTGTTCCAGCGCCAAAGTGATCTACACCCTGTCTTCCGCTTCCCCCACCATCTTTAAATCCCCCCCGGCATCTCCCGGCAACGTGGTGATCTCCTCTAGTATCAAACACGGAAGTCCAATGATTCACGTCCACGGCACAAACTGGGACTGGGTGAATATCTACCAGGATTCCGAGTGCCTGGTTCCCCTGGGCGGCAAGGCCTACGGCGGCCGTGTTCGCAACGGAAAGGCGCATATTCAAGTGAAAGATTTGGCACTGGGAAGCTACAGCATTTACGCCAATGCCACTCGCAACAAGCAGTGGTCGGACTGCTCCACCACCCACGCCACTTATCAGGTTTCCCTGCCCGGGCCTCCCATCAATGTGGGCATGAGACTGGTCGCTCCCAAACCGGCCTCCTCCCTCAAGACCCCAACCATCGAAGTCAGCGGTGTGTATGTCTACGATGTGGTCGGGCTTTTTAGTGACGAGCAATGCACCCGCCAGGTCGGCACGGGCAAGTCTGAAGCGGGATTTGTCAGGATTACCACCCAAAGATTGGAGACTGGAAACTACCGCCTTTATGCCAACATCACCAGAAGTGGTGCCACTTCAGCGTGCTCGACCAATTATATCAGCTACACGGTTTCAGGGCCTTCCGCTCCCTCCGTTTTCAAATTTATCCGGCCAAACCAAACCTTCTCCACTCACTCCAGACCGCCGGTGGAAATCGAAGGAGTGCAGGCGGGAGATGTGGTCAGGCTTTTTAGCGATCAGCAGTGTACACGAGAGCTTGGACAGGGCAGCTCTCAAGGAAGCAGTATTCAGCTTGAAACCAAAACATTTCCTCCCGGAGATTATCGGCTCTACGCCAACCTCACCAGAGACGGAGATACCTCACCTTGTTCGACGGAGTTTCTCGCCTTGCAGGTTTTAGAAGCGATCGACGATTCCATACTGGCGCCCCTACCCGCCTACCACCATGCAAAATTCACTGCCAGTCCCATCGGGTTTCAAAACCTGCAAGGCCCGGTGGAGTGGTGGGTCAGTCCCGACGGGACGCTGTGGGTGACCCGTGCCTGGAGTCAGCTCGAACAAGAAGTCTTGGCCAAGATTTCAGAACTGGAAAACAGGGGCGCAGATACCAGCGCCAAAGAGCGGGAACTGGCCCAGATTCGGGATAGGATTAATGACCAGTTCAAACTCAAAACCTCCCTTGCCATTGCCGACAAATTGGGCGATCCGGTTGCCCGAGAATTGTTGGATCAGGAATACCACGTCGTTATGGCCAGCTCGGGTTGGAGCGATTACCGCAAAAATATTACCATCACCACCACGAAGGCCTTGGTAGAAGCGGTCGAAGACCGCTACGGCGTGCGCTTGAAGTATGTGCGGGAAAACGTCATCCGCCCTCCCACCGGCATACAACTGATTCGGCCGGGGACAGCTTCTTCCAGGCTGGCCAGGCCGACGCTGGAAATCTCCGGCGTACTCGAAAGGGGCAAGATCGCCATTTTCAGCGACGATCAATGCACTCGCCAAGTCGCCAGTACCTTCGTCAGGCAAAGAGACATGGCGTCGATGATGAACTTGCCGCCGGAACTTTTCCTTCAAACGGGAATTCGCTTTACCACCGAAAAATTGAGTGTGGGCGATCATCGCCTTTACGCCACCACCACCCGGGACAATCTGGTATCGGAGTGTTCAAGCGCCTTTCTCGCCTATCAGGTTTTGCAACCTGTGGACGATTCCATGCTGGCGCCCCTGCCCGCTTACAATGAGGGCATCTATTACGGCGGTTATTCCAGCAAAAAAGACCATCCGGTGGAATGGTGGGTACGGCCCGACGGCACTCTTTGGCCGGCCCGCTTTTTCGATGAATTGATAGAACAGGTTCAGGCCAATAAAAAATACCAGCAAAGCATTGGCGGAGACACCAGCGCGTACGATGCATCCATCCGCGAGTTCACCAAGAGCGGCAAAGGCCTGCTCAGCGAAGGTCTGAGAGTTGCCAGAAAATTTAGCGATCAGGTTTCCCGTGAGCTCATGCAACTGGAATACAATGCCCTGTCCGGCCAAAGCATTTCCGTCAACACCACGCTGGCGGCGGTGGAGGCGGTCGAAGAGCGCTACGGCGTCTCTTTGTCCAACGTGCGGACGGCACTCTCCGTCTCCGGCCAACAACAACAGACGGTAGTGACGCCAACTCCAACTCCCCTTCCAGATGCGCCTGCCAATTTGAGGCGGGTCAGGCCAAACCGCCCGTCTTCCACTCTGCGCAGACCCCTGATTAGAGTTACAGGAGTCCAGAGCGGAGACGTGGTAAGACTCTTTAGCGACAGTCAATGCAGCAAAGAAGTCGGCAGTGCCACCTCCAAAGCGCAAAGTATCAGGATCAAAACCAAAAGATTAAGGCCGGGGATTTATCGCTTTTACGCCAACCTCACCAGGAACGGGATAACTTCGGCGTGTTCGAGTGCTAACGTGGGATACGTCGTCTTGAAAAAATAACCATCTAAAAAAACGGACACCTGAAGAGGTGTCCGTTTGCTTTAAGGTCTGCTTTATCGAGACGGATTATTGACTAAAGATATAACCTCTCTCTCGTGTTAATCTTTCTTCTGCAGTGCGGTAAAACTTCCGAATCTGTTCGCTCAATGTTTCGTAATCAAAAATATCCCTCAAATCGACCGGACGGTTGGTTGGGCCGGTCTTGTTCAAAGCAGTGAGAAAACTGGCGTAGAAGGAGGCGGGATAAAAAGACATTTGAGGGGAAGAGAGGGCGACACCTTTAAACAGTCTCTGTGCGCTCCTGAGATTGCTTAAATCCCAATTCTTGATGTGAGCGACGGCCGTGTAAGAGAGCGTGGCCCCTTCGTACATACTGTTCATGTTTTGTATGCTGCCAGTAGCGAAGTTTGAGGGGGGGTGATGGGTGCCGGTAAATTGATACACCATTCTCTCTACGCTGGAGGTATTCAAAGGAAAAACGTAATTGTCGGGGAACGTGTAATAGGAAAAGTTGCCGTCCATAAGTCGGACACTGCTGGTATTCCAATTTGTCAGTCGGGGGAGAATCTGGTGGTTGACACCAAACGTGTACTGCATATTGACCAAGCTGGAGACATTCCATTTGGAAACATCGGGGCGCAAGTTTCCGGCCATCCTAAAGGCCAATTCCATATTGGTGACGTTGGAGACGTTCCACTCTTCAAGGTACCAAACTCTTCTGACATTACTGCGGTAAAACATGCGGTCTATTCTGCGCAGATTTCCAGTTTTAAATCGACCGTCCAGATTGACAGAAAAATTGGCGGGATGGCCGGAACCCTCAAACATCCTACGGGTACTGGCCAATGTATCGAGAACTCTCATCTCACTGAGGTTGGCGGACTTGAGACTGGAAGTATTGAGAAACATGCGCTCAACATTGGTGACGTTGACCGGATCGAGCGTGAAATCTCTAACGTAAAAATAGTCGAGATTGGTGCAGTCGGCGAAGGCCCCTTCAAGAGAAGTGTACCCCAGATTTCCCAAGCTGTAGACTGCGTACAGGTTTTGCCTGACATCATCTCCGTGATGGGCGACGTCGGCAAAATCGCTAAAAGTCAGGTGTTCGGCAGTGCCTCTGACCGCCATCACATAGAACTTTCCCGGAGTAACAGCGTAAGACATTTTCCGGGCGCGTTGGTAAGTGCCCGTGCTGGTTTGATAGCGTTGCCACTGGATATTTGTGGTAGCGCCCCAGTGAACGTGGACATCGTAGCTTTTGGTGGGGTGGATGGGAAGGCCGATATAACCCTGCTGCTTATTGCCGGGGATGCGCCAGATGGCAATAAAGGCATTGGGGTGCTGACCTATGAGGTCGCGGGCACGGGACTCGGCGGCGGTGCGATTGTCGTATTGGGCCTGGGTCGTAGAGAGAGGCAAATAGGAGCAGAAAAAAGGCAGAGAACGCAACAAAATGTTTCACAGTAAACCTCCTTATAGGTCTGTGCTTGGAAGGATTTCCAAGTCCGTTTATTATCACCAGAAAGAAAAAACTTAATCAAGAAAAGATTTTTCACTGAGTAGTCAATTTCGAGAATTTCCAGACACCAGGAAAGGGAACTTTTTTGGGCGGGAAACTGATGAGACTTGACAAGTTTCCAGGGCAAATGTTCAAAGGGTGGAAAAAAGGTATCCGCCTCGCCGTCAAAGTCCACCCGGCTCAAATAAAGCCGATCACAACGCTCTAAAAAGTGCCGGTAGACATTTTCCCCGCCACAAATAAAGACTTCCGACTCCCCCGCCTCACGCGCCATCGCCAGCGCCTCTTCAGCGTTGGCGGCGGCATAGGCACCCGCCTCGGCGAGTTTTTCGGCAAGCTCACGGTTTCCGGTGAGCACCACACTCTTGCGTCCAGGCAAAACGCCGCCGATGGAGTGAAAGGTTTTTCGTCCCATAATCAGCCAATGGCCCAACGTGGTTTGTTTAAAATGGCGGAAATCTTCGCGGATGTGCCACAGCATCTTGCCGTCTTTGCCAATCTGCCGGCGCTTGCCAATCGCCACAATCAAACTAATACGCATTATATCGCCACCGGGGCCTTGATGTGGGGGTGGTGCCGATACTCTTCGAGATGAATATCTTCCAGACCAAAATCGTCGATGGAACTCACTTCCCGATTGAGTGTCAACTCGGGCCGGGGATGGGGCCTGCGCTGGATTTGGCGCTTGGCCTGCTCCAAATGGTTGAGGTAGAGGTGGGCATCCCCCAAAGTGTGGATAAACTCCCCCGCTTTGAGTCCCGTCACCTGGGCGATCATCGTGGTCAACAGGGAGTAGCTGGCGATATTAAAGGGCACGCCCAAAAAAACGTCGGCCGAGCGCTGGTAGAGCTGGCAACTCAAAAACCCCTGCTGGTCGGCATAAAATTGCATAAAGGCGTGGCACGGAGGCAACTTCATGCGGGGCAGGTCGGAGGGGTTCCAGGCGCTGACGATCAGGCGGCGATCAAAGGGGTTTTTTTTCAGACCGTCTATCACCTGAGCAATTTGGTCGATACCTTCTGCCCCCCAACGCCGCCACTGATGGCCATAAATTGGCCCCAAGTCTCCATTTTCATCGGCCCACTCGTCCCAAATGGAAACCCCCTGCTGCTTGAGCCAGGCGGTGTTGGTATCCCCCCGCAAAAACCATAAAAGCTCGCACACCACGCTTTTAAAGTGGACTTTTTTGGTGGTCACCAGGGGAAACCCCCGGCGCAAATCATAACGCGCCTGATGCCCAAAAAGACTCAACGTGCCCACGCCGGTGCGGTCTTTGCGCTCCTGCCCATCCAGTAAAATCTGCTCAATTAAGTCGAGATAAACTTTCACACTCTCCTCCTTTCTTTGGCACTGTAAAACATTTCTCTTCAAAATTGAACATCCCTGCAGCCTTGGCATTTTTGGGACTTTGTATAAACATATTTTATATAATGGAAAAAAATTGCGACCTCCCCATTTTGATTATCGACCCGCAAAAAACGCGCGCCCACAATCTCTCTTCGCGCCTGCGCCTCAACGGGCACAAAACCGAAATTTGCGCCAGTGGTTTTCGGGCACTGTATTTACTGGAAAGCGAAAGAAAAAGCGGGCCACCCTATTTGATGGTAACCATCACCGGCGATATGGAAGATATGTCGGGGCGGGAAATCGTGCTGCTCACCCGCGGCCTGTTTCCCCAAGAACAACTTCCGATTCTCTTTTTCTACACCCAAAAACCCAAAGACAACTCGCTGGAACAAATACAAAAGGACGGCGCCGACTCCTGCCTGGACGTTGCCGACAGTTTTCAAAGCACTCTGGATCACGTTAGAAAGTTGACTCTGTGTGAGTTGACCTAAATCCTTAAGTAGAAAAGGATAATCTCTCAATTCTCAAACCTTGCAACTAGGAGTTCTTCATGCGGGCGCTTTCCCTTTTTACCATCCTTTTTTTCTCTGTTTCTCTTTTGGCCAATGACGATTGCGGTGACAGCGCCAGGGCCTTATTGGCGATGGAGCAATTTTTCGACGGCAGCGACACCATGGTAGTCAAACAGGAAAAGGCGATTCTTTTGGCCGCGGTCTTTTCCATCGACATGGATTGCTTTGAGGACTCCGGGGACGATTAGGCCATTTTATTCAGAAGCAGAGCAATCTGCCTTGTAACTGACATTGGTGTAGTAGGCAAACGAAGTTCTATCAACAGTGATATTGGCCTTGTCCGCCTCTATACATGCAGAAGCAAGGTCTTTGTTTTTATCAAAGGCCACTTGGTCGATGGTTTGCACTCCACTGGGTATTTTTACGGACGTCAACTCGTTATAGGAAAAGGAAGAGTTGCCGATTGAAGTCACGCCAGTGCCCAGTTCTAAAGACCAAATTTTGTTATAAGAAAAGGCGCGTTCACCGATGGCGGTCACACTATCCGGGATAATGATGGAAGTAAGTTTATTGCCGGAAAAGGCCCAGGCCCCAATTGTTGTGACCCCACTGCCGATCGCCAAATAAGCAAACCTTTCTCCACTCATAAAGGCAGCATACTCAATGGTCTTTACGCTATCGGGGATAACGACGGTTTCGATCTTCTCATTGTAGGCAAAAGCACTGTCCCCAATTGTGGTTACGTTGTTGGGAATAACCACATCAACGGGACAAGCGCCCTGATTATCACTTCCCAAATAAGCGGTAATCTTACTGCCACCTTCACTCAATTGAAAACAACTGGAGCGAGTGGCCTGGCCACAGCTTGCATCTGCTTCATAGCTCACATGAGAAAAATAGGGAAAAGCGTTGGAACCAAGAGTTACACTGGATTTGGCGGCCTCTACACACACATAAAGCAATTGTGAATTTTTATCAAAGGCCACTTTGTCGATTGTTTGCACTCCACTGGGTATTTTCACGGATATTAAGTGATTATAGGAAAAGGCAGAGTTGCCAATTGAAGTCACACCGGCACCGATGTCCAAAGATCGAATTTTGTTATAAGAAAAAGCGCGCTCCCCAATGCTGGTCACGCTGTCCGGGATAATGACGGAAGTCAGTTTATTGCCGGAAAAGGCCCAGGCCCCAATCGTCGTTACAGCATTGCCAAGCATCGCATGGGCAAGTTTCCCCCCACTCGAAAAGGCAAAATCCTCAATAGTCGTCACGCTATCCGGGATGATAACGGATAAAATATCCTTATAGGCAAAGGCCTGCTCTCCAATTGTGGTTATGTTTTCGGGAATAACGATGTTGCTTGGACACTTACCCTCTTTATCACTCTCTAAATAGGCGGCAATTTTCTTGCTATCATCTTTACTAAACTCAAAACAACTAGACCTTGTCGCTTTGGGTTTGAGTTTTTCTTGTTCTGGATTCCCGGAATTCTTGGGATTTGTATTTTCAGTGCTCTCGAGCACCTCTGGTTCTTGTTTGGTCTTATCCCGACCCTTGCTAAAAGCATCTTCATCATCGCTACTACAACCGAAGAAACCCAAGGCCAGTGAGAGAATTATGAGAGAGTTTTTCATTTTTACATACCTTTTTAGTTTTACAACAAACAAGACGTTCTACCCTCTCTTCGTCTCTTCTATAAAAAACTTTAACTTTTAAAAAAATTTATAAGTTTGCGAAATTATTGAGTTCTTCTTTAGAGTTCTTCGGCGAGTACGGAAAGTAGTCGATCGCACAGGCGCACCACCTGGGCATCGTTTTCACCCTCGACCATTACCCGCACTTTGGGTTCGGTGCCCGAGTAGCGCAGCACCACCCGCCCGTGCGCTCCCAGTTCCCTTTCGGCATCACTCACCGCTTTTTGAACAGTCGGGATTTCGGCCAGCGGGGGTTTGTTTTTCACTTGCAAATTTTTGATGACTTGGGGAAAGAGCGCAACCTCGCCGGCCAGTTCGGAAAACGTGCGCCCGTAAGTGCGCATCGCCTCCACCGCCTTGAGTGCCGCCAGAGCGCCGTCGCCGGTAGTGGCGTACTTGCCAAAAATAATGTGCCCCGAAGGCTCCCCTCCCAGAGGAAGGCCTTTTTCCCGCATAATACCCGCAATATAGCGGTCGCCCACCGGAGTGCGCTCCAGCGACAGACCCAAATTTTGCAAATACACTTCCAGACCCATGTTGGACATCACCGAACCCACCACGGTATCGCCGGGTGCAAGTTCCCCGTTGTCGAGCAGCAGTTTGGCAAACACGCCGAGCAACTGATCTCCTGGTACCATCTCCCCGCTGTGGTCGATCAGCACCACCCGGTCGGCATCCCCATCCAGACAAACTCCCAGGTCGGCACGATCCATCAGAACTCTTTTTGCCGCCATTTGGGGATAGAGACTTCCGCACTCCAAATTAATATTTTGCCCGTTGGGGGCGACTCCCAATTTGACCACTTCGGCACCCAATTCTTCAAACATCATGGGGGCAACTTCATAACCTGCGCCGTTGGCGCAATCGAGGACAATTTTCATGCCGCCCATATCAAAGCGCTCCCCGAAGGCGGCCTTGCAGTGGACAATATAGCGCCCGAAAACTTCCTCCAAACGCCTGGCACGCCCCAGAGAAAGGCCGCTTTTGGCGGGCAAGCGCTGGGGATCGAGCAGTAAGGCCTCCAAACTCAACTCCACTTCGTCGGGAAGTTTCAGGCCTCTTTCATCGAAAATTTTAATCCCGTTGTCGTGATAAGAGTTGTGGCTCGCCGAGATCATCATGCCGGCATTGGCGCGCATACTTTTGGTGACAAAGGCCACCCCGGGAGTGGGCAGAGGGCCGGTTAAAATGACTTCCCCCCCCTGAGCGCAAATGCCCGCCCCCAACGCCTGCTCCAGCATATAGCAACTCAGGCGCGTGTCCTTGCCGACAATCACCCGCGGCCTTTTGCGGTGGGTGGTGGTTTCAAAATAGTGCGCCACCACCCTTCCCAGTAAAAAGGCCATCTCCCCGGTCACCGGATAAACATTGGCCTTGCCCCGTATGCCATCAGTACCAAATAACTGTTTTTTCATTTGAACTACCTCACCGAGATATTAATGGCGGCGGGGCGGATTTGTAAAAGGTGCACGCCATCGGGAAGCTCGGCCCGCAGTTCCACCCGTACGCGGCCCTGAGCGTTGTTGGGGATTTCGGCAATCGCCCTGGCACTTTGGCGCAGTTCCTCTTCATCCAAATCGGTCAACATATCTTCGGGAAGCAAAATATCTAGGGAAACTCTTTTGACCCGCGAATAAAAGCGATTGCGCAAAGTCAGAAAGTGGATATTCACGTTGTTCAAAGTGAAATTGGCCTGATTGGGGCGAATTTTGTATTTGAGCGCCAAGGCCTCCTCTTCCTCGACCACCACCCGAAAGTCTTCGTTTTCCAAAGACACCCGCACTTCCCCCTCGCCCTCTCCCCCCAGTGTGGAAAGGTCGATCGGCCGGGTAAAAAGCTGGCCGATTCTCTTGAGCACCGAGCGCGGGCCTTTAATCATCACTTTTTCGGGAACGATCTCGCGCTCGACCAGTGCCAACCCCTGGGGCAACTCCCCGCCAAATCTCCCGCGCACGGACACCCGTTTTTTAATCTCCCGCTCAAGCCCTATCGACACCCGCTCCGGCACCATCTCCAGGACTTCCACCCCGAAGGGGAGCTTGAGTAGGGAGGGGGAAAGTTCCACTTCCTGCGCGCCTCCCTCGGCGCGCCTTTGTAAATCCACCACAACAGTTTCCCCTTGGGTAAACACCCCTCCCACCAAAAGGCGGTTGCCGCGCAGTTTGAGTTTGAGGGCGCGGGGAACTTCGGTATTCACTGAAAGTCCCACTGGCGGCACAAAAGAGAGCTTCACCTGGCGTTCAACTTCCACCGATGCCGAACCCAAAACGTAAAACCACATCGCCAGGGCGGCAATGAAACTCAAAACTTTGAGCAGGTGCCGGTTGGGCATTTTCTGATCTTCCCTCACGAATGTGGCCCCTTTTTGTGAGACAGGAAGTGTTTGATATAGCCGGAAAGTTCATCGACCGAAGAACAAGCGTAAAACATGCCGTCGGCGGCGAGATTGATCTTGCCGTTTTCTTCGCTCACCACGATGGCAATGCAATCGGTCTGCCGGGTCACCCCCAACGCCGCCCGGTGACGGGTTCCCAAATGGCGGTCGAGTTCCGCATCCTCTTCCAGGGGCAAAACGCAACCGGCGCTCTCAATCCTGTCCTCGCTGATAATCACCGCCCCGTCGTGAAGCGGGCCTTTGGATTCAAAAATGGAGGCGATCAGACTGGGGTGAAACCTGGCCTCCAGAAGAATACCAGTAGACTTGAGATTGCCCAGCCCCTGCCCTTTTTCCAACACCACCAGCGCCCCGGTTTTTTTGCGACTCAAACCCATCACCGAAGAGGCCAATCCCTCGGCCAAGGAATGGGATGAATCCCGCCCCAGAAAACGAAACAGGGTTTTGCCGGTTCCAAAATTGGCCAGGGCAGTGCGGATTTGATCCTGAAATAAAATGATGGCAATGATAAAAGAGCTTTCAAAAAAGTGGCCCAAAAGCCAGGTCACGGCATGCAGTTGAAAAACGTGACTGGCCCAAAAAAGGCCCGCCAAAACCGAAAGGCCGATCAGCATTTGCACCACGCGGGTGCCGTGGGCGATCAACACCCCCTGGTAAATGATAATCGCCACCATGGAGACATCGACCAAATCTTTAAATGTGATTTGTGCCCAAAAGGATTTCACAGCGCCCTCGTCAAATGCTTTTGTAAAATACTGCCAATCTCTCTCCAGGCAATGGCCCTGGCGTCACTTCTGTGCTGGGTACCCTCCCCCCCGTAGACCAGCCAGGATTTAGCGTGCTTTTCCCCAGCATATTTTTGATACGACTTGAGATTTTTAAAAAAGTTGCTTTGCAGGGTTGCACCGGACTTCATTTCCACACAAAAGATGCTCTCTCCCACTTCCCAAAGCAGGTCAATCTCAACGCCCTTGTTATCTCTCCAAAAATAAAAGTCTATCCCACAGCGATAGTTCTTTGTGTATTTAAAGAATTCACTGATCATCATGGATTCAAAAATTTGTCCTCGCTGGGGCGATAAAAGCAGATCGTCCCTGGTAATACCCAGTAAGTAACACAAAAGGCCCGAGTCGTAAAAATAATATTTGGGGGATTTGACCACTCTCTTGGAGAAATTTCTGTGGTGAGGTCTGAGTGGAAAAATAATATAACTGGCCTCCAAAATAGTGAGCCAGGAGGCCAGTGTTCTGCTGTCGATGCCCGCCTCGTTTCCCAATTCCGACGAATTGAGAAGTTGCCCCGTCCTCGCGGCGAGCAGTCGCAAAAATCTTTGAAAAAGAGAGAGGTCTTTAACATTGATAAGGTTGCGCACGTCCCTTTCAATATAGGTTTTGGTGTAGTCTTCGCACCAAATGCGGGGAGCGACCTTTCTATCGTACAGGGGAGGATAAAATCCTTTGTAGAGAGCATCGTCGAGGGCCTTTAAATCCCGCCGTACTTCAAAAAAAGAGAAGGGCAAAAGTTCCAGCAATCCCACTCTTCCGGCCAGAGATTGGGTGATACCGGAGAGCGGGCCAAACTGCTGGGAGCCGGTAACGATAAATTCCCCATATCTTTTGTGAGCATCGACAATGCCCTGAATATAAGAAAAAAGTTCGGGCAAACGCTGAATCTCATCAATAACAAGTCCTGTTTCAGACTGGGCCAAAAAGGCGCGCGGGTCTTCCCTGGCCAGTTGGTATTGATCCGGGGTTTCCAGGGAAACATATAATTTGTCGGAGAAAAGGCCTTGAACCAGTGTAGTTTTGCCCGATTGCCTCGGGCCTGTTATGGCCACTACGGGATAGTGGCCCGCCAAATATTGAACTGCCTTTTGAGCTTCTCTAGGGTACATATATATAAGAGGCTACCCCAAAATTAGTACAATTTCAACAATCAATTGTCAAAATTGTACCAATTTCAAGACGAATTCGGTGTTAATTCGGTGTTTTTTCGGTGTTTTT
Organism: Bacteriovoracaceae bacterium; assembly: GCA_965215445.1. Classification (GTDB taxonomy): domain Bacteria; phylum Bdellovibrionota; class Bacteriovoracia; order Bacteriovoracales; family Bacteriovoracaceae; genus CBDBLK01. The sequence continues at coordinate 2,012,118 of CBDCDT010000002.1, read as the reverse complement.
TCGGTGTTTCTTTGATAAAATCCGATTAAGATGCTAAGCATTAGAAATTATTCCATTCCACCAAAAATCCTGCAAATCGTGGAAGAACTAGAACGCTTCCACCGGCCATGGCGAGATGTTTCCGCCAAATACTCACCCCATTCTATCAAAGCTCTCAAACAGGCCATGATCATTACCTCCTCCGGGGCCTCAACACGCATCGAGGGGGCCTTAATGAGTGATAGGGAGGTGGAACAACTGATTAAACGCAATTGCAAAATTTTGGATATGTCTTCACGCTCTGAAAGGGAAGTCGCCGGGTACGCAAAGACTTTGCAATATATTTACGATCACTACAGCGAAATAGAGATGTCTGAAATGAATATTCGTTCACTTCACCAACAGTTAACCACTGAGCTTTTATCAAGTCATTTGCCAAAAAAACAACGAGGGGCCTACAAGGACATCCCCAATAATGTCATTGAAAAAAATGAAGAAACTGGAGAAGAGAAAGTTTGGTTTTATACGACTCCACCGGGGCCACAAACTGAGGCCCAAATGAATAATCTCGTTAAAGCATACCAAGAATTTCACCGTGAAAACAAAATACCCAAACTCATACTTGTCGCTATTTTCATTGTTCACTTTTTGGCGATTCATCCTTTCCGTGATGGCAATGGGCGCTTATCGCGATTGATAACTACATGGCTACTTTTGCGCGAAGGTTATGATTGGGCACAATACACTTCCCATGAAAAAATCATTGAAGATAATAAAAAGCACTATTATATTGCTCTCAGAAATACGCAAAACACTTTTAAACAGAAAAAGGTTCATTATGATCCCTGGTTGGAATTTTTCTTTTTGGTTTTACAAAAACAGATTGAGCATTTAAAAAGCAAAATGGCCCCCGAATCAACCAGAGCAGACCTTAATAAAAATGAAACTATCGTTTATGAGGTCATTCGAGAGCATGGCGTTTGCTCCCCGGCCTTTATACTCCAGTATGTAGATATGACCCATAATGGCCTCAAAAGCCTCTTAAGACGCTTGGTGGAGAAAAAAATATTAAATCCCATTGGCAAAACCAAAGGCAGAAAATACGAAATCAAGAAGTAACCACCAAAAGCAAATATTTCCCGCTTCATACCTCCCCTCAAAATTGCGCTACCCTTTTTTGGTGGGAATAATTCCCACCTTAAACACACGGGAGGCACTATGAAGAAGTTTGTATTTGTGTCGGTTTTTTTTCTCGCCAATTTGGCGGCCTACGCTGGCCCCTTTGGAAAATTTGAAGGTGAGTACCAAGTATCCCATCTAGGATACAGTGCTGGGGGTTCAGCTCGATGGTCACTCAACAGCGACGGAAGCTTCACCATAGAGCATTATGATTATTACCAAGCTTCCATACTCTGCGATGGAAAGGGAAGGTTGACCAAAAAAAATCAGATCAGGGGCAAACTCAATTGCACTATCTCCGACGCTCAGGGCAATACGAGAGAAGAGGTATGGCGCGTGAGAATCAACGTCGATCGTGCCAATCCCGACCGCTTTGGCAGAGATTTTAACCATTCCGTAGACAACGGACGATGGAAGAAATACAAACTGTATTTTGTGCGACAAAACTAAACTGCCGTCCGGTCAGGCGCCGGGATTCCCCGCTGCTCAAGAGCTTAGGGATTCCAGCGCCTGAATGGACTTGAGCATTTTGCGCAGACGCTTGACCGCCTTTTTGACCTTAGCGCCCCCGCGAGACTGGTAGTCCTTGAGTTTGGCAAAGACCAAAGGCATATTGCCCTTTTTGATCGCCTGTTCAAGACTTCCAAATTCCTTGGCCGAAAACAATTTCTCGCTCTTGAGTGCCTTTTTCAATTTGTTGATAAAGGCCTTGGACTTGTCGTAAGTGGACAATTGGTTTTGAGTATCCCCAACCGTCTGCCCTCCCTGAACTTGTTGATTGACAGTGGTTCCCGCCCGCTCGGCGGCAATCTCGGCGCGGCGTTTTTCCACCTGGGCGATGCGCAGGTCTTCGGCCGCCCGCCACTCGTTGTAGGCGTCGTGATGCCACTGGGGAGATTCGGGAGTGGGTGCGGGCCATTGTGAAGTTTGGACGATATTGGGAGAACCGTGCTTTTTGAAAACGGCATTGCGAATTCCCACCATCACCGTACCGTAAGCGTCACCAAAAAATGTCTTCAAGGTTTGCTGAGCATCCAGTGCCCACTGGGGCGCGTGCTGGGGATGGAGTTCATAAGTTTTCTTGCCCATAAGAAGATGGAAATCTTCGGGGTAGAGTTGTGCCGACATTTTGTCTCGCAAGGGATTGATCTCGCTGCTCAGTCTCTGTGCCCTGGTATTTTCCTGTTGCTGCTGGCGTTCTTTTTGCAGGAAGTGAGCATCGACATCCCAATTGGCATCTCCCAGGTTTTGCATGGGAATACTGGCAGCGGGATTGTCGCCATCGCTAATCAATCCGGCATCGGCCTCCGGGTGTCCGTGGGTGATGGCGATACCTCCCGCCCAATCGCCGTTTTGGTAGCGGTAGTACAAGTGGCCGCTTACGGGAGGGATATAATACAACCCTCTTTCAATATGGAAAAAAGCATTGGTTCCAAAATCGGTTTCCCGCAATAAGCTTTCGGTTCCATCACCGGCCACAAATTTAAATTCTATGCTGCCCTCGTCCCAGGCGCCCAGGTTACCATCTACCACTGCCAGAATCGGCCAGGTGGCGTTTCCCATGGGATTGGCAAAAACGTAAAATCTGGCAAACCCCTCTACCGGAACCTGCGCTTCGGAAACATAGATTCCCACCTGGTCTTTAAAATCATCCAGGCCGTTATAACCCACGCCTGGATCGGAGAAATTGACCCTTTCATGAGCGGGAATCTGATCCCACTGGGCATCGGTGAGACTGTTGAGGTAGGCCAGTTGTGCTTTGTAGGCGTTGATGTGATTGAGCACGGAAGCGTCGCCACTTTGTTGGTGGGAATAATGCATATCCGAGAGCACCTGGTAATAAGCGTCCGAAAGCGACGCTCCCCTCAAAACAAAATCGGCCTTTACCTGCTCCAGAAAATGCGAAGAATCCTTTTTTTCTTCTTGTTCTTGCGGCCAGCGAAAAATCTCTTCCCCTTGGTTTAAATCCGGCATTGGCATAACTGGGTCGAGCCACAAGTGAGAGTTTTGAAAATGCGCTTCGATATCCCAATCGGGATCACCCAGCTCACTGATCGGTACTGGAAGCAATTGCTCTCTTCCCCCGCTGCTCCAAATGGCACTTACAGTGCTGTCGTTGAGCGCATACCCGTGAGTAATGGCAATACCCCCCACCCATGGCCCATGTCTGTACAAATGAGTCCGGGAGGTAAGGGAAACATTGACATAGCGCCAATACACCCGGCCTTTTCCGGGGGGAATATAGTACGCCGGAGCAACGTAATCTTCGGTTTGGCCGTTCCCCAAAGACACTTTCTTCATAGGCCCCACATAGTTCCCAAAAGCATCAGGTGGATACGCCGTAAGAGGGGTTTTCGTCCCGTCTTCGGCCACAAACATCAATTGCAATTTCAATGGATCTGGCAAAATACGGTGCCACCAAGAACTGACATGATCCAAATTGAGATGATTTTTCTCAGCGAAGCGCTCAAGTTCCGCCGGAAGATTGTAGATCACCTTGTCCAACACCACCAAAAGCGGCCATCTGGTTTTCTTCATCCCGGTTTGAGAGTCAAAAAGATAAAATTCAAAAGCATCGTCGGAAATGTCTGGAACCTGCTTAATCGGCGCATAATCTGCAACCGCTTCCTTGAAGTGCTCCAGTTCATTATAACCAACAGAGGGATCGGTAAAATCGTATATTGTATCTTGGGGAATATAACTCCACTCTTGCTCGCTCAAACTATTGAGAAAGGCCAGTCGCCGTTTAAAGCTCTCCAAGTCTGCCAGTCTCACACCATCATCGCCATACATTTCAAGCTCTTGAAAGTACAACAAGAGATTCTGGTAGTGATCCTCATGCAGGGGTTCCCCTTGTATCGAAAACTCCGCTTTTATCTCGGCCAAAGTTTTGGGGGCAACACTTTGCGTTTGGGCAGAGATATTCGCAAAAAAAAGCAAGCTAAAAAGAAAATGCCAGTAAATTTTCATTTTGGGCCCCCCATAGAAAAAAAATCCGGGCCTAAATCAGGCCCGGAAAAAATTGAAACTTTAAGAGTCTAGTGCTTGAAGAAATTTAAGAAGTTTGCGCAGGTTTTTGACCGCTTTTTTAACCTTTTGCCCGCCTCTGTCGCGATAGTCGTTGAGTTTGGCAAAGGCCCGGGGCATGTTCTCGTCTTTGATCGCTTTTTCAAGCTGCTTGAATTCATTTTTATCAAACAGTCCTTCCCTCTTGAGTGCCTTTTTCAACCTGACAATAAAGGCGCTGGATTGGGTGTAAATGGAATCCTCCGACGAATCTTCTTCAACTTCAACGCTCTGTCCACCTTGAACTTGCTGGTCTTGTTGTTGAGTTTCTTGTTCATTAGTGGAAACCGAACTGTATCCGGCAGCAAGCGCTGTCTCCAGCCTGTCAATTTCCGCCTGATTGCCCGCCGCTTTGGCACTGGCCAATTCGTCATTCAAACGCTTTTCCCACTCCCAAGAAGTTTCCTCGACAAGGCCCGCCCGCTTGTTGGCAATCTCGGCGCGGTAGTCGATAACTTGCTGGGAAAGAGTGGCGCCTGCGCTTCTGCTATATCCGCGCTCCATCTCAATTCTCTGTCTGGCCCCGTACATGACCGAGACGTAATCACCACCAAAGAATATCTTTAAAGTGGCCTGAGCATCGAGTGCCCATTGGGGAGCAAAGTTGGGATCGAGTTCGTAGGTTTTCTGTCCCGTCAAAAGGTTGAAATCTTCGGGATAGAGTTCGGCGTACATTCTGTTGCGCAAGGGATTGATCTCATTGATAAGCCTGTCAATCCTCACACTTTGCGCTTGATATTCACGCTCTTTTTTGGCAAAGTGAGCGTCCATATCCCAACTGGCGTTGCCAAAATTGGCCATGGGAATACTGGGAGAAGGATTTTGGCCTCGACTGATGAGTTCGGCATTTCCCACCGGATGTCCGTGGGTGATGGCAATGCCCCCGCTCCAATCTCCATCTTTTCTCACGTTGCTGTTGGAGGCGACACAAAAATCCGCGTAGCGATAATACAAATGGCCGCTTTGGGGGGGGATATAAAACATATCCCTTTCGATATTGTGGTATTCACTGGTGCCAAATTCGGTGGTTCTCAAGATGGTTTCCGTCCCGTCATTGGCGACAAATTTAAACTGTAACTTGGCATAAGAGCGCTGCTCATCTTCAACATCCCAAGCGCCTTGATTGTTGTCTACCACCACTAAAATCGGCCAGGTCTGCTCAAAAGAGTTGGCAAAAACGTGAAAGCTGGCAAAACCCGTCACCGGGGTGGGAACGCCGATCATAGGAACATAGGCCCCCAGCATGACCTTGAAATTCTCCAAGTCCGTGCCTTGGCCTGGATTGGTAAAAATACGAATGTCTTCAGAAGTGAGGTAACCCCACTGCTCGGCAGTCAAACTGCTTAAAAAGGCGAGTTGGGCCTTGTAGTTTGCCAAATAGTCGAGGTAGGAATCGTCGCCGGTTTGCTCATGACTGCGGTAGAGACTGAGCAGGTCTTGGTAATAATCTTCCGATAGCGGGCCTCCTCGCAGGGTAAATTCGGCCTTGACTTCTGCCAGACTTTTGGCGTCCACCGTGTTGTAGGCCTCGATCACTTTGATGATGTCGATATTGCGGACGTGATCGCGATAGGCCCCACGCCAAAAATCAATGGTATCCTGAGGTACGTTAACCAGGTAACCACCGCTTTCCAATTCGTCGATCCAGGCGTGAATATTCGAGTGGTGACGATCCTGTATTTCGGGAAGGTTTTCCACATCAATTTGAGTCTTGGCAAAGACACTTCCCCACACGAGACAAACGGACACAAAAAATGACAAAAAGAACGCTCTCATCATTACACCTCCAGTTTTTGGTTTTGATTTCGATTCCACACTCATCGAATTTTTCCAAAAAAAACTTTAGCTTTTTTTTAAAAAACTTCCCTTTTCCAGCAAAAACGGGGGTTTATACGACGCCGATTTAGGGACAATATTTGAGCTGCATTCTTCTGCCACCACATTCGACGAATTGAAATGACGGGTTGACGGCATTTTCAATCATATCGTAGTGCATAGGATTGGTGTAGATCAAAGAACTGGCGGTATCGCTGTCGACTTTGTTCTTGATTGCGGAAGCGTCGTGGTTATTGTGGTCATCGCGCCACTGGCGGGCGTTTTGAAGGGCACTCTGATAGGTGTTCTCGGCATTTTGCATCAGTCCCCTGATGCGGCGGTATTCGACCGCATCGGCATGACTACCGGCCGGATCAATTCCGTCGTTTTGCATGATGAGAAGCCGACTGGCATCCAGCCAGACGCCATATTTTTGCTCAACTCTGGCAATCTCACTGGTACTGGTTTCAGACTTGCCTCGATTGCGTCTTTCCTGGGTCATCAAATCCCATGCCGAACGGTCTTCCCGTCGCATTTGGGAATAACTCAAAGCGGCCCGCCGAAGAAGGCCTTGCTTGGTGGCATCCCAGGCACTCGACCTGGCCTTTTCGCGCTTTTTCCATTCTGCCGTCCAGGCGGGATTGGCCAGGTTCTTCAACAAGGCCTTCTCTTCGGCGTGCTCTCTCGCCATTCTCTCTTGCTCGGGGTCTCGCGTGCGACTGTTGCGTTCTTCATACCAGCGCTTAAGGCCTTCGCTCATCCCTCCCGGTGAAGGTTGGGGCACGGGAGGCACGGGGACTGGTGCAGGTTGCTGCTGGCGTTGAGGTGCGGGTTGGGGAGGTGGAGGTGATTGAAGCCGAGGTTGCGGTGCGGGTTTGGGTTTAGGTGCAGGTGCAGGCGGCGGCGCAGGTTGAGATCGCCTTTGTTCCTGATAAACCTTACTGAAAACTTGCGCAGGAGAATAAGTAAGAGCATAAATGCTGGGGTCTTGGCAGGAAGAGGGAACGCTTCTCTCTCCCGTATCCCTGTTTCCCAGAAAATCCTCTATATGCTGGTCAAATTGTTCGGGACTTCCCCCGTAAACCCTTCTCCTGTCATAGAGGGGAATCTGGCCCCTGTCGTAATCTGAACCGTAACGCCACTTGGCCGCATACTCGATGGCATTGTAGTAGGCCCAATCTGCCTTGTTGACCAGACTTTCAATTTTTCTTAATTCGACAATTTCGGGGTCGGTTTTATCGTGGGATCGAAACAAAAAAATCCCCTTGTCGTACAAAGTCCACCAACGGGCGTCCTTGAGCCAAAGGCCATATTTTTTCTCAATCTTGCGAAGAATATCAAGGCCTACCCGGGGGGTGGCAAGGCGGTCATTATCCCTGTGGGCCTCATTCACTTCCGCCTTTAGGATTTCATAAGCTTGCGGGTCGGACACTTTTATACTGTCCATATCCAGCTCGGCGATGGCCCCTTTTCTGGACTGTTTCCAGGCGGCCCACCTGGCGGCATTGCACTTATCCCACTCTTCTCGAAATGTTTGCTCTTCCTCAAGAGATTCCTGCCGGGAAATATTAAAACTATAGAGTTCTGTATTGCTTTCCGGTGTGCCCCCTCGGGCCGATCGCTTATTGACCGGGCCTGCGCCGGGCAGGCACGACGACAGCAGCAAGAGCAAGAAACACGACAAAAGAAATCCTCTCTCCATGAGGTTCTTGTCGGTGTCTCAAAAAAAAACTTTAATTTCTTTTTCTGGCCTTTAGACCAAAATACTCCACATAGTACATGTCGGGATAGACTTGCGACCAGACGGGGTCGTCCAGCACGTCATACCCCTCGTCGAGCAAGGCCTCCAAATAAAAGGGAGGGGGGTTGTTGGGCCAGGGATAGGCGTGGGTTCCCCAGGAGAGCATCGAACCGTCGTTCCTGACGGCGACAAAAGTATCACTTAAAGGTGATGTATTGGTGATAATATCGACAATTCTTTTGGGGTGGTTTTTATCTTTGGCATCCAAATATCCCCGCTGGGCCAAGGTCTGGTAATAATAATCCGTATCGGAATCGTATCCCCAGTAAACCACCGACCCGTCATCTTTAAGCACGGCAAAAGATTGATCTCCGGGGTAGACTTTGGAAATGCCCGATTGAAGTTTTGAGGCCACCGGGGCAAACACGTCTTGCCCGTCGGCACCGTGAATATTTCCCCACACTTCGGCGGAACCGTCGGTTTTGACAGCAAAAAAGGTATCGTCGGCATTGGCCACGACCTTTTTGACGTTGAGAAGAATGGGCGTGTCAGGAGTCGAATATCCCGCCCAGGTAACCACCGCGCCGTCGCGCCGGTGAAACATAAAGAAGCTGCGACTGGGGATGACGTCGATGACGTCTTCGAGCAGGGCCGCAATCTCATCGGTATCTCCCCCCCAGTGGTGATGCCCCCAGGTTACCACCCGGCCACCTGTCGTCAGGGCGGCGAAGGCCGCATCGTTGGCGTAAATCTCTTTGACCTTCTCTCCTTTAAGTGCGCTGGAAGAAAAGACTCCCCCGTTTTCGACGGAACCCCAGGCGACCACCGAACCATCTTTTTTGAGAGCGGCAAAGGCCCCCTGGCGGGTGGAATAGATTTTGGCCACGTTTTGCAGTTCCTGAGGAGATGCAATAACGCCTCCGGCGCTAGGGTCTCCCCACAATAAAACATCGCCGTCTTTTTTGAGTATCGCCCAGGCGTGTTTGCTTCTGGTCCCACCCCCTCGACCCACTGGTTGGTAATCGGTAAAGCGCACTTCCTGCACATCACTCGCCTTTAATCCGGCAATTCTGTGACTGAAAGTTTTATCGGATGCGTCCAGGTAAACCACTCCGCCATCTTTCGTGAGGGCCATCGCACCCTTGGGGTAAAAACCCAAACGATCAGTGTCGGTCAACAACTGATCGACTCCAGAGGATAATTCAGCGGCCATGTGGGCGAAGGGATCGACCAGTCTAAAGCGTTCATGCATGGGCGTATATGGCCCGTCTGACCACTCTTCCTGGGGAATAAGTTCCATGCCCCAGGTAATCAATGTGCCGTCGTTTTTTAAAACCGCCGAGACGCCGCCAATATCGTAAACCCCCTTGACTCCCGAGGCGAGTTGGTTGCGCATGCTTTGATTGAGAGAAAATTCACCATAGGCGGCCTCCCATCCCCAGGAAATCGCCCCGCCATCTGCTCTGAGTAAAAGCATATTCCCCGCTCCACCGGAAATCAGTTGAGCACCTCTATAATCTAAGGCCGGCACGTCGTAGACGTAGGCGGGAAGGCCATAGTAGGTGTCGCCCACCGGGGCGCAATTGCCCGCCGATTCGCACACGATATGGGAGCAATATTCGCCGGCACCTGCGGCGGAACAATCCGCTCCCTGATAATGGGGATAGGTTATCTGGGCGGTCTGGGCCTGAGAAGCGGAGGATTGTTGCAGGCCTTGCTTTTGAAGGTAGTCGTCGAGTTTGGCCACCAAAGGCGCACAATCGGAAATTTCCCGCAGCCACCTGGCCTCACTTCCCTGAGGGTCTTTCTTGGCCTGGCGAAACAGTTTGCGGCACTGGGCGGGAACTTTTTGGGCCGCCTCCAGGGTAAACGCCCCACCAAAAAGGCCCGCCAAAACAATTACAGCTTTTAAGTTTGCCATCACTGCCCTCCTACAGGTTCTCTTACCAGACGAAATCCACTACCTTCATCACCTCGCCTATAATATTTCGCTGCCGAACGCAAACTAGAATGGCCTTGGCCGATACTACCACCACGAGAGACAAACCAATCGTGATTGTCCGTGTACAGGGGATTTTCCCCTCCCAAATGCCCCAAAACAGGGCCTTGGCAACAAGTAACGAAGCGGACGTTATCTTGCACCAACTCAAATACATTGCCGTAAATATCGTACAATCCCCAGGGGTTGGCCTCTTTTTTGGCCACCCGGCGGGTTTTGTATGTCTTTAGCCCAAGCCAAGCATAGCGTGCCAAATCCGAGGAATCATTTCCGAAAAACCAGGTGGTGGTCGTTCCCGCCCGGGCGGCGTACTCCCACTCTGCCTCGGTGGGCAGGCGGTAAGCGTACCCGTCACTTTTTTGATTGAGATGAATCAGAAACCGGTCAATATCATCCTTGGTGGCCCGACTGACGGGATGGTTGGGGCAAAGTTCAACTCCGTCCACTACCCGATGCTCGTTTCCACAAAACTTTCTGGTTTTAAAAAAGGAGGGATTGTCGCCCATGATTTCAAACCACTGCCACTGGGTGACTTCCGTCGCCTGCATTTCAAAATCGTAAGTGAGCACAACTTCAACCTGGGTTTCTTCAGGGGTTGTGTGTCCGGGTTCATCTTTTGGACTTCCCATCTGAAAGCTCCCTTTCTTGATGGGAAGAAAGACTATCGGAATGTCGGGCAAGGGATTATTGCGAATCCTGATTAAACGCAATCCGGTAAAGGATGTATTGGAGGTTCTCCTACCGAGACGAATGTAGCGCCGATAATGGGGGCCAGCTATCGGTATAGAGGCAGAACCACCGCGAACCGCATACAGGGAACTGCCGTCCGTGTAGAGCGGATCCATCTCGAGAATCAGTTTCGTGCTGGGAACAACCCGAATATTGTCTTGAACCATCTCGCCCACGTTGCCGTAAACGTCGTACAACCCCCAGGGATTGGCCTCTTTTTTGGCCACTCTTTGAGGTTGCCAGGTATTCCCATAATGCCAGGCATAGCGCCCCAAATCCGACGAGCTATCCCCAAAAAAATAGGCACTGCTGGTTCCCCCTCTGGCGGCGTATTCCCACTCCGCCTCGGTGGGCAGGCGGTAGGTGTACCCATCATTTTTATTGTTGAGTCTGGCAATAAACTCCAGCACGTCTGCTCTCGATACAATTTTGTCCAGGGGATTGTTGGGGCAAAGTTTAACTCCACCAACTATGCGATGCTCATCTTGGCAATGCCCCTGGTTTTTATAATCGGAGGGGTTGCTTCCCATTACTTCAAACCATTGCTGTTGAGTGACTTCCGTTCTTTGCATTTCAAAATCCTGAGTCAACTCCACGATATGGTCTTCACCCCAAAAAAACCTACCCGATTCAATGGGAACGAAGGCCATCGGGACGTCTTGCCCGGGATTTGGCCTCCAGGCGACGGGAACTTTTGCGCTCGAATGGGGATGCCAGCCGGCGGATACCGTCTTGTAATCGCTGGTCACATCACTGGCCACATTGCTGCTGGCACCGTCTTCCGCTTCCGCCTGCCGTTGCTGCTGGGAACCTCCCACCACTTGAGGGCCTTGCGGAATTTGCGGATTTTGTTGAAACTGGTCGAGCCTTCTGGCAAATTTTTCACACACGGAAAGTTCCCGTAGCCACCTTTCCATTTGCCCGTTCGGATTTTCCTTGGCCTCTTGAAAAAGAGTGCGGCATAAATCCTGGTAGCTTTGAGCTGCAAAAACATTGAGATGAACAAGACTAAAGAGAATTATCGCCCGTACATATTTTTTCATTTCCAATCTCCTCCGTGATATAAATCACTTCATTCTACACAAAATCTTTTCTTGTGCAAAATCGGGAGGAAAAAGGAGAGAGAAATTTTTCAGGCGGTTTTTTTGTGTGAGTGAGATTCTAATTCTTGTAAGATTTGATCAGAAATAAGCATTTTCTTTCTCAAGGCCTCGCGGGAAATCCCCATCCCCTTGGCGGCCTTGGACTTGTTGCCACTGGCGCGCTTGATTTCGCTTAAAATAATCTGGCGTTCAACCAAAATCATGCGGTATTTTAAGGAAAGTTCAGAGTCTCCCACAAAGGGCAGATCTAAAAACAGCATTTGTCTGGCATGGGCGTTGTTCAAGGGAGCGCTAAAGGAATTGAGATCGACCTCACTAATAATGTGTTCGCTGTTGCAACTGACCGATCTCTCCACCAATCTTTTCAGTTCGCGCACGTTTCCCGGCCAATCGTAATTTTTCAACTGCTGCATGACTTTGGGGGCAAAAGACTTCAAAGACACCTGTTGTCCCTTACATTCCTCCTTTAAAAAATGATTGATCAGCAAACTTATATCTTCCCCTCTTCTTCTCAAGGGAGGTATGCGCAGACAAATCTGAGAAATGGCGTGGTAGAGTTCCCGCTCAAACGTCCCCTCCCCCACCATCTTTTCCAGATTTTGAGTAGTCGAAGCAATCACCCGCACAGCGCTTAAATGAGAAACCAGTTTTTTTTGCAAGGCCCGTGGCAAACGCGAAATCTCGCGCAAAAATAAAACCCCTCCCCGCGCTTTTGAGATGCAAGACTGATTCTCCCCTGCTCCAAAAAGCTCGCCTTCGAGCATGGCCTCATCTTTGATATTGCAATTTACCTCTTCAAAGGCCTTCAGGCCGAAGCGCCCATCACTGTGCAAAAGCCGCGCACACAGAGATTTTCCCACACCCCCACTCTCCTTCGATCAATACCGAGCTTTCCAAATCTTTGGACTTGGCGATCGTGTTGCGCAAAGTTCCCATGCCGACCGATTTTCCCAGTAAAAACGGTTGCTGGGCGGAAAAATCCTGCTCTATCCCCCGGGCCTCTCCAAAAATAGCGGAAAAAATCAAGCTCAAAACCTTCATCACCCTTTCATCTTCCGGCCCAAAGCGCGTCTGCTCCCGCTTGTTGACCACTTCCAAAACTCCCACTGTCTGTTCGCTCTCATTGTGGAAAGGGTGGCAAACGACCGATTTGGTTTCTGCGTCCAGCTTCTTGTCGCAAACATTTTCAAAGCGCTCCCTATCCCTCACCGTATCCAGATTGAGTGCCGTTCCCAGCGTAAAAACATTGCCCACAACTCCCTTTCTGCAATCAATTTTTTTGCTGTCAGAAGGCCCGCTTTGGGGTGCCTCTGCCACTCTTTCCAATTGCCTGGATTCGGCATCAACCAAATAAAGTGAGACGCGTTCAGCACTCATCATGCGCAAAACTTCATCCAAGGCCATCTTTAAAAAGCGCTCCCGATTTTTAGAGAGGCCATATCTCGAAATAGGGAAAGTAATAAGGTTAGGACTTCGATACCCCCGGAGTGATCGCATCCCCCTTCCTTTAAAATTGCGCCCGCCAGGCAGTCCTTCAATCTCTGGAGTGAAAAGGCCGCCACAAATTGCCGCAAAAACGGCCCCATCAACGGGCCTTCGTCGAGTTCCACGCCGTAGAGTATTTCATCATTTTCCAGCGTTCCGGAAAAAGAACGCACCACCCGACCAACCAAATCCAGGCGGTCTTTTTTAAATTGAATAAAGATGCTCAGAACTGCCCCAACTTTTATCCGCTCCTTGGTGGTAAAACTCAGTCCCCGCAGTGAAATATCTTTAGGCCTGGCATCCTTAATATCGACTTCCTTGCCCCACTCATTTTCCCCGGAAACAGAAAAATGTATTCCATCGGCAGGTGAAACCGGCAGGCGAAAGGATTGATAAAATTTAAACTCTGAAAAACTGGGCAGCATGGGTTTCCCCCCCACTCACCCTATCGGAAAAAGGAGGGGAAACTTTACCTGGCCGACAAATTTAATAAATTTTGGCCATCCCTTCCACCCCACCGATTTTGTGCCATAATAAACCTATGAAAAGGCAAAACACCCTCTTGACGCCCCCCCCCCGTGGATTCCGCCAACTCTCAAGTTTTACCTGCGCTCTCATCCTAAACACTCTAATTTCGGCCGCTTCAACCCACACCCCAATTTGTCCGCCGGGACAGGTTTTAAATAGCGCAGATTGCACCTGTAAGGCGGCGACTCCAAGTCCTCCGCCACCGCCTCCGCCGCCGACGAAGGCGACTTTTAATTGCGGGCGTTGGGCAAGGGGGGGACCTCCCAATATCAATGGCAATCCAATGCCTACTCATGGTTATGCTTGTAGATGTTCTTCCTTCGATAACGTCGAAAACCGGTGGGTTTATGCTAGTTGTTCGTTTTCCGGCTCCTCCCTTATGCCTAGCCTTGCTGATTGCAAAACCGTTACTCCTACATGTGTTAGGGACTGGTTTAAAGAAACAAGTTGGTGAAAAATATATTAGACGATTGCCATTGCCTTGCAGGGTAGGCGTTCAAAAAGCGTACGTTAGGCGAATAACCGCAAGTTAGGTAAGTTAGGCGGCCGCCCGTGTAGAAATCTATTTCTGAATCTCGCAAAATACTCTGGCGTGAACTCTTCAATTCAAAATTTAGTTTCCAGTGCCAGCACAATTGTCGGCAAAACTATTTTACGAGTCTTCCTTTTTAAGTTTTTGTAGTTGCCCAAGGGAAAGACCGGTGGTTTCGCTGACAAGTTTAAAGTCTGCTCCCGTTGCCAAGAGTTTGCGGGCAATTTCCATCGCCTTGGCCTCTTGGCCCTTCTGAAGTCCCTTCTGAATCCCCTCTTGAAGTCCCTCATTGCGGGCGTAGTGTTCCCGGTCGTGTTGATCTCTTCGCTGTTTATCTATCGACAAAGCTTCCGCTTTCACCTTCGGGTCTAAAGACAAATCCCACAAATTTTTGAGCACATTTTTCATCTCGTTTCCCCCTTTTAAAAGCTCCTTACAGTCCTCTATGCTGAGTTTATGCGAATTTTTAAGCACATAACACCACTTATCTCGGGATTTGTCCAACTTTTCGACATTTACGGAAAATTTTTTAAGCTCTACAATCACCGGCCTGAGCGCTCTGGAAATCACCACATGGGGTGGATTCTCCCGAAGCAGACTGCAAACGTGAAAATAATCCTTTACTTGCGCCAACTCCCTCAAATTTTTGGTGCTAAAGATCAGCGAATACACCGGTGCCAGTTTTTCGTAACCCTCTCCCCGGTCAAGTTGATCCGAGTAAATCCTTCCCGAGTAGGCAATCAAACGCCCCACAAAGTGGGTTTGGTTGCTGGTCTGAATCTCGACGTTGACCGTTTCCGTTTTGACCCCGAACGAAGACTGGTAGGTGAATTTTACCTGGAGGTCGAGAATATAGGTTTTGCCCGCATCTTTAGCGAGTCTTTGAGGAGTGAGTTCGGAATTTAGAACCACGACGTTTTCAATAGAAGAGTTTTTCGGCAGGGGCAAAAAACTTTGCAAGAGGGATTTGAGAAGTTCTTCATTTTTGATGAGAAAGCTCTTAAATACCGCGTCATTGGTAAGTCTTAGAAAGTTTTCCTTTTTTAAAAACGCAGAAAGTGCACGCATGTCCATTTTGATCTCCAGTGTTTGCAATGCACCATTGCTTTGCATAACACTGGAGACTTGCGAGAAGGAAACCCGTTTCGTGATTTGTAACCCTCTGAATTTAGGGGATTCAAAAATTTATGCTGAACTCAATTGAACACCCAAGCGTTCAAAAAGAAACATTTTCGTGTTTCGAGCTATTTGGTCAAAGTTAGGACGGGACGACCGGGCCTTGGCTTCCACCCCACCGGTTTTTGTGCCATAATAAACCTATGAAACGACAAAACGCCCTCTTGACGCCCCCCCCCGTGGATTCCGCCAACTCTCAAGTTTTACCTGCGCTCTCATCCTAAACACTCTGATTTCGGCCGCTTCAACCCACACCCCAATTTGTCCGCCGGGACAGGTTTTAAATAGCGCAGATTGCACCTGTAAGGCGGCAACTCCAAGTCCACCAACGCCGCCGCCAGCGCAAACCTGCACCAAAACCTGCTCCAGTAGTGCTGATTACGCAAAGGTGCTAGATTTAAAAACTTGCACATGTATTGGATGTAATAATCAAGTTCACACATATAATTATGGTAAAGATGACAATTGGAAGAGTCTCTTTATAGACAAAACCAAGACTACTAATAATTTTTGTGCTAGGCTTTGCTTTGTAAAGCACCAATCAAGCTATGGAAAAAATACCCTTTGTGATATTACTGGCATTAAAAGGCTTGTATGCACAAAATCTGCTCTCAAAAGGGCCTTTGATCATCACCCACCTTGCCCTCCTGGAGAAATTAAGAACTATTGGTCAGGCAATGAAGGTAAAATTCAATGCGGTAAGAAAAGCACCATTGAAAGCGCTTATATACATAACAAAGCAAGCAGGATTTTGGAATCTCACCTGGACGACCCTCAACCATGCCATATACTAAAGTAGTTATAGGCGGTCGCTGTTACTTTGCAGGGTCTGAGCGTTCAAAAGGTTTTGGGTTTGAAGGTTTTTGAATTTTCGATGCTGGCAATGTTGGAAGGGCCACCCGGGGCGCGGATCGCGAAGGGTCCTTTTTCGTCGAGGTAGGGAAGAACCCGATTCTTCTTTTCTTCGCCCTTGTCGGTTTTGAGGTAGGCAACGCAGGCATAAATGGTTTTATTTTTGTAGGCACTAAAATCATCTTTGAGTTGAGCATGAACTATTCCTTCAGCGCCAAATCCAAATCTTCTTCGCCGTTTTCCTCTCCCAATCCGTGCATGACTGCCGAGAGAATGGAATCTCTAAATTGTTTCCAGTAGCGCTGGTGATTGCGACTGTCGCTGGAGGGAAGTTCCAGCGTGAAAGTGGGAATGTTGCGCTCGTTGCCCGCCCAATTGCCCAGACTGCCGGGAAAAAAGGGATAGTTTTTGATGCGGTAGCCGCGCGCCTTCTCGCTCATGTTGATCAGTAGTTGGTTGGCCGCAGGGCCGATAATGCCTCCGTCGTGGTGTCCCTCTGGCCCGTCATAGTCGAGCATGGTCAGTGGTGCGTGAACGCTGACAATTTTGTCGGGGGCAAAGGTTTCGATCAAGTCCACCTGAAAAGCGGTTTCTGGCTCACTCATGGGACGCGTTCCGGGGTAGCGGCGGGGGTTGCTGCGGTAGCGCCCGCGCCAGACTTTGAGCGCGCGCGAGTGAAAATCTGCTGTGGGAAAATTGCGGTTGACGTCCACGCCGCGAGCGTTGGTGCGGGAGGGGCGCTTCCTCAAATAGGAATCGGGAGAAACCAGCGGCGCCACCACCACCAGGCGGTTGGCAAGAGAAATTTGATGGCGCTTCCCCTCCTCCAGGTAGTCCAAAACGTCGTAACAAAATTTGACCGGCGTGATTTCGTCCCCGTGGACGGCACACAAAATCAGCGTAGTGCTAAAATTTTCCGGCCGCCGCTTTTTTTCCATCAGATCGCCAAATATTTGAAACACCAAAGGCCTTCCCCGCACCGAAGTTTTGCGGTAGACAGACCATTTTCTCTTCGAGCAACGACTTTTTCCCCAGGCGCGGACGCGAAATGAGGCCTCCACTTCCCGGCAATAGCTCTCCAGTAAAGGATTTTTAACGGGAGCGCGGGATTGCTCGAAAGATTTTTTGGGTGAAGGTGGAGGAGGGCGCTTTAACCCCGGAAAAGCACAGGAGAGGGCCAGGCCGGTTAAGATTAATTGAATTGATTTAAAGTAACGCATCATGCAAAATTGACTTATTAACTCTGGTTTATTTCCTTTGCGAGGTTCCCATGTGTGACTGTTGCACCAGTGAAAATAGAGATTTTAAACTGCATTGTGGGCCAAAGGCCAGCCTCTCCCCCATCCGCCTCTATCGGTTAAAGAAAAATAAAAACGGTAAAAGAATCAAGGGGGACTTATGCCCCTTGTGTCATATAGACCTCTTCTGCATGGGAGAGCGTCGCTTTTTTAGAAAACATAATTTATTCGCCCAATTTTTAGGACTCGCTAACCCCAATGATAAGTGGTAAATATAAATTTTTAACTTTTGTGCTACTGGCGAGGAAAGTTTGTCTGTTCGCGTTCGCTTCGCCCCAAGTCCCACCGGATACCTTCATATTGGGGGTGCCCGGACGGCCCTTTACTGCTACCTCATCGCCCGGTCGGCCGGCGGCCATTTCATCTTACGCATTGAGGATACCGACCCCGAGCGCTCACGCCAGGAATACGAAAAAGCGTTGATCGACGATCTTGACTGGCTGGGGCTCTCCCACCAGGAAGGCCCCTACCGGCAAAGCCAGCGCCTGGAATTGTACCAGCAGGAAGCACAGCGTTTAATCCGGCAGGGCCAGGCCTACCCGTGCTTCCTCTCCCCCTCCGAACTGGAAGAACTCACCGAAAAGGCGGAAAGCGAGGGCAAGGCCCCCCACTTCTTCCACGGACGCGACAGGGAACTAGGCCCCGCAAGCGCCCAAAAGCGCATTGCTGCCGGCGAAAGTTACGTTGTGCGCTTTAAAAACCCGCAAATAACGCACTCATTCACCGACCTGGTGAGGGGCACGGTCGATTTTCCCCCGGACATGGTGGGGGATTTTGTTCTCCTGCGGGCGAATGGAAGTCCGGTATACAATTTTTGTTGCGTGGTGGACGACTGGAAAATGCAGATTACCCACGTCATTCGCGGAGAGGAACACCTCAACAATACCTTGCGCCAACTAATGCTCTATCAGGCCCTCGAAGCGCCTCTTCCCCAATTCGCCCACTGCTCGCTTTTGGTCGATGAAAACCGGCAAAAGCTCTCCAAGCGCTCCGGCGTCACTTCCGTGCGCCAATACCGCGATGAGGGTTATCTCCCCTCTGCCCTCACCAATTACCTCTACCTTTTAGGCCAGGCCCACCCGGAGGAAAAAGACATCTTTTCCCTGGAAGAGGCCTGCACCCATTTCAACTTAAAGAAGTTGCACAAGGCACCCGCTTTTTACGACATTGAAAAACTCAAATTTATCAACGCAAAACACTTGCGCGAACTTTCAGGCGCAGACTTGCTCGAACACTCGCGCCACTGGATCGACTCAGAACACCCCTTCCACCAACAAGAGCGCCAGTGGCGGGAACACTGCCTGCTCACCTTTGCCAGCAAAGTGGCGCTCCCGGGTGAATTTGCCCCCTACCTGGATTCCCTCTTTGACCAAACCCCGGCCCAAGAATCCCAACTCCCCGAAGTGCAAGAGATTTGCTCTTGGGAGAGTAGCACCCAAATTGCCCACTATTTGCGCCAACAAATAATGGGCCTTGAACAAAAAGGTGCGTCCCACCCCAGCGAAAAAGATTTTGACACCTGGATGGCACACATAAAAAAAGATTTAAACGTCAAGGGCAAGGCGCTGTTTAAAGGCGTGCGCGTGGCCCTCACCGGCCGCGCCGAAGGGCCGGATTTAAAGCACCTCATCCCGCTCACCCCGGTGGAAATTTTACTTCACCGGCTTAAATTTTTTTAAATACAAAAGCGCTGGCCCTCTGCCGATAAACTGTCTTATGAAAGACACCAAATATATTTTGGTGGCCGACACCAATCCCAGCTTTTACGAGGGCCTGAAAGCAGAGGCCAAAAGCGAAGGCCTGGCCTTTCACCTGGCGGGCGACGCCGAGGAAGCAGAAAACCGGATTCGCGCCCAGGCAAAAGGCAGAGGCGAACCCTACCTCGCCATTTTTGTAAGTTCCAACGTGCTGGTTCACTACGGCATTAAAGTCATCAAGTTTTGCCTGGAACACCTGCCCTCCATCCCTTTGGTGATGATCGAGGAGATGCAAACCAATCTGGATCAAAGCATGGACTGGCGCAAACTGGGCATTAGCCGCCATTTGGCCAAACCCTTTGGCATCAAAGAAATCCAGGAGATAGCAGGCCCGCGTCTGCAAAGTGTCTACGAGGGTGGGGAAATCTGGCAGGAAAAAGACCTGTATTTGGAAAGCGACACCTCTTACCTTCCCATCCGCATCGACTTTTTTATTCCTGGAAACAAGTCGCTGTTTGATCTGTATGTCAAAATTGGCGAAAGTAAATTTATCAAACTGTTTCGCACTGGAGACAAACTCGAAATGGCACGCCTCTCCAACTACGCCCACAAGGAACTCAAACACCTCTATATCTTAAAAAAAGATCAGGAAAAGTATCTCAAATATTGCGACATCATCACCAAAAATATCGTGCATAAAAACCAGGTGGGGATACAACAAAAATTCGGTCACCTGTTCAACCATGTGGAAATGACCACTCAAACTTTGTACAATCTCGGCGCCGACAACCAATCCATTCTCTACGCTCAAAAAAACGTCAAAGACGTTTTCGGGCTGGTCGCTGAAAATTCGGAAAAAGACGACTTTTTAAAATCGCTGCTCAAGGAAGTGGGGCAATTCGGGCACAGTACCAGCGTACTGGCGGTGGCCTCGGTATTGGCCAAACACATCGGTCTGGAGTCAAAAAAAAGTGTCGAAGTTCTGGGAGTGGCGGCCTTGTTTCACGACATCGGCATGATCCGCGAGGTGGACAAAAACAATCCCTACGACTCGGTAGAGGAATCTCAGCGCCATCTGGACGAAGAAGTTTTGCTCGACCGCTTAAACGGCAAAAAGATTTTTGGCGACGAAAAAACCCAACTGGAAAACATCTATAAAAATCACTCCCAAAAGGGGGCCGAAATCATTTCCCAAATGAGTTGGGTTCCGGCGGTAGTGCCACAAATTATCCGTGGGCATCACGCCATCGAAAACAAAATGCAGGGACTAAACAGTGGAAATATTCATCCGCTGTCCGAAATCATCGAGATCAGCGACATTTTCGTCCACACCATCAAACGCTTCCAAAACCAAAGCGTCGATCGCACCTACCTGCTCAAAACCTTTTTGGAGATCACCAAGCGCTTCCCCCAGCGCACGCGCATACCTTTTCAAGAGGCCTTTCAAATCGCCAAGTCATAGCTTGTTAAACTCAATTCCATCCAATAAAAAGAAATCGTCTTCGCCAACTTCTGCCAAAATCTCGGACAATTGAAAATATCTATACCAGGGAAATGAAAGTACCGATTCATTGAATAAAGATTTTGTCAATCTATGCCCCGACGGGGCACCCAACATAATTGTCAAATCGACAAGTGGCAGGTTTAAAGAGTTTCGACGCTGATTGATATTGTGTTTTATCGCTCCCACTGCTGAAATAAGGCGATCTTCAGACAAGCGTTCAAAATTGAGCTTGCTTGCATCAACCAGTTCAGCAAAGTCACGATGGCCCAGAAAATCCTTCAAACTTATTCCAAAAAAATGACAAAACCTTATCGCCGTATAAATTTGCTCTTGAACCATATCTTCTTTTTTTTCGCCGGGGCGAATTCTAATGCCAACACGTTTATAAACTTCATCCAGGGAAAGATGAATAGATTTAAAAAATTCTATGGCCAAATCAATACGCTCGCGTAATTCTCTCATGCGAGTTTTTACGTTTTTGCTTACATACAGGCCTTCCAACTCAAGCAATACTTTTTTCGATGTAACCGGGATACTTTTCAAAGATTTCAGTTTGAACTCAAAACCTTCCAAAAATTGGGGCAAGGGAATATTCAGGCCATCTTCGACAATTTGACGAAGGTTTGAATACGATGGAGTCAATTCTCCCGACAAAGTTCGCCTTATATGTCTTATCGCCAAGTGACTTCTCATTCCCAGACCCATAACTGTAAGGCCTTGCATATCGTTTTGCCTTCTCACTTCACTTATAAGTAAATGAGTCAAAAGCCGTTTGGCCTTTCCCATTTCTTTTCTGGACACTAATTTGAGCTTGGCATGGCGAGGATTCACCAAACTTTCAAGAGGTTGCTCACTGGCCAATTTTGACAAGGAGATATTCGCCACTCGTGAGGCCTTGTAAAATGTTTGAAAATAGATATCTCTTTCAGGCAAATTTTGTTTGGTATTGGTGTTAATATCTCTTGTTATAAATTTATCTAATGTCCTCACCGAAGAAATGGGAAGAAGAATTTCTCTAATTTTTAAAATTCTCTCCCCCATAAATTGGCCATCAGCTCGCCCTTTCATAAGCTTACCTTTCCATTGCGCAGTCAAAGAAGGAGCATTGGCCACATGAACGTCAAGTTCTCCCATTGATTCCAGCTTTTCAAAAAAGCGAATGGCATCTGTATTCAAGGCCTGTAAAATCCTTTCTAAAGCAGAATAGCTGTGTCTCAAACCTTTATGGATGATTTCTTCAAGATTTTTTGAAGACAATTGCGCAATTTCCGCCAACTCTTTCAATTCCATTCCCGATTGATTAAACATTATTAACAGATGCTTGGAGATATTGCTCAACAATTCCTCAATTTCCTCATCATTTAAGAATGTTCTCGTCCCTATGCCATCCAACCGAACGTGAGATTTTAAATCCCCAACGTGTTTTAATAATTCAGAAGGCCGCATCCCCACCATGCGTGCCGTTTGCAAAATTTTGGTCAATGATGAAGGTAGTTGTCGCTTGGATGTTTGTTTCCGATGACGAATCTCCTTATAATATTGACGGTAAATCATATTTTTAAATCTGGTGACATCGTTATTCAAATTTTCTTTATCAAGGCCTTCAAAAATTTCCTTAAGTTCACGTTTCATTTGGCCATAAACATCCACTGCATATTTCTCGGCCCTGGTAAGTTCTTTGGATTCAAGTGATTTAGGCCTGTTTTTAAAATAACCTGGAAAGCTTTTTTGTTCCAGGCCCGCCTCAACACTCTTGAAAAAATCCACCACATCGGCATCGAGTCTCACCAGAATTTGCAAGAGGGAATGGGAACGAGGGATACCTTTTTTCATAGCAATGTGGTGAAAAACTTCCTGCTTGATACTGGTTTGAAGTGCCAATTCTTTAAGAGTGAGATTTTTCTTTCTCAAAGTTTCATCAATCAAACCGGAAAGATGCAAATGGATTCGCTCGGAAATCCTGTATTTTTTTTCAGAAGTAAAAGATTCCTTGCTGGCGATAATGCCGGAAGAGTCGATAAAAACTTCAAGACTTCCATAATGCTTGAATAAATCTGATACACTGACGCCAAAAAAATTGGCGACTTCAAACAAATTTATAATGCGGGGATTGCGGGCATCATCGCTGAATTGGAAAATAATATCGCTAACTTCGTCATTTTCAATCACAATTCTGTCGGCCTGAACAATATCAATAAGTTCACCAAAGAGTTTGGACAAAAAACCGCTCTCTATAAAACGCCATTGATTCGGTGGAGATGAAGACAGCACTGTCTTCGCATTACTACTGCACACCTCCGCCCAGACGGGAAAGATTGAAAGACAAAAAATAGAAAGTAGCAAAGTCTTCATATAGATCACTTGTTTACGCAATGCGCACAAACCCTAGCAAAAAACCTGCTAAAAATCATCAACTTTTTGAAAAATATGCTATTTTTTCCACAACTTTTTCGGGGCCAATTCCGAAAAAGTCACAAAACCCTTCCCCTCACCAGCTGACGCTGCCGAAAAAGCCCTTTTCCAAAACCACGTCTTTGCCCAACAAACGCTGGTAGATGACGTAGTTGCGGTAGACGTATTTGACGTAGTTGCGGGTTTCCCGATAGGGAATCATCTCGATAAATTCCAGGGGGTCTTTCCGGTAGCGGGCCTTGAACCACTTTCTGATATTGGCCGAGCCGGCATTGTAGGAACCGACGATGCTGACAAAATTGCCGCCAAAAGCGTTGGAGAGTTTGCGCAACAGGTGCGAACCCAGAGTGACGTTGGTGGCGACGTCGTAGAGGTCTTCAAAGTCGCTGTAGGGGATGCGCCCCTCGCGGCCCATTTTTTTGGCGGTAGTGGGCAGCAGTTGCATCAGCCCGAAGGCGTCGCTGGGAGAGCGCGCGGTGGGATTGAAAGCGCTTTCCTGTCTGGCGATGGCATAGATCAATTCCACCGGCAGGGCATATTTTTGGGCGGCGGCCTCAATTTCTTCGCGGTAGGGAGTGGGAAACACCACCCGACTCAACATCTTGGAAACGCGGCCCTTGTGATTGCCCTCCAGTGTGGCAAACTTAAAAATCCCCCCCTCGTGCCAATGCGCCAGAGGATAGTAGGGCAAAAGTTCGACGATTTCCTGAGTGTCCCGATAATTCCCCTGAACGCTTTTTAAGAAATCCTTGGCGACGCGGTTTTCCTCCAGATAAATGAGCCAGTCCAAAGTGTTGATTGAAGTGCCGGGACTCGGCGCAGGCGCGTGAATCGCCGCCATCGGGCGCTGCATTTCCAGGTGGGCGACGATGCCGTAGTAACCGAAAGTATCGTCTTCGGCCAATTCGCTCCACAGGGATGCCGCCCGGGCAGACTCGTTGTTTAAAAAATGGGCCTTGCCGCGCCAAAACTGAACTTTGCGCTGAAACGACAAACTGGGAACAGTACCCTGGGCCTCTTTCCAGCTCTCTGCCGCCTTGGAGTAATCCCCAACCAGATAATGCGTCCACCCCAGCGACCAATACACCCGCTCGTAAACCCGATCACTGGCCCCCCTGACCCGGCGGGCGCGGTCAAAAGAGATCAGGGCGTTAGCATAGTCCTCTTCCGCCAGGCTCATATTCGCCAGCAACCAGTGCACGTCGATCAGCAGGTGGGGATTGCTGGGAGGGCCTTGAGGGTTTTGCAGCAGACTGAGAAGCTCATTTCTTCCCGCGTCAAGCTGGTCGGCAGTCCAGAGAGCACGGGCGTACAAAATCCACTTTTTGTGCCATTCGTCCACCCACTGGTCGAGCAAAAGGTCACCCTCTTTTGTCAGGCGCACCACCTGGTCAGCGAGCCATAAGCGCATAGCATTAAGTTCTACCAGGTATTGCTTGCGCTTCAATTCCAACTTGTAGGAATAGGCGTAGCGGTTGTAGGCGGCGATGCGCCTCTCCATGTCGGCATCTTCCATGTGGATGATCTGATGGTAGAGCTTGCGCGCCTCCGTATATTGACGCTTGCGCTCGTAATTTCTGGCGGCCTCGTAGAGCTGATCTTCCCTGGGGCCGCGAGAGATCAATTGCGGCGTGGGAAAATATTTTTCCAGTGCCTTGCGCACGCTTGAAACCAGCGCCGCATCTCCCGTTGCCTGGGCCAAAGTGAGCGCCCTTTGAAGCATCTTCTCGCGCTCCCTGGGGATATTTTCAAAGGCCGCCAGACCCACCAGAAAACGCGCCACAAAAGCGCTACTTTGCACACGCTCGGCCACCTCCAAAGAAGTCTCCAAAAATTCCCTGCGCAAAAAGCCCGCGTAATCCTCTTCCCGATTCTCCCACCACGCCTCGACAGTCGCTCTATCCCACCCACAGGCAGTCAGCGAGCGCAATTCGGCCAACAGGCGCAGGGGAAAACTGGAGACGTTTGATAACCTTTGATAATTCTGGCAGGCCAGAGTGTGAGTCCCCGCCGCGCTCAACTTTTTGGCGGCCAAATACAGACCGGCCTGATTTTGGCCATCTTCGGCCGCAAGAGACGGATCTTTTTGCATCCACAGGGAGAGGTTTTCGAGGGGGGCCTTCGGCGGGGTGGTCACGCCCGGAGAACAGGCCAGCACACACCAAACTCCCAATACCCAAACATTTTTTTTCATAAATCCCTCCCCAAAAAATGCCCTCTTGGGTTATCATCCCATAAAGCTTTAACTTCAGACAAGTTTTGACCGGGAGGCACTGATATGCTCGACTGTCTCTTCTGCAAAATGGTAAGCGGTGAAATTCCCTGCCAAAAAATTTTTGAAAACGACCAGGTGCTGGGGTTTGAGGATATTCACCCTCTGGCGCGGGTTCACCATCTCTTTATCCACAAAGAGCATTGCCGGGACGTGACCGCCATGACTGCCGGACAAATTGAGGCGGTTTTTGCCGCCCTCAAACAGTGGAGCAAAGATTATGGTGAGCTTGCCGGCGGGTTCCGCATCGTCACCAACGTGGGACAAGATGCCGGCCAGAGCGTTTTTCACGCCCACTTTCATCTGTTGGGGGGTGAGGAACTAGGCCCGTTCGGGCGGGCCAGTGCTGGCCACTGAATAGCAATGTACTCCCTTGACAGATTTAATATCTTTTTTAAAATGACGATAGAGGATTAAACGAGGAAAAATGCCGTGAATGGAAATGGAGTCAACACTCTCGAATACGCCGAAGAGCTAAAAAAGGCGGGTGTTCCCGATGCCCAGGCCTTGGCCCAGGCGCGCTTGCTCTATGAAATTATCGGCTCCAGTCTGGCCACCAAGCGAGATATTACCGAACTCAAGCGCGATATTGAAATTAGTAAGGCCGAACTCAAGCGCGACATCAAAGAGTTGGACGGCAAAATTGAAACCACCAAGGCCGAACTCAAACGTGAAATTAAAGCTTTAGACGACAAAATTGAGACCACCAAGGCCGAAATCAAGCGCGACATCAAAGAATTAGACGGCAAAATTGAAACCACCAAGGCCGAACTCAAACGTGAAATTAAAGCTTTAGACGACAAAATCATGTTTAGAATGGCCGCCGCTTCCGCAGGAGTTGTCCTCACCATTCTGAGTTGTCTGGTTACCCTTGGCAAGCTTGGCCTGCTCACTCCTACTCCCACTCCCTAGAAATTTTGTGCGAAAGGCCCGCAAAAAGCGCCTTAAAGAGTGCCCTTTGCAGGGCCGAAAAGTGGAAGACCCGGGCCATCAAAAGCACCGGGGAACCTGCCAGTGAGACAGTCGCCAACCATTCTCCGCTTTGGGGAGAGTATTGCAACACCTGAAAAGACGCCCCGGAGGCGGCGGTGCAGTTTTCCAGCAGGGCCTCTCCCAATTGGCGCTTTTCCACCGAATTGGGGGTATGCTCCCCCTCGACGATCACCGGGCACATTTTGGCCTTCCCGCCGTTTTCCCCGCGAGAGATCAGGTGGCGGTAGACGATTTTGAGTTCCCGCGCCCCCAGGTTGTTTTTTGTCAGTTGCCACAGTTCCTCGAAAAAGGCACTGCGGTCGCTGGCAAAGAGCGCGTTTAAATGTTCGAGGTGAGCGAAAAGGTTTTCCAGTAAATTCAGGTTGTTTTGCAAAGTCCACTGGCCTAAAGCGCGCTCCAAATGCCTGCGCCCCCCCTGGTAGTCCAAGTTCTCAAAGGCCTCTTCTCCCATGCCCTCACTCTCCATGCGCGGAAGCGGAAACTGGCGCACCCGCGCCTGCAAATCCCCGTCCAGCCGGGCCTTTTCGGGCAACAAGAGTGCCTGCACGGAACGGGAGGCGAGTTCCTCCCAATCAAAAACCTGACTTTTAGACTCCCCGTCCTCATCCATAGAAAAGGTTTTGTAGAGTACCTGGCGGGGGTTTTTGGCCCAGGCCAGGGAAAAATCTTGCTTCATCACACCTCCCAGGATGGCCCATTCTATAATAAGAGGAGTGAAAAAGCTAATCCTCGTCCTCTTGGCCGCCTTGCCGATCTCGCCATCGGCACAAGACGAGGCGGCCCTGTGGCAGATGCTGGAGGGAGGGCGCGCCCGGGAAAGTCTGCGGCCACAAAAAAGCAGGCCAGTCCATTTCAAGGCGCGGACTCCCCGCTATCGCTTCGACATTGGCGCAGATGCCAGAAAAGAGAGCTTCTATTTTGCCAAACACGACGGCACCGACTGGATGTTTATCCACGATTGGAAGGGAAATGAAGTCTTCCGCCACTCGCTGGATGCGCTGGGGGGAGATTCCCGCGCCTATCACATCCGGGCGACAACTCTCTCTCCCGGCGTGCGCCTGTTTTTGGTCTATTTTTACGAGGGCAAAACCCACTACACCGTCTTGCGCGCCACTGCCCGCCTGTACTTGCTGACCCTCGAAGCAGGCGACTTAAAAACCCTCAAAATGGCCAAGGGGCCACTGGTCTGGGACGAGCACGAAGACGGCCTTGCCCACTACCGCCAGCGCCAGCACAAAGTTTTTTTAAAAGACTTAAACGCAGACGGCGTGCGCGAAGTGGTGGTGCGCTACCACCTCATCACCCGGGTTTTGTCTTACCAGGGCGAGGGCCGCTGGAGCGGCAGTGGAGTCGTGGCGAATTAAAAAGGCCCACTCGCAAAAGCGGGCCTTGAAAAACTTAGTACAATCTCTGACAGCGCATGGTTCGGGTTGGCCACCTGGGGTTGTAATCCTCTTCGTCCAGAGCATTGATTTCATCAGCGTCCTGAACATTGGTGCCGGTAACATTGTCGGTTCTCACCAACGACATTCCCGCATCCTCCAAGTGATAGTCGATAATCATGTTAAAGCGTTCGTGGTAATGCCTTACCCGATCTTCATTGCACACAATTCTCCAACCGCTGACAGCGAGACTGCCGTCGGGAGTCCAATTCACGCCGTAGACATTGCGGCCGTCTATGAACATGGAAAAATCAGTTGAGCCATCCGCATTTTGAGAAAATTCGTAAAGAAATTCTTGGCTGCTGCCCGGAAATGCACACATATAGCGTCCGGTGAGATCGAGACAATCCGCCATCGCACTTCCCAGAAAAAGAAAAGATGCCAGCGTCAGGGAAAGAAACTTAAACTTGACTAAAGACACGAGAACCTCCTTGTTTTTTGTGGCCAAGAATTTGGCCACCTTCTCAAGTCATTTATGTTACCAGAAAGTTGTGGCAAGAAAAGTCTTTTTTAATTGACAAACAAAGACAACTAACTTGAAGTTTTCAACTGATAAATAATGCCATCGGGATAACAGATACCGTTTTGTTTGAAGGAAATGAGATAAAACCCGTCCTCTCCAAGTTCCGAAGTGACCAAACTCTCGCGCGCCTCTCCCGCCGTCTTCTCGGCCATGGGAGTGTCCGTACAATCGTTTTTGAGGTGTAAAGAGAGCACGTCGCCTGTGGAGAGGAAATTGGCCGAAACTGTAGGCGTTTTATTGCTGGAGGGACTCTCCGTCTCCAGCGCCAGTCTGGGCGTTCCCTCGCTATAAACATAAAAAACGAAGCTGCTGCTGCAAAGATTCCCCACCCTGGCGTAAATTTTATTTTCTTTGGCAACCAATTCCGTAGTTACCAGATCAATGCTCTCGGAATTTTCACCAACGCCTCCCTCGGCAAGGGCGGCACTGGCGCACAGGGGATCGGAGTGCAGGGAAACTTGATCTCCTTGCTCAACGGGAGACACGCTAATTTGCGGGGTGGAAAGGGAGTTTGGTGAAGTCTCAGGACTCTTCAAACTCAAAGCGATCAAGGAAAAATCATCCCAGGCGCAAGCGCCGGTGGTGAGACAGGAGAAACTCAAATTTGGCGCTTCGACTTTGAGCGGGGTGCTGCTGCCCTCGCTGGAAACCACGGTGACGGGATAAGCTTTATCCACTTTGGAATCGTTACCCAAACGACCATAATCTCCCTCTCCCCAACACTTGATTTCCCCAGAAGTCCTCAACGCACAAGCGTGGGCACCCCCCGCCACAATTTGCAAGACACCGGAAAGGGGTGCGGTGGTATCTTGCCCTTGAATGACCTTGACTGGGGTGGCAGAAGTGCGAAAATGGCCATTTCCCAACTGTCCCGAGTCCCCCCTTCCCCAACAAAAGACCATTCCCGTACGGGAGAGGGCACAGCTATGATCATTGCCCACAGCAATTTGAACGATGCCGGACAATGAAGGCACCGCCACCGGAGCGGAAAAGTTGGCGTTGCTCACACGCTGGCCCAATTGCCCATAGCTCCGGTCTCCCCAGCACAGCACTGTTTGGGAGTTGGTTAGGGCACAACTGTGCTCATCTCCAGAACTAATTTGAACGATGCCGGAAAGAAGGTCACTGCTTCCCTGGGCGGCAATGACATCGACGGGGGAAAGGGCGGTATTAAAAGTGCCGTTGCCCAATTGTCCGGTAGTTCCATTTCCCCAGCACTTGACCCCACCGGATTTGGTGAGGGCACAGGTGTGCTCATTTCCCGAATTGATGTGAACGATGCCGGAAAGGGAATTGCTGCTTCCCTGGGCGGCGATGACGGTTGTCGGATGCTCTTTAGTGCTCTTGGTTCCATTGCCCAACTCCCCGTAATTTCCCCATCCCCAACATTTCACTTCACCAGAACTTTTGAGAACGCAAGCGTGGGCCTTCCCCGAACTGGTCTGAACAACACCAGAAAGAGCAGACCTGTCCTTATTTAAAACCTGGGAAGGGGTTCCCCTTTGGGTAAATCCCTTATCAGCATAAACAATAAATTCATCGTGGTTTTGCCCCCAGTATTTGACTTTGCCGGATTTCATCAAGGCGTTGGTGTGTCCCCCTCCGGCATCAATTTGAACCACGCCGGCAAGTGCTTCGCTCCCCTCTCCTCCGGTCAAAATAGCAAGCGGAACATCCGAGTTGTCAGTGGCATTTGCCGCCAATTGTCCGATTTTTCCATGCCCCCAACACTTGACCCTGCCGGCAGAGTCAACGATTGCACAAGTATGGGCCTTGCCCGCGCTGATATTTCGAGGATAGTGGTCTTCCACCGCCTCCTGGTAAAGATAAGTGGCAAAAACTGTCGAGCAGGCCGAGGCATTGCCCGCCGAATCCCAGGATTTTGCGTAAATAAAATGTTTTCCAAAAGGCAGAGGTGTGGTGGCCAAACCTTGTTGTGGCCTGCGGACGGGAACTTTTTGAGAAAGGGCAACGCTGCAGGCGGGATCGGAAAAGAGTTGAACCTTTCCCCTGACTTGAAGTCCCGAAAGCAACACGCCAGGGGTGCTTTTAAAGCGGGAAAGCAGTATTGTCATCCCACTCACCGGGGAAACTGAAATATTTTGAGGTTGGGGTTGAGATTGATCCGAAAGCTGTGCGCTTTTGGCCTTTCCACTCCCACTCCCACCCCCACCACTGTCCGAATCTTTGCTACAAGCAGACAAAAGTGCTGTCAGTCCCAGGCCGACAAGCAAAAAAGTCATCCCTCTTTTCCAACTCATAGGTTCCCCATCAACTCGAAGTTTGCAATTGGTAGGTGATGCCATGGGGATAGCAAACGCCATTTTGTTTGAGGTAAATATTGTAAATCCCATCACTTCCCAGAGGTGAAATGCCGAGACTTTCAGTATTTCCGGTGGCCATTTGCTCGGCAACGGGAGCGTCCGTGCAACCGCTCTCGAGATGCAGGGAAATCTCATCGCCGTCGGCCAACAGATTGACCCAAACGATGGGAGTGTCGACGTCGGAGGGACTGGTTGTGGATAAAACCAGTCGTTCTGCTCCGTCGCTGTAGGTGTAGGGAATTTTATTACTGCTGCACAAATCGCCGACTTTGGCATAAATTGTATTTTCTCTGGCAGTCAGTGCCGATACCGTCAAATCCAGCACGCTTGCCTCTGCCTCCACCGTTCCCTCGGCCAGGGCAGTGCTGTTGCAGGCGCTATCGAGATGGAGTGATACTTGATCCCCCGCTTCGAGGTGATAAACCCTAAGTTGCGGAGTGGAATTGCTCGCCGGTGTGGTCGCTGGCCCTTGCAAACTCAGGGCCAGCAGAGAATCGGGTTTCAACTTGCAAAAACCGTCACTATGGCAAACCGATTCCACCTTCCACATACCGGCCGCGCGGAAAGGATCACTTCCTCCCTCTGTGGCGACCACCGCCACCGGCAAGTTGTTTCCACCGCCCCAACATTTTACCAACCCCGAAGCAGTGAGCGCGCAGTTTTGAAGCATCCCCACGCTGATGGAAATCACGTCCGAAAGAAGTGTATTGCCATTTTGATCTTCGAGCACATCCACCGGAAAAGCGGAATTTTCATTCCCGCCGTTGCCCAATTGTCCGGCGCTTCCATTTCCCCAACACTTGACCCCGCCGGAATCCATCAAGGCGCAAACGTGGCCCGTGCCCGCACTAACCTGCACCACCCCCGAAAGAGGTGTGCTGCTGCCTTCTCCTTCGAGAACGTCCACCGGATATTTGCGGTTCTCATCAGCACCATTGCCCAGGCCCCCGCTGTTTCCACTTCCCCAACACTTGACCCCGCCGGAATCCATCAAGGCACAAGTGCGGGACATACTCGAACTGACGGCCGCCACCCCGGAAAGAGGTGTGCTGCTGCCCGAAGCTTCGACGACATCTACCGGAGTGTAGGAATCCGCCGTGGAATCATTCCCCAAATTACCATAATCGTTTCCACCCCAACACTTGACTCTTCCCCCCGACAACAAAGCGCAGCTAAGATGTGTGGCGACGCTGATTTGCACCACCCCGGAAAGGGGCGTGCTGCTGCCCGCAGCTTCGAGGACATCTACCGGAGCAAAGGAATTTGTCGTGGTACCATTTCCCAATTCACCATAATCGTTTTCACCCCAACACTTGAGCGCTCCCCTCTCGGTCAGGGCACAAGTGTGCGACCATCCCGCAGAGACGGCAACCATGCCCGACAAAGGCATTTTGACGGGAGCATTGCGGTCTTGATTGGCCTGGGGTTTACCCGAGCTTTGAGCAATTGACCACTGAGTGTATTCCTGGCCCCAACATTTGACCTCTTTGTCCCTGGTGAGGGCACAGCTATGGGACTCTCCCGAAGTGATCTGAACCACCCCGGAAAGAGGCGTGCTACTGTCTGCATTTTCGACGACATTGACCGGAGCACCGGCAGCCTCCAAGGCATTATTTCCCAACTGCCCCTGCGCCCCACTGCCCCAGCATTGGACTTCACCCGAAACGCTTAAAAGGCAGGTGTGGTATCCCCCGGCACTCAACGGAGAAAAATCTGTGATTCCGATCACTTCCCGAGCGGGAACGGAAACACTTTGTTGCCCTCCGGATTGGGTGGCGGCACTCCCCTCGTCCTTGCTACCGCAAGAAATAAAAAGCACCAAAAAAAGGCCCAGCAAGCAGGTTTGGAACTTCATAGACCCTGTATCGGAACTTCTTTAAAAAAACTAAAATACTGTGCCAACACCGCAAGATCACGACAAAAGGCCCCTGACTTCGCCTAATTCTTGACACCAGTCATAGTCGCTATATCCACCCAATCAGAGGCCTTGTAAAAATCGTTGCCAGACCAACGGGCCTGAACCACGCAGGTTCTCTTGCTGGAGTCCCGATGTATCCAAGTCCCCTTGACTCCAATGCCCGCAGCAAGTGCTCCTGTATCCGACTTGATAAAACAGAGGCTGCGCCCACCTCCATAATCATTGCGTGACAATCTATATTCAAGGCTTCCATGGCCGCCTGTAGGAGGATTGACAATCGCCAAATACCTACTGTACTGCTCCTGGTTCGTTCTTGAATAAGTCCCAACATCCAAATTAGTTCTACCGTAAGGGTTGGTTGGAGGGTTTAGAGTTTGAGTGCGTTTGGAAAAAACAATTTCCTGTGTCTCTGACTGCCAAGGGGAATGACCACTCAGGGAAACGGTGACACGCACCCAACAGGAACCCTCCCCGGTAGTTCTCAAGGTGTGGGCGGCCGTTCCAGAAGTGCCCGTCCAGGCACAGCCAGTCTGGCCCTCATTGAGTATAGTGTAATCGACTTGGGCAGAAGCATCGGCCCCACTAACTGCAGTTAAATCCAAGTCCACCCCCACAAACCCGGTGGTGGTGGGTGTCCAACTCACTGTACTTTGAACCGTATCACTATAGGCCATAACGGAAATTTCGTTGGCCCAATCGTCGTGTCCGGAGAGCACAGACAATGCCCTTGCTTTGCAAGTTCCCGTACCAGTAAAAGTGAGAGTGCTAGTGGTGGCATCATTATTTTTCCAACCACAATTGCCGCCTGCATTGTCAAGAATCTCGTAGGTGACGATTGCACTATTATGCGTACCAATCACCTGGGATAGCAGTAAATCGGTTCCCACTACACCCACGCTTTTCGGATACCAACCGACGATCGTCTCTTGGATGGGTATGACCTCAATGGTGGCCAAATCGGCCCATTCGGAGGGGGCGTATTGATCATTACCCGCCCAACGGACGCGAATAGTACATTCTCCCAGCAGCCCGCTGGTAACTTTGCCGTCACTGTCCACGGTACACTTTTGAGTGTCCGAAGATTGGTATTCCAGACTCCCCTGGCCGCCCACAGGTTTGAGTTGCAAAGTGAGGGGGGCCGCCGAAGAGATGGTGAGAGTATCCCCATAGGGATTGGTCGGCACCGCCACGTTGGACTGGGGGAGTTTGACTTGAATAGACACGATGGGGGATGGCCAAACTTCATAATTGTTCAGCAGGGAAATGGCGCGCACCCGGCAAGTCCCCGCCCCGCTAAAACTCAAAGTGCGCTCGGCCGCATCGCTGCCAGTGCCAAAAACGCAACCGGTGTTGCCCTGATCGGTGACAAAATACTCGATGGCGGCACTGGAGTCGGCCCCGGTGACCGCATTTAACACCAAATCCACTCCCGGAATACCAAAGGCCCCCACGTTGATGGGTGTCCAGTCCAGGCCGCTTTGGGGTGCCAATCCCACCACTACCGAAAAGATTTTGCTGTAGGAAGCGTGGCCCGACAGGCCCACGCTAAGGGCCAGCCGGCAAGTGGAAGTGGTGGAACCAAAGGCGATTTTTTTAGTGTTGCCGTTCCAGGTGCAATCCCCGGACAAGTGCTGCGCCCGCCATTGGTCAAATACTGGAGTGCTGTCGGGATCGCCGAGTGCCACCGTCTCGCTATTGATTGCGGCGGTAGCGGGAAAAGATGGCCAATCCAGAGAAGAAAAGTGCTCATTTTCGGCCAACAAAGGCACTGCCGGCAAGTCCTCTCCCATCTCATTCGGCCCATCTCCCCGATTAATCCCTCCCCCAAGGCCCAACATAGATCCTCTTCCCCAGCATTTGAGCACATGGTTGTCCAAAATGGCACAGGTCTGGGCCATGCCGGCACTGATCGCCAAGGCAGTGCGATTCAGGCCTAAGTCCACCGCATCTCCAGGGGCGCTCAAATCGGTGGTATTGCCCAATCCCAACTGGCCATGCTCGTTTTCCCCCCAACACTTAATGCGATTGTCGTTTAACAGGGCACAGGTGTGCTTCCATCCGGCGCTAATCGCTGTGGCGGTGCAAGCATTGCTGTTGCAGTCGGAGCCCAAATCCGCCGCCGCTCCGGGGGCACTCAAGCGGGTGGTGTTGCCCACTCCCAGACGGCCACTGCCGTTGTCGCCCCAGCACTTCACGCGGTCGTCGTTTAACAGGGCACAGGTATGCTTCCAGCCGGCGCTGATCGCCGTGGCGGTACAAGCACTGCCGTTGCAATCGGAACCCAAATCCACCGCCGTTTTGCCAGAGTTGGTTCCGCTGGTGCTGCCTACCCCCAACTGGCCCCGATCGTTGAGGCCCCAACACTTGACCCGGCCATCGCTGACGATGACACAAGAGTATCTTCCCCCCAGGGCGATGGCGCTGGCGGTGCAGGTGTTGCCGCCGTCGCAATCACTGCCCAAATTGATGGCGTTGTGGGGATTTCTCGCATTATTGTTATGGTTGGCGTTCCTTCCCAACCTGCCATTGCTGGTATGTCCCCAACACTTGACCGTATCATCGTCTAACAGAGCACAGCTGTGACTTTGTCCCAAAGAGAGAGTGCTGGCGCTGCGGCCATTTCCCAAATCCAGCAGAGGAAGATTGCCACCCATCTCGTTGAGGCCATCACCCTTGTGGATGACATAACCGCGGGTATTGGTAATGCCGAGTTGTCCTCTCTCATCATTGCCCCAACACTTAAGGGAGCCGTCATTTAAAACCGCACAAGAATGACCAACACCAGCATAATCCCCGAAATAATCGGTCTTGAAAACCCCAACCAGGGCAACATCCCCTACGCCATCGGCACTGACATCCACCCACGGCCAGGCCCCACCGCGATCGGGAGTGAGGGAATTCGTACCCAAAACGCGTTCGTGTCCGTAACCCAATTTGCCGTACGTATTATTCCCCCAACACTTGAGGCCGCCGTCATCAAAGCGCACACAGGTGTGCTGCCAGGTGGAGATTTGAGTCGGCACGGCGGTGTTTTCGTTCACTGTAATCGTATGCTCGGTGGATTCCCAGTCGGCATAGGCGGGGTGGGTGTTGACCGCCCTCACTTTGCAGGTACCATCGCTTTGAACCGCCAGGGTGTGGGCGCTATCTCCTATCAGGCCGCGGAAATAGCAACCGGCCGTGCCGGAATCGGTCACCCGATAGAGTGCCAGGGAGCCGGCCGGATAATTGTTGGGCAAGACGATCGGGCCAAGAACGATGTCTTGTCCGAGTTTGGTGGTGGTGATGGCGGGTGTCCAGGATGGACCGGTTTGCTCGCTCCCCACGATGGCAAGTACCGTGGCCGGGGCGATATAGTCGGCAAACCCGTCGGACTTGGCGGTGGCCACCACCCGACAGGCATCCCCCACCTGAGCGTCACTTTCCACAGTAATCAGTCCACTCGCTCCATCAATGGAACACACATTGCTTCTGGCCCCTCCGTAGCGCTCTCCCCTGGCGCTATAACTCCACACCACGGACACTCCGGAATCATCGACGGCGGGGGCCGAATCCAGCGCGAGGGTTGCCCCGGTTCTCAAGGTTCCGCTATAGTTGGGATGGCCGACGGAATCAAAGGCCAGCGTACCGACACCCAAGAGTACTTCAAACTCATTTTCCTCGGAGTTATAACCAATCAGTTCGATAGTCGCCACCACTGTACAGGCGGTCGTGCCGGCCACCACGGCCACCAGCTTCGCGCCCACTTCTCCAGTGCTCGGATTGAGCAAAGTGCAGTCGCTCTCACCCTGTTTCAGTCCATACTTAATCGTTGTACCAGCAGGTTGCGCCACCGGAGCGGTGGGGGTCAAGCTGCTTCCCCCCACGATAAGAGTGCCGCTAAAACTTCCCAGAGTGATTATTTGAATAGTGCCCTTGTCAATCATCACTGTCTGCATGGTCACCCAAGGAGAAACCAAATAATCATCAGTGGAGTCGTAGCGCGCCTGAACGGTACAACCCCCATTGAGTTTGGGGGTGATCTTCCCGTCGGCGTCGATATCGCAAATAGTAGGGGTGGTCACTTGATACCTCACATCCCCGTGGGCATCTCCTCCACTGGGAACACTTTCTCTGGCCAGAGGAGCAACCCCAACGGCCAAACTCGGCGAGTCCCCATAAATATTGGAGGCGGTGGGAGGCGTCTGATCCCCTGGAATGATTTCCACCGAGGCGATGGGTGCGGTAGAGGATGCCAGATAGTTAATATCTCCCGTCCACTGGGCATGGACATTACACGTCCCCTTCTTGACTCCCCGGATGACCCCGTTACTGGGATTGATCCAACAAAAAGTGCTGTCGGGAGAGGAATACCTCACGCTCCCATACCCACCGGTGGGTGCTGTGGGTTGGGCAGAGTCTGTATCCACCTTGACTTGCGAGTTTTGCCCGTAGGGGTTGCTCGCGACGGGAACGCCTTGCGTGCCCTTGCCCACAATAAGAGTCAAGACCGTTATTTGAGCTGAGGCCAGATAGTCATCATTGCCCTTCCAATGCGCCTTAATTTCACAAGCTTTCGCCAGTTTTCCGGTGACATCCCCATTGGGGGCCACCGAACAATTGTCGGTATTGCTGGAAGTGTAAACCAACCCCCCGTGCTCGCCTCCACCACTGGGTGCAGTCTCCACGGAAATAGTTTCACCCACCGCAAGAGTCGGAGTGGGATTTCCGTAGACGTCGCTGCCCGAAGGTGCATTTTGTCTTCCCTTGCCCGGCGTGATGCTAAAAATTTGTGTCCAGACGGACTCTTCATAGTTTGCAGTCTGGGCAAACTGCGCTTGCACCACACAACTTGCCACCTTATGGGCGGTAATCTCCCCGTCATTTTCATCTACGCTGCAAATACTGGAGTCAGTTGACTGATAAGTGATGGTGGCACTTTCTTTTCGTCCGGTGGGAGGATTGGCAAGGGGAAGCGTCCCATCCACCGCAATGCTGGGATTATTTCCGTAAGGGTTGCTTGCGGGAGTGACCGTCTGGTCGCCCCGCTCCACTGCCACTGTCACGGAAAACGTCCCGGCGACATTATTGGCATCTACCGGCGTGGCGGTGAGTTTCACCACACAGTCCCCCTTGCCCAAAATGGTCAAGACTCCCACAGAGGTCACGCCACACACCCCAGCAGACGAGGTAGTATAGCCGGCCGTTGCCGTGGCGGGATTCAGTGTTGGCGCTTGCAGTGTGGGCGCGTTTTCTCCCACTTTGGCCTTGTTTTTATTTGCACCAGTGCCGTAACCGTCCCAGGCAATTTGCACCGGAGGTGCGTTAGTGATGGTCAGACTCACTTCCCGCTCCCACACATCATACCCCGTGCGGGTGAGCGTAGCTTTCACCTTGCAAGTTCCGGCGGCGGGAAGGCCGAGGGTGCGCCCACTGCTAAAAGCACATTGAGTCGTCCCCGCATCGCTGACCGTGTATTTATCCACGTCCCCTTGAATCATTCCACTCACCTGGGGCAGTAGCGGCGTAGCACCTTTAACAAAACTTGTGGTGCCCACATTCCAGCTAATAGTGGTCAGTGTTCCCTTGGCAACGGTGATCGACACTGGCCCTAGCGTTAGCGAGTCGTAACCAGTGCGGGTGACGACCGCCCGGACGATACAGGTTCCCGAGTCAGAAAATGTGAGGTCGCGGCCTGAAAAAAGACAAATGGAATTTCCCGCGTCGGAGGTTTTTTCATAAGAGACATTGTCCGCATTTTCTGCACCGGTCACTTCCGGCAGGGTTGTCGTCTCTCCCACTTTGCCCGAGGGGGGAGAACCGACTACCGCCCAGGCAAGGCCGGTCTGAGTGCCCTTAATAACCGAAATGGAGATTTCGGGGGAAGGCCAGTCCTCGTAACCCGTGCGCGAGACGCTCGCCCGCACTTTACAAGTTCCCGCATTAGTAAATTTTAAGGTGCGCACCTTGGTGGCATCTCCACTGCCAAAAGCGCAGCCGGTTGCCCCGGCATCACTTACCGCATAGGTGGGGTCGTTGGCACCGTTTAGGCCCGCACCAGTGACCGCATCCAACACCAAATCCACTCCCACTGCGCCGGAACTTTGAGCAGGTGCCCAGATCAGCGCAGTTTGCGTCCCCTTGACCACCACAATGCTCGCCACAGAATCCCAGTTTTGATGCCCGGAAAGCTCTGAGAGCGCCCTGATTTCACAGGTTCCCGCATCGCTAAAGACCAGCGTGAGGGTGGTGACATCGCCGTCTTTCCAGGCGCAGGCAGTAGTGCCCTGAGAGGTAATGGTATAGGAGACTTGGGCATTTTGGTCTTCACCCGAAACCACCGGCAAAACCAGTTCCTGCCCTACTTTGCCACTCGTCGGTGCGGCCCACGCCAGTCCGGTCTGCTTTGGATCGGGCGGGGGCACAACGACAATCGTCGCCAAAACCTCCCAGGTTGAGGCGTAGTGGGTGGAAGACTCCCCCCAACGAACCTCTATCACGCAACTTCCCTCATCCTTGCCGGTAACTTTTCCATCGGCATCCACATCGCAATTGGCGGCAGAGGCGCTGCTGCTTCGGTACTCCAAATTTCCATTTCCCCCGCTAGGTTCGGTGGCAATCGAAAGAGTAAATCCCGAGGCCAGGTTGAGGTTGTCCCCATAGGGTTTACTGGGAACCGTCAGGGGTTGAGCGTATTTGACCGAAATCGAAAAGCGGTGTGAGCGCCAGTCAAAATGCCCCGCCAGCTTGCTTCTCGCCTGCACAATACAAGTGCCCGAATCTTTAAATATAAGTGTGCGCTCATCGGGGTCGCCCGAACCCTTGAAAGCACAGTCCGTATCTCCCATATTGGCAATCAAATATTCCACCCGGGCACTGGCATCAGTTCCACCGACAATCGCCAAAACTAAATCATCGCCCACGATGCCACGGTTTTGCGTCGGGTTCCACGCCACATTCGGCTGGACTTCCAAGGGCGCAGAAACGACAATGGTTTCTACTGCTTCCCAGTTCGAGGCATAGTATTCCCCACTCGCCGGAAAGCGCACTTCCACTTCGCAATTCCCCGGCGCAACCGGCGTGACCCTGCCGCTATCGGGATCAACCTTGCAATAAGTTTCATCATTATCTTTGGGGCGATACTCGGGCCGTCCCTGGCCGCCTTTGGGAAATTCTTTCAGCACCAAAATATTGGGAATGGTAAGGGTCGGACTGGTGCCGCCGTAAGCATCCGTGGGCACGTTTACCACCTGGGGGTGCTTTACCGAAATACTGAAAGGGGCGGATTCCCAGGGTAGATAATTGCCGCCCGAACTTACGGCGATAACTTGACAGGTTCCCGCCGACAAGAAAATCAAAGTGCGCTCTTCCGGGTCTGTTGTTCCCTTAAAATAACAACTGGTGCTGCCCGCATCTTCCACTTCATAAACCACCGTGGCATCGGCATTTGCCACTGGAGAAAGGGGCAACTCCGTCCCCACCGTTCCCTCTGTTTGGGTTGGATTCCAGGCGATATTTGCTTGAGTTAGCGGCGAGGGCGTCACACTGAATAACTCCACCTCGTCCACATAACCGCCCTTGCTGACAGTTAAAGAAACAGTACAAGTGGCAAGGCCGGTAAACTCCAAGGCCTTGGTGCTTTGATCCCAAACGCAATCCCCGGAGAGTACACTCGCCACCCATTCATCAAAGGCGGGCGTTGAAGTGGGGTCACTCAAAGTCAGCGTCTCTCCAACATCCACGCTACCGGGAAAAGATGCCCACGCCAACGTGCCAAACTCTGAAATTTCGCCAAATAAAGGAACCCTGGTGGGAGTCGTGCGCCCTCTTCTGTCTCCCAGTCCCAATTGCCCGTAACCGTTGGCACCCCAACACTTGAGGGTATTGTCAGCGAGCAGGGCGCAGGTGTGCTTGAATCCGGCGGCGATATGTTCGGCACCCACCCCTCCCAAATCAAGCGCTGTCGCGGGAGGTGATTCCCGACGAGCACCGCCCCTGCCCAACTGATTGCTGTCGTTCTCACCCCAGCAGTTCACCTTGTCGTCGTTTAAAATCACACAAGTGTGCCTGTATCCGGCGACAATCTTCTTGGCGGTGTAGGGATCGTTATTTGTATCCGTTCCCAAATCGACCGACTGAGGGGAGTCCTGATCGGCAGTGCTGCCAATCCCCAACTGGCCCCGATTATTTTGCCCCCAACACTTGACCGAATCGTCATTTAAAAGGGCACAAGTGTGAGTATTGCCCGCAGCGATTTGCTTGGCGGTCTGCCCTAAATTCACCACCGTTAGAGCGTCTCCCATCTGGTTGGCATTTTCCCCTCGATTGGTGGTATCTCCCAGCCCCAATTGCCCCTCATTATTCCTGCCCCAGCACTTGACCGTATTGTCGTCGAGGCGGGCGCAGGTGTGAGAAAGTCCCGCAGAAATTTCCAGTGCTGTTTTACTGGTTCC
This sequence comes from Bacteriovoracaceae bacterium, assembly GCA_965215445.1. Lineage (GTDB taxonomy): Bacteria > Bdellovibrionota > Bacteriovoracia > Bacteriovoracales > Bacteriovoracaceae > CBDBLK01. Next base: position 1,971,119 of record CBDCDT010000002.1, on the reverse strand, counting down.
CAAATTAAGCGCAGAATTTCCCGGAGTGGTGACATCCGAGGTTCCTCCCCCCAGGCCCAATTGACCGGAAGAATTGCTCCCCCAACACTTGAGATTTCCATCGTCCAAAATCGCACAGGTGTGATTCCCCCCCATGGCGACACCCTGGATGCTTTTTTCGTGTCCCGGATTGATCACCACCCCCAAATTGCTTCCCATCTCACTGGCAGCACCTCCCAGATCATTTTTGTGTCCCAGTCCCAATTGCCCATGATCGTTTTTTCCCCAGCACTTGAGTCTTCCGTCTTGAAGAATGGCACAGGCGTGGGATACAGATTCTCCCCGGTTGGTAAAAACTTGAGCGACTCCCCCCACTCCGTCTGCACTCACATCCACCCAAGGGATACCCCCGCCGGTTTGATGGGACAGTCCTCCAAGGTTATTGGTGTTCCCCAATCCCAATTGTCCTTCATTATTTCTACCCCAGCACTTGAGTCCGCCGTCGCTAAAACTTAGACAGGTGGCGTTTGCCGTCGCTAGAGTTGTGGGCGTGATGGTATCACCAGTGATGGTAACGGTGTGGATAGATTCCCAGTCCGCGTATTGGGGATGAGTGGCGCTCGCCTTGACCTCACAAGTACCGGCGGCACTAAATCCCAGCGTGTGCCTCAGCGCGCCGGCGATTCCCCGCAAATAACATTTTGCCGTGCCTTTATCGCTGACCTGATAGCGGATAATGAGTCCTACGGGAGCAGAACCCGGAACGCTCACCGCTCCCAAATCCAGGTCGGTTCCGATCTTGCCACTGCTGGGAGAATTCCAGGCAAGTCCGGCAAGCTGAGCACCCGAAACCGTAAGCGCTACCTCCGGCAGCGGATAATCCTCGTAGCCGTCGGCGCTGGCGGTGATGAAAACGTGGCACACGTCCCCCACCCGGGCACTCGCTCCAAGACTTACGTCCCCGCCGCTGGTAATAACGCAAATTCCGGCAGCAATCACACCGGCGCGTTTGCCCTCAATCGAATAATTCCAGGCGACGTTTATGCCTTTGTCGTCAGTGGCACCAGCGTTTTGAACCGCAAGAGTCGTTCCCACCGCTAAAGCTGCACTACTATACGAAGGAGCAGTGGCAAAGGCGAGCGTTCCCCCCTGCAAGGGAATCGAAATAACTTGCGTAAGAGTCGAGTATCCCTCTCTCGAAGCACTTATCTCCAAGCTACAATCCGCCGGCAGTGCCACCGCATTGGCGCGCACCTCTCCGGTTTGGGCATCTTCCAGCGTACAATCGGTTTCACCGGAATCGAGAGCGTAGGCGTATTCCACCCGGCGAATCCTGGCGCGGGATTTCGAGGGGCGGCGAGTGTCTCCCCCCACTGTGAGTTTTCCTCTAAATTCTCCCCAGCGCGCCATCTCAAAGGCAATTGGGGCAATCGTCACCGTCTGCATGGTCTGCCAGGGAGACGGCAAATAAGTGGCATCCCCGCTCCAGCGCGCCTGAATGATACAGGCACCATCTGAAAGTGCCGTAATCAAACCAGTGCCGGCGGCGACCGAGCAAATCGACTCGGTGGTGGTCTGATAGCGCGCTGAACCGCTCGCCCCGCCACCGGCGGGATCACTGCTTCTAATAAGCCTTCCCCCAGTGGAAAGAGAAGGGGTTGTGCCGTATATGTCCGAAGCGCTGGGCGCCGCCTGATCGCCGCGGGTAACCTCAATAGATGCCAGGGGCACCACTGCCGAGGCAGTCGGATAACTGGTGGTCGCTGGCCAGCTAGCGCTAATCAGGCAAGACCCGATGCTGTCCCCGGTGACGTCTCCACTGGTGCCCACCGAGCAAATAGTGGGAGTCGTGGTACTATAAAGGGGTGTGCCGTCTCCCACCGGAGGGGTGAGAATCGCCAAATTTTCTCCAAATTGAACACTGGGATTTTGCCCGTAGGGGTCGAGTGCCGACGGTACAAGTTGCGCCCCTCCCGCCGCAATCGTCAAACCCAAAACCTGCAAGGGCGGCGAGGGGTTGGTGTCCACATCCCCACTCCAACGGGCAGTTATAGTACATTGTTGTGCCGAAAGTCCGCTAACCTCTCCAGTTTCGCTGTTAACCGAACAAATAGTGGGCGTACTGGACTGGTATTCCAAAACTCCCACTTGCCCGCCGCCGCTGGGAGGAGTAACCACCTCGAGGGTTCCCCCCGCCACCAAACTCGAACTTGATCCGTAGGTATCGGTGGCAGTGGGCGCTGCCTGGTCTGCCTTGTCGACAGTGATGGTGTGAATTTGCGTCCAGGCGGAAGCGAGATAATTGGCGGTTGCCTCAAATTGCGCTTGCACCACGCAACTTCCCTCGCCGGTGGCGGTGATGTCCCCGTTTGTCGCCAGTGTACAAATGGCAGAATCCGTGGAGCGGTAGAGAATATTTCCCTTTTCTCCGGTGGGAGCAGTACCCAGTGCCAACGTATCCCCCACCGCAAAACTCGAGGGATTCGTATAAGGGGTTCCCGGGATGACGGTCTGGGTTCCGGGGTTGATGCTGACAATCACCGTCTTTCTCCCATTGCCACTACCACTTTTGGTCGCCGTGTGAGTGACCACGCAACTCCCCACCCCATTCAAGCTCAATGCCCCAGTGCTGGGATCGACCGAACAAACGCCGCTTGGAACGGCAATAAATTCATAAGCATTGCTATCGGGATTGGTGGGGTTGTAAGTGCGAGCTGAAAGCGCCGGAGGCGTTTGCCCGATGGTCGCCACATTGCTGTTGGCGTAACCCGCCCAGGTGATAACGATGGGAGTGATGGAGGTAATTTCAATATCAAAGGCGGGAGACTCCCAGTCATTGTACTGGTCGCGCTCAACTGTTGCCTGCACAACACAGGTTCCAGCAATGCCAAAAGTGAGAGTAGAGGTGGTGGGGTCAGTAAAGGCGCAGCTGGTTCCTCCCTGAGCGACAACTTCATAAGTGACCGTATCGCTACCCAGTGCCCCGACGACTCCCCCCAGTGCCCCAGAGGTATCCCCTGAATTAAACGCTGCCTCGGGATTCCAGGAAACTCCCTCAATAGCTCCCTCGGAAACGGTAATGGTGGCGGTGTCGGTCCAGTCGTTGTATCCGGTGAGTTCGACACTGACGGAAACCTCGCAGTCTCCCGTGCCGGTAAAGCTGAGTACGCCAGAACTTTCACTACACCCCGTCGTCCCCTGACTGTTGACTGTATAACTGATTGTGCCAGTTGCTCCAGTAGGGGCGGGAAGGGTAAGGTCTGCTCCCACCTTGCCAGTGGTGGGCGCTGCCCAGGAAAGCGTCTGATCTCCCTTGCCGACAGCAATAGTGTGTTCTTGTGTCCAATCTTCATAAGTCGCCCGGGTGGTGCGTACTTGTACGGTACAGTTTCCGGCATCAGTAAAAGTGAGGGTGCGAGCGCTCTCAAAAACGCAACCAGTGCTGCCATCATCATTACTTGAGAGTTCATAAATAACTTGATCGGCATCGGCGGTTCCGGTAGCGGCATCGAGGGTCAATGCCGTTCCCACCGTGCCGGCACTTTGCGAGGGCGACCAGGCGAGTCCCGTTTGGGTTTGCAAAACGACGTTAATATCTTCTATTTGCTCCCAACTCTCAAATCCGGTGAGTAGAGAAGTGGCGCGCACCTGACAGGTTCCCGCACCACTAAACTCAAGAGTGAGAGTCGTGGGATCGCCATTTTGCCAGGCACAGCCGGTCGTCCCCGGAGAAAGTATCTGATAGCTAACTACCGCTCCCACCGCATTGCCACTGACCGGATCGAGTTCCAAATCCGTTCCCACCACTGCGCTAGTCACGGCAACCCAGGCGATACCCTGCTCTCCGCGCACGGTTACCGGCGGAGCGAGAATTTGCCTGACCAAATATCCCCGGGGAACGGTGAGAGAGGATGCCAGCAGTTGAATCTGGCAATTGCCGCCGGCAAGGGCGGTAATCTCACCCGTGCCGCGATCGACTGAGCAAACGCGGGGATTGGTGGAAGTGTAGACATAAAAGGGTTCGGGAATGGGATCGGCGGGAGCATTGACGGCGAGGGATTCCCCAATCGGCAAAACGCCCCCCGCGACAGTGTACCCGTCCCAGGTAGTATCGTTATCTTCTACGGTTTCAATTCTTCTTTGAAAAACCTGATCTACAAAACCCGGCGCCGCTATCTTCAACAAAACCCGGCACACACCTTTATTGCTCGCATCCGGGTCGGGAATCACTCTACCCTTTGCCCCGTTGGCGGCATCGTCGTCGTTGTCCACACTGCAAACTTCCGGCGTGCGGGATTCAAAATGCAAAACCGCATTTGCCGGAGCATCTCTAACGGCAATGGGATCAATCCCCTCGGTGTAGAGGACTTGATCCAAAGTCGGCATTTCTCCCAAATACCCCACCCAGCGCGTCTGCTGCATCTCCAAAATAAGGTCTTGGGGCGCAACCTCCGCGTCCAAAACTCCGTCGTTGTCCGTGTCCACCTGCTTGGGCGCTCCCAAACATCTTCCCGTCTCCTGAGTCAGGTGCACCCGGCAGATCGCCTTGCCATTGCCCGCACCGTCTTCTCCGTTGACCACCACTGCCCAGTCGTCGTTACACTCAAGCGCTTTATCGCCCCGGAAAATCCCCGGTGCACACTCAAAACCGGCGACCTGTGCCTGACTCCAATAGGGCGACAAAAAGGAGGGCGAGGCGCTAAATCCAGCGTCGGTCAACCTTTGATAGACCTCATCACAGTCCGGTTGATCCACTTCGTTGATGCGACAGGTAATTTCCCCTTCAAAGTCTTCTCCCTGTGCCTCTCCGTCGTCCAAATTCATGCAGATGGAGAGGGAATCACTGCCCACTAATTCGGTACGGCAAACCTCTTCGTTCTCAGGGTCGGTCGCGTCATAACTGACCGTCATCCCGTCCCCAAACTCCACCTCGCGCTCCACCGTGGAGGTCTGCGCATTTTGCGGAATCGAGGCGGCACCTACCCCCGCCCAGACGTTGATCGGTGCCGGCGTGGGAGTCCTCGGATTTCCCGGGGTCGGCGTTCGTGGCGAAGTAGACGGCGGACTGCTGGAACCCGCTCCTCCACCACCTTCTCCTCCACCGCCTCCGCAGGCGGAAAGAAGGCCCAAGATTATAAGCGGAAGGAAGATATTCCTGAACATAAAGAACTCCTTGTTCTTTTAATAAAATTTAATTTTTGTGCATGAGGTTTTGAGGCCGACGGACTAATTTCCTTGTCATCATTTTAAATCACCTATCCTTGAGATTTAAATTAACTAAATCATTATAAGGCTTTTATTTCTTAATGCAAATGCCTGCTGCCCAAGACTAACCAAACTTTTTTTCACGGGATAATAAAAAATCCAGACGCATCGCTCCGATTTATTTCAAAAATGAAAAAACTCATTTTTACCATTCTCCCTTGTGAAGACCTCCCTCTAAAGTGCTTTTTTTACCTTCAACAGGGAGCTAAAAAGTGCCTCAAAACAAATCCAAATTTACCAAACTGCAACTCCACAATGCTTTGTTTAAAGAAATCTATTCTGACCCCAGGTATGCCACCGATCTCTTCCGCTTGATTCTCACTTCCTCCGAATATCAAAACTACAATTGGAAAACCCTCAAGTCGGAAGAAACCGTCTATATGGATTCGGCGTGGAGGGAAAAGAGAACCGATCTCCTTTTTTCGGTGAAATACAAAAATTCCGGTGAAACCGTTCAAATGGCGTTTCTCTTGGAACACAAAAGTCATCAAGATTCCAAACTCTTGCAACAACTGCTGCATTATCAAACTTGTATTTACGCCACTAAAAAAAGGCCCATTGTCCCCATTTTGGTCTATCACGGGCGGGAGAGAGACTGGAAAGGGCATTTGAATTTTCAGGATTCTCTGATCGGCATAACCCCAAAAATTCGCCGCGATTTTGGCAAAAATATCCTCAATTTTCGCTGCCGCTTGCTCAATCTCAACAAACTGGCCGCCTGGAACAAAAAACGTTTGACAACAACTCCCATTTTATACACGATGTCCCGAGTATGGCGGATGGACGATCAGGCGATTGGAGAGCTTTTTAAAATTTCGTCTGCTGCCAAAAACAAGGCCGAACATACAAAATTGTTGGGCAAGGCCTTGCGCTATCTCGAACGCTATCGAGGGAAAAAATTTCACCTTGGCCGGCTGGAACGCATAGAACGGGAAGTTATTCCCAATAAAGGAGAACGAATTATGCCTGCACTAAAGTATTCTTTACAGATCGACCGCGACGAGTGGTTTGAAGAGGGCCTGGAAAAAGGTCTGGAACAAGGCATGGAAAAGGGCCGAATCGCAGAGCGTAGAAAGATTGCTTGTGATATGCTTGCCAGCGGTGCCGACCCCAAATTTATTGCCAAGGCCACCGGATTGGCCCTCCGAGAGATCGAAGAACTCAATTCAAAAGATTAAAGCGATACCCTAGCGTCTCACGACAAAATCAAGCGTGCTTCCGTCAGCGCCTTGATTTCCTCGCGCACACCGGCCGCCTCTTCAAAGCGCAAATCCCGCGCCAGCGCCTTCATGCGCTTCCTCAAAAGCTCTATCCTCTGCTCCAGAGATTCGGGTTCCAAATCCAAAGCGCCTTCATCTTTGAGCGCGGGAAGCGCTGTCTTGAGAGTCCCCCGCAGTGTCTCGATCACGCCGCCGGAAACCGCCTTTTTGATGCTGGCGGGAACGATGCCGTGTTTGGCGTTGTGCGCCTCCTGAAGTTTGCGCCGCCTGCGCGTCTCCCCCATCGCCCTTTGCATGGAGGCCGTTTCACGGTAGGCGTAGAGGATGACTCTGCCTTCGGAGTTGCGCGCGGCCCGGCCGATGGTTTGAATCAGGGAGCGCTCCGAGCGCAAAAATCCCTCCTTGTCGGCGTCGAGGATGCCCACCAGCGCCACTTCGGGAAGGTCGAGGCCCTCGCGCAGCAGATTGATCCCCACCAAAATATCAAATTCCCCAGTGCGCAGGTCACGCAAAATTTCCATGCGCTCCAGGGTCTTGATGTCGGAATGGAGATAGCGGATGCGCATACCCTCGGAGCTAAAATAAGAGGTCAATTCTTCGGCCAGGCGCTTGGTCAGGGTGGTGATCAAAACCCGAAACCCCTCGGCAATCACTTTTCTCGCCTCCGCCAAAACGTCGTCTACCTGGGATTTGGCCGGGCGGATTTCCACCAACGGATCTAAAAGTCCGGTGGGGCGGATAATTTGCTCGGCGTACTCCCCTCCCGTGCATTTCAATTCATACTCTCCCGGCGTGGCGGAAACAAAAAGCACTTGATCGAGACGCGTTTCAAATTCTTCAAACCGAAGCGGCCGGTTGTCCAGCGCCGAGGGCAGGCGAAAACCGTGTTCCACCAGGTTTTCCTTGCGCGCGCGATCCCCCCGGTACATTCCCCCGACCTGGGGACAGGCGATGTGGGATTCGTCCACAATCAAAAGAAAATCCCCGGCAAAAAAATCCAACAGGGTGGGCGGCGGTTGCCCTGCCTGTGTTCCGGTCAAATGGCGCGAATAGTTTTCAATTCCCGAACACAGGCCGATTTCCTCCAGCATCTCCAAGTCGTGCATGGTTCTCTGTTCGAGCCGCTGGCGCTCCACCAGTTTTCCCTGGCGCTCCAGCGCCTTCAAGTGTTCGGCAAGCTCGGCGCGGATGCTGGCAATCGCCTTTTGCAAACGCTCTTTTCCCACCACATAGTGGGACTTGGGATAGAGGGAAATGCGCGCCACCTGCCCCAGCACTTTCCCGCGCAGGGGATCGACCAGAGAAATGGATTCCACACAGTCGTCGAAAAACTCCACCCGCACCACCTGACTGTCTTCATAACTGGGGAAAACTTCCACGCAGTCCCCGCGCACGCGAAAACACCCGCGAGTAAAATCCACATCGTTGCGCTGATACTGCATTTCGGTCAAAGTTTTCAAAAAATCGTCGCGGGGAAGTTCGTCTCCCACAAACAAGATCGCCTTTTGCTTTTGGTACTCGCTGGGACTGCCGATGCCGTAAATGCAACTCACCGAGGCCACCACAATCACATCTTCGCGCTCCAACAAACTGCGGGTGGTGCTGTGTCTGAGTTTGTCGATTTCATCGTTGATGGAGGAATCTTTTTCGATATAGGTATCCGTCGCCACCACATAGGCCTCGGGTTGGTAATAGTCGTAATAGCTGACGAAATACTCCACCGCATTTTTGGGAAAGAACTCTTTAAATTCGGCGTAGAGTTGGGCCGCCAAAGTTTTGTTGGGCGCCAAAACCAAAGTTTTTTTGCCCAAAGCGCTTATCACGTTGGCCATGCTGAAGGTCTTGCCCGAGCCGGTCACCCCCAAAAGCGTCTGCGCGCTCTGGCCGCCCTCAAAACCGCTCACCAAAGACTCAATCGCCCGGGGCTGATCTCCGGTGGGTTTGAAGGCCGACTCTAAATGGAAAACGCTGCCCGCTTTAGGCCTGGGAGGTTTCAAAATAAGATTCGATCTTGTCTTTGATGGCACCAGATTCGATTTTATCGGTGATGGAAATTTCTTCCGCCAGCAAATCCTTGCACTTGTCGAGCATCTTTTTCTCGCCGTCGCTCAAATTCTTTTTCCTCTGCAACAAAAACAGTGCTCTAATGACTTCGGCAATTTCCACCAGTGAGCCGGTTTTGACCTTGTTCATATAATCCCGGTAGCGCCGGTTCCAGGTCGAATTGTCCACTGTCACGTCGTGGTCTTCGAGAACTTTGTAGACGTTTTGCACTTCCTCTCCGTCGGACAGCTTCCTCATGCCCTCACTGCTGGTGGTGGGAATCATCACGGTCATACAAGTGGAAAAAATTTTAATTTTGTAAAACACAGTCGGCGTCTCTCCCAGCGTGCGCTCTTCAATCTCGCACACCTGACCGACCCCATGTCCTGGACAAACAGCATAATCACCAACTTTAAACATAATTCACTCTCTTGTTCATGCTTTGCAGTAACTTTTAGGCCACACTACAGCATCGGCCCAAAAAAAGCAATCCCACCGTGTAAATTCTTCATGGTGCCCTGGCCACCCCCAGGATGCCCAGACAGACCAGCGCAATCCCCGACCACTGCAAAAGCGTCGGCAATTCCCCCAGAAGCGGCATCGCCATCAAAGTCGCCACCAGGGGAACCAAAGGGCCAAATAAGGAGGCGTTTTGTGCTCCAAGGCCCCTGACCGCATAGATCAACAGATTAATTGTGACGATCGAAATGAGGATACCCTGAAAGAGTGCCTGCGAGAGCAGGTGCAGGGATGAGACGAGGGGAAAACCGTCGTAAAAAAAGATCGAATACGGCACCAACCACAGCGAGGAGATGACGGATATGACCGCCACCGCCTGCATTGGGCCTACGCTCCAGCGTCTGGAAAGCAGGGTAAAAAGGCCCCAACTGATACCCGATACCAAAAAGAGAGCATCACCCAACAAGACACTTCTTTGTGCCAAAAAAGACGACGAGGTGACCAAGGCAAGGCCCATCAAGATCAGAGCGAGCGACAGCAATGCCACCAGGGAGAATCTGCGCTGCCCCAGATAGACCGTTCCCAGAAAGACCACTGAAGGCACCAGGCCCGGGTTTAAAACCACACCGTGGGATGCGGGGGCAAAGGCCAGGGCGGAATAAAGCACGATGATGTAGGGAGAACCCGCCAGACAGGTGAGAATCAACCCCCGTTGCCAGCCCAGACCCCCCAAGTCGCCAAGGCCCAAGCGCAGGAAATAGGGCAAACACACAATCCCGGCGACCCCAAAACGCAAGGCCACCATGTCAAAGGAAGTAAGGCCTCCCAGCACGCTATAGCGGGTGGTGACGAAATTCAGCGACCAAAGCAGCACCAAAACCACCATGGCGGCGACACCCCAGTGCCGATTCCCTATCTCTGCGCTTTTTGAGAACATTTTTTGCGCCCCTTGCTTCAAAAGACGCAATCTATCACCAAGCAGCACAAAAAACAACACCTCGTGTAAGAAAGGTAAAATTTACCAGGCCAATTGTCTTTCCCGATTCATCGTACTATAAACCGCCAACCGGCCAACCAAGAGGTTTTTATGAAAAGCTTTGCCAGCGCTTTTTTTGCTTTAGTTTTCCTAAAAGGCCATTTCGTTTTTGCTACATATTCTCCAGAAACGAGAGCAAGGGCGATTCAAATGGTAAAAAAAGGAAAAAAATTTTCAGAAACAGCAAGAAAATTAGGCGTGAACCCAAAAAGTGTACGCAATTGGGTTCGTGACGAAGAAAAGAGAGTGGGACAACTGATTGTAGAACCAATCCGAAGGTGCACTCCAGAAACGAGAGCAAGGGCGATTCAACTGGTAAGAGAAACGGGAAGTATCATAGAAGCAGCAAGAGAATTGAATATTAGTTGGCCAACTGTAAACAAATGTATTCGAGACGAAGAGCAGAGAACGGGCAGAGTCATTGAGAGAAGAGGCAAGGTGGTGTTTCAATACCCTCCAGAAACGAGGGCAAGGGCGATTCAATTGGTAAAAGAAACGGGAAATATCTCAAAAGCGGCAAGAGAATTGGATATTAGTCGACCAACTATAAGCAGATGGATTCAAGACGAAGAGCAGAGAACGGGCAGAATCATTGAGATCAAAGACGGAGCATACAGTCCAGCAACAAGAATAAGGGCGATTGAGCTGGTAAGAGAAACGGGAAATATTTCAGAAGCAGCAAGAGAATTAAATATTTCCAGACTGACCATATCCCAATGGGTTCGCAATAGGGAACAGAGAACGGGAGAAGTCATTAGGAGAAGAGGGCACTTAACTGAAACTTGTCATTCCGCGGCCTCCAGCTTGTTGCAGACTGAACACAACGAGTTGTAAGGGATAATGGCCCTAAAAACACTGGTTGATCTCGTAACCATGTAAAAATGACATACTTCGCAATTAAAGTTGATGACTTTAAAGCAGATTTTTTGGTAAGACTCATGCGCATTGCATAAAAAAAGGAGCTAAAAATGAATCAATACCGTTTAAGACAATGGTTATCCGTCGCACTTCTTTTTCTCGTTTGCGTTCATCTTGAAGCGAAAACGCAAGCAAGTTGTGCTTCCCATGGTCGCACTCTTTTAAAGGGTGATGTTTTAAAAAGTAAAATTTTGGATGAGAGCGGAAAACTCCTTGAAAAATACAAGGGCATGGAAGGTTACGCCAAATTTGCCCAAGACCACGGCGGGGCAGGCGTTAAATCAAATATGCAGTCAGTTTTTCAAAACGTCTCCGCCGTTTTAGATAAGGAAACATTCAAGCGTTTGAAATGGCAGGCATTTAAAAAAACAGTTAAAGACTTTCGCGCTTACAGGGGCAAGATTTTGGATGCCGACGGAAACCTTTTAGAGAAGTATGTGGGTATGGATGGTTACGCCAAGTTTGCCCAAGACCACGGCGGGGCAGGCGTTAAATCAAATATGCAGTCAGTTTTTCAAAACGTCTCCGCCGTTTTAGATAAGGAAACATTCAAGCGTTTGAAATGGCAGGCATTTAAAAAAACAGTTAAAGACTTTCGCGCTTACAGGGGCAAGATTTTGGATGCCGACGGAAACCTTTTAGAGAAGTATGTGGGTATGGATGGTTACACCAAATTTGCCCAAGACCATGGTGGGGCAGGCGATCAATCAAAGATGCTTCCAGTTTTTAAGGACGTCTCTGCCGTCCTGGACGAGAAAACGTTCAAGCGTTTGAACTGGCAACAATTTGGCAAAACAGTTGAAGATTTTCACGCTCTCCTGGACAAGATTTTGGATGCCGACGGAAACCCTTTAGAGAAGTATGTGGGTATGGATGGTTATGCCAAGTTTGCCCAAGACCATGGTGGGGCAGGCGATCAATCAAATATGCATTCAGTTTTTGTTAACGTCTCTGCCGTCCTGGACGAGAAAACGTTCAAGCGTTTGAACTGGCAACAATTTGGCAAAACAGTTGAAGATTTTCACGCTCTCCTGGACAAGATTTTGGATGCCGACGGAAACCCTTTAGAGAAGTATGTGGGTATGGATGGTTATGTCAAGTTTGCCCAAGACCATGGTGGGGCAGGCGATCAATCAAATATGCATTCAGTTTTTGTTAACGTCTCTGCCGTCCTGGACGAGGAAACGTTCAAGCATTTGAAGTGGCAGAAGTTTTCCAAAACAGTTGAAGTTTTTCGCACTTACAGGGGCAAGATTTTGGATGCCAACGGAAACCCTTTGGATGAATACCTAGGTATGGAAGGTTACGCTAAGTTTGCCAAAGATCACGGCGAGGCAGGCGATCAATCAAATATGCAGTCAGTTTTTGTTAATGTCTCTGCCGTCCTGGACGAGGAAACATTCAAGCGTTTGAAGTGGCAAGCGTTTTTCAAAACAGTTGAAATTTTTCGCACTTACAGGGGTAAAATTTTGGATGCCAACGGAAATCCTTTGGATGAATACCTGGGCATGGAAGGTTACGCCAAGTTTGCCAAAGATCACGGCGGGGCAGGCGATCAATCAAATATGCAGTCAGTTTTTTCTAATGTCTCTGCCGTCTTGGACGAGGAAACGTTCAAACTTTTGAAGTGGCAGAGGTTTTCCAAAACAGTTGAATTTTTTCGCGCTTACAGGGGTAAGATTTTGGATGCCGATGGAAACCCTTTAGATAAGTATGTGGGTATGGATGGTTATGCCAAGTTTGCCAAAGACCATGGCGGGGCAGGCGATCAATCAAATATGCAGTCAATTTTTGTTAATGTCTCTGCGGTCCTGGACGAGAAAACATTCAAGCGCTTGAACTGGCAGATGTTTTCCAAAACAGTTGAAGACTTTCGCGCTTACAGGGGCAAGATTTTGGATGCCGACGGAAACCCTTTGGATGAATACCTAGGTATGGAAGGTTACGCCAAATTTGCCGAAGATCACGGCGAGGCAGGCGATCAATCAAATTTGCAGTCAGTTTTTCAAAACGTCTCTGCCGTCCTGGGAGGCAAGAAGGAAATGGATCGGCTGGGTTTAGAGTGGAAAAAAGTACAAGGCAGTGTTTCCCAGTATGAAAGTTTGAATGAGTTTTTTTTCAACTTGAAAGAATCCGACCTCGAGAAAATCCTGGGGCAGGAAGGGCAAAAGTATGTCGCTAGAGAAATTTATAAAGGCAATACTTTGAGGACTTATCTGAATGTCTCTACATTGAGAGAGGACTTATTGGGAGGAAAGGAAGCCTTTGCTGTCCTGGGGTGGAAAAGCAAAAAGTTTTAGGTTTGAAAAGTGGGCAAAGCAGCGCATTGTCTAAAATTCTGCCTAAAAGCGCTGCTTGATCTCGTTCCCGTCAAAAAAGTAATTGATCTCCCGCTCGGCGGAAGACAGGGAGTCCGAGCCGTGGACGGCGTTTTCCCCCAAGCTCTTGGCATACAGTTTGCGCAAAGTTCCCTCGAGGGCCTCGGCGGGGTTGGTCGCGCCCATAATGTTGCGGTTTTTCTCCACGGCGTTTTCTCCTTCCAACACCATCAGAATCACCGGCGCGGAAGTCATAAAGGCCACCAGTTCGCCAAAAAAGGGGCGCTCCTTGTGTTCGATATAAAAGCCCTCGGCCTTCTCGCGGGAAAGGTGTGCCATTTTGAGGGCGGCGACCCGCAGTCCCTCCGCTTCAAAACGGGCGATAATGTTGCCAATGTTGTCGTCTAAAACAGCATTGGGTTTGATAATACTTAATGTCTTTTCGATGCTTCCTCCCCAAACTTTTAGGTTTTTAAAATGTACTCGACCTTCTCGCCCAGTTCGGCCGGAGAGCGCACGATGGTCACTCCGCAACTCTCCAAAATTTTGTACTTGGCCTCGGCGGTGTCGTCTCCCCCAGAAATGATCGCCCCGGCGTGGCCCATGCGCTTGCCGGGAGGGGCCGAGGCCCCGGCGATAAAGGAAATTACAGGTTTGGTCATGCTCCTTTGAATCCAGCGCGCGGCCTCGATTTCGCTGCTGCCCCCGATTTCCCCAATCATCACCACGGCGGAGGTGTCGGGGTCGCGTTCAAACAGTTCCAAAACGTCCACAAAGCTGGTGCCGATCACTGGGTCGCCGCCGATGCCGATGCAAGTGGACTGGCCGATTTCCCTCTGGGTGAGTTGGTAGACCGCCTCATAGGTGAGGGTTCCCGAACGGCTGACCACGCCGACTTTTCCGGGCATGTGAATATGCCCCGGCATAATGCCGATTTTGGATTCTCCGGGGGTGATGATCCCCGGGCAATTTGGCCCAATCAGGCGCGAGTTCGAGTTTTGCAAGGCCGCCTTGACCTTGAGCATATCGAGGATGGGGATACCTTCAGTGATGGCGACAATTAAAGGAATCTGCGAATCTATACACTCCAAAATGGAATCCGCCGCGGCCTTGGGTGGAACAAAAATCATGGCCGCATTGGCATCGGTCTTGAGCACCGCCTCGCGCACGGAGTGAAAGACGGGCAGGCCCTCGTGAATACGCCCGCCTTTGCCGGGAGTCACTCCCCCCACAAAGTTGGTTCCGTAGTCCCGCGACTGGAGTGAGTGAAACGTGCCCTGTTTGCCGGTGTAGCCGACGGTGATAAGTTTGGTGTCTCGGCCCAATAAAATTGCCATTACAGTTGCTCTCCCTTGGCCGCCGCCACTGCCTTTTGAGCGGCACTGGCCAGGTCGTCGGCGGCAATGATGGATAATCCCGAATCCGAAAGGATTTTCTTTCCCAGCGCCACGTTGGTTCCCTCCAGGCGCACCACCAACGGAACTTTGACTCCCAGGGATTTGGCCGCCTCGATCACCCCCTCGGCGATCACATCACAACGCATAATCCCCCCGAAAATATTGACTAAAATCGCCTTGACCCCGGATTCCTGTAAAATCAGGGAAAAGGCCTTGGCGACGGTTTCCTTGTCGGCCCCACCGCCCACGTCGAGAAAGTTGGCCGGCGCTCCCCCGTAGAGTTGAATAATGTCCATGGTTCCCATCGCCAACCCGGCACCGTTGACCAGGCAGCCAATGTCTCCTTCCAGTTTGATATAGGACAGGCCCGCCTCGCTGGCCTCCCGTTCTTTGTCGCTCTCTTGAGTGGGGTCGTATAACTCGCCCACGTCGGGGTGGCGAAAGAGTCCATTGCTGTCGAAGTTGAGTTTGGCATCGAGGGCCAAAAACTTTCCCTCGCCAGTTCGTATCAGGGGATTGATCTCGGCGATGGTGCAATCTTTCTCCGTATAAAGGTGGTAAAGAGCGGTCAGCAAGCGGCCAAATTCGGCCACCTGTGCCGATTCTTTCAGGCCCACCCCGTAGGCCAGTTTGCGCCCCATAAAGGGGGTAAAACCCGTCGCCGAGGGCACCGCCACTTTGACGATTTTTTCGGGGGTTTCGGCGGCCACTTTTTCAATGTCCATACCGCCTTCACTGGAGGCGATAAACGTCACCACTCCGGCCTGGCGATCCAAAACCACGGCGATATAATATTCGTGCTCGATCTGGCATCCCTCTTCGATCAGCAGGGCGTGCACAGTTTCACCGCCCGGGCCGGTTTGATGGGTCACCAGGGAACTGCCCAGCAAATTGCCGGAATGTCGGCGCACTTCCTCCAGTGATTTCGCCAGGCAAACACCACCCGCCTTGCCCCGCCCTCCGGCGTGAACCTGGGCCTTGACCACCCAGGTGTCGCCACCCAATTTTTCCGCCGCTTCCACGGCGCGATCGACATTTTTGACCGCTTCCCCTCGCGGGGTGGGAATCTCAAACTGCTCAAAAAGCTGCTTGGCCTGATACTCGTGTACGTTCATAGGGCATCCATCCTCAGTTGTTCCCCATCATAATAACCGCCAACTGCATCTAAAAGGAACGTCGCACCATTTCAAACCGCCTCCTCCCAGAGGTGTTGCAAAAACTCCCGCCACGGCCAAATGACAATTCCATCGACCAGCCGTTTGCGAGGTTCGAGACTCACCACTATATAGTTCTCGAAAAGTCCTTCTTCCCGTAAGGCGCTAAGCCCCTTGAGGTGTGCGCGGGTGACGTTTTCGCGGGCCTTAATCTCCAGGGCATAATGGGTTCCCAAACACAAATCTACCTCCCGTTGGGAGTAACTGCGCCAGTAGCTGAGTCGCCAGTCTTTTTGGGTATAGGACAGACAGGCCCGACATTCCTGAATGATAAAGTGCTCGAAAGCGCGCCCAAAGTCAGAACTTCCCGCTGCGGAAATGGTCGCACGCCTGGCCAAAAAAGCGGCCACCCCCACGTCAAAAAAATACAACTTCGAGCGGGATATGGCCTTGCGCTTGCGGGTTTTGGTGAAGGCGGGAAGTTCAAAGGCGATCAGGGTATCGCGCAGAATTTCCGTATGGCCCTGCAACGTCTTTCTGGGGATGCCGGTATCGCTACTCCATCCCTGGTAGTTGAGTTCCTCTCCATTAAGGTATCCGACGCTCTCAAAGAAGCTGTAAAAACGTGCCATGTTGCGGATCAGCCCCTCCGCCTGCACTTCTTCTTTGATATAGAGATCGACATAGTTCTTCATCTCTTTTTCGGGCGAGGCAGAAGTATAGATTTGGGGCAGTCCTCCAAAATTGAGGTAGCGAATAAGATCAAAATCTCCCCCCAGTTCCCTCCACGTCAGGGGAAAAAGCTGGGCCATCCAAACCCGCCCCGCCAGTAAGTTTGCCGCCCCCTTTTTAAGTTTGCGGGCACTGCTTCCGGTGAGCAAAAAGCGCAGTCCATACTCTTCGATCAGGGCGTGAACCTCGTCGAGCAGTTCCGGGGCCTTCTGGATTTCGTCGATGACGACTATCTCTTGCGGGCGCGGCGCTTTGGCGGCGATAGTCTCCCTCAAGGTCTGCGGGCGGGCGAGCAATCGCCTCAAAAGACTTTGGTCGAGCAGGTCAAAAAAGAGTTCGGCCTTGAGAGTCCGGCGAATCCAGAAGGACTTGCCCGTAGACCGGGGGCCAAGCAAAAAATGGCCCTTTTGGCGCAGCAATTCCCGTAAATCCAAGGCCCTTTGGTACAACATGAGTCAAAAGATAGCATATTTTCGCAAAAAATGGCAGTATAATGTCCACTTTTTACGAAAAAATGGCAGTATAGTTGCCATTTTTTAGGACTTGCCCCTTTCCCCGGCCTTGGCATACCCTTGTACGGTGAGTGTCCAATACGCCCTGGTCGAACCCGCCCGCTTTCGCCTGGACGGCGGTGCCATGTTCGGCATCATTCCCAAACCTTTGTGGAACCGGGTGGCCCCCGCCGACTCCCAAAACCGCATCGACCTGGCGCTGCGCCTGTGGATGATCGAGACGCAAACCCGCCTGGTGGTGGTCGATACCGGCATCGGGGACTACCACGGGGAGACTTTTGACCTGCGCTTTGACGTGCGCGGTGGGCGCTCTCCCCTGGCCCAGGCACTCGCCCAATTGGGCAAAACTTGCGAGCAGGTCACCGACCTGGTGCTCAGCCATCTTCACTTCGACCACGCCGGCGGCATCGGGTTTCAAGAGGATGGGCGGATGCGGCCGGTGTTCCCCCGCGCCCGCTGCCACCTTCACCAAGACCACTACCACTACGCCCTAGGCCCCACCGAGCGCGACGGCGGAAGTTTCCATCCCAAAAACTTCGCTCCCGTTTTGGAATACTACCGCGAGCGGGGACAACTGATCTTTCACCGGGGAGAAGAGGGGGAGTTGATGGAACTGGCGCGAGGGCATCCCCTCAAGTTCAAGCTGAGTCACGGGCACACCCCCCACATGATGCATCCCTATGACCACAATTATTTTTACCTCGCCGACCTGGTTCCCACCTCCCACCACATCCACATCCCCTGGGTGATGGGCTACGACATCAGTCCCGGAGTCACCACCCAAGACAAGCGCCGCCTGCTGGATTTCATCTGCCGGGAAAAACTCAAAGTCATCTTTGAACACGACCCCGCCTGGTGGGGTGCGAGCATCAACCTCGACGCCAAGGGGCGCTTTGTGGGGAGTGAGCTTTTCGAGGCCAAAGAGGCGCTGGCCTACGCCCCCGGGGTGTGACAGCACACTTGACAAAATACTCATATTTGAGTATTTTATAGCATGATAAAAAGTGTCCGATTAACCAGGAAGGCCCAAAAAGACCTTGCAAAAGTTCCGCAATTTATCTTTGATAAATTCACTTTTTGGGTTAATGCCATTAATCAGGTCGGACTCGAAAAGACAAAAAAGATAAAGGGATTCCGTGATGAAGCATTAAAAGGTAAACGGAAAGGGCAGAGATCAATTCGTCTCAATAAGGCCTATCGGGCCATTTACAGGATAGAGAACAACCACATCAAATTTGTCGAAGTTTTGGAGGTAAATAAGCATGAGTATTGATGCAAAAACATTTTTAAGCAAAGTTGGAAAACGGCCCCTGACTTTTGGGAGACTCCTGGCCTCTTTGAGAAAAGCAGACGGAATAACTCAATCGAAACTGGCAAAAACATTAAACATCTCTAAAGGACTGATTTGCGACATCGAAAAAGGCCGAAGGGCCGCATCTGTCGAACTTGCCGCAAAAATTGCCAAGGCCATGGGTTACCCCAAAGAAGTAATGATTATACAAGTTTTTCAAGACAGGCTTCACGATGCCAAAATAAAGTTGAAAGTTACACTAAAGGCGGCCTAAACATCTGATTTCACGCCCCCGGGGCGTGACGACGGCGGCCCTCTTGTCGCTGCTTGCACCTGCGCCACAACTCTTCCAAAAAGGACGACGGCCGCCAAAAGAGGGCATCAAAATTTTTGCTCCAACTTTGGGGCAAGGGCCTCAAGGGGTTGTCGTAGATGTCGAGCCTTTTCAAATTTTTGAGTTCAGGAATCTTGAGTGGCGTGGGGTCGGTCAAGCGGTTGGTGTGGAGGTAGAGAACCTCCACGCCCTCCATTCCGCTCCAAGTGGCGGGAATGGGGCCGGTCAAAAGATTTTTGGAGAGATTGAGAAATTTTAAAACTTTCAAGTCTCCCATGCCCGACGGCAGGGGGCCGATCAACTGATTGTGGGAGATGTCGAGCCATTCCAGAGCGGTCAGTTTCCCCAGGTATTCGGGCAGGGGGCCGACCAAATTATTATCGGAGAGGTCGAGCCATTCCAGGCGGGCAAGTCTGCTCAAACTTTTGGGAAAGTGCTTGGCCAAAAGGTTGCGCGAGAGGTTGAGTCTCGCAAGCTTTGGCAAAAATCCCAATCCCCCCGGAAACTCTCTCAGGGAATTGCCCGAGAGGTCGAGTTCCACCAGGGAACCCAGCCCCAAAAAATCGTCGCGTCTGAGCGCCTTTAAATTGCTATTTTTCAGCGACAAGGTTTTGACCTGAGAGAGCAATTCAAAGTCGATTTGCGTGCATTTGAGCGCCTGGCCGGTGGCCACTTCAATTTGAGAAATGATGGCCTGCCTGACTTGAGGAGTCCGGTAACAAATGCCGGCCTTTAAGGGCCTGGCAAAAAGGCCTGCCAGCAGGGCAAAAATAAAAGGGGCACGAAAATACATCCTCAATAGTCTTTGGCAGGAAAAACCGGCCGTCAATCACAAAAGCGCCTTAGCTGCATTGCGTATTTCAAACCCCCCGCACACACTATAGAAGTTTTCCCACTACAACTCTTTATGGGAGATTTTGTGAACTTTATTTTGCCCTTTGCCATCTCACTTTTCCTTTTTTCTTCGGGTGTTTGCGCTGAATCGGATCAGAGAGTTTTATTGAACCGGGATGGGGAAGCCGTTTGCCGCCTCGCAGATAAAGTCAATCTCTCCTGGCCGCAGGCCCTGCGTGTAGAGGCCGAATCCTTGCTGGAATTGGATGAATGTAATTCTCATCAAATCCTCTCCGCTCTCGCTGAAGTCCCGCCGGAAGAGATTCGGGCCGCCAGCGTGTCCGCTCTGCCCATCGCTTTAGGCCTTGGTGCCGCCCCCATGGGTTGCCTGATGGGTATGGAAGCGGCCTCGCCGGAAGATGTCCCCAAAAGTTATTTCAAACAGCAATTGGCAACCATCGGGATATTCAGCGTCGTCGGCAGTTCTCTGGCCTTCCTCCATCTCACCGGCAGAGAGTTCGTTCACATGGTGAAGGCCTCTAAAATATCCCCATTGCCGCGCAAATCCTATTTGGCCGCGCTGGCGGGCCTGGGCGCAGGGGCCTTTGGGACTTCCTTTTTGTGCTATATTCTCAACTAATATTAGGCCAGTGAATGGTTACTCCAAGGAGTTAAAAATGAACCTTTTTTTCTTATTCGCCATTTCCCTGCTTTCCTCACCCGGCACTTATGCCGTGGCCAAACAGAAGGTTTTATTGAACCGGGATGGGGAGGCCGTCTGCCGCCTCGCAGATAAAGTCAATCTCCCCCGGCCGCAGGCCCTGCGTGTAGAGGCCGAATCTGCGCAAGAGTTGGACGAATGTACTTCCCGGCAAATCCTCTCCGCCCTCGCTGAAATCCCGCCGGAAGAGATTCGGGCCGCCGGCATATCCGCCTTACCTTTTCTTCTCGGTGCAGGGGTCGCAACCTCAGGCTGTCTTTTGGGAATGGAAAATGCCCTTGAAAAACGCAATGAAGAAGAGAATGAATCGACTCCTGAAGACGATGGCCTGAAAAAACAATTGGGAATTGTAGCGGATATTGCCGTTCTGGTCAGTATCGGAAGCTTTGCCTGGCTGACGGTAAAAGAGCTTATCCATATGGTCAACAGCCCTCCCATCAAGGGCAGAAGCGTTTTCTTACCACGCAATACTTATCTGACCACACTGGCGGCCTTGGGGGCCGGAGCGTTTGGGGCCTCTGCCTTATGTTATATCCTGAGTTCCCCTCACGGCGGAGAAAATTCCTCCCGATCGGTACTCATCCACCAGCACTAAAAAACTATCAAAATGTGATAAAAAACTTCTTAAGAGGTACGTCACAGTTTGTAATTTAGGTTGGATTGGGGTGAAGTAAGACAGAGCGACTGAGGCGTGCAACAAGCACGTCGCAAGGAGCGATGGCGAAACTGACCCCCAAGACGACCTGAAGTATAAGCTGTGACTAAAATTCGCGGAAGGGGCCGGGATTAACCCCCATCCACACGTTGAGCGCCAAATCCAAACCGTCCAGAGGGTGATCCCGTTTTTTGGCGCGCTCGGGAGACACGTCGATTTGGGCATAGGTGAGTTGGGGAGAATGTCGCCCTTTGCCCCAGTCCAGATAGTACATATCCGTCCACGTTCCGGTGTTGATAAAGGCCCTGCCATCGACAAAGGTGCGGAAACTCGGTTCGTGAGTGTGCCCGACGATCAGGCATCCCACCTCGGGCCGGCGCTCGAAAAGAACTTCACAGGAGTCTTCCAAATCCAGGAAGAGTTTTAACTCGCCAATCAGGCCATCCACAATTTCGCGCACCGTTTTTTTCCCCCCCTGAAAAAAATTGATAAAGCGAACCATAAAAAAATAAAACGTGCTGGCGATAATAAAGCGAACGGTGTAGAGCGTGTCGTAGATCAGGCCGTTAATCATCGCCTTTTTGATCGGCCTGACAGCATTGATATAATAGCGCTCTTCCTTGAATTTATTGACGATTCTGGTGACGTAATACGAACCCCAGGGGGGAATAAAATAGCTGCGCCCCGGCCCGTCCTTTTCCACCTCTTGAACCACGCATTTTCCCACGTCAAAGGTGTGGGCAAACTCGTACTCGTGGCCATGTTGCAAAAGCACTCCCTCCACCGGGGAATACTCTCCATTTTCCTCCAAAACGATTTTGAATTTTTTGCGTCTCTCTTTTTTAAATTGCCGGCACAAATGCTGGCGCAGACTCTCGTGCACAAATTCCGCATCGTGGTTGCCCACGATAAAGGTCACCGTTTTCCCCTTGCGCGACAAGAAGCGGTCGAGAGCGCGCATGACCTGGGGATGGGCCGCCAAAATGATTTTTAATTTTTCCAGCGAGGCCTCTTCGCTCCAGTATTCGTCGTCGAAAAAGGGAACAAAGGGCACTGCCAAAAGATCGAAGAAATCTCCGTTGATAATCAACTCGATTTCGCGGCCGGCGTACTCGCCGGTGCTGTAGTATTCGAGAAATTCCACCAATTCCCTGTCGTAGTGAAAGTCTTCCAGAAAATTGCGCCGCCCTTTCACCTTCTCCCCCGCTCCCAAGTGCAAATCGGAGATGACAAGGATGACTTTGCCGAATTTGTTTTTAGTCCCGTTGCGGGGGGATTTCACGGGGCGGACTCCCTATTTTGAGTTCCATTTTTTGCATTGGAGGAACCATGGAGACAAAAAATAACCGATTCCCCTTGGGTTCGGGAAGAGGCAAACTGTAATCTTTTCTGGGGTCAATGGTAAAGTACTTCAACACCTTTTGATCCTGGTTTTCAAGCCTGCCGATCAATTTGAGCAGAGTTTTGTTCTTGACAATCAAATTCAGGGAAATGCTCCACTGAGTGGGCGATAAAATCCTGGTTCTTTTGTCTGTTATCTCCAAAATAAAGGCGTCCGCCTGCTGATAGGCGGATGCTGCAGGCCCTGCCAAAGCGAATAAAAAGAAGAGCGCAAAGAGCTTCATCTCTCCATTTTAAATTCTAGTGCGCTTTGAAAAAATGGGCCTGGTTTTGCCGCCTTGGAGGCGGCCTTAAAATACCCGCTCTTGGAGCAATTTGATAAAACTGACAAAAGTGAGAATTTCGATGCCGTCTTCGGCGACCCTGTCCCGCCGGCCAAGGTAAACCAGGATTCTTCTGGCAAGGCCTTTGAGAGGCCTGATTGCCCTCAATCCCTTGAAGTGTTCGGAGCGGATATTTTCCACCGCCTTGACTTCAATAGCGATTCTCTCTCCTCCCCTGGTCAGAACAAAATCAACTTCCAAGCGCCTGGCCTCGGCCGGAGACCAGTAGAAAATGCCATCAATATCCCCGTAAGTATCTTTTTGAAATGAGAGCAGGGTAAAGATCAGGCCCTCAAAGAGAACTCCCTTTTCCTCTGGGCCGACAAGTCCACGCACTCCCTTGATCGCCCTCACCAATCCGGGGTCGATAAAATAGCATTTGGCCTTCCTGCGCTCGCGCACTCGGATTTTGGATTCAAAGGCCTCCACTTTTTTTAACAACAATGTATCCTGCAAAATTTGAAAAAATCCGACCACGGTAGGCCTGGCCACCCCACAATCCCGCGCTATGTTGGAGAGGTTGACCACTTGCCCATGAAAGAGGGCCGCCACTGGAAGAAAGCGCGAAAAACCGCCGAGATTGCGCACGATGGCCTCTGCCTGAATCTCTTCCTTCAGGTAGGTTTGAACATAGGTTTTCAACGTTTCCCGTTTGTCCTGGGCAGCGTGAACCAGTGGAATCGTCCCCATCTGCAAGGCCTCTTCGAGGGAAAAATCACTCCCCATTTCCATGGGAGTTAGCGGATAGAGGTAGCGACTTACTGCCCGCCCCCCCAGGAGATTGACCCCCGAGCGGCGCAGTTTGCGGGCACTCGAACCAGTGAGAATAAAACGCAGTTTGCGGTCTTCGATAAGGCGATGGACTTCATTTAAGAGGCCCGGCAGGCGTTGAATTTCGTCGACAAAGGCCCACGAACCCTCCCCCAGAGAAAGCAATTCTTCGTAAAACAGGCCCGGTCTGGCCAAATAACTCTGGTATCTCTCTTCGTCGAGCAGGGAAACCTCACATGAGGCGATACCCAGTTGGCGCACGAGAGTGGTCTTGCCCGTTCCCCTCGGGCCGAGCAAAAAAAAGCTGGACTCGGGACAGCGAAAAAGACGTGGGTAAAGCTTCACTTTTTGCATACCACGACATTATATTACGCCGTAATTTGATGTCAACATATCCAAAATGGGCCTAAAATTGCCGTTTGACCCGTTTTCTAAGCTCGATACAAGTGTCGTAGCGGCGGCCGTGTCTAAGGGCATCGAAAAGGCCCCCTTCCTGGGACGGATTCAGAGTCTCCAACAGGCCGAGTTGCCTGGCCTCGGGGCGGACGGTCTGCTCCCAAAGTAGGGCCGGAGATACCAGGGCAGGCCCCTCCAATTCAAGGGCCTTGTCGCTGTCCAAGCTCTCAAGCACCAAAAAGAGAACATAGGTGTCCCCGGGATGACCAATTTGATCTTCTCTAATAAAAATATTTTCCGGGTGCTTGTTTGCGTCCCTGGAAACGCCTTCTTCGGGTTCCGCAAATTGCACCCACTCAAAATCACCGGCGTCCGACACCTGATAATCTCGCTGCTCGTGCTCGCCTCCACTACTCAAAGATATTTGGGTAAAAGAGCCGCTCTGATTTCCAATAATAGATTCCCCCGTGCGGGTATTGCGTATTTTCAAACTCAAAGCAAATTTTTCACCGGCCCAGATGGACAAATCCTGCATGCGCATTTTTTCCAGTTCCAAAGCAATGCCTCTGATGGCAGCATCGGGAGTATAAATCCACCCGACTCTCACCGTCCCCAAACTCAAAACCGCGTTTTCACTCCCGCCTTCAAAGAGGGCATACTCCTGCCAGGCAGCGCCATCACTGCGTTCGAGTTCCGAGCAACGAGAGCTGAAATTGAGGGTTTTCCCCCGCTCCGCCAAAACGTAATCGTCAAATGAAACATTGTCCCGGCAAGACCAAAAAAGCAGCGGCCATAAAACGATACAGATAAGCTGTTTTGCCATTTTTTCCTCCTTGGCGATGAAAAAACAAGCCTACCCCAAACGTATGATGATGGCCACCCCCGCTTTGATTCACTCAAAGGCATAATGCATTGTTTAATGAGGTTCTCTAGTTGGCGTTGCCGTTGTGATAAACTTCCAATGCTTCTCTCACGCACCTTTTAAATTTCTTCCTGTTGGCCTCGTCGAGATACGGCAAAATGGCCTCAATAAATTGATCCTTCTTGGTGCTGAGTAAAAACAAGTGAAAGGGCGATGCAAAACCTTTTGGGTCTTTGAAATCAAAGAGCATGGAGAGGTTGAGAACTCTGCCCATTTCCGCAAGCAGTTTTTCGTCCCAACTGTGGTGTAGATGTGCCGAGGCATCGTATAAAAGATCAGTGGAATCGGCCAGATTGTTTGCAGAAATTTTTTGAATACTTCTCAGTTTGACCATAACCACCTGCTTGGATTGTGCCAAAGGCGGTGTGCCCGCAGATACGGGAAAAAGCATCGACAAAAATAAGAAAAATGCTATTTTTTTTAACATCGCCTTGTTCCTCTTTTTAATTGCCCCGGCACTGTGGATGAGTATCATCAAAGGGTTTTGGTTTGCCTGCTTTACAATAATTGCGGCATCGCGAGTGATTATCAAATGGGTTTGTATCCGAGTTGGGATTCAATTTTTTTAATTCCTCTCTTTGATCTTCATTGGGGTACACCATAATGGCAACAGGTCTTCTTCGGTTGGCACTACCGTTGCTTGAATGGGTTCTGTAATTATTGGCCACATGGTCGCTAATATAGCGTCTCTTGCCGGAACTATCAACACCGACAATTTCGGCGTGTCCATGGGGAACCATGGGATCATTTACGCTCTCGTAGACGATGACCGAACCAACCGGTGCCTGTGCTGGGTCCAGGGGATGGCCGTAATCGGCAAGGTTGACGAAACCAAACGTGGGGAGTTCACATACCGCTTGAACCGCACTCCGAGGGGGTGGTGTCGACCATCTGTCTGATTTCCATTCGTCTTCTTTTTGAATATACTTACCCTCACCTACCAAATGCTTTTTAATCCATTTGTAGCACTGATTAAATGTTCCCGGAGCATTGCTCAAAGCATCACCAACCATTTTTTGAGTTCTCGGATCCTCCTCATAAGCAGAAATCACATTTCCCAGTATCTCATGACGTTTTTCCCGCCAACGAAAGCTCTCATCAATGCTTCGATCCAAGCTATCATTATTTAAGGCCTTGGCGACTTCACGAAAATCATCCAAGTCAATCCCCAAAGTGGCGAGTTCGTTGGGAAGAAGACAGCAAAACAAATTGGGGTATGCTTCAAAATCAAACTCTTTTAAGGGAACTTCAACCAATCCTTTAAGTGCAAAACATTCGCTTGAAGACTCCGGGCAATTGTTGATAATAGATACGGCCGAAAGCAAATACTTGGCCAGGCGTTCGGGATGCTCCGTCATACTGGCGATAAAGGCCTTGACCTCTTCGCTGCTATTTTCTCCAAAGATGGCCTGATTACATTCATGAGTAGTCTCAGCCGCCTTCTTTTCGTCGGGGACCTGGACACAACAACCGCGATGGGGATTGCCTCCGTCACTGCTTCCCTGACTGCATCTGGAATTGTCTGCGTGTTCTGAGCGAAACCCGTAGAGAACAGGGTTGCAACGGACAACATTGTTTCTGCCACAAAAGTTGTATTGGGTATAGGCCTTGGAGGCAGGAGTGGGAAGGTCTTTTGGTTTGAGTTTACCAAGCGATGGGAACACACATTCCTCTCTTTTAATCACTGAAAGATAGCCGGCATAATTGCAAAGCTCCAGCGAATCAGAGGCCGGTGCTCTGTTCGGTTCCCGCCCCTGGGAGGAAATCTTGCGGGAAACTCGCACGTGTTTGACCCTTCTGGATTGCTCATCGAGGGTAAACAACAATTGGGCGTGGAAATGGGCCTTTTCACTCTTGGACCAGTTTTTCCATACCCCCTGAAATTTCTCCAAAGTTAGGCCCTCCAGAGCGTAGGCCGGCACTGCCATCGAATACCAGACCATCAAGGTTTTGAGTTTTGACCTCATAACCCCTCTTCGGCAAAAAGAATAGAAATCTAAACTTTTTTGGGGAGATACCGAAGCGGTCAGCATGAAGGCCGCATTTTTTTTGACTTTTATGCTCATCTTTACTTCGCATCCGCTTTGCGCAAGTACCGAAGTCC
The DNA here is from genome assembly GCA_965215445.1 of Bacteriovoracaceae bacterium. GTDB lineage: Bacteria > Bdellovibrionota > Bacteriovoracia > Bacteriovoracales > Bacteriovoracaceae > CBDBLK01. The sequence continues at coordinate 1,944,334 of CBDCDT010000002.1, read as the reverse complement.
CTTATTTTCTCTTAAACGACCTTTTAACCTGGGAATACAATGCCGAAAAACAAAAATTTGTCTTGAATGGCACACCCATCACTCCCAGACAAGTTTCTTTTATCGAGAGGCTGCCCGAGCGCGACCACCGGGCCGGGCCTCTCACCAAAGTCGCCCTCAAGGTGCACTTTCTGGGAGGGGCCGCCCCGCAAATGGTTTACGCCTCGGCCTTTGATTTCAGGAGCAAAACCGGCCAGCTCACTCAAACGCCCGTCGAAATTACAAGGCCTTTGGAACCGCCAAGGCCTCCAACCTGTCCCGGGCCAGTTGTGAGTGTTCCGCCCCCGCCTCCTCCGCGAATCCCCTCATCGACTAGCATAGACCCCGCCTATACGGATGCCCCCCTGCCCTATCCGCAAGTTATTCCCGATCAAACCCAATATGAAAGAATCCGCGCCCAGGCCTATACAGATGCCAGGAGACTCGGCCCAAGGGCATGCAGAGAAAAATTAAAAGAATGGTATGAGGAGAATTCGGTTTGGAAAGACTTGAGCAAATACGACCGCGCCTTGAATGTTTTGGCCAAGGCCAATGAGCATATCGGCGGACTTCGCCAAAAAAACGCTTTACGTCCCGGACTTACTCCCAGCGTTTTAGCCTGCATTGTAAGAAACGAATCCTATTCTTTTTATCCCGAGTCCGTCAATTACACCTTTTGCAACCCCAAAAGAAATAGTTACGGCACTCCCATTTCTTCGGCCCAGGGGTTGGGGCAATGTACATCGACCCGCTTCTACGATCTGAGGGAAAGGGGTATTGTGGACGCGCCCCCCTATTCCAACAATAAAGATGTGGAAAGGCATTACTTTCTGGAGATGAACTCCAGGCCCGGTATGCAAATGAACATGATGGCCCAAGATTTCAATCACATGCTCAAAACAAAAGATTTAATGAGCGCCGTGGCCCAATACGATCAGGATCGGCAATCGGCCTATCTGCGCAAATTTCGCCAGTGTCAACAATGCTTTTCCCAACACACCACCAGTCGAAAGCAAATTGAAGAGTGCATGCTCAAATGAGGAGGAAACCATGTGTTCAAAAATAAAATCCTTTTTTCTTTGTCTCTTGCTGTCTCTTCCATGCGCCCATGCCATGGATTTTCGCAAGGGAGGCCTGGACAAAAACCTGAAAATCAAACCCTACGAACAAAGTGAAGGCGCTTTGGTAAGAGAAATCGAAGTTCTCAAAGACGGAAAACCTTTTTTTCTCTACCGCCCCGAAATTGGACAGCTTTTGGTCGAAAGCGGCCTGGTTCAACCTTCGAGTAAAGGCAAAAATCCGCTTTTAATCTCTGTTTGGCACAAGGGTGCCCACAGCCAAATTATGCGCGTTTTCGACTTGGGATTGAATGGCAGTGCCGAAGAAAAGGAAATTTTGCGCTGTCGAATCACTTCCGCCTGGCCGATGGATATTGACGTAAACGAAACACGCTTAGTAGCGCGCACAACGACCAGCGATATTGACCCCAAGACCGGGGTTTCCAAAGAAGAGCTTAAAACTTGCGAATTTTAACCTTTTTTCTCACTTTGTTGAGTTTTAACTACGTTTGGTGCTACACCAGACACACGACTCCGTATCTTCTCACCACGGATGAAATTCTGGTCGCTCCCATAGGGAAAAATGAATGGCAAAGGGTTACTTCCAACGAGATCAGCATGCTCGAATTGGAAGATACCAACGTACGAGGAAGGGCAACTCACTACCAAGTCAGGATTCATTTTAACGACGGCCGCCCGAGTTTGAATGCATCCATAACTCGAAACCAATTTATCCGCCAAACAATCCCTTTTGATCCCCAACAAAACTACGAAGAAGCAAGTGTAAGTTTGGATTCACCGGGAAGGCCATATTGTCCCGGTTCCTCCCCGGTTGCCGACAACGAATTTCTTGAAATTCTTCCCGATCTCATCAGAGAGCGCCCTTTTTCCACTCCCTCTCCCGATGAAAGAGGCAATTATCCCGAAACCTTCTACGAACAATTGCGAAATGCCGCTCGTCCCCTGCAAAAAAACCTCAGTGCTTGCAGAAATAAATTGGCAGACCTCTACAATGAACATTCGATATGGAGAGGCCTTACCCGCCCCCAAAGAGCAAAGGCAACACTGGCGATTATCAGACAAGAACTCTTTCGCTTGCACCAGGCCGAAAAGATTCATCCGTCAATAGATGAAGGCACCATGACCTGTATCGCCTGGAAGGAAAACAAGCAATACTATCCCGAGACAGTAAACGAAACTTTTTGCAGGCCTTGGAGCAAAAAGTGGAACCGGCCCAAATCTGCAGCTCACGGTCTGGGACAAAGTACTTCTGGAACATTTCACGATTTGCACGAAAGGGGACATTTTAAAGATTTTCTCCCCGAGTATGATAGCAATTCAAAAATCAGAAAGCAGAACTTTTACTCCATCAATCAACGGCCAGTTTTGCAAATTAAAATTTTCGCTCACACTCTAAATGAAAAAAGGCGTATCTCAAAATCTCTCGATGGTGCTATCGGCAAGTACGACAATTCAGACAGTTGTTACGTCAAAAAAATAAACTACTGCAAGGCGTGTCTCCAACAGGCCAGAAGTGGTGACCAACGCACCGATTGCATCCTCAGAGAAGAACCTGAATGCAAAGAATTGTAAAAACCACTTGAAAATTTCCGCTTTTTGTGTTTTTATAAGTTGTATGCTCCAGGTTTTTTTTTGCGTTTTGCTCTCTATCATTTTCCACTCCGCTTGGGGACAGGATACTGACTTTCTTCACACCCTGCACTATATTGAAGAGCGCCCTTTTTCCCTCCCCGCTCCCGACGAGCAGGGCCGCTACCCCAGGACTTTCTACCAGCAATTGAGAGATATGGCCGATCGACACCGCCACGACAGGGCCGTTTGCCTCAACGAACTAAACAAACTCTATGCCGAGCACTCGGTGTGGAAAGATTTTCATTACACCCAAAAGGCGACCATGGTTTTGGCGATTATCCGTCGGGAAATCGCCAGTCTGCGCCAGTCGAGCCAGGCCCAGGTCGCGTTGGATGAAGACACCGTGGCGTGTACGGTGAGGCAGGAAAATCACTTTCTCATTCCCGAAAAGGTCAACTTTACTTTCTGCGAATCCGAAAGAAATCAATACGGAAGACCTCTCTCTGCGGCCCATGGTTTGGGACAGATGACCTCCGGGACATTCTATCATTACCACCGGGAAGGGCATTTTGATGACTTTCTTCCCCAATACGTCAACGATCGAGATATGAGACGCCAAACTTTCTACGCCATCAACGACAAACCGGTTTTGCAAATCAGAATGAGCACCATCATTATGAACGAATTGCTCAAAGAAAACTCCCTGGAAGATGCCATTGACAAATACAGCAATTACGGCAAATCTCAACGCATGGATATGCGTTCCTGTCAGGCGTGTTTTCAAAAGCAAAAAGCAAACGGCGATAAAATGCTTATTCAGCGCTGCCTGCCCGACCCCGAGTAAACTTTAAAACTTCTCTCGGTCAATCGAGTTTAAAAACTTATCAAAGCGGGTGGGGCCAGGTTTGCGCTCCTCACCCTTAAGGCCCGGGGTGTGGCGGACGTCGTCGCTCTTTTCGATGAAGATGACGTCTTCGGCAATATTGGTGCAAAGGTCGCCAATGCGCTCCAGGTTTTTGGCAATCCAAATGCTGCAAAAACCATCTTCAAAGGAAAGCGTGCCCTCTTTCATGCCCAGCAGACACTCCTGCAAAATTTCGCGGTGGAGGGCATTCGCCTCGCGGTCGGTTTTAATCACGTCGGTGGCGCTTTCCGTGTTGGCCGAAGTGAAAGCATCCAAAACTTTTTTGAGCATCATCGCCACCAGCGCCTGCAACTGGCCCAACTTGGAGAGGTTGCTCTCGATTTTTTGGTGGTAGCGCTTGATGGTAGTGCCCTGATCGCCGATGCGCTCCAGTTCCGAATTAATTTTCATGCACGCTACAGTCAGGCGCAAATCGTGGGCCACCGGCCTTTTCAGCGCCATAAATTTAAAACAACTGTCGTCGATGTCCTTGTGGTAGCGGTTGGCGCGGTCTTCGAGTTGGTAAATTTCTTCCAGACCGCTTTCGCCATCCATCGCCATGTGGACAATTTTTTCCACTACGCGGGCCATGCCCACTACCTGTTCTCTCAAAAAAGTACACGAAAGTTCCATCGGCCACCTCCTTTTTTATCCAAACCGCCCAGAGACATAATCTTCGGTTTGGCGTTCTTTGGGGTTGGTGAAAATTTGCGAACTCGGCCCGTGTTCGATCAGTTCTCCCAGAACAAAAAAGCTGGTGTGGTCGGCAATCCTTCCGGCCTGCCCGATGTTATGGGTGACGACGATCACGGTGTAGTCTTTTTTCAATTCAAACATCAATTCTTCAATTTTTCCGGTGGCGATGGGGTCGAGCGCCGAAGTTGGCTCGTCCATCAACAAAATCTGCGGATTGACCGCCAGGGAGCGCGCCAGACACAGGCGCTGCTGCTGCCCTCCCGAAAGGCGATCGGCGCAGTGGTGCAATTTATCTTTAACTTCATCCCACAGCGCCGCCTTTTGCAGTGAGGATTGGCACGCCTCCAGTAAATCGCTTTTTTTGCGCTTGCCGGAAAGTTTGAGTCCGATAATGGTGTTTTCAAAAATGGACATACCCGGGAAGGGATTGGGGCGTTGAAAAACCATGCCGATGGAACGCCTCAACTTCACCGCGTCCACGCGGGAATCCAAAATGTTGACTCCCTGATAATTGATTGCCCCCTCGGCGCGAGCGCCGGGAACTTCCTCGTAAATGCGGTTGATCGCCCTCAAATAGGTGGATTTGCCACAACCGGAAGGGCCGATAATGGCGGTGATGGTATGGGGGGCGTAGTCGATGGAAATATCCTTGACGGCGCAAAATTCAGCGTACCAGACGTTTAAATTTTGCACGCTCAAAATGGTGTTGGAAAGGGTATTCAAGGCCTTCTCCGAAACGCCAAGCGCGCAGTAAGGTTGAGTCCCAACACCAAAAGCAAAAGCACAAACGCCCCCGCCCACGCCTGGCGCTGCAAATCCGGCAGCGGCGAACTGGCGTAGGTATAAATCTGCACCGGCAGCGAGGCCATCGGGCGATTCAATTCAAAGGAGACAAAGCGGCTGCCAAAAGCGGTAAACAAAAGCGGTGCCGTCTCCCCGGCGGCGCGAGAGATGGCCAAAACCACGCCGGTCAAAATCCCCGAAAGGTGGCCTTTGACGATGATAAAATAGATTACCTTAAAACGCGGAAGGCCCAGGCACAGGCCCGCTTCGCGGATGTGTCCGGGAACCAGTTTTAAAATTTCTTCCGTGGAACGAATCACAATCGGCAAAATGATGATCGAAAGCCCCACCGAACCGGCCAGGGCGGAAAAGCCCCCCATCGGCAGCACCACCAGCAAATAGGCAAAAATGCCCACCACGATGGAGGGGATGCCAGTGAGCAAATCGGTGCAGACGCGCAAGCAAAAGCTCATCTTGCGCTCGGGAAATTCGGCCAAAAAAATGCCGCATATAACTCCGATGGGAACGGCGTAACTGGCGGAAAGGCCGACGATGGTGAGAGTGCCCAAAATGGCGTGCGACATCCCCCCGCCGCTCTCCCCTGCTCCCACTTCGGCGTTAACAAAAAAGTCCCAGGTCAAACTACCCACCCCCTGCTTAAAAATAAACAGGGCGATTAAAATCACCGGACACAAAACCACCAGGGAGCTCAAAACCAAAAGGACGTGAAGCGCCCCATTTTTGATTTTTCGGTATTGAAAATAAGTGTCGCTCATAAGTGCTTCAACCCCGCCTTGCCAAATTCGAGCGGCGGACGATCAGGCGCGCGCCCATATTGCTAATCAAGGTAATCAAAAACAGTCCCAGCCCGACCAGGCACAATGCCGAAACGTGCAAATCGCTCTCCGCCTCGGCGTATTCGTTGGCAATAATCGAGGCCATGGTGGAGGCCGGAGCAAAGAAACTGCTGCTGATTTGCGCCTGGTTGCCAATCACCATGGCCACCGCCATGGTTTCCCCCAAAGCGCGGCCCAATCCCAAAACCATGCTGCCCACAATGCCCGAGAGGTTGGGGCGCAAAACCGCCAATTTCATCATCTCCCAGCGAGTGGCCGAAAGCGCCAGCGCCGCCTCTTTTTGCAACAGGGGCACAGTTTTAAAAATTTCCCGGCACAGAGAGGTCATGGTGGGAATCATCATCAAGCTCAAAATTAAAATGGCGGTGAGCATGCCGATGCCAAAGCTGCTGCCCTGAAAAAAGGGCAAAAAACCCAGATGATTTTTAAGTGCCGGCGTGAGCGCACTCCGCACCCAGGGGGCCAGGTAGAAAACTCCCCACAGCCCAAAGACGATGGAGGGAATAGCGGCAATCGCCTCCACAAACAGGCCCAACCAGTTTCCCAACGATCGGGGCAAAACTTCCGTGGAGAGCAGGGCAATGGAAAGCGCCAGGGGAGTGGCCAGCATCAGCGAGCAAATGGAGGTTACCACCGTACCGTACACCAGCGCCAAAGCGCCGAACTCATCCCCCGCCGGATTCCACCAGGAAGAGGTGAAGACATTCCACCCACTGTGTCTGGCCGCCTCCCACGCTTGCCAAAGCAATAACCCCACCATCCACAACAAAAGGGCAATCACCGCGAGGGCCACTGCCTGCAGAATATTGAGATTGAGACGATCGGCGTCCATACGTTTCATGTAACTACTCACACTCCAACGAAAAACTGCGATAAAAGCAAGGTAAGTGCTCGCAATTTGGGCCAGATTGGGGGGAAGCAAACTGGAGCGACTGAGGCGTGCTCCCTGCACGTCGCAAGGAGCGACAGTGTAGCTGACCCACAAGATGGTCTGAAGTGTGAGCAGTTACCATTTCATCAAAGCAGTTGGGCCTGAAGACGTTTGGCCAACTTCTCCGGCAAAGGGGCGTAGTGCAATGTTTTGGCGCGCTCTTGAGCGGGAGCGCTCAAGGCCCAGTGAAGAAATTTTTTGACTTCTTTTAAAGGGACACTTTCTTTGGAGGGACTCGGCAACAAAATAAAAGTGAAGGCAGAAATGGGATAGGCCCCCTTCCCTTCGGCGTTGGTGATGGACGCGGTAAAGTCGATGACTCCTTCCTTTTGATTGCTACCGGCCGCGGCCACAATGCCCGCAAGGCCCGGGCCTATATAGTCTCCCGCCCGGTTTTTGAGCAAGGCCGCGGGCAGTTGATTGTTCATGGCATAGGCCAGTTCCACATAGCCCAGGCCGCCGGGAGTTTGTTTAACCATATTGGTAACCCCGTCGTTGCCGCGGGCGCCGATGCCCACTGGCCAGCGCAGACTTTTGCCACGCCCGATTTTTTTAGACCATTCGGGAGAAACTTTGGACAGGTAATCGGCAAAGACGGCGGTAGTGCCCGAACCTTCGGCACGGCGTATAACCAAAAGGTCGGCGGCGGGAAGAGTAAGGCCCGGATTGAGTTTGGCAATAGTGGGATGATTCCAGGTGCGGATTTTTCCCAGGTAAATTTCGGCCAACGTCTGGCCATCCAGCTTGAGGTTCTGCGCAGTTTTTGGCACACCCGGGGGAAAGTGATAAACCACCGCCACCGCTCCCAATACAGTGGGAATGTGTTTCACCGGCCAGGCGGCCTTTTTCAGGTCGCGCTCCCCCACCACAACATCGGAAGCGCCAAAATCCACCGTGCCCTTGACCAGTTGGCGCACGCCCCCTCCCGAGCCAATCGGTTGGTAATTAAACCTGGCACCCTTGTACTGCTTTTCATAATCGGAAAACCAGCGCGAATAAATGGGATAGGGAAAGGTCGCCCCGGCACCGTTGACGGTGACCACATCCGCCTTTAGGGCGGCGGAAAAAACCAAGGCAATCAGGCCAAAACTTCTCAAATCCACGCCAGCATTTTGTCAGGAAAAAACCAAGGCGGCCAGTCCTCTAACGCCGATAGGCCTTGGCGGTCTTGCGCCCGGGAAAAAGCTTTTGACAAAGCCCGCAACGCAGACCATCGCACTGGCGGGCCGTACAACACTCGCGGCCATAAAAGATAATCTGCAAATGCAGCTTGTTCCAGAATTCTCGCGGAAACAGGCGCTTGAGGTCGCGCTCGGTCTGTACGACGTTTTTCCCATCAGTCAGACCCCAGATTTGCGCCAGTCGGTGAATGTGGGTATCCACCGGAAAGGCGGGATGGCCAAAGGCCTGGGACATCACCACGCTGGCGGTCTTGTGCCCGACTCCCGGCAGGGCCTCCAGATCGGCAAAACTCTCGGGCACCCGGCCCCCGTGCTGCTCGATCAAAATGCCAGAAAGCTCGCTTATCGCCCGTGCTTTTCTCGGGGCCAGGCCGCAGGGCCGGATAATCGCCTCAATCTCCTCCACCGGGAGTTTGGCCATGGCGCGGGGATTATCCGCCCGGGCAAACAGCGCGGGAGTCACCTGATTGACCCGCACGTCCGTACACTGGGCCGAAAGCAAAACCGCAATCAGCAGCGTGTAGGCATCCTTGTGCGCAAGGGGAATGGGCGTCTCGGGAAACAGCGCCTCCAACTCCCGATGAATCATTTGGGCGCGTTCTTGTTTTTTCACCTACCTCCCCACATCCCACTCACTGCCACCGGAGCCGTCTTGCACCTCCACGCCCAGGTCTTTGAGTTGCTGGCGCAGGCGATCCGATTCTTCCCAGTTGCGCTCACGGCGGGCGCGCTCCCTTTGGGCAACCAAATTCTCAACCTGGGCCACGTCGAGGCCGCAGCGACGGGCCGAGAGAAGCCTCAGAGTTTGCAGAAATTCCGCCGCATCTTCTTGAAAGAGGGCGCACAGGCGGCCCCAGCGCAATATCCATTGGGAAAAGGCGTCGCCCCCGCTTTTTTGAGAGTTGAAGAAGCGCACCCCTTCGTAAATGTGGGCCAGCATTTCCCCGGTGTTGAAATCGTCGTTGAGCGCCTTGGTGATGGCGGCGTCGTGTTCGCCCAAGGCCTTGGCCAGTTGTGGCGATTCCCCGCCCACTGTCGCGGCCTTTTTGAGGGCCTTGTAAATGCGGGAAAGTCCCGCCAGGGCATTGTCGATGCGCTGGTCATCTATCTGCAAGAGGGAGCGGTAGTGGGACGAGAGCATGATGAACTTCAAAACTTCGGGGTGGTATTCGTCCATAAAAGCGCGGGCGGTAATCACGTTGCCCAGAGATTTGGACATTTTTTGGTTTTTGAACTGGATAAACTGGTTGTGCATCCAATAGCGGCAGTAGCTCTGGCCGGTGCAGGCCTCGCCCTGGGCGATTTCGTTTTCGTGGTGGGGAAAGATCAGGTCGATACCGCCGCCGTGAATGTCAATGCTTTCCCCCAAAAGGGTGCGCACCATGGCCGAACATTCGATGTGCCAGCCGGGGCGGCCCGGCCCCCAGGGGGAATCCCAGGCGGGAACCCCTTGCTCTGAAGGCTTCCACAAAATAAAGTCCAGGGGATTTTTTTTGTTGGGGTTGACCTCCACCCTTTGTCCGGCGGCGAGTTCTTCCAGGTTTTTGCCGGAAAGGCCGCCGTAAGAGGCAAAACTGTCGATGGAATAAAAAACTTCTCCGCCGGCGGCGTAACCGTGGCCGCGCGCCAAAATTCCCTCGATGGCCTCGATCATGCTGCCGATGTGCTGGGTGGCGCGGGGGTTGTGATCGTGGGAGCGAAGATTCAGGCGGGCAAAGTCTTTTTCAAATTCGGCGATGTAGCGCTCGCCAATCTCGCTGGCGGGCACCCCTTCGCGCTCGGCGCGCTGGATGATTTTGTCGTCGATGTCGGTGTAGTTGTAGACGTAGGTAGCGGCGAGGCCCTGCTGCTCCAGCCAGTTGCAAACCAAATTGAAAAAAATGGCCCCGCGAAAATTGCCCACATGCAAGAGGTCGTAAACCGTCGGCCCGCACACATACATTTTGACCTGGCCAGCGCGCAGGGGTGCGAAGGCCTCTTTTTGCTTGCTCAAAGTATTGTACAAAACCAGTTCCATCGTGCCCCATAATAAGTTAAGCCGTCGGGGTTTGCAAAAAAAGCGATAACACTCGATACTAAAGGGGGAGGCCTTTTTGATTTCGGAAACACACGTCTTTTGGTTGTCCGTCGCCTTGGGCCTGACTTCCCTGGGATTGATCTCTTTTTCGGCGGTGATGGCCTGGTTTATCTGGCACACCAACAAGCGCCTGGAAGCACTCCGCTCGGCCGAACCCTCTCTGGAGCGGGCGGCCCAAAGCATGGTTTTGCCCAAAGAACCCAAAGAGGACGAGGCAAAAAGTGAACCTCCCCCGGAGGCCACTGCTGAAGAGGAATTTTGCACTCTGCATAAAAAACGCCAGGCCAAAGGCCTGTGCCGCATCTGTGAAGAGGGCTTTTGCGACTCCTGCCTGCGGGAAACCGACGGCGTGAGTTTTTGCTTTTCCCACTTCAAGCTCTTTTTAAACGAAACCTGGGTGGAAATCCGGGAAATCAAAACCACCCCCGAGGCCCCGGAGGAATCCCTGGCGATTCACCGCTTCAAACGCCAAATGTGGTTGCAAGACCAGACCCCGGCCGTTATCACCACCCAGTACAAGATTCATTTTGAAGACGACAGCATCGAAACCTACGTCAAACTGCTGGTGCGCAAAGAAGATGCTGACGAATTGCGCCAAAAGCTCGAACGGGACTTGGGCCATGAACACCACGAAAGCGACAAAAAAAAACTCTCGAAGGCTACTCCTGAAAGGAGGAAGTACCTACCTCCCCCACCGCATCGAGCAAACTGACGTCCTAACCGAAGATGGCCACATTGCGAAAATCGGCCGCGACCTCAAAGTCGAGCAAGATGACTCGTTGCGCGTGATCGACATCTCTGGAAAACTGCTTTTGCCGGGGGTGATCGACTCCCAAGTTCACTTTCGCCAACCGGGGGCGACCCACAAAGAAGACTTGGGCACCGGCAGTCGGGCGGCGGCACTGGGGGGAATCACCACCTTTTTGGAAATGCCCAACACCAACCCCAGCACCACCGACAAAAAAGCACTGGATCAAAAACTCGCTCTGGCCGAACAAAACGCAGTCACCAATTACGGATTTTTTATCGGTGCCACCGGAGACAATCTGGAGCAATTAAAGGCCGCCCAGGGGCGCACTGGAGTTTGCGGCATCAAAATTTTTTTGGGCAGTTCCACCGGCGACCTGCTCTTGTACGCCCCCGACAAACTGCGGGACATTTTGAAAAACACCTGGGTGACCATATCTTGTCACAGTGAGGACGAAGAACTCTTGCGGGCGCGCACCCACATCCGCGACAAGGGCCAAAGCGCCCACGCCCACCCCCAATGGCGCAATGAAGAGACCGCCTTTTCCTGCACGCAAAAGCTGATCAATCTGGCGCAAGAGTGCCGGCGCAAAGTCCACGTCCTGCACATCAGCAGCAAACGGGAAATCGAATTTTTGGCCGGCAAAAAAGATTTTTGTACGGTGGAAGTCACCCCTCAACACCTGACTCTTGAGGCCCCTGACTGTTACGACCGGATGAACACCTACGCCCAGATGAATCCCCCCATCCGCGAACGCGAACACAAAAATGCTCTCTGGAAAGCACTCAAAAACGGAGTCGTCGATGTGATCGGCTCGGATCACGCCCCTCACACGCGAGAGGAAAAAGAGCGCAGCTACCCCCAGGCCCCCTCGGGTATGCCGGGAGTGCAAACCCTGCTGCCACTGATGCTCGATTATGTTAACCGTGGCGAACTCAGTTTGGAGCGTTTGGTGCAATTGGTGTGTACTGGGCCTGCGCACCTTTTTGGCCTCAAAAACAAAGGCGCTATCCGCGAGGGCCACGACGCCGACTTGACTCTGGTTGATCTCAATGCAAAACACAGCATCACCCACGCCGAGCAATACAGTCGCGTGGGGTGGACTCCTTTTGACGGGCGGCAAGTGACGGGGATGCCGGTGATGACGGTGGTTTCGGGACAAGTGGTGATGGAAAACGGACAACTTACCGGAGTGCAGGGTGGCAGGCCGGTGCAAATCTTGACAAGGCCCTAAAGGGTGGGTTAGAGTCTCCGTTGAATGGCGAATTTTATCACTTTTTTGGCCTTGATCTGCTTGCTCGCTGGTTGCAGCAGCGGTCGCCGCCTGCAAAAAGACTACACTCTGATTGATGCAAGCAGCGAAGATTTTCCCGAATGGATTGAAACGCCCCGTTCCGTAGACGGCGAAAAAGAGCGCAAAGACCACCGTTATTTCGTCTCCGAGTCCCAGGCCAAAGACAAGCGCCTCTGTCTACGCAGTGCCGACACTCGCGCCTCGGCGCGCATTGCCCGGGAAATGATCCAATTCATTAAAAACACCTACGCCGAGGCCACCCAAAACGACAACGACGGAGTGGACGAAGAAGTTTCCACTTATATGCAGGAGCAACTGGCCCAGGAAACCCAAACTTTTGTGGTGGGAGTTCAAACCCTCAAACACTACTGGGAAAAGCGGCGCTACCGCACGGAACTCGGCGCCCCCAAGGAAGACATCCGCTTTACCTGTTTTGCCGCCGTCAAAATCCACAAGGATGACCTCAAAAAGGCCACCGCCCACGCCCGGGATAAGTTTTTGAAATCACTGAGTGCCCCCGAAGTCAAAGAAAAGGCGGAAGCGGCCACGCGCCAGGTGGAAGAGGCCTTCAACGCCGTAGAAAAACCCGTTACCCTCGAAGCGGACAGAGACTCCTGACCTTTGCTCGCCCTCCTGCTCCCCATCCTTTTTTTTGTTTCCTGCGCTCACCATCCCCCCGCCAAGGCCCCACCCGTTCCCACTTGGATCAACTCGCAAAGACAGGCCTGTCCGGCAGGGCATCTGTGCGCCGTCGGGAGTTCCAGCAACAGGGAAACCGCCAAACATCTGGCCTCCCTGTCCATCGCCCAAATTTTTGAACAAAAACTCACCGGCAGCTTCCAGTCCCGCCTGCAAAGCGATAACGGTAAAACCTGGCAGTGGCTCAGCGAAGAAGTCAAAAGTTCTACCGCTTTGATTCTCTCCGGGATCGAGCACCCCGAAAGTTTCCAACAGCAGGGGCATTTTTACGTCCTGGCAAGTCTGAACAAACGGCGCGCGGGCCAGGCCTTTTTGGCGCACATCCAAACACTCGACGATGAAATGGCAGCACTAGGCCTTGAAAAGCACACGGGAGCGCTCTTTGTGCTGGAAAAAAAGTGGCGCAAACGCATGGCCCTGGCCAAACACCACGCTTTTCTCACCGGCCTAGAACGCCCTCCCCCTTTTAGCTGGGAGCAACTGGCGCGCAGAAAACGTGAAATTCTGAAAAACCTGCTCATCAAAATAGACATCGAAGAAGAAAATCCCCCGCAAATAAGCGCCTTGCTGGCCGAAATTTTGACCGAGGCCGGATATTTTTTGGCGCAAAAAGGCCCGTCCAAGCAGGCCACCCATTTTTTGCGCGTAAGTTTTAAGTCCCACCCCCTTCCCCTGCAAGTGGAAGGCTTTAGGCGCTTGCAATTTACTCTAAATCTGAAGGCACAAAACCGCGCGGGCACAACTTCTGCGCAACTGAATCTCAAACGCGGGGTGAGCGGGCGCAATCACTCGCAAATAAAAAAGCGCGCTTTGAGCACATTTAAGGAGCAAATCGGGAAAAGTTTGGATAAAATATCCTTTGTTCCCTAACCCCAACCAGGAGGAAAAACCATGATCTGGAACCTTTTTTTGAGCTTTGGCCTTTTAGTGACCAGCGGCTGTAGCAGCTTTCAAGCACAGCGGGTTTCCGCAGACGAGTCCGACCAGCGCGCTTTACAAATTACCGACGAATGGGTCGCCAGAGACACTCAAACCTCGGTCAAAAAAATTTTAGAGCAAATGCAAAAGCACCGCGGATTCCGCCGCTACCTGGGCACACTGGGGCGGGCACCCAAAGTCTTTATCGCCGAAATCCAAAACCAGACTTCCAACGCCTACTTTCCCATCGACGATTTCAACGATGAACTGCTCAACGAATTTTCCGCCTCGGGAGATTTTATTCTGATCGACGCCGCCGCCAGAGAGAGAATCCTCAAGGAAATCACCTACCAAAACGACGGCATGGTGAGAGCTGATGACATCAAACAAATTGGACGCCAGGCCGGGGCCGATCTCTTAATCTTTGGAGCAATCCGCATGAAACCCCACCGCAGAGAGGGTAAAACCATCAAACAATACTCGGTCAACGTGCGCATGACCAACCTGGAAGAAGGCATCGAAGTCCTGCGCACCAGAACCAACGTGGATAAATACTCGGAACAAAGTTCCAGCGGTTGGTAAGCTTGTACGGGCACATTCTTTTTTTGATTCTGCTGGTTGGCTGTGCCAGTGGTGCACGGGACTCGGCAAGCAAGCTGCGCCAACTGGTACAAACAAAACGCTTCGAGCAGGCCCTTTTGCTCACGGAAAAAGAGAAAGTCTACAACGAAGAACAGTCCAAACTTTTAAAATTGTTGGAACAGGGGCGCATCCACCACCTCAAGAGCGACTACCAAAAATCCTTGCAAACTTTGGATGCCGCCAGAGAACTCTCCGATCAATTGTTCACCCAAAGCATCAGCAAAAAAATCGAATCGGCGGTAACCAACGACCGGGCGGACAACTACTACGGAGAAAAATACGAGCGCTCCCTGATCCGCTTTTACCAGGCACTGGGACATTTTATCCTCTCCCAAAAAGCGCAGGTGGGCGAACGCCGGCGCCACCTGCAAGCGGCCAGAGCGGTGATTTTGGAATGGGACAGTTTGCTGGACGATTATGCCAAACAACTGGCGGGACAGGCGGTCTACAAAGACGACATGCTCGCCAAACTCTTCGGCGCGCTCATTCACCAGCAGATGGGGTCGAGAAGCGAGACAGGCATTGCCCGGCAACTCTACCGGGACGCCAAAGAGCTTCTGCTCAAAAACTACAGCGCCTACCCCAGCTTCAATCAAAAATCCAAACAATTTAGCGAAAACTTTGAACAATTTCCCCAATTGGGAGTGGAGCAAGTTCGCCGGCGCTTTATCGCCGCCACGCCTTTGGCGGAACAACTCTCCAGCTATATCGACCGCCGCCTGGAACAGTTGAAAAAAAGGCCCGATCCCAAGCGCGGACAAGTTCACCTGGTACTGGGAGAATCCACCATTCACCCCAAGCGCGCACAAAAAATCACCTTCCCTATCGTTTTGACGGCCCTGCCCTTCGGCATCTCCAACCGCAAAGATTTTGCCTCCTATGTGGGCCGAACGCTGGGGCTTTCCGGTGGACTCAAACCCCAGATCAGTTTTGAACTCCCCATCCTTGCGGCATCGAGCAACACCCACTCCCGACAATTGGTGGTATCACTCCCCAGTGGAGAGCGCGTGCGGGTTGAAACACTGGCACTGGCCAATCCCCTTTCGGAAATCGCCCACCAAACCCTGAACCGCCAAATGGCCGCGATCAAAACCAAAACGGGATTAAGGGTGGCGGGCAAACACCTGGCCGCCCTGGCCAGCAGTTACCTCGCCTTTCGAGCGGCGGTCAAAAGCGGCAAACCGGAGATTTTGGCCACCCTTTTAAGCACCGGGGCCTACACTTTGGCCAGTCACAAAATCGACCAAAGCGAACGCGCCGACCTCCGCCACTGGGTCAGTCTCCCGCGCAATATCTGGATGGGCACTCTCGACCTTCCCCCGGGAGAATACCACCTGGCAGTGGAAACCGCCGGACAGAGCAGACGCTTGGGAGTCCTGCAAGTTCACGCCGGCGAGAAGGCGTTTTTTTTCTCGCATTTTTAAAAAACGTTATTTGATTTGGTAGGTAATCCTGATCGTGCTGCCCGCACTGGGAGTGGCGTTTTTTTCAAAGCGAACGGCATTTTGAGAAGGCAAATAACTCCAATCGCTTTGAGGTGCCACAACCCCGTTAATATAAACTTCAACCGAACTTGCCACTGCGAGGTATTTGAGTTGAAGAGAAGAAGAAAATTCAACTACTTTTTCACCAAAGTTTTGCAAGATAGTATGAAAGGAGCCTTGAATATCGTAGGAATTTCCACCAGAGAGTTCGGCCAGTTTAATATATCGCTGTCCACGATCATAACGACCATACCAATTCTTTGGCGTAGTCATACTCACAATGGCAAAGGTCTTTAAAAATTGTGAAGATTTTAAAACATTGATGGCCTTAAGGTAGTCATTCGCCATGTTATTACTTGCATTTTCACTTTCCAGCACTCTAGTGTCCCATATTCCAGTACATCCACCACTTATGCTAGGAGATTTACTGCGGTCATTTTCATCAGAGATATAAATGACAAATAAATAGGCATTTGACCTAGACCAGGTTGAATTCTCTTGTAAAAAACTGAGACTCATCCTTAGCCCGCATTCTATACCGCTACCCTTGACCCCAGCTTTGATTTTAGCTTGAAAAGTTTTAATAAAGTTCGATCGATCTCGTTTGAGGAAAGCAGAGTCCAAGGTGCTTACGCGATTTAGCATGCTATCCGTGGTGATAATACCCATTTTAAAATCAGTATTTTGATATTGATTGGCAAAACTGTTGATAAAAGTTGCAAAATTTTGCGCTAAAAGTTGTTGTTCATGCTCCATGGATCTTGAGTTATCGATAACCCACAAAATGTCGATGGGAGTATTTGATTGTTTCTCTTGTTGAGTAAAGCTCTGACAATGGGTTTCTCCGCTGGAACTGGTGGTGCTACAATTCTTTGGTGCTGGATTACAACTGCATCGAGGTTCGTAACCATGGCCACTTTGAAACCCATGAGTGCAAGTATTGTTGCATGGGATTTGGGGGGGAGGATTGCAATTGCAGTTGGGTTCGTAACCGTGGCCGCTTTGAAATCCGTAAGTACAAGTATTATTGCATGGGATTTGGGGGGGAGGATTGCAACCGCAATTGGGCCTATATCCGTGCCCTGTTTGAAAACCATGAGCACAGGTATTACTACATCGTGGCGGCGGTTGTGGAGGTGTGCATAGACAATCTGGAGCAGGGCCAGGCCCGGTGTATCCGTTGGGACAGGTATTGACACAAGTTGGAGACAGCGAAGGGAGAGCTGTAAAAGTTTGGCAATAATTCTCTTCACCGGAAATATTTTCCGGACAAGTTGCCCCACTATCTATTGCAGGAGGATCATTCGTCCCTGGTTTATTACTCTTCTTTTTTGTTTTACTGGCCACACAACCAAACTCAAAAATCAGCAGGATGAGAGCAAAAGAAGTGATTTTATTTATGTTCATAGCTCAAAACTCATAACGTCTGGTAAGTAATTTTGATTGTGCTCCCTGCCCCCGGATAAGAATTTTGTTCAAAGTGAACAGCATTTTCACTCGCCAAATAACGCCAATTGCTTTGCGGTACAAAAACTCCATCGACGTAAACTTGAATGGAACTTTGTTTGGCGGGGTAATCGAGTTTAAATAAAATGTAACAATATTTGATTCTGCCGATAGTAGAACAAGTCGTCGCTGAAGCGAGAGCATTCCCGCTCATCAAAAATAAAAAAGTCAAGTTTAAGGCAATTCTTTTCATTTTCATACTCAAGGTTCATCGGCAGACCCCGGCAAAAACTTAAATGGCCTACTTAGTTCGGTAAGTGACCTTGATGATAACCTCGCCTTTTCTGCCTTCAAAAACCCCGTCTTCAAAACGGATGGCGTTTTGGTCTTCCAGGTAACGCCAGTCGCTCTGGGCAGCGGGAACACCGTCGATAAAAACTTCCACCGAGCCGGTTTGCACCGGGTATTTTAATTGCAAGGAAGAAGAAATTTTGGCCACTTGCTCGCCAAAATCTTGTAAAATAGTACTAAAGGAATCTTTTAAAATATCATAGGACTTTCCATCGGAGAGTTTGGCCACCCTTTTAAGCACCGGGGCCTACACTTTGGCCAGTCACAAAATCGACCAAAGCGAACGCGCCGACCTCCGCCACTGGGTCAGTCTCCCGCGCAATATCTGGATGGGCACTCTCGACCTTCCCCCGGGAGAATACCACCTGGCAGTGGAAACCGCCGGACAGAGCAGACGCTTGGGAGTCCTGCAAGTTCACGCCGGCGAGAAGGCGTTTTTTTTCTCGCATTTTTAAAAAACGTTATTTGATTTGGTAGGTAATCCTGATCGTGCTGCCCGCACTGGGAGTGGCGTTTTTTTCAAAGCGAACGGCATTTTGAGAAGGCAAATAACTCCAATCGCTTTGAGGTGCCACAACCCCGTTAATATAAACTTCAACCGAACTTGCTACCGCGGAATATGTGAGTAAATATTGAGAGGCCATGGCAGCACTGGTTTTGCCAAAATCGCTGAGAATATCATCAAAAGAACCGTTGATGCTATAAGATTTTCCCCCAGAAAGTTCTGCCATCTTCATATAACGGTCACCCTGATTACTATTTCCTCCTGCAGTAAGGACTATGGCGAAGGCCTTAAAAAGCTGAGCGGGAGATTTGGAGCTTGAAATGGCCTTAAAGTATTTATCAGCGATGGCATTATCTCTTGCTGGAAGATTGTTCACATCACCAATTTCTTCAGTGCGATCATCTTCGTCCGAGACATAAATGACCACCAAATAGGCATTAGCTCTCATCCAACTTGAAGAATTGTTTACAAACGTGGTACTATGAAGCAGACCTCTTTCCAGACCACTCCCCTCTAATCCAACATTAACTTTTTCCTGAAAGTGTGTAATAAAGGCCGCTCGATTGCTCTTTAAATAGGTGCTATTGAGAATAGTATCGGAACCACGTCCGTTATAATTGTCAGTGGTGATAATCTGCATTTTAAAATCCATATCTTTTGCTTGACTTGCAAATCCGGTGATAAAACTTCCAAAACTCGTGGCCAATGCCCGCTGCTCATTACCCATGGAACCCGAGTTATCAACCACCCATAAGATATCAATAGGTTGATTTCCTTCACTTTCCTTTTGAGTAAAATTTTGGCAATGGGTTTCCCCACTGGAACTGGTGGCGCTACAATCCTTTGGTGCTGGATTGCAACTACATCGAGGTTCATAACCATGACCACTTTGAAATCCATGAGCGCAAGTATTGCTACATTGAGGTGGTGGATTACAATTGCAATCGGGTTCGTAACCATGACCGCTTTGAAATCCGTAAGTACAAGTATTATTGCATGGGATTTGGGGGGGAGGATTGCAACCGCAATTGGGCCTATATCCGTGCCCTGTTTGAAAACCGTAAGCACAGGTATTACTACATCGTGGCGGTGGTTGTGGAGGTGTGCATAGACAATCTGGAGCAGGGCCAGGCCCGGTGTATCCGTTGGGACAGGTATTGACACAAGTTGGAGACAGCGAAGGGAGAGCTGTAAAAGTTTGGCAATAATTCTCTTCACCGGAAATATTTTCCGGACAAGTTGCCCCACTATCTATTGCAGGAGGATCATTCGTCCCTGGTTTATTACTCTTCTTTTTTGTTTTACTGGCCACACAACCAAACTCAAAAATCAGCAGGATGAGAGCAAAAGAAGTGATTTTATTTATGTTCATAGCTCAAAACTCATAACGTCTGGTAAGTAATTTTGATTGTGCTCCCTGCCCCCGGATAAGAATTTTGTTCAAAGTGAACAGCATTTTCACTCGCCAAATAACGCCAATTGCTTTGCGGTACAAAAACTCCATCGACGTAAACTTGAATGGAACTTTGTTTGGCGGGGTAATCGAGTTTAAATAAAATGTAACAATATTTGATTCTGCCGATAGTAGAACAAGTCGTCGCTGAAGCGAGAGCATTCCCGCTCATCAAAAATAAAAAAGTCAAGTTTAAGGCAATTCTTTTCATTTTCATACTCAAGGTTCATCGGCAGACCCCGGCAAAAACTTAAATGGCCTACTTGGTTCGGTAGGTGACCTTGATGGTGACTTCGCCTTTTTTACCTTCAAAAACCCCGTCTTCAAAGCGGATGGCGTTTTGGTCTTCCAGGTAACGCCAGTCGCTCTGGGAAGCGGGAACACCGTCGATAAAAACTTCCACCGAGCCGGTTTGCACCGGGTATTTTAATTGCAAGGAAGAAGAAATTTTGGCCACTTGCTCGCCAAAATCCTGCAAAACGGTACTGAAGGAATCTTTTAAAATATCATAGGACTTTCCATCGGAGAGCTTGGCCACCTCGTTAAAACGTGGTGCGCTTGGTGCCTTATTGACTACAGAGAAAGTTTTGAAAAGAAATTTTGAGCCTTTGTAGGAAGTCAAAGTGTCGATATAGTGTTGGGCCACAGTTTGATAGTTACAATCACTGGCAGTATCGCCAACACATATACTGGTACTGGTACGATAAACCAGTTTTTTGCTGCCACCAGAATCAGTCTTAAGCACACCAGCATCGTATTCGTCGGAAACGTGAATAGTCATAAGAAAAGCATCCTTCCTCATCCACGACCTGTTTTCTTCGAGAAAGTCCAAACCCATCACCAACCCCGATTCGGCGTAGTAAGAATAGCCACCGCATCCAATCTGTTTGATGATTGTTTGAAACTGATCGATAAAACCTTGCCGACTGGCCCTGAGAGCAGAAGCGGTCAGCGTCGTTCCGTATTGAATATAATACATACGCCCGCCCAAATCTTTACTTCGATAAAGGCTTCCAGTTGCAGTTAATTGCGGGGCCGAAATCAGCGCCATTTTAAAATCAATATTTTGTGATTGACTGGCGAATTGGTTAATAAAGGAAGTAAAATTTTGTGCCAAAGCAGTTTGGTTGTCACACATGGAAGTGGAATTGTCGATCACCCATAAAATGTCGATGGGACGATTGCTCTTACCCCCTTGCTGGGTAAAGACCTGACAATACTTTTCTTCGCCGGAAATCTTTTCGGGGCAAGTTGCAGACACACTCGGAGGACCACCCGACGACCCCGGGGAATCAGGTTTTCTGCTCTTCTTGGTAGTTTTCTTGGTGGCCACGCAGGCGCATCCGAGAATCAGCAATGCCAGACTGAAAATAAAAGATTTGCTCGCTTTCATAACTCTCACTCCTACTTGGTTCGGTAGGTGACCTTGATGGTAACCTCGCCTTTCTTGCCTTTAAAAACCCCGTCTTCAAAGCGGATGGCATTTTGGTCTTCCAGATAGCGCCAGTTGCTCTGAGGAGCGGGAATGCCATCGACAAAAACCTCCACCGTTCCCATTGAAACCGGGTATTTGAGGGGAAATTGGGAAGTGACCTCGGCCACTTGCTTGCCAAAATCCTTTAAAATGGTGTCAAAAGAACCGCCATCAATATCATAGGCCTTTCCGCCGGAGAGTTTGGCCACCTCGTGAAAACGCGGAGGGTTGTGATGCCCAAAGTTGCGAATGATTGAAGCGGGGTCATTGACCACGGAGAAAACTTTGAAGAGAAACTTGGAACCCTTGTGGGAGGTCAAGGTGTCGATATAATACTTGGCCACGACCTGATAGTTGCAATCAGAATTTTTTTCCAAGATTAGAGTAGAACTACAAGAAAGGCTACCATAAACCAGTTTTGTACGGCCATCAGAATCTGTAGCAAGTCTGCCTGCATCGTATTGATCGGAAACGTGGATAACGATGAGAAAGGCATTGGGTCTCAACCAAGTCTGATTTTCTTCAAGAAAGTCCAGACTCATCACCAATCCCGATTCTGCATACATAGAATGGCCACGACACCCTATCTGATTAATGGTTGCTTGAAACCGGTTGATAAAACTTTGTTTTCCAAGCTTTAGGTCAGAAGCAGTAAGTGTCGTTCCATATTGAATATAGTACATCCTCATCAGCGGCGTAGTGGAGAAGCCCTTTCCACCAAAATCTTGACTTCGATAAGTAACCGGCCCTTTGGAATGTTTCGGAGCCGAAATAAGTGCCATTTTAAAATCGACGTCCTCACTTTGGTCTGAAAATTTATTGATAAAAGAGCCGAAATTTTGTGCCAATTTTGCCTGATTGCCACACATGGAAGTGGAATTGTCGATCACCCATAAAATGTCGATGGGACGATTGCTCTTACCCCCTTGCTGGGTAAAGACCTGGCAATACTTTTCTTCGCCGGAGACGTTTTCGGGGCAAGTTGCAGACACACTCGGAGGATCACCCGACTGCCCCGAGAAATCAGATTTTCTGCTCTTCTTGGTAGTTTTCTTGGTGGCGACACAGGCGCATCCGAGAATTAGCAGCGCCAAACTGAAAATAAGAGATTTGCTCGCTTTCATAACTCTCACTCCTACTTGGTTCGGTAGGTGACTTTGATGGTAACCTCGCCTTTCTTGCCTTTAAAAACCCCGTCTTCAAAGCGGATGGCGTTTTGGTCTTCCAGGTAGCGCCAGTCGCCCTGGGCAGCGGGAACACCGTCAATAAAAACTTCCACCGAGCCGGTTTGCACTGGGTATTTCAATTGCAAGGAAGAAGAAATTTTGGCCACTTGCTCGCCAAAATCCTGCAAGATGGTGTCGAAGGAATCTTTTAAAATGTCGTAGGATTTTCCGTCGGAGAGTTTGGCCACTTGATTAAAACGTGGAGCATCGGGTTTCTTACTGACTATGGAAAAAACTTTAAATTTGGAATTTTTGTGAGTGTCGAGAGTATCAATATAATAGTTGGCCACTGCTCGGTGATCCAAATCTCCATCTCCACCGGTTTTGCTGCACGAATTAACATTTAAATTACAAAGATTGTTATGAATCAACTTACTGTTGCTTTGATATTCAAGCAATCCGCTGGCATCATATTCGTCGGAAAGGTGAATAACCAGAAAAAAAGCATCTGCTCTGGCCCACTTGGGGTTTTCTTCGAGGAAATCCAAACTCATCACCAATCCCGATTCCGCATAGTAGGACATGCCATTGCACCCTATTTCCCTGATTCTGCTTTTAAATTGATTGATAAAATCTTTTTTTTCAAGATTGGCCTTAGAGGTGCTAAGCGTTTCTCCGCATTGAACATAGTACATTCTATCGCCAAAATCCCCTGTTTGACGGAAGATAGAATCGCTGGAGGAAGTACTCAAACACCCTTTCTCCGATCTGTTTCCATAAGGGGATGAAATAAAGGCCATTCTAAAATCGGTGTTTTGGGACTGGCCTGTAAATTGTTTGAGAAAGGAATCAAAATTTTTTGCCAATCGTTCTTGGTGCTCGCACATAGATTCCGAATTATCTATTACCCACAAGACATCAATCGAAGTATTGGCCTTGTTTTTCGTGCGGTGAAAAATTTGGCAATACCAGTCTTCTCCTGAAATATTTTCAGGACAAGACACAGACATTTTTTTTATAGTTTTTTGAGGTTCCTCGGAATCTATTTGACCCTTCTCAATAGCATTTGATCTTTTAACATTTATGTTGGGCACGCAGGCACACACCCACACCAAGAAAACCAGACCGAAAAAAATTGCTTTGTTTGCCTTCACTTGCTCAAGGAATCGGTATTTGGCAGAAAAAACAGAGGAAAAAACAATATTTAAAACCAGGATGGAAAAAAATGCCTTCCCCGTGTTGATTTTTATCACGATACAGTGCACCATAAAAATATGAAGTGGCCATTTATTTTCATCCTGCTGCTTTTTTCTCTACCCTCTGAAGCGCGACTGTACACGCTCGCGGAACCTATCGAAGTGGAGGTGACCAGTGGAAATGAGCACATCCACAGAACACATATGCGCCTTTTTTCCAGTCTGGAAGAACTCTACCCCATCCCTCAAAAAAAAATGATTCCCCCCACTCACTCCCAAGGACAACCCATATTTCTCGAAAGGGTTCCCCACCACGACCGCGTTCGCCAACTGAATTATATGCGGCCAGAAGAATGGGACTATCTTTTGCACCGGGATTATACCTACTTTGAAAAAGTGGCAGTCAAAATTCATGGATTTGGAGAAAACGGCGAGGCACTTTATGCCCACGTTCACCGAAACCTGGTTTCAGACTCTAAAGTTTTCATTTCGGCAACCCATATCCTGTGGCATCTGCTAGACTTTGAAAACAAAACACTTCGGCCGATTACTCCCAGAGATTGGGTGATTTTGCAGGAGTTTTATCAGAAATTCTATTTCAAAAATAAACCCGAAGAAAAAACTATCGAAGATATTTTGCTCTCCTCCAATGAAGAACTCAAAATGCGAATCATCCATCATGCCGTCCGCAAAGAGAGGCCAGATATTGTCGAATTATTGGTTCGCGAAGGCGTGCCCGTCGATGCCAGCAACAAGTATGGAGAAACGACTCTGCACATTGCGATCAAGAAAGACGCCTCTACGACGATGGTCAAAACATTGCTCTCTCTAGGGGCCGACTTCACTCTCACTGACAAACGGGGACGCTTTCCCCTCACCAGTGCCATTCACCAGGAGAGTCGGGAAGCGGCCGAAATTTTGGCCTTGGTTGCCGATGTCAATAGAACCGACCAAAGTGGAAGAAATGCCCTTCACATGGCGGCCGACTATGGCCTCACTGAGCTGATCTACCGGCTTCTGGAACGAAACGCAGACCCCGATGCTTTTCGCGCCCATGGAGACTCCCGCATTGAAACCGCTTTGATGATCGCCATTCGCCGGGAACACATCCAGGTCGCCAGAGAGCTTATTCCCGTAAGCAACGTCAACGCCATCGAGTTTTTGAGATCAGGTATTAGCAAAACCGCTTTGTGTCTGGCGGTGGAAAAAGGCCATCTGGAAATTATGAATTTATTATTGGAAAGCAGGGCCGACCCAAACATCCTGTGCCACATCAGTCGCTTCAGCAGAAAAAAGGAAACTCCCCTAGTCGTTGCCATTCGTCTGGAAAAACTTTCGGCCGCCAAAATGCTCATCCCCGAAGGAGATGTCAACCTGGTCGAAAAACAAGGTCACAAAACCGCCCTGTATTGGGCGGCGGAAAAGGGTTACGCAGAAATAGTGGATTTGCTCCTGGAACAAGACGCCGACCCCAGTATCGCCTACCGCTCGGGATTTTTTAGAAAAAAAGACATCACTCCGGCCCAAATCGCCAGGAAAAATGGCCACGTTTCCATTGCTGAAAAACTTGAACGCTACTGAGTTCGGTAAGTGACTTTGATGGTGCTTTTGCCCTCTTTCTCGGCAAAAAGCCCCTCTCTAAAACGGATGGCATTTTGGCCTTGCAAATAGTTCCAATCGCCTTGAGACGCTACAACTCCATCAATATAAACTTCGACTGTACCCATTTGAGCGGGGTATTTGAGTTGAAACTGAGAGGCGATTTTGGCCAGTTCACTTCCAAAATCCTGGAAGATGGTACTGAAAGAATCGTTGATAATATCGTAGGCCTTTCCACCGGAGAATTGAGCTGTCTTGATATACCGCCCTCCATAATTAATATTATTTGAAGAGTGAGTGCTGGAACTGGTTCTGACGATGGCAAAGGCCTTAAACAGTTGGGGAGAAGCCTTCAATCCCGAAATGGTCTTAACGTAGTAATTGGCCACATCAGGACCCTGACCTGAAACCGGGCTTTGATCGTCTTCATCGGAGACGTAAATGGCGATCAAATAGGCATCCCTCCTGAAAATGGAGGCATAATTTTTGAGATACTCGAAACTTGCGCTCAATCCGCACTCCGTATCACAAGTTCTGTGGGAATTGTTCGGAAGTTGGATGGCATTTTTAAACGCATCAACAAACCCTTTTTTATCTGCTTTTAAGAGGGAGTTATCGAGGGCCTTTCCCTGAGGTATAAGCCCAAAGAAATAGTCCTGCATATCCCCCGGGCCACCCGAAGTAATCATCATCTTAAAATCAGTGTTCTGGTTTTGGCCGGCAAATTGATTGATAAAGATTTCAAAATTATCCCCCAAGCGCTTTTGATCGTCATTCATGGAACCCGAATTGTCGATCACCCACAAAATGTCGATAGGGCGATTGCCTCCGCCTCCCTCTTGAGTAAAAATCTGACAAAACTTTGCCTCGGAGACTTGCTTGGGACAGGTGCTGCCCTCTTCCGAAACCTCTTGGGTGGTTTTCTTTGAGGTTTTGGTGGCCACACAGCCACACACAAGAATGACTAACGCCAAGACTTTGAAAAAAAATGCTTTGTCTGTGCTCATAATTTCCCTGATCGGCACTTTATGAAAAAAGTATAATTTCTGAGAAGATACTATAGAGTTTTACTTCGTTTGGTAGGTGACTTTGATAGCACTTTTGCCCTTTTTCTCGGCAAAAAGTCCCTCTTTAAAACGGATGGCATTTTGGCCTTGCAAATAGCTCCAATCGCCTTGAGACGCTATAACTCCATCAATATAAACTTCGACTGTACCCATTTGAGCGGGGTATTTGAGTTGAAACTGAGAGGCGATTTTGGCCAGTTCATTTCCAAAGTCCTGCAAGATGGTATCGAAAGAATCAGTTATAATATCGTAAGATTTTCCGCCGGAGAGCTGGGCCAGTGTGACATATCGAAGTGCCCGCGCTCCCCCTGCGCTGGTATCGACAATGACAAAGGCCTTAAAAAGCTGTGGTGAAGTTTTTGTTCCCGAAAGGGACTGAAAGAAAGCTCTCGCCACATCCTCATCCGCATTTGATGAGGCGTTGGAAGGAATATTGCTGAAATCGTTCTCATCGGAAAGATAGATGGTTATCAAATAGGCGTTGCTTCTCACCCAACTGGAATATTTTTTCAAAAAATCGAGACTGTAAAACAGGCCCTTTTCCGTACCGGAACCACTGGCCCCAACTTTAACTTTGGATTGAAAATATTGCACAAAATCCAAACGGTTCGACCTTAAATATGTGCCATTGAGTTTCCCTTCAGAATCCCGGTTGGTGGAGTTGTCGGTGGTGATAATCTCCATTTGAAAGTCCGCATTCTGTACTCTGCCGGCAAAACCATTGATAAACTTTTCAAAATTTAGTGCCAATCTCTCTTGGTCATCACCCATCGAACCCGAATTGTCGATCACCCACAAAATGTCGAGAGGGCGATTGCCTCCGCCTCCCTCTTGAGTGAAAACCTGACAAAACTTTGCCTCGGAGACTTGCTTGGGACAGGTGGTGGCCGACTTCGGCAGCCCCCCTTTGACGCCATTATTGGTGCCATTATTGGTGCCACCCTCTTCCGAAATCTCTTGAGCAGTTTTCTTGCCCTTTTTCTTTGAGGAGGTTTTGGTGGCCACACAACCACATACGAGAACCGCCAAGACCAAAATTTTGAACAAATAGACCCTGTCTGCCTTCATATTCCCTTGATCGGCACTTTATGAAAAAAGTTTATTTTTTAGAAATTACAGAAGTTATAAAGTCGGATAAAGGTCTACCCCTCACTCCCCCAAAAGCTGATTGGCCTGCAAGGTGAGTGCCACGTTCTCCCGGGTCACCTGATAGTAAAAACTCTGCCGGCGCAATTCGCTCTTTCTCCAAGCGCTGTCATATAAATCTTTACTTGCTCCATAAAATGCCGCCTCAAAAAAAAGGCCCGAGGAATCGACCAACACCTCAAACAATTTTTTGAGATTTTTGCCACTGTCTGTCTGATTCAAGTCGGCACTGGCGGCGTAGGTGAGCGGAGAACAGCTTGCATCTTCAAAATCGGCGTAAGAGACGGCCAGGAATATTTCATCGGGATAAGTGAGTCCGTGAACCTGAAAGGTTTTGCCCTCTTTTTTGGCCATTTCTCCATAGAGTTCGAGCAGAGATGCCTTCACTTTTTCCCCCCATTCGTCGGGGAGGTGCTTGGCAGGGCGTAGTTGTTCTTTTCTTGAGAGCATAAATACCTTTCTTGAAAAAAATCTTGTAAGGCCCTGATGACTCCAGCAAAAAACTGTCGGTGATTGCTACGCCGTTTTTTTCGATGGCGATGATCTATAATCAAAATAAGGAGTGCCCAAGACAATATCGGTCACCGAAATATCTTCTCCGATCTCTTCAAAGTGAATCGCCGAACCCTCGCCAAACAAACGAATTTTTTCCCTGGATTTGCGAGGAGTGTTGAGCAAAAAGGGATAAAGAGACAAAGGATTGGAAATTACTCTTCCGTCTGTCAAAAGCACATTTAATTCGTCTTTGGTAAACCAAACGTCTATCGCCTGAAAAGCAAAATCACTTACATTACCGTCTTTAAAAAAAACCATGATACTTCTCCAAAAAATCTTCCCTGTGTTCTACAACAATCTTACGGGCCTTGTCAAGCCCCTTTTTTGTCATGCCTTTTTGCTCCCTAAGTGAAACTCGGTCTAGCCAAAAAACCGCCATTCCACCCTGATATTCAATATGAACATGGGCCGGTTTATATTTTTCCTCTCTCAAATAAAAGAAAAAACGAAACCCATTTTTAACCAATACGTTCGGCATTTCATCACGCTGTTTATACTTATGGAAAATTGGCGGGCGCAGAGAGACTCGAACTCCCAACCTACTGATTTGGAATCAGCCGCTCTACCATTGGAGCTATGCGCCCTCTGCACAAACCAAAGAGGGCCGCGCTAAATGGCGGCGTGGCCCTTATTCAACAATTTCGGAGACAGTGCCCGCACCGATGGTTCGGCCGCCTTCGCGGACGGCAAACTTGAGTCCCTTCTCCATCGCGATAGGCGTGATGAGTTCCACATCAAAAGAGGTGTTATCACCGGGCATCACCATTTCCGCGTCGGCGGGAAGGGTAATCGAACCCGTCACGTCGGTGGTTCTAAAATAAAACTGGGGACGGTAGCCCTTGAAAATGGGGGTGTGGCGTCCACCTTCGTCCTTGGAGAGGATATACACCTCGCACTTGAATTTTTTGTGAGGCTTGACGCTTTTAGGTTTACAAATCACCTGACCGCGCTCTACGTCCTCGCGCTTGGTTCCGCGCAAGAGAAGGCCCACGTTGTCTCCGGCGCGCCCCTCGTCGAGGAGTTTGCGGAACATTTCCACCCCGGTAATGATGGTTGTGGTAGTCTCGCGGATGCCCACGATCTCCACTTCTTCGTTGACTTTCACGATACCCCGTTCAACTCGTCCGGTGACCACGGTTCCCCGGCCGGAAATGGAAAAGACGTCTTCCACCGGCATTAGGAAATCCTTGTCGATGTCGCGGGTGGGTTCGGGAATATAGGAGTCCACTTGCTCCATCAACTCGCGGATGCGCGCCCTGCCGATGTCCTCTTGTTTGTCTTCCAAGGCCATCAGAGCGGAGCCCTTAATGATGGGAATGTCATCGCCGGGAAAATCGTAGGACGAGAGCAGCTCGCGGATTTCCATCTCCACTAATTCGAGCAATTCTTCGTCGTCGACCTGATCGACCTTATTCATAAACACCACGATGGCGGGAACCCCAACCTGGCGCGCCAAAAGAATGTGCTCGCGGGTTTGAGGCATTGGCCCGTCGGCGGCGGAGCAAACTAAAACTGCCCCGTCCATTTGCGCCGCGCCGGTAATCATATTTTTGACGTAGTCGGCGTGTCCCGGACAATCCACGTGGGCGTAGTGGCGGTTTGCGGTTTCATACTCGACGTGGGCCGAATTAATGGTAATCCCCCGCGCTTTTTCCTCCGGGGCAGAGTCGATCTGCTCGTATCCCCGAGACTCTCCGCCGTGATCTTTGGCCATAGTCATGGTGATGGCGGCGGTGAGAGTGGTCTTGCCGTGATCGACGTGACCAATAGTCCCGATGTTGACGTGGGGTTTGCTTCTATCAAATTTTTCCTTTGCCATGATTTAGTCTCCTTCTTTAGCAAATTAGCAAAATACGCTTTGTGCGTATGTTAGACCTATTTCGCCCAAATGGCAAGGCCTAGTATGGCCACTTATGGCCACTAGGCAAGTCAAAAATGACAAAAAGGCCAAAATTTGTGGAATTTTATGGGAATTCCTTATCCCTAAATGGAGCTTGCGGCGGGAATTGAACCCGCGACCTCTTCCTTACCAAGGAAGTGCTCTACCCCTGAGCCACGCAAGCAACCATGCACTACCCTTTTGTAATAGTCTCCGCCGTCCCTGTCAAAATTCAAAAAGTGTTCAAAATGAAACACCAGGAGTTCAAAAATGATTTTTGCCCTCTGCGTCTTCAACGTATTTTCCGCTAGTTGGAAAACATGATGTGGGATCGGTCTGGCAAACCTTTCGGCAACGGGGAAAGTCCCCATGTTTTTAACGCGGAGGTTTGTCATGCGTTTGATTGTCCACATTTTGTCCTGGAGTTGGTTTTTGCTGTTTTTTTCCTGCGGAAAAAAAGACGGCCCTCGCTTGAACACGGCCTTGCCATTTGTGCTGGCCGACACCCTGGTGACGGAAGAACACTTGAAATCGGGGAAGGCGCTGCTCGAAGTCCGGCCGGGAGACCAAATCAGCGTCACTCTGAGGCGCTGGGATGACGCCCCTCAATTTCACAACTACCAAAGGGAGTCTAGCTACGTTATGTATAGCGAATCGAGAGGGCGCGGCCATCAAACTGCAAGGTGCCATGTGGACTGGCGCGATTTTCAAGATTACCGCAAGGCCCAGAAAATGCCGGGGGACAAGGTGGAAAATCTGCCCCTCAAGATTAAATTGGGAGACAACCTCTATCCCTTTGAAGAACTGGCGATTGTCTCCAAAAAAGAGATGTCCCAAAAGGCCTTTTTTTGGGTGCGGCACTACCACTTGCAGAGCGGAAACCAACTCTCGCTGGTGCTGGAACAACCGAACGGTTACCATGTGCGAGTGGGTTTTACAGGGGGCCACTCATGTAATGGCCGCGGCGGCCCCCGTGAGAACACTCATAACAGTCAGCAGTATATCCAACACAAGATTAATTTGGAGATGCAGTTGGTTGTGCGCGGGGTGCCTTAAAAGCGTCCGGGGGCCAGCCCATGCGCTTTAAAAGTTCGTGCATCATTTTTTGAAGTCCCGGGCGCAAAGGTTCCGTCTTCGATTTCTGGCAATGGGCCTCCAGCGCCTTGAAAAAGTCGATCGGCCATTCCTTTTGAAAAAAATTGACGATCCAGGAGGGAATTGCCCCCCGGGGGTCAACCAGAGCGATCATTTTGACGTAGGTTCGGTGGGGAGAGACAGGGCGCATGGCAACGTATCCGTATTCCATCTGCGCCCCCACCGACCCCTTGGTCAATTTTTCAAAACCGGTGGGATCAATGGATTGGGAATAGATCACCAGCAGTTTCCTCGCTGGGTCGAGAAAGAGTTTATTGCTCAAAATCATGTGCCGGTCGTAAAAGGGCCAGGGAAGATCGGTCAGGCTATAGGTCACCGCCCCTAAATCCCCCATATCCTTGAGTGTGAACTTTTTCTTCAAGTCGGGAGTCCACACGGTGGAGCTTTCCACATCCCTCAAACTGGCCATCACCTTGGGCAAAGGCACTGCCAAGATGCCGTCCACTTTAAGTTCCAAAACCTGAGAGTTTTTATTTTGGCGAATGAAAAGGGTCAGGCCATCCCGGGAAGAAGACTTTTGCCAACCCTCGTGATCGTAGACTTGAGGGGGCAATTGGGGAAGGGTATCCAAGGCAGAAGTTCCGGCAAACACGTTTCCCAAAAAAGATAGGCAAAAGGCCACAATTTTTTTTCTCTTCTTCATCACAAAACACACCACGTTTGGCACAATAGAGCAGAGGGAGGATGGTATGGCCATTGTTGAAACCGGACTCGACGTCCTGCTTTCAGACCACAAAACTCAGTCTCTGCTCCGAGGACGCATAGGTTACCTATGCCATTCGGCAAGTGTGGACAAAAATTTAGTCCACGGAGCAGAGAGTTTAAATAAATTACTCGGAGAAAGGCTCGCTTGTCTGCTCGGGCCACAGCACGGACAGGCCAGCGACGTTCAGGACAACATGGTGGAAACCTCCGATTTCCGGCATCCCTATTTCCAGCGCCCGGTCTACAGTTTATACGCAAAAACCCGCGCTCCCAGCGATGCCATGCTGGAGGCCTTTGACACCCTGGTAATCGACCTACAGGACGTGGGAACCCGCGTTTACACCTATCTGACGACTTTGGCCCTGTGTATGCAGTGCTGTGAGAAAAAGGGCAAGCGAGTGGTGGTTCTCGACCGCCCCAACCCCGCTGGCCCCCTGATTGAGGGGCGCGTTCTATCTCCCGAGTGGAAAAGTTTTGTCGGGCATCACCCCATCCCCCAGCGCCACGCTTTGACTTTGGGAGAAGCAGCGCTGCTGCAACAAAAGCTTTTTACTCCCGGCTGCGACTTGCACGTCGTACCGATGACCCACTACCACCACCAAATGGTCTGGGCCGAAACCGGCCGCCCCTGGGTCAATCCCTCCCCTAATTTAAGCACTCCCAACTCTGCCCTGACCTTTCCGGGAACGGTTCTCTTTGAGGGCACAACTCTCTCCGAAGGGCGGGGAACTACCCGCGCCCTGGAAGTGGTGGGAGCGCCGGGAATTGAACCCTACGCCTTGCGCGACCGGATTGTGAGCGATTTTGGCGAGTATGGCGTAGAGGGCGTGTGCCTGCGCCCGGTTCACTTTGTGCCCACTTTTCAAAAACACGCGGGCCTGGTCTGCGGGGGACTGCACCTGCACGTCACCGATCCCCTCAAAGCGCGCACCTGGCGGCTGGGTCAACTTTTGTTAAAGCATTTTAACTCCGCTTTGGGTGAAAACTTTGCCTGGAATCAAAAACCCTACGAATACGAATTCAAGCGCCTCGCCATCGACCTTATCAACGGCGGGGAGGAGTTGCGCCACTGGATAGAGCGTGGAGGTAGTGCCTCTGAGTTGGTGCAGCTTGAAAGCGAGGGGTTGGAAGATTATAAATTGTTGCGAGAAAAATGCTTGCTCTACCCCCCCTAATACAAGGAGAATGGTTTTCATGAGTGTTTATTTACTTTCGGGAGCGCGCACTCCCTGCGCAAGTTTTCTGGGGGCGCTTTCCTCTGTCCCGGCCCCCCGGTTGGGAGCAATCGCCATCAAAGCGGCCTTGGCCAAGGCAGATATTGAGGGCCAAGTGGTGGACGAAGTTTTTATGGGCCAGGTCTTGCAGGGGGGATGCGGCCAGGCCCCCGCCCGGCAGGCGGCGCTGGGGGCGGGACTGCCCGATTCCACTCCCTGTTCAACGCTCAACAAAGTTTGCGGTTCGGGTATGCAAGCGGCGATAGAGGGAATCCGCAGTATTAAAGCAGGCGATGGCCAGGTGGTGGTGGCCGGGGGAATGGAAAATATGTCCCTGGCCCCCCACTTGTTTTCCGGGTATCGCCGTGGACTCAAATTTGGTGCCGCCGAAATACAAGATTCCATGCAACGGGACGGATTGCAAGACGCCTACAGTGCCCGCGCCATGGGGGATTGTGCCGAAGAATGCGTGCGCACCTTTTCCTTTACCCGGGAAGAACAAGATGCCTTTGCCATAGAATCTTTCAAGCGCGCCCAGAAGGCCATCCGCGAGGGAATTTTTGCCGCAGAAATCGCCCCCGTCACCGTCAGTGGGCGCAAAGGCGAGCAAGTTGTCGAAGAAGATGAAGGCCCTTTCAAGGCCCAATTTGACAAAATACCAAAGCTCTCCCCCGCCTTTGTCAAAGACGGAAGCATCACCGCCGCCAATGCTTCCAGTATCAACGATGGTGCCTCGGCGCTGGTCATAGCGGGAGAAAAACACCGCCAAAAGGCCTCTTTTCAAGTGCTCGCCTACGCCGCCAGCGCGGCACAACCGACCCTGTTTAGCACTGCTCCCATATCCGCCATGAAAAAGTGTGCGGAAAAGGCGAATCTCGCCTTCGGAGATATTGACCTGTTTGAAATCAACGAGGCCTTTGCAGCAGTTCCCATGGCGGCAATCAAATCCCTCGAACTGGATGCAAACAAAGTCAATATTTACGGGGGGGGAATTGCCCTGGGCCACCCCATTGGCAGTTCGGGATGCCGCATACTCGTCACCTTGATGACCGCCATGAAAAATAATAAATCCCGCTACGGCATGGCCTCCCTTTGCATTGGAGGCGGCGAGGCCTTGGCGATGATTTTGCAACGACTTTAAAGGATTTAAAGGAGACTCAAATCATGCCAGATCAAAAAAGCAATACACAGTCTTCGGGGATAAGAAGTTATTCCCCCAGGGATGTCCTTTTCAACGAGGACGACCTCGCCAACTCCCTGTTCATTATTCAATCCGGTCAGATCCGCCTGTTTCGCCCCAAGGGCCGTGGTTTCGTCGAACTGGCGGTCTTGCGCAGTGGAGAGATGATTGGCGAGATGTCCTATTTTGACGAGGGCATAAAAAAGCGCAGTTGCTCGGCCGAGGCGATCGTCCAAACCGAAGTGATCGAAATTTCTTTTGCCGCCTTTGGAAAAACTCTCTCCGAACTCAGCCCCTGGCTCCGGAGCATTATCCACTCTCTGGTGGCACGCCTCAAGGCCACCAACGAAAAAATTAAATCTCTGGAATCCAATTCGGTGGGCCTTTTTAAAAAGAAGGACGGCACCGGCCAATACACCTTTTTTCACGGCCAGGACATTATGCGCATCCTCTCGACTCTCTACCTGGTTTCCAAAAGCTATGGTGAAATCAAAGGGGAAGGCCACCTGATACACAACAACCGCATCCGCTTTTTTATTTTTGACGTCTACAATATCCAGGAAGTTAAATACGAAGAAATGATTAGTATTCTTCAGGCCTACGATCTGCTCGCCATTCTCAAAGACAAACAAGGCCTGCCCAACATCATCAACACTTTGAACACGGAAAAACTGCGCGAGATCATGGTTTTCTTCAATGGCCAGCGTATGCTTCAAGACGACAAGAAAATCATCATTTCTCCCAAATGCGAACAATTTTTGGATCACATTGTATCCACTTTGAAGGAAAAAGATGCCCATCAGGGCAACCTGGAGGAAAGATACCTGCTCAATCTCTCTCCCATTTTGGATGACTTCAAAAACAGAAATATCCCGATTGATACCGGACACCTCGAAGATGCCGTCAACGCGGGGTTTCTCAGTGAAGTTTTTGTAGCGGGAGGTGATATGAAAACCGAAGTTTACCGCCAAAAATTATTTGAAACCTTCCCCTTCATGCGCGTTATCAATGCCATTCAAAGGGCCAATCTCGCCAAGCTTAAGGGCCGCTAAAGGCCAATCATCTCAATTCTGAGAGCGGATCGAAAAGCACCTCGACATCATCATTGTTGGTGTAAATCATATTCCTCAATTTCAAGATATACCCTGAACGCTTATCTTCGGCAAAACGCTTGGGGCAGTCGGTGGAAATCGAACGGCAAAAAGGATTGGAAGTATCCGCCTTGATGTTGTAGGACTTGAAATATTTCTCACTGCCACTTTCCTTGAGCAATTCCCACCCTTTGGGATTGGAGGCCGTCACCGGGTCAATTTTGAGGCCGTTGATATAAACCTCAATGGTCTTTTCCTCCGGCCGGAAGGGCAAGGCAATGCCATCAAAACAATCTTTGGGTTTTATGGTCTTCACTGTAAGACATTCGGGGTGTACCACCTCGGCAGCGCCGTGCAATTTAATCAAATAGCCAGAAAAAGGCTCTCCCTTGTCGGGATGATACCGAGTATCTTTTGTTTGCACTTTGTTTTCAAAGGTAAAGCCGTTGGAAGAGCTGTTGGGAACGGAAATGGTCTTGTTTTTAAAAACTTGAATATCCCTGACTTCGATACAGGCACTTGAGGAAGCAACCGGCCAATAATTGTATTTGTGGGGTACCAAAATTTGTTGAACCGAGGCATTGATGCTGGCAAAAATATTGATAAAACTATTTTTACAAATATCGAAACTGTCGGGATGCGCCCCACCTCCCGAGGCCCCGGAATGATTGTAGAGTTGTCGGCTGACTTCGCGGTAAACCTTGTTGGGGGTCTCGCGACAAGCGTTGACAATGGAGTGCAAACGCAATGTTTGGAAACTATGATCCTTTTTAAGTTTTTTGAAATCATCTACTCTGGCCTTAATATAATTGATGCGATCTGTGCCTGCTTGTTGGGAGTAATTCTTATTATGCCAGGAATTGTCGTCCTGATTGGACATCAACACAACGTGCATCTTGCTGTCTCGACGAAAAATATTGCTTCTCCTGCCGTATTTGATGAGTTCAATGGCACGCTGAAGTCCGGCCTCAACGGAGCGGGAATCCTGGGGAAATGTACGCAAACGTTCGGCGGCGCGCTCCCAGGGAATCAGCAAGGAGATACTGCTGCTGGACAGGGATTTGGGATTGTCCGCCACCAATTTCATTTCAGAAACGTAGCCAGGGGTTGAAGTCACCAAAGGTGCCAAGAGAATACGGAAGTCGTATTCCGAAGAAATCATTCTGACGGTATTGTTGAGCGCCGTCTTGGTGGTTTCATCCAAATGGTTGGTGGAACTGGAGTTGTCCCATAAAAAGAGAAAATCGGCCTTGGGCTTGATATAGCGGAAAGAAGAACACGTCTCGACGGACAAGGGACGACTACTCCATGTGCGCGAAGAAGTATGGACTTGTTTTTTGACGCCAATCCGCTCGCGCCCGCAGGCACTCAAAAAAATAAAAATGAAAACCAAAATAGAGAAACGCAAAGTTCATCCTCCTTTTAATTAATGTCTGGATAGTCCACGTCGTAGTGAACTTCCAATGTATCGGTATTCTTGTACTTGTTGCCATTGAGGAGTCTTAAAATATAACCCGTCCGGTTGATCTCATTGCTACTGGTAGAGCCGTCTGAACAATTGGCGAGAATATTGTAGGAGGTTTTAAATTCAACCTCGGACCGGCCGTTTTCGAGCAATTTCCAATTTCTTCTATTGCCGGCATTTGTTTCGTTTAAAACAGTCCCGTTGATTTTTAATGTCAACGTATCATCTTTGGGGAGACTCGGTAGGGCAATGGCATTAAAACACTCCGCCTTGCCCGTCACCAATTCCACCCGCACACACTGGGGATAGTGAATTTTGGTTTGGCCGGTAAATTTAAGCATTTCTCCTTTAAATTTTTGATTGTAATTGGGAGATTCCCTTATGTACTCTTCATTAAGGCCAAAAACACCCGTGCCAAATGCTTGAAAAACATACCCGTCTAAATTACTGACGGGAATCTCTCTTTGATCATTGCCTTCTTCCAAATAGACCCGCTCAATCTGTTCAGGCCAAAGAGAGGGAGGGTGGTGAGAATCAATCGGCCAGTGCCTGTAGGGGTGAAGGGTGATATTTTTGTAGACTGAGTAATAGATATTATCCAGCGCTTTCAGCAAACTCATTCCATTGCTACCTCGACCACTCACATTGTAATAATCGGGCGTGTTCCTTTTATTTTGGTCGCTGGGAGCAAAGCGCTCGGGAGCGCCATCGAAATCGACCCCGTGCACGTCTTGATAGGCCTGGTAATAAATCCAACGGCTGGCCTTTTGGTATTTATCCGCCCGATGGCCGGGATAAGAAACCGAGTGAAACCTCAACATTTGAGGGAAGGATGCCGGGTCTGCTTGTGCGTAGGTAAGACTGCAAGAGTTTTTGGGCCTGACGACTTTATCATTGTTTCCAGAATCGACAATCGCTCCAGAATAATGTCCCCGGGAACACAAAAGCTTGTGAACATTTTTGGCGATCACAGTATCGGAACCCATATCGTCTCCACTGGAAAGCATCACCACGTTGAGATAACTTTCAGGTCTAAAAATTTTGTTGTCGATGCCGTACCCGAGCAAATTTTTCGCCCGCAAAATTCCTCGTTCACCAGTGGGATGGTTGCTCGTGTTCGATCCCAAGTCAAAAGATGCCAATGTCTCGGGAATTTTTTCTATGGGAATCATCACGTCAGCGGCAGTAAGGGAACTGTTGCTGTCCAGGGGAGTATTGGCGACAAATTTGAATTTCCATTCAACGCTTTCATTGGTTTTGGAAAAGAGCGGGGCAAGTGCCAAACGCAGGTCAAACTTGTCTGCCAGCAGATTGGCAAAACTCAACAAGGCATTGACCGCGCCTCCAGCAGTGTAATTGGCATCATCGGAATTGTCCCACAAAATGAGAAAATCCACTTTGGGTTTGCTGTAATAACTGACCGGACAGGGGGCGTGCAACCATTCCGAATGCATGGTATTGGACAAATAAACCGGACTTCCGGTGAAACTAAACGATGAACTTTTGCCCACGTTAATACTTGCAATTTGCACCCAGCGGGAAGCACCGTATTCATCATTGCCCGCAAACTGGGCCTGAACGATACAATCACCTACCGCCACCGGAGTAATCTCACCAGTATTGGAATTGACCGTACAAATCTTGCTATTAGAGGAACGATATTTTGTGACCCCTTCTCCTTCGGAGGGTGAATTGAGCAATGCCAATTTGCCTCCACCTACCTCAAGCATGGGGTTGAAACCGTAGGGATATTTGGCGGGAGTGAGGGTCTGAGGTTTTAGCGTCTTCTCCCGCCGAGGAGTCATAAAATCATCGTCGTCATCGCTGGAGCAAGCGACAAGGCCCAGTAAAAGTCCGAATAAAAAAATAAACTTTATCACCTTCACGACTTGCTTACCTCTTAACCTAGAGTTTTACTTTTTCACCTTTCGCCTGCTTATCGTCGTTTGAATTTTTTAACTTTAGAAAAAGTGGGCCTTTTGGCAGACCTTTTTGTGGCAATATTGTACCCCTTGGGCCTAAAAGCTCTGGGGCCTGTTACAATAGAGTTTAAAGAATAAAAATCAAAAACTAGGAGTAAAAATGTCGGTTGAATGGTATTACGTCGATGGGCAAAACCGAGTGGGGCCAATTGAAGAATCCCAATTTGCCTCCCTTATTCAAACGGGAAAACTCGGCCCCGAAGACTACGCCTGGCGGGAAGGGTTTGAGGACTGGCTGTGCCTCAAAGATATTCAGGAGTGGTCGCACCTGTTTCAGTCTCCCGCCCCGGCCCAAGCACCTCCATCTCCTGCTGCACCCGCCTCCTCGGGCAAGGGAACCATCAGCGACATCCCCATGATGGGAGGGCCACCCGCCTTTAGCTGGGATCAAATTGGCAATGACCAGCAGGTGGTCTACATTAAAATCGGTCAGGATCGGGGGGGTGAACAGGAAGTCGAATATGGCCCTTTTAGCAAAGGGCAACTTGAGCGCGCTCTCCAAGAGGGAAGGATCAACGAAAAAACATACATCTACACTCAAGGCATGGATAACTGGGTCTTTTTGGGAGACACCCCTTTATTTCAACAATATTCCGGCCAGCCGGCAACGATTGAAGAGAAAGACCGCAGACAGGCCCCGCGCAAACCATTCGTTGCGCGCCTGTTTTTGGCCGGTCGGGATGAAGTCTTTGAAGGCATTTGCCGCAATATCAGTCTCGGCGGATTGCAAATTTTAGTGGCCAATTTTCCCCTTGGGGTTGGTGAGCAGGTAGATTTTAACGTGCATCCAGAAAATTCAGAGCACTCTTTTGCGGCCTCGGGAAAAATTGTCCGAGTTTTGGAGGGTGATGCCGGATTCGCTCTGCGTTTTGAAAACTTGACTCAAGAAGCGCAGCAAACCATTCAAGGCCATTTGCAAAGTGCTGCTTGAACATTACCCTAAATTCATGCGAATTTTGTGTGTGGGCCTTGTGTGCCTCTTTTTGGGTTGCTCCAGTTTAAACCGAAACAAGGTGGCCAGGGGGAGCGTGAACTTCCAGGGGGGCATTTCCCACTCCCAAGAGTGGAGCGAAAGCTTGAATTTCAAGCGCTACTCCTGGTTCAAAGAGTTGACCCTGGTTTTTGATCTGCTGGTGGCACCCCTCCCTCTCGACTCCCCTTTTTACCATTGGGCCTTACCGGGTGAAAAAAGTGCCTTACAAAGCTGCCATAAGGCCCTCATCGTTCTCAACTATAATCAAGGCCATCCCCGCGCCACTCAAGGCATTTTCGTGCAACAAATGGAAAAGTCGGGTTATTCCAAAATGGGACTGCCCAATTTCAGCAGACATTTAAAAATGCATCCCGCTTACAGTGAATCGGGCCTGCAACTCTACCGTGCCTATGC
This sequence comes from Bacteriovoracaceae bacterium, assembly GCA_965215445.1. Lineage (GTDB taxonomy): Bacteria > Bdellovibrionota > Bacteriovoracia > Bacteriovoracales > Bacteriovoracaceae > CBDBLK01. The sequence continues at coordinate 1,904,435 of CBDCDT010000002.1, read as the reverse complement.
CCTTTGTGCCAAATCCGAACCTCTCCCCTCCAATATCCACTTCCCCGGGTTCCGCGCCATATCTTTGGATATTTAAACAAAAATTAAAGTTTTTATTATTCGTACCGATTCGCCAATATTATGGAGGAAGAAAAAAGAGAGCGTTTTGGTCGCTACCTTATTTTAGATCATCTCGTCGATGGCGGTATGGCCAAAATTTGCCGCGCCCGTTTTCTCGGCCAGGAGGCCGACAAAGTAGTGGCCATAAAAATGGTTCAATCTCAGTTTTCCCAAGACGAATCTTTTAAAAGAATGTTTATGGATGAAATCAAGGTGGTCTTTGGATTACTTCATCCCAATATCATCCAAACCTACGATTACGGACTTCACAAGGGACAGCTTTTTGTGGCGATGGAGTATTGTGATGGAAGAAATCTCAAGGAGTACTTAAACCGCCTGAAAAAGAAAAAATTTGTCTTTCCGGTTGAAGTTTCGGTCTATATTATCTCCCAGGCCTGTCAGGGACTGCACTACGCCCACACCCACACAGACAAACTGACCGGCAAATCGGCGAACATCATCCACCGCGATATTTCCCCCCACAACATCATGATGACTTACGATGGTGCCATCAAAATCATTGACTTTGGAATCGCTAAAAGTGACAAAAGCGAAGACAAAACCCAGGCGGGAACGATCAAGGGAAAAATCGGTTATCTCGCCCCCGAATATATTGAAGGCCTGGAACTGGATCACCGCTACGACCAATTTGCTCTGGGAATCACACTCTGGGAAATGCTGTGCGCGCGCAGTCTGTTCAAAGGCCCCAGTGACTTTGCCATCCTCAAAAAAATTCAGGACTGCAAAATTCCGCCCCCTTCTTCGATCAATCCCAAAGTGCCCAAAGAACTCGATGAAATCGTACTCAAGGCACTCGACCCCGACAGGAGCAAACGCCACAAAAATCTGGATCAACTCAACCGCCTGCTGATCAAATTTTTATATTCCAACTATCCCGACTTCAACTCCAGTGACCTGGCCTATTTTGCCAAGGGCCTTTTCAAGGAAGAAATTAAAACTGACCGGGAAAAATTGTTTGAGTACGGAAAAATCGACATTGCTCCCTATCTCAAAGACCTCAAGCGCGAGCGGGAAGGCATCAAAGAAGAAGAGGCCACCCGAACCAGAAAAAAAGAACAGATTATTGATTTTGGCATGGAAGAAGATACTCCCAAAATCGGACTCGAACGCACCAAAGAAAAAAAAATAAACACCTCTTTGCTCCACAAAAATAAAGGAACCGGTCAAACTCAATCCGCCATCAATAGGGAAAAGCAGCAAAACATGTCGATGGTAGAAACGGTCAAAAGCATGGAGCTTCAAAGTGCGGCCAATTATAGCAGTAAAAGGAAAATGTCTGTTGCACATACCGCCCCTCCTCCCGTTCCCCCCAGGAAAAAAAGTGAAGAAGAACCGGAAAAGAAAATAAATTCCAGTCCGGAAAAGATATTTTTTGCCGGTGCCGTGGCCGTGGCAGTGGCCTTTTTTTATAGGGACACCATTCCTAAAAATCTTTGCAAAATTACTCTGGATGCCGGAATTCCCGTTTGTGCCAAACCGGTGGTCAAAAAAGAAGACCCCCTCGAAGCGGAAATAAAGAAAGAAAACCTGGCACTAGAAGAACCCACCACTCAAAAAGACTACGTTTATTTAATCCTCAGAAATTTTGATAAGCGCTCCATGACTGTCTATCTCGACGGAGTTAAGCAAAGCACTGATATTTTAGGTCGGATCCAAATTCCCGTCGACAAAGTACAAACGCTGCGAATTGAATCTCCCAGATTGCAACATTTTATCAAAAGCATTGATTCCAGCGAAGGAGAAGATGTGCAGGTCTTTATTCCCAAACGTACTAGAGAATTTTTTGGACACCTCTACAGTGCCTCCGACTGCGGTATGGCGGGAACCATTTCCTTTGAAATCTACGGAGAAAAGCGCACCGAAAGGCTTCCCATCCAAAGCAGATTGGGCATTGCCTTTCCCATCAGGGAAAGAGGCCCTGCCTCTACCGCCACTACGGGAAAAGCGACCCATACTTTGTTTTACCAACCAGCTCAAAAAAATTTCAAAAAGAAGCTCTTCTTGGAATTCACTCAAGACGGCCAGCGAGTGAACATTTGCAGTCTCGACAGTTCGGATTCCGAAAACTAAGCTTGCCAATCCCAACGCGACATTTTGTGAATCATTGCTTGCAAGACATCATCCCTTTCTACAAGAGGGTGAAAACACGTTTTGGGGTGGATTTTTTTAAAAAAGGTGCGCTGGGATTTGGCCAACTGACGGGTGGATAGAAAAATGCGCTCCCTCAAATTCTCCAGGCCTGAAATTTTTCCCCGAAGATAATCCTGTGCTTCTTTATAACCCACCGACAGAAGTGGTTTTTCCCGGCCAGAAAATCCCCGTGCCAGCAAGTCCTGGGTTTCTTTGAGCAAGCCATTTTTTAACATCCGTTCAGTCCTCTTCTCAATCACTTTCCAATGCTCCTCTTTGGGCATATCCAAATATAGGGTTAAAACCTGCCACTGAGAGACTTGCGGGCGCGAAAAATCGTAAGGGCCGGTATCTTCAAAGGCCTGCTTTTGAAAAGAAATAGGCCTTCCCGTTTGGCGATGGTATTCCACCGCGCGGTTAATCCTATAGTGGTCGTTGGGGTGAATTTTTTGATAGGATTCGGGGTCGTGCTTCTTGAGATAATCGCGCCCACAAAGTAAGTGCTCACAATTTAGGCCATTTTGTGGGTCAACTGCACTGTCGCTCCTTGCGACGTGCAGGAAGCACGCCTCAGTCGCTCCAGCTTGTCTCCCCTCAATCTGACCTAAATTGTGAGCACTTGCCTTGCTTTTATCGTAGTTTTTCGTTAAGGCCGCGGAAGCGTACATGCCTTTGACCAATGCACGCAGGTAAAAAGCGCTGCCTCCGACCAAAATCGGAATCTGCCTTTTTTGGTGAAGAGATTCAATCAGAGGAAGGGCCTGCTCGCAAAACCTGGCGGCATTCAAGGGTGAACGAATCGACTCATGGCCCATCAAGGCGTGGGGCAGGCCCTGCATTTGAGTCTTGCTGGGCCTTGCCGTCCCCACCCTTAACTCTCTATAAAAGCACAGGGAATCAAAATTCACAATTTGAAACCCCACAGACACTCTCGAAAGCCTGAGTGCCAATTCTATAGCGGCATCGGTTTTTCCCGTGGCGGTAGGCCCGGTGATGGCGATGACGGGATATTTAATGGGAGGTTTGTCCATCCCCTTTCCATAGCTCGGAAAGCGCCACATCGTCCAACTGTTTTTGAAAATTTTTCAATTGATCCCCCAATTCCAGGGCCAATTTTCGGCGGATTCCCGGCGAGGGCCAGGACAGATTTGAAATTTTTTCGAGCAAAGGCCCACAGGAGAGGTCTTTTGCTTCCAATTTTGCCTCCGATTTTGCCTGCAAGATACACTCCACCACCGGGCGCAACTCAAAAGCGTCCAAATAACCGGGAATACTCTTGAGCAAAACCCTACTGGCATCCATCCTTTCAAAGTGAAACCCCAAAGGTTCAAAACCTTGGAGCCATTGATCCCAATCCGGCCCCAAAGAAAAGGCCTCGGCGATAAGCAGTGGCGTGGTTTGGGCCTCGCTCACCGGCAAGAGAAAGTGTTTTTGGAGGTAGCATGCACACATTCCCGCAAAATCATAGAGTATCAAATCGCGCTCTTTTTTCTCCAAATAAAAACGCTGTGTAAGAACCACAACCTCCTCTTCCATCGGCGATTGAAGGGAAGGTTGCATTTCAGAAGAGTCTTGATGTTCCTGGCGCTCCTGCAAAAATTCATGCAGCGAATGTCTGTCGAGAGGAGCGGGCATGGCCTCTTTATGTACGGTCTTTTGCAAAACACTGTTGATTAAACTGCCAATCACATGGTGTTTAAAAAACTTCACCTGAGTCTTGTTGGGATGGATATTGACGTCTACCAATTGAGGAGGAACCTCGATAAAACAGACATAATCACCGTTTTCTCCGGGGGGCCAGTGCCCCTCCAAAGTTTGCAAAATATTGTGGTGCAAACTTCGATCGACAAAAAGTCTTCCATTGGCAAAAAGAAAGTGGTGCTTTCCGGCGTTCCCCTTCCTTCCCTGCTCGGAAAAATAACCGTAAATGCGGTGTTCTTCGTATTCCCCTTCAAAAAAATGAAAACCTTGCGCGCTTCCCCCTTTGCGCGACAAGGTCGGTTTTAAACGCTCTTTAAGGTTTTCCGTGGCGGGAAAAATCTGTTTTTCTTTTTGATCCCAACGAATGCGAAACTCCACTTGCGGATTGGCCAGCAAAAAGGCGTTTACAACCCGCTTGATGGCATTCTTTTCCGCCATTTGAGAGCGCACAAATTTAAGCCGTGCGGGGGTGTTGTAAAAGAGATTTTTAATGGTCAGGTTTGTGCCTCTACTACGCCCGACAGAAGGCCTGTGGCCCACTGTACTCCCACCGTGAATTTCAATGCGGCCACCATCAAAGCTCCCATCTTCTCTTTTATGATTGTGACTGGAACAGGTAATCCTTGAAATGGAGGCCATCGAGGCCAGCGCTTCTCCGCGAAAGCCGAACGTATCCAAAGCGTAGAGGTCTTCAAAACGGTTAATCTTAGAAGTGGCATGCCTGAGAAATGCCAGCGGCAAGTCTTCCATTCCCATGCCGGCACCGTTGTCACAACACTGAACCAAATCCAATCCGTTGTTTTCCAGGCGCAACTCAATTTCACCGGCCCCGGCATCGAGGGCATTTTCCAAAATTTCTTTTATTAAATTGGCCGGACGTTCGATGACTTCACCGGCCTTGATTTGATCCACCAAGTGCCCCGGTAATCTACGAATACCACTGGAATGTTTGTTTAAGGAGTCATGCAGCACGATAAAAATTGGTCTGGTTGCGGCCCCCTTCCTTGGACTTGTAGACGGCCTCGTCGGCGCGCTTGAAAAGATCGGTTCCACTCAAAACGCCTTCCCGATAATCGGCGACCCCAACCGAAGCACTCACTTCTAACTGCTTACCCTCGTAAATGAATTGGTGTTCTTCAATAAATTTGCGCAAACGTTCGGCGATTTCAAACCCCTGCTTGAGAGTGGTTTCGGGCAATAAAATGACAAATTCTTCCCCTCCGTAGCGGGCAAAGACATCGCCCTCCCTGACTCCACTTTCGCGGATCAGTTGGGACACTTCCTTCAAGGCAAAATCTCCCGCATCGTGGCCATAGGTATCGTTGAGTTTTTTAAAGTGATCCAGGTCAAAAACCAGCAGCGACAGAGGGCTTCCGTTGAGCTTTGATTTCTTGACCTCCAAGTCAATGCGGTTGTTAAAATAGGTCTTGTTATAACAGCCGGTCAGGCCGTCGGTATTGGCCTGGAGTTGAAGTTTATCGTAGGTCAGCCTTTCGGGGTCGCCTTGGGGAAGATACTTCAGGGCGATGGGGCCGATTTTGATGGTATCCCCTTTGCCCAAAAGCTGTTCCTGCTCGATTTTTTGGTTGTTGAGGTAAGTGCCGTTTTTGGAACCGGCATCCACAATCCGGTGAGTGCCCTCTTCACAACCTACGATTTTAAAATGAAAGCGCGAAATGCCGTGAAAATCCAAAGGAATGGCGTTGTTGGGGTCGCGTCCAGCAGTGATTTCCGCCTTCGTCAAATCAAAAATAGTGCCGTTAAATTCCCCCCCCAAAACCACCAACGACGCCGGCCGGTCGGAGGCCTCGGACTCAGTCGCCCCGAGCATCTCGTGAACATTGGTCAAAATAGTCGTCGAATCTCCGCTCATAGCTTTGCTCTTCCCCCTACTCTAAAAGTTTAATCTTTGCTCTCGCCAAATACAACAGGGCACACCGTACAGCGAAATCCAGTTAGGCCTTCTTAAATTTTGCGCCTTGTGAGAGTTTCCAAAAACTCAAAAGCGTATTGCTTGCCTTTTTCGACCCCAGGCTGAATAAAAACATCGACATTGAAATATTCTCCCATTAGGGCAGTCAATGCCTCACAAGTAAAAATTAATGCACCTAATGATTCTGGGGCAAGAAACTCCAATTTCAAACGCAAATAGGGGCGATTCGCCTCGCGCAAGGCCCTGAGCGAACCTTCCAGTTCGGCCTTTAGGAGCTGCCCCAGAGAAAAAGGAGTTAGTTTTTGCAAGAAGTCATTTTTTTCCGAATTTGCCAAAGAAAAGTCGCGGGCGAGCTTTTCGACTTCCACCACAAGCAGGCATTTATTGCGTGGCCCCTCCAAAAAGAGCTGCATTTGCGAGTGTTGATCGGCAGTACCACAAGCGGGGATGGGAGTGAGTCCGCTGTGGGCCACTCCCCCCTGACGGTTGTGTTTTTTGCCCAGGGATTCCGCCCACAACTGCACAAACCAGCAACTAAAAGGGGCCAATTGCCCCGCATAAGGCATCATCACCGTCTGGTCGATGCCCTCCCGCCGCCACAACTCAAACAAAGTAAAGGCGGCCATCGAGAGGGGATGTTCGCAGCTTCCCCGCAAAATTTCCTCCCGTTGAAAGATGGCACCCCGGCGGAGAGCGTCCACCTCGATGCCGGCAAAGAGCGCCGGGAAAAGGCCCACCGGACTGAGCACAGAAAAGCGCCCTCCGACACAATCGGGAATCGGCAAAACTTCCACTCCCCATTGTTGCCCCAAATCGAGCAAGGGAGAAGTGGCCGAAGTGGCCGAAGTGGCAAAGACAAAAAAGTTTGCAAAATCTTTTTCGGCATACCCCCGCTCGCGCAAATACCGGACGATGACCGCCAGGTTGGCCAGTGTCTCGGCGGTCTGGCCCGACTTGGAAACGATATAAAAAAGGGATTCTTCCCAAACCACTTTTTCCAGTTGGCGCCCCAAGTGCACGGGGTCTATATTGTCAATAAATTCAAAACGAACACCCGATTTTTGAAACCCGGAAACCAGCATTTTAGGGCCGAGAGCAGAGCCTCCCATACCGACGTGGAAAAAAAATTTTTTGCCACCAAAACGCCTAAAAAGATGCTGGCAGGAGGAAACCAATTCGGGCCGCTCCACCAGGGGAAAAGACCAATTATCGGGTGCTGCAAGCCCGCTCAACAAACTTTGCCAATGCTTTTTTCTCAAGGCCTGCGCTGGTTTCGTCCCGGCGTGGGCACTCAAATGCTCCACTCCCTCCCACGACAAGTGCAATAAAGGTTTTGCAGCAGAATTACCCAACAGAATATTCCCGCTTGAGTTCCCGGCCGATCACCACCCGTTGAATCTGGTTGGCCCCCTCGACAATTTGCAAGGCCTTGGCATCTCTCATAAAACGCTCCACTGGGTATTCCGCAGTGTAACCCACTCCCCCCAAAATCTGAACCGCGTCGCCAGTGACCCGCATACAAACATCGGTGGCCTTGAGCTTGGCCATGGAGGAGCACTTGATGCTAGGCCTTCCCCGGTCGTAGAGTTCGGCGGCGCGAACTGTGAGAGCATGGGCGGCCTCAATTTCGGTGGCCATATCCGCGAGCATAAACTGGATGCCCTGAAACTCGAACAAGTTCTGCTTGAATTGTTTGCGCCCCAATGCATAACGCGCGGCCTCTTCCAGCGCCCTTTGGGCCAACCCAATGGCGATGGCAGCGATGGTGATGCGCCCCTTGTCCAGCGCTGCCATGGCGACCTTGAACCCCTCGCCCTCGGCCCCCAGGCGATCTTCTTCTCTAACTGCACAATCCTCAAAAACCACTTCGCAAGTGGGACTGGCGCGCCACCCCATCTTGCTCTCCCGCTTGCCCACGGAAAGGCCCGGATTGTCCCCGTCGACGATAAAAGCGCTGATTCCCCGGGCGCCCTCTCCCCCAGTGCGCGCCATCACCACATAGGTTTTGGCCAACCCCGCCGAGCTGATCCACATTTTGCGGCCATTGAGCAAATAGTCGCCACCAGGGCCTTTGCGGGCGCTAGTTTGCAGACTGGCAGCATCGCTCCCCGAACCCGACTCACTCAGGCAAAAGGCGGCGATTTCCCGGCCAGCAGTGAGCGGGGGTAAATACCTGGACTTTTGCGCCTCACCGCCAAAGCCCTCGATCATTCCCTGCACCATGGTCGAAACCGATAGGGTCACGGCGTGGGCCACGCTGGAGTGGGCGATCTCTTGTAGTGCTACACAATAATCTTGCAGTAAAAGGCCCGCACCGCCGTATTTTTGCGCTACGGGTAGGCCACAAAATCCCAACTGCCCCAGCTCGCTGAAGATTTCCCGGCGAAAATGCTGCTTTTGATCGTCTTCCCGGGCGAAGGGTTCGATTTTTTGCAGGCGGAATCTTCTCAATTCGCTGCGTAATTGCTCTCGGACTTCCACAGGAAGAAAATTCTAACAAAAGGTCTGCACTTGGGCCATTTTTGATTCGATGAGATCGATATTTGCCTTGGTCACAGCATATTCGGTGGCCAGTTCCCGCCACTTTTCAAGTGCGCTTTCGGTTTTCTCTATGGCCGCCAGGACGGAGGCCTTGGGCATTGAGGCCTGAGCACCGAGTTGAATCAAATCCCCCTTGCCGGGATTTTTCCCCTCTCCCATCACCATGGTGCTGTGTTCGCCACCCGGGCCAAAGGAAAAGGTTAAGTCATAGGCCGGAGACAATCTCCACTGGCCGGACGAATCCATCAAAAAGCTAAAATTTTTGGCGTGGTCGTCGCGGTTGTGGGCCAAAACATTAAAGGCGGCAAGACGAAACATTTTTTCCATCTCGCGCACGTCCCCGGTTAACTTTGCGGTAAGCAAGAGAAGGTCTTCGTAGTCCAAAGACGGCATCCTAAAATCGACGTGCAAAAGACCGGCCACGCTGTGGCAGTGAAAACGCTTTTTTTCCCGGCGGTCAAAGCGTTTTGTAGCAAAATATCCCGGGCCTTTTTCGGCCGCAAACAAATGCGTTTGCTGCATTTCAATCCCCGCAGCTTTGGCCATCAGGGCATAGACGTATTCAATGGCACCGGCATCAAGACCGTCGCTCCCACCTGGAAATTTGACCAACCAGGGTTCAAAATTGCTGCTGGCAAGAGGCGTGCCACAAGTGATTTCTCGAAGGTTGCGACTCACACCGATCATGGCCTTGGGGCGCGCACCCGCCGAGGAAGCGTTGAGCGCAAGCAATTCCCGCAAAACAGTGCAGGCCTTTCCGCTCAAAATTTGCTGTGCCTGTTGGGCCAAATAATCGAGACTTGCCTCTTGCAAAGTTTTGCCATCGGTATAATCCGGTCGGTACACCAAGGCACCCATGCCGTCATTTCCAACACACGCCAGGCGGTCCAGTGCCGACAACTCTTGCAGCGCAATGCCCTCCGAACGCATTTTGCGGTCAAAGAGCAGCCGTCCCCAACCATCCGGCAAACTGTCGCAAAACACACCGGGAAGGCCCTCAAAAAGATGGGGATCAAAGGTTTGGAGTCCCGGCCTTGCGGGACACTTCAGGGGAGAAATTTCGAGTCCACTTTGCAAAAAAGAAGCATCGTACTCAAAGTAAATTCTCTTTTTTCTCAGGGCCAAGCGCCCCACCGATCTCACCCCCCCGTTAAAAGAAAGCCCCACATCAAGCTGGCCCACGCGCTGAAAACTCACTTGCGCCACCCCCTTTTGCACTTTTTCTTGCCATCCTCTTTCAACATTTCATCCAGAGATGAAAATGTTTTTTCGGGTGGCACGAGCGCATTCACCACCGCCTCCAGGCCATCTAGGGCCATCAGCAATTTGAGAAAAGACTCCAGGGAAATAAGGCCCTTTTGTTCAAAGTTTCTCAAAGTCGGCAAGGGCACCCCCGAGCGCCCTGCCAGTCCCTGCTGGGTCAATCCCAGATTCAGACGCCGGGCCTTGAGGTGCTTTTGAAGCAGCTTACGGGCCTTGAATGGGTTTAAAAGTAATACCATTTTATTAGTTATAGGTTTTTTACCCCCTAAACTAATATTATAATAGTATTTTATGAAAAAATCAAGCTTGACAAACTCCGCGAAAACTGTAGCATGGACGGACATGGATGCCCCCAAACGCCCCTGCTGCCAAACTGGATGTCCCGACTGTCCCCACGGATACACTCCACCAGGCGGCCCCGAAATCCCCAGTGAACTCAAAGACCCCTGGCAGGACGACGAGGGCGAGAATATCTATCAGGGCGAGATTCCCGAAGCAGAAGAGCTTCCTTGCCAGCGCGAGAAAGACGCTTGATGGCGGCCTCGCGCTTGAGCGCCTGCCCTCGCGAAAAGGCGATCTCGCGCCAAACCAACTGCAACGCAGGATCACTGCGAAAATACTTGGCCCCCTTGGAGAGATTTGCGTGTTCGCGCAAGCGCCGATCGGGGTCGGTGCTGATACCGGTGTAGAGTTTGTTCTTTTGGGTTCTGATCATATACACCCAGTAAGCGGGAGACGCTTTCTTTTGCCGCTGACTGGCCAGTGCCAGGGCGCGCGGATCGCCCCGTTTAACCAACGTACGCAACCCGCGCCTGGCGACTACAAAGGCCCCCTCTTTGACCCAACCCCGCGCCACTTTGAGGGCAAGCTCGGGGTGGTCTTTGGAAATGTCGTTTAAATTGTTGGCCACCGAGCGGCGAACGTAAGGGGAAGGATCAGTTTTGAGGGCCTCTAAAATGGGTAAAATCGGCCCCGGGTCGCGCTTAAAAAATGCCAGATGTGTGGCCCAGGGCAGGCGCGGACGGATGCCCTCGCTGCTCAAACGGCGAACGTGCTCGCTTTCATGGCAACACCAGCGCTGTACTTGTTTCATGGTGCCCTCCAGGTCGTCGGCCAAAAAGGGGCGGATGGCAAATTCGCTGGTAGAATACCCGGTCAACACTTCCAACGCCTTCAAACTGCGCCGGCGATACCTCGGCGCACGGCCATAGACCTCTACAAAATCGGGGAAAAAAACCGCCGGGTAACTGCCAAACCCCTCCCCCGCCGCAGACACCACAATCTCCAGCGCCACGGCGTAATCTCCGGGAAGTTCCTCCCCCAAAGAAAGAGACAGGCGGCGCACCCGCTGCTTGTAGGCAAGCTCGCTCCAATCCCCCGCCTGCACCCGCCGGACAAAATGTTTGATTTTAAAACCCCGCCGGTAGCGCGCCACCGCCTGGCCCACGCGGGTCAGATAGTCGGTGGTGTAGACGTCTTTAAGCAATTCGGCCACAATAAGTTACCTCCGCAAAAAACCCTACCAAAAATGAGATGGTTTTGGCAGCACTATTTTTTTTCCTGTTTTCCGCAATGGTTTTTGCTCAAAATAGCGACCAAAGCAAGTTGGAACGCTATTTCCAACTCGAAACAGAATTTGAAATCTTTGAGATCAGACAGAATGAAATAAGAAACCTCTACGACAAGATCAAATCCTCCCCCATCTATTCCCCCGCAAGCAAAAAAATGATGCTGAAGCGCTTGGGCGGGCAAATGCGCCAGTTGATAGGCGAAATAAGGCCCGTACTGCAAGAGAGAAACAAACTTGCCGATACTTTTGAAAACACTGACACCGCAGACAAAATCATCGACTACCATGCCGCTCGAAACGACACCATCTCAAGCTGCCTCAACAGCGTTTCCGAAGGGAAAAAAGTCGAACATTCTGAGATTTTTTGGCAGCTTTGTGAAAAGGACAAATGGCTCTTTATTGATTTCAAACAATGGCTGAAAAGCAAATACACCATTCAAAAACGAGCAGGGCAGATTCTTATCAAGGCCAATCTCCATGCCAATTACCAAGGTCACTTCAAAACCGAGGCACTCCTAACCATCAGAGAAACCATTCCCTGTGTAAAACATTTTTATGCCAGACACGGAATCAAGCTCGAGCTAAGCATAACCGATTACAAATCGGGGTACGATCATACTGTCAACTTTCACGATAGTTTCCCTCGCTCCAATCACAAGAATTGGGCGCTCTATCGCGACGGGCGCACGCTGCTTACAAAAGATCATAGGTGCTATGTTTACATCCACGAGTTGGGCCACCTTCTGGGGCTGCCCGATACCTACCGCGATGCTCGATGCCCCGATCGAGAAATCAAAACCCGAGACGACATTATGAACGGAGTTGATTATTTATATTTCCACAACATGAACCGCTTAAAATTTTACCCCTACGCCATCAAAAAACTTTTGAGGCCGCTTTGCGGGAATTAGATCATCACACACAGCACTGCTAAGTTGCTTGAGTTTTACGGCCGCCAGATAGAGCCTTTGTCCGTCGGCAAAAATAGCACTAATTTTCGTCTCCCCCTTCCAATTCGGAAAAACCGAGGCCGTCCGCTTGGTAAATTTCTTTCCCCCGTCCGTGCTGATAAAAAGGCCCCGTGGCATGGCCACATAAACGCGTGATGAGTTGGCAAAAAACGCCTGCATGCCGAAAAAACGTATTTCTTTGCTCAAATTCCCCAGGCCGGTAAACGAACTTCCCCCATCGGGAGAAACAAATGCATTGTTGTAGTTTACCACATAAATATTGCGTTCATCGCTAAAAACTTCCGAGAGAAGACTGTACCCAAAGTTGTCAAAATCAACCGGAATATTTTTAAATGTCGCCCCTCCATCATTGGAGATAGAAAGCCCCCCGTTTACCCGAGGTAGTGGTTGCAACGAACTTCCCGAAGTCGCTACATAGAGAGTTTTGCCTCTGACAGAGATTCCCCTGACGCGATTACTTCCCAATCCATCAAAGACAGTTCTGTTGACAAATGAAGCTCCTCCATCGGTGGAGATGGAAAGCCCCCCATAAGTTGCTACATAGATGTTTTGATCGCTAACAACGACGGCGTTGACCTCATTGCTCCCCAGTCCATCCAACGTGGTTTTATTGACAAAGGAAATCCCTCCGTCGGTGGAGATGGCAAGGCCCTTGTTGGTTGCCACATAGACCTTTTGTCCTCTGGCAAAGACTTCAAAAACAAAATCACTTCCCAGACCATCCAAAGTGGTTTTATTGACAAAGGAGGCCCCTCCGTCGCTGGAGATGGCAAGACCTTTGTCAGTTGCCACATAGACGTTTTTTGCGCTGGCAAAGATTCCCAAAATTCGATCGCTTCCCAGGCCGTCCGCGATGGTTCTATGGGCAAATGTTTTACCTCCATCCGTGCTGATGGACACTCCCCCGTCCACGCGTTTCACACCGGGAGAACAGGCAAAAAGACTTTGATTGTTGCCAACGACAAAAAAAACGAGGGCAAAAAGTTGTGTTATCCAAATCAAGACTTCCTCCAATGTTGCGGGTTATAGGATATAAATATAGGAAACAATTGACAAGAACAGCGTTTCTTTCTACTCTAGGGGCCTGTCGGAGCGTAGCGCAGCCTGGTAGCGCACTATTCTGGGGGGATAGGGGTCGCTGGTTCAAATCCAGTCGCTCCGACCATTTGTCAAAGTCCTCGAACCACCGACCGCAGCAAAATCGGGGGAACGAGGGCCTTGCGGCCCCATCCTTCCCCGATTAATGCAAAGAGTCGTGCTTCTAACTATTTAAAATCATGAAGGAGACTTTTCTAAATCTGGTCGAAATATTCTGATATTTCGGTACGTTTCTAACCTTGCCTACTTCAAATCCTATTTAACCCTGCGTTATTTCTCTCCTGCTTTTTCCTAAAAATGCTTGGCATAGGCCCCAATTAAGGCCCAACTGATATAAAAATTTTCATGGTTTAAGAATTTTTGGAAGAACAAAAAGGCAATGATGAAAACCAGCGTTTAAGCCTGATTCTCCAGCGCAGTTTAAAATCGAAAGCTTCCGCTTCATAGCTCCAACGTTCTCTTTTAAAAAATTTCCAAGCCACTTTGACCAGCTTGCTCTTTTTGTAATGAAATCCACCTCTCTCAATATCATGGCAGATATTTGCTAAGTGCATTTCTTGGTCGTAACCCCCATACAAATGGGAAGAGTTGAGATAAATCAATTCAAGAATTTCAATAACTTCGATGCCGGGAGCGTGATTAAGATTAAGTTGTCCTTCTGGGGTCAAATGTTCCGTTAAGCATTCTCCAGCAATTTCTTTAAAAGACTCAAGACTTAATCCCAGAGTTTCCAGCCCTTCCTTGATAACTTCGTTAGTGTCTGTTTCCTTTTGTTCTTCTGTATTGTTTTTTGATTCCATAATTAGCACTAAAATTTAAATCTTTGCGAAACACCTTATATATAAGGTGTTTCATAGATGAAGATAGCCTGATATTTAAGGTGTGTCTACAGAGGAAAAATTAGCAAAACATATTAAGTTATTGCGTAAAGAAAGAAATTTAACCCAAAACGCTTTGGCAGAATTGGCCAATATTGAATATAAGCATCTTCAGACACTAGAAAACCCTAAAAATACCCATTCACCTACCCTGAGAACCCTTGAAAAAATCAGTAGTGCACTAGAATTGCAAACTTGGGAATTTTTAAGGCCTATTTGTAAATAAATATTATTTATTTACAATCTAATAGTGGTCAATAATTAAACAAGTCATTTCAAGGATAAAAAACACCTGATTAATAAGGTTCTCTTGGAATGATAATAACCTGACATTTCAGGCGTGAAAACAGAAGAAAAATTAGCGAAACACATCAAGACACTGAGAAGAAAAAAAAGTCTGACTCAAAACTTTTTAGCTGAATTGGCCGATATTGAATATAAACACCTTCAGGCCTTGGAGAGTCCTAAAAATACTCACTCACCCACTCTTAGAACTTTGGAAAAAATTAGTTCTGCCTTGGATTTAGAGGTTTGGGAACTTTTAAAACCTATTTACTCAAAAAGGCAATAAAATGAGGACTTGGCCCTCTCCAATCCTCCGAAGGTAACCCTTTATCGCAGTTCTGCCCAGACCAAAATGCTGGCATAGCTTTTCAATTGTCAGACTTTCTCCTCACTTTTTTGCCAATTAAGCTTTGCTGACCTAATATCCCCGAATGAGCAAAGCGGCCCAATCGAAAAAACAGCTTCACGATGCGTTTTTTAAAGAAATTTTCAGAGACAAAAAGTATTGCTTGGACATCTTCCGTTTGGTTCTCACGAGTGAACAATTCGCCATGTTCGACTGGAGCACCATTCAATCGGAACTTACCACATTGATAGATAAGGAATTAAACGAGAAAAGAATTGATTTAATTTTCTCCGTTGAAAGGAAGAGAACTCGAAAGCAAACGCGTATCCTGTTCCTTCTGGAGCATAAAAGCGGACAGTACGCCAAACTTTTGCAGCAGTTATTGGGGTATCAGGCGCAAATTTATAAAGAATCCACTCACGCCATTATTCCGATTCTGGTCTATCATGGCAAAGACAAGAAGTGGAAAAGGCCGCTGAACTTTCAGGATTCTTTGGCCCTCGACCCTGCCATTCGCCGCGAGTTTGGGGCAAATATTCTTGATTTCACTTGCAAACTCTTGAATTTACAAGACCTTGGCACTGAGGACATCAGGGAATTGACATCAGGCCCCGCAATTTATATAATGCAAAAAATATGGGACGTTAAGAAGAGTACCATAAAGGAACTTTTCGACCTTGGTTCAAAGCTAAAAGGTGTCTCAGGTAAGGAAGAGAGGCAAAAAATAATAGAAAGAGCAGTCGATTACGTCTGCCAATACAACCCAAAACTTTGGAAGGTTGTTAAAGAGGTAGAGGCCCAAAGCCTACCGGAAGAGGAAAGAGTTATGCCACCTTTGAAATATTCTCTCGATCTAGCGAAAGAAGAAGGCCGAGAAGAAGGCCGAGAAGAAGGCCGAGAAGAAGGCCGCACTGAGGAACGCAAAAAAATTGCCCGTGATATGCTGGCCTCTGGTTCCGACCCCAGATTTATCAGCAAAGCAACTGGCCTTTCTCTCAAAGAAATCCGCGAATTAGAAAAACAGACCTAAAAAAGGCCTCGGGGCGGGGCCTTAACTTTGGCGTTTCCCTATCATGGCACACATCATCATAAGATCAGGAAATTAGGGTGAGAGACGACTTTGCCCCTTATTCTAAACGGTGGTGCTTGACGAATCATTTTCCAGAGGGAGAAAATTTTGTCATCGGTCTGTCCTTGGAAAAAAGGATAGACTTTAATCAACGAACAAAGGAGTTTGTGCATGAGAGCGAGAATGCTGATCCAATGGCCCCTTTTCCTATCCCTGTTAATCACCGGCTGTGAAATAGAAAATGCCGAAGAACACTCGAGAACCTGGGAACCCAGTCAGGCAGAATTTGTTCAGGCAGTTGCCGGAAACTCGTATTCGACTTCCTGGACGACCGATGCTCAGGGTACTCGCCAGGTGTCCGTCTCTATTGGAGAAACCCCCCAGCAAATCACCGACCAACAAAGAGGGGTCAACCCCTTTACCTTCGCCACGGAAGGACTACCCTACTCTCTGATCATCGACGGAGACACCATTAGCGAAGGCCTGCTTCTCGGAACCCAAACCGCACTTATGTTCGACGAATCCATCGTCGAAGTTCCCCTGATGAGAAATGAAGGTGAGGTTTTGTTAATTCCCATCGAAGATGACAATTATCACCTCGACAACTTGCGCTTTGGCATGGGCAACGATGGAGGCCCCACCCTGCTTCAGGCCAATTTTCTCGAAGGCGCTCCAGATGAGTCCGGGGTGAGAAATGTACACACTCTCTCTTTTGTCGATTAGTTTATACCTTTTATCTTCCAACTTCCGAGACGGTGCTTGAAGTCGTCTCGGAATTGGGGGCCTGCGATTCCTGCGCCCAAACGAAATAAAAGAGGCAGTCGGAAAGGGCAATATCCGCCCGCTTGGTGGCCATAAACAAAGTCATGGGTTTTCTGGGACAGATTTGTCCCTGCCGAATCACAAAATACTCGTCGATAGCGGAAAGGCCGCTCGGGGTTTTCACCCGCAAGTGTGAAAGGCCCCGCCGGTTGGCCCAACCGATAGCTTCGTCTGCGCCCAAAGGGCGAAAATTCAGTGATTCAATGTCACGTCTCAAAACGATACCATCGCCGTCACAAGGCCCGTCGGCATAACTCAACTCCGCCTCTCTTAGCTCCAAGCGCAGGGGGTTGGTGACCAGAGAGACGGGCCTGGTTCCAGCAAATAAATCCTCACTCAAAAAAAATCTCTCCAGGCCCTCTGCGGCGGTATTCAAAGAGTGGGGGTCTTCGCGCCCCCCGGCCTCCACTGTGACCACGGGACAGGGGAACTCTGCCTCCATCAATGCACCTACGCGCAGTTGGGAGAGAATCAATGTGTCCACAAAATTTCCCGCCAGCGCCCGCTCTTTTGCTTGTGCTTGACAGGAGACGGCAAAGGCGGGGGTTGCCCCCGAAGTGTTGTGCATATCAATGATGGCCTCCGGGCGATCCCGCCAAATTTTTTCCAACACTGCCTGGGCCTTAAGGCCTTGGGAATCCTCGAAGGGAGGATCAAAGCAGCGGTTGAAATCCCTCTGTTGGGGAAGGTGGCGGTGAAAAAAAAGGGGTTCTTTCAAGGCGGCCTCGACTCCGCCGAGGATGACGGTAATATCCACCAGTGGCCTTCTCCCCTCTCGCAGCCATTGGTGCAGGGCCTGAAATCCAGAGGGTTCATTGCCGTGGGAAAGGGTGACCAAGGTGCGCTTTCTGGAGCTGTCTTTTCCGGGAAGTTCGATAATTGTCGAGACACCCAACTGCTTCAAAAATTGGCAGGCCTTGAGGGGAATGTCACGGGGGTCAGGGGCCTTTAAAAGCTTCAATTCCAAAGCGCCACCTGTTTTCCCGTCGCCAGATTGTCCCGGTAATCTTGCAACAGGCGCAGACAAGATTCATCGACCGAACAGCTTTTGCGGTGATGTTCAAAGCGGCCCAACTGCCAGCTCGCTCCCGTCACCTTTTTTTCAAAACGCTCGCAAATGATGGCCCAAAATTTGTCGATCTCACCGGCGTCCATCTCTAAAAGGTCAAGGCCTTTGCGCGCCAAAGGAAGAAATTCCTCGATGACACTGACAATCGGGCGTTCGCCAAAACCTCCCCTCCCCTGGTGGGGCCAGATCAAATTGGCGGCAAGTCCGTGTTGGGCCGCCCGATAAAAATTGTATTCGGCATAGGCAAACGGCAGTCTGGCACAGTAATCTCCCGCAACGTCTGCCACGCCTAAGGCCATGCCTGTGGCCAGCGCCAGATTGGCCACCATATCGGGAACCGACGGCCCCGCCGGCAATGTCCGAAATTCGATTCTCAAATGCCCCTCTCTCCCGGGATGATAAATCGCCCGGTTCCAAGGCCAGACGGTTCCGTGATGCAAACACAGTTCGGGAAATGAAAAGGGTTCGGAATCCTCGTAAAGAACCGGAAGCAGAGGTTCGTACAGGGCCACATTCTGGGAGAACAATTCCCACGCCTCGCGCCGAATCCATCCGTGTCCAAAGGGTACGCGCGAAGGCCATCGCCAATGCAGTTCCTCGTGCTCCCGAAAATCCACACTCTGTTTAAAGAGGGCAATGCGGGATTCCTGCCACAACCTGTGCCCAACGACGAGGGGAGAATTGCCACAAAGGCCCAGCACCAGCGGCGTAGTCAATTGGGCGGCATTAAAATAATCGGCAAAGCGATCGGCGGGGACGCGAAGATGCACCTGAAAAGAGGTATTCGCCCCCTCCACGGAAATTCCCTCTCCCTCCAATGCGAGAGGTTCCGGCCCATTGATATTAATTTTATAATGTTTGTGATCCAATCCACAAAGTCCTCGCTCCAGCGCACGGTAGCGTCTATCGTCGGTCATGTACTCCGAATCCAGGTGTTTTTTCTGCAACGTCGGCAAAATGCCCACCGGAACGATGCCCACTCCAATACCCCGGCCGTGCCCCGCCAGTATCTCCAACAGGGAGTGAATCTCCCGCTCCAATCCAAAAAGTGCCCCCTTCCCGTGGGTGGGAGTCAAATTGAGTTCCAAATTATAACGGTTGATCTCGGGAGTAAGGCCCGGATGGCGGGCCAGTTCGAGCAGCGCTTTATTGGCGCAGGCCGGTCGGTTGTCGCCATCGACCAGATAAACTTCCAGTTCCGCTCCCAAGCTAAAGTGCTCCCGCTGAAAACACGGTTCGCAAATTCGCTCCCTCAACTCCCGCAACTGGGTATCGAGGCGAACGGAAAACTCCCGATAGTCTTCGGGAAGAAATGTTTCACGGTCGAGAGAACGGCCCATATAAAATCATAAATTATATCTATTTGCTTCGATATGACAAGTGGAAAAATGGTCGAAATTGCTTCTGGCCCCAAGCACCAAATCAACGGTATTATGTTGACACACTTAGACTCTTGACTTTTTTGGCAGGAAAAGCGATAATAGGAGCAACATCCCCGATCGTTTCGACTGTCGGGTGCGGGCGGCCTTTTGGCCGCCTTTGCTTTTTAAGGCCTGATGAAAAAATCCACCTTTGTTTATATCGACGGTTTTAATCTTTATTATCGTATAAAAAAAACCCCCTTTAAATGGCTCAATCTTGAAAAATTTGTCGAGGCCTGTTTAAGGCCGGGAGAACACGATATTCAAAAAATCAAATTTTTTACTGCAAGAGTAAAAAGAGATGATAGTGACCCACACAAAGTCATCAGACAAAACACATATTTAAGGGCCATTGAAACCATCCCCAATTTGGAAATCATTTTTGGCCAGTTCAAACGTCGTACAATCAAGGGCCTTCTTTGCGACCCCAACAACAGAAAAATTAAAAAAATTGTTACAGTGAAAAGATTTGAAGAAAAGCAATCAGATGTCAATATTGCAACCGATATGATTGCAGATGGCCATCAAAACAAACACGACTGTGTCGTGTTAATTTCCAATGATACCGATCTTGTAAGACCACTTCTTCATATTAAGAAAAATTTAAAAAAATTGGTTGTCGTTATAAGTCCTTACGAACAAGTTCACAATAATTTAAAGAGAGCATCCCATTATTTTAAAGGGATTAAAACCGATAGCATTTTTAAAAACTCCCAGTTTCCTTCCAAGATAAAAACTTCCAGGGGAGAAATTCATTGTCCCAAGGCATGGGCCTTATAGGAATATACTTGCATTAATGCAATATATCATTTTTGAGTTATTCTCTCGTTAAACTATCTATAAAACTAGGCGATGGGAGAGGCGGGTGCTAAACTTCACAGGCCATGTCAAAGACTGTTGCCGTCGTCGCCATAGATGGGCCGAGCGGGGCGGGAAAATCCACTCTGGCCCACTCCCTGGCCGAAAATTTGAGTCTGCTCTACGTTGACACTGGGGCCATGTTCCGCGCCATAGGGCTTGCTTTCCAGCGCCGGGGATTGCCCTTTGAAGAGGGAGACGCCGCGCAGAAATTGCTTGCCGAGATTGAGTTTCGCTATGCCCCTGCCGAGCGAGAAGGAGTGCTGGTGGAAGTTGACGGCGAAGATTTGACCCGCGACATTCGGCAAAATCAGGCCTCCCAATGGGCCAGCCAGGTTTCCACACTGCCCTGTGTGCGGCACTATCTGCTGGACTGCCAGAGAAATCTCCCGCAAAACCGCATGTGCGTGATGGAAGGGCGAGACGTGGGCAGCGTGGTCTTCCCCGACGCCTTTTGCAAATTTTTTGTCACCGCGAAAGTGGAAGTGCGCGCCCAAAGGCGCTGGAGGCAATTGCGTAAGCAGTGCGAAAATCCCCCCGGACAAAAAGAGATTTTGCAGGATTTAGAAGAACGCGACCGGCGCGACCGAGAGCGCCATCACGCCCCCCTGGTACAAGTTGAAGACGCCGTGGTATTGGACACCAGCGACCTGACTTTGAAGGAGGCCTTGGAGTCCATGTTAACCACCGTTCGCCAGCAGGCAAATCAGCGCCAACTCAAATTGCCATGAGAATTCTCATCAACCGCACCGATGCCATCGGCGATATGCTCTTGACCGTGCCAGTCGTAAAACTTATCAAGGAGCACCACCCCCACGCCAAAGTCGGCATGCTCGCCAGTCCCCGCTGCCGCGATCTGATGCCCTTAATCGACCAATTGGACGCCTACTGGATTTTTGATCCCGAACAAAACTTTTTTTCCAAATGGCAGCACCTGGCGCATATCTTTAGAGGTTTTTCCCCCGACACTTACCTGTATGTGAGCGGCACTCACTGGGCCAGCTTTTACGCCTACTTCAAAAGTATTCCCAGACGGGCCGGACTGCTCTCGCGCTGGCCCAGCTTTTTATTTTTGAATCAGGGCGTGCGCCAATCCCGCGGCGACGGAAAACGCCACGAAAGTTTGTGCAATATGGACTTGTTGGCGCCTTTGAGTATCCGCCCCGCTTCACAGGCAAGCGACTACCACACGGAACTGCGCTTAAACGATGGGGAAAAACGAACCATCAATGAGCGCTTCCGCAAAACCCAAAACGGCGATTCCCGCCCCTTGATCTTTATCCATCCGGGCATGGGTGGCAGTGCCCTCAACTGGCCGGGGGCCTTTTATGCCCAATTGATCGAAAATTTGCAGACACTCTATCCCCAACGCTACCGCTATATTGTCTCCCACACCGAGGGGGACGCTCCCTATCTGAAAGGGTTGCACCACTATTTGGAAGAAAAAAAGGCCCTTCCATTGGCGCAGGATATTTCTTTTTACAACGGATCCGGGCATGGATTGCGGCACTTTATCCACTTGCTGGCCGGTGCCCGCTTGCTGGTGGCCCCCGCCACCGGCCCCACCCATATCGCCAACAGTCTGGGCATCAAACAGGTGGCGCTGTATTCGCCTCTGGCGGGGGAAAGACGCTGGATGCCTCTGCGAAGAGATGAAAATGTGGTCGTACTCACCCCCCAGGTGGAATGTGGTGAGCGCGCCCGTTGCGCCGGCGAGGCCTGTTCCTTTTTTGAATGTATGCCCAAACTGACGGTGGAACGGGTGACCGAGGCGTGCCAAAAACTTTTGAACCCCGCCGTGGAGAGCACCCCGTGAACATGGCCGAAGAGCGCTTTACCCAACTGATCGAGGCCCTGCCCGCCGCCGGCCCCATTTTAGTGGTGGGGGATTTGGGACTGGACAAATACACCAGTGGCGAAGTCGCGCGCATTTCCCCCGAAGCGCCGGTTCCGGTTTTGTCCGTCGAGCGCGAGTGGGAAAAACTGGGACTGGCCGCCAACGTCGCCGACAACCTCAAAAGTTTGAACGTGGAGAGCACCCTCTGTGGAGTGGTGGGGGACGACCTGCGCGCCCAGCGCCTGATTCAGCAATTAAACGCCCTGGGCATGAAGAGCGACGGACTGGTGTGCGACCCCACTCGCCCCACTATTTTCAAAGAGCGCATCACCACGCAGGCCCAGCAAATCTGCCGCATCGACTACGAAGAGGCGACTCCGGTGGGCGCAGAAATCGCCGAACAAATAGTGGAAAAGGTGCGCGCCCTGCTGCCCCACCACAAGGGCATCATTTTGGAAGACTACGGCAAGGGAACCCTGACTGGCACGGTGGTTTCCGAAATTGTGGGTTTGGCCAAGCGGGCGGGAAAAATGGTAGCGGTCGATCCCGGCAGCAACGTCAGTCCCACCATTTACGCCGGGGCGACTCTGCTCAAACCCAACCTCAAAGAGGCGAGAAATATGTTGCAGGCCCTGAATCTGGCCGGCGACACCTACCAAAAAGACGACCTGGAAAAAATGGCCCGCGATCTGGTGACCCAACTGCAACTCGAAAAAGTGGTACTGACCTTGGGGGCCGAGGGCATGGCGCTTTTGGACACCCAATCCCCGGACTTTGCAGCATCTTCTTGTCTGCGTATGATTCCCACAGTGGCGCAGGAAGTGTACGATGTCTCCGGTGCCGGAGACACCACCATCGGCCTTTTGACCGCCGCCCTGTTGGCGGGCGCAAGTCTCTCCGAGGCGGCCTGGCTGGGCAACTGTGCGGCCGGAGTGGTGGTGGGCAAACGCGGAACCGCCACCGTCAGCAGGGAAGAACTAAAGGCCTTTTATAAACGCTTGAAGGAGCGGTTTTAAATTGGAAACGGAATTAAAAGACATTTTAGAGGATTTTCAAGCGCGCGCAGGAGAGCTTTCCCACCCCTCGGAAGTGGCCAATTTGAAGGCCGAATACCTGGGCAAAAAAGGTCGGCTGACAAGTCTTCTCAAGGGCGTCAAAGACCTCTCTCCAGAAGACAGAAAAGCCTTCGGCCCCCAACTCCAGGCACTCAAAGAGCGCATCCAAAAGGGCCTGCAGGAAAAAATCTATGCAATAGAAAACACCGAAATCGAACGCAAGCTCGCAAACCAGAAAATCGACATTAGCGACCTGGAGCGAGTGCGCGAAAAGGGCCGCTTGCACGGCGGTTATCATCCGCGCTGGCCGGTGCAAAAAGAAATCGAAGACATTTTTTTGTCCATGGGTTTTGAAGTCATCGACGGCCCCCACATTGAAGATGAATGGCACAACTTTGAGGCCTTAAATATTCCCGCAGACCACCCCGCGCGGGATATGCAGGACACTTTTTGGTTTAATGATAAATACCTGCTGCGCACCCACACCTCCACCATCCAGGTGCGCGCCATGCAGTCGCGCAAACCGCCCTTGCGCTTTATCGCCCCGGGAGTGGTTTTCCGCGCCGAGCGCACCGATGCCGGACACGAAATGGTCTTTTGCCAACTGGAGGGTATGTTGATCGACCGCCAAGTGAGCGTGGGCAACCTGATCTACTTTATGCAAACCCTGCTACAGGAAATTTTCAAGCGCGCAGTGAAGGTGCGCCTGCGGCCGGGGTATTTTCCCTTTGTGGAACCGGGCTTTGAACTGGACATTCAGTGCTTTATTTGCAAAGGGCGCGGTTGTTCCGTCTGTAAACAAAGCGGTTGGGTGGAACTCCTCCCCTGCGGGATGGTTCACCCCAACGTCCTCGCCGCCGGGGGAATCGACGCCCGTGAGTGGAACGGTTTTGCCTTCGGGCTGGGACTCGACCGCCTGGTGATGATGAAATACGCCATCGACGACATCCGCCACCTGGCGGCCAGCGACCTGCGCTTTTTGCGCCAGTTTAAACTCTACTAGGAATTGCCATGCTCATCTCCCTCAACTGGATTAAAGATTTTGTCAGCATCCCGGAAGGTCTCTCCCCGCGAGAACTCTCCGAGCGCCTGACTTTGGCGACGGCGGAAGTGGAAGAAGTGCGCGAAACCGGCGGCGCCTGGAATTGTGTAGAAGTCGTCGAAGTCACCGGCAAAGAACCCCATCCCAACGCCGACACCTTGTGGCTGGCGGATTTTCAAATGCAGGGAGGGCGCAAACACCGAGTGGTGTGTGGGGCGCCCAACATCAAAATCGGCATGAAGGCGGCCTTTGTTCCGGTGGGGGCGACTCTTCCCACCGGCCTCACTCTCGAAGCAAAGGAAATTCGCGGCATAAAATCCGAGGGGATGCTTTGTTCCGAATACGAATTGGGCCTGTCCGATGAGGCCGAAGGCATTATCCACCTACACCCGGAAGCACCCATCGGACAAAAATTCGATCAATACCTGAAACAATACCAGTCGCTGGAAAGCGACGTGATCTTTGACATCGACAACAAGTCGCTGACCCACCGGCCGGATTTGTGGGGCCACTACGGCATGGCCCGGGAATTTGCGGCCATCTTTGAATCAGAGCTTTCCCATCCCTGCAACGTAGACTGGAAAAAACAAAATGGCCCCCCTTCCCCCATCAAAATAGAAGTGGAAGCGGACAGCGCCTGTCTGGGGTACTTTGGCCTTTCCATCGACGGCATTGAAATCGGCCCCTCTCCGGCGTGGATGCAGGCGCGCCTGAGCGCGGTGGGACTGCGGCCGATCAACAACATCGTGGACATTTCCAACTACGTCATGCTCGAACTGGGACACCCTCTGCACATTTTTGATCGGGAGAGTATCCAGGGCGGGCGGGTACACATCAGACTGGCCAGGGAGGGAGAAACCCTGACCACACTGGATGAAATCGAGCGCCAACTGGTGCCCACGGATACGGTTATCGCCGACCAAAAGGGCGCGCTGGTTTTGGCGGGAGTGATGGGTGGACTCCATTCAGGAGTGAACCAAAACACGCAAAAAATCTTTATCGAAGTGGCCAACTGGAAGGCCGGCCACACTCGCTCCACTTCCACTCGCCTGGGGTTGCGCACGGAGGCCTGCCAGCGCTTTGAAAAGGGCCTGGACTCGCTTTGCATGGAGCGGGTTTTGTGGCGCACTTGGGAGTTGACCTGCAAACTCTGTCCCAAGGCCCAAATTGTAGGCGTGGTGGAATATGCAGGGCCTGACCTCTCCGAGATCAAACCCGTCATCATTGATCTGGAGTGGGCACACCTGCAAAGCGTTTTGGGGGCATCTTTGGACAAGGCCCGCGTCGCTGGCATTTTGCAGCGTCTGGATTTTCAAGTCGAGCAAAAGGGAGAATCCTGGAGTGTGCGCGTCCCTTCCTATCGGGCCACAAAAGACATCGAAGGCACAGCAGACTTGATCGAAGAAGTGGGGCGCATGATCGGCTACGGCAATATTCCGGCAACACCTCCACGCCTGGAAGTGCGAACGGCACGCCTGACTCCCGCCCAAATTCTCCACCGAAAACTCAAACACGGCCTGGTCTGGCAAGCGGGGGCCTTCGAGATTCAAAACTATCCCCTGATCGGCGCCCAACTTTTAAAAGAAGCAGACTGGCCCGAAGCGGGCGAAGGCCTGCAACTTCTCAACGCCCCCTCGCGGGACTGCCAGCAGATGCGCCCGAGTTTAGTGCCCGGTCTGCTCAAAACGGTGGCCCAAAATGCCAAGCGCGAAGAGCAATTTCGCCTTTTTGAAATCGGGCGCAGTTACCTCCCTGATGCCAAAGACTTCAGGCGGGAAATCTCCCAATTGGCGCTGGCCTTTTACCAGCACGAGGCCTCGCCCTTTAAAGAGCTGGCGAATACATTGGAGCGCCTGATGCGCGCCTGTAAATACCCCATCGACTGGGTGGAGCGGGACGCTCCCTTTCCCTCGGAAGTGCTCAATCCCGACTGGAAGGGCGCACACCCCTTTGAGTTTTACCACATCCGCCTGATGGGAAAATTGAAAGGTGCACTCTTTTCCCTGCACCCCACGCTCGCTCGCAAACTAAAACTAAAGGGGCACCTCGCAGTGGCGATTCTCAATCTGGACAGTGCTGAAAAAATCGCCATCAAAAACAAAATCCGCTACCAATCCCCGCCCAAATTTCCCGCCACTTCCTTTGACTGCACGGTGGAAGCGGGCCTGCAAACGCCCGTGGCCAGCATCCTGGCCGCACTCAAGTCGCTTAAAATCAAGGAACTGGCAGGCAGCGCCATCGTCGATGTCTTTGCTCCTAAAGAGGCCGAATTTAAATACGTCACCTTGAGAAATCACTTACAGGACAAAACCAAAACTTTAGGCAGCGAGGCCCTGAAAAATGCGGAAGAACGCATCGTCGCTCACCTGGAAAAAGCGGGGTTTCCCCTCAAGGCGGGGGGATAGCGCCCTCAAAACCGTGTAAAAACTACCCATCCCTCAAAAAAATGTTGCAAAAAGTCATTTATCGCCTATAATGGGGCAAAATTCCAAATCGAGTAAGGAGGATTTAAAATGAAGTCTTTTTTGAGTTTTACGTTCTTGTGCCTGCTCTTTCTGACCGGCTGTTTATCCGAAGTCAGAAGGCAACGTCGGCCAATCTCACCTGACATTGAGGAGAAAACTCGTTCTCTTGAGGAGGAAATTCGTTCTTTAGAGCGTGAACTTAATGAGCTGCTCATTATAGATGTCAGAAATGGCGCAACCGACAGGGTTCAAATTTTTCTCGATGCCGGTATCGACCCCAACATTTCTAATGCCATGGGAGAAACAGCACTTACCGAGGGAGCACACCAAGGCCACCTCGAAATTGTTCAAATGCTTCTCGATGCAGGTAGCGATCCCAACGCCCGCAACAAAGATGATTTTACAGCACTCATGTGGGGAGCGAGCGAAGGACACGCAAGAGTTGTTCAAATGCTTCTCGATGCGGGTAGCGACCCCAACTCTCGCAACGAAGATGGTTTTACCGCGCTTACGGAGGCAACATACGCAGGCCATGGGGAAGTCGTTCAAATTCTTCTCGATGCCGGGGTCAATCCCAACACTCCTAATAGCGACGGAAAAACTCCGCTCTTTATAGCAGTATCCGAAGGCCACCCCGAAGTTATTCAAATTCTTATAAACGCCGGGGCCACCCTGTAGCAATAATTGGGTCAATGACCACTCGTGTCTTTCCCATTAATCCTACAATCAATTATAAAATTCTCAAATCAACCGGCCACAAGGAGATTTCGTGAAAAATTTCAAAAGACTCGTCTGTTCAACAGCAATGCTCGTCAGTGCCCTGGCCGCAGAAGGAAAATTGATCGACACCGCCCCCGATGGATTTTACTTCCTCTCCCAAGATACGGAAACGGAAAACCAATCCCTGGTTCATGCCTGCTCGCTTACGGAAAGCACAGTTGAGGCCGAGTCTGGTACGGTACTCGGCCACCCGTGCACCATTGTGGCCAAAATTGATGAATCCCACATTGAAGAACTCTTGGGTGAAATCGGTCAATCCCGTCAAGATATATCCAATGGCAAAAGTTTGATGACAATAGCGACGGGAATAGGTCTTTTTCTCGTTTCTGCCACAGTGACTAAAAAGTATAAAAAATTGTCGCCTCTGATTATAGGAGGCCTTGGCGCAGTCGGAATATCCCTTTATGGGTATGCTTCCCTGGAAAATAATAAATTGAGCAAAAGCTATTACAGTGAATTGGAGTCACAAATCCGCAGTGGCCTTATTGGAAAAGGCAATCAATTGAGCATCTCTCCTCTCAGTAGCTTTGATAGCAACCGCTACATAGTGGAAGCATTCACCGACTTTATCAACCGACATGGAACCCCGTTCGATGAGATGGATTTAAGGTAACTTCGGCACCCTCACCAGACGCAGGCCGGTGTTGGTGCGTCTCGCACCCACATAGGCGTTGGTTCGCTCCATAAAGCGAAAATTTTTTGTGGCCGTCGTCCAGGCCCCGCCACGAATCACCCGCGCCACAGACAAATCCTCCCGCAAGGGATCGACCCCTCCCGAAAGCTCAAAAGACCAGGTGTCCTGCACCCACTCGCCCACATTTCCGTAGACGTCGTAAAGGCCCCACTGGTTGGGGAGTTTTTCCCCCACCGGATGAGTCATCGCCTGCGAATTTTCCCAGGCCCAGGCGTAACTTTGCAAATCCAAAACCTCGTTGCCGAAAAAGTAGGCGAAAGGGCGGGCCGCCTTGGCGGCGTATTCCCACTCCGCTTCAGTGGGTAAACGGTAGGTATAACCGTCATCCCTGCGGTTGAGCCTCTTGAGAAAATTCTGCGCCCCACGCCAGGAAATTTGTTCCACCGGATGGTTGGGGCAAAGTTTGGCCTTGCCTATCACTTGGTGTTCGCGCGGACAAAACTTTTTGTCTTGAAAATGGGAGGGATTGCGCCCCATGATCTCGACGTATTGGAGTTGGGTCACCTCGGTACTCAGTATTTCAAAGTCGTGGGACAGGCCAATGGACTTGTACCCCCGGTGATCTCCATAAACGTACTTTGGGCCGATAAAGTATCCCGAAATAAAGGCCCCTGCCTTGATCGGAACAAACCTCCATTCACTGCCAGCACAAACCACCTGCGCCCAAAGCGCACATATCACCCAGAATGTTTTCCCGAAAAATTCCATCTCCACCTCCCTCAAACTGGCAGTTTAGGCCAATTTCGACGAATTTGCCAAAGTTGACAAATTCGAGCAATGTGTTACATTGCCTCCAACAAAAGGGGCACCATCAAAACCATCATCCTTGCACTCTCGCTTTTTTGCAGCACCGCTTTCGCTGCGACCGCGCCCCACGTCTACTATCTCCACGACGAAGGCGGTGAAAACATTCCGGTTTTTGCCTGTTCGGCCACTCTCGATTGCGCCCCCGTCGCCGAAGTCAGCAGCTCTGACCTGGATAATTTTTTAAACCATTTGTCCAACAGTCACCGCTCCGCCAAATCCCGCATCCTTTCCGGCAATTTGGGAATTGTTTCCTTTGCTACGCTTTTGTTTTTGGGATACAGCGAATTCAAAAGTTCCCGCCCTGGAGTCTTGGGCCTTTCCCAATGGGGCAATTTGGGCCTTTTCGCTTTGTCCGGCGTCCTGTACGCCATCTCGGCCAAGAACCTCTACGATGCCAAAATCCAACAACACTATTACCTTTTGGAAAGACAGGTTAACTCCGGCCTGGTGGGAGGTGGTGTTCATGGAGAAAGGTACAACCGCATTTTTCTTGAGCACTTTGCCGAATTTTTAGAAGAATACGGAAGGCCGATGCCCTAAGGCCTTGGACACCTTTTCCTGGCCGCATATTGATGGTAGGCTTAATATTGACGAAAGAAATTTTATCTGCCACATTGCTTAAAAACTTAAAGGATTTTCGGTTATGAGTGAAAAAACGAGCAAGCAAAAAAATTTATCGTTTTTCGAGGAAAACCTCGAAACCTGGCTACAGGACGTTGCCTACCGCCACAAGTACGTCATTATTGCCGATGCCAAAGTTGTCAAAGTTTTTGATGATTTTTCCGACGCCCTCAACTACGCCACTTCTCATTTCTCTCCAGAAGAGTTCATTATTCAACATATTATCGGCGACGATGAGCAGGTTGGATTTCTCAAATTGGCCCTATAAATGGCCCACTCCAATCACTTCAACATTGCTTTCAATCAAACCCAACAAGGTCTCGGCGTTTTTCATACCCCGCAACTTTTAGCAAACCTTGGACTCAATCTCCTTGTAGAATTGAGCACGGCGAGTGCATTTACCAACAAAAATATTGAGAAAAAATCCTGTTCTATCTTGGGCCTGGTGGATACAGGAGCAACAAGAACTTCTATTGATAAAACTTTGGCCCAGCAATTGAATTTAATACCAATTGGAATGAGTACGGCCATAACGGCAGCAGGGCCGCAAAAAACAAATGATTACGCCGTTGATCTGACTTTTATCGGTTCACAATTAAGGCCAGTTTTAAATTTGAGAGTGGGTTCCTGCACCTTAAATTTTGATTTCAAAAAGGCCAAAGAAAACGCCCGAAACCCAAAAAATATAGGCCTTTTAATTGGCAGAGATGTGATGAGCAGATGGAATCTCACTTGGCATGGGCCAACTTCGACCGTTTTTATTTCGGATTAAAGCATTGAGTCGAGCACCCCGTGAACCAGCCCCACATCGGGAGCGTGGATTTTTTGAATCTTTGTTAGAGTTAAAAGGGCGACGAGCAGGTGTAGAGCGGGAAGTATCAAATCCGCCTGGCCGGGTTCCAATTCAAACTGCTGTGCCATTTGTGTTTGGGTGATATTTTCCAAACTGGTGATGAGTTCGCCCGCTTCAAGGGAACTCAAAAAATCTGATTTCACTCCCCCTTGTTTGTCCCTGATTTTTATGAAGCGCTTGAAATTTCCCCCCGTGCCCACCATTTCCCAGGAGTCCAAAATAGACTTCCCCAAAAACTCTTTTACCTGAGAAAGTTCCCCTTCCAGGCAATCTTTGGCCAATTCCAATAAGCGGATGGTACCCAAGGGAAAACTCTGTTCGGCGACAAGCTGGCCGCGCTTTAAAATGGAGAGTTCCACCGATCCCCCGCCGATGTCACAAAGAAGAAAGTTGCCACTGGCAAGATTTGGCATCACATTCTGAATCGCCCGGCGGATAAGCCGCGCCTCCTCGTCTCCCGATATGGCCTCGATTTCGATGCCGCTTTTTTGCCAAACCCTCTGCCGCAAAACCTCCCCATTGCGCACATTCCGCCAGGCACTGGTGGCCACTGCCCGGATGTCACCCACTTTTTGAGCGTCCAGAAACTCCCGCTTTTCGACAAAAAACTGCACCACTTTTTGCATGGTCGCCTCAGTAAATTCTTTTTGGGCAAAGGCCTCCGTGCCCAGACGCAAGGGGGTTCGGAAACGATTCAGAATTTGAAAGTTTTGACCGCGAACTTGTGCCAGCGCCAAACGAATGGCGTTGGAGCCGACGTCGAAGGCGGCCATTTTTTTTGCGGCAGAGTTCAATTCCAGTTGTGGCGCTGCCTGAGTGAATCCAGTTTTCCCAACAATTGGCGCAGGCCTTGTTTGACTTGATTCAAGGACTCCTCGGAAATTTCGGGAGACTCGTCTTCGTCGATATTTTGAACCATTTCCGAAACTTCTTTTGACGTCAAGGATGGGGCCAAAATTCTCATTTCTTTTTTGGCCTCTTCAATGCTCATTTTGTCTTCAAACAACAGCTTTTTTATCAGGGCGATGGCCTCGATATCCTTGTGCTCGTAGAGTTTTTGCCCACTGGAAGAAAAAATCGGGTCGATCTCTTCAAACTCTTTTTCCCAAAACCTGAGAACGTAGGGCTTGACTTCGGTAAGGCCACAAACTTCGTTGATTTTAAACAGGGATTTGTTGGGGATTTCCAAGTCCATAAGTATCCTCTCTCAATCTTCTTGACCGTTGATAAAATTGGAGAGCGCACGGGATGTTCCCTTCTTGGGAGCAATATCCGTGTTTTCTTCGCCGCTTTCATCTATGCGATGGGCGTAGCGGGAACTGACATCTTCTTTTAAAACCTGCGAGGGTTTGAAAGTGAGCACTCTCCTCGACGCAATATCTATTGCCTGGCCGGACTGGGGATTTCTACCCGTCCGCCTGGCCTTATCGCGAATGCTGAAATTGCCAAAACCGGAAATTTTGACTTTTTCCCCTTTGGCCAGAGTTTCCTTGATGATTTTGAAAACCGATTCCACAATTTCAACGGATTCCCGCTTGCTAAAATCGGTCTTTTTGAAAACTTCTTCGACGATTCCGGCCTTCGTGAGACTCATAATACTTGCCTCTTTAATCAAAAAGCTCGAATTATTAACAGGTTAGCAGGAAAAGGAATGGGGGGCCACTAGTTTTTTACTTTTTGCGGCGTCCTTTCCCCTTGGAAGTGCTTTTTTCAAGGCGCTTGCGTACTTCTTTGCGTTCCCGATCGCGCCCTGCAATCCAATCACTCAACTGAATTTCCATTTCTTCTAGTTCTTCAATCAACTTTTTTCTGATGGAGCGATCGGATTTGGCCACTTTTTGGTATTCGGCAAGCTTAGCACTATCTTCCACAATCATCAGCTTGCGTTTTTCCACCTCTTCCTTGGTCATGCGGTAGATAGGCATGTCCGCCAAGTACTCGCTAAAAGTGAATTTCTTTTTGTTCAGGTGTTCCACAAAACTTTTGCGGTTTTTCGAGCGGGTGGCAATCTCGTATTGTTTTTGACGGATAAATTTGATAATTTCGTTATTCTGCTGAATTTTGGCCTTCAAATCCTCACACCACAATTGGTAGCGGCGTTTGACGATGACAAGCCTCTGCTCGGTAAAGATTTCGACAATTTCTTCCGGCCGCTTAAAGATGCGCACGCCGTCCCGGCCAATCAAGGTGTAGTTGGGAGTCATCGAGGTGGAAGCACCGATCTTTTTTTGAACTTCTTCTAGCGAGGGGCGCTGGCCGCGTTTGAACACCAATTCAATTTTGATGTCGTTGTCCACCGTGTGGTCGATAAAATCCTTGAGTTGATCGCTTTCGATAAATTTGTTGAGGTGGCGGTAGATGCGGGTGGCATCGAACCCCTTGGGAATTTCGGTAATAAAAATCTTGTCCCCGATTTCGTCAAAACACATTTCAAAAGTGTACTTGCCCCGGTCAAACGAAATGTCGCCGTTATAGTTGTGGACGTAGGGTTTGAGGCGTTTCGCCCGGCCGGTTTCCACATATTGAATCATCGAGCGGCAAATATCCTTGTGGTGAAAGCTGGGAATCATCGAACTAAATCCGGTGCCGATGCCCTCCGCTCCGTTGAGCAACATCACCGGAAGTTTGGGCAACAAATTGGTCGGCTCTTTCACCGTCTCGTCGTAGTTGGGAACCATCTCCACCTGGTTGATGTCGTCGAAAAGCAACATCTGCGCTATCCGTCCCAATTTGCACTCAATGTAGCGACTGGCGGCCGGAGAAGTTTCCATGCGCTCGCCAAAATAACCCTTTTTGTCGATCAAGGGATAATTGTTGGCAAAACTAAAATCCTGCGCCAAATTGACGATGGCGGTTTCAATGGACGCAGGCCCGTGGGGATGCAGGGTCAGCACCAGCCCCGTGGCCGAACTGACTTTAATCAGGCCCTTGGATTGGTTTTTCCACAAAGTGTAGAGGATTCTACGCTGGCCGGGCTTGAGTCCGTCGGACAAATAGGGAATCGCCCGATCCATCAAGGTATAAATCTGATATTCGTAGTATTCCTTTTTGACGATGCGGTCGAGGGGAACCTCGGACAGCCCGTGCAAATATTCTTCTTGCATACCCCCCCTTTTTTCGACTATTTTGCAGTCAATATTAGAATAGTCGCGACTATTCTGCAATCAATAGCAGAATAGTCGAAATCTTTGGCCAAACCATGTAAAAATTGCGCGATCAATCAATAAAACCTTGTAAATTTCATCGAAATGCTTATGATAGCTTTAACCGAGGAAAAAAGATGAAC
This sequence comes from Bacteriovoracaceae bacterium, assembly GCA_965215445.1. Classification (GTDB taxonomy): domain Bacteria; phylum Bdellovibrionota; class Bacteriovoracia; order Bacteriovoracales; family Bacteriovoracaceae; genus CBDBLK01. The sequence continues at coordinate 1,870,920 of CBDCDT010000002.1, read as the reverse complement.
TTGAAAAATCTTTGTTTGGCCTTTGTTTTAAGTCTCACTTCGGCAAGCGCCTATATGCTGGAACAATCCTCCGTGGAGGGCCAAGGATTTCCGGCCCTGAAAAAACTTGTTTTGCAAGACCTTTGTGGAGAAGATGCCCACTGCCAATTGGAAGCGGAATTGATAACACTTTTGACAAAGCACGGGTATGGGCAAAGGGATTTCCTCAACGGTTTTTTCAACCCAAGAAGACGCGGCCGCGTCCCAAATACTGTCTTCTACGAGGGGCTAAAGAAATTTAAAACAGCGCTGGAAAAGACAAAATATGTGCGCGATTTTTCTCACATAGGAACACTTTACATCTCCGACCGGGAAACTGCTTATATATCCACAATAAAATTTGCCGGCAAATTTTCACTTTATTTCCCCGCCTATGAACCCGCTGAGGCGTATATTGGACTTCTCTCCAGCGCTCCCGAGCGGGAACCAGAATACCAGAAATATTTGCAAAAAAAGAGAGTAGAGTTCGATCAAAAACTGGAACCAAAATTCGGCCAGTGGTTTGCCTTTCACAAGACGGGAGAACAGATTTTATGTGGCCACCACAAGGGCACAGAAAATCCCGATACCGTCACAATCAGAGAAGTTGCAGAAGAGCTTTTGGGCGAACAGGTTCAAGGCATTGAATTTGAACGCAGTGATTACCAACATAGGGATGGCCATAAAAGGATATTGCAAATCCAAATCGACTCTCTCCTGCTATCAAAAATAATTGTGGAGACATCTACCGATGAAGAGGGAGAAGAGGAAAGGTTTTTTATCAAAATAAAAAATCCTGAAGGTGATAATTTGATTGAATCGACGTACGATCTCAGGTGCAATTTTAAAAATGCGCGAACATGGAAATACAGGGAACACAAAGGACAAAACCTCTTGTGGGAAAGGCAATGGATCAACGCCAAGGGAGAAGTGAACCGAACCGTTTACGCCAACCGGGAAGAACAAACCTTGGAGAACATCTACCAATCGGGCCAATACGAAAGGCCCTACCCTGAATTGGAGTTTATTTCCCAGAGAACAGACAGGGTTCTGGTCACTATTTTAGACAGCGGGGTGGATTACAACCATCCCGACCTGGCCTATAAAATTTTGAGAACCCCTGAAGGGCGCATCATCGGTCGGGACTATCAGGACTTTGATGATTTGCCCTACGACTATGACGATTACCTTTTCAACATTTGGGAATCTTTTGATCACGGCACTCACGTCGCGGGCATTATCACCAAGGGCAGCGATGATATAGCGATTTTACCCATTCGCTATCCAAAAACCGAGAGAGAAAAATTTTATGATGCCGTTATCTTTGCCTTTGAGCAGGGTTCACGCATCGTCAATATCAGTTTGGGGTCTGATGAAAAAGAATACTGGGAATCTCTGAACCAGGCCATTGGCGACCACCCGAATATGCTCTTTTTTATCGCCGCAGGAAATGACGAACTCAACCTGAATCAAACACTCATCTATCCTGTGGCCTTCGACCATCCCAACATGATTGTAGTTGCATCCGTCGACGAATATGGCCGCCTCTCCGACTTGTCCAATTATAGTCCCATCAAAGTCGACGTGGCCGCCCCCGGAGAAGACATCCTCTCCCTTGAACCCCAAAGTTCGCGAGGGGAAAAATCGGGCACGTCCATGGCGACCCCCTATGTGACCAGAATCGCCGCCAAGATCAGCTTCATCAACCCTGCCCTTGGCCCAGAAGAAATTATAGGAATTATCCGAGATTCCACCACGCCAGTTGCAGAATTGGCAGACAAGGTAAAATACGGCGGTGTCGCAAACGAAGCAAGGGCACTGGAGTTGGCGCGGGAAACCTTAAAGCAATAATTTTCCCATTTTCATTCGCAGGTTTGAGGAATATTTTCCAACAAAGGGCCACTAAAATAACGGTCGCCCCCCAGGGAAGACGTTTCCTGGCAAGTCGTGATGATATGAGTGGAAGCGACGTTTTCCTCCCCTACCAGTGCGGTAAATGCGGCAATATTTTTGGGAATGTGCCCGGCCGCTGCCCCCCACTTACATTCAAAGAGATGAACCTTGTGTCCCTCGGGAATGATGAAATCGACTTCGAGTCCGTAATTATCCCGGAAGTAATAGAGGTCGAGAGGCCACGCCTTGACGGCAAAGTTTTTTACGAATTGACCGAGCACCAGAGTTTCAAAAAATGGCCCGAGCAGAGGACTCGCTTCGAGCGCAGAGGAAGTAGTAAACCCCGTTAGGAAACACAAAAGTCCCGTATCGAGAAAATAGACTTTGGGAGATTTCAACAAGCGCTTGCCAAAGTTTTTATAAAATGGCCGCAACAAATAGATGATATTGCTGGCCTCCAGTACGGAGAGCCAACTTTTCACGCTCTTGGCACTCACACCAGACTCCCTGGAAAGGGCGTTCATATTGAGAACCTGTCCTGAACGCAGGGCCAAAAGCCGTAAAAAAGTATTAAACAAGGAGAGGTCTTTGACGTTGAGAATATTGCGCACATCCCTCTCTATATAAGTCGCCAGGTAGTCGGCATAAAATCTGGTCGGAGACAACCCCCTGGCGTGCACTTCGGGATACCCTCCCTGTAATATCCACCGCAAAATATCCTCCGTCTGAGGGCCTTTTATCCCTTCGCAGACGGCAATCTCCCCCAGGGAAAGGCCATGGCATTGAAGCAGGGAAATCCTGCCCGAAAGAGTCTCGCTCACTCCCTCCATCAGGGAAAAGTTTTGGGAACCCGTAAGGAGGTAGCGGCCGTTCAAATCCCGGTTTTGGTCAATGGCGATTTTAAGAAAAGAAAAAAGTCCGGGGGCGTATTGAATCTCGTCGATGATGACGGGTGGAGGGTATTTTTTTAAAAAGCGCTCCCCGTCCCCGCGCGCCTCCACGGCATGGGAAGGAAGGTCTAAAGTCACATAAGAATAGGAGGGAAAAAGGCGTTGGAGCAGGGAAGACTTTCCCGTCTGCCTTGCGCCAGTCAGAACGACACAGGGCCTTTCCTTTGTAAGTCCTTGAATTTGCTTGGAAATCTCCCGTTCAATCCACATTTATACAATTTTAACCTGGAACTCCAACATTGTCGACCTACAACTCCAACATTGTCGACTTACAACTCCAAAAAAGTCGGACTCTTGACATGAAATCGCCTTTAGGCCATAAATTCCAAATAGTTACCAACCAAGGAGTCCTCAATGCGACCATTTCTTTGCTTTTTCCTTACCGTATTTTTCACTCTCGCTTCAACATACGCCTACAATTCAGAGCAATCCCCCTTGCAGGTGGATGCCGCCATTTTGCTGGGTGAAGACGGAACTCCCCGTTGCCGGATCGGTTCGGCCCCGGAACTTGACTCCCTCAGAGAGTGCGACGAGACTGACGAACTCTATGCCCGCATGATTCTCGGAACAGAAGAAATCAGTCTGGGCATGGCCGCCCCGACAACACCTGCATCGACAGCGGGAACTGTCATGCTCCTTTCTCCTGCTATTGGAGGTTTGTTCGGTTGTGCTTTTGGTGCTGTGACCAACCGGCCTCTATTAAAAAAGGGTGCAGAAATAAGTATGTGGACATCCTTGGCGAGTATGCTTACTTTCGGAGCATCTACAGGGACACTTTCTTTAACAACATTATTTTTAAGTCGTTTCAGCGGCATACTCTTAGGCCTGTCCGGTGGCTCTCTCGCTAGCGCCAGTATGGGGATTGGTATTCTGGTTTGCAATAAGCTTGTAAGTGAATAAAATCACTCTTTAAAAAAAGGCAAGCGCGCCAATCCCTCGTCGATGCTTATGCGCGGCCTCCAGTCCAAAAGTCGTTCGGCCAATTTATGCTCGAAGTAATGACTCCTGGCCAATTGAAGCGCCGTAAAACGAGTCATGGCAAGATCGACGTTCCACATTCTCAAGAGTCCCGCCCCCTTTTCCAAGACAAGGCCCGCATAAAAGGCGCGCTTGAAGCTGATTTTTTTCGTCACCGGAGGAATCTGGTAGTGGGCCAAAATGCGGTTAATAAAAGGCCAAAGTTCCACCGGGCCTTGGCCCAAAAAATAGGCCCTGCCGTCTACGGGAGCGCGCGCTTCGAGCTTTTTCAAGGCCTGTACGTGAGCGTCGATGGCATTTTCGATAAAGAGGACGTCCACCCGGTTGTCCCCCTCTCCCACAATTTTCAGTCGCCCCCGGCGGGCGGCGTGCACCAGGCGCGGAATCAAGTTTTGGTCGCGTGGCCCAAAGACCAGGTGGGGGCGAAGGGCGAGTGTGCGCAAAGATTCCCCGCTTACGGCCAAAATCTCCCTTTCCGCCAGCGCCTTGGAGCGGGCATAATGACTATAAGTTTGGCGCGCGTAGGGCAGACGCTCGTCGCCCCCCTCGATATTTTGATCTTCAAAAACCACGCTGGGGGTACTGGTGTAGATGAGGAAGGGAACACCGCTATCTTTGCACGCACGGATGACGTTTTGAGTGCCCGTGACATTGGCGCGGTAAAAGTCGCGCCAGCGCCCCCACATGGCGACCTTGGCGGCGACGTGAAAGCAAGCACCTGCGCCCGCAAAGCTGGATGCCATGCCGGCAAAATCGGCGAGATCGGCGCGCACGGTGTGCACCCCCAAAGCGCGCAGGTGGGGGTAATCCCCCCGGGCCAGGCCCCAAACCTCATGGCCTTCGGTCACCAAACGCTGGCACAGGGATGTGCCGATCAACCCCCCCGCTCCGGTGACGACAATTTTCACGAAAGGGGCCTGCCCAATTTCCCGCGCTCGGCCCATTTGGCCAATAAAAGGCGGTCAATTTTAATGTTGTGGCGGGTGTCCACCGGAAAGTTTGAGTGGCAAAAAAAGGTTTGAATCTCCCGCGTGTGCGCATTGTTTTTGGCCAGTTCGAGAAGTTCCGCGCCCAATCCGGGGGCCGCCCTGGCCTGCACCACCATCGCCGGCCCGGAAGAATGGGCAATCAAGGCACTGCGCTCGACGCGGGGATGGCGATTGAAAACAGCCTCGCAGGGCACGCTGGAAAAAGTTTTTTCTTCACATTTTACCAGATGGGATTTCCTTCCCTCCATCCACAAATGTCCCTCTTCATCCAAGTGTCCCAGGTCGCCCATCCGGTGCCATAAACGCCCCTCTTCGTCTCGAAATTTGGCCTGCTCAGAGGCCTTGCGGTTGTCGGCGTAGGCAGGTGTCACGCTCTCACTGTGAACGGCAATCTCTCCTATGGGGAGGATTTTTATTTGCACGCCCGGCGCGGGTGCGCCTAAATGGACTCCAAGGTGGATTCCGCGCTTTCCCTCTTTGAGTGCGCGGCCGGAAACCACCGCCACCGGCAGGCACTCGGTGGCACCGTAAGCACTATAGGTTTCGCCATTGGGAAGCAGGGGCGCAAGCAATTGGTGCAGTGATCCCGCCACGGGAGCGCCGAACATCACCAGTGAGCGCACGCTGGGAAGGACAAGGCCTTCTCTTTTGCAATAGTCGCCGAGCCTTTTCCAAATCGCCGGACTTCCGGCCACAAAGTTGGCCTGTTGGTCGCGGATATTTTGGTATAATTTGGCGGGGCAGGCGCGCGCCGGCCGGCGCGGATCGAGAGCGGGAATCGCCGACTTCATCCCCAGCGAGAGAGCGAACAGACTGAACAGAGGAAACCCCGGAAGATCGGTCTGTCCGGGCGCGAGATTAAAGAGTTGTTGCAACTGGCGCGTCTGACTTTGAAAAATGGCGTGGGTGTAGACCACGCCCTTGGGTTCCCCCGTCCCCCCACTGGTGTACAAAATGGCGGCGGTTTCATTTTCTTCGGGTGTGACCAGCAAAGGCGGCCCATCCGCAAGTAGTGTTTTTTCCAACATGGCGGGGGTGATAAAGTGGCGTACCGAACGAAACACCCGTGGGAAAAAAAAGCGCAACCAGCGCACCACAGGTTCGGCAATCAACACTTCCGGCCGGGTTTTGCCAATCGCCTTCCAGAGGTATTCGCGCTTCATGCCCGGGTCGATAAACACCGGCACAAGGCCAATTTTAAACAGGGCAAAGACCACCGCACTAAAGGACAAACTGGGGCGCAAAAATATCAGGCATCTACTTCCTCTAGGAAGATTCAATTGAGAAAGGCCTTGCGCCATCGCCTCGGTCTTTTTTTCCAATTCCGCAAAACTTAAATTGCGGTAGTAAAACTCTCCTCGGCGAGTGCCCACCGGAAAGCTCAAGGCGCAACTGTGGGGAGTCTCTCTCGCCCAATGGTGCAGGCGAGCGGCGATACTTGGGTGAGCGATTAGTTTTTTATCAGGAAAAAACGTGTCATCTGAGGACTTATGCAAATTCTTCGACCTCTTCTTTTTGCTCCACTGGAGATATAACCTGTTCCCCTTCCTTGGCGATATAGGCGGCATCTATATCGTACCCATTGGGCCATGTTGGGTGTCCGTAATCGAGAAAAACCTTTTTAAAAAAATTGATGTCCTTCAGGGGTTGGATCATGGGGCCGCCCTCATACGTTTTTAAATACGACATGTCATATTTATAAACTTCCCCGTTTTCCATTTCACAAATAAGAATAAAATGGTCGTTTGCCTTTATATCTATCATTTTTCTTATCATTGTCATTCCCCTTTGTCTAAACGATTGTCCCTCTATTGCCAATAGCGTCAAGGCGACCTTTTTAAGGCCCTTTTCAAAAGAAACTCTTCAACTGCGCTGACAACTTCCTCCCTGCAGTCTTCTAAAAGATAGTGACCGGCCCCTTGAAAAGTCTTGCACTGGGCGCAGGGATAGATTTTTTTCCAGCGCTCCAAAAAATGGGGCGTAAAACAAAAGTCCTCCAGGCCCCACAACAAAAGTTTTTCTCCCTCAATAGCGTGCAAACTTTTTTCTATTTCCAAAAGAGTGATAAAGCTCGGGTGCGAGGGGTGCATGGGAATGTCTTGCACGAAGCGGGCGACCCCCACCCGGTCGTGGGAATTTTGATATGGCCATAAAAATCCGTTTCTAACAGCAGTGGGAAGTCTTTCTATCGGGGCCATCCACGCCGCCGCCCCAGCAAAAGCGTTCAAATGCCGAATCAATACCTCTCCCACCCAGGGCAAACGGCACAAGGCAATCCGGCGGGGAAGCTGGGCGTCTGCAAAAGCGGCGGTGTTTAAGATCACGGTTTTGCCCCGCCGGACGCGCCCCTTGTGAAGGCCCAGGCCGATGGGGCCGCCCCAGTCGTGGACGATCAAGTGATAGTCGGAAATCTCCAAATGGGCGAGCAGACTCGCCAGATTGCCGATGTGGTTTTTCAAATTGTAAGCATAATTTTGAGGCCGCGCGCTCAGGCCCATGCCCAGATGGTCGGGGACAATAGTGCGAAAGTGCGGGGAGAGAGTGCGCACCAAATGGCGGTAAAAAAAACTCCAGGTGGGATTTCCGTGCACCATCAAAACCACCGGAGCGTCCTTTGGCCCTTCGTCCAGATAGTGTAAAGAATGGCCGCACGACAAATGGTGAAAGTTGCTGGCAAAGGGGTATTCCACACGAACTGCATCGGGAAGTTCTACCTTCATATCTCCAACCCCAGCATAAGACTCGCCAATCCCGAGCCAATACCCAGCAAAACCAGCTTGTCCCCCGGCAAGGGTCTGTCGGGAGACTCCAGAAGTTTGGCCAAGGTCAGGGGAAGCGCTGAAGACCCCGTGTTGCCAAACTGCGGGTAAGTGAGCAGGGTCTTTTTATCCCGCAAACCCAAAGCGCCCATCACTTCTCTGTGATGGGCCTCCCCCACCTGATGGCCTAAGGCCCAGTCGACTTCTTCCGGTGTCCACTGTAACGCCTGCAAGGTGCGCTGCCAGTTGAGCTTGGCAAGCTCGATACCCGCTTTTAAAAGTGCTTCCGAATCGGTTTGCATGGAAAGAGCAGCGAGATCGCCTCCTCCCCGGCACAGGTGATTGTAGTTTGAAGACGTGCTGGCCGCCCCACCTGTCAAGCGAACATATCGGCGTTTGGGATCAAAATTTCTGCCGAGAAGTAAAACCGCCGTGGCGGCAGAACCGATGGTCAGCGACGCTACAAAGCGCTTGAACTTCTGGCGAGTCACCGAAGAGTCGCGCAGGAGGGAGTCGATGGTATTAAAAAGCAAAGGCCCACTGTTTTCCCCACTGACAATCAGGGCCGAGCCGATTTGCCCGCGCTCGATCATGTGCGCGGCCACCACCATGGCGTTGAGCACTCCCAAACAGGCGTTGGAGAGATCAAACATCATCGCACTGTCGGCAAGGCCAAGCTCGGCGTGCACCAGCGAAGCACTGGCCGGTTCCAAAAAATCCCGACAAACCGAGGCATTGATGAGCAGGTCGATTTCGCGGGCGGGAAACCCCGTCTCCCTCAAAAGATTTTCAGCAGCATGAACCGCCATGTGGGCACAACTGGTTTTGGGCGGCCAGTAGCGCAGTTCCCGAATCCCCGTCATCAGTTGCAAGCGCCCAAAGGGCAGCTTGAGTCGCTGGTAGAGCGGACTCAAGCGATCTTCAATTTCACTGCTGGTAAAAACCCGCTCGGGAAGGTGATAATTCACCCCGGCAATAACGGTTTGCTCAAATTTCACGGCCTCGGCTACTTTTTCTTTTGTGAATTTCGCACACGCAATATTTCATTTAAAAGGCCACATTCAATCTGGAGTTTGAAAAAATCAATTCGGTTGCGCTTTTCTGGCGGGTATTTTTCCAGTCTTTTCAGTGCCTTTAATTTCATTATGCTTAAATTGTCGAGCCATTGATCAAAATCAATTGCCATAAATTTTATCCTTTTTTGTGCAACAGAGTTACTTCAAAACGATTGAGAGCATCGCCATTGAGGGTATTATCAGTAAGTTTGACTTCGGCGCAATCGTCAAAATAACACTGGCAAAAATACTTGATATTGAGCAACCAGACATACCCCTCCAAGTCTCGTTCCAAATAATATCGGGTTTTCTCGTTAGTTTTGCAGGAAAAAACAATTTTACGGTGGTTGAGTTTTTCTATCTTATAGCTGAAATTCCTCTCGATAAACTTCATTTTGTCGTCAATCAGATGGGAAAAGGATTTTGCATTGCCCTTGGTGCTGCCAAAGAATTTGCGATAATTCTTCACGGATGAAGATTTGATCCAGGAATAACTGCTCCGATTGCGGCAAATCTTTGCGGCGAGAGCATCAACAATTTCAGCACTCAAATAAGTTTTAGACTGAGAAAGCAACTTTTTTGACAATTGAAATGAAGATAAGACATCCTCAAATTCATCAGTGCCAAGATATGAACCCAGTTCCAAAATGAGTTCCGGACGTGAACCCTGATTGCCGAGTGCACGCTGTGAAAAGGCCACCTCGCCACAAAATTGCCTGTTCAAAGTTTTTTGGCAAACTTGACCTTCGTCGAGCAATTCCAATGAAAGATTAAAGTTGCGCAAAAGTTTGTCTAAATGACTGTACTGCAAATGGAGCAAAGAAGGGGCCAAGGGAACTCCGGCGACCTGAAAACTCCCCGCTTCGGAAAGTTCCAAAGTTTCAAGACATTCTCCCCAGCATCGTTTTATCCTGCGTACGCTCCAAGGCCTTTTTTCTTGCTGCTTCATCGTAATTGTATATTCGCGATTTGCTCTTCCAGTTTTTTGATTTGCTCACCAAATTCGTGAAGGGGTTGATCCCGATCCAGCAAATCCCCTACTGGGTGAGATTCCATCAACTGATTGTAGCGCTGTTCTTGCATACGAATAAAGGCCTGTACCTTTCTGGGTGATTCCCCGTCGATTTTTCTCAAGGCATCCAGCACCCGTTTGCGCTCCCCAATTTGAATTTCAATATTGGCATTGATAAAGGCCACCTGTTGGTTGTCCAAACCCCCGGCCAAAATCTGTTCCCGATTTTTGTTAATAGTGATATAGGCCTTGCTGAGAATCTCCCTGAGTTCCCGTTTGCGCCGGGCGCTATCTCTCAAATATTTCTGGTATTCATCACCCCTCAAATACTCCCAGAATTCCCTCCTCGCCCGGGCCATCTCTTTGGTATCCGGCCAATGCCCTTCAGAAACCATTCTCTCGTAAAAGTGAATCTTGGTATTTTGCAATGCCTGTTCCGCTTCAATCAGGGAACGCCCCAGCAAGTACCTGCTCTCCTCACTGCACATACCATGCGCACCTTCCAGCGAAAGGGCAAAACAAGTACTCACCGCCAAGAAAAAAAGTAAATGCTTCATAAATGTATCTCCTTTAAAGTTTACAGTGCCAAACTATGATCGGCCATCGGAGGCCTCTCTCGCGATTTTTTCTTCCAATTTTTTGATTTTCTCACCAAACTCGTGAAGCGGTTGACCCCGACGCAAATCCTTGGCCGGTTGGGACTGGATCAGTTCATCGTAGCGCTGTTCCTGCAAACGAATAAATGCTTGGGCCTTGCCAGGTGATTCCTTGTCAATTTTTCTCAAGGCATCCAGCGCCTGTTTGCGCTCCTTCCTTTGGTTCGCAATACTGGCCTCCAAAAAGGCCTTTTGTTGGCCGTCCAAATTCTCGGACAAAATCCGTTGCTGGCCTTTGTAAATATTTTCTTCGGCCTTGCCGACGGCCTCCCTGAGTTCCCGTTTGCGCCGCAAAAGGTTGCCCCTGTAATTATTATATTCCTGTCTGGCCAGGGTCATCTCCCCGGTATCTTTCCAATGCTTGCGCGAAATCATCATCTCGTAAAAACTGGCCTTGGCGTTTTGCAAGGCCTGCTCCGTGGTCAGTGCGGGCAAGGCCGGAATCACGGGAACAAAATCCTCACCGGCCGAAGGCCGTTTCATAATTTCGTCATATTTGGCGGCGCGGGCCTTGTTCAAGGCATCTGCCTCCACCCTCCGGGCCTCCGGCCCCAAATGAGTAATGACCAGTCCCAGGTCGACATCTTCCAATTCCAGATTGCGCAGTTCCAGTTGTTCTGCCGGTCCCAGATTTTTCAGTTGCCTTAGCTCTCTCATCCTTTCCAGTTTTTCCACCTCTCCCAACTTTTTCAGGTTTCCCAATCTGCCGAAAAGAAAAAGCCTGCCCAGCCCACCTACTGACAGGGGTAGCATCGCCGCCCCCTCGAAGGCCACCTCTCCCAGCAAGGCCCCGGCCAAAGAAGCACGGGCCTTGGGGTTATAACAATTCCACCCCCGCACCAGCATCTGTTCGGCCGCCTCGTAAGCAGACACCGCCAGTCCTCCTGCAGTGTGGGCGGCAGGATAGTTGATAGTGGGGTCATCTGCCGATGAACGGTAGCGCCCCAACCAAAAATCCCTCAACGCACCCAATGACTGGCGCACGCGCGCGACTTTTTCCTCGGTACTGACCTGAAAAATTTGCTGCCCTAGAACCTTTAACATATCGAGACTTCCGGTGAGGGAATCGCGCAGGCCTTCCCCCAGTCCGGCCAATTGGCCGCTGTCCCGTTCGCCCAACAAATCGCAGTGGTGTCTCTTTGGTTCGGGAACGGCCGCACAAGTCTTATGCTCGACCACCGCCCGGCACATACTGCGCACATCTTCCAAGGAGAAGGGAGTGGGAAAAGCGCTATAGCTTTCGTCGATCAGATTGCCGTAGGCGGCGACGATTAAATCGCTCTCACCGTCCTCGATCACATTTGCTCGAATGTTTGGTTCAAAGGCAGCGCTCAGGCCGAGGCAAAAAATCAAGTGCTTCATATTGACCCTTATAGCAAGTTTCAGTGCTTGCCAGCAAGGCCTTTTTTGGAACCGTGTAAAATTTGCCAGGCCTTGGATTTGGTGAGAACGTATAGGAAGAGGGCCTTATGCGCAAGTTTATCCTCAAAGGTACGATTTTGCCCTGCTTCTATTGCAGCGCAGACTCAGAAGAACTCAAAATGTTTTTGATTTTGACCATCGGAGGCCTGGTTTTGTGCAGTTTTTTGGCCTTTTTGGGCCTGTGGTTCAGGGGCGCCTTCAAAGGAAACGAAGCGTTAAGCGCCAGGCCCCTGGAGGCCGAAAAGGAAGGAGACGACACCCATGAATGAACCCTCTGGCGGGCCTTTTGACGACCCCAAGGCCATCTACAAGGGAAACAAAATCCCCCTCTTTATCAAGCTGGCGTGGGTGGTTTTAGGCCTGTGGATAGTCTCCTACATGGCCATCTACACCTTCCCCGATCTCACGCGATGGTTTTAAGCAAAAAAGGCCCCCGCGCCAGAATGGACAAGTGGTTTTTGCTGGTCTTCCACGGCGGACTGGTGGGCTACCTTTTACTCCACAACCTCGCCATCCCACTGGTGCAAAACTGGGGCCAGGACGCAACTCCCTGGCGAGGCCTGCAATACTACTTTTTTCCCCAGGCATTGCTTTTCGCCTGGTTTGTAAAATATGGCCTTTCCAAAAAGAAGGCGGGCCTGCTGCCCTTTCTCTGCGGCCTGAATTTGTCCCTGTGGGCGCTCTCAAGCATCCTCTTCGTGCTGGACTTGAGAGGCGGCATCTCCACCCACCAATTCACCAACGGCATTTCCCTGGTGGCGATCTGCTGCTTTTTTGTGGGCTTTTTCAGCTATTTTCAAAAGTTTTTTCACTGGCGCTTTCCCGGCACGGGGGCGCAATACGCTCTGGCGGCGTGTCTGGGAAGTGCGCTTGCCGTACTTCACCACCAGCAACTCAAAATACCCCACGATGCCACCGCTTCTTTTCCCCGCTCCACTGCCGAGGCCAAAAGCGAAATCCTGCTCGAACTCTCCCTGCCCGCGCAAAACTTTGACTCCCCCGAAATCGTCATCGAGGCCAATGGCTTTGCCCGCAAAATGAGCCTGCTTCCCGAGGCGCAAGAGTCCCCGCTCGCGCTGCTCAACCGCTCCCCCGAAAAGCACCTGATCCGGCTGGAACACGCCCGCCAGGGAAGATGGTATTTTAAACGCATCATCAACCTCAAAGCGGGGGAAAGCACTCCCCTACCCCCCTTGCCCAAAGGATTTTATAGACTGCGCGCTCCCAGCAGCAAAAATCTGGGGGCGCACATTTTAGTCCGGGGCAGTGAAAGCTTTGCCAAAGGCATTTATATGTTTGACAATAAAGGCATCGAGGTGCGCTGATGCCGGAACAAGTTCCCCTGGTCTTTGAAATTATCGTCCATGTGATGGAAGTCTTCGTGGTGTTGGGAATCGCCGCCTCGGTTTACTTCGTCAAAAAATCCAAGGCCAAGAGGCGTGCAGGTAAGCATCCTAGATAGGGACAACATCCGCGAGGGCGTGCCGGTGGAAATCACCATCAAAGATGCCCAGGGCACACCTCGCATTTTTGTAAGCGAGTTGGGCGCTCTCGAAGTGCGCCCCTTTCAGGGTGCTTTCCGCGCCCAATTCTGGGCCATGCAAGAGGGCGACTATCAAGTCACCGTACGCGACCAAAAACACACTTGGAGCGAACCCTTGCGGGTGGGAAAACAAACTTATATGTCCTTCGGCCAGGAGTTTGGCCTTTTTTTGGTTTTATTTATTCTCTTTTCCGCAGGAGTTGCAGCGTGGATGAAAGCATTAAACACGACAAAAAGATAGGCCACTTACACTTTTTTTTGTTCGTCTTTTTTATCCTCGGTGGCATCATCACCAAACGGGTTTTCGGCCACCCCGAATTTATGATGTTGTGGCACCTTCCCGGCGCGGTCTTTTTGGTTCTGGCCGGCCGCCGCCTGACCCGCGCCAACCGGCGCAAATACTACCGTCAAAATTTGACAAAAACTCGATGAAAATCCACAATAGAGATGTGGAAAATCATGAAAATCCACAACATAGTTGTGGAAAATACTACAAGCGGATTCTAGGGCTTCCGGCCCTACTCAAAAAAAAGTCCTTTTTTCTCTTCGGCCCAAGGGCCACGGGAAAAACGACTCTCATCCAACAGTCTCTGCCGCAGGCAACTCTTTACGATCTTTTGGATGGAGAAACTTTCCACCGTCTGATCAAAAGGCCCTCCCTGCTCGGTGAAGAAAATGCGGATACAAAAAAAATTATCGTCATAGACGAAATCCAAAAACACCCCTCTCTCCTGGACGAAGTCCACCGCCTGATCCAAAAAAAAGGCCACACCTTCCTGCTCACCGGCAGTAGTGCCAGAAAAATCAAACACAAAGGGGTCAATCTGCTGGCGGGCAGGGCATGGTGGTCGTCATTATTTCCCCTCGTCTGGGCGGAAATTCCCAACTTCCACCTTTTGACTTATCTCAATTGTGGAGGGCTGCCACAAGTGTACGGCAATCCCGACCACGAAGAAGAACTCGAATCCTATACCGCCCTCTATATCAGGGAAGAAATCCAGCACGAAGCACTCACCAGAAATATTGAGTATTTTTGTGAATTTTTGGATGCCATGGCCTTGTCAAACGGGTGTGAAATCAGTTACGAGGGCCTTTCCAGAGACTTGCAAATTTCCCCCGGGACTTTGAAAAATTATATCAAGATACTCGATGACACTCTGATTGGGTTTCCACTTCCAGGATACACCAAGACCAAAAAACGCAAGGCCACGGCGAGATTCAAATATTATTTTTTCGACATCGGAGTTAGCAATACTCTGGGACGCAGAGGAGAAATCAAACCAAAAAGTGAGCTTTTCGGCAAGGCCTTTGAACATTTTATCATCCTCGAAATACGCGCCTTTTTGAGCTATAGCAGACAAAACTTTTCCCTATTCTACTGGCGCTCCACTTCGAGATTTGAAGTCGATCTCATCGTCGGAGACAAAATGGCGATCGAAATCAAAGCGACAAACCTGATTCAAGACAAACACCTCAAGGGACTCAGAGCGCTCAAGGAAGAGGGATTGATAAAAACTTATGTGGCCATCTCACTGGATAAAAACCAGCGCACAACCAGCGACAACATCCACATTTTTCCCTGGAAAAACTTTCTCAAAAAACTCTGGGCGGGGGAAATGGTTCTGCGATAGAAATTAGTTGAGTCTGACGCCAATTTAGTTTTCTAAGGCCCTCTTTGACTCCAGGAGATTTTGCGGCCATAATTTGGGAATACCAAGGAGGGTGTCACCATGAAATTTCTGTTTTTCATTGTTTTTTTGTCGACTTCTGCGGCCGCGAATTTTGACCATAACCATAGGGATTTTGGCAAAATCCTACGCAAAGTAGTCCACCATAGAGAAGGCAAAATGCTGGTCGATTACCGCAGGCTCAAAAGACAATCAAAAAAATTTAACCCCTATCTCGACAGCTTGAGTGCCGTCTCTAAAAGTGACTATCAAAGCTTTGATAAAAATCAGAAGATGGCCTTTTTGATCAATGCTCACAATGCTTTTGCCTTGAAACTGGCGATCGACCACTATCCCCTGGGTTCCATCACAGAAGTTGATCTGGTGGATTGGAAGCAGAAAAAGTTTTTTAACTTTTTGGGTGAAACATCCAGTATTGCGGAAATAGAAAAATACATTGACCGGGGAAATTTTCAGGACGCGCGCCTCTATTTTGCGCTCTCTCACGCCTCCATGAGCGGCCCCAATCTGATTCCCACTGCCTACCGGCCCTCCAGGCTGGACCGGCAACTCAAGAAGGCCGAACGCAATTTTCTCAAAGAGAGAAATAAAAATCTCTACGAAAAACCTAGCAACACGCTGAATGTCTCAAAACTCTTTCAATGGTTTGGCCAGGCCTTCGCCGATCAACACAATTCCGTGGAAGATTATCTGAGGAAAAAATTCAAGGCAAAAAAACGCAATCTCAGCATCGTGTATAACGACTACGACTGGACTTTGAACGACTGGAAGAAGAAAAAAGAAGTTCCCCAGACTGCACCTATCATCATTCGCCGTTGGAGTGACGCCACCCTGGCCTCGCCGCTTCAACTCAAAACCAGCGATACTCTGCAAAATTATTTTCAATCTTACGACGACGATGCTCAGGGGAATCACCCCGCCGAACAAATGATGAAGCGCTGGAATGAGAGTTTAAACGGCCGCACTTTTTTTGAAGTGCCCAGCACCAGTATCAGCAACAAGGAATACGACGATTACGAAGACTATTCCAACGACCAGGAAATGGGGATTTACGTCCATTCCAAGTGGTTTGAAGACCTTCCCGATTCCGTACTGGCGATGAATTACTTCAAGGGATATAAGCGTCTCCCACAAACCCCACGGGAATGGATTGAAATTATCCACTCCGACATCATTGTCAACGGACAACACAGTTTCGGCACCAACCCCAACAGTTGGAGTACCTACCATTTGCCCTCGGTCATACTACACGAAATGGGGCATTTTATCGGCCTGGGACACACTCCCGAGGGAGTCACGGCGGTCATGGCACCCAGTATGTCTCGTCTGGAAAGTTACGCCACCCCAATGGAGGCAGACAAACAAAATCTCAAGCAGGCCTATCCGTCCTCGGGCCAAAATCCAAAGCAAAATAGCGCTCTTTTGGAAAATGAAGTGGTGCGCGGGTGGACGGAACTGCACACCGATGGAACCTGCCGACACTTCGTAAGCCGCCAATTGGTCAAACAACACGCCACCGCCTTCAAGCAAGGCGGGGCCAAATGAAACAAAAAGTTATACTCATCCTTTTTGCTTTCACGCTACCCTTGTGGGCCGAATTTGACCATTCCCACCGGCATTTCAGCAGTATTTTGCGTAGAGCAGTTCACACAAAAAAACTCCAGGCACTGGTCAATTACACACAATTAAAGAGTCGGCCCCAATCGCTGGAGGTCTATCTCAAAACTCTCAGTTCCGTGACTCCATTACAGTACAAAAAGTTTGACCGCAATCAAAAGCTGGCCTTCTTAATCAATGCCTACAATGCTTTTACACTCAAACTGGTCATCGACCACTACCCCGTCGATTCCATCAAAAAGATTGGCATGGTACTCTTTTCCCCTTGGAAAAAAAAGTTTTTCAATCTGCTAGAAAAAAAGCAAAGTCTGGACTTTATCGAACATGAAATGTTGCGCAAAGATTTCAAAGAGCCACGCATTCATTTCGCCATCGTGTGCGCATCCCTGAGTTGCCCCAACCTTATGTCTACCGCCTACAACGCCACTCATATAGAGCAACAATTGGCGGAGGCCGAACGAAACTTTTTTAGGGACAAAAATAAAAATGTCTACGATTCGAGCACGCGCACCATCAGGGCCTCAAAAGTTTTTGAGTGGTCTGCTGAAGATTTTGAAAAACAGTATGGCCCCATCAAAACTTATCTCAAAAAAAAACTGGGCGCCCAAGGGGCAGTCAAAGTTGAAATGCTGACCTACGACTGGGGCCTCAACGATTGGAAACCGAAAGACAAATAGAAAATATTAAAACGGCCATCATCAAAAAGTGGGGCAAAATCTCACAGCGTGGGCCGAAGCACTTACAAGTGGAGTGGAAAGCGGATCACTCTCCGGTCACTGAAATGGATACTTTCATCTGCGATTTGGTGAGAGAGGCCTTCGCCAAAACTCATCCTCATTTGCTTTTTTTAAGCGAAGAAAATCCGCGCCCATTGGAATTTCCCGCCCTGATTTTAGACCCAGTGGATGGCACTCGGGAATTGGTTCGCGGCAATCCCGAGTGGGCGGTATCCCTGGCGATTTGCCATTCTGAAAAACTCGATGACCCCAAAAATTTTGCCTGGATTTTTAATCCCGCCAGTGGATTTGAATTGGGAGGGTGCGCTTCTTCTCTCGCCCCTCTCAAAAACAAGGCCCCCGGCAAAACCCTAAAAGGTGTCGTTTCCCACACGGAATGGCCAAACCTCAAAAAAAAGGGGGATGCAACTTATCAACTCGAACCCTGTGGCAGTATTGCCTTCAAGTTGGGACTCATCAGTGCAGGGGAATGTGACTTTGTCTTTTCCAGGCGGCCCAAATGTTTGTGGGATATTGCCGCCGGAAGTTTGCTGGCCCGCTGGCGGGGGTTTTCTTTCTGGCAGAATGGAAATGAAGTGGAGAGATTCGAGCGGATGGATTGGCCCGGCCCCTTTTTATGGGCCAGGCCCGAGCACTACAACACCCTTTGTCAACTGGTCTTTTGAGTGGTTTCTTGAGTAGTGGTCGCTTGAACGATCGCCTTGAAGGCCTCAAAATCCCGGGCGGCGATTTCCGACAGCATTTTGCGATTTAAATCACTGCCGCTCTTTTTAAGATTGCCCATAAATTTGGAATAGGAACTGCCCAAAAGCTTGGCCCCGGCGGAAATGCGCAAAATCCACAAGCTGCGCTGGTCGCGCTTGAGCAAGCGCCTGCCAATATAGCTATAATGCAAAGCACGCTTAACTGTCTCGGCAGTCAATTTATATTTCTGACGGCGGCTGAAGTGAAAGCCTTTGGCCATTTTTCGGACGGTATTGCGCCTTCTTCTGGCCTTGTATCCTCTGGTTACTCTCGCCATAAAAACGTCCTCCTCTTAAGCATAGGGCAGACAGCGCCGCACTCGCGGGGCGTCTACCGCAGAAACGTAATCTGTACGCACAGCGCGTCTTTTGCGGCCAGGTTCTTTTTTCTCCAAAATGTGGCGAAGATTCGCCCTCTTGCGCTTGAATTTGCCACTCGCCGTCGCTTTAAAGCGCTTGGCCACGGCGCGTCTGGTTTTCATTTTGGGCATTTTTAATTTCTCCTCATTTCTTCTTCACTCTTGCTATCGAACTTATCTACCCCTGTCAAACCGCCTGCTTGGAGCTTTGTTTTTGCTTGAGCTGCTTTTGGATCGCCTTTTTGTCCGGGCCCAAAACGGTAATGATTCGATTGCCCATCATTTTGAGTTCGCTCTCTACGATGGCCCCAAATTCCTCCACCGTGCGCACGATCTGCCTGAATTTTTCCATTCCCGAATCCCGGTGGGCCATCTCTCGCCCCCGAAATTGCATCACCATCTTAACCTTGTCTCCGTGGATTAAAAATCCCTCGATGCGCTTGAGCTTGGTTTCCAAATCGTGGGCCTCTATATTGGGGCGAAACTGAACCTCTTTGAGTTGGGTGACCGCCTGCCTGCGCTTGGCCTCATTGGCCTTTTTCTGTTGGTCGTACTTGAACTTGCCGTAATCGACAATTTTGACCACCGGAGGTTTGGAATTGGGAGAAATCTCGACCAAATCCAGGCCCTCTTCTCGGGCAATGCGCCTGGCCTCATCCAACGAAACCACCCCGTAAGCGTGGCCACTCTCTCCAACCAAACGGCACTCGGGAACTTGAATGAGATGGTTAACCCTTGGGCCTAATTCTCTTCTCGGCCTGCCTCTGTTCTTTCTCTTACCCTTGATAGATGACCTCCACTCCAGCGCCCACTCTATACAAACTTTGATGAAATGGAAACTTTAAAATGATAAATCCCCAAATCGCCCTCCGCATCCACTCTCAAGCGCCAGTAAGATGCAGATTGCCAAGGAAGTTTTTGGCGCAAATGTGCTTCCAGATAGCAAAGCGCCTCCCAATTGGCCCCCATTCCCTCCGGTACCGGGGTAAATTGGGCCTCTCGCGCCGATTCGTCCCACAGGATACATTCCCCCGGAGGGCGGGTGGACGGGTCACCCCCTTCGGCATAGGCCACCCCGATAACCTTGCGCATGATATGCGCCTGCCCGGAAACCGGGCCAAACTGAATCCAGCGCTTTCGGTCGGCCCACACTGGCCCGGGCCAGGATTCCAGCTTCTGTTCCAGAGTAAAAAAATCGGTCAAGGGGAAGTGGCGAGGAATCTCGGCCAGGCGGAATCCCAACCAGCGGGCGTTATTCAATCTCAAGACTGGGACACCCTGATATTAAAGGTGAGCTGGTCGGTGAGATTTTTTTCATACTTTTTGGTCAGTTCTTCCAGCTTGTCCGCTTGCACCACGCTCAGCATACCCACCTCGTTTTTGACCGGCCCCATGTGAGTGAAATATTTGAGTCCCGACTTGGCCAGGGTCAGGGAATAGCTTTCACTGTAGCGGATAATGCGGCCCAATTGCAACTCCTGATAAAAGATCACCTTAAATGTTTTGAGGTAGGCCTCCATTTTAAAACCTTCGGGGTATTCCTCTTTGAGAGCGGCGAGCGCAAGGCCGGCAATATAATAGGCCTCGTCGATGTGTGAGAGGGCGCGGCCAAAAATCCCCAAGCTCGAAATGATGGCGTACAGTTCGCGGTGGGAGAAGCTCACCACCTCCTCCATGCTGGAAATGCGCCGGCCGATGGTATCCCCCAACACGTTCAGAATTTGGTGGAAAAACTCTTTGACCGTGGGGAGGTAAAATTCGTGTTTGAGTTGGCGCCGGTAATTTAAAAAAAGCTCCTTGAGTTCGGCAGCGGTTTGCACCTGCCCGGAAAAGAGGTTGATCCAGACGTAATTTACGGTGGCGGGAACCAAAAAGTGATGCAGGATCGTATTTTTATTGTAGAGCACTTCGCGCCTGCGGCTTTCGCGAATGGCATAGTAGGGCCGCCCCTGGTGCTGGCGGCCGATGACATCGACCCACTTGTTGCCCACCAAAATATCCATCGCCCTTTCGAGGGAACTCTCCAGTTGGTTTTCACTCAAAGAAGGCGCGCAGGGAATTTGAAACTTCCGGCAGTAGGCCACAATCGCCTTGGACTTGCTCAAAATATCCCGCCAGGACATGGCCCCACTGGGTTCGTCCAACAAGACAAAAGAGAGTAGCGAGGTAGGAGTGACCAACATATTTTTGCCCACTTCGCGAAAGCATTGAAAGGCCAGGTGGTGGATTTTGTCTTTGGCGGCAGTGTGATCAACTCCCTCTTCCAAAGGTTTGGCCTCCACCGGCCTTCCCAGACGGATGTGAATGTGACCGAACTGGTAGGACAAAAGTCGCAGGAGGCGCGGAAAGTAGGCGATCGACTCCCGGCGCTTTTTGGCACCCCGGAGTTCCTTGACCAGCGACCCC
This sequence comes from Bacteriovoracaceae bacterium, assembly GCA_965215445.1. Lineage (GTDB taxonomy): Bacteria > Bdellovibrionota > Bacteriovoracia > Bacteriovoracales > Bacteriovoracaceae > CBDBLK01. The sequence goes on along the minus strand of CBDCDT010000002.1, from coordinate 1,850,095 downwards.
GTCTCGGGGGCGTATTCGTGGACGATGGAGATGGGGACAAAAAGTAATGTTTTTTCCGACTGCTTGTAAAGTTCGCGGTGGGCGTCCATCAACATACCGTAGAGTCCGTAGCGCGGGGGGAGCAGCTTCCCCGTGCGCGAGCGCCCCCCCTCGAAAAAAAATTCAATCACGCAGTCATTCTTTAACAAAAAATAAAGGTAGGCCTCCAGGGTCAGCTTGTAGGTCATATTGCTGGTGAAACTGCGGCGGATAAAAAAGCACCCCGAGCGACGGAACAAATCCCCCACCAAAAACAAATTCAAATTCTCTCCCCCCGCCACATACAGGGGCACTTGGTAGGTTTTAAAAAACATGTGGTTGATCGCCAGGTAGTCGGCGTGGGACTGGTGATTGGGAACCAAAATGACGTGGTGGGTTTTTCTCAGCTCGGGAATTTGCACCATACTGTCGTCAAAGTTGATGCCGTCGTAGAGTTTGGGAAAGGCCATACCCAAAAATTTCGAGACTGATCTCAAGTGGGGCAGGGAAAGCTCGGACTGAATTTCCTTGAGGTACTGGAGTGCCTTTTCCTTTTCTCTGGAGGGGGAATTGCGCGATTCCATGTGCGCTTTCAGTTTGGGATAACCCAAAACCGTGCGCTCTCTTTGACCTGGCACCATTACGATGAGGCCATTCCGTGGGGAAGGGACTCACTCCGCCCGGCCTGGGAAACCTCCATAAACAGGGCCGCCTCGAACATATCTTCGACTTTGTCCACTCCCAAATAGCTCATTCCCGAGCGCAGGCCACCGCTCAAATCGCCGATCACATAACGAACCGGCCCCCGGTGAAAAACCGTAGTCGATTCCCCTTCGGCGGCCATGCCTTCGGGAAGTTCTCCCCGCCACGAAACCTGTGCCGACTTGGAGGCCATGCCCCGGTAAGACTTGCGCCCGTGACGGATTTCTCCGGGTGTCTCCGAAGTTCCCGCCAAAGCGCCCCCCAGCATCACGATTTTGGCCCCAGCACACAGGGCCTTGACGATATCGCCACTATTGCGCAATCCGCCATCAGCGATCACCGGAACGCCGTGCTTGGAGGCCTCTTGAACACATAGGGCCACGGCACTCAGTTGGGCCACTCCGTGGCCGGTGACGATGCGGGTGGTGCACATGGAGCCTGGCCCAATGCCACATTTAATGGCATCGGCCCCCGCTTCGATGAGCCGGCGGGTTCCCTCCGAAGTGGCCACGTTGCCGGCGATGACGTCAATTTGGGGATAACGCTTTTTAACATACTCTAAGACTTCCAGCATCATCACCGAATCCCCGTGGGCAATGTCGAGGGCGAGGATTTTGACACCGGCACAGGCCAGTAAATCGGCGCGCCGACGGCCCTCCTCTTTGACGCCCACTGAAACTGCCACCGGAGTGGCAAGTTTTTTTTCACTGTGGTGTTTAACAATGCGCGCGACGCGCTCGACTTGCACTTCGGGAGGCATAAAGCGGTGCAAAATTCCGACCCCCCCCAATTCCGCCATGGCCTGGGCCATTTCCCAATCGGTGACGGTGTCCATATTCGCCGAGACGATGGGCAAATCCACGCTAAAGTGCCGGGTGAGTTGCGAAGTCAAACTGGCCGTGCGCCGGGAGGCCGACCGCCCGTGTCTGGGCACCAACAAAACGTCGTCGAAGGTGAGTCCCCGCCCGCGGTCCAGAATCTCTTTTGATGAAAACATGAGTTGCACGAAAAAACCTCTCTAGCCCGAAGTCAAATGGGCAAAATAAATGGGAATCACAATGTAGAGAATAGTGTCGCGGATGAGGTAAAACAAAAAAAAGTACAAAAAGGCCTTGGGGCCTGCGCGCCACAAACGTTCAATCCCCAACATCTGCAATTTCTTGCTCATGGAGAGCATAAAGCGGTTTTTTCCGTAGTGCCGGAAAAAAAATTTTATATGCTGAGTCCAGCGATTTTCCTCCATGCGCCCACCCTAACAAATTCTGCGGGCCTTGAAAACGCCAAAAAAAATTTTGCGTCCTACAAATCCATGACAATTCGGGGCCAAAAACTTGTTATTCTTGTGCCGTTGTGAAGCGGGAACTAACTGTGCTCAATTATTCTCTCGAAGGAAGCACTGCGAGCAAACGCAAAGTCGAGCTTGTAGAAGGCCAGGCCCGGGCCTTGGGGGGGGAGATTTTCACCCTCAAAACCTGTCAACGCCTGCTGCTTGCCAGTTTTGGCCCCATGCTTTCCCAGTTCGCCCGGAGCGAGGCATCTTGTCAAAAACTGGAAGGGGTCTGCGCCTACACTTTTTTGCTGGAAACCATCTGCGGACTCAAATCCCACATTCTGGGGGAAAACGAGATCGTCCACCAATTTAAAAATGCCTATCGAGATTGGGTGCAAAACTCTCATCCCCACCTGCTCAAGGTTTTGGAAAAGTTGTTCAAGGATGCCAAGTACATCCGGCGCGAGTACCTGGGTTGCATCGGCCGCCCCACCTACGCCGGTATCGTCCGCAAAATGATCATTCAGCGTACCGCCGATGGCCCTTTGGTGGTCATTGGTTCGGGAGAATTGGCCGAAGGCCTAGTCAAAATCATTCCCCGGCACTACCACCCCCACCTCTTTGCCAGAAATAGTGCAAAAGTGGAACAACTCTGCTCCGAGTGCGAACTGAAAAGCGTCGAGTGGGAGGATTGGAATTCCCTGGCCGCTTTCCCGTTGATCGTCAACACCATCGGTGCTGACCTGCCGCTCTTTCCCGACAGCTTTTTTGAGCGTTGGAGCGTGCACGAGCGCAAAATGATGGTTTGTCTGGGGGAACCCTCTCCCCTGCCCGCCCACTGGGGGCGCCAATCTGACGTTTTCAAGCTGAGCGATGTCTTTTTGGCGGGCAAAACCCAGAATCGGGAAACTTTGCAAAAAGCAGAACGCGCCAAAAGCGCCATTGCCCACCTTTCCCACACTCACTATCCACGCTATGCCCACCGCTTTTTTCTGCGTCCCTCACCGAACGCAGAGATGGCCTCTAAAATTGTCTCGTAAACTCTTTGCCCCAAAACCACCCCAAAACGACCTGGCCGGAGTGCCTTTGTTATTTTTGGCCATCAATCACAGGCCTTTTTTTTCAATTTTAATTGTGCAACTGGCAGGAAAAATTGGGACAGGGAGCAGTTTGGTTTGAAGACATGCTCCCACCTGGAAAATCACTGGGACAAATATCAGTTGAATTTCCATACGAAGTACGACTTTCGCAGGGAAAAGCGCCATATGGATTAGTTCCACACCAACACTCACACCAGCAACCACCTGCTGGTGCTGGCACCGGAGGCACGGGCGGAGCAGGTGGCGTTGGCAGTGAGGGTGGAGAGGGTGGAGACGGCGGAGGTGGTGAAGGGGTTGTTGATACACTCCCAAATGTGTATTGAGATTCACAAATGGCCTTGCCGTTGCTGTCAAATCCGGCGATATAGTGGGGACAACTCTGCCCGATAAAAGGCGGCGTGCATTTTTGTGTGGCCCCGTTGAAAGTTCCCTTGATACTATCGCACATCATCTTTTTAGCACTTGATGCGATAAAACGGGTGGCGGGGTCGGGGTTGCAAATCACAGTGCCGCCGGTTTCCTGAATCACCAAGGGGATTTTTCTTATTTCCTCTTTTTTGCCTTTAATAATCTTGGCGGTCTTTTCAAAGGTGACTTCCAATTCCAGACTTCCAAAACCGTCCGCGCTCTTATCGAGATTTTTTAATTCCATGGTTTTAAGTTGAATCAGGTTTTGCCCATATTTTTTACCTTCTTTGAAAAGTGTTTTGTCCTTGGAATTTCTAATATCGGGGATGGTACCGGAGGTTTTGTTTCTCAAGGTTTTGGTGCAGGCATCGTCGTTGCTCAAAGTCTGCGCCATCTCCAACGTGAGCATGTCGATTTCAAAACCCGCTTCGATTTTCTTTTGCGATTTTTGGTGGTCGCCAGAAAGTTGCAGGTACCCCAGCGAGAGTCCGCCCACCATTCCCGCCGCCACCAGTGCTTCGGTGAGGGAAACGGCGCGATTATTGAGACAGAGTTTTAAAGTTCGGAAAAACTTCGGGGGGGGCGTCACCATATTTTTTATTTGGTACAAACAAAAAGTCGCTCCGTTTACTATCCCTATTCTACCTCAAAAATGGTTATAAAAAAGCGTTTTTTACTGGATTAAAAAAGTTTTAACAGATTTTGGCGATGAGGCCTTTCATTTAAAAATCAAAAATAGGAAAGCAGTTTGACTTAGATTTTTCCCTCTTCAATCAACCTAAGAATCATTGGCAAATATCTTTGATATTGTTTTTGTTCCATCATATCTGGAGATGTATCAAGGTTTTTAGAGTAGTAGGGAAGCATATAGGCCATTAATAACATTTCTGGATTACTTTTCATTCTTTGGTGAAATTCATAAGGCCCCATTGAAGCAAATTCTTCATGCCTCTCTTTGGCCAAGGCCAAATTTCTTTGTATTTCGGCCAGTTCATCTTTTGAGGCCATTTTTTCAAGGCCCTCTAAAAACTTAATTTCTTTTCTTAGATAATTTCTTAGCAAGAGCAAGTCTTGAGCATTGTTCCCAAGGTCAATTGCGTAGTATTTATGGCCTGATTCAATACCCATAATAACAGTTTTAAATGCGTTTATGTATTCGTCGCCTTTAATAATCTTCAATACTCCTTCAACAGTAAAATTTGTTCCTTCAATTCCAATATTTTCATTCTTCAGATTTTCAATATCTCCTTGCCTCTCTTTAACCCAATCATTAAATCCTTGTTGAGAACTTTCCAATTGATTTTGCCTGCTTTCTAATTGCATTTGGGCCTGAGAATCGCTCATCCAGGATTCTTTTGCCATTAATTGATCTTTCCATTTTTGAGGATTGGATTTCATGAGTTCCAACTCTTCCAATTGTTTTTTTAAACTTGCTCTGTTTTCTTCAATCCTTCCTTGAATTCTAGAAATTTCATCAATATTTCTTCTATAAGCAAGTTTTAATTTATCAATCAACGTTTCAGAAAAGAACTCATCACTAAAATCAACGTGATCCAAGTCAACATATTTTAGAGAATCAGGAATCCAACCTATTTTCTGTCTTTGTCTAAAATAAACCAGTCTTAAATAATCATCCCAAAGAACTGTTGCAATCTCATTCGTTGTTTCCAATTCTGCAATTTTCCCAATCGTGGCATCAGAAAATTTTTTCGATTTTTTTAATGAACTTACCAGCCCTTCTCTAAAAGCGGGAAAATGTTGCGTTTTTTTATAACCCGGAATTTCGCTTAGTGCTGCCAAAGAAGCTTTAGTCACCGATTCTTTGTCACGATCTCTATAAGGATATTTTCCTATAGGAGCAATATCAGAGTAGTCGGTCATAATGTAATCTTGGTATCCGTTTAAAGCGACAAGATTTTCAAAGTGTGTCAGAGGAATCAAACCTCTCGAAATAAAATCCCCCCAAATTTCTCCCATCTTTTTTGCCAAAAGCACAGAATTTCCTTCAGGAATATTAAGTCCAGCATTTTCTCTAAATGATGCCCTTACAGACCCGGGAGTAAATCTAATAAGATATGATTGCCTGCCTTTAGGTGAGTCAAATGAGAGTGTGGCCCCAGCTCTTACAGAATCTCCTTCGACAAACCTCGGATTTTCAAGTCGATCAGCTTCAATATTCCTAAATTCAAGATCAGTGTGGCCAGGAATAATACCTCCTCTTATAAAACGATTTGAATCATTATAGTCATACCCACCGCCTGGAGTTCCAACTCCTTTTAACTCTACGAGAAATTCTTTTCCCGAAAATTTAACGATAACAGGTTCTCCATTGTAGAGCAGAACTCCTGTACGGCCTTCGTGAACTCCGTCACTTTGATACGCTACAGGCATAAGAACTGAGTATGGAGACTTTCCCCTATCCGAATTATTGCCAGTAATAAGAATTTTTCCCGAAGCAAATATATCCTTTAATTGATCGGGGAGAAAATCATAGTCTTGAGATTTCAGATCCAATTTAAGATTATTTCCAGAAAATTCAACTAAGGGAATTTCTGTCATTCTCCTGTCGGTTATCCACCTTCCGAAAATAGCAAAAATTCCATCCAGTTCCCTAATGCTGCGAACTCGATTTGAATCCGAGCGAACAGGGCGAATCAAACCCTCTTTATCCCTCATAAATCCAATAATGAATTGCCCTGCGGCCGCCGTCTTGACTTTTTCGCTGTTAATGTTGATTTTTTTACCGAACAAGACAGAATTGACCAGTTCGTTACATTTGCGTGTAAATTTTGAAGCAATTGTGCGTATATTAGTAGACAGTTCATTATGATTATCGTTGGAATTTTTAATGAAAAAAATATGGCCAACGAAAATAGCTGTGAGAAAAATGCCCAAGGCAGGCAATATTTTTTTTCGATTCATAGAAAACTGTTATACACCAAAAAGACTATGTGCGCAATTTCTTTCTTAAAACCATGGAATTTTTGCCAACTTGCCCGAATTGACTCATAATCTTTGACACCGAAGGCGACTTTCTTAGTTATTTCAAGGACTTAGGCAGGCCGTTTTTGATTCAATCAAAATGAGAGATACTCCCTCCATGAAAACCTACACCATCGGCACACGGGGCAGTTTGCTGGCGCTCACCCAATGCGAACAAGTGCGCCGGGAACTGGAAAAAAAGACGGGGGATCGCTTTGAACTCAAAGTCTTCAAGACCGAGGGCGATCTGCAACAGCAAAATCCCCTGTGGCAAATGCCCGGCAAAGATTTTTTCACCAAGGAACTCGACCGCGCCCTGCTCGAAGGCGAGGTCGATCTCACGGTTCACTCCTGCAAGGATTTGAGCACCCAGCGTCCCGCAGGCATCCATCTGGCGGCGATTACCGAGCGCCACTTTGGCGAAGATATTTTGCTGGTGCGAAAAGAGGTGGCCCAGACGCTCCAAAGTTTTCAAGGCCCTTTTATCATCGGCACCAGCGCCCCCCGCCGCACCTGCAATCTCAAACGCTCGCTGGCCGAGTTTTTGCCCTTTGGGGAGGGCCTTACTCTGGAACTTCGCCCCCTGCGCGGGAACGTAAACACGCGCCTGGAAAAACTGGGGCGCGGCGACTACCACGCCATCGTTTTGGCGCTGGCGGGCCTGGAGCGCCTGGCACGGGAAGAGAATCCAAGACTGGTGTTGGAGAAACTGCTTGAGGGCCTTAGCTTTATGCTCCTGCCCCCCTCCCACTTTCCCTTCGCCGCAGGCCAGGGCGCACTGGCGATTGAATGTTTGCAGCATCGCCGCGACGGCGGGGAACTGCGTGCCAAACTCGAAGGCATAGAACACCCTCAAACCCGACGGGAAATCGAGCGCGAACGGAAAGATTTTCGCGCCTACGGAGGAGGCTGCCACTTGGCAGTGGGCATTTGCGCCCGCACCCTTCACAATGATTTGTACGTCGTTCACCGGGGAGAGTACCAAGGGCAACTCATCAAAAAACAAATTTATCAGCGCAAACGAAGGCCCTTTTCCGGTGGGCAGGTTTTTATAGGCCTTCCCGCGTCGGGGAAAATCCCCGAGATCAGAGATGCCTTGACCCGCAAAATTCCCCACCCCGCGCAACTTCCCGACAGGCCCCACCACCTTTTGATCGCTTCGCGCTACAGTGTCGAAAGTCTGGCACAAAGCGGCCCACCCTCCCGGCATTTTTTGTGGGCCAGTGGCGCCCAAACCGCCAAGCGCCTGGCGCGGGCCGGGTTTTGGATGAACGGGTGTCTGGACGGACTTTCCGAAGAGCGCTGGCCGCATTACCTGAACTCACGCGCCTTGCAACTGATAACCGCTACTCTCTCCTCTCTGATTCTCACCCACGGGAACGCCTATCGCCGAGAAGTGCGCCCTGCAAGAGAGCTTGCCCCCGACTACCCGGGCCAACTAGGCCAGTGCCAGGCCTTTTTTTGGAGCAGTTTCCCTCAATACCAGGCCTTTTGCCGCAGTTTTCCCTTCATCAAGAACAAATTTCATGCCACTGGCCCTGGAAAAACCTGGCACAAATTTAGACAAGAGGGCATCGACGTGGAATTATTTGCCAACGTTCAGGATTTTAGGGACTGGGTGGCCCGGGAGAAGCGATGAACACACAACTTTTTGAAAAGGCCCAAGCGATCGTCCCCGGCGGAGTTCACTCTCCGGTGAGGAGTTTTAAAAACCTGCTCTGCACTCCGCGCTTTATCCAAAGTGCCGAGGGGGCCTATCTGCGCGACGTGGAAGGCAAAGACTATATCGACTTTTGCATGAGTTTTGGGCCACTCATTTTGGGGCATAGAAACCACAGCGTTGAAAGCGCCATGACGGATCAGCTCCAGAGGGGTTGGACTTATGGCACTTGCGAACCGTACTCCCTGGAACTGGCACAATTGATCGCCGAGCACCTGCCCTTTGTCGATCAAATCCGCTTCGTCAATTCGGGAACTGAGGCGGTGATGACCGCCCTGCGCTTGGCGCGGGGACATACCAAACGCAACAAAATTTTAAAATTTGAGGGTTGTTACCACGGACATTTGGACGGTCTGTTGATGCGCGCCGGTTCGGGGTTGGCCGAACAATCCGAGGGCACCAGTGCCGGCCTTCCTCCCAGTGCTGCTGCGGAAACACTCGTGCTCGAACTCGACGACTCACAAGCGCTTGCCGCTTGTTTTGAGCGCGAGGGTAAACACATCGCCGCCGCCATTGTCGAACCTCTCCCCGCCAACAACGGACTTTTGCCCCAGCGCCGCGAGTTTTTGCAAAATCTTTCCCAGTTGTGCCGCCAGCACGACGCCCTGTTGATTTTTGACGAAGTGATTTCGGGATTCCGCACCGGGTTTGGGGGCATGAGTGCCAAACTCGACATCGCCCCGGATTTGGCCACCTTTGGCAAAATCATCGGCGGAGGGCTTCCCGTGGGGGCCGTCTCCGGCCGCCGCGAGATCATGCAACAACTGGCCCCGGTGGGCGAGGTCTATCAGGCCGGAACCCTGAGTGCCAATCCCCTGGCGATGGTGGCGGGCCTTTCCACCCTTCGGCAACTCACTTGCCAGTCCTATAAAACATTGCGCGAATCGACTGATGAAATTGTCGCCCTCTTAAAACAATGGCTGGCGCGCGCTGAGGGCGGACGCTGGTCGCACTATGAAGTTATCAGCGAGGAAAGTTTGTTTTGGTTGGTACCAAGTCCTGGCCCCAAAGTATTGAGACGGGCCTCGCAAATTCCCGCGCGCGCAAGCAGCGAATTTGCCCCCCTCTTTGATGCCCTTTTAAAACGCGGGGTCTACCTCTCACCCAACGCCCACGAAGTGGGTTTTGTCAGTCTCGCCCACGATGAAAGTGTGATGGCGGAACTGGAGCGGAGACTCTTTTGAAAAAAAATTCTCATCTCTTTTTGAGCTTGGGCCTGGTTCTCTTTGCCCTGATCATGGCCTTGGGGGGATGGTGGCTCTACCTGCTCTCTCAGTTTGGCGAATTTTTGCAAGGGAGCGGGCAATCCGAGCAGGGACAGCGCCTGATTCAAATGATTAAGTGGGAGGGGGGAACCTTTGTCGCCGTTTTGCTGGTTTTGATGAGCGCCCTGATCGCGCTCTACCTCAGAGATCAAAAAAAGAGCGCCTCGCTTACCGCCTTTTACGCCGGCATGACCCATGAACTCAAAACCCCTCTGGCGAGCATCCGCCTGCAGGCCGAAGTTTTGGGCGACCTCAAAGAAAGCGATGGCAAACGCCAAACTGAAATACAAAAGCGCCTGATTGAAAGCTGCAAAAAACTGGAAACCCAAATGGATAAAATTTTGCAGTTGGGGCGCATCGAAGGCGGCGGACACTTTAGTGCCAGGCCCTTACCTCTCATCGAAACTATCCGGGCGGCACACAAGTGCTGGGCACCCAAACTCAATTTGGAGATTCACACTGAACTTTCCCCCGAGCAAACTCAAGTCAGCGCCGACCCTCTGGCCTTCGACTTGATCTTGCGCAACCTCTTTGAAAATACGCTGAACCACTCAAAAAACTCCCACGCCAAGGTGGACATCACCCGGCAAGCGGGGCAAATCCTGCTCTCCTACCGAGACGGGGGAAGTTTTGCGGGCAACCCCCAAAAATTGGGTACTCTCTTTTACAAGTTCAATTCTCCCAAAGGCTCCGGCATCGGGCTTTACCTAATCAAACGCCTGGCCCGCCAAATGCACGGGCACTTTAATATCCAACATTCGCCGCTGGCCTTCCAACTCCAACTTCCCGGGGGGGGACATGCCTAAAACCGGTCTTCTGCTGGTCGAGGACGAAGAAAACCTGGGCCAGACCCTGCACGAATATTTGCTTTCACAAAACTACGACTGCTGGTGGGCCAAAGGCTGCGGGCAAGCGCGCACTTTGTTCCGCACCCGGGCCCCTCGCGCCGTACTGATGGACATAGGCCTTCCCGACGGCAACGGCATGGACTTGGCGGCAGAATTTTGTCAGCAAAGTGTGGCCACTTCAATCTTGTTTTTATCGGCGCTCAACGACCCCCACCTGCGCGTGCAAGGCCTGGAGTTGGGAGCGCAGGACTACATCACCAAGCCCTTTGCCGTAAAAGAGCTTTTATTGCGCCTGGAGCGCATCCTCAAACGCGACCAAAGCGCCATCGAAAAAGACCAAGAACTCACCCACGGAAAACTCAAAATCTGGTTTTCTCGCTATCAGGTTCAAGATGCCGGGGGAAAAGTGTGGGACTTAGGCCATCGTCCCATGGGCATTTTGGAGACGCTCTATCGCCACCGGGGACAGGCCATCAAGCGCGAAGACTTGATCAATGACCTGTGGGGCGATCACAAATTCCCCACCAACCGCACGGTGGATAACTATATCGTCACCCTTCGCAAATGGTGCGAAACCGACGCGGAAAAATCCATAGAAATCCAAAGCGTGCGCGGAATAGGCTACAAACTGGTTACTAAAGGAGAGACTCGTGGGACTTTTTAAAAATAGACAAGGCCGCGTGCCGGTGTGGTTTATGAGACAGGCCGGACGCTATCACCAACACTACCAACAACTCAAACAAAAACATTCCTTTATGCAGTTGTGCAAGTCCCCCGAACTGGCCTGTCAGGTGACATTAGGCCCCATCGAGGCCTTCGATTTCGACGCCGCCATTCTCTTTTCCGACCTGCTCTTTCCACTGGAATATTTGGGCATGGGTCTGACCTACAACCCTGGCCCGCGCCTGGAGTGGCACTTGAAAGAAGTGAACCAACTACAAAATTTGCGCCCCAACGAGGAGGCCGATTCCTTCTTTGCCTTTCAGGGAGAGGCCTGCCGCAAATTGAAGACCGCCCTGCCCGCAGGCATTGACCTGCTGGGTTTTGTCGGCGCTCCCTGGACACTCTACGTTTACGCCGTAGAGGGCGGCCACGCCGGAAACCTGGTCAGCAGCAAGCGAGGACTCCACGACGGCCGCTGGCAGGGAATGTGTGAACTGTTAAGGCCCACCCTTTTGCGCGAAATGTGTGTGCAGGCCCAAGCGGGAGCGGACGCCCTGTGCCTGTTTGACACCGCCGCCGGCGAATTGGATTTCCACGACTATAAAAGCGCGATTCTCCCCGTGCTGCGGGAATTGGCCCGCGCCTTCAAAACAGAACACCCCGACACGCCCCTGATCTATTACTCCAAACACACCCACCTGAATTATTTGCGGGCCATCGAGTGCGAAGAGATCGACGTGCTGGGAATTGACTGGCGCCTCGACCTCGCCAGCGCTTTAAAAACTTTGGGAAAAGATTATATCGTTCAGGGCAACCTCGACCCCGCCCACCTCTTTCTCCCCTGGGAAATCCTCGAATCGCGCCTGGAGAATTTGTGGCAAAATGTGCGGGAAAGTGGTGTTTCCCCCGAACGCTGGATTGCGGGCCTGGGCCACGGGGTCTTGCCCGGCACTCCCGAAGATAATGTGCGCCAGACGGTGGAATATATTCACCGGCATTTCTCCTATTCAAAATAAGGACTGCGCTATAACCCGGATTTTGAGGAGGAAAACCTATGAAAATCAATGAGTTGGCGGGCAAGCTGGGTCTTATTGCATAATGTAAAAATTACTCACTCGTTCAAAAATAACTTGACTATTTTACTTGTTTTGTTAAGATGCTCTCCATAATGCTCTGTAATAAAGGGCATGGTGAACAAAACAAAGGAGAATATTTTATGGAACTCGTACATCTCGTAAAATCAAAAACTCTGTGGGCCTTGGCGCTTTTTGCGGCACTCTCATCCCACCAGGCCTCGGCGGATCAGGCAAAGCAACTCACCCAACTGCGGCCCGATGCCAGGTTGCTGGTTGAAATCCACCACCACTCCAGACATCAAAACGATGCCAGAGAAATCCATCTGGATTTGATGGTGAAGGCCACAGGCCAGCATTATGCCAAGTACAAAAAGGTGGCAAAAGTCAAAAGTCTGGGTACGCTCATTCTCAGTGGCGCACTTCCTGAAATCGTCGCCATTGAGGCCTCCGAAGTGCTGACCGCCTTAAATGAAATCAATTGGCCGGGGCAACACGCCCTTTACCTTCAGGCCAGAACCAACAATTCTGCTGGACAGGCCTTGGATGGTTCCATCCCTGAACTAACGGGAACAGATAGCGCTTTCGTTTCATTACAGGGAGAAGACATCAACATCAGTCTGGTTGCCAAACTGGAATGCCGCCAATCCTGCTACAATGATCGAGACGCTTCCGTGCATTTCCAATCCCAATCTAAGTCCATGCGACAATTGAGGAAATAACCCCCAAGCACCTTCTTACGGCCCTCTTTTTGAGGGCCATTTTTGTGGCCAAACCAAGGCCCGTCGGTGTATTTAAAAACACAAGCTCGGGTGGCGGAATAGGTAGACGCGCAGCGTTGAGGGCGCTGTGGGAGCAATCCCGTGCTGGTTCAATTCCAGTTCCGAGCACCAACCTGAATACGGGACGAACCGTTAGGGAGATGACCGCCGGCCGAAGCGGCCCCAAGAAATTCCTCGGAACTGGTTCCGTAAAGTTTGAGCGTGACACGCTCTGGATAGACCACCACTTCCTTAACAATGTCCTCTAAAATTTGCGCCTGAACCGCCGCCGGTTTGCCCTCCAAGGAATTGTTAAAGGCCTTGAGAACCTTAAAGGCGGTTGAGGCATCCAAAAGTTTGCCACGGCATTTTTTTAACTCAAAGCGCAGTTTTTCTATCTCAATTTCTAACTCATTGCTTCTTCTGGCCATCTTTCCAAGCTTTGCCTGAATGGCATCTTTAGCCACAGCGTCTTTAATGCTAGCAACTGCATCAATCAAGTTGTCCAGCTTATTGGCCACTTCCCGCCTCTCATTCTCTTTGGAACAAATCAAAGAATTAATCGACTTATACTCTTCGCTTTTGCCCGCAGAAGAATCTTTGACCAATTGGACTAAAAGTTTTTCATCGCTGGCTAAATATTTAAGCCGTTCCAAAACCAACTCTTCCAACTGGGGCGCAGGGATATTCTCCAAATGGCAACGCTTAATGTGGTGATCTCCTTCAATCGTCATTTTCCGACTGTGCCCGTAATAAAAATACTTGTTTTTTCTCCCCGTTCCCGACTTGCCGCCGAGCCATTCGTCACACTCGGCACATTTCACCAATCCCGTTAAACGGTAATTGTAAACGTATCTTCTGGCCTTTTTCTTGTTGTGTTCCAAAAGTGACTGAACCTCAAAAAAAAGTTTTTCATCTATCAATGCCGGCCACTGTGCCTTGGTAAAAAAATACCTCTCATTTGAACGCAAATTTTCCTGATCTTTGGTTTTATTGACCTTGTTAAATTCCCGTTGTCCTATGTAGGCCCTGTTGGTCAGTAAAAGGTGAAGTGAACCCAACGTCCAGCGCGTTCCTCCCCTTTTACGGCCAGTGCCCGAAGTAAATTCTTTCGTCTTATATCCGTTGCTGTTGAGATAGGCCTGCAATTTAGCAATGGTTTTTAACTCCAGCATTTTCTTGAAAATAAATCGGACGTAAGCCTTTTCTTGAGGATTAACAGTCCTATGGTTTGCCTTGCCATGAACAAGGTCAAACCCCAAAGGAGCAGTACCATTAGCCAGCCCCCGCTCTGCCCGTGCTCTGGAGCCGTTTTTAATCCGCTCCACAATAGTTTCACGCTCAAACTGGGCAAAGCCGATCGCCTGAATAAGCATAAGTTCACCCATGGGTGTGGAGGTATCGAAGTTTTCTTTGAGGCTTAAAAATTTCACATTGTGGGCCTTAAAAAAATCCCAGACATGGCAGAAATCTTTTACCCTGCGGCTCAACCTCGATAACTCAGTGACAATCACCACGTCGAGAAGTCCCAGTTTTATATCGTCACACAATTTTTGAAACCCTGGCCGGTTGAGGTCTTTTCCCGACTGGTCTTTGTCAAAATACCATTCAACAATTTCACCCCAACCATCTTCCGTTTGCTTGTTTTTCAATTCGACAAAATCCTTAATCCTTTGAGGATGGGAAACCATGGAACCCTCTTCCCGATCATCGCCGGTTGGTGAAAGCCTGATATAGGCCGCAACTCTCAAAACTTTGGAACTTTCAGGCGTTACGGCGGCGTTTCTGGATTTTACGTTTTTGCTCATCTTCCTCCACGATGCGGAGGATTCGTCTGGAGAGCCTTTCAATACGTTTCTCATCTTCTTTTTCTCCTAATTGAACAAATTCAATTTCTACTTCAAGTTTCCTGTTTTTAAGCTGAATAAACCTTCCAGTTTTATAACAGCTAATCTTCAATCTTCCCTGATCTCAGGTGTATAATTTCCCTCGAAAACAAGTATTTGTCCAGCTTATTTACAAAAAAAGTTGCAAAAGAGATGGGCCATATTGGCCCACCTCCAAAGTCGTTTAGAGTCATTTTATCCATCGTTTTTAACTCTTTTGGGCCTGGATTTTGCCTCGTCCTTGCCAAGAGCTATCTTTAAGATTTTATCCACGTCCTCATCGCTCTGGGTGTTTCTAAGGGCCTTTTTAAGGTAGTCTTTGCGCTTAAAGTGCTGCTTGGCAATTTTGTCCTTTTGCTTGGCAAAGGCATTTTGGAAAAACCACTTGATAATCCAAGCGGTGAGTTCTGCGGGTTTGATTTTAACAAACTCATGGGACTGGCGAAGTTCACCAAGCATTTCTTGAAGTTCCTGATGGGCCTGCTCATCTAGGTTGACTCTGGGAGTTGACTTGTGCATTTTTGCGCCCTCCTTTAGGGTGTGGTTTCCAGCGTGACAGAAACCAAAAATTTGTTGCGGGTAAAATCCTGATCTGTCCAAGTTTCGGTGCTGGTATCGGTCTTAAAAGTAGGTTCATTCCTTCCGGGGCAGCTTCCAAACCACAAAAAACCCACCTCCACGTTGAGAGGCGGGGGATTGATGACTTCCAAGGAAAGGTCGTCGGAAACTTCCAGCATCTCTTTGGTGACTTCCAACACCCCCTCGAAAAACTCCCTTCCCACCGAAGTGATTTTGAGGGGGAAAAATTTATCTCTCAGCACAATCCGCAAGGGATAAAGTAGAAAACTTTCGCTGGGGTAGATGGGTTCCGTGTGTATCGGCCCTTTTTGCCGGTAGCGCATTTCGCAAACATTTTTTTGATCTGTGTAGGTGCAACCTCCAAAGTCAAAATCGTGATAGACAGGGCCTAATAATGAGGGGTTTATCCAAGGTTTTTTTGGTGAAGGAGAAACCCAAACGTCTCCATTCTCATCCTGCCAAGAATTGTCCTGACAACTTTCTTTAATCCAGTGAGCGTTTGCCCGATGGGTAAAAGTGTTAAACTGGGATTTTTCCCGCCATCCTTTAATTTTGAAATAAACCTTGTCCCCTGCCTTGATCTTGGCGACAAAGATTTTTTCGCTTACCAACTCATCAGTGAGAATTTCCTGCATTTCGCTTTTGGGTGACTCGCTCACTGAATTGGTGGTATCAACTGGCGTGGGTTCCTTAAAATCATCGCAACCGAGTACCAACAACCCTAAAAGGATGAGTTTAAAAACTGGCATGGCCTTTTCCTCCTAAAAGTGAGCAGGCGGGTTTGGGTTCCCTGGCCTTCTCGATTCCATCGACTCCAAAATTTTCCAAGTTAAAGAGAAGCTCGCGCCTCACTTTCCGATCTCTTTTTTCTAAGGTCTTGTGGGCAAAGTATCCGGCGGCAAGTCCAATCACCCCGCCGATCAGTGCTCCCTTGAAGGCGACTTTTGATTTGCTCTGGGGCGCAAAGATTGCTCCAGAGGCCGCGCCAACGGTCACTCCCGTCAAACTTGTTGCTGTCAGGCTGCCACGCATAGAGGCGCAGCTTGAGAAAAAAAGCGAGCTAAAAAGCACGCTAAAAGTGAAAAAATTCATAGCGATTTACTCCTTTTGTGAATAATGTGGATTTGGGGATAGAGTCAGCAAAAAAAATCAGGCCTCTCTTCCCTCTCAATCCAGTAATTTCCAACGATTAAACAGACCCACCAATCCAAACGGAACTCCAACGGTTGGAGTCCGTTTGGAGGGGGTTTTGGAGGCCTTAAGCAATGGTCAGTTTGGCATTGTTCCTTCCGGTAAATGTCAATTTGCCGGACGATTTGAGGACTTCTTCAAGGGTGGCATAGAAAATTTTGGGATTGAATCGGGCATTTTCCCGTTCTTCTATGGCCATAAGACTCTTCTGGATTCGCCTTTCTTTGGTAATAAAAATGACACCGGCAAGCTCCCGACAGTCGTAGTAATTGTTTATTTTATGCTTGATTCTACCGGCGTATTTGAGGGCCACTTCGTACTCAATGGCAAAAAAATAACTCTTGCCCTCCCGTATGAGTTCCACAATGGCATCTGACCGCAAAGGAATGGCCTTTTTGAGTTTTTCGTTGTCAAAATGGTCTGAACCCGAAAGCATCAAATTTTCCGTGTAGTAGTTCTTGACCACCGAGAGTTTGCCAAAAGCGTGACGAATATCCACCAAAGTCAACTCGTGCAAAAGGGACTGGGGTTTAAATCTTCTAGCCAAAGGCCTTTCGCCCTCTTCCTCCAAAACAAACTTACGAAACCCTTTGGCGGTCAGAGTATAGGCCATTGTATTTCTGCCTTTATTGTTAAAATAAACCCGTTCAACATATCCCGCCTTTTCAAGTTCTCTCATTTTCCGATAAGTCAGGGACAAATCGCCATTATCGAAAGCATCCCTTTGCAATTGTTTGACCGTCGATGCCGAGCAAAGGTAAAGCTGTTCCAATGCTCGGGAACATTTGAGAGACAAAACGTCCCCCACATACCATTTATTTATTCTTTTCATTAAATTTTTCGTTAACCTCCTTTTGAAGTTGCGCATCCCCGCGACAGAGCATTGGCCCAGTCTGGTGAGATACATGGTTATTTTCAAATTCAAATTTGGCCATATCGGCCTCGGCGATAACCTCCTTTTCGTCGATATAGGGTGCTTGAATCTGTACCGTGTCCACCCCCAAAGACCAGTACCCACGGCCTGGAATTTTGGGAAGTTCGTAAGCTTGTTTGCTATTTAAGACCAAAACTGAGTTAGAAACGGATGCCATTTGGAAACACATTTTGGCGGGAATATTGCTTAAAATTCGACTATCCAAAGTTTCTTTGGATGCCCTTTGGGTTGCCAAAATGAGATGGATTCCCGCCGCACGGCCCTTTCTCGCCAAATGGTTGGTGATTTCCTTACACTCGGAAACCACTTCAAAGTTTTCCGAACCTCGGGGAACTTTTTCGTAGAGGTCGGAACACTCGTCAACCACCACCACGATGCGGTCTAAATTGTCCCGTGCGGGGTTGATTTTTCGGTGTCCGCGCTCGCTCAAGAGGGTATAACGCCTTTCCATTTCCTGCTGAACCATCTTCAAGGTCTGGGCCGCATCTTTGAGCGTTTCATCCACATGGAAGTTGGGAAACGCCTTGTAGAGGGCCAGCTCCACCTTTTTAAGGTCGATGCCATAGACTTGCAGCCGCTCGGATTTGAGCAGGGTCACCAACAGGGAATTGAGAAAAGTGGACTTCCCCGCACCCGTCACCCCCGCCACCAAAAGGTGGGGTAGGTCTTCCAGTTTGGCCAAAATCGTTCCCCTAAAAGACTCTCCCACCGCAAACTGGTATGGCCGCTTGATCTGGGGCAAAAGCTCCCGATGATCGACCTTTTGGGGAAGTTCCTTTTCCGCAAGGTAAATCTCCATCACGTTGGGACTCTTGCCCCTCTCTATGCGGTCAATTTTCCAACCCAAACTGGTCTGGAGGTCTTCCTTTCCCTTCTCGTAGTGGTCGCACCCAAGGCCAGGACTAAAAAGAGTCGCCTTTTTCTTGAAATCTCCCAAATCCACAAGGGAAGCAAGTTTTGGCCGCTTGCCGGTTCCGGTCTTCAATCCCAAGTGGTCTATGGCCTCCTGAAAGCGTCGCCTCTCCCCAAAAGGTTTGATTCCGAGCCATACGAGGGTAAAAAAATTGGCCGCCAAGTACAAAACTACCCAATGCACATACCAAGGAAAACGAGTCGTCCAGTTGAGACGATCAATGGTTAAAACGCTGGGAAAAAGCTCGTTCAGGATGGTTAAATGGGTTCCGTCCACCGTAGCGATAAAAAACGTCGCCAGCATAGGCCCCAAATGGCCGGTGTAAAGGTTCCAATCCTTCCAACTCACCCGTAAGCCTCCAAGCCATGCGAGCTTGAAAGTGGCCCCCAAGACCGCTAAAAAGGCCATAATAAGCTTTATTCCGGTATCAAAGATTTGTTCTTCTGTTTTTGTCGAATCCTTCTTTGAAATCATGGGTAGTTCTCCCTTATGGCTAAATCTCCGGTGTGGGAAATGCCTTGTCCCACTTCTCATGCAAAATACTAATTCCATAAGGTGGGTCGGTGACAACGGAAGTAATAGAATTGGACTTCATACTTTTGAGCACAGAAAGACAATCAGAACGGTAAAAGTTCATTGGCCTCCTTTGTGAGTTTTAGAGTTAATATAAAAAGGGGTTAAAATGGCAGTTTTAGGGCCTTTTGAGGCCATAATTGCCTAAAAATAATTCTTGCGTGTTTTTCTTGTCATTGCTATAATCCCAGAAAAAGCGAGGGATTTTATGGCCAGCGAAAAACGGAAAGATTCTGAAGATATTTTGAGCAAAATTCGAGAAGATCAGCGCGAATTTTGGAAAGGTATGCGCAAACTCGAAGAATCTCAGCGCAAAACTGAAGAATCTCATCACAAAACCGAAGAATCTCATCGTAAAACTGAAGAGTCATTGCGTGAACTGCAAGAAGTTGTAAAAGAAGTCAGCAAAACCGCCAATAAATTTGGTGGTGAATTTAACCGCAAATGGGGCGACTTCATGGAAAACTTGATTGAGGGGGATTTGGTTTCTTTGCTCCGAAATTGGGGCCTTAAAATGATTGATGCCAATATCCAACCGATTCCCAAAGTTGTAGCTCGCAGAGAAGATGGAAACCCTAAATACGAACTCGACTTAATTGTAAAAAATGGTGATTATGCCATTATTGTGGAGGTAAAAACCACGCTTACAGTTCCCAAGGTTGATGACTTTCTCGAAAAACTCGCTCAACTCAAAGATGATTTTAGTGCCTACAAAAACAGAACCATTTATGCCTGTGTTGCCTATCTCAGAACAGACAAAGGCGAAGAAAAGGAAGATCGAGTTCTTCCCTATTTGGAAGAAAATGGCCTCTTCGCCATCCGTGCCCCCGGTGGCCCGGCCAATATCGCCACCATCGCAAACTCAAAAGGTTTCACTCCCAAGAAGTTTTAAAATACTACTCTAGTGAAATTGAATTGAAAATATATTACGTCAATCTTGGAAAAATCTCATCAAATTCTTTTTTTAGTTCAAGCGGAATTACGTCTGGACGGGAAAGGCCTTTGCCATATTTTTCGTAAAGCCAAGCCTTAAAAGAACTATTTTTCATTTTTGGTCTTTCAGGAGATCGTAAAACATGATGTGCATTCCTCATATGTTTTTTAAATTGAAAAAATATTTTCTCTAAAGGCATTCTTCTTTTTTTAGCAAACCCCAAGGCTAATTCAAGCTCTTCTGAACTAAAAACGTAAATATTTGCATCTCTCAAAGAACATTCCATTCCAGTGATGGCCTTCCATTTTTTATTCAACATTTCCATGAGGATATTAAAATTTCTGTCCAAATAAATAATGGGTGGAGTTTTTATTAAACAAACTATAAATTGTATTCTCTTTAATTCCTTTTCTAAATCAACTCCATTGAATTTAAATTTATGTTTATTTATCCAATTAAATATTTGCTTAAATTTGGGAATGATTTTGTCTTCGCAAAATTCCTCATATCTTTCTTCAGAATAGTTTTTAATCAATCTTTGATGCGTGACTGCTTTGCATATCTCCAAGAAAAGAGGAATTTTGTTTTTTTTAACTCTAACCAAATCAACACCTTTGTTTCCTTCGTTTTCAGGAAAAGAAGGCTCTCTTATAAAACCCTTGAGATGAGTTCTCAATAATCCAATTATGTAATCTTCAAATACTTTTCCTAGAATTTGGGTAGCCTTATTGTTTTTTTTAGGGGAGTAATGATTTATATACAATTTTGTTAAAAGATCTGCCATAGAGTTCAAAATATAATGAGGAGATGTCGTAATTGATTTATCACCTATCTCTAAAAAAGGTTTAGATTCAAAAATGGTGTATTGTTCAAACGTAAAAGTATTTTCTTTTTCGCAATGTTTTCTTAACTCAGTTATTTCTTCTTCCAAGTTCTCTGATCTAATTGAGAGATCATTATTTATTATTTCATCAAAACACTTTCTTTCAAGGTCTGAAAACCCTATTTCTTCAATTAGTCTGAGAAAAAAATCACTTCCTTGTACTTCACCAGGTTCCCTATAATAAAATGTTGTAAGAAGCAATACTATTTTCTCTAACGGGATACCTATTATTTTTTCAAAACTCATTTCTTTATCTTCTTTTTCGATTAGCTTAAAGATTCTTTTCATTCTTGCAATAATAAGAATTACTTCTTCGCCATGTCTAAATATCCTCATATGCAAAGTGGGTAAAAAACTCGACTTAATAGATTCTGAATTATCATGTTTTCCATATTTAAAATTTGATATTATTTCATTCAAAATAAAATCAAATTCTTGGTCTGATATAATATCTTTTTTTCCATCGCAATATAGTAAGATGCTATTAAAAATTCCAGGTGTAATTTGAATATGATTTAAAGAGTTTTGAATATCTCTTTCAAACACATAAAATAAATATTCGCTTATGCGCTCAAGTAAAAATTCTTTCTTGTATGAAGAAAGGATACTCTTTAACTCTTGAGAACTAATACTTGGTTCACGATGAATAAGAATATGAATATAACCCCCCCCTGCTTTCTTAATATTTTTTACTATTCTCAAATTCAAAGAAACACAAAATTTCTAAATAGGCAACAGCAAAAATGAAAGAAGCCATATATGATTTTATTTTTTTAATTTAAAACTCAATAATAGCAATTCAATCATTCAAAAGTTTTGTATTCCCATCGCAGTGGCTACATCCAAACAATCCGCTTGCCTCAAGAGGGCCTCCGCCTATATGGCATAAATTACACCATTCACACATCTCTTGCTCATCAGTTATAAAAAAGCAACTTGTACAAATAAAAAAGTATTCATGTTTTATAACTGTATCGCAATCGCTCCAACAAAAATCACATACTACGTCTGGTTCACAAAGCATATCTTTAGGGCTTATTGCAAAATTAACATTTTTATTGAGAAATTCTACTATTTCTTCATAAGTTGGAGATTTTGAGCAAAGAGAGCAATAAATCTTAAAGTCATCCTCGCTTTCTTCTCCATTAAATATCTCTAAGCGACCTTCACATTCTTCTTGTAAGCAATTTATACTTAAAAAGTATTCATTGAAATGACAAACTTTGCAATTAGCATAATGTATAAATTTTTCTCTGATTGAAATTTCACTTGATCTTTTTTGACATATTCTGCAATTTCTAAAAATTATACCTTGCGATTCAAGTTGTTTTAAATCTAGTTCAATTTCGCTAAAAATAGTTTCAGTATAAATATTATACTTTTTCATTTTAATATCAATTTCTCTAAAAGGTTGTTCTTCGTAGTGCGGAAGGAATTTTTTCCATTTTTTCAATTTTTTTCGTATAAAATACCAGCCTTTAGATTGTTCAATTGCAATTTTTTCAAGAGTTTCTTTAGAACGGTAATCACCAGTAAAATGAATAGCTTTATTTCTAAATTTTGATATAGATTTAAAACAACTAATTTCATTTTGTGAAAAAGTTTCATTTTCAATAATAGATTTAATTCTCTCAACAAGCCTATTTAAACCGAGAGATTTAAAATCTCCCTTTTTAAAGGTTTCTATGCTAGGGTCTTTTTTAGAAGGCAAGTCCATGACTAGAGACCAATGTTCATGCATTAATCTAGCCTTTAGTATTAACTCTAGCGCTGAAGAAAAGAAAACCACAGAGTGCTTTGGCTTTTCATCAAACCAATCTATTGCGATATTAAAAAAATCAATAGAATCTTGAAGCAATTGCCCAATAATTTTTTTACTTAACATTTTTGACATTTTTAATCCTCAAATCATCAAATATCTTACTTAAACCACTCTGTCAAACTCACCACCAATTCAATTCCCGCCTCTAAAGTGATGTATTCCCGATTAGCACCAAGTCCCTGGGCCTTACGCCTTGCTTCTGCCTCGCTGGTAGAGGCGAAGGCACTCAACATGGCGTTTTGAAAAGTGCTTTCTGGGTGGACTTCGTACCCCAAGGATTCCCGTTTGACTAAAACATTGCTGGCGGTACTCACGGCCGAAAGTCCTAATGCCGTTGCCATACGGGTGTCGGCGTTGTCGTGGTGCTCACCTGTTAACCCCGCCGAGAAATCCTTGGGGTTGAGTGCTTCGGCACTGATCGGGAACTCTCTACCATTGGGAAGCAATCCTTTGTTAAAGCGAATAAAGAGCTTGTCACCGCTCCCCTGATAGGTGACAGAACCCAAAAGAACGCTTCCCTTGGGAATTTTTTGAGTGCCCTTAAAACTCATCCCGTAGGGAAGTAAGACGCGCACAGTTCCGCCGTCGTTTCGGGTGTCGATGCCGTTTAAAGTCTTGCCCACTGCCGAGGCCCCTATGGGAAGAGCGTTTAGTCCATCGCTCCCACCCCTGACAATCACTTGTTTGGCGGCGTAACGAATGGGCGGCGGACTTTTCTTGGGGCTGAAAATTTTTGTTTGTTCCGTAGGCGTTTCCTTTTTTCCAACCCCCCAAACGGTTTTTTGAGAATTTGTCAAAGGTTCTGACGGTTCTATATTTTCGCTTTTGTCTTGAACCTCTTCTCCCATGCCAAAAAAGGGCAAAACTGATTTTGTGATAAACGAAGTATCCACGCTCCACTGGGTGGATTTTAAAACCAAAACCATGGCCAAAATCATCCAAGCGAATGTTTGCAATGTTTTGCTCTTGAGGACTTCCTTGCCGCCCTCATTTTCCAAAAAGCGGGCAAAAATCTCTTTCACAAATCCCCCTTGTAGGTTTGCCGGACAATTTCTCCTGCAAAATGCAATTCCACTTCTAACGGCCGTTTGTACTTAGGCCGTAAAAAAATCCTTGCCTTCACGCTTTGCTTTGGCGGTATGGAGTCCTTTGCAAAAATGCAAGATTGCGAAGGCAGGCGTTTTTTTCGGGAAGTAGCGTAAAGTTTTAAGTCTCGGGTGTTGATCTTTTCCTTGGAGTGGTTTTCAATCTCAAATTCCAAGATCAATATATTTTGTTTGAAATCAGACTTTACAATATTCAAAATTTTCAAACTCAAAAGCTTCTGTTCAGGCGCGGGCCTTGCTTCCTGAGAGGTGGCCGCCGACTTGAAACGCACACTCACCAAATCGTCGTAATTGCCCTCATTGCCCTTCATAAGCAAAAACCCGTAAACCTGTGCCTTGGTGTAAACAAAAAGATTGGTCGGAACCAATCGCCTTGGTTGAATGGTGAGATCACTTCCCACAAACTCCAACTGATAGTAGTTGTTGTTTCCGATGATGACTTTGGTGGGAGCAGAGGGGAAGCGCAAAACCGTGCTTCTCCCCAAGCGCAAGCGGATGACTTCCATCGCTTTGCCGTCCATGGGAAGATTTCTCACTATCCCAGCGCACAAATGGGGCAACCACCCCAAAAATGGCCCCAACGCCAATCCCAGACAAAAATACCATTTCATGGGGTGTATTCACTCACTCCGTGGACGTAGAGTCCCAGAGGGTTGCAACCCACCCTGTCGCCTTGGATGATCTTGAGGGAAAGCTGAACGTGGGATGCCAAGGGCATTCCGCCCATTCTCAAGACCCGGTCAAAGCTCACCAGAGCGCGGTCTTCTTTCAGCACCGGACGGACAAAGGCAACGTACTGCTCAAGACTCCCGTCCTTGCTTTCGGTGAGAGTTTTTTTGCCCAGAACTTTTTTAAGCCGTGCCCGAAATTCTGGCGTACTCAGGCAACTGATGCGCTTTAGGATTTGGGGAGGGTTGAAGGACTCCCAGTTATAACGCCTTTTGACAAACTCCAAGAGAAACCTCTCCACCGAAGCGTTGGAGAGTTCTACCGACTTTCGCTTTCCTGCCAAAAAGACTTGTTCCCCGTTCTTGAGCATGACGACAATGGGGTTTTGATTTACCTGCCAAATCAAAAGTCCCGCCAAGACAAAACTTAAGGCCAAACACCCCACACCTAAAAGCTTATACAATCTGAGCACTCGGTGGAATTGATACCAATGGTTAATCAAAATCTACCTCTCTTTTTTGTCGTTTTTCCATTTCTCGCTTTCAATTTTATTCGCCTTGCCTTTTTTGTCTTTCTTCGCATTTTTCTCTTTCCTCCCGATTTAAGTCTTGTCATTTTCTTGTTTTCCCCTCCTTTTTTTAATTTTTTCTTGGCAAAATTTTTACCAAAGGAAAATAATGATCTGCCGCTAAAGATATTTCTCCCTTTTGTCAGTCCTCTTTTTTGTGGCCAACGCTTGCGCGCAGAAGATGCTTTTTTCAGACCATGCTTTAAAGCTTTCCCCGGCAATTTCTTTATCATATTGGCCGCCGGCAAGGTCGCAAAACCTGCCGCTCCCGAGGCAGCACCCACCAACCCATCCCCAATCAAGCTCTTGGCAAACAGGGGAATCAAAAGCATGGAAAGCCCCACAAAGACATTGAATAACGCCTGCATAAAGAACCCGCCCCAAGTCCCGTCTTCGGGCACATTCGCCAAATTCAAAAGTAAAACCCCCAACAAACTCCACAAAACCTTCCATAAAGAAACGTGAAAAATTCCCATGTATAAATTCTTGGTCACATAAGCAGTCGATTCAAAGACAAACGCCAAAATCATAAGCGGACTCAAAACGTACAAAGTCGCATAAACAAAATGAATCAAAACCTCAGTGACGTAATACCCCAGCAGCGCGACCAAGTAGCAAAGAACATTGAGGGCATAAAGAATCATTCCCCGAAAATCAAACAAGTCCAAAGTCGCCTCTTCATAATCCTTGCCGAGTTCTTTTAACAACCCCTGCAAACCAGCGACCCCGCCCATGCGTTCCACCACTCCATCGGTGATAAAGGTAATCAATCCCAAAACGTCTTCAAAAGACCACAGCAAAACCACCGAGACGATAACCCGTCTCAAAATTCCAACCACGTCTAATCTTTTTTCGGAAAACTTAAAGAACTCGAAGATTATCACCAACAACATGGAGATAACCAAAAAACTCCAATACAGAGAAATCAGGTCGTTCCTGACTTCTCTTACCACGTCAGGGAGCCAGTTAAACACTAATAGATTTTGATAAATTCATTTACTACCTCTCATAAAAGATGTTTCTATTGTTCGAGAAAAATTAAAAATATGAAATTAATTTTGAAATTTTTTAAAGAAACTTGAAAAGTGAAAATCTACTTAGCTAAAAAGATTTAATACTATCTCTATTTTTAATTTCTAAATGAGTTAAGGATATTTGCTTTTAAATCTAATAACATATTGTCTTTTTCTGAAAAATCAAAAAAATGGTCAGTACTCTTTCTTGTCCATGATTTTTAAAATATCTTCAGAATTGTAAAACTTATCTCTAAGTTTCTCATATTTAAAAGGTTTGCTCTCTACAAGTTCATGAAAAAAATTGTCAATGTTTCCGAATATGACCAAATCAACTACGGAACTTATTCGCCGTTTTATATGTTCTCTGTTTTCTAATTCAATACATCTTTTTTCATTAAAACAAACTAAAAGTATTTCAAGAATAATGTCCAAATATTCTTTAAATAATTTATTAAATTCATAAGCCACCATGAGCATCTCTTCTTCATATACAAGTTTTTCTTGTTTATGAAAATCGTATTTATGACAAGAAAAATCTCGAGTAAATTTTACTTTTCTTAAAATATTTCTACATAATTCTCGAATATATTCCAAATCTTCTTTTTTGATTATTAAATCGTCTTGCATTTTTGGAAATATTTTTTTTAGTATTCTTTTATATTCTTCTTCGTCTTGTTTTTCTCTTTTAAGATTAAATCCTCCTGTCCCTACTCCAATATCATCAGAAGTTAACTCCAGAGATTCATCAAAAAATTTCTTTCTTATGTACTCCTTCTCTGGATTTATTTTAAAGTTCGTTTCCATATCTTTAAGAAAAGAGTTTTTAGGAATAGATTTACCTTCCTTTCCTATTTGCGCATTAACCAAGCTACAAAAATTAATTATCAAATAGTTGAGTTTCTCATAGCGATAAGCTCGATACAAAGGCAAGTTTTTTATTTTCATCCGTCTCAATATATTATTTGTTCCAATTTGCTTTTTTGCTTTTTCAAGTATTTCAAAAAATTGTCTTTCAAATTCTAATATTTCTTCGATTTCAACATTTAAATCACAAAGACGATTTAAATGGTCTTCCAGTAATATTCTGATCCTAGAAGAATATGTTTTATTGAAATATTCTAAAAAGAGTTTTTTATCAACGTCTCTTTTTTTTACATTATTCATTTTCAAGACATCCTATTTTTTTGTTGTTTATAAAATTTTCAGCGTAATAATTTCTATTTAGTCGACACATAAAATTGAATCCCCATAACTTCTTGTGATAAATCAAAAAATAACATAAATCCTTAATTATTAAAAAACTTTAAAGATAAGTTCTATTAGCTATTAATTCCTTGAATAAAGGGAAGAGTAAAACATAGCTGCTTGTATTTCGGATTGGTTAGCAAGCAACGAGGCAGAATTTCTTCTTCTCATTGGCCGACTCAAGTCATAATTGCATGACAAACGGTCTTCAAAAGTTGTCTGAATAAGAAATTTTAGAACATTTGGGTCTTGTATTTTGTCCCAATTGGTAACTGATATTTTGACGTCTTTTTTTACAAGATTGTCAATGATTCTATCAGGCATGTAAGGGTAAGCTTTTTCATATTCATATTTAGAAAAACTAGTCCATCTTGAGTATTCTGGATAAACAGTACTTTTTTCTTTAGAATGACTTGCTGTAATTTGAGAGCAATTGATTGATGGTAAATTAATAACCAAGATTCCTGACTTCTTGTTAACCCTACCATTGTACATACTAGAGTAAAGTTCCCAGTCTATATGTTTTCGCTCTTTTGTCTCTTCTCCCACAAGTACTATTGTTACAGTGGAATCTTGAAGGTATTCATCTCTTATTTTTTCACGAATTTGATTATCACTTAATTCGTCCGACATATCTCCAGTATCCACTGATTTATTAATGAATAAGCTATATCGAAGATTCATGGTCAATAATTTATTCTTAAAATTTTGGTCATTTTTATGATGGTAACTAATAAATACTTTATGTTTCACAAGTACTATCCTTCTTCCAGTTCTGTTAGGTCTTCCACCTCGGCCATGTCTGCCAGCATCTTCGTGTATTCAGAAAGGTCTTTTTGCAACATTGAAAGTTCGTTTCTAAATTCTTGACATCGTTCTTTTTGTTGAAATACTCCGGACACAGATAACCTATGCCATTTTGCTGTAAATGGACGAATGACTTGATTTAAAACAACAATAGCAATTTTTGTAAACTCAATACAATCTCTTCCTTCTGTCTTTATAATAGAACGAGTTAATCCAAAAATAGAAAAAATACTGTCGAGGGCCGTCTTCTCATCCCCATGGTCTTTGGGTAATGGTTGTGTTGTAATCCGAGTTAATAATTCAATATAAAGTGCCCAGGCTGCATTTTTATCAGCATCTTTAAATTCTAGTTCTGCTCGCAGTATTTTAGCATTAATATGTAATTTTTTTAATTTCCACTGCTTTATCCAATTACCAAATTCCATTTTTTCCTTCCTCCTCCGAAAAATTCAATGAGAAAATACAGCTTTTATTTTGCCTTTGTCAAGCAAGATTTTCCGCAGAATTATTCTTTCATTTTTTTGCCCTGCGTATTGATTCAATGGTATCTTATTTTCCTTCTTAAACTAAAATCTTTTCTTTTCAAACTTCCTTCGATACCCCTTAAAACTGATAACAATTTCTCGATTGATGTGGTTGAAGTGTCAGGCGAAACCCTTGCTGCGTGTTTATTTTTCGCGGCGATAGTTTCGCTTTACAGTTTCAGAAGTTGTGAAAACTTACTCCTAGTTCATTACGGGTTATGCAAGAATTGCGAGTTTGCAGTTGTCATCTGTTACGCTCTTTTGCCTCAGATACAAGCAAGTTTTAGAAAGTATATTAAACCTGCAGGACATTTTTTCCATATTTCTCAAAATTGTAAGGCAATTTAAAATTTATTAATGGAATTAAAATCAAAAAATATGTTTTTGCTTTGGTTAATACCAGCAGTTATGCTAGTTATTGCTATTTTGCCTCTTCCTTATAGCTATTATAAATTATTGAGATGGATTATCTTTTCAACTGCTTTGTGTGGAACTATTTACAAAGAATTTTCTTTTAATTGGAGAATGATTTCTGGTTTTGTATGCACTTTATTTAATCCCTTATTTCCTATCCATTTAACTAAAGAAATTTGGATTCCTATCGATATTATAGTATCTATTTTATATGGATGGCACTTTCTAAAAACGAGAAAGAATCTTAAAATTTAAGCTGCAAAACATTTTCAATTCTGAGCAGCAAAAAAACCTAGTTGAATTTTTTCAACAATGTTTTAAGTTCTCTCTTTAATTTTAACTTAGTTTTTTCACCAATTTTTACAAATTTATTTTTTTCTGAGAATTTTAAATATTCTTCTGCCTTATTAATTAATTTAATATTACCATCACCTTTTGGAGTGCAGGCAATCGTCCTAACTGTTTGAAGTCCCAACAGGTCGTTCTCGATTATATCTAGACAATCTAAATGTTTTTGCGCATTTTCCTTGCTAACAGTAGGATTTTTTCTTAAAGCAAGAATACATTGAAATTCTTTATTTGATATTTCTCTATTCAAAATATTTTTAATTTGTGACCCGCTCATTTCACAATAATTAATACTTGAGAATCTTCTCTTAGCAGTAAAACTCGAATCCAAAAGCGAGACATAAAAGTATATCAAACAAATGGAAAAACTAATGCCTCCTATATAAAGAATTGGTCTTATTTTTTCTTCTATTTTTATCATTGCCCAATCTATAATTATTAATATAATTGCCATCAAGGGAATAGCAAAGTGTAAAAAAATTGCTTGATACCAATTCCAATTCCAAACTTCGAGGCATCCATAAAAACTTAGGGGAATAAAAATAAAAAATAATGGGCCATATAAAACAAATATCAAACCACCAATTAAAAATCTAATTAGAAAATTGGAATTTTTAAGACCTAAAAAAAATAAAGTACCATCAATTGATGCTGAAAGTTGATATAAACCTAAAACAAAAATACAAATGAAAAGTATAGGCGCTACAAGCATTATTGCTATTTTTGAATTAAAAGTTTTTGAATTGAAAGTTTTCACTAGTACTCCGATGTATACGTTTCATTTTTTGCTGACTGTCTAAAATTATCGGAAACTCGGAATAAATTCTTAATATTTACTTTACAAATAAATATTCTTTAAAAGTGTCTAAAATTTAAACACTCCAAACTCCCCCCGATACCCCTTAAAACTGGCAGCAAGTTCTTGATTGATTCGGTTGAAGTGTCGGGCGAAATCCTTGCTGTGCTTGTTTTTCTCGGCCAGGGTTTCGCTTTGTAGCTTGAGGATTTGCCCGTTGATTCTGATAAGCTGGGATAGGGCATGCAGGATTTGGGAGTTTGTTACTGTTATGGGCCTGCCTTGATTTTGTAGATAGTACAATAAGTTGAACAACGGCTGTATCTAGCAAAAATGAACAATTTTTAGTTTTTTAATATAATCTTTCCAGTGCTTTACATCCGCCTTTGTATCCATTTTCACATGCTTTTCTAAGAAACCGCTTCGCTTCATTTCTATTACCCGCTCGAAAATATGATAAACCTAATAATGAGCATCCAACTCCATGCCCATCAGAGCAAGCTTTTTTATATAGAGTAATAGCTTTGTGTGTATTGCCCTTCCGTTCCTCCATAACTCCAAGTCTAGTACATTCTTTAATATTTCCACCATCACACCTTTTTTTTGAAAACTGCTCAACGGGAATATATTGCTGTTCATAGGTTCTTTTTGAAGCAATGAATCTTCCTTTGAATATATTCAATATTTTTTTGTATCCCAAAGATTCTGCCAATTCCCATGGAGTTTCTGATTTGATATGGCCTCCATTCTTAACTTTATCAAATATGTTTTCTTCATGGGGGTCAGCACCGTATTTTAGAAATAGCTTTACAAGTCTCACGTTATTGCTTTGAACAGCCCAAGGTAAAGGGCTGTGTCCAAATTTTTTAAAGGCAAAAGATTTGTTACTGTTAAAAATTAAATAAGCTCGGGTTTTGTTTGCCAATATCATTTCTCCCATTTTATTGCCACAGTCATACATGGCAAAGACATTCATTGGTTTCAATCCAAACTTATTACCGATGTCAAACCTTACTCCTTTTTCTAGAAGGGTTTTCATCATTTTTTCAGAAATTTTGTATTTACATATATCAATTACATTATGTGCTATAGGCATACCTATTAAG
Organism: Bacteriovoracaceae bacterium; assembly: GCA_965215445.1. GTDB lineage: Bacteria > Bdellovibrionota > Bacteriovoracia > Bacteriovoracales > Bacteriovoracaceae > CBDBLK01. The sequence continues at coordinate 1,818,971 of CBDCDT010000002.1, read as the reverse complement.
CCTTCCGCATTAGGGTCCGCTCCATTTTCTAAGAAAAGATTGAATAATTCCAATTCATTCTTTAATTTTTTAACCGTCTTGTTTTTCCTTGGTATTGTTTCATCTTTAATTTTAGAAGTTAGGCTTCGGGTGTACATAGGAAGATCAAGAGTGTTTATATAGGCCCCTTTTTTTATGAGTGCTCTGGCAATTTCTATTTCTTCTCTTGTTACAACACCATCATCATAAATGGCACTTCCTGCCAAATTACCTAGAGAGTTTGAACCATATCCATCTTCTTTGTAGATTTTTTCGCCGCCAAGATTTGGGTCTGCACCCTTGACCAAAAGAAATTTGACGACTTTCAAATTTCTGCCTCGAACGGCAAAGAATAAGGGACTTCTGTTTTCTCCATTAAGATGATTTGGCTCGGCTCCTCTTTTGACTAGCATTTTTACTATATCGTAATGACCCTTATGTGAAGCTATGCTAAGCAAACTTAATCCACTTATATTCTTCCCGAACATAATCAAATTATTTGAACTAGAATTAAGATAAGAGCTTAAATTGTTTTTTTTATCACTCAGAAACAACTTTACGAAACGTGATTTGTTTTTCAGTACTGCAAAATAAAGAGCTGTTCCTTGATCATCAATTTCTAATGAGGGATTAGCGCCTTCATTAAAAAGCTGTTTTGCTAATTTAAACTTATTCGCTCTCGTTGCATCTATGAGTTGCTTAGTTAGTTCTAGTTTTTTCTCTTCTTTTTCTTTTTTCTGGGCAATGTGCCTAAGACGCTCCACCTCTTCAGTAATTGATTTTTTGGATATTTTAAACAAAATCCAAGAATTTATTTTTCTATTTTCTCTTTCAAAAAAAACTCCCTCTTGAGTAAGGCCTCTAAACAATATTTCAGAACTTGCCTCGTAGGTTTTCTTTTCAAAATCAACCGTACTCAAAGTTTCGGTCAACTTCTTGTATAGTTTGGTTTTGATTCCAAAGTTATCTCTGATTACCTGATAATAGGCGTCCTGTATCGCTATAATAGAACCTTCTTTTTTATCCTTTGCTTGGTATGCTCTACCCACATAAAATTTAAATTCTTGATTTTTTGGAACATTTGCCATCCAGTCAGGTCGAGGAATTGTACTGCAAGAAAAAAAGCAGAGTAAAACAATAAAAATGATTATTTTCAGACCAGTAGTTTTTTTCATAATCCAATCTCCTTTTTTTCTGAATTTTTAGAAGCAATTTCACGATATGATTTGCACCAGTTTATTTTCTTTTTGGTTCCACCATCATAAGAATAGGCCAAGCCATTTTTTAACAAATAACGAAAGAGTGGTTTTCCATCAATGACAACATTTGCTACTATACGAAAGAATTTTCCTCTTTGAATGTTTTTAAGATCAATTCTTTTTGCTGTCTTTAAAAGATTGGCCACTTGCCTCTGCGCTTCTTTAGCTTTTTCCTTTTCACAAGAATTTTTTGTCCTTAATTCAGGTGCATTTACACCATTAACCCGTACATTGATTTTATTTCCTAGCAAAGGGTGGATATTTGGAATATTAAAAGTAATCGTATCTGCATCATAATTTTTAACATAGTTGACACAACGGAAATTCTTTTCATCGTGAGCGCAAAAATTGTTAGTTGTCGAACTTGGTGTGCGCAAAAATGTGCTACAAGATAATAAAAATATCAATCCTAAGAAATTAGCAGTAAATTTTGTAATAATTTTAGAACTTTTCATGTTTGCCCTTCATTTCAAGCAACGCCTTGTCTTTTCATTATTTTTAAAATCTCTTCTTTTTCTTGTTCTTTTTTAAAAACTTTTTCAATGGCATCTTTATCACCATTTGAGCAGCCAATAAGAAGCATAAAAGTGTCATTTATATGCTTGCTTGTTTCTTTGTCTATTTTATTTTGAAGACCCAGTTCAATTCTTTGATCGATAGAATTAAGAGTGCCTGCAATTTCAAAAGCACAAAAAGCAACTGTTATAAATATGCTATCTTCAAAAGTTTCAGATTGAGGATTTTCTTGCAATGACTGTATTTTTTTGCCAAACGCTTTTTGCAGCTTTGAACTAGACCCAAAATTGGCAGTCACTATTAATTTTTTTGCAACTGCCTCTTTTGTAGGCGCACTTAGTTTATTAAGTTCCACAAAAAATTTTTGCATTAGTTCTTCAAGTGATTTTTCAAATAATCCAAATACTTTTTCTACTTGAGAATCTAATGACCTTCCTCCACGCTTGATTTGATGCTTACTGTATTGCTCATTAGTAGGAATTAATCGACCAAAGGTTTTTAAATTATAAATAGCACAACTTAATAAGAATCCAATTACAAGAAAAATTAAAATAAAAAATAAAACTTCCATTTATGCTCTCATTTTTTATCATTTTAAACTGTTTGATCTAATCGGTTTTTTTTGAAAAATTCTTAAAATCTTTTTTATAAATAAATATTATTTAAAAATGCCTAAAATTTAGACACCCCAAACTCCCCCCGATACCCCTTAAAACTGGCAGTTAGTTCTTGACTGATTCGGTTAAAGTGTCGGGCGGAGTTCTTACGGTGTTTGTTTTTCTCCGCGAGGGTTTCGCTTTGTAACTTCAAAATTTGCTCGTTGATTCTGATAAGCTGGGAAAGAGCGTGCAGAATTTGAAAGTTTGTCACCGTTAAGTCGTGCTTTCTTAGTTTGGTTATTTGTTAATCAGGCCGTAGGTCTGTACTATTTTAAAACTAGAAATATGGACCAAGATTATTTTTTAGAAAATTTGTTTATTCTGAACCATAACCATATCCATAAATACAAAAAATGCAATACTTCTAAAAATAAGAAATTAAAAAATATACATAAGAAAATAAATAAAAAAACAAAAGGAAGTTTTAACAATTCATAAAATGAACTTTCAAATAATAAAACGACAAGTGCCGCAATTGTCCCACAAGTTGCGAAGATTAATGACCACTTAATTGGAAAGAAGATATTACACTTCAACTTAAAAGATGAATCATTTTCGTAGGAAAAAATTTCTACTTCTTCCCATACGCTAATATTATAGAAGTAGACATAATGGAACGAAAGAAAAGGAAAAAAACCACCATAATTTTGACTTAGAAGATTTATTTTTAGACGGTTCGGTTCATGTACAACTTCGTAATCTTCGCTTCTAAACTTTCTGGCCAAGTCGTAGAGGTTTACATTTTTTTTAATACGACCTGGTATACTTATGAATTTTTTAGAATTCATTTTTTACTAACCGACGCTGGTAGACGTTCTAACATCTCTATATTTTTACAGGCAAGACGAAAACCCAAATTACAGGCCTTGGAGGAAAGTTTTTTTGCTTGAGAAAAATTTCTTTCATTCCATTCTAAGATAGAAAGGTCTAAGCATTTTTCTGCAATTCCTTTATTGCATGCCTTGGAGTAAGATTTTCTTGTTTGTAAGATATTTTCTTTTTTATTTTTCAAAGCATCAAAGCTAGAACATGCTTTTTTAAAACCTCCATTGCAGGCCTTGGAATAAAATTTTCTCGCTTTAGTAATATTTCCTATTTTTTCCTCTATTAAACCAATAGTGTTACATACCTTCACCAATCCATTATTACAGGCCTTGGAAGTAAACTTTTTTGATTGAGCAATATTCCCTTTAATATACTCTAAATGACCAAACCTGTAGCATGCCTTCATGTTTCCTTTATCGCACGCTTTTTGAAACAATTTTGTTGCTTGAGCTATATTACCATTCTTATATTCCAACGCTCCAAGGACATAACACCCCATAACAAATTCACCATCACATGCCTTTTTATGTAATTTTTTTGCCTTTGAAATTCTGCCTTTCTTTGTTTCCAATATTCCAAGATTATGGCATCCTTTCAAAAATCCGCCATCGCACGATATGCGATATAGATTTTCGGCCTCAGCAATATTTCCTCTTTTTTGTTCCCAAAATCCCAAATTAAGACATCCTGATATATTTCCACCATCACATGCTTTTTTATATAATATCCAAGATTGAGCAGTATTTCCCTTTTCCTCTTCTATTAATCCAAGAAGGCTACAACCTCGAACAGTTTTATCATTGCATGCCTTTTGATATAGTTTTTTTGCTTCGAGAATATTACCTTTCTTATACTCTAAAGTTCCAAGAAAAACACATCCCGACAAGTGACTATCTTCACACAATTTTTGAAATATCTTTTCCGCTTTTGCTATATTTCCCTCTTCTTCTTCTGTTATCCCGAGATTGTAACAACCTTGTACAACCTCATCGTCACAAGATTTTTGGAATAATTTTTTTGCTTTTGCAATATTCCCTTCATCTTTTTCTATTACTCCGAGATTATAACAACCATATATCAACTCATTATCACAAGATTTTTGAAATAATTTTTTAGCTCTGGCAATATTTCCTTTCTCTTTTTCTATTGCCCCGAGATCATTACAACTTTGCATAATTTCACCATCACACGCTTTTTGATACAATTTTTTAGCTTTGGCAATATTTCCTTTTTCTTGCTCTAATCTTCCAAGATTAAAGCAACCTGCTAGAAGCCCATCATCACATGATTTTAAATACCATCTTTCGGCCTCAGAGAGATTTCCTTTCATTTCTTCTAATACTCCGAGATCGTTACATACTGAAGTAAGGCCATGATTACATACTTTTTGATATAACCTCTTAGAACACCCTGTAACAAGAATTAGTAAAAGAATAATCCACATATTTGAAATCTTCATGCACATCCCTTTCATATTTTTGCTCACTTATTTTTATCGGCCATTTGGAGATAAATTCTTAATTTATTATATAAATAAATATTATTTAAAAGTGTCTAAAATTTAGACACCCCAAACTTCCCCCGATACCCCTTAAAACTGGCAGCTAGCTCTTGATTGATTCGGTTGAAGTGTCGGGCGGAATCCTTGCTATGCTTGTTTTTCTCAGCGAGGGTTTCGCTTTGTAGTTTCAAAATTTGCCCGTTGATTCTGATAAGTTGGGAAAGGGCATGTAGGATTTGCGAGTTTGTCACCGCCGTCATCCGTTGCGCACCCTTGGGGCTTGCTTTTTGTGCTTGGGAAAAAATTCGCTTGGAGTTTTGTTCCTGTTTCTTGGCGTAGGTTTTAGAGTTGTCGATCAGCTTTAGAGATTCGGCAACGCTTTGATCGTGGCGTTTGAAAATGGCCTCACCTTTGCCTTTGGGTATGGTTCCGTAAATCTTGTTTATCTCGTTTTGTGTTTGGCCCAAGTTCTTTGAGTTTTTGTTTTCTATGGGTAGCGCATCCATAATTCCTTGAGCGTTGTCGATACCTTGGTTGATAAGGCGCAAGTATTCCCTGTTTTCTTTGGTTTCCTTAACCATGCTTTTAAGCTGGTGATAGCGTTTGATATTTTGACTAATCATTTCTATGAGATAGGGAATCGTGGCCGCTCCACTAAATGCTTGCGCCGTGGAGGGCACAAGCAAAGTGGTGGCGAGGATAAAATTAAGACAAAGTTTCATGTTCTTTTTCCTCAATCAGAGTTTGCAAAACCTCCAGTTGGGTTTTGCGTGGGTTTCTTTGTTTTTCTTCTTTAATCGCTACCACATCGAAGGGGTCACTGGTGGCTATAGAATAGGCAAGCGGGTCTGGGGTAATCTTCACCACTGCTTCTTTGTCGTTTTGGATGAGCAGAAGTTCCGAAAACTCCCCCTTTTGGGATTTCAAGCTTTTGGCAATCTCGGTTTGTTCCTCGCTAAGCTGCAATCTCTTTTGGAAGTCTTCCCAGTCGATCTTTCCCTGTTTGAGAATAAACAGGGTCGCCGTGTTGGCAAAGAGAGCGTTGGCGACGTCTTCATTTGCCAGAAAATCCTTGTAGTTTTGCGAGATCGACCAAATCCCCGCTCCAAACTTCCGAAACGTCCGGTATGCCTCAATGGTAAAATCCCTTCCCGAAGGGGTCTCCAAGAGCTTCCACGCCTCGTCGATGATTAAGAGAGTCGGGCGGGTGGAATCACTGGACGCGCGGGATTTAATAAACTCGGTAAAATTTAGCAGCATCACGTTTTGAAGGTCGGGGTAGGTGTCCAGTCCCTTGGTTTCAATGGTGATAAGGTTTTTGGTCAAATCAATATTGGTTTCGCCGTCGAGAATCTTTCCGTATGCCGTCTTTCCCGTCCAAGGATAGAGCGACTGGGCGTAGCTTTGCATTTCCCCCGATTCATGGCGCGCAAGAATTTCCTTTAAAGTGGAAAGCGTTGGAATCCGTGGGGCTGCCTGATCGTAGGCACTATAAACCGCCTCTTCCAAAAGTGCCTTGTGCTTTTTGGGTAGTCCGGTTTGGTGCTCTTCCCTTAAAATTTGCTCCAATATGGCCAAAACAAGTTTGATCTTGCTGGGGGTGGGTGTAGTCGTGCCTTTGGGTAAATCAAACATATTGAGGCAAAGTTTGGAATCCAGCGAAAGTTCAATAAATTGGCCATCCAAAATGGACTCGTCCAGCATCCTCTTGCTGGATGCCCCGTTATCAATCCAGACAATTCTCGGCGTGGGATGGGTTCCGTAAAATTGCATTGCCATCTGGAGGACGGCAAAGCTCTTGCCCGAACCCGAGGCGGCGAAGATCAGCCCATTCCACGAAGGCAATTCCACGGCAAAGGGGCCAAAGCTAAAGAGGCCATTGTCTCTGTTTTCAAACAGGCACACCGCCTCCTTGTGCCCCTTCCAAGGGGCATAGACGGGGAGCAGGTGGGCGCAATTGCTGGACTTCATTTTTTTGGGGCGCGCGTGTTTGCAGGCCCCCGGCATGGTATCCCTGAAAACGTCCCAGACGGTGAGGGTTTCCATCAATCCTTCCGCCTGCCCAAGCTCTCGCAAGCTCTTTAAAACTTCTTCGGCCTTGTTTTCCAGTTCGGCCGGGGAAGTGTCCCAAACAATAATGGAGAGTCCCGATTTGACAATTTTTTCACTTCCTCCCAAAAGCTCGGAAAGCAGTTCTTCAATGTGTTGCAGCTTGGATTCGCTCTCCAGGTCACTGACATTTTTCGCCCCGCTGGCCATGGAGTGGGCAAGCCTCCTTGAGAGTTCCAGTTTTTCGGTTTCCCGTTTTTGGTGGCAGACTTCCACCGTCTGGGAAAGCACAAAGTGAAAGGGCAGTCCTGTCAACAAGTCTTCTATCATGCAGGCATGGGTTTCCTCTTCGGGGAGGTTTTTTAAAGTGATCGCCCTAAAGTAGGTCTTCCCCAATTCCACGAAAGATTTATGCACAACTGCATCCGTCAACAAGAACTGGGAACTAAAAGGCGCTTCAAAGGCACTGGTGTTTGACCTCAACGCCGGATACCCAATTTTTTGGACTCTCTCCCAATTGAAAAATTCAAACAGAAGTTTAAACCACTTTTCCATGGAAAGACGCTTGGATTTGATTTGGGCGTGATGTAGTCCCGATTCAATATGTTTGAGTTTTTTTAAAAAATCCTGTTTTTGTTTTTCAAACTGGGCATGGGTAGTTTGCACAAATGCCTTTTCCGATTCCCAAAACTTCTTTTTACTCACGGTTTGAGATTTTCCCCGCACAAAAAGAAAAATCTCGGGAGCAAAAAACTCCCCGTTCTTTTCCCGCTCTTTGAAAAAATTCAGTCGGGATTTCAAAATAGGCGCATACTTTGCCGGAGCTTTTTGAGACAAATTCCCGTGTTCTCTTAAAATATGCCCCACTCTGGGATTGGCGCGATAGAAAAATTGAAGCGTAAACTCTTCGGGCAGAGAACCGACAAAGTTTTCAAGTCCACCCGTCAAATCGTTTAATTGGGCATGAGAACTCGATTTAATGTCCACGCCTTCCAAACAAAGAGCGGCCCCAAGGGAACCGTCGGCGTAAACCATCAAATCGCCCTCGGTATGCCAAAAGGGCATCTGGTCGATAAAAGCGTTAGGTTTGTTAGTCATAAACTAATTTCTCCACAAGGGCATAAGCCTTTGGTTTTATGTTTTACAAAAAAGCCTTTCCCCTAAAAAATGGGGGAAAGTTTAAAAACCATGGCAAAAAAGTAGATTTTAAGGATTGCTTTAAGAATTTTGCTAAACTTTTATAACCTCAAGCATATCAAAATTTTTTAATTTCTCACTAATATCTTCATCAGTTGATATTTTAAGATACAATAAAGCCCATTCTTTAACTTTTTCAGGTAAAAGGTTTTTTTCTGCAACGGCTACTAAAATTCGAGAGTAACACTCAATATCTCTTATTTGGCGTGCTTTCAAAAGATAAGTAGGGTCACTCTTTGGAGCGTTCTCTAAAGCTAAAGCTTTTAGTTTCGCTGCAAGCATCATGAGTGGTATAGTACTATTGTTGCCTTTCTTTTCTATTATTTTAGCTATATGTTCAAATGCGAAATCTGCGTACATTTTTGCTGTCTCTAAATCGTTTTTATTGCTAAACTTTACACATCTATTTACACAATCATCAAACATTTTCTCGTGATCTTTATTTAGTGCCGCTTTTAATAATTTAAACATTTTTATTTTCCCTCCAAGTTTGCAAAAAAATAGACTAATTTTTTATCCACAGTCTTTAATAAACAGTTCTTGAAATTTATTTATCTGTTCATCAAAAAATAAAGAGTTGATTTTCTTTGTTTAAAAAAATTTTAACATAAATTAAGAACTTAAAGGAAATATATTTATTAATTCTGTTAACTTTTATAAATCCTATTTTCCATAAGTTCAAAATCTTTTGAGTCTGCACCGGAACTATAAAACCCCGGCGTGGTGTAGTGTCTCGCCAAGTCCCGCAAATATCCTTCAGGCTTGTTGCGTTTGATAAGATACAAAAAGACACCTAGAAGGCCAGGCAATCCAAAAGTCATGATAGCGCCCAAAATGCCCTCACCAAAAAACAAATTCATTATTGAAGCAAGCAGTAATACCAAAATAAGGTTCTGGGCATCCATGCCCAAAACCTTGAAACTCGCCTCCAAATGGCGGTGAACGCTGGAAGTTTTCAATTCCTCCAAAGTTTACCCCGCAATGCCTTGAAAAAACTCGATGATCGGTTTGGCCAAAAGGCCAACAATCGACATGGCAATCACCATTACCACCCTGGCCTTGCCCTCCCCAGAACCCATGACTGCCAATATGGCAGCGTAGACCAGTGCAATGGTACTGGCCAAAGGCAAGAGGGTTCCGGTGAGGGAATCCCTGAGCCGTTCCATTTTGCTCTCAAATACGCCCGCACCAAAGGCGGACTCGGGAAACAAAAAGGCCAAAGAAACGATCAGGCAAGAAAAAAAGGCAATCCACACCAAGTGTTTGAGCATACTCACGCGCTCACCAACACTAATGTTTTCTCGAAAGGATACAAGCTAATGCAAATATCCCCATCGTTGTAATCTTTGTTGGAAACCCCTTCACCCACTGCTTTGCGGGCCAAAAATCTTCCGTGCCGACGCAAAACCGCTTCCACTTGGTAGTGGATTTCATCATCTTTGGTTTCCGTCGTTCTCAAGTAATAGGAAAGGCCGGGGAACATATCCAATTTAAGGCGATATTCTCCGTATCCTGGATGGTAAAACGCCACCCCCGCCGGAAAGCGTTTACCTTCCTCGTTTTCCCACCACAAATAAAACGTCTCATGCTTAATCACTGTTGCCGTTTCTGCTTCTGTCATTGCCTAACCTCCCAGGTTAAAAAGTTAAAGATTTTGGTTTTTCAAATTCTTCCAAGTATTCTTTTTTAATCCTCCCCAACACCAAATCCCTGATGGTTTTAATTTCTGCGACTCTTTTCTTGAGTCGGATCGCTATTCCTCTCAAGCTCACCCCCTCCCAAAAAAGCCAGTGCATCACGGCCTTTTCAATGGGGGGAAGCTTTTCTACCTGTTCGCGGATAAACTCTTGTTCCCGCTCGCTTAACTTCATTTTTCTTCGTCATTTTCTTCGATATAGACTCCTTCGTTTTTTATAGTGTTAAACAACATTTCCAAAAACTCCTCGTCGGATTCAATTTCATCAAGAGGCATTAGCATTTGGTGCTTCCTCTTCTGCAAAAAACGACCTTAGTTTTTTTATGGCCGCAAGCCTTCTGTTTTGAACCGTCTTGTAGTTTTCCTTTAAAAGGCCCGCAATTTCCCGATCAGTCATGGAATCAGCAAAGTAATACTTTAAAACTTTGTATTCCTTGTCGTTCAATCTCTGGACGTAGCGTTTCAAATCGGGGATTTTGCCTTTACGGCCACTGAAAGTTTCGCTTCCAACCAAATCCCAAACGCTGTTTTGCTCAGAAAAGAGTTCTTCAATGTCCTGGCCATTTTCCAAAAGATCACCCACCCAAGAACTGGTTCCCATGCCCTTTTTTTGGAACTCTTCCCAATTTTTCAAACTCCAATTTTTGGAGACTTCTTTTAGCTTTGAATCCGGCAAAAGATTGCCAAATTCATCTTGCCAAGGTTTTGTTTTTTTCGTTCTGCTCACTTTTTCCCTCCTATCTATACACACAGACCCTAACCGGGATTGGTTTTTATAAATTTTCAAATAGTTACATGGCCCTTCTTCCAGTTTTGAATCCGGCAAAGAATTGCCAAATTCATCTTGCCAAGGTTTTGTTTTTTTCGTTCTGTTCATTTTTTCCCTCCTATCTATACACACAGGCCCCAAGTGGGATTGGTTTTTATAAGTTTTCAAATAGTTACATGGCCTTTAAACAATCCTTTGCTCTTGTCTCTTTTAAGAGCGTTGGAAAGTTTCCGTATGACCCTTTGGCGCTTGAATTTGACGGAATAACGGGAAATAGAAAGTAACTTGGCAATTTCCCGATCGGTTCTTTTCTTAATGTAGAAGTGCCTCAAAATCCGGTATTGAACGCTGGAAAGTTTATTGATCGTTGCCTTGAGTTTCGGGAGTTTATCCAAAATGTGCATGGGCACGTCGTCGCTGATAAAATCCCAAAGACTGATATGGCCGTCATCAAAGACGGTTTCAATATCATTCCCGTTTTCAAGCAAAACCTCGCAAGGTTCCGCTTCTTCGGAGTATTCCTTTTGGAAGAGTTCCCAATCTTCGGCCGTCCAATATCTGGAGGCCTGTTCCAGTTCTTTGCCGTCAAGGGTATTTCCCAATTCATCAGTCCAAGGTTTCGTTTTCATCTTCAAGCTCCTTTAAAAGTTGGTGTGAAAATTCACGAAATCCCTAATGCAAGGAGCGTGCCAACTTTAAATGCTTGAAATTATTGGAAATAGGCCTTGAGGAAAGCTTCTAAATTCGGAAATCAGAAGCAAGTGGCCTCTGTTTTTAGCATGTAATTTTTACACGATGTGTTGATTTTTCTTTTGACTTGTGAGATAACTGGCCAACATTTGATTTGGCCTTGGGGAATTTAGGGCCAAGTGATTGAAAACAGAAAAAAAGCAATCCCACTTGGGGCCTGTGTGTATAGGTAAGAGGAGTTTTTTTGTGAAAAGTGAAGAATACAAAGATTTTAAAGTTAGCGTCTTGATTGTTGACGATCGTGAAAATGACAGAAAATGCAACCGATTGAGCGTTATGGCGCATTTGAAGAAGTTGAAAATCCATGCCAATGAAATCAACGTAAGTGAGGCCTCGAATATGGAGGATGCGTTTTATATTTTGAGACGGCAGACCGTGCATGTGGTTTTACTTGATCGGGATTTGGGCAAAGACAGTTCTGGCCAAATGATTGATGGTATTGATTTTATTGGAGACATTTTAAATATAAGGCCATCAATCCAAGTTTTAATGGTCACTGGATACGATGACACCCGTCTGGTGGTTCGGGCCATGCAATCGGGTGCTTGTGGCTACATTGTTAAAGATGGGGTCGAAGATTATGTGGAATATAGAAACACCCAAATTTTGAAAGCACTTGCCAAGGCCAAAGAAGAAATGAATCGTGCCAGAGAAAAGTTTATGGATAAGGATTTTTCCGCCAAGTACATTTGTAAATCCAATGCCATGAAAAGAATTGAAACCCAACTCAAAACACTGGCGCAGTTTTCTACTCCGGTTTTACTCTTGGGAAAATCGGGATTGGGAAAGACTGTCACCGCTAAAAGATTGACCCAGCTTAGAAGCGAATTTTTGAATCAAGAAGACCGACCATTTTTTAATATCAATATGGCCAACATTCCCAAAGACCTGGCCGACAGTATCCTTTTTGGACACGAAGGAGGGGCCTTTACGGGGGCCACCAAAACCAAACAGGGACTTTTTGAAGTGGCCAACGGGGGCGATCTTTTCCTTGATGAAATTGGCGAGGCAAGCCTTGAGATTCAGGCCAAGCTTTTGAAAGTGATTGAGGAAAAGGAATTTTGCCGAGTCGGAGGCGATCAAATTTTTAAGACCAGTGCAAGGGTTATTTTGGCAACCAACAAAAACCTTAAAGAGATGGTTAAGCAGGGAAAATTCAGGGAAGACCTCTATGCCAGAATTTGCATTTTTGATATTACCATGCCGGCACTCGAAGAGAGGAAAGAAGACATTCCCTACATTTGCGAGGCGATCATTGAAGATTTGAAAAGAGAAAACAAGGGTATAAAGTTTTCCTACGATGAATTTCCCGAATCTCTCCAAGAGTATTTGCAAAGAGATAATATCCCTTTCAATATTCGCGGAATCAGAAACGACCTTGAAAGGCTTATGATTAGTGTTCCAAGGGACGATTCGGGACGATTGAATTTTTCCAAATGGAAGTCTGTTTTGGGAGTTTCGAGAAGATCGGTTTTTTATAGTAAAAAACCAACCGAATATATTACTTACTCGGATTTTGAAAACTTGCCCACGTCGTTTCTCGAAAAAGATTTTCCGGGGATTAAAAAGGCCAAGGGAGTCTTGGAAAAAAAACTTATCGAAGAAGCGGCACTTAAAACTGACACCAAAAGAGGGATTGCTAAATTGTTGCAACTTTCCGAATCCAATATTTTGGCGAAAATAGACAAGTACAACTTAAACCATTTAGTAGAAGGAGGAAGATCATGAGTTTTTGTAAAAAAGTATTTTTGTCCGTGTGTTCATTTGCCATCGGCCTTATGTTTTCTGTCAATGCTCAAGAAGAGGAATTGCAAAACTACAGCATGAAGTGTTTTCCGTTTCCTTTTAATGGCAAAATAATAACCATTTGCCTCAAGGATGAGAATGAAGAAGGAGAGGGATTGTTCATTCTTGAAAATCTCCACAATTCGGAAGATGAAAGCGAAATCTCTATAGAAGAAGACAGGGATAAAATGTGGATTGATTTGGAAGGAGATTTGATTGCTCCTGCACAAATAAAAATGTTTGATCGTCGTGGTAAAGTGAAGCCTATATGTGGCCCGGCCGGAGACACGGGATTTATTAGATGACAAATAAAAACCGAGTTCTTTTTGTTATGCTGATATTATTTATTGGCATAGCAACTTTCATGGCCTTGACTTTGGATGCAGAAAAGGAAAAAGAACCACTGCCACCATTTAAGGTGGTATTCCAAAGTTTGCACTATGAACACAGTTGGGACATTAGCAATAATACAAGCTTATGGTCTTTCTTTGTTTTCAATAATATTGCAGAAACCCTTGTTCGCGTTAAGAATAATTCCAATTTTGAAGCTGGCCTGGCATCGGGTTGGGTTTTTTCCGACGACAAAAAAACCATCAAATTTTCCATTTCGGACAAATACAAATTTCATGATGGAAGGCCAATTACACCAGAAGACGTTTTATTGAGTTTAAGGCGGTCTTTTTCTTCAGGTCTGAAATTTTCAGAACTTGGCCAATCTTTTGCCAGTTCCAATTTGGAAGAGTCTTTGATCTTGGAGGGAAACACCATAAAAATGAGGTTAAAAGAACCCCTGAACGCTGCCATTTATAAATTGAGCATCCCTGAAATGGGTGTGGCCCCACAAGATTATGCACAAGGAAAAACCCACAAGGAAAGTCTAAACAACCTTTCAGGGCCTTATAAAGTGGTTGATTTTACCCCTAAAAAACTCAGCCTTGAAAAACACCCAGGTCATCCCTTGCTGGATGAGAAATCCCCGGAAAAGGTGGATATTCTGCAAATTCCAGAGGTTGAAAAAGGCATTGAATACTATCAAAAAAATGATAACGTCTTGCTTGTAGGGTCGGGATACGAAAAGGTTTTAAAATATGTAGACTTGAAAGGGGAAAAATACGTCAGTGCTCCTGCATTGACTGAATTTTTTGTTCCCAACACCGAATCCCGTCATTTAAACACCAAGGCAAAAAGACGAAAAGTTTTTTCGGCCATAAAAATGGCCTTTGAAAAAATCCAAATAGATGGCCGTATTGCCGAGAGAACCGATCAAATCTTTACCGAAGACAGTTTGTCGAGGCTTAAAGAGTCTCAATTGAAAAATCTCTACGACAAGGCCATAAGCAAGCAATCCCTTAAATTATCAGTTATTTTGCTTGAATCTCTGCAAGAAAACCCCATTCCCTTTTTGCTTCGAGATCAATTAAAACCTCATGGCATTGAATTGGAAATCGTTACAGGTGATAACAAAGGGCTTAGAGAGCGCATTAAAAAGGGGAATTATGATTTTATTTATTTCTATTCGGGAGTAAGCCCCCTTGACACCATTGTTGGGATGATTTATTTGTTTGGCCATCCTCTTTTAAAAATCACTCCCAGTAAGGCCACTACAAACGCTTTGGAGAAGGCCAAAACAGAAGTTGATCGGGATAAATACGCCGCCCTTTTGGGAGGAATCCATTGGAATATGCTTAACGAATATCAAATTTTGCCTTTGATGCACACAAAAATGATTTATTGTGCCAAAGGCCTCTACCAATTGAGAGATTTAAGTTATTTTGATGGTGGACTCAATTTATGGGACTGGCACAAGGCCAAATAAATCCAAGGAATACCAAAGATATGAACACCTTAAACACAAAAGAACAATCGCCGCCGTTTACGGTAATTTTCCAAGGCCTGCATTACAATAGTGATTGGAATATTAGCGATGGTGCCAGTTTGTGGTCTATTTTTATTCTCAATAATATTGTGGAAACTCTCGCTCGCTTTGGTGATAACTTTGATTTACGGCCGGCCTTGGCCTCGGGATGGGAATTTTCCGAAGATAAAAAAACAGTTAAGTTTTTTCTTTCGGAGAAATATAAGTTTCACAACGGAAGGCCCATCACTCCAGCAGACGTTTTGCATAGCTTGAAACGCTCTTTTCATTCAGAGCAAGTCAGGCACTCCAGAATTATTGACTCGCTTATAAGTCCCAATTTGGAGGAATCATTAATTTTAAATGGCAACAGCATTGAAATGAGGTTAAAGGAACCTCTCAACGCCCTTATTTGCAAGTTGAGCGTTCCCGAAGTGGGAGTGGCCCCACAAGATTATGCAAAAGGAAAAACAAATTTAAACAATCTCTCAGGCCCTTATAAAGTGGTTGATTTTATTCCCGAAAAACTTAGTCTGGAAAAACACGTTGGCCATCCCTTATTGCATGAAAAATCCCCTGATTTAGTGGACATTATCCAAATTCCCGAAATGGAAAAGGGCATTGAATACTATCAAAACCATGATAACGTCATGCTGGTGGGGTCGGGATACGAAAAGATCGCAAAATATATGAACTTGGAGGGTGAAAAGCACACTAGCGTTTTTGCCTTGACTGAATTTTTTACTCCCAATGTTGAATCTCCCCGTTTGAATACAGAAGCAAAGAGACGGGAGATTTTTTCCATCATCAAAATGGCCTTTGAAAAAATCCAAATAGACCAACGAGTGGCCGCAAGAACAAACCAACTTTTTAACGAAAGCAGTTTGGCCAGGCTTGACGATAATCATTTGGAAAATCTTTATGATAAAGGCCCCATAAAAAAACCCGTCAAACTGTCAGTCATTCTGTTAAGGTATCTAAAAGAAAATCCCATTCTTTTTTGGATTCGGGAACAATTGCAACCTTATGGCGTTGAACTGGAAATTATCGAAGAAAACCAAATGGAGCGTATAAAAAATAAGGATTATGATTTACACTATTACTATTCGGGAGTAAGTGCTTTAGACCCCATTCTTGAAATGATGTATTTGTTTAATATTCCATTGATTGGACTTACTCCCAGCAAAGCTACTTTGGAAACACTGGAAAGGGCAAAAACAGAACCCGATCGGGAAAAATACCTCTCTCTTTTAAAGAAAATTCATTTAGAAATTATCAAAGAATACCGAATTTTGCCCTTGATGCATACAAAAATGGTTTATTGTGCCAAAGGATGCTATCAATTAAAAGAACTGGATAATTTTGACGGCGAATTTAACTTGTGGGACTGGCACAAACAATGAAAGTTTCAGAACAAATTGAACAGCACTTAAACCAGTTGAATCTCAAGCTGAATTTTTCCTATCAAATTGTAGACGTGAAACTGGCGATCAATCGTTTGCTCGAAGAAAGAAAACTCAGGATTGAACAAACTGACAAATGCCCCACTTGGAGGCCCTTTTTTTGGTACTCTGGCGAACTTGAGCTTCAAGGACAAACCATCGAATCAACCGGCGAAGCATACGAAAACAATTTGGCACAAATTCGTTGTGTCGGGGAACTCTTTGAGCGCATCCCCCTGTATAAAAAAGAATCTTCCTGCAAGGTTTTGGAGTGGGGAAGGTCTATCAAATCGGGAAAACACGAATTGAGGAACTCCAACGGGTTGAGTTTTGCTCTCAATATAAAAGATGGCCTCTTTGCTTCTTATCGAGAATTGATCGAAAGGCAAGTGGTTCTCGACTCTTGGCTTAACAAGAAGGCCTGTGTGGAACTTACCGGAATTAATAGGTGGTGCATTTCCAATTGGACGGCCGGGTTTAAAAACAGTATTAAATCCAATTTTTATTGTTTGCCCAACCCCTATGGCCTTTTTGTCATTTGTTGCCATCTCTCTTGCACCAAAAGGCCTCCCCATAATATTTTTGGGTATGGCTGCCATGAAAAAATCGAAAAAGCATTGGAAAAGGCCCTTTTGGAGGGATGGCGGTTTTATTGGGAATGGAGCAAACTTGATAAAAGTATCGAATTAAAAACCGACACCATAAAAGATTTTGCCGATCATTTTTATCATTACGCCTGCCAAAAAGACACTCCCCAGGCCTTTTTTCCCAATCAAAAGAAAAGTGTTTTATCATTAAAAAAAGAATTTAAGGCCACTAAAAATTTTAAATACGATCAGATTTATATTTATGATTTAAAAAATCACGATCTCCCGGGCCGTTGTTTTAAACTCATCCGAGAGGATTTTTTGGATTTTGGGCCTGGTGCTTTGAATGAAGATAAAGGAGAACGCAAACATGGCGAAGTTCACCCTGTTGCCTAAAGACTTTCACTTGAGCAAAAGAAGTCTTCTTTTTCTGGTAGTAGCGTCTGCTATTTCTCTTAACTTGCTTCTTACCTGCGCCGTGCTTTATTTTCACAAACGGGATTTTTTGGGGCAGTTTATTCTCTCTCAAACCCAAACCATCCTTGAAGTTTTGACCAATGAGGTGGCCAATGGAAACTATCGGCGCGTTATGGAACAATTGGCAAGCAGCAATAAACCGATGGGAGCACAAACCAAGTCCATCCTGTTTTATAACTTGTCCGACAAGGAAATTTTTACTTCCAATAATGAAAGCGAAATTCTGCGTTGCCGTCAGGATTTTACTAAACCCTACTATGAAAGTTTTCAAAATACTTATGTGGTTTGTGTTCCCATTAACTCGATGCTTTTTATACAAATTGTTTTCAAGGCCAATTGGCTTTATTTTCTGCAAACGCCCCAATTTTTGATGATTCTCGCTTTTAATCTTGTCTTTGCCATTGCTTTGACTCTGCTCACTCTCTTGGGCATGAATTTATACCTCGACCGCTTTATTTCTCTTTTAAATAAACTTTTAAAAGAAGGCACTCTCGATAAGAATATGCCCCGAGAATTTTATGCCTCCTTTGATTCTATTAAACAACTATCAAGTGCTTTGGAATATCTCAAAGCAAGAATTTCCAAACATACACAAGAAACTGTTTTAAATGAACTTTCCCAAAAAGTGCTTCACAATATCAAGGCCCCTTTGGGTGTTATCAATGCCACGTTGCCGCTTCTCAAAGAAGGCGGAAATGAAGAAGAATCCATTATCAGAAATGCCATGGACGATATTAAAACTTCTGTTACCAGAGCACTCTCAGACCATAAAGACAAACAAAAGGCCTTGAATACAATCAATCTTTATCAAATCGTTGAGCAAGCTTGTGCTGATGCTCGTCTTCAATGCGCCGACAAGGAAAAAATTAAAATATTGCCCATTAAGGCGTGTGAATTTTCTCAGGTCTATGCTAAACGAGTTGACCCCGTGGATTTCAAGTCTGCTATTACCAATATTCTCAATAATTCCATCGAAGCAACACCAGAGAGCGGAAATATTCAAATTGAAATGAGCAAAGAAGGCGAGGCTGTCAAGATTTGCATTACCGACGAAGGAACGGGTATCGCCGAAGATGTCCTGCCCTATGTTGGAGAAAAGGGATTTAGTGGAAAAAGATTTGGTAATGGACTGGGAATCTATAGTTTAAAGAAAGATATTCATTTTTGGGGAGGGTCTTTTACAATAGGAAACCGTCGAGAGCAAAAAGGAGTCGAAGTTATCATTATTTTATAATGCAATATTCTATTTTTGCTTTTGTGACCACTGCAACCAAGTCAAGATTAAAATATCTACAAATTTTTTCTGACTCTAATTTCCATATCTTCCGTTAGAAAAAATGGTATTTTGATTCTTTCAGGTTTTTTAATGAGGCCAAATTTTAATTCAAGATTATGTTTCTCTAGTGCCATTAAATATTGGATAAAATCTCGTACATCAATGCCATATTTTTTTACAAAGAATCCCAGAACTTTGAAGGGGGCCGAACAAAGTCCCCTTTCGAGATTGGATAAATACTGCCCATTCTTAAACCCCAGTTCTTTACTGACATGACATTGGGTAAACCCAGCACTAACTCTTGCTTGTTTGAGAAACTGGCCGAATTGTTTGTTAACGCTGGGATGATTATCTTTATATGCCATTTAAAAACTTCCTCTCTAGGTTTAGTAAAACTGGAAAGAGTAGCCGTCTTTTTTATCATAATACATTTATATTTAGTGATTATCAATAAAAAATACTTAGCAAAGCAATAAATCACTACTTAAATAGGTTCTTATTCTAAACCCAGGGATTTGGTAAGATTTTCATGCGTTAATTGAACGACAATTTGGCAAACTTTACGTTGGAGAAATTTTTGGCGACACAAAAAAATAAAGCAGCAGAAAACTTTTTAAAAAAAGTGATGGCAAACTGTAGGCAGGAGAGAAAAGCCAAAACCAAAGTGAGAGTTAAAGATTTGGCCAAGCTCTTAGACAAAACGAGCAACTACATAACTAATATTGAAAATGGTCACGCAACTCCATCAGGAACACTGTTTTTTGAATACCTTTTGGCGGTTGGGTTTGACCTCACTACCTTAAATAATTTGAGGATAGAAACAAATCCTCGTTTGGCCAAAAAGAAACAGTCATTCGTCAATGAAATTTACGAAATGGATGAACTAACCATCAATTTTTTAAAAGAACAACTTGACCTCCTTAAAATTACACTTACTCAAATTTCTGTTGTATCTGTTCCTAAAGGTAAGAAGAGGGCAAAGAAAAGAACTACCAATTAGAATTTTCATTTTTTACCACTGGATTTTAATTTTTTTTTCATTTTTTGTTTTTTTATACTCTTTAAAGAAACAGTCTTTTTCTTTTGCCCCGGTGGTTCAGTAGTAACTTTAATGGAATTAATGAGATCAGCGATTTCATCAGGGTTATTTGCACCGCTAACGCCAATATCAATATTGTGAAGAGCAAAGGCTATATGTAACATTTGATGCAAAACTTGAGCAACAAGATAAGCATGCTCTTTTGTAATTCTGTAAGAATGATAGACAAAGAACTGAAGATTCATATCTTTATCGTATTCGGCCCTTAAATGAGCAGTATTCATTGTTTTTGAGTTTAGTTCATTAACAGTTAATTTATGGTCAAGAATACGTTTAATTTCGTTATCATTTTTTGGTGCTCTTACGTTGTAGACCATTTTGCCAATGACTTTTTTGATATTTTCGTATTCACCATGTTCCATTAGAAAAAGAAAACTGTTTGAAACTTTCATTCTTTGCCCAAAGGCACTATTTTCTACAATTGTTTTGGCCTCTTTGAGCCTTTTCTGTTTTGTTATTCTGGCCATAAGAAATCCTATTAAGTTAAATCCCACAATAATTTAGTGGGATTTGATAAATTTGTTTCCAAAGGTTCTTTATACACCTTTTAAAATAGTGTTTTTTACCAAAAAAGACAAATTATTCATAAAACCACTAATTATATAGAGCGTTATTTTTGCCTAAAAGGATTGGTAAAATTTTCTTAACTTTGATTAAGAGGAGATTCCTTTGGGAGCAAAAGAAACGGTAGCAATCAATTTTATAAAAAAAGTGATGGCCAATTGTAAAAAGAAAAGAAAGGCCAAAACAGAAATAAAGGTTAAAGATTTGGCCACAACATTAGAGGTAACAAGAAATTACATAACCAATATAGAAAATGGTCATTCCACACCATCGGGAAAACTCTTTTTTGAATACCTTCTCGCTGTTGGGTTTAACCTCAACCCTCTTGAAAATTTGAGGATAGAAACCAATTCTCGTTTGACCAAAAAAAAGCAGGCCCTTGTTAATGAAATTTATGAACTAGATGAGATGATGGTTGATCTTTTAAATGAGCAGCTTGGCTTTCTGAAAAAATCGTTGGCCCGTTTTTCAGTAGAGGCCTTGCCAAAATCAAGAGGCAAAAGAAGAAATAAATAATTCTTGCTTGGCAAGTGTTCTATTTTTTCCCAGAAGAATTTTGAGCACCATAAACCCACTCGAATTTTCTACCAGTCAGTTTTTCGGTAAAAGGTTCCAACGGACTCAGGCCTTTGACGACTTTGGACAGTGCCGCCATTTTAAGGTCGTGCAAAAGCAGTTGCGGAATGTCGGTTCTGAAACCGTAGTGAGAAATTAAAGCACCAGCAATAAATCCAGAAATATAACGCATCACAATCTCCTTTTTGTTCTGTAAAATAGTCGTTAATCATAGCCTATAAAATTCTGTTTTTAATTAAACATAGCATTGAATCGACCCTATATTTTGGAATCCCATCGCTTATAAATGGATGTAACAACAGTTTTATCCCAAGTAGTTTTTCCCGATCTGTTTTTAAAACCTTCGGCCTTAAGATAACGACCTACAGCATTACGAGATAGGCCTTGTTTATTGATGAGATTGACCACTAATCGACAAATTTTCATTTCCTTCGGACAAGGCACAAGTTGGCGTTTGACCTTACGAAATCCATAGGGCACCACTGGTGCACAGTAATTCTTAGGGTCGTTAAAGGCGGTTTTTTTGATACTTTTGCCGATACCAAGCTGGCGCAGCCTGACCGAAACTGCCCACGGTGAACATCCCAGTTTTTCTGCAATTTGGCCCATCGAAAGGCCCTCATCAACATAAAGTTTCGCGATATTGACTGGATTTAGCTTTAGTGGGATAAGGATAACCTGAATAAA
Organism: Bacteriovoracaceae bacterium; assembly: GCA_965215445.1. Classification (GTDB taxonomy): domain Bacteria; phylum Bdellovibrionota; class Bacteriovoracia; order Bacteriovoracales; family Bacteriovoracaceae; genus CBDBLK01. The sequence continues at coordinate 1,797,384 of CBDCDT010000002.1, read as the reverse complement.
ATCGGTATAATAGGGGTGTTCGTCCGGTATTCGGGTTGGTGCACCAATGACTCATCGCGCTATATAGAATTGGAAAGACCTAACTTAAAAGGCCCTGCTCAATAAAGCGTCTTAAGGCCCATAGGTTTGTTGAAGGGAGTATTGGATGTCCGGGGTTACCAGGTCTTTGTACCGGGAACGCAGAATCTCCAGTTGTTCATGGGAATTATCGGAAGCAGATGTCAGGACGACAACTTTTCCCGTGCCAAGGTTGAGTGTATTTTTTTGCAATCCCAAATCGGAGGCGATTTTTTCGGCCATGCCGGCATCTTTTCCGGTAAAAACAAACTCTCCGGTCAAACGCCCGTAGCGTCTGGAGGCGGGATCGTAAACCACGTTGGAGGCCTGTTTGGCATCCGCTCTGTAGTAGTGCAGCCCTTGGGAGGAATAGAGCCATTCTCCATGGATGGCATCTTTTTCGGCGTGGGCGATAACGCCGCCGATGAGTTGCAAACCTTCTCCCGCCGCCAACTTCTGGCGTGGATAAGAATTGAGAGGATTGGTTCGGGGAGGAGAAACCGTCGCTTCGCTTGTATGTGGCCTTTCCTTTTCTTCCCGTTTTTGCTCCCGCTTTTGTTGTTTATGAACTTTGGGAGGTGATGGCAAAGAGGGTTTTGCTACTGTTGGGAGACTCTCCGGTTGGTGCTCAGAAAGTTGTGCTGGTTCCGTTTGCTGCGTGAGTGACCCGGAAGAGGAAAAAAACCACGCGAGACTCACTCCCAGAAAAATGACGGAAAGAAAGATTGCACCCACTTTTTTCATTTTGGCCTCCTGTCGAGAGATAAATTAAAAATTCACGTTAAAACTTTGTACTGCCGAGAGGTTTTCGTTGTCGTCAACGGTTCTGATTTTGACGATTTTTGCTCCGGCGGTGTAGTATCTTGTGTTGTCCAGAGCGACCCAGGCCCCTCCCAGACTATAATCCTTGAAAATCTCTATGCCAAACAGGGATGGAGTGAGAGGAGCGCTGATCCAATCGTGAAATTGGCAGGTGCGCTCTGTTTTGAGCAGGCAAAATTCAACTCTGCGAAGCCCGCTGGTGTCCGAAGGTAGCGTCCAGGAAAGTTGGTTGTCGGCATCGACGCTGGCAGAGACGATTGAGGGGGGCGTGGCCACGCTACTTCCAGGAATTTTATGGCCCAAAATTTTGAGATCCCAACCGTGCAAAGTGCCGGTTTCCCCGCTCTGTCCGTCGATCACTTTGAGCCTCCAGCTTCCCAAACTGGACTCTCCGTAAAAAGCGTTGCTGCCCAACGTAACCAGATTTAAACCATTCTGATCAATCCCACTGTTGATATAGGTGAGTTGACTGACCGTTCCCGCAGGAGATGTCAATTCCAGGGCGAGGTCTGCGGCCCGGGAGTGAGTGATGTCGAGATTGACCATGACGTGTTCGATTTCCAAATTGTGGAGATCGACGTTGATGCTATCGGAAGTGCCGTCACTGTGGTTGTCGGGAATACTCCATTCCAGACCGTGGTGATAATAGTAAAATCGCCTTTTGCCACGGCCCAAGGTATTGACCACTTCGCCCATATCCGTAGTCACGTCGTGTTGGTTTTGTTCCAAATAGGCGACCGCCTGTTTGACATCAATTTTGCCAAACCCGTACCAATTGTGAAAGTTGTAGTTGGCGGCATTGGTTGTCCAGCCACGCTGATACTTGTGCCCGCTCAAATCAAGGCCGGGGATGGGGTGGTCGGATGAGGCGTCGGCATCTATTTTGACCGCCGTTTTGGCCAGGGCGTGCTTGATGTGCCGCCAGGTACACTCGGGACAAACTTCGCGCAAAAGCGCCACTGCTCCCGTCACCAAGGCGGTGGAGAGGGAATACCAGGGGACGTTGACGGCGTAATCGCAATTGGGATTTAAATTGACATTGTTGTTATCCAACGGCCCGTCGCTGGAGTCGGTGTCAAAACCCTCGGTGCAGCCGACAATGTCGGTGGAGCTAATGTCTTCTCCGGGGGCGCTGATCCAGAGGTTGCTTCCCGGTGAAGAATGGGACTTCCTGACTCCGTCCCGGCCCAAGGCGCCCACTACAATCATGTAGGGAAGAGCATTGGTCTGGTCGAAATTGGCGTTTCCCAAAAACCAGTTTTTATTGTTGTGAGCGATGATGCCTTCAGTGGATTCCTCCAAATACCAATTGCCCGAACCCTTGACATAGACGATATTAGTGTGTTCGTCCTTTTCACTGAGCATTTGGATACAGGAATTATAGATGTTGCCGTATTTGGAAAATTTGGATTGATAGGTTCCATAATTGTAGTTAAAGGTGACGTCGCCGGTGACATCAGCACCCAATTGATCGAGCAAGGTACTGACCTTTTGTTGGGAAATAAAATTATAACCCCTAAGTTCCGCATTGGGAGCGACTCCAAACAGGCCCTCGGAATTGTCCTTGGCCATGGAGATGACTCCCGCCACGGCCGTGCCGTGGGCGATTCTTCCCTGTACCTGCTCGGCATTACTGCCCTCGCCGGTGCCCCCCGTGCCTCGGGGTATTCTTCCCGACCAGTCGCTTTGACTGGTTCCCGCCGTGTAGTCTTTGCTTCTCGCCACGTTGGCGTTGGCGCTCAAATCGGGGTGGTCGAGGTCGATGCGGTTGTCGGAGACGATGACAATCTGCCCTTCTCCGCGATAGTAGTCGTGAACGTCCCCAAGGTTGATGTCGATACTTCCCGTCTGAGCGGTGTGGGCATTTCTGTCCAAATACCACATTTGATCGACCAGACCGGAATCACCGTTGCCGACCGAATAGCGCGACTGTATCCTCACTCTGTCTGAACTCTCACCCTCCTGACCGGCGCCCCTGAGAATCAGCGTTCGCTCCTGGATTTCCGGTTCGGAATCACAAGCGCTCAGTAAGGAAAAAGCAAACCCGAGTAAAAAGGCCCAAATGAAATTCTTCATTGCCAAGCTCCTTTTTTTAGTCTTTAATGCCCCTTCGGCAAAAGAAAAAAAAACTTAAACTGACCTAAAAGTGAGTATTTAGGCCATGAGATGGAATCAAACCAACGTCGAGAAAAATGTCGCCCTCTTTTACGGGCACACCATTTTGCGCAATCTGGATTTTGCCCGGGGGCTTTTCGTGGTTTTTCTGCTCGATCACGGAATCACCAATTTTCAAATTGGAATTCTGCAATCCCTGCTGTTTTGGGTGTCGTTTGTCTTTGAAATTCCGGCCGGCCTTTTTGCCGACAAGTTCAAGCGCAAGTACAGTTTGATTTTAAGTGGCCTGTTGCTGCTCATCTCATTGGTACTCTATTTTGCCCCCCCAAATTATTTCCTCTACCTCTTGATTTTCGCTCTCACCGGAATGAGTTTTGCCTTTTTGTCGGGGGCGGATCAAGCACTTTTGTACGACGGCCTCAAAGAAGCGGGGGGAAAGTGGCCGCAAAAACACATCCACATCATGTCTAAAAGCAGGGTGTGCATGACCGTCTCCTTTGCGGTGGGTACGCTGGCGGGGGGATTTCTTTTTGATATGGACAAACACTTTATATTTCTTTTCACCGCCATCTCCCTGGGCGCGGGAATCTTGTGTTTGTTGTTTATTGACGAAACTTCGCGCAGGCCCAAGGCCAATACTGAAAAGAGAAGGCTCACCAGGGAACTGAGGACGTTTTTAAAAACCAGACGAGGCAAAAGCCTGCTGCTCTTTATCCTGGGAATTGCCTTTCTCGAAGGGCTGCACACGCCGTTTTTTATTTTCAGTCAGAGTCTTTTCAAGGAGTACGGTCTGAGTGGCAAGCATATTGGATTTCTGATTGCCAGTGGGTATTTGGTTTCCTCGCTGGGACTTTATTTTTCGCCCCGTTTTGCCAAATGGGGCCTCAAAAAACTGATCTTCGGCACAACCATCCTCACCGCCTTGGCCTGCGGCCTGGTGTTCACCCGGCCAGAACTTGCGTGGATGGTGCTTTTGTTTTTGCTGATCAACGCCCTTCCCGAAGCGCTCTTTGTCCACACCGACCAATACATTCAGGACAATTGCGAAAGCAATATCCGCGCCACCGTGTGCTCGGTGCAATTTTTCACCAATTCCGTCGTCATCAGTTTGAGTTACGCTTTTATAGGATTTTCCGCCGACCGGGTGGGCATCCACACCACTTTGGCCTTGCTGGCGTTTGTTCCCGTGCTTACACTGGTTTTTTTGTTTCTTTTCTTTCGCCGGGAAGATGCCGAAATTACACAGTTTTAAGGCCAAAAATGAAGAATTGCAGTCTTTTTCATTATGTGTTACAATAGTATATATAAGTAACAAAAGTTACCAAAACCAGAGAGGAACTATTGTCGGCCAAACCCATTAAAATTAGTAAGCGGCTTTATCACCTCGCCGATGAAGAAGGCATGCCTTTGGTACGGTCAGCGGCCAAACAGGTTGAATACTGGGCCATAATTGGAAGGGTTGTGGAAAAAAACCTGATCCCCCAACAAGTCAATGAACTTCTTCAAGAGAAAATCGAAATTTTAGTCAGGCCTTTAAAATCACAGAGCGTTGACTTCGAGGAAGTTTTTGGCCAACTGGAGGCCGATCGCAAAAGCGGAAAACTCACCTCCCAAGTCGTATCTGGAAGTGAATGGTTCCGCATGAGCGAAAAACACCCTGGCCTTCTCGAAAAACAGACCAGCGACGGCCAAATTCTCGTGGGTAAAATTGAAAACGGCGTTTTTGTCGTGGCCCAGAATTTTGATGAAAACGGCAAATAGGCAACTTTGGATTTTGGCAGGTGGGAATGGTGCAGGCAAGTCTACGTTTTATAAAACCAGACTCAAGTCCAAAGGAATTCATTTCGTAAATGCAGACGAAATACAAAAACAACAGTTTGATTTCGCACATTCCGAGTCGGAGGCCTTTGCCCAGAAAGCGGCCAGGAAACAGTGCTATCAAAACCTTGCCAAGGGAATATCGTTTTGTTTTGAAACAGTCTTTTCACACCCATCAAAACTGGATTTGCTCAGAGAGGCCAAGGCCAATTCCTTTGAAGTGATTCTGGTTTACATCGGCCTGGAAAGTGTAGAACTTAATGTAGCGCGTGTTCTTCAGCGAGTAAGCGAAGGCGGACATTCCGTTCCCGAAGAAAAAATCAGAGCACGCTTGCCGAGAGTATTGAACTATATGAAAGAAGCGATAAAAATTGCCAACAAGGCCATCCTCTTGGATAACTCCAGACCGGACAATCCCTTTACCATTATCTGCAAAATAACTGTCGGAAAAGTTAAATTCCTCACCAAAAGGCCCCCTGATTGGGCCTTAAACATTGTGAGTTGAGGACATTACAAGTTTGAACTGCGCTTTTTTTCGCCGGGAACGTGCTTAATTTCATCGCCAGGGTTTTCGCGCAGACCGCGCTTGAAGTTGGTCAGTGCCCGGCCCATGGAACTGCCCAGTTCGGGGATGCGCTTGGCCCCAAATAGAAGCAAAACCACCGCCAGTAAAATCAAGGCCTCGGCCATTCCCAATCCAAACATGGTTTTCACTCTAACAAATTTTTCTTTTGAATAAACGCGCATAGCGCAAAAAAAATTTGACATCTTCAGATTTTTGATTCATAAAGGTCACCAACAAGGAGATGCGCCGTGAAAAATTTTAAAATGTTTCTGACTTCCCTGCTCGCCCCCGCCCTGATTCTTACTTCTGGCCCGGTTTTGGCCCAAAAGGCCCTGATTGACACCGTTCCCGATTTTTACTTTGTGGAGGCCCCGGAAAGTGCCGGGGAAACCCTGTTGGTTCACGCCTGTCAGGACGGCAAACAAAAAAGGACGTGGCTCAATGGCGACCTTCTCGCCGACAATATCACCGAACACATCACCCTGGGCTGCATCCCCATTGAAGTCACCCGGGCCGATCTGGATCAATTCCTGCGCGATTTGAGTGCCGTTTTAGCATCTCCAGAGGAAGAAGAAAATTATGAAAATTATCGGGCAAAGAAATTTCTCGTTCCCTTTGGATTGATAGGGTTTGGGGGCGGAGCAATACTTGCAACCATATCGACTATCATGCATAGTTTAGAAGTAAAGCATCCACCACTTTCATCCAGAACTTCCTTCATCACGGCCATCATTTCCATACCATTGGTGATTTTTTCGGGATTAGGAGTCGATTCACTTTTAGAGGGGAATCGCTACGCCACCAACCAACGCCTGGTGCGGCAAATACGCGCGGGCCTGGTCTACGATGAAAACAAAAACACCGACCAGCGCTTTGCCATGGAGGCGTTCACCGAATTTCTCAATACCCACGGAAGAAGGCCAGAGACAAACAAGACGGAATGATACTACGAGACTGAAAGATCTTCCAAGATTTCAATAGCTTTGCGGTCGACCAATTCGCCATGGACGTACCTGTGTAAAATACTGCCAATTAAAGTCTGGTAGGGCGTTCCCAAACGCTGGGCCTCCGTCTTTAAATCGGCGAGTACAGCACTATCTACTCTCAAGCTGATGGGAACTTTCACGGCCTCGGAATCAATTTTCACTTTTCCGGGACGCTTTTTCAGTTTTTTGAGATTATATTCCTTCTTCATATTCTCTCACCTCCCTTTTAGTTGCCCTGCGGGCCGAAATTAAACGTATCTTTTTTTGAGTGATACGTTCGCAAAAAACGGCCAAGAGTAATCTCTTCTTTGAAGAATGGCCGATGCGGATAAAACGGTCTTCAAAATCGCTGTGATCTGGGTCAAAAAATTCCAAAGCGCAGGCATCGGCCCATAAAGTTTGCGCTTCCTCGAACCAAACTCCGTGTTTAGAGAAATTACTTTCGTTTTTGTTCTCATCCCATTCAAATTTCATATTCCATTCTATCCTAATGTATATACATTGTCAAACATCAAAAAGACACTCTACGAATAAAGTTTCCCCACCGGCATGGTGTAGCGGCCGGGGGCATATTCGCTCAAACGCTTGTCTCTCAAGGCGCAAAAGTGAGTATCATCGCCCGCACGGGAGGCGTAGGGACAAATGCTGATGCCTCCCCTGAGAGTAAACTCCCCTGCCACTTCGAGAAATTTGGGTGCGAGCAACTCAAATAAATCGTCGCAAATGGTCTGCACGCAGTCCTCGTGAAAAGCGCCGTGGTTTCTAAAGCTGAACAGGTAGAGTTTCATCGACTTGCTCTCCACCATCAGTTTGTCGGCAATATAGTTGACATAGATGCGGGCAAAATCCGGTTGTTTGGTCACCGGGCACAGACTGGTAAACTCACTGCACAGCAAACTGGTCCAGGCATCCGCGCCGGGGTTTTGGTTGGGAAAGGTGGCCAAAACTTCGGGGGCATAGGAGGTGGGATAGTCGGTGCTGGACTCTCCCAAAGGCAATCCCGTAAAATCTGTGTCTGGCCGGCCATGTTGAAAGGCCATTGGGCAACTCCTTATAGGCCATGCTATACCTCCAGACAGTGGACATGGCAACACACCCCGAAAAAATTTTGCTGCTGCAACTCGGCTCCCCCGCCAGTCTCAAGACCAGCGACGTGAGAAGCTACCTGAAAGACTTTTTGGGCGACCCCCGAGTGGTGGATTTACCCGCCTGGTGGTGGAAAATCATCCTCTACGGTGCCGTGCTGCCATTTCGCCCAGCGCAAAGCGCCCGCGCCTACGCCCGCATCTGGCAGGGAGACGGGTTTCCCCTGCCCAAAATCACCCGCGACTTTGCCCAAAAAATTCAGGCCCAGCTACCCGAGGCAGAGGTAGGGCACGCCTTTCTCTTGGGGCGGCCGAATATCCCAGACGTTTGGGACGCTTGGGAAAAGCAAGGCCCCATCGAGCGCATCCTGGCGATTCCCCTCTTTCCCCAATACTGCGAAGGCACGGTGGCCAGCGCGGTAGACGCCTTTTGCGGGCAACTCAAAAACCGGGTCAACATCCCCCGGTTTGAATTTTTGACCAGCTTTCACCGCGCCCGCGCTTTCATCGACCATAGCGTGAACAATATCCACCAGCATTTGGAAGGCCACCCGGCGGATGCCCTGGTCATCTCCTTTCACGGCATTCCCATCAGGCGCGTGCTCGCCAAAGGCGATCTTTACTACCGCCACTGCTGGGAGACTTTTTGCCTGCTCCAAAAGGGATTGCGCCAAAAGCGCCGCACGGAAGACATCCACTTCACTTTTCAGTCGCGCTTTGGTTCCGAAGAGTGGCTCGGCCCCTACACCGACCGCTTTTGCCATGATCTGGCCATCCGGGGGGCCAAAAGAATTGCCGTCTACTGCCCCAGTTTTGTCGCCGATTGCCTGGAAACCACGGATGAAATCGGCCATGAATTGGGCAGCGAAGTCAAAAAGCTCGGCGCCGAAATTTCGCTCATCCCCTGCCTCAACAGCGATCCCCAGTGGTGTGCAGACTTTGCCGAACTCGCCCGCCGGCATCTCAAAGCAGACGCTAACGCCCAACGCGAATTATACCATCAACCGGAGGTTCCCCCCATGCCCGAACAAAAGCTCTCCTCTACCCCCTTGAATCCCCAGGCCAAATCCACTTTGAAAATGGTTTTTGCCACCCTGTTTTTGGACTTGGTGGGGTTTTCTATCATCTTCCCGCTCTTTCCCGCCCTGGCCAAACACTATTTGGAAGTCGACGGAGACAATCCTTTTTTGCGCTTGATCTTTGACGGGGTGGCACGCTGGGCCTCTGCCGGCGGCGGCGACATCTCCAGCGTGGTTTTATTTGGTAGCGCTCTGGGGGCACTGTATTCATTGCTGCAATTTGTGGCCGCGCCCCTGTGGGGTACGCTCTCGGACAAAATCGGGCGCCGGCCGGTGCTGATTACCAGTTTGGCGGGGCTTACTCTGAGTTATGCCTTGTGGTTTTTTAGCGGCAGCTTCACCCTGCTCATTTTCGCCCGCTTTATCGGCGGCATTATGGCGGGCAATATCTCCACCGCCACGGCGGTCGTGGGAGACGTCACCGAACGCCAAAACCGCTCCAAGGGCATGGCCATCATCGGGATCGCCTTCGCTCTGGGCTTCATTCTTGGCCCCGCGCTGGGAGGAATTACCAGCTTGCTCGACCTGTCCGCCGTCTTTCCCGCATCGCAGTCCTGGGGGGTCAATCCCTTTTCCCTCCCCGCCCTGCTGGCCTTTGTCTTGAGTGCGGTCAATTTGGTGTGGGTCGCCCGCTCCTTTCCCGAAACCCTGCCCCCGGCCCTTCGCGGCCAAAAAACTCATCAGCGCAGTGCCAACCCGTGGCAACTGTTTCGCCCCCTGCCCTACCCCGGTTTCAACCTCACCAACCTGGCGCACTTCCTCTTTTTGCTCGCCTTTTCCGGTATGGAATTTACCCTTACCTTTTTGGCGGTGGAGCGCCTTTCCTATTCGGGCCTGGACAACGCCTGGATGTTCGTCTTCATCGGCGTTTTAATCGCCTTAACTCAAGGCGGATATGTGCGCCGCAAGGCCTCCCGCGTGGGGGAAAAAAGGATGGCCCTGCAGGGGCTGGTGCTGTTGATTCCCGGGCTGCTGGCGATTGCCTGGGCCTCTTCTTCCTGGATTTTATACACCGGCCTTTTTTTCCTCTCGATCGGCAGCGCCATGGCCATTCCCTGCCTGACCGCCCTGATTTCACTGTATACGCCAGCGCAAAATCAAGGCCTGGGCCTGGGCATTTTCCGCAGTCTGGGAGCACTGGCGCGGGTGATAGGGCCACTGGCGGCGGGGCTTTCCTACTGGCGTTGGGGCGGGGCCTTCCCCTACCTTTTGGGGGCCGCCTTTTTGGTCATCCCCATCGCCATGGTGGCGTGCCTGCCCACTCCCCCCGAGGAGTAAAAAGAGTAAAAACTTGCCTTTGGCAATTTTAAACTTGTTGTTAATAAGGCCTGCCGTTAAAATAGACGATGCAGGTAGTCTCACGAGGAAACTTGCCAGTAGTGTGAGACAGGGGCGATAATAGGCCCTAAAAATTTGACTATTTAGGTTTTTTAAATGTTACACCAACGCACTCTCGCCAAAGAAATCTCCGTCACCGGCATCGGTATCCACTCCGGCCACAAAGTGACCCTGGCGATGCATCCGGCGGCGGCCGATTTTGGAATTCAGTTCAGGAGAATCGACCTGCCCGGCAAACCACTGGTCAAAGCGCATGTGCAAACCGTGGGCGCCACCGAAAACAACACTACAGTGGGCAGTGGTGCCAGTGCCATTCACACGGTGGAACATCTGCTCTCGGTCTTTTACGGACTGGGCATCGACAACGTCTACTGTGAAATTGACGGCCCCGAAGTTCCCATCATGGACGGTTCGGGGGCCTCCTTTGTCTTTTTGCTCAAGGAAACCGGCATCACCACACTCAACCGCTCCAAAAAATTTCTGATTATTCTCAAACCCGTGCGCGTTGACCTGGGCGACAAGTGGGCGACCATCGAACCCTGTAACCGCCTGATCGTCGAATCCACCATCACCTTCGCCCACCCCACCATCAGGACGCAAAAAAAATGCTTTGAATTTTCCTGCCAAAACTATATTGAAGAAATTGCCCGCGCCAGAACTTTTGGACTGCTCAAAGACGTGGGCATGTTAAAGCGCAAGGGCCTGATTAAAGGCGGCTCCCTGGACAACGCCATCGTGCTCGACGATTTCAAAGTCATCAACGCCGAGGGGCTGCGTTTCAGAGATGAATTTGTCCGCCACAAAATTTTAGACACCATCGGCGACCTCAGTCTTTTGGGACACGAAATCGCCGGCAAGGTGACCACCTACAAGTCGGGACACAACCTGCACAACCTCCTGTGCAAAAAACTGCTGGCCACTCCCGACGCCTATCAAGTCGTCTCCGCCTCCTCTCTGCAAAAAGAGGTGCTGGAATCCTTTGAACTGCCCCTCGCCCTGGCGATGAACGTTTAAGCATGCGACTCTCCCGAGGTTTTTGGCAAACTTATAAAGAATCCCCCGCCGATGCGCAAATTCCCAGTCACCGGCTGATGCTGCGGGCGGGATTGGTTCACAAGGCAGCAGCGGGCCTGTACAACCAGCTTCCCATGGGCCGCCGCTCGATCCGCAAAATAGAAGAAATCGTGCGCCAGGAAATGGACCGCGCCGGGGCCTTTGAACTGCTCGCCAGCGTGGTCACCCCCGGAGATTTGTGGCGAGAATCCGGCCGCTGGGAAAAAATGGGAGACGAACTGCTCTCGTTTAAAGATAAATCCGGGGCCGACCTGTGCCTCTCCCCCACCAACGAAGAGGCGGTTTCCGACATCTTCCGCAAAAGTGTCAAGTCCTACAAGCAACTGCCCCTCAACCTGTACCAGATCAACACCAAATTCAGGGACGAACTGCGCCCGCGCTTTGGACTGATGCGCGCGCGGGAATTTGTGATGAAAGACGCCTATTCCTTCGACATCGACCAGCAGGGAATGGACGCCTCCTACCAGGCCATGTACCGCGCCTATTGTGCCATCTTCGAGCGCTGTGGCCTGGACTTCGTCGCAGTGGAGGCGGATGCCGGAAATATGGCCGGCGGCGATTCCCAAACCCACGAGTTCCAAGTGCTGGCCGACACCGGAGAAGACCAAATTGTCTGCGTCCCCCAACTCGGTCAAGACGGTTACGCCGCCAACCGGGAGCGCGCCGAAACCGTCCGCCAAGTGCCGGATTTTGATTTTGCAAAGACCGCCTTGCAAAGCATCTCCACTCCCGGCACAGACACGATTAAAAAGGTTTGCGATTTCCTGGGCAAACCACCCCACCACGCGCTCAAGGCGCTGGTGTACAGCTATCTGGCGGAAGGTGAAGAAAAAATTGTCCTGTTACAACTTTTGGGCGACGACGAGTTGAGCGAAACCAAACTCAAAAATTATCTGGGCGGCGAACCCGTGGCCCCCGCCACTGATGCCCTGTTGGAACGCCACCGCCTTCCCAAAGGTTATATCGGCGCGGCCAAAATGCCCTCTCCCCTGCGCGTGATCTTCGACCGCGCGGTCAACCTGGACGCCAGCTACGTCGCCGGTGCCTGCCAATCAGACACCCATTTTCAAGGCGTGATACCTTCCCGGGATGTGGCCGACTTTGAGGTGGCCGACCTGCGCCTGGCCCGTGAAGGCGACTTGACCCCCGATGGAAAAGAAAGCGTCACCATCAAACGCGGCATTGAAGTCGGCCATATTTTTCAACTGGGCGACCTCTACTCCAAGGCCTTGAAAGTGAGCGTGCTGGACAAAAACGGGCGCGCGACCGCCCCCTTGATGGGTTGTTACGGCATCGGAGTGACCCGCATTATCGCCGCCGTCATCGAACAACACCACGACGACAAGGGCATCGTCTGGCCCAAAAGTATCGCCCCCTACGACCTCTCTTTGGTGCTGGTGGGAAAATCGGAAAGCATCAAAAAGAAGGGCGAAGAAATCTATCAGAACTTGCAAGCGGCGGGCCTGGACGTGCTCTACGACGACCGTGACGCCGGGGCGGGATTCAAATTTAAGGACGCCGAACTGTTGGGCCTTCCCCTGACCGTGGTTTTGGGTGAAAAGACCTTCAACGCCTCGGGGGAGTTGGAAATTATCACACGCAAAAACTTGCAAAAAACTCTGGTGGGCGAATCCCAACTGACAGACAAAGTTTGCCAACTCCACCGCACGGCCTTCTGATGGATATTATCTTTGGCATACACTCCATCAAAGAGGCGCTGAAAAATCCCCTGCGCGCGCCCTGCAAGCTCTACTGCGCTCAAAAGGCGCGGTCGCAGTTTAAAGAATTTGAAAAGGCCTCCCTCGAATGGATAGAGTGCTCTCCCCACTCCCTGCAAGAAGAGGCACGCGCCTTGTGCCAACAACGGGATTTTACCCCCCAAAGAGTTCCCTCCCAGGCCTTTTTGCTGGCCTCTCCCCTGCCCGCCAAAAACCTGGGCAACCTCTACTCGGCACTGGAAGCGGCCACTCAGGAAAATCCCTGCCGCCTGCTACTTTTGGACGGCGTAACCGACGTTCACAACGTGGCGGCGATTCTCAGAAGTGCCGCCTTTTACAACGTCCACGCGGTGATTTTGTCCCGCAAGGGCGGCGTGTGCGCCAGTCCCCAATTTTTGCGAGTCGCCTCGGGAGCGGCCGAACACGTCGATCTGATCAACGTGGCCTCGCTCCCCAAGACGATCCAAAACCTGAGCCAAAGGGGCGTGGCGCTGGTGGGCCTATCCGAGGGCGAAAGCGCTGATCTTGCCCCCGCATTTGGCCTCCCCTCCCCTGCCCGCCACCTTGGGCCTGGTGCTGGGAGACGAGCACAGAGGCCTTTCCTACGCAGTCAAAAGGCCACTCGAACACTTTTGCGCCCTCGCTCCCCAAGGCCCCATGGGCGACCTCAACGTCTCCGTGGCGGCAGCGGTTTTTATGCAAAAGATTTTTTGCGCCTGACACCCAAAGCAACCCGAGCGCGCGCATTGCCTTGCCTTTATGCCCCCATTCCTCTAAAAATTTCCCTCGTGAGTTACGTTGAGCTGGCATAGCTCAGTTGGTAGAGCATCGGTTTTGTAAACCGGCGGTCGTAGGTTCGAGTCCTATTGCCAGCTCCATCTCTCTATAAGGCGAGTTTGCCGAGTGGCCAAAGGCAACAGACTGTAAATCTGTCGGGTTTTCCCTTCGGTGGTTCGAATCCACCACTCGCCACCATGCGTCAAGACTATCACTAAATATCAATAATCATGGGCCAATTCGGGAATCAATGGAAAATTTACCAGGTGCTCAAAAAAAGCTTGCCTCGAAAGCAGTTTTCGGCCATATTCGCAACTACTATGAAAAAAACGCTTTTGAAAATCTTTGTCTTAACGCTGATTTGGCCCACCCAGGCGCAGGAATCCAGGTTTTTCCCCTTGGGGCCGAATTTTATTCCCCCGCGCCTCGAATATGGCATGCTGGCGGAAAAAATCGAGCAAAAACTTGAAGGCATAGAAAATGTGGAAGTCTTCTCCCTCGAATACCCCACCTCGCAAAAGAGGCGCAGTGCCCACTACTTCCGGGACAGCATTTACGGCCTGAATCTCACCTTTAGGGCCGCAGTGGCGGGGATATTTCTGCCACCGCGACTGCTCTTTAAGTGCGATTTGGATGTGACAGTTTGGCCCGACCAGACTGCCCGGCCATGGATTTCCAACTGCGAAAACCCCGAAGGAATCGTCATCGAAGACTTTGCCATCGAAGGAATGCTTCAATTCGAGCGTACAAGCAGAGGCCACATTCTCAAGTGATATGCAAAAAGCACTTTTTGCTAACTCTAATGCTGATTTTTTCTCTACAGGCCCCCCAAGGGGCCGAATCTTTTTTCTTGGGACAAAAATTTGTTCCCCCGTATCTTGAATACCGCGATTTGGCCCGGGAAATTGGGTGGGAACTCAAAAACTTCAAGAACGTCAAAGTCCTAACTCTCGACTACTCCCCAGCTCGCAGAAGACTGGACGAAAGCTTCCCAGGCCGCAGTCTCAACAATATCACGCTACAATTTGAGGCCCGGGTTTCGGGGAAAACGCGGCCCCAACTCTTTTCCTGCACAATGGACGTCCACGTTTGGCACAACCATGACAGCGTAGACATTTGGGTTTCCCATTGCAAAAACGCTGAGGGCATTGCCGTCGGCAACTTCACCATCCGGGAACTCGTCGAGTTCAAAGACTATTAAGCTTTCCCGTAAAACTACTCACACCTCAACAAAAAACTACGATAAAAGCAGGGTAAGTGCTCTCAATTTGGGCCAGATTGAGGGGAAGCAAACTGGAGCGACTGAGGTGTACATTAAAAGTACACCGCAAGGAGTGACAGCGCAGCTGACCCTCAAGATGGTCTGAAGTGTGAGCAGTTACAATCTGCCTTGGAGGGCGGCGATCCGCTTCTCCAAAGGAGGATGGGAACTAAACCACTCCATAAAAGAGGAGGGCGGGGCCGAAATGGACATCACTTCCACCGAGCGGTCGTGGCGCTGCCTTTGGCCCAAAGTGGCCTGCAACGCCTGCAGGGCCGAAATCATCTTGTGCTTGCCCACCAAACGGCCGCTGTGAGCGTCGGCGCGGTATTCACGCCAACGGCTGACCCACATAATCAGAGGCAGAGAGAGAAAGCTCACCGCCGCGTGAACGATGCTGTGAATGATGTGGTAGAGAAAAAAATCGCCGATGCCGCTGGGGCGGTCGTCATCGTTGCTCCTCATGGCGTTCATAATCATCATGCTCACCAGATAGGCCACAAACATGGCCAAGGAGTTAACCACTCCCTGCACGAGAGTCATGGTCACCATATCCCCGTTGGCAATATGCCCCACCTCGTGGGCCAAAACCGCCTCCACCTGATCCTCATCGAGACGCTCTAAAAGCCCCGAGGAAACCGCTACCAGAGAATTATTGCGCGAAGGCCCGGTGGCAAAGGCATTGACCTCGGGAGAGCGATAAAAATAGACCTCGGGCATCTCATCCAGCCCGGAGCGACGCGCCAATTGATGGACTTTGGCCACCAGGGCCTGGTCGTTGGCGGGGGTCAGGCCCATCATCTTTTTGGCCATCCACTTGCTGATCATCAGGGAGATAAAACTCCCCCCCATGCCAAAAATAAAACAAAAGATGAACAGTCCGGTATGGCTTCCCATGCGCACGCCGAAAAAGGCCATGGCGGCGTAGGCGATAGCGCTCAGCGCAATCATCACTAAAACATTGGTGGCAAATAGCAGCATCCATCTTTTCACGTCTTCCCTCCCGAGTTTTCAACTGTTGGCAAAAATGCTTTGTTTTGCAATATCTCACACTGGGCGCAGCTTTTCAAGGGCCTTTGAATCTACGCAAATCCGGAGTTGAACTCCGGATTTACATAAATACAGTCGAAAAATCTGTCTGGAAAAATTAGCGGGTTTCCGCCGGCGGCGTATTTCTGATGAGACAGCATAAACCCTGGTAGGAGTCCAGAGATATGGCACGATAAGAGTTTTCAGGTTTACTACAAGTTGAACCACTGGCGAGAGTAAAACCTTGACAATCACGGGTTTTACAGTACTGACCTTTGGAAGCACCACAAGAGGGAAGGCATTGGCCATTTACGGCCTTCCAATGGGGTTCTTTTTTATTGGCGGGACATGCGCTGGCGCTGTTTCTCCGCCTCCAGCAGTTCCTCCCCCACTTCGGAAGCTTCTACGGGCGCGACACTTTTTACTTCCCTGGGAGGCGGGTTTTCAGCCCATAACCATCGGCCCCGGTGCGGCAGTTTTGCCTTTGAGTAAAGGTATTGCGGCATACTGACCGAACCCGTTGACGGACACTCCATGGTTTCGGAAGGAGCAGTTCCGGAGGCCTGGCGAGTGGTCAACTCCCCATTTCTGCGGCAATTCTCCCATTGGACAAAGCTGACACCTTCGCAAAGTATTGCAGGCATCTATACCAGGCATAGTTTGTTCCATCTGAAACCTCATAAGTCCCGGCCTCCTTTTTTCTTTCTTTTTCTTCGATCAGGCAGCATTGGACTTGTGATCATGGGCCTCCGCCTGATGACCAAACTGTTGCCTTCTTGCTTTTTTACAACTTGCCAGTTTGAGGCCCTTGCAGGTTTGGTTTTGCAATAGGCCCCTTTGGCGGCCCCGCAGGAAGGGAGGCACTGTCCATCGACTTCTTTCCAGTGAGGTTCCTTTTGTTCGGGCGAACACGGTCTTCCGGCATCCACCCCCAGAAATTTCGGACTTGGCACCTTCATTAATAAGACAGCAAGCGCCGTCATCTGCATCTAAAGGAATACGTAGGTTCCTATGTGAGTTACACTTCGTTTCGTTTTTGAGACAGCATTTATCCACATCGTGAGCAGGCCAAGCAATTGGTCGTCATCATTGCAGTTATCACCACTGTCTGCTGAATATCCTTCACAGTCAGATGGTCAACAGTATTGGCCTTTGGCGGCCCCAGCAAGAGGGCACACACTTTTGATCCACTGTTTTCCAATTGGGGATTTTCGCCTTCCTATAGTCCATTTGGTGAAAGGTTTTGGTGCAAAAGGAATAGAAAGTAGCATCTTCCCCCTTTGGTCCGGCCAAGATACTTGATCTTTCCATTTGAGATTAGACATCAGTGTGTTGGTGGCGTGGTGTCTCTGAACCCACTTAAGCGAAGTCTCCATAAATACCGAGGCCTTGGCCTTGTCTCGCGGAAAATCCCCACTGTCTTGAAGCATATTACCACTTTGCCGGAAACGGGGTGATTTTTGTTGTATTCTTCTTTCATTTTCTCATTTTCGATGTCGTTCTCGTCCCTGATGACTTGAAAAGGAGTAATTTTAAAACGCTCTTCGTATTTGTGAATATTTAGTCGTTTGAGGCCAGAGGGTTTATTGCCGGCTGGTCTAAAGGGTTCTCCCTTGTGCCGGAGCAATCAGCACAAAAGAAATAAAAAGCAAAAAAAACTTTTAAAAAACCTTTTCTGCATTTTACTAACTCCAAAAGAACGGCAATATTGTAAAGAATCCCATTATTCCACTTTACGGCAAGTAAATTTTTTTTAAAACCTAGCACAACAAATACAAATTGCCCTCTTCGGGCAATAGTTACGGAGCGAGGGGGGTGGCAGGGGCGAGAAGTCCAAGTTTGCCAAGAGTTACCAGACAACTCAAGATTGTGAGGATAATGCCCGCTGAAGCGGCGGCCATTTTGAAGGTCATTTTGTCATCCAATTCCTTGATGTCGCGTTTGAGTTCGGCAATATCGCGTTTGAGTTCGGCACGCAGTATTTCGATTTTATTGTCTAATTCCTTAATCTCGTATTTGAGTTCGGTGGTGGAACGTTCCAGGTCTTCCCTCGAAGCGGAATCCTGGGACAGGGTCAGGAGTATGGCCCGCGCCTGTTCGTCGCTGAATCCCGCACCAGTCAGAGCATCCAAATTTTGAATGGAAGAAAAACCATTTTTGCCCATACCCTATTTTAACACAACCTTTCTTGCAGGCATAAATTACCTTCTTTCAAAGTGCTGCTCAAAGTTTCCCGGGCCGATTCCGAAAGCGGGGAACGGGAGTAAAAAATGGTGGGAATAGGGTACTTGAGTCGCCAGACTGGATTTCAAGTCAAAATGCGCTGGAGGGAAGCTGCCTGGACGACCATCGTCTTTGCCGCCGCCCTGTTTACCGCCGCCGAAGCGCCCTTTTCCCTGGCCTTTAAAACCCGTTTTCAGGACTGGCAGTTTTGGACTGATCTTTGTATTTCAATGATCTTTACTCTCGACCTGATTCACCAGATTCGGGAGTACAAGGGGAGTAAAAAAAAGCGCGGCCCCAGACAACACCCGCCCTCGCGCAAAAAAAAGCTTGGCACTTGGTTTGGTTTTCTCATCGGTGCCATCGCCTGTATTCCCTTTGACATTCTGTTTTCCTTTTTGGGGCTGGGTACTACCGGCGGCTATCCCAAGTTTTTGAGGGTCTTTAGGCTGGTGCGGGTCGTGCGCCTGATTACCATTTTTGGCAATCTCCCCACCATCAACCGCCATATTAGAATCGTCCTCATTTTCATCGGGTCGTTTTTGCTGATTCACTTTTTGGCCTGTTTCTGGGGGCATCTCAATCCCCCACCCAGCAGGGATTTGACCAGTTATTATATCGAATGTTTTTATTGGACGATTACCACGCTGACGACGGTGGGTTACGGGGACATCACCCCCACCAGTATTCCGGCGCGCCTCTACACCATGATGGTGATGATGGGAGGAGTGGCCTTTTATGGTTTGGTGATCGGGAATATCACCCGCATTTTTGCCGAATCGGCACGCTACAAGGAGCAGACCCGGGAGAAGTTGAGCGAGCTTTCGGCGTTCATGCGCCACTACCACATTCCCGAGCGCCTGCAAACCTCGGTGTTTAACTACTATCACAACCTCTACTCCCAGCGCCTGAGCGAGAACGACCAAAAGATCATCTCCGACCTGCCCCACGTTCTCAAAGACGAATTGCAAATTTATATGAACATCAAACTGGTGAGGAATCTCCCTCTCTTTGAAACCTGTTCCCACGCCTGCCTCAAAGCGGTGGCGCGGGCCTTGGAAAACAGACACTTTCGCCCCGGCGACCAAATTATCCGCGCCGGAGACATCGGGGATGAAATGTTTTTGATCGACAACGGGGAAGTCGAAGTCATCTCGCCCGACGATGGCCGCACTATCGTCCAGCTTCACGACGGGCAGTTTTTTGGTGAAAAGGCGCTCTTGCAGGAGGCCCCGCGCACCGCTCACGTTCAGGCGGTGAGCTACTGCGACCTGCACTGTCTGCCCAAAGAGCAATTTTTGAGCATCATTAAGCGCTATCCCGAACTCCAGCAAAATATCGAGCGCCTGACCAGTTCTTGAGACTCACCAAGCTATTGACAAAGGCCACTTTTTTTCCTAAAACCAGCATCAGGGGATTTTTCCCTTTAACCCTTAACAGGAGCAAACGATGAGATTCTTGACTTGGATGGCCGCAGCAGCGCTGATGCTATCCCCCGCCTTTGCCGCTGAAATCGGCAAAGACGCTCCCGACTTTTCCCTCACCGGCAGTGACGGCAAAGTCCACAAGCTCTCCGAATACCGAGGCAAACCGGTGGTTTTGGAGTGGTTTAACAACGACTGCCCCTTCGTCAAAAAGCACTACAGTGGCGGCCACATGCAGGCGCTACAAAAGCGCTTCCGCGAGCAAGGTGCGGTGTGGCTGACGGTCATCTCTTCGGCGACCGGCAAGCAAGGCCACGTCGATCAGGCCGGCGCCAAGGCCCTACAAGAGCAAAACAAGTCCCAACAAGACGCCATTTTACTCGACCCGACAGGCGCAACCGGCAAGGCCTATGGAGCGCAGACCACGCCCCATATGTACCTGATCTCCAAAGAGGGAAAATTGGTCTACCAAGGGGCCATCGACGACCGCCCCTCCACTAACAGCAGCGACATTGCCGAATCGCGCAATTACATTGCCGAGGCCTTGGAGGCATCGCTTAAAGGCCAGGTGGTCAAGGTCGCCAAGACCCAACCCTACGGCTGTAGCGTCAAGTATAACTAATCTTTTTGATCGGGGGAAAGGTCTGCTTTCCCTCGATTTTTTTAAATAATATTTATTTGGTTAAAAAATATTAAACCTTTCTGGTGAACGACCGACAAGTTGTTCATGGAAACACAAAACACAACCTGCCGGTATTGCCTGGAAGAAACCTCCGAAGCGGCGCTTAACTGCCAATACTGCGGAGAATTTCTCGACAGCAGGACTCACGGTCGCCTTCCCCGAGGTGGAATCTGCAGTAAGGTCTTAGGCCTTTTTGAAGATATGAATATGGCACCTCTACCCGCCCTGGCGCTTCCCTGCCTGATCATAGCGATTTTCTTCGTGGCCAGGTAAAAAAAGGCCGGGCATGCATGCCCGGCCAAAAAAGAAAACGTCAAAAAAATACGATCTTAAGCGTGAGGGTCTTGGCCAGGATACGGCCTGGTGGGGGCCTGGTTTTTAGGAATGTCGTAGCCCCGCTTCCGCAACGTATCTTGTGCGTTCAAACAATCCTGATCCTTCCAACCCTTATACTGTCCCTCATCTGTGGTCTTTTGGCATTTGCCCGATTTTCTCAGGTTGACCTTCTTGTTTCGTGGGCCAGTGAGCACCAAAGCGTCCAAAAAGGAAGTGTAGTAGTCCACAATGAAATAGGGAGTGGTGAGGTACTGATTGGTTTGATACGCCTCTTTTCTCTCGGCGTCCCTGAAAAACTCGGAGGCATCGGTGAGATTCCCCAAATTCCAGCCCTGAAAGGCACCCACACCATTGCTTCCCATTTTGGCATACCTGTACATTCTGTACATCCTTGTCACATTTTGGGTGTTAAATTGCCTGGTGGGCGGGTTGTGTGAGCGGGCAAACATCAAGCGCATATTTTCCACCTTGGAAGTATCCAGTCCCAAATTCTGGGTTCCCTGGGCAAAATGAACGCCTGCAAAAGCACCTTCCATATTCTTCACGTTGCTGGTATCCCACTTGCCGCTAATTTGAGACATGGGACTAACATGAGAATGAGTGAAAAACATATAGGCCATATTGTTCAAGCTGGAGACATTCCAAACTCCAAGTCCGGCCCAATTGTCGATGCGGGAATTGAGAAACATCATCTCCATGCTGCTCACGCGGGAAGTGTCCCAACCCCACATGCCGTAGACAAACCTGGCGTTGCTTTTATAAAACATGCGACTCATATCCCTCAAATTCTTGGCGTAAGAAAAGAGGTATTCCAGTCTGATAAATCCGTTGTCGGCAAAGTTGGTGCCTTCAAACATGCCACGGGCATCGACCACCGACTTAAGTCTCAGGTTGGGAGTGATTTCCTCCAGGCCGCTGCCACGGCCACCAGAGATACCGGCGAACATCTCTACCGCATCAGTTATCTGGGTTCCCACCAGAGCGCTTCCCTGATTTAAGACTTTCTTTAAATTGTTACAACCGGCAAAAGCTCGGTGAAAGGACTGGTATCCCAAGTCCCCGATATTGACCACTTGAACCAGGTTGTTTCTCACATCGTCTTCACCCCGACCGGCATAGTCGTCAAAGGTCATGTGCCGAATGGTTCCCTTGACCACGGTGACGTTATACTTTCCCGGAGTCAAATAACGGGCCTGGGGAGGATCGACTTTCCACTGTCCCGGTATCGTACCGTTGTTAAAAGGCAGTTGAATGGGGTCTTGCCAGACGGCATTGCGCTTTTCGGGAGTCAAGGCAAGGCCTGTTCCATCGTAAAACCAATCCACTTGCACGTCAAAATCCACGTCAGTTCCGGTGGGAATCCCCACCTTGCCGTGGGTGCCTGCGGGAAGATACCAAATCGCCACAAAGGCCTTGGGATGGTTGCGGGCCGCTTTTTTGGCCGCCGCTTCAGCTTGCGCCAAAGTATCAAAATCGGCCTGGGAAGAAAACATCACCAAAAAGGAAAAAGAGAACAGAGCAAACGAGTAAAGAAAACCCATAACAAAAACTCCTTGTTAAAACTCGTATCCGCGATTACCAAGTCCATCGAGCGCTTTTTTGCAATCGACATTAGTCCAGCCGGGCATCTTTGCCCCTGGAGTGCTTTTATTACATATCCCCGCATCTTGCAGTTCAACTGCAAAGTTATTCGGCCCACTTTGTTCCAAAATTTTCAAAAAAGAAGCGTAAAAATTGGAGAGGTTGTAGCCGTTGGTGTAGAGATATTCCATTATTGACCCCTCGAAAGTTGGAGGGTTGTTAATCACTTCGGCATCCAAAAGAAATTGCGAGGCACTTTGCAGACGGCCCAAATCCCAAGTATCAAAGGCATGAAGTCCGATGGAGGGTTCACTTCCGTCCAATTCGGCACCTTTGTACATACCGTCCATATTGCGCACTTCTTCCGTGCCAAATCCCCTGGTAGGTGGATTTTGGGAACCTGCAAACATCGAATTCATATAACGCACGTTGGAAGTATCCAATCCCAAATTGTCAGACCCTTGGGGAAAATGGATTCCGGCAAAAGTCCCCTCCATATACTTCACGTTGCCGGTATTCCACTTGCCCCTGATTCTGCGCAAGGGACTAAAGTGAGAGTTGGTGGCAAACATGTGCGACATATTTTCCACATTGGAGACGTTCCACGCTCCGATTCCGGCATAATTTTTTATGTTCGATTGGTAAAACATTCTGTTCATATTTTTCACCCGGGAAGTGTTCCATCCCCACAGGCCATAAACATAACGGGCATTGCTCTGATAAAACATGCGACTCATATCTTCCAGGTTTTTGGCGTAAGAAAAGAGACGTTCCAGGTTGATAAATCCATCGTTGGCAAAATTGGTGCCTTCAAACATGCTGCGGGCATTTTCCACTGAGTACAATCTCAGTTTGGGCGTAACCTTCTCCAGGCCGTCGATGTGGGCGAACATTTCCGAGACGTCTTCAACACGCCCCCCCACGGGACTGCCCTCGTGTAAAACTTTGGTTAAATGGGTACAGCCGGCGAAGGCGCGGACAAAAGAGCGGTAATTCAAATTTCCAAGATTGGTCACTGCCACCAGGTTTTCTCTGACGTCGCCTTTGCCTTGATCTAAATTGACGTAACTGTCAAAAGTCATGTGCGGGATGGTACCGGTCACCACTGAAACGTAATAGCGCTCGGCCAATACTTTCCAGAGCAAGTCCGTTATCGCTGTTCCCCGCCGTGCACTGACAACATCTGCACCAGAGTTTCCATCGTAGTCTTGGTGGACAGTAATGTTGTAGTTTCCCCCTGCGGGAACGCCAATTACACCATAACTCTTTCCATTTTCAGTATAAACGACGTTTGTACTGGGAACGTACCAAATGCTCACAAAGGCCTTGGGATGTTTGGACTGCGCTTTTTGTGCCACCTCTTCGGCCTGTTTAAATGTTTTGTAAGAAGCGTGGGAAAGAAAAGAAAAGAAGAAAACGGGAAACAAGAAAAAAATCTTCATGTCAAAACCTCCATGTTTTTTATCGGTGTGAAAAATAGGGTAACGGGATTCAGTCGGCCCGTGCAATGGTCAATCTTTGCCCATCAACAAAATGCCTGTAGGGATTCGCGCTTGCTGGCAAAGCCCGGCCGCTTCTCCACTCTCCAACCCGCCGAAAGCAGGTTTAAGCGCACTGCCGAAGCGCTGCTATAAGTGGCCAAAATCGTCTGAAAATGGCCCAATTTTTTAAGCAGAGAAAACCACTCGACACTCCACAACTCGGGATTGGAGCGAGGGCTAAAGGGGTCTTGATAAATAGCATCGGCCTTGCGGTCGGGAAATCTTTTGAGGAATTGGGGAAGCATCCGGCGGGCATCCCCCTTTAATAGGGAAAGTTTGAAATCAAGTGGTGACTGCTCGCACTTGGCCCCGGGCCAGCGCTCGCCCCAAAACTCGGGCGTCCAAGCGAGCAATTGGGGGTCGCACTCGGTGGTGACAAAATCCACTTCCAGGATTCTTTCGTTCTCCAGGCACCATTTTTTAAGCGCCTCAAATGTTCCCATCACTCCATGGCCCACACCCAACCCAATTTCGAGGATGCGAAGAGGCCTTTTTTCTCTGGCGCAAATGCCCGCTTTGGCGAGAATCTGGCAGCCTTCAATAAAGTTGTGCTGTGTTTCTCCCCTGGCCCCGGCGTAGGAATGGCACGCCTCGCGGATTGTTTTTGAATAGAGGGTCGCGCTTCCATCGCCGGTTTTTTCGATGCGGTAGTTTTTGGGAGTCTCTAAAGGAATCTGCGAAGTTATTATCAATTTGTGGTTTTTTTAAAAGATTTTCTAGGAATATAATCCTCTTCGATCAAATTGATGATTTTATCGGCCAAATCGGAAAATACTTGGGCGAATTGGGTTTGATTTTTTTGCATATTTTCGAGAACCTTGCCGCTAAAATTCAGTTCATCATCCGTCAATTCAAAAATAGGTTTGCTGTATTCTTGCGACAAAGCAATCAGGGAGTTGAAATCGCCAATACTCACCAAATTGTAGGGAGATTCATCCTTAACATGTCTCTTAAAAATCTTCTCGCTAATAACCATACCATGTTCACACAAACTTTTTGCCAAGACTTCGTTAGATGCTCTTTGAATCTTGTCAATCCACTCCTGGAAAGACCTGGCCACTCCTTGTCGTTTTTGTTTTTCATTATCTTTCTTTGTATACGGCCGGTACTTCTGGGAAATAACTCCCAGCATGCGTGGAGGGTCTTGGGGCAAGTGATTGGCCACCGAACTGTCTCGAAAATCTGCGAAATCCTGATTCCACTTTGGCAGCATTTCTCCCAAAGTTTGGATTGATTGAAAGGAAAAAAAATCGGGGGATGTCGGAATAATAAAATAATCACTACTCATTAATATGGAACGATTTAATGCTCCCGCATTTGGACTCATGTCGATTAGAACAAGTTCACATTTTTGGGACTCTGCAGTTTTCCTGATGATACTTTGGAAAGCACCAACGAATTGTTTGGCGAAGGGAAGAAATTTTCCACTAGTAATTCCCGTGGATAGAGATATATCTAAATCCGACATGAACAAGTGGCCAGC
The DNA here is from genome assembly GCA_965215445.1 of Bacteriovoracaceae bacterium. Taxonomy (GTDB): domain Bacteria; phylum Bdellovibrionota; class Bacteriovoracia; order Bacteriovoracales; family Bacteriovoracaceae; genus CBDBLK01. The sequence goes on along the minus strand of CBDCDT010000002.1, from coordinate 1,772,390 downwards.
AGCAAGAAGCAAATTCTCGTTTAATGTCTGGCACGGTTTCACTTGTTGAGGATTAGAGTTTGCACCTGAAATAATGGGTTCCATTCTTGCATACACGTTATCGTTGTGTACATTTTCGTAGAACGCAGTCAAATCATCGTAGTTTTGCAAACCTAAAACATAGGCGGTTAAATTACACTGGGGATCAGCATCAACGATAAGTGTTTTTCGGCCTTTTTTGGCGAACGTCCAACCCAGATTGAAAGTTGTAGTCGTCTTGCTAACTCCACCTTTGTGGTTAAACAAGGAAATGAGAAGAGGGTCGCTCGACATTATTGTAAATTCCTCTTGGCCACGTTAAAAAACTCCTCGATCAATTTCATTTTTATTTATCATTTTAACATAGAAAGTTGCAAAGTCTAAAATTCGGCAAGTGAAAAAATGCATCGTGTTAAAAAAATGACAATCTCAGGAATCTGCGAAGTTTTTGAAACCTCTATAAATTATTCCTCAATTCCTTTTTCATACAAACACCGATAATAATGCAAAGGTCTGGCATTTTGACAAGGATGGTTCAGCTCTTCTTTTCTCGGTTTTGTATTCCGTTGGCGAGTTGGAGATTTAGATTCTCGACGAGGTTCACGGTTTAATTGCCTTTTCATCCAATTCATCGCCCGTTCAAAACCTACATAGCGACCATTTAATCTTCCCCAACGGGCACGCTTACCCCGTAAATCCAAATGAATAAAGGGATTCCTGCTTTGGGGATAAATGCCCAACCCCACCTTGTCTAAAATTCCTATTTCTTCTAAATAACTCTGAAATAATTCCACGTCGTCGAGAAATGCAGAGAGGACTTGACTTCGATTCATATCTTGATAATCAGTCAAGCGAAAATCCAAAGCGTTTCCAGAGTGGTTGTCAGAATTGCCGCGCCAACCGGAATGATGAAAATAGGGCCTATCGTTGCGTTCTAAAAAAGAACAAACTACGGCCAGCAAAGCACGGTCTATTTTCTCAGTGGAAAAATCAAAACAATGATTGAAAAAACCAGGGTCACGGCCTTGCACATTAATAGAAAGCAAGGCACAATAAAAAAACCATTTTAAAAATCTAGTTCTTACCACGGCCAAAAGATATAATTTTTAAACTTCTTTTGTCAAAAAATTTTACGGAGCATTTCTCAACTTCCCCATACACCGATGATAACGCAGAGGTTTTTCGTTGCGACAAATACTATCCCATTCCTCTTCCTGTTGACGCGTATCTCGATAATAATGCAGAGGTTCAGGTTCTTGGCGGAGAACACGATTCGGTCTTACTTTTTTTATATCTGGGCGGTGGTTTAAAAGCTTAGACTCTTGGCGATGTTCATAACCAAATTCTTCTTTTGTCCAACTATCCCAGTAATCATGCAAAAGTTTGGAACCTTTAAGGGGAAGAGACTTCAACTGTTTTGTTATCCAAGCTATGGCCCGCTTAACACTTGTTTGACGACCACCTAATATTTCAGAGGCCTTGGCGAAAGTTTGATTTTGGCCTACACTTGTCAAAGCATTGCGTATGTTGAAGTTGAAAAAGTTAAGGCCACGCCCCTGCCCACTAACAACAAAAGCAATTAGACCACAACAAAAAACCAACTTAAAAAATCTTTTTCTCGTCACGGTCGGATGATAATTTTTTGAAATTCATTCTGTCAATGATTAAGAGCAGGGTAAGTGTGGACACCTTACCTCAATTGATTCTTGATCCAATCCAACGCCTGCGCAAAATCAACTCTCGCCCCGTCAATTTCTCCCCAGTGGAGGGGACTCCCTCTCAGGCCCAGTTGGATAAGGGGGCGGGAAAATTGGGGGTAGAGGCCGATTTCCACTTTTTGCCACATACCGCGCTCCTCAAGAAAGATTTTGAGAGCGTGGACATCGACGAGAAAACTTATCAAGGCCCGCCGGGAATCCATGTTTTGATAATCTCTCAGCGCAAAACCCAAGGCGTCGCTCTGTTGAAAACGGTAAAAATAATTCCGCTGCTGGGTTTGCAAAAAATAGCACAACGTGGCCAAAAGCGCCGGATCGACATCCGCCAGGCCGGGAAAGCTGGAAAAATCAAAACAGTGCTCGAACATTTTAAGGTTGGTTGTTTTCCAATCGCCCGCACCCGCCGAGAAGGGGCCGGTAGCAGCAACAAAGGCCCTTCTTTTAATCTCCGGCAAAGCGCCTCTCCGCCTGGCAATTTCCTTAAGCACCCAGTCTTGAGCAAAAGTAAAACCCACCTCGCGGCCTTCGATTTGCGCCCAGCGGGCGCGCACGCCCCGAAAATCCAGGTGGATAAAGGGATTGCTGGTGTCGGGGTAAATTCCCAGCCCCACCTTATTCAATATTCCCCGCTCTTCAAGGTAGTCTTGCAAAACGTCTACATCGTTGAGAAATGCGATGAGAATTTGACTCCGACTCAGACCTTTATAATCGGTTAAACGAAAGTCCAGCGCGTTGCCGGCGTGATTGCCAAAACCACCGCGCCAACCGGAGTGGTGGAAATAAGTTTTGTTTGTTTGCTTTAGCAAATAACAAACTGTGGCCAGCAAAGCGGGGTTGATCCGCTCGATATATTTCACACTAGAAGGGCCAAAACAGTGGTCAAAGAGGCGGGGATGGCGTTCTTCCCCACTCACGATAAAACTCACCAGGCCCAGACAAAAAACCAACTTAAAAAATCTAATTCTTATCATGGTTAAAAGATAAAGTTTTAAAATTAATTCTGTCAACAATGCCTCACGAAAAACTCGGGAAAGTGCGGTTTTACTTTTCCCATTTTTTTCCAGAAGATGGAAAAAAACTTTTTTTAACCGCGGATAATCTAGTGACCTCTCTTCTCGCTCCCAATGAAAATCGCTTTGTGGTTTTCCCCATTGAATACGAATCCCTTTGGAACATGTACAAAAAACACATGGCGGTTTTTTGGACTGCCGAGGAAATCGACCTGGCCTCCGACCTTAACGACTGGAAAAAGCTAAATCATGACGAACAACACTTCGTCAAACATGTACTGGCCTTCTTTGCCGCCAGCGACGGCATCGTCAACGAAAACCTGGCGCTGCGCTTTTACAATGATATTCAAGTCCCCGAGGCACGCTGTTTTTATGGGTTGCAAATTGCCATGGAAAATATCCACAGCGAAACCTACAGTCTGCTGATCGACACCTACATTAAGGACCCGACGGAAAAAGACCGCCTCTTCAATGCCGTTGAAAAACTGCCCCACGTTGGAAAAAAGGCCAATTGGGCGATGAAGTGGATTCACTCCAAGCGCAGTTTTGCCGAACGCCTGGTGGCCTTTGCGGCGGTGGAGGGACTCTTTTTTTCCGGCTCCTTTTGCGCCATCTTTTGGCTCAAAAAGCGCGGCCTGATGCCGGGGCTTTGCACCTCCAACGAATTTATCAGCCGCGACGAGGGCCTGCACTGCGAATTTGCCTGTCTGATACACCAATTGCTCGAAACAGAAGAAAAAGCGGATGCCAAAACCATCACCACCATCTTTAGCGAGGCGGTGGAAATCGAAAAAGAATTTGTCACCAAAGCGCTACCCGTGGACTTGATCGGCATGAATGCCAACATGATGTCCCAGTATATTGAATATGTGGCCGATTTCTGGCTGGAGCAACTGATTCAGCAAAAACACTATAACACCAAAAATCCCTTCGACTGGATGGAGTTGATCTCTCTGGAAGGCAAAACCAACTTTTTTGAAAAGCGGGTTTCCGAATACCAACGCCCGGGAGTGATCGGCGACCGGTCTGACCAGGTTTTTACCCTAGACGCGGAGTTTTAAGAAATGTATGTGATTACCCGCAGCGGAGAGCGGGAACCTGTCAAATTTGACAAGATTACCGAACGTATTGAACCCCTCAAAAATGGACTGGATCAGGAGTTTATCGACCCCACGGCGATTGCCCAAAAAGTCATCGAGGGCATCTATGACGGCATCAGCACCCGGGAACTCGACCAATTGGCCGCGGAAACCGCCGCCTATCTGGCGACCAAGCACCCGGACTACGCCGTCCTCGCCGGGCGCATTGCCGTCAGCAATTTACACAAGGAAACGCGCGGTTGTTTTTCCGAAAATATCAAGGAGATGTACAACTTCGTCAATCCCGCCACCGGGGAACACTCCCCCATGGTATCCAAAAGTTTGCACGACACGGTAGTCGCCCACGCCGAAGTTTTAGACCAAACCATCGTCGACAAACGGGATTTTAACTACGACTACTTCGGTCTGAAGACCCTGGAGCGCTCCTACCTGTTGCGCATGAACGGCAAAGTGATGGAGCGCCCGGGGCAAATGCTGATGCGGGTTTCGTTGGGCATTTACGAAAACGACCTCGAGGCAGCGCTGGAAACCTACCATTTGATGAGCCAAAAGTATTTTACCCACGCCTCCCCCACCCTGTTTAACAGTGGCACGGGTCGCCCGCAGCTATCCAGTTGTTTTCTTTTGTGTATGCGCGAAGACAGTATCGACGGCATCTACGAAACTTTGAAACAAACCGCACTGATTTCCCAAAGTGCCGGCGGTATCGGCCTTTCCATCCACAAAGTCAGGGCCAAGGGTTCCTTTATCAAGGGCAGCAACGGCACTTCCAACGGCATCGTGCCCATGCTCAAGGTCTTTAACGATACCGCCCGCTATGTAGATCAAGGCGGTGGCAAGCGCAAGGGGGCCTTTGCCATCTATCTGGAACCCTGGCACGCCGACGTATTCGACTTTTTGGAGATGAAAAAAAATACCGGCCAGGAAGAGATGCGCGCCCGCGACCTGTTTTACGCCCTGTGGATTCCCGACCTGTTTATGAAGCGAGTGGAGAGCGACCAGAGCTGGAGTTTATTTTGCCCCCACGAGTGTCCGGGGCTGTCTGACTGCCACGGGGCCGAGTTTGAAAAACTCTACGCCCATTATGAAGAGCAGGGCAAAGCGCGCCAAACCATTCGCGCCCAGGATTTGTGGTTTGCCATTTTGGAAAATCAAATTGAAACCAGTTCTCCCTATATGCTCTACAAAGACGCCGTCAACGAGCGCTCCAACCAAAAAAACCTGGGCACCATCCAATCCTCCAACCTGTGCACGGAAATTATGGAGTACACTTCCCCCGACGAAATCGCCGTGTGCAACCTGGCCTCGGTGGCGCTCAACAAATTCGTACAAAAGGAAGGCGACAAACACAGCTACAACCACGGCAAACTTTTTGAAGTGGTCTACCGCATGACCGTCAACCTCAACCGCATTATCGACGTCAACCACTACCCCGTGCAAGAGGCCAAAAACTCCAACCTGCGCCACCGCCCCATCGGCATCGGAGTGCAGGGACTGGCCGACACCTTTTTTGAAATGCGCCTACCCTTTGAATCGCTGGAAGCGCTGGAACTCAACAACGACATTTTTGAAACCATCTACTTTGCCGCCCTCTCCGCCTCCAAAGACCTGGCCCGCCGGGACGGCCCCTATTCCACCTACGAGGGTAGCCCCGCCCAGCAGGGGCAGTTGCAATTTGACCTGTGGGGAGTCACTCCCTCCGGCAAGTACTGGGACTGGAAAGAACTCAAGGCGGAAATCAAAGAACACGGACTGCGAAACAGCCTTTTGGTGGCCCCCATGCCCACCGCCTCGACCTCCCAAATTTTGGGTAACAACGAATGTTTTGAACCGATCACTTCCAACATTTATGTGCGCCGGGTTTTAAGCGGAGAGTTTGCCCTGGTCAACAAGTATTTAGTGCGCGACCTGATCGAGGCCGGTCTTTGGAATCAGAACATCCGCAGCGAAATCATCGCCCACAACGGAAGCATCCAGGCCATTGAGCGCATCCCCGAAGAACTCAAAGCGCTGTACAAAACCGTGTGGGAAATCAAACAGCGCACAGTAGTCGATATGGCCGCCGGGCGCGGCCCCTACATCGACCAGGGCCAGAGCATGAACATCCACATGCAAGAACCCAACTTCGGCAAGCTCTCCTCCATGCATTTTTACGCCTGGAAAAAGGGACTCAAAACCGGCATGTACTACCTGCGCTCCCGCGCGGCGGTCAACGCCGTCCAGTTCACCAACGACAGCGCCCAATTCAGGCCCCCAAAAAGCGAAGAAAACTGTTCGCTGGAAAATGCCGACGATTGCCAGGTATGCAGCTCGTAAACGTAAGTACTTGCACTTACCTCCGCACGAACCTTTCCCCGTCCACACAAAAATCGTAAGCGCGAAAGTTTTGGTCTTCGTGAGGACAACCGCGCCAGGTGTGAAAGGTTCCCGCCAGATGCTCGAAGACGCCTCCCCCACAGGTTGCCGAAACGTGTTCTCCCTCTCTGTCTGGATGAACGCATAGGGAGTGGGGATACCCCTCGTGAGACTTAAAAAGTGCGGTCAAATCTTCACTCCCCGAAAGTGCCAAAACCTTTTTTTTCAGAATTTCATAGCGCGGGTGAGTGCTGGCACTCAGGGCATCGTTTTTTTCCAGTGCTTTTGCCACCGGATCGAGGCAATGATTGGTGTGAAAAACCACGCCGCCTCCAAGCTGATTGTCCACTTTTTGGGCAAGGCCCGGCAAGACTTCCCAATGCTCTCCGCTCTTCTCATCGGCAATCATATAGTTGTGGCCGCTGGTAACCGGGGCCTCTTTGAGAAGAGTGCGCATGGGGGCCACACTTTTTTCCCACAAGAGACGGCGCACCAGGGCCGGCCAGATCAGGCCCGCGCGAGCGCTTTTGGTGTTGAGATTGTTGATCCCCACCAAAGTTTTCTGTGTGGTCACACCCATCAGTCCCAGACAGCCCACCAAACTTAAAACCAACGCCTCTCCCGATTCGTGAGGACAGCGCAAAAGGCAAAAATAATTTTTGGCCGACTGGTGCATATCCCAAGTTTGGCCAGAAAATGCTCGCCCATCGCGGTGAAAACACACGCAAGAACATCCCTCGGAGGAAAGCTCCACGTCCCTGAAATCGGTATAGTTGTTGAGGATGACGATGTCTTCGAGAGAAAGCCCCGCCCCCTCGGCGATGCCCTCCAATTCCTGCGCCAGCGAAGAGTCAAAAGTGCGGGTAACTTGCATTTGCTGTAAGGCCAGAGAAGAAATGTGAGGGGCCAAAGCGGGATTTTTTTCCAGCATGAGTCCCCGACGGATGTCTACCAATTCGCCGATGGCCGCCCGAAAGGCCTCTCCGTGACTCCTGCCTCGCTGACGAGGAGAGTCTTTTTTCTCGTATTCAATCAGGGGAAATCCGCAATCCGTCATGGCCCACAAGTCTAGTCTCATCGAAAGAAAATTGCTATAAAAAACCCCCAATGAATTTTTTTTCACTCAAAACATTTTGGTGGACGAGTCTCGCCCTGCATCTTTATGCCGCCTGGCACTCGGTGGGTTTTCAACACTGCGACGAGCACTTTCAAATTTTGGAACCCCTGGCGGGGAACACCGCTCCCTGGGAATTTTCCGCACGCATCCGGCCATGGTTTCAAACCACTGTATTTAAAATCTTTTTGTGGCCTTGGGAAGCGTTGGGACTCAAAGACCCCTTTACCAAGATGATGCTTCTGCGCGTGATTTGCTCGCTCTTGGGTTTTTTCTCTCTCAATCGCCTCGCCTCCTGGTGGCAACAAAGGCATCCCCAAAGCGACCCCGTCTGGACTTACGCCCTGATTCATCTGGCGTGGTTTGTGCCCTACCTGCACGCCCGCACCAGTTCGGAAAATGTGGCCACCTCCCTTTTTCTTTTATCCCTCACCCTCTTTGAAAAGGAAAAAGTGCGGGGGTGGAAGGGCCTGCTCGCCGGCGCGCTGGGGGGATGCGCTTTTTGGGCGCGCTTTCACTTGGGGATTCCGGTTTTCCTGTTGTGGTGTGCGGCCCTTTGGCGCAGGCGCTGGAACAACGCTAACTGGGCCTTTCCCCTGGGCGTGGTTTTAGTGGTGTGCGCAGGTGTGGGCCTGGATTCCTGGTGGTATGGAGAGTGGACGCTCTCTCCCTACCGCTATTTCACCGTCAACATCATTCAAGACAAGGCCTCCAGTTTTGGGGTCGATCCCTGGTATAAATATTTGGAGTGGGGATTTTTCAAACTGCTTCCCCCTTTGAGTTTGATACTTTTGGGGTCCCTCTTGTGGTATTGGTTTAAGCGCCCCAGCTGCGTTTTGAGTTTGCTTGGATTCTCCTTTTTTCTGGTGCACTCATTGATTCCCCACAAGGAGGCGCGTTTTTTGTTTCCCCTGCTCCCCCTGGCCCAACTGGCGGTGATTTATTTTTTTCCGCGCCCTCCAAGTATGGACAGTTTGGCAAAAAAGGCCTTTCTTTACCTGTGCCTGCTGATCAACACAGTGGCCTTGATCGTCTCTACAAATAAACACGCCAACTCTTTGATTTTGATTCAGCAACAACTCTACCGCCGAGGGATTGAATCTCTGGCGGCCTTTCCCAGCAAGGTAGACTTTGCAAATCCCTATTACGTTTGCAAATTGGACGTAAAACTGACCAATCCCCACGACAGAGATGTGCTGGCCTTTGACCAGACAGCGACATCACCTCCAAGAGAACACGTCCTCTTTTATCACTACGGACGCGAAAAACTTTTTCCGTGGATCCGCGACTGCCAACTGCTGTGGCAAAACCGCTCGGACTTGTGGGGCCATCTTCTCCCCGAAAAGCAACTCCACCGCTCCAGTTTTATCAAACTCTATCACTGCCCTTTGGCGGTTGAGAAAACCCCATGAATATTCAAAGTATAAGCGATCGCCTGCTTTTAATTGTGTTAGATGGTTTTGGCCTGCGCGAAGACTCTCTGGGAAACGCCATCCACGCGGCCAAAACGCCCCGGCTCGACCACCTCTTTGAAAACTATCCCTTCACCAGACTCAAGGCCGGGGGCGTGCAGGTGGGGCTGCCCTCGGGCATTGTCGGCAATTCGGAAGTGGGCCACATGAACCTGGGAGCGGGGCGGGCCATCCGCCAAGACCTGGTTCGCATCAACCAGTCGATTGAGGAGGGAAATTTTTCACAACTCCCCGCACTCAAAAAGCTCGCCGGCGATACAGGCAAACGCTCGCGCCGCCTGCACTTGATGACCTTGCTCTCCGACGGAGGAGTCCACAGTCACATCAATCATCTCAAGGCCACGCTGGACGCTCTCAAGGAAAAAGAAATTGACATTTACTTGCACGCCTTTTTGGACGGACGGGACACTCCGCCCCGCTCTGGAAAAACGTACCTGCGCGAGTGCCTTTCGTGGCGGGCAAACCACCCGCGCTTTCACCTGGCCTCGCTGCAAGGGCGCTCCTTTGGCATGGACCGCGACCGGCGCTGGGAAAAAATCGAACAGGCCTATCAGACGTTTACCGGCGCGGGAAACAGCACCGGTATGGCCCCTCTCGAATACCTGGAAAGCGAATACCAAAATGGCCGCTCCGACGAATTTGTACGTCCCGTTTTATTCGACACCAATGCCTGCATGGGGAAAGAAGACGCCGTCTTTTTGCTCAACTTCCGCCCCGACCGGGCGGTGCAGATAACTTTGGCGCTCACCGATCCCACGTTTTCCCACTTTCAGAGGGCCTGGCGCGCACCCACTTTTTTATGCATGACTCCCTATATTGAAGAGCAGGTCAAGTTGCCCATTCTCTTTGACAAGGAACCCTTGCAAGGAGGCCTTTGTGAATACCTCTCCCAGAGAGGTATGAAGCAATTCAAAATTGCCGAAACCGAAAAATACGCCCACGTCACCTATTTTTTTAACGGCGGCCAAAGGCAGGCCTTTCCCGGAGAAGAGCAAGTGTTGATTCCCTCCCCCCGCCATGTGGCCAGTTACGCCCAGGCCCCCGAAATGAGCGCGCCCCAGGTCACCGAGCGTTTATTGCAGGCCATCGACAAACGCCAACACCAATTTTTACTGGTCAATTACGCCAACAGCGATATGCTGGGACACACTGGCGACTATTCTGCGGCCATCCGCGCAGTCGAAAGCATCGACGCTTGCGTGGGCAAACTTTTAGACCAGGCCCGCGATCAAAATTTGGCCGTGCTGCTCTGTTCTGACCACGGCAACAGCGACCAAATGCTCTATCCCGACGGAACGCCCCACACCAGTCACACCGATGCCCCCGTGCCCTGTGCGCTGTTCCATTCGTCGCTGGCGGGCAAAAAACTAACGCCCAAGGCAAACCCCGGAACCCTCTGCGACGTGGCCCCCACCATCCTCAAGGCCCTGGGCCTTCCCCCCGCCCCCGCCTTTGAAGGACGCCCCTTATTTTGAAGAATTTGACAAGTGGTGAGTCCCGGAACAAACTTTCTCTATTATGAAAAAAATAGTCACACTCGCGCTTTCCCTGATTCTTGTTGGCTGTGAAACCGAAAATACCTGGTGGGACAAAGATGCTTTAAGAAAGTCCCTTGCCGGAACCTACAGCACCTCCTGGACGACCCAGGGAGAAGACACCCGCCAGCTATCTCTTATCCTCGAAGACCAAATGGTCGAACTTCCCCAGGTGGGCGATGCCCTGCCCTTTTCCCTGAGCATTGACGGTGGATCTCCTCTGGAAGGTTACCTTCCCCTAATTGCCCTCGCCCCAGCGGGAGGCCCTCGCCACATGAGAGGACAAGTGGTCAAACGTGAGCGCAGGCCCATACCCATCAACGAAGAGGACTACTTGTTGCACGCATTTACTTTCCGCATAGATGAGGACGGACAGCACATCTTGGAAGGCCTTATTTTTGACAAGATAGACGCCTCAAGTGCCGCACCAATGGCCTATGCTGTGTATTTTTCTCTGCACGAACCAGACCCTCTGTGGCAGTGGCCCGACACCTTCAACCGCATCCCTTGAGGGCGCTCTTATTTTTCTTTTGTATTGTGTTGACCGGCTGCCCGTTACTGTCCCCTGATCAAAGAGATTGGACTCCCGGCACGGATGAGTTTACCGAGGCCATCAAGGGAAAATCCTACACCACTGTGTTTACGACAGACGCCGAAGGCACTCGCCGTCTCAGCATCATTTTTGCAACGGAAATTGTGAGTATCACTCCGAGAGGCCCGGAAAATCCCTTTGGTATCCCCATCGACACCCTCTCATACCGTTTGGAATTAGATGGAACCCCGGTCGAGCAGGGACACCTCCAACTCGCCACACGCGCAACTTCCGTCTCCGGCCACGTTTTGGCCCAGGCCCTGGTCAGCAAAATCAGAGAGGACCACATTGGATTTGTCCCCATTGGGGGGGAAGACTATCACTTGAGTGAACTCCAGTTCGGCCTGGGCATTTTGGGAATCCCCACCCTTATCAACGCCATTTTTCGCAAGGGGTATCCCGCGCCCAAACTGGGCGATGCTTTCGTGGTCGATTTTCTCCACCAAGAAAACCCCTGACTGTGACTTTATCTGGTTTTTAGAGTGTCGCTGACCAGGTGTTTAGTCAGCATGATAAACAAGGGGCCGAGAAGCAACGACAGTGCGATAACGGCGATGCTGGTCTGGTAGGCATATTCGGTGATCATGCCTTTGTTAAGGCCGATGGCGGACAAGACAAAACTAAACTCTCCCACCTGTGACAACATCGCCCCAGCATAAAAAGATGGCCGCCATTTTTTGGCAAACATATAAATAATGCCCGCATTGATAATGGTGTTGCTGACCATGACCGCAATCACCAGCAGCCCGATCTCGACAAAATGAGTTTGCAAAAATTTGAGATCAATCAACATCCCAATGGAAAGAAAAAACAGCGCAATAAAGACGATCCGTAGAGAATCGAGTCCTTTATAGACCCATTCGGTTTCACGGGTGGCAGACACAATCAGGCCTGCGACAAACGCCCCCAGGGGGGTCGATAAGTGCAAAAACCCGGTCAGGGATGCCAGCCCGAAGCAGATTCCCAAGGCGGCAAAAACCTGCATTTCCCGATCGTCTCGAATTTTTTTGGGCCATGAGAGCACGATCCTGTCTTGCACCGACACCCATACCGCCAAGGCCACAATCGTCATGCCTCCAAATATCTGCAGGCCAAGTTTGGAATGAGAAATGCCTTCTCCGCTCATCAGGCCGATGGCGATAATCATGGGAACAATCGCCAAATCCTGTACCAACAGGATACCCAGCACATCCTGGCCGATGCGCGTGTCCAGTTCCTTCCAGTCCTGCAACAATTTTATGGCCACGGCGGTGCTGCTCAAGCTGATGACGAACCCCAACAAAACAATGCGGGGAAACGGCCAATCCAGGAAATGCCCCATCAGTGCCACCAGGATGACGCTAATGGCAATTTGAAGCAGGGTGCCAATAACCGGGAGTTTCCAATTGGCGGCAAAACGTTTTGGAGAGACTTCCAGCCCCACAAAAAACAACAAGAGGGCCACGCCGATGGAGCCGAGCTGGCCGATCTGCTCTTCGTCCGTAATGACCGCAAAACCTGACGGCCCCAGAATAACTCCCACCAGTAAATAGGCGATGACGTGGGGCCATTTGAAACGCTTTAAGATCACCCCGGTAACCAGAGTGACAAAAGCAATAGCAAACAACACGGGCATGAAGGATTCCATGGGCATAATAAAATGTTAACAGGGGGAAAGATCAATGCCCACTTCGCCCCATACCCAAGACCTCTCTCAACTCCCGCACCTGAAAATAGTGAAGGAAATTTGCTTGGATACGCGGAAAGTGGGGGCCAATCACGGTCAAGTGGCGTTTGCGGGCACACATCAATTGATTCAGATTTTTCCAAAAGCCAGATTTCACCGGGGGAGGGTGAATTTTTCCGTCGAGTCCCACATGCCCGCTAATCAAACAATCCTGGGGCCTGCGCAAATTCAAATGCCCGGTCATGCTCCAAAACAAAAAGATGATGGGAAGTTCCAGGTACTTTAATCCGTCGCGCTCCTGGCGGGGAAGAGACTCACACCCCTCCACTGAAATCATGTAGCGCTTGGGGGGAAGGGCCAGGCCCTGTTCCCGGCCGAGGTAGATCACCTTTTCCTTGAGGCATTTCCCCTGTGCGTTAGGAAGGCCCAGAATCTCCAGGCCGGGCAGCCCATTGCTGGCGTAGGCGTAAAGGCCCAGCACTTGCTGGTTTTGGTGGCGGGGAATCAGGCCTAAGAGTCTGGGATTCATGCCCGAGTATCTGCTAGGATGCCAACATTTCTCTAGGCCACAAACCCTTGAAAACAGGCGATTAAGACAAGTAGCGTAAAAACCAAATGGTCACAAACTGGTCAAAAAGAGATCGTTTTGCGAGGAACTCATATAATAACACCGCAAGTTCTGGCCATTTGCAGCGTCCACCAGCGAGACGTGAAAGAGTTCCAAACGGCGGGCGTGGGAAGATTTTAGACGCTCACAGCTATGCTTTGGTTTTTTGCACCAAGAGCGGTAGCGACCGTGGCAGGCGAGATCCAAATGCACCGCCTCTCCACTTTCACAAATGACCCGCCGTCCAGATTTCTCGACATATCCACGCAAAAAAGAACCCGAAGAAAAACTTTGCTTGCCACAAAAATCAAAACTGCTAACCGCCTCCCCCATGCAGTCTACCTGCCGGGTATTGAGCGCCTGCGCCAGCAGTTGGTGTTTTTTGCCGAAGGATTTGCACACTTGGCGCAGGGGAAAGGCAATCTTGCGGCCATTGATTACTTCCCGTTTTAACGTTTCAGCGCGGGCCGAACTACCAACAATAAAAATGGCCACGAAAATCAGCAAAAACTTACGATAAAAGCAAGGTAAGCGCTCGCAATTTAGGCCGGATTGGGGGGAAGCAAGCCGAAACGACTGAGGCGTACATTCCGAGTACGTCGCAAGGAGTGACGGCGTAGCTGACTCCCAAGACGGTCTGAAGTGTGAGTGCTTACCCACTAGGCGGGAAAGAGTCCGCGCAAACGCATGGCCTTTTCCAATCGTCTAAGGGCAGCGATAAAGGCGGCCTTTTTCATATCGACTTTATGCTCTTCGGCGACTTCGATGACGGAGGCAAAGGACTGCCTGAGAATATCGTGAAGTTTGTTGTTGATTTCGTCGAGGCCCCAGAAAAAGTTTTGCAGGCCCTGCACCCATTCAAAATAGGAGACGATCACCCCGCCGGCGTTACACAAAATATCGGGGATGATAAAAGTTCCATTTTTGGTGACAATTTCAATTGCCTCGCGGGTGAGTGGCCCGTTGGCCCCTTCGGCGATGACTTTGGCCTTGACCGTAGGTGCGTTTTGAGCGGTGATCACCCCGTCGATGGCGGCGGGAATGAGAATATCCACGTCGAGGGCAAAAAGGTCTTCGTTGGAAATCGCCTCGCAACCGGGCAGGCCTTTTAAAAATTGGTTTTGCCCGATGTATTTCACGGCCTCGCCAATATCAATGCCTTTGGAGCAGTAGACCGCTCCCGAAACATCCCCCAGGGCCACCACTTTGGCCCCTTGGGCGACCAAATCCACCGCCGCCGGTTGTCCGACTTTACCAAAACCGTGAATCGCCACTCTGGTTTTGTGGCCAATTTCCATCCCCAATTTTTGGGCGGCAAAGTTAATACAATAGGCAACACCCTTGCCGGTGGATTCTCCGCGGCCGAGGGAACCGCCCACACAGATGGGCTTGCCGGTCACCACTCCCGGAATACTGTAACCTTTAAGCTGGGAGTAAGTGTCCACAAACCAGGCCATGGTCTGGCCGTCGGTTCCGATGTCGGGGGCGGGAATATCCACGTTGGGGCCGACGATCATATTGATTTCCGTGGCAAACCTTCTGGTCAGGGCCTGCAATTCCTGGCGGGAGAGGTCGTTGGGATCGACTTGCACTCCGCCTTTGGCCCCACCCAGGGGCAACCCCACCAGAGAGCATTTAAAAGTCATCAACATGGCCAGGGCGGCAGTCTCGGACAGATCCACCTGGGGATGATAGCGAATCCCCCCTTTGCCCGGGCCTAAAGTCATATTGTGCTGAACTCGAAAACCTTGAAAGATTTTGACCTGGCCGTCGTCCAGACGAATGGGAACCGCCACTTGCAGCGCGCGCTTGGGATATTTCAAGCGCTCCACAATGTTGGGGTCGATATTCCCCACCTGGCCGGAAATTTCTAATTGTTGAAAGGAATCTTTAAAAAGGGGGCTTTCAAATAAGCTCATGGCAGCTCTCTTATTCGTCTGACGGTTGGTGCTTCTTTCTTCAAATCTTACCGCAAGTTGGAATTTTTGAAAACCGCTACCGCCCCGAATTTAGAATGATTAAAAGCGTCGGTAAAAAATTAATTCCGCTTTCTGATCGGAAGACTCTGCAAAAACCATCTCTTTATCGGACTGAAGAGAGGAAACCCTGGCGTTCAAAGAGGGAGACAGGGGACGATTGACCGCCATTTCCCACTGACTCTTATCGACTTGATAGTTTACGCTGGCACTCACCTTCAGGGAGGCAATATCACGGATGGCCTTGATCTCGGTAGAACCACCAATTTTATTGGAAATTTCGGTCTTGACCCAGGGGTTTTCAATGCGGGCAATCGCCCTGCCTTCCAACAGGCGCGCCTTAAACTTGAGCTTTATCCGCTTGGACACTTGCGCTTCGGCGGCGGGGCGAAGACTTTTTTGAACCTGCTTCATGCGGTGAAGGGTGGAGCCTTTTTTGGCCCCCTTCATTTCCCCGGCCAAACGGCGGTCGAGATATTTGACCATCCTCTTTCTCAGATAGCGCGTTCGCATCTGCGTATCGGGAGTGCTGTAAAGGCCGGTTGACTGCAAATTGCGGTTTTTGGCGTATTCGTCCATCATCTCCCAGCGATTGAAATCTCGCTGCATGGACTGCAAAATCCCAGCACTGTCTTCGGCCCAAATTTGACTGGCAAAGCTCTCTTTTTCGAGGGGCGAGGGGGCCAGATCGTCGGAGGGGGCATAGGAAGAGGGAGCGCGGCCGATGGAAGCAGGTGTCCGCCCAGAATCTTTTGGCCCAAAATCGAGATAATAAAGGCCACAGACAACCAGAATTGCTGCCAAAATCGCGCCAAGATACTTCAAACCAGGCCTTTTCATACTTTTTCTCTCTACCTTTGTTGTAGCAGAAATTGCGCCATAAGTCATTAGTTAATTTCCCTTTACTGGGGTTTCCAACCCCTTGAAATCATGGGAAATGGTGAGATTTTTTGAGATGGGGGGAAAGGCGGATGCCAAACCTCCCTCAAAAGCGTTAGGATGCCGGCACCATGCCGGCGAAAAAACCCCAATTGCCCACAAACCTCAAATACCAGCTTTACGAAAAGTCGGTGCAAGACCATCAAAACGACATTGATTTCATCAACCGCGAATACAAGAAAATCCGGGGGCAAAGGCCTTATTCCCTGCGCGAAGATTTCTGTGGAACCGCCGCCCTGGCCTGCGGCTGGGCCTTGCAAAGCAAAAAACACACCGCCTGGGGCATCGACCTCGACCCCGAACCCATGGACTACGGAAAACGCAAACACTACGCCCGCATGGGTGTGCAAAACCAAGGCCGGATGAGCTACCTTCAAGGCAACGTGGTGGACGACTACCCCTTTAAAACCGACGTGATCTGCGCCTTTAATTTTTCCTATTTTATCTTTAAAGAGCGCCAAAAACTGTTGCACTACTTTAAACAAGTTCGCAAAAGTCTCAACCCCGGCGGCGTTTTCTTTCTCGACATCTTCGGCGGCACCGAATGTTTTCAAGAACTGGTGGAGGAAACTGACCTGTCAGGACACAGCTACTATTGGGATTGCGAGGCCTACAATCCCATCACCAACGAAACCCGCTTTGCCATTCATTTCAAAACCAAAAAAGATGGCAAAAATTTCAAACGCGCCTTCACCTACGACTGGCGCCACTGGACTACCCGGGAAATCACCGAAACTCTCGAAGAGGCGGGCCTATGCAAAACCACCGTCTACTGGGAGGGCGACGACGGAGACGGCGAGGGCAACGGCGAGTTCACCCCCTCCACCAGCGAAGAAAATTGCGAGTCGTGGGTGTGCTATATCACCGCCGAATTGTAACAAACCACAAGCGAGGATATTGTGAACAATGGGAAAATTTTGAAGACGCTCCGGCCATTGGCCTTCTCTTTTGTATTCTTTTGCCTGTCCGATTCCGCTCAAAGCGTAGACTACAGCATCGCCTGCAAAGACCTAGTTAAGCGCCTGATGTCTGACGTCAAGGCGGTCAATATCGAAGAGGTCATCAGGAAAATGTCGAGTTTCAAAACCAGATTTTACACCAGTCCCGAGGCGATTGCCTCTCAAAGGGCGATCTTGAAACGCTGGAAGGAATTTGCCAGAAGGCGAAACGACGTCTCCATAGGACTTCACGGCCACCACTGGCCCAAACATTTAAGGCCAAACCCCAAAGATGCTCTCATGCCCTCCTTGTTCCTCACCATTCGGGGAAGTGAACTCCCCCAAGAGATTATTGTGGTGGGCGCTCACGGGGATTCCATTGCGGTTGGGCCAGAATTTAGCGGCAAAACCCTGGCCGTACAACGGTTTGAAGAGAGTGATTCCATCTTTTCTGTCGAACAGTACAATCCTCCGACAGTCTCTCCAGAACCGAGAACTTCCCTGAGCATCCTCCCTATTCTCTCCGAGGCACCGGGTGCCAATGACAATGCCTCGGGAGTCGGCACCATCACTGAAATATTGCGCATCTTAATGAAACACGACTACCGCCCCAGAAGAACGCTGCAATTTATCGTCTACGCCGGTGAAGAGGCCCATCTCATTGGCTCTAGTGAAATTGCCAGAAACTACCGAGACGGCCACGCCAACATCATCGGCGTACTCAATTTTGATATGACCAGTTTTAAAGGTTCCGATGACCTCGACCTGGTTATCGTCGGCCATCGAGAAACCACCGACCGTGACCAAAACCAATTTTTGGGACGCCTGCTAGATGCCTACCTTCCCCAGGTTCGCTGGGAGTCCCCACTGGAACGCCGTGGCTCCGATCACATCGCTTGGAGCAACATGGGTTTTAGGGCCTCAATGCTGACGGATTCAAGAAGGGGTGAACGCAATAAACACATTCACAGCGCTGCGGACACGCTCGAAAACACCGGGGGCAATGCCAACCACTCGGTCAATTTTGCCAAACTTGGGCTGGCCTATATCGCTGAGTTGGACAAATAAATCCGGCACATCCTAGAAGCGCTTAAAAAAGATGACTTCGGCCTTGCGATCGGAAGAACCTCCAAAGGCCATGTCTTTGGAGGATTGAGTAGAAGAGATTTTGGCCATCATCGCTTTGGAGAGGGGGCGGTTGATGGCCATTTCCCATTGCTTTTTGTTGACCTGATAGTTTAAGCTGGCGTTTACTTGCAAAGAAGCAATACTACGGATTGCTTTGACTTCAGTGGAACCGCCAATCTTGTTGGATACTTCGGTTTTAACCCAAGGGTTTTCGATGCGGGCAACGGCCCTGCCTTCCAACAATCGCGCTTTAAACTTAACCTTAATTCGCTTGGAAACTTGTGCTTCGGCGGCGGGGCGAAGAGTTTTTTGAATCTGCTTCACGCGGTTAAGAGCAGAACCTTTTTTAGCACTTTTCATTTCTCCGGCCAGGCGACGGTCGAGGTATTTCACCATTCTCTTTTTCAAATAACGGGTTCTCACGTCAGCGTTGGGAGTGTCGTAAAGGCCGGTTGATTGCAAATTGCGGTTTTTAGCGTATTCGTCGAGCATTTCCCAACGCTTGAAATCCCTCTGCATGGACTTCAGGATTCCGCTGTTGTCTTCGGCCCAAATTTGACTGGAAAAACTCTCTTTGTTGAGGGGAGCGGGGGCCAAATCGTCGGAAGGAGCATAAGAAGCGGGGGCGCGGCCGCCTTTTGCGGAAACAATCACCGGCCTTAAATCTTTCAAATTCAAGCGCTCTAAACTACTGAAATCATTGCGATCTGAATTGCCCAAATTAAAGCTCATCAGGGCGGTGATGGCGATGGTGATAAATTGTCCAAGATTAAGTTTTTTCATGTTTCCCCCTCTTACCCTTATAGATGCAAGAATCATGCCAAGTTTTGCTCGGACGAAGGCCTTCCAAGCTATTGAAATGACTGGGAATAACAAGTGCTTTGGGGATGGCCGGCAGGGCCGCCTTGAAGAGACGTTAAAATGGCGGCCGACTGTCTAATTTTTAGACACTTTCTCCGCTCATCAGCTCACAAAGAGCAAAAAATCAAAATCCAGCGAGGGGTTGGCCTTGGTCACCGAGGCGGGAAAAAAGCTTTGCTCTTTGAGCACCACCAGGACTTTTTTGCGGCCCACGGCACGGCCTTGCATGACTCTTAAAAGCTGATTGAGGGTCTGGCCCAATTGAGGTTTGTCGTGTTTGACAGTCCCCAAGTAAACCGGGTTTTGGTAGTGGTTGCTTACGAACAAGTGGGTTTGCGTCGGCAAGGGTTCAAAAAAGATTCGCTTGCCCAAAGTTGCATCAAAGAAATAATTCAATTCGCCGAAGGGTTCTTCTCTCTCTTTGATGTCCTTTTGGGTAATCCACAACAACCCCAACACATGGGGCGTAATTTTTTCCTGAAGGCGATGAAAAGATTTATGCTCTTCGTGCTGCTGCATCGAGGACACCATGAATAAAGGCCGGGGAGTTTTGGGGGGCATATTTTTTGGACAGTTCCACTATATCGGAAATGACTACCCCGGGGGGGGTATCCCATTCCTTCATTTCACAAATTCCCACCAGCAAAAAAGCGTGATCCATTTTTCCGATGGAAGAAAGTTTCCAGGAACTTTTCAAATGAGAAGCAATCACTTCTTCCAACTGGTCAAAATTGCCGACAATTTTTTGAACCATTTCAAAGGCCAGCGTGCGGGTTTTTCCCGACAAGTGATTGCCGGCGTGTTCTTCGTCGGGAATCTCGTAACTAACCGTAAAAGATTCCAATTCACGGATACACAAAGCAGAATCTTCACGCAATTGAGCTATCATGGATTTATTTTCGGAAAGCAACAACTGAAAGACAAATTTGGTGGCAAATTCCCGCGCCGACGTCTTCCAGGCGGAGTATTTTCGAGCGCGCTTTTTTTTTGCAGTACCCATTCCCACCTCAAAGTTCCCGCACGAGTTGTTGGGCCACCTCGGCGGGATCGGCCAGTTGATTCATCTCTTTGAGTGCCACAAACTTTTCCCTGCTGGGAAAAGTCTGCTCGGACTGCTCGCGGATTAATTCCTGCATGGCGGTTTCCATCACTCCGGGGTTGAAGTCCCAAATTTCAAAACGGCGCTCGGGAAAAAGTTTTAAGGCCTTTCGCTCTTCTTGCTCACGCATCAAACACTGAGACATCATCACATTGGCCGCCTTGGAGAGACAATAGGCACTCCACCCCGGATAGGCCGACTTCGCCGCCCCACTGCTGATCCCTACACTCACCACCCGCGCGCTGAGGTTTTCAGTTTTTTTGAGCAACCAGCGGTTGAGCAACAAGGGCGCGTGAACGTTGACCAAGAGGTGAGACGACAAATCTTCGAGAGCGCAATCTTCGAGCCTTCCAATCGGTGCCAGACTGGCGGCATTGTTGATCAGGACAATTTCTTGAAAATTTTGTGCGCCCACTTTTTCCCAGGCGCGCTCGAAGTCGGGCAAAAACCTGGCGGCATCCGAAAGATCGGTTTGAAAATAAAAAATATCTTCGGGAAAAGAACAAGCACTGCGGGCACAAGCGGCCACTTTATAGTCGGCCTTCTTTAAAGCACTCACTAGGGCGCGACCGAATCCCTGCGAAGCGCCGGTAACGATCGCCAACTTTGTAAGACGGGCGTTCACGACGAGGCCAAATCGGGATAGACTGGAAAGTCCCGGCACAAGGAGATGACTTCTTCGCGCAAGCGCTCCAGGCGTTTTTGGTCTTTGGAGTGCTCAAGGGCCTCGACAATCCAGGCGGCCACCTGACCCATGTGAGTTTGCCCAAGGCCCCTGGTGGTCATCGCCGGAGTCCCCAGGCGGATACCCGAAGTGACAAAGGGCGATCTGGGGTCACCCGGGATCATATTTTTGTTGCAGGTGATGTGAACGCTCTCCAAAATTTGCTCGGCCTCTTTTCCGGTGAGATCAAAACTTTCGGTTTTGGCCATTAAAAGATGGTTGTCGGTTCCATCGGAAACCAAACCCACCCCGCGCTTTTTAAGCTCACCCGCCAAATGGGCGGCATTGGCCACCACCCGCTTTTGATAATCGACAAACCCGGGTTCCAGTGCTTCCTTAAAGGCCACTGCCTTGGCGGCGATAACGTGTTCAAGAGGGCCACCTTGAATACCGGGAAAGACGTTAAAATTAATTTTTTTGGCAAGCTCTTCATCGCTGCAAAGAATGATTCCCCCCCGCGGGCCACGCAAGGTTTTGTGGGTGGTGCTGGCCACCAGGTGGGCGCAGGGAAAGGGAGACGGGTGCAGTCCCGCCGCCACCAGGCCGGCAATGTGGGCCATGTCCACCATCAAAAGAGCACCCACCCGATCGGCAATGGCGCGAAACCTTTCAAAGTCAATCACCCTTGAGTAGGCCGAGGCCCCGGCGATAATCAGTTTGGGAGGCGGATCGCTCGCCAGCGCCACCTCTTCAATTTGGGCGTAGTCGAGTCGCTCTGTCTCGGGATCGAGTCCGTAGTGAATCACGTCGAAGAGTTTGCCCGAAAAACTGACCGGGGAGCCGTGGGTGAGGTGTCCCCCCTGGGCCAAATCCATCCCCAAAATTCTGTCTCCCGGTTTCAAGACGGAAAAATAGCAAGCCATGTTGGCACTGCTGCCGGAGTGAGGCTGGACGTTGGCAAAGTTGCACCCAAACAATTTTACAGCGCGTTCGATGGCCAGTTCTTCGACCTGGTCTATAAATTCGCAACCGCCGTAATAGCGTTTGCGCGGACTTCCCTCGGCGTATTTGTTGGTCAGAAGCGTTCCCTGGGCCTGCATCACCGCCGTCGAGGCGTAATTTTCCGAGGCGATCAATTCCAATCCCTCTTCCTGGCGCAACCTCTCCCCCTCGATCATGGCAAACAATTCGGTATCATAATTTTTGAGGTGGCAAGACATTTAATTTTCCTCGCAAACGCGTTTAAAAACCAGTGAACAATTGGTTCCCCCAAAGCCAAAACTGTTGTTGAGGGCGTAGTCCACTGAACACTTGCGCGCCCGATGGGGGATATAGTCGAGATCGCAGTCGGGATCGGGCGAGTCCAGATTGGTGGTGGGGGGAAGCATCCCCGTCCGCAAGGCCTCTATACAAAAAATGCTCTCCACTCCCCCGGCCGCTCCCAACAAATGGCCGGTCATCGACTTGGTGGAAGAAATGGCGAGCTTGCCGGCGTGTTCCCCAAAAACTTCCTTAATCGCCAATGTCTCCCCGCGATCTCCCTGGGGGGTGGAAGTGCCATGGGCGTTGATATACCCCACCTGGCCAGCTCCAATGCCCGCATTTTCCAAGGCCTTTTTCATACACTGAACCGCTCCCCTTCCCTCGGGGTGAGGAGCAGTCATGTGGTAGGCATCGGAACTGGAAGCGTGACCTGAAACTTCGGCCAAAATAGTCGCCCCCCGTTTTTTGGCCCTCTCCCAGCTTTCCAAAACCAAAACTCCCGCTCCCTCGCCCATGACAAAACCGTCGCGGTCCCGGTCGAAGGGGCGCGATGCCTTTTGGGGTTCATCATTGCGGCGGGAAAGTGCCTTCATATTGACAAAGCCCGAAATGGGAAGTTTTGCAATCACCGCCTCGGCCCCCCCAGTAATCACCATTTGATGGCGTCCGCTTGCGATTTCGTCGCTGGCGATACCAATGGCGTGGGCCGAAGAAGCGCAGGCCGAAGAAACGGTGTAGTTCACCCCTTTAATTCCGTAGCGAATGGCAATCGCCCCGGTGGCCATATTGGGAATCAAGGCGGGTACAAAAAAGGGAGATACCCGGCGCGCTCCCTTGGCCTCGAATATGTGGTAGTTTTTTTCAATCACCGGAAAGCCACCCATGCCCACTCCCATAATGGCGGCCACGCGAGTTTCATCGAAGTCCTCTCCCTCGCGCCACCTCGCCTGTTTCAACGCCTCGTCTGCCGCGTGCATGGCCAAGTGGGTAAAGCGGTCGTAGCGACTCTGCTCTTTGAGAGGCAAAACCTCTTCGGACAATTGAAAATTTTTGACTTCTCCGGCGATATGAATGGCAAGTTCGGTGGTATCAATCTGCTCAATGGAGGAAATCCCCGAGCGGCCCTCAAGCAAGTGCCGCCAAACCGTTTCCCGATTGTCGCCCAGACCACACACCAGTCCGGCCCCGGTCACTGCTACCCTGTCCCCCATGAAATTCATCAACCAGCTTGCACATTGGTTTCCAGATAGGACACCACATCCTGAACAGTTTTAAGCTTTTCAGCAGCTTCTTCGGGAATTTCCACTCCAAATTCGTCTTCCATCTTCATCATCAGTTCGACGGTATCGAGGGAATCCAGATTGAGGTCGTCTACAAAGCTAGTCTCCAATTTGACTTTGGTGGGTTCCGCTTTGGTGGCCTCACAGACCAGTTTGATTACTTTCTCTTGCATTTTCTTTCTCCTTTAGCTTATCTTTCAATTCCCGAAATCCGGTGGGTTATACTCTCTTTTCGTTCGCATCTTCAAGTGCCTGCCGCAAATCATCAAAAGCACCCTCTCGATCCAAAGGGATGACTTTAATTCGACGCGTCTCCCGGCGCGCCAACCCCGCCAAAACCTTTCCCGGGCCAACTTCTACGCAAAGAGTCTCCCCCGGCAATTGCTGCATTGACTGCGTCCATAAAACCGGTCTGGTCACCTGTAAATAGAGATTCTCCCTAATCGTGCAAGCATCTGTCGAGGAAAAATACGTTTTGGCATCGACGTTGGCCAGATAGGGCAGGTGCGGAGAACGCCAGGAGGTGAGATCGGCAAAGCGCTCTTTAAGCCCACAGGCCACAGGCAGCATGAGCTTTGAGTGAAAGGGGGCGGAAACTTTGAGCGGGATACAGCGATGGGGGGTGGAAACCTCCCGCTCCAACCACTCGACGACGCGCTGACAGGCCTCTTGGTGGCCGGAGATCACCGTCTGCTCGGGGGAGTTATAGTTGGCGGGCATGACCATCGAGTCGGGCCTGCTGCAACTTTCGCAGGCGCGAGCGACCATCTCGCAGGGAACTTTGGTCACCGCGACCATGCCCCCTTCTCCCACCGGAACTGCCTCTTGCATTAATTGGCCGCGCCAGCGAACCGCTTGCAAAACCTCTTCAAAACTGAGCACTCCCGCCGCACACAGGGCCGCATACTCTCCCACCGAGTGGCCCAAAACGCACTCAATCTCCACTCCCCAGGCGGCCAGTTGGGATTTGAGTTGCTCAAATAAAATTAAAGAGTGAGCGACGATGGCGGGCTGGGCGTTGGCAGTCAGGGTGAGCTCTTCCTCCGGCCCCTCACACATCAAGCGAGACAGGGAAGCGCCCAAAGTTTGGTCTATCCGCTCTCTCCACTGAACGCCCCCTTCCCCCTCAAAAATGCGACCCATGCCCACATACTGGGAACCCTGGCCGGGAAAGAGAAGTGTCACCGCCGCCTTCATGGAAACCTTTCTCAATACCTTAGCAAAGTGGAGGCAAAAGTGAGTCCGGCCCCAAAAGCGTTGAATAAAAGCACGTCTCCGCGCCGGATTTTTCCCTGGGTGATGCTCTCGTGAAGGGCGATGGGAACCGTCGCCGCCGAGGTGTTGCCATAGTTTTCAATGTTGACGATCACTTTCTCCATGGGAAAGTCTGCCAGTTTGGCCGCCGCCTCGATTATCCTGATATTCGCCTGGTGGGGAATGAGCCAGTCCACTTCGCCGGGAAGCATCCCCGCCTGCTTTAATACTTTGCGCGCATTTTCCGCCAGTGTGCGCGAGGCGATTTTAAACATTTCGTTGCCCTTCATCTGCATAAAGTGGTTGCCCTCGCGCAAATGTTCGATGGTCAAGGGTTCCACCGCCCCGCCCATGGGATGGTTGAAAAATTCCTTGCCCGAACCGTCGGCACCGAAATAGGTGGCGTAAACGTCCGAGTTTTCCCCCGCTTCGGCCTCCCCCAAAATGGCGCAACCGCAGCCGTCCCCAAAGAGGATGCACACATTGCGGTCAGTCCAGTCGATTTCCTGGCTCAAAAGTTCCGAACCCACCACCAAAACTTTCCCCGCCTGTCCGGTGCGGATCAAACTGGCGGCCATATTCACGCCGTAGACAAAACCCGAACAGGCGGCGGAAATATCCAGACAGGCGCAATGATTGGTAATGCCCAGTTTTTGCTGCAAAATCGAAGCGGTGTTGGGCAATTTCTGGTCGGGGGTCACGGTGGCAAAGAGGATCAAGTCCAACTGTTCCGGTGCCAGACGGGCACCCTCCAAGGCCTGTAAAGCAGCGTGCATGGCCATATCACTGGGCCACTCCCCCCCCTCGGTGGAACAAATCCGGCGCGCCCGGATTCCGGTGCGCGAATAAATCCACTCGTCACTGGTATCGACGCTTTTTTCCAATTCCAAATTGGTGCGGATTTTCTTGGGAAGGTAGGCACCCGTGCCAAGAATTTTGACTTGAGTATCGAAAGTATTCATGACTTTAGCTGAGAAGTAGGACTACTCCTCGCTCTCTGCCTCATCTTCTTCGACGACGGGGATGGAAATAACTTCCCGGCCCTTGTAGTGGCCGCAAGCAGGGCACACCGTGTGGGGAAGGCCACTCGCTCCGCAATTGCCGCAGGCGCGGGGATATTTGCGCTGCAGCCGGTGGTGTTGCCCGGCCCGTCGAAGTCCCCGGCGGGAAGGGCTGGTTTTTTTCTTGGGCACTGCCATATCAAACTCCAGATTCTTTAGGAATTTTTGACTCTAGGGCATTTGCCCCCAAAGCACAAGTCCTTTTCTCGCGCTTGTGACGCGCAAGACAAAAAAACCTTTGACCACAGATGATTTTTGGGTTATCAACACCTATCAGGTTTCGCAAACAAAACAAAGGAATCCCCCATGCGACAGTTTCTTTGCTTTTCTCTGGCCATGCTTTTAAGTCTTGCTTCGGCAAATGCCTACACGCTGGAACAACCCCAACTCCCCGAACAAATTGAGGCCGCTATTTTATTAAATGAAGATGGCACTCCCCGTTGCCGGATCGGTTCGGCCGCCGAACTCGACGCTTCCTTGGACTCCCTCAGGGAGTGTGACGAGAGAGATGAACTCTATGCGCGCACGATTTTCGGCGATGAAGACATAAATTTTGCCATGGCCGTAGGGCCGGAAAAAATTGGAGAAATGGTTGGAGTGATGATTGGAACAGGTATTATAGCAACTGTATTCACTTGTGCCTTGTTTCCCCTAAGTAACTACCTATTATTCGATGAACCCGTTCCCAATCACCCTATAGTACCAGTACTCGTAGCTGTAATCTTGGCCAAACCTCTTCCATTGACATCAATAGCATTCATCGGAGGCATCCTCAATGCAATGCCAACTCTTGCAGTAGGCTCCATAGGTGCGACCCTCGGTATGAAGCTCTGCGGTGATATAGGAAGAAAATCAACCAGCGACGACAACGAATAAAACTTCACCAGGCGGGCCTTGAAAGCATCGGGCCTGCCTGTTTTTTGACTCTGACCTTAGAAAATCTATCCTAGATCGCTTTTATGGTCAGAGCGAGGCCGATCTTTTTTAAAATGGATTCCAAAGTTTTGGCCCTAACATCGTTTTTTGGGTTGGTTACTCTCGAAGCGTTGGGCGGGGCAATTTGGACGAGATCAGAAAACTCACGGTGTCCCATGGTTTTGGCAAGGATTTGAATGGCCTGTCTTATAGAAAGCCCCTCGTCCTCAACTAGAGCAATAAAAAAATCCCTTCGATACGATTTCTTCCTCAGTTTTTTAGCTATATCTTCCGACCATTCTTTGCTTCTGTTGGCCATAAATTACTCCCCCCTTTCTCTATAATCTTTCCAATACTTTTTCGCCTTTTCAATATCCCTTCTTTGCGAGGATTTATCTCCCCCCACCAAAAGAAGAACCAACCTGCTTTTCTCCTTGGCAAAATATATTCTTACCCCCGACTTTGCCATAAAACGAAGTTCGTAAATTCCTTCTCCCAAAAATTTGCAATCACCAAAATTTTCAAGAACCCTAATTCTCTGCAACCGAGCATCAACTTTTGTCCTCAAAGAGACGTTAAGTCCCTTATACCATTTTTGGAAAGGAGAGACCCCCCTCCTTGTAACGTATTCTCTTATTTCTATTTGATATGGTAGCACCTGCTTCAATTTTATCACTTAAAATAATTATTTCAAGTGATAATTTTAACCCAGTTCCAATTAATAAAAAAATAACCTAAATAATTTCAATATGTTAACAAAACCCAAAGTCTTTGCTGTCAAGCACAAGCCTTTTCTCTCCCTATGGCGCAGTAAGCAAAAAAACTTTGACCACCGATGATTTTTGGGTTATCAATACTCATCAAAGTCCGCAAACAAAGGAGTCCCCCATGCGACAGTTTCTTCACTTTTCTCTGGCCATGCTTTTAAGTCTTGCTTCGGCAAATGCCTACACGCTGGAACAACCCCAACTCCCCGAACAAATTAAGGCCGCCATTTTATTAAATGAAGACGGCACTCCCCGCTGCCGGATCGGTTCGGCCGCCGGACTCGACGCTTCCTTGGACTCCCTCAGGGAGTGTGACGAGAGAGATGAACTCTATGCGCGCACGATTCTCGACTCCGAAGAAATCAGTCTCGGAGCGGCCGCCCCCGCCTCGTTCGCTACAGGTATGAAAGTGATTCTTGTTAGTGCCTCTGTTGCCTTTGCCGCGAGTTGCACTGTGGTTGACCTCAACGACTGGGTGGATATGGATCCCCCAAGAACTCCCCTTTTTAAATTTATTGGTGGAGTTTTAATATTGAGCACCGTTGGAATTGGCGGGGGATTCGTCCTTCCAGCAACAATCGCAATCAAAATCGCCGCTGGTTCTGGCGCATTGGAAGCAACAGGCATTATTTCAACCTTGCTGGGTGCGAGTTCAGGCCTTTTTCTTTGTGGTGAGACGCTCTAAGAAACCAGCGACGGCAACGAATAAAACTTCATCAGGCAGGCCTTGAAAGCATCGGGCCTGCCTGTCTTTTGGAAAACCTCAGGCCTTAACTTTTAAAATAATTTCCAAATCGCTATTGATGGCACAAAACAACCTTGAAATTTTCTCCAAGCTCGGATTGACCTTTGTTTTTGAAATCTTCTTAACTCTCTCCCAAAAATCTTGAATGGATTTTTCTCCCCGTAAAAAAATTTTGATTAATTCACTTGTTGAATCTTTGGGAGTTAGGGTTTTATCAAAATCCCAAATAATAGCTATATTGGATTGCTTTTTACTTGATGAGGGCATAATTTTTGGATTCTAGTTAGCGTTGTTTGGCCTTTTTCTTGTGGATTTCCATACATTCCCGCAAGTATTCTTCGGTAATCCCCGCTTTTTCCTTAAGTTTTCTAATGCCCTCATAACTCATAATATCATCCGAGGGACGAATAAAGTCATCTATAGCTTTTTTTTCCTTTTTTTTGCCCATATCAATTCCCCTTTCTTATTTCTTGAAAATCCAACTTGGTATCATTGTACCCCTTTTTTTAGAAGTCATCAAAAGAATTTTTCTCAAACACCGATGCGGTTTTTGGGCGCTCTCTTGAAAATTACCCTCTCCCGTCCAAGGCATGAACGGGAGAGAGGACTAACTACTCTGTCACTTCCTAAAGAAATAACACATTCCTTCGCGCTCTTGTGACACATTAAGCAAAAAACCTTTGCCCAAAGATGATTTTTGGGTTATTTATTAATCTCCAAAGTCCGCAAACAAAGGAGTCCCCCATGCGACAGTTTCTTTGCTTTTCCCTTGCCATGATTTTAAGTTTTACTTCGACAAATGCCTACACACTGGAGCAACCCCAACTCCCCGAACAAATTGAGGCCGCCATTTTATTAAATGAAGACGGCACTCCCCGCTGCCGGATTGGTTCGGCCGCCGAACTCGATACCCTCAGAGAATGTGACGAGAGAGATGAACTCTATGCGCGCACGATTTTCGACACCGAAGAGATTAGTCTCGGGGCGGCCGCCCCCGCCTCATTCTATACAGGTATGAAAGTGATTCTTGTTAGTGCCTCTGTTGCCATTGCCACGAGTTGCATTGTGGTTGGCCTTAACGACTGGATAGATATGAATCCCTCAAGAACTTCCTTTTTAAAATTTCTTGGTGGAAATTTAATATTGGCCACCGTTGGAATTGTCGGGGGATTTGTCCTTCCAGCAACAATCGCAATCAAAATCGCCGCTGGTTCTCGCGCATTGGAAGCAACAGGCATTATTTCAGCCATTTGGGGTGTGGGTACCGGCTTTCTTATTTGTAGTGGGGTGGTCGAAGAAACCAGCGACGGCAACGAATAAAACTTCACAAGGCAGGCACTATTTCTTTGGGTCACTTTCACGCTCAAAAATTTCTTCGATGAAAAATTGCGTTTTGGGCAGGATTCTCTTTTTGGGATAATAAGATTCGATCAAAGCAAAGACATCCTTCGGCCGCCTGTACCCAAGCCGCTTTATTAAAAATACAACATCTTCCCGGTCAGAGCTGTCCCAACGGGCGCTAAGGCACTTCATCGCCAATAAATACTCTGCGCAGGGACTCCATACCTTGAGGTTGGGCAGGGAAAAAATTTCTTGGCGTTCAAAGGAAGATTCCAAAAATCCCTTGACGCTGTCATTTAACCAATCTTTGGAAAGGGATTCCTCTTTGGCAATTTTTTCGGCCAGGCGGCGAATAATATTCGCTGGTCTGAAAATGGCATCCACGTCCTTGGTCATTTCTCTGGCATTGTAAACCAGGCACATGGCGGCCCCTCCGACAATGCCGATCTCCCCCCTATGGCCCTCTCTTTCAAGTTCCCGGTTTAAACGGTGAAAAAGCTCTTTGATTTTCTTTTGATCGATCATCTCAAACCCTGTCCAAAAAATTGCCGAGAACAAAAATGTTGTTCTTCCTGAAGTGCAGGGGGGATTCGAGCAGACTCATCGCCTTGAGGGATTCCATCCCGGAAACAAACCAGGGCCTGGGTAAAAAATAACTCTCCCCCGCCCACTTCGGAGCGCGCATCTTCGATTCATCACAGAGATGGCAAACCGTAGAGGCCAAAAGGGCCTCCATTTTTTTGTCGAGTCCCAAAGGAGGCGGCAAAACCAAGAGTAAAGGGTTCCTGTGACGCCGAAACTCATCCACCATATTCATCAAATGCACCTTCCAGGAGGAAAACCCATCCCGCTTGATATTCACTCCCGTTCCCGCCACCGAGTGCTCGCTGGAACCTCCGGCATTTGAAAAAGTAATACTCAAGGAATGGCCCAAATGCGAGGCCAATTTTTCGAGGGAACGCAAAGTCGTATTTTCCACGCCATCGGCGTTCATCACCCTCCGCAAAGTACTCCGCGACAGCCCTACCCGATGGGCCAAAACCCGCTCAGAGAGGGCCTGTTCTTTCATGGCGTAGTGAATGGGGGCCAAAAGGTCATACTTCATGGTATTTTATATTATACCATTCTCGCCCAGTGCAGTCAAGTACGCTTTCTACTCCCCAAAGACCAGGGGATAAAGTGCCTTTTTGTACCTCAAGTTAATGGTCTTAAAAATATTGTTGTTGGCGTTTTTGTTGATCTGCCCCTGCTCCTCCACCATCTTTTGATCAATTTCCAGTTTTTTCCTCTTGCGTCTGGGTTTGCCGCTCTTTTTGCCCTTTTTCTTTGATTCCCCTTCACTGCCGTCAAAAGAAAGGCCCCCCAGAGATGGGCCACTTCCAAAATCGAGATTAAAGTCCGGGACTCCCCCCGCTCTCGGCGATTTGGCCCCCGCCTCCGAGGAGTTTTTGCCAGTGCTTTTTGCGCCTTTCGCAGCGGCCAGTGAGGCCCCGCTGCCGCTACCGAGGGCGGCGAGCGCCCCCCCTCCACCAGCACCACTTCTTCTCACAGTGGCGGCAGCACTTTGTTTGAAAATTTGATCGACTCCCCGGCCGAGACTTTCAAAATTTTTGATTGCCACCGGGCCATAGGATCCGTCTTTTTTTAATTCTTTAAAGGCAATATTTTTCAACTGTTTGTTTCTCTTGAAGGCAAAGGCGTGCCTTCCCGCCAACCTGGAGGCATTCTTCAAAGTGGCGCTGGAGACAACTTTTTTATTGTTAAGGCCATTTCCCAAGACCTCTCCGGCCTGGGCAATATTGGCAATACCCGGGTCGAGTTCCAGCAATTCCTTTTTTTCCTCCGAAGAAAGGGATTCCAAACGGGCGCATTGCCCCCTGCTATTTTCTATTGTCAGGCAGGGAATCCCATCGTCTTCATCCTCCCCCAGGTTGATCGGCCCCCCCACGATGCTCGAATTGGAAATGTCTTGGGAATTGTTGGATTCTGTGGGTACCGCAAAGGGATTGATTCCCCCTCCCTTGTCCTTGTTTCGATTTCTGTATTGCTGAATCACTTCGGCAGTATATTTGGCATTTTTCTCCAAATCCTCTTTCACATTGCCCGCCACAACCGCCGCCGCCGTCATCAATCCCGCCATCGCCGTCCACAAAACCGCCCGCTGGCGGGGATAGGCCACCAGTTTGTCAAATTTTTCCTTCAAAGGCTTCAGCGCGCTGAGGGCCACCCCTCCGGCCGCACCGACAATGCCCATATTCCCCAAAAGCCCGTCAAAACTCACAAAAGCGTGGGCCTTGGACACAACTAAATCCAATCCCTTTAGGAGGAAGTTTTTAACCGTGGTTTCCGTGCCCTCGGCCTTGGGTGTTTCCGGTTCCTTAACCTCATCCCCTTCACCTTTGCCCTTCCCCTTTTTCTTTTCTTCCATCGCACACATCATCAGTTGAGAGTGGAGTGTGGTCAGGTACGCAGTACAGGGGGTTTCGACCTTTTTTGCCAATTGGGCGATTTTGGGATGGGGATTGCACTGTAAAAAATGCGCCTTAACTTTTGCACTAAAGGCCTCCAATTCCGCCATTTTGGCCTTGCTGCCGGTTTCAACACTTTGCTTTTTGGCATTAAATGCTTCCAATTCGCTGATAAATGCCGAAAGTGCCGTCTGGCATGTGGTGGCGGCGGGAGAACACGAGGGGTCGTCAACGGTAAGCGAGCAGGCAAAGGGCAGCGCCTCGACCATTTTGGTGGCGGCCGCCTTACAAAAGCGATTTTGGGTCACTTCCTTTGTCCACTGATAAATGGCGATTCCCGAAGCGGTGGCGAGCAACCCCGCCGCTGCATACTGAAAACCTCCCTTGACTTCGGCAGTCTCTTTCAATTCGTTATAGCTCTCCTCCTGGGCCTTAAGCGACTTGATCTGGGCACTTTGCTCTTCCTCACTCTCCTCTGCGCCTTGCTCCTCATCGCCAGAAGCATCGCCCCCTCCCTCTTCGGAAGTGGCCTCGATACTGGTCTCTTCGATATAATCTTCCTTAATATCGTCTCGCGTTTCCTTGTCTTTATGGGTGGCAATAATCTCCGACCCCAAATAGGCCACTCCCGCCGCCACCACCGTATTGGCATCCATTGTTTTTTTGCTACAGTTTCTGGCAACCGAGGCGGCCAAAAATCCCGCCGCCAGGGAACTGATGAGGGTAAGCCAATCCTCTCCTTTGGCGTCCTTGAGAGAGATGGAAGCACCCGCATCTTCTTCGACTTCCTCTTCGGTTCCCCTCTCTTCCTCTTCTTCTTTTTCTTCTTCCGGTGGAATTTGATCACTGCTTGCTTCTTCCGCCTCCACCGGCGGGGAATCGCCTTGGGTCTGTGCTACGGGATGAGCGATAAGTGTGAAACTTGCCAATACGATGAGAAAGGTATTGAAAAAATGGCCCACGGAAACTCTCCTTGTAGAAAAATAAATTTTATTTATATTTTACACGTCTTTGGGATTGGGACGAAATTTTTTCCCTAACCTGATTTTTTTAGTCCCATATAAAATCTTGGCATGAATTTTGCGGGAGTCTTTTTGTTGAAATGTGGCAATTGTGCTACAAGAAAAGAAGGCTTGATCACGATTCGCGCGCCGGGTGGCCCGGCGAATATCGCGACTATTACGAACCCCAAAACTTTAAAACTCAGGGCCTTTTAATTTTTTGAAACGTGCTTACAATCGCCGTGATTGAGGTTTTGCCCGCAGTCGGGGCACAGGCCGCGGCAATCAGGGTGGTGCAGGGGAAAGGGATTGGCGCCCATCTGCATTTGTTCGTGGAGAAATTCCTTCAAATAGACCTTTCCTTTGCGGTGAAAATAGAGTTCGTATTCCTCGCTCTCTATGAAGAGACTGGTCAAATCCCGGCACTCGGGAGCGTCCTCGAAGTGAGAGGCCAAAAAGACGGCCTGAACATTCTGCTCGAGTTCCTGCCACATCTCTTCCAGACAACGCACGCAGGTGGTCTGGTATCGCCCTTTGATTAACGCTTTGAGCAGTAAAAAATTGCCGCGAAAATCGTCCGCCTGGCGCTTGATGCCAAGCTCTATTTTCAATTGAGGGGGGGGCGCGGCCGCTTTTTCGACTCCTTGCATCTCGCTGGCAAGCCCCGCCACCCAGGAGATTTTTTCATCCAAAAGGAAAGTCCCCCAATCCTCAAAGGAGTAGTGTTCGCAAAGCAAAGTTTCCCCGCTGGCGGGGAGGGCGTGGTGAAAGCGCATAACAGTGGGTATATAGTCCCAGAGGGGGCCTTGTGCAAGTTTATTTATGCGGCCTGATGGGCAGCGGAAAAAGTTACTGGCATCAAAGCTGGGCGCAGGGTTTAAGTCCGGGGGAAATCTCCTTTGATTTTGACCGCCAAATCTTTTCCCGCACTAATCCAGGGGAATGGATCGAGCAAAACGGATGGCCCAGCTTCCGTCGCTTGGAAAGGGAGCTGTTGCAAAAAACCCTCTCAAGCGGCAAAAGCGGCCTTTTTGCTCTCGGGGGCGGAGCGCTGGAAGGCGGGGGACTCGAATTGCTGCGCGCTCACGCCCGCGCCAAACTGGTGTGGATAGACACCCCGGCGGAAGTCTGCTGGCAGCGCCTCAATCACCCCAAAGCGAGGATCGAGCGCCCGGGACTCAGCGATTCCCTGGCCCAGTTTAAAATATTGTATCACTCGCGCCTGCCCAACTACCAACGCGCCGATGTGATTCTCAGCGAAGGCCAGTGCCGCTCCATCACCTGGGAAAAGCTCAAAACACTTGTAAGGCCAAAAGCAAAAGTGCTATAGTGGGCCAAAGTGGAGGTGTCCGGTGAACGATAACGATTTTAAAGTCAAAGACCTGTCCCTGGCCGAGTGGGGGCGCAAAGAAATCAACATTGCCGAAGGTGAAATGCCCGGCCTGATGTCCCTGCGGAAAGAGTACACAAACACCCGTCCCCTGGAGGGGGCGAGGATTGCCGGCTGCCTGCACATGACCATCCAAACCGCCGTGCTGATCGAAACCCTGACCGAACTGGGGGCCTCCGTACGCTGGTCTTCGTGCAATATTTTCTCCACTCAAGACCACGCCGCCGCGGCGATGGCGGCCTCCGGCATCCCCGTCTTTGCCTGGAAGGGCATGAACGAACAGGAATTTGACTGGTGTATCGAGCAGACGCTCAAGTGGCCGGGGGGCGAATCTTTGAACATGATTTTGGACGACGGCGGCGACCTCACCAACATGGTCTTCGACCGCTTCCCCCAGTTGGCGGAAAATATCAAAGGCCTTTCCGAAGAAACCACCACCGGAGTCCACCGGCTCTACGAGAGAATGAGCAAAAACACGTTGCTCACTCCCGCCATCGACGTCAACAACTCGGTCACCAAATCCAAATTTGACAACCTGTACGGCTGCCGCGAATCCCTGGCCGACGGACTCAAGCGCGCCACCGACGTGATGATCGCCGGCAAGGTCTGCGTAGTGGCCGGATACGGAGACGTGGGCAAAGGCTCGGCCCAATCTTTGCGCGGACTCGGCGGCAGGGTCATCATCACCGAAATCGACCCCATTTGCGCCCTTCAGGCGGCGATGGAGGGATACCAAGTTATGCCCATGGAAAAGGCCGCGCCCCTGGGAGATATTTTCGTCACCTGCACCGGCAATCTCGACGTGATTGACGGCGAACATATGCGGGTGATGAAAGACGGTGCCATCGTCTGCAATATCGGGCATTTCGACAACGAAATCGACGTCTCCTACTTGGAGCGGGATTGCCAAAAAATCAACATCAAACCCCAGGTGGATCAATACGTTCGCCGGGATGGCGGGCGCATTATCCTGCTGGCGGAAGGGCGTCTGGTCAATCTGGGCTGTGCCACCGGACACCCATCATTTGTCATGTCCAACTCTTTTACCAATCAGGTTTTGGCGCAAATCGAGTTGTGGAAAAACAGCGATCAGTACCAAAAACAAGTCTACCTACTGCCCAAGCACCTGGACGAAAAAGTCGCCCGCCTGCACCTCCACAAAATCGGCGTCGAACTGGACACCCTCACTTCCAAGCAATGTGAGTATTTGGGATTGAAGCGGGAAGGCCCCTACAAACTCGAACACTATCGTTATTGAAATGAAAGTTTTCGTAGGATGTGACCACGCCGCCTTTGCCGCCAAAATAGCACTCAAGGCCTTCCTCGCCGAGTCCTCTCGGGAAGTGATCGACTGCGGAACTTTTGATGACAACCCTTGCGATTATCCCCGCTTTGTGCGCGCGGTGGTCGAGCACGTTCAAAAAAAAGAGGGCCTGGGGATTCTTATGTGCGGTTCCGGCATCGGCATGAGTATGGCCGCCAACCGCTACGCCGGTGTGCGGGCGGCCCTGTGCCGCTCGACCTCCGAGGCGGAACTTTCGGTCAAACACAACGACAGCAATCTCTTGTGTCTGGGTTCCCGCCATTGCACCTCAAGCGAGATCGAATCCATCGTCAACTGCTGGTTGAACACCACTTTTGAAGGCGGCCGCCACAGTGATCGCATTGCCCAATTCAACGATCTCGGGGAGAAGCTCTAGTGCCAATACCCTATCCCCGCAAAATCCTCGAACAGTGTACCTTTGTTTTTGTTTTTGTGATGGTCATCACCGGAGTCGTCCTCTCCCGCACCAATCTCGAAAGCTTTGAAAACTTTTGGGTGCGCGAAGACGGCCCCATCGAATGGGCCACCGCCCTCGCCCTCTTGGTGGCGGCGATCACGAACCTCTACCGCATCTATATTTTGTGGCCATTTCGCAATTGGAAGTTTGTGTTGGGACTTTTCACCTTTGCGCTGATTTTCAGTTTTGGGTTTATGGAAGAAATTTCCTGGGGACAAAGAATCCTGGGAGGATTTACCAACTTCACTCCACCGGAATTTTTCCAGCGCTACAACACCCAGGGAGAAATGAACCTGCACAACCTGCAATTTGAAGGCATAAAAATCAACAAGCTGGTGTTTGGCCTGATTTTAGGTATCTGCATGGTACTCTATTTTTTTGTCCTTCCCTTTCTCTACCGCCGGTGGACCCGTCTCCAACTGATCTGCGACGGCGTGGGCCTTCCCATTCCGCAGCACTACCACACCTTCACCTACCTCGCCCTGGCGCTGCTCTCGCAACTGGCCGACAGTACCAGAAAGGGGGAACTGCTGGAATTTAGCGGGTGTTGGATCGTGCTGCTGATGTTCTTTGAACCCTACAACCGCACACTGTTTTCCCGTTGCCTTACCAATCGGTAAGTAATGCTCACAACGTATGTTGTACGCGAATAAAGAAGGTATCTTCCGTACGGTAAGCAGACCAGTAGGAATTCACGTTGGGGGCCTTGATCAGTTCCACCCCAATGCCTAAAGAAAAACTGGGCAGGGGCAAATAGGTCAAATCAAAGTGAATCAAATTGTCTTTTCTGGCGGTGTCGTAGCGAAAAGAACCCTGGGCCAAATATTGGTCGCTTAAAAAAAAGCGCCCCCCCACGCCCAAAGCGCTTTGCCACAAATTGGTCAACGAATACAGATCATTGGAATCGTGCTGACTGAAATAGTGAAGAGCATTGAAGTCAAACCCAAACCAAGGCCATTTCCACCCCACTTTGGCGTGGGCAAAGACTTCCCTTTCGTAGACCGGCAAAATTTCTATAAATTCGGTCTGCAAGCGGGAAAATTGCCGGCGGTGATGGTTTTCCCTCAGGGGAAGTGTCAGGGTATCTAAATCCCGGCCAAGTTCAGCACTGGGTTCGACATAAGTCAGCCCTCCCCGCCAAGAGATGTTTCCCGCCTCACCTGCAACTTGAAACCCGGTCATTAAATGGTGGTTGACGATGGGATGGCCATTGACCAAAACCGCGTTGCCTTGAGAGTCGTAAAAGGCCTCACCGTTGAGGCGCAGAGAAGTCTCCGGCTTGTAAATGGCAAAAGCACTGGCCTCAAAAAGAGATGAGACGGGGAGCTTGAAATTGGCCCCCAGCGATTTTTGAATAAAGACTTCGCGGTAGGGAGGAAGTTTCAGGTGGTACTTGATTTCGCTATTACCTTCCCCCAAGGACGTTCGCCGGGGCGGCGTCCGCGCCCAACCGGAGCTGCTGATCACATTGCCGTCTTTGACGTGAAAACGCGGGTTGATATTGGGGATATAAAACAGAGAGGCAAACATTTCGGTTTCTACCCGCCCCAAACGCTGAGAATAGAACAGGCCCAAATTGCCGTGCTGTTTATTGTCCATCAAGCGCAAAAAGCGCTGTCCGTTCAAGTGCCTGAGTTGCCAAAATTGCTCGTAAGGTGCCCAATCTAAAATTTGCTGGCCAAATCTATAGCGGGAACCCCCTTCCCTTTGTAAACTCACATAGGCCTCGTTGAGAGAAGTCATCACCTTGGCATCTTTTTCGAGGATATACTTGAGGTCTACATCGGCGACCCCGCCCCAATCCCCCCGTTTAAAATCTCCGATATAACCAACTTCCAGACTATCTAGGCCGCTGGGGCGCTTGTAGGTGGAGCCTTGCCCGCCGGAAGGGTTGAGGTGCTGCAAGCTTTCCATTTTAAAACGCAGGCCCTTGCTCTCCCTGCTTTGGGGACGCGTACTCTTGGAAATAATCAAAGTGCTGAAGACCGCCAGCATGGCCATCGAATAGCGTTTTTTCACCCCACTATATTAAAAGGTGTTGCCCCCACAGGCAATCAAATGACACGCTGTGATGAAAAATTTTACCCACTCCCTTTATTCACTCTCTGCCTCGTGCTAGCATACGCGGCCAACAGGAAATAAAAATGACACAAGCACACCTACACTCTATTTACCTGGCCACCGAAGGAGAGGGCATCCACCTCGGAACCCCCCAGGTTTTTGTGCGCTTTCAAGGGTGCAATATCGGCTGCCTCAACTGCGATTCCCGCGATACCTGGGATTTTACATCGCAAGGCACAAGCCTGGATCGGGTAATGCAGGATATTTTTCGCCATGGAGATGATGGCGCAATACGCCGAGTTTCCATCACCGGCGGTGACCCCCTGCATCCTCAACACCTCCCCGCAGTTTGCGAACTGGCAAGACGCCTCAAGGCCGCCCGCTATTGGGTCAATCTGGAGGCCTCGGGCACGCGCATTGTCCAGCATCTCTTTGAGCTTCTCGACTTTATTTCCTTTGACTTAAAACCCCCTTCGACGGGAGTTAAAATGGACGGGCGGCATTTGCCCGAACTCATCGACCACTATCCCGGACGCTTTCAAATCAAGACGGTGATCGAAACCGAAGAAGATTTTGCCTGGACGCTGGAACGCTATCGAGAACTCAAGGCCGAAAGGCCCCATGCCTGCGCCCCCTGGTGTCTCACTCCCTGCTACAAAAGCGACGAGGCCTTTCCCCGCGAGCGTTTCCAAAAGATTTTGGCCGAAAACACTGCCGCCGGCGGCCCTTTTCGCGTCATCGGACAACAACACAAATGGGTTTACGGGCCATCCGAACGAAGCGTTTAAAATCTCTTCAAGACGTTTTCGAGACGGGGCCAAAGTTCACGCGCTTCCGCACTGGTAAAAAAGGGCGAAAAGCTCAAGCGCAAGGCATTTTTCGAGTGTTCTTCAGAATATCCCATGGCGGTCAAAATGCGATTGGGAATCACCGCCCCCGAACGGCAGGCGCTGCCGTTTGAAACGTCCAATCCGGCCATGTCCAACGCCATGGAAGTCACGTTGGCGGAAGTTTCGTAGAGGATAAAATAGATGGTGTTGCCGTTTCTGCGAGGATGGGTGAGAGCGACGACCTCGCCTTTGCCTCCACTTAGCAATGCCAGTAATTTGTCTTCGATAAAACGCTTGCCCCGGTTTTGTTCTTCAAAGTTATAGTTTTCCAAAATATCCCCGAGCGCCAGAGGCAGGGACATAATTCCCAGTGTGTTTTCAGTTCCCGAGCGCAAACCCTGTTGTTGTCCCCCGCCGTAGACGGAAGGCCAAATCTCACGGCCACTTTGCAAAAAGGAAAAACCCGCTCCCTTAAAAGCGCCAAACTTATGCCCCGAAAAGGTATAGGCATCGAGTTCCGGAGAAATGTTGTTCCAATCGCCTATCTTGCCCACCGCCTGAACCGCATCGACGTGAACCAGACAATCAGTAGCGGCCTTGATCTTTTCCACTCTTTGCAAGTCGTGCACCACTCCCGTCTCGTTGTTGACCCAGGTGTAGTTGAAAACCGCTTCGCCTTTGGCGCGTTTGATTTGGCGAACCAACTTCTGGTCGTCAAAGTTGCCATTTTTATCCACGGAAACGGCGTCTGCGAAGTGGCCCCAAGCAGGCAAAACCGGACTCAGGTTGTGAACACAACTGTGATCGGTGGCCAAATAAAACAGGTGCATTTTTTGGCCTTTGCTCTCCAAAAAGCGGGCGCGGCCCTGAAGAAAAGTGTTGGCCCCCTCACTGGCCCCACTGTGAAAAAAGAGGCCAAAGTGCGCCTCATCCAGACCAAAAGTTTGAAATAAAAACTCCCTGGCGCGGGCCATCTCGCGCTTGGCGGCCTTGCCTGAAGTGTGAATGCTCGACGGATTGGCAAAGGGAAACTCCCCCCGCTTCGTCCAGGCCAGCACACTGGAAGACAGGGGCGAGGTGGCATTGTAGTCGAGGTAGGCGCGTTTTGAAGCAAGCATTTCACCCTTTTCCTTCCGAAAAAAAGCAGGCCCGCCTCTTAAAATCCTAGCGGTCAATGGGCCGTTTGTCGCAAATGACAAAACCTGGGCCGAAACCAGCGAGAGATGCCAGCCCTCCCCCCATGGCCACAGCAGTGTGAAGACCCATCCTTCCTACTACAGCTGCTGGGGCAAATATTGCCACCGCACCAGCGACTAGCGATGATACGAAAAAAACGACGATACTGGCATCGCTCCCTTGTACCTTCCCTTGTACCATTTTTAAATTCAAAAACTGGGCCCAAGAGGAACCAAGACTTTGCCGATAACAGCACCAACGCCGGCACTGATAAACAAGACTTTTACCGCTGGCGGCACCGCTGTCCCGTAACTTATCTCTTCGCCTCCCAAAGCTGCGAGGGTGTGGAGTTCGTCGCTCTGGTCGCACTCTCTGAGAGCGTCGAGATCAGCGATGAAGGGTTCGCTTAGATCACCTATCCGGCAGCGGGGAGTCCCATCTTCATTGAGCAAAACAGCACTTTGCACTTGCGAAGCGGACTCTCCACCCAAGTGCGCGGGGACATAGGCGTGAATTTGGGTAAAAATAAACGCTGGTAAAACCAGAAAAGAAAGAGAATTTTTTAGAAAACGCATCAAGGGCCTCCAAAGTTGGTGGGCATAATGATTTATGCCTCACAAGTTCAGGCCCAAACTTATCAAAAAAGCAGGCCAAAGGCACCTGCTTTTTTTAGAAATTTTGTTTTGAATATTTACGCCAGCAGCTACTGATTAATTTCTTCCACTGGGCCACTACGCAAATTTGAACCCAAATCGGAGGAAATGTCTCCACCGGAAACCGCCGCAGTCTGGGAAGTCGCTGAACTCTCGGCACCTTGGGCGTTTTGCCTAGCATCCCGAACGTCCTGCTCGACTTCGCTGGTTTTGCGCGCCAAGTCTCCCAAGGATGTCGTGGACAGATACTCTTTCATAATCATGCCCAGGTTTTGAAAGTAATTGCGGCTCAAGTAATACTCTGGAGTGCTGGCCGTCTCCGCCTCGCTTCCGAGAATATCCTTGGCGGGGTTAATATTTTCCCCCACGCAATCGAGAACGTCCTTGATGGTGATTTGATCCATGGAACGGGCCAAAACGTAGCCCCCTCCAGGCCCACGGACAGATTTCACGGCCTGTCCATTGCGCAGCTTCCTAAAAAGCTGCTCCAGATAATGCAAACTGATGTTTTGGCGGGCCGAGATTTCTTGTAGTCGGACGGGGTTGCCGCTGCTATGGGTCGTAAGATCAAGCATGGCCCTCACGGCGTAACGTCCTTTTGATGTTAGTCTCATTGGTTTTCCTCCCTAAATCCAAAAATTTTAAGACGGGTTGGCCCTCCTGAGAGAGGGTTAAATAGAGTCTGGTCATTTTTCTTCAAGGTTTTCCCCAAGTTTTACTCCGCTTTTCTAGTGATGTCTCCGCAATTATGAGGACAAACACCCCACAAGTAAAGTCTCTTTGTATTATGAACGCCAAATTTCTGTGTCGTCAACTCGATTTTAAAGCAAAGTTTATTTAATTTTCTAATAATAGTTTACAAAATAGCGTCAGTTATTTGAACCCCCGGCCCTTGACCCAAAAATAAACACTGGGCAACATATTGATTTACAAACGATTTTTATGGAGGAATATGTGAAAACCCTCACCTTATATGGCCTGTGTATCGTTTTTTTTGCTTCGCTTCTCTCCTGCACTTCTCAGAGGCACTACGACGTTGACTATTTTAAGGACGGCGTATTTCTCAACGCAAAAAAAAGAAAGACCAAGAGAAATTTCTTTTCCTATCTCTTTATGCGCATGAAAACCACTTCTTCCGAGTGGCCAAAAAGCGTTCCCCTTCAAAGCAATATTGTCGTGCCCGGCGCGCGCTCGGAAAAACTCAAAATCTACTATATCAACCACTCCACATTTTTGATTCAAGTCGATGGCGTAAACATTATCACCGACCCGGTCTTTAGCGAACGCACCAGCCCCGTCTCATGGGCCGGCCCCAAGCGGGTGATCCCGCCGGGACTGAAGTTTGAACAAGTCCCAAGCATCGACATGGTTATCATCAGCCACGACCACTACGACCACTTAGACCTTTCTTCACTGAAGAAAATTCACCAACGCGACCGTCCCAAAATCTTTTTGGGCCTGGGTGCCGGACGGGTTTTGGAAGGCCATAGCTTTCAAGAGATGAAGTGGTGGGAATCCACCCGCTACAAAGATGTAGAAATTGTTTTCACCCCTGCCCAGCATTTTTCCGGCCGAACGCTGTTTGACCGCAACTCGACACTGTGGGGTTCTTTTATCGTCAAAACCAAAAATACGACTTTCTACTTTGGCGGCGACACCGGTTATAGCGAACACTTCAAACAGATTGCCGCCCGCTATCCCCAAATTGATTTTGCCCTCTTGCCCATCGGGGCCTATGCCCCCAGAAACTTTATGCAGTACAATCACATGAATCCGGAAGATGCCCTGCAGGCCCACGCCGAGCTGAACCCCCGTTTTTCGCTGGGGATGCACTGGGGAACTTTCAAGCTGACCATCGAACCCAGGGAAGAACCCAAACAAAGGATTTTAAAATCCGGCGTCAAAAACTTTTTGGCCCCGGAAAACGGTGATTGCCTTGAAAATAGCAAAACCGATCAAAAAGGCGTGTCTGTATGTTCCAGGGAAAAAAATGAATCTGAAGGCAATTCTGGCTAACCTTCTCATTGGCCTTTTTCTCGTTTCGCCCACTGTTGCCTCGAAGAAAAAGCAGGAAAAACCGTGGCGCAATGCTCTCCCCTACCTGTATATGAAAATGAAAACGCCGTCTTCCGACTGGCCAAAAAACGTCCCCTTGAAACCCAACATCAAATTCCCCGGGCCACGCTCTTACGAACCTAAAATTTATTTTATCAATCACTCCACTTTTTTAATTCAAGTGGACGGTGTGAACATCCTCACCGACCCGGTCTTCAGCGAGCGGGTCAGCCCCATCTCCTGGGTCGGCCCCAGGCGGGTCACCCCGCCGGGACTTAAATTTGAACAAGTGCCAACCATCGACATGGTTTTGATCAGCCACGACCACTACGACCACTTTGACCTTCCCTCCATCAAAAAAATCCACCAGCGCGACCACCCCAAAATCTTTTTGGGCCTTAAGGCCGGGCAAATTTTGAGCCAAGAAAATTTCCAGGAACTGGACTGGTGGGAATCCACCGAGTACAAAAATGTAGAAATTATTTTCGCCCCCGCAAGACACTCCTCCGGCCGCAGTCTGTTCGGCAAAAATTCAACCCTGTGGGGTTCCTTTGTGGTCAAAACACCAAACCACACCTTTTATTTTGCCGGCGATACGGGTTACGGGAACCACTTCAAACAAGTGGCCGCCCGATTTCCCAATATCGACTTTGCCTTTTTGCCCATTGGCGCCTACGCCCCCAGGGAAACCAAGCAATTTGAACACATGAATCCCGAAGACGCCCTCCGCGCCCACCAGGATTTAAACCCCCGCTTTTCCATCGGCATGCACTGGGGTACGTTTCAACTCACTCAAGAACCCAGAATCAGGCCCAAACAGGAAATCCAAAAAAGGAAAATGAGTTCCTTTGTGGTGCTTGAAAACGGAGATTGCTTCGAGAAGGCGTCTTTAATCCTAAACAAAAAGCATCAATGACGGGGGATAACCTTTAAGTCTTCCCCAAAAGCAGAAGAAACTATTTCTACAATTTTTTCATCTTCAAGCGATACAGAACTCTTAACAAATCTAAGCTGAGGGTGCTCACAACTATAAACAAGGGAAGCACTCCAGTCCTGAGTACCGGCAAACTTTATCCGACACTGAATATTGCCAAAAGGTACACCTTCAACCGTGGCGGAAAAGTTTAGCAGCAAGGA
The DNA here is from genome assembly GCA_965215445.1 of Bacteriovoracaceae bacterium. Lineage (GTDB taxonomy): Bacteria > Bdellovibrionota > Bacteriovoracia > Bacteriovoracales > Bacteriovoracaceae > CBDBLK01. The sequence goes on along the minus strand of CBDCDT010000002.1, from coordinate 1,728,420 downwards.
GAGGTCATTTAATTGGGAAAATGTGTAACGCCATCGACGCTTGGGCGCGGACAGGGAAATTGAATCCACCTGCTTAATACCAAGCGTTTCTTCCAAAAGTGATGCCAGGGGGGAGTGATGTAAGTTGATTTCGGCAATTTCAAGGGAATCTTTTGTGATGACCTGGACAGTGGAAAAATGAGCGGAATTGACCACCGCCAAAGATGCCCACTCCCTCTCTCTCGAAATATTGGAATCCCCTTCCAAAACTCTACTGGTATTCGCAATTTCATCTCGCTCGACAACCCCGGCGACACCCTCAAGGTCTGCAAAGATAAAAGCTTTAAAAAATAATTCGCTGTGATAACAATTGGAAAGTCTCATGGCCTCCTCTGCCCACCAGAGATGTCTTTCCAACAAATGGGTATCGCATATAATACCCTCGAAATCCCTGTCGGAAATGGTGGCGGAAAACATAACCGGCATAGCGAGGTCGTAGAGATCCACATGGCGGGAAACAATTTCTATCGGGGTATAAGAAAGAAAGCGAATGGCAAAAACCCGGGAAATATTGCTGTTGTCAGAAACCAGGGCCTCGCTGAAAGTAGAATGGTCGATTTGCACCTCAGCATTGAGCGGTTCTTTATAGCGCCCACTGTCTGATAAAATTATTCTCACCACAGAATGGCCGTCTTCTGGTAAATTGACGGCCCTGACTTGATTAGCTTTTGCCTGAATACCTACCAGACAGGCCAATCCTGTCATAAAAATGAAGAAATTCCTCACGATAATGCTCCTTGTTATTCGCTCGTCCGGCACTCTAACAAAAAAAAGGCCCCCTGGGAAGGGGGCCTTGTAAGCTCACGAAGTATGTCATTTTTTAAAAACTTCCTGAAAATATTTTCTACACGATGATCCAAGGATGTAAGTGCCATCCTCATTTTTAAGCAAAGCAAAAATAAAACTCTTGCCAATAGGAAACCTGGTTACATAGGGTGTACAAGAAATGCCATTATCACCTATAACGAGCAATTCGCTCTGATTTAATTCGCCCTGAATAACCTCAGATACAGTCAAAATCATTGCCTCTGGAAGTTGACGGCCAAACTCTGCGTGTTCGTAGTTTAATTGTCGGTACTGTGTGTACTCCTTTGCCTTTGCCACCACAATGGTCAATGCTAAACTGCTTGGATATTTACCTTCCCGAATCGCTTGATTGTGGAGGTAAACCGTTCCAAAAAAATCTTCTCTTAGATTTGTTGGCATACAACTACAAGCATAAGCTGACCGTGCAAAAATGACACACGTCAGAATCACAGAAGTAAAGAAAACAAACCTCTGGAGACTCTTTCCATCCCCCTGAATCGTTTTAAAAGCAATCATCATTCTCTCCTGTAAAATGTTGGCCTTGTCGGCATTATATAAGTCAAGTCTCTAATATGCAAAAAAACTATTGACGACGAGGAATAACCTTATAGCGCCCACTGTCTGATAAAATTATTCTCACCAGAGAATGGCCGTCTTCTGGTAAATTGACGGCCCTGACTTGATTAGCTTTTGCTTGAATACCCGCCAGACAGGCCAATCCTGTCATAAAAATGAAGAAATTCCTCACGATAATGCTCCTGATTGTTCACTCGCTCGTGCGGCACTCTAACAAAAAAAAAGGCCCCCTAGGAAGGGGGCCTTGAAAGTTTTTAATTGAAAAAACGAGAAGAGTTAGAATCCGGCGCAGTCGAGGCGATCGTTCAGGCTGTCGAGCAGGGTATCGGCAATTCTGTTATAGCCGGCCTGCAAGGCCAAATCCCGAGGTGAGCGCCTGTCGTTGGTGCGGGTACCGGCGTAAGCACCGTTGCAAAGCAAGGCCATGGTGACTTCGTAGTCCCCGTTGGAACTGCTTATGTGTAGGGGAGTATGGCCTTGGGCGCGAGTTTGCAGGTCGAGATCGGCGCCATTTCTGGCCAAGGCCACCACTGTCTGAATCCGGCCATTGGAGGCCGCCAAATGGACGGGCGTTTCCAAATTGGAGCTAGACTGAACATTAGGCCTGGCACCGGCACTCAAAAGGGCCGAAGCGATCAGTGACGAATCGTGAACTGCCGCCAGGTGAAGGGGCGCAATCGAATCCCCGTCAGTCACGTTGGGGTCGGCCATATTTTCCAAGAGAACCCTGGTCATCTCCAAATCATTTTTTAAGGCAGCATAGTGCAACGGAGTTTGCAAGGCATCGTCCCTGGAATTGACGTCGGCGCGGTTTCTAATCATCTCCCGCATCAACGCCACATGGCCTCTGGTCACCGCCACATGGAGTGAACAAACCCGCTGGTTGGGCGCTCCAGGAGCAAAGTTGTCCAAGAAGTCGGCCACGTCGCGGTTTTGATTGTTGACCGCCAACTGGCGGGCATTTCTGCTATTGGAAGTCATCAAGGCCTTGTCCGCCCCGTGACACAAAAGCAAAGTGGCCACGCCCCAGGAACCGTCGATGGCGTTCATGTGCAGGGGAGTGTACTTCTCTTCCTTGGTTTGAAGATTGGGATTCGCTCCGTGATACATCAGGGCCGAGACAATTTCCAAGCGATCATTTCCCGCCGCTGCGTGAAGGGCGGTCAGACCGTTGGACTTGGTTTGAATGTCGGGGTTGGCACCGGCGGACAACAAAATTTCGGCGATGGCATCCGTCTCCTGGACGCTGGCGTAGTAAAGCGGCGTCGCCCCCTCCCTGTCTTCGACGTCGATTTCTGCTCCGTTTTCAAGCAGAATATTGACGATTTCCGTGTTGCCCATAAGGGAGGCGTGGTGTAGGGGCGTAGACTTGTTTTGATCGCGCCTGTTAACATCCACTCCGTCGGAAATTAAATCCAAAACCTGTTCCACATCACCTCTGAGAACTGCATCGTGGAGAAGATAATCCTCACCTCCACAGGCATAAAGAAGAATGAAAACCGAGAACGCAAGAAACTTGTGTGGCCATTTCATTTTTTCCTCCTTGAAAAAGCACTCTGGATAACGACTTATCCATAGTACACCAGCTTTTTTTTCTGCACAAGCCGCAGGGATTCCCAAAATCTTGACCGAAGCTATTTTGTCTCTATTTTCACTCGATAACCTTCAAAACATTTTTGGTTTGAAATTCTCTGCATTGGTGATGGTGGCGACCTCGGTGGCGCCTAAGGCCTCAATGGTAAACAGGCCCATTTTTTGAGCATATTTGGTAGCACCTCCTCCCATATCTTCGAGGTAGGCCATAGCACCGTAAATGGTTTTCCCTCTATAAGACTTACTATTTTTCTTGAAATCCGCCAGTTTCCTGAGAAAATAATCAACATCGGAAGAAGAAAGCGTAGTTTTAACTTCAATTACCACCACTTCCTCCCCATTGGCGGCGATCAAGTCGTAGTCCCACTTGATGCTTCTATTTTTATGCCTGATCCTCGCCGGACGGTAGGCGTGATCGACATCAAGGCCACGGGCCTGCAATAGTTGAATCACATCCCCCTGAATTAAATTCTCCATAAAGCGGCCCCATTTATTGGTAAACTCGCCACAGGCCTTATTCACCGCTTGGAGCGTTTTGTCCGCAGCTTTTTCAGCTTCGCACAAAGACTCCTGGGTTTTGCGTTGGGATTCTTCAAGTTTGCGCAGATTTTCCTCACCTTGACGCTGGGATTCTTCAATTTTGCGCCGGTTTTCCTCCCCTTGGCGCTGTGATTCTTCAATTTTGCGCAGATTCTCCTCACTCTTGCGCTGGGATTCCCCGATCTCCCTCAATATGTCTTCAATATCTCTCTTTTTTTTCAACATAGGTTTCCCCCCTTATTTTTTAGCATAGATCAATAATCCAGCAAAAATCATGCTAGGGGGAGAGAAATGAAAAAATCAACGCCGAAAACCAACTTTTTCATTTTTGAACAAAGTCGGAGCGATGAGTAAAATTTTACTGTGAAATAGGCACCATCATCCTGGGAAAAATGGTTATTTTGGAAACTCGCAGTTTCGCTCTCGCTTTGTATCTCTTTAAAACTCTTCTGTCAAATGAGGCATCACTCCCACTCGATGGTTCCCGGCGGTTTGGAAGTCAGGTCGTACACCACGCGGGTAATGCCATCGACTTCGCCCACGATGCGGCCACAAACCCGCTCCAAAAAAGAGCGCGGAAGCTGGCTCCAATCGGCGGTCATAAAATCGGTAGTGTCCACAATTCGCAAACAAATAACTTCTTCGTAGGCGCGAGCATCGCCCTTCACGCCCACAGTTTTGACCGGCAAGAGGACGGTCAGCGCCTGGGCGACGGAATCGTATAAACCTTCGCGTTTTAATTCCTCGTAGAGGATTTGATCCGACTGCTGAACTTTCTTTATGGACTCTTCAGTCAATTCCCCCAACACCCGGATGCCAATGCCGGGGCCGGGAAAAGGGTGGCGGGCGGGCCATTCCGGCGCAAGTCCCAAGGCCTCACCCATCCGGCGCACTTCATCTTTGAAGAGAAAGCGCAGGGGTTCCAGCAGTTCGAGTTTCATGCGCTGGGGAAGGCCGCCCACGTTGTGGTGGGATTTGATAGTTGCCGACTTTCCCCCTTTTTGGTGGGGGGAGTGGGACTCAATCACGTCGGGATAAATTGTCCCCTGTAAAAAACGGGTAAAGTGAATATTTCTCTCGCGCTCAAACTGGCGCACTTTTTCTTCAAAGACCTCGATAAAGGTGTGGCCGATGATTTTGCGTTTTGCTTCGGGATCGGCCACCCCCTTTAAATTTTGCAAAAATCTGGATTTGGCGGAGATGATTTCAATAGAAAAGGGCATTTCCCGCTTGAGGGTTTCTATATGCTCATAATCCTGCGGCCGAAGCAGGCCGTGATCGACAAAAAAACAAAACAAGTCATTACCCAACACTTGATGCGCCAAAGTCGCCGCCACCAGGCTGTCCACTCCCCCGGAAAAGGCACACAAAACTTTTTGTCCTCTGGCCGACTTCACAATCTCCCGCGCTTCTTCCAAAGTCTTTCCAGAGTCCCAGTCTGGTACAAGGCCCGCCAACTGCTTATAAAAATCATTTAAAATTTCCTGGCCGCGCTCGGTTTGTTCGACTTCGGGATGAAACTGCAGGCCCATCACTTGCAAAGATTTATTTTCCATCGCCGCCACCAGTGAATTGTGACTTTCCATCAACACCTCAAACCCCGGGGGAAGTTTGGTGACGTGCTCGAAGTGGCTCATCCACACCTGCAACTCTCGACCTCCCTTGCAATAAACTTTGGTTCTGCCATATTCGGCCACCTCTCCCCTGGCCACCTCTCCACCAAAATGCTTGACCATCAACTGCATGCCGTAACAAATGCCCAGCACGGGCCTTTGGGATTCAAAAAAGGGAGTGTAATCGAGAGTGTCCCCACTGACGGACTGGGGGCCGCCGGAGAGAACCCAAGAGCGGGGAAGTTTACCCTCCCTCACACGGGCCAGCGCTGCTTCAACAGTTACGATTTCCGAACTGTAACCCAGTTCCCGGGTTCGCCGGGCAATGAGATGAGTGTATTGAGAACCCAAATCAACAACCCAAACCTGCCTGCAAGAATTTTGCACTATTTGCTCACTGTATAGTTGGGAGCGTCCTTGGTGATCCAAACGTCGTGGGGGTGTCCCTCTTTCAAGGAGGCGGTGGTAATCATCACAAATTCGGCCTTCTCGCAAAGTTCGGTCAAATTGGCGGCACCGACGTACCCCATTCCCGCGCGCACCCCCCCCATCAATTGGTAAATGTTACTGGAAAGACTTCCCCGGTAGGGAACCTGGCCTTCGACTCCCTCGGGAACCAATTTTTCAATTTCGGTGACACTCTCCTGACGGTAGCGGTCTTTGGAGCCGGAACTCATCGCCCCCATGCTGCCCATGCCGCGATAAACTTTATAGGTTCTCCCCTGATATAAAACCGTCTCCCCCGGAGTTTCATCGGTTCCCGCAAAGAGTGAGCCGATCATCACCGAACTCGCCCCGGCCGCCAGGGCCTTGACGATGTCGCCGGAAAACTTAATGCCTCCGTCGGCGATCAGGGGAACTCCGGCCTTGGAAGTGACGGAAAAGCACTCCCAAACCGCCGAGAGTTGGGGCACCCCAATTCCCGCCACCACCCGCGTGGTGCAAATCGAGCCAGGCCCTACTCCCACCTTGATGGCATCGGCCCCCGCTTCGATCAGGGCGCGACAGGCATCGGCGGTGGCCACGTTGCCGGCGACAATATCAATTTGGGGAAAAGAGTGTTTCAACATCGCCACCATTTCCAAAACACCTTGACTGTGCCCGTGAGCGGTGTCCACCACCAAGGCATCCACGTCCACATTCCCCAAGGCGCGCGCCCGCTCCACTTCCCCCTCACCCACTCCCACCGCCGCGGCCACGCGCAAACGCCCCAGCGAATCGCGGTTGGAAAAGGGAAAGTCGATGCCCTTTAAAATGTCCTTGATGGTAATCAGCCCCTTCAGCTTGCCCTCATCGTCTAACACCAACAATTTTTCAATCCTGTGTTGGTGCAAAATATCTTTGGCGCTTTCCGTGTCGATGCCCTCGGGAGCGGTAATCAGTTTCCCCTTGGGAGTCATCACGTCTTCAACTTTTTGATCCAGATTGCTTTCAAAGCGCATATCCCGACTGGTGAGAATCCCCACGCATTCGCCATCGGGATTGGTCACCGGCACCCCGGTGATTTTGTGGCGCTGGGTGAGTTTGACCACCGAACGCAAACTCTCTTGAGGGCCTACCGTAATGGGGTCTAAAATCATGCCCGCCTCGTATTTTTTGACCTTTTGAACCTGCCGCGCCTGGCGGGCGGGGAGCATATTTTTGTGAATGACTCCGATCCCACCATTTTGCGCCATGGTGATGGCAGTAGCGCTCTCCGTCACCGTATCCATCGCCGCCGAAACCAGGGGAATATTGAGGGTAATGCGCCGACTAAATTGACTGCTCAAATCCGTTTCACTGGGCGAAACTTCAGAATGGCCCGGACGCAACAAACAGTCGTCATAGGTCAAATGGGGAGTTTGTGTTGGAAATTTGGAATTTGGCACGGACATAAAACCCCCTTTGGGGGCCTTATAACACGTCAGTAACTTTTTTGGTAGTCCATTTGCACAGACTGAAGCTGGTCGATGAGTTCGTTGACCTCAGTTGCATGACGCTTCTGCTCTGAATAATGCTGATTCAGCGCCTGCTCAAAGAGGGGTTCCTCCGAAATCGTGGGCCTTTTTGCAGGTTTGATCGGGGCAATGGAGGCCGGAGCACGGCGGGTTTCCTTTTGGGGAGGGGTCGGAGGAGGCAACGCGGCAACAGGTTTTGAGACAGGCACTGGCACCGGCGTCGGGGTTGGGATTGGGGCCGAGCGCTTCTTTGCACCCCAAATTTTTACTTTAAACTCACGCAACACAGGCGGCGGCGTGCTGGAAACTTTCCGCCCCTGTTTGAGATGGGGGGCCAATTTGCTTCCCCAGGGACAATCCCTCGGACAGTGAAAAATTTGGGTTTTTTGCTTTTCCTGGCCAAAAATTTTGATCGGAACTTCTCGCTGCGAAGGTTCCCCATCTTCTTCCCCGTAAAAACTGGCCGGCCCCCTGTTAGGTCTTGGCAGGGCCTTTTTTTCTTCTCTGCCAACCAATTGAATGCGGTAGTGATTGAGCAGCGAGGATTCCGGCCTGATTTTCACCGAAGCAATGCTCCTGCCTGGCCGCTTTCTGGAAGCGTTGGGATCGAAAAGCCCCTGGGTTTTGCGCAACGGTTCCACTGCATCAAACAGGCCCGTCACCCGTTCGTAAGAATGAAGCCCGATGGGAGTGGGCATACGGGGCGCCCCTTCCAAATAACCATTTTTGATAAAACTAAACTGCCCTTCTTGAACGTCGAGTTTGAGGTGTTCTTGAAGGGCGTTTTGAATTTCAAAAACTCCCGTAAGAACCAACAACTGGGTTTTGCCGATGGAACTGTCAAAGCTCACAATCGCCTCTCCGCTTCTGTGAGAAACCTTGGTGTTTGCGGTGACAATCTGGAAGGCAAAGGGCGTGGGATAATCCCCCATAAACTGAACCCACAAATAACCGCTTTTCAGTGCCACTGAGCGACCTGAAAGGGCAATGTGGCCACTGCCCGACAAATGATAGACGTGATCGAAATAATCGTTGAAGGTGATCTGCCCCCCTTCTTCGGTGAAAACCTCCGAATCCTTGGTCAGGCGCATCCCCGGCGCCAAAGTCTTGACCTTGCCCTTGTGGGAATAAAAAACGTGACCCCTGACCGATTGGACGATCGCCACCGCCCGACGGGCGTATGCTTGAGAGATCGCACACCAACAAAGGATGAATACGCTGGCCTCAACGATTCTTATATTTCTGAATAATGGCCTCATAGTGTTGACTTAAAACTCTCCACTCTGGAGTATTGCGATACTTCTTCCTAAAATCTTCGACGGCATTAAAAAACATCTCTCTTTTATCCAGGCGCAAATACAAAAGGCTCGTCCACAACTTGGCACCCCGGTAATAAGGAGAGGTCTTATATTTTTTGATAAGTTGGGCAAAATAGTGGAAAGACTGTTCGTAATGTTCTCCCGATTCGTAAGTCGCCAATCCCGCTTTGAATAAAAAGCGGTCGTCGATGCGATCGTAGTTGGGAAAATGGCCGTACAGGGTGTGATAAAATTGCGCCGCCTTTTCGTAATTCTTTTTCTTAAATTCCACATCGGCGATGGAAATCATCTGCTCGGGTGTCCAGCGATAAATATCATAACGAACCAAATCCTTGGCAAATTTGGGCGCCGTCGAGATGGAGGCGGGAGCGCGCTTCTTTTTGCCCTGTATGAGCATGGCATTTTGCATTTTGAGGTAGTTCTTTTCCGACTCCAATTTCTTGACGTCAAACCTCAACTGACTGATATGGTTTTTCAACTGGCGATTTTCTTTGGCCAAATTCAAGGCCACTACTTCCAGCCGGTTTATGCGTGCATTCTTGGCCTCAAACCGTTCCCAAAATTCACGCTTGAACATCTTGAGTTCAGACTTACAGCCACTGGCAAAGAGTGCGATCCAGGCAAAAAAAAGTGTTCTACCGCAAACATTTTTGGCGATCATGGCCCAACTCCCTCTAAAACACCTTCGGCACTTTGGAAAAAAAACTTAAAAGCACTTGAAGGCATGGGGAATTCCGTGCCCGTTCCATTTTGCAAGCGAGTTTTTGAGTAAAATATTACGAGTAGATGAACCAACTACCTCAACAATTCATACCCAAACGCTCGGAGACGATTAAATCCCTCTCCTTTACTTCCCAATTTTTGGTGGGAAGAAGTTCGGGGGGGGAGTTTTTCGACCTGGCCAAATCCAATTTTGCCGTCGTTTTCTTATCCATCACCGGCCCTACCCACCACAAACTGGCGTTGGTGCTGGATCGCTTTGACAGCTTTCGCGAGGATTTTGAAAAGAAAACCGGGGCCACGGGCGTCTTTTCTTCGGACATTTTGGAAAACTTTCTTAAAAGTTTGGCCTTGGAATCTTTGGAATTGCTCTTAATCGGCATCCGCCTGCAAGATTTGCACTTTGAGGCCTATCGCTTTGGCCATTACTCGATCATTTCCGACCACACTTTTGGCACTGAAAACGGGCCAATCCTGGCAGGCAATAACCACCCTTTTGACCAGGCCTTTTTTGCTCGTGCAAAAGCAGAGGGAAAGATGCGGCGGGGAGAGAAGTGGGCCATACTCTCTCCCGGAGTCGCCCGCAATCTGCCCGGCGGTATTGAACAAATGCACACACAAGATTATATTGCTAAGAGGATGTCTGAATCCCCCGAGGCAGTTATGGACGAAGTGATTTTACAAATGAGAAAAAACAGTCGTGGAAGGTTTCTCTATCACGACGCTTCTCTGGTTTCCATCGAGGTCAATCCCCGTGCCATTATTAAAGTTTAAACTTTTTATGACTGTCTTGCTTTTGGCCACCAATGGTGAGATTCGCGCCTTTTCCGACAACGAATGTCTCAAAAGCGCTTTTAAAACCGAAATTTCTCACCGGGGTTTTCCCTTAGGCCTTACTCAACGAATCCTTTCCATCGAAAAAACAGACTGTCAGCTTGAAATCCACCATCAAAAATGGAAATTTCTCAAACAGCACTGGATTGCCGACGTCTGCCGCGAACCCGTCCACCTCAAAAAAACATCCGGTTCGGTAGAAGTCATCAAAAAAACCACCTCCTGCGCACCCAAAAAATCCGGCCAAAACCCCTTTTGCCAAAGTTTTGCCGAACTCAAAAACATGATTCAAGACGATGGATTGATTTTCGCTTCAGGAGACAAGGAACAACTCTCTTCCGAACACGGCAAAGTCTACTGTGCCTACCTGTTACTTGGGGCCTATGCCGAAAGAGGAATCATTTTTTCCCGCTCCAAAGAATACGCGGGCGTTCTGGATGAGGCCCACAACAAAATCCAAAAGGCCCCTAAAAAAGAAGAACTTGTCCCGCCGCCCGAAGCCTCCCAAACGGAACCTCTTCCCTTTGATGAAAAGGATAGTGGCAGTTTTTAAAGCTGGAGCGACTGAGGCGTGCTCCCTGCACGTCGCAAGGAGTGACAGTGCAGTTGACCCACAAGATGGCCTGAAGTGTGAGTACTTACTTAAAAATTAAGGGCCTGCTCCAAATCCGCTTTTAAGTCGGAAACGTCTTCAATGCCCACACTGAGACGAACCAGGTTGTCGTCAATCCCCAGCGAAGCGCGAACTTCTGCAGGAATCGAAGCGTGAGTCATCAAGGCCGGATGGTCAACCAGACTCTCCACCCCTCCCAACGACTCGGCCAGAGCAAAAAGGCGCAGGGAACTTAAAAACTTTCGTGCATTTTCTGTGTGACTGCGTTTCTCTCCTTTGAGAAAAAAGGTTATCATCCCGCCAAAACCACGCATTTGTTTTTTGGCCAGGTCGTGCTGGGAGTGGGAAGCAAGGCCCGGATAGAGAACTCTTTCCACACGGGGATGATTTTCAAGCCATTCAGACAATGCCAGGGCATTTTTTTGGTGCGCTTCCATCCTCAACGCCAAAGTCTTTATGCCCCGTAAAACCAGCCAGGAATCAAAGGGAGACTGGCACGGCCCAAGACTGTTTTGCAAAACCCACAAGCGCTGATAGAGGGATTCATCATTGAGTGCCAAACACCCTCCCAAAACGTCAGAGTGGCCGTTGATAAATTTGGTCATCGAGTGCAGGACTATCTCGGCACCAAAGTCCAGGGGAGTTTGAAAATAGGGACTCATAAAAGTATTGTCCACCAAAGTCTGGCAACCATATTTTTTGGCAAGCGCTGAAAGATTTTCCAGATCGTTGATTTTGAGCAAGGGATTGGTGGGCGACTCCAGCCATACCAAAGATGGGCGCAGGGTTTTAAATTTCTCTTCCATCAAGGAAAGATTGGTCGTGTCCACAAATTCAACTTGAAATTTATGTTGAAATACGGTGGTCAAAATGCGATAGGTTCCGCCGTAAACGTCGTCCCCGCATAAGATGGTGCTGCCTTCGGGAAAGGCGTGAAAAACAAGCGTGGCGGCACTCATGCCACTGGATGTAACCAGAGCAAAACGGGCGTTTTCCAGCGCCGCTAGGCACTCTTCCAAACGCGAGCGGGTGGGATTGTGGGAGCGCGTGTACTCGTAACCCTTATGTTCCCCCGGTGCCGATTGCACATAAGTCGAAGTCTGGTAAATGGGAGGCATAATCGCCCCCGTCTCTGGGTCGGGGTGTCCGCCAGCGTGAATCGCCTTGGTGGCAAAATGCAAGTTTGGATCAACTTTGTCTGCTTTCATGGATTTCCTCAATTGAAAAAATGATGGGGTTCTTTGAAAAACTTCAGGGCATCCCCTTCGGCATACCCTTCCAAAGCTTGAAAAAAGGCCTCTTTTTTACTGATCTTATTGCGCGCCAAAGAGGCCGTCTCCCTCAAGACAGAGGCCAGTTCACCCATCAATTTTTCGTCGAGGTCGAGATCAAAGATTTTCCACAAATTGTGGGAGTTTTCGGGGTCTAACAGGTAGGCCTCGCCGTCGGGCCTTCGGGAAACTTCCACAATCGCTTCTATCAACTCCCTTTCCCCTTTGGTAACGGGAGAGGTGGGCAAACTCATGGCCAAAAAAAACGCCAGCGTTTTGCGCTCTTCGGGAGGAATCCAGAGAGGTAAAAAATATCCCAGTTCCAGGTGCCTCATCCAATCGCGAATCCTCACGTCAACTTCCCAAGGTTGAGAACGCAAGCGCCGGGGAAACATGGTTTCCATATACCTGTACACTCTCTCCTCGCGCAACCTTTCATTTTGGCGAAAAACAAAACGAAACCCACTGTCATAAAAATCCTCGTCGACACAACTCCTGCAGGCCGACCGGATACCATCAAGGGAGTAACCGTAGCGATTTCCCAGATACATCAAATCGTTGACAAGACCGACTAACTCTTCTTTTGAAACTGTTTGGGCATCCCGATCGAGAAATTTAAAAACGCGCAGTTTCGCATCTACGTCTTCCAGTGCGACATATTCCAGGGAACGGGACAAATGGCGGCGAAAAGAACCCGTAGTTAAGGCCTCTCTTTCATAGAGATGAACCAGTTCCATGCTCGATCTGTGAACATACTTCTCTGCCCGCCTGGCCACTGCCGGCCCCAGCGCACGTTTGGTCAGCAAGTCACTCATTCCACCAGGTTTGATGAGAGTTCTTACCAGTCTTGAGCAGGTATCAGCGTTGGCGTAAAAACCAAAACACAGACCCAAAAAGCACGACCAAACTTTTAACATGGTATCTACTCCCAGCGCAGATTATTTTTACCTCTGCACCTCAATTCCAGTTTTTCCAAAAAGGATAGCTGTTCATAAGAAAAATCAATAGTGGCGCGAAGATTATACCAACTTTTCGGCACGGGGCCAGAGAGCGGATTGTGGGAAAAGGCCGCATGCTGCAAATCTTCGAGTCGCCCCAAACTTTCGGGCAACGGGCCTTCAAATTTGTTGTGGGCAAGGCCCAGTTCTCTCAAACTTTCAAGTTCTCCCAAAAACTCGGGCACGGGGCCACTCAACTGATTTTTGCTGAGAGAAAGTCTGGTCAAGTCTCTCAAGTTTTTTAAGTTTGTGGGTATTGGGCCAACTAATTGATTGGAGTCGAGATGAAGAAATTCCATGCGGGAGATGTCTCCCCAACTAGAGGGGATGGGGCCGCTCAAGTGGTTTTCGTTGAGAAAAATGTAATGCAATTTCTTTAAGTTTCCCCAACTGGCGGGCAAGGGGCCACTCAAGCGATTGCGGCCCATGAAAACAAGTTCCAAATCGACCAGTTTTTCCCAATCGTCGGGGATGGGGCCTTCCAATTCGTTGTCGGTGATAAATATTTCTTTCAAACGGGCAAGTTTTTCAATGCCTTGGGGAAACTCTTTTAACTTGTTGAAGGAAAGATCGAGCCTTTCCAGTCCAATCAGGCCCTCCAAATCCTGCGGTTTGAGCGCTTTCAGGCCAGGAGCTTGAACATTGATTTCTTTGACCAAGGCCTGCGTCTTGCCGTCCACCTGATGGCAAGTGAACTCTCTTCCGGTTTGTTCCACCAAGTTTTTAAGAATTGCTTGCTGAATGGCATGAGTTCGATTGCAAATATTGGCCGCCGCCGACAAAGAAGCGAGTAGGGCAAAAATCAAAACTATTTGACGCAGAGAGTTTTTTCTTTCCATTTTGTGGACTCTATCATTGCTGTCATTTTAAGACAACCCCCTCAATCCAGATACCCCTGCTCTTTCATCCAGGCGTCGTTGTAGATTTTGGCGGCCTAGTGAAATGCTGGTGAACCCTTTCGTTAAACTTTCCAAAAGTTACAATCTCTGATCTCGGAATAATTGTTTCCATACTATTAATATCTTCCTCATCTTCGTATTCAGGATAGTAAGTATTCCATTCTATAGTTTTATCTTTGCCTCTAAATCCACTATAAATGGGAACGATGGATATGGTTTGAAATTCATATTGCAACATTGGACTTTCCGAATATTTCCATAAAAGACCTACATAAACCTTTCCATTTTTGAGAGTCAAGAAAATTGGATATTTTTCCCAATTAATGCAATTTAGGCAAAAATCATCATAGTACGCAGAAAAAATTTGAGGTAATGGGATCAATTTAATCAACAAAAGAAAAATTAAAGAAAATCCCATAGAACACAATAAAATTAATATTGTCTCAGAGAAAAAATCCATTGCAACATAATTGTCAACCATCCATTCTGCTGGAAGCCACGTTACCGCCGCTATAAAGACGAGAAAAAATACATAAGGCCACCCTGATAAATTGATGTGGCCAACGGGCCTTAGATTGTTATATCCAAAAATAAAAACGATACCAGGAACAACCCAGAGAACATTTTCCAAAGTTAACATTTAATTCTCATTTTTTTGTTGTTTGAGAAAAAACTTCTCTTACCGTTTTCATCCTTTTTTGCACATCTGGGTCATCAAAAAGTTCCTTTGCTGTAGGCCAAGGCTCGGAAACTGTCCCGCGAACCAACCAATTTACAAAACGTTTGTAAAGGCCAGGTCTATTTTTCTTTTCATTTTCCAATTTTTCCTCCCCGTATTTTTTATCTACACATACAAAAACTTTACTTCATCAAGATTTATTTTTCAATCCAAATACCCCCGCTCTTGCATCCAGGCGTCGTTGTAGATTTTGGCGGCGTAGCGGTTGCCGGAATTAGTGTTTATTCAATTTTTTCTTTTTCAAGTTCAAGTTGATTTTTTATGGCCATTTTACACCATTCATTTTGAGAAATTTTTTCACCTTCAAATCTTTTGTATGCGATCAGTTTAATAATTTCCGATTGCAATTCCTCCCCACAACGAACCAGTATTTCCCCTCCTAACGGCCTATCGGGAGATACACCATCTTCCTTGCAAAAATTCAAATAATCTTCTACACTCATTTTAAATTCCTGCACTAAACTTTTTATGGAATCGGCCTGAAACGTCACTACGTCTTTTGTAAGTAAAACTTCTCCGTGAATCATACCCGTACTAAAATCAATTTCAGTAATGATGCCACAATAGCCTTTAAATCTCAGTTCTTTCATTTTTTTATTTCCTTTCCGTTTTTATCAAAAAGACCTGTATTGATTAAGTACTTTCTCAAGGCCCTAACTGCTCCCTTATCCATTTCCTTTCTCGGATGCGGTTTGTGTAAAACAATGCGGACATCATTCAAGCAACACCGCTTGCGAGAACCACTCCCTTCCTGTATCGAACCCCCAAGATTCAATAATAGGTTTTCAACTTCACTCCATTTGAGATCGGCCCTTTCTGACTGAGTAAAAATCTTTTGAACTATTTTTAATCTTTTGTTCACTCAATCCATCTTTAAAAAAGATAGCATAATATGCTATCTTTTTGCAAGTTTTTTTTCAATCCAAATACCCCTTACTTTATTATTCGTCTTCTTCCATTCTTTTTCTTCTCTCTAAAAGAGTTTCTCCTTGATATACCCAGTAAAGAGGGCCTTGAACATTACCTGAATTAAGCAATTTTTGGGCCAAAGAACTTAAACTGAATATTTGACCCTCATATTTTATCTTATTATTATCTGCAACTTCGGCCATAATATTTTCATCACGAGCAAAATAAAGTTTGGCACCTTTTTCAATGCTAACCATTTGAAAATTAAATTTCGATCGGCGCTCTCTTAATTTGTCCGAAGCACGAAAGACCTCTTTTTCATCTTCTCCATCTTCGAGAATAATACTCTTTTTTGGAGTGACTTCTTCGCTCATTGCCGGTCTTAATGCGGAAACAACACGGTTGGGACCAATTTCAAAAAATTCCCTATTCGGGTTGATCCTCTGTTCTTTAAAAGCATCGTGAATATCCTTTTCTACTGTTTTTGCGTCTTTGATAGTAGTGCAGGCAAAAAAACATTCAAAGCGTTCAGGAACTCCGGTTTTATATAAACTTCTGAGGCGTTCATCGAGGTCGTTGGTGTAACCGATTTTTACCAAAGAGGGCATACACACGTTGGTGAAAACGTAAACTACATCCATTTTTTATATTAATCCAGATACCCCCGCTCTTGCATCCAGGCGTCGTTGTAGATTTTGGCGGCGTAGCGGTTGCCCGAATCGTGAAGCAGGATCAGAATTTTTTTGCCCGCGCCTTCGCGGCGGGCGTATTTGAGTGCTCCACAAATGGCCGCACCGGCCGAGCCGCCGGCGTAGATGCCCTCTTCGGTTAAAAGTCTTCGGGTCATTAAAAAGGATTCCTTGTCGCCCACCACTTCCCAGTCGTCGATGCAGTCAAAGTCGTAATTGCCGGGGATAAAGTCCTCGCCCACTCCTTCAAGAACGTAAGATTTGGCCTCGATCAATTCCCCCGTGCGCGCATAGTGAGCGATAATCGAGCCGTAACAATCCACGCCCACGATGCGCACACCGGACATTTTTTTCTTGAAGTAGCGCCCGCAACCGGAAATGGTTCCCCCGGTTCCCACCGCCGCCAAAAAAACGTCAAAATCCCCCTGGGTTTGGCGGTGAATTTCGGGTGCCGTCCAGTGGTAGTGGGTGTCGCGGTTGTGGAGGTTTTCGTATTGGTTGACGTAAAAACTGTTGGGGGTGGTTTCCGCCAGTTTTTTGGAGACGCTGTAATAGGAGCGCGGGTCTTCGGGTTCCACGTCGGTGGGGCAAATCACCACTTCGGCACCAAAGGCACGCAAATTGTCGATTTTCTCCTGGGATTGCTTGTCGGCCAAAACAAAAATGCACTTGTGGCCATGCACGGCCGCCCAGATGGCCAGGCCGACTCCGGTGTTTCCCGAAGTTCCCTCGATAATGGTTCCACCCGCCTTGAGTTTTCCCTCTTTGAGCGCTTGATCGAGCATATAACAACCAATCCGGTCTTTGGTTGAGCCGCCCGGGTTAAGAAACTCCAGCTTGACGTAAATCTCGGCATCAACCTCGGCACTCAAGCGGTTCAGCCTGACGATGGGAGTGTCACCGATGGCCTGTAAAACATTTTCTTTAGCACCAAACATATCTATCCTTTAGGTGAATCCACCAAATCCTGAATTTCGAGAGCGCTGGCCCAAGTCGCCAGCCGGGCGATGATCGAATACGCCGCTTCTTTTGCCTGAGCATCATTATTCTGGCGAATTTCACTAATGCAGTATTTGTGAAAGAGCATACCCTTGCTGTTGAGATTGGCGTTGCTCCCCCGCTCGGGGTTGGCGCGCACAAACCCCCCCGCCGGTTTTCCATCTACCAGATAAATGCTCACTTCGGCGGCCATATTATCATACTTGACCACCGATTCAATACCCTCTTGAAGCAACAGGGAAGTAAACTTTAACTTATTTTTTCCCACGTTCATTTTGTTGCGCGCTTTGCGGTTCATGCGCAAAACTTCATCACCACTTGAGATAACCGAAATACCCATGCCATAGGTTCCCTGACTGGCCTTGAGAAAAATCTTGCTCTCCGAGGGAAGTTCACCCAAAAAATTCTCTACTTGAAGTGCCAAACGCTGCAAGTTTTCCTTTGAGGAAAAATCGACCTCTTCTACCCGATGAAATTTGGCCTGCAAGAGTTCGGGATTGATGGAAAATTTACTTGCAAAAATCTCCACCACTTTTTGATAATAGGAAAAATAAAGCGTCTTTCTACGTTTGGCCCAGCCCAGTTGGGGCGTCGGCAAAATCGGTGTTGCCAGTGTGTGCCAATCGACGTCGAGGGGTGAAGATTGGTCATTGTTGAGAATCGCCAAATCGTAAGGCGAACCGTCGGTGCAAAGATTCCCTTCTCGAATTTTTCCTTTTTTGATTTTTACTTCAAACTTGGAGGCACTCAAAAGTTGTAAAGACTTTTCTCCCGCTAAAAAAAGCTCGTCACTCAGACTTACAAAATCAACCTCCAGGCCCTCGTCGGAAAGGCATTTTCCCAAAAAGGCCAAGTGATCCAGGTAAAAAATATTTTTGGTGTGGGCCTCGGGGATGATGGCAATGCGGGAGATGGGAAAATCAAACTTTTTGAAGGCCTTGGAAAAAAGTTTTCCGCAAAAATTGAGGTCGAGCTGGCACAAATTATTAAATCCGGCAGGATATAAATTGTGATCGACGGGAGCAAATTTTTTCTTGCTCTCCCGAATATCGACACTAGAATAAATGGGGATGGGTAAATTTTGAATTTGTTGGTCAATGAATTGATTGATCCCATCCCAATGGGAACTCATCAAGGCCTCCAGTTCCTCTTTGGTGCAAATTTTAAAACTCACTGTTTTCTCTCCCAATACCGTGCCAATTGACAAACTTGTTCTCTGGGATCTCCCGCCAGAACTTCGGGAAAGTGCCAAACGTGCTCAAAATGTTGACCGGCCAGGCGTTCAAGTCTATCTTCTTTTTCACAAAGAGATTTTTTAAACTCCATCAATACTTTGTTTTCACCGTCAACCTCCCACGCTTCAAGATAAGATTTCAAACATTTGTTGACCACCAGCTTGGCATCCATATCGGTAAAATTTTTGGCCTCCGCCTTAATTTTTTCGGCCTGGAAAAAATTTTGTTGTTCTACGGAAGTCACAAGAAACCAATGCCCAAAATTTTTGTCTTTGAGATTCTCTCTAAATTCGAGAGCACTGACAAAGGCCTTTTTATTGCGATAAACACTGGTTATCGCCTCCAAAAAATCGTCCACGAAATCACTTCCCGTCACTTTCTTGAGGTAGCTCAGGAGTTTTTTGATTCCGGTTTGAACGATGAGAGAGACAATTTTACGAGAAGTTGTAGACCTCTCTTTTGTCTGCAAATACTCAAAAACGTCAACAAAAGTTTGGTCAAAAAAACGGTCAATTTTTTCTAAAGAAAAGAGAAAATCAACAAAATGATGGCCTGGAGGAGTGTCTAAAATAATGGTTTCATAAGACTCAGAGGCCAGATGATGTTGAACTTCAATGACCGCCATAATTTCATTCATGCCGCCGTAAGGTCTGACCAGAATCTTTAAAATGTGGTTGTCAAAATCCTTTTGCATCCCATTCTGACCAAACAGGCGACGGGCGGTGACACTGGGGTCTATCAACAAGGCATCAAATACCGAACTTTGCACCTCCCCTGCTTCCAAAGCGCTGCTCTCTATGGTTTTGACCGCCCCGGCCTCTGCCTCGTCCATGCCCAGAATTTGTTTAAGGCGTTTGGCGGGGTCGATAGTCATCAGCAAGACTTTGCGGCCGGCCTTGGACAAGGCCAGTGCCCGAGCGGTGGCCAGGGTGGTTTTTCCCACTCCGCCGGTACCACTAAATATCTCTATCGGTTTTAGCTTCATCACAATTTTGCGGCCAAAGGGAGCATCTGCTGAATGATTTTTCCATCTTCCAACAGGGGATAATGGGGAAAGACAACATCGACAAACTCGCCCTTTAGTTCTTCTATGGCCAAGGCCTCCAACTCTATCTTTTTCTTTAAAAATTCAGGCAACTGCTCATTTGAAAATTTTTCTTGAGAGATGACATCGTTGAGCACAATATGCCGCGAAGAAATCTGAAACCCGGCAAGTTTTTCGCTCAATTCTTTTCCCTCACAAACCGCCATAGATGAGGGGCGAACCACAATGAAGACTTTCATGCGGCCTTTTCCGTAAAGGAAACGGTGGATGCGTTCGATGTCACTAAAGAGCAGGCCGGTTTTAAAAATTTTTTTGAAATTGTATCCGGCCTCAAAAAGGGTGAGTGCATGGCCGGAACTCGGGCCATCGACGACGATGGAAAGCTCTGAATCTTTTTCCAAAAGGTCGATAAGATGGCCCAAGAGAATCACTTGCTGAAGTCCGGGGAGAACGTCCAAAAAACTGGAAAAAAAAGCGCTTTTTAAAACCCACTTGGCAATTTTTTTTGAATTTAACTTGCGGGCGATATATTCTTCAGCACTTTGTTTTAAACTCAAGCTCAAACAATCAACGTCAAGCTGCTCCGCCAATTCGCTCCGAGAAGACCCAAAAGCATAAAAGAGCACTTTTTGTCCCCGCAATTGCAAAGATTTGGCAAAGGCCAGGGATACGGAACTTTTGCCGACACCGCCCTTTCCGGTAAAAACGTACAACCGATGGCGCATGATCTTATCAAAAGATATAAAAGATTGTCAGCAATAATTTAAAATAGGAGCCTTCGACCTGAGGGCCGACTTCCTGTTTGACATCAAAGGGATTGTGATACTGGGCGAGCATCCCCATGGAGAGATTGTCGTTTAATCTCAAATCCACTCCCCCTCCACCGTGGGGGCCAAAAACAATTTGTGAATCGGTAGTCACCAGACGATCTTCCAGTGCTCTTTTCATTTTGGGATTGTAAAAGCCCAACCCTGCCAAAAGGAAGGGGGAAAAGGAATCGAAGTGGAAGAATCTCCCCTTGACCCCGACACTCAGGCCGGACAAGCGAATGTAACGGTCTTGAAACGTGTGTTTTGAATAATGGAAACTGGTCAAGAGATCAAAGGAGTAACTGGCCGAATAGCTGTAGAAAAGGTCTGCCGTAATCTGGTTTTTGCCGTTTTCCTTAAAGTCCCCAAGAATAAACGTCTGCCCTACTCCCACACCCAGAGCGTGGCGCTGGACTCCTCCAGGAATCTGCGAAGATCGAGCACTTCGCTCCGTTGGAGAGGTGAGATTTGACCTCTCCAACTCTTCTTCGGCCTTGGCGGCCTCTTTCTTGGAAGTAAGTTGCTGGATTCGAGAATTTCCCCAGACGGAAAAATTTAACAACCCAGCAAACAACAGCGCTGTCTGTACGAGAATCTTGCCAAAACTAAAAACATTCCCTGATTCCACAAGGTTCACCCTTCTTGGTCGACCCAACAAACGAGATGGTGGAGACGAACCTAATTGCCCAGAGCGTTTGATGTCTCGGTATAAGAGGAGTTTGAGGCCCCCGCCTGAAACCCTTCCGCAGAAGTACTCCCGTTGGGAATCTCTACACCGTGTCCACTCGCTTCGAGGCCACGAATATAGTCTGTGAAAGTCCCTTCACCGTGACGAATCACTCGTCTGAGAAGATTGGGATCACCGGGACGCGCTCTCCTCTCTTGATCGAACAAGAGCTGAATTTGAGTCGTGTAGGTGATGTCGTTCTTGGTCTTGTTGTCAATCACCTGAATTTCGTGGCCCTCGCGCACGATTTGGGCGATCTCTTCCAAGGTGACATAACAACTCTGATGAGTGTCATACAGTTTACGGTTCTGATAGCGCTTGATGATTCGAACATTACTCATTGCAATTTCCCCTCATAATGTCTGGGCCAAATCCATTTTGCCACTGTGTTTTATCGCTCTCCAGCAATTCTGTTCTATATGGTCTTCTATTCAACCAATTTATGGTGCAATTTCTAACAACATCAAAATGATGCTGTCAACCTAAAACAAGCAAATTCTCAAAAATCTCCATTTTTAACACTTTTTTCAATAAAATCGGCCAGTTACGGGCCTCCTAAAATTGGAAAAAAGTTCCCTATACCCTTTTTTCTCTAAAAAT
Source organism: Bacteriovoracaceae bacterium (assembly GCA_965215445.1). Taxonomy (GTDB): domain Bacteria; phylum Bdellovibrionota; class Bacteriovoracia; order Bacteriovoracales; family Bacteriovoracaceae; genus CBDBLK01. The sequence continues at coordinate 1,706,909 of CBDCDT010000002.1, read as the reverse complement.
TTTTTCTCTCCGGTCGATCCCTTTTAAGGGCATTTTCCAAAGATGCATAGCGAAATCCTCGATTTTAGGGCCTGGGAGTGGGTATTCCGTGAAAAAATTACTCAGAATTTCTCTTTTTTGTGGCATCTGGCCCGCTCTCTACAGTTGCGCCCACAAAAACCTCCCTCTGGAAGCAAAGAAAGCAAAACTACCCCCAGCGGCGCTGGAAGGCCCTCACGCCGTCCAATTTCTGGCCACCGACCTGTTTCTCAAGGCAAACGATTTATCGCTCAGGGGGGATACCAAGGCGGCCGCCCTCTTGTATCACCAAATCGTGCTCATGCTTCCCCACGACGAGCATGTGCAAAAACGTTACGCCATGGAGCTGGTGAAAACCGGAGAACTCAAAAAGGCCAAACCTTATATCCAAAAACTCTTCGAGAAAAATTTCAAAAAGCGAAAACCCGGCCATAAAAAACTGGGCCTGATCCTGGCGGGAATTAACACCTCTTTGGGAGAATCCCAAGCGGCCCGCAAAGTTTATCGCAAACTCTTGGACAGGGAACCGGGAAATCCCGGCCTGTGTATTCCCCTGGTTGATATTGACAGCGATCAAAAAAATTATCACCAGGCCAAAACACAACTCGATCGCTGTCAAACACAAAGTAAAGCTCAAGACCACTTCCTGTATCACTACCACCGGGGCAAACTCTACACGCTCCAAGGCAAAACCAAAGATGCCCTGCTGAGTTTTTCCCGCGCTTTGAAAGACCGGCCCAACTACCTTCCCGCCGTTATCATCAAGGCAAGGCTTTTGGAAAAAGCAAAACGTCCCAAACTCGCCGCCGCCGTTTACCAGCAATTCTTAAATCACGTCCCTGAGCATCGCCTGGTCTTGGCACATCTTATTCGCATCAAACAAAATCACTTTCCTCTCGAGGAAATTATTCCCCACCTGGAAAAGCTCGCCAATCTGGAGTCCGACAATCTCAATCTCAAATTGCAGTTGGGCATGCTCTATAGCAAATACAAAAGATGGGAAGAGGCCAAACAAACCTTTCGAGAAATTTTACTGGTGGCCCCCGCATCCAACCGCGTACTCTATTCGCTGGGGATACTTCATCAACAAAGTGCTGAATACGAAAAGGCGATCCACTATTTTTCTAAAATTGAAGAAGGCAGTCCCCTCTTTTCCGACTCTGCCATTCAAACCGCCCGGGCATTGCAAAAGGCAAGCGGGCGTGCACCGGCCTCACAGCGACCGGGAGGGCAAGGCCCCGAGGGGCGAATTACCGATTTTGTCCGGCAAACCAGCGCGCGCCATCCCCAGCTTGCGCCCGAATTGTTTGTCACTTTGGCCAACTTCCACGAATTTCGCGGCGAAGTTGAAAAGGCGATTCAGATTTTGTTGGAATTGGAACGCCAAAATAAACTGGAAGAAGAACTCCAATACTACCTGGCGACTTTGTATGAAAAACAAAACGACTACCCGGCCTCACGCCGCCTGATAGAAAAAATCCTGAAGGCAAACCCCCGGCATCCCCACGCTCTCAATTTTTTGGGCTATTCCCTGCTCCATACGGGGGACGACCTGGAACGTGGACGTTCCCTGATCTTAAAAGCGCTCGCTCTCGAACCCGACGACGGCCACATCCGCGATTCGCTGGGGTGGTATTATTACAAAACCGGCGATTACCAAAAGGCCTTGAAAGAAATTGCACAGGCCTATCAGTTGGCCCCCGGGGACGCCGTTATCACCAAGCACCTGGCGATGGTCTATCAGAAATTAAAACAATACGACAAGGCCAGACAGCATTTTGAGGAGGCGCTGGAATATTGCCGGGATCAATCTGAGAAAAACTTGATTTTACAGGCACTGACCGAACTTTCGGCCTCAAAATTTTGAGTTGTCTGGTCATCTTTAGACAAACAGACCTTGGCCTCCACCCCACAGATTTTTGTGCTATAATAAACCTATGAAACGACAAAATACCCCCTTGACGCCCCCCCCGTGGATTCCGCCAACACTCAAGTTTTACCTGCGCTCTCATCCTAAACACTTTGATTTCGGCCGCTTCGACCCACACCCCGATTTGCCCACCGGGACAGGTTTTAAATACTGTAGACTGCACTTGTAAAGCTGCCACTCCCGCTCCACAACCGCAACCGCAACCGCAGCCATCATCACCGCCAGGTAGTATCTCTTGCAAGATGAGGTGTCAGAATGGTGCTGAAATTGGTGGTAATGTATATAACCCTGATTTTTATACTATTCAATCTAGCAAGGCAGATTGCGAATCGGGAATACATGTATTCTGCCAAATTTATAGAAGTCAAGGCAAAGACTGTGTTTGTAAAACTATTTAACATTGAGAGAGAAATTGTCTTTATGAAATGCAAATAGTTTTTGGTTTTGGCATCCCTAAAAAACTCAAGGTGTGGGAGTGAGAAGTCCAAACTTGGCCAGAGTGACCAGAGTACCGAGAATGAGAAAACTGTAGCTTCCCATAATGATGGCCATATCTTTTTTTAGGCCTATGCGCATTCCCTCAATTTTTTCCTCGAGGCCAGCGCGGACGATTTCAATTTTAGCATCCAATTCCTTGATGTCGCGCTTGAGGTCGGCAATGTCGTGCTTGAGTTCAAGTTTTGCAAGTTCCAAACTCCTTTCAGTTGCCACACCTTCCGAGGCCAGAGAATGAAGGGCCTTGGCCAAAAGGTCTGCCTGCTCGTGGGGCATCCCCGCCTTTTTAAATTCATCGACATAATCAAAAATATTAAACCCGTTTGTCGCCATCATTTCCCCTTTTGGGACTTATCGTCCTCGCAAGAATTTCCTTTAAAATCTAACTTGGGCCTGTATTCCTGTAAAGATCAAAGTCAACAAAAGTAGTAAGATATGGCCAAACTTCCACTCCACCAATTTTTGTGCCATAATAAACCTATGAAACGGCAAAACACCCTCTTGACGCCCCCCCCCGTGGATTCCGCCAACTCTTAATTTTTTCCTGCGCTCTCATCCTAAACACTCTGATTTCGGCCTCATCAACCCACACACCTATTTGTCCGCCGGGACAGGTTTTAAATACCGCCGACTGCACTTGCAAAGCGGCAACTCCCGCTCCGCCCACTCCGGCGGCCTCGGCCTTTCCCGTGCCAACGAGTTGCGACGTCAATGCTGTTTGCGGTAGTGATAATCATTGTGTGACATACCTATCAAAAACATGTCCTTTGAGTGCAGCAGGACAAGTTAGATATTTTAGCACCAGTACCGGTTCCGGTTGTGTTGATGACACTCCGGCGGGAAGAGCAAGTGTCTCAGGTCCAGGCGATAATCCACTCTTTTGTAAGCACAATGTTGGTTGTCCAGGAGGATATGAATCGTTTTGTAAAGGTGTATGTACAAAAAACAAACCACAATTATATGTCAATACTCAGCAAGGTTGTTTAAGTTTTTGTTCAACTGCTGGTCGGACTAATTCTGGCTATTACAAATGTCCTTCATCCAGCTATACAGTAGATCAAACGAGAACAAAAACTTACAATACCTGTTCTGGTGATAGTTGTAAGCCGTATTGCGGTAGTTTTTCATGTTATGATAAAGATATTTATGGTTTCACTCTATTAAAAGTCGTTGGTACACATACTGGCATGTCTAGTTGTACCGCTTCTTATATCGCAAATGCAAACCCAAATACAACATATAAGTGCCCCTGATCTTGCCTTGATTTTGTAGATAATGTGCAAGTTCGTGCCAACTACGGATCTGCCTTTTTAAGTTTTTGTAGCTGCTCAAGGGAAAGTCCAGTCGTTTCGCTGACAAATTTAAAGTCTGCTCCCTGCGAGAATCCAATGATTTTACTTGACAAATGCTTCTCCTTGACAAAAATGGCGAGGGCCAACTACTTGAAAAAAGGCATGGAAAGACAAGTCAAATTTTTAAAAATGAACACTTTTTCACTTCAAAAATAATTTTGGCATTTTTCCTCATCAGTGTTACAATCCGAGACAAAACGAGGAATTTTATGTCAAGTGCAAAACGAAAAGACGAAGATATTTTGAGAGAAATTCAAAAAAACCAAAATGAATTTTGGAAAGGTATGCGTGAACTCAGGGAGTCCCAACGCGAATTTAAAGAATCTCAACGTAAAACAAAAACATTTGTTGAAGGTGTCGCCAAGGCCGCGGCCGACAATTATAAGGCCATTTGTGAGGCCAATGGAAATTTTAACCGTAAATGGGGCGACTTCATGGAAAACCTGGTTGAGGGGGATTTGGTTTCCCTACTCCGCAACTGGGGCCTTGAAATGATTAATGCTGAAACTCGACCGATTCCCAATGTTATGGCCCGTAGGAATGATGGAACCCCTAAATATGAACTGGATTTGATCGTCAAAAATGGTGATTACGCAATTATTGTAGAAGTCAAAACCACGCTTACAATCCCCAAGATTGACGACTTCCTCAAAAAACTTGGCCAACTCAAAGATGATTTTTCCGCTTACGAGGGCAAGACCGTTTATGCATGTATGGCCTATCTCAAAACTGATAAAGGGAAAGACAAGAAAGACCGTGTCCTTTCTCATCTGGAAGAAAAGGGTATCTTCGCCATCCGCGCCCCAGGTGGCCCTTCCAACATTACCACTATCGAAAACTCAAAAGGTTTCAAACCTCAAATTTTTTAAATAAAAGGCCTCATCACCAAAACCTGTTAAAATTCTTTCAGTCCAATAAAAAACACCTTTTTGCCACTATTTATTTGGGTTAGAATAGGAACATGAAATGGCCCAAGTTCTCTGTCCGTAGAAGTCGGCTCATAACGCCCCCCCCTGTAAGACTTTGCCAAGTTTTAAAGTCCTGTCTTAACAGTCGTGCCGTCTCTCTCACCGAAGCACTGGTGGCGGCGGGAATGGTAGGCGGGCTTTCGTTGGGATACTTGCAACTTTCTGGAGATCACCAAAAGTCGCAAAAGAAAATTGAAGCGGGTTTTGAAATCGACATGCTCACGCTGGAGATGGCACAAACTTTGAGCAACGACGAGGCCTGCACCAAAACCTTGAGAAATAAAACCTCCGGCACCGTCCCCGATATTAGAAATTCCAAGGACAAAGCTATTTTCAAGGAAGGCAAAAAATACGGGCAAAACCTGATTCAGCTTAAAACCATGGAATTAAAAAACCTCGATAAGGCATCAGATGGTTTTGGCAGTCTGGAATTGGAAGTCACCTTTAAAAAAAGCGCCAAAATTATCAAGGGCAAAAAAGAAGAAACGAGAAAAATTCCCTTGGTGATTCAAGAAACCGGCGGCACTGTGATTTGTAACCCCGACCCTGCCACCCGTTATTTGGCCTCCGATGCCAAACAAAAAATGTGCGACAGCATCAAAGGAACTTTCAATCCGGCAACACAAAAATGCACGCCGCCTTTTCTAGGGCAGAGTTGTCCCAATTATATTGTAGGTTTTGATAATAATGGCAAGGCCATTTGTGAACCTCGATACACATTTGGGAGCGTATCACCTCAGCAACAACCGCCTCAGCAACAACCGCCTCAGCAGCAACCGCCTCAGCAACAACCGCCTCAGCAACAACCGCCTCAGTCCACGCCTCCAATTCAACAACCCCAACAACCACAACGGTCATGTACTTGCTATTATACTTGCCCTACCAATAGTGGTTTCAGTATCAGCATATATTGTCCTGACCCTTCTAATGTTATTAATGGAGGATGTTCTACTTCACCTGAGTCCGACCATAGGTGTTCTGTACCTATGCCTTTTCGAGGTCCACGTTGGTAGTCGTAGTGCTTTACTTGGTTCGATAAACCACCTTGATTATACTCCCCGCTTTTGGAGAGGCATTTTGACCTTGAAGATAGGCCCAATCGCTTTGAGGTGCGGTAACTCCGTCGATATAGACTTCAACACTGCCCGTTTGGGCGGGGTATTTGAGCGGAAACGAAGAAGAAAATTCAGTCACTTTTTTGCCAAAATCCTCAAAAATACTGGCAAAACTTTCCTTTCTAATTTGGTAGAAATCTTCTACTTGATAGAAAAAATGCTGCCATCTTTATTCTTCACGTCCACGGGGTAATTTATATAACGATTATTCTTGGAAGGAACTCCACTTCTCAAACCAGAAGAAATGCCACTTCCCAAATTATCAAAAGTGTTATCCCCCCAACATTTGACTGTGCCTTCAGAAGTTATAACACAGGTGTGAAAACCTCCTACAGAAACTTGAATAATACCAGAAAGAGGATTATCGCTACTCTTTCCTTCTACCACATCCACAGGCCAATTACTGTTGGAAAAAGAACCATGTCCCATTTGCCCTCTTTTTCCCGCTCCCCAACATTTGACTGTACCTTGAGAAGTTAAAGCGCACATGTGCCTTAAATTCACGCTGATTTGAACAACGCCGGAAAGGGGATTGGTGCTGCCCTCCCCATCCACGACATATGCGGGGTAAAGCATTCTCTTTTTAACGCTTGTTGAGGCAGGAGTTCCATCTCCTGGATAGTGTGTCTCACCCCAACATTTTACTGTGCCGGTAGGAGAAATCAGGGCGCAAGTACGCGCTCCTCTCGCACTAATTTGGACAACGTTGGAAAGAGGGTTACCTTGCTCGTCTATCACATCGACAGGGTCATGATGCGATTTATTGCCAATCTGACCGTTGCCCAGCCGTCCGTAGAGTTGCCACCCCCAGCATTTCACTGTTCTTTGAGAAGTCAGAGCACAAAAGTGGCTACCTCCCGTGGCAATTTGAGTAAAACCAGAATAGGGATTGCCTTCTTTATCCTCTATGTAGTAAGGTCTCCCATGAGCAGTCATAAAAGGGTTAACCCTTTTAAGCATCTTTTTACTTTCAATGGAATGATTTTCCCAATCCATATTTAGATCAAAACCCCATCCCCAACATTTAATCTTCCCTGTAGAAGTCAGAGCACAAGTGTAGTTGTTCCCTGTTTCGATTTGAACAGCGTCTTCTAAATCAATAACCCTTGAAGGGGCAGTTCTATTAAGGTCATCCAGATTTAAGTCTGGATTTTTATTGTAATCCCAAGAAGAACCATAACCCAATTGCCCAAAAACCCCTCGTCCAAAGCATAGAGCTTTTTTTTCAGAAACCACAGAGCAAGTGTGGTAATGTTTCGTATTGATTTGGATAACATTAGAAAGGTGAAGAACATTCACTGGGTGACTAACATAATAAGGTTTATAGTTAGCGTTACCATAACCAGTAGTCTCTATTGTGGGGAAAGATACGCCATTTCCCAACTGCCCATAGTCTCCATATCCCCAGCATTTTACTTTTTTTTCAGAGGTCACAACACAAGTGTGACCATCACCCGCACTGATCAGACCCAATGGACTCGGGTTTATTGCAATGGGGTCGCTTTCTTCTTCAGGAGGGTCATTATTTTCAGAGCGGGCAGAAATGGTACATGCACAACGAGGCCAATCGCTTGGGCCATTGTATCCTTGGGGACAATCGTTGGTACAAGTCTGTGATTCCGGCGGTGGTGGTGGAGCGGTACAGGCACAATGGGGGTAAGCACTTGGCCCAGAATATCCCGTGGGACAATTGTTGGTACAAGTCGTCGGCGGCGTACAGGCACAAGCTGGATAAGCACTGGGGCCTTTATACCCTGTAGGACAAGCGTTACATCTGGGCGGATTGATACACGAACAACCCGGATAAGCACTGGGGCCTATTTGCCCTTTCAAGCATGTATTTTGGCAAGCTCCCGGTGGCGTACACAGGCAACCCTGGGCGTACGGGCCGGGGCCGCTCCAGCCTTGGGGACAACTATTGTTGCAAGTTTTTGATGATTGCTGTGGCGGCGTACATTCACAGCCCGGAAAACTACCCGGGCCAGAATATCCTTGGGGACAAGTATTGGGACAAGTTTGCGGCGGCGTACAGGCACATTCGGGATAGGGGCCTGGGCCAGTTTGTCCTTGCGGACAGGTATTGGTACAAAAAGTTGGTGTACATTTACAATCGGGAAAAGAACTCGGCCCATCCCACCCTCTCGGGCAAGTATTGGTACAAGTCGCCGGCGGTGTACATTCACAATCAGGGTAACTGCCCGGGCCAGAATATCCATCGGGACAAGTATTGCTACAAGATTGTTGCGGAAGACAGGAACACCCAGGATAAGCACCCGGGCCATCGTACCCATCCGGGCAAATATTTGTACAAGTGGGAATATCCCGCTTTGGAGGCCCCTGCGGGGACAAATAGATTTCACTCAGACTTTTGGTCTGAAAAGAAGAATATAAATTGGCGGGCCTCTCCTGGCCGGATGTCTGGGTATCGTGGGCCTTGGAGCTTGAAGAAGTCTTATTCGAGGGCACGCAACTGAGATGAAAAACCAATAGGGTCAGATAAAGAAAATATTTGTAATAGCTTTTCATCATAACTCCTTGCGGTTAAGATTTTTCCCTTTATCGTTGTTTTTCAAAAAAACTTTAAGGAAGATATCAACCCAAAACAATCAGATAAGCAAACTGGAAAACACAAAAAATTTAGTTTGGGGATCGGGGCCTGCTCCAAATAAAACCCAGCACCGAAAGTGCAATCAACACCAACCCCGCTTGAATCAAGTAATGCCATTCCATTGCCAACAAAGAAATGCCAAACAAAAGTGCAATGCTAGCGGTGGCCAGAAGTTTGGCGGAAAGGGAAATCGCCCCGTGTTCCCTCCAACGGGAAAGCATTGGCCCCAGGTGCTTTTGGCGCAAAAGCCACGCCTCCATGCGCGGACTGGAACGGGCAAAGCACCAGGCCGAAAGAATGATAAAGGGAGTGGTGGGAAGCAGCGGCAGGGCAATGCCTATTAAACCCAAACCCAAAGTCAAATACCCAAAAGGCAACAACCACCACGAGCGTTTCATCCCCGTTTCCTCGCTCGCAAGAGAAAGCGGCGGGGGGCGGGGTATCCCTCAATGGTGAGTCCAGAGTTTTCGGGGTCGAGACTGTCGCGCAAAGAAGGTTGATCGGGCAGGCACCATTTGGTGGCCCGTTGCTCGGACTCGCTGGAGGGCGTGTCCGCCAACACCTGCACCTCCACAAAGCGCGCCCGCTGCACCCAATTGATTAGACAACTTAAAGTTGGCACAAACCAGACGTTGCCCATGCGGGCGTAGCTTGCTTCGGGAAAAAGGGCGCGGGAATCATCTCCGAGAATACCGAGACTTTCCAAAAAGAGCCACCCTCCGGGAGTCAGGGACTCGCGGATGTCGATCAATTGCTGGATGGGGTTGCGATGGTGATAGATGATGCCCAAACACAAACACACTTCAAAACTTTCCCGCATCAAGGGCAAGTGCTCAATACCCAGCGGTTCCACAAACAGGCGCCGCCTTCGGGCGTAGTGCTGGATCAACTCAAACTGGGCCACAAACAGCGCCACCGGGTCTATGCCCAAAAGCAAAGCGGGATTGTATTCACTCGCGCGAAAGAGAAAGTAGCCGTTGTTGCAGCCGATGTCCAAAACCCGCGCGCCTGAAAGCGGCGGCAAATGGCCGCTCAAGCGCTCCCACTTTTTATCCGAACGCCATTCGGCGTCGATGTCGAGATGAAACAACTGGTATGGCCCCTTTTTCCAGGGTGCAAGCTTGCGCGCACACTCTTCCAAGGCCAAGCGCTGTGCCTCGGTCAAATTCTCGCTGGTCTGCACGCTGACGGCGACGGCGGAGACATCCACCTCGATGGATTCGGGATTGATCGGGGGAAAACCCGAAGCGAGCAAGGGCCAGCGCCGCTGTTGCTCCCTCAATACCCGTGCCCTTTGCCGTGACAAAAGGGAAAGCAAAGTTTGACGGCGCGAGCGCCGGTTTAAATTTTTTATCCACTCCGGTGGGGAATCTTCGCAAGTCGTGACGATTGGTTTTTTCTCAAGCATAATGGTGAATGATTCTCACACCTTAAACAAAGGGGCCATTGGTGAGCATGAATTTTATCTCCGACTTACAAGTGGGAGGGCAAAAATACTCTATCTTTTCACTCAAAAAAGCGCAAGCACAGGGACTTGACCGCATCCAGCGCCTGCCCTGCTCGCTCAAAGTCTTGTTGGAAAACTTACTGCGTCACCTGGATCGCCGCCACGTCGTCTGGGAAGACCTGGAGGCGATGAATGACTGGGCGCTCAAGGGAAAATCGGAGCGGGAAATTGCCTATCACCCGGTGCGGGTGGTGATGCAGGATTTCACCGGAGTTCCGGCGATCGTCGATCTGGCAGCTATGCGCGAGGCCATGCAGCAGTTGGGGGGTGACCCGCAAAAGATCAATCCCCTTTCCCCGGTAGACCTGGTCATCGACCACTCTCTACAGGTCGAACACTTCGGAGACAGCAAGGCCTTTGAAAAAAACGTCGAACTGGAATATCAAAGAAACTTTGAGCGCTACCGTTTTCTCAAGTGGGGCCAAAAGGCCTTTGCCAATTTCCGCGTGGTTCCCCCCGGCACCGGCATCATTCACCAGGTGAATCTGGAGTATCTGGCCAAAGTGGTGTGGACGTCCGAGGACGCTCAGGGGCGCGCTTTTGCCTATCCCGACAGTTGTGTGGGAACCGACTCCCACACCACCATGATCAATGGCCTTTCGGTTTTGGGCTGGGGCGTGGGGGGCATTGAGGCCGAGGCGGCCATGCTCGGGCAACCGGTGACCATGCTCATCCCCGAAGTGGTGGGATTGAAACTCACCGGCACTTTGCGCGAGGGTATCACCGCCACGGATTTGGTTTTGAACGTGGTGGAGCGACTGCGCCAGCACGGAGTGGTGGGAAAATTTGTGGAATTTTTCGGCGCGGGCCTCTCTCACCTCTCCCTGGCCGACCGGGCCACCCTGGCGAATATGGCCCCCGAATACGGGGCCACCTGCGGTTTTTTTCCCATCGACCAAAAGAGCATCGACTACCTCAAACTCTCGGGAAGGGATGAATCCCAAAGGGCACTGGTTGAGGCCTACGCCAAAGAACAGGGATTGTGGTACGACCATGATGCCCCTGAAGCGGTGTTTTCTTCAGTGGTGGAATTGAACATGAACGAAATTGTTCCCTGCCTGGCCGGCCCCAAAAGGCCCCAGGACAAAATCCCCCTCAAAAATGCCGCCCAAACTTTTGTCTCTCAGGCGCGTGAAATCTTTCAATGCTCTGAAGGTGATTTGCAAAAAAGTTTTCCCGTCGCAGGAAAAAACTTTGAAATGCAACACGGGCACATCGTGGTGGCGGCGATCACCTCGTGCACCAACACCTCCAACCCCAGCGCGCTCTTGGCGGCGGGACTTTTGGCCAAAAAAGCGCGGGAGAGGGGACTTAAAACCAAACCCTGGGTGAAAACTTCTCTGGCGCCGGGTTCCCAGGTGGTCACCGATTATTTGCACGCCAGCGGTCTGCAAGAGGCGCTGGACGCCTTGGGATTTCACCTGGTGGGTTACGGCTGCACCACCTGCATCGGCAACACCGGCCCCTTGCCCCCGGCCATCAGCAAGTGCATCCGGGACAACGATCTGGTGGCGGCGGCAGTGCTTTCGGGCAACCGCAATTTTGAGGGGCGCATCTCCCCCGACGTCAAGGCCAACTACCTGGCCTCTCCCCCTTTGGTGGTGGCCTACGCCCTGGCGGGCAACAAAAATATCGACCTGGCCAAAGAGGCACTGGGGCGCGACTCCCAGGGCGCGGAGGTTTTTTTAAAAGACATCTGGCCTTCGAGTGCTGAAATCAACGCCCTTTTAGAACAACACATTTCTTCGGATATGTACCAAAAGCGCTACGCCGACGTTTTCTCGGGAGATCATCGCTGGAAACATATCGACGCTCCCGAGGGTAGCTTGTACCAGTGGGAGGAAAATTCCACTTACGTCAGGAGGCCCTCCTTTTTTGAAAAGGCGGGAGCGGACGGTGCCGCTCAAACTTTTAACGTGCAAAACGCCTCTATTTTGGCCCTCTTCGGGGATTCGGTGACCACCGACCACATCTCTCCGGCGGGAAATATCGCCCCCACTTCCCCCGCCGCGGCCTATTTGGAATCCCACCAGGTCAAACCGATGGATTGGAATTCCTACGGCTCCCGCCGGGGCAATCACGAAGTGATGATGCGCGGGACATTTGCCAATATCCGCATCAAAAACGAAATGCTTCCCGGCACGGAGGGAGGCCTGACTCTGCACCACCCCTCGGGAAAAACCATGCCCATCTTCGAGGCGGCGATGAAGTACCGCAAGGAGGGTACTCCCCTGGTGGTGATTGCCGGCAAGGAATACGGCACGGGTTCATCCCGAGACTGGGCCGCCAAGGGAACCTTTCTACTGGGCGTGCGTGCCGTGGTAGCGCAATCCTTCGAGCGCATCCACCGCTCCAACCTGATCGGCATGGGGGTTCTCCCCCTGCAATTTCCCGAGGGTGTCTCGCGCAATACGCTGGGACTCGACGGGGGCGAAACCCTCTCTCTTAGCGCCACTGGAGAGCTGGCCCCCAAGCAAAAAATCGAGATGCACATCCGCCGCAAAGACGGAAGCGTGCACGACCTGCAACTGCTCTCGCGACTCGATACCGCCGGTGAAGTGGACTACTTCACCAGTGGAGGCATCCTTCAGTACACCGTCCAACAACTCTACCAGGAAGGTAAAACGTGAACGAACGACCCGACCCCATTCACAAGGCCTTTACTATCAATTTGAACCGCCAAATTTACGGTGCCTTTTCCGAAATCGGCGCCGGCCAGGAAGTGGCACGCTATTTTTTCCGGGCGGGAGGGGCCTCGGGCACGATCGCCAAATCCATGTCCGCCTACGACATGGCGATTTCCGACGACATTTACGGCAAGGCCGGCCGCTACGTCTCCTGCGAGCGGGTGCAAACCATGCTGGACAAGGAATTTCACCAATTGCAGGAGAGGCTGGACAAAGACCGCGGCGAAAAGACCTGTTTTTTCTCTTTTGCCAACACCGTGGCGGCCAAAAGTTTTCAAAGCAGCGGAGAGTGCCACGGCTGGCTGGGTATGTTCTTCCAGCACCTTCCCCGCGCAAAAGAAAGCCAGATACTCCTGCATGTGCGCATGCTCGACAAAGACAACCTCCAGCAACAAGAGGCGCTCGGCATCGTCGGCACCAATCTGATCTACAATTGCTATTACTGCCAAAATGACCGCGCCCGCTTCGTCCAAACTCTGATGGACAACCTCTCCCCCGAGCGCTTGAAAATTGATTTTATCGACGTGCAAGGCCCCGCCTTCTCAGAACAGGCAGACACCCGCCTGTGGCCCTTGGAGCTGGTCAAGAACGGCTACTGTGAAGCGGTCATGTTCAACCCCACCGGCGCCCCCCTGCAATCCAAAGATGCCCTCTACCAGAAAAATATTTTGCTGTGCCGGGGTTCCTACCGCCCTCCCACCCTGCTCAATTTGGATATGCTCCAAAAAGGCAAGGAGATGTTTGGAGAATTGCTTTCCAAAGAAAAAAGCGAAGAAATTTTAACCCTGCCGGAAATCTCCATGAATCGGCTGCGCGAGCGGGGGGCGGTGGATTCCAAGGATTTTCTGGCGCGCATCGAGCTATTGGGCGCGCTGGGGTATCACGTCCTGATTTCCAGTTTTAAAACCTATGGCGCTCTGAGTTCCTACATCTCCCAGTGCACCAAACTCCAAATCGCCTTCATCATGGGGCATTATAACCTGGGCGAGGTCTTTGCCGATCAATCCTACCAAAATCTCCCCGGGGGTATGCTGGAGGGCATCGGCATCCTGATGGGACACCGGGGAAGGGTCTTTATCTACCCCGCCGCCGGGGAAAACGGCCAAATTTTGGCGATAGGAAAGGGTCAGGTGGAAAGCGAGGTCTGGCCCTTGATCGACTATCTCAAAAAGCGCGGGCAACTCTTTGATGTCAAAAATTTTGACCCCAAGGTGCTGCCCATTTGGTCGCGCACGGTAATACGCATGATTCAGGAAAACCAGGCCGGCTGGGAGGCCATGGTGCCCTCCCTGGTGGCACAAACGGTAAAAAAGCACTGCCTCTTTGATTATTCCGGGGATTGCCTCGGCAAAAAAAAATGATTATGAAATTTTTTCCAAAGGGGTTGCCAAAGTAATTTCCGTCGGGCATAAGATGCGCCGGACTCTTTTTGCGCCCACTATTGGAAAACGATTTTGAATACAAGAAGCGGTGACCTCACCAAACAAATTCTCTACGAATCGGTCAAAACCCTGCTGGACACCGAGGCCCCTCATATCCTTTTGCCGCAAAAAAAACTCTTCACCCTGTTCAGCGTGGCCTTCCAATACTTTCTCTTTTGTAGTACCAAAAAGCACGGGGCCTATATTTTGAGAATTGAAGACGGCCTTCTCTGCGGCAAACTGGCCCGCAAGGCCAAAGACTCCAGCACGCGCAATTTTTTGCAATCCCTGCTGCTGCCGCGAAAGTTTAATTACGGTAAATCGACCTTTGTGCTGGACTTTTTTACCACCGGCTCCTGGAATCTGGTGGCCGAAATTCCCCGCCACAAAATTCAGGGGGCCTTGATTATCAAAAACACCACCACCAGGCCCATGCGGGAACTGGCGCAAGAAGAAGGGCAAAAAGAGGGACAAAAAGAAGGACAAAAAGAAGGAGAAGAAGAGCAGGCATCTGCCCCCCCCGCGCCCGAAGTCCCCAGCGACTACTACCTGACATCACTCATGGAATTTGTGCCCAAAAGCATCACCATCGACTGCGACTGCTCGGTCGAGGGCCTTGTCCCCGTCAAATTCCCCTTTATCAAAGAGGAACAGGAGTCGGTTCAGGGCCTCACCCTCTCCAAAGAAATCGACCTGGACACCCTCGAAGACGATGAAACTTTAGGGTGACCTTCGCTCCCGCGCCAGGCGGAACCCAACAGTGCTGCTCCTGGTATCCTGGTAAGCGGTAGCGCGACCTAGAGAACAAAGCAGTGAGACTTGGCGGCACTCCCATCCTCCTCCGCGCAAAACGCGCTCTGATCCATTCCCGTTTTGCACCCATTCCCAAACATTTCCATTCATGTCGTGAAGGCCAAAGGGGTTTGCGGGAAGGCCCGCCACTTGGTGGGTGTGACCGCCGGAATTTCTTCCCCACCAGGCATAGTCCACCACGTCTTCTTCGCGATCTCCAAACCAATAGCGCATATCACTTTGCTCGCTTCCTCCCCGCATGGCAAATTCCCATTCCTCATTCGTGGGCAATCGGTAGGTGTAATCACTTTGAAGCTGATTCAAGCGTTCGATAAATTCCTGTGCCTCTTCCCAAGATACCATTTCCACCGGACGGTTGGGGTGAATACGCACGCTTCTGCCCCCGAGGCGCAAATTCGCCATCCCATCTCCCTGGACAAACTTCGAGGGGTTGCGGCCCATCACCAACGCGTACTGAAGCTGGGTCACCTCTGTCGCCTGCATCTCAAAGCTTTTCTCGGGAAAATCCACTAGCTTGAACTCAAAGCTTTCCAACACACCCTGATCAAAAACTTTCCCGCTAATGGCCCACTCACGCACCAAATGGCGAAACAGTCCAAACGACGTCTCCCGATCAATCCCCCGCCAAAGCGCCGCCCGTTCGGACTCGGGCACGAGTTCCAGGCAGTTCTCAAAATTTCTCCTTCCCGAACCAATTTGGCCGATGAGAAACTGTGCTTTCAAATCCACCACCCGCTGGTCGCCTTTTTGAAGCCAAGCAATCGCCACATCTTTCAAGCTTGTGATCTGAGTCTCTTTTTTAAAATGGAAAAGCTTTGAGTAGGTTTTAAGAGCGGGAAATGTTTTCGAGGAAGAGTCTTCCACCAGATCAATCACTCTCTCAACCAGGCGTAAAGTCATCGCATCCGATGAATTAAATTCGGCAAAAACTTTGGAAAAACCCGCATTAGTAGAAGTTGTATTGAAAAAACTTTGCACAAATTTGTCTTCCATCCACTCTTGCAAACTACTGCCGCGAAATAGTTTTGCAACGCCAACCAATTCTACTATTGAGCGGGAATCAAGGCCGGTTTTGACTTTTTCCAAAACGTGAAATAGCTCATCATCGGGAATGTCTTCCGCTTGCAACACTTGGGAAATCGCCTCCCAATGCTTGGGGAAATACACCTGGGCCAGCGATTCTCTCAGTTTGGGATTGTTCCTGACCGCTACCAACGCAAAGACAAATCCATCATTCAAAAGACGCTCTTTGTATCTGGGTGTATCCCACAGGTTTTGAATCAATACCACGCGTTCCCCCGGCCCAAAGGTTTCCAGCATTTGTTGAGAAAAAGTGGTTTTTTGTTCAAACCAGCGGTATAAAAAAATGCGCTTCCTCAATTTAAACGACTGAGAGCGATTGTGTAACCACAAATTCAGTGTCGATTGAAAGCCGGGATCGGGGGAAAGACGCGCCTTAAGAGCAGCATCCATCGAAGCAATATAGCGCAGCTTATCCTCCACTCCTCCGCGTTTTAAAGCTATCGAATCCAACACCAATGCCTTTAAATCCAAATTGGCCACCTTCCAGGGAAGGTGCAAATCTGTGGCATGCATTTCCCAGGCAGAAGAAGTCAAGGGCAGCAACGGCCGTAACGGGAGTTTGTCGTGCGCTCGGGAATGACCCAGGGAAAAATCGTAAGCATTGGGATGGGGGTAAAAATCCGAAAAAGCCTCTTCCCAATCTCGCTTGAGATAGGTTTCAATAAACAAACGTGTCTTGGGCTGATTGGAAACTCCGCTAAAGCCGTTAATGCCCCCATTTTCGGGAACGGCGAGACGGTATCCCTTTTCGGCCACGCTTTGCCTGACCCCCTCAAGCAATACGGGAATATCTTTGTTGGCCACATTTTGCAATTTATCCACAAAGGCAACTTTGACCTTCTCCCTCTCTTTATTCTCCGCCTCTCCCAAAACAATGGTTACCTGCCCACTGGAATGGCCCCGTTCATCGGTAAAGGTAAAGTAGTGGTAATTGGGATCCAACGCCTTGGAAAAATATTCTTTCGACGAACAATCATTTCCCCCCAGACATGCTCTAAAAGGAGATTCCACCAGTGAGAGATGGCGTATGGTCTTGGAAATGTGAGTATCTACCCCAGGCCCTTTTCGCAGCATTTGATTTTCCAAAAAACGCAGAGTTTCCCACAAATCCATTCCCGACAAACTGGAAGGGCCGGCAACTCCCAAGTCTTTTAAAACCTGTTCAAAATTGGCATGGCCAAGTTCTCCGGCCAATTCCTCTCTGACCTGGAGAATTTTTCTAAAGGCACTCAAACGTTCCATGCCATCTCCATTTTTGATCATCCCGACCAGTTCTCTTTGGTGATAACCCGCCGTGTGGATCAAATCCACGATCAGTTGAGAGATGAGGCGCACATCTTTTTCCTCATTTTGCAAACGCTGGCGCTCCCGCAACAAATGCCGGTACAACCTTCTGGCCTTGAGTGAAAACGAAACATCCTTTTGAGCAATCAGGGAACGCAATGGGGAGGGAAAGCGTTGCTCCAGGAATTTCATAAAGTGCTGCCGTTTTTCTTCTCGGTTTTTCAAAGCACTCATTGGCCCTTCGTAACCCAAAACCTTTTTCCAAAAACCCAGGTTGGCGTCCACCTGAAAGAGATTGCTGCGAATTTGCCCGGCGTTTTTGATTTGGGAATTTAAAAAGGTGGAAAATTCTTTGGTGACCGGGTGACCCTTCCCCTTGAATTCCACCCGAAAATTGAGAAAGGGTTCTTTTTTCAGTTCGGGATACTTTTTCAAAAGACCGGCCAGGTCGGCCAGGGCACTGGGCCGCAAATGGGGAAAGAGGGGGTCGCCAAAGCGGACTTTGCGGTAGATTTCAAAAGCGTGCCTTTGAGAGGGATCGTCCAAGTCGGGAATCAGGCCTTTGCTAAAGTCCCCCAACAATTCGTCGAAAGTTTTAAAGGTTTTAGAGGTTGTGGGTTTATCTGCTTTTCCGAGAGTCTTCCCCAAAAGCCTCTGTACCGTTTCTGAACAACGGGCGAAAAAACCCATGGGCGCGGCAGCGGTCGAAAAGGCGCCACACCACGCCAGCGCCAAAAAAATAAAGTAAAAAGGGAATCTTTTTTCCATCAGGCCTTGCCTACCGTGGCCAGGGCAAATTGTCACTTTAGGGTATGTAAAATTTGGGAGAGGGGAAGGGAGCATTGGATCGGGGCCTTCGCATCAGGCGAAGCCCCACGTTGGAGGCCTTGTAATGGGCAAAGACGGGACTCTTATACGCCGTGCGCAAAAACCATCCGTCGCTATACCAAGAACCGCCGCGAAAAATGTGAATGGGAAGGCTGGGGCCGGTATAACTCGTCCACTCCCAGACATTGCCATTGATATCGTAGAGGCCAAAGGGATTGGGGGGAAACAGGCCCACTGGATGGGTCTGATCCCCCGAATTGCCCCAAAACCAGGCATGAGAGGGCAAATCGTTCTCACTGTCTCCAAACGGGTAATGGGTGTCGGTTCCCCCCCTGGCGGCAAACTCCCACTCTTTATTTGAAGGCAAACTGTAGGTGTATTCGTCTTGAAATTGGTTTAAGCGCTGCAAGAATTGCTGAACTTCTTCCCAGGATACGTTTTCCACCGGAAGGTTGAAATCGACCAGCACTTCCCGGCCGCTTAGACTCACTTTCTTGCCTTTTTTTGCAAAATGCGACGGATTGTCCCCCATCACCAGTGCCCACTGCAACTGAGTCACCAGAGTCGCCTGCATTTCCCATGCTTTGGCCTCAATATGCTTGAAAATAAAACTGACAAAAGCGGCGTGCCCAAGCACTTTTTGGCCGACTCCCTGTTTTTTTGCAAGATTCTCAAACAGGGTAAGGGCATGGCCTCCCATCAGTCTGGCAACCGCATTGGGACACGGCATCCCCTCGACGCTGGTGAGAATCATCAGAGCAAAACACAAAAAGAAAAGTCTTGGCCTCATCACTGTTTTCAAATAAAGCATAAATTCCCTCAAGTCAAGTCTTAAATAATTAATGCCATACTTGACTTTACAAATAGCCAGTTTTACCCTTCATTATCAATTTTGATGGCCGCACAAAACGAGGTTTTATGAAGTTGCTCAAAGTTTACCCTCTATCTCTGTCTCTCATCCTGGTTCCGCTTGGCGTGTATGCCGACGAGGCCAAAACCAAAGAACGGCCCAGCTTTTACTTTTCGGAAAAACGGGACAACGGACAAACCATCCGTATCACGACCTGCTATAAAAAGGATTCTCCAAACCCTTGGGTTTCTTGTCCAAACAAAACCGATGTCGACAACGGCGACTTGAACCAGTTTCTTTCGGAAGTCTCTTCCGAGATGGAATCAAACCGTGGGGCCTATCATGTAAATCGACTCAGTCCATTCAGTTTGCTGGGCGGCCTGGCCGGAATGATTTTTAGTGTTGATAATATTGATCTCCCCAAGAAACTGGCAAGGCCACGCCTTTTTATCTATTCAGGCCTTGTGACCGTCGCTTCAATGATAACCCTGGTTTACAGTCATTATGGTGGTGCAACCGATTACAGGAATCTCGAACAATTGCGGGATCAAGTTCGCTCTGGCCTTATCTCACCGAATCCAAACGACCGGAACCACCATCAAATCTTTGATCGGTTTGAAAGTTTTTTGAAAGATTTTGGCCGGCCGGTGGTGGCCGAACAATCCACGGCAGTGCCTCTGCCGTAATTCCCTCAAGTCAAGAACAGCGGCGGACGGGAAGAGCTAAGGCCCCGTTTGAGGGACAGGTTTTGGCCATCGCTGGCCCCGACAGCGCGGGCCCCCGCGTGGGCACTTCCCCCGGAAAGACTGGCCCTGCCCAGGCGCGGGTAGGCGAGGCGCATCTGCCTCTCCATTTGGTTTTCAAGTAGCACCAAGGCGCGGGGCGATTCCCCCGCCTGCCTTTGGGATTGTTTTTGCAGTTTGCGGGCAAGGCCTTCACCGAGGCCTTGAATATAGGAGTTTTTTTGGCCCGGGCCACGCCAGCAGTTTTTTTTCTTGGCGAGATTCCACAGGCGCTCAAATTCCAGGGCCAAAAACTTTCCGGTGCAGTCGGCGAGTTCGACGCTCACCCGCGGGCCTGCGACTTCCAGATACACGCCCCGGGAGGTGCGGTTGATGACCGTGCCCACATAAAAATGCCGGAGCACCTGATAGAGCACATTCAAGGTGGCATCGGAGCGCCTGGCCCAATAAACCCGCCTGACCAGGACTTCCCCCTCTGCCTCCTCCTTGCCCAACAACTCCAAATTGTACTTGAGCAGCAGTTGGTTGGCCTTGAGGGTGGCCAGTTCCGCCTCGTGGGGATTTGGGGAACTGCTCAGGTTAAACAGTTTCTGGAGGCGGGCGAAAATTTTTTCAAATTCGGCCCCGGCGTGGATTTTTTGGTTTTCGTAGTCGAGATCACTGTAGGCGCTAAAAACCTCTGCCCCCCAGCCGAATTTCCGGCATACCTCGCGGTAATTTGCGCCGTGGGGAGAGTCATCTTCGCTTTTGGAATAGTGAAGATGGCAATAAAAGTGCGCCCACTCGTGACGCAAAATATTGTCCAATACGCCAGGTTTGGCGCAAAAGAGCAGTTGTTTGTTGAGTCCAATTTGGAAGGTTTCGCTGTCAAAATACCCCAGCTTTTTGGCATCTTCAAAGGCCACAATATCAAAGGGAATCCAGTAGTGACCCCATACAAAGCGCCGGCGTCCTACCTTGAGGCCCATTTCCTTACTTAGAATCTCCCGCGAGCGCTGTCTCAGCCGCGCAAGATAAGTATTGAGAGTCTTTGAATAAACCAACACCGCCTAATTTTTGCTTTTTAAAAGGGCGCTCAAATATTCCCGGTTGAGGCGGGCAATGTTGGAAATATTGATTTCCTTGGGGCAGGCGGCCTCGCACTCGGCCTCGTTGGTACAGTTGCCAAACCCCAGTTCGTCCATGGTTTCCACCATGCTCAGCACCCGCGATGTCCTTTCGGGGTCGCCCTGTGGCAGCACGGAAAGTTGGGAAACCTTGGCCCCCACAAACAGCATTGCCGAGGCGTTTTTACAACTGGCCACACAGGCCCCGCAACCAATGCAGGAAGCGGCGTCCATCGCCAAATCGGCGCGCTCTTTGGAAACCAAAATTTGGTTGGCCTCACCGGCCTGTCCGGTGTTGACCGAAACATATCCCCCCGCAGTTATAATTTTGTCAAAGGCCGAGCGATCCACCATCAAATCTTTGATGACTGGAAACGCGCGGGCGCGGAAGGGTTCGATCACAATGGTGTCGCCGTCTTCAAAGGAGCGCATGTGCAACTGACAGGTGGTGGTGGCAGGCCTTGGGCCATGTGCCTGACCGTTGATCATCAGCGAACACATACCACAAATGCCCTCGCGGCAGTCGTGGTCAAAGGCCACCGGGTCTTCCCCTTCGGAAACCAGTTTTTCATTGAGTTGGTCGAGCATTTCCAAAAAGGAACTGTCTGGAGAAACCCCTTTCAAAGTATAGTCCACCAATCCGCCCTCGGGAGCGGCAGGGGCCTCTTCTGAATCACCCTCTGTCGCCACCGCCACATTCTGGCGCCAAATTTTTAATTTGAGTGTCATCAAAGCGTCGTCCCCACCCATGAATAACTCCTACTTATAAGACCTCTGAGAGAGGGCCACATACTCAAAATTCAACTCTTCCGTATTGCGCACTTGAGGCGTTCCCTCTCCGGCCCACTCCCAGGCGGCCACATGACTAAAGTTTTCATCGTCGCGCCTGGCCTCGTTGTCTTCGGTTTGAAATTCTTCGCGGAAGTGCCCGCCACAGGATTCTTTGCGTTCCAGCGCATCCCTGGCCATCAACTCGCCCAACTCCAAAAAGTCGGCCACCCGGTTGGCCTTTTCCAACTCCAAATTAACTCCCACTTCAGAGCCGGTGACTTTGACGTCACTCCAAAATTCCTGGCGCAGGGTTTGAATGTCGGTGATGGCCTTTTCCAGCCCCTCTTGATTGCGGGCCATGCCCACCCCTTCCCACATGATATGGCCCAGTTGCTTGTGAAAAGTGTCCACCGAGCGCAGCCCACCCACCGAGCGCAATTTATGGAAACGCTCCTTGGCCCGGCGCAAGGCCTGATCAAATTCCGGCTCGCGGATGGTGACTTTCACTTCGCGGTTGCCCTCGCTGGCCAAATAGTGGGCCAGGGTGGAGGGAATCACAAAATAGCCGTCGGCCAATCCCTGCATCAGTGCCGAGGCCCCTAGCCGGTTGGCCCCGTGGTCGGAAAAATTGGCCTCTCCCAGAGCAAAAAGTCCGGGAACAGTGGTTTGCAAATGGTAGTCCACCCACAGTCCCCCCATAGTGTAGTGAACGGCGGGATAAATGCGCATGGGAGAGACGTAGGGGTCTTCGTCGGTGATCCGGTTATACATATCAAACAGGTTACCGTAGCGCTCGCGGATGGTGTCTTCCCCCTGGCGTTTGACGGCGTCGGTGAAATCCAAATACACCGCCACCCCGGTAGAACCGACGCCCTTGCCGGCATCGACCTGTTCCTTGGCGTTCCTGGAGGCCACGTCTCTGGGAACCAAATTGCCAAACGAGGGATACTTGCGCTCCAAAAAATAATCCCGCTCGGACTCGGGGATTTCCCTCGGCGGGCGCTTGTCACCGGGAGCGGCCGGCACCCACACCCGCCCGTCGTTGCGCAAGGATTCGCTCATCAAGGTCAGCTTGGACTGGGCGTCCCCGTGGACGGGAATACAAGTGGGGTGAATCTGGGTATAGCAAGGGTTGGCGAACATCGCCCCCTTTTTGTGGGCCTTCCAGGCCGCCGAACCGTTGGAGGTCATGGCGTTGGTGGAGAGAAAATAGACGTTGCCGTAACCCCCCGTACACAACAAGACAGCGTCGGCGGCGTAGGCGCAAAACTCTCCCGTAATCACGTTGCGGGTGATGATTCCCCGCGCCTGCCCCTGCACCACCACCAAATCTACCATCTCCTCGCGGACGTGCAGACTGACTCTTTTCCTGCTCACCTCTTTCATCATCGCCGAATAGGCCCCCAGCAAAAGTTGCTGGCCGGTCTGCCCGCGAGCGTAGAAGGTGCGCGACACCTGCGCCCCTCCAAAAGAGCGGTTGGCCAGCGTTCCCCCGTATTCCCGGGCAAAGGGCACACCCTGGGCCACACACTGGTCGATAATGTGGTTGGAAACCTGGGCCAGTCGGTAGACGTTGGCCTCCCGGGCGCGGTAGTCCCCACCCTTGACCGTGTCGTAAAACAGGCGCCAGACAGAATCCCCGTCGTTGGGATAATTTTTGGCGGCGTTGACCCCCCCCTGAGCGGCGATACTGTGCGCCCGTCGCGGAGAATCTTGCAGGCAAAAGGCGCGCACCGGATGCCCCAACTCGGCCAGAGTGGCCGCCGCCGAGGCCCCCGCCAGGCCAGTTCCCACCACGATAATTTCAAACTTTCTGCGGTTGGCGGGATTGACCAGCTTCATGTTGAAACGATGCCGCTCCCACATGTCCTGAATGGAAACCCCTTGGGGAACTTTGCCATCGAGTCGTTTGGGTTCGGCCATTATCCCTCTCCTTGCAAATAACAATACACTGGAAGGGCGGCAAACCCCAACGCCACAATCAAAGCAAAGGCGCGGGCAGAGAGCCGGCAAAAGTCGTGGTACTGGGGATGGTGCCACCCCAGAGACTGAAAAGCACTCCAAACCCCGTGACCCAAATGCAATCCCAAGGCCGCCATCGCCAGCAGATACCACCCCACCGCCAGAGGGTTTTGAAAGTACTCCATCACCAAGCGGTGCAGGTCGCGGACTTCCATGCCATCGTATTCGGCGTAATAATACGGCCCAAACTTAAAGTGCCAGATGTGCAACACCAAAAAGACCAGAATGATAAGGCCGGTAAGAGGCATACTCGAAGAGGCCATGGTCGCCCCCCGCCCGGTGGGAACTTTTTTGTTGTACTGGACTCCCCGCGCCTCGTGGTTGAGCCAGGTCAGGTGCAGGGCCAGACCAATGTGAGTCAAAAACAAAAGTGCAAGCCCCGCTTCGGCCAGATAGATCAAGGGATTTTCGATCAGGGCGTGGGCGTAGCGGTTAAAGGCCTCCGGCCCCACATAAATCAGGCAATTCCCGGCCAGGTGAAGCACCAAAAAAGTGCACAGGCAAAGGCCCGAGAGTGCCAAAATTTGCTTTTTGGCGATGGAAGAATTAAGGCGTGCAAAAATCTGCCGCGGAAGAAAATCGAACACGAACTCCTACCTTGCTTTCGTAATTTCAATAGTTTGGCCCATTGGCAACCAGAAGTCCATATAAAAATACCACACTCAATTTGACAATCCGCCGACAAAAGGGTAATAAGGAGGCATGAAAAAGCGTTTTATCGCAGTTACTTTACTTTTTACCACGGGATTGTGGTTATGGGTTTCCAACGAGGGAACCGGAATCAGCTTCGAGTCCCCCATCTCCCCGACCGATCTCGAAGAGGAAGAATGGCAACTCCCCGAAAAGCAGGCCGCGACTCCGCCACCTCCGGCCCCTACTCCCGCAGCTCCAGCGCCACCCAAAACAGTGCAGGCCCCAAGGCCGGTCACAGTCCCAAAAAAGACCACCGCCCCCGCGCCGGCCCCCCCCACAAAACCACCGGCAAAAAACGAGGCCGCCTATCTGGAACAAGTCGAGGAAAGTTGGGGTGCGGTCACCTCCCACTTGTTTAACGAGCGCTTCGGCATGGGCCAGGAGGACTATCAGGAATACCTGCGCCTGCGCAACGCTTTTCAAACCGAAAGAAGCCTGACTCTCGAAGAGCGCTCCGCCGCCGGACTCACGCCGGAGGAAGAACGGCAAATAGTCGACTCCATCAAACAGCGCCATCAGGAAGACTTGTGCCGGCAAATCGGCGACGAGCGCTGTGAAGATTACCGCATGACACTGACTCGCTTCAACCAGGCGCTCAGACTCCAACAGCGCGTCCAAGGCGACAGAAAAAACACTCCCCAGATCACTGTCGAATTTTAAGATGCCCCTGCAAAACTGGCAACTTGCGCAGTATAACTACTTGGCGGCCGATTTTTTGGTGGTTTTTCTGACCATACGCTGCCCTCGCCCCGACGAAGCACGGCCTGAACTGCGGTTGATGGAAAACCAGTGTTCGGCGGTGATGGGGTGAAAGTAATCCGCCTCTTCCTTGAGCATCGCCGAGGTGGTCTTGCTCACTGAAGCGATCTCCACCCGCACCCCCTCGCTTTTCAGGTGACGCACCAATTCGACGTAATCGCTGTCCCCCGAGAGAATGATGACGGTGTCCACTTTGCTGGACAATTGGGTGGCCTTGATGGAAAGGGGAATGTCCGCCGACTTGTGACAAGGCCTGACCGAGCCGTGAAAGCGGTTGTAGAGGCGCTCTTCCAATTTGGAAGAAATATTTTTTCCCTCGCGAAAGTACACCAAACGGTTGAGGCCCCGGTTGTCCAGCAGTTCGGGAATCAGGATGTCGAAATTGAGCATACTGCCTTGATTTCCAGTTATGGAGTGAATACTGCGCTCAATATTGTTGCCATCGACCAGAATTGCCACCGACTGATTGATGACCACGTCCCGCAGATTCGGCGGCGGCGCGCTCACCGCAGCAGCGGTTTTTGATGATGTTTCCCGATTGGCCATGCCGAGCAGCCTGACCGGATATGCGGGGATTGACTAGGCCCAATGCAAAAAACACGAAAATGTTTCTTTTTGAGCGCTTGGGTGTTCAATTGGGTTCAGTGGGAATTTTCAAATCCCCTAAATTCAGGGGGTTGCGAAAAACTGGTCAATATCCGAGATAAGTGGTGTTATATGCTTAAAAATTCGCATAAACTCAGCATAGAGGACTGTAGAGTGCTTTTAAAAGAGGGAGACGAGATGAAAAATGTACTCAAGAATTTATGGGATTTGTCTTTAGACCCAAAGGTGAAAGCGGAAGCGTTGTCGATAGACAAACAGCGAAGAGATCAACACGACCGAGAACACTACGCCCATAACGAGGGACTCCAGAAGGGTATTCAGAAAGGTATCCAGAAGGGTGTCCAGAAAGGACGTGAAGAGGGCCAAGATGCCAAGGCGATGGAAATTGCCCGCAAACTCTTGGCAACGGGAGCAGACTTTAAATTTGTCAGCGAAACCACCGGACTTTCCCTTGAGCAGCTACAAAAACTTAAAAAGGAAGACTCGTAAAATAGTTTTGCCGACAATTGCGTTGGCACTGGACACTAGATTTCTACACGGGCGGCCGCCTAACTTACGTTTTTCATCAGTGGCCGCTTTCGTCGATTCCAATAAAACGCCCGCCCTTCATTGTTTCCCATAATATTGATTTGGTGCAGCGAAAGTGGTCCATGCCGAATTATCCGAACAGGCAACATGTTCTTTTTTAGGATAGACATAATATGCTTTGAAAGAATCGATTCCACAATTAACAGGTTCCAGATGTTTATCCATACAAGATTTGCTACAAGTGTTTATTGTGCTTCCGCTACAACAACAAGTGTTTTTGGGGCATTGCTTCGCCTGTGTCGGCGGCGGTGGCGGAGGCGGAGCGGGAAGGGCGGTTTGGCAGGAGCAGGAATTTTTATTTAAAGTTTCCCCGGCGGAGCAGATGGGGTTGTGGGTTGAAGCTCCCTTGGCACTGAGGGAAAGAAAACCAATCAGGGCGAGAAAAGTGCCAAACCCTAAAGTTCGCCTGAAAAGTGGTGTCCGTGTGTGTTTCATAGGCATTTTTATTATAAACCAAAAAGGGAAATAAAAATAATATTGAGTGGAAAAAATTGACTAAACCACTCAATCTAAACCGCCTTGGGTTTGAAACCTTACAATATAAAAATTGACAACAATAAACACTTTTTGTTAGGGTTGTTGAAGTTCAAACTGAGGGATTTTTATGAAATGGTTTTACATCTGCCTTTTTATGCTTTTCTCTCCTTCATCCTTTAGTGCTGTCCTCCTCGACTCTCAAACCGGATCGCCCCTGTGCTTGATAGGCGAAAGAATCAACTGGGATTTTCTTCCCGCCTCTTTGGTCGAGCAAAACGGGGAGGGGGTAGAGTTGCAAGAATGTAGCGACAAACAAATCCTCACCGCCGCCTCAGAAAAAATCCTGCCTTTAAAGCAAGGCCTTCCCCTGGCGGCGATTGTGCCGTTCTTTTCCCACAAGCAAGAAATCCCCAAGCGGGTGACTCTCGCCAGTGCCTCCCTGATACTCGGATGCACCATAGCAGGCGTGTTTATGCTCGATGCCCGCGAAATCATGCACGAGGATGTCGAAGTTGGATTCAAGGCCCCCGGTTGGTTGGGATTTGTGGGGATTACCGCCGCCACGTTTGGAACGCTGATAATTGCCGATGCCAAAACAACCGCCCACTTTGCGGCCGGGAGCGGTCTTAAACGCCTCTGCGGCCACACTGGTCTGCCTGAGCAGCATCGACGTAAACGCAAAGCACAGTGACAACAGTTTTTAACCTTAAGCCTGTTTTACAGGAATAACAACTTCATGTTATTCTTGCAGACATGGGCCTAACTCCTTATTATCAAAGGGAAATCTCCCTGCCCCAAAAAGGCACTCTGCTGCTTTTTGGCCCCAGGATGGTGGGTAAAACCACCGTGCTCGAAAGGGAGCATTACGCTGCGAAATACAACCTTTTAAACCCTGCCGAAGAAATGAGTTTGAGGGCCAGGCCGGAAAAATTATTGGACGAAGTCTCCAAGCTCTCCCCAGGGGAGCGCGTTTTTATAGATGAAGTCCAAAAGATTCCCGAACTTTTGGACGTGGCCCAAATAGGCATCGACAAGTACCGTTTGGATTTTTTCTTGTCGGGGTCAAGTGCCAGGAAGCTCAGGCGCGGACGCGCCAACCTTCTCGGAGGGCGGGCCTTGGATTACAAACTCTATCCCTTGACCATGAAAGAAATGGGAAATGACTTCGATTTGGAAAGAACTCTTGAAATGGGAAGTTTGCCCAAAATCGTGGTGGAGTCGAGGTCGAATCGCACTCACGCAAATGACTACCTGGACAGCTATGTCACCACTTATATCAAGGAAGAAATCCAAGCGGAGGCGATTGTCAGAAACCTGGGCAGCTTTCAAAGATTCCTTCCCATAGCTGCACAATCAAACGCCCAGGCGATTCAATTTTCTAATATTGCCCGGGAGTCGAGCACGCCTGCTTCCACCGTAAAAGAATACTACCAAATTTTGGAGGACACGCTGCTGGGCACTTTTTTATGGCCACACGACCGCAAAGAGAGGAAAAAAACGCGGCCAAAATTTTATTTTTTTGATACTGGCGTAGTGCGCGCTTTACAAAACAAACTCTCCACAAAAACCACACCCGGAGAGCGAGGCATCCTCTTTGAAACCTGGTTGATAAACGAACTCATGCGCATTAACGAATACCTCAAAAAACGCCTGGCCTTTTCCTTTTGGAGAGAGAGGGGGCACGAAGTGGACGTTTTAATTTCCAGGGGTGGAGAAGTTATTCTCGGTCTCGAAATCAAAAGTGGAAAGGGAACACTGTCTTCTGAAACCCGCAAAAAATTCGAGACCAAATTTCCCGGTGTTCCTCTCTACACGGCGACGGATACAGCAACAACCAGCGACCATCAACTTTCATTTTCCGATTTTGTAGAATTGTTCAGAGAACTGTGAGTTATGGGCCTATCCCAAGTTGTCCTTCCCGTCCCGCCTGGATGCCGAGATTTCCAACAGAAGAACTTCCTGAAAAGGTTTCCCTCGCCCCTCCTAAAAAACTGGCAAATCCCACACTATATTCCATGGTAAATACACCGCTGACGTAGGCGTGTCTTAAAGCGTCCACATCGTTGTGCTGAAAACCTTCGGCATCCTCGTCAATCGTACCATCTTTCTTTTTCGGCAATGGCCTGTGATGCTCGTCGATAAGAAGGTAAACTTCATTTTTGGCCTCTTCTTCTAAATTGAGTAATTGTATTTTGCTTCTAATTTTATCCACAACTTTATTCATTTTGCCTCCAAGGATTAAAACGCCAATAAATTATAAGGGATGCAAAAAAAACAATGGGAAGACTCCAAACAACGTATTGAGCTGTAATGATCGGTGTAAGAAAAACTGTGGGAATATAGCAAATAGTTGAAAAAATTCGCATCTTTTTTGCTCTTTTGGTGGTGATAAAAAAGAGACCGAAATTGCCTATAGCTCCATATCCTGAAAAAACTATCAATGACCTAATAAAATACCTCAAAGTATATGCGTACCAATCAAAAGCAGCGTCAAATAAAGCTACGACATATACAACGACAAAAACCAAAGCTAAAAACCTAATACACAAAATGAGTTTGCGGGAATTATCCTCAATTTCAAAAAGGGAGAATAGATTTTTTGGAATTTTATTGACTTGCACTTAACTAATCTTCTAAAACGAGTGAAACTACTCTCTTTATAAAAGTTTTTCTTTCTTTTTCAGATAAAGGCCGTGATTTTTTTTGAAGTTTGTTGGCCTTTTTTATAGCATCATTGAGAGTAAAATCTAACCTTCCCGTACGGCCGTCCTTTTTCGTTGTTTTTCTCATTGTCTTCTTGCTTGCCCTTACCATTCTGTAGCCTTATTTATTACAAAAAATCAAACCTAATTCATTTTAAAAAATATTAATGAGGATGTCAAGTTTTCCCCTTGATCATATTTTGCAGAACGTGCAGTTGATTGAGCGCTTCGAGGGGAGTTGTGCGGGCGAGGTCGAGTTTTGCCAGTTTGCTTTCGAGTTCTTTTAAGTGAGTGGGAATTTCCGCCTTGGGAGTGGGCCAATTCAGGCAAAGCTGGCCGTCTTCATCTCCTTTTCGGTTTTGAGTTTGCGAAGAAACACCTCCCTCTAGTTCGGCAAGCAAAGTCTGACCGCGCGAAATGAGGGATGGGGGCAGGCCCGCCAGTTTGGCCACATAAATGCCAAAGGACTGGTTGGTGGAACCTTCAATCAAGCGATAGAGAAATTGCACATCATCCTTGCATGAACGCGTCTCCATGGTGAAATTTTTGGCACCGGCGAGATTTTCCGCCACATCAATTAACTCGTGGTAGTGGGTGGCAAAAAGCCCCAGGGCGCGCACGCGGGTCACCAGGTGTTCTACCAGTGCCCAGGCGATGGCCAGGCCGTCATAGGTTGAAGTTCCGCGCCCGACTTCATCCAAAATAACCATCGAGTTGGAAGTGGCATGGCGGACGATCTCGGCAGTCTCGGACATTTCCACCATAAAGGTGGACTGCCCCCGCAAAATGTCGTCGTTGGCACCCAGCCGGCCAAACAAGTAATCGCACAGGGAAACTTCCGCCTTTTCTGCCGGAACGTAGCACCCTATTTGGGCCAAAATCTGTACCATCGCCATCTCGCGCATGGCGGTGGTTTTGCCCGCCATATTCGGGCCGGTGATGAGTCCGAAATAATGTTTTTGATCGAGCACCAAATCGTGGGCAACGCACTCGTCGGCAGCACCAGCTTTCATCAAGGGATGCCACATCCCCCGCAGGGAAAAAGTCTTTCTCTTTTTAAGCACAGGTCTTACCAAATTCTCGCGCCGGCAAACCCACGTCATCGCCAAAAAACAATCCAGCATCGCCAAAGTATCGCTGAGATCGTGTAAACAAGATGCCGTTTCCCCCACTTCATCGAGCAATTCTGCAAACAAATGCTGTTCCAGACGGCGCAATTTTTCACTGGCCGAAAGCACGTCTTTTTCAAAGCGCTGCAATTCCTCGGTGGTGTAGCGCTGGCCGTTTACCAAAGTTTGCTTGAGCACAAAATGGGAAGGCATCTGGGCGGCGTGGTTTTTGGAAACCTCCACAAAGTATCCGGCGATGTTGTTGGACTTGATCCTCAGTTTGGCAATTCCGGTGTCTTTGCGGTAGCGCTGCTCCAAGCGTGTGAGTTCCGACTGGACGTCACAATTCAACTTGGAAAGGCGGTCGC
Source organism: Bacteriovoracaceae bacterium (assembly GCA_965215445.1). GTDB lineage: Bacteria > Bdellovibrionota > Bacteriovoracia > Bacteriovoracales > Bacteriovoracaceae > CBDBLK01. The sequence continues at coordinate 1,676,006 of CBDCDT010000002.1, read as the reverse complement.
GCTCGGTGTGGTAAGCCAGTTTAATCAGGTTGCCCTTGTCCAAACTGGCCCCCATCTCGTCGTTGACTGCCGCTTTTAGCTTGCAGGCCAGGGCCTCGAGTTTTTTTAAAATTTCAATATCCAAGGGTACAAAACAAGTGTCTTGAGAAATGCTCTGCAATTCGCCTTCAAATTGGGAATAAAGCAAGGTAGTGCGGGCCAGGTTTAAAAGGTCGCCCGCGTGCGCTTTGCGGGTAGAAACCTTGGCCAAGACCCTTTCAATATCGCAAACTTGTTTGAGCTCCGTGCGCATACTGGTTAAAAGCTGATCGTTTTGCAAAAAAAAGTGGATAAGGTTTTGCCGTTTGATGATGTTTTCACGACTCTTTAAAGGTTTGGTCACCAAATCCCGCAAGCGGCGACTGCCCATGGCGGTTTGAGTGCAATCGAGAAAACCCAGCAGAGAGCGTTTGTAGCTGGCACGGTCTTGCGGTAAAATTTCCAGCCCCACCAAAGTCGGCAAGGTCACTTTCAAATGCGCCCGACTTCCCAAAAGTCTGAAAGGGCGGATGTGTACGCACTCGGAAAGTTGTTGGGTGGAAAAAACGTAGTAGGCCAAGGCCCCCATGGGAAAAAGCATACTGGCCGAGGCATCCAAAGTGCGGTCCCATTTGTGAGCGGGAAACAATTTGTCCAAATAGGGCCGGGTGTGTTTGCTTTCAAAATACTCGGCACTCAAATGAGTTTTGAGAATATTGCGCGACTCGCAAACAGCATCAATTTCTGACCATTGCTCCCACTGGCCCATAAAAGTAATCAGCTCTTTGGGGGGCAAGTGTCCCAACTGATCCAATAAATTTTTGAGATTGGAAAATTTCTGGCCGATAAACTCCCCGGTGGTAAAGTCCAGACTCACCAAAGAGAAGTCTTCCCCGTCGTGCCATCCCGCCGCCAGATAGCGCTGCTCACTTCCTTCAACTTTGTCGAAGTCGTAGGGAATACCGGGGCCAACAACTTGAGTCACGGCACGTTTGACAATGCCCTTGGCCTCGCTGGCCTCTTCGACTTGCTCGCAGATGGCCACATGCTTGCCGTCTCCGGTGAGCCGGTCGACATAAGTGCCCGCCGCATGGTGAGGAATCCCCGCCATGGGGATGGGAGATTGGCCAATCTTACCCCGATGAGTTAAAGCGATACTAAGGGTTTGGCTGACTTGCGTAGCGTCTTCAAAAAAGGCCTCGTAAAAATCCCCCATGCGAAAAAGTAAAAGGTGCTCGGGGTAGTTTTTTTTGATGGAATAGTATTGTTCCATCATGGGCGTTAATTTGGCCTTGGCGGCGACGAGGCGATCTAGGGTACTGGCCATAACTATCCAGTAGGAGTTGGCAAAAGTTTGCAGATCAAAGACCGAAATTATGGCAAAAAAAAGAGGCCAAAGGCAAGTTTCACTTTGGGAGAGTTGTGTTTGAATACCGCCACACTGTGACGATTGGTGTCTTTATCGCCTTTAACTGCGCTGTATGCTTATGGGCCTTGCGGACGGGGGAAAGTGGTGCACCGCCCGTGCCTTCCAGGTCTTTTTCAACCGATAGAAAGGTGCTTGAAAAACTTCAAGTCTCCACCTTTAGCCGGGCCGAATACTACCTTTTAGAGGGAGAGCGCCCCAAATTTCACCTTTTAGCGGACGCTTTAGAAACCTTTCAGGACAACCAAGAAGTGAGTTTTGAGCGCCCGCGAGGCAATTTTTTTGCCGACAACGGCCAAACAGTGGATTACCAGGCCGAATCGGGAGTGCTCAAACAGGCGCAAAAACATTTGGACTTGGAGGGCGAGGTGGTCTTGAGTTCAAAAGATTTTCAAATTTCCTCCCAATCCCTGAAGTACGACCTGGGCGAGCATCAAATTTCGGCCTCGGGAGAAGTCGATGGCCGCAATATCTACTGGCAGGGCAAAGACCGCATTTCTCTCAAGGGGGAAAAGGCCACTTTTTGGCCGCACAAAAAACGCGCCCGCTACGAAGGCAAAGTGGAGGGAGTCATTGAGCGCAAATTGGCCTACCAATCCAATCTTCATTTTGGTGCGGGCCTGCTGGATTTTGACCGGCTGGAGGAAAAAATCTCGGCAGAGGGCCATTTGTGGATTCAAAAGCGGGGAGTCCGCGCTCGCGGGCGGCGGGGAGAGATTTATCTGGAAACCCCTCCCAACTCCACGGAAAAAGGAAAAAAACTTAAGTACTTTGTGCTTTATGACGATGTAAGAGTTATGGAAACGGTAAAAACGCCCCGAGGCAAGACTTTTACACGCCAGGCCTTCTGCGAACAACTCGAAGGGGGTTTCGATGGCCAGGCCATCGTTTTGACCGGCAATCCCCGAGTGGTTCAAAGCGAGGGGGTTATCGAGGAAAACAGTGTGATCCGGGGCAAACAAATTATTCTGCGGGAAAATAGCGAAGTGGTGGAAATTGACGATGCCAACACCCGGTTTGGAGTGGGGCCTTAATATGTCACAAGAAAAAAAATCCCGTTTGGAAGCGAGCGGCCTGTGTAAAAGCTACGCCGGAGTGGCGGTGGTCAAAGACGTCAATTTGCACGTTGAGCAAGGCGAAGTGGTGGGCCTTTTGGGGCCTAATGGAGCGGGAAAAACCACCTCCTTTTATATGTTGGTGGGACTGACCAAAACTGACTCTGGAAGCATTTTGCTCGACGGCGAGGCGATCACCGCAGAACCCCTGCCCCAGCGCGCTTTGCGGGGAGTGGGCTACCTTCCCCAGGAGGCCAGTATTTTTCGCGATTTGAGTGTCGAGGCCAATATCTATGCCGCCCTGGAAAACCGCCCCCTTCCCAAGACCAAAAAAAAGACCCTGCTCAACGACCTGATTTCCGACTTTGGTCTGGACTATATCCGAAACTCCAAGGGTTCGATCCTCTCCGGCGGAGAGAGGCGCCGGGTCGAGATTGCCAGGGTTTTGGCACTGGAACCGCGCTTTATTCTGCTCGATGAACCCTTTGCCGGAGTCGATCCCCTGGCGGTCAGCGACATTCAAAATATTATCGAGGGCCTCAAGGAGCGCAACATCGGAGTTTTAATCACCGACCACAGCGTGCGCGAAACCCTGGAAACCGTCGATCGCGCCTACATTATGAGTTCCGGAAAATTACTGGTAAGCGGCACACCCCCGGAAATCGTCAAAAATCCCAAAGCGAAAAAACTGTATTTCGGGGAAGAATTTAGCATATAGGGGGATTGCGTCATGAGCGCCAAAATGATTCAAGGCCTCAAACAAGGCCAAAGCTTGGTGATGAGTCCCCAACTCCAGCAGTCCATTAAATTGCTCGCCCTCTCCCATTTGGAAATGGCCCAAACCATCACTCACGAAATGGTGGAAAATCCCATGCTCGAAGAGGCCGGAACCAGTGCTTCCGAAAGCGAGGCCGAGCGTTTGCTTGAAGAGCGCCTGGAACGGGAAAACGGCGAGGCCAGGCCCGAACATTTTGAGGCCGAAGGGGTTTTTCCCAAAGACGATTTCGACTGGCAAAACTACGTCGAAGTCTACAACAGCAATGCCCAAACGCCCCTCCCAAGAGGAGAAAAAGCGGAAGATCGGCCAAACTATGAAAATATCATCTCCCGCGGGCACACGCTTTGCGAGCATTTGGAATGGCAATTGAGAATGGAAAACATGGCCCCCGAAGAGTACCAATTTGCCCTTGAAATCATCCACGACGTGAGTGACGACGGCCTGCTCTCTTCCCCCTGGGCGGAGTTTTTAAACAAAACCAAACTGGAACCCGAACGCGCCATTGAGGTGTGGAAGCGCATCAAGCACCTCGATCCGGTGGGCTGTGCCTCCGAATCCCTGACCGATTGTCTGCTGACCCAGGCACAACTTGCCGAAGAACGCTCTCCCTTGCTGGAAAAAATCATCACCGGGCATTTGAACGAACTGCAAGAACACAACTACCCCAAAGTGGCCAAGGCACTGGGAGTAAATCTCGAACAAGTGGCGGCGTTGGCCAAACTGCTCAAAAACTTTCATCCCAAACCCGGGCGTCTGGTGGGCACTGATGAAACCCATTATATCATTCCCGACATTTACGTCGTTCAGGTAGGGGACGAGTTTGTCGTCAAAGTCAACGACGAGGGCATCCCCCGCCTGAGAATTTCGCGCCTGTACCGAGATATTCTGCAACAAAAACAAGACCTCCCGGAATCAAAATACGTCAGGGAAAAATTAGATTCAGCGCTATGGCTGATGAAATCCATTCAGCACCGGCAAAAGTCGATCTACCGGGTGGCAAAGGCCATCGTGCGCGAACAACAGGCCTTTTTCAAACGTGGCAAAGCGCACTTGCGACCGATGATCCTCAGAGATATTGCCGTCCAAATTGGAGTTCACGAATCCACCGTCTCCAGAGTGACCTCGGGCAAATATATGCACACACCGATCGGCATCTTTGAACTCAAATATTTTTTCGGCACCGGGCCTGGCAGAAGAAACAAGGAAGCATCAGTCTCCAGTGAAGTCATCAAATTAAAAATCAAAAAACTTATCAAAAACGAAAACCCCAAAAAACCGCTCTCCGACAAAAAACTCGTCGAATTGCTCGCACGCGAAGAACTTAAACTCGCGCGCCGGACACTCGCCAAGTACCGCGAGGAATTGGGTATTCTCCCCTCTCCCAAGCGCAAAAAGGCCTAGCTGTTCTTCAATAATTTGAGTTTGTCTATGACCGTGGCCCGACAGGAAACATAGTGTTTGTGTTCCAGCAAAAGGCCCTTGGCCACATTCCTGATTTCTTCGGATTCCAGGTGTTCGACACTGCCGTCGGCGGCGGCCACGGCAAAGAGGGCGGTGAGCACGCTTACGCGCTGGGAAGTGCTCATTAAATCGGCCAGCGGATGGCAGTAGCGGGTATTTTCCAGCCCGCACAGTTCGACAACTTCCTTGCAGGCCAATTCGGCGACCGCCTGCACTTCCGTTTCCGACAAATCGCTCCATTCACGCAAGATGGACTCCATCCGCTCCTGCTCACCCGAGGTAATTTCCATATCCGCATAGGCCACTCTGGCAAAAAGTCCCGCCAAACAGGCAAGTTTTAGTTGATTTTCTTCGCTTTGATTGGGTAAAAGACTCCCAACTCTTTGGTGCAGGCGACTAGCAAATTCTTTGTGGCGGGCGGTGCCTTCCGCACTTCCCGGAACTGCCGCAAAAAGGCGATCGAAAAACCCCATGGAAAAGACTCCTTTTATGACAAGATAACAGCTTTTTGTGCAAAAATGCAAAAGATACCTAAAGGGTTTACTTCTCGAGAGATTTCTTGGCACAATACTTTCTTGATGGATCACGAAGAAGAACAGGGTATTACAACCGTTTCCCGCAATAAAATCCAGCGCCCCCCGCGCTATCAGGTTTTAATGCACAATGACGACTACACGACTCAGGAGTTTGTGGTTTTTGTTTTACAGACTTTTTTTCAAAAATCCGTCGCCGAGGCGCAATCAATCATGCTCCAGGTTCACAATATGGGGGTTGGCCTTTGCGGGGTGTATACTCGGGACATTGCCGAAAGTAAAATCTTCAAAGTCGCCAAAGAGGCCAAACGGCACGGCCATCCTTTACTATGCACTTGCGAACCGGAGCTATAAACTGCTAGAAAAATTATGATGTCCAACGATTTAGAATTTATTATCAATGCGGCGATCAGGCAGGCCAATAAAATGAGGCACGAATACCTCACGCTGGAGGGAATTCTTTACTCTATGCTCGACGATGAACAGGTAGTCGACACTCTGCTGGAATGTGGTGGCAACATTGATATGATTAAAGCAGACTTGGAGGCCTTTTTTGAAGAAGAGGGCAATTTTTCAGTGCTTTCCTTTCAAGAAATCGAAGAATTGTCGGAAAAACAATTTGTCGGAGAAGACCTGAGAAGATTGGCCAGGGATTCGGGAATCCACTATCAACCGGAAATCAGCCTGGCCCTGCAACGGGCGATTCAAAGGGCCGCCATTCACGTCCAGTCAGCAGGCAAAAAGCAAATTCGAGGGATCAACCTCCTGGTGGCCATCTTTCAGGAAGAAGATTCCTTCGCCCTGTACGTCCTGCAAAAACAGGGAATCGACAAATTTCACGTCATCCGCCACATCGGCCGCTATTTAAATCAAGAAAGCGAAGACTCCCTTGTGACAGAAGATGAGAGTGAAGAAAGTTATCAGCACCAAACCGGCAGACCCTACGGCAAACCCGGCCCCAAGAAGGAATACAAAAAGAAATTCAAATTTTTGGAAAGATATGCCGTTTTCCTCAATGAGCAAGCTCGCCAGGGCAAAATTGATCCCATCGTCGGCCGCAAGGAAGAAATTTACCGAGTGGCCCAAATTTTGTGTCGAAGGCGCAAAAACAATCCCTTGCTGGTGGGAGATGCGGGCGTTGGCAAAACCGCCATTGCCGAAGGCCTGGCTTGGTCGGTGGAACAACAACTCGTCCCCGAAGTTTTAAACAAAACGGCCATTTTTTCCCTGGACATGGCGGGCCTGCTCGCCGGGGCCAAATTCCGGGGAGATTTTGAGGCCAGACTTAAAGGTGTTCTCAAAGATTTGGAAGACTACGGAGAAAGGCCGTCCCGTCCCATTTTGTTTATCGACGAAATTCACACCTTGATCGGTGCAGGTGCTACCAACGGGGGCAGTCTCGATGCTTCCAACCTTTTAAAGCCGGCCCTTGCCTCGGGAAAAATGAGAGTTTTAGGCAGCACCACCCACGAAGAATTTCGCAAATTGATAGAAAAAGACTCGGCCTTCAACCGGCGCTTTCAAAAAGTCGATATCGAAGAACCATCCCATCAGGAAACCTATAAAATTTTACAGGGCCTGCGCGAGCGCTTTGAATGTCATCACAAAGTCAAATACTCCAACGCTGTTTTAAAAACAGCGGTTGATCTTTCCCAGCGCTACATCACCGACCGCTGCAATCCCGACAAGGCCATCGACGTCATCGACGAGGCCGGGGCGGCCACCTGGTTACACACACCAAGCAAGAGAAAATCCAAAATCACCAAAAGGGATATTGAACACATTGTCGCCAAACTGGCGAAAATCCCCAAATTAAATATCGGCGGCCCCGAAAAAGAACAATTGCGCCATTTAAAACCCAATCTCAAAATGCTGATCTATGGCCAGGACAAGGCGGTGGAAAAGGTTTCCGATGCTATTTTTCTGGGCCGGTCGGGACTGGGACAGGAGAATAAACCCATTGCCAGCTTCCTCTTTGCCGGGCCTACGGGCGTGGGCAAAACTGAATTGGCGCGCCAATTGGCGATTCAACTCAATTCCCACCTCGAACGCATCGATATGTCCGAATTTATGGAAAAACATTCCGTTTCCAAATTGATCGGCGCTCCGCCGGGCTACGTCGGCCACGATCAGGGCGGCGGGCTCACCGATGCCATCAAAAGGCATCCCCATTGCATCTTGTTGCTGGATGAAATCGAAAAGGCCCATCCCGACGTCTACAATATTCTTCTGCAAGTTATGGATTACGGGAGCTTGACCGACGGCCAGGGACGATCCACCGACTTTAGAAACGTGGTTCTGATTATGACCACCAACGCCGGTGCCCAAAAAATGGACGAAGGGAGTATTGGACTAGGCAAAAATATCTCCGGCCCCAACCTGATTCACAGAGATAATGCCATTAAGAACTTTTTTACCCCCGAATTTAGAAACCGCCTGGATGCCACTATTCACTTCAACAAACTCGAAAACCACCTGATCGTCAAAATTGTAGAGAAGTTTCTCAGTCAGTTAGAGGCAAAATTGCTCAAGAAAAATATTACCTTGGAAATTTCCAAAAGTGCTAAAGTTTGGCTGGCAAAAACCGGCCACGATCCCAAAATGGGGGCACGGCCGCTTTCGAGACTGATCGACGATTGTATCAAAAGACCCCTTTCCAACGAAATTTTGTTTGGAAAATTGGAAAAGGGAGGCCATGTGATGGTCGAACTTGAAGACAAAGTAGGTCATTCACATCTCAAATTTGAATACAAAGTTTTGGAACAGGCCCAAATTTAATCAATAGCAGTGGAAATTTTTTCTTTTGACGAAGCAAAAAAGAAAAATAACAAACATTTTTCAAAAAAATCTAAAAAAATGGCAAAAAAATAACGATAAATGCAAAAGAAAACGATTTTTTGTTTGCGTTAACAGATTTTTATGATTATCTTAAAGTTAAGGTGTATTGAACAACGAGGAGGAATCAATGGCCGTAAGAAGAAAGACTGCTACCAGAAAGACCGCAACCAGAAAAACTGCGACGAGAAAGACTGCTACTCGCAAAACGGCGACCAGAAGAAAAACCGGCGCTCGCAAGAAGACAGCGACCAGGAAAAAAACCGCTACTCGCAAAACGGCAACCAGAAGAAAGACTGCCACTCGTAAAACGGCAACCAGAAAAACAGCTACTCGCAAGACAGCTACTCGCAAGACAGCTACTCGCAAGACAGCTACTCGCAAGACAGCTACCCGCAAGGCAGCTACTCGCAAAACGGCAACCAGGAAAACTGCGACCCGTAAAACGGCCACTCGTAGAAGGGCCTCTTAAGAAGCTCGTTTTTGCCTAACTTAAATGTTAAAAATGGCCTCCGCTAGTCGGAGGCCATTTTTTTATGTATCTTGCAAAATATAAGGTAAAAAATTCCCATCTCTCTTCTCTCCGGGGGGTCTTTCATGTTTGAAAAACTTGAAGAGGTTTTGACTCGCTTTGACGAATTGACCGAAAAAATGAATGATCCAACTCTCTACCAACGCCAAAAAGACTATCAGGTGGTGGCCAAAGAGCATGCCCACCTGGAAGAGTTGGTCAAAACTTATAAAACTTACAAAGACGTGCAAGAAAATATGCAAGAGGCCAAAAACATTTTGGCCCAGGAGAAAGACGAAGATATGCGCGAAATGGCCAAAGAAGAGCTGGCCGAAATGGAGGCAAAAATTCCCGAATTGGAACAGGCCTTAAAAATTCTCTTGCTTCCCAAAGACCCCTTGGATGAAAAAAACGTCATGGTGGAGATCAGGGCCGGAGCGGGGGGAGACGAGGCCTCGCTGTTTGTCGGAGAAGTTTTGAAAATGTATCAAAACTACTGCCGAAACTTAAAGCTAACCAGCGAAATGATCTCACTTTCCGAAAGCGACGAAGGGATTAAAGAAGTTATCTTCTCGGTTTCTGGAGATAAAGTTTATTCCAAATTAAAATATGAATCGGGAGTCCACCGAGTTCAACGGGTTCCCAAAACTGAATCCCAAGGCCGTATCCACACCTCGACGATTACCGTGGCGGTTCTCCCCGAGGCGGATGAAGTCGATTTTCAATTAGATATGAATGAAGTGCGCATTGACGTTTACCGCTCATCCGGGGCCGGAGGCCAATCGGTCAACACCACCGATTCCGCCGTGCGGGCCACTCATCTTCCCACCAATATCGTGGTGGCCTGCCAGGACGAACGCAGCCAAGTCAAAAACAAAGAAAAAGCACTCAGTATTTTGCGCAACCGCATCTACAATTGGATGGTTCAAACCCAGCGCGAACAGGAGGCCGCCACCCGCAAAGGCCTGGTGGGAACAGGCGACCGCTCGGAGAGGATCAGAACTTATAACTATCCCCAGGGCCGAGTCACCGACCACCGGATCGGGCTGACGTTGTACTCTCTCGACAAAATTTTGGAGGGAGATATGAGCGAAATTACAGATGCGCTGATCACTCATAACCAGGCGGAATTGTTGAAAGGCCAAATGGAATCATGAACGTAACGGCCTTTTGGCACGAAAACCGCCAACTTTTGCAAAACAATTACCCCGGTCTAACCCTGGCCCGCTTGAAAAGCGAGGCCGTAAGCTTTGGCCATCGAGCAAATTTCTTCAAGCAAGTTCGAGGAGGTGTCCCGCTGGAATATATCACCGGCAAGGCCTATTTTTACAAATCCGAATTTGCCATTTCCCGTGGTGTCTTCATCCCCCGCTTTGAAACCGAAATTCTGGTGGAAAAAGCGGTCAAACTTTGCCGGGTAAAATGGCGTAAAACTTCAAACCTCAAAGTCTGCGACGTGGGATGCGGACTCGGGGCGATCGTGCTCTCCTTGTGCCGCGAACTTCCTTTTGCCGTAGATGCCTGTGCCATAGATATTTCGGAGGAGGCCTTAAACATGGCACGGCAAAATCATTCCCTCCTAAAGAAGAGCATGCACCAGCAAACCCACATTTGCTTTTTAAAAGGCGACCGCCTCACTCCTTTGAATGGCGAAAAACAACACCTGATTGTCTCCAACCCGCCCTATATCAAAAAGCGCGCCGGCAAAAGCAAAGTTCACCCTCAAGTACTGCAATACGAACCCCGGCAAGCACTCTTCCTCGATGATAAAACTTATTTTTGCTGGTTTCGTGAATTTTTTGGAGAAACTCTCAAAACACTTTATGCAAGCGGGGAATTTTTCATGGAAGGAGACGAGGAGCACCTGCCTCTACTGGCAGACCTGGCCGAGTCCTCGGGATTCAAAAGCGTTTCACTCCATCCCGATTATAACCGGCAAAACCGCTTTCTCCACGCCACAAAACCTTAAGTTTTCTGCAAAACCTCCGATACGCTTTTCATGGACAATCTCGAAGCTTTCATCTGCAAGGAACACTGCCGAGCACTTTTGGATCAGTGGTCTGAAAAATTTGCCGAAATGGACAAGGATTTTCTCAAAGAAAAACGCCTGCCCAAACGCAAAGAGGCGATCTCTCGCAAGCGCGGGCCGGATTTTGCCGGGCAAGTACAAAAAAAGATGAAAGGTGCCCTGGACAAACTCAAGCAATTAGAAGTCATCAAACTCTATCGCCAAACCCAAAAACAAGAAAATTTGAGCAAAGGACAGGAAGAAGGCCAAACCAAAAAAGGCCAAATTTCAGGGGTTTTGGTCGATCGGGAACAGGAGTAGCGACCAAATAAAAGCTACGGGGAATCCCGCCTTTCGTAGGTACGGTTTTGCAGCATATAGCAGCCCGAAGCAGTACCAGTAACAGTCAAGGCCGCACCAAGACCTAGAAATCCAAAGGTGGCCAGAGCGCTCTCCAAGGCGACACCGCTTTGAACAACCATATTAAAACCTAAAATGCCGGCCGCCGTTGACGAGAAAAACTGTGCCCCATGGGCAAAGTGAAACCATTTCTCGGGGTGTTTTTCCTGCTCTATCTCTTCTTCCCCTGCTTCGATCTGGGCCTCCTCCTCCAGGAGTGCATTTGCATTTTCAGTCGCGGACTGGTGGGCACCCACGGCACAACCCAAACTCAGCAACCCAACGGCCACGAAAAAAGGCACGGGAATGGCCGCCATTTGCATGGGTTCTTGGGAGGGAAGTTTGAAAGGGGCGACGGAAAGGTCTTCCTCTTTTTGCCATGACTCTTCCTCAATCAAAGGTTCAAACTGGCGAGGCGAACTGGTGTCCGCAAAGACACTGCCAATAAGGAGGAAAAAGGAGAGGAAAAAATATCTCGTTTTTGCCATGCCGCGTTTATAAAACCGGCCCAACGAGATGTCAAGTTTGACTTAAAAAGGCAGATTATACACGCAGCGAAAACCAACGCTATCCTCGCCCGATTGATCTCTATCGGTCAAAATGAGCTGGCCCAAACCGTGGGCACTGGTATCGCCTCCCTCATCGTCCTCATCGTCAAAGTCTCCTCCGCGCAATGCGTAAAGACCTCCGCCATCCTGGCACCACTGGCCCCACCCTCCGCTAGTAAAACTTAATCCCGTGCTGCCATCGTAATAATTGGGGGGAGCAAAAGAGTAGTCTTCATACCCTGGAGGAATTGTGTTGGGATCGACACCTCCATTCTGCGTATCCCGAAATCCACTAAATCCTACCCAAAATGAAGCACAATCCGGTACGTTACTCCCGTCGGGCAATGTCGCATCCAAGCTGGGAAAGGGGCCGTTTTCCTTATCCCAGGCGACCCACTCGGCGAGGTTGCCGGCCAAGTCCCAGACAATCCCGCCGGTGGCGAGTTTGAAAGTCCGTTTTTCGCTGTCACTACCCTCGTTACTTGATGGGTCGATAGTGTCAAGTGCACTGGACTCGTCATCACTGTACCCGACAAGCAAGCTACTATTATTATGGATATTATCGGAAAGCGAAGCAATATTACCCATCATCGTCACCCACTGTGCGTTGGTAACCAAACTGTAATCCCCTCCCCACAGGGATGGATCCAAAGGGGGTTGGCCATTTAAATCAGCACATTTTGTAAGAGCATCATCAAAGGTATCCAACTCCAAACTGTCCATCGTCCAGGGAGCATCACCACGGCTGCTATCAACGGAGGTGGGTTCGTCGTTGTTATTCTTGCGCGCTTCGTGTTGCATGACACAAAAAGCACTGGTGCCCAAAGCATCATCCCCGGCGACGTAAATATAACCGGCAGGACACGGGGAAAGCATCACCACACTCAAAGCATTATTGGCGGTGTCGGCAACCAACCTGCCTTCAAAAATATTTTGTCCCGAACCAAGCGAATAGGTTACCCTTTGCGCGTCAGAATTGGTGGCATCGCAATCACCCGTTCCAAAAACCTCGACCTTGATTTGATTGTCCCAGCGTAAATTGACGGGCAAACGCACATTGGAACTGCTGATAAGCGTGTTGGGATTCGAGTGCTGAATACATTCGGAAATCAAATCTCTTCCGTGAATGGAATTGGTTTCGACCCTCACCCGATACGAACCCGCAAAACTTTTACTCAAGCAATTGCTGGCCAAGTAGTTGCCGTCGAAAGAACCACTCGGCAATGTGTTGCCGTTCAAACGGCAAACCGCCAATTCGAGTTGCGTGTCTTGCACTTGAGCAGTCTGGCAATTGGCCTCATCGAGAGTTAAATCCACCTCGACATCGCCAAGGCCTTGGAGGTTGACGCTGTCGCTGGCACATTCCAATGCTCCCTGCATGGGTTCGCTGCCATTCCACACCGCAGCACTAAAGTCCCAATTGCCATTATCCAGTGTGAGTTCCACACTTTCCGCATCGGCCCCCTCTTCAAAGGGAATGACCAAGGTTTGACCATTTTCCCGGCGGCGGGCGTAGACTACCGCCCCTCCCCCACCTTTGCCGGCCGCAAGGCCCAGGGATTTCAAAACCAGCGTACTGGTGCCCCCCTTTCGCTCGCCTCCGCAGGAAATCAGGAAGGTACTGCAAACAATAAAGGTGAAAGTGGTGATGGCCGTTTTTGTCGTTTTCATAGTGTTTTACTCCGTTGAATGTTTTTTTGGTCAAATCTCTTCCTAGTCTCTAATCGGCCAAAACAAAATTCCACTTAAATTTTTTTAACTGGACTCCCCATTATCTTGGGACTCCCAAAAAAGTTCAAGAATAGAGGTTTAAAACTGTTATAATCGGTCTTTGCGCCCTAAAGATCGAACTGGGTGGGCGGAGGAATCGCCTCGTCACAGGCCTCGTCGGATTCGGGATCGAAGTCGGGAACTCGGGGAATCGCCGGGGGACGGCAAAGTCCGTCTTCGCACTCACCCAAAGTCGGAACGTGGTAGCACCTCAAGGCGCAGGTTCGCTTGCCGCGCACGCTGGTGCCGGTTTGTACCACAAAACAGGTGGGAACGTATTCCCGAGCGCAAAAGTTTTTGGTGATGCAAGACTGGCCGGCGGGTTTGGAACACAACACGTCCTCGTCCGGTTGGTGAACGGTGCACACCCGGGTTCCCGCCGAACAACACAAACTGGAACACTCAAAATCACTGCTGCACGAACTGCCCACTGGAAGACGGCCCTGTCCGGGAATGTCTTCCAAACATTGGGACACCAATTCCCGGCCCCAGCAACGACCGTTAAAACAACATTCCCCCGCCCCGCAGGCCTGCCCGTTGGCACAGTTTTTCAGTGCTGTATAGAGCACTTCGCGATCGCGGAAGTCCTTTAAACTGGGGCGAACCAGTTGCAACTTGACATTTTTGGCACTGGTTAAAGTTCTCTGCACGCCGTTTTCATCCTCGTAAACCAGGTCGATACTGGCCGAAACCGTACAAGAGGAAATGCTCTCCAGGGAATCCGAATCGCGCTGCAATATCCGCACATTACAACCGTCGATAAATTCACTTTCGCCGGAGGCGACAGTTCTTTTCACCGATCGAACGGCACCGGAATGGTTAAAACCCAACGGATCGGGTAAGTAGGAAAACCCCATATAATCCACCCGGCCCTTGAGTTTCATGGTGCCGGCGCGGGGAAACAGAAAAGACTTCATCCCCCCCTCTGCTTCGCGATTGGGGTCTGCTGCCGTGGCGACCGGCGTGCCATCCAATTTGTACTGAAAAAGGCCACTGGCGTTCTCCCCCGACGCCACGTCGCTAAAGAGTGCCTGGCCCCCAATTTCCCACCCCGAACGATTCAAACTGCGGAAGGGGCCGCGGTATTCGTAATTGCCTTGAAAAGCGCGGTGGCCATAACCTAAATACTGCACGTTGGAACCGGTAAACTGGGTTTGCAAACTGGTTTCATTGGAGGCGCGATGACTGGTGTCGGGCAGGCATTGCTTTAAAAGCTCAGCATCCTCTTGATAGGCGTAACCCCGCTTGCCAAAATCCAATGCCGGCCGCGAAGGATTGAGAGCGACGGCATTGCTTCCACTAATGTCGTAAAGGCCCGAATCCACCACCTTGGCGTAGGCGTAGAGGCAACGCTCACCCGCCTGCTCGCAACGGTCGTTGTTCGAGGAAAAAGAAAAAGTGGGATCGTCCTCCAAACGAAGTCCACGGCAATAAAGCCCCGCCGCCCGCGGATCGCTTTCTGGTTCCTTAATTTCATCGTTGGCATCAAATTCGATCTGATTATTGTTACTGTCGTAGTCACTGTAATCGAAGAGGTCGTAAAACAGGCGCAACTGTTCAAAAGGCCTTTTTTCCAAATCCAAAATTAAAACCTGAATGTCGGTGGAAGGCGTGATACCCGGCGCCCTGCCGATGGAGGCGGGAACGATCACTTCCTGCCTTTCGCGCCCGAAGCGAAAGCGCACGCTCACCCGCTTGTCGGCCAGAGAAATGATATTGATGCCCGAAAGGTAGAGCAGGCCCCGGTAATTTTTGGGGATGGTCACCTTGGTTTTATAACTCCCATCAAAAGGATCAACGATGTGGCGAATTTCCTGTCTGCCCTTGAGGATGATCTGATCGGTGGCATTGCCAATGCTTCCATTTCCCTTGCCGGCACCCAAGCTTCCGTGGGGTTTGCGCCCCTGCTCCCCCGTTTCCTCGGGCAGAGATTGAGCACTTTGAGAATTGGGGGACAGACGCCCGCGCACTTTTTCGCCAGGCATACAACTCACCAATAAGGATATGGCCAACACTGCCAGTCCACTTCTTTTTAACGTTCCCATCATAATCGCCGTATCGGGAAGGTGGGAAACTTTGTTAAACCCAAGGGCAAAATAAACAGATAAAAATATTTTTGTTTTATAAAACCTTTCTAACGCCCTACATATTGCGCTTGCGAAAAAGAACACTCAAACTGTTTGCCGTCGCTAAAACCAATCTTTGTAGGAGGTTAATTGCCCATGAAAATTTCAACTCCCATTCTCTCCGGTTTCTTATTGTTTTGCTCGCTCATTCTCACCGGCTGCAACCAACAAACGTCAAGCAATGAAATCGTGGTGGGTGCAGTCTTTCCCATGACTGGGCCATCGGCGACTTATGGAGAGGAATCCATGAACGGCATCCGCCTGGCCATGCAAGAATTGGAAACCCAAAAAGTGAGGGGCAAAAGTATGCGCATCTCCCTGATTGACAACAAGGGAGAACCCGTCGAGTCGGCAAACGCCATCCGCAAATTGATTTCCGTGGACAAGGCCATGGTCATCCTCGGCTCGGTGGCCTCTTCCAACACACTGGCCGGTGCCCCCATCGCCCAGCAAGCACAGGTTCCCTTGCTGACTCCCGCTTCCACCAATGAAAAAGTCACTCAGTTGGGAGACTACATCGCCCGCACTTGTTTTACCGACAATTTTCAGGGATTGGTGATGGCCACGTTTGCCCATAACCATCTCAAAAAGCGCAAGGCCGCAGTCATCGTCGACAATTCCTCCGACTATTCCAAAGGTCTGGATCAAACCTTTCGCGCCAAATTTAAAGAACTCGGCGGCAATCTCATCGAAGAACAATTTACCTACAATCAAAAGGATACCGATTTTCTGTCACTTTTACGCCGGGTTTCCAGTGCCAAACCCGATGTGGTTTTTCTCCCCGGCTACTACACCAACGTTGGGCTTATCCTCAAACAAGCGCACCAAATCGGTCTGAAAGTCCCCTTTCTCGGTGGAGATGGCTGGGATTCTCCCAAACTCCACGAACTCGCCGGCCCGGAAGCGGTCAAAGGGCACTACCTTTCCACCCATTTCTCAGCAGAAGACCCAGACCCCAGGGTTCAGGCCTTCGTCAAAAATTACACCAGTAAATATGGAGAAAGGCCCGGGGCCATGGCAGCGCTGGGTTACGATGCCCTGTTGGTCTTGCTCAACGCTCTCAAAAGGGCCGATCCCCTGACTCCCGAAGGGGTCAAAAACGCCATTAACAGCACCCGTGGAGTAGCGGGAATCACTGGCACCATCAGCATTGATTCCAACCGTAACGCCCACAAAATGGCGGTGGTTCTGGAGACAACCGCCACCGGAACGACCCTAAAACAGAGAATTTCTCCCTAACCGAGGAGATGCCCTTTTGTTGGAAGACGTTCTCGCCTATTTGCTTAACGGCATTGTTCAAGGTTCAGTCTACGCCCTGATCGCCTTGGGTTACACCATGGTTTACGGGATCATCAAACTGATTAACTTCGCCCACGGGGAATTTTATATGGTGGGTGCCTTCGTGGGGCTTTATTGTTTGAATGCGGGCATGCCCTTTGTCCCCGCCATTTTGGTGGCGATGGTGGCGACGGGAGTGCTGGCGATTGTAGTTGAACGCATTGCTTACCGACCCATCCGCAGTGCCGGAAGAATCCCCGCCCTAATTACCGCCTTGGGAACCAGCCTCTTTTTTCAATACGGAGGGCAGCGCCTTTTGGGGGCCTCTCCCCGCTCCTTTCCCCAGGCCATCGAATCCCAAACTTACCAACTGGGAAAATTCTCCATCACTTCCACTCAACTGATGATCCTTTTTGCAACTCTGGTTTTAATGCTCTTTTTGTGGTGGCTGGTGGCCAAGACCAAAATCGGCAAGGCCATGCGCGCCACTTCCCACGATATGCACACCGCTCAACTGATGGGCATCAACACTGACCGCATTATCTCCTTTACCTTCTTCGTCGGTGCCGCCTTTGCCGGTGCGGCCGGGGTTTTAGTGGGACTTTACTACAATGTGGTCGATCCCATGATGGGCATGATTCCCGGACTGAAGGCCTTTGTGGCGGCGGTATTGGGGGGAATTGGAATCATTCCCGGCGCTGTTTTGGGAGGTCTGATTTTAGGCATTGCTGAAAACCTGGTGGTCGGCCTGTGGGTTTCGACCTACCGGGATGCCATCGCCTTTGCCATTCTCATTTTGATTTTACTGCTCAAGCCGGAAGGCCTGCTGGGACACAAACGAAGGGAAAAAATCTAATATGGCCTATTATTTGGACATGGCCCAACTGTGTGGCATCTTTATTATTTTGGCCCTCGGCCTGCACTTGATTAACGGTATGGCCGGTCAGTTTAGTTTAGGGCACTCCGGCTTTTGGGCGGTGGGCGCCTACTCTGGGGCAATTCTCACCGTCTTTATCCAACCGCCATTACCCGGCCCAGTCAACCTGATTTTAAGCTGCCTGTTGGCCTTTATTTGCGCTGCCCTTACGGGATTGGCCATCGGCATCCCCTGCCTGCGCTTGCGCGGGGATTATCTGGCGATTGCCACCCTGGGATTTGGTGAAATTATCCGCATCATCATCATCAACACCGACAAAGTTGGAGGGCCGCGGGGCCTGATCGGCATTGCCAAACTCTCCAACGTCTTTTGGGTTTATCTCTTTGTGGTGCTGGCCATACTCTTTTGCTACAACCTGGCACGCAGTACTTTCGGCCGCGCCATCGTCTCCATCCGCGAAGACGAACTGGCCTCGGAAAGCATGGGCATCCACGCTTTCAAATATAAAACTCTGACTTTTGCCATCGGAGCGGGACTGGCGGGAATTGCCGGCAGTCTTTTGGCCCACACCAATCAATTTATCGGCCCCAAAAATTTCACCTTCATGTGGTCGGCGACCATTTTACTGATGATTATTCTGGGGGGGCTTGGCTCCCTGGCCGGAGCGGTGCTCGGAGCGGTGGTGCTCACCCTTCTCCCCGAAGCGCTCAAATTTTTCGGCCCCACCGTGAGCGAGTGGCGCATGGTGATCTACGCCCTGCTGCTCATCTTTCTCATGTTGGTCTGTCCCCAAGGACTCTTGGGCAAACGCGCGGAGAAATGCTGATGTTTGCCCCCATTTTAAGCGTTGAAAATGTAAGTATGCGCTTTGGTGGTCTGACCGCCGTCAACAACTTTTCCATGCAGATGGGTGAAGGCGACCTGGTGGGAATTATTGGCCCCAATGGGGCCGGCAAAACCACACTGTTTAATATGATTACCGGCCACTACAAACCCACCCGGGGAGAAATTTTTCTGGCCAAAAAATGCCTCAATAAACTTGCTCCGGCGTATATCGTGCAAAAAGGAATCGCCCGGACATTTCAAAATATCCGCCTGTTTCAAGGCCTTAGCGTTCTCGACAATATTCGCCTTGGCCTGCACTTTAGAGTCCAGTACGGCTGGTGGGCGGCCATCTTGAGGAGCAGGAGCTTTCATCGTGAAGAAAAACGTATGTTCGAGGAGGCCATGGGACTCTTAAAAATTTTCGGGCTGGAAGATAAAGCGGGGCAACTCGCTTCAAATTTGTGTTATGGGGATCAAAGGCGTCTGGAAATTGCCCGCGCGCTGGCCACCCGGCCAAAACTTTTATTGCTCGACGAACCCGCCGCCGGCATGAATCCCAAGGAAACCGCAGACCTGGCCAAACTCATCCAATGGATTAAAAAGCAATTTAAAGTCGCCATTTTACTGATCGAACACGACATGCAACTGGTGATGAAAATCTGCCAACGCATCTATGTGGTCAACTACGGCGAACTGATCGCCCACGGAACTCCCGACGAAATTCAAAAAAACCCCAAAGTGATCGCCGCTTACTTGGGGGATGAAGAATGAGCGAAGCGCCTCTACTAGAGTTAAAACAAGTTCACATCAATTATGGCCCCATCTGCGCCATTCAGGGCATTGATCTCAAAGTCGAAAAGGGTGAGATTGTCGCCATTCTCGGTGCCAACGGAGCGGGTAAAACCACCACCTTGCAATCCATCTCAGGCCTGCACCCCGCCGCCCAGGGGGAAATTTTCTTCGGCGGACAACCCATCCAACGCGCCAAACCCCATCAAATCGTGCGTTTGGGAATTGCCCAAAGCCCCGAAGGGCGCAGGGTCTTTCCCCACATGAGCGTGCAGGAAAATCTGGAAATGGGGGCGTATTTGCGCAAGGACAAGGTGGCCATAAAAAAGGACTTGGAACATATTTTAAAACTTTTTCCCCGGCTGCAAGAACGCTACCAACAATTGGCCGGCACACTTTCGGGAGGAGAACAACAAATTCTGGCGATTGCCCGCGCGCTGATGGCCGCGCCCCAACTGCTGCTTTTAGATGAACCCTCTCTGGGCATGGCCCCCAAACTGGTCAAAATTATTTTTGAGGCGATCAAAGAAATCAACCGGCAGGGGGTAAGCATTTTATTGGTGGAACAAAACGCCCGCGCCGCACTCAAAATCGCCCATCGGGGCTATGTTTTAAAGTGCGGACAAATGCAACTCAATGATAAGGCCGAAAATTTAATGTCCAATCCGCAAGTTCAGCAGGCCTATCTCGGGCACTGAAACTCATATTTTAAAGACCAATTTTCTTACGATTTGGTGACAGCTTTGGAGTTATCATTTCATCATACTCATCAAGACGCTCAAAAACGACTTTAAACATTCTATTGGTATCCTTTTCGAGCTTGTCCATCTTGTTGCGTAAATCCTTCTCAAGCATCAAAAAACTTCTCAATTTGGTAAAAATCCTCATAATTGAGATATTCACTTGAATTGCTCTTTCACTCCTAAGAACGCTTGACAGCATTGCCACTCCTTGCTCAGTAAAGGCAAAGGGTGGAATCCTCAAACCCATTTTTTCTCGATTGGAGGTGCCAAATTGGTACCTCCAATTCTGTAGCTCTTTTTTGGTCAATTCAAACATAAAATCACTTGGAAAACGGTCCAAATTGCGTTTGACGGCCCTTTTCAAGGCCTTGGTTTCAACACTGTAAAGTTCTGCCAGGTCACTATCCATCATGACTCTCTGGCCTCGAATAATATAAATCATCCTTTCAATTTTTGAAATATCGACCTTTTTATTCAAAAAATTCCTCTTCTTTTCTTTTCTGAAAAGTTGATGGCCATAAAATTTAGCAGGCGTACCTCGGATACTAAGCGTAACGCAAACTATTGCCATCTTTACAAATGCCGCAGACTTTTTTTGTTCTCAGAAAATAGTTGAGAAACGCCAATCCCCAAAAAAGTGGCAGCGTAACAGGCCACAAGGGCACAATAGCACCCATGAACAATAAAACGATCGATGAGAAAAGAGGACGAACTTTTTCTATTCCAACGTCTCTTTCACAAAGATTACAATACATAGGTCTGGCTTTTCTTTTTAATTAACCGGCCTGCCAAATTCGTTGAGAAAGTCGGTAAAGCGCTGCAAAATCTCGTCCCGCAAGCTCTTCGCACTCGCTCCAGTGACCATTCCCGATCGGAGTTCCTCAAGCAGGGTTTTGGAGGCCCCGGCGACGGCAAAAACATTCTGATCGGCCTTATTCGCCATGCCTATTGAACCTAAAAGCACGGCCAGAGAAATGGCACCACCAGCGATACTGGAGATAATTCTCGAATGTCTGTAGGTATGTTTCAAAGATAAGTATTTCCGTTTTTCGGCCGGGTTCAGGTCGTTGACAGAATACACATATCTACCCTTAGCGGTGACCTGATCCATCAACTTTGTGCCTCCGTAGTAACCGTCAAAAGCACTCACCACCCCGACGATCCCTCCTGTGGTTCCAAAAATTCCAAATAAAGTACCCAAAAAAGTGGCCGGACTCTGCCCCCGCATCTTGGTTTCTCTTTGGGCGACCCTGGCCATACTCAATTCCCGACTCAAACTCTGGGCAAACGCTTCCAGGTCTTCTACTGCCACCTCGACTGACGTGTTGCAACCCCATCCCAAATCGGAAAAGGCCTTACCTTCTTCAAAATTGCTTTTCCTCGGAGGCCTTTGATAGCAAGCGTGGATATGAACCGTCTCCCCACCCTCCGATTGCTCCAAATAGTAAAACTTGGGCACGGTTTCGATCAATTGTCCCTGGGCCAAAACTCCGGGGGACACGAGAGAAGAGAGAAACAAGGTGGGAGCGAGCAAAGATGCAGTCAAAACTTTGAAACTTTTCACAGGTACCTCCAAGGTTGAAATGACCGTGGAAAACTTATAAGAGAAAAAAATCAAAAAGGCAAATTTATCCTGCGGATCGGCCAAATTCATCGAGAAAGTCGGCGAAGCGCTGCATAATTTCGTCTCGGAAAAGTTCTTCGCTGGCCCCTGAAACCATGCCTTGGCGAAATTCTTCCAAGAGTGCCCCATCAACCGCCAGACGAGTATCCTCCGCATTTTCAGGTTTTTGAATACCCAGTTTGAGCGAGGCCACAAATCCGGCCGCGGAGGCGGCCAAGACGACAGCGCTTCCAGCAAGGCCCAAATAAAGTCCCTTGCCGGAGGGGTAATAATCCAAAGTGATGAGGGAACCAAAAATGCCGCCAATGGCCCCGGAAAGAGAAGTGATGATCCCCGCTCCGGCCCTCTTCTCCCGCACCTGATCTCCCCTTCCCCCTCTCATCATAATTTTGCTGATATTCACATAACGACTCAAATCCTGGGTAAATGCCTCCAAATCCGATGCTTCAACTTCAAGCGCCTCGCCGCAATCGAGTTCTCCCGAAGGTGCTTTGTCACAGGCGCGAACGGCCACCATTCCCGCTTCAAGCGATTCTTCCAAGACATAAAAACGGGGAGAGGCGGATACCGCCGAACCCAAAATCAAGAACAATGCGGACAAACTTTTCACCATAAACTTTTAGACCAAAAACTCCACAAGTGTAAAGCACTACATTTCCAAAATGCATTTATCGGAGTTGCGTTTACATTCGTCGGACTTTCCATCAAAGCGCTCGCAAAAGGCCGCGTCCCGCTCACTGTCTCCATTTTTGGGATTGCAATTCCTCGCCTTATAGGCCCAATGGCAATCCAGACTTTGGCGATCACACTCCTGCTGACTGGAAAGGCCACGGCACAGGGTAAAGGCGCGTTGGTCACTGACCCTTTTGGCCTCGCAGATTTTTGGCCGCTCCACCCATTGACATTTTTCCGCCAGTGCCTGGCATTTTTTGATGGCATCGTCGTGGGCCTCACAAAACGCGGTATTCTCTTTCCCTTTGCCCAGACATTCTCCCAGAACTTTTTCGGCGTTTGCCTGCGCTAATAACAATCCGGCCGCGATAAAAACAAAAATCCTCACGGTACAACCTCCTGGTTTTGTGCCTGTTTATGCAGGCGCTTTTCCAACTGGCGCACTTTTTGTGCCAGTTCTTGAAGTCCTTTGATCGCCACCACTGCCAACTGGGAATACTTCACCGCCAAGTGGGAGTTCGGTGTTTGGGAAACCAAATTGGGATACAAAAGGCCCAACTCCTGGGCGATAAAACCAATGTCTTGACGATCGTTTTTTTTCCAGCGAAAGGCCACCGGGCGCATGCCCTCAACCTTTGAGAGGGCGGAATCCAAATCTTTGATGGCGTATTTCAGGCGGCGGTCAGAAAGCATCGTAAGGCCGAAACCATCCTTCAACTCGACATCGCCATTCATGGTCGACTTGCCGTTAAAAAAAGAAGGGGCGTTAACGGTAACTTCGTCTTCGACTGTAATCTTTCCCTTGATTTCCAAACTGTCTTCAAAAGAACTGTCTCCGTTGATGGCAATGCCCGCACAATCGCCGCGCAAATTCCTGCCTTGAGCATCGAAAGTGCCTCCAAAAGTGGTGCACAGATAGTTGGCCGAGGCCTCAAAATTGCTGGCCTTGGAACTGCAATCTACCATATTGCCCGAAGAGTCTGTCTCCACAAATAAATTGATCTTACGGGTGAGCTTTTTGGCCCCAAAAACCGCCTTGCCCCGGTAAAAAGAAATGAGAAATTCGGAAATTCCAGCAGTACCCGGGGCAACCGAAGTTTGGGATTTTAGAACATAGTTTTCAATATACGAGGTCGTGCTGCCCAATTTGGTTTTGACCGGAAAAAATCTGACATCGTTCTTGTTTTTGATTTCAGTCACCAGTCCCGCACCTATCTGGTTGGGGTTAAATACTCCCGTGATGCTTCCCCCGGTGCGCTGGATTCTAAACGTCGACCAACAGGTTTCCCGATCGGCCAAGAGAGCACGAATGGAATCCACCGCATTGATGATTTCGAGCTTGGACTCGGTGGTTTTAACACTTCTGTTTTGGTTGACCATAATGCGCGTGAGTCCCAAAGACATGACACTCATCAATCCAGCGACGACGATCACTTCGATCAGCGTAAAAGCACGTTGGTTATTTATTTTCAAAGACGCCACCCCGCTTTATGGCCTTCAAAGATAAAATGGACATTGGCCAGCGAATCCAACAGCAAATGCTCCCGCTCTCCCAAGAGAGGGGTATCCAAGTACAAAACCTGTGCCGGCGGACGCAGAGATTGTGCGCTAATGGTGAGGGCAACGCGGTCGCCCCGCTTGGGAGCGGAGGGAAAGGCCAGCCACTCCCCACTGGAAACGCTGTAAACCGCACCTGCCTCAAGATAAACGACATTCCCGCAACTTGCGGGCAAAGAAAAAAGGGCGAGGGCAAGCCCTCCAGCACCAAAAAGAAATTCCCGGCGATTGGGCCTCATTCCTTTATGCTAAAAGATTTATAAATAAAATAAATTTATGGAAAAATTTTTCCGCTTTTTAAGATAGGGCCTCACTCAACAATTTGAGAATGCGCTCTCTTCCCACCTCGCAAAAGAGATTCGCCAGTCGTGGGCCTTTCTTTTTGGAAATCAAAAGCTGGTACAACCAGGGAAAAGCGACTTTGGGTTCAGTTTCACACTGATGTAGCACCTGATAAATAATTTCATGCAGACCTTGATCCGACAAAGAGGTTTGCCACTCGCGCTCCAAAGTTTGCCTGAGTTGGGACAAAAAACTTCTTTGTTTTTCTTCCAGGGAAATTGCGGGCGCGCTCTGATTGAGCGCAAATTTAAAATCTTCGGGAGCGTGGTGTTCGAGCCAATAGAGGGCGCAACGGGAGCGCTCGACAAAGCGCCGCTCGTCTCTGGGGGTTTTTAGTTTATCTTGGTAATGCTTTCTGGCCGCCCCCATATCCCCCTGATGAATCTGTAAAATATTGGTCAAATGCCGGAAGCTGGGTTGAACGGGCATGTCCTCTGGACGCAATTGCCCCACTCCAACGGGTACAATTTGAGAGAGTTCAAAAACCCGCCTGGCCATGGCAACTTTTTTGGCGTTGCCGCTCTCCACTGCGTAGGCCAACCGCTCCTGGCGGTCAAAGTCCTCGTAAGTTTTAATTACGTCGAGATCAAAACTCACGCTAAAATCCACGTTGGGTTTGTAGCTGGCAAAAATCCAGCGCAACATTTCTGGCTCGTAAACTTGCAAGAGGTCGCTGATGGTGACCACGCCCCCCTGGGAAGACGACATTTTGCCCCCGCCCCCCCGAATAGAGACAAAATCGTAACCCAAATAAACCGGTGCCCACCCTCCCAAAAGGGCGACGATCTCCTTTGCCGTGGTAAACGACCCTCCCTCGGCGGAGTGGTCTTTCCCCCCCGGTTCAAAATCAACCCGCTCAAACGCCCAACGCATGGGCCAGTCCACCCGCCAGGGGAGTTTCAGGCGCGAGCTTTGGCGGGGGTTTTCCCGCCCGCGATGATCGCAGTGCAAACAGTGATAAAAAAGTTCCCCCTCTCTCCATTCCTTTTCTTCAATGCAGTGGTCGGTGTGGCATTTTTCGCAATAGACGTTGACCGGCAGGTAGGCCTCCCCGTGGGGTTTGCTTCGCGCGCGGTTGAGGACTTCGCGGATGGAGTGGCGTTTTTCGATGACTTCGAGCAATTGTTCGGCGTAGGCCCCGGCGCGGTAGCGTTTGGCCTGGTAGAGCGGTTCCAGTTCGACGCCAACGCGATTTAACTCCCCTTCAAATTGTTTTTGAAAGCGGGCCGCATAACAGGGATATTCGCCGTAGGGATCGGGGGTATCGACGATGGGCCTGAAAAGATATTTTTGCAAATCTTGCGGATTGTCCGCACTTTCCAAAAGGTCTGCGGGAATTTTGCGAAAGGTATCGTAATCGTCCCAACTCAAGATAAAGCGCACGGAATGGCCCAAATCGCGCAAGGCCCGGGCCACAAAATCGGCGGTAATCACCTCGCGGAAGTTGCCAAAGTGAACCACGCCAGAGGGAGTCAACCCGGCGGCGACGACATATTGCTCCTTTTGGCCACGCTCTTTTAAAATGCGCCTGGCGGTAAAATCCGCCCAATGCACGGGATTGCCCACGCTCACCCCTTTTTTGACCACATCTTGTCATAGATGGCAGGGAAATGCTACTAGATGGAGGTATGGCATCCATCATTTTCAAGGCGCTGCTCTTTTACGGGCTGTTTCTCTTTCTGCGCTGGGCATTTCGCCTCTACCGGATGATTTCCCTGGTTCGCCGGAAAATCCGGCAGCAAGACGCCCAAAAGGCCCAACGGCCCCCTCCTACCGGCCAACAAGGGGATGTGATCGAGGCCGAATACCGCGTGCTCGACGAGCGGGATTAGGTTCAGTCCGATTCCGCAAAATCTATGGCGTGAATAATTGGCCTGGGCAAAAATTGAGTACTTTCGCCGACGGCAACCTGAATGAGTGTATAACTGCCGTCATCTTCTCGCTGAAAGTGCAACGATTGCAAGGAATAGGGAAAAAATTTGACTTCTCCTACCAGCGGGGCGTGAACTCGTCTCCCTTTTTGAGTCAGTTTATTGAGATCAACACTCCCCCACACCCTTTGGTGACACCGATCCCCCTCGTTGCCTATATCGAAGTGGAAAGGAAGGGTTTCATTTTTTGAGTGAGCATCAGTATCGTGAATGGTGAGAACCATGGAACAGTTTTCGTAAATCCACTCCCCAACATAGGTCTGACCGAGTACCGATTCTATCAAAGTACTCCGATCTTCAAAGGGGGTGTTAAAGGGTTCGTCGCTTTTACAGCCCAGAAAAGAGAACAGCAAAAGAAAGATGGAAATAGTGTTTTTCACAGTATGGCCTCCTTGTGGCGTGGCGATCAAACAGTATCGCCCTCCCAGCATGACCTGCGTCGCTTAATTAGTCAAATAAATCATGAAGGAATCAGGATTCGCTGGGAAAAATGATCGGCCAATAATTCTTGACCAGGTCGAAATGGAAATAGGCCGAACCCAAAAAGGCGGTGAGCAAAGCACCTAACAGGGACAGGGTTCGGCACATCACCAGGTTGAAGTGGCGATCTTTCTTCTTCTTTTTTCCAAACCAGTTGAGGCCGGGAGTGAGGTGGATGCCGAGGCTGCTGTAAAACAGTATAAACATAACCAAATTGAAGGCGAGAGAAAAGTTTCCCCGGTACATTTTGAGGTAAGACAAAACCATCAGAGAAGAAACATAGGCCACAAAGACAATCAGGCTGTAGGCCAACAAAAAGGCAGTCGTTACCTTGACCAAATATTCAGCAGTGATTCCCTTTAAAAACAATGCTCGCCCTCATGTTGCCAGTCAGTTAAGTCCCTTTAAACTTTACCAGAATTTAGCTGCAAATACAGGCCAATCAATCCCTCCCTCAATTCATCGTCTTTGATACCGGAAAATTCTGCCAGGGCCTTCTGTCTCTGTTCTCTATAATGGGGGTCGTAATGGTGATGATGCCTTGTCGGAGACGCCTTTTTCTTGCGTTTTGGCCCGCGCTTGCCGGCAGTTTTTAAAAGATTTTCCCGCTCGGTTTCAAAATAAGTGCTGTTGGTCTGGAATGAGAGGCGTTTGATCTTGCACGCCAGGGCGGGAAAAACCTTTCCAATTTTTTGCTTGAGTTGTTCTTGCATAAAGCTCAGTTGTTCCGAATATGCCGAATGGCCCGCCAAAATGGTGAGGTTTCCGCGCACATGTTTCAAGGGAATCGTTTGCGCGGCAAGGTGTTTGCCCACCACCTGATCCCAGGACTGGATCAAATCCAAAAAATCCAGCGATGCCTTGAGGCCTTTTCCGCCACCCTTGCGCTGTGGAGGACGAATCCACGGCCCCTGCTCGGAAAAAACCTGGCCCAATTCTTTGAGTTTCAACACCCTTTGATTGTGCCTGCTCTTCAAAGTGGGCGCAAGGCCGTTTGTGAAAGGCGCACCTTTTCAAAGGCCTGACTCCATTCTATGCTGGCCTATGCTCAAACGCCTTTTCGAGTTCCTGTCGGTTTTCGCCACAGTGGGCCTTTTGACCTCCCTGGCCGCCTGTGCGGGCTATTCTTTGCGCAAAAACACCAATCCCTTGGAGGCGGATGGCATCAATTCGGTTTCCATCCCCATGTTTATCAACCACTCCAACTTTGCCGGGGCCAGCAGTATTTTTACCAAGGCCTTTTTTGACCTTTTCCAGGAGTTTCCAGACCTTGAAGTTTATTCGGGGGAATCCTCCCGCGCCGATGCCCTGCTCTTGGGCATCATCCAAACCCCCAAGCGCAACAACGAGGTTTTTGACCGGGGCAGCACGCGCTTTACCGACACCAATCTATCCCCCTCGCTGGGAGATCGCCCCCACTTTCTGGTTCCCGACAGCACCATCTATCGCGTCAACGTGCGCCTGGTTCTGATCAAAAACCCGACCCTCGGGGAGCTTGAACTCTTGCGCTCTCCCCAAATCGGCCCCCAACTCACCCAAGGGCCAAAAATTATCTTCAACCGCATCATGGAGCATAGCGCAACTTTTCAACGCCGCATAGAGGAAACCTCGCGGGAAGATTCGCCGGGAATTGTCAATTTCACCACCACCCGCTACTTTTTTCAAAAAAGTTTAGAGGGATCGGCCCAAGATATGGCCCACAATTTCAAAGAGTTGGTGCTCAATGCTTTTTAATGCTCCTCCCTGGCAAATGCAAAGGGAGCGCCCTCAATTGGTGGGGCCTGCTCCGGGATTTTATGGAGTCAGTTGCTACGATTCCTTTATCGAAAAAATCTTCCTCGACCTGCTTCCCCGCGGCCGGGGGGAAAAGCGCTGGATCGTGGTTTCGGGCAGAGACATGGCCCCGGATTGGCCGGAAGTTCACCTGCGAGAACTGGACTTGTTTTGCGGCCTTAAATCTTATGTCATTTTGGACGCCGATCACATTTGCGCCCCCGCCTGGGAGCAACTCACGGAAATGAGCGAGGACTTGGGCGAACGCTTCGTGGTCACCTTCTTTAGTGCCGCCAGCAAGCGCTTTACCTCCTCTAAAAAGGGGATGGGCACTTGGCTTAAAATCGAGGCCCCGCGCTTTTGGGAAGGAGACAAGCTGCTTTCTTTCTTGTGCCAGATCAAAGGCCTGGCCCTGACTCCCCCTGCGAAACACTATTTGCTGGATTCCTTGCCCCACCAAACCGGGGGCCTTTGGCACGCCCTCAACCTGCTCGCCCTTTACTTTCCCAAGCGTGCTTCCCTCACTCCAGAACAAGTGCAAAGTGTGATTTCCCCCCGCCACCTCGACCATTTCAAAATGGCCTCTCTCTTTGAAGAAAAAAAGTGGAAGGCCTTCTTCGAGGCGCTGATGAAGGCCCCCTACGATTTTGATACCCTCCGCAGTTTTTTTGCCTTTATGCAAACCCACTTGGGCAAATTGCTCGACCCCAGCTATGCCCAACAAAAAGCGCGGGTGAGCCAGTACGACAAAAAAATCCTGTCCCGCTCCCCTCACTTCCAGCGCAAAGAATTGTTAAAGGGGCTGCGCTTTTTTGGACAACTCGAACTTTTATGCAAACAAAAATCGCCCCAGGTGAGCGACATTTTGAGAAAACAATGGATCAACAGACACCTCCCTTGCTAGGCCCCGAAGGCGTGGCCGAACTCTTGATCCGTCTTTCGTGTGTGCAACTCTCACCGGATCGTCCCTTTACCTACAGCTCGGGCCTTTCTGGCCCCATTTATTGCGACAACCGCAGGGTGTGGAGTTTTCCCCGCGAGCGCCAACAACTGGTCAGCGAGATGGCGGCGGTTTTAAAAAAGCGTGACTGGGACTTTGATACCCTCGCCGGCGTGGCCACGGCGGGCATCCCCATGGCCGCCTTTTTGGCCGCTGAGCTTTCCGCACCCCTGCTTTACATCAGGCCCCGCGCCAAAGAACACGGCAAAAAAAATCAGGTGGAGGGAAGTTTTCAAGCGGGAGAAAGTGCCGTTTTGCTGGAGGATTTGGTCAACCAGGGCCAATCTTTGGAGCGCGCCGTTTTGGCCGCGCGGGAGGCGGGGTTAAACATTGTGGGGTGCCTGTGCCTGGTGGACTACCAAATGCTGGGAGCGCACAAGCGCCTGGAAAAGCTGGGCCTGGAACTCGCGGCCCTCACCAATTTTTCCACCCTGAGCGAAGTCGCCCGCAAGCAAGGCCTGATCTCTCCGGAGGGACAAGACCTTTTGGAGCGCTGGCGTCGGGAGCAGGCCTAGCTCAGGCCCCTTTTCAATAATTTGCCAACACTGATGTACATTTTTGTTCTTTGTTAACGGGATTACCTTTATTGATTTCAGACGGTTTCAAGCACGCAGCACCAACTCTCTTTTTGTCGAATCCTACATATCTAAGCACTTTTTCTCGATAAATCCCATCATTATAAATCTGACTACAACTACCACTATCACTACCACTACTACCACCCTCACACCTCTTTTTCAAACAGGCCTTATTGCAATTAGTAAAATTACTGCTGTCGCAATTACATCCAGTTAATGCCTCTGGGGCAGGCAAGTTCTGGCAGGCAGCACTGAAACCATCAACAACGTTATTCCAATCCGATGTACAATAAAAAGTCAGGGCCTTGGCAGATGATAATTTTACGAATTTATATCCATTACAAGTTGTATCAGCATCACATCTCGTCTTTAAACAACTCAAGTCACAACCTCTGAGTAAAGTGCCAGTACAACTACAAGGCAGCGCGGGAGTCGCGGCCTTACAAGTGCAATCTGCGGTATTTAAAACCTGTCCCGGCGGGCAAATGGGGGTTTGGTTTGAGGAGGCAAAGACAGAGGCGACAAGGGTGAGAAAGCTACAAAAACTTATAACTTCGCAGAATCTACGGGGGGGGGCGTTAACAACTTCATTCGCTTCATACTTCGACTATAACCCAAAAATTGGCGGCGCGAAAGCCCAGGCCAAACCGTCCCTGCCCAATCTCGACCAAATAGCTCGAAACACGAAAATGTTTCTTTTTGAGCGCTTGGGTGTTCAATTGGGTTCAGTGGGAATTTTCAAATCCCCTAAATTCAGGGGGTTGCGAATCTCCAAACGGGTCTCCTTCTCGCAAGTCTCCAGTGTCATGCAAAGCAATAATGCGCTGCAAACACTGGAGATCAAAATGGATATGCGTGCACTTTCTGCATTTTTAAAAAAGGAAAACTTTCTAAGACTTACCAACGACGCGGTATTTAAGAACTTTCTCACCAAGAATGAAGAACTTCTCAAATCCCTCTTGCAAAGTTTTTTGCCCCTGCCGAAAAACTCTTCTATTGAAAACGTCGTAGTTTTAAATTCCGAACTCACTCCTCAAAGACTTGCCAGCGATGTGGGTAAAACCTATATTCTCGACCTCATATGGATGACCGCCCGGCAAGAAGAAAATTCGGTTTTTTTTTAAGAAATCTATGAGTCCCTTTGACTTCCAACCTCATATTCGCGTGCTGGTTAACGCATTAAGTTTGGTTCGAGCGGTGTTATCCTCTATCTCCAATCGGCAACTGGGTCAAGGTCGTTTGACCGAGGGCTTCACCACATCATGGTTCTTAAATTCTCAAAAAATCCCTTATTCTCTCCTTTAACCGGAACTATCACCAGTTAATATTTATTTCAAGTTGCTGCGTTGAGGGCCTCCCAGACAAAACACAGATGCTCTCTGGCGCAGGCAACTTTCACTTTATTGCTATGCTTATTCATATTCTGAAGTCTCACAGATTTTTTTCGTAGTCTCTTCATGCATTTATCCGCAACGGCAACTATTGCTTTCGTTTGGCCCTTCCTGACCTCTTTTAATCTTTTGCTTATATGGTATGTCCGCCCCGAGAACTGACTACTTTCAACGATCGTCGTTCTTATCCAGCGATTGCCCATTTTTGTTATTCCGAATTTTTTTTCCTTCCCTCCAGAACTATATTCGCTGATGTCCAGGCCAGCGTAAGAAACCAGCTTCGAGGGATGAGGAAATCTTTTAATATCTCCAATTTCCGTTATTAATGCCATTGCAGAAAAAGTGCTTATACCTCTAAAACAAGTAAGAGCATTTTTTTTCTTTTTATACCTTTTCAGTTCCGACAATTCCTCGATTTTTTTGTCGTATTCCTCAATACAGTCATTCATCCTTTCGCATTGTTCGAGAAGAAATTCCAGATTTGCTCTACCTGCATCGTCTAAAGTTTTTATTTCTCTGCGAACCCACTTCACATGAGAAATTGTCCAATATGACTTGTTTTCCCCGCCTTCGTTGTATTTGAGTCCATATCGCTTCAAAGTTGATACAATGTGGTTTTTAAGAGACTTTCGTTGTTCGACAAAAAATCTACGGGAACGAACTATGTCTCTGGCCTGTTCGTCAACTTTGTCAGGAACATAAACGGGCGTTAAAAGTCCTTTTGCAAAATATCTGGCAAGTTTGTTGCTATCGACTCGATCGGTTTTTACCCGCCCACTGGCCAATTCAGGAATCATCGAAGGTGCAATGATTGTGCTGTCGATCCCCTCAGAGGCCAAATAGCGATGAAGGGAATTGCCCATATAACTCGCTTCATGGCAGGTTTTTAACTGGAATCCTTTGCCTTCGAGTTTTTTGAGTTTTTCCAGCAATTTGGCATTTATTGCCTTGCATTTAAACTCCAAAGATTCTCCTGTCCCTTCACAGTATCCCGCTCCGTGAAAAGATTTGTCGTCGACATCTATTCCTACATAGAGTACATTTTCCATTTGGATGGCCCTCCTTTTGGGTTTGTAAAAGTCTATTATTCAGACTTTTACATGGGGTAACCAGTCCCCGGTTAAAAAGGGCGGTCATCCATTATTTCTCCAGGTAAAATTCACCTACCAGTCTTCGTTCGGGGCCAAAACGGAAACGGTCAATGTCGAGATTCAGACCAGCAACCAAACCCACTTTGTGGGACGTTTGATTGCCTATTCGGGAAGAATTTACTCGGATCAACTTGACCGGGGGGAGGGTTACGAAAAACTAGCACCGGTCTATTCGCTGATCTTTAGCACCAAAAATTTGAAAGAGTTGGCGCAAGTGAAGGATTATTTTCACGTTTGCAGTCTGCTGCGGGAGGATGCGCCCCATGTAGTGATTTCCAGGGCACTCAGGCCGGTGATTGTAGAGCTTGAAAAATTTAGCGTAAATGTCGAAAAGCTGGACAACTCCCTAGATAAGTGGTGTTATGTGCTTAAAAATTCGCATAAACTCAGCATAGAGGACTGTAGAGTGCTTTTAAAAGAGGGAGACGAGATGAAAAATGTACTCAAGAATTTATGGGATTTGTCTTTAGACCCAAAGGTGAAAGCGGAGGCGTTGTCGATAGACAAACAGCGAAGAGATCAACACGACCGGGAACACTACGCCCATAACGAGGGACTCCAGAAAGGTATCGAGAAAGGTATCGAGAAAGGTATTGAGAAAGGTATTGAGAAAGGTATCGAGAAAGGACGAGAAGAGGGCCATAGAGAAGGTCAAGATGCCAAGGCGATGGAAATTGCCCGCAAACTCTTGGTAACGGGAGCAGACCTTAAATTTATCAGCGAAACCACCGGCCTTTCCCTTGGGCAACTAGAAAAACTTAAAAAGGAAGACTCGTAAAATAGTTTTGCCGACAATTGCGCTGACACTGAAAACTAAATTTTGAATTGAAGAGTTCATGTCAGAGCATTTTACGAGAACAAAAAAATATTTCTATACGGAGCGGCCCCCTAACTTATCGGCATTTTTCCTTATTTCTAGGGAGCGGGAGTAGGAGTGAGCAAGCCAAGTTTGCCAAGGGTAACCAGACAGCTCAAAATTGTGAGGACAACTCCTGCGGAAGCGGCGGTCATTCTAAGAACGATTTTGCCGTCTAATTCCTTGATGTCGCGTTTGAGTTCGGCCTTGTTGACCTCAATTTCACGCTTGAGTTCAGCCTTATTGGCCTCAATGTCGCGTTTGAGTTCAGCCTTGGTGGCCTCAATGTCCCGCTTGAGTTCGGCCTTGATGGTTTCAATTTTGACATCCAATCCCTTAATATCTTTTTGAACGTCGGCAATATCCCGCTTGGTGGCCAAACTGGAGCCGATAATCTCATAGAGCAAGCGCGCCTGAGCAAAGGCCTGGGCATCGGGAACACCCGCTTTTTTTAGCTCCTCGGCATATTCGAGAGTATTGACTCCGTTTCCGTTCATGGCATTTTTCCTTACCCTATTTGATCCTCTATCGTCATTTTAAACAATATATTAAATCTATCAAGTCACAGACCACGCTTAAACTTGAATGGTTTTCTTGGTCAGGACAGGCCCATCTGGTGACTGTCTCCTGGCCTTAAATCAGTTTTGCCGACAATTGCGCAGGCACTGGAAACCAAATTTTGAATTGAAGAGTTCATACCAGAGTATTTTGCGAGATTCAGAAATAGATTTCTATACAGGTTAGAAACCTAACTTACCGTTGGAGGAGATGGAGACAAAGATACTGGTGATCTGGAGCAGTGTAATTGCCATTAGGATTGACCGGGATGCACGAATCCTTACTACAGTCTATTCTACTTATCACTTCCAAGTCCTTAATTTACACGTACACGTGTTGGCATCTAAAGTGTATCTCCAGTCACAGATATGGGAATTACCGTTGGAACAACCGCAACCACCAACGTCAGTACCATACTGACAAAACGAATTCGACGTTGCCGGAGGAGTTGTGTCGAATTGCGAGCATATTCCTGTTCTACCATCACTAGCCGCACAGTAAAATCTTATATTACCGTAATTTCTATATAATGTTGGAAAACATTTTGAGCCTGTTGTGCCTGAGCAATGTTTTTTATATTTATCACAGAGTCCCCTTAAGCAATCTATGTCACATGTCTGATGGAAAAAACGAGAAGATGTAGAGCAACCACATGGTTTCCCAGAATCAATCATACAACTACAAGAGTGATAATCTTGATTTATATATTCGTTCCCAAAAAGCTTAAATTCAAAACCTGCTATGTCTGAGCATCCACTTAAGCTCGGCGGATGACTGCTTTGATTACAAGCGTATGACCCTTTGTCTACAGGGCATAGCTTCGGCGCCGGCGCCGGAGGCTGCGGAGCGGGAGTCGCCGCCTTACAGGTACAGTCTGCGGTATTTAAAACCTGCCCCGGAGGACAAATGGGGGTTTGATTTGAAGAGGCAAAGACAGAGGCGACAAGGGTGAGAAAGCTGCAAAAACTTATAACTTCGCAGATTTTACGGGGGGGGGCGTTAACAACTTCATTCGCTTCATACTTCGACTATAACCCAAAAATTGGCGGCGCGAAAGCCCAGGCCAAATCTAACGCTCCGACCTTTTACTTCCCCCTCGCAAAAAGGCCATAATCGTCCGGAAATGAAGAAGGCAGAGCTTAATATTGAAGGTAAAAGCTATCAGCTTCCGATTGTGACTGGAAGCGAAAACGAACGCGCCGTGGACATCCGCAATTTGCGCGCCGAGAGCGGCCTGGTCACCCTCGACAGCGGGTTCGGCAATACCGCTTCATGTCAATCAGCGATTACTTTTCTCGACGGGGAAAAGGGAATTTTGCGCTACCGCGGCCACCCCATCGAGGAATTGGCGGAAAAATCCAATTTTGTGGAAGTCGCCTATCTGCTCAACTTTGGCAAGCTCCCCACGGAAAAAGAACGCCAGCGTTTTGACCGCGAGATTTCCGAAAACGCCACCTTGCCCGAAGGCATCACCAAAGTCTTGGGCCACATTCCCACCGACGCCCACCCTATGGGAGTGCTCTCCTCGATAACCTCGCTTTTGAGCGCTTTTTACCCCCAATTTTTGTCCATCCCCCTCGATACTGAATCCCGCAACAAGGCCATTCCCCAGCTTTTGGCCCAAGTCAAAATGATTGCCGCCCACTATTTTCGGCACACGACAGGCCAGACGCCCGTCACCTCCCAACCCCAAGCGGGGTATTGTGCCGATCTGCTCCACTCCCTGTTTGGAAAAGAAGGCCAGGTGGAGGTAGACCCCGAAGTGGCCCGCGCCTTGGACGTTCTCTTTATTCTCCACGCCGACCACGAACAAAATTGCTCAACATCTACCGTGAGGATCGTCGGTTCCAGCGAGGCCAAT
Organism: Bacteriovoracaceae bacterium; assembly: GCA_965215445.1. Classification (GTDB taxonomy): domain Bacteria; phylum Bdellovibrionota; class Bacteriovoracia; order Bacteriovoracales; family Bacteriovoracaceae; genus CBDBLK01. The sequence goes on along the minus strand of CBDCDT010000002.1, from coordinate 1,640,252 downwards.
GTTTTTGCCACCATTGCGGCGGGCATCTACGCCCTGTGGGGGCAGCTTCACGGCGGGGCGAATCAAAAAGTGCTGGAAATGTTGGAACAAATTCAACGAGACGGCGGGAATTATAAAAAATTTGTCGAGCGCGCCAAAGACAAGAACGACCCTTTTCGCCTGATGGGTTTTGGGCATAGAGTCTACAAGAATTTTGACCCCCGCGCCACCATCATCAAGGCCCAGTGTGACATCGTGCTGGCCAATCTCAAACTCTCCGACCCGCTTTTGGATATTGCCCGTGGTTTGGAAGAGGCGGCCCGCAGCGACGACTATTTTATCTCGCGCCACCTGTATCCCAACGTGGATTTCTATTCCGGCATTATCTACAAGGCGCTGGGTATTCCCACCAACTTTTTTACCGTCATGTTTGCCCTCGGGCGCCTGCCCGGCTGGCTCGCCCAATGGCGGGAAATGCGCGAAGATTCCACCCAACGAATTGCGCGACCGCGTCAAATCTACGTTGGTGAGAGAAAGCGCCCCTATCCAAAATAAACCAAAAATGTGTAAATCTTTCCCTATCCGCCTTTTTGCTTTTCCACTTACAAAAAAGGCCTCTATGCTGGGGGTGAAATGAAAAGATTGTTAAAAGACGTATTCGCCCCCATTTTGGCCTTGTTATTTTTATTTTCCTGTGGCTATTCCGAAGATCGCCCGAGTCAGGATTTCGACTACTACAACAGCGAATGGCTCTTTCCCTGCGTCCTCAGGGGAGAACAATTGTCCTCTCTGCTGGAAAAAGACATTACCGAAGACCTCAATTGCCTCAAAAAACGGCTCAAAACTTACAACCTCTACACCAAGAGGAATGAAGGGCAAGATGTCATCGCCAGGCCGACTCTGGAGGCTTTTGTACAAGAGTATTTCCCCGAACAAAGGGACGTACTCAAACCGCAAATCCACCTCATGTTTGAACTCAATTCCCTGCTCTTTGATCAATCGGAAGAGTATGTTACCAGCGCCAATCTGGATCATTTTTTTGACATTATAGTGGTTTTAAACCGGGAAGTGGTGGCGATCAAACAGATTTTTAGCGAACACACCCGCCAAAAGGCGATGGCCACGGTGGAATCCAACCGCAATATCACTGAAAAATTCCGCCAGGCCCACCAACGCATCAAAGAAGGTATCCTGCCACTACTCAACGCGTCCGGCGAGCGCTCCCCTCCCGCGCAAGGCCCTTCCTCTCTTGAACCTCTAAGGGAGTCCCCTCGGGGACTCGAACTGCGGGCCTTTTTTGACCGCATCCAGGCACTCTTTCCGGTCTATTTTAACTCGTCCATCGAACAGCAATTAAACGGCCTTTTAGGCATCAAAAAATTGCTTTTGGGGGGAAACGAGGAGTTGATTACCTCATCGGAATTGAGCACTTTTATCGACAAAATCCCCGGCATTGCCACCACTGTTTTTGAATCCTATCTAGCCACTCAAGGGCCGACCCTCGACGGGCCGACCTCCCCCTACCCCGCCTATCTTTCCACGCTGAAGCAATTGGCCTCTCTCTTTCACCACCAGGCCGATGAAGAGGCAATCTTTGAACAAAATGATCTCTCTCGACTTATTGAGGCCATATTTTCGGAATCTCCAAAGCTTGCATTTTACCAAAAGTGGCCCTTGTCCATTAAATCTCACCTGATCGACGGAGTTTTAAAAAATCAAACCTACACGGTTAAAGACATCCGCACTCTCTTCAAATTGGGAGAAATCGCCCTGCACGCCCTCCAATTTTGGCACGAAATCGAACCGACAAGACGTGCACTGGTGAACAAAACCAATTTTAGCGTTGAAGAAAGAAAGGTGATGCAAGAAATTCTTTTGAACAAGAGCGAGCAATTGGCCGGCAATTTAAAAAATATGGAAATGAAAGAGGCCGATCTCTTCACCCCCTCCATGGAATTTGGAGATTTTATCGCCGCTCAAACCCAAAACGAAGAGGCCTGGAAATCACTGGCCTCTTTTTCCAAGCGCTTTTTACTGGGTGGAAGCTTCGAGTACGTCAATTTTTACGAACTCCAAAAGTTGTGGGATAAACTGCCCATTCTTACCGAACTTTTCTTCAATCTCTACACTTCCGATTTTTCCCGGTGGACACAAAGCGAATTCCACCAACGTATGTTCCAGACAACCCAAACATTAAAAAATCTTATGCACTCAAAACACCACCCCCAGGAACCTCTCTTGAACGACCGGGATTTTGCAAGTTGGTTAAATCTCAGATTGCCCTCCCTCGACCTCACGCCTTTCCTTTCCACTGCCAGAAAAATAAAAAAACGTTGGCCCGGAGGGCATCCCGAATACTACACCACTAACGAAATCATCACCATCCTGGACAGTGCTCAAAACTTTTGGGGGCATTTGTGGTTTTCCGGAACTGCCTACAAGCTCTATCAAAACCAAGAAACGATAGAAATGGGCCAATTGAAAAACAATCCCTGGCCCGAATTTCCCCTGGAAAATTGGGTTCCAAAATTCAACCAATATGTGGAAAACTATCACCGCTATAACAGCGCCCCAAGTGAGTCCGGGGAAGAATCGGGTGACGAATCCGCTCTGATCCAGATTGCTGCCACCAGTTGGGCGATAGATAAACTGGCCGGTATTTTTGGTCACCGCCAAGACGCATCTTCAAAATACGCCTGGGACATGGACACAATGACCACCATGCTGGAGACGTTTCAAGACGTTCTCATCCACCAAGGAATTGACCAAAAGGCCTTACCCAAACTGGCCGTCAGCAACCTGCTCTTTGCCGATCTCTTTCAATTTCACTCCAATGGCGATTTTCACATGGACACCAATGAGGCCAAAGAATTGGGAACCTTGGCGCTGACCTCGTTTCGTTTGGAAAATCTTTTTACCGAAGACTTGAAAGAAAGCTGCCCACCCTCTCATGAAGATCAAAGTTCTGATGCTTTCACCTACCAAGCAACCTGTGTAAAAACCCATTTTTTTGATATTCTTCTGGAAAATATTCAAGATCAATACCACTCGGAAGGACTCCCCCGCTACGTCGACCGCACACCAGTGGAAGAACAACAACTCTTTTTGCAATCTTTGGAAAATTTTCTCTTCGAGGAAAAAATAGAACAATTCACTGGCACCCAAATCGCCCTGCTTTTACAGGTAGTTTTAGGCATCGAGGCGACTTATGCCCGCTATGACAATGACAACAACAATTTTCTTGACGCTGCAGAACTGGAAACCAGCTTTCAAACCCATCAAAATGCCATCATAAACTTGGCAGAACTGGAAGACGACGACACCAAATACGCAGAAACTATTTACCTGTATGTGTTGAAAAACGGGATATTTCCCACGGGAAAAAAGACCACCATTTGGTGGTGTCACCGGATTCGGCACTTGTGCGGTCTCAACGGCCTTTCTATCACCCGCAATCACATTGCCCTGGTTTTAGATAATTTGCTCAACGATGAAGGGGGATTGCAAAACAAAATGCTAGGCCAAGACCCTGTCCCGCCCCAGGCGCAAGAGACTCAAGACACTGAGGAACCTGAGAAATCTCAAAAAAACCCAAGGGTCGCAAAAGGCCCAAAGCAAAGAAAAAACTAAGCGTCAGTGAAATAAAGTTCCCGAGAGTTGTTTAAAGCGCAGGCGCAAAACCGCAAAGAGCGCCTCAAAAATAATTCCGCCACCCATTTTGCTCTGGCCATCGCGGCGTTCGGAAAAAACGATGGGAACTTCCACCACGGAAAGCCCCAAAACCCAAATTTTATAGGTCAATTCAAACTGGAAAATATAACCCCGAGAGAAAACCTGGCCCAAGTCCAGACTCATAAGCGCCTTCCTGGTAAAACACTTGAACCCACCGGTGGCATCCCATACCGGAATCCCGGTCACCAGGCGAATGTAGACATTGGCCAGGTAGCTTAAAAGCAGGCGGTGTAAGGGCCAGTTGATGACCCGAATCCCGCCCTTATAGCGTCCTCCTATCACCAAATCACAGTCTTTTGCAGCGGTCAAAAGCTCACAAACCTGGGCCGGGTCGTGGCTAAAATCGCAGTCCATTTCAAAGACAAACTGGTAGTCTCGCGCCAACGCCCAGTGAAAACCTTCAATATAGGCGCTCGCCAACCCCAGTTTTCCCCTCCGCTCCAGCATGAACAAACGAGGATGCTTTTCCTGAAGCTTCTTCACCACTTCGGCCGTGCCGTCGGGAGAATTGTCCTCGACGATCAATAAATGAACTTCCGGGTAGAGTTCAAATAGACGGGCAACCATTTTCCCCACATTGTCAATTTCATTGAAGGTGGGGATGACGATTAAAGACTGGTTCCAAGGCAGTATTGATGACATGCCTCTTTTTACAGGTTTGCGCGCGCTTTTTCAAGGAGTGACTTGCAGCCTTCTCCAGGCGCTGATTTTGTAGCGGTAGGAGACGATATCGAAGAGGTTCCTGTTGTCCTGGCGGTGAACCTGGGCGACTTCGCGGTTGGCGGGGGCGAAGGTGAGTATCTTGTTGCCGGAAGCAGAGGCGGGGCCTTTCTTTTTCCCCAGTTGCTTGAGCAATCGGTTGGGGTCAAATCCCTTTTTCTTAGAGGCCTTTGCACGGTTGAGGCCCTTGGCCTGGTTGAATTTCCAGACCTGATTTTTCGAGGACTTGCTCGCTTTCCCCTTTCTCTTAGGCAGAGCGCCCACCGCGCCTTTGGCCCAACCGGGGAAGGTGGCCTTGGCGGGAGCGCTTCCCGCCGTCAACGCGGCCAGTGGGCGGGGTACTCCCATGGATTCGATCAGGCGGGCATCACTCCCCTGGCGTGGATTTAAGGCCCGGGCCTTGGGCACTTTATCCCCGGCGGCCTTGCGGAGAATCCCGATGGCCCTCTTTCCGGCGGCATCGGCGCGGCCTGAAAGCCGGCCGCCTTTGAGTTCACCCCGCATCAGTGCGCGTACATCTTCACCTTCCGGTGAACTTAAAAAGGGTTGCAGGTGGGGCAGTTTGATGTCGGTAAAATATTTTTTGTCAAAACAGGTGTCTTCCCTAATGCAGGTACACTGGGCATCGGGCCTTAAACTCTGGTTCGTGCAGGGGACGTGATAGGAACTCTCCGCCATTTGCCTCTTGTGCAAATAGGGGATGCAGTATTTTTGATAGTGGGGCAAATCCGCCGCACTGACTTTGGGCTTGGAACAAAAACAATGGGTATCGGTGACCGGATTGCAGTCCCCGGGGCCGGGAAGGCCGTCGGCAATTTTGCGGATTTTGGCGGCGTACTCCCGGTGGGCCTTGACCTCGCTGGTAAAAAAGGCCGCCAAAAATCCCGCCGCTCCCATTTTGGCGTAGAGTTTCCAGTCGCCGAAGGAGACGGGCAGGTAGGCCGCATAGCAAGCGGTGATCGCCGTCCAGCCCACCGCCTGGATTTTGTGGTTGCTGGCGCGCTCCTCGTGACTGCGGGCCGCCTTGTAGAGAGTGTCTTTTTGGCGCGTGGCCTGATTTTCGGGCAAATTGGCGAGGTGTTGCTGGGCCGCCTGTTGTTTCATTTTGGCAATCCCCTCCACCGCCGTGGCGATATACTGGCAATAATCCTTGGCCTTGCCGCCCTCTTCACCCCTTTTGGTAAAATCCCCACCTCCGGCCAGGCCGATGGCGGGCATAACCATGGCGTACATTTTGGCGGCCATTTGAATACTCTGGGAATTCGCCCCTAAAAATTTGGTTTTGGCGGCCCTTCCCTGGCACACCAGCGGGTCACCCAATTTTTCACATTCCTTTTGAATTTGTCCCTGAGCGCCGATTTCATCCACATAGTCCTGACTCAGCAGATGCTCTTCATCGGTGAGTTTGGACTTGGCCACAAGCGGGCCACTCAAGGCCACTGCCAATATCAGCACACAAAGTTTATAAACTTGTTGAGTCACGAAGAACTTATCGTCATTTGGGAAAATTTTTTGAACTTTTACTGGGGCAAAACAGTTTCAGGGGCAAAATCGGTTCCCGCGCTGGCCCGATTGTTGAGAAAATCCGTAAATCTCTCTAAAATCTCCCTGTTAGCTTCCGAACTTCCCCCGATAATTCCGCTGCGGACGTGGTCTGCCAGGTCACTTTTGGCCCCGCCCCTCTCTTGAAAAATTTCGGCCAGTCCAAAAGCGGCACCGAGTGCAATAAACACCCCTGCTGGAAGCCTGCTGGCCCAAGCTAATTGAAAGCCCTCCCCAACGAAAATAATGGATGTACCGGCAAGAATCGAAGTTACAGACATCTTGTAATAATTTTTTTCCCCAACTTTCATACCTCGCTGAGACAACAAAAAGGCCATCAGTTCTGGCCTGGTGAGTTCGGCCACCACGGCGCAATCGGCCCCGGCCTCCTGGCAGGCACGGACGGAGATGGTTTCACTCTCCAAATTTTCCAGGTAATAAAAATCGGGAGGCTGGCCTTGCGCAAAGCCCGTTGAAGCAAAGAAGAGGGCGATAGAAAATAGCAGCATCATAATAAACTTCAGTGCATTTGCACGGCCTTGCCGGATTCAATTCCCGTGCCGGTCTGGTTTAGGAAATCGGTAAATTTCTCCAAGAACATTTTGTGGGCCTCTGAGGTTCCCCCGATGACTTTCGTGCGCACTTGTTGCCTCAACAAAAAATCATCATTGATGATAAAGGAGTCGTTGGCCTTTTTGTCCATATCGTATCCGAGCCATCCAAGACCCCCGGCGGTCAAAAACAATATCGCTCCGGAAACCCAGGTTCGCGGCACTTTTTTTATAGTCATGGCAAAATTAACCGCACCAAAAACGCCGGTGATGACAGACAACCCGTAAAGGGTGTCGCGGTTTTGCCTGTAGGCCCTCGCCTTGGCGAGTCTCTCCCCCTCGCTCAAATTTTGTTGAGAGAGCAAAAAGGCAATCAACTGCGATTGGGTTATTTCGGCCACCAGCGAACAATCAAACCCATTGACCGTGAGGAAACTTACACTCGACTGGTCTGCGTCCCGCCCCTCGGAATCAGAAACACGCAAGCAAGCGTGAACGGGAATATTCCCATCCTTTGCGTCCTCCAAATAGTAGAGATCGGGAACGTCGCCGAATACCTGGGCCGAAAAAAACACCGATACCATCAAAACTTTGAAACTTTGCATACTACACCTCCTGAACCCAGATTTCACCATTGCGCAACAAGCCATGTCAAGATTTGACGGCGACCAAAGGTTCTTGCTAGATAGAGTCATGAACAATCCCAAGGCTAACTTTTTGACCGAAGAGCTTTCCCACTCCATGGTGCACTACCTGCTGACCATCCACAAACTCAAAGAGGGGCGGGGTTACGCCCGGGTAACCGACATCGCCAAAGAATTAAATCTCACCAAGGGTTCGGTTTCCAATGCCCTCGCCAGTTTGAAAAAAAAGGGCCTGGCCACCGAAGAAGAGGGTAGCAAATTTGTCCAACTCACCTCACTTGGCCACCGGGAAGTTCACCACATCCTCTCGGCGCGCACTCTGCTGTTTTATTTTTTGCGGGATTTTGTGGGCGTGAGCGAATCCACCGCCGCCAAAGATTCGTGCCAAATGGAGCACTTGATGAGTCCCGAAACCAGTTCCAAATTTTTTGATTTTATGAAAGACTTGGTCTGCACTTGTGAAAACCTGGACAAGAGTCAATTGCCCGAACGCTTTCACTTTGAGACAACCCTCGACCTGTGTCGTTTTGAAAGCGCCGAAGACTTTGTCGAAGTTCAAGAGGGTGACCGGTATCTCCAATAAAATGCACTTTTCACTGACCGCCATAAAAGGCCAACTGGCACAACTCTCCCGACGAGAACGCCGCGATCTCTTCTTGGTGTGCGCTACCATGTTTCTCATCCTGTGCGCCTATCCCATGGTGCGCTCGGTGGCCACCGCCCTTTTTCTGAACGCTTCGGGGGCCAAAAACTCGCCCTATGTGTGGTTGTATTCGGTCTTGGCCCTTGCCGGAACCGTCGCCCTCTACAACCGCTTTCAAGTTCGCATTTCCTCCCGCCACCTGTTTGCCTCAACCGCACTGGCAAGCAGTGTTGCCCTCGCCAGTCTGGTCTGGCCGGCGGGAGCGGGAAATGTTTACGCCGCCTACGCCCTGTTTATCGCCAAAGAAGTCTACATCGTGCTTTTGGTTCACCTGGTGTTGGGATACTTCAATGCCAACAACAGTGCTGCCTTGGCCAAGGTAGTCTACGGGCCATTAGGGGCCTGTGGCAGCATCGGCGGCGTTTTAGGGGGCCTTGCCACCGGATACCTGGCGGGACACTTCCCCACCGAGTTGGTGCTGATTTTGGGAGTGGTGCTCACCCTCCTTTCGGGCGCGTGCTTTTGGAAGGCCGCGGATAGAGAAAAATTCCAGGCCAAAACTTGCGAAAAAGCATCTCCCTTGCGCTCCATTCGGGGAGTGGGAAGCAAAGTTCTGCTGATCGTCCTCCTGGTGTCAATCAGTCAGTTTGTCATCACCTTGGCCGACTTTCAGTTCAACCTCTTTTTGGAGAGCAATCTCGGTGATAAATCCCAAAAGACCCAATTTTTGGGAAGGCTCTACTCGGGCATCAATACCCTCTCCATGGTGGTGCAATTTTTCGTGCTTCCCTTTGTCCTCAGTGCCTTTTCCACCAAAACCATCCACCACAGCGTTCCCATCATTTACGCCGCTACTTTCTGTCTGGGCGCACTGTTTGGCGGAACTGCCCTGTGGCCGGTGGCGATGGTCTTTGCCACTTTTAAGGGCCTGGACTATTCGCTCTTTGCCGCCGCCAAGGAATTGCTTTATTTTAGATTTAACCAACAACAAAAATACGGTGCCAAGTACATCGTGGACATGGTGGCCTACCGCTTTTCCAAAGGGGCAATCTCTTTGCTGCTAATCTTTTTTCAATCCGCCTGGTTTATTAAAAGCGCCACCTTCGGATTGCTGGCTTTATGGTCTGTCTGCCTGATCCTGTTCTTTCAACACTGGAAACCCTGGAAATACCGTGCCCAAAGCACGACTGGATAATCTTTGTCTCAATATCACCTCCCCCCCCTTTTAGATTTTCAAGAAATTAGTGACCTCCTCGAAAGCGAGCGCAAGTCAATAGTCAAACTGAGTACCCTCGCTGACGAAGAAAGCGAATACGTCCGTTCGACGGAGCAAGCACTGCAGATTCTTTCAGTCCTGCAAAATATTCACACCGGACTGCACGCCCTGTTTAAGCTTCATCCCTCTCTAATTACTCTTTTTGAAAAACACTTTGTGCCGCTCCAACAATTTTTCCAGCGCGGATGCGTCTTCAATGCCTGCTTTATCGAAGACTATCTCATGCCCGAAAAGGAAATGTTTGCCCTGGAGTCTGAAGAATCTGAAGACCTGGAAACAACGCTTGCCTCCCACCAGCTTTTCTTTGAGGTCTGGATCAAAGACGGCAAAAAACATCACGAAGAAACCCAAGCGTTACTCAAACAAAATTTCTCTCCGGCCAAAAGCTCCAAAGAACTGGCCTGTCAATGCAACAGTTGTCTGGGCGATTACCGCGCCCAACTGAGAGACTATATCTGGAACACCCTTCACCAATACATCGAAACGGGGAAGGCCCAAATTGTCTCCGCTCTGGATGGTGCGGACTTGGAGACCGAAAGTTTGGCCTTTGCTGAAATGCAAGGAAAAGTGGATAAACTGCTGTATAAAATGCGCTACGCTTTAAGACGTTCCACCTTGAGCAAAATCAAGGAGCAGGCGAAAAATAAAATTCAGGAGATATTTCTCTACCCCTCGGAATTGGGCCTGATCCGGGAGAAAAAACTCAAACCCTTTTTTACCCACTACCTGTACCAAGAGGGACTCAAGCCAGAATTGGTGGAGGAACACGAATTCCAAAAATTTTTCAAGCAATTGGGATTGCGCCAGTGGCGCCACGAAAGCTACCTGCTCAGAGAATTTAAAAAACTGGTCAAGTCGGTCACCATCCTCAAGCAAAAAGATATTTCTGGAAAAATTTTGCAGGATTATATTGGAGAATTTTGGGTTCACTCCCAAGTCAGGGGAGTCAAAAGAAAAATCGTCTATCACATGGGGCCGACCAATTCGGGAAAAACCCACCACGCCATCGAAAAACTGGCGGGCGCAGAGAAAGGCTGCTACCTGGCCCCGCTCAGACTTTTGGCCGCCGAACTCTACGATACCCTCAACCAAAAAGGAGTGCAGACCACTCTCTTGACCGGAGAAGAAGTCATTGAAAAAGCGGGTGCCACCCACGTTTCTTCCACCGTTGAGATGGCGCGCCTGCAAGAGCGTTTCGAGTGTTGTGTGATCGACGAAATTCAAATGATCGCCGACCGCCATCGAGGTTGGGCCTGGACTCGCGCACTGGTCAACATTTTTGCCGAAGAAGTTCACCTCTGTGGCGATCCCTCGGTTTTGGAATTGATTCAAAAAATTACCCAACTTTGCGGGGACGAATTGGAAGTGGTCAACTACCAGCGCATGACCAAATTACAGGTGGAAAAAAGTCCGATTACGGTGGGGGAACTGAAACGTTCCGACGCCCTGATTGTCTTTTCCCGCCGCAATGCCCTTCGCTATAAGCGCGACCTGGAGCGCCTGGGTTTCAAAATTTCCATCGTCTACGGAAGGCTTTCGCCGGAAGTGCGCCGGGAACAGGCGCGCAAGTTTGACACCGAGGAAACCGACATTATGGTTTCCACCGATGCCATCGCCATGGGCATGAACCTGCCCATCCGCCGGATCGTCTTTTCCACTCTCTCCAAATTCATTGACTCCCGCGAACACCCCATTGAAAATAGCGAAATCAAACAAATCGCAGGGCGGGCGGGACGCTTTCAACGCTTCTCCACCGGATACGTCACCTGCCTGACCAAGTGTGAAGACGGCATTCCCAACATCGAAACGGCCCTGCACCAACAGCTGGAACAACAGAGCAAATGTATGGTCGGCCCCGACCTGGGCATTTTCAACCAGGTCAACGACGCTCTGGAAGACAACGGCCTGACTCCACTGAAACTTTCCGAGTTTTTAAGACTCTTTAACACCATGAATTTCCAAAAACCCTTTTACTGTGTTGACTTAAAAGAAATGATCGAACTGACGGAAATGGTGGAAGATGCCGACCCCGACACAAAGCTTTTATCCCACGAAGTCTTCGGTTTTGCCTGCGCCCCGGTCAACCTCGGACTGATTGAACACGTCCAATACTACGTCTGGATTCTCAAACACTACGCCACCGCACGGCCAATCTACAGCGAGGCGATCAACGCCGAATCCGACGACATCGACTATCTGGAAACTTCCATCAAATGCGTGGAACTCTATCAATGGCTTTCCAGGCATTTCAACAACAAAAACTTCGTCTACAACGAGGCCGAACTGCTGGACAACAAATCCCGCGCCATTGAAAAGCTCAACACTCTACTTTCCGACAAAATCGTCCTGACCTGCACCAGTTGCGGGACAAAAATGCCCGACAACGCCAAATTCAATATTTGCGAAAAATGCTTCAAAGAAAAGCGCTTTACCAGAAGACGCAAAACGGCCTTTCCCGGCAAAAAAAGGCCGTTTCGCTCCCAGGACAACAAAAGTGGCAAAAGTACGCGCAAAAAGAGTTCCCGCCGGCGGCGGTAGATATAACCTACTTTATTTCTTAACTAAAAGGAGGAATCAAAACGTCACCATTCTGCCTCACCACTCAAGTTGATATAAAATGGGAATATGGATTTAGAGCAATTGAAAGACAAAATTCAGGGTTTTATTGACCAAATCAAGTCAAAACTGCAAAAGGATTCCGGCGCGGAAGCGGAAGAGGATTCCGGCGACAAAACAACGGTCAGTGAGAATAAAACCAACGATAGTCAAACTATCAAGATGGTCGATGCCTTCGGCAGAACGGTCATTTCCGCACCCCTTGAAAATAATGATGAAGAAGAGAATCCAGAAGGTGAAGAAGGCGAAGAAACCCAAGTCAACACTCAAGTCACAAAAGACACCACAAAAGATATTCAAGCTGAAAGCAAAGAAGATGAGGCCCAAAAAAAGCGCTCCATGCTAATCAAGGTGGCAGCGCTTGTCGCCATCATCGTAGTGGGCGCACCCGAAATCATGAATTTGTTGGGGCCAGAAGATGTCAATCTCGAAAACCTTCCCCCTCCCCCCAAAAAGAAAAAGAGGCGCAAAAAGGAAAAAAAGAAGGCCTTTTTTCCCAACGCCAAAAAATCAAAAGATATGACTTCCGATGCCCAAGTGGCGGTGGCCAAAGACCCTAAGAAACCCTTTTTCCCCAACGCCAAAAAACCACAAGATATGACTTCCGATGCCCAAGTGGCGGTGGCCAAAAGTCCCAAGCAACCCTTCTTCCCCAAGGCCAAAAACACCAGCGCCGACAGTGCTCCTACACCCACTCCTCAAATGTCTCCAAAGACGGCCGATGCCACTGCCGACAGCACTCCCCCGCCCACACCCAAAATGCCCCCAAAGACGGCCGATGCAACTGCTGACAGCACTCCCCCACCCACACTCAAAATGGCATCAAAGACGGCCGACGCCACTGCCGATGCTCCCATCAAAAAGGCCAAGAGAGGGCCGGCCTCTATAAGCAAAACTCCTGCGGCGATGGATATTCCCCCCGAAACTCCCGCAAAACCCCTACTTGTAAAAGAAGCGTCCAGTGATCAGGCAATGGCCAGGGAACCGGCCCAGGCAGATGAGGCCCCCATGGAAAGCGAAAAGGAAATCGAATATATCGCGCCACCTAACTACGAGCGAAGAGGCCGCGGATTGGTGTACAACTGTGCGGGCAAACATTGGGCCTGCGTGGATAAATTTTCTTATTTTCAGTGCCGAGAAAACCAGGTTTGGAATGAACGCAACCAAAAACCCCACGAATGTATGACCAAAAACGTCTACGCCTCCAGCAAAGATTGCGTTACCGTGCAAACCCACTCGATCAATACCGCTGCCGATACTTCTTTTTGCGAACTTGTTGCTGAAGAGGAAAACTAGGCGGCCTTTCTTGCAAATTCACCCTCAATCGTAGTCAATTGAAAAGTGCTCTCACCCTTGAGTTCTTCCTGGCGCATGGCCTGACAAAAGCCTTTGACCAATACGGGGTCGAATTGACTGCCAGAAAACTCCTCCAACTCCTTGAAGGCGACTTCGTAAGACATTCCCTCGCGGTAGGGCCGATTCGAGGTAATGGCATCGAATGTGTCGGCGATAAGGATAATGCGCGAAAGGAGGGGAATATCTTCGCCCTTCAAGGCGTCGGGGTAACCCCTGCCATCGTAACGCTCGTGGTGGTGTTTGGCGTATTCGGAGGCCCTTTCAAAGGGTTTAAAATTGGCGATAATCTCCGCCGACAGTGAGGGATGGCCCTTCATCGCCAAAAACTCTTCTTCGGTCAAGCGCGAAGGCTTGAGCAAAATGGCGTCGGGAATTCCAATTTTTCCGAGGTCGTGAAAGAGAGCGGCGATTTCCAAATCGAAAAGCTCCTCTTCACTCAATCCCATTTCCCTTCCCAGAGCAAGGGAAAAATAGGCCACTCTGGTGGAGTGCTGATAGGTATAGAGGTCTTTGCAACGCAAAGTGTGCATCATCGTCCGCACCATCATCTCGCAAAGCTCTCGCTTTTCCCCTTCAAGGCCTTGACTTGTGCCTTGAGGTTTTTTGTCCACACGCTTGGTTCTTGCACGGGACAAGGGGATGACGTTACTTGCGGCATCTCTTTGATTTTTCTTTTTGGGCCTGGCCATATTCTCTCCCGGAACAAGCTACTTGACAGCTTGTCGGAAGAGCGCAAAACAAACTTTAATGGCGAATACAATTAACCGACTTTAAACCACGGAAAAAATATTAAAGAATATTTACTGCCCCTCTCCGAGAGGAAAAGGAATATTGCGCAAAATAGTGGCGGTGGCCGGAGCGCCGGCGGGATAATTTTCCACAAAGGGAACACTGACCGTAAACCGGCCAGTCAAAGCGTTAACTCCAGTAATCAGATAGGCCAAACCATCTATGGAAAGAACCATGCCTGGATAAAAATTGATACAATCAAGAGGATTGTCACACAACCCCTGTCGCTGGTTTTGAAGTCCGATAATATCCACCGTAACCGCCGACTCCCCTGCATGGGCACTACAGGAATCAAAGGTGGGCCGGTATGCGGAGGTAAGCAACGTGGAACTGGTAAAGAGGTCGTCCCAATCGAAAAAACCATTACAGGAAAGCCCAAAGCAATTGTCCGCCGAAGTGTCTTCCTTGTTGGTGGCAAGTAATGAGCCGGCCACTCCTTCACTCAAGTTGTCGATGCCATCGGCGGGACTGAAATCCCGATTCCAATCCCTGACATAAACCCTAACTCTGGCCTTGATATCGCCGGCACTGTCGTTGCACTGAAACTCATAGCTTTTGCGGCCAAAACCAAAAGTGGGATCCAATAAATTGAGGGCAACACTCCCAAAATTGGTTGTACCAGGAGTTCCCGGAGTGGGATCCAAGAATCCGTATCCCTCCCACCCATCGGCATCGTAGTTAAAGCCTTGATCGGTCACGCAATTCCTAAGTCCCGGGGTGCTGGTTTGAGACAAACTCGTCCAATTGGAGACAAAAGTATTGCCCACTTTCAAACCTCTCCGGGAATCGGGAGAAGGAATTTCAATATCTCGGCCATCCATGCCAAAAAAGGAGAACATAACCAGACCTTGGGTAGTGTCGACGGATCTGGGGTCGAGACCGTCAGTAGCGGTAATCGGGCCTCCGGCGCAGTTAACCCGGTCTCCTCCACATTCCACTTCCTGAGAATCCATGGTACAAACACAAGGCCCGGGATTTTCGGGAATAGCACAGGAATAGGTGTTGACAACGTAGGAGCCTTCATCACAATTAGGCCCGGTATTATTGCCCCGGCCTCCTTGATGTCTTCCTAGACATACAGCTTCATCCGCTTGGTCATCCCCTGCCCCGGCACAGCTTCCGGTTTCGCAATAGGTTTGCCCCCACAAGCGACCCGCTCTGGGACTGGTTTGAGTGGGAATATTGCTACCCCCATCGTCTTGAATAATGTCAGTGGCGGCAGTGCCGACTCCCTGGCCCGACCAAGTGTTAGCACCGCAATTGGCGGTGATGTCTCCATCAATATCGGCATAGCGGGTGTAGACTGTCGATCCTCTAGTTTGAAAGGGTGGGAAATTATAATAACCGTAGGGCCAGTAAGTGATATATTCGCACATACCCGGACTGGCGTGAATTTTGAAATTGATGCCTTGAAAATATAAATCTTCTTCACCGCCATCCAGGAAACAGACGATGTCGTTCAAGGTGTCCTGGTCTTGAACAATGCCTCCTGCATCAGTAACGATGTGCTTATTGGTCACCCGGCAGTCGGCGGTCTGAAAACCTTGGCCCGACTTGTGCATAACGTATGAAGAACTGTTGCCGGCAGACGTCTGTACACCACCACCGCCACCTTGCTGGGCGCGCAGGGTTTCCTGGTAAACGTAAAATTGGGACAGTACTTCCAGTTCAAATTGGTAAGATACCGGTGTAGAGGCATTTCTCACCGTCAAATTATAAGTCCGCCTGGGGGAGATACTGTTGGGAGTACCAGAAATTTCTCCAGTATTGGGATTCAAAGACAAACCGCTGGGCAGTGGTGGATCAATTTCCACCGAAGTAAAAGACCCCCTGAGATAAGTTTGCAAATTGACTGGAATACCGGAATAGACGTAATAGGCGTTTTCGTGGGAAACCGAGGTGGGATCGCTTTGATCGGCAAAGGAATTGACGTAGTTATCGCTGGTGAGGTCACTGGTGGCCTCAAAACTGCCCGACTCCCACTGGAGAGACAGGCGCCGGTTGGCAGCAATATCGTCACTGTCAAAAATCATGCCCGAGCCAATATGGACGGCGGCGCCCTCATCGTAGGCGACGATATTTTGTCCTTCCAAAAAACTGGTGTTGGGAGTAACAATCTCCGCCAAAGGCACTTCGAGACTTATATAATTGGATTTCAGGGATTCAATGGTCGCACTGTTACTACCAGCATCGTTTACCACATCGCCATCGTTAAAAGTGCCACTCAGATGGCGCACATAAATGCGGTGGCGAATAGTATCGTTAAAAACTACCCAACCGGTGGCCCCATTGGCACTGGTAATCATTTCTCCCAATTCAAAATTGGAAGAATTTGTCAGGGTGGCGATAAAATTGACGTAAGACTGATCGGTCTGACCGATCACTACCGTCTCTCGATTGGCATAGGCCAGTTGGTTATCGAGGCCATGTCCGAGGGCAAAAAAGTTTTCGTTCATCAACTCTACCGCCAAACGGTTGCTAATAATATCGATCCCACCGGGCAAAACACTGGCCAGCCCCTGAGACGAACTGGAAACCATCGAGCCGACCGTAAAGGGCGTGGTATCAGTGACGTAGAGGTATTGGAATTGGCGCGCGGCCGTCTCTGCCGAGTAAAAGGGCACTTCATTATCTATTTCTTCATCGAATTCTATTTTGCGTTCCGCTTTAATCAACAATCCTTCAATATTTCCGTCAGCATTGCGGTAGACGTCGATAATTTTGGCGGAAACTTCGGCATTGGTCTGGTCTTCTTCGGAAGGGCGGGCGGAAATAAACGTGCCCTCGTGAAAAGTTCCGTCCACTACCGGGTTGATGGGCACATATTGCAATTGGGCCAGGCTCAAGTCGGTCGGCAACTGAACGATAGTCAAACCAAAATCGGTAAAGCGGGTTCTTCCCAGACTATTGGCGACATTGATACGAAAAACGGTTTTGGCGATGGGCAACTGCCCTGGCGCATCGACGTCGACGATACTCCCCCCGCCCAAGGTGCCACAATCGGTCTGGGGATTTCCCTCGCTGTCTTCAGTATCGTCTACACAAAAAACCAGATTGCCTTCGAGAATGGGAGGGGAAATGCGGTGGGTGAGCACTTCTCCGGGAACTCCGTTAAAAACCGCATTGTCATTATAAACCGTAGTCGTAATGGGATTGGCCCCGACGGTTAAATCGTTGATATTTAAACCATCAGTGTTGATCACATGAAAAACTCTCTCCACTATGGCCCGGGAAGTGACAAAAACGACACTCGCGTCGATTTGATTTCCAGATCTAAAAATATCCGGCCCTTCTACACTATCGTCCATGGTAATAAAAATATCGTTATTTTCCCGGTCGACAAAGGTAATCGTACCCGTAGTTCCCTGATTGCTAGATACCTTCCCTCCAGTATTAAAAAATCGCGTGTTATTCACTTCCAATAATATGGTTCGGCCCATGGGTTGATCGACATAGATTTCATCAATGTCCGTGGCGGTAATAATCTCCACGTCGGCGGTCAGTGCTACTCCCGCCCCCGAAGCGGGGTGATAGGCCCGCACGGTGGAAGTGCTACCCGCAGTGAAGCCACTGGGAACCCCACTCACCAAACCGGTTTCATCATTAAGAGCAATCCCCGCCGGCAGGCCGGCTGCATTGGGGTCGAGATCAAAAAAAATATCGGAAGCACCAGCGGCGAGAGGAGATACCGTGGCCACATTGTTGAGATAGTCACTGCCAATATTGAGGCGAATGGGATTGGGCCTGGAATAGGTAAAGCGCGTGGGGGGGTCGATAATACTCAGGCGAATCCGGTGAGTGGCCAGAACCGAGCCATCAGTGGTGCTGCGGGCACTGATAACATATTCCATTTCCACCCTTGTGTCCATGGCAAAAAGGGTGTTGACTTCCGTAATATTGGAATTATTGGGATTAATTGCCAAATTGCCGTCAATACTGGGTTCCGAGGAATAACTGGCAATGCCGGCGTTGGTTTGATCAACATCACTGGCGTTGAGAAGCAGGCCGTTTAAAACCACCGGATACTCGGTGGCGCGATACAGGCGCATGGGTTCATCAGTCAAGCGCGTATTGGCAGTGCCGGTGGAATTCCAAAGGTGCATACTATCCCGGTATATCAAAATGGTGGGATCGGTGGTGACGTAGAGGCGGTTCCTGTCTCTGTCTACATGGTAAATGACCGCCCTGCCCTCGTATCCTCTGCTAGCGTTGGCATCAATAGGTCTATTACACTGGCCAAAAGAGGCAAAACGGCAGGCAAAAACGGTGTCGCCGACACTAAAACCACTGGTACTGACCACATCAAACCAAAGCCTGCGGTTGGCCTGATAACTGTAGCTTAAAGTATAGCTTTGAACCGGGTTCGCCCCACCACCTCCTCCACCACCGCCCCCACTTCCACTGGAGGTCTGGCCGGCGGATTCCTCTTTGGAAGAGGAAGGCAGGCAGGAACTCAACAATCCCGCCAAAAGCACAAATAAATAGAGAAAATGGCCCAATGTCTTCACCTTTAACCATTTTCCCACAGCAAATCGGTGTCGCGCACAGGGGTAAAATTTGCCTTTAAATTTCGTACAGATTCCCTTAGAATTGGCCTCGAAATGGAAGAAGGCCCACTTTTTAGAAATTGCGGCGACCAATTGGAAATACACTATCAGGGCGAGTGGACGCGCTTGCTCGACCTCTCTATTGAGAACTTGCGAGATCAAAGTGCCTTGTGCCGCTGGCTCGGGGAACAGTATCCCCTTTTTGAAGCGACTCCTTCCCTAAGGTTACCTCAACGCTACTGCAAAAGTGTGTGGAAAGAGCAATTGGTGATTTTTGGAGGCAGCTTTTCCCCCTGGCACAAAGGGCATGCCGCCTGTCTGGATTTGTGCCCGATCGGCCCCATCTTGGTGGCACCCGACCGCAACCCCCAAAAAATACTCAAGTTTAATCCCTTTGAACATTTTCAAAGATTGGCCCTCGAACTGGCCAAGACTCCTCACTCAATTTATCCCGGTTTTTTGGGCCTTGACGAAGGAAATCCGACTTCCCAATGGATTGCTAAAGTGTGCGTCCCCAAGCTCTACCTGCTCATGGGAGACGACAATTTTTTGCAATTTCACAACTGGCAAAACTACCGGCACATTTTGCAACACCTGCGCGGATTATTGGTGTGTCCACGCTTGGGGGCCAAATCGGAACTCAAGGCCCAGGCCCGTCATTTACGCAAGATCAAAAGAGAACTTGAAATTGAGTTTCTGTCCCACCATCACTGGGAAGATTTAAGTTCGAGGGAAATCCGCTCCAACAACTCTTGAGAACCCTCAATCCTGTCCGCATGGTCTTGCGTTATGCGCGCCAAATTGTTGAGAATATGCCAATCCACTGATGGGTGGCCCAAAATCCCACGCAAAAGCTTTTCCAGGGCCACAATCCCGAGAGCGTTCTTTTTGACGGCATAGATGAAAATTGCCAAAACTCTGGCATCGGTTTTTCGGTGGGCAAGAATCTGCTCCAAAAACTTTTCCGGATTCGACATTTTGTTGTAGTTGATACTGACCGCTCCCGCCAGACGCACCAAGGCCAACCCATCCACTTTTTCATGGCCCAAAATCTGATTCAAAAACTTTTCTGCATCCATAAATTTGTCAAAGTTTTTACTCACCACTGCGCTCAGGGAGGCAAGTACCGCCGAACCAATTTTTTGGTGAGCAAAAATCTGACCCACAAATTCTCGGGAATGGCCCCATTCTTCAAAGTTTTTGCCAACCGCCTCTGCCGTTGAGGCGAGCACCAGCGAATTGGTCTGTTCGTGACCAAAAATGGCGTTCAACAATCCGCCAAGGTCTGCAAGCTTATGGGCGTGACTTCCACTCAAACTGGCCAGAGAAGCGAGTACTGAGGAATCTATTTCGGGCCGTTTGAGCAAGCTTTTGGCCAGACTTTCCGAATCCAAAACCCAATCCGCAAAAAGAGCACCCGCCACATACTTTAAAGTCTCGGCATGACAAAAGGGAAAGGACAAAAGAGAAGCCAGGTCTGCTTCCCCCAGGTATTTTGCCAAACGGGCCTTTTTCCCTCCCCGGCAAATGTCTATAAGCAGTTCGCGATCAGTTTGCCCCACTCTTTGGGCCAGGGACAAATAAAACTCCGCTCCACCTGAAAAATACTTTTCTTTCACGCGGGCAATTTCCTGCCATAGCTCTGCCCGCTGGGGGTTTAAAAAGGCCGCCCGACGGAGATCGCTAAAGGCAGCGGTCTTTTGACAAGCGCCGAGTTGGTCAAAAGCAACTCCCTCCCAATCAAATCCCCTGTCAAAATCATAAAGCTCTTCCGTCTTCAAAAGGGAGGCCATGCACTCTTTTTTTTCTCCACAACGCTGGGTAAGCCTGTCGGCCACCCGGCCAATTTTATAGGCATTGAGCATTCCCGCACCAATCAAATTAGAGCGCGGTAAACCGGTCAGAGGAATGGCGGTTTTTTTCAAAAGGCGCTCAATCTCCCGCGTTCCCAGCACATATCCACTCAAAAGGGAAAACCCTCCCAACGCGCCCGTCACCAACGGGGCAGCGCCACTGGTTCCGCCAAAAACTCCCGCCCCTCCCTCCAAATTATAGCTTCGCATCGACCGATCCGCCGGAACGGCAACGGTTGTGGAATCTGCGTAGTTAGTAAAGCTCGACGGATGGCCACTGGGAGCGAGACTCGTCACCAGGATAATATTTCCCTCTCTGGCACTCCCACTTTTGGCAGGGCCTACGGCGGAACGGTCATTATCCGCCGAAGTAATGAGGGTGCTTCCCTTTGAACTTAAACGAAAGGCCATATCGGCAAGAAAGTAATTCTCCAACCACTCCATGGAATAGTTGATATAGGGCAGGCAAGAGCTGCGCTCCAGACACGCTGTAAAAATATCACCTTTAAAATAGGCCAGCGCCTGATCCAGGGGAATCACTGCTGCGGGAGTGGGGCCGGCCACCAGATGACTGACGTACTCCCCGTGATTTCTCTGACTGGTATCCCAAATCCCGATCAGACTGCGGACGGCATCGGCATCCACTTCCATTTTTTCAATGTCTTGCCTAAGTAAGTCTGCGCCCACATAGTGCTGCGCCCAGAATAGATTCCACGCTTCTCCTGCTACCCTCGGGGGAAACGAGCACTGTTCTTTGTGGGCCTTGGCAAAGGCAAAAATGGGCCAGACCATGGCAAAACAGAGGATGGCCCTCATCACGCTGTCGGAATAAAGCGGGTCAAAAAGCGCATAAAAGACCTCATCTTGTATTCCAGCACTCCCATATTCTTACAATTTTGTGTCAAGCGTTTATCAAAATAGGCCCTGGAAACCTGGCCTTGCTCTTTTTCCGGAAGGTATTTGAGCAATGAGGGATCGACAATATGCTTTTTTTCAAAGGGCATCCCATAAATGCCTTCAAACTGCTCGGAGGTAAAGTGGTCTCCGTAACCGTGCCAAAACCTGGGCGGAGTGGAGGAAAAATCCAATTTATAAATTCTATACTTTGACCAGGAAGGGTGATGTTTTTTGTAGACGCTTATGATTTCTCTTTCCCCATCGTAACTGCGATAAAATTCCCATGGCACAAAAACATTGGACATGGTTCGATGGGGTGCCGTGCCCTCAACCGTGACGATTTGTGAGACAGTCCAAGTACTTGCCCCAGGTGGACGGTCACAATAATAATAGTCGGCAGTACAAGATGACGATGCCAAAAGCACAAACAGCAAAAAGATGGCCTGAGACATGAGCGAGACTACTTAACTTTCCAGTAGTGCTCGATCACCAACTGATCGACAAAGGCAAAGGGCACATCTTCCGGCAGGGGAGCGACCGACAACTTGGCCTTTTTCTGGTCTTCAGTCCCTTCCATCGACCAACAGCCGGGAACCGCCGGCAGGCGGGGAGTTTCCAGACAGCGTTTATAGCTTTGATTTTTATAACCCCGGCCGGAGAGTTCCACCACGTCCCCGACACCTACCAAAAAGGAAGCGCGATCGACTTTTTTGCCATTGACCAGCACCTGCCCGTGAGAAACCATCTGCGAGGCGGCCGGAATCGAGGGCGCCCAGTTGAGGCGAAAAATGACGTTGTTGAGGCGGCGTTCGAGCGTGGTCAGCAAAACTTCCATCCACGGCCTGCCACCGGTCTGGCGCTTGGCCGACTTGACATAATTGACCAACTGCCGCTCACGCAGCCCGTAATGATAAACCAATTTTTGTTTTTCCTTCAGGCGGACGGCATAATCCGAAATTTTCCTGCGGCGGTTGCCGTGAACCCCTGGCCCATAGGGCCTGCGTTCGAGGGCACCGGCCTTGCCCAATCCCGGAAGTTCCAGTCCCAAAGCACGTTGAATTTTAAAGCGGGCCTTGCCCGTGGTCGCTTTCGCCATAACCATCTCCCTTTTTCAGACCTAAAAGTGTTGTTACAAAAAACAAAAGGCATTGTCAATGCTGCTAAGAGCAACTAAAATGGGGTATGGCCTTAAAAATCATCATTCTCTTGCTTTTCAATATTTCGACCTGGAGCGCCACCATCTACGATGCCGTCTGGCGAGAAAGCAACACGCCCCAGGATGAAATCTATCCCGTGGTGAGACTGAGCGACGCCACCCCAAGTGTCGGCAGCGATACCCTCAATACCGGTTTGGAAGAGGGAGGGAGTGAAAGCGAGGCCATCAAGGTCTACATTCCCCTCGAAGCGGGTAACAATGCTGATTATTTTACCCGAAATATTCTTCCCGACATTACTTCCTCTGCGAGCGGCACGGGAGAAATCCACTTCAGGCTGCAAATCAATTTGGAAAACATCTCACCTCAATACCTCCATGTCGCTGCAGAAAGCAATTCGGGATATACTGTTATTCAAAATGCCCGTCAACTGAACTCCAACAACGGCAATCTGCCGATAACAATAAGTTTTGATGAATTGTGTCCCGTCTACGACTGCGCCCCGTTTGTGACCAATACCCAAACACCAAATCAAACCAGAGACTACCACCTGCTCTTTTTTATAAGCGAAACCCGCTACAACAATGGACAGGAAATTGCCCAGGCCGACGTAGAGACCAAATTGTTTTACCATCTTTACTTGAGCAACACCATTGACGGACAAAATGAAATCAACCTGCAAAGTCTGTACAAGGGAGACAGGCAATTACACTCCACTTTTAGCGGCTTCAGCCCCTCGCACACCGACTCCCTCTATGCCTACGTTGTGGAAGACCCCCCATGCGTACTCAGAGCAGACCCCCAACCCGTCCTCTATCGCAACCGCACTCCCACCGACGGGCGTTTGCAAACTCTGGACAGTCTTTCAATCGGAGGGGATGCCAACGTCAAAAATCTCACAAACGGCCATTGCTACGCCATCCGCCTGCTGTATGTGGATAAATTTGGTTTTGCCTCGCGGATGTCGCAAAGTTTGATTGAATCCCCGCAAGAAATCCTCTCTCTTTTACAAAAAGATCAGTGCTATCTGCTGACGGCGGGATTTGGCCGCAGGCACTTTGTGATCGACTTTTTTCGCAATTTCCGCGACCGGGTTTTGCTGTCTTTTTCCCTGGGAAAGGCGCTGGTTTCGACCTATTACGCCACCGCCCCGGCGTACGCCCCCCTGATTTTAAAATCTCCGATGCTTGCCTACAGCGTGCGGGGAGTGGCCTACCTGCTCTACGGAATTTTGCGCTATTTTCCCTATCTCTTAGGCCTGGGCCTGGTGGGCCTTTTCTTTTTTTACCTGCGGAGAGGTCATGGCGGGGCATAGTAAATGGGCCAATATCCGCCACCGCAAAGGCCTCAAAGATGCCAAGCGGGGCAAAATTTTTACCAAACTGATTAAGGAAATCGCCGTGGCGGTGAAATCAGCCGGCCCCGAACCCGATGCCAATCCGCGCCTGCGCCTGGCGATTCAAACTGCGCGGGGACAAAATGTCCCCAAGGACAACATCGACAAGGCGATTAAAAAGGCCAGTGGTGGGGAAAGCAGCGCTCTGGAAGAGACGACTTTTGAAGGTTATGGCCCCGAGGGCAGCGCCCTATTCGTGGAGTGCGCCACCGACAATAAAACCCGCACGGTGGGCAACGTGCGCTCGTACTTTAGAAAATACGGTGGCAATTTGGGCAAAGACGGCTGTCTGGAATTTGTCTTTTCCCACAAAGGGGTTTTCACTTTTCCCCTGCCGCCCGAATGTGACGAAGACGAATTGACTTTAAATCTGATCGACGCCGGGGCCGAAGACGTGGAACTCGAAGATGGCAACATCACCGTCACCAGTGCCATGGAAGACTACGGTCTGGTCTACAAAAATCTGCAAGACATGGGAATCGAAATAGGCGCGGCCAATTTGCAACGCCTGCCCCTCGAAGAAAAATCTCTCAGCGACCAGAGCACCTACCAAGCCTTTCTCAAACTGCTGGATGCCCTCGAAGACGATGACGACGTTCAAAAAGTCTACCACAACGTCGAGTTCAAAGAAGAGTGGAATTAAAATGGGCAAAGGACTTGGCGACGGGATGGACGTTGAACAAAGTTCCCCCGCCATTATAGCGCATAAACAAAGCGGCACTCATAATCATGCGGTGGTCATTGGGGGCGGTATAGCTGGAAGGCCGCTCACTCCTGGGAGTGGGGCCATAAATTTCCAATGAGCAGGCGCGGGCCTTGAAGGCGTGCTTCACCCCAAAATGGGTCAGCAAGCGCTGGATTTGGGCCAGCCGGTCGCTTTCTTTATGCCGTAAAACGCTGAGGTTTTCAAACACGCTGGTGCCCTTGGCATAACTGCACACAAAACTCAAACTGGGGATGAGATCGGGGAAGTGGCGGGCATCGACTTTGATCGCTTGCAATCTGCGCGCCGGAAAAAGAGACAGGCCGCCCGGAGTCGCGCGAGGGTTTCCACCCATCTCTTTAATCAGTCCCAAAAATCGGCCATCGGCCTGGAGCGGGTCGGGGGTCTGGCAGTTTTCCAACAAAACCGGATTGATTAAAAGGCCCGTACCCAAAAGGGGGGCGGCCCCCGACCAATCCACCGGCACGCGCCAGTTCAAACTTCCCTCTCGAAAATCAGAAACCAGCTTTTGGGTGAGCCACCAATAGGTTTGGGAAGCGAGCAGATTTTTGGGCACAATTTCTGCTTCGGTATCGGCCAGAGCGAGCGCCAAAGAGCTGGCCATTTGGGAAGAGCTGCTTGCATCGACGCAGACTTTCTTCCCCCAAACGACAGGGCCTTGAACTTTCCCGGCACTCACCTGCGCCCCCAGCAAGCGCAAGGCCTGCCACAACTCCTGCACGGGGCGCTCTTTTATGCGTCCCGAAGGATTCAATTGATACATCCTCTTTCCCCGTGCCAACAGGCCTAGCAAAAAGCGGTTGGTGGTGCCCCCGTCTCCGGTGGAAAGACTCAAGGGAGGGGCATCCATCGGTTCGCAGGCGGGAAAGGAATTTTCAATCACGACATCCGCTCCAGTCCGGGAAATGCCAAGGCCAATTTTTTTTAAGCAATCGAGCAGAGTCAAAACGTCGCTGGATTCGGGCAGGTCAAAAATTTTGACAGGGTCTGGTTTTAACGCCGCCAAAATTAGCAGGCGGGTGGCATAGCTTTTGGAACCCGGCACCCGCAAGTGCTGCACGGAGGAGGTGTCTTTACAGGGAGAAATTTTCCAGCAACTCACCGTGCTCCCTCAAGCGCTTTTCCAGTTGATAAAAGGTCACCACTTCAGTTGTGGGGCGCCCTGGTTCCGCAACTAAAACCAGTTCGATCGCCTCGCGGGAGACCGCCTTTTTATCTTTTAAAATCAGCTCAAAGACCGCATCCGTGGGAAACCCCTCGGCACACCAGGGAGCGGGTAACTTCCAACGAGGAGATGGCCACAGTTTTTGCGTCCACTCTTTGAGCAGGGGCAAAAAGTCGCGCCCTCCGTACAATGAAAAGATGAGTGCCATGCCCCAATACACCGCCTCTCCGTGGGGCAGGCAATACAATTTTTCCAAGGCGTGGCCAAAGGTGTGGCCCAGGTTGAGGGCCTGGCGGTCTTTAGCGGCAACCAAACCTTGCTTATAATCAGCACAGGCCAAAATGATTTCTCCCAAAGGCCTTCCCTTTTCCAATAAATGGCAAATGTGGGCACTCAAAAAACCGTACTTGACCACTTCGCCCACTCCACTGCTCCACTCGTCGTCACTCAAGCTGGCAAGAAATTCGGGACATAAAAAAATGTGCCGGGGAAAATGGATACTGCCCACTTGATTTTTGGCCCCGCCCCAGTTGATGCCGACTTTGCCCCCGATACTAGCGTCCACCATGGAAAGCAGCGTAGTGGGTACCACACTCCAGTCGAGTCCCCGCAAAAGCGTGGCCGCCACCAACCCCGCCACATCGCTGAGCGCTCCTCCTCCCACCGCCACCAGGTGGGTGCGGGGGTGAATCCTTTGCTTGAGAAAAAAATCTAGTGCCGCACAATAAGTATGTTTGGTCTTGGCGGCCTCACCTCGGGGAACTTCAAAAGTGAAGACTTTTTTTTCGACAACTTCCTCCAGGCCCAGTTTGGAGTGATAAAGTTCTCTCACTTTGGCGTCGGTCACCACTAAAAGCGTGTCGCCGGGAATGTGCCGCCACTCCCGATGCAAATAGGAAAGTCCCGGGGTGATGACTTCAGAGCGCATAGGCCCTTTGCCTCAAAAAGTGATCCGCCAAAACCAGTTTGGCCATGGCCTCTACTACGGGGATTGCGCGGGGGACGATGCAAGGGTCGTGCCTGCCCTCGCGCGCTTTTTTTCCCACCGTGCTGGGGGGTTTGAAGGTCACTTGCAAAGTGATGCGCTCGCCGTTGCTGATGCCCCCTTCAATGCCTCCAAAAGAAGAGCGATCACGGGAAACTTGCATGCCCGAAAGTTCACTCATTTGCTCTCCCAGGCCATAGCTAAAGGCCACCGCACCTCCGATGGACAAAAACGCCTTGGACAAATCCGCCTTGAGTTTGTCAAAGATTGGCTCACCCAGACCGGCCGGACAGTTGTCCACCAGCACTGCGACCTTGCCGCCGCAAGATTCGCCCGCCTCTTGCAGGCCCAAAAGATAGTTGGCAATCCCCTCTTCCCGAGAGCGATCGGGAAAGGCGTAAGCGCCAAAATCAGTTTTAAGGTCTGCGGGAATACCCTCAAAGCAAAAAGGCCCGAGCTGGGAAGTATAGGCCCTGACAAAAACCCGGGGAATTACCAGCGAGGCAAAATAACCGCCAATCACCCGCGCCAGTGTTTCCCGCCCACTGGCGCGCCCGCCACCGCGCCAGTCGCGCTGTCCATATTTTTGCAGCGTCGTCCGGTCGGCGTGTCCGGGGCGCTCTTCTGTTTTGGCCCAGGCATAATCGGAGCTTTTGGCATCCCGATTATAAACCACTACCGCAATGGGAGTACCCAGGGTTTGATTTTCAAAAATTCCCGACAAAACTTCGGCGCGGTCGGGTTCGCACCTTGCGGTAGTTCCCGCCAGTCTTCCGGGAGCGCGACGGTCGAGTTTTTCTTGTAAGTCCTCCAGACAAAAGTCCAGGCCGGCGGGAATACCGTCCACCACCGCCCCCATGGCGCGCCCGTGGGATTCCCCGAAGGAAAGCAACGAAATCATTTTGCCGAAGCTATTCCCGCGCATGGGCCGGCCCGCGCGAAGGCCAAATGTATCGAAAAAACAAGTCTTTGACTCTTTCGGAAAAGATATAACCACAGGGGACAAAAACCAGGGTCACCAGAGAGGCAAACATCAGGCCCCAGGCAAAGCTCAAGGCCATGGGCTGAATAAAGGGGTCGCTGTCCACGGTTCTTCCAAAAGTCAAAATTTTGGAGATAAAAGGGTGGGCGATCGGCAAAAGGCCCGCCACCGTAGTGAAAGTGGTGAGAATCACCGGCCGAAAGCGCGAGCGCGCCGCCTCCATCACCGCCGTGATTAAATCCTTCTCGGTTTTGCGCCTCTTGTTGATAAAATTGACCAGCACGATAGAGTCGTTGACCACTACGCCGGAGAGGGCCACCACTCCCATCAAGGCCATAAACCCCAAAGATTTGCCCGCTATCAAAAACGTCCAGATGACCCCAATCAATCCTAAGGGCACGGCACTCAAAACCACGCTGGAATGCCAGAGGCTATTAAACATCACCACCAAAATGAGAAAAATCAGACCCAGGGCGATCAGTCCGGCGCGCGCCAAATTGCTCATAGATTCCCTGGTATTTTTATTTTCTCCGCCAAATTCAAACATAACCCCCGGAGTTGACGACAAGCTTTTTTCTACTTCCGGCCTGAAAGTTTCGGCCACCGCCACCGGAGTGGTTTTGGCCTTGTCGATGGTGGCCTGAACCGAAACCACCCGCTTGTAGTCGAGCCGGCGAATGACAAAGGCACCCGGCCTTCTCTCCAATTTCACCAGTCGGGAAAGGGGAATGCGCGCGCCCTCCCGGTTGTCGATGTGAAGCAGGTCGAGGGATTCCACCCTGGTTCTAGCGTGGTCGTCCAAAAACATACGGATTTTAATATCTTCGTCGGATTCCCGAATCTGGGTAACTTCTTCTCCCGAGAGCAGACGCCGCAACTCCAGCGCAATAGTGGCAGTCGAAAGGCCCAAACGCCTGGCCTCGGCATCGTCTACGTCGAGAATGATTTGTTCCTTGCCCTCTTCAAAGTCGATTTCCGTAGAGGTGATACCCTCCCAACTCCTGAGTTTGGTTTCCACCTTTTTGGCCACTGCCAACAACTCATCCAGCGAATCCCCCGAAAGCTGTATGTCCACCGCCTTGCCTCGGGGAGGGCCACCCTGAATTTTGCTGGCAGTGACCGTATAACCCGGGGCCAGAAGTCTGGCCTTGTCCACCAAGACCTTGATAATTTCATCCGTCGAGCGCCCCCGCTCGTCGGGGGGAGTGAGGTTGAATTGCAAAGAAGCGTAGTGCCCGCCAATCTTGCGCCGGCGGGTGCCCTCTTCAATTAAAATGCCCACTCGGGAGCGCAGGTGTTCCAGTTCCGAAGTCTTCAGTTCCTTCAAACTCATCTTTTCGAGTTTGGCCACCGTCTGGTTGGAGACTTCCAGAGGAGTTCCCACCACACCCTTGATTTGAACGTAAATATTGCGGACGTCGTCTCCGGGAAAAAGTTCAAAATCCATCTTGGTGCCCACAAAAATGGAACCCCCAAGAACCGAGCCAAAGACCAACAATATGGCCCAATAATATTTGAGTAGCACCCTCAAGTGGCGGATATAAATATCCGTGAGTGTATGGTACCAACGCCGCTTGCCCTTGTGCTTGGCCACCGGAACGAAGTCGGCCAGGTGAGAGGGCAAAATAAAAAAGCACTCAAACCAGGAGGCCACCAGACAGATAATCACCACCGCCGGCACCGACCACAAAAACTTGCCCATGGTTCCCCCCATAAAAAAGAGGGCACCAAAAGCGGCGATGGTGGTGAGGATGGTGGCAGTCACCGGACTAATGGTTTCAAAGGCCGCCTCCAGCGCGGCCTGTTTGGGTTTCATTCCACCCTCCAATTTCTGGTAAAAGTGTTCGGAGACAATAATCGAATCGTCCACCAACATACCCAACACCAAAATCAGAGCAAACATGGAAACCAAATTGATGGAAACGCCGGTCATTTGCATGACCACAAAAGAAACCATAAAGGCAATCGGTGCCCCCAGCGAGGTCACCACGGAAATGCGAAAGTCGAGAAAGGCGAGCAGGCAGAAAAAGACCAGCACCACTCCCACCAGGCCGTTGTCCTTCAAAATATTCAGGCGGCGCTTGACGTAATAGGAGAGATCGCGGGTGAAAGCGTGCTTGATTTGGGGATACTTGCCGGAATCAAAAAATTCAATGACATTTTCCTTGACCTTGGCAGTAGTCCGCAAAACGTCGGCGTTTTCCCGCGCCTTGACGTCGAGATAGATCGCCCGCGCCCCGTTGGCGCGCAAAAGCACCGCCCCCTCGGTGGGCACGCGTTCGACCTCCGCCACGTCTTGCACCAGAATCTTGCGGCCCGAATTGTTGGAGCGGACGACGACCTTTTCAATGTCTTCGATGCTTTCAAACTCGGCAAGGGTGCGCACAAAGAGATCGCCCCCGGGGGCCTCCAACAGCCCCGCCGAAAGGTTGAGGTTCCTCTCGCGCAAAGCGCGGTGGATTTCCCCCACGGAAATTTCGTGACGGTTCATCGCCACCGGATCAATTTCCACCCGAATCTCGTCGATGCGGTGGCCATCGAGTTCGACTTCGGCAATTTCCGGCAGGCGCTCCAAAACGTCGCGCAGTTTTTTGGCGATCACCCTGAGTTCCCGGTAATCCCCGCCGGTCAAAGGCACGTTGATAATCCCCCGGCGCTTGTTGTGAAAGTTGACGACTCTGGGCACTTCAATGTCGGCGGGCAGGTCGGTCACCGTATCCACCGCGTCTTTGATGTCTTCCAAAACCTCTTTGATAACGGCGTCGGGTTCGACTTCCACAAAAATGCGCGAATTGTTCTCCAGCGAGATAGCGTTGACTTCCTTGATGCCGTCAACTCCCTTGAGGGTTCTCTCGATGGGAATGGTGACCAGTTTTTCCGAGTCCTCGGCCGAGGAGCCGGGGTAAACCGTGCGGATCATGATGCGGCCAAATTCCACCGAGGGAAAGGTTTCCTTTTGTAGAAAATAGAGGGAAAATCCCCCCGCTATGGTGACGATGGCGGTGAACACGTTGACCACCAGACTGCGCTCGACAAAATAGTGAATCAGGCCTTTCACTGAGATTCACTCCCCTGAATAAAGGATTGCAATTTCCCGTAGAGATGACTCAAACGATAAACCGACAATTCCCGTTGGGCCAAATAGTTAATGTAACTTATCTCGGTTTCGATAAAAGTCTCCTCGGCGCGAATCACCTGATCCAAATTGGCGCGTCCCCGGTCGTATAAACGATTGTATTCCCCGAGCGCCCTTTGGGAAAGTTGCAGGCGCTCTTTGACCGAGGCGATATTTTCCTGAAGAAAGGCAATCTGCCGTTTGAGTACACTGGCAGCTTGGTCGAGATTGGTCTGGGAAGATTGTAAATTTTTGCGGGCAGTTTCAAAATGCAGGCGCGCCTTCAAACGATCGGTATTTTTATAGGGACGGCCCCAGGCCCAGGTCAAGTCCAAGGCCACAGTGACTTCGCTCCTATCTCCCCTGGCCAAACTCCCCTCGCTCAAGGCATCGGCGCGCACATTTTGCACCTGACTGGTGCGGTAAAACGTGCTCAATTCCAGTTTGGGGGTGAGAAATAGCTTTGATCTTTCCAAAACCGACTGGGAAATGCG
The DNA here is from genome assembly GCA_965215445.1 of Bacteriovoracaceae bacterium. Classification (GTDB taxonomy): domain Bacteria; phylum Bdellovibrionota; class Bacteriovoracia; order Bacteriovoracales; family Bacteriovoracaceae; genus CBDBLK01. The sequence goes on along the minus strand of CBDCDT010000002.1, from coordinate 1,609,092 downwards.
CTGCTGCTGTCGGAGCCGTTCCAAACTGCGGTTGGCCGCCGCCTCCCCACTGGGAGGCCTTCGCTCAATAAACCCCTGGCCTCGAAAACTGGTCACTTCGGCCTCGCTCACCGAGCGGTGAAGCAAGCTCGCCAAACTCTCCAGTGCTGACTGCAAGCGAAGATTGGCACTTCCCACCGCTTCTTCCTGAAGGTGGAGATTGGCCCGGGTCTGATACAGGTCAACCTGCTGGCGCAAACCATCCTGTACCCGCCGGCGAGTGATCGCAAGACGTCGCCTGGCCCGCAGCTGCGCCTCTTTTTGCAATTCGATCAAGGCCAGGTGTTGGGCGGCCTGGTAATAGGCCTGAACCAACTCCAAAAGTTTCCCGTCAACGTCCTCTTCATAAGTGAGTTGATTTAAACGCTTGGCCAGCTCGGATCGCTCCAGGTCTTTTCTGTATTCAAAACCAAAAAAATTGCGCCCCAAGCTCTGGCGCAAACCGATTTCCTGCAAAAAACGGTAGCGCGTGCCCCGATCACTGGTTTCCCTCCTGGCCAAAATATTGCCCAAACTCACCGTGCTACCGTAGAGAAATTCCCGAGACACACCAAAACTATGCACAACTTCATCAAAGGGCGAGGAATTGCCGGCACCGGAAAAATTGGCCAGTTTGGTGTCCGCACTACGCAATTGATAGTTAAACTCCCACGACTTGCTGAGAATCAACTCGATGTGGTTCAGTTCACCCACCCCAACCTGCGCCCTCGAAGCGGCCAGGGCGGCATTGTTTTGCATCAATTCCCCGGCCATATCCCTGAGTGAGGCCTGTAGGGGAAAGGCCAAGGCCATCAAACATATCACCCAAAATTTCAGAAAAACTCCTTAAAAAACCTAACAATAGGGGTTCGTTCAAACTAACGCCCGCAAAACTATTTGTCTAACCCTTACCCCGTCCCCTACCATTTAATTTAAGGCCACAAATCTTGCCGTGGCCAAGGAGGCCATCCCATGCAATTTTCCACTCTTTTTGCGATTCCGTTTTTGTTGACCCTGCTTGCTTGCGGTGGAGAACCACCCCCCGTTAGGCAAGAAACCTTCCGAGAACCCATCCTCACCCCCGATGGAGAGGACATCGACCCCTGGAAAGGGGACAGAACCCCCAGGCGCTGGGCGACAGAATCCCTACGCGGAGGTCTGCGCTTTCACATGAGCACCGAACTCGCCGAGCGCATGGACCTGGTGGGAAATGCCAACCCCGTCGAGCAGATGATGCGGGTGTGGAACGGCATTGGCATCCGCTCCTTTTTTCAAATCCCCATGGGAATCACCTCCAATATTCTGCATTCCAGCACCAAAAACTATACCCGGGATCAGGAAATGGGTGTCTACTTTAGCGAAAATTGGTTTGAAGACACCCCCAGTTCGGCCCTGGCGGTCACCTCCTGCCAAACCGCTATCCACACCGAGATAAGCGATGCAGGCGAGGAATCGAGACTCTACGAATTGATCCATTGCGATATCATTTTCAACTTCAGGCATCATCAATTTACCACCAACCCCGACGAATACCCCTATGGCCCGGTGGATTTTGCCTCCGTCGCCCTCCACGAACTGGGACACGTCTTGGGGCTGGAGCACGACAAAGACCCCGATTCGATTATGTTTCCCAGCGTCGGATCTGGAGAGGTTAAACGCACAGTATCAAATCGGGACAAATTCTTTCTCAAAACCCTCTACGACACCCCCTCCCCTACCCGCGCTCCGGCATCGTATAACCACCCCCGCCATCCCAGGTATCTGACCAAGACACATATTCTCTACGAGACTTTTGTGCTGGATGCCAACGGAGAGTGCAAACACTTCCAAAGTTCCCCCTGATGGTGTATAAGCGGAGTGCCGAGAACGGGGAAGCACCGCTGGCCTTTTGGCGGGAGGAAGGTCCGGACTCCACATGGCAGCATAGCGGGTAACGCCCGTCCACTGCGAAGTGAGGACAAGTGCAACAGAAAGCAAGTACGGAATGCTCAGGCATTTGCTGTAGTGAAATCAGGTAAACTCTATGCGGAGCAAGCTCAAATAGGCCTGCGCCAAGGGCGGCCAGCCCATGCAGGCGGGTAGAGTGCTGGAGCCGTCGGGCAACCGGCGGCCTAGAGGAATGGTGCTTAAAAACAGAATCCGGCCTATACCCGTTCTCGGCATTTTTTTAATGCACATCGAAGTGACACCCACAAAATCCCCGTGACACCCTTTTATTTCAAGGACAGAAAACCCAAAAACTGGAGGCCGAATGGATTCCCTCTGCAATGTTTTGACCCTCTTTTGTCTCGCCTTCCCGTCCTCCCTTTGGGCCAACGGCAATTCTGGCCCAGACTATCTTCTCTACCCCAAAAAATGGTCGCCCAGCGTTGTTGAAAGAGGCGGCATCTCCCTGAACATCAGCGATAAAATTGCCAAAGAATACCTCTTCCACGCAGGCCCTGAAGACCTCAACCTGATTGAAAAAATGATGCAGGTTTGGAACGACCAAATTCCTCAAGTGGAAGGCCTCAATATGGCCTTTTTTCGAGTTCCGGCCTCTGTCACCCCCAACTTGGAGTATACCAATATCGAAGATTACAACTGGGACCACACCATGGGCATCTACCTGCACTCAAAGTGGTTTCCCGGACGCTCCCCCACCGCCCTGGCGATTACCCGCTTGCGCATGGCCGAGCACAATCCCGGCGAATATAACCAATGGCTCGAAATTACCCACGCTGACATTATTCTCAACAATTACCACAACAAGTTTAGAATTTACCCTGGCCATTTTTACACCGATGGAGTCAGGCGCTTTGACCTGAGTACGACCATTTTGCACGAACTGGGCCACTTTTTAGGCCTTCCCCACACCGAAAGGAGCACCCGGGCAGTCATGTACGAAAACTTTGGATCGAAACAAAATAAATGGAAACTCACCAACTACGATTCCGAACTGCTAACCAAACTCTACTTTACCCCCTCCCCCTTTTTCCCCACATTCCAACATCTGGAGCTTCCCCTAGTGTCATACAATTCTATCTCGAGAACTCTTGAACTGGATGTCGACGGCCAGTGCCGGCACTATCAAAACGGTCGCCTGATCGGGCAACATAGCATTGATCTCGGCAAGGCCCTCTCTACGAAGTAAGGGCCTTCCCTACACTGATTCCAATAAAACGACCGGACTTATGGAGTGCAATCGTAAGGCCCTGTCCGAGGATGTTCTCCGGGGTATATCTGAGAGCTACATTTACAATTAGCAGAGGTGTCTGGAATTAGCGAACAATGATAACTACTGTCAGCACCACAATGGTTCTCTAGCCCAGCAAGAGTGTAATTCTTCCGGTATCCGTCAACTGAGTATTTCCTGGTTCTACCAGTAGCACCACTGGTGTAACACATTTCTTGACATAATCTGTAACGATAAGATAGTACACAAGAGCCATTGGTGGGGTCTACACCGTATTCAACAGAACAAGTTTTGGTGCATGTACATTTGCAGGTGCTGGAATCCAGGGTTCCGCCTTGAGGACAAGTTACGTTGCAAGCCGCTTTACAGGTACAATCTGCGGTATTTAAAACCTGTCCCGGAGGGCAAATGGGGGTGTGGGTTGAGGAGGCCCGGACGAAGGCCGCAAAGACGAACAGACTACAAAAACTTATAACTTCGCAGAATCTACGGGGGGGGGCGTCAAGAGGGTGTTTTGTCGTTTCATAGGTTTATTATGGCACAAAAATCCGTGAAGTAGCACTTTTTTGAAAAAGAGAATTTTCAAAATCACCTAAATTCAAGAACTTATACAACCTCAAATGGGAAGGCGCTTGCAGGGGAACCAGTAATATGCAAGGCAATTACGCATTGCGAACACTGGAGATCAAAATGGATATGCGTGCACTTTCTGCGTTTTTAAAAAAGGAAAACTTTCTAAGACTTACCAACGACGCTGTGTTTAAGAACTTTCTCATCAAGAATGAAGAACTTCTCAAATCCCTCTTGCAAAGCTTTTTGCCCCTGCCGGAAAACTCTTCTATTGAAAACGTCGTGGTTTTAAATTCCGAACTCACTCCTCAAAGACTCGCCAAAGATGCGGGCAAAACCTATATTCTTGACCTCCAGGTAAAATTCACCTACCAGTCTTCGTTCGGGGCCAAAACGGAAACGGTCAACGTGGAGATTCAAACCAGCAACCAAACCCACTTTGTGGGGCGTTTGATTGCCTACTCGGGAAGAATTTACTCGGATCAACTTGACCGGGGGGAGGGTTACGAAAAACTGGCACCGGTCTACTCGCTGATCTTTAGCACCAAAAATTTGAAAGAGTTGGCGCAAGTGAAGGATTATTTTCACGTTTGCAGTCTGCTGCGGGAGAATCCACCCCATGTGGTGATTTCCAGAGCGCTCAGACCGGTGATTGTAGAGCTTGAAAAATTTAGCGTAAATATCGAAAAGCTGGACAAATCCCAAGATAAGTGGTGTTATGTGCTTAAAAATTCGCATAAGCTCAGCATAGAAGACTGTAGGGAGCTTTTAAAAGGGGGAAACGAGATGAAAAATGTACTCAAAAATTTGTGGGATTTGTCTTTAGACCCGAAGGTAAAAGCGGAAGCGTTGTCGATAGACAAACAGCGAAGAGATCAACACGACCGGGAACACTACGCCCATAACGAGGGACTCCAGAAAGGACGTGAAGAGGGCCAAGATGCCAAGGCGATGGAAATTGCCCGCAAGCTCTTGGCAACGGGAGCAGACTTTAAATTTGTCAGCGAAACCACCGGCCTTTCCCTTGAACAGCTACAAAAACTCAAAAGGGAAGATCCGTAGTCAGGCGGAACTTAAAAACTACTTGAGGGCGGAATAGTCGATCTGACTCTCGAAGTACCGGTCGTCCTTGCCACCATCGAGGCCCGACCAATCAATCTGTGGATTTCTGGGCGGGGCCAAACTTTCATCTTCGAGAGAGGAAAATTCCCGCACCAGCGACAAACTCCCCTTTTTTTCGGCCAGGCCAATACTTTGGCGCAAAGATTCCCGCTCCCGTTCCAGGCGTTGCTCTTCGTCCGTCAACAGGGCCTTTTTATCCCGCTCCAGTTGCTCGCGCTCGCGCTCCTGATTTTGTTTTTCGATTGTTTCGGCAAAAGCGCCCAAGTGCTTGGATTCGTCCGAGGTAAGTTTAATCGCACTGGTGATTTTAAAAGTGGCCACCGTCTGGGGAACAAGTTTGTCCTGATTCACAAAACGGTATACCGACCACACCGAGCGGGTAGGGGCGAGCTTGACCACTACCGCCCGCGCCACCATGCCGCCGGGAAGGGAAATTTTGGCGTGATCTCCCTCTTCAAGGCCCGCCTCAAGGCCTTGGTTGATTAAAACCGTGCGCTTGGAATCAGAAAATTTGAGGAAGCGGGCCAAAAATGTGGAGTCGATTTCCAAGGCCCATACAGATGCGGGCAAAAAAGACAAAAAAATTGGCCAACACCACTTCATTGCCGGTTGCGGATGCTCACAATTTTGCCGGGATGACCGGTCACCTTGACTTTAATCAGTTTGTAAAAAGGGTTCCAATGATTTTCTTCCACGACGTACTGGGGATTGACCAGAACATCCGCCTCACCACCTCTGACAGCATTATAGGCCGCCGCGGCCTTGACGCTTTGGACTTTGCTGAAAAGGGAAAAAAATCCAGGTTCTTTTCCGTTAAAACGGACGCGATCTAAAAATTTGTTGTCCCCTTTGACTCTCAAGAGGTGTAAGAAATACCCCCCCGAAGCGTAGCCCGCCAGCTTTCTGGTCATATCCACTTCCACTCGGGCACTCATGGGGGCATCAATGGTCAAGTTGACCGATTGGTTGAGATAGGATTTATTGATAGAGGAACAAGACACCAACGGTAAAAACACGGCCACCAGTAAGATTGGAAAAAACCAGCGCATGAACCCTCCCTTGTTCTCCAGTCACACCTTATTGTCCAGGGAAGTTTGCAAACCTGTCAAGAGATCATGGGCCAAATTGCGCCCCAGGGCCTGACTGACCTCGACCAAAAGGCCCGGACAGGTCACGTTGACCTCCTGAATACTATCACCAACCAGGTCAAAGGCCACCCACAAAATCCCCTGGTTTTCAAGTTCCGAACAAATCTCCAGACACTGCTGCTGGCAGGCAGGGGGCAGGGCGTGTGCCGTGTAGTCGGCCCCGCGAGCAATATTGGCCAGAAATTCTCCGGGAGGGGGCGTTTTGAGAATCGAACCCAAATGTTTGCCGGCAAAAAAAATGCTGCGCACTTCTCCGTCTTTGATTTCGGGGAGAAAAGGTTGGGCCACGATGGCGCCACCACACTCTCCCACTTTGTCTTCAAAGCGCCGCCTCAGCCGTTCCGGCGTTAAGGACAAACTCAATTTTTCCACGCCCATGCCTTGAAACAAGTCCAGAGGTTTTAAAACCAATGCCCCGGCCCCCCCTTTTTGTTGATTCCGGGCAAATTCCAAAAAACCGGCGAGGGAGCTGCCAACAAAACTCTCCACTGACGAGGGCCGCTGATAGGCGCACATTTTTTCGTTGTTTGCCAAAATTCCCACTGGGGCATTGAGCACGCGCACTTCAAAGCGCCTGGCAAGGCCTTCGAGCATCCACAAAAAGCGCAAATAGCGGGTATCAAAGGGGGGATCGAGGCGCATGTGCAGGCAGCACTCCCGACTCAGGCGCAAATCCCGCCTCTGCTTTAATTCCACGCTCTCCAAGTAGAAACTGCCTTGGCGAAGGCGGGCGCAAAAATCGTAGACGCCAAACGTAGGAGCGGCCCTTCCACCTGTAAAGTAAAAATCTTCCTCAAAGAGAAAATAGGCCTCTTCACCCTCGGCCTTTAAAGTGGCCGCCAAAAGCATGGTGCTGTCTTTGGCCACATCCAATTTCTCCAAGGGGTCAATCAACAAAAGATGAATCATAAAACCGTCAAACCCTCAACGCCGAAATCGCTTTAGACATAATTTTTCCCCGCAAAGCGAGAGCTTCACACTCCCGCCGGTTCATTTGGCCCGATTGCTTCAAAAGATAACACCACTCCTCCTGCGAATCAAGCAGTTGCCCCAAGGGGCGAGCAAATTTGGAGAGTTCGACGACGATAAAATTCAACGCCGACGTTAAACAAACGTAGGGCACTTGCCCGTTCCCCATATTGCAATAATGGTAATAATCCGGCAAATCCGCAAATTCAGGCATATTAAAGGTGGTAAAAACCAGCGAGTAAACATTTTTGAGGCGTTCGCTGTAGAGTTTGCAGGCGTCAAAAACCAGTCGTGCGGTCGGGTAGGGTCTGGACATCATCTGCATTTTCACGCTTATGATTTCCGTGCGCCACTTTCCCGAAGGTAAAAGCTGAATACGTTTGGCACCCAGATCGAGCATTTCGTGTTTGTCATCGGAGTCGAAAGCAAAAACTTGTGTGATTTTCGCCTTGTCCGGCAGGGATAGAAAGTCGTTTAAAAGAGCGACCAGCAAGGGGTGGTTGCCCTCATCCTCAAAAAAGGTTTTGAAGGCGCGTTCATTGTTCAAAGGGGCGAGGTAACTTTTCATGTTTTTCTCCTTTGTTGAAAAGTTTTGGACTCGCCCCTTTCATCAAGGTGTGTACGTTTGCCAAGTTCCCAACCCCTTGAAAAAAGGCATGGAATGACAGGTCAAGTTTTCAAAACAGACTACTTTCCGCTCAAAAATGAACAAATTTTCGCTTACAAATTATTTTTGCGTGCTTGCCTCATCAGTGTTACAATCCCAAAAAAGAGAGGGATTTTATGGCCAGTGAAAAACGCAAAAGCGACAAAGACATCTTGAGTAAAATTCAAGAAAACCAAAACGAATTTTGGAAGGGGATGCACGAACTCAAAGAATCCCAGCGCAAAACAGAGGAATCTCATCGCAAAACCGAGGAATCATTGCGTGACCTGAAAGAATCTGTAAAAAAAGTCAGCGAAAACATTGATAAGGCCAACGGCAATTTCAACAACAAGTGGGGCAACTTTATGGAGAGTTTGATTCAAGGAGACTTGGTTAGACTGCTCCAGGAACGAGGTATTGAAGTCAAGCGCATCTATCCCAGCTCCTCTGTTCTCAGACCAGACCAATCTCCAAGATGGGAGTATGATTTAATTGCTGCCAATGGACGGGAAGTCGTGGTAGTTGAAGTAAAAACCACACTCCGGCCCAAAAACATTGATTACTTTTTAAAAAAACTTGCCGATTTTAAAGCGGGGTTTCCCGCTTATCAAGATAAAACCATCTACGCCGCAATTGCCTACCTCGCTTATAAAGACGATGCTTGCGAAAAAGCACAAACACAAGGCCTTTTCACCATTGAAGCATTGGGTGCTACTGAAGTTGCCTCCATTACCAACTCTAAAGGTTTTGTTCCCAAGAAATTTTAAAGGGAAACAAGAAGGAGTGGTAATACAGTTAACCCACAAGATGGCCTGAAGTGTGAGCAGTTACTGCAAAAGGAAATCGGCGAAGGATTGTTCCTTTGACTCTTTTTGGTATTCAAGGTAGCGGCGCTCGATATGGCCGAAGAAATCGCGCAATCCCAAACCCAATTTTTTTCGCAAATTCGCAAGGCGGGATTGTTCGCTTTGGTAGGTTAAAAAGGCCGCCAGAGCTGCGTTATTCCACTGGCGCTTTAAGGGAAAACAAGTTGACAATTCTAACTTTGCACACAAGGTTTTGAGTTTGGGAAAAAAGGTTTTTTCAAGAAACTCCCGGCGCAACTGGAGGGCCTTTGATTTTGAAAGCGAGGTATGTTTTCGGTACAGGCCATCCAGAGTTTGGGCCAGACTCGCTATCAAGCCACTTATTTGTTGCTGTTTTTTGTGTTCTTCTTCGCGCTTGCGTTTTTGTTCGGCATCCAGTTGAAAATATTCCAGTGCCATTTCCCCCGCAAAATAACTGGCCAGGTTTTCGTTGAAATCGACCTCCCCCTTGGCAAAAAAGAGGGTGTGAAAAAGTTCGTGAAAAACTAACTCTGTCAACTCATAGTCGTCGTACTGAAAGAAACTCGACAAAATGCGGTCGTTAAAATGCCCCAGTGTGGAGTAAGCGTGCACTGGGCGGATATAAGTTTCAAAATTTTTTTCTTGCAAACTGGCGGCATAGGTCTGGGCCTTTTTGTGATTGAAAAAACCCAGATAGGGGAAACACCCCACGATGGGAAAACATTCCTTGCGCGCTTCAATGCGGTCGAAGGGCGAGGCCACCACCAGATAGCTGACGGCATCTTGTTCTAAAAAAATGACTTTGGAATAAATCGCCGTGGGTTCCTTTTTCCAGTACCCATAAAAATAGTCTTTGGCCTTTTGAATCAGGCGGATTTTTTGTTTGTCTTGTGCTTTGACTTGGGGATTGTTCAAGGCCTCCTGCAGAGAATCCCCCTGGGTTATCAATTTGAGTTGACCCACTCCCTGGTCGACGAGATAACCGGTGTGAACGCAACCAGCAAAGAAGATTGTCAGTCCCATAAAAATCTTATTTAAATGAAAAATCATATTATAAAGTACGGTAACTGCTTGCGATTTAGGTTAGGTTGGAGGGAAGCAAGTCAGAGTGAGTGAGACGTACTCTTCTTGTACGTCGCAACGAGCGATGGCGAAGCTGACCCCCAAGATGGCCTGAAACGCGAGCAGTTACCTTAAAATATCCACGCCAGGCCCACCATATACTTAATATTATCCTGGGCCTGATTGAATTTGAAAGCTTGGAAAATAGTGTTGACCGAACCGCGCACGGACATCCCCCGGGAGAGGCGAAGGTTGAGCGATAAAGTGCCAAAAACCGAATCGTAGCGTTTTTTGGAGGTGGGGCTGCTGACCTTGAATTTCGCCCCCGTGGTGTTGTTGAGTAAATTCAGATCAGTTTTGTCGCGCACCGAGCGGCGGGCGTAGCCTATCGACAAACTGGGCCGAAGGCGTGCGCTCTTTCTGGCAAAGGCCTGGCGCAAGCCGATTCCTTGGGTGTAGGCAAAAACTTCATTTTTTTGGCCGGTGACATCGTAGACGTTGTCTACCGAAATGATTTTTTGTTCGGTGGTCACCGTCTCCGATTGGGAGTAGTTGAGTTCCAGTGCGGTAAAGTTAAACATATAAAAGGCGATTGAGGCGCGGGTGTGTTCGGCGACGATGCGGTTTTGCCGATTGGCCCCGTACTTGGTGCGGTCAAAACCGTAGTCCACGCTCAATTCAGTCGCCACTGCCAATACTTGTCCGCTCAATAAAAATAAACCGAGAACTTTCCACATAACCAACTTATTTTAACTGGGAAAATTGTGAAAAGTGAGAGGGAAGAATTTTCTCTAGTGGCGAGGGGCGTGGGGAGGCATCCTCCGCCCCCAAGTGTGCAAAAGTTTCCCCTGGCAGCTTAAAGCGGATGCCTTGGTGATTTCGACCTCTACCCAACTCCACTGTAACTGCTCACACTTCAGACCATCTTGAAGGCCAGCTACACTGTCTCTCCCTGCGGCGTACTGGGAGTACGCCTCAGTCGCTCCAGTTCGCGATCCCCCAATCTGGCCTAAATTGTGAGCACTTACCCTGCTTTTATCACAGTTTTTCGTCGGAGAGGGAAAATGCACCAGGCGGTTGTCGTTAGTGCGCCCCTTCCAGCGCCGGATGCCCTTCATCTCACCTTGGCCCTCCACTAAAACCGTAAATTTTTGCCCCACCAAATTCGCGCGCAAGGCCCCTTGAATGGCGAGTTGATGTGCCTGTAGTTTTCTCAGGCGCTCGCGGCGAACCTCATTGCTCAATGAATCTACCATTTTGGCGGCGCGGGTTTTGGGGCGCGGAGAATAGGCATAGGAATAGATAAAGTCGTACTGGGCCACCTCCAAAAGATCGAGGGTTTTTTGGTATTCGGCCTCAGTTTCGTCTACGAAACCCACGATAATGTCGCTGGAGAGGACGATGCGCGGATTGGCCTTCCGCAATTTTTGCAACAATCCCAGGTAGTGTTCCACACTGTACTCCCGGTTCATTCTCTTTAAAACCGCATCCGAACCCGACTGCACCGGCAGGTGCAAATGGCGAGAGAGTTTTTTTGCCGTCCCGTGCACGGCGATCAATTCGTCGCTGACGTCGTAGGGGTGGCTGGTGGTGTAGCGAATCAGTTCGAGGCCTTCCACCTGTTCTAAATCCATCAAGAGGCCGGCCAGACTCTCGCCGTTTTCCTTGCCGTAGGAATTGACGTTTTGGCCGAGCAGAGTCACTTCCTGAACACCTTGGTACTCCACTAACTTTTTGATGTCGTCCACCACTTCGCGCTGGCGACGGGAGCGCTCTTTGCCCCGCGTGTAGGGAACCACGCAATAAGTGCAATACTTGTTGCAACCCTTGATAATGTTGACAAAAGCCTGGGGAGAATCGGTGCGGGTCTTGGTGTCGATGGAAAAATTTTGACTGCGATCCCAAACGGTGACGCTAAAGTTTTTTTCTCCGGCGTAAGAGCGGTAGACAATTTCGTTGATGGTGTCGATCACATCCGTGCCAAAGGCAAAATCCAAATAGCGGTATTTGGCAAGCAGTGCCCGCGCCTCCATTTGGGCGACACATCCCCCGACTCCCACTTTGAGATCGGGCCGCTCGCGCTTGGCGCGCTTCATTTCTCCGAGTTGAGAATAAAATTTTTGGTTGGAGAGGTCGCGGATGGCACAGGTGTTAAACAAGATCAGGTCTGCTTCATCGCGGTCTTTGGCCAAAGAAAAATTGAGGTTTTTCAAGTGTGCCAAAATTCTCTCGCTGTCGTGGGTGTTCATCTGGCAGCCAAAGGTTTTGATCCACACCTTGCGCGGGGGAAAATCGAGTTCCCCCATTTGTACTGTGTTTCCCCGGCGCTGTTCCCGCACGCTCAAACGGCGCACACCCAAACCAGTTTCTTCGGCAACTTGGCTAGCCATTCATACTTTCCAGAAATTCGGCGTTGGTTTTGGTTTTGGTCACCCGGCTCAAGAGAAATTCCATGGTATCAATGGTACTCATGGGATGCAAAACCTTGCGCAAAACATAGACTCGCGGCAAGTCCTGCTTGCTCATCAACAAATCTTCCTTGCGGGTGGCGGACTTGTTGACATCGAGGGCGGGAAAGACCCGCTTTTCCAAAAGTTTGCGGTCGAGTTGAATTTCGGAATTGCCCGTGCCCTTAAATTCTTCAAAGATAACTTCATCCATGCGCGAGCCAGTGTCGATAAGCGCAGTGGCAATAATGGTCAGTGAACCCCCATTTTCGATATTGCGGGCGGCCCCGAAAAAGCGCTTGGGGCGGTGGAGGGCATTGGAGTCCACCCCCCCGGAGAGGATTTTTCCCGAAGGCGGCACCACCGTGTTGTAGGCGCGGGCCAGGCGGGTAATAGAGTCGAGCAGGATAACCACATTTTTGCCCGCTTCGGTCAGACGCTTGGCCTTCTCGATGACCATTTCGGCAACCTGAACGTGGCGGGCGGGAGGTTCGTCGAAAGTTGAAGATACTACTTCCGCATCCACATTGCGTTTCATATCGGTCACTTCTTCGGGGCGCTCGTCGATGAGCAACACGATCAGGTAGGCGTCCCGGTGATTGTCGGTAATGGCATTGGCCATATCCTGCAAAAGCACCGTCTTGCCGGCCTTGGGAGGGGCCACGATCAGGCATCTTTGGCCAAAACCCTGGGGCACAAAAAGGTCGATAATGCGCGTGGAATAATTGGTCGGTTTTGATTCCAAATGAATTTTTTCTTCGGGGTAGAGAGGGATCAGGTTGTCGAAGAGAACCGTCTTTTTGTGCTCTTCGGGGGTTTGCCCGTTGATGGTGCCCATCTTTAAGAGGGCAAAATAGCGCTCTCCATCTTTGGGTGGTCTGATTTCACCCTCGATGGTGTCCCCCTTGCGAAGGGCGAAGCGCCGGATTTGGCTGGGACTGATATAAATGTCGTCCGCGCCGGGCAAATAGTTGTAGCCGGGAGAGCGCAGAAAGCCAAAACCGTCGGGCAGGATTTCCAAAGCGCCCCCCCCAAAAATCTGTTCGCGCTTGATCGCCTTGGCCTTTAAAATGCCAAAGATGACTTCGTGGCGCTTGAGTGCCGAAGGATTTTCAATACGCAATTCCTCGGCCAGCTGGTTGAGTTTCTTAATCTCCATTTCGCGGAGGTCGTTTAGATGCATTCCCTTTTCCTTTTCTTCTTCAGGTTTCAAAATCAATATCTCTTTAATGTTTTTTCGGAATGTTAAAAATCACTTGGAGCTGTACACCCGGATCAAAAGTTTATGGAGGAGTTCCTGGATTATAAGACAAATAATTTCCAAGGCCCATTATGCCCCAGCTTTTTTTAAAGTCAAGCCCTTTTTCGGCTTGCCTGGTGAGATTGATTGAGCGATGCTCAAAAAGCATGGACTGGCCCCCCCATTCGCGCTTTTTTCAATTCCAGGGGAAGCATCTGCTGGCGGTGGATTTTGGAGAAAAAGTCACCGGCCTTTCGCATTTTACCCCCGGAAACGACCCTTTTCCCCTGCTGGGGGGAAGGATTATCGCAAAAAGTCAAAAAATCCTGTTGGAAACCCTGGAGCGCATGGTAATTGAGGAGAATATTGATGCCGTGGTGCTGGGCATTCCTTACTGCGCAGATGGTCAAATTTCCCAAATGGCGCAAAAAGTTTTAAAATTTTCTCAAAAGTTAAAGGATCGACTCGATGTTCCGGTCTATACCCAAAACGAGGCCCTAAGCACTTTTGAGGCCTGCGAGAGAATGAAAGCAAACCCGCGTTTTCACTTTCAAGTCGACCCCCAACACATTGACGAGGTGGCGGCCACCATCATTCTCGAAGATTTTCTCAAATCCGGGGAGGATTTCCAGGGAGCGAAAAAATGAGCAAAAAAAAGGCCCTCCTTTTATTGATACTGGCACCCGTGGTGGGAATGGCGTCCGCACTCATACTCGCCTGGTACCAACTGGCGGTGTGGCAATACCATGGCCCCGAAGTGGCCTTTGAAATCAAAGAGGGAGATGGTTTTGCCTCTATCAACGGGCGGCTACACAAAAAGCGCCTGATTTCCTCGGCGCAACTGTTTCACCGCTATTGCAAACTCAAGGGATACACCACCCGTTTTCAAACCGGCAGTTACCACTTCAAAAGTGGCATCACCATGCTCGACATTGTGCAAACCCTGCTCAAGGGAGGGAGAGCGAGCGCCATCCGGGCCACTCTTCCCGAGGGCAAAAACCTCTTTGAAATGGCCGGACTGTTGGAAAACAAAGGAGTCATTCAGTCGCGCCAGGAGTTCATAAGACTGGCCAAAGACGAAAGTTTTGCCCGCAGCTTGGGTGTTCCGGCCGATCGCCTGGAGGGTTACCTCTACCCCGACACTTATCACTTTGCCCCCAATTCTCCCCCCACCCAGATACTCAAAAAAATGGTCGCCCTGTACCACAAAAAAACCGCCGCCCTGGATTTTTCCCGCGCCCCCTTGGGATTGAATAAGCGCCAGGTCTTGATTTTGGCCTCCATTGTGGAAAAGGAAACCGGGGCCGGCCACGAGCGGCCGATTATCGCCGGCGTTTTTATCAACCGCCTCAAAAAAGGTATCCGCCTGCAAAGCGACCCCACCACCATTTACGGCATCTTTGAAAACTTTAACGGAAACTTGCGCCGCAAACACTTGAGGCAAAAAACCGCTTACAACACCTACCGCATAGCGGGCCTTCCCAAAGGCCCCATCTCCAATCCCGGTCTGGCCTCTCTCCAGGCGGTATTAAACCCGGCCGAACACGATTTTTTTTATTTCGTCAGTCAAAACGACGGCACTCACGTCTTTTCCAAAACTTACCGGGAACACCGACAGGCAGTGGCGCGCTATCAAAAAGACTGGCGCGCCCGCAAGGGTAAGAGCTGGCGCGACCTTTCCCGCAAGAAAAAATAATATTCACTCAAAGACGGGATCGAAAAAGGCCGCCTCTGGGCCGGTATAAAAAAGATCCAAATTGGGTACGACAGAGGTCAAGGTGGAGAGATTGGTCAGCGTAATCAAACCATCTGTACTGGCGTCTGTCTCTGCGGTGGGGCCGGGGTATTCATTTCCATCTTCGTCGAGATAAAGCGCGGTAGGGGTCGCCCCCAAAGTGCAAACATCGTTGAAACTCCTGTTGGGGCAAGTGCTATAAAAAGAAGAACTGCCCACGCCCTCCACAAAGTGTCCCACCGCCACAACAATAATATTGTCGTCAGTATCGTGATACCTGCTGGTCACATAGTGTTCACTTTCCGAGATTTCTCGAAACCAACTGCGAAACCACTGGTCGGTGCCATCGTTGATTTGAACCACCATGGTACTGTCGAGGGTTTTGAGATTCCCTTGTTTGGAGAGATCGAGGCGTACCTTGTAGTGGGTGCCATCGTATTGCAAAAGTTGGTTGACCATTTTGCCTCTGCTATCGGAGTCATCGTAATCTCCCTCCCAGGAGATAAAGCGGGTAAAATCCTCGGGAGGTTTGCCCTTGTGTTCGCTGGTCACCAAAAGGGATTGGATGTCGCTGGTGGAAGTGACTTCGGCCCCGTTGCCCACTTCTTCCAAAACCTGCCTGCGCGCCTCACAATCCCAAAACAAGGCCTCGGCGTAACCTGCTTGAAGATAGTCAACTGCCCGGTTTATAGTGCCAACAGAGCCGGGTGCCCGGCCCAAAGTTTCAGGAGCGTCGTTGAGGTACTGCAATTCGTTTTCGCACGCAATAACGGCAGCGAACATGGAAGAAGTGACGGAAAAACTGCCCACTGAAGAACCCTCTAAAGGTGCCACCGCAAAGGAGGGAGGCGTTTTCTTGTTTCCACAACCCAAAAGAAGAAGTGCCCAGAAAAAATACGGAACAAAAAGAAAAATTTTCATCAAAACTCCTAATTTACTCAAAAACCGGATCAAAAAAGGCATCCAACGTACCGGTATAAAAACGCTCCAAATCGACCACTCCATCGGTCAGGGTGGAGAGATTGGCCAAAACGATCAAACCGGCCGCGGCCGCCTGAGTGTCGTTGATAACGGCTCCATCTTCGTCGAGATAAGTTTCTGTGGGAGTTGTCCCCAGAGCGCAAACGCCGTTGGGGTCATTGTTACCACAAGTATTCATAAAGGAAGCACTACCCGCTCCCTCCACAAAGTGTCCCGCCACAATAATAATGGTATTGTCGTCGGAATCCCAATGCCTTTGGATGACGTAATGTTCGGTTGCTAAAACTTCTCGAAAATAGGCCCGTGACCACTGCTCGGTGCCGTCATTGTACTCGGATTGGAAAACCGTATCCACAATTTTAAATCCACCCGTCTTGCTCAAATCAATGCGGGTTCTGGTACGGGTGTCGTCATCTTGCAAATAGAGATTGACCATCCTGCCTCTATTTTCTAAGGCCTCTGGGTCTCCCTCCCAGGCCACAAAGCGGGTGAAGTCCCGAAAGGGCACGCCCTCATCTTCCTTGGTGACCAAAACCTCCTGAATGTCGCTGCTGGAAAGCACTTCTCCATCGCTGTCTTCCAGTGCCTGTTGGCGGGCGTTGCAATCGTAAAACATTGCCTGGGCATAGGCGTGTTCAAGGTATTCCACGGGATTATTACTCCTGGTCAGCAACTGGCCAACCGTCTGCGGGGCCATATTCCAATAGTTGAGTTCGGGAGTGCAATCAATGGTCGCCGCTTGAACATTGGAACTCACCGCCGAAAAACTGGCTATCGAAGCACTCTCCAATGGCCTGACTGAAAAAGAAGGGGGATCTTTCTTTTTGCCACAACTAAAAAAAAGGACAAAGACGTTGAGAAAAATGATCCAATTCAATGCTTTCATAAGGGAACCTCCTGTTCACAAAAAAATGTTAAAACTTAGAAAAGCATGGGAAAGCTAATCCCGAAACCAAATTCATGGCCTTTCACTTCGTTTTCCGGCCCCTCTCTTTTGTAGGCCATATACTTGTAATCCACAAAAAAACTGCCAAAGGGAAGCAGTTGGGGAAAATCCGCCCCCAGCCCCAAACCTTTGTCAACTTCGAGATTGGGTTGGTTGACGCTGGAGCCGGCATCCAACATTCCCGCCATCAAGTAGGCAAATCTCAAGCGCAGGCCCTGAGACCAGTTCATACCGAAAAAAGGCCCCAGCAACATCTGGGTGGCATCACTATGAACATTGGAATTGTTGCTTTGGTTTTCCGCCTTGAGACTGCCTACACTCACCAATTGGGCGTCAAGACCGAAAAGATAAACAGCACCGCTCCAGCCAAGTTTCAATTTTAAAGCGCCGGCATTGTAGGAATATTTCATTTCCCCCAAATTGCGGGTGCCGTAAATATTGTCCCCTTTGGTTGAAGAGTGGACGTAACCGATGCCGGGTTCAACCAAAATGTCGGCGTAGAGCAGGTTTGAAAAACTTGCAAAAGTTATAAAGGCAAGAATTTTTTTCATGGCAAAACTTCTCCTTGTTCCTCCACTAATGGTATTATTTTAGCATGGTCACCACAAAAGTAAAATCTCTTTTATTGCTGACTACTTTACTTGAAATAGCGCCACCCCAAAGTATAAGAGTCACCTATCCGACGGGGGTAACAGAACCCAATCCCACCGTCATCCCCAAGGCACCCAATACTTTGAATATCCAAATGCCCGAGACAGTTGAAAGCTACAACACCACTCCGGTAGTGCGGGCAAGTGGAGTTGAACGCTGGGATGTCGTCAGACTCTACAGCGATGCCGATTGCAGAATCGAAGTAGGCTCCGTTGTCGCCAGCGACGTCACCGCCGATATTCCCGTAAGCTACGCTCTCGCGCCGGGAAGTTATACCTTTTGTGCCAAAACTTTTCGCGGCAAACACGCTTCAAGCTGTTCGCAGGCGAGCGCAAGCTACACCATCAAACCCCTGCCCCAACAAGACCTGCAAAATTTTGGTGACCCCGCCCCCGACCCCGATCGCTGGGGGGCCTTTCGGAAAAACAAAAAATGGATGCGCCAGATAGCGAAAAATTATTGGAGTCAATTGCGAGTTGAAGTGCTCACCACACCTTTATCCATGATTCAGTCCGCTCTCGAAGCAAAAGATCGCAAAGAGGCCGCCACCGCACTTTTGTTCAATGAATTCGGCCTGGTCGATCCCTTTGCACAGGGCCATCCCGCAACAGCTATAGACGATCTGGAAATTCTCCAGGTCGGTGCTTACAGCGCCAAAATCAAATTTCCCATCATCACCCAGGCCAGTTGGTATCGAGTGGAAGTTATGGATGAAAATTTGAATGTTGGAAAAGTACTCGGTGTCCACATAGCAAGGCCTCCACTGCACAGAAACCACATCGAATACCTGGTGGCCGGACTTGCGCCCAAGCAAAGCTACGTCATCTACGTCTCCGTGCTTAAAGGCCCAAGACTTTTTGCCACCAGTTTGAGCCTGATGAAATCCCACTTTAAAACCGGCGGCCAGTGCATCCCCCACCACCCGGGGCGCGGATGGAACGAAGCAAAATACACTCCCGTCATATGTTCCCCTGGTCATTGACATCAATCATCGGAAACCCTACTGTGCTTTATGGCCTTTTTGTTTCACATCGTTCCCAAAAGCGACTGGTTGCCGGCGCAAGAATCCCGCACTTACGCACCTGCCAATTTCGACCGAGAGAAGGTCATTCATTGCTGCCACACCGATCAAATTCAATGTGTGGCCCACGCTCTTTTCCGCGGCCGCTCAGACCTGCTGCTCCTGCGAATAATGAGGGACAAGGTTCGCGCAAAAATCCGCGAAGGCCCTTCTGCAAGCGTTCCCGCCAGCGGCCTTTTTTTCCCTTTTGTTTGTGGAGAATTGAACCTCGACAGCGTCGATCGCGTCTTTCCCCTACCCGCTATTTCCCAAGCGGACTTTGAACTTCCCAAAGATTTACTCGGGCCGGTTAAAGACGATTCCCCATGATGACTTATTTTGACCATGCCGCCTCGTCGCCACTCTTAAAAGACGTCTCTCAAACTTTAAGAGAGTCTCAAGACAGTGACTTCGCCAACCCTTCGGCGGCCCACCGTGCAGGCAGAACACTTTTGGCCAAAATTGAAACCTGCCGGCAAAATATTTTGCGGGATTTGACCGGCGAAAACCTTTCCCCTCAGCGCGAGACGCTGATTTTTACTTCCAGCGCTACCGAGGCCAACAATCACCTGGTCAAAACTCTGAATTTTCCCGCCACGGAGATTTGGTGCCATCAGGGAGATCACCCTTCTCTAGTGGCCCCCGCCAGATGGAGGGCCGAGCGGGACGGCATCCCCTTGCGCCAAATTCCCATGACCCCTCGGGGCACTTTTGATTGGGAACAGTGGTTCAAAACTTTAAAAGCATCTTCCTCCCCCCTGGTGCTGCTCACACTGGTTCACAACCAAACCGGAGTGCGCTTTGAGTGGAGCGAACGCTTGTCTCAAATTAAAGACATTTGCCCCGGCGCCTTTATTTGCGCCGATGCGGTTCAGGCCTGGGCCAGGTATTGCCTGCAAAAGGCCGCACCCTTTGTCGATTCACTGAGCGTAAGCGGCCACAAAATCGGCGGGCCAAAGGGCATCGCCGGCCTTTTTATAAAAAACCCGGACAAACTCGGCAGTTTGCTCGACGGCGGCGGCCACGAGGGAGGCAAGCGCAGTTCCACCCTCCCCACCCCTCTGATTGCAGGCCTTTCCAGCGCCGTTTCGTTTTGGTCGCATGAGCGGGAGCGGGAATACTTGCGCACGCAAAAACTTTCACAAAAATTGCGGGAGGGGTTGAGCGCTCTTTCAGAAAAAATCCACTTTCCCTTTGCTGCCTCCGACACCTGCCCGCATATATTGGGAGTTGTTTTTGAAGGCGTAAGCAGTGATATTATCCTGCGCTGTCTGGAAGAGCGCCATGTGATGATTTCCAGCGCTTCGGCGTGTTCCTCCAAAACCAGGGGCAGGAACCCCGCCCTCGACCTGCTCGGCTGGGAGCGCCCCCGGCAACAAAGTTTTTTCCGCATCTCACTGGGACACACCACCACTGAAAAGGACGTTGAAGCCCTACTCGAAGCTTTTCACGAAGTGCTGGGAGAAATTTCCTATCTCTTAACTACTCACACTCCAGTGAAAAACTACGACAAAAGCAAGGTAAGTGCTCACGATTTGGGCCAGGTTGAGGGGAAGCAAACTGGAGCGACTGAGGCGTGCTCCCAGCACGTCGCAAGGAGCGACAGTGTAGCTGACTCTCAAGATGGTCTGAAGTGTGAGCAGTTACCCCATCTCTTAAAATGAGTGTCGTCTTACTCAACGTCGATGAACTATGGTTGAAGGGAAAAAACCGCGCCCGCTACCAACAACACCTGCAAAACCAAATCAGGCAAATCTGCAAATATTTTCACTCCGCCCCCTTTTCTCTCAAAAACCAAAATCAACGCCTGATTTTAAATTCGAGTGAAGAATTTTCGCCCGCTTTGCTCTGCGCTCTCAAAAATCTGCCCGGCCTTTTTGCCCTGCAACCCGCTCGAAGCTGCCCCAGCGCTCTTACCGATATTGAGCAATGTGCCTGCACGGAAATGGAAAATCAGCTTCAGCAAAATCCCGAGTGCCGCACGTTCCGGGTCAGTACCCACAGAAGTTTTAAAGACTTTCCCCTTGGCAGCATGGAAGTCGATCGTCAGGTGGGGGCCAAAATTTTGTCTCAATTTCCCGCGCTCAAAGTCGATTTGAAAAAACCCGGCACCAACCTGGAAATAAAAATTGCCAGTGAAAACCACAGCTACGTCACTGCTCAAAAGATAGAGGGGGTGGGTGGACTTCCCGTGGGCAGCAGCGGAAAACTGGTCACACTTTTATCGGGAGGGTTTGACAGTCCGGTGGCCAGCTACCTCATGTCCGCGCGGGGTTGCCAGCAAATTTTTGCCTTTTTTCACGCCTATCCCTTCGTCGGCAACGAAGTCAAGAGTAAAATTTTAGACTTGGGCAAAATCCTGGTGCGCCATCAAATGGGTTCACAACTCTTCGTCATCCCCTTTGGAAAGATTCAAAACCTGATCGCTCAAAACTGTCAGGAACGCTACCGGACACTGCTCTTTCGCTACGCCATGCTGATGGCCTCCGATCTCTTGGCAGAACAAAACTCTTGCGATGCCTTGTGCACTGGAGACTCCCTGTCCCAGGTTTCGAGCCAGACGCTGGAAAATCTCACGCTCTTAGACGGCGCAGGACAACGGCCGATTTTAAGGCCACTGGTTGGGCTTTCCAAACGGGAGATTATCAATTGGGCCAAACAAATCGGCACCCACGACCTGTCTGTCATTCCCCACGACGACGCCTGTAGTTTGTTTGCTCCCAAAAGGCCGGTGATTCGGCCCAAGCTCACTTATTGGAACAGTGTCACCCAAAAACTTCTGGAGCAGCAAGAACTCAAGGGACACCTCTCCCGTGCGTTAGTAAATTCCGAGCAATATTCTCTTCACTTTTCCGGACGGGTTACTCCAGTTTCAACCCCAACATCCGACAAAATTAATCATGATTAAACTTTTTGCAAAGGTTGCCGGACGACCTTCCGAGAAGTTAGATAAGAGGTTAAAAAAAACAGGGGCCATTTTTTGTCCTTTTATCCCCAGGCCATTTGGCGGTATGATAAAAGGGATACCAAAATGGAGAATGCCCCCCTACATCCCATGGAGTTCTTTGTCTTATGAAGCTACCAACTATCTCCCTTGCCCTACTTTTTCATTTGGCCCTGTTTTCGTCTTGCCAGGCCAAATCCCCCAAAACCTCCCAAAAAACTTTGCACGAAAGCAAGGCCCTCATTTCTGGCAGGGGCCAGGAGCGGGTGATTGGGAATATGCTCAAAAATGCCCTGGAAACCTATCACTACCGGGGTAAAAAAATCGACGACCAGGCCTCACGGGAGGCCTTCCGCGAATACCTCAAAAAAATCGACTACAGCAAACAATTCCTGATGGTGGAAGACATCAAACAACTTGAGCAATACCGTCTGCAAATGGACGACCAAATGACTTCTGGTGACCACAAACTGGTAGAGCTGTCTCTTTCTGTGTACCAAAAGCGGGTACAAGATGCCGAGGAATTGCGCCAAAAAATCTTTAAAAAACAGTTTCAATTCGTCAGAGATGAAAAACTCGAACTCAGTCCCAAAAAGAGAGACTTTGCCAAAGACCGCGCCGCCTGGGAAGAGTACTGGAGAAAGCTCTACAAACATACGGTTCTCATTCGCTACCTCTCCATGCTGGACGAACAAAAAGAAGCACCTAAAGAAGAAAAGGGTGAGAAAAAGAGCAAAAAACTGACCGACAAAGAAATGCGCGACAAAGCACATACCACAGTGGCGGAAAAATACCGAGACCTCTTTCGCCGGCTCTTGAAAAATGACCGCGACGACCAACTGGAAAAATTTTATAACTCCATCGCCGGCGTGTTTGACCCCCACACCGCCTACCTGCCTCCCAATCGCAAAGAAGATTTCGACATTGATATTTCAGGCCAATTGGAGGGCATCGGGGCGGTCTTGCAGGAAAATGGTTCCTATATCAAAGTCATGCGCATCGTACCCGGAGGGGCCGCCTGGAGACAAAAAGAACTGGAAGTCGATGACATTATTTTAATGGTGGGAGAGGGCAAGGGCGACCCCGTGGATTTGGTGGATATGAAAGTGGACGATGCTGTTCGCTATATTCGCGGAAAAAAAGGCACTGAAGTCAGACTCACCGTCAAAAAGGCAGACGGCACCCGCAAGGTCATTCCCATCATCCGCGACGTCATCCGCATCGAGGCCGCTTTTGCCAAATCGAGCGTCCTGAAATACCAAGGCCTTCCCGGCAAAATTGGCTATATTCATTTACCCAAGTTTTACCGCGATTTTAACGACCCCTCCCGCAATTGCTCTCGGGATGTCAAAATTGAAGTTGAGCGCCTCAAAAAATACAACGTCGACGGCATCATTTTGGACTTGAGAAATAATGGAGGTGGTGCCCTCTCCGACGCCCAGGAAATTTCAGGCCTTTTTCTCACTTCCGGCCCGATTGTCCAAACCAAAAATTATGCCGATCAAATAGAAGTTTTATCCGACGACGATGGCAAAATCAGTTTCTCCAAACCCTTGATCGTGATGACCAACCGTTTTAGCGCTTCGGCCTCGGAAATTTTGGCGGGGGCCTTGCAAGACCACCGGCGGGCGATTATCGTCGGCGGAGAATACACCCATGGCAAGGGAACTGTCCAGGCGGTGATTCCCCTGAACGCCGGCATTATGGGACAGTTGATGGGCAATAAAATGGGTGCGCTCAAAGTGACCATCCAAAAATTTTACCGCATCAACGGAATTTCCACCCAGTACCTGGGAATCACTCCCGACATCATCATTCCCGATTCGCTGGCCTATGTTGAAAACAGGGAAAAAGACCTGGAGTATGGCCTTCCCGGAGGCAGTATCAAAAAGCAAACTTATAAAAAATGGGATAAGCACGCCTACGACATTAAGGACTTGCAAAAGAAAAGTGCAAACCGCATCACTCAGAATCCCCGCTTCC
Organism: Bacteriovoracaceae bacterium; assembly: GCA_965215445.1. Lineage (GTDB taxonomy): Bacteria > Bdellovibrionota > Bacteriovoracia > Bacteriovoracales > Bacteriovoracaceae > CBDBLK01. The sequence goes on along the minus strand of CBDCDT010000002.1, from coordinate 1,585,568 downwards.
AGAAACTCAAGCGCCTAGTCAGCTACCTCAAGGAAAGAAATGAGGACACGGTGGCCAACCTCAACCTCAAAAAGGTCATCGCCCAGGAAAAAAACAATGAAAAAATTTCCCAATCTTTGAAACAGGATGAAAAAAACGAAAAGATCACTGTCTCGCGCTTTAGGGAATCCATCGAAAGGCACGAAAAAATTGCCAAAACCGACAAAGTTCGCTGGCAAAAGGATTTTAAACAAAAACGCGAAGACTGGGTGAACGGAATCCAGCAAGACCCCGAAATCGAAGAGGCCATTTTTATTATGGGCGATATGCTAAACCAGATGAAAGGCAAAAAACTGGTCAACAGCGCACCCTAAATCGAGGATTCCCGGTGGGATCAGAAAATGACGATTGGGATTTTAAGCTCGATGAAAAATTTGTCAAAGAAAAAGAGAAATCCCACTCTCCCCGCGAGCAACTCGCCCGAGAACTAAAAAGTGCGAAAGGCCTTCCCTCCGAAGCGATAAAAAATCGGCCTCCCAAAATGGAATTGGATTTTGAAGGGGTTCCCCACAAAACGTCCCGCTCACGGCTGGCCGATCGAATAAATTCAGAACAAAATGATGCCCCCTTCCCACCGCCTCCTTTGCATTTGCGCTTGTGGGCGGGATTGATTGACCTGGGCCTTGCGGGCATCTGTCTGGGCGCAAGCTATGGGATTTGCTTGTACCTGCAAGGCCCTATCACCGACTATGCCAATGAACTGGCCCTGGAGCACACAGGGTCTTCCTTTTCCTCCCGCCACATTGAAGATTATTTTCATCCCCTGCTCAAGCTCGTAGTTTTTGTTCTGTTTTACGCCTGGCCATGCCTGATCTTTGCCAATTCTTTGGGAAAAAGGCTTGTCGGCATCGAAATCCTGCACCAAGACCTGGAAAACTTGCCGGGACGAGGCCAGATTTTGGCCCGGGAGCTCCTGCTCAAACCTCTCAGCGTGGCCTTACTGGTGGGAGTCTTGCCGATTTTCTTGCGCAGCGATAAGCGCGGAGTTCACGACCTCATCTGCAAAACATTCCTGTACCGTTAAAACTTTTGACATCTAGGCCTGCGTAAACAAAAATATTCCTTACGACTATAATCAGCGCTGACGTTTGTGCAACATGACTAAAGTTTTGAAAACATTTCTCTTCGCCATCCTCCTTCTGTCACATCAAGTTTCATACTCCCAACCACCTCTCCTGCTCGACATGATTAAGGCCAATTATCCCACCGATATAAAAAAGCGCCACTTTTTTGCCGATTACGTTGAAATCAAAAAAAACTACCCCCAAGACACTCGCAGAGACTCCCAAAAAAGGCTCGAACTCTCTCTCTACCGAAACGCCCTCGAGCGCATGATGGAAACCGAGTACTACCTTTCCCTCATTTTGGACGACGAAGAAAATTTCAGGCGCGTCTCTTCGGTCATCACTCCCCTGCCGGGATACCCCGATTTTTACCGTGCCTTGAGAATGCAGTACTGGGATTGGCGGCGTCACATGCGCCAAAACGGCGCCGCCATCAGGCCCATGATTATGACTGCCCTGATCGGTCTGGCGACTCAACTTGAACGCATTGAAAGCGAGCAGGAAGTCGTCGAACAGGCAATCAAAGCGCTGGAAAACCCCATCGACCTCAAAAGCCCCAAAAATATCGACAACCAACTGCTGTCCGATTTGATTCTTTTAAGCGATAGTGCCGCCCAAAAAAACAACGACCCTCAATTGAAAATCAACTCCCGCGAACACGCCAGACAGGAACTGATAAATCTCGCCTACTCCCTGCTGCAAATTAAAGATGGATTTTTTGCCGACTGGCCGTGGGCCATGATTTTATACAAACCCGTCGAGCGCGAGGGCGAAACCAGGCCTCTTAAAGACCACTTGCTCGCACTACTGGAAGAAACCAATAATGAAGAAAACAATACCGACGATGACTCCGAAACCTTTGGCCACTTGGAAAAAGAAAGCCGGCCGCTGCTGGAGCAAGCGTCACGGCAAACCCTCCAACAGATTTCCCACGCCATTCATCACTACAGAACCCACAGAGAAAAACTGCTGGCGCACAACCTGATTCGGGAACAAACCGCCTCCTATCTGGAAGAACTCCAAGACCAAGAGGCCCTCGAAACTTTGCACCAACTGATGGGAAAACCCAAAGAAAGCATCTCTCCCCTCGACGTCGCCGCCGTAGGGGGGGCCATCGGTGTTTGTTATCTTGGCGGACGCCTTTTGGCCGTGCCCATCGCCTCAGTGGTGGCGATCAACAGTGGACTCAATTATTTCTCTTCCAAAGCGTCCCTTTGGGAGGGAGTCTTCTTCGGTTTAAACAGTTTGTCCCACTACGAAATCGTCAACTCCGCTTCTCCCCTGTTTAGAATGATCAAGGAATTTGCCATCATCGGGGTTTCGGCCATCAGTTGCACCACTCCCCAAGGCACTTCTGCCATCAGGGCACTGCCGGCAACATTGCAAAACTTCACCCGTCCAGGAATGGGGGGACGGCTCAAGAAAATCTTAAGTCCCGGCAATATCAAGTGGCACATTAAAGACAAATTGTTGGACCTCAACGCCGCCCCGACGGCCATTTCTTCGGTTCTCATTCTTGCGGGCCTGCAGGCCTACCAGCACGGTGCCACTTCACTTTTTACCAGTCCCGATTTTCACCTGACCGCCCTGATTGTCTCGGTCATCGAATTTGTGTTTATCTTTAAGGCGATCCAATCGGGAAGCAGTTTTTTTTCCGAACGACATCTTGAGGCCATGGGGGGGGTGTCGAGAACCATCTTTGGGCTGACTTTTGGAACCCAAACCCTCTACAGCCTCACACAAAAACGGCCCTTTGACGTAGACCGCCTGTTTTACGAGGCGACCTACGACCCCCTGGTGGGTTTTACCACCGCCAAAATTGTGCTGCTCTACCTGTCCCCTCCTTTTTCCAAATTCCTGAGAAACCGCTTCATGCTCAATCCCGAAACCAGCATAAGGCTGGGAATGTTTCTCATCATGCTGTTTAGAAACGCTGTCGGCAATTATATGTACCTTTCATCAGTCAATGCAGTCTTTAATCAAGAAAGAGAAGACCTGCTCACAGAACCGCCACCGGAGCAAGACTAAATTTTGAAAGTATTCCTTCTTACTTCTCTGGCGTTTTTCCTCAACGCGCTTAAGGCCAATTCTCTGGTGGACATAAAAAAACGCCATTTTTTTGCCGACTACCAGGAAATTGAAAAAAATCACCCTCACGACGGCCAAAAAAGGCTCGAACTCTCCCTTTACAGAAACGCCCTTGAGCGCATGATGGAAACTGAATACTACCTAACCCTCATTTTGAACGAAGAAGAACGCTTTGGGCGCGTCTCTTCGAGTCTTGCTCCCCTGCCCGGATACCCCGATTTTTACCGCGCTTTGAGAACACAGTCCCGGCAATGGCAACGCCATATGCGCCAAAACAGCGCTGTCGTCAGACCGATGCTGATAGCTGCACTGATGGGTCTGTCTCAACAACTGGGACGCATTGAAACCGAACTGGAAAGCATTGAACAGGCCTTTGCCGAACAGAAAGATGAACAACTAAAAAGTGAACTCATAGACCTTGCCTCTTCTTTGCTGCAAATCAAGGATGGATTTTTTGCCGACTGGCCTTGGGCGATGATTCTGTATAACTCCATCGAGCACGAGGGAAAAACCGGCACACTCAAGGAGCACCTGATCACACTCTCGGAAGAAATCAAAAACGATCACGACCCCGAAACATCTTTTGGCCGTCTGGAAAAGAAAACCAGGCCGCTGCTGGAACAGGCATCACGGCAAACCCTTGAACACATTACCCACGCCATTCACCGCTACAGAACCCATCGACAAAAACTGCTGAATCACAACTTGGTTAGAGAGCAAACCATGCTCTACCTGGAAGAATTAGAAGACCAAAAGGCCCTTGAGGCCCTGCAAAACTCCACCGAAAAACCCCAAGAGGGCATCACCGCTTTCGACACCGCCGCAGTAGCGGGGGCGATCGGTATTTGTTATTTTGGCGGACGCCTTTTGGCCCTCCCGATTGCTTCGATTGTTGCCACCAACAGCACACTCAGTGACTTGTCTTCCAAAGCATCGCTTAGAGAGGGAGTAACTTTTGGTTTGAACAATCTCTCTCAATACGAAAGAGCGCACTCTGTTTCCCCTTTCTTTAAAATGGTCAAAGAATTTTCCCTCGTCGGGGCCTCGATCATTAGCTGTGCGGCCCCTCAAGGAACTTCGGCGATTAAAGCGCTGACCGCAAAACTTCAAAACACCACTCGTCCGGGAATGAGCGGCCGCCTCAAAAATGCTTTGAGTCCCGACAATATCAAGTGGCACATTCGAGACAAAGTGATGGATATTAATGCCGCTCCCATGGCGGTCGCCTCCGTTTCCATTCTGGCAGGTATTCAGGCACATCAATACGGCACTCATTCACTTCTTACCAGCCCCGATTTTCACCTGACCGCCCTGATCACCTCGGTTGTCGAATTTGTCTTTGTCTTTAAATCCATTCAATCGGGAACTCAATTTTTCTCCAAACAACACTTGGAATCCATGCGAGAAGTCTCGAGAACCATTTTTGGACTGTCTCTTGGAACCCAGGCCCTCTACAGCATTGCTCGAAACGAATCCTTTGAAAGAAACCGCTCCTTTTACGAGGCCACCTTCGCCCCTTTAATAGGTTTTAACATTGCCAAAACCATGCTGCTTTACATGGCCCCTCCCTTTTCCAAATTCTTGGGAAAGTCTTTCCTGTTCAATCCCCAAACCAGTAGGAGGCTTGCGGTCTTTATCCTCTCGTTGCCCAGAAGTGCCTTGGGCAACTATATGTACCTCAACGGTATCAATGCCGTCTTCAATTAAGAAATCGCGGAAATTTCTTTTCTTTGAGAGGGAAAACGTCGTTTGAATGGAGAGGTGGCATTTTGCAAGGTGATCCGAATCCGCACACCAACGCATAATTTGCCATCCACAATATTTTCCAAAAGCAGCTCGCCGCCACAGTGTTTGACCAATGCCGCAGTGAGAGTATGTTCCAATGAAAACCCTTGAAGTAAGGCCATATCATAGGATTTTCTGCGCATAAAGACTAAACTTATAAACGTTTGTTTTTCCAATCGCTCAACTTCCACGGTGATGGACTTGCAAAAATTGTTGTCACCTTCAGGCCCCATAAAACCCATAAAGAGGCGATAAAGTGCCTGCTCCAACGACTCCGAGTAAGCGTGAACTCTACTTTTTTGAGACTTCAGTTTGAGAGCAATTCCCCCAGCAAAAAGTTTGGAAGATAAAAAATCAATCAAGGAATTTAAAAGCGCCCCCACCTCCACTACTTGTTTGGGAATGCGTGCCTCGCCCTGCACCGGCAAAATTGTTTTCTTCGCCAGGTTTTTAAGCACGCCTTTCCTTTGCCTTTTTCTCCACACTCCCAACAAATTCACCATCAAACCCAGAAAGAATAAAAGCGCGCTGACCAATATGGCCCAGTAGCTTTTTTTTGCAAAATTTTGCAAAGAAGAGCGGTGGGCATTGATCTCCTCTACAATTTGATCTCTATTCCGCTCCAAGGCCTCAAAGCTTCGAGAGAAGCTCACCGTATTGACCAAACCTTGAGTCAGAGACGTTTCCAACTGTTGATGAAATCTGTGAACGTCGGCGCTTAAACGGTTGAGGTAATCCAGCGCTTTGCCATCTTGCATGGGGCCTGCTATTTCCAACAAGTTGAGGGTTTTTCCAAAGCACTCTTCGGTCATGGTAATGAAATGCTGTCCCAGCGATTGAGATTGCACTGCTTTGACAACTCTGGCGGTATAGCTTTGAGAAACCCGTTGGAAACAAATCGAAATTCCTTCCACTACTGTCATTAAATTTTGATCGGCCCTTTGAAAACGCGTAAACAAGAGTACGCAAAGAACCAGAAGCGAAGGCCATAACCCTAAAAAAAAGCGAGAACGCCTGGAAAAAAAACGAACAAGATTCACTTGGCCCTCCCCTAAATAAATTTTACAATATTCCCGAAAGACATTCAAGGCCCTCTATTTTCTTGACTGCTTTATAAAAAGCGATTATGTGTGGAATTGTGAAAACCAAACGAAACCTGTGCTCTGCACTTTTGGCCTTGATGCTACATTTTATGGGCCTCTCCCTGCTCTCTTCCCAGTGGCCGAGCGATTCCCCAAAGGATGCCCCTCAAAAGACGTTTCGGGTCAAAACCCTCTCCCGCCAGCTTCTTTCCAAAACCAAATGGCGAACTTTGGGAGTCAAAAAGGGAAGTCGCACCTTTCAGATGCCACTTTCCCGCTTGAGCACACCCCAACCTGCACCAAAAAACTTTCCTTCGGTACCGACCAGGCCCTCCCATAAGGCCCAAACCCAAAAGGAAATCTTGAGGGAACTGGCCCCTGGCCTCGAAGAAATTCCAATTTTAAACAACAGCGATTTCCATGTGCGTTTTGAACCACCCGAAGGAGTTTCCGAAAGTGAACTCAATTCGGCAGAAAAAATGTATTATAGCTTTCAGAAAAGAACTTTTATCAATTATGCCCATTCTTTTTTGAGAAGTTACCAAGGCCTGGTTTTAAAGCGGCCAACACTGCTGCGCCCTTTAAGAGAAAATACTCACGTTCTGTCCGGCAGGATCATCTTTGATGCCGAAGGAAATATTGTCTCGGTTAAAATTTTTAAATCCTCTCCGAACAACGACGTTCACCAATTGTTTGAAGATACCCTGACTCAAATGGGCAAGCTCCCCAACCCCCCCAAAGCATTGCTTGAAGCAGACGGGCAGTTTGTGATCTACTACCACATGAACATCAATTGAAAATAAAGAGAGCAACCAAACCAACAGCACCGGCCAAAGCAATTCCCTTAAATAATTCTCTGGAAGTCAAAATGTGAAAAACTTCTTTGACCGCCATTTTAAATTTCTGCCCGCTGGTTTCAAAAAATTTCGGTGATGCCTTTTGTGCGCGGGAATTCATGCGCTTTTGCAGCAATTCCAGAATTTGATGGCACTCGCTGCGAATAAGTTCACGAGTACCCGTACTTGGTGCAACCAAAGGAATTTGCCCTTCCAACTGCCGCATTCTTTTTTTCCACACCCTTGCCTCCCTTTGACAGATGGGACATTCTTTTATGTGTTTTGAAAGATAGGGGTTTGAGGCCGCAGTGGCACTTTCCAAGTAGAAACCCAAATTGCGGCCCAAAATACAAAATGATTGGTTGTATTGATCCAAGGTATCGCGGTAAAGTTCTCGATTTTCTTTTGAATACAAGTGTGTCGATGGTTTTGTCATACGGCCTTGGATATTTTCAACTCCACGTCCTCAAACTTGAAAAGAGAATTTCTTCCTCGGTGTAGTAGACTCAAAAAATCACTCACTTCTCTTCCCAAAATATGTGCTGCCTCACTTATCGGAAGATGAAAGCGATGCTTTAAAAAAAGTGCCGCTCTCAATTCCAATTTTAATTGAAAAAATTTTTCCTCTGGAACGGGCAATCTGCTGGCGTGATGTGAGCGTTTTTGGGCCAAATGGAAAATTTGAAGACACACCTCCCGCCAATTCAAATGCTGGCCCCACTCTCCTCTCTCTTCAAGAGTGAGTTCATCGGCCAAACCGAGTAAAACGCCCGAAAGTCCATCCATAACCAATTGGTGGGCCAAAAGTTCGTCGGGAAATAGAGCATAAGCAAAAGGATAAGCCTTTTCGGCAACCTTGGTGATATTTTCAATCTCTTCCAAATAGGTCACCTGGCCATTCTAGCAAAATCTGGCCAGTTTGGCCAAACTAGAGTAGGCTGAAAAAGCGAACTTAAACAAATTTTATTAAGGCGACAAACGTGTTTTACAAGGCCCTCCTCTTTACCTTGGCGCTCATTTTGTCATCCGAGCTTGCCGCCCAACTTTTTGAAGTAGTTTGTTCGGGAACTTGCGACCCGGTTAGCTTGGAACTCAAAAGGCAAATTGAAAGCAGCGTAAACGAAAATTTACCCGAAACCGATGCGGGAACTTATCTCAAAGGCGTGGCCAATGCCAGCGCTTTGGCCCAGGGTCAGGTGGGCATAGATCACGCCAACGACATAGACGTCTTTTTGTTTGGGCCAAGTCTGGGTGCGGGCGTAGACGTGGGAGATTACGAGTTGGGCGACCTTCTCTCTGGAGACGTCAAAGGAAAAAATCTGCGCGGCCTGGGAGTTGCTCCCTCGCTTTTACTGGGACTTGGATTTCCCACTTTGGGACTTAAAAATTATAAAAAATGGAAACTCTTTCTCAATTTTGGGCACTTAAATTTAAGTCCCAAAAAAACCAATATTAAAATGATGAATTTTGGCCTGCACGTCCGCTACCAGCTATTTGCCCCGACCTCTTTTTATTCCCCCTACCTGCTGCGCTGGAACGGACTCCACATCGCAACCGGCGTGCGCTCCCAAACCCTGTCTGTCGATTATACGGAAAGCAAAGACCAGGACTTCACCGTCGGAAGTGCAACGGCAAACTTGAGCGGCGACATCAAGGCCAAAGATCGAGGCCAAAACCTACTCCGTCCCACTGGAAATCTCCAGCGGCATCCAACTCTTCTACGCTTTCACCATTTTTGCGGGAATGGGAGTTGACTACCACGCGGGCAGCGCCGAGGGAACGGCGGGGGGCGCCCTCCCCATCACCACATCCCTTCCCACCAGCCAACTCACCGGCGTTTTGCGGCTGGGGCAAAAGGCCTCGCCCAAGGCCCTCACCACTCGCGCCTTCGCCGGACTGCAAATTAATCTCCCCGCCGTCAAACTTGCCAGTCTGCAACTCGACCACAACTTCGCCACCAAAAACTGGGGGTTGGGAGTGAAATTCTTAACTTTTACCTGGTAGTTCTAGGAACAGGCCACCGCGCTCATGCCCGAATCGACGTAGAGGATTTGCCCGCTCACACTCTCGGAGAGGGAACTGGCCAAATACACCGCCGCCCCACCGACGTCTTCCGTAGTGACATTTTTTTGCAAGGGTGAGCGCGCTTCTACGGACTCAAAAATCTTGCGCATTCCGGGCACTCCACTGGCGGCCAGGGTGCGGATCGGGCCTGCGGAAATGCAGTTGGCACGAACGCCTTGTCTTCCCAAATCCACCGCCAGGTAGCGCATTGAGGCCTCCAGCGCCGCCTTGGCCACGCCCATGACGTTGTAGCCGGGAACGATTTGTTGGGAGCCGTGATAAGTCATGGCGATGACCGAGCCTTGCGGGCGCATGAGTTCGCCCAAACTGTGGCATAGACCAATCAGAGAAAAGGCGGAAATATCGCAGGCAATTTGAAACCCTCGGCGACTGGTATCGACAAAATTTCCCTTGAGGTCGTTCCGGTCGGCAAAGGCCAGGGAGTGTACCAAAATATCAAACTGCCCCCACTCTTTGGAAACCCGCTCCCGCAGGGCCGAATAGTGCTGCTCGCAGGTGACGTCCATTTCAAAAGTAAAATCGGCAGCGACTTCCTCGGCGAGAGGAAGAACCCGGTCTTTGAGTTTATCGTTGAGGTAGCTTAAAGCGACACTGGCCCCGTGCTGGCGCAAAGAGCGGGTGATCCCCCAAGCGATGGAGCGCTCGTTGGCCACACCCAAAATCAAGGCCCTTTTTCCCTCTAATAACTTCATTAATAGTCCAATCCGCTTTTGCGGAGGTGCACCTTGGGGCGCGCTTCGGAGTTAAAAACGTAGGAGGCCAAAACTTCGGCAAAAACCAGTTGGTGGTCGCCGGGGCAAGCTTGAGAGCGCAGTTTGCACTCAAGTACCGACTTGGCGGCCTCGATGAGAATTCCCCCGTTGCCGCTTATCTGGTGGGGAATTTGGGAAAAGGGACTCTCCTCGTAACTCGACCAAAAATGGCGCATATACTGGGTGTCGTGTTCCCCCACGATATTGATGGTGAAAATTTTGCCGGCGGTGATGGTATCGTAGGGCCTGCGCCCGGGTTTGACCGCCAGACCGACAAGCAAGGGGGAAAAGGAGACTTGTTGAATCCACGAGGCCAAAAAACCGTCCAGGTTTTCCCCGTCTTTGGTACAAACAATAAATAAACCCGAAGGTATATGCCCCACCGCCGCCGGAATTTCTGCTTTCACGCTCTTCCCCCCCGTTTTTTGGGGAGATTTTAAAGACACCAGCGAAGGTTAGTCAAGTTTGTTTTACTCAAATATTTTTTCCTTGTGTCAAATGCGCTTAGCGTTTTAAAATAGGAAAAACGGAGAAAAAAATTGGTCATCACCAAAGAACAAATTGAAGAACTCAGAGAACAGCTCTTGAGCACAAAACAAGAGATTTTGAACAAGGGGCACTTGGTGCGCAATGAGGACTTGTGCATCCAAAGCGAGGATTTGCCCGACGAGGCCGACCTGGCCAATAGTGTAATCAACCAACAGATCAGCTTTCAGATGCGCGAGCGGGAACTCATCAAATTGCGCGCCATCGAACGCGCCTTGGAAAAAATGGATCGCGGCCTGTATGGCCTGTGCGAGGAATGTGACGAACCCATTGAATTCAAGCGCTTAAAGGGCCAACCCTTCGCCGAACTTTGCGTCACCCACGCCGAAGAATTGGAGCGGGAGCGCCAACGCTTTGTCAAAGGCCAGGCCTCCTAGAGACTTTTAGAATTTCTTCCCTTATGATCCCTTGGTGAAGAAATTCTTTCTGCTCATATTTTTGTCTGTCGTCCTTGGGCCTTTATCGGCGATGGAAGTCAAACAGGTGGCATCGGGTCTGGGCATCGTCTGGGGTTTTGACTTTCTGGAGGAGGGCAAGCTGATTTTGGCCCACAAGAAGGGCGGCCTGTCCCTTTTTTCCGAAGGCCAAAAATTAATTAAAGTTTTGGGAGTCCCCACCTCAACCACATTTGGGCAGGGGGGACTGATGGACGTGCGAGTTCACCCCGATAAAAAAAATCTACTCTTTTTCTCTTACGTCTCCCGCTACCAAAACGGCCACGGCACCATTATCGCCCGGGCCACACTGGAGGGCGACAAACTCAAAGACGTCAAAACCCTGTTCCGCCCCTCTCCTCCGGGAAAAACCAGCAGACACTTTGGTTCGAGGATTGTCTTTGGCAAGGGGGACGTGCTCTTTTTTGGCATCGGCGACCGGGGAGACAGAGACACCGCCCAACTTTTAAATTCCCCCAACGGCAAGCTCTACCGCATCCACAGCGACGGCCGCATCCCCAAAGACAATCCCTTCGTGAAAGTTAAAGGGGCCATCCCCGCCGTGTGGAGCTACGGGCACAGGAATCCCCAGGGCATGGCCATTCATCCCGCCACAGGCGAGTTGTGGGAACAAGAGCATGGCCCGCGCGGTGGGGATGAAATCAACCGCATCCTCAAGGGCAAAAACTACGGCTGGCCGGTCATCACTTACGGGCGGGAATACTGGGGGCCAAAAATCGGGGCCACTCACAAAGAGGGTATGCAACAACCGGTAAAATATTTTGTCCCCTCCATCGCCCCCTCTTCGCTGATGATCTACTCGGGAAAACTCTTTCCCCAATGGAAACACCACTTTTTTTCGGCGGCGCTGAAGTTGCAACACTTAAACCGCCTCAAGATCGACAAAAACCACCAGGTGCTGGAAGAAGAGCGTTTGTTAAAAGACCTGGGCAAGCGCATCCGCCACGTCCGCGAGTCCCCCTCGGGGGAAATCTGGTTTTCCAGCGACGAAGGGGGCCTTTATAAAATGCGGCCCAAGAAGGCCCCTGCGGGGCCGGTGTCGTGAAGATGCATGGCGCAAAAAAAACCTTGACCTTCCCATTTTTTCCGTTTATGAATCAAGCATCATGTTTTTTACCACAAAAAGGAGGTTCCCTTGAAACTTTTGAAAACTCTCACGATACCCTTTCTCACTGCTGCCCTAATCTTTTCTTCCCATCCCATTTTTGCCCAAAATCTGGTGGATACGATTCCCGCTTTTTACTATTTGGAAGATGCCCGTGATGGATTCTTCTCCGTCCGCGCCTGCTCCGCTTCCACCACCGAAGGCGATTCCGTCAAAGCACTTAACTGCCCTGTCGTCGCAGAAGTTTCCAAATCAGACTTGAAAAATTTCCTGGCCGATTTTTCCCGTGAGGCGCAAGACCAGCTCGCCCAGGTTGAGTCCGATTATAGGATACCAAATTATGCATATTTCGGTGCTGTGGCCGTTAGTTCTGTGGGATTGATTTCTCTTGTACTAAAATATCCCCCAGCTTCTACCGTTCCCAAAATGGCTAAAATGATTTTTTTGGGCAGTATGGCTACACTTGTAGCTGGATTTATCGGCTCTGCCACCACTAATTCAACATTAGAAAGTGCCAACAAAGAGTATGAATCGCAACAAAATATTGAACAAGAAATCCGCTCGGGAGTGGTAGGATATTCTCCCGACAACCAGGAAGCGATCTTGCAACAATTCACGGATTTTTTAAACCAATACGGAGTCAGGCCCAACACACAGGCCTCCGCCATAGCGTTGAACTAAAAACCTATTCCGAAAGCGGAAAGGGAACGCGGGTTTTCTCGATAATGGCCTTGAAACTGTCGTCTATGGCCGACATATCCACCAAATCGACTTTATAGGGAAGGTTCGATTCTTCAAAGGCATACCTCAAATTGGCCATCACTTGAAGGCCTATTTTTTGGCCGCCTTCCAGTGCCAAATCCAAGTCTGAAGACTTGCCGGCAGTTTGGCCCACGCGACTGCCAAAGACCCAAACTTTTATTTCGGGTGACAAATGTTGCCTGAGCAAACTGGCAATGATTTCCAAATGCTGGGAGGAAATATCGAGGGAGTTGTTCAAGTCTGCCTTACTCTTTCAGACAATTGCTTGATGAGATACTGGGCCTCGGACAGAAAGTCGGGGATATTTTGGAAAATTTCTTCGGCAATTTTTTGATTGTAGTTATGACTGGTTTGGTTTCGGCAGTCCCGAAATTTTATCCACGCTTCCAAATCCCGACTGACAATATTTTTTGCAAAGGCCTCTCTGACGACATCCCTAAACCCCAAAGCATCCGAGTGAGAGGGGTTCGGCGATTCTTCCCTTAAATAGCGCCTCATCATTTTGAAACTCAACTCAAAGCAATATTCAAAACGCTGGATACATCCGTCCCTGACCACGTCGTCGGGATTTTGGCGATGAAATGCCAAGGCCGATTCGAGGGATTTTACGGCATCGACCAATGGTTTAATTTCCAACATGGTCATTTACGGTACTCTAATTACAATTCAAAATCAACTTGGCAGATACCACACTAAAGCGTAAACTCGTTGATAAAAACGGCTCACGCGCATAGCGCAAAAAAAACCCTTGACCTTCCCATTTTTTCCGTTTATGAATTAAGCATTATGTTTTTCACCACAAAAAGGAGGTTCCCTTGAAACTTTTGAAAACTCTCACTATACCCTTTCTCACTGCTGCCCTAATCTTTTCTTCCCATCCCATTTTTGCCCAAAATCTGATGGATACGATTCCCGATTTTTACTATGTGGATACGATTCCCAATTTTTACTATCTGGAAGATGCCCGTGATGGATTCTCGTCTGTCCGCGCCTGCTCAACTTCCACCGCCGAAGGCGATTCCATTGGAGAACTTAACTGCCCCATCGTCGCAGAAGTTTCCAAATCAGACTTGAAAAATTTCCTGGCCGATTTTTCCCGTGAAGGCGCAAGACCACCTCGCTCAGGTTGACACCCCATTATGAGAAACCAAGGTTATGCATCTTTGGGCGCTATGATCATTGGTGCTGTGGGAATAATATCTGTTATACTGAAATATCCTGCAGCTTCTACCGCTCCTAAAATGGCCTTAGGGATTAGTTGGGGCAGTTTGGCTGCAGTGATAGCTGGAGCGGTCGGCTTTACCACCACTAAGTCAACATCAGAAAGTGCCAACAGAAAGTATGAATGGCACCAAAATATTGAACAAGAAATCCGCTCGGGAGTGGTAGGATATTCTCTCGACAACCGGGAAGCAATCTCGCAACAATTCACGGATTTTTTAAACCAATACGGAGTCAGGCCCAACACGCAGGCCTCCGCCATAGCGTTGAACTAAAAACCTATTCCGAAAGCGGAAAATGATGAGAGGGAATATCGAGGGAGTGGTTCAAGTCTGCCTTGCCCTTGCAGACAATTGCTTGATGAGATACTGGGCCTCGGACAGAAAGTCGGGGATATTTTGGAAAATTTCTTCGACAATTTTTTGTCGGCAATCCCTGAATTTTATCCACGCTCCCAAATCCCGACTGACAATATTTTTTGCAAAGGCCTCTCTGATGACATCCCTAAACCCCAAAGCATCCGAGTGAGAGGGGTTCATTGATTCTTCCCTTAAATAGCGCCTCATCATTTTGAAACTCAACTCAAAACAATACCCAAAACGCTGGATACACCCATCCCTGACCACGTCGTCGGGATTTTGGCGATGAAATGCCAAGGCCGATTCGAGGGATTTTACGGCATCAACCAATGGTTTAATTTCCAACATGGTTATCTACGGTACTGTAACCATAGTTTAAAATCAATTCAACACATAGCGCCAAGAGTCATGAAAATTCGGTGGTGAAGACCGAGATTTCATGAATCAATTGTATTGAAAAAAATCAGCGTTCCCAGGATCAGGGGCAAATAAAACAGGGAGCCGAGAAAGTAGGCCCTGGCCCAAAGTTTTTTGCTCTCAATGTCGGATGCCCAAAAGGCGGCGAGGGCGAGCAGGAGAAAAAAGGTGTTGAGCAATAAAACACACGGTAAATAAGCACTGCTCGCGTGTTTTGCCGCCGGCCAAATGGAAAGCACGCCCAAAAGCAAAGTGAACAGCAGCGTCGCCCAGGCGATGCGGCCAAAGGCCCAGGTGTTGCCGTAGACGGGCAGCGAAGCGCGCTGGTAATCCCGAGCGTAGTAAAAAGAAACGGCCAAAAAATGGGGAATTTGCCACACAAAGAGGATGGCAAAGAGTTTCAACGCTGTTGCGTCGAGCACTCCGGTGACGGCGGTACGCCCCAGAAGTGGAGGCAAAGCGCCGGGCAGGGCACCGACAAAAAGCGCCGCAGGGCCAAAGCGCTTGAGGGGCGTATAGGCCAGGATATAGGAAACCACCGCCAAGGTGGCCAAGGCGGCGGTCAGGGGATTGGTGAGGAAGTAGAGGGAAGGCAGGCCCAGGCCCAAAAGGGCGAGTCCAAAGCATAATGCGCTGTGGGGAGCGAGCCGGCCAGAGGGAAGGGCGCGGTTGCGGGTGCGCTCCATCAAGGCATCAATGCCGCGCTCAAAATAACAGTTGAGCGTGGCCGCCCCCATCACCACCAGGGCGATCAACAAAGGCCCCTGCAAAGACGCGGGCCATGCCGCCCCGGTAAAGGGTACCGCACTTGCCCACCCCACCACTACCGTAAGCATCACCAGAGAGCTGAGCCTGGGTTTGGTGAGTTCTAAAAAATCGCGGAGACTGAGCATAAAGTGGCCTTATACCTAGAATTGGCCGCATTCGCAATTTTGTGGGAAAACTGGCAAAAAAACAGGAGTTTGTTATGCCTTCAAAAGAAGTTTATTATGGGGACTACCTCGCCCTCGACAAAATCTTAAACGCTGGGCGGCCGCTTTCCGGCGAACACGATGAAACCTTGTTTATCGTCGTCCACCAGGTTTACGAGTTGTGGTTTAAGCAAATTTTACACGAATTAATTTCCATTCAATCCATTTTTGCCAAAGATTATGTGGAAGAGGGCGACCTTGCTTGCGCGCTTTCAAGGCTTTCGAGGATCAAAAAAATTCAAGGCCTTCTGCTCTCCCAACTGGAAGTGATGGAGAGCATGGCCCCCATGGACTTTCTCGAATTTCGCGACCTCCTCTCCCCCGCTTCCGGTTTTCAATCCCGGCAATTCCGCGAGGTCGCCCTGCGCATGGGCCAAGTAACTCAAAAGAAAAACCGTGATAAAAGCAAGGTAAGTGCTCACAATTTAGGTCAGATTGAGGGGAAACAAGCTGGAGCGACTGAGGCGTGCTCCCCGCACGTCGCAAGGAGCGACAGTGCAGTTGACCCACAAGATGGCCTGAAGTGTGAGCAGTTAGAGACACCGCCTTTTATGAGACGCTTAAGTAAAACCGATCAAAAACACTTGCACGAAATCGCGCGACTTCCCAACTTATGCAAGCAACTGGAAAACTGGCTTGCGCGTATGCCCTTTTCCCGCCATCAGTACTTTGATTTTTGGAAGGAATACCGACGGGGAGTCGAGTCCATGCTGGGTCACGACCAAAAAACCATCGAGGCCAACCGCGCCCGCCTCTCCCCTGAAGAACAGGCCTTTCAACTCTCCCACCTAAAACTCACACAGGAAATGTTTTCTTCGCTATTTGAAGAGAGCGAATACCAGAAATGGCAAAGTCAGGGCCGTCTGCGCTGGTCCCAGCAGGCCTTTTTCAACGCCCTTTTTATCTTCGTCTACCGCCATGAGGGGCTTTTGCATTTGCCCTATTTGTGTCTTGCCACCATTGCCGAGATCGACCAAAACTGGGTCACCTGGCGCTACCGGCACGCGCTTATGGCGGAGTACTTTCTGGGCAGTAAAATCGGCACGGGAGGGTCTTCGGGACAGGAGTTTTTGCTCAAGCGCGCAGAGGAAGGCCGCATCTACACCGACTTTTCCCTGCTCACCACACTGCTGATTCCGCAAAAGTTTCTTCCGCCCCTGCCGGAAGAGTTGCAAAGAGAGCTCAACTTTAAGGCGTAGTGGTCGCCAACTCCGCCCTCCAGGTTTTGCCCGGACGAAAGTTGGGGAGAATTTTGGCCTGGATAACCATCGCCTCGCCGGTATTGGGATCGGCCCCGAGCCTGGGGCAATAGCGGGTTTTGGAAAAAGTTCCAAAGCCGCTCAAGCACACGGAATCTCCCTGGCCTACGGCATCCTTAATCACTTCCAATAAAGTGCAAACCAGTTGGTCGGCGTCCTTGCGCTTGAGATGGGCCAGTTCCGGCCGCTTTAAAAGTTCACCAACCAACTCCCGACGGTTCACAAAGTGACTTTTCCCGAGTTCTTCAAGCGGTCGATAATTTGTTCAAAATGGGAAGTGGGGTAGGCCCCGCGAATGGGAATCCCATTGAGCAAAAAGCCCGGAGTCCCGGACATACCAAATTTGGCGGCCTCTTGCTGGTCTTGTTTGATGCGCTCTTCGATTTTGGGGTCTTTGAGGTCTTTTGCCAGTCGACTCATATTGACACCCACTTTTTTGGCAATCGACTTGAGAAAAGGCTCGCCGTTTTTGAGTTTCTTTTGGTCTTTATAAATTTCGTCGTGAAAGCGAAAGGCGCGGGCCTCACTGCGCAGACGAATCGCCTCGTAGTATTTTGAAGCACTCATGGCATTCTTGTGAAAAGCGAGCGGCAGGTGCTTGTAGATAAATTGCATTTTGCCGTCGTATTTTTTGAGCAAATCCTGAACCGTCTTATAACCGCGCTCGCAAAAGGGACACTCAAAATCGGAATACTCGACCAATACTAGCGGCGCGCCCTTGGTGCCACGAATGGCCTCGTCGGGGCGGATGAGAGGTTGCAGAGGTTTTTCAAAGGCCTCGTCGAGTTGCTTGGCCTGGTCAGCTTCGCGCTTCTTGGCCATCTCTGCGCGAGAGGCCTGGGCCGCCTGCTGTAAGGCCTCCATAAATTCCACCGGATTTTCCTTGATCGCCTCGGGCAGGATGGTGGGGTCTTCCCGCATGGCCTTTTTCATTTTTTCGGCAAACTGTCCGTCGGAATAGCAGCCCGACAAAATCAACATTGAAAAGAACCCGGTTACAGTGATAAATCGCATGGTCAACTCCCTTGTTTAGCGATCAAGCTTTTGGACGATTGCTTAATATTTACCACGCCTTAAATGAAAAAAAAAGTAGCACCACAGCGATTTTTCGCTGAGGTACTACCCTATTTCGGAGTAAAATGATTATCTAATGGTGGGTAAACTTTGAAAATACCGGTCTTGGGGTTTTCCCGGCATAGAGACAAACTGTAAGTTGGCAGATTTCACCTCTCTACTGGCATTGGCCACCTCGGCATTAAAAAGCCGGAAGGAATGTAACTCCCCACTGCTGTCGCTGATAAGGCGCTCAATATTTCTCGTAACCTCATTGATTTCATTGTAGTTACACAGGGACAAAATGACATTGTAACTGATATTTTGGCCACCCGAGGGAATCGCCTGAATGTAAATCAGGTCGAGAGTCCCCGAAGCGTAACCGATATAAGCGCTGGTGGGGACAAGGCCTCGCTCGCTCTCCGTCTCCAAAGTCCCTTCGAGCCGACCCTCGGCATTTCTTCCGCCCTTGAGGCCAAAACTCAAGTCGTCCAAACGCCTGGCCTCTTCTCTTATGCCCCCTTGGGAACAGTCGAAACGAAGTTTAAGGTCGTCCCAAGTGTGCCTTTCTTCACCACCGAGAAGCGGTGAGGTTCTGGTAAGCAAAAGACCGAGTCCTTCGCTTTTATCTCTGCCTCCGCAGCCCAAAAGCAGACCCATGGCGGCCACGCTGGCGCATAAAAATATCTTACTGTTTTGCATAACATTCCTCCTATCGGTTTTAAGTTATGCAGTCTTTATGGCCCAAACAGCGCGATATGTCAATGGCGTGTGGCCATATTTACAGACCTGCCTCCAAAAAATCTTGGCCAATTTAGTAATTTTGAAGGGTTACGCCGGTTAAGAATTGCCTCAAAAATGACGATGAGCCTGAAAAATGACTAATCAAGTCTAGGAGAATTGGTTATGAAAACACTTTTACCCCTATTGGCCTTGGGCCTGTTTTCGCTGGGTTGCGGCAAAGACGGTGGCAATAACGGAAACCCTTATGGCCACTATTCCCCCATTTTAACGGGAAATCATGCCAACTACTGGGGCAGTCTCAGGGGTCAGGTTCCCTGCACCAAGGGGAATTACCCCCACCGCATGGAAGATTTAACCTTTAAAGTGCACGGAGGTGGTGGTGGAGGTGGTTACGCTGGTGCCCCCACGGCCCAGATCAACGGCCATTTACAATTCGGCAGCCATCCGGGTCACGCCGCGGCCGGTTTTTTTGGTCAAAGCGGGTTTGGCGACCTGATCTACGTCCAGGCCATTCAGGTGGGCGGAGGACAAATGCTCTACAATGTGGCCCTCTCCCTGTGCATCTACCGTGCCGGAAACAGCTATTCTCCCCATCACGGCGGAGGGGTCTATGGACAGCAACCCCAATATGGCCCCGGCGGCCACTCGCCCCATCAGGGGGGAGTCCACGGCTACGAATACGTCGGCCCGACGGCGGGAATGAGCAATTTTTCCTTTTCGGGAGGTATACTCAGTCCTTCGGTGGGTGACCCTTTCCGCGGTAACGTCGAGGGAGGTAGACTACAGTTTTCTTCCAGGACTTATAACGGGCCTCACTTCCGCAGTTTTACCCGCATTGGCGTAGGGGCGCGGGGTTACTGAGACGCTTTCCCCGCCACAAAGGGCGGTCTTTTCTCCAAATATTTCTCCACCCCACGGGCCACCGCTTCAGCGTACCTCTCTTGAAAGGCGGAGCTGAGCAGTTGCTTTTGTTCTTTGGGGTTGGAGAGAAATCCCGGCTCCAGAAGCACCACCGGGCGCTTGCTCAAGGCCAGCACATGAAACAAAGCGGGCCTGATGCCGCGGTCATTTAAGCGGTAGCGTCTGCCCACCGAGCGCGCAATTTGGGTGTGAATATGCCCCGCCAATGTTTTTCCCGTCTCAATGGTTTTTTTGACCGCCAGGTCGATGAGAATATTGTTGATTTCCAATTCCTTACCACTCAAGTGCTGATTTTCCACGTGGGCCAGTTTGCGAACCGCCCCGTTTTTTCGGTTGCCCAGGTAATAGGTTTCAAACCCCTGAGCGGAAGAGGCGGCATTGGAATTAAAGTGGACGGAAATGAGTACGTCGGCCTTGAGTTTACGGGCCATTTCAGCGCGCTCGCTCAGTTCCAGACTGCGATCCAGACTTCGGGTGAGGAAAGCGCGGTGTTTTTTGGCCAGTTTGCGGTGAATCCGCTTGGCCAATTCCAGGTTTAAATCTTTTTCTTTAATCCACTTTTTCTTTTTTTTGTAGCGAAAGTCGCGCACGGTGGCCCCCTCGTCCTCCCCTCCATGGCCGGGGTCGATAAGAATGGTGTAGGACGCCCGCGCGGGATGCCACCCACACAACAAAAGCGACACAAACGCCGCCTTAATAGGCGCGCGTGAGCTTAAAATCCGGGAAATAGTGTCCCAGTATCTTTTTATAATTCCACCCCTGTAAGGCCAAATCCAAGGCCCCCAACTGGCACAGGCCCACCCCGTGCCCGTTTCCCAGGCCCTCTAATAAAATTGTAGGCCCCTTTTTTTTTCTTTGCCATTTGAGCGCAAAAGTATTGGAGGGAAAAACTTCCCTGCCAAAATAACGCCTCAAGAGCGCCTTTTTAAAAGTAAAAACCTGATCTCCCAAATAGATTTTTAGCTTTCCCGCCGAGGGCGTATGAGAAGTCAGGCGCAAGGCCCGGTCTTTACTTCCCGAGCGTGAAAGAAATTTTTTCAAGCGGGCAGGGGAAAGTTCCCCTCGCCACATTTTTGAATTGCGTTTGCGGCAATAGGGGCAGGGAACCGCCCGATAGCCCGAAATGGAATTTTGCCAGACTTCTTCGGGGGTGAATGTATGCCCGCCACACTGGGCGTGAAAAAAGATGGGAACCAAAGATTTATCTTCGGGAGTTAAAATTTCTCCCTTGGTCGAAAGAGATGCGGCCTTGGTCTTTTCCGTGCGGTCGCCGTGGTGGCCGCTGACTTGATGAAATTCGCTGCTTTCCAGGTGGTAATAGGTTTCGTATCCCATCTTGAGATTCATGTGCCCCGATCTCTTTTTGTAGAGGGCATAACTTCTGGCCGCCACCGCCTGGGCCTTGAGCGCTTCGATCGGCCAGGCGGCGTTCATTTCCATCGGCAAAAGTGTGGCCAGATAATCTTCCATATCTGTCTCGTGAATCACATCGCAGGCATCCAGAGACTGCGAAGTGACAATATGTAACTGGCCCTGGTGATTTTCGTCTCTAGCTTGCCGGTGCAAAGACAAAAGGCCCTCCCCACTCTTTAAACTGGCCAAGAGAACCGGACGCTTGGAAGAAGCTGATCGGACGGCCGGAATCAATCCGCGGCAATTAAAACGGATGCGGCGAGGGCCTTTAAAAATTTTGCTGTCGGCACTGGGGTGAATCCTCCGGTGAAGATCGGTTCCACTAATTGAGATATTTTTAAGGCCCCGGTGGACTCTCACTTTAATTTTTGGAGAGGCGGGAGACGGAGATTTTTTGACTCCGTAAAAGCGCACCGGAGCGGCCTCAAGCTGCAACATGAGAAAACAAAGAATAAGGCCTTTGAGCATAAACATCGCCACTCTTCCTTAAGTAAGCTGGTTTATTTATTATAACTTGGCCGGAAGATAGACTCATTGCACAAAAAGAAGAACCATGTAATTTTTACCATTCTTGATAAAAATGTGTTGAAAAATCATTTTTTTCTTGTATTCTCAAACGACCAAAGCATAGCGCCTTGCGATAAAAACAACCCCAACTTGGAGGAATGTATGAAAAACGCTCTTTTTGTCTTGGCAAGTTCAATCTTGTCCCTGTCCCTTTTCGCTCAAGAACCTCAGAAGTCCTTGTACTACTACCGCAAGGCTAAAATCTCTCTCGAAAATAAAACGGAAATAAGGGCCTTCATACACAAACACATTTTTATTCCCTTGTTGGAATCCTCTTTGAGCGAAGATGGTTTGGTTCAAGTCCACTCCCTTAAAATTTCAGATTTCCCTCGACTCAGGCCTAAGGCGTATACGATCGCTTTCCCTTTGGCAATAAAGTTGGCCATAAAAGAAAGAGAATATGATGTGGTTTGTACTATTTATCTCACAAATACTTCTCTTGGTTACGAACATATTACTGCGACAAGTTGTTTTGGAAAAGATGGATCTCTAAGGTTTCCCCAAGATGTCATACTTCATAAGGGTGTTATTCATAACTCGGTTACTGACGAAAATGACCTGCCTCAAGCTATTATAGAAATTACACAAACAACAAGTACCTGCAAGGTTGTGATCACTCATCAACAACAAGAGAAATGTCTGAATTACGCTGATGAAGTAATAAGTCGATTCGCGATTCATTTACATTAAATATTGAACGGTTAAAAAAGGCCTAATTGGAAAAATTGGGCCTTTTTTAACCGGAAATTTTCTTTCCCAAAAACTCGGCCATTCTTTGAAGGTCGAGCCAGGCAGTGCGCTTCATGTTGGGGTTAATATGCAAAAAATCGGGATGAAAAACGGGAAAGCAGGGTAGATTCGTCGGCCCATTTTCGCCGGAAAGGGAGAGTTTCAGTTCTTTTCCGTGCACCAGACTCAGGCGCTCCTTGCGCCCCAATGTGAGGTTGGTCGCCAAGGCCCCCAACGTCACCACCGCACGCGGGCGCAGCTCGCCCAGGTGGCGCATAATTGTGTGCCCGATTTCTTCCCGGCCCAGGTGGCGGTCAAATAAAATGCGTACAGTTTCCCCCTTTTCAAAAGGCAGCGCCGCAATCATCTTTGACAGCAGGCCACCCTCTTCCGATTCACAAAAATCACTGGGAATTTCCGCCACAAAGGCCACCAAAACGCCCACTCCTGCAATCAAGTCCCGTCTAAAAACCAGCCCCGGAAGTTCCTCCACGATTTGAGGAGTTTGAGGAATCTGCGAAGTTTCAATGGCAGGGGCGCAAAGTTCTCCCCTTTCGAGAGCGGGGAAGTAAACCCCCACTTTCTTGAAAAGTTGTCCCACAAAGGGGTCGCTCACCCTTCCGGCAAGGCCCAATTTTTTCAAGGCCCGCAAATGGCGAAAATCCCCTTCAAAATCCAATTTCACCACCTGTTTTAGTCGGTCAAGCCGGACACCGGTTAAAAAACGCCCATCAGACCACTTATTTTTTTAAGTGTAAAGAGGATGCGCCCACCTGCCGAGCAGTTTAAAGCGTATCCAACGCCAAACAGGGGGTTTCTCATGGATTCGGGAGATTTGGATTTCAAGTTTGAAAGGTTTGAGGAGTATTTCGGCGACGTCAAGCAAGTGAGTCGGCAAATCAACGAGTGCCCCATGTGCGGGGCGGGGCTGGTTTTCACCCACTTTGCGGACTATACCCATTTTTACGTTCAGGAGACGGCCTGCTGCCCGGAATGTGACAGCGTTGGGCGTAAATTGATTCATATTCTCAACTAAAAAAGCTAAGGCCCGGCCTTGGTTCCTCCGATAAGAGGGTGTGATGCTTGATAAAAAAACATTTATCGCTCTCCTCTTGGTGGCCAGCACCTCGGTTTTGGCGATCCCCGGACGGGGACGCTCTGGAGGGGGTAGGGCCTCTCCTACCATCCCCGGGCCGGGAGGTGGAGGAGCGGGAACACCCGGAACGACGACCGGAAGTGGAGCGGGCGAGGAGTGCAAACCCAACCGCACCGAATACGATGGTTCCCACGCCATGTCTTATGATTACTTATTGGCGGCCACCGACGGGGATATTCCCGAATCCGAGGCGATTGCTCTCGACCCCGCTCCCCCCAGCAATTCCAACTCTTTTAGCGTCAAAATGGGAAAACACATCAACGCCTGCATGAAACCCCGCTTTGAAACCACCCAAGTGGGAGGCAATGTCTTTCTCAGCGTCTACAACGAGTTTGACTTCAATGATGATTGGAGCGCCATGAATAACGGCGACAAATACGCAAAATGCCTGGAAGAAGAGGGCCTGCTCGATTCCGGCGGCAATATCGACTGGCAGGCGGCCAGAGAAAAGGGAAAGATAACGTCTTCCCGCACATTTCCCTTTAATATTGACACCAATCAAATTGACCAAAACACCACGGTCAAACTCTTTTTTGCCAGCGCCCAGTTGGGCGACCACCACTCCACCCCCGCAGTGCAACCCAGTTTGATTCCTGTTGAATTAAAGTGCAGAAACTACGAAGATTTTGGCCGCAACTATATCGACACCGAGGGAACAACCCGCGCTCTGGAATTAAAGGTGGGAGAAAGGGAACAAAGGCTGCGCGATTTTGCGGCCCTGTGCAGGTCTGGCGACGTCAATGCCATGCGGGCACAACTCGAACACTACCGCTCCATGGGCAATGCCCTCGACTTGGAAGAAGCGATGGAAGCGGCCATCTTTTCAGTGATGGAGCAAAATGCGGAAAGTTATGTGGAGCAGATGGTTGGCATGATTCAATCTGCCGGAGAAAATGAAGACGGGTTGACCAACGGCCAGCTCAACCGCTTTCGGGAACTATCGCGCAAAATGGTGCGAGAAATCCTCGACCCCGCCGCCACTCAGTTGGAGAGTTTGCGCGAGCGCTATAACAACGCTGCCACCGACGAACTCAAAGACGAACTGGAAGCGCGCATTGAAAAATTCACCGAACTGATCGACCGCAGTCACATCAGTCTCGATACGCTAAGGCCGATTTACGGGCAGATTAGAAACCGCGAATCCAAACACCCCATCGCCTTGGATATTGAGCGGATGCGGGGCAAGTCCATTGTCTACAGAAAAATCAATCCCCTGGCCTACGATTCCCTGACCCTCGAAGAGGCCAACGAAAAAATTGATAAAGTGGTCAACGACTTTCGCAACAGTGAACTGGAAGACTGGCGCTGTCACGCTCAAAGTGCGCGCGGCAACTCCGCCTGCCTGCGGGCCGCCACCAGAGATATTCAAAGTCGCCAGTCCCAATACGCCCGCGCCCGCCAGCGTTTTCAATCTCTTCAAATGCGCTGCCGTCAGGCCTCCTTTCAGTCGCAAACCAGTGGCATTAGTTTCTTCGGCCCCTCACCAGTGTACGAAGCACGCAAGTGCAAAAGGCAAATGAGTCGGGAAACCGCCCGCATCCAGTCCATCGGCCGCAGAACCCTGGCGTATATGAACCAGCGGGGAGAACAGAAGAGTCGCTATCAATCCAGTTACCAGTCTTTTCTGGAATACCGTGCCCTTCAGGAAGCTGAACGGCGTTCGGGGAAAGGCGACTTTCAAAGTTTTAATCTCGGTTCGCTGGATTATTACCCCTCTGGTGAATTTGGCGACAACTACAATCTCGGAATCACTCCACAGATGCCCTATATGCCCGACCCCTCCATGGGTATGGGTATGCCTCCGTCATCCCACTTTGCTCCCATGCCTTCACCGATGGGGGGGCCGATGATGGGGCCGCACACACCTCCGTCACAGTATTCACCATCCTATATGCAGTACGGTGGAAGGCCATAACAAAGCATTCAAGTCGGACATTGCCAATCTCTTGCCATACTCCCTAACAAAGATATAAAAATAGGCCCTATTGTAAAAAGGAGTAGGGCCAATGAAATTTTCACCAATTGTTTATTCCGGTTTTTTTCTTTGCCTGTTGTCGCAAAATCTTTATGCCGACGTCTGCAAAAGAACGCCTCAAGTACAAGATGCCATTGTCGAACAAGTCACCGAAATACTGGGACGAGAAAAACCCATCCCTTGTGACAAAATAACGAAAGAGCATCTTGCAGTGATTAGGGAACTCGATCTCTCCAGACGGAGAATGACCACCTTGCGCACTCACGATTTGGAGGGACTTTCCCATTTGGAATACCTCGATATGGGAGGCAATAAACTGCGAGAATTGCCCGAAAATATCTTTTGGCACACTCCAAGGCTCACCGAGCTTTATTTAAATGACAACAATTTCACCGAGATTACGGACTCGTCTCTGAACGGTCTGCATAAAAGGTTGCAATTCTTAAGCGTTGAATACAACGATCTTTCCAATCTTACTTTGGAAGATTTCCCCCATTTAGAGGAACTTTACGCCGGCGAAAACAAGCAAATCGACCAAATTTCATTCAAACATTTACCAAAATTAAAAAGGGCCTTCTTGAAAAATAACGGATTGCCCGATCTCGATTTTGGCATTCTCACATTGCCCGAGTTGGAATACGCCGATCTCTCCCACAACCGTTTGGGAAACAATGTCGAGAAACTCGAAGATATGGCCAATCTCAAAACCGCCATTCTCGATGACAATATGATCCACATATTTCCCAGCGCCCTGCTTTATTCGGGAATAGAGGTTCTCTTCCTCAATTCCAACCGATTCACCACTGAATCAATTCTCTCCCATCTCTCCCCCCATGCCGATGATAACAAAAAGAGCGTCAAGGCGCTGCTTTTTAACCACAGTCTTTCGTCCCTTCCCTCTCTTGAAGTCATCAACAAACTCGCCGAGCACGATGCCAATCTCTTTATTCCGGTGTGCA
The DNA here is from genome assembly GCA_965215445.1 of Bacteriovoracaceae bacterium. Taxonomy (GTDB): domain Bacteria; phylum Bdellovibrionota; class Bacteriovoracia; order Bacteriovoracales; family Bacteriovoracaceae; genus CBDBLK01. The sequence continues at coordinate 1,559,225 of CBDCDT010000002.1, read as the reverse complement.
GACGAACTCCTCAAGTTCGCGATGCCTTGGTGGACTTATTGAAAATCCCTTGCAAAAAAATAACCAGAAAAGATTTGGCCAAAGTAGAGGACCTCGACCTTCGGGCAAAAGATATCAAAAGCTTGCATCTTACAGATTTCGACGGACTCACTAATTTGAAAAATCTCAAACTCGATTCTAATGAATTGCGAAGAATCTCCACAAGCACTTTTGCTCTTGCCCCCAATCTCAAATACCTCACTTTGAGTGATAATGAACTCGTCGCACTTAACTCTTCAGCACTAAATGGATTGCAACGGACGTTGGAATATCTCCATGTTGCCAATATGAAACGAGAAGCTCCCTTGATTTTGGAAGGATTGACTGCTTTGGAATTTCTCAATGCCGATCAGAATCCTAATGGAATCCCCCGCAAGGTTTCCTTAAAAAACCTCCCCGCATTACAAGACTTACATTTATATGAAAACGGATTATTCGATCTCGATTTTGGACTCGCTAACTTGCCCCAATTGGAAAATCTCGATTTAGCTTATAATCATCTTCGGCAAATTGACGACTTGGCGAGTATTTCCACTTTGAGCGAGGTTCTACTCGAGGGGAACAAAATTGAAACTTTGCCTGCAAGATTACTCTCTTCGGGATTGGAAAGGATTGACCTTACAGACAATGATATCAACCTTCTTCCAGAAATTTCCGAAGACAAAAGATTGAGGGTAAAAAATCTCTTCCTTGGTGTAAACCCCATTTGGGAAGCTGAGGCCCTTATTGGCCGCTCCCTTCGCCCCAAGTGGTTTGCAGAATTGGAAAAAGAAAATTGTGCGCATGCTTCACGCATACTTTTGATTGCATCTGATTAACGTAAGTGCTCACACTTCAGACCATCTTGGGAATCAGCTATGCTGTCGCTCCTTGCGACGTGCAGGGAGCACGCCTCAGTCGCTCCAGCTCGCTTCCCCCCAATCTCTCCTAAATTGTGAGCACTTACCTTGCTTTTATCGCAGTTTTTCGTTGGGGTGTGAGTAGTTACTGATTAAGCGATAATAAATTCGCTTTCGTCATTTTCTTCTTCAAGCGACAAAAGATCGTTGAGTGGAAGGGCGTCTGCACTGGATTTCAAGACAAAAAGCACCCACATGCCGGACATCTCTTCTCGGGTTATGTGTTGAGTTTTAAAACGGACAATTTCATAACCGTTTTTTAAGATTTGGTTGATAACACGATCGAATTGTTTTTCTCGATAACTACTTTTGCGAACCGGGGGGCAGGGCAAAAAGTAAGTAAACATTTGAAATTGATGTTCTTTTGAGCAAAAACCAAAAAACTTCATAAGATTATTTTTCCAACTCATGTTCATTTTCCCCTAGCAATTAGGTCTACCTACTCGAAATAAATATGGTTTAAATGCCCTCCAAAACTTCTTTGAAAACGTGCCTTTCCCTTGGAAATGTTTGCCTTTTTGCATTTTTTCTCTCACAGAAGGCGGTATGAGTTATAATAGTTATGTGAGCGACAGGAAGTTTCTCACCTGGATAGGCAGGATGCCACAAGAGGGGGATCTTCGCAGGATAGGGGATCCCTCTTTTTTTTCTTTTTCGTCATCACTCCTTATCAAACCTTCGCAAATTTTATCACTTCCACCGGACAGGCCTCCGCCGCTTCTTCAATTTTCAATCCGTCGTGCAAAGGCGCATCGGGACGGATGATACAAGTGGAATCCGTCACTTCAAAAACTTCGGGATAAATCGCCTCGCAAGCGTCACAGACGATACAACCCGGTTCAATCCACACTTTGGTCACTGGATAATTTTCCTGAGCAGCGGCAGCTTCTCCTCCGGCCCCACTAGCAGAGGCCGCCATTTCGGCAGCAAAAGCGGGGTTGGTGGCCAGTTTTAAAACTTTGCCCGAAGGAGGCAGGGGATCGGCGATAAAAGAGCGCTTGGGAACGGTGTACACTGGTTTTGGTTTTGCCTGCTCGCTTTCAATTTTCTCAGTCAATTCCCCGGCCTCTTGTGTGGCGCAGGCCCTCAAGTCTCGAAATTTGTGTGCTGGCATATCAAATTGGTAAAAGACGCCATCTCTGGAAGAGCCGACTTCAATTTGAACCAACGCCTTTTCCAGGCCGCTGGCCCCCAAGAGGCGCTCCAACTCGTGTCCCATGTCCACATCTCGCGCCGAATTGGCATCAAATGCGGGAAAGTTGCGCCAAATTTCTATTTTTTGAGGAGTGCCAAAAGCATTGAAAAGATTTAACCTCACTTGGTCAAAATTGGCCGACTCCCGCGCCGAGTTCCAACTCAGGCCAAAAGCAAACCCGTTGGCGTGCCTGGATTTTAAAATTTTAAGGCGCGGCCGAACGAGAAAGTGAATCCCTCCCGAAAGCAAACTGGCCACTCCCAGCGTAATTACCAAACCACCTGCTGCCAGTCCGGCCACTCCCATCGCCATCAATGTAGGACTCATAAACTCTCCCCTTGTTTAAGTATTTTAGGCATTATTCTAACATTTTCGCAACGCTGAAAGAAAGTTAATTTTGGGGATCAGGTGGTTTTCTTTGATCTCTCCCAATCCCAAAAGAATATCCCCCGGGCCAAACACCCAGCGATAGGCATGGGCCTCTTCCCTGTCCCCTTCCAGGGCCTTTAAAGCAATGGGATTCCCGCAAAGCAATTTCGCACTCCAGTCTTTGTTGGCCCAAACTTTGGGAAAGGGAAGCACTTGATGGGGATGCAGGCAGGGAATTTTTGCCGGCAGGGACTCAAAGGCCCTCGGTACGGGCAAAGCGCGCTCAACCCCAATCGGGCCATAACTCAAACGCCTCAAAGAGGCCAAATATCCACCCAAATCCTGTGCCATATCCTCCCACAAAACCCGAATATAGGTTCCCGCACCGACTTCGACCTCAAATTCCACACAAGGAGGCGAACAGGACGAAATTTTGAGGTGATAAATTTCCCTTAGTACGGGAGGTTTTGAAACCGAAATTCCGTTGCGGGCGTAATGGTGCAAACTTTTGCCACGGTACTTGGCGGCGGAATAAGCGGGCGGAGTCTGCCAATAATCTTTTTCTCTCAAAGTGCGAACGTTTTGTTCGAGTCTGCATTTAATTTGAATACCATCAGAACCGTGCCATTCCCGCTTAAAAGTTTGGACAACCTTGCCGGTCAAATCCCCGGTGTCGCGCTTTTCCCCCAAAATGCCTTTGGCGCAATAGCTTTTTTTTAAATACTCGTGCACCAAAGGTGCCAGCCGGGTGGCACTTCCCACTCCCACCATCACCAGGCCGGAGGCGAAGGGATCGAGAGTGCCAAAATGGCCAATTTTTTCGCGCTTCTCCTTGAGCAAGAAGGGGCGCACCCTTCTTATGACATCAAAAGTGCTCATTCCACATGGCTTGTCAAATAAATAGACTAACGGTTGTAACTGCTCACACTTCAGACCATCTTGGGAGTCAGCTACACTGTCGCTCCTTTCGACGTGCTGGAAGCACGCCTCAGTCGCTCCAGTTTGTTTCCCCCCAATCTGATCCAAATTGTGAGCACTTACCTTGCTTTTATCGCAATTTTTCATTGGAGTGTGAGTAGTTATTAAAGGTTTAAGAGCAGAATTTTCCAATGCTCTGTTCTCTTTGCAGAATCTGGGAAATTTTTTGTTCTTCTTCAAACTGACTATCGAAGATCAAACGCAAAGCGGGCACGGTGCGAACTCTGAGGACACGGCCCAAGAGAGTGCGCATACGCCCTTCCGCCTTGACTAAAGCGCGCTCAATTTCAACGCGTTTTTCATAATCGAAAGTATCCCAATAGACCTTGCACACACTGCCATCTCGATTGAGTTGTGCCTTGGTAAGAGAAACCGTGCGAAAGCGTAAATCGCCCAAATCGCGCTTTAAAATCAGGCCCAGCTCGTTGAGAATACGCTCGCTATATTTTACTCTTTTGGAAATTCTTTCATTCATTTGTAACTGCCGGGTTTTCTTGAAGTGCTTCTCCAGTAGGCGGAACAGGGGCGCTCGAAGTTTGGGATTCGGCCTGTAAATCTTTGAGCGTGCGCTTGGTTTCTTCCAAAGCGTAGCACTCACAAATATCCCCGACTTTAACATCATTGAAATTTTCTATACCTACGCCACATTCGTAACCGCTCTTGACTTCCTTGACATCTTCTTTAAAACGCCTCAGTGAACTTATGCTGCCGTCATAGATAATTTTTCCGTTGCGCAAGAGCCGCAATTTGTGACCGGCCCGCAAAACTCCCTCCACTACTACAGAACCGGCAATAACGCCCACTTTGGGAACAGTGAAAAGGTCTTTGACTTCCGAGCGGCCCAAGTACTTTTCCGTCACTTCTGGTTCGAGCATACCTTCAAGGGCCAAGGTTACATCGTTAATCAATTCGTAAATAACACTGTAAGTGCGAACTTCAATTTTCAAATCTTCGGCCAATCTCCTGGCGGAAGTCACCGGACGCATATTGAAACCCATAATAATTCCGCCCGCAGTAGAAGTCAGGTGAACATCGGAATCGCTGATGGGGCCGACTCCTCCCTTGAGGGCCTTGACTTCAACTTCAGAGTTGGAAAGACTTTCCAACGCCTGCACAATCGCCTCATAAGACCCTTGAGTATCGGCGCGAACCATAATGCTCAAAGTTTTTTGCTCTTTTTTCTCTTCCATTGCCTGGGCAAAGAAGTCTTCCAAATTCACACCGGTTTGTGTGGGCACGCTCTCCAAACGCTTTCTCTCTTCCACTCGATTTTGAATAATTTTTTTGGCCTCGCGCTCGTTTTTGACCACGTTCAAAATATCACCCGGAGCGGGGGGGTGATTGAGTCCCAAAACTTGTACGGGAATGGAAGGGCCAGCACTTTTCAGTGCCTTGCCCTGACTGTCGGTCAAGCTGCGCGCTCGTCCGAAACTCTCCCCGACCACGATAAAATCCCCTTTTTTCAAAGTCCCCGTTTGAACCAAAATGGTGGCCATCACTCCCCTGCCGGCCTCAACTTTGGATTCGACCACTACGCCCTCGGCACTGCCTTGAGGGTCGGCATGCAAACTGAGCATTTCGGCGACCAACCCCAGGGATTCGAGAAGATTGTCAACGCCGTCGCCCTGAAGTGCTGAAATCGGCACCATTAGAGTATCGCCCCCCCATTCCTCGGGGGAAAGGCCGTGTTCGGCCAGTTCGCTCTTAATCCGCTCTGGATTAGTCTCTTCCTTATCCATCTTGTTGATTGCCACCACTACCGGAACTTCGGCCTCTTGAATAAAGCGGATGGACTCTTCGGTTTGAGGCATAACTCCGTCGTCGGCGGCGACCACCAAAACCACAATGTCGGTCACTCTGGCCCCGCGCTGTCTCATACTGGCAAAGGCCGCATGTCCCGGAGTATCTAAAAAGGTGAGCCTCTTCCCCTCCTGAGTGTGGACAGAATACGCGCCAATGTGCTGGGTAATTCCCCCCGCCTCGCCGGCCGCCACCTTGGCCTTCCTGATATAATCCAAAAGTGTCGTCTTGCCGTGATCCACATGCCCCATGATGGCAATAATCGGATCGCGCACGGGCAACTTTTCCATTTCCTCTTCCGCAAGCTCGGCCTTGCCAATAACCTTACTTTCATCAAAAGCAATATTTTCCACGCGATGCTCGTAAAAGCTGGCAATTTCATTGGCCAATTTGATGCCCAGATAATCTTCCCCCTTGACCAACAAATTGATTTCCAAACACTGATCAATCATGTCTTTGAGTTTGACTTTCAATTTTTTTGCCAATTCCACGGCAGTCGCTCCCAAGTGAAGTTTGACTATCCGTTTAGTCTCTTTGGTTTCGGTAATGTGGGTGGATTTGGTGGGGCCGGCAAAAGCGCGTTTTTTCTTGACCGTGGTATAAATCGGTCTTCCCGTACGCCCCAAGGCCGCATAGGCCCTCAACTCCTGATCCGCTCTTTCTTGTTCGAGATTGCGGGTGCGGGAACTGAAATTTTTCTTGTCGTTTATCATCGTGGCCAGGCCGCTCAGGCGAGTCCCCTTTTTGGCGACCGCGCCTTTATCCTGGCCCTGCTCTTCTTTGGGCGCACTGGAGGCCTCTCCCGATTTGCGGGCCTCACTACCGCCCGCGGGAGTCCCGGAAGTTTTGGGCCGGCCTTCGACAATTTGCAGTCCCTTCGGTCGATCTTCTCTAAAAACTTCCTTTTCCTCGACGTTTGAGGAAGGAGATGGCGTTTCCTCTGGCCCGGAAGCAGCAGCAGTTTCGCTGGCCCCTTCGTCAGTGCTGGATTCGTCTTTTTCGGAATCGGCCGCGGCAGACTTGGTTTTTCTGCGGATCAGAGTCCTTTTTTTGCGCACTTTGGGTGTTGTGGCCGAGTCGCTTTTACTTTTTTTAACTTTTTTGCCGCTTTTATTTTCCTTTTCGGAAAAGCTCTCCAAAATCTTTTCCACTTCTTCATCGGACAAAGTTTGCATGTGGTTGCGAACGGCAAATCCTTTGGATTTGAGGTTTTCAACCAAGACAATGGCCCCCATTTCCAACTCTTTCGCCAGTTCAAAAACCCTTTTAGACATAACTCTCCCCGATTATTTCAGCTTAAACGCCGCCAATTCCTCACGCAGCCGCTTTTCGGCCTCGCCAAACTTGTCTTGTGATTCCTTCTCTTCTTCGGCCTTTATCAGGCCCGTATAGGCGGGAATCGCCGAAGCGGAAACCAATTCGTCTTCTTCTTCGGGCTGCAACTGCACGTTCCCCTCTTCGATGGCCTTGAGGGTATTGTCGATAATAGTTTGCGCCTCTTCTTCGTTGATCTCCAGTGTTCTTGCCAATTCCTCCTTGGCCTGAACCGACAAGTCCCCAATGGCGGTCACTCCAACCTGAATCAACACCTGGGCACGGGCATCGTTAATGCCGTCAATTTGCAACAAATTTTCCACCGACTTGGAAATTTTCTCTTGCAGTTTGGACTTGGAAATAATGCTAACCCGGTGTCCGGTGAGCATCGCCGCCAGACGAACATTGCGTCCGCGCTGTCCAATCGCCAAAGACAACTGGTCTTCTTCAACCACCACGTCCATGGTGCTGGCCTCGGAGTCGATCATAATGCTGGTAACGTCGGCGGGGGCCAAAGCGTTGCGGGCAAACGTCTCCAAGTCATCGGCCCATTTGACGATGTCAATTTTTTCACCCTGAAGTTCGTTGACCACATTTTGCACGCGCGAGCCTTTCATCCCCACACAGGCCCCCACCGGGTCAATATCTTTGTCAGTGGAAAGCACCGCCAGTTTAGCGCGGTAGCCGGGTTCCCGGGCGGCCGACCTAATTTCAATAGTGCCGTCCTGAATTTCGGGCACTTCCAACTCAAACAATTTCACCAAAAAGAGCGGACTGGTGCGCGAAAGGCGAATCTCCGGCCCCCGATTGGTCATCACCACTTCCGTCAAATAGGCCTGAATGCGATCCCCGGTTTTGAAATTTTCTCCGGGGATAATTTCCCGGCGGGACAAAACCGCATCGGCCTTGCCCAAATCGACGTAGATATTGCCCCTTTCGTAGCGGCGGGCAATGCCGGTGATGAGTTCTCCCTCCCGGTGCTTAAACTCGGAAAAGAGTATCTCCCTTTCAGCATCGCGCACTTTTTGAAAGATAATCTGGCGCGCGGTCTGCACATCCACCCGGGTAAAATTGGGATTTTCAATCCGCACCCCCAACTGATCTCCAACTTCCACCTCTTCGTCGAGATTTTTGGCATCGTCGAGTTCGATTTCCGTGGTGTCATTGCTGATCTTGTCCACCACGTTTTTGTATTGATAAATTTCAATTTCGTCGTCGTCACTGTTGTAGCGGGTTTCGTATTCCCCCTGAATCCCGTACTTTTTGCGGGCGGTGACCAAAAAGGCCTGCTCGATGGCCTTGACCACAATGTCCCGCTCGACTCCCCGCTCTTTCCCCAAGGCCTCAATTACACGGCCCAACTCAGAAAAACTCATGATTTCTTCCTCTCTCCTTTATGGTGCGGCAGGTTAAAAAAAAAGGCGGACTTTCATTCAAAAACCGCCTTAACTCACCGAACTAATTTAATTCCATCAAAGACAGCTACTTATAACAAGAATTTGCCAGTCGTGCAAGCCGAGGATTGATTGATAGTGCAACGCGCTTAAAAACTCTGCTCAATCAATAAAAATATCTCCGATCTCCCGCCATGGAAGAACCAAGGCCTAAGCTGAATGAGTAATCTTGATTTGCAGCTTTCCGCCGCAGGCATCGACTATTTTTCTTATGGTATTGAGTTCATATCTTTCGTAATTTGCGCTTTCATAACGACTTATTGCTGAGGGAGAGGTGTCTATCTTCTTGGCCAATTCCGCTTGGGTCATATTGACCCCAAGTCGAAGTTTTACCAGTTGTTCTGCAATAGATAATCTGTGGGATTCTTCCACAAATTTTTTTCTAAATTTGGGATTTTTGAGTTTTTCCTTCAACCAGCTTTTAGTTTTTTTCATGTTTTATCCTTTGTTCAAATTCTTTTGGCCAAAGTATATGATTGAAATAGTATGCGAAACCTGCCTCAACTTGGACAGATTTGCAATCTAATTGCAAATTTGGCCCAGTTTTACGGGCGAATCCCGTACTGGTTCAGGAAGTCGGTGAAAATTTCCAAGGCCCACTCGTGCTCCACTCTTCCCACAATTTGACTTTGGATTTGCGACTCAAATTCCTCGAATGAGATTTCCTTCTCATCTTTTTTGCCCGAAGCATAAGCTGCCCCTAAAAACGAAAAAGTTGCTCCACCAAGCCACGGGAAGAAAAGATCATCCGATTTGACGAACATGGAACTCAACGTCAACCCGGCCCCAAGTATGATGAGACCGATAGAAGCACCATCACCCGGCAATTTTGCTTCCATTTCTCGCAAAAATCTGTCCAGGTCGGTTCGCGCGATTTTGGCCACTCGGATGCAACCGAGTCCCGTTTGGGTAAATAAATCGTCGCCTTGCAGTTCCGCCTTGGAGGGCGTATTGCGGCAGGAGCGCACCCAAAAAAAGGCCTCTCCGTTCTCCACCGTTGCCTCTTCGAGGTAATAAAAACTGGGAATCGCCTCGACCAGCTTTTCTTCCTGAGCGAAGGCAAGTGTTCCGGTGAGAAGACTTGTGGACAAAAGAAAGATTTTGACAATTTGCATAAAATCTCCAAAGGTATCAAAGTTATTGCTCGTTCTGAATTTTTATCATGTGCGAATCAATGGTGGCAAGGGCGTGTTTTTTTAGAGAGGGGTCGAGTCCCGCATAGAGGTGCTCAAAAATCTCTTCCCTGTTTTTGCCCTTGACCAATAATTTTTTGATTTGTTCCTCTCGGTAAAGGCGGTGTTCCAGTGTGGCCTTGAGGCGGTGGGTTCCCCCCATCAGCGTTCCGTGGCTGGGAATCACCACTCTCGGTTTCCAGTCGATCACGCGCCTCAAACTTTGCATATACTCACTCATATCTCCCTCGTCGCCACCAACGACCACCGTGCCTATCGTCTGAATTAAATCCCCCGCCAAAAACCAGGCCTTGGATTCTGCTGCCGGCGCCAACTGCCCGCAATCGTGTCCCGGCACGCTGTGGATTTTTACCCGACTTCCCAGTGAAACGGTAAGTTCATCGCCCGCTTGAAAAAACTCCAGTTGCGTACCTTGCAAATAATCACTTCCCCACCTCTTATCAATGCGCTCCTTGGTATCGCGGGAAAGGCCTACGGGAACCCCCAATTCGCGGGCCAGGTCAGGGGCCATTTCGTGATGGTCGGGGTGGTGGTGGGTGAGAAAGACCAAGTCTATGGAAGACGCTTCCACGCTTTGCAAATGCGCACGCAGAGAACGCAAAAGTTTGCGGTATTCTTCCGCGCCTTTGGGTGAAGGGTCGATCAGCACCCGCCGGGCACTCTCATCTCCGATTAAAAAGCAATTGGTTCGGTTGGCGGGGGGAAAAGTGCGGCTCAAGGGCATAAACTGCACCACTCCCTTGAGCGCTTCCAAGCGCGGGACTTCGCTTTCCAAATCGAAGGGGTATTCCAAATCGACCGGAAATGAGGCCCCCTCCGCCAAGGCCTGCATCAAGCGCACGATGGAGGGCACTGACAAAATTTCAGCGCGCTCGAAGGCGCACAACCACTCTTGTGGCGAATACCATTTTGCGCTTTCAATTTCCCCCGGGTCACATTCAAAGGGATAAGTGTCTTTTAATTCAAAGCTAAAAAAATGGGTTTGAAAACGGTAGGGAAAAAAAGGTGGAGTAGTGGCCTCTCCCAAATATTGAATCGCCAAAATTTTTCCCTGCTGCGCCCACTGGTTCAAGTCCACACCCAATTCTTCGCGCACTTCGCGCACACAAGCGCCTGCAAGTTTTGCGTCCAGGCCTTCCCACAAAGGATGCTCTCCCATTTTTGCGGTGGCATCTTCGGCCGCCACCTTGCCACCGGGAAAAGCGGTATAACCGGGAAACGTGCGCAAATAAGGTTGGCGAACAATGCTAAAAACTTCACCGCCCGACTTGAAGACGACAGAAACGGCGTGGACAATCTCTTTCATTTAGCTTTCCAGTGCAGTATCAAAGGCACGGTAGCGCACTTCCCGATAACCTTTGACATTGTCGAGCTTGACCAGATGGCGGCGCTTGTCTGTCTCACTTGCAGATTCTTCCGGCCTTTGACTGAGGCGGCGGCGAATCTCCAAGGCGATTTTCTTTTCCCGCTGGTGCCATTTCCCCAAGCGTCCCCCCAATAACGGACGCAAAAGGCGCGCATGGCGCATGAACGCCAGCATCCAGTAGCGGGGGCGCACGCCAAACTCCAGTTTCAGGCCCAAAAATTCAAAGCGGGGGCGATTGATGGGAAGGGTTCGGTAGTCACTTCCAAGCACTCCGTAAGTTTTGCGGTCGCGCTGGCGCTTAAGGGGAGAGATTAATTGATGAGCGACAAAGATTTCATCTTTAATAAAAAACGTTTTGGCCAGCGTTCGCAAAGCAATGGCGGCCAGTTCCGATTCGGGATAGAGTTGTGAAATCTCTCGCGCCTCGGTCAAAAACGCCTCGGACTGCTTGCCGCGATCATAAATATAAATATCGTGCACATAGTGGGCCAAATGGTTGGGGTCGAACGCCGGAAAATAAGACCTCAAACGCTTTAAATCCCGGCGAAACAGTTTGAGCACCAGTTTTTTGTTGTGCCAAGGCAAAAGGGAAGCGCGCAGTGATTGTTCAAACTGTTTGAGCGTCTCGCCTTCTTGAGCAGTGGAAAGACTCGTCTCCCCCCGTTCAAACCAAAGCCTGCGGCCCCACTCAAAAGCGCGCAGATTGCTCTCACGTTCCCTTTCGGGAAAAGTTTTTTCCAAAGCGCGCAGCATATCCGAAAAGCTAAAGGGCAACCGCCCACTCTGAAAGGCCGCACCCAAAAGCATACTGGTGGCATACACTGGACGCCCCAAATATTTTTTTGAAGATTCCTTAAAGGGCAAAACCTGACCGCGCTCCCCCAGGCACTGGCGCCACTCAGTGAGTAAAGTCTCCCTTTGCAAATGGGAATCCCGTTCCAAAAGAGCGCTCATGGGAAGTTGAAAAGAGAGATCGGCAAGGGCCAGACCCTCGGGTGACACAAAGGCCACCTTGGAAAGGCCGTCCAAAAAATCAGAACTGAGGAGCAAATCGGCGCGCGCCTTTGGCGTCCCCGCCGCAGCACTTTTGCCTTTGGAATAAATCGCCAAATGGCCGGTGACATTGCCGTTTCTCTGGGCCAATCCCTTTTGATCGACAAATTTAAAATCCAAATCCTGCCGCCCGCCCATCTCAAGAGCGGCATTGGCCAAAACCCTCGATATGGTGGTCACTCCCGAACCGCCCACCCCGGTCACCACTGCTCTCCAGGTATCACCCTCGGCAATTTGGGAAAAACTCTTGCAAACTTCCGGCAGGGGAATGTTTTCACTGTGAAAATCTGCGCCCGCAAAATCATTTTGCTCATTCCACTTTTGGGGATGGTAGTGATAGACCTCCACTTGCTCAAAAGAAGGACAGGCCTCGATTTTGGTGCAATAACTGTCGGCCACGCAAATGTCGGGATCAATCGCCACTTTCGTGCCATAGGCATCTAAGGTTTGAGTCAGTCCCGGACAGCCGGTAGCTTCCACGCAGGCCCGACAGTCCTCGCAAGTGTCGGTGTTGATTTGATAAAAAGTTTTGCGCGGAAGAACTTCCCCACGGGCAAACAATTCCCGGTGCTCCACCTTCTGGCGCGCTCCAAAGGTGAGTGCGCACTCTTTTTTGGAGACGATCACTTTGGTTCCCGGTTTGCTCACAAATTCGTCCAGCAGGCTTCTATAAAAATAGCGGTCGCTGGGATCGACTTCTATCGCCTCCGTCACTCCCAACGCCTCCGTCGCCCTGAGCATATCCTGTCTGGGGCGCACTCTTCCGGTGACATCCTTGCCACTGGCCGGAGTCATCTGATGCCCGGTCATGGCGGTGTTGTCATTGTCCAACAAAATATAAGTAATGTTGTGGCCCATTTGCACCGAGTTTGAAATGTCGGTAATGCCACTGTGAAAAAAAGTGCTGTCGCCCATCAACACCACGCTGGGGTTTAGGGTAAATGCGTCCATGCCCGCCCCCAGCGCACCACCCTGCCCCATCGCTGAAAGGTTGTGCATTTCCTTGAAGGGAGGCAAAAAACTGAGCGAATAGCAGCCGACATCCCCGTGAGAGACGAGATCAATATTTTTGGCCTTGAGTGTGGCGCGCAGTTCTTTGAGTAAACTCAAAGTTTCCCGGTGGGGACAGCCGGGGCAAAATGTCGGCAGGCGCACGGGCAGGGCCTTGGCCGCTTGGGATTTTACCGCAGGCGAAGCAGTCTGCTTTTGCAGACAGCGAGCAAGGCCTTGGCGAACTTGTTCAAAGGAAAGGCCCCCATAGGCGGGAAAGAGCGTCTCCCAAGTGTTTTCACCTGTCTTGTACTGTTTACCCCAAACTTCGACTGAAAGTTGGTGGCGCTGGCACAAACTTTTAAGTTCCCCCTCCAAAAACGCGCGCTTTTCCTCCACTACAATCACTGTGCGCTTGCCCTGCATCCAATTTAAGATGGATTCTTCCACCAGGGGAAAAGAACTCGCCACTTTGTAGAGGGAGATACTTTCCAAATACTGGTCTTCTTCCATCGCCTCTTTGACGGTTTCAAAAATCACGCCCGCACTGATAACTCCCACCGAGGCATCACCTGGGCCATAGGAGCGGTCGAGATTTAACTGGCGCAAAAGTTCACGCAAAAGGGGGAAACGCTTTTCAATCATTGTCCGGTCTGCGCGCAGGGAGTTGGGGGGAACCATCACCAATTGGGAGAGATCAAAACTTTCCGTGTCGATGGCAACTTTTTCGAGGTCTACCTGTACTTCGGGGCCTAAATCCACGCGCCCCCCTCCCTCGGCCATAAACGTGGTGGTCAACACTCCCTGATACAGCGATGAGCGCCTGGAGAGAAACAGGGCGTGGGCGACCCAGTCTTTGAGTTCCTGGGGAGTGGAAGGTTCCAAAAAAGACATGTGTAGATGTTTGAACAAATAGCGACTGTCCACCGGCGCGCTGGTGGAAATCGACCACGGGTCGTCACCCACCACCACCACTGCACCGGGGCGCTCGCTGACACCGTCGGATGCTTTTTTCACACTTCCCGGATTGGCAAAATGGCCCACGCTCAAAGCATCGCTGGCGACCTGCAGGCCCATGGACTTCATCACCACCAAGGCGTCCCGACCGGCCTGTTTCGCCCCACTGGCCATGGCGGCAGCGTTGGCCTCGCTGTTGGCAATCGCCACCCGGATGCCCTTTTTTTCAAGCTCTGCCTTTCGCCCGTAAAGAATGTTAAAATAGTCCGCCATGGGACTGCCGGGATAGCCCGTATACAGGGAAAAACCCGCCTCCAGGCCGCCCTGAACAATCAGTTCATTGCCACTTAAAACCGCCGTACTCATTCCAGATAGCCGCGCCGTTGCTGATCCCGCTCAATACTGCGAAAGAGCGCCCCGAAGTTGCCCTCTCCAAAAGTGAAGTTGTTCTTGCGCTGGATGATTTCCACAAAGATCGGGCCGATGATATTGCGGGTGAAAATTTGCAACAAATAGCCGGCCTCGTCCCCGTCCACCAAAATTTGCAGTTTTTGCAGTTCGCGGGGGTCTTCGGTGACGTTAGGAACCCGATCGAAAACTTCCTGATAGTATTCGTCGTCGATATCCAGTGTTTCAATGGAAGTGCTGGCAAGACTCCTCAGCGAATTGCAAATGTCGTGAGTGATAAAGGCCAGGTGTTGCACTCCCGGGCCTTTGTATTCTTCCAGGTATTCGTTGATTTGCGATTTGGCCTCGGTGCCCTCGTTGATGGGAATGGCAAAAGAATAGTCGGGACTGCGAAGGGCAAAAGAGGTCAGTCCGGTCTTAATTCCGCGAATGTCAAAGTAGCGAACTTCACTAAAACCAAAAATGTCCTTGTAAAAGCGGCACCATCGCTCCATTTCCCCCTTGTAGACGTTGTTGGTGAGGTGGTCGATGGCAATCAGGCCTTTGGCGTGGGCCACGTCGGGATTTTCCAAGAGCGCAAAACCCATCTCCCTATAACGCTCGGGATTTTTAAAATCGTCGACAAAGTAAATGAGGCTCTCGCCGATGCCGTAAATGCCGAAAAGCTCGCGCTCTCCGCGCCGGTAATCTCCGCGCCCGTCTTCGATCGCTCTGGCCCCGCGCTTAACCGCCCCCTCAAAGGCCGCGCGGGCATCGTCCACCCGCCACCCCATGGAACACAGTGATGGCCCGTGAAGCTTGCCAAAATGTTCGGCGAAACTGCCGGGGCGCCGGTTGAGCAAAAGGTGAATATCGTTTTGCTTGTAATAATCGACCTTCCCATCGCGGTCACTCATCAAGCGCGAAAGGCCAAACTCCAAAAAAAGCCGATGCAGCGCTTCGGGTTCGGGAGAAACAAACTCCGCAAATTCAATGCCCCGAAGTCCCAGTGGATTGTGCGCACTCGTCATTTTCTTTTCCTCCTCTTTTTTACCTCTATGCGACCTGCCACAATACGCCTTTTTGAAATGTGCTGCTAGACTCGAAGCAAAAAAAGATTTGACAAAGGGAATCCCTTGAATAAGTATATTTTAGCTCAAGGAGAAAATCGTGAATTTAAATTTTATTCTCGCTTTTGGTACTTTGCTGATCTTTTCACCGGCAAATTTGCAGGCCCAAAGCGAAGACAATGGGGCCATTCTTCTCCATCCCGAATCGGGCCAACCCCTGTGCCGGATAGGGGAACAAGTCAATCAAGACTTTCTTCCCGAATCCCTTCTCGATGAAACCGGCCAACTCCAGAACTTACCAGAATGTAGCGACGGACAAATTCTCATAGTCGCCACAGAAAATTCGTCCTCCTCGCCGCTCGCCATACCGCTGCTCATAAGCACAGGTCTTGGGTTTTCATTTAGCTGTCTCTTGGCCGAAGACCTGGACACACAAAAAGAGTTTGTGACTTCACAGGGCACACCTATACACAAGGGATTTCTTATAGCTCCCAAAGTTCTCGGTATGGTGGGGATGGGAACACTAATTTATCTATTCGCAAATAAATATAAAAAACTTTTTATGGTAAGTTATCTTGGAAGTCTTGTTGGCGGCGGATTTTTCTGCTCGAATCATCCCCGTGAAGATAACGGCCAATAAAAGGGAGATTAAAGATGCCCTGCCAATACTTGGAAATTGAAAATGCGGGACAGACTCGCATCATCAGCATTAATCGCCCCGAGGTTTACGGTGCGCTCAACCGCCAGGCAAAAATGGAATTGCTGCACTCCCTACAGGAAGCGCAGGAAGATTCAACGCTTCGGAGTGTGATTTTGGCCAGTCGGGGCAAGGCCTTCTGCTCGGGGCAGGACTTGGGCGATCGCCGCCCCGATTCCGCTCCCAGCGACCTGGGAACCACTTTGGAAGAAGAATGGAACCCCCTGATTGAGGGCATCCGAAAGTCTCGCCTTCCGGTTATCGCCGCCGTTAGTGGGGTCTGCGCCGGGGCGGGGCTTTCCGTGGTTTTGGCCTGCGATTTTATTGTCTCCGCCCCGGGTGTAAAATTTGTCAGTGGCTTTGCCGCGCTCAATTTGGTTCCCGATGCGGGCAGCAGTTTCGCCCTGACACGCGCTTTGGGATATTATCAAAGCTTGCGTTTCTTTACCGGACAAGAGGCCCTGGCGGCCGAAGGCTTGCACGAGGCGGGAATCATTGCCCGCATAAGCGGTGATCCTTTGACCTCTGCCAAAGAAATTGGGGAAGGCCTAAACGGCATGGCCCCTGCCGCGCTCGCACAAACCAAGAAAAACCTCCAAATGGCCCTGGAGGAATCTTTTGAACAAACTTTGGGACGGGAAGTGGCCGCCCAACGCCGGCTGGGACAAACCCATGACCACCGCGAGGGACTGGCCGCCTTTTTTGAAAAACGTTCCCCGCAATTTCGGGGAAATTAACGGGAGAAATATTATGAACGCCAACGCTGAATCGTCGTACACTGCGGAAGAAAAACAACTCTTTGCCGAGATCAATGAGGGGCGCACTTTTGACCGGGGCGACGACCTCCCCCCCCTCTACCACAAATACCTGCTCAATCTTTTGTGGATGCAGGGGGATTCCGAATACGCCGGTGCTTTGGGCTATATGCCCTGGATTGAAAAGGCCCCCGACCTCAAGGAAAAACTGCTGGTGGCCCAAATTGTAAAAGATGAAATGCGCCACGCGACCGTCATCTACAAAATGTTGCGCGACCTGGGGGAAAATCCCGAAGGCCACATCGAAAACAGCGAATTGAACTACAAAATAGAAGACGATCAGGCCAATATCGGCTTTACCCGAGCCAAAGACGATTTCCGGGTCAACATTTTTTACTACCCCATCAACTATTGGACGGATTTTATTTTGTTCAATTTTTTGATGGACCGGGCGGCGGGACACCAGTTGGAAGACACCCTCCACAGTTCCTACGTTCCCTGGAAAAAAGGCATCGAAGGCATCTACAAAGAGGAAATCATGCACCTCACTCACGGCGATAACTGGGTCAAAAAACTCGCTGCCGACCCGGGTGAGCGCGAATTTTTGCAAACCAGACTGAACTTGTGGTGGCCGCGGGTGATGAACGTCTTTGGCAAAACCAGTGGCGGTGGCAACCCCATCTACGTCAAACTGGGACTCAAAAAGCGCAGCAACAAGGAAGTCCGCCAGGTTTTTGTGGCCGAAATTGAAAAGCTGTGCGAGGAATGTAACCTCACCCTGCCCCAGTGGCGCGAAGAAGATTACTTGAAAGCATGAACTCATCATACTTGCAATGAAAAATGGTGATAAAAGCACGTCAACTGCTTGCAATTTAGGTCAGGTTGGGGTGAAGCAAGACAGAGCGACTGAGGCGTGCTCCCAGCACGTCGCAAGGAGTGATGGCGAAGCTGACCCCCAAGATGGCCTGAAGTGCGGGCAGTTGACAAAAGTCGTGGTGCTGGGGGCAGGAACCATGGGCCGCGGAATCGCCCAATGGTTTGCCCAAGTCGGCGCTTGCACCGAACTTGCCGACGTAAACTCTGAGGCCTGCTCCCGCGCCTTTGAGTACATTCATCAGTCCTGGGAACGCTTGCGCGCCAAGGGAAAATTTTCCAGTGAACAAATTGAGCAATTTCGATCCAACCTCAAAGCAGTAAGTCCCGACGAGTTTGACCGCAAAAGTGATCTGGTGATTGAGGCCATCGTCGAAGACCTGGAAATCAAACGTAAGCTCTGGCAAACACTCGATGCCCACTTTGAGAGTAAAACTGTTTTTGCCTCCAACACCAGTTCCCTTTCCATCACCCAAATGGGCGAAGTTCTATCTGCTACACGCAAAAAACGTTTTTTGGGACTGCACTTTTTCAATCCCGCCACCATTATGAAACTGGTGGAAGTGGTGCAAACTCCAGGCACTGACGAAAAACTCGCACGGGAAATCGCCGACTGGTTTTGCGCTCACGGAAAAAAAGCGGCCCGTTGCCGCGACCATCCCGGTTTTATCGTCAACCGACTGGCGCGCCACTACTACGGCGAGGCCTTGCGGATTGTGGAATGTGACGACCCCCAACTCATCCAAAGCACCGACCAGACTTTGCGCCAGGTAGGGGGATTTCCCATGGGGCCTTTTGAATTGATGGATTTTATCGGCATCGACATCAACTACACCGCCACCGAATCCATCTGGCGCGCGTTTGACCAGCACCCGCGCTTTGCCCCCCACCCCTTGCAAAAAAGTATGCTCGACCAGGGCCGCACCGGCCGCAAATCCGACAAGGGGGGATTTTATGCCTAAAAATGATTCCCCTCCCGAACCGGCAAAAAACCATGATAAAAGCAAAGTAACTGCTCTCAATTTAGGCCAGATTGGGGGGAAGCAAGTTGGAGCGACTGAGGTGTGCTCAAAGCACATCGCAAGGAGCGACAGCGTAGCTGACTCTCAAGATGGTCTGAAGTGTGAGCAGTTACAAATTGCTATTCTGGCCCATCCCGATCATCCGCTCTACACCCACCTCAAAGATTCTGGTCTGCCTTTTTTTGAGGCCAAAGAAGACATTCCCAAACTACCCAACTCTTTGATCGCCGAATTTACTTTGTTTGATTTAAAAACCAAGTGCGAACTCTACTCCACTTTGAGCGAACCCATCTTGCTCGAAGCGGGGCACTTGTGTGCGGGCATCTTGTGTGAGCAACTTCCAAACCTTGCGGGAGTTTCGGCCAGTTGCTTTTACTCTCCCACCGGCAAAGTAGAACTCTTTCTCGCCAAAGAAAACTATCGCTCGACGTTGGAACAATTCTTCAGCACCCTCGACCTCACCGTCCACTACGTCTCCCGCCCCAAACTGGCCTTTACCTATCCGCAAGTTATCAGTATGTTGGTAAATGAAGCGCATCTGGCCTTGCAAGATAAACTTGCCTCTGCCTCGGCACTCGACACCGCCATGAAGTTTGGAGTGAACTACCCCTTGGGGCCAATCGAATGGGGCAACAACATAGGCCGCGCCCCGATGGTCAAACTTCTCGATGCCCTTTTCGAGGCCACCAAAGACGAGCGCTACCGAGTGGCATCGGAACTGAGAGGGTAGAGTGAACGCCCGACTTCTCTGATGGCCACCAAGGTCTGCCCCGTACTTTCGTCAAAAAAACCGCTCACCCCTCCAACTCTCATGCCTCCGGGAATATTTTCGGGGAAAATATCCTTGTGTGTGCAGTGATCAATTTCGTAATCGGCGGTGAAGGCCTCCCTGTCAACGACAAAAAAGAGCAGGCAACTGCCCGCCTCTTTGCCGGAATCAAGTTGCAAAGCATAGTGCAATTCGGCCCGGTAGTGCCCACCACCTGGAACCCAAATAGCACCAAAAGGAACATCTTCGCTGGCAATGTCGTTGAGCTTCATGGCCAATGGAGGAAGTAGCCCCGCCGCAATGAAACTGAGAACAAAAGAATCCTGAAGAAGTTGCTTTTTCGTGGTGGCCAGTTTCAAAAAACGCGCCAGTTTTCTTCCCACAAGGGGACTGATGAGTATAAAAAAGGGCCAGTTGCTTTCAGCAAAACTGATACGGCCTTCACGCGCATCATCTGACACCGAAACACCCGACTTTTGGGCCAGCTTCCCCAAAGAATCCTGGGCCATATTCCTCAACACAGAAGGAAAAAAAGTGTGGTCAATACTTTCCTGGGCAGAAACAGAAAGGGAACTCAGGGAACTCAAGACAAGGACTTTAACTAAAAGACAAGACATTCCCGCCCCTCCGAAAACCCCGAAAGGGCGGGAAAAAATTTTAGTCAACAAAGTTGATGGACTTCAAGCTAGACCACCCCGACTCTCCGGGCGTACTCTCTCCGGGCGTACTCTCTCCGGGCGTACTCTCTTCGAGAGTAACTTCCAAGAGCGTGGGATTCCCGTCATTGCCCAGACCAAATTGAAAACCGTTGATGTGGTATTCCTCTCCATCAATCATAATCGGCACATGCCTTATTTGGTCGGTGAGGCGCACCCCGGCCACCAGCTCGCCGAAGCGGGAAGTTTCCCTTACTTCGAGCATAATAAGGCCATCATCGACCAACTCGCCGTCGATTTTGAGCATATAGGGCAGGCCTTCCGTCGCCGAAGAAAAAGAGTCGTTGTTTTCATTGAGCACTAGGCGCTCGCTCTCGATGGCAAGGGTCACCTGACGAGTGCCTTCAGTGTCGGTTTCCCAAGGAGTGGCGTAGGCCATTCCCCCGACAGCTTCGACAAATTCCTCCAGTTGGGGCGTCCATTCTCTCGGGACATCTTCAACCACGGTCATATCACAGCCGAATAAAAACAGGGACGGGAGAAGAAACACAGATTCGATCAAACTTTTCACCTTCATCACAAGCTCCTTGTTGTAGGCCCAGCACTTGGGCCATGGTTTAAAACTATGGCGAAGATTTTATTAATATGGGAATTGGTTTGGCAAATTATACAAAAATATAAAAAACCAAAACTGTCAACAACGTAGTCCTAAACCTTGACTTAAAAAAAATTATCCCGCAGAATAAAATCGAATTAAACCAAGGAGATGGAAATGGCTTTTTCGACTAAAATTTATTCCCTAATCTTGCACAGTGTTTTGTTTGTGAGTTTGACCAGTTGCGCGACCATTCTAAGAGGCTCTAGTCAGACTATAGCAATAAATTCAAATGTTGATGGCGCCAGCATTAGCCTCAACGGTGCTCCCCTAGGTAAGACACCTTTTGTTGGAGTAGTTCCAAGAAGCAAAAATAATGTTCTTCGCATTTCAAAATCAGGTTACAAAACTCGTACCGTCATTTTGAATACGCAGGTCGAATCTGTTTTTTGGGTTAATCTCCTTTCAGGAGGGCCGTTGGGCTCAACAACAGATTATGCGTCGGGAAGTATGTGGCAGATAGCCCCCAGTACTTATAATGTTGACTTGGCCCCTTCGGGAAATTAACTCCACCTTGTAAGGTGGGAGTTTTTCTTTTTTTGTTGAGAAGTTATCCAAAACTCATCAATGAACTTTTCTCTAAAGAAAGCAAGTTGGTGGGTTTTTTACTTTCTCACAATAAAGATTCCGACAAATCTATCGCGAAAGTAAAATATCTCTTGAAACAAATTTTGGAGCATTCAACCAGTGAAAGGGATTTTTGCTGCAGAGCGAGTCAATTGTTTTAAAAAATGGCCTTACATCCTGTTTATTGGAATGGGAATAAATTTCTCTCTACTCAGTTGGGAAATTATCGAAGATAAAAACCTCTCTTTTGAACAATTAAATAATTTCAAACACGTCTCAATCGTTTTCGCCGGCCAAAACTTGGATACTCCCGTTTCTTCTTTTGGACATACTTTTTTGATTTTTCACAACCAAACCACACCTGAACCCAACAGTATCATTTTTGAGTACCTTGGGGGAGATCAAGACAAATTTTTCGAGGCGAGAGCACTTTTTAGTTCAGTAGGAGGAGCATTTTTTTTACGTTTGTGGGAAAGAAAATTGTGGGAATATGAAAAAGAAGGCCGAGATATTTGGATTTTTCCTATTGAACTCAAAGACCATGAACGAGAGAAATTGCAATCACAGATTAAAATTTTGTTGAAAAGCAAACACCCTTACAATTTCTTTTTTAAAAACTGTTCTTGGTACATCTTTAAAACTGTACAAGAAAGCATGGACGACATGCAATGTTCTGTGAAATTTTACGTCATCCCCACAGACACACTACATTCTCTTTATAAGTGCAAAAAAATAAAGTCACCCCTCTATCTTCCCTCGGGAGCTACCCGCCTTTTTCAATCTTTAAAAAAATTAAATTCAAAAGAAAAAAAAGTTTTTAAGGACATTACATCTTCAACATTAAATAAAAATCTTAACTTTGGCGAAGTTTCCACTCCTGCTAAACAAGCCTTGACAGAATGGATTGATTATACCATTCCAAGAACAAATGAATATTACATCAGAGACAAATTATTTAACTTAAAAAAAGATTACCATCTCCCAGGACATTATCATAAAAAACTACAAAGTGTTTATGCCCCTGGAAATAGTCGTATAACACTTTTGCAAGAAAGCGATTATACAACGCTAACATTTGTTCCAGCACAGACACGTTTTTTGAAACCTGTTGACAGTTTTTTTTGGGCAGACCAATTTGAAGTTATGACGACATCCATATCTTACCGATCGAAACGTCTGACTTTATCTCAGTGGAATATTTTAGACATTAGTACAAATACATCAAAAAACATGTTGGAATTTCCTTTCGCAAAAGAAATTTACTTGGGGTATCAAAAGTATCATTTAAATACAAATACCGTTCTAAAAACTTATTCGACACTTATAGGTGGTGGAGTTTCCTACGATTTAATGGACGGTTGGAAATGGATGACCTCGATCTTTATTGAAGGAGGAATTGGGACACTTCATGAGAAAAAAAACTCTTTTTTTGGCCCTGGGATTTCCAGTAAAATGTTCATACGATTTGGAAACATCATGCGTCTTAAAGTGGCGTTCCAACAAATGATAAAAAGACGTTTCTTTATTGATCGAAAACTTAACTTTCAATTTATTTTCTACGACCGCTCCCCCTTCGTTGGTGCTGTAGACTATTTTTCTTTTAAAATGGCGAACCATACAAAAATGTACGATTCCTGGGGCCTCTCTTTAAGTTACTTATTCTAGTTTTCCAATAAGGAAACAGAAATAACACAGCGCGCTTTAAAAAATCTAACATAATTTAATCAGTTTACGGACGTTTTTTTTATAAATAAAATGTATTTAAGAGGGATGCCTATGAGAACCCATGATGCCATGAGTAATGATGTACTTATCGCCGACGACGATCGCGGCGTGGTCAGCGTGTTGGAGGCCTACCTCGAAGGCATGGGCGTTTTCCGGCATATCGTCTCGGCCAAAGATGGAGTCGATGCGAGCAAGAAATTGCTCAACCAAAAGTTTGTCTGCATTTTGCTGGACATCAATATGCCCAAGAAATCGGGGGTCGAGCTGATCCGCGAATTTGAACAGCGAAAAAATAACAGCATTGATTCGGTCATTGTGGTCAGTGGTGGAATCGAACGACCGATGATGAGCGAAATGCTCGAACTGGGTGTGCGCCACTTTTTAGTCAAGCCTTTTGAAGAGGGAAGTTTTGTCAAAAAAGTCACGGAAGTCTTGGCCAAGGTCAGGCCTGATCTCTTGTACTAACTTGCAAAATCGTAACTGCTCACACTTCAGGCCATCTTGAGGGTCAGCTACACTGTCACTCCTTGCGGCGTACTTTATAGTTTTTCGTTAGGGTGTGAGTGGTTGCGCAAAACCTTATCTGCCCGCCCTCTGGCGTAGGCATTGACTTCTTCAAAAGACTTCGGCATTCCATCGTAGGCGGTGTCCTTTCCCTCTACAACGTGCAAGGTTTGGGTGGGGAAAGCAAACTGCACACCCATTTCCGCCGCCAATTGTAAAATGTCCATCAACAGGCGATGCCTCTCTTGAAGCTCCTGCGCCCAACTGGGAGTCTGAAAAAAAACGTAGAGCATGATATTCAACCCACTGGCGGCCATCTCCGAAAGATAGACGTGAAAATAATCTTTGCGGG
Source organism: Bacteriovoracaceae bacterium (assembly GCA_965215445.1). GTDB lineage: Bacteria > Bdellovibrionota > Bacteriovoracia > Bacteriovoracales > Bacteriovoracaceae > CBDBLK01. Next base: position 1,535,586 of record CBDCDT010000002.1, on the reverse strand, counting down.
TGTGGGGGTGTTCGCGAATAATTTGGCGAACGCCTTCGCAAAAGGCTTCAATTTTTTGCGGGGGAGTATCGTATTGAACAGAAAGCACGGTGGAGAGGCGGCGGTAGCTGCGCCTGCCAAAATTGTCAATGGGGGCGTTGGTCAGGCATCCGTTGGGCAAAGTGATGAGGCTGTTGTAAAAGGTGCGCACCCGGCACGAGCGCAGACCGACCTCCTCGACAATGCCTTCAATATTGCCGTCGATAACCACCCAGTCGCCGATGCGAAAGGGGCGGTCGAGCAAAACGGTGAGTGAGCCAAACAGGTTGGAGAGCGTATCTTTGGCCGCCAGAGAAAGCCCCAGGCCGATAATCCCCATCCCCGCCAAAATCCCTTTGATGTCGAGAGTGAGGGAGTCACCGATGGTGATGATGCCAATGGCGATGACAAAGGTTTTGACCGACTTGCGAATGAGCGGAACCAGAATGTCGTCAAATTTGTTTTCCGAGCGCTCGGCCTTGCGCTGGAAGTATAAAAAGAAAAAATCCACCGCCTGGTAGACGGCCACCAAAATTCCGAGAACAATCAAAACCCGCCCTGTGCGAGTACTCCACTCCGCCACCGCCCATTCGGGCCTGAGCAGGGGCACGCCGACATTCCACAAAAGCGCCACGGTGAAAATGCGGGTGGGGATGAGCAACTGCTCTTTCAGTTTGGGAGGCGCAGAGGCCCCCCCCTTAACGAGCAGGCCGGTAACAACTTTGATGAGGTAGAGACGGGCGATTTTTTCGACGACAAGGCCCGCAACAACCAATCCCAGAAAAATCAACCACTGGGTGTAGTTGGAATTTTCGGGAAAAATTTGTCCTATCCATTCTTCAATCATTATTTTTTGCGGAAAAAGTGGATGAATCCCACTTTAAATCCGTGATGGCCTCCAAGGGCAAAGTTTAAGTCGTTGTCCAGACTGGTTTTGTAATCAAGGTCACCTATATGGGTAAATTTATAACCCAGAGTAAGGCCATATTGGGACTTAAGTTCCAGCATAACCCCCGATTCAAGGGAAAGGGTTCGCGTCCAATCAGAGTTTTCCCAATCCACCGTGCGGCCATCACCAACAAAGCGGTAGCTATTTGCCCCTCCCAAATATCCGATACCTGGCCCCAGGTAGAGGAAGTTGCCGGAATCGCCCATTTTCAAATCCAAAAATGCACTTGCAGAAGGCCCCATCAGGGCAAGGTTGCCCTCTACAGAATGATCGGCAGCAACGCTGTCGTAGACCATGTTTCCAAAATCGACACTCATCCACTCCAATATATTTCCTTGATAGCGAATACTTAGCTTGTTTCCCAAAACCTGCCTGAAACCCAGCCCGCTGTTGAAGCTAATGCCAGAATTTGTGGAGAAGTGGCCGGTGGTATCTTTATTGACGGCAAAGTCGAGTTTGGGGTCAAAGGCCTGCGTATCCAATCCAAAGATGAAATAAACACCGTTTTGATTGTCTTTTTCCGAATCCTGGGCCAGTCCCAGGTTCATCAGTGCTGCCAAAAACAGAATGCTCAAAACTTTCATTTTAACCTCCTGAATGCTCGTTGACGCAAAATAGGCCTTGCCTAGTGCCATGTCAAGGGGCTTCTTCTCCAAGGCCGAATTTTGCCCCACAGGACACTCTGGCAGGTAAAAATTACCCGATTCAGGAGAAAAACGTTGTTTTTCCCACAAAATTGCTTTATCAAAGTTTATGAACTCCTCGGGAAAAATCCTCTGCATGGCCCTGGTATCCCTGCCCACCCTGGCCAATATTTGTGACAGGTCTCCCCAAATACAAGAGGCCATTATCAGGGAAACCCAGAGAAATAGCGGTATTCGACTCCCCTGCGATAAAATCGACAAGGAAAAATTGTCCCAAGTCAGGGCCATAAGGGCCAACGGGACGGAGATGACCGCTTTAAAACCCCAGGATTTGGCGGGACTGGACTCCCTGGAAATCCTCGACCTCGAAGGCAACCAGCTAAAATCTTTTCCCGAAAACCTTGCCACTCTCACCCATTTAAAATTTTTCAATATATCCCACAACCGCATAGACGACACTTTACCTGCCGAACTGAGCAGTCTCGAACATTTGGAAATTATAAAGTTCGAGCACAACCGCATCAAAGGCCCGATCCCACCCTCTTGGGGACAATTGAAAAAAGCGACGTGGATCAGTCTCGCCAACAATAAAATAAATGGTGTCCTGCCCCCCTCCCTGAGTGAAGTTAAAAGTTTGGAAGGGCTTGATGTCTCCCGCAACAAATTGGAAGGGCATCTCCCTGCCGAATATGGCAACATGAAAAATTTAAAGGCGATCAATGCCTCCTACAATTTGCTGAGGGGCCATCTGCCCCCCGAATGGGGAAAGACTCCCTTGCGTTCGGTGATTTTATCCCACAACCACTTGAGCGGTTTTCTCCCGCGCAAGTGGGGTGATTCCCAAACTTTGAAAGTCCTCGAACTGGCCCACAATTACTTTCAGGGAAATTTGCCTCCCGAGTGGGGCAAATTAGATGTAGAAATTCTCAATCTCTCCCACAACCGCCTCAAAGGCGATTTGCCTCCTTCCTGGGCCGAAATGAAAAATCTCAAAAAACTCATACTCGCAAACAATAACCTGGCCGGACTTCTGCCCCTTTTTCTGGTGGAACTCGAAAATTTGGAAGAACTGGATCTCTCTACAAACAAATTTCTTGGCCCCCCTCCTGCCGATCTTTCCCAACTCAAAAAAATAAAAGTGATCCTTCTAAACGGCAACCATTTGAGCGGCCCCTTACCCAGATTGCGGGGCCAATTCGAGTCCCTGAAAATCCTCGATCTCTCCGACAATGCAGAATTGCGGTCAGTGCCCAACAGTTGGAATCGCCTTTCCGCCAAAATCATTTTTTCTTCCAAACAATTGCCTTTCCTGGAAAGAGTCGAACTCAATTGCCGGGGGGAGTAACTCAAACTTCAGACCAATTCGGAAATGCCCAGAAAATAAAGCAGCGTATCCATGGTGCCATAACTTAAGTGTTGGCCGGCGCTTTGGCGAACCCGTTCTTTAGCGTGAAAGGCAATCCCCAGTCCCGCCGTGGCCAGCATGGACAGATCATTGGCACCGTCGCCGACCGCCACCACCTGTTCCAGGTCGATTTTTTCCTGCTGGGCAATCACTTTTAAAAGCAGCGCCTTTTGATCGGCATCTATGATGCTACCTTTAAGATTGCCAGTGAGACTTCCATTTTGGATTTCAAGGTCGTTGGCAAAGGCATAATCGAGGTTCCATTTTTCTTTGATAGCACCTGCAAAATAGGAAAATCCCCCACTGATAAGCGCCAGCTTGTAGCCCAGTTTTTGAACCGTGCGAATAAATTTCTCTGCCCCCGGAGTAAAGGGAAGATTTTGCAAAATGTCCTGCATTTGTTGCACATCAAGGCCCTTCAGTTTGGCCACTCGGGCGCGCAGGGATTGTTCAAAATCCAACTCGCCGTTCATCGCCCGCTCCGTGAGCTTTGCTACTTCGCTTTCAACCCCTGCCCGCGCGGCCATTTCGTCAACGATTTCGGTTTGAACCAAAGTGGAATCCATATCAAAGGCGATCAGGCGCTTGGAGTGGCGAAAAATATTGTCCTTGAGAAAGGCCATATCCACCCGGTGACGGGTAGACAGCGCCATCAATTCACCCTTGACCAGATTAGGGTTGAGACTCTCGGGCAAAAGCATGGTGACTTCCAGCGCTTTAAGTTGGGGTGGATGGAGATTGTCGATTCTCAAAATATTGATTCCATGTTTGGCCAGTGTGCGCGCCAGTGGCGCCATAAAACAGGCATGGAGCGGGGCCTTGGAGGGCATACAGCTAAGGATAAATTTTTCACCAGAATGTAGAGAAGGAGGCGAGTCGCTTTCAAATTTTTGCCAGTCAAAATGCAGATTTGTTTTTTCAGCTTGCGTTGCCAGCGCCGTAAGGATTTCGCTATCGTTTTTCATTTCCAACAAAAAACTGAGCGACAAAAGTCCGTGGGTAATGGCCTGACTGATGTCAACGATAGAATGGTCAAAGGACTTTATCACTTCCATCATGTCGGCGGTAATGCCCGGACGGTCGGGGCCGGAAACAGTAATGAGCAATTTTTTCACCTCTTTCTCCGCAAACGCCTTTTGCGTTTGATTTTTTTGATTAAACGCAAACTGTATTCCAGGGCGGAATAACAACTGAAGATGGAAGCGAGATTAAGCAGCCAGGTTCCAATAACCGGCAAAGAGATACCAAACGGCCACTCTTGGTAGACCATCAACACGGGAATGGCCACCATTTGCAATCCCGTTTTCCAGCGACCAAAGGGGCCTACGGGAATGGAAAGTCCGCGCTCCGATGCCAGCAGGCGCAGGGAAATAATATACATTTCCCGCAACACCAAAATGACGACGATCAAGGCGTGGATTCTTCCCAGTGCCAGTAAAAAAATGAGGCTGGAAACTACCAGAAATTTGTCGGCGATGGGGTCGAGAAATGAGCCAAACACGGTGACGATGCCCCGTTTGCGGGCAATATATCCATCAAAAAAGTCGGTAATACCCGCCAAGGTGAAACACATCGCCGCCACCCACCCCTGTGCGGAAACGGAGAAAAAGGGCCAGGAAATCTTTTCGAGACTGAGCAACAGACACGATCCGATGACGGGAACCAAAGCAATGCGCATCAAGGTCAGGCGATTGGGGAGATTGTCGATTTCCCATTCGTCATTTGGTTTTTTGAAATCATCGGAAACTGTCATGCTTGCTCAAGATTAGCAAAGGCCTTTTCTCATTGACAAGGCCCTCGGGTCGGAAAAAATCTCCAATTCCAAAGCGAAGTCTTATCGTTGACTATCAAAATGTTATAATAAGGAAGGAGGCATCATGGGAAAGTTAAAGGAGTCTACCGAACAAAATTACCCCGTTTTTGAAAATCTTAACGGGGAACATCCGCTCAAGTCCGAAACGCTGGATTCTTTTGTGGACTATCAAGTTCGCACCCGCAGGAAAGGAGCTTTGCGTTTCTTTAATTTTGACTTGGCCAAAAAACTGGGTCTGATTCCCCAAGGCCATGCCGAAGAACTCAATTCCGAATTGGAAGCAGAAATTTTGGAAACTTTCGGCATTGTCATTATCAACGAATTCGATCAGTTAAAAGAACGCAAATTTCCCCCCGAAGACATTCGCCCGAACAAATATATGGCCACTCGCTATCTTCAATTGCAACATCCCAACAAACAGGGAAAAACCAGTGGTGACGGACGCAGTATTTGGAACGGTTCTCTCAAGCACAAAGGCATTACTTACGACATTTCTTCCTGTGGCACCGGGGCCACCAGTTTGTCTCCCGCCACGGCGATCAAGGGCCGTTTTTTTGAAACCGGCAATTCAAAAATGAGTTATGGCTGTGGCTATTCGGAAATTGACGAGGGCCTGGGTACTTTATTTTTCTCCGAAGTTTTACATAAAAACGGCATCTCCACCGAAAGGGTTTTGGCGATTATCGAATATGAAGACGAATACGGTATTACGGTGAGAGTGCATCCCAACCTGCTCCGCCCGAGCCACCTCTTCAATCACGTCAAACAGGCCAACTACCCGGCATTGGAAGCGATGGTCGAATACTATATCAAACGCCAAGAGAGCAATGGCGAATGGAAAGACGTGCCCCAAGGCAAAAACGCCCGCTACCAATACTTTTTAGAAAAACAAATCCTGACCTTTGCCAAGACAGCGGCCAAATATGAAGACGAATATATCTTTGTGTGGATGGATTGGGATGGAGACAACGTGCTGATGGATGGCGGTATTATCGACTACGGTTCCGTTCGCCAATTCGGGCTTTTTCACAGCGAATACCGCTTTGACGATGGGCCACGTTTTTCGACTTCCATCCTGGAACAAAAACACAAGGCCAAGTACATGGTGCAAACCTTTGCCCAAATCACAGATTATTTAATCACCAAAAAGCGCCGTCCGATTAAAGAGTTTCGCCACCACGATGCCATGAAAAAATTCGAGCAACACTTTGAAGAGTGTAAACGGCGAAACCTGCTCTACAAAATAGGACTCACCTCCGAGCAATCCACTCGCCTTTTACAAAGTCATGCCGGCACGGTGAAAAATTTTTTAAAGGCCTTCAGCTATTTTGAGCGCGCCAAATCCCACATTGGGCCGATTGAAGTCTCCGACGGAATCAATTGGAATGCCATTTTTTGTATGCGCGACGTTTTAAGAGAGTTGCCCCAGCGCTATTTGCAAAAACCAGAACCCATCTCCAAAGAGGACTTTATCGAAATCATGCGCTCTACTTACGCCACCAAAAAAGACCTCAAGCTCAACACTTACAGAAACAAAAGAATTACCGAATTTCAAACTTTTTATTGGGACTTAATCAAGACCTGTGCCGAAAAAGAGGCCGTTCCTCCCTCTCAAGCTCTCCAAAAAATTATTATTAGATCGAGTATTATCAACCGCTACGACCGAGTGACCGGTGATTCTGTCACTCATATCGTTGACGGAATCATGGCCAAGCGGACAAAACTCAAACCCAAGGATATTTACCGCATCCTCAAAAATTTTTCCGAATACCAGGACTTAAACCCCGAAAGAAAAAATCCTCTCGATGCGGACAAAGACCGCTCAAAACTGATGCGCGAAATTGTCGAAATCGTCAAAGACTACCGGGAAGGGCTGTAAATCATAAAATTTGACGGACTTCTTTTCTCCTTCTAATGTTAAGGTATGAGGTCAACCAAGGAGGGAGACCATGAACTTTTCGCGCAAGATGCTCGCCGCCGCCGTATATTTTTCCAACACCTTTGCCTCAGTGCCGATGGTGATGGAGTGGAAAATTCCCGAAAAACCCAACCAATCCCTGGAACTTCCCATACCAAAGCAAATTGCACCGTGGGGAATTTTGACCATTCCCATGGTCGAGGGATACGCCTACGATTTTGAAGTGGACTGGGGAGATGGCAGTCCCAAAGTTCACATTGACACTTTCGACGACCCCGACCGCCTCCATCTTTACGCCAATTCCGGCCGGTATATAGTCACCATCAAGGGACAATTCGAGGCCTTGCAAGGCATCTGTCTGCAAAATGGAGAGAATCAACTTTTAAAAGTGGAAGACCTGGGCCACACAAATCTTACCAGCCTGCGCGGGGCCTTCGCCCATTGCGATCGCCTGACCACCGTGAAAGTCAGCGATGGCGATTATCTCGGAGGTGTCACCGACATGAGTTTTATGTTTTCGAGTACAACCCTGGTCGACCCCGAGACGGGGCATTGGAACACTTCTTCGGTAACCAGCATGGCCAGCATGTTTTACGGTGCCATTAATGCCAACCCCGACGTCTCCAACTGGGATACTTCGTCTGTCACCGATATGGAAAGTATGTTTTATGGCGCTCTTTCCGCCAACCCCGACGTTTCTCGATGGAAAACTTCTTCGGTCACCAATATGGCGCGCTTGTTTTATTTTATTAATACAAACGCCGATCCCGATGTCTCCCAGTGGGAAACGGCATCGGCGACCAATATGTCGAATATGTTCGCCTACACTTCCAGCGCCGACCCCGATGTCTCAAATTGGGATACTTCGTCCGTCACCGACATGTCGGGCATGTTTGCCTTTAGCGTTTCGGCGAATCCCGACGTTTCCAATTGGAACACTTCATCCGTCACCGACATGACCGCCATGTTTGCCTACTCCCTTTCGGCCAATCCCGATGTCAGTAAGTGGCGACTTCCCTCGCTTGAAAATGCCTGGGGCGTTTTTTACAAGGCCATCTCCGCCGACCCCGACATCAGCGATTGGGAAACTCCCCTGCTCAAGTCAATTGGTCTTATCAAGAGAAAACCTAAATTATGAAGTTATGGAGACAACGAGAAAAAATGGGGAAAGGCAAACGGGTCAATCGTGGCATTTGCTGGAAAGAAAAGGTCAACCAGAGGAGCGCCGTCACGGGCGGAATAGTGCCGTGCCGTGAATGCACCACTGGTATTGATGATATGAATGCGCCCAAGGTTGGCTAAATCCACGCCACCCGTATTTCCCGAACGGAATTTGTTGGGAACCATAATGGAACTGTCGGTAAGTTTTGCAATCAATTTTTTGAGAACTTCCTTGTACACTTTGCGGTCAACGCCGCTACCTACCATAATATTATCAATGCCGTTGCGATAACCGCGCCAGGAATAATTTTTGGCCAGTCTGTTGGTTGCCTCCAACTCCAAGACAGCAATGGCCATGCCTTCCAAGTCATCAACTACATGGGCGGGAACGTTGAGACTGGCGCGAAAAAGTCCCTCATTGGAAATATCCGAACTCCAAAAGGAAGAGGAAAATCCCTTCTCTTTGGTGATGGTTATCTCGTAGAGTTTTCCCAGTTCCTCGGGAACGGGGCCTTCCTCCAAGGCCTTATAAAAAGTTTCCAAAGCATCGCCGTATTCCCCGTCGGAAAGATTTTCACCCCGACCGACGATTCCCAAAATGCCCCTTCTCTTTTTTAGTTTGCGCTCAATGCCAAACTCAAGAAGACTGTTTGAAAGGGCCGGATGAATGGAATCTTTCGGCGTATTGTGGGGAATATTGACGTAAGGCTCCCCGAAAATATCCATGCGAACGCTAATGCCACCGCGTCTGGTAATATAAATGGAGTCAAACTTCACTGGGTTGCGCGCAGTAACATCACGACCATCCAAGGCCTTGGCCAAATTGCTCAGGCCCGCAAAGTAATCGTCTTCATCAACTCCGGTGGCCTTTTCAACGCTTTTTACGCGCTGATCATGGAGCGCATAAAATTTTTGTTTGATCTGCCGTTCGAGGACAGAGGATTCGCTAGGACGAGTCATTAAAAAGAGGGTATCAGTGGCCCACCTGCACAAGGAGGACGCATTTGCCGCAGCGGCAGTTGAAAGGAACAAGTAAATGAAGGCCACTTTCATCATATTGCAAGAGAATCTAATCCCCATCCAAAAACAAGTCAAGTGTTTTTAAAAAAGCGCCACTGCATTACGGCAAAGAAGAGGGAAGGGCAAGCGGAGCATCATTGAGGATAATCTCTGCTGGAAGGTAGAAATCAAAGAGGCCATCACCTCTTTGCCGTACGGAAACCTCTCCTCCTCCCTTGGTGATATGAATGTGCGCAAGATTTTTCAAATCTATAGTGGGGCCTTCAGTGAGTTTTTTAATCATTTTTTTGAGCACTTCCCTGTAGGTTTTGCGTTCGACTCCATCGTTGACGACGGCGTTGCCAATATATCTATAGTGACTAATATAAGTATAGTCCTTAAACAACCTTGCTCCCACTTCCGATTCCAATACACCTACGGCAATGCCTTCCAAGTCTTCAACTGCGTGGGCGGGAACGTAGAGATCGGCCATAAGGCCCTCCTCACCTCTCACCCTTGTAGAAGGGTCGTAAGAAATATCGCCTTTCCTTGTAATAATCACATCACGGAGTTTTCCCAATTCTTCGGGAATGGGGCCTTTTTCCAAAGCGTTGTAAAAGGCCTGCAGAGCGTTTTGATATTTATTACCAGCAAGGCCTTTGTTTTTAATGAAAGGCCAGTTTTTTTTGAGTTTGCGTCTAATTCCAAACTCCAAAAGTTCGATGGAGAGGTTTAATACTAGAGAATGTGCCACAGTATCGTAAGGAATACTCGCATAGGGCAATCCGACCGTATTTAAATGGATAGATATGCTAGAACTTTCAGTGATAAAAATGGAGTTGAGTTTTATTTGGTTCCAAATGGGATCGGCATCTTCCAAAGCGAGGCCTAAGTTGGCAAGTCCTTTGAGATAGTCACTTCTATCAAGACTGTAGCTTTTCTCAATACCATGTATGCGGTGGCCTCCCAATTGAGAAAACCTGCGCATAATTTTTTGTTTGAGGGCAAATTTTTTGGGAGAAAAGGGCGCAACTACATAATGAGCAGCTTTTTCAGTAAGAATACCGAAGGCCCTGAAACAAGAATCAGAAACATCCGCCGAAGCGGCGGTTGAAAGGAACAAGCAAACGAAAGTAACTCTTATCATTGCGAGAAAATTTATTTTTTGCTGTTAAGAAGTTCAATATCCACTGCGCTATAAGCAAAATAGCGGGCGCGTTTCGTAGGCCGAGAGCAATTGGGCGGTTCGCTTGAAGTGGGCGGTGATGCCCAAAAAGACTCCTCCCCCTCCGGCTCCGCAGAGTTTGAGGGCGTACTCGCCGGAATCGAGTCCCCGTTGCCAGACTTCGTGATAAAGTTTGGGAATCATCGGCCTGAAATGTTCCCATTGGTACTGACTGAGCTTACAAAAAGCGCTTTCTAATTGCTTCGTTTCGCCTGATAAAAAATGGGTGATGCAAGAGTCGGTGGCGGGCAAAAGTTCGCGTTCGCACGAGCGCCTAAAAAGTTTTGACTTGCATTTTTCCAAAAACAAATTGACCAGTGGTTCGGTTTGCCGGGAGCGCCCAGTGTCCAATAAAAAAATGGCGCCATCCCCTTTGCCCATCTGGGGAAATTCAATAGTTTTAATATCCCCTTTGGGGTCAATTAACAAAGGGCGGTCGAGGTAGCTAATCAAGGGGTCAATGCCGGAAGAAGAACCGTGAAAATAAGATTCAATAATCGCCAGACGGCGCTTGAGTTCGGTCAAGCTGGCGCGGTTTCGCTCACGGGAAATGGCGTAGTGGTGATAGATGGCAGCACTCAAAGCACCACTCGACCCCAGGCCGTGTCCGCGGGGAATGGAACTGTCAAAACAAAGGCCGCGGCCAATGTCAAAGGCAAAACTGGTGGCGTCCAATTTGAAATCAAATTCCCCTTTGTGCTCCAGATTTTTGAGGTATTGGGCCAAGTCCGCCAATTCAGAATCTTTGCGGGGGTGTTCTTCCCGGCGGAAAACCAGTTTGCCCTCAAAGAGCGGGTAGGGAGTGCTGAGGGCCATCGAGTCGAGCATGATGCTGTATTCACCAAACAACAAAATTTTGCAGTAAAAGCCGGTTTCCATCTCTACGTTATCCATAGTTTTGGCCCCTCACCAACACCGTCATCTATCCAACGATTGGTGGGAAGCAAGGGAAGCAAAGTTTTTTTGACAAAATCGAGAACGCTTGCGCGGTACTCTTGGGGAAAAAGCAAGTGCACGTTGGGGCCGGCGTCCAAAGTGTAGCACACCGGAAGGCCCTCTTTTCTCTTGCCCCTAATTTCCCGCATGAGTGCCAAACTTTGGGGATGCCAAAGAATCGTTCCACCGCAAGCAGTGGAAATGAGGGCGTGCAAAGAATGGGCCTCATTCTCACAAATTTCGGCAAACTTTGCGAAATCTCCCGTGGCGAGAAGCGGCCTTAACTGCTCCCAATGCCTTTTGGCCTGATCGTAGCGGGCACGGGCGAAAGGATGCCCACTCATGAGAGCGTGTCCCGCCGAAGAAGAAAGTGGTTTTTCCGCTTCACTTACCATCAAAATGGCGTCCCCCAATTGGCGAAAAGTGGAGTGCAAATTTTCAAAGGGAGAGGCGCAATCCCGTTCTGCCTCCCAAACGGCGGCGGGAGCAAAGATCGACCGACAGGCCGAACCCGAACCCAGCCGTGCCAGTTGAGAGGCCTTGCTAAAGAAATCTGCCTCACTTCCGGCCTCGCCAAAAAACTCTCTTTCAAACTGCATCAGACACAAGGCCAACGCCGCCATGGAACTGGCACTGGAAGCAAGGCCCGCACTGTGGGGAAAAGTATTTTTGCTTTCAATCGACAAGTGCAGGTGATTGATCCAGGGATATAATCGGGAGGCGCGCTCCAAAAAGAGTTCTACTTTGGGGAGAAACTGGGGATTGGGCCTTCCCTCAAAGCAAAGTTTTGCGCCTCTTTGTCCGCCCTCCCTCCTGGTAAAACGCACTTTCGCAAGTGTTTCGCAATGTTTAAGGGTAAAAGAAAAATTGGGATTGCAGGGAAGTTGAACGCCACACTTACCCCAGTATTTTATAATGGCGATATTGCTGGGTGCCCGCCAGGCCGACTGAAAAGTAGTGAAATGATGGGGAAGGGAAGAATTTTCAGTGGACAAGCGGGGTACTCTCTTTAAGCGCCAAATCCTCAAATTTTAATACCACAGGAAGGCCGTGCTTTTGAAAATAGTTCCGCGTCTCCTCAAGGGAACGCTCGGAGGCCACCAGGGCAAAATCGCCTCCCCACGCCCCCAGGGATTTTATCTCTCCCCAATAATCGGGGAACTGGCGCGCTTTTAAGGGAATACTCCCCAAGTGCCCGGCAATGATTTCTTCGTGTTCACGCATAAATTGGCCAAACTCTTCCAACGTCTTGGCGGTGAGGGCCTTGCGGGTAAGGGCCGAAATGGATTCAATCTGTTCTCTCGAAGGTGGCATCTTTTGTTTGTAAAAATTTATTGCCTCTGCAGTTTTTTGTTTGCCTCCCTGATAGACAAAATACAAATGGTCTTTAAAGGGAGGATTAAAGGAGACTGTTTCCCACTGTGGTCTTTGAGATTGATTTTGGTACAAGATCGGGCCTTGAACTTGGGCGCAGGCGATGTCGTAACCCGACCCTTTCCAGGCCTTGGCCGCCAGTTCAAAGGGGGAGACGTAGGCCCACTGGGCGATGTTGCAAATGAGGGTGGAACTGCTTCCCAATCCCCACTCCAGAGGAAAATCCAGATGGGTTTCGACGGTCACATTGCCTTCATCCTGGCGCAGAAAGTGCTTGTTTTGGTCGCGCACGGCCCGCAGAATTTTTTGTAGCTGCTGAATTTCTTGCGATGTCTCTCCCCCCAAATGCTCAAAGTGCCAAAGTTCAAAACCGGCCTCAAACCACAATTCCCCGTTGGCATCAAAGGCGCGCCAGGTGAGTTTGGGGTCAAAACGCTGAGTATAGGAGACACCCATGGATTGGCCCAAGCGGGTGGGAAGGGCCAGTCCGCAAGCACCGTCTAAAAGAAAATACTCTCCCGAAAGCAAAATTTTGCCGTGGCCAAAAAAAAATCGGTCGTACTGGGAAGTGGGGCGCAAGGCCCTCGAGGGCAAATTTTGTGGAGTTTCAAACATGATTAGTGCCAGGTTCTTAAATTTCCCAGAAAGCGGCGGACTTTATCGAAAGAAACCACCTCGTTTTCAAAGTGGGCGCGGGCCTTTGTACGCTCTTCTTCCGTGGCGGCCAGCCGATTTAAAATGTTAATCAAGTGCATTTTCATGTGTCCCTTTTGAATCCCCGTGGTAATCAGTGAACTCACCGCCGCAAAGTTTTGAACCAGGCCCGTGCCTGCGGCGATTTTCATCAATTGCCGTGCCGATGGATGTTCGAGCAGTTCCAATGAAAGTTTGGCCAAGGGGTGCAAAGAGGTCAATCCCCCCACCGTTCCCAAAGCGAGGGGTAATTCCAGTTGAAAGGAAAAGGTCTTGCCTTGCACTTGACAGTCGGAAAGGCCGGCATAATTTCCGTGGCGGGCGGCAAAAGTGTGAATACAGGCCTCCACCGCCCGGGTATCATTTCCGGTGGCCAAAACCACCGCATCGACTCCGTTGCAAATACCCTTGTTGTGGGTGCTGGCGCGGTGGACGTCCCACTTGGAAATTTCGATGGCACGCTGAAATTTAAGGGCAAACCCCCGGGGGTCGGAAGTCCCGAGGCGGGAGACGGGACATTCCACCCCGACTTTGACCCGGCAATCGGGAGTGTAATTGCTCAAAATCGCCATCACCACTTGCAAATCCTGCGCCCGTAGAACTTTGTTCTCTCTGGCCTTGGCGACAAAGCGCTCAGAGATGGCCTCCAAAACGCTGTTGATAAAGTTGGCCCCCATGGCATCACAGGTTTCAAACTCACACCAAATTTGAAAATGGCCCGAGATTTCTTCTCTCTTGCGCCAATGCATATTCAAAAGCCCGCCACCCCTTTGGTTCATATTCGCCGCCACGGAAGCGACTTCCGCCAAAAGCTCTGGACGAACCCGTTCAAAGAACGAGGCCAACACGCTGGTATCTCCCGGATAGTAAAGGTGAACTTGGCCGATTTTTACGGTAGATACGACGTGCGCCCACAGCCCCCCCCGCCGAGACCAAAATTTGGCGGCCTTGCCCGCTGCCGCCACCACTGAACTTTCCTCGGTCACCATGGGAACGCAATAACTTTTTCCATTGAGCAACAAGTGCGGGCAGACCCCAAAGGGCAGGTAAAAATTGGAGAGTGTGTTTTCGCTAAATTCGTCGAATTTCTTTTGCTCTGAAGAGTCCCGATGCCAGAATTGTTCCAGCATGACCTTGGCGTCGGGAAGATGGGATAAATGGTGTTTGGCCACAAAGTTGATTTTTTCTTCTTTGGACATTTTGGAAAAGCTCACTGCACGCCCCGTTTTTTGGCCACCAAATAGCGATCGGCCAACTCCAACCCCAAAAGCTGCTCTCTCACATATTCCCGCAAAGTGGGATAATCCTGCCGCGCTCGCGCAAGCAAGGCGTGGGCCTGACCATAGACCGCCTTCGCGTTCAGAGATTGCATCAAGGCCAGGCCGTGAAGAAAAGAGGTCACCCCTCCCGAAATAATAAATTCTGCACACTGGGCGCGGGGGCCTAAATCCCTCAAGAGGGCGTTGGTGTGAGTGAGCATTTCCTCGGCACTATGGCCAACCTCGGCCAGGGGTTCCAGGGACTTGAAAAGATTCCTCTGCATTTCGAGAGCGGAAAAATTGGTTCCCCCAAAAGCGCCAAACTCAATGGCCGCCAGGGGAAGTTGCAGGGCCGCCCGCAGACTGGAAGGCCCCATGCCCTGGCCGACTTCCTTGATCGCCACCGGAAAATCCACCACACCCAACAACTCCTGCAAAGTTTCCAACGGCGGGCGACTCAAACAATCTCCCTCGGGCTGAAACCATTCCTGCAGGGGATTGATATGCACAAAAAGCCCGTCCAATTGCAAGCGCTCAACCAGTTGGCCCAGTTGGCGGATTTTTTTGCGCGCGAGCAATCGCTCCACCTGGGCAATGCCCAGATTTCCCATCAAGGGCAACCCATCACCCAAAATGCGACGCAAATCAAAATCTCCGAAGACGGGGTCGCGGGACGACTTGACATCCAGCAACACCCGGCACGATCCCAGGCCCATGCCCAGCCCAAACTCGGCGCAAACCCGGGCCAGGCGGCGATTGATCTCCCCTGCGCAGGCGGTTCCCCCGGTCATGCTCGAAACCCACAAAGGCGCGCGGATTTCCTTGCCCAAAAAAGAGCGCGGGCGCTGAAAAAATTGGCCTTTATCGGGATGCGCCGCAAGCAATGGCTCGTAGTCAAAAGAGGGGTTTGGCGGCCTCCCCGCCATTTGGGAGCCATCGGCCAGGCCGAGGTGTTCTCCCTTGCGATCTACAAGGGGCGTCGAAGGTGTTTGCATTGTGGAGCGAAGCTAACCCTTTGGGCAAGGGTTTGCAAGCTCGGGAGCAAAAAGTACGGGCCTTCTGATAATTCTCAATTAGTTCTCTTAAAAGAAAATCCAAATTCCAAAATCGCACCGCATGACTGAGCAATTCCCAAGTCTTTACAATTGCCAGTAGACGGCAGTTTTGACGGAAATGCCCGAAACCGGGTTTAAAACGGCGACCTCTCCCTGGTGACATTCGCGCAGGTCGCGGCCGGAAGAATCCTTGAGCCACAACACTTTTCCCTCGCAAATTCTGCCCTCGGGTGTGCGGTATTCGAGCCTGTCACCCAAGCACAAGGGCCGCCTCGAATCACGCACATAAATCGCTATGTGCGCCTTTTTGGCGACCTCCACCACGCTGCCGACAAAGCGTGGGCCTCTCTCGGAAATGTGTTGGTTTTTGAGTTTGACAAAAGGCCGCTCAGAGCGATTGGCCCCAAACAGGCCTTTCATAAAGGGGTGGGGGTATTCCCGTCGCAAGAGGTTTTCCAATTGCTCCGAGGTGGCCCCATCCTCAAAAGCGCGCCTGATTTTGGAAATAAGATTTATCGGGCGATTGCGCCTCTGCTGTTCCTTGGAAAACTCGAACAAATCAAAGCGCACGGCCGCAAGACCCGCTCGCTCAAGTTCCGGCAGGGTATCCACTAGGCCCAAGTCCTTGGGATGAAACATAAAGGTTCCCCAGGCGTTTTCCACCAATTCAAAGTTTTTGTGGGGACTTTCCAAGCTGTCTGCCAACAAAGTCAAAGGCCCGTCTTCAACATTTTCCTCCTCCATGTGCGAGGCGAGCAGTCGGCGGGGACTGGAAAACAAAAGCAGTGGGCCTAAAACCAAAAGTTCAGTTTCCACCTCCAGAGAACGCCCCAAAGCGATAAATTCTTTAAACCTTTCCAGAGGAATCTGGGGAGAAAAAACCATGCGCTTGAGTTGCCTCCCCACCCGTGCGCCCCATCCCTTGATCGCTTTCAAGTTGTGCCCCCCGTGTTCCAACAAGAGGTGAATCTCTGTTTGGGGGCGGTGTCGCTGCAACCAGGAAAGTGCGCCGAGGTCTTGAACGCGAATGGCACTAAAGTCTTCCATGTCGGCATTTTCCAATTTGCCCGACAAGTGTTCCAATTGCCTTTCCGTCATCAAGACATCCCAGGCGAAAATCGCCTTTTTGGAATCTTGTTTTGCTTGCCTTGCCAAAGAGATACAGGTCTGCCAGTCCAGTTGTCCAAAACGCGAAAAATCCCGGCAACCTAAAATCACTTCGTCGCAGACTGAGGCAAAAACAGCGCCTGCGTCCTCTTCCCATTGAATGGGAAGCACCCACTTCATGGCAAACTGTCGATGGCCATTTGCAAAGCGCGCCGGCGATTGACCACGCCGGAACTGACCACTTTGTCTTTAAGCGATTTATAGATGGTGGCGGTTTTTAAAATGATGGCCTTGATTTTTTCCGCGCTGAGATTGGGGTTGATGGTTTTGATTTGAGCGGCCAGGTTTGAGACGGTGGCGGCGGCCTGGGAAGTTCCACTCAATCTCAAATATTTGTTCTGGGGGATGCTCGAACGAACATCAGTTCCATGGGCCAAAACATCTACAGTTTGTACGCCAAAGCTGGAATATTCGGCCACTCCACTTCCCTTCAAATCCACCGCCCCCACGGTAATGGCGTTGGCCGCCCGAATATTGGCGGGGATAACCACCGTTTCGTCATTATTGCGCCGATTTGTATTTCCGGCGGCAAAGACAAAGAGTGTTTTCGGAGCGGAGGCAACATACCTCGAGTGCACTTGATTCAGCAATTCTTTCAATAAAACAAGAGCGTTGTCGTGGGCCTTGCTTATCGGAAAAATATCCCCTCGGTAACCGATCAGAATCTGCAACACTCGCAAGGCGTAGTCATAACCAAACACAAAGGCATTGTTGGCCACCGCAATTTGGTGTTTGTCAAAATATTCGGCCACTGCTTTCGGGATTTCAAATTCGACCAGGGCCTGCGCCAGAGAGACTAAAAACGCTTCGGCCTTTGCTTGCGAGAGCGTCTCCTCTTCGGACAACAAAAAATTGGAGATAAAATAATAAGTTTTATTTCCATTGGTCACCAGGGGCAATTTTACCGGCACAATTTTGACTTCCAAACTTTGGCCTTCGAGAACAATACCGGCCATGTGGCTTCCGTGGAGAAAATGCATACACTCCGTCAAGCGTGCAAAAAACCGGGAGTTTCGCTGTGCTTTCCTTAGCAGCTTCCTTTCCATCTCGGTTTGTACGGCCCAACCCGCCCACAATCTCAAATTCAAATAATCCCACTCTTCCCCGTGGTAACATTGAACGGTCAGAGAATCGTCAATGAAGTTGTCGAGAAAAGACTCCTCGGAACGCTCCATCGGAAGTTCCTCCCTGAGATGGGGAGCAATCTCTCTATGCTTTGTGTCAACACCAGTATCGACGATGGCGACCAAAACATCGGCGCAAACAGGCCCCAAACTGGAAAAGAGGAAGATAACTGATCGCAGAAAGATTTTTCTTCGATAAGACATGGAAATTTTTACTTGAAAAAGACTCTTTTCGCCAATACGCATCAAGTCATAAGCAGAAAATTTGATTTTTATTTGACATTAATATGTTTTAAAAGCATAAAGCCTCTATGAGTTATGCTACAGAATCTTCCCGGGAGTCCACCAGACTGAATCTGCAAAACCAGATTCCGGCCTACGATTACCGCAAAGAATTGACCGATTTTGAAATTCCCGCTAACGCAAGGGTATTGGATATAGGCTGTGCAAACGGTGAAATTACCAACTATCTGGCACAGAAATTTCCCCGTGCACATTTTGTAGGTCTGGATTTTTCCCGAGAACGAATTTCCAAGGCACGCACTTTACCCAACTGCTCTTTTATTTGTGCCAACACAAATGAACTTCCCTTCCAAAACGAATCCTTTGATTTTGTCTTGGCCCGCGCCCTGTACCAGCATTTAGAGTCCCCTCAACTGACGACCAGGGAAATTTGGCGCATCCTCGCAAAGCGGGGAAGTGTGAGAATCATCGATTCCTACCACTTGATATTGGGATTGGAGGTCAACGATTCCCAACTGGAAGGCCAACTTGAACTGCTGAAAAAAAACTGGGCCTGCGATTTCGACGTCGCTCTCAAAGTGCCCGCTTTTCTCATTCGTGCCGGATTTAAAATCGCTGGCCACAAACGCATTTTGTGCGACTTTGATAATCCCGAACACAGAAATTTAGAGGTGAACAACAACCAACGCAGGTTTGAGCAAAGTATGCCCCAACTCATTCAAATTTACGGAAGTAAACAAAAGGCCGCTCAATTTGTCCGCAGCTATCTCGCCGCCTGCCGGGATATGAACAACAGGTATTGGTTTGAAAAACACATCATTACGGGAGTTAAACCTTAAAATGCTAAGACTTATTGTCATCGACAACATTGTGGCCAATATCGAAAACCCGCTCGTCGAAAATTTGCTCGGCCCGCTTTGTTCCCTCAAAAAGAGGGCCTATACCCAGTCTTTTTCAAATCGCACCATGCCCCTCGACCACACCGACTATTACGGCACTCACGTCATCCTCGCCAAAGAATGGAAGAAAAACGACATTGGGCCGGTGATGGCCTTCAAATGCGTCACTGTGGAACGCTGCAAGCAATACAATGTGGAACTTCCCGGCATCACCATGGTCGACCGCCTCAATTCCGAAATCCACTCCATGGCGTTTCAAAAAACTCTAACGCAGGACAATTATCACGACCACCAAATGGCCTATATTTCTTCTCTGGCCATAGAACCGCGCCTCTCTCTAAAAAACCGCATTGCATTACTAGAACTCATCTACCCTCTGTGGTTTTACTACACCTGCGACTTTGGCATCAAAAAGGCCTTCTCCTTTGGCACGGTGGAATCCAAAGTTTTTAGAATTTTGCTCAAATTAGGCCTTGCCCCTTTAAGGTTTGAAAATCAGGTTTTGGCCCCCATCATCAGCAAATTTTTTTTCGGGCAAAAAGCGTATATTCAAATTATGGAAGATTGCCATCCCACCTGCCTGCAAAAAGCGCAGCTACCAGACTACTTGTGCCTTTGGACAAACCGCATTCACTTTGACGACCCCGTCACCACCGCAAGAAATTCCAAAAGCGAACAAGTGGTGGAAAATTACTTCAAGTCATCTTAAAACCCTTGACTTTACTCAAACCGCTTCTTTAGACTGTCAGTTTAAAAGGAAATTTGGTGGGACTTTTCAACAGATTTACCCGTTCAATAACAATTCTCGCTTATGCGCTGGTTCTTCCCCTCAATAGCGCCTTGGCGGAGGAATTGCCGTCGCTAGACATCCCTCCCAAAGGAGGTTTTTACCGCCTCGAAAGTACGCAAAACAAATCCTTTTTGATTCACGCCTGTTCGTCCGAAAACGATAAATGCCCCATCGTGGCCGAAGTTGCGGCCACTCACCTCGAGGCCTTTCTGGACGAAATCGCGTCCCGACAAAATCCTGCGTCCACTCAACCCAATATATACCTGATAACGGGATTTGGTCTGGCCGTTCTTACGGCCGTAGTCTACGCAAAATACAGAAAAACTTTCGCGGCAATCGGATTGGGCCTTGGCTCAGGTTCTCTATCTGTTTATGGAAATCGCCTTGCCTCAGACAACAGACGCACCAAAGGCCATTACCGCGAATTTGAAACCCAAATCCTCACCGGCACTATTGGGAAAGGCGGCAAGATAGGTTTCTTTACCAGTCAGGACAAAAGCAACCAGCGCATACTCGAAGAATTTACTGATTTCATTAACCAATACGGAATTCCCGTTGAAAAGGAGGCCTTATGAAACTCTTGAACTGGACACTTCTCTTTTCTCTTCTCTTGATGACCATTTATCCGGCAAGTGCCGACGAAGAAGAAACGTCACCGGGTATTTTTTATTTCGGTCAGGGAATGGGCAGGGCCATCGAAACCAATATCGAATTTGACGTGCGCTCCAAAAACAACAGGGAACGCGCCACCCTCTCCGAAGACGATAACAGAGAAATCATGTTCGGGTACAAAAAGGGCCGCCTCCGAACGGAGTTTAGCTTTCTTTGGGATGCCCCCAACGTACAAGATATTTACTACGTCAACTACAACGGAAGGACGATGGACTTGTATGAAATCAACCAACGCTTTTCCATCAGTGGCGAGATACAAACCGTAAACTATGTAGGCAGTGTCTGGTACAACGTGCTCGACAACGACGGGTGGGATTTGTACGCCGGAGCGGGTTTGGGGCGAGGCCATACCACTCTCGACTATACCGTTAAATTGGAGGGGGTCTTTGAATCAAGCAACGAAGGCGCTGCTTCCATGGATTGGACATATACCCAGCAAATAGGTGCAGGTATTTCTTTAAACCTTTTTAATCGCGGTGAATTAGACGTAGGTTACCGTATGCTCCGCTTTGGCCGGGGAGATTTTGGCAGTATAAAAACTCTTCACCTCGAACCCCGCATCCGGCACAGAGTTATGGCGGGACTTAAATTCTTTTTGTTCGGCAACTAAAAGTGTGAGCAGTTACTGTAATTGTTCGCTGGGGCGGACATCTTCGGTAAGGCCTCGTTTAACCAAGAGATCGTAGGCCGACTGGTTGACAAACACGTTGGGAATAAAATTGCCCACTTGGTGCAGTTTGGAGATGATACTGTTTTGGACTTCGGCCAGAACTTTGACGTCTCCATTTTCGTAAGAAATTTTGACTGGGTCACGCTGGTGAAGCAAAGGCGATGGGCCTTTGTCGCGGACGATGGACTTGTAGGATTTAATAAAAATGATTTCTTTGGTGGGAAGATCGCCAATCATCCAATCACTTTCACCACCCTCTTTTTGCAGCAGGTTTTCAATTTGCTTCATTTTGGAAAGAGCATCCTGGTAGTTTTTTTGACTTTCCTCTACGTCGTCCTGATTGACCAGGCGCTGGTCAAATTCCGGGCAACGCACATGCCTGGCAATTTTAAAGAATAAAAGCGTTTCGGCCATGTCTTTGATCGCCGGAACTTTGTCAAAACTTCCCTCCGTATAGCGCTGATGAACCAGATTCATAAAATACCCGTCGTTAAATCTCCAAAAATGCACAGGTCGGTTTTGAATCATATCCAATAAATCGCTATAGCGATAAATCCATCCCTGTTGCAGAAAATAAGAACACAATTGTTCGGCAATGGCATCGTATTTGGCCCCGCGAGGAGAGCGGATCACCTGGGAATACCAGGCAAAGCGGGAACACAAGAAATCCTCCACACAGTGGAGTGCATTGTGTTTGACGGTGAGAATATCGTGCCCTTCGATTCGACAGGCCTTAAAGTGGTAGAGCAGGTAATCGTGGTCGTAGGAACCGTATTGAAGGCCGGTGTAGTGGGCATCACGCAAAAGGTAATCCATCCGGTCGCAATCAATTTCAGAGTGGAGAATTTGATTGGCCATCACTGAAGAATGAGTGCCCTTGACCAGGTTGGAAATAATTTGCGGATCGTGGCCATAGCGTTTGAGAATAGAGGTAATGCCGCCGGCGTAGTCGGTATTTTTGATGATAAAAGAACCCAGGTTTTCGTGGTCGTCCCAAAGTCCCTTGCCGCTTTTATGCTTTGTCGTCTCCCCAAACTTAACGTAGGCCGCCTCGGTGGTATGAGAAAAGCAAAAGGTTCCCAGATCGTGCATCAAGGCCCCCAGCCGCACCGCCTGGTGATACATCTTTTCCCGGGAACGGCAATCGGGATTCATCAAATCTTCATCGCTTGCGGCCCGGCCGAGAGAGTTTAAAATGAGATGGGCATTATGCGTGACTCCTATGGAGTGGCCATAGCGGGAGTGCTCCGCACCCGGAAAGACGTAACAACTAAAACCAAGTTGCTTAATCCATCTCAGTCTTTGATAAAAAGGAGAGTGCAGGATTTCCCGTTCCACGGGAGTCAGGTGAATAAAACCGTAAAGGGGATCAAAAATAATGAATGGCCTTTCCATGCCGCCCCTTAAATATCGTGACAAAAGGCCCTAAGACTTTTTGGCCCTTTTATAACCCCGTTTTTTCTTTTTTTCGGGCAAGGCCACTCGCCCTTTGACGTATTCGAGAGCGGAAAAGGCCTCTTTTCTCAATCCATTATCGTGAACAAAACGGTAAAACTGTTCCAGTTCTGTCGACTTGTGAAAGGCCGAAAGAGAATTTTTTGCTACTTCGGCGGCGGCATCCTTTTCTTCGCTTTTGGCCACCATCATTTTGCTGCTCACATATACCTCATTTAGCGCAACGATCCCTTCGTTTTGCCTGCTCTTTAACAGTTACGCAGCTTATTGTACAAGGTTTTCACCGTAATTCCCAGTACCTTGGCGGTTTTAGTTTTATTTCCCCCGAGATACTCCAAAGTGGCCTGAATATGGCCCTTGATGACCTCGTCCAAAGTCTGCTCGCGAAACGGCTCCTCTTGGTTACCCTCTTCCAGATGAACCCCTACGATGTGGCCTTTTTCGACAATGATGCCGTCTGACAAGATATAGGCCCTCTTGATAACACTCTGAAGCTCCCTGACGTTGCCGGGCCAATGATATTTGCGCAGCAAGGCAATAGCGCTGGGCGAAAGAGATTTTTGCTCCCCGGCCCCACGGTCTTCGTTGAGAAAATGAGTCGCCAAAATGGCCACGTCTTCCAATCTTTCACGCAATGAAGGAACCCGCAAAATCATCGTACTGAGAGCAAAGAGCAATTTTTCACAAAAATTCCCCTGCTCCATAAGCGTTTTTAAATCCACGTTGGAAGCGGCCATCATTCTCACATCAAAACGGCGCTGACTCATGCAAGCGTTGATTTCCGATTGCAAGGCCCGTCCCAAATACTCGACGTGGTTTAAAAGCAAGGTTCCCCCCTTGGCCATTTCAAGCAGTCCCGGACTGGCCAGCGTTTTTTTATTGGCCGGTTTTTCACCAAAAATTTTAGCGCTCAATGCCTTTTCTTCAAGGGCGGAGCAATCCACCACAATAAAAGGCCTGTGTGCACGGGAACTCAAATAGTGAATGTGTCGGGCCATCATTTCCTTGCCCACTCCCCTTTCTCCCACCAATAAACAGGTGGCATCTGTAGCGGCAACTTTATCCGCCGTCCGCAGGACTTTTTTCACCGCCTGAGACTTACAAATAATTTTTTTGTCTTTGTTCAGTCCAGAGGGGTCAGAAGCATCGGCATCACTATTTGGACTTTGAATGCGGTTTTGCTCCTGGTATTTTTCGACCTGTTTTAAAAGTGAGTGATGAAGATTTTTGATGTTCAAATACTTTTTGATATTGGCCAATGGGATTTCCAATTGAGACAGGATATGACCTGCTCTGGCCACATCTTCCCGGTCAAATTTATGCTTGCTGGTTTTACATTGAAGGTGGATGGTCGCCATCACCTCTCCGTCATGGATAATCGGCATCGCCAGCTCGGAAAAAATTCCCTCTTGAACCCGCATTTGGCCAAGCAAAGGGTCCCGCGCTACATCGTTACAAAAGTAAGGGCGCCGGGTGCGAACAACGTGGCCAACCGGCCAGCCTTCGGTTTTCTCCATGCCGATTTCTTTGGCGGAAACGCCTTTTTTATTCTTTTTCGGAAGCAGGCAAACACTTTTCTCCCGCACCAGATAGACGGAAACCTGGTCGATGGGAAAAATCTTGGAAAAGTACTTTCCCAGTTCAGAGAAAAAAACCACCTCATCCAAGGTTGCCAAAAGACGAGACGAAAGTCCTTTGAGTTCTGACAATTTTTTAGTCGTAGATTTCATCATTGTTTAACTCCTAAACACATAGGGCCTCATAAAAGTGATAACTTTATTGACACTTATTATACAATGCGTCTAAAGAATTTACAAGACTAAATATGTCGAACTTACATATTTTTGGCCTAATTCAATGATTTCAAGGATTTAGACCATCTCGGAGTTGTACAGTTTCCCAATTAAATTTTGGCCATATTGAATTAACAACTTATAAGTAGTAAAATTACCTAGAATGCCCCTTAGTGGAAAAGAGGTCGTAAAACTTTTAAAACGCAATGGTTGGAATCTTTCCAGGGTCAAGGG
Source organism: Bacteriovoracaceae bacterium (assembly GCA_965215445.1). Taxonomy (GTDB): domain Bacteria; phylum Bdellovibrionota; class Bacteriovoracia; order Bacteriovoracales; family Bacteriovoracaceae; genus CBDBLK01. Next base: position 1,511,090 of record CBDCDT010000002.1, on the reverse strand, counting down.
AAGTCATCATATTATGACAAAAGGGAGAGAAACCATTCCGGTTCCCGTACACGGCAATAAAGCACTTGGCAGGGGATTGGAAAAAACCATTTTAAAACAGGCCGGAGTTGAAAGAAAATGAAGTATTTCGCTCATATTAGCAAACAAAAAACTGGGGAATACCTCGTATCTTTTCCCGAACTGAAAGGTTGTTTCACCGAAGGAGAGACTTTGGAAGCAGCCAAGAAAAATGCATCTGAGGCACTCAACGGCTGGCTTGCCTCTAATTGTGACAGAAACCTTAATATCCCCGATCCCAAACCAAGAAAAGGGAAAAATTGTTATCCGATAGATGTTGAGCTTCAAGTAGGCCTTGCCATTATTTTGAGAAAAAAAAGAAAAATGAAACACTTCTCCCAAAACCAAGTGGCCAAAAAACTGGGAATCACCCAACAGGCCTACGCAAAATTAGAGATTCCGGCCAAGACCAACCCATCACTTTCTACTTTGGAAAAACTCTTAAAGGCCTTAGATATCGAATTGCGTTTTGACCTTGCGACTTCTGTAATAACAGAAAAAAAGTAAGACTTCTCCCAGTACAGAGCACTGCCATCTTTTCTACAAGTTCGCGGGGAGGAGGCGTTCTCAAAACCAAAAATAGAACTTTTAATTTAAGTAGAAGTCGATTTCCAAATTTTAAAACGTTCAATGAGACGATCATCAGACTTCAGATTCTCGTGGGCCACAATTTTTGTTAAATCCCAATGGAGAATTTCAATAAGCCTCCCATTACTATACTTGCTTAATTTATAACTAATACTACCTTTTTCACCAAAAATAAAAAAATACCTGCCACCTGCCCAAGCTCTACGCTTATTTTCATGATCTTCACTGATGTCAAGAAGTTCCCGATAAGGTAAAGTTAAGCCTCTTTTTTTCATAGATTTAACTACAAATTCAATATCATAACCTTTATTAAAGCACTCCCAAGCATATTTTATTGATTCACTGTGAAGTTTTATATGGAATTGAACAATTTCAATAAAATTATTATTTTTAGTATCAATATAACGCTCTGGTTGAAATCTGCGTTCATCAGGCTTCGTATGGTTTTTGTTCTTAGCAACAAAAGGAGCAAATTTTCTATCAGGGCCGTCCTTAACCCTATCATTTCTTCCAAAAGATATGGGTAAACCTGAACTTTCGTATTCTTGGCCAGTATAGCACTCCCAACCTCTCTGCTTAAGCCTCTCACAAACTTCTAAATATCTTTTGCGAACTTCATAAACATCGTCTTTAGTAAAATCCCATGAAGAAATATTTCTTGAAAACTCTAATTCATCAATTTTCAGCAATTCATTAAATCTTTTCAGAAATTCATCAGGTCTTTTTTCCATTTTTTTCATTCCTTTATTCAGATTACCAATTTTTACATACCCAGCTTAACAAGTTTCTGGTTTTGGTTAAAAAATGCCCTCACCAAATATAAATATGACAAGGACATTTCCCTAGGGCCTCCGTGTGAAGTGCTGGCCTGTTTTGACCCCTCTTATTGGAGACCAGAAGAGGATTAGGAACAGCACTTATAATAAGGCACAACACGGCCCCTTCACTTGTTAAAGTGAAAAAGCAGTGGTGAACAATTAATACCACTAATTACGCTACTCGTCAATAAGAAATTTCTCTCAAATGTCCTTTTTGAAGGCCAGTCTGGTTACTTTAAGGATTTAGACCATCTCGGAGTTGTACAGTTTCCCAAGCTCTTCGTGAGTTCCGCACCGATGATTTCCCCCTCGGAAGTCATAATGTAGAGACTTTGCACGGCCATATAGCGGGAGAGCACTCTCTTGCTGGAAAAGATGATAAACTGACCGTCGGGCGAATAGCTGGGATCTTCGTTGGAGCCAAAATCTTTGGTCAGGCGGTACAGGCCGCTGCCGTCGGCATTGATGCGAAAAATGTCAAAGCGGTTGTCGAGCCAACTCGAAAAGGCAATTTGTTTGCCATCGGGGGAAAAGCGCGGAGTGGCGTTGAACTTGCCCACAAAGCTGATTCTCTTGACACTTTTTTCAAGTCCCAAGGGATCGAGAGTGTAGATCATGGGCATTCCCGAACGGCCCGAGAGGAAAGTCATTTTATCCCCCCTGGCATTAATCGAGGGGTCGACGTCGGGAGAGTAGTGCTTGGTAATCCGCCTCAGTTGAAGGGTTTTAAAATGCATTTGATAGATTTCGGCGTTGCCTTGGTGACTCAAGGTCAGCAAAATATGTTCCCCATCGGGCATAAAAACCGCCCCCGAATTAATTCCCGCCCTTTGGGAAAGCAGCCTACTCTTTTTGGTTCTCAAGTCCAAAATTCTCAAATTGATATTTTTTTTCTTCTTACCACTCTCAATCAAACTGTAGAGAACTCTTTGATTTTCCAGATCAAAAGCGGGTGAAATAACCATTCCCCGGTGGTGAGTCAAGCGCCTGGGATTTTTGCCGTCGAAGTCCGCAATGTACAACTCTTTGACCGGATTCTTGCGCGTACCGTGGCGGTCACTGACAAAAACAATTTTACTTAAAAACATGGATTTCTTGCCGGTAATTTGGGTGTAAATATTATCGCTCAATTGGTGCGCCGTCTGGCGCAGGTTTTGGGTATTAAAATTTCCCGAAAATTCCGCCAGCAAAGTCTTCACGCTGGTATCGTAGAGTTTGGCCCGATAGCTTTGCCCTTCGTAGTGAACATGGCCTATGTAGCGCGCTTTCTCGCTCCAAGCATCCAATTGGGAGGGATCAAAGTCACTTCGGCGGTTTTTTTGTTCCACCACCTCAAAACGCTTGAGGTAATAAGCAAAATCGCTGAATAAAACCGCTTGAAATTCGTCGATGCGGGCCTTGTCGGAAACCTTGATGCCCTTTTCCGGCCAGTTGGCAAGAAAAGTGATTTTATCCTTTTCGAGTTCGGCCTCTCCCACTGCCACGATATGAACGTCGGACGCGTCTTGCGCACAAACCATCTTCGTAAGAAATATTAAGACCAAAAAAAGTTTCATCATTTTCCAATATACCCGCAATTGCTTAAAGAGGGAAACCCAAAACAATACTGCCCTGAAGCGCCTGTTTGTGATAAAGCGGTTCGGGAGGTGGAAAAGTCGTCGCCTGCACGGCCTCAAGAGCGCGTTGGTCGTACTCTTCCTCTCCGCTACTTTCCAAAATCTCTGCCTTGAGCAATTTGCCTCTATCGTCCAAAAAAATTCGCACTCGGCAACGCAACTCTGTCTCTTTGAGATAACTGGGCAAGCGCCAGTGGGGTCGAACTTTTTCCGGCAATGAGGCCATATAAACCGCCAATCCTTCGATGGCCTTGTCGCTCACGTCTCCAGTAAAGGCACTTCCCCGACTCACTTTATTGCCCGCCAAAACCAGGTTTTGCAATTTCTTGCGCGCTGTTTGAGAGAGTTTTTTGTTAGATTTTCCCTTGCTCTCTGCCTTCTTTTTATCACTGACCAGTTTTTTTTGGGAAATTTTCTTTAGCATCTTCTGAAAACTCTGTTCCTCTCGCTTTGGTGACATCGATTCACTTGGTTTTGCGCTTTCACTTTGAGAGCGGTCTTTTGCGGCGATTTTTTCCAGCGCTTTTAGTTCCTGAAAAGTGAGTTTGGGCATACCCACCACATCGACCCGGACTGAAGATTTAATCAGGTTGAGGTTGTAGGGCCTCTTTCTCGATGATGAGCTGTAAATAAAAGAAAAAATGGTCAAAACCAAAATGATGAGAAGATGGATTCCCAATGAACGCTGGATATAACCCTTGAGGGTGCGATCTGTGAAAAAAGAGTTTGCAGTAATCATTTCTCTTCTATTTGAGTGACCAAAGAAATATTTTGAATTCCTCCACGCTTGAGAAATGACATCACGTTGGCCACTCTGCCGTATTCGAGTTCATAATCGGCCCTCAAGTAAAGCATTTTTGATTTTTGAGAGGCAAATTTTTGCTTGACCAGTTCGAGGACTTCCGTTTTGAGAACTTTGGTTTTGCCCAAAAAAAGGTCTCCCGAAAGGGTCATGCTCAAAACCACTTGTTCGGTGGTTAAACTCAAAGGGTTAACTTCCCGGGTTTTGGGAAGTTCCAGTTTAATGCCATTAAACATCAAAGGAGCGGTAATCATAAAGATGACCAACAAAACCAACATGACATCCACTAAAGGCGTGACGTTGATTTCGCTAATTGGTTTTTTAGGGCCAGGCCCTTGGGGTGATGACATCCCCATTAATCACTCTCCCTTACCATTCCAGGCAATATTTTTCTTCCACGGCATTGAGCATTTCGAGCTGAAAAGAATGTAATTCCGAATTAATTTCCGCAATCAGGTTGTTAAAGTAGTTAAAAAACCAGACGGCGGGAATGGCAGCGGCCAGACCTACTGCCGTGGCAACCAAGGCCTCGGCAATTCCCGGCGCTACCGCTTCCAGAGTTCCCCCTCCCCCGGAAAGAGCGCTAAAGGAATCAATAATCCCCCACACGGTTCCGAAAAGTCCCACAAAAGGGGAAACCGAACCGATCGAGGCGAGGAAGGAAAGTCCCTTCTCCATCTCCAAATTTGCACTTTGAACTCCTCTTTGCATGGCACGCTCTATAGCATTCAGGCCAAACTCTCGAAAGTGTTCTCGGATTCTGGCAATTCTATTTTCTCCTCCGATCGACCTTTGCAAGCGGTTTAATTCACCGTAGGCGTGGTAAAAAACTGCTCGCTGGGGAGAAGGAGCGAGGTTTTTGGCGTTTTCCAGGACAATTTCCCAACTGTCGGACTTGCGTGAATAAATTTCATAAAAGGCCTGGCCATTTTGCCGCACCAAACGCAAGACATTCCTTTTAAACCAAACGATTCCCCAGGAGGCCGCCGACGCAACAATCAGTAAAAGGAGAACTCCCTTTACCACATATCCCGACTCCCAAATAATTTTGACCAGTTCCAATTCTCCATTATTCATTTGTTGGCCTCCAATCGACAAACCTTTAAACGGGGTTTCGCTTCCAAGTCAGGTAAGTCAAAACCACCGCTCCCAAAATTAATAAATGAATCTCTTCAATATTTTGAGTCATTGGCAAAAGGGAATAATTCTTTTCCCACAGGGGATCGAGTCCAAACAACGCAATCATGGGAGAAAAGAAGACCACACAAAAAACCAAGGCGTGAATATACTCAAAACGGTCTTCGTGCTTTAACAACCAATAGGCGATAAATGTGCCAAAGAAAAGGAAACAGATATTTTCCAGGGAAGATTGAAAAAGCAAACCGGTCAATGAGGCGGACAGCAGACTCATAAATAAAATCGAGGGCCACCACTTGCTTTTCAAGGGATAAATCAGATTGAGCACCAGAATAATCAGGCAATCGCTGAGCAACATGATCAGAGGGCCAAAATAAGAAATGGCCATTTTGGAAATGCCAAAGGGATTGTCAACATTTCGACCAGGTCTGCCCAAAATCATAAGCGCAACAAATAAAAATAAAAAAGAGGCCACTGTTTCAATTTGTAAATTCCCCCGAAATTGGCGAAATATCTTTTGCAAAGGCCTTCGCTCTTCAAATTTTACACTTAAAAATTTAAAGAGAAAATAAACCGAAATCACACGTCCAATGCCCAAGATCGGCCAATTTTTGTCAAAAATCCAATTTTCAATATCGGAAAGTCTGTGGTCGAGCAAAAAATGAAAAAAAGTGGCAACGGATATAAAAGCAACATAAATGGCAAAATTTAAAAACTGATAACCGATAAAGTAGAGAATTTGCCTTATATAATCCCTGTCCCTCATTTAAAGAGGCCTTTTGTCTTTAGGCCTCAACCAGCTCAGTTGCAATTCGGGTGAAGGATAAATTCTAAGGTATTTTTTGTACTGGACGTTGGATTTTACCAAACGATCAATTTTCTCTACGACGTTATAGTAGGTATTCCACCATTTTGTATTGGCCTTGAGCATGGAATCCATTTGATGAGTGACTTTAAATTGTTGCTGAAAATTAAATCCCTGATCAAAAATGATTTTATCGTATTTTTTGGAGACACCCGCAAGAACGCTTTTATCAAGATTTTTCCCGAGAAAACTGCCTCCCAAAAAAGCATTTAATTGATCACTTTTCACCAGTTTTTTAAAATGCCCCTGCCGCGCACGCAGAAAATCTTCCAATAGAAGAATAGAGATTTCCAGTTTGGATAAATCCAGTGCTTTAACAAACGGAAGAGAGAGTAAAAAAATATTTTCATGGTTGTCAGAAGGCAATGCAAAGTGAGCAACATCTGCGGTGTTCAGTAAAAGAATTTTAAACCTCCGCTCATAAAACCCCAGCGCCTCCAGAAGCGAGCGAAAAGTAATCTCCAATCCGTAGTCGGTTTTTTCAAAATCCCATTTCAAGGCAGTAACATTTTTGACAATCCAATACTCTGAAAAAAATGTCCAAAACTCTGCCTCTCCGGGAATTTTGTATTTGTTTACTTTACTTTTTAATTTCTTCTCTTTAATCGACGCCAATTGCCGGTTTTGGGCGTGGGCCTTGAGGCGGTCATTTTTTAAAACTTCCTGAATATTTTTGAAATCTATAACTTCTTCACGAAAATTACTATTCCCCTTACCCAAGGTATTCGTACAAAACAGCAAGAGAAGAACATACAACTTCATTTTACTCTCGACTTTCCGTAGGCATAGTGATCATACAACTTGCCCCAATGATACATCTCCGAAAGATTTAAATCCAAATGCTCAAAAAATTTGGGATACTTATCCTGAAGGCAAGAGACTTTTTTGGGTGCCAAATAGGTCTGGTCGATATAACCTTGATAAGGTCCTACCTCCACATAGCGGAAGCGCTCCTCGAACAACTCCTGCAAGGGTTTTCCCTTTTCAGTTTCCAGCGCATAAATTTTGACCGGATGCCCACACTCTATGGTGGACAGAGACTGGGAATAGCGCGAGGGGTTTTTGTGAATGTGGCCAAAAGTGTTTTTGTAATAGGCCACTTGTAAAATCTTTTTTTTAAACTGGGGAAGTTTGTCCTCTGCACTCATCGCAGACGAGGATAAAAGTCCAGCAACAAAAAATAAAATCAGTTTTTGAGTTAAACTTTCCATCGAAATTCTATTGTCTCCCAAGCGTAGCACTGCGGACAACGCCAAAAGATTTTATCCGAATCGTATCCACAATTGCGGCAAAAGTTCTTGGTAACTTCTTTTTGTCGGTTGCTTAAAAGCGCCTGTGTTTGCACAACCCCTTCGTCTGTCTCGCCCTCTTGAAGTAAAAGTTTGATGTATTCAGTTCTCATCACATCACTGACACCTTGATGCAGGGCCATGAATTTTTTCATCAGTTTTAAAGCATCCTGATTTTTTCCCACTTGTTTTAACAACCTCACTCTGGTCAAAACCACCGATGGAAATGACAACAATTCCCCGTCATTCATTTCCAGAAAAAAATCTCTCAATAACTGATACCTTGTTTTGAGTAGCTTTTGATCTTCCTGTCCACCTTCAAATTCTTCATCCAGTGATTCAAAAACAAAAGAGGTATACATGGGATGTTCTTTGACCAATTCAAAAAGGAGTTGTTTTGAGGCCTCGACCTGTCCGGTTCCCAAAAACAATTTTAATTTCAAAATTTTGGCCGACACCGAAGGGGCAAAACGGAAGGCATCGTCGAGTTCTTCACGGCAGGCGGCAAAATCACCTTTTCTAAAAAAGAGTTTTGCCTTCTGAACCAAAATGTGAGAGATGGTTTCGGCCTGATTTTCATAACCCACTTTGGAGAGTGCCATACGGTATTGAAAGGCCTGATCCCAGTCTTCGATGCCCTCATAAATGTGGCACAAAGATTGAATCACTTCGTATTGTTCGCGGTTGATCTTGAGGACATCCTTGTAGGTTTCGATGGCCTTATCGACAAATCCCCCCTTGTCAAAATCGACCGCCAATTCTTTGAGTGCGCGCAGGCGGTTGGATTCCGAAAGATTCTGGCGGGCAATCAGGGAACGGTGGATGGAGATGGCCTTTTCAATTTCTCCGTTGCTACGGAAAAGCCCCCCCAGAGCAAAATAAGTGTCAATGGTTTCGCGGTTAATATCTACGGCATTGAGAAATTCCCGGATGGCCAAATCCTTGTGGCCGGAAATCAAGTACTGGGTGGCGTTTAAAAAAACTTTGGATTGGGCCTCAAAGATGGAATTGCGATAGCGCCGAGAAAGACGAATTCCCGTCTCTTTTTCGATCAGGTAGTGATAAAACAAAATCAGAGTAAGGCCAAAAGTAATGACTGCCAAAAGGTGATTTTGTAACCAAATGGTATAAACTCCCAAGGCCCATCCTCTACTTAAACATAAAAATCGGGATTCTTCCCCGCAGTGTTGCCGCCAGAGATTCCAGATCGCTCAAACGCGAAATGCCTGTTTCCAAACTTTCCATAATCTCAAAAAGACTAACTTTTTTGGCCTTTTTGATAAATTTAAAACCAAATTCGCCCTTGAGTTTAAGTTCGCTGTGAATCGCCTGTCCGGCACCGTAGAGGCCTTGCAATTCGTCCACCAGTCCAAGCTCAAAGGCCTGCTCGCCGGAAAAAATTTGTCCCTGGGCAATGTCTTCTATCTCGCCCTGAATACGCTCCCCCCGAACCGCCACAATATGACGGACAAACTGCTGGCGCACCCCCTCCAACAATTTTTGCATCATCGAGCGCTCTTCTACCGTCATGGCGCGATTGGGATTGCCGAGGTCTTTATAGCGCCCGGACTTAATTTTTTGGGGGTTCATTTTGAGCCAACGAAAAAGCTCGCTCAAATCGACAAACTCCATGATGACCCCAATTGAGCCGGTGAGGGTTCCCGGGTTGGAAAAAATTTTGCGGGCGGCAGAACCGATATAGTACCCTCCACTGGCGGCGATGCTGCCAAAAGAAGCGTAAATTGGTCGGCCACGCTTACCCTTCGATTTGGCGTGTTCAGCATCTATGCGGCGAACTTCGTCGTAAATTTCCTGAGTCGGCCCTACCGCGCCACCCGGGGAATTAATGCGCAGTAAAATGGCCTTGGTGGACTTGTCTTTTTCCGCCTTTCGCAAAAGTTCGACGGTGTCTTTGGCGTTCATAATCAGGCCCTTGATTTCCACCACCGCCACACTGGCCTTGCCGCTTCGGGACTCTTCCGCTCCCCGGTCGCTCATCAAACGCATACTGTAAGAAACAAAGATGACTAAAACAGTAAAACATGCCAGGATAAGCAACAAAATCCCTGTAAGAGACCGTTTTTCTCCCTTGTCCACAAGGCCCTCCCTTTACTCAATATTCTACAACAGAAGTTGCCGTCGGACAGTTTTAAAACTTAAGGTTCCAAAAGTAAGGCCATTTTCTCGAAACAGAGTTCGATAATTTTGCCTTTCACCCACTTTCGGTTTTGACTGGAAAGCGCCTGGTCGGGTGGCCTTGAGCGTTTAAGAGCACTACCCCACTCTTTTTCGCGGAATGAGTTATTGTAATGATAGTAATTAAAAAACCGATAGAACATATCGGTATCATTCAGGCCCTCGACCATGGCAGAATAATAATCCTCGCAAAGGCCAAGCTTAAGGTCTGCACACAATCTCTTCAAATCGGCCCAGGCCTTTGCTGGATGGAGGAGATAGTTCTGGGAATCGAGCTTTGAAACCACTCCGCTCAAGAGAGAGTCTTCGTTGAAGGCCTTGGAAAGCAGGGCGCGCACCAAACGGATTTGTAAGGCCGCCTCGAAAGCACTCTTGGGGGCCTTAAAAAGACGCATTTCTATGCGGCGAACGTCCGGGTCGACTTTGAATTGCCTGCGCCAGGGAACTTCGGGATTCATAAAATCAAAATCCTCGGAGATAAACTCTGCGGGAATGACGTCTTGAAAATAATCCATCAAATTGATGTCGACGTGTCTGGTTTTTTCTTGAATACGGGTATTGAAGTAGCGCTGATTGTAGAGCAGGCGCTTTAATTCATCTTCGCTGCCCTTAAAATCCCTCAAAGATAGCGCCAGTTTGTCGCTCACTTCTAATGCTTCCATCCGCTCAAAAACTTTCTCGCCAAACAAAAGGGAGATAATGCCCCGGTATTGGTGATAGAGAGACAAAAAGCGGGCCAGAGCGCGGGGCCTGCCCTCGAAGGCCTTCAAATCTACGTTGAGATGTCCGCCTCCGACTATTCCCAACGTGCTGATATTGTGCCTTTGAAAAACTTGATAAATGGCCTCGAGTTCGCGCCCACTGGGATAAAATTTGGGGGTTATCAATTCCAAATGGCCCTGACCCACTGAATCCTCCAAAACTTTTGCACCTGTGTAGTGCCGGTCAACTCCATCCCAATCAACTTGCCACTGCCTACCGAGAGCATCTGTCCCCCCATAACCATAACCAAAATTGTGCCCGTGCCCCTCCCCCATTGCAAAAATATTGCTTTTATCTCCACCAAATTCGGCAATAATATCTTCCAAAACATTTTGCATGACCAGATGGCGATTGGTGTGTCCCAAAGTATCGCGGGTGACAGGATAATTATGGTGAACGTGAGTAATTTCACCTTGCAGGGGAAAATGACCAGTGTATTCCATCCCCAAATGAATGGTATTCACATCCACCGGAACAGAACGAAACCCGAGCGGCCTGAAGTTTAAAACGTCGTCCAGATTTTTTTCCCGCCGCCAAGGCCTTAAGGAAATCTTTATTTCATCTACCAGATTGGTGCTGTAAATCCACTGTCTGGTGAGGTCGCGCACACGATCTGTCGTTTCAAGCTTTTCCAGTTCTGCCAGGTAGTGCTGGGTGCGCTCTGCCAGCAACGCCTTTTTTTGAATACTCAAAAAAGGCGCCTTCTCCCAATTCCACAGGGGAATAGAAGAGTGCCTTGCCAAAGCAAAATTCATGCCATCCATACCAGACCAGTCTCCCGAGATTATCCGTGCGGCTAAAGAGGTTTGGAGAAAGCGGCGCATACGCACATTCTTGCGGTGAAATTTGAGCATCACTGTGTACTTAACACCAGAGTCCGTTTTTATTACTTTGTCAGACAAGGCCTGGTAATCTTCCAGAATGTCCACATTGAAACGACGACCTTCCCTTATTTCGTCGAGGGCGAGCAAGGCCCAAGACCATTTGACTGCATCGGCAAGATTCGCTTCGAGGGAAGCATCTGCTGTAAAATGGAGACTTTGCCATCGAGGCATCCCAAAATGGGGACTGTGATTTTGAATTTCGGAGAGCATTTTTTCAAAACGGGCATAGTTGGTCTGGGGCTTGAAAAGCAGTTGCCAACCGCCTTCGACACCTACAACCCTATCTACATACTTTTCGGGAATGCCAAAAATCGGCCGCCAGCCCTCATAATTCGTAAAGATAGAACCGTGCTCTCGCCGCAAATTTTCAAGGCCGGGCATCTTACCCTCAAAAAATCTGTCCCTGGCCGTCGGAGAGAGAAAGGAAAAAGGACTGCCTCTGGTCACCGTCAGCCATTTTTCCCATTTTTTCAACAAGCGATCCAACGAAATGTTCGCTGAAAATCCATCCTCGTACCAACCCCTAATGCTGAGAGCGTAATTGACTTTCTCATTGTTTGACCGAAAATGGGTACTGTAATTTTTGGTAACCAGGTACTGATAAAAGAAATTGTATAAAAAAGTCCTCTGATCCAAGCGATCGAGAGAATTGACCAGTTCTCTCAAAACCTGCACACTCGGCGACATCAAACGGGCCAGGCGGGATGACGAATCCACCTCTATGGCACCCCAGGAAATTCTGGTACGAGAATTCCCATACAATCTACTCATTGAAGGAAAGCCGTGCCCACGCTTTTCAAAGGGAATCAAGGCCTCTTCCAAAAGCCGCATACGCACCCGATAGGCGGAAGGGCCTTGGGATTGGGCCTGAATTTGGGCCAAAATGGCCCAGGCCCCAAACAGTAAAACGACACGTCTAAACATTTTCATGGGGCGAAAAATATAGACGGATTTCCCCTTTCAGGGCAACCCTTGATTGCAAAATCGGGTAGTTTTTACCCGATTTTGGCCCTAGCAAGGCCCTTGACACTAAAAGCGGGGCTTGAGTCACCTTCTTCAGTATCCTCGATATGAGACTGCTCTATGATGTCATTAATTTCTTCAATCTCTTTATCGGAAGGCCTTTTCTTGCGAAGTTCCTTAAAACCCTCGATAAATTTTCTAAATGACTTTTTTTTCTCGTTCATCATGGTCTTCCTCATAAAGGTATCTCTATAGCTTGGATATGCTATCGAATGGGTCTTTTAAATTTAACGGTTCGGGGATAATGAATGGGTCTTTTAAATTTAAAGGTTCAGAAATGCCATCCAATAGGTTTTTGTCCCGAAGTTGGGAATCAGATTTATTTTTCTTGTTTAACTTGTCGCTAGCTATTTTTTGCTTCTCAACTATTTTTTTATGACGATTGTTATCTTTCTGCAATTTTCCGTTCCTAGATTCCAATGTTTTAATTGTTTCTTTGTAACGGTCTATATTGCTCTGTGATCTTGTTTTTTGTTGGGACATTTTATTTTCGACAAATTTTAATTTTCCCTGTAATTCTCTATTCTCTGATTCTAATTGGAGTCTTTGGCCCCGATCTTTGTTTATTTCTTCTTTTGACTGAGTAAGTTGATGATGTAGGTTTTGAATTTTATAGTCTTTAACTTGTACAACAGAATACATTGCGCCAAAAATTAAGGAAGAAAAAATTAATGATGATATCATTGCCGCTTTATAAAAAAATACTTTTTTCTGCTTCTCATTTTGAATAATTTCATCTAACTGCCTTTTTTTCTCCCTAGCATCTTGTAGAGTCTTTTCTAATATCCTTCTCTTTTTCTGTTCATTTTCAAGAATACTCTCTAATTGCTTTTTCTCTTTCCTATCATCTTCGAGAGTTTTTTTTAATACCGTCCCTTTCTCTCTTTCCCCTTGGAGAACATTTTCTAGTTGCATTATCTCTTTCCTGTCATCTTCGATAGTCCTCTCCAATACTCCTATTTTCTCTTTTAAGCTCCACCAAAAGAATATTTCTTTGGGTGTTTCATTTGGATGGTTTCTACCGAAAACAACATATCTGTTGTCATCATAACGCTTAAAAAAATATCTGCCTCCTATCTCAGAATGTAGTGGTATAAGTGACTTTATTATTTCAGCAAATTTATTCCCTTTAATATATACACGTTCATCAGGAGGATTCAAACCTCGTCTTGAACCGATAAAAAGATTATTCCCATCGGATGAAATACGATAGCCATATTTTTCATGGGAACCATTGTAAGGCAAACCTTTTTGTTTTAACTCTTTGCGAGCTTCAAAAAAACTTTTATCAAAAAATTTAAGAATATCATCCTCAGTACAACATGAAGAAATATCTATTGGAAAATTTGATTTTACTTCATCCATCGTTTCATTTCCTCCATACACTTGCGTACAAATCGTACACCAATTTATTAGGCCCTATATTACACCAAATGACGAACAATGTCAATATTTTTTTTGAGAATTAAATGGTCTAAAAAATTACTGAAATTAGGTAGTTTTACACGGATTGCGGTTTGAGTTTGGGCCAGGATTGAAGGCCATCAATATGTTCAAAAAGGTCATCATGAATTTTTCCACCCCACATAGGGTCTAGGATAAAATCAATTCCCTCCCTTCGGGCCAATTTGGCAGCAGGAACAAAATCACTGTCTCCTGAAATTAAAATAATCGTATCCACCAACTTTTTATAGGCCAGTGTAGCTATATCTATTCCGATTCTCATATCAACACCTTTTTGCTTGATTGAAAGTTCAATATCTGATTCTTTTAAATCTTGAATCGTTTTTCTATTCATGCAAAGGTCTTTAACTGTTTCCTCTTTTGAAAATCTCCATCCTGAGAAAGAAAGGCTTCCCATCCTCAAAGCAACTTTTCTCTTTTTCTTTAACTCTTTTAAAAACTCGGATCGAAAAGCATAATCTGGAGTTTTTTTAAAAACAATGTGTTCTTTCGTTAAGGGGTTTTGAGTTCTTTCTTTTCCTCCCAATGGAGGAGCATCGTAGTAGAAAATTCTATAGAGGTCAGAAACATCCTTTTTCAAATTTTTTATATGCCAAAAGGCCATTGTGTAGAAATCCTTTACCATATCTTGGGGATTTGCTGCTCTATTTTTCAGACTACGATACCTTTTGATAAAAAAAGAGCCATCAATGAGAATTGCTACAGACATAAAAATATTGATAAAAAAATGCCCCAGGAGTCGGAGAGGCCCGGATAAGTGGCCAAACGGAGTTTCCCAGGGCGTGGATGCTTATATTATCGCATTTTTTCTGAGAGACATTAAGGGAAATCTTTGGGAGAATCAACCTTTATTTTGATTTTTTATCAAAAAATTCTGTAATTTCCAAGGGTTAGATTACTATTGACGATAAAAAAAACCTTGCCTACCATGCGTCAATATGCAGGAAACTTCAAAAGATTTTAGATTCAGCAATATGGCCTCCATGATCCTCGACGTGGCGGCGACCGATGAGGGCACTCAGGTCGACCTCAAAAAACTCACGTCTTTTTTTCGGGAAGAGGGTTTTCTTCGCTCTCACCCCGTCCTGGCCCCAACCTTTGGTGCCATCAAAGAACTTTTACAAAACGACAACGTCGCCGATCCCGCACAGATAGAACACATCGTGAAGGGCGAGGGGGCCTCACTGTGCAAGAAAATTCTGCAACGGGATTTGGCCATTCCCGACTTTAAAAGGTTTTGTTCGCAGATTAAAGAGATTTACCAAAAAACCCGCAGCAATGCCGAAGGCCATGTCGCCGATTATATTTATCAATTGGCAAAGATCGACCCCGACAAATACGGGGTATCCATTTGCACCGTGGACGGCCAGCAATTTTGCTTTGGCAACAGTAACGAATACTTCAGCATCCAATCGACTTTTAAACCCATTACTTACTGTATGGCGCTGGAAGAGTTGGGCAAAGACGTGGTTCACCAGCATATTGGCAGAGAACCCAGTGGGCAATCCTTTAATGAAATCACCCTCGATTCCCAGGGACGGCCCCACAACCCGATGGTCAACGCCGGAGCGATTATGGCCTCCTCCCTGATTCGTCCGTCGGCAACGGCCGCGGAGAGATTCGAGTTGGTTATGAAAACCTGGAAGTCGCTTTCGGGAAAAGACATTCCCATTTTTAACAACTCCATCTACCTCTCGGAGAAAAACTCCTCCGATCGTAACTTTGCCCTGGCCTACTTCATGCGGGAACGCAATACTTTTCCCACTGATACTGACATTTTGCAGACGCTGGACTTTTATTTTCAGTGCTGTTCCATCGACATGACCTGTGAATCCATGGCGGTGGCGGCGGGCACTCTGGCCGCTTCGGGAATCAATCCTTTGACCGGGCGGAGAATTTTCCGGCCGGAAGTCATCAAACACTGTCTCTCTCTGATGTATTCCTGTGGTATGTATAACTATTCGGGGGAATTTGCCTTTACTGTAGGCCTTCCCGCTAAAAGTGGTGTCGGCGGTGGCATGATTGTGGCCATACCCAACTTGATGGGCATCTGTATTTGGTCTCCGCCACTGGACCCACAAGGCAACTCGGTCAGGGGTGTTGCCTTTTGCAAGGAATTGGTCAAGCGCTTTCACTTTCACACTTACGACACCCTCTTGTCGGACAAGGACGGCCGCTATGGCCCATTGGGATTGAAAAACACTTCCAAGGCCAAAGAAAGTATGCTGCTTTGTTGGGCCGCTGCTCAGGGAGACTTGCCGGAAGTGCAAAGATTGGTGGCGGCAGGGGCCAATCCCAGCGAGGGCGACTACGACAAGCGCACGGCCTTGCATTTGGCGGCGGCAGAGGGAAATCTCGAAGTGGTCAAATTTCTGATCGGACGGGGAGTTTGCCCCAATATCCAGGATCGCTGGGGGCGCACTCCTTTGCACGAGGCAGAGCGCTCGAATCACGCCGACGTTGCGAACTTTCTCAAAAGGCAGGGAGATACGCCTGTAAGTGTGCAGAATCAAAAAGCTTTTTCCGATTCACCCACCCTTTAAAGAAATTATCTCGATCACCCGATAACTTAAGAGTGAAAACGTCATCTTTTTACTATTTTATCTTGCTGGGAGCATTGCTGGTGGGTTGTATGGAACCCTACCAAAAAGACCGCTCTCGCAGGGCCTTGCGCTTGCCCGCAGGCCCTGAACCGACCAGCGAGCGCGAGATTCCCAATTTCTACTTTGCCAGAGGCGAGAAAGACCCGTCTTCGGATGCCCCTCCTCGCCAAAAGCAATTTTGCTCTTACGGCGACGGAACCGGAGAGGGAGTCGAAGACTACGGAGACAACGTGTTGGAATACCACAAAGTCGGCCCCATTACTCTCCACGGGGCCAAGGCCGGCCATGTGGTTTGGAGTTCGTCTCATTTTCCCTCTCAGATCAACCAGCAAATTTTTAGAAGCGAAGACCGCTTTAATTTGAGAGTAGTGGTGCGCGAACCTCCGAAAAAAGGAACTTTTGACAGTAATGGCAGCAAGTGCTCCCTCCATCCCGTGGCCTATCAATCGTTGCAAATTGGCGTAATTTTGAGGACTCACGAGGGTTCTCCCGGCCGGGGGGAATACCACTTTTTTGAAGAAATTCCGGTGGGTTGTGCTTCCAGGGTTCACCAATTTTCAGTGCCCAGAAGTTCTTATCCTCTGGTAGTGGAAATTAAAAATGTGGAATGGGACTGGAGTTGCGAATACTACAGTCAGCAAGGTTATAATACCGAGAATTTTTGTCCGTTTGCCCCGGTCTGGGCCAACGACTGCGTTCAAATTGAACTTCAATTTTCCACCGATGGCACCAAAGACCTGCCCAGGAATTAAACCTTTTTATACCTCCAACCGATAAGCATATTATGAAGAGATCAGTTTTTTATTTAACCTTTTTAATCGGCGCAAGTACCCTTTTTTGGGCCGGATGTGGGAATGACTCCACCAAAAGGAGAAATCCGGTTGGGCCTCAAGGCCCTGGTTATCCCGGTTACCCTGGCACCCTCTATCCAAATACTCCTTCTCCCGGCGGCAATCCCGGCCCCGGTGCCACCACCCCCGGCCCCGGAACTCCCGTTGCACCGTCGCCCGAAACTCCTGCCACGGATTATTACACCATAAAAATCACCGCCCATGGAACTGACACTTGGAAATCCCATCCCGACAGTAACATTTCGGGAAGGCCCGATGGCCCGATTAACCACAATACCCTTCTGAGCGACAAGCGCTTCAAGCTGCGGGTAAAAGCACTGGCCGCTCCCCAGAGGGGAAAGTCCGATGACTTCGGCGTGACCTGTCGTTTTGATCCCGTCGGTTATAAACAACTGGGAGTTGACGTGAGAGTGTCATCCCGAGAATCGGGAAATAGCGGCCAGACCCATACGTTTAGTGGTATTCAGGTTGGACAGGTTTCCCAGGCTTATTCCTTTAATGTCCCGACCTCCAACCATCCCTTGGTGCTTACCGTTTCCAATGCCCAGTGGGATCACAGTTGCTATTATTATAAACAACAAGGCCTTTCCGGTTACGGAGTAGACAGCTATTGTCCCTACAGTGCCATTTGGCAGAACGATTGCTACCAGATTGAACTTCAGTTTGTGACCGATCACACTTCAGATTTTTAACAATTTCCCGATCAACTTTTTGCAAAGGCCCTTTTTGGCCGGATGTTTCTTGCGGGCAATCAAGAGATGCGCTTTTATCAGAGAAAAGAGGGGATCAAGTTCGGCATCAGAGGCAACAGTGCCCGCCAGACGTTGTTTGAGTACTCGATGAAAACCTCGCTCGGCCCTCTCCAGACGTCCCAAAGCAAAGTTTCTTATCATCGCGTATAAATCACGCTCGCGGTTATTTTCAAGTTTGGACAAAAGTTCATTTTCCTTAAAGGGGACAATCAGATGAGCGAGGTTAAAATCTCTGGGACTCACGCCTCTAAAATAGGCCCTGCCAATATCTTTGATGGCCCCTCGGTAATCTTTGACGTTGAGCCTGATGATCCCGCGATAGAGGGAAAAAGTGGGATCGGTATTGTTTTCCAAAACTTTGGAAAGATCATAAAGTGCCGCCTCGTACTCTCCGTGTTCTACCTTGATTCTGGCCCTGAGAGCGTAGGCATCCCCGTTGGCATTGGCCTTTCCGGCCAAAATCGCCCGAGTGGCATCACCGATAGCATTGTCGTAGTCCCTCCAAACGTAAGAAATGTTCGCCTGAGACAAATAAACCTCGCTCAAACTATCCTTATCGACACCGAGAGCGAGCGCTCTATTCAATTCATCCATGGCCCTGACATTTTTTCCCAAGCGGTAGTAGGCCCTGCCCTTCAGAAAATGAAACTTTGCATTTTCTTCGAGATCAAAATTGGGAGGGGTTTTTTCAAAAAGCAGGAGAACTTCTTTGTAATGGCCATTTTCAAAAGTTTTCTCCCCCTGCTCCAAGATGGATTCAATATCAGTGGCGTGCGCCAGTTGAAAAATAAATATTGCCAAAAAAAGTCTTTTCATCCTTTAGGCCCAAATGAAATCCACGTTCTAACCCTCGCCCGGAGTGACTCATCCGCCAGGGGGTGGTTTATAATCCTAGACACAAGCACTTCGGGTTCGGCAATTCTGTAGTAATTCCAGACCAGCGCCTTGAAAGTGGCCACCAAAACCTGCCGGTCGGTCAGAGGGTGTTCCATAACGTCGATGAGAAATTGCTGAAAGTCGGCCCTTTCGGTGTTGTACAAAAGAGAACTCAAAGCTTGCGTTTGCACGCTGAGCGAGCAATCATTTCTCTCAATCAAGGCCTTTAAATAGGGTGCTGAAAAATAGCGCAAATGTTTGCTGCTTTTTCGCTGGCAAATTTGGTTGAAGATGGCCTCATCGTTGCTCCTTTGGGCCCGGGCCTCCATGGCGCGATAGAATTCCCCCCTTTCCAGCGAAGATGCCAAATGCTCCCACGCTTTGGCATTATAGGGATTAAGTAAGGCCGCCATTCTCATTTTGGTGATATGGGGTAACTGCTCACACTTCAGACCAGGTTGAGGGGAAGCAAACTGGTCTGAAGTATGAGCACTCACCTTGCTTTTATCGCAGTTTTTCGTTGGAGTGTGAGTATTGTTGGCCTCTTTGAATAAAAGTTCGCTCTCTTTTTCAAACTGGTAGGTTTCATCGAGTTGTAAAAGTCTTGCCATACAATAGCTACGGTTTTGCCTTTGGCACATCTGGTTTAATCTTTCGGCGACTGCACCTATGCGGTAGGCGTTGAGAATGCCCGGACTCGCCCAACCATCAAAGCTCGGCAAGTTGGGAAAGGGGATGGCGGTTTTATGCAATAACCTGATGGCCTCAGTTACCGTGAGAACATAGTTGGTCATAAGGGTAAATGCCGTCAAACTACCCGTCACCAGTGGAGCGGCCCCACTGGTACCGCCAAACGACACAGGACTCCCTGAAAAGTCATAGCTTAAAATCGACCTGGCGGCGGGAGCGGCAATGGTGACGGCAGCGGAATAATTGGTGGTTTCAAAAAGATTTCCCGTAGTGTCCAGATTGGCCACCACGATGAGTTTTCCATCCCTCGACAATTTGCTTTTTAATCGCTCCACAAAGGGGGAACTTCCATTGCCGGCAGAAGTTATCACCACGGTTCCATCTAGCGTATTCATCTCTCTGACAACCGATTCGGTCAACGGCCCCCAACTGACGGAATGATTGATATACAGGGGGCAATTTTGCTTTTGCTGACACTCGCGATAAAAACTGTCTGGACTTTGCGTGTGATAATCGTGAGGAGACTCCACGGGAACCACCGCCGAAGGAAAGGGGCCGGCGACAATTTGACTGACCTTCTCGCCATGCCTGTTGCTATTTGCATCCCAAATGCCGACCAACTGTCTGATGCGAAGTTGAAGGTTGTCGAGTTCTTTGAGCTTTTCCCGCAGCAAATCCGCACCCACATATTGCTGCGCCCACAGACCCTGTCCAGCTTCTTCCAAGGGCGAAAAGGGGCATCCATGGCCTTCTAGGAAAAAATTTAAACACAAAAAAAAGAAGACAATCTTTTTCAAAAAAACCACCTAGTCATCAAAGCCGACTTTATTTCCCACTTTAGTCTCGAAGGCCATATCCTGATCGTCCCCGCCGCCCTCGTCTCCAAGATCGTCAAAAGATTCATCGGTGGCATCAATATTCATGCCTTCCAGGGCGGAAAAAAAAGATTTTTCATTGGCCAGGTCTGAAAGTACCGACTCCACAAATGAAAGGGGGTGCTTTTCCAGCAACGAACGGATCAGACTTTGCAACTGGCCACCTTGTAAAACGACCTCTTTCTTTTTAATTTCTTTCCAGTTTTTAATATAGTGAAAGCGACAATAATTTCCAGTACTCGAAGGACTGTCACAACCCCGCTCCAAGCACTCGTCGGATTCGTCTTGAAAAAAATCAAATTTTCCAATATTTATCAGAGCATCTTTCAAAAGGTCTTCGGGCCGAACCACGGGTGTGACGCTTTCTTTTTTGGCCCGAACCGCAGCACCTGTCAGCTCGACCTTGTGCTCTTTCTTTTTTCTGGCAACTTTCTTGGCGCTTTTTTTGGTTTTTTTGGCCACTTTTTTGGCGCTTTTTTTGGTGACCTTTTTAGCGCCTTTTTTAGTCTTTTTGGCCGTTTTTTTGGCGCTTTTTTTGGTGACCTTTTTAGCGCTCTTTTTGTTGGTCTTTTTGGCCGCTTTTTTAGCACCTGCCCGAACCGCCTTTTTGGCGGTCTTTTTTGCTGTCCGGGTCGATTTTTTGGTGGTTTTTTTTCTCGCCATTGCCCTTTTCTCCTCTGTTTTTCTAGCTGTTAAGTTCGCAAGCGGCAATCACCACTCTTTGTATTTCGGAAGTTCCTTCATAAATTTCGGTAATCTTGGCATCGCGGAAGTAGCGCTCCATGGGGTACTCCTTGCTGTAGCCATTGCCTCCTAAAACCTGGATTCCCTTGGTGGTAATCTGCATCGCCGCCTCGGAGGCAAAAAGTTTGGCGTGAGCGGCCTCCTTGGAATAGGCCTTGCCCTCATCTTTTAACTTGCTCGCCTGGAGAATGAGCAAGCGCGCCGCTGCGATTTTCATGCTCATATCCGCCAACATAAATTGAATCGCCTGCAATTTGGCGATCGGTCTTTTAAACTGAATCCGTTCGAGGGCATATTTTTTGGCGTAATCGAAGGCCCCCTGGGCAATTCCCAACGCCTGGGCGGCAATGCCAATTCTCCCCCCGTCGAGCGTGGCCAGGGCGATGGAAAACCCCTTGCCCTCCTTTCCCAGCAAATTGGTCTTGGGCACGCGCACGGAATCGAAGAGTATCTGGGTGGTGGAAGAACCGCGTATCCCCAGTTTATCCTCTTCCTTTTGAACGTTGAATCCCGGCGTATCAGTCTCGACGATCAAAGCGCTCATCCCCTTGTGGTCGTCGGTCTTTTCAGTCTTGGCAAAAACGATGGCAAGATTGGCCTCTTTGCCGTTGGTAATCCAGTTTTTCACTCCCGAAAGCAAATAGTGATCTCCGTCGTCGCGGGCCATGGTGGTCAAGGAGGCGGCATCGGAACCGGCCCCCGGCTCGGACAAACAAAAACAACCCGTCCACTCCCCCGAGGCCAGTTTGGGGAGGTACTTTTCTTTTTGCTCCTCGCTCCCAAAGGCCAAAACCGGCCAGGTGGCCAGGGAACTGTGGGCAGAAACCATCACGCTGGTAGAGGCGCAAGCGCGCGCCAATTCCTCGATCAAAAAAGAGTAAGAGGCAAAATCCATTTGTGCCCCACCGTAGCGTTCGGGCACAAAGATGCCCATAAAACCGCCTTCCGCCAATTTAGTTCGCAGGGAATCGGGGATGTGGCCATCGCGGTCAATCGCGGCCGCCAGGGGAGCGACTTCAAAATCGCTGAATTTGGCCAATAGCTCTCTGGTTTCCCGGTATTGTGAAAGTAAACTCACTCTATTTTCCGCTAAATTGTGGCGGGCGCTTTTCCACAAAGGCCCTGGTTCCCTCCCGCATATCCTGGGAGTTAAAAATGGCACTAAACTGTGCGGCCTCCAGTTCGAGGCCCTGTTCCACGGTCAAATCACAACCACGGTTGATAACTTTTTTGGCCGTTGCCACCGCCAGAGGCGAGGCCTTGGAGATAGTTTCAAGACTCTGAAAGGCCGCCTCCACGAGTGCTTCCTTGGTGGGGAAAAGTTTTAGCACCAATCCCATCTGCAATGCCTCTTGTGCTGAAACCATCCGACCGGAGTAAATGATTTCCCGGGCGCGCTGACGCCCCACCAGACGCGCCAGCCTTTGAGTGCCGCCAAAACCCGGAATCAGACCGAGCTTAACTTCCGGCTGTCCAAAGACCGCATTTTCAGTGGCGTAGATAAAATCGCCACTCATGGCCATCTCGCACCCTCCCCCCAAAGCGTGACCGTTCACGCAAGCGATGACGGGGATGCTGAGATTTTCCAACATCAAGGTCACCTTTTGCCCGAGCACACCAAAAGCGTGCGCCCTTTCGCTGTCCATCGCCGCCATTTCTTTAATGTCGGCCCCGGCGACAAAAGCGCGATCTCCCGCACCGGTCAAAATCAGGCCTCTCAGTGACGCTTCCTTTTGCAGGGAAGTCAGGCAGGCCTCCAACTCTTTTAATACTTGAAGATTGAGAGCATTGAGTTTTTCGGGACGGTTAATCTCAAGGGTGACAAAATTTTTAGACTTCTCCAGCGACAAAGTCTCGAAATCAAGTGTAGTCATAAAATCCTCTCCCCGATTTTTTCCCCATCCTCCCGGCCGAGACGTATTGCTTTAAAAGCGGGCAAGGGCGGTACTTGTCGTCTCCCAGGCCTTCGTGCAAAACCTGCATAATCGCCAAACAGGTATCCAGCCCAATGAAATCGGCCAGCGTGAGCGGCCCCATCGGCCAGTTAGTTCCCAACTTCATGCCCCGGTCAATATCCTCTTTTGAAGAAACTCCCTCGTAAAAAGTGTAAATGGCCTCGTTAATCATGGGCATGAGAATGCGGTTGACGGTAAAACCGGCAACGTCTTTGGCGCGGATACAAACCTTGCCCATGGTTTGGGCGACTTCTTCGACCAGTTCGATGCTCTGCTGGCCGCTTTCCAGGCCGCCGATCACTTCCACCAAGGGCATGACCGGCACCGGATTCATAAAGTGCATCCCCACCACCCGTTCGGGGCGCTCGGTGACCGCCGCTATTTCCGTAATCGAAATCGAAGAGGTATTGCTGGCCAAAACGGCGTGGGCCGCGGCCACTTCGTCGAGCTGCCGGAAAATATCAAACTTCACCGCCTTATTTTCCGTCGCCGCCTCGATAATAAGCTCGCTCTCTCCCAATTGCTCCAAACGATCGGTCAAACTCAAGCGCTTCAAAGTGGCCTCTGCGTGACTTTCGTCCCATTTGCCCTTTTCCACTCCACGCCCAAGCTGCCTTTCGATAAAGGCCATGGCCGCTTCCAATGCTTCGCGTGAAACATCGTACATTTTTACTGAAAGTCCACAAGAAGCGGCGACCTGAGCGATTCCCCGCCCCATCTGGCCGGCCCCCACCACCCCTATATTTTCGACTGTTGCCTTCATTCTGGGGGATCATACTTTTGGAAAGTCCAATGGGCAAGGAGAGCTTGCCAATCCGGGAAAAACTGGAGTAAAACCTGGATGAACTTTTACTTTTCCCACGGAGGAATTTATGCCCCATCACAAATCCGCCAAAAAACGAGTCAAGCAGACCACAATGCGCACTGCGCTTAACCGCTCCCAAATGTCCGCGGCGCGAACCGCCATCAAAAAAGTGCGCGCTGCCATCACCGGCAAAGATAAAAAGGCCGCCCTGGCGGCCATCCCCCAAATGCAATCCCTGCTCGCCCGCCTGGCCAAAAAGGGAGTTGTGGCGCGCAATACGGCGGCCCGGAAAGTTGGCCGTTTGAGTACCCAGGCCGGTCGTCTCTAGTCCCCTAGAGAATCTCAACCACATCCGGCCGCTTTTTTAACTCCGCAAGCTTGAGGGCGTCATAGTATTTATTTAAAAGCGTAAGGGCCTCGAGTTCGTCGTCGTACTGAGCGATTTCACGTTGAGACAACCGCAGGGCAACTTGCGAATCGACATCTTTACCTTGAGGCAGCAGCCGCCGGGCGGTGGCCTGCAAATTGACACCGCTGCGTTGAGAGAGCCGCTGAGCGGTTTGCAAGACAGACTCTCCGACTTCTTCGATTTCAAAAACTTTTTGTGACGAGATGGATTCCCATATCGTGTCCGAGGCAGCGCTCTGTGAGGCACTCCGAGGAGAAAATAAAATCTGCTTTAAAAAATCGTGTTCGGAGAGGTTCGGGTTTTCGGAAGCATGCTTTTGCAGAAGCCTTGTGAGTCTTCTCCGTTTTCGTCTTCCAAAACTTTCGACAACTTTGCTGGTAATGGCATCTTGTGCGCGCTCATAGACATCAGAGAGCGCACGCGCTTGCTCTGGAGTTGCGTCTTGAATGGCATTGAAAACCACCCTTTTAAAAGAACGTATGTTTTCAGGGGTCGATCGGTGAATCATTTCCGGCCCCTGCTGTAAAATCTCGCGGTTTTGGCGCTTGCCGATTTGATAAAGCAGTTGTGAGCGCGCTTTGAAAAGGGTTCTCACCATCAGTTTGTTGGCCATGCCATAGAGGCCATCAATGTAGCGGGTTCCCCCCAGAGCTTCCCGTTGGGGCATCCCCTGAAAAATGACGTGAAAGGGGACCTCCGTCCATTTGATGGGGAGTTCGGTAAACAATGCATCCAATTCATCCATGTTTCTTAAGATATAAGCTTCGAGTTCGCCCCCTCCGACATTCAATGCCCGCACTTCGCGGTAAAATTTTTCCGTCGTGGGAAGCCAGCCACTTAAACGCTGAGCGCGTTTTAAACGCAGGCGGCGTATCGAACTCAACACGCCCGCTTCCCTTGGTAGCACTAATGGTTTGTGGGTGTCGGTATAACGGGCACGTTTTTTGAGTTTGCCAACGAAGACATTTAAGAGATAGGCAAACCTTCGCGGGTCATTTTGAAAATACTTGGCCATCTCCTTCGCAGTGTGGACGTTTATCACCTCCGGCGTTTCGTCGACCACCGTGTGGCCGGCCTGAACTGCGCGGGAGAGTTCCCTCCTCGCCCCCCGAAAATCATCCGCCTTGAGTGCATTTCCTATTTTCAAAGTGGCACTTTGATCAAAACCTAAAACAATTTTGGCCAAGGTGACATCTTCTTCGGGGACGATGCCTACAAGTCGCTCTCGGCCTTCCCCTCGAAAAGCGTTGGTAAAGGTTCTATTTCCCATTTTTAAAGCGCGAGCGGTAACCCCTGAAAAGGCGGCGATGCCGGTGAGTTCAATGGCGAGCCAGGCCCAAGTACGGCGCACTTCCCGGGAACTTTCCACTTCGGCAAACCCCAATTCTGCCATGCTGCCAACAAATTTTACGTTTTGATTGGCCCTCCATTTACGCAGTCCTTCGCGCCTGATGAGTTCCAATTGTGAGCCATAAGTTCCTATTCCTATTGCGGGCATGGCCACCATCAAGGGGGCGCACAACCCTCCAGACATTGCCGTGCAAATACTCCCCGCAAGGACTGTAGCAAAGGCCCCTGTCATCATGGCCCCGATATACCACCAGTCGCCCATTTCTTCCGTGCCCACCATCTCTTCGAGCTTGGCGCTAACTTCCTGAATGCGCTCTTCAGATTGACCGAGATTTTGGTGTTGGGTGGAAGTGGCGTGAAAAAGGGTCTGAAGTTCCCGAAAATCCTCCTCCGAATACTGGCAAATTTGATCGAGTTTAGCAAGCAAGCGATCTTTTTTAAGGGCCGCCGCCTCTTTGAGAAGTTCGGTGAGCAAAATCTGTTTGGCACTGGAATCGACAAATAGGAAATTTGTCTTGGCACTTAAGGGCCTTTCATCAAAACCCTGCCGTTGGGTAAATTGGCGCAGGCGGCGTGCCTGGGCGGCAGTGTCTCCACGCAGTTGATAGAGTGAATAGAGAAATTCGCTGAGCCTTCCCTGAT
Source organism: Bacteriovoracaceae bacterium (assembly GCA_965215445.1). Lineage (GTDB taxonomy): Bacteria > Bdellovibrionota > Bacteriovoracia > Bacteriovoracales > Bacteriovoracaceae > CBDBLK01. Next base: position 1,485,037 of record CBDCDT010000002.1, on the reverse strand, counting down.
CGCCTTCAAAGAGGGCATCCAGTTCTTCCCAGATTTCATCACTCAAAGTGACGCCGGGATTTTGATCGAGAAAGTCTTCCACCTGTTTTTTGGTGAGGAATGTCTGGGACACTACTTTTTGAAATTTTTGGTAATAAGTTTGCTCTCCCCGGGCATCTTTTTGGAAAAGCAGGTTGTTTTGAGTCCACAGTTTTTTTCTCTCCTCTTCCCAATACGCTGCTTTTTCTGGAACATTTAAAACCCGGTTTCCGTGATGGGGAACCAGAGGGAGGTGCAATTTAAGTGGGCGGAAGGCACGACCCAATGCATCTTTCAACTCGGGCCTTTCCTGACGGGCAATCAGATAACCCAGGCGCAGCACGGCCCAGGGGTTTTCCGCTGCCATTTGTTCCAGCAAATAATCTTTTTCGCTGATACTCGCCGAAGGAAGTCCAGAGGTATGGTCACGAAGATAATTCCACAGTCGCGCCAGTACCTGATAATTGCCCTGATGTGCTTCCGTGTCCAAGCGCCTGGTGGGAAGGTATTCGTCGCCGAGAACAAGTTCATCGATATAATGGCGCACATCCTGGACAAACTGGCGCACTTTTTGTTCATCTCCACGGATGTCTCGCTGGCACAGAGAGGGGAGCTTGGAAAATTGCCGGCAAACCTGGTGAAAAGTACGGACGAGATGAAAAGTTTCAGGGGATTCGAGGGCGCGCTCGCCCCAATCGTCCAAACGCTCAAAGGCCCAGCCCCTCCAATAAGGGGAGCCGTAGAGTGAGGGGAAGGGAATTTTAATAGCTCTTCCCAAAGTTGCTCGCAAATCACTGTCAAGCAAACCTTCAACGGTCACTACTTCTTTGTCCAACATGGTTTGCAATAAAAAAGGTGTCAGCCCGTATTCCGAAATCTCCTCTGCTCCTTGCTCTATGGCCAGGGGATAGAGAAAATTTTCAACACCGTCGTACAAAGCATTCTCCTCTTCGGAGGACGACGGGAGAAACATACTTTGAACCAATGCGGGAATTATTTGTTCCTGCAAACTCTCGGGCCACCCCTTGATTTGTAAGATCAAAGAAAAATCGCTGTAATCATCAAAATCGGGATGCAGTCCTTCCCCGAACTCCTTGCCTGATTTTCCAGTAAGGCCCTGCATAATCGTCTGCATCCGTTCCCAGGGAATGGGGGCGGGGTAGGAGGATGTTAAAGGATTTCGATCTCGATAATACAGGTAGTAATTTTCATTTGCCTCTCTTACCCCTTCTTCTGTCGTCGTCGTATTGGGCAAGAACCCGGCCTCAAACAAGGCGGTCTCAATATGCGCCTCTCCCTCTTCTGCGCTGTAGGGTGAGTTCAGAGTCTTTGGCCAGGAACCGTTGTCACGAGTTTGACAACTGGTGGGAATATCTATGGGGGCGCGGTTTTCTCCATTCTTCGCACTGGCAAGAAAAATTTCCTGAAGGATGTTTCGCAAAGTCTTCCACTTAGAAGCGCGGACGATATTTTTCACTGTCGGAACTTTAATTAGGGCCTGAATATCTCTTTGAATGACCTCGCCGGGAGAAAAGCGCAGGCGCATTTCCGAACCGGAGGACACTGCTTCCAGATACGGAGGATTGGGGGGAGACCGATCACTCAGGGCGGATTGTTGTTCTTCGGAAAGCTGATTTTCCTCCCCTCCCGAAGTAGTGGCCTCCAGAGCAGAGGCAACATTTTCGATTTGCTCTCGGTCGTATTGCCCTATGGCGAGTTGCCTTCGGAAATCGCTGTCCCCATCTCCCTCGTTAAGAACACCTGGAAATTCAATCCAAAATTCCTGGTGGGTAGAGATATTCGTGTGTTGGTCTAAGTCGCGGATGGGGGCGATGATATTTTCAGCGTAGGAAAGCAAAATCCGGCGGCGCTCTTCGACGCTCACGCTGGAATCGTACAGCAAGCGGGCAACCTCCGATTTTACATTTTTCGCCCGCCTGTACGGAGAGACTAGATATTCCGGTTTGAGCGGAGGAATATCCTCCTCTTCTTTTTCGAGCTTTACGGCGTGTTCTCCATAACCTTCGAGAGCGTTTTTAAATACATTTCCCAGTTCGGTGAGTTCTCTATCGAGGGCAGCCGTAGAATTTCCATCCGTCGTTTGCGCCTGGAGAATACTCGGAGCAAAGGCCAGTTGAAAGCACAGCAGTTGCACGAGCAAGGAAAGACCAAATTTTTTCATTTTCAAGTTCACAATCAATCTCCTGGATGCTCAATAATGCATCAAGTCATCACCTAAATCAAGGCAGTTTGTAAGTTTTACATACTGAATTAACTCGTTGAAATAACGAGGATTATGAAAAAGTTCTCAAAAAAAAAGGCACTCTTGCGAGTGCCTTTTTTGGAATTTGAAATCTTGAAAAACTTCTTAGTTAAAGTAGCAGTTATTCCTTCTGAGAGATTCGACTGCTTCGTGTCCTTCGGGGTCTTTAGCACGCTTTTCCATAGCAGCTAACCAGGCCTCTTTCATGGTTACCTGACCGTCACTGGCCTTGCTGACAGATGCAGTTTCTCTCAAGACCTGAGTCCACTCGGTCATGAAAGATTGATTCATGCCTTGTTCCTTAAACAATCGCCACAAAGAGTGGCCCAGAACGCCGTCAGGCCCTGTTGAAACTCCTAAAATGGCGTCGATAAGTCCTCTCTCCGTTGCATTAGCGGGAGAACCGCTCCTCGCCATGGCCAGAAAAGTGGCCAAGGCCCTGCGCTCTTCGGGAATGACGAGCCTTTTTTCCGCAAATGTGAAGTTGCCCAATCCGAGACTTTTCATTCGATCCCCAATCAACTTGTCTAGTTCTCGGGGATTGTCGGGAAGGGCCTGTCTAACTTGTTGAACGCGAGGGTTGTCGATGGAGGTAACAGTGTACTTGAAGCCATTATTCCTTGCGGCAGTATCGACACAGGAACCACAGGAAGCATCCACACTATCACCGTAACGGCTGGCCAGGTACATAAGGCTATTGGCCGCATCAGTCCACTCTTGCCTTGAAAGCGTGCTCGCCTCCTTGTCAAACAAACTCAAGAGTCTCTCTCTGGAAGCGACCCCTTCGGCATTCATCCCTTGAAAAGAATTTAGCCGACTCCGAATGGCGGCCTCGGTAACTGCGGCCCCACCGTTGAGATCGATCAAGGCGCGCTGAATACCACTTCCCTGTCTCGCGGCGACGGCGCTGTCGATACCCTTTTTGGCCATCAAATCGGCCACACTTTCGGCACCTTGAGCAAGGGCCTTGATAAATGGTGCTACAGCAGCACCAACACTAAAGTTCAGGCCCACGCTTAAAATCAAAGCGTAACACCAGGCCCTCAACACATCTCTACTCAACAACATACCAACCTCCAAAAAAGTTAAATTTCCCCGCTCCCTTATTGGCGAGTCTGGCCCAGAGATTAGACCAAATTTTTTTTTCTTGCAATAGTTTTTTCTTCTACCGGAAAAAATTACATGAGTCCATTATGATACATATAGCCAAAAGCCCTTTTTTTAACTGGTTAGATCGACTCACGCCTCAATCGCCTCGATAGGGCGACCTCAATTTTTCGGAGATTTCGCCCTGTTGGGGAAATAAATATTGCTTTTGTGCTTGAAAAACCTTGACGTGTCCTTGCTGCTGAAAATTTCTCTCGGCCCTCTCGGCAAAATCCCTGATGGCCCGGTGGAAGGCGCGACCTTTATGGATTTTCCCCCGGCCCTTGGCGGCGGTTTCCACAAGCACCTCCGTCCAGCTTTGCATCAGGGCATTTCCGGAAGTGTCTCCACCTTCAATGATGGCGTCCTGGCCACCGAGAAGTATCCACAAACGGTGGAAATTCTTGGTGTCTACCAGCCTGGCCCTACCGTCGGGCCTTCTCGAAACCTCGACGATGGCGTCGATCAGCTTTCGCTCGACCTGGTTGGCGGGAGAGCTTTCGAGGGCCAGCGCCAAAAAAAGCGCCAAGCTGCGGCGTTCCTCCGGGGCCACCAAAACGCGCCCGGAAGTGGAAAATTGGCCCAATCCCAACATTTTCATCCAGCTCACAATGCTCTGGTCAATTTTCTGATGGGAATTTGGCACCACATATTCCAGCACTTCTTGGACGCGCAAATTGAGCACATCCTTCAGGGCGAATTTGTGGCCGTGTCGACTTAATGAGTCATCAACGCAGCTACTGCAGACGAGCAAATCTTTTTGACTGTGGCCATAGCGCCCACCCAGATAGACCAGCCCATCGACGGCATCCACCCACTCCTGCCACGAAAAAGTCTCCACCTTGCGGTCGAGCAGAGTGACGACTCGAAAGCGGTATTTTTCGTCATCATGAGTCATTTTGAGAGAACGCAGGTAGTGGATGGCCAATTCCCGCCTTCCCACCTCTCCCGTAAATTCCTGCCGGGAAAAGGGAACAATAGAGGCCAGTACAACGTCTTCGCCGAGAGAGTCCAAAGACCTGTGGACGTAGCCTTCCACACGTTCCGCCACCGCCTTTTCAAAACCTTTAGACACCAGGCGAGCGGACAGGCCCGATTCCTCCCGAAGCAGCAATTTGGCCAGGGAGGGGCACTCGCTCGCCGCCAAAATGCTGAAATTCAGGCAGAAATTCCAAAATAACGCAATTAGTACAAACCTGACAGGCCTCTTTGACAACACACGCCCCTTCATCTTAAAGTCTTTTTTCCATTTCCAACCGTCCAGGAGGACTTTGTCATGATAAAAACTCTCTTCTTTTTGATGCTATTGTCAAGCCTTTCTCTCGAAGCTCAAGACCCCACCCCCGTCGCCTCTCTGGCAAAGGCCAAGGCGGAGATAGAGCAAGTTTTGGAACAAAAATACTCCCTCGACAAAGACCTGATTATTATTGACTCCTCAGGCCCCATACAATTTACCCCCATTCTCAACAACTTTCTCAAAACACTTAGGGAGGGAGACGCGCGGCCCGGACTTTTTGAAGATGTCAGACGCCTCACATTTGGGCGCTTGACCAAAGTTCACGCCCAGGAGACGAGTTATGATTCGAGTATCAAACTCACCCTTCCCTCCAACTTTTCCAGCGACACGATTTTGCAGCTCATTGAAGAGCGCTTAAAGATTTACCGCCAAAACCTCCAGCTCAGAAAGGAGATAGATGCCATTCTCAAGGCCCGGCACAACTATGCCGGCAAGGCCACCTCTTTGACCGCACGCTTTTACACCAACAACGCCATGGCCACCTATTTACCCGTAGAACCGATAGATACCCTCGAGACGGCCGAGGTTCTGGAAAGTTTTAAAACCCTGATCCAGCAACAGCAGTTTGACTTGAGCGAAGTAGACAGGCTGTATCTCACTCGGGAAGGTCGAAGTGTGGAAATGTTCCGCTCACCACGCCGAGAACTTTTCCTCTACATTCCCAACGCCGCCGGCATTCCCGGCCTCGACATTACCGGGCAATTGAACGGCAAACTGGAGTTTCACAAATCCAAGCAGGAAACTCTGGAGCTTTTCAAAACCTGCTGCGCCTACCCCTACAATAACTTTGCCCAAAATTCCCAGGCGAGTGATCGGGAAATCGGCAAGGCCTTGCAACAAATTGAGCGCGACTTCTCCAATACTACAGTCCTTCCCAATTTACAGGACGTGGGGGAAATTGAATTTTGGAGCGGAAACGGGGTCAAAGTCGAACCTTTAAACAAATTGCTCAAGGCCTCGTGGAAAATATCGATTCCCACCAATTTTGACGGAAACCTTGCAAACTCCATTAAAGAACACCTCGACTCCCACCGGGAATTTCGCCGTCAGATGCGCCAATTGCTAAACGAAGTGGCCCAACTTTTGCGGGAAAAACACAAGTACCGAGGCTCATTGGCGAGGGATAAGGCGGTCAACGATACCCGTTTTGCCTCCGCTCTATGGGTTTTAAAGGATTTTTTGGAAACTTCCGCACCCATTTCCGAACTTGCGGGTATCAGGGCACTCAGTATCAGCGCAGGCCAAAACATAAGTCTCTCTGCCTCCCATGGCCTCGAACTCCCCGCCGGTATCTCCATTGATTTTTTGAAAGAAAACCTGCCCCGTGCCTTTTTTGAATACCAATTGGAAAAGGACGTGCTGGCGCTGCTCAAAGAGCAAGGGGCGCGCATCCCCCGCGTTTCTGCCGACCCCAAAATTTCGCGCAGCAATTTTATTCAAGGCCTTACCAACTTCAAGGAACTGCTTACCTCCCATCCCGACTTAAAGCTGTCCAACGTCCGCAACGTGGCCATATCCAGCGAGCGCGTGGTGCGCACATACCGCCAACCGTACGGCAGCGGCCTGGACATCCTGATTCCCTTTGATATGAAAAGTGATTTTCTGCGCTCGGGCCTGGATACCAAACTCGGTTTTTACCTGGATTTAGATAGCGCAAAATACGAAGTCCACCACCTGTTGAGGCTCAATCACGGCTACAAAGGCAGCGACATTTCCCCTTCCAATAGCGTCAGCGAAGAAGACTCGCTCCCCACTTTAGAAGCTCTCCTAAAGGCCTTGGAAGACAACACTTTTGACTTTTCAGAAGTGAGGGAAATTATCGTAAACAGTGAAAACCTGGCCTCTCTACGCTATAAGTCTGCACGGAGGCGCAATATCCAGACGAAACGCCTGGCGCTCTACCTTCCCGTCAAAGTGCCGGAAGGCACTTCCCTTTCGAGTTTATTGTCCAACGAATTCGGCCTTCACCAAATTAAAAAAGACGTGGCCGCACTTTTAAAGGAACGCCATGGGTACGCCGGCGAGGCCTTGCCCCAGGCCTTTGGCAACCTCGACCGATCCCTTTTCACCCAACTTTTAAAGGATATTCAAGTTTCTTTTGAAACCTCGGACACAGTTCTCGACTTGAGCGACGTGGGAAGTCTCTTTCTTGCCGACAGGGAAACGGTTTGGGTTCGTTCCGATTCGGACGATAAAATCAGTTTAATCCTTCCCTCCAACGTGCCGGCAGATCACCTGGTGCCGTTGATTCAAATTGCTCTTTTTACGCCCGAAGAAATAGAGCAGGAAGTAAACATAGAGTTGAAAAAACGCGGATACCTGGGCGCTCCCCTGCAAAATTACCCCCACTTTGAAATGGAAGATTTTGACTACGAAAAATTGCTTGAAAAACTTCTGACCGGCATGAAGACCGCCAAATTTGCCATCGACTTAAATCCGGTGGGGCATATCTGGTTGATGGGAACCAAGGGAAGGATCAGACTTTCTCCCCATCCCGACGCAAGCACCATCCTGATCTTGCCACAAAACCTCCCCGATGGGCCGATTCACGTTTCATTTTCCTCCCTGGCCATTCCCCAACTCACCGGAAAAATTGGCCAGTTGTTGGAACAAAGAAACCACGCCATCACGCTTTCCTTCTCTGAATGGAGCGCCAGCGAAGAAGAGGTGGCCAGAGGATTGGAAAAACTGCACACGCTACTTGCCAGCAACCTGTCGTTACAAGGACTGAGTGGAATTGAGCGCATTGTTTTGACCGGGAATCGCGGCAAATTGTGGATTTTTGAAAAAACGCTGTACCTTCCCTCCAGCACTTCAGGCGAAGAAATCGCTGACCTTTTATAAGTGTTGAGAAGCGATTTCGGAAAGTTCGGAGCGCTCTCCCTGAGAAAGCAGGGTATGGGCGACGATACCTTCCTGTTTTAAATTGTCCAAAGCATAGACCAGGCCATTGTTAACTTCGTCCAAATAGGGAGAATCAACCTGTTGGCAATCTCCAGTGAGAACAATCTTGGTTCCCTCTCCGGCGCGGGTAATAATGGTTTTGACTTCGTGGGGTGAAAGGTTTTGCGCCTCATCGACAATCAGGTATTGCTCGGGGATGGAGCGCCCGCGAATATAAGTCAGCGGCTCGATGTGGAGCAGGCCATGGCCGATCAACTCCTCATAGCTGGCCACCCCCTGAGTGCGGTATTGGCCGAACAAAAAGTCCATATTGTCAAAAATGGGCTGCATCCAGGGGCCTAATTTTTCCGAAATATCCCCCGGCAAAAAACCAATATCCTTCCCCATGGGCTGCACCGGCCTGGAAACCAGCAGGCGGTTGTATTTTTCACAAGTGATGGTCATTTCCAGCCCGGCGGCAATCGCCATCAGCGTTTTGCCCGTACCGGCCTTGCCCACCAGAGAAACCAATTTAATATCTTCACTCATCAAGGCATCGAGGGCAAAATGCTGCTCGCGGTTTTTGGGATAAACTCCAAATGCCCCCTCACGCAAATTCACCAGGGGAATAATGCCTCCCTTTTTTTGACAAAAGCGCCCCAGCAGATAGCGCCCCCCTTCCGCGTGGAGAGCAAAATATTCGTTGGGAAAAATTTGTCCCTCTTCAATCTCGTTTTGTTCCATCGCCAAGAAGTGTTTTTCGCTAAATTCGCCGACGCGTTCACTGGAAATTTGATACTCTCGGTGTCCCAGATAAAGGTCTTCTACGGAAATATTTTTCTGGGCGTAATCTTCAGCAAAAATGCCCAAAATATCGGCCTTTAGGCGCAAATTAATATCTTTGGTAATCAGGGTGGTTTTTTCACCGCGCTGGTGACAATTGAGGGCACAGGACAAAATGATGTTGTCGTTGGCGTTGAGGTCTATTTGGCCCATTTTGGCGGCACTCAATTTATCGCCCACGGAAAGAAAGAGCACGCCCCCATTGTCGAGACTGATTCCCTCGGTTAAATTCCCGCGCCGGCGAAGTTCGTCGATAATGCGGGAAAAATGGCGGGCATTGCGCCCGGTTTCGCTCTGATCTTTCTTAAAGCGGTCAATTTCCTCAATGACGATGAGGGGAATCCGCACCCGGTTTTTTCCAAATTTGTTGATTGCCAAGGGATCAAACAAAATAACATTGGTATCGAGAACAAAAGTTTTTTTCAGAACCGCTCCCCTTTAGAAGTATCTTAAACCATGAAAAGTTTTCTGCCTACTAATGGACAATAAAAGTAAACGATAAAATAAACTCAAGGCCAATGAAAACTTTATTTATTTTATTCTTAAGCTTTTCGCTTTCCACTTGTGGGAAATTAACCGGCAAACAAAAAATTGAGCAGGCCATTACCGACGCCCACCGTTTCCTGACTGAACAAAAATGCGGAGAGGCCCTGGCGGCGCTGGCACAAGTCGATTTTCAAACCCGCAACCCCGATTATCTCAGTGCCTACGCTTCCGCCCAGGCCTGTTCAAGTGATTTTAGAGAACCCGCTTTTTTCTCAAGTGCTGTAGATAACATCGGTACGAGCAATGCCACCCTTCTTCCCAGTTTAACCACCATGCAAACGTCGGTCACATCATCTTCCGACGACCAAAATTACCAGGCCTTGAGAACTGCCATCAACACACTTTTATATGCCGGCGGCATCGACGACCCCTCGTATGCCAATCGAGTGGACGCCTTGGGAGAAGAGGCCACCCAGCAATTGGGCCTGCAAACGCTGTACATGGTTTTGGCCCAAATGGGAAAATATTTTTACCTCCACGGCAACACCGATGATTCTGGAAACAAAGGTCAGCGCGACACCAGCGCCAATCAGTGCTTGACCGATTACACCAACTCTCAAGCGGCCACCGCACGCAGTGCTTTTTCGGCAACCGTCCCCTCGCCCATCTTTCCCTGCAATTCCAACAGCGACGGCCACAGCGAACTGGCCGCCGGGGCCACTGATCGAAAAGAACTCCTGTGCGAAGGCATCGTCTTGTTTAACAATTTTTTAGACATCATCAGCAATACCAGTATTGTCGAGGAAAACAGTGGAAGCTTGAGCGATTTGCAAGACGGTCTGAACGACCTGTGTGGGCCGCTGGGATTGGCCACCTTGTGTGTACAAAAAAGTCAGGCCCTTTGCGAGAGCAATGAATCCATTAGGGATATAGAAATTTATTTCCTCAGTATCTTTGAAACCATGCTGAGAAGAAATTCATAAGGGTTTTTCATGTTGAAAGCGATCCCTTTATTTTTTGTTTTGTGGGCCTTGGCCCACTCTCCTCTACACGCTGAATTTATGTATTTGGGCCGCAGTGATGAAGGCCTGATGATGGGGGATGCTTATACGGCCGTCGCCGAAGATGAAATGCTCTTATTTTATAACCCTGCGGCGCTGGCCAGAAACAGCGGCCTTACCCTTATTCCCCTCAAGGCCAGTTTCCATTTTCCCGACGTGATTGAAAAAGAAATCAATTTCGACACGTTTGAAATCTCCCTCGACGAACGCTTTCAAAATTGGCCCAGTGAACCCGAGGCCATCTCTGAACGCATCCTGGGTTATTCCGTTCCCTTTGGCGTGCGAACCGCCCCCCACTTGAGAGTGGGAGGTCTGGGCATAAATGTCTTTGCTTTGAGCAAAATGCGCATGAATCTAGCAAATGCCGTCCACCCCGTACTCAACCTCGACTACCGCTACGACCGGGGATTCATTGTGGGATATGCACTCAATCTAACAGGCCAACCCCGCTCAAACGGACACCGTTCGGCGATTGGCGTGGCCTTTAAAACGCTCAATCGGCAGGCGCTCAAACGCCGCATCGACCTGTTTGGAAACGAAATGTTGAGAATTACCAGCGAGGCGGATAGTTACCGCTCTCTCCGAGAGGGGTTGGGGTATTCTCAAGGCAATGGCAGCGGGTTTGATCTGGGATGGGAACACTCCTTTCGCTCTCAAAAATCCACCACCACCTTCGCTGCCTCCTGGCTGGACATCGACGACATCGAATTTGAACTGGAAAAGGGAAGTGAAACACCCATGCCACAAAAACAATCGGTCAACTTCGGCCTGGCCCACTTTCGAGATGCAGGACTTGTCGATTACACGCTGGCGATGGATTACCACAACACCTTGGAGGCACTGGAACAAGATCAATTTTCCTTCAACTACCTGCATCTGGGCGCACGCTTGCGCTTTCCCCTGCTGGGACTGTACTTGGGCCACAACGCCGGTTACGGGTCTGTCGGCCTCTCTTTTAACTTTTTTCACTTCGATTTCAAATTCGGTCTGTACGGGCTGGAATTGGGACGAAAATACCGCCAATACAAGGAAAAAAATATGCTTTTTTCCGTGGAGCTGGCCAAGGTTTCCCTCGACAAGATCGGGTTTTAATTTCAATCCAAGGCCAAAATGTGTTTGTTGATGATCTCGGGAACAAAAGGAGAGACGTCCCCCTTGTGTGCAATAATTTCCTTGACCAGTGAGGAACTGATAAAATAGTGATCTCCGCTGGTGCCAAAAAAAATAGTCTCCAGATCGGGGTCTAGGGCCTTGTTCATGGCCGCCATTTGAAACTCGATTTCAAAATCTCCCGTGGGCCGCAGCCCGCGCACCAAATATTTGATCCCGTGCTTTTTGGCGTAATCGACGATCAGTCCCTCCCATGAGTCCACGCAAATTTTGGGATTCTTGCAAAAGAGTTCCGTTATCATCGCCACTCTCTGCTCAATGGAAAAAAACGGCGTTTTGTTGGGGGAAATCGCCACCAAAACGGTCACCTGGTCAAAAACGCCGACTGCTCGATTTAAAATGTCGGCGTGTCCGTTGGTGAAGGGGTCAAACGTCCCCGTATAAATTGCTTTTTTCATGTATTCAGTTTAATCGAATTTGACTTAAAAAGGAAAAGTGCCATGGAGCGATCACCTTCGGAAAACAGGCGCGCCGGAGGGCCAAAGCGTTCATTCCAGGCCTTGTGATCAAATTGGCGACCGGATTCCAAATAAAATTGGCCACAAAACCAGTGCTTTTCAAAAAGTTGGATACCGACACGTTCATAAAGCTGATTTTTATCGTAGGGAGGATCAAAGAAAAGGACGGCCTGGCGTTGCTCGTCCGCACTCAGGGAAAGATAGAGGTTTTCCAGTTTTTCCAGGTAACGGGGCAGCCTTCCCCTCTCGACGAGCAAAGGCCTTTGAGCGCTCTCGTCGGGAAAGCGGGTTTCCAAAGTTTTCACATTGGCCTGTAGGTGTGAGAGAGCCTGTCTGGAAAAATCCACTAAAGTCACCCTGGCCGCACCCCGCGACCAGGCCTCCAATCCCAAGGCCCCCGAACCAGCGCACAAGTCAAAAACGATTCGGCCCTGCCAATTTTGCTGAAAGTCAAAAACACGCCTTCTCAAACGCACAGCAGTAGGACGGACGGGACTTTGTTTGCCGGGTGAATTTTTGGGACACTTTAAAACGCATCCCTTGGCGATTCCCCCCAGAAGTTGCAATGACATGGAGGTAACCTTAGCTCTTTAGGCGGCCTTTGGCCTGGATTTTTTCTCGCCGTGGGGAATGGCAAAATTGACTCCCGCTTCCAGACCAATGGAGCAATTATCTTCGTCAATGGTCAAACAAATGCCATCCAAAGCAATCAACATTCTCTCCCCCGGCCTTACGGTGAATTTGACCCGTTTATTGCCTATGGGAAAAGACATTTCAAAATCCAAGGTTTTTATTTCGGAATTTTTTTGTAGGCCGCTTTGGCCCTTTTCTTGTTTTTTTTCTTCGGCCTCCACCATTTCTGCTTTTTCGGCCTCTCTCATCAGTATATCCTTCAAACTCTCTCTGCTACTTTCTTGAACACCTGAACCCGCCTCAAAGCTATTTTGTAGAGATTCAGAATCTTCAGAAGAATGAGTTTTTTGATCTTCCGACGAAAGCTCTTTTTCAATATCCTCAATTTCTTCCATAATGCCCTGAAGCTCGGCATTGTCGAGGGCCTGATGGGTATTTTCTTTTTCGCTAAACACAACTCCTCCTTGCGTAAAGACCGACTTTGAAAGTACCGGCCAAAACAATCCGTCGATAGCTCTTTTATCGGCGGCCTCACGGAGAGCTTTAGAAAAAATCGACCGTCAAGAATATGTCCCAAAAAAAATTTTCTTACAAGCTAAATGTTAAAAAATTCAGACCTGGAAGACGCACTTTTCAATGACAAAAGAGTGCTTTCCAGGGTAAAAATTTCTCCTTGGCAGTTAAAATTTTATAATTTGTTAAAGGTATTATGTTACCCAAGAGAAAACCTTTCCTCGCCAGTTCGTGGCTTTTGCGCCCAAAAACTGATATTTTCTTTTCCGGTTCGGAAGACCTGAAACGGCGGGAACCCCCAATGCTCGCGCCTCCAAACGCCAATCCCTTTGTGCTGGGCAAATTCCTCGTTCCCGGCTGGAAAGGCGAATCCCTTTTTTCCAGGCCTGCCAATCTCATCAAAAAAGTTCAGGAAGAACTGTGGAAAGATGCGCTCTCTCAATTTAAAGGCCTCGACAATCTCAATTCCTCTTTCAAACAGGCCATTTACAACGAATATCTCGACATTGCCAAAACCCTGAATCCGCAAAGACTTTGCGAACAAACCGAGTTTTGGAAACACCTCAATTGGAAACACTCTCCCTTTAAGCACCATTTAAAAAAATTCGTCGAGATTTACACTTTCAGAACCGCCACCGTCTATCTCTACCGACTCATGTTTGTCGCCCATTTGTCCGATGCTCTGTCGCTCAAACTCCAGGAAAGAGACTTGCGTTCACCTCACTCGTTGATCTCGCGCCTCTTCAAAACCGGAAGTTCCAATGAACTCAAGTGCAGGTCACTCAAGCAAAACCTTTATAGCTGGTATCATCCCGGGGCATCTCTCTTTTCGCGAATTAAAACGCTGGAGAAGAACTTTAAACATTTAAGCATCGGTCAATTGATGAAATTGTCAACTTACCGAGGCCTGGAAAAAACCTGTAAGCAGTTCGATTTTTTTGACCAACAATACTCCCACGCCCTCTCACACCGAGGGTTTGGGCTTTTTATGGATGGCCTTTTAACATTCTTTCCTCAGTGGCTAAAGAATAAAACTTCTGCTTCTCCTCTTCCCGGCAAAAAACAATTCCCCAAAACTCTCAACGTCAGGTTTGTAGGCGACAGAATCGACAGCATTTCCCACGGATATTGGTTGGCCCAGGAATGTAATCTCAAAACCTCGCGCCATCAAATCCTCTGCCCCGATTTTTGTGGAGAAGAGCCAGAATCCCACTCTTTTGTCAAAATATGCCACGAATTGCAACTGCTTTCCTTTTTGGTCAAATTCGGACGAAATCAAGGCCTTCCGATCAAAGAGTTTCTGTGTTCAGTGATGAAAAAGAAGTATCGCCTGCCCAAAACCCACGAAGGCCAGCAAATACCCTTGTTTAACGGCAACACGGATTCCAAACTCCCGGTCTACGACCGCATTGTTCTCACCTTGACCAACCTGCCGGCCAAAAACCCCCACCACTGTTTGGTACAAAAAATTTACGAACAAGAATCTTCCCTCTCGCATCGAGGCCACCTCTACATTTTCACCAATCAAAAATTATTTGTCCCCTCTCAGTCCTCCAAAATCCAGCAATTGTTGAAAAAATTTGAAATGGAAGCGTTCTTTGATCTCGGACGTCTCAAAGGCAAGGGAGAGGTTGCCAATTACGTCTATATCTTGAAAAAACGTTTACCCACGCGGAAGGCCTTTGAGGCCGCTGAATTTGCTCCGCCCGAGTCGGCCCGCATCTCAGAACTACAACAAGAACCTTGTCTCAATTTTCGCTATAGCGGAGAACTCCACCGCTTTGGAAAGTTTGAATCGTTAGTCGCCACCTTGCAGTCTTTCTTCAGGGAAAGGGGGCAACAACAAACATCTCTTTACAGCAAACCGATCGACGACAATCTCAGTTTTGAGTTTCACCAGGATGCCATCATAGAGGGCAAACTACTCAGTTCCACCAGCAAAGACGGGAACAATATCACCCATCCCAATTTTTTCAAAAAACTGACCCAAAACTGTATTCCCCTCGAACATTTTTTTCATATCGAAAATATTCATGAAGAAGATTCCGTTAAAAACCTGCCCTCCGATTTTTTGGGGATCAATCTCAGAAAGGAAAATCTCTTTTCCTACGTTCTCATTGCCGATTACCGCGACCCCAAATTAGTACGTCTCGAAATTGCCCCCTTTGAAGCGTACAAGGGCAAACGAGAGCAATACGGAATTGCCTTTTTTCAATACTTCGGCCTTTCTGAGAAACTTCCCTCCGCCAATATCAATCTGTTTCGGGAATTTTTCGAGAGCGATCTTGGAACCCAGGTGATTCAACTTTCCCTCAACGGCGGGCCAACCAAAATCAAATCCAAACTCAAGACCCTGCTCATTCCCGGTTTCTTTGCCAAGCGGGACAATTTCGCCTTTTCTCTACAGGAAAACCTTGAAATTTTTAAACTGACAAGTGATGAAATTTTGAGTTTGCATCCCCACCGTGTCCGCGAACAAACCCAAAAAGCACTCGCCATCCTGGAAAAGTACGGGTGGGATTCGCCTTGGATGACCCTGGGACTGATCGGACACTTCAAATTCAACCTGTTAAAAGTAAACGATCGTTTGCGGGATGGAAGTGAGGAAATTAACTACTCCAACCCTCTGATCTTGAACCCTCTGTTGGCCCTTACCGGCCGACCACTGCTTCACAACGAAGACGTCTTTCTCGAGTGCCTGGTGGGAGATCAAAAAGATTACCTGCGGCCGTTGGCGCTCACCAAGCTCCAGGCCCACAAGGAAAACTTTTGTTTAAAACTTTATTCTGAAGAAAAAGCGGTGGTCGAACTTTACTCCGACGCCCAATTCCTGAAATTTGTGGATTTTCTTCTGTGTTCGGCCAGGGGAAGGCCGATTGGTCAAATTCTGGGGGAACTGCAACTTCCCCGCTTGGGCGAACTCAAAAGCGTTCTCGACGAATTTGATCTGGTCAAGCAAGTTTGCCATCAAGGCCTGTGTGATGCCGAGACTTTTATCCAAAAATTCTTCAATAAAGTTCTGATTACATCCTAGTTCTTTAGTCATCTTTGACAAAAAAATTCCGCTCCACCCATTTTTGGGTTATAATCAAGGTATGAAACGGCAAAACACCCTCTTGACGCCCCCCCCCGTGGATTCCGCCAACTTTTAAGTTTTAGCTGCGCTTTCATCCTAAACACTCTAATTTCGGCCGCTTCAACTCATACTCCGATTTGCCCTCCAGGACAGGTTTTAAATAGCGCAGATTGCACTTGTAAGGCGGCGACTCCAAGTCCACCAACGCCGCCGCAACCGCAGCCTCCGGCGGCGCCGCCACCGCCTCCGGCAACAGCAACTTGTACTAGTTGTGTTACTAACGGCAGTACTAGTTCCTGTAATAATTCAGAATTGGCTAAGATGGCCAGCAGTTGTAATGGCACCTCAGTGGTCTGCGAGAAGGCAGTGAATAATTGTTCTCAGACATGCTTTACTGGCGGCTGGAGGCCCACTCATTTTGCGTTATGCAAAAATATTCCTGGGGCAAACCCCAGTAATTGGACTCCAACCAGGTCGCCAAGCTCATGTATGACTACTTCGTATCTAAATTTTTGTGCTTCTCAATTAAATAGTTATACTCACGCCTATATAGTGGGCGGATTATGCCGGTGTACGAGCAAAAGTAACTATTGTAAATATTTTTCTGGTACTCCGGAATGTCAGTAATTTCGTAAGTTAGGCGGCCGCCCCGTATAGAAATATTTTTTTAGTTCTGTAAAATGCCTTTACATGAACACTTCAATTCAAAATTTGGTTTTCAGTGCCAGCGCAACTGTCGGCAAAACTATTTTACGAGTTTTCCTTTTTAAGTTTTTGTAGCTGCCCAAGGGAAAGGCCAGTCGTTTCGCTGACAAATTTAAAGTCTGCTCCCGTTGCCAAGAGTTTGCGGGCAATTTCCATCGCCTTGGCATCTTGGCCCTCTTCACGTCCTTTCTGGACACCCTTCTGGATACCTTTCTGAATACCTTTCTGAATACCCTTCTGAAGTCCCTCATTGCGGGCGTAGTGTTCCCGGTCGTGTTGATCTCTTCGCTGTTTGTCTATCGACAACGCCTCCGCTTTCACTTTCGGGTCTAAAGACAAATCCCATAAATTTTTGAGCACATTTTTCATCTCGTTTCCCCCTTTTAAAAGCTCCCTACAGTCTTCTATGCTGAGTTTATGCGAATTTTTAAGCACATAACACCACTTATCTTGGGATTTGTCCAGCTTTTCGACATTTACGGAAAATTTTTCAAGCTCTACAATCACCGGCCTGAGCGCTCTGGAAATCACCACATGGGGTGGATTCTCCCGCAGTAGACTGCAAACGTGAAAATAATCCTTCACTTGCGCCAACTCCTTCAAATTTTTGGTGCTAAAGATCAGCGAGTAGACCGGTGCCAGTTTTTCGTAACCCTCCCCCCGGTCAAGTTGATCCGAGTAAATTCTTCCCGAGTAGGCAATCAAACGCCCCACAAAGTGGGTTTGGTTGCTGGTCTGAATCTCGACATTGACCGTTTCCGTTTTCGCCCCGAACGAAGACTGGTAGGTGAATTTTACCTGGAGAAATAATGGATGACCGCCCTTTTTAACCGGGGACTGGTTACCCCATATAAAAGTCTGAATAATAGACTTTTACAAACCCAAAAGGAGGGCCATCCAAATGGAAAATGTACTCTATGTAGGAATAGATGTCGACGACAAATCTTTTCACGGAGCGGGATACTGTGAAGGGACAGGAGAATCTTTGGAGTTTAAATGCAAGGCAATAAATGCCAAATTGCTGGAAAAACTCAAAAAACTCGAAGGCAAAGGATTCCAGTTAAAAACCTGCCATGAAGCGAGTTATATGGGCAATTCCCTTCATCGCTATTTGGCCTCTGAGGGGATCGACAGCACAATCATTGCACCTTCGATGATTCCTGAATTGGCCAGTGGGCGGGTAAAAACCGATCGAGTCGATAGCAACAAACTTGCCAGATATTTTGCAAAAGGACTTTTAACGCCCGTTTATGTTCCTGACAAAGTTGACGAACAGGCCAGAGACATAGTTCGTTCCCGTAGATTTTTTGTCGAACAACGAAAGTCTCTTAAAAACCACATTGTATCAACTTTGAAGCGATATGGACTCAAATACAACGAAGGCGGGGAAAACAAGTCATATTGGACAATTTCTCATGTGAAGTGGGTTCGCAGAGAAATAAAAACTTTAGACGATGCAGGTAGAGCAAATCTGGAATTTCTTCTCGAACAATGCGAAAGGATGAATGACTGTATTGAGGAATACGACAAAAAAATCGAGGAATTGTCGGAACTGAAAAGGTATAAAAAGAAAAAAAATGCTCTTACTTGTTTTAGAGGTATAAGCACTTTTTCTGCAATGGCATTAATAACGGAAATTGGAGATATTAAAAGATTTCCTCATCCCTCGAAGCTGGTTTCTTACGCTGGCCTGGACATCAGCGAATATAGTTCTGGAGGGAAGGAAAAAAAATTCGGAATAACAAAAATGGGCAATCGCTGGATAAGAACGACGATCGTTGAAAGTAGTCAGTTCTCGGGGCGGACATACCATATAAGCAAAAGATTAAAAGAGGTCAGGAAGGGCCAAACGAAAGCAATAGTTGCCGTTGCGGATAAATGCATGAAGAGACTACGAAAAAAATCTGTGAGACTTCAGAATATGAATAAGCATAGCAATAAAGTGAAAGTTGCCTGCGCCAGAGAGCATCTGTGTTTTGTCTGGGAGGCCCTCAACGCAGCAACTTGAAATAAATATTAACTGGTGATAGTTCCGGTTAAAGGAGAGAATAAGGGATTTTTTGAGAATTTAAGAACCATGATGTGGTGAAGCCCTCGGTCAAACGACCTTGACCCAGTTGCCGATTGGAGATAGAGGATAACACCGCTCGAACCAAACTTAATGCGTTAACCAGCACGCGAATATGAGGTTGGAAGTCAAAGGGACTCATAGATTTCTTAAAAAAAAACCGAATTTTCTTCTTGCCGGGCGGTCATCCATATGAGGTTTTATGCTGAATAAGCGGAAATTATTTTTTTGTTTCACACTCGCTGTTGCGCTCTTTCAAGGGTTGGGAATCGTCAGAGCGCAAGACATGGCAGAACGAGTCAGAAAGTATGAACTGAGAGTTCAAAACGCCACCAAAAACGTCACCGGTGTCGAGGTCACGCACGCTCTGGCCATCAACGGCAGCATCCCCGCTCCCACACTGCGTTTTCGCCTGGGGGATTTGGCAGTCATTACAGTCATCAACGAAACCGATGAACCGACGACCCTGCATTGGCACGGAGTCCTGGTTCCCTGGAGGCAGGATGGCCCCCAGTTTACCAACACCAAAATTATTGAACCCCACACGCGACACGTTTTTGAGTTTCCCATCAGGCATACCGGCACTTATTGGTACCATTCGCACACCGAACTTCAAGAACAGCGCGGATTGTACGGGACCATCGTCATAGAGGATGACCTCACTCCAAACATCGACCACGACGTAGTGGTGGTTATGAGCGACTGGACCAACGAAAAACCGTCCGAGGTTTTGGCCAATCTCAAAAGAGACGGACATTACTACAAATATAAAAAGGGTTCCCCTCCCTCTCTCGTTGGGGCCATTCGCCATGGGGAGTTTTGGGATTACCTGGAAAATGAATGGCGTCGCATGGAACCGATGGATTTGAGCGATGTGGGTTACGATGCCTTTCTCATCAACGGCGAAGAGACTTCGGTTTTAAAAAATGTAAGGCACGGTGAAAAAATCCGCCTCCGGCTCATCAACGCCGGTGCCTCGACGTATTTTTATTTTAATATCGGCCACCTGAGAAACTTTACCGTCATCTCCAAAGACGGGATGCCGGTCAAACCGGTGCTGGTGAACGAACTTCTCATGGGCATGGGAGAAACTTACGATATTGTTTTCCAAATGCCTCACGCCATGAAAACTTTTGAGGCCCGCGCCACCGCCCAGGACATTACGGGAAGTGCCTCTCTTCTCTTTGGGGGCGGGGATATTGAGGAAGTTCCCCAAAAACTTGCGCCCTCGCCTTATTCCATGGAGGGCATGGATCACAACGGTGGGCACGAGACTCAACACCACAGTGAGGGCCACAGCGGCCATGGTGGCCACGACACGACTTCGCTGGAGACGAAGAGGCTGACCTATCCCATGCTTCAGGCCGCCACGCCCACCGAATTTGATCAAAACCTGATCCGTGCCAAAGTCATCGACCTGGAACTTTCGGGGGATATGGAGCGCTATACCTGGTACATTAACGGCAAACCTTTTTCCGAAGACAAATATATCGAGATTCGCGAAAACGAGGTGATTACGTTCAGGCTTATCAATACCACGATGATGCATCATCCGATGCACTTGCACGGGCACTTTTTCAGGTTGCTCGCCGGACAGGGAGAGTCGGCACCGCTTTTTCACACGGTCGACGTGGCCCCGAAAAGCACTGTCAGCATTGAATTTCACGCCAACGAACCGGGGATTTGGTTTCTCCACTGCCACAACCTGTACCACATGAAAATGGGCATGGCCCGGCTGGTGAAATACCAAAACATTGAACGTCCGCCCGAACTCCTGGAGGATGAGCAGAAGTGGGAACTGGAGATGGTTCACGATTACACCCCCTTTTGGAGCAGGGAAGCTGACGTTTACTCCAATTTTGCCAAAGTTGAATTGGAGGGAAGTTTCGGCCGTTATGAGGCCGAAATAGAAGTGGAAGAGTTGGACTTCGGCGACCTCGATAATCTCGACAACCTCGAAGTCGAGGCCATTGTGAGAAAATATGTGGATCGCTTTTTGGCCTTGGGAGGAGGGGTCGTTTACAAACATCAAAAGGCCTATGCCGCCCTGGCGGCACTCTACAACCTTCCCGGCAACATCGAGTTAGAGGGATATATGCGCCACGATGGAAAGGTCAAAATCAAACTGATTAAGGAAATTCCCATCAGCGAGAGGTTTGAACTCAGACTGGAACCGAAGTTTAAAAGCGTTGAGGATACCGATCTCGAAGACCACGCCCGACTTCACCATGGCCACGATCATGGCCCGCGCCCTTTTATGGACTGGTCTTTCAAAACGGAATTTTACTACAACTACAACCAAAAATTCAGTGTTGGAACCAATTACCGGCGCGGGAACAACCGGCAAAATTCTGCCGGTATTGGGTTCAGAATTCGCTTTTGACATAGAGAGTCTCGGCGCGTATTAATATTAAGGTAGTTATGAACTTGCAAACTGGAAAAAACAGCATTTTTTTCTTTTGGCCGCTAATGCTTTTAATGGCGATAGTGGTGGACGGCATTTTTGCTTATGAGGGAGAAGAAGAGCGACTACTCAAAACCATACGAGATGGTTCTTCCCTTTTGAGTGAGGAAAGTGATCTTTACTCCGATGAGACTGAAATCGAATGGGGGGAAAGTTTTGGCCGCTATGAGATTGAAGTAGAAATGGACATTGAAGAGCATAATCTGGAAGACTTTGAGGCCATTTTGAGAAAGTCTGTAAGGCCCTTTTTTTCCTTTAGCGGCACTGTCTACAAAAATAAAAGCGCCTATGTTGCGGCACTGGAAACCTTTTATGACTTTCCCGGCAGAATCAAATTGGAGGGACACTTTCGCCACGACGGAAGAACCAGGGTCAAAATTTCCAAAGTTGTTCCCATTGGCAAAAAGTTTGACCTCAAATTCATACCTCAATTTAAAAGAGTCGAGAAGATGGCCCTTAAAAACCTGTTCGGTTCAAATTCTTTGCTGGACTGGTCTTTCAAGACAGAATTTTATTACAAAGACAATAAAAAATTCAGTATTGGAAGCACTTACCGGCGCGGGGGCAATCTAAGAAACTCCACCGACGTTATGTTTAAGGTTCGCTTTTAGCAACTGCATTTAAGAACGCAACCAGAATTTGCCCTTGTAGTTTGTCTGCTCCAAATTGGTGATGACAAACCCTTCCCGTTCTTCGCCGGATTCGCCAAACTCCTGAACGAAGTCGATGCGGGCGCGGTTTAAATACTGGGCACTAAAAGCATCCATGGCGACTTCGAGGTTTTTTTGGCCGTGTATGCGAACCTTTAAGTCAGCGTCCCGCGCTTCGGTAAACCCCAGAGCGTAGTCAAACCCGTCGCAACCCTTGCCACTGATGCTCAGGCGCAAGACCTTTTCCCGAGCGATGGGGTCGTTTTGCAGGATCAGCGAAATTTGCTGGACCGCCGTGGGAGTAAATTCAATATAGGGAAGAGAGGGAGTTTTTTGGGTTTCCATGCTATTCCTCCACCGAGGCAATCGCCAGGCAAAGTTGGTCTTTGCAGGGGAAAAAATCCAGTCGCCCCAAACGTTTTTGGTCGATACCAAAAGAATTTTCCACAATCCAAAAATCTTTGAGTACCAGGGTTTTGTCGCTTTGAGAGAGCGGAGAAAAGGCCTTAAAGGCCGCTTCCTTGGCCACCCACAAGCGCAGGGGATGGGCCTTGAGGGCCTGGTCGTCTTCTTTCCGAACAAAAAATTTTTCTCCTCCCGAGGGAAGCGGGCGGTTTTCAAACTCAATATCAATGCCCACGCCCTTGAGCTGCTCCGAGTGCCATCCCACCACCGCCGCGCCGTAGTCCTCAGTGTGGGAAAGGCCAACCAGTATTTTTTGATTGCTCTCAAGGCAGTGGTGGTCTTTGATTTCCAGGTCGTCGGGGAGGTTCAAGTTGTGTTCGGGGGCGAGTTGGCGCAGGCCTTGCCAAAGCGCATAGCGGGAGCACTGCCAATGTTTATGGCGAGAGGCAGCGTAAAGGGCAAAATCACTCGCTTGCCGAATCTCAGAAATGTGAACAATGCTATGTATCATTTGTTTTCGTTCCATAACCTTGCTTTAAAGCAATGATTTTGCCATAAATAAAGGTGCGGGGAGTTTGCCATGTTACCTCACGATATTCAGGCCCTGATGGCCAAAATTCTTTTTTTCATCTTTGCCACCTGTCTGTTGTGTCTTCCCAAAATTCAGGCCAGCGGGTGGGAATCTTCCCTAACGCTCAAGAAGGATGCCCAAATTGCGGGGAGAAACCTCCGGGCGGAAAAAACGCCTGAGAGTGACCTTGTGCCCTTGCTCGCAGGCCCATAAACAGCGATCGAGGAGAATCAGAGATTCCAACGCCCGGCCAAACTTCCAGCGCACCAAATTCCAGTGAAACAGAGTACGGATTTTTTTTTGCCTGTCTTTGTCGGTGAAATACTTTCTCAAACATTCCCGACTGGGAAGAGGATTTAGTTTTAAAACTTTGATTTTGGCGAGAGCGTAGTCTTCAAAAGGCCCGCGGTAGAGGCGCGGGAGGGCACTGCCCACCGGGACAAAATCTTCCATTCCCCAGCGTTCCCGCAAAAAAAAGTGCAAAGTGTAGCGGTATTGCTTGACCTTCTCTTTGAGTTGATAGTCCTTAAAGGTGGCGTGATTGTGTCCCCGTGCCGCCAAATTGAGCGCCACACTTTCCAGGTGAAAGGGGATCAGCTTGCGCGCTCGCAGACTGTGCCAGCAGTAGGGGGAGGCGGACAAGTGGTAGCAACAAGCAAAATTAAGGGCAAAGGGAGACTCCGAAGCATCAAAGGCCTTCAGGTGTTCCATCGCCAAATCTCCACAGGTATGCAGGCCCACCGAAGCGGTTTGGGAGTCAAAGAAATTCATTTGCAGGGCCGTTTTGGCCTCGAAATGCACGCAGCAAAAGCGCACGCCTTTGGCATCTTGTGGGGCCGGATGGTGCTTTAATTTTTGCAGGCCCAATTGTTGCAATTCGGGATTGGAGTCCAAAGAGAGCGCGGGCACGCCAAAATAACGCGCCAAAATCCGCGCCAGGTGTCCAACCCCTCCACCTATATCCACGACTTCTCCCACCTTGTGCTTGAGGCAAAGAGAGTGCACACAGGGGGCCAGTTTGGAAATTTCGTGGCGCTTTTTTTGTCCCACCCTGAAGAAGGCCCAACTGGGAAGGTTTAAGTCGTCGGGAGTTTCCACGCCGGCGTAGTCTTCCAAACGCTCCAGTTTGCCCATGAAAGTGCCCAACTCCGTTCCCCGCAAAGGCGCCAAGTCCCCTTGAGAATCGAATTTCCAGCGCTCGACCTTTGATAGGCGCTCCAGGAGTTCGGCCCAGGAAGGAGGGTACGTTTGCAGGCACGCGGGCCAAGAGAGGATAATTTCGCGGTTGAAAATGGCCGTATGGGGTGCCAAAAAGAGCGCCAGGGCGCTTAGTTGTTCTCGAAATTCAGGGAGTTTTGAAAATGCCACATGGGGACGTTATTTGAGTGAAGTTGTTTAGTCAATGATTCAGATTCCCCTGCAAAGCTGATTCTCAGCAAAAAGAGGGTCAAAATAAAAAAGACGACTTGTTTAATTCCAAAACGCATACCCCTCAATCGGTCGCTGGGCCAAAAGTTTTAGTTAAAAAAAGTGGTTCCGCTTCAGGCCGCTTCCTTGGCATCTTTGGATGCTTCATTGAGTGTTTCAGGGGACACCTCCACTGGGTCGGAATCCTCAGTTTTTTCGAGTTTTTCGTGTTGGCAATTGACGACGGGGCGGTCTAAATCTTCGCTGGCAAATTCAAAAGGGCCAAGGTTTTGCAGGTCTTTGACATACAGGAGTTCACCAAGGCCTAAAGAAGCGATATCGAGAGTTAAAACATCGGGCAATTCATGGGCATGGCCTTTAATATTCACCTCGTGCAGGAGTTGACCCACTACTCCCCCTTGGGTTTGGCCTTTCGCTTTTCCATGAAGTTGGATGCCGACTTTGAGAATTATCTTTTCTTTGGTGTTGATGGTTTTGAAAGAAATGTGCTGGATGCTCTTTCCCAGCGGCCTTCTTTGGATTTCTTCTACACTCGCCAAAAAACTTCCCTCTCCTTCAATTTCGAGTTTGAGTTTACGGGAAGACTGACTCAAGCACTTTTCTAGCACTTGGTGGGGAATTTGAAGAGGTAGGGTCGCTTTTCCCTTTTCAAACAAGCAGGCCGGTACCTGGCCCAATTTATGTAAAGTTTTAACTTTTTGTGTGCAATCGCGCTTTTTGGCCTTTATCAAATCCACATTTTCCTCCTAGTAAACAATTTATAGTGACTCAGTCGGAAGTCCGGGACAAAAACCAAAATCGGATAGTTTGGACTTGAAAAAATTGCCCTTCGGGGAGAAGGGCAATTTACAACGGAATTAGTTGGCCTTTTGAGCGCCTTTTTTGTGCTTTTTTTTCAATTTGCACTTTTTTTTGCAGTTTTCACACTTGGCACCGGTTTCTGCACATTGGGCACACTTGCTGTATGAGGCCTTGTCTCTCTTGGAACCACAAGAACTCCAGTGGGAACAGCCGGTTGCCAAAAGTCCGCCTGCCAAGGCCATGACATAAAGACCTTTTGTGAGCTTCCCCTTGATTCTTTTTGGCGTTGAAAAAACAGTTTGCATTGATCTCCTCCTGAAATTAAGGTTAAAACCAACCTTTTTTCGATAGTACCATCAAGAGGGCGTTTTAGGCAATGAGTCAGGTAAAAAAAATTGCATCCTCGTGATTTAAAGAAAGTATCCGAGCAATTAGGAAGAGTTCCCACAGGCGCCTTGGGTGTGGTGGCCCGTACAGTAGCGGGAAATCCCGCCGTTATTTGCGTCGATCCGCTCAACGGGGGAAATCCTTTTCCCACTCTCTTTTGGTTGACCTGCCCCCGCTTGAAAAAAGAAATTTCTCACTTGGAAAGAGAGGGAATGATTGATCAGTGGGAGAGGGACGGGGAGATGATGGTAAAACTTGAGGAAGATCATCTTCGTTATCAAGAAATGAGAATGTCTTTGCTCAAAGAACGCCATCCCGACTGGTGCAAACTTCCCAGTGAAAAAATGAGAATTTTACAGGAAACCGGCGTTGGTGGCGTTCGCAACTTAAACAGTATCAAGTGTCTGCACGCCCACTACGCTCATTTTTTGGCCGACTATAATATTGTGGGTGAACGCGTACAGCAAAGTTTAAAACAATTAGGCCGATAATTTTTCAATATTCTATATAATTTTAAGATGGAAATGAACAATCATTCCAAACGCAACATCTCCATCAAATTTATCAGTCATTTGAAAAAAAAATTTGAACAAGAATTCTACGCTATCATCAAAAAACAAAATAAAGGACGAAAAAAGTTCACACTGGAGTTGCATTTGCCTGAAGATGATTTGAAAGAATTGAGTGTTCAGTTGGTGGAGGCCCCTACTTCCGAGGCCGAGTTGAAAGAACATTCTCTCGATGCCTATTCCGGCAAGTTCATCAAGATTGTGGTTGGAGAAAATATCACTCTCGATCAGGAGGCCTATTTTATCCGCATGGGATTTAGTGATGCCATTGATTTAAAGCGGATCAATCTCAAGGGAATTAAACGCGCCATCCACAACGCTTATTTCAGACAGATGTTTGCCAAAAAAAATTCCGAACTCAAGGAAAAAATCCAACATTCTTCCAAACTGGCCACCTTGGGCCTTATCACTGCGGGAGTGGCACACGAATTAAACAATCCCCTGACTGCTCTCAAAGGTTTTTGTTATCGGCTTTCAAAACCCAATTTGACTTCTCAAAAAGTTCAGGAAATTTCCCAAAAAATTATTTCTGTAGCTGATCGGATGTCGAGAGTGATCGAGGGGATCAGGGCCAATTCCATGCAGAGGAATTACCAGGACAATGAAGAATTTTCTCCCTTTTCCGTTCTTCAGGAAGTGATGAATTTTATGAAAATGATTCTTGGGCCAAAGGGTATTGCGGTTGAACAGGAAGGGGAATTTGACGAAAACTTGAAAATTTTGGGCAATCGGGGAAAATTTGAAAGCATTTTTCAAAACATTATTTCCAACGCAAAAGATGCCATAGCTGAAAAGATGCTGTCCGGGGGAGTTATCCGCATCAAATCCAGAGTGGAAAAGGAAAAATGGACGATTGCGATAAGTGACAACGGTATGGGCATGAGTGAAGAAGTGCAAAAAAAGATTTTTTATCCCTTTTATACCACCAAAGAAATTGGTGCGGGAACCGGCCTGGGAATGGGAATTATTAAGGAGGCGGTGGAAGGCCATCAGGGTACGATGGATATTGAGTCCAAATACGGAGAGGGTAGCACTATTACTTTAACGTTTCTGCTGTCGGACTCAAAAGTTTCGGAGGCAAAGAAACAAGCGCCTTTAAATGGGGCGGTCAATTTGAAGGGGAAAATTTTTGTGGTTGATAACGATCCTCTCGTCACCGAGGCGATTCAAACGGCACTTGAAAAAGATTATCAAATTGTGGCCTTTAACAATGCTCATGTGGCCTTGGAGGCAATTGTCAAAGACAAGAAGCATATTGCTCTGGTCATCACGGATCTGGTCATGCCCGATTTTCCCGATTTCGACGGACTTCAATTTGCTCGCGCAATCAAAAAAGATTCCCCCAAACTCCCCATTTGGGTGACGGCCACAGAACGCAATCTCCAAAGCATCAAACAAAACCCCTCCAATCCCTTTGGTCATATTATTATCAAGCCTATTCGCGACTTTTCGCTCTTGGCCGAAGATATTCAGAAATTCTTTGGCAGATAGTACCCAAACAAGGTATGATTTTCGCGAGATGGTGAATTGTTCATTTTCAAAGAGCTTTCTTTTTTTGCTCAATATTGTTTTGAGTTGGTCGCTTTTTGCCGAACCGGAGGTTCCCGAGCGCCTGGTTGAAGTGGCCTTGCAAAGACTGGATCAGCACTATTTGGCGTTTACCATGCGCCATCACCCTCATTGGCACACCTATTGGAAAAATCCCGGCGCGGCCGGACTCCCTACAGAAATTCAAATTGAGGGCCTTGACGTCGAGGAACTGGAGTGGCCTGCCCCGCAAACCCATCGCGAACAGGCCGATGTCATAACTTTTGGATACGAGGGAGAAATCACGCGCTTTTTTAAGGTCGAAAAAGTGCTTTCCGAAAAGATTGAACTGAAGGCGCGCTGGCTGGTATGCCGGCACATTTGTATTCCGGGCGAGATCAAAATCAGTGCCCTCTGGCCAAAAAAAGGGGCCTTAAGCAATATCGGCCCGGCCAATCCCTTTGAGGTTTCGGAGGGAGAGCTTCGCCAAAGAAGGGGCAAGCTTCCCACCCCCGCCGCATGGCCGGGGGAATTGGAGATGAAACTTCTCAAGGGAACGCAAAAAAATGCTTTAAGTTTGCTCTACCAGCGTCCGGGTGATTTAGATCTATCCAAGGGCCACGACCTTCTGACTCCCTTTTCTCATTCCCTGCTCACGGTGGGATACGAACAGCTCAAACGCGGCATTTCTGAGATGAGAGGACGCCTGGATATCGAATGGGATGGAGAGTATAAGGAACCACCCATTGCGTTTCCAGAAAATGGCCATTTTGCTTCTCCCTTAAAATTGAAATTTCTCTATCGCGCCTCCCCTGATCGGGTGTTGGTCGTTGAAAAGGCCTTTGCATCTTTTGCCACAGACACTCAACTGTTGGAAGAGTTTGAGCGTCTGCCTTCTCAAACGGCGGATAGACCGCTGACTCGCTCAAACCGCCATTTTCTGTTTTATTTGTTGCTGGCCTTTTTGGGGGGGCTGATTCTCAACGTGATGCCTTGTGTGTTGCCGGTGATCTCTCTCAAACTTTTCCATTTGATCGGGCACTCCGATGAGTCTCCACGCATGATTCTCAAACACAACCTTTTTTACACTCTTGGTGTGGTGAGTACGTTTTTGCTTTTGGGGTTGGTCATTATTGCCCTCAAGGCCTCGGGGGAATCGGTGGGTTGGGGATTCCAGCTTCAAAGTCCCCATTTCGTAGGTCTTATGGCGGTTTTCTTATTTGTCTTGGGGCTAAATCTCTTTGGGCTTTTTGAGTTTCATACTCCCGGTGGAAAAGTTTTTGGTGATTTGCAAATCAAGCAAGGAGTGTGGGGCGATTTTGCCAGCGGCATTTTGGCGACTATTTTGGCCACCCCTTGTTCGGCCCCCTTTTTGGGTACGGCCCTTACTTTTGCCCTGGCCTCGAATCAATCGGGGACCACCATTTTGTTGGTTTTTACTTTTATCGGCCTGGGATTGGCCTTTCCCTTTATTGTGACTGGACTTTTCCCGAAGAGCATTTCTCTCTTGCCCCGTCCGGGGATGTGGATGGAGCAACTTAAAAAATTTCTCGGATTGACCCTCTTTCTTAGCGTTGTGTGGTTGCTGGACGTATTTATATCCTTGGTCGATGCAGGCCCTCCGGTGATTCAACTTCACACCGCTCTTTTGTTGATTTTCTTTGCCTTTTATCTGCGCAGATTCATGACTAAAAATATTGCCATACAAGGGGCCTTTTTTGCCATTCCCATGCTTTTACTTTTGCAAATTCATCTTCGTGAGCTTCCCAATCCCATTTTTGGGAGCGTCCAATCGGATCAGAGACTTGACTGGACTCCATGGAGTCGCGAGCAAATGCAAAAGCAAAAAGAACAGGGTAACCTAGTCTTTATCAATTTTACCGCCAAGTGGTGTTTGACTTGCAAAGTGAATGAAAAACTGGTGTTTAACACCCGTGCCTTTTCTGAGCTGGCCCGGGATAAAAAGATGACTCTGCTCAAAGGGGATTGGACTAAGCGAGACCCTCAAATTAGTGATTTCCTCAAAGAACACGGTTTTGTGGGAGTTCCGGCCTATTTTCTCCAAGGCCCTTCGGGCAAACTGATTGCCTTGGGTGAAATGGTGACCTATCAAAAAATCTACCAGCAAATTGAAGCGCTGGACTGATGTGAAGAACCAAAACTTTGCAAAATTGCTGGAAAATGTCCATACCTGGCCGTGCCGGTATCCGTTTAAATTTATTGTTCCCACCCCCAAACTTTCGCAGCTTTGCTCTTTGCTGGAAGATCAAGTGCCAAAAGATGACCTCAAAATTCGTCACTCCAAAAAGCAAAATTATGCCAGCGTTTCTTTTGAATTTGAGTGCCAAAACTCCGATGATGTTCTTTGCTTGTACGAAAAGATTTCCAGCATCGAGGGAGTGGTTGCTCTTTAAAGGTGTTGAGAGTGAGTGCAAAAAATCGAATAGCGTTGGTGGTTGGAGCGGGGGCATTTGGAACCGCTATCGCTTCCGTGCTCTCTTTGCGTTTCCAAAAGGTTATCCTCAAAGTGCGCTCCCGGGATGTTTACCAGTCGATCAAACAGCACCATCAAAACTCGCTCTACCTGCCTGGCCTTCCCCTTTCTCCCAACGTCCTTCCCATTTTAGACTGGGAAGAATTGTCGCCTGAAAGTGAAGAAAATATTGATTTGCTGGTAAATGGCCTTCCCACCTCCGGCATCCCTACATTTTATTCCGACAATCAGGAACGCTTTTTGTCCTGGTTTGAGCGGGGCATACCGCTTGTGTCACTCTCCAAAGGCATTCATCCCGAGACGTTGGAAATGGCCGATGACTTCTTTTTTGACCTCTTCCCCAAGCACCGACAACTATTCACTTTTCTTTCTGGCCCGAGTTTTGCCAGGGAAATTATGCAAAAACAAATTACGCTGGTTACTCTGGCGGGACATTCTCTCGAACAAGTGTCTCGTACAAAAGACATGCTCGAAACATCCTTTTTTAAATGTAGCAGTTCTGACGATGTCAAAGGCGTTTTGCTCGGTGGGGCCTTAAAAAATGTCATCGCCATCGCCGGTGGTATTATCGAGGGACTCGGTTATAACCACAACACCCGCGCGGCCCTCATCACCCGCGCCATTGCCGAAATGTTAAAGTTTGGAAGTGCCTACGATGCCAAAGCGGAAACATTTTATGGCCCCAGCGGAATGGGAGATTTGATTCTCTCTACCAGTGGAGGTATTTCTCGCAACAGACAATTTGGCCTGGCGGTGGCCAAGGGAGAGAATCCAGAGGAGTTCATTGAAAAAAAACGCTTCATCATTGAGGGTTATAAAACCGCTTACGCCTCCCATATTATGAGAAAAAGGCACGGTATTTCGGCCCCCATTTTTGAAGGCGTCTACCAAATTCTCTACGAAGGCCGTAAGGCCCAACAGGTGATTGACCAAATTATGCAATCTTGATCTTTAACTTATTGGCGCTATTTAACTCTTTTCATTGAAATCTTGGCATGGATTTTGCAGGGTACTTTTTGGATTCGTTGTGGCAATTGTGCTACAAGAAAAGAAGGAGAGAACCGTGATGAAGGGAAAGATGGATGATATTAGGGCGATTTTGCGCGAAACTGCGGAAAGTCAACGCCAAGGGAGAGAAATTCAACGGGAAATTCAAGCATCCCAGCGCCAAGGGGAAGAAAATCATCGCAAAATTGAAGAGGCCCAGCGTAAAACAGAAGAGACAATGCGCAAACTGGGCGCAGACTTGGATCAGGCGAAGGGTGATTTTACCCTCGCGAGGGGATGAAAAAAAATGGGCAAATGGGGCCGTTTTCTGGAAAACCTGATTGAGGGGGACTTGGTTTCTTTGCTGCGCAATTGGGGATTTCATCAAGATATTGACGAAAAAATTCAACCCATCCCCAACGTTGTTGCCTCAAATGATGATGGAACCGATAAATATGAATTAGACCTGATCGTCAAAAATGGCGAACTGGCCTTTATTGTTGAGGTCAAAACCACGCTCCGGGTTTTTGACATCGATGCTTTTGTGAGCAAATTGGAATTGGTAAAAGATGATTTCCCCGCCTACAAAGGCAAAAAAGTCTACGGGTGCATGGCCTATATCAATGCTGAAAAAAAGGAAGATGCTCTCGTGCACGCTCAAAAAGAAGGGCTGATTACGATTCGCGCTCCAGGTGGCCCGGCGAATATCGCGACTATTACGAATCCCAAAACTTTAAAACTCAGGGCCTTTTGAAAGCGAAGAGTGGGGGGTTAGTAACCCAGACTGCCGAGATTGCCCAGACCGCTTTGCGAGGGTGTGCGGCCTTGGGTGGTTTGGACTGAAAGTACCGAGCAGGCCGAATTTTCCATCCAGTAATCGTCGGAAGTTCCCTTGATATTGCTCCAAAAACTGCTGGGTTCAGCGCTGAAAATCAGCAGATCAAATGTTACCGTTTGTTTGACCACCGCCAGAATTTCGTCAGTCGACTTGATGGTGTTGATTTCGGCCCGGTTGAAACACGTTTGGGCCTTGGTATCCAGGGCGGCACTGGCACTTTGTTCTTCCTCTTGCGAGGTGTTTGGAGGCAAGTGTTTGAGCAGTGTGATTTTGGCACGGTAGACTTCGGCCAGATGGTTTGCGGTGCTGATGGCCAGTTTGTCGTCGTGCCCTTTTCTCAAATAGACCAGAATGTGCCTGATGTAGCGTACGCCGACATTTCTGAAGATGCCCAAATTGCATTCCAAATGCCCTTTGAGCCATCCCATGGGATTGTGAAAAGTGAGTCCTCCGGCGCGTCCCGACCATTCGATCAGTAACCAGTGGCAGTGAAACCTCTGCGAGATATGGTAAATGGTTTTGGACAGGTCGTGGGAGACTACCGGATCAAAAGTGATGTCCTCTTCCCTTTCGGCGGCCATGGAGATAATTCTGCGTCTCAAACTTCTAATCACTACGGTTTCTTCACGAATGTCGTCGAGGTCTGTTTGTTCCGGCACTTCGGTAATGTGGGTGACCTCAACACCTCCGCGTTCTGCCAGGGCCGCACCCATTTCAATCAGCATTTCGGGGGAGCGCTCTTTGCCAAACAGGGTGACCACCACATTGGCCGCTTTGCTGAAGTCAATCCAACGGGGCCTTTGTTGTGAGGTTTCGTTTTCACTTCCCACCAAATCCTGGCGCCTGCCGCGTATGCCGATTAATCCTCTGCGCTCTGTGCGCTTGCGGGAATAAAAGAAATACAGCAAAACTCCGGGAACAACGATGATGGTTAATGCCAGACCGGTGAAGGAGAGTCCCGTGCCCACTAATAAAATAGCGGGTAGAATGATGCCGACGATTTGAGTTGCGGGATAGAAGATGGATTTATAGGTCGGTCGGTACCACTGCACGCGGGTTTCACGCAAAACCATGACTGCCACATTTTCCGCCATATAAATCATCAAAATAAAAACCGAGGCAAACTTGGCCATTTTTGCCACGTCCAGACTGACTACCATGCCTCCCACCACCAAGGTGGAAATGATGATGGCGTTTATGGGGGTTAAAAATCGGTGGTGAAGTTTGCCGAAACGGGAAGGAAGCAGCCGGTCCCGGCCCATGGCAAAGGGAAAGCGGGCGGCGGCCAAAATTCCCGAATTGGCCATGGAACTCATGGTGACGACGGCTATCACCGCGCAGGCGATTTCCAGAGAATGGCCTCCGATTTTTCTCGCCAGAAGGTCGATGGGGCGCAGGTTTCCCGACAGTTGTTCCACCGGAAAATTGCCCACCAAAACAAAAGTGCTCAAGGTGTAGAGAAGTGTCACAATCAAAAGACTTATCAGGATGCCACGGGGTAAATTGTCTTCGGGACGATCAATTTCTTCGGCAATGGCGGCGACTTTGGTCACTCCGGCGTAGGAGACAAACACCAGTGCAGTGCCGGCCATCAATCCTTCCCATCCGGTGGTGGGAGGGGACAGGGGAACGGCGAAGTCTACCTGGGGGAGGGCCAGACCGCAGAGGATGGCCAAAAAGGCGATGCTCACACCGACGGCGATAATGAGCAAGGTGGAGACTTTGCCAACTCCCAAAATATTGATGACGCCAATAAGGGTGAGAACTGCAAGGCAGGTGGGGATGAGTGCCATTTGTGGTGTCAAAACTTTGAGATAGGTGCCAAAACCAATCAGGGCAAAGGCCGATTTGAGGAGCAGGGAAAGCCACAGGCCGAGTCCGGCCACCGTGCCCACCAGAGGGCCAAAAGTTCTATCCAGGTAAACGTAAGTTCCCCCCGAAGTGGGCATGGCGGTGGCGAGTTCCGACTTGGAAAGGGCGGCGGGCAACACCGCCACTGCCGCCAGGAGGTAGGCCAGCCACAGGTATGTTCCCGCAAAAGTGACGGCAACTCCCGGAAGGACGAAAATTCCACTGCCCAGCATGGCGCTCATGCTGATCGCACTTACCGCCAAAAGGCCCAAGCGTCTCTCCAAGACTTTCATTCTTCTAGCATACTCTAATTTTAGGATTTTTTGCTGGTTTTTTTGCGGGCCTTCCTGGCCGTTTTTTTGCGAACTTTTTTGGTAGTTTTTTTGCGGGAGGGCCTTGGCGGGTGGTCTTTTTCGGGTAGATAAGATTCTACTTTTGACTGCAATTTTTCCAAACGCTCTTTTTGTTCGCCAATAAATTGGTGGATTTTCTCCATTTCGCGGTAGACGCTTTTTTCCACTATTTTTTCGATGGATTGTCTTTCCCGGCGGAATTTTTTGGAGAGCTTGGAAAAATCTCGCTCGACGATGATGTGCTTGAGGTCTTTTTCCACTGAATTTGCAAAAGTATTGACCAGGCCTTGCACTTCTTTTTTAATGTGTTTGCACGATTGAATGAAGTTGTTGAGTGGGGCCTTTCGCATTGATTTCCCTCGAATTTAACGGGCCATGCCCACGGCCTTGGTTTCGCGCATAACTGTAATTTTAATGGTTCCAGGGTAGGACATTTCCTGTTCGATTTTGCTGGCAATATCCCGCGAGAGCAAAACCGTCTCTTCGTCGTTAACCTTGTCATTTTCCACAAACACGCGCACTTCCCGGCCTCCCGAGATGGCGTAAGACCTGGAAACGCCGGCAAAGCTGTTGACGATTTCTTCAATGTCGGTCAGTCGAGAGATATAGGATTCCACCATCGCCTTGCGCGCGCCCGGCCTGGCGCCCGAAAGTGCATCCGAGGCGGCCACAATGTGGGCCAAAACCGATTCCGGTTTTTCGTCGTCGTGGTGGGCGCGGATGGCGTGGACGACATCGGAGGATTCTCCATATTTCTTGGCAAAATCGGCCCCCACCATGGCATGTGACCCTTCCGCCGAAGCGTCCAAAACTTTGCCAATGTCGTGGAGTAGCGCGGCCCTGCGAGCTTGCTTGACATTTTGGCCCAGTTCCGCCGCCATCGTTCCCGCCAAAAAGGAGGCCTCGAGGGCGTGCTGGTACTGGTTTTGAGTGTAGGAGGTTCGCCAATTGAGCGCGCCTACCAGTTTGAGTATTTCGGGGTGAATCCCGTGGATACCAATTTCCATCTGCGCTTTTTGGCCTAAGTCGAGCAATTCCTTTTCCAATTCGCTTTTTGATTTATCGTGGAATTCCTCGATTTTGGCGGGATGAATCCGCCCGTCGGCAATCAATTTTTCAATAGTTCTGCGGGCAATTTCTCTCCTGACGACATTAAAGGAAGACACCACTACCAATTCAGGGGTATCGTCGATAATCAAATCGACGCCGCAAATTTGTTCAAAAGCGCGAATATTGCGCCCTTCCCGCCCGATCAAGCGGCCCTTGAGTTCGTCGTTGGGTAAATCCACCGTGGAGATGGTTTTTTCCGCCACATATTCGCCGGCAAAGCGCTGGATGGCGATTCCAATCAGGCGTTTGGCCTTGGATTCGGCGTTTTCCTTGGTTTCTTCCTCGATTTTGCGCACCATCTTGGCAAAATCGACCCGCGCTGCCTCTTCCATCTGAGAGATTAATTCCGTCTTGGCCTGTTCCCGGGTCATCTGGGCAATCTGAGAGAGTTTTTCAGTCAGCTCAGAACGCTGTTTTTGAAAGGATTGGACTTCACGCTCAATCTTTCCAAATTCTTCTTCCAATTTGGATTCCCGCTCCTTGAGATTTTGCGTCTCCTTTTTGAGGCCTTCCCTTTCGTTTTCCAGGCGCGCTTCGGATTGGGCGAAATCCCGCTCCTGGCGCTTTAAATTCTTTTCCTTATGGCCCATTTCCATTTCGAGTTGCTTGCGTTCCTCGCGGATAATATCTTTGGACTCTTTTCTGGCGCGGTATTTGATTTCGCTTGCCTGATCTTTGGCGCCCTTGATAATTTGATCGCCCTTTTCGCGCCTTTCTCTTTGTTCGAGTTGGGCGAAGTGGTGGCGCAGGAAGTAACCCACTCCCAGACCTGCTATCAAACATAAAATTGCAATCAGAATTTCCATTATTTATTTCTCCTTAAATCCTTAAATCCTTAAATCCTTAAATCAAAGACACCATCTGCACAAACCACTAAATCCATCGGGACGTCGTGGGCCTCGGTGGGAATGTCTTCCAACAACTGTTCCGGAAAGGCCAGGCCGATTTTGATTCCCGGGTAATCGGCCAAATAGCGGTCGTAAAAACCTTTCCCTCTGCCCAAGCGCTTTCCCGTGCGGGTAAAAGCGAGTCCGGGAACCAATACCACCTCGGGCCTGGTTTCGGGGGCATTTGCGGGCGGAGTGGGCAGACAGGCCCCAAACTCCCGCGTTTTTATTAAATCCTGCAAACGACAGCGACAAAATTTCATTTCTCCCCGACGAAGGGCGGGAAAACAAACCCGCCCACTATACTTTTTGGCAAGGCCCTCGTGCCAATGAACTTCTCCCGGCAAAGGGGCGTAACCACCTATTGTAAAATGTTCAGGGATAGCACTTGCTTCAATTCCGGCAAACTTCGGCCAATTTTGAAAAAGCTCATTTAAGCGAGCGCTGATTTGGCCATCTTGCTTTCGGCACGTCTCCGGTGAAGGCCTGTTCTGGCGCAAGCGCCGACGCAAAACCCGCTTGAGAGACTTGAAGTCTTCATTGTTCATTCATCAATGTTCAAAAAGTGCGGGAAAGGCCCCGTGGGAATCGATAACATTTAGGGTGCAGGGGAAATACTCTCGATGCTTTGGAGGGCATTTTCTGCGACTTTGTGAAAGTGATCCACGTTTTCGCGAAATTCCGCCTGCAATTCAAATTTCTCCTGCGCGAGGGAGAGCGCCACCAAAAGCGCGGCCTCACCTCGTTCTAAATGGGGCATTTTATTCAAAAGCACATCCGCCCTTTCACGGACGTGATCGACAATCCGGCCAGGAGTCTCGGAACCGGGGACTTCAGAACTGCGAAGCCGCACCTTGTAACCGAGAATTTCATAATCCCTAACACTTTCTGTACTATCCACGCCCAGAGTGTAGGATTTATCGAGGTTCATTGTCAATAAATTTTAACTCACGGAGGGGGATATACCCAGTAACGCTTGGAGATATTGATCCAGGTCAAAAGTGTTGAGGTCTTCGACACTCTCTCCCACACCAATATAGCGGATGGGCAGTTGGAGCCGTTCCACAATGGAAACGGCACTTCCGGCCCTGGAAGAACTATCGCATTTGGTGAAAATCAGCCCCGTAAGTTCTAGCGCACGGTGAAATTCTTCGGCCTGGGCAAGTCCATTTTGTCCGGTGATGGCATCCATGACCAGCCAAACGTGCTGAGGGGCGCGGGGGTCTAACTTGGTCAAAACTCGTTTGAATTTGACAAGTTCCTCCATCAAATTGCCGTGGGTTGGCAGACGCCCGGCGGTATCAAGCAAACAATAATCGGCCTTGTCGCGTAGAGCAATTTGCAAGGCCTGATGACCGACGCCACTGGGAGCAGTGCCCGATTTGGCACTGACCATGTGCACTCCCGCGCGTTTGCACCAAATTTCAAGCTGTTCCACCGCCGCCGCCCGGAAGGTATCGCAGGCCCCCACCACGACTTTATTCCCCTGGGCACTCAGGCGGGCGGCCAGCTTTCCCAGTGTGGTGGTCTTGCCCGCACCGTTGACTCCCACAAAGGCAATCACGCAGGGCCTTTCCCCACTTCCGGCGTTTTCAGCGGCCACTTTGGCCTGCACTGGCAGCATTTTGTTTTTGAGAAATTCAAAGAAGGTTTGTTTGAGTTTATCCTCTTCAAGTTTTTTGCTGCGGACTTCCTGGCGCAGATGCTGCACCAACTCTTCCACTAGTTCCGGCCTGAGATCGGCCCCGTAAAGCAATTCTTCGATTTCTTCCCACTGTTCTTCGGTCAAGTCCCGGCCCAGCAGAAGGTCGCTCAGTTTTCCCCAGATTTGATGGCGGGAAGAGGCAAGGCCTGCGTGCAGGCGCGCGCCCCAATTTGCAGCACTTTGAGAGTCGTCAAGGCCTTGGGGAGTTCGCCAGGCCGACCAAAAGACGCAGAGGGCACTTCCCGTGACGAAAAAGAGGGATGCAAGGCCGGCAATATCTCCGTTACCTATTTGCCACTGTGACATAAAAAACCCCAATCGGTGAATATGGCCAAAACCGTTCTCACTTGGGTACACCCTAAATGCTGTGAATACAACTCGCCATGGGCCTTTTCTTTTGCAACAGAGCGTTCGGGACTTTTTTCGGGAGCGGGGTTTCCGCGATGTTTTGACACCTCCCGCAGTCCCTCATCCAGGACTTGAGGCCCATCTCCACCCCTTCCAACTCTTTTCCGTGCGCGGGCGAAAAACGCTTCCCCTGTATTTGCACACTTCCCCCGAATTTGCCCTCAAGGAACTCCTGTCTGAAGGTTTCGGCGACCTCTTTTCCTTGAATTATTGTTTTCGTGACGAACCGGATTCGAGCACCCACCGCCGGCAATTTTTAATGCTGGAGTGGTACCGGGTGGGACAAAATTACCAGGTGATTGCCGAAGACGTGGTGGAGCTTCTGGCCCATTGCCACCGATGTTTGCAAGGGCAAGGTTTTTCCACACTCGACAAAATTCCTCCCCGCCCCGAATGGCTCACTGTCGAAGAGGCCTTCCAGCGCTGGGCGGGGTTTTCCTTGCGCCAACATACAACTTTAGAGAGTTTGCAAAGGTGCGTGGGCGAATTATTCCCCGAGCTTTACCCCGAACGCCAGCGCTATTGGGACGACCTCTTTTTTCTGGTCTTTTTAAATGTCATCGAACCTCACATCAAAAAAATTCCCCTGCTCATCCTCAAGGAATACCCGATCCAACTGGCGGCCCTTGCGCGTGCAAAAGAGAGTGACCCTTCCGTGTGCGAGCGCTTTGAGGTTTATTTGGGAGGTTTGGAACTGGCCAACTGCTTTGGTGAACTGACCGATCTCACTGAACAAAAACGGCGTTTTGCTTGCGAAAATCAGCGCAAGCGAGAACTTTATCACTACCAACTTCCCGAACCCCGCGTACTCTACCGCGTTCTCGACCGCGGCCTTCCCCCCTGTTCCGGCATTGCCTTGGGAGTGGAGCGCTTGCTGGCGGGCCTGACCGGAATCGAGAATCCCTTTTTTGATTAAGTAAACGACAAGAGCATTTTGCGTGATTCAAAAAATATTTCCCTCAAAACGGCCGCATCTCAGGGGCATATTCTTATAACATTGTAAATATGGCTCTTATAATAATAACTACAAAAGACCTCACCTTTTATAGTAATGACTTTCCTTAGAATTTCATCGCCTGCGCCTATTGGTTTATCGTAGCATGAAAAATTACCGCAATGGTTACCACATAGGCCCCACGAACATCGCCACGATCCATTAGGTCGTCTTGTGTAAGTAGATGAGGGACACTTATAATATTGCGAGCGAGTGCTGGGAGTAGTAAGCGTCGAACTAGAAATACACTTGCTTTCACATCTCGTGATGTTGACATACAATTCTATGTTTGCAGAGTGTGGGCATATCCCTTTACAAAATGGCTTGCACCCATCCCCAGAGCAAGGGCACGAAGGCGTCGCCGGAGCGGGAGTCGCCGTCTTGCAGGTGCAATCCGAGGTATCCAAAGTCTGCCCCGGCGGGCAAATCGGCGTATGGGTTGATGAGGCCGAAATCAGAGTGTTTAGGATGAGGGCGCAGGTGAAACTTAAAAGTTGGCGGAATCCACGGGGGGGGGCGTCAAGAGGGTGTTTTGTCGCTTCATGGGTTTATTATGGCACAAAAATCGGTGGGGTGGAATTTTTTTTGAATAATCGACCTATCAAGAAAACTGGAAGTATTTTATAGGTCTTTGCAAGAATACAAACTCAGACTAAACTTTAAAGAAAGTTTTTAAGAGGACGATAGGCCTTAAAAGGGAGAAATGATGACCACAAATGGATTAAATACGTTGGAATATGCTGAACGCCTGATGAGGGCCGGAGTCCCTGACGAGCAGGCCAAAGCGCAGGCCTTGGTTTTGTATGAAATTATCAACTCAACTTTGGCCACCAAACGTGATATTACCGATGTTCAAAGAGATATTAAGGAACTTGATGTTAAAATTGAAACGATCCGTTCCGAACTCAAGAAAGATATTGAAAAAAACCGGGCCGAACTTGAACTAAGAATTGAAAAGGTTCGCTCCGATCTTGGAGAAAAAATTGAGCAATTGAACACGACGCTAACCGTGAGAATGGGCCTTTTATACGCCAGTTCCATCGGTGCCATTTTGGTGATGGCCAAATTCGGGTGGCTTTCGATTAAATAATTGGTTTTGCCGACAGGGGTATTCGCCTAAGGTACATCTGCAGTGCAGGAGCAGTCTTTGATGGGAGGGCCGCCGCTGACGGAGCAGACCCTGTTGGCAGTTTTGAAGCCGGTGCCGGCGGTGTCGCAAAATTTTTGGGTAGCAGCGGAATCATCTATGCCCAGATTGGGGTATTCGCGGTGTATGAAGTTATTGTTACTGCCGCATTTGGTTCTGCATGTGAAGACGAAAGAGCAATTACATATCTTATCAGCCATAGGAGTAGATTCGTAGTCAGGAGCAGTTTTGCCTGGACAGTTCACACAGAGAAGTTTTCCTTTGGTACGGCACTCTGTTGCAGCATCTTGAAGAGTTGCATGGCCTTTTGTCTTATATGCGTCTGAGCATGAGGATATTCCGTTCCAGCATAGGGTACTGCATACTATATCCTTTTTTGCTGCCGGAGGTGCTGCCTTGCAGGTGCAATCCGAGGTATCCAAAGTCTGCCCTGGTGGGCAAATCGGCGTATGGGTTGATGAGGCCGAAATGAAGGTATTTAGGATGAGAGCGCAGGTAAAATTTAAAAGTTGGCGGAATCCACGGGGGGGGGCGTCAAGAGGGTATTTTGTCGCTTCATGGGTTTATTATGGCACAAAAATCGGTGGGGTGGAATTTTTTTGAATAGGGAAGGCATTTTGTCAATTGGAAGGCCGGGATAACGAGTTGTAGGCCTTGTGCAAGCGAATGATGAGTTCTGACTTGATTTGCTGCCAGGGCATTTGTTTGGCCCAGGAAAAATGGTTTTCCCGAAGAGTTTCCCGACGTACTTCTGATTCAAAGGCCTTGGAGTAGTGTTCCGCCAGGTGGGCGGCGACGATAGCGTACCAGCGATACATATCTTCCTCTCTTTCCAGGCCAAAGGCATCGAAGACTTCCAGAGCGCGTTCGACGGTGGTGCGCTTGAGGTGATAAAAATTGCCCGTGCTCCATGCATCAGCTTTCCATTCTCCAATCAAAAAGCGGGTGTGAAAAGTTGTCGCAAACTTTAAGGCATCCGTAGAAATGGGATGTTTGCCGGTTTCGAGGTCGGCATAAAAGCGGTCTAAAACCATGGATCTGTAAATGCCCTCCCGGTTTCCCCCTTGTCCGATAACGCTCATCCAGCGATTCAGTTGTTGTTGCGAAGGAGACGTTTGGCGCACGACCTGAAAGGCCTCCAGTAAAAAGGTGCGGTCGCTGCTGGTTTGTTCCTCGGGTGAAAAACTCCTGGCCTTCCAGCGCCGTTTGCTTTCGTCGGGTGAGTGCTTGCCTTTGAGCGCACTTTCTGGTGGCAGAATCGGAGAGCGTAAAATTTGGCCGTCTATTCCCAGTGTTTGCTTAAGGCTGACCCAAAAAGAATTTAACCACGAGGCCTGAGTGGAAATTGTCAGGGCCAAGGTCAAAATCAAAGCTAAAATTTTCATGCTATCTTCTCCAGTTTAGGTCAGTTTTGAGAGGGTCAGGTGGCGGAAGGCGTTTTCCGTTTCTTTGATATGCAGTTTATAATAGGAAAAATCGTCACCACACTCCCTTTGCAAAGTGGAAATGAATTTCTCGCCCCACTCGACAAAACAATAATCTTTTTTCTCTAAATAGAGCGGAAGTTCAAGGTGCACGATGTCTTCCCCTTCTTCAAGACGGTAAAAATCGGCGTGGACGACACCACCCATTTCGTGAATCAGGGAATAACTGGGACTGGTGGCAACCAAACTGGACATTTTAGGGTAGAGTACCTGAATAAAATTTTGAACGAAGGTGGTTTTCCCGGCCCCTACTTCTCCTTGTAAAATAATGACTGCCGGAGGCAGCAGGCAGGCCTTGAATTCACTGGCCACTGATTTTAAATCGGCGGTCAAAACTTTTTTCCAATGTTTGAGGGTTTTTTCCCGCTTCACATTTCACCCTTGGCCTTGGAATCGAGTTCAGAAAACGCGTTGGACAGATGTTCAATGATATTTCCCGCCTTCATAGAGTGAGCGCCCCAGCGTTTGACCGCGTGTTTGCCCGCCAGTGTGTGAATCATCACGCCCATCAAGACGGCATTAAAGGCCACCGTCTGGTCGGCAAAGAGTGAAGAACTTTTCATCTCCACCGGATATTGGGCCAAAAGTCCGCCTACAATTCCCGCCAACACATCTCCAGAACCGGCCGAGGCCATGCCATCATTGGGGTAGTGATTGATATAAACTTTTCCGTCGGGAAGGCCGATGCAGGTGCTGGCACCTTTCATTACCACACAACAATTACACTCTTCGATCATTTGTCTGAGATGATCCAAAGAGTGCTCCAAAAGTTGGCCGGTTTTGATTTTCTTCAAGTGGGCAAACTCGCCCATGTGGGGAGTCAGCACTGTTGGCCACTTCCTCTGGGCAATGAGGGAGGCATCTTTTTTGAGGTCGAGGACGTGCAGGGCATCGGCATCGACGACGACAGGGCCGGTAAAAGAGTTGAGAATTTTAAGCAAAATGTGCCGGCCTTTTGGAGCGCGCCCTAATCCCGGGCCAATGACGATCGAATTCCAAGGTGCAAAATCTTCGCAAATGTGACCGAGCATGATTTCAGGGGGCAGGCGACTGCCAAGTTCTTGATAGGATTCGGGCCAGGTCTTTACCGTCACCAGTCCCGTCCCCGCCCTCAAGGCAGCGTGGGCGGTCAGTACTGCCGCTCCGGTAAGGCCGGAAGAGCCACCTACCACCAGTGTATGGCCAAAAGCATTTTTGTATTTCCACTTGTTGCGCTTAAAATAAAGACCTTGAAACAGAGCAGGGGTGAGTAATTGTTTGTCTCCTCCCTGCAAAAGGGTTTTGGGCAGGCCCGCCTGCAAAACCACCATTTCGCCGGCGTGCTGAGCGCCCTTGCCAAAGAAAAATCCAGTTTTGGGAAGGCCCACCGTCAGCGTATAATCTGCCTCAATAGCGTTTCCGCTGACCGTCCCCGTGTCGCTACAAATTCCCGTGGGAACATCAACTGAAAGTATAGTGCTGTCA
Organism: Bacteriovoracaceae bacterium; assembly: GCA_965215445.1. Classification (GTDB taxonomy): domain Bacteria; phylum Bdellovibrionota; class Bacteriovoracia; order Bacteriovoracales; family Bacteriovoracaceae; genus CBDBLK01. Next base: position 1,441,893 of record CBDCDT010000002.1, on the reverse strand, counting down.
AGGCGGTTGATCATATTGATTGTTTCGGAAATATCTCTGGAGAGCGGAGGCCTGAAACCCGTTCCCAAAACGGCATCAATGACCAGAGATCGTTGATTTAATTGGTTGAAATAGGCGCTGATTTGTTTGCTGTTTGCAACTTCGTTGATTTTTACTCCAAAACTGTGGGCCATGTGGGCCTGGACTTTGAGTTCTTCACTGCAATCACTATTTTTAAAGAGCATGAAAGCGCGTACGGAAAATCCGCGACTTGTCAGGTGCCGGCCAATCGCCAAACCGTCTGCGCCATTGTTGCCCTTGCCGACCAACAACAAGACTTCACCTTCGAGCAAAACCCGGGCCATGTGCGATTCAATCCACGCCGCCCCTTCACGGCCTACGTTTTCGACGATCAGGGATTCGCCAAATTTCATTTCACTGGAAGCTCTCGCTTCAATTTCGCGCATTTCACGGGAGGAAACAATTCTCATTTTGCCTCACAGGGAAAGCGTTTAAATTCGTGCGCAAGCCTTGCCACCACATTTCCCAGTCCTTCAAAAACCGCCTGGCCTATAATCCAGTGGCCAATATTGTATTCCACAAAAAGTTTTTGTTGTAGAAGTGCAGTACAGCTTTCAAAGGTGAGTCCGTGACCGGCGTGAAACGAAAGTCCCAACTGGTGACACAGTTGCTGGCCCCGTTGGAATTGCTCGAAAAAATGTTCTGTAGATTGTCCCGCCAGATGGGCGCGGGCAAAGTCTCCGGTGTGAATTTCCACCGCATCTGCGGGAAGTTCCTTGCAACGTCTTAAAATCTCTTCTCGGCACTCGACAAATAGGGAAATGCGCACTCCCTTTTTTTTCAGTTGTTGGCAAGTTTTGCTCACTCGTTGAAAAATATCCGGGTCGAGCAAATTGAGTCCGCCCTCAGTGGTTCTCTCTTGGCGGTTTTCGGGAACCAGACACACCCAATCCGGCGCCAAGGTGAGAGCGATGTCGAGAATTTCAGGGTGGCACCCCATCTCAAAATTGAGCGGCCGGGAAAATTGCCGGGTAATCTCTTGAACTACCGGCACGTCCGCATCCTGAATGTGGCGCCGGTCTTCTCTCAAGTGCAGGGTGATCTGGTCAGCACCGTGAGCAAGTGCGGTTTTGGCGGCCTTGCCCACGCAAGGATAAGTTTCTCCCCGCGCCTGACGCAAAGTCGCCACATGGTCGATATTGACTCCTAAACGGGGGGTGAAAGGCATTATATTTTCCCCTTGGCGGCCTTGATGGAGATTTCCATCCAGGAAATGAGAGCGTTTCCTTTTTTATCAATCTCTTTGAGCACCATGACTGCATTTAAGCAAACTTGGCATCTTTTTGGCAAAAGTAGTCCTGCACCTCATTGACGTGGCGCAAGACTTTGCCAAGAAGATTTCGGGCGAGACTTATTCCTCAGATTCCTCGAATTCTTGAGACTCTTCAGCTTCTTGAGATTCTTCAGCTTCTTCTGGTGCTTCAGATTTTGTGGCAGCTTCAGATTCAGACTCTTCGTAGTTTTCGGGATTTTGCGCCTCTTGTTGTTCGGACACCACCTGATTGAGGGACACTCTCACCAGGCGAAAACCCAGGTCGCTTTGGCGTTCATAGGCCGAGGCATAATTGCGAAAGGCAAAACGCAGAGCAAAGGGGGAACTATTCCAACCCCCACCCCGAATCACCTGTCCAGGCCCAACGTTGGCACCTTGTGGGTCTTCTCTGTGAATTATGGAAGCGGCCGTGCGTTGTGTTGAGGCCATGTCAAGAGACAGACGGCCAAGCGGTGCTTTTCTCAAGCGGGAGTATTCCTCCATAAAGTAATCGCCGTAGGCATCAAAAACCCATTCTCGCACATTGCCGTGCATATCGTGGAGTCCCCAGGCATTGGCATCAAAACTGCCTACTTCCATCGTTTGGCCGCGGTATTCCCCTTTGAAGGAATATTTGAAGTTGGCCTTTCCGTGGTAATTGGCCTGGGACGGAGAGATATATGGCCCAAATTGGAAGTACCATTCACCGCCGGCGCGGGCGGCGTATTCCCATTCCGCTTCGGTGGGGAGGCGGTAAACGTGGCCGTCTTCTCTTGCGTTGAGTTTGGCGATAAATCTTCTAACATCAAACCAAGAGACATTTTCTACCGGATGGTTGGGGCACATTCTGGTTTCGTTTATGATTGTTTTGCCTGTTTTGTTCACGATCTCCCTGGACACCACTTTATAGTTGTCGGGACAGTGGTAGTTCCATGTGAAGTGAGAGGGGTTGGTGCCCATAACTTCAAAGTATTGGAGTTGAGTCACTTCAGTAGTTTGCATTTGAATATCGTTGTTTAAGGTCACCCAGTGTTGTCTTTCGTCGCCCCAACGGCCCTCTTCGTCTTCATGGCTTCCCATCGCAAATTTGCCCGCCGGGATGTCGGCAAAGGTTGGTTGCGAGGACGTTTCATCATTGGCAGAAACGACGCCAAAAAAAAGCATGGAAAAAGTACAGAAAATGTTGAAACAAGCTCTCACAGAAACCTCCAGGTTAAAAAAGTTTTAAGACTGTTAGTATAGAAAAAAAGAAACTTGAAAGCAAAATTTTATTGTCCGAGTTTTTTATTTTAAAATGATTTTATAAGATATTGCGCTCAAGATAATCCTTCAAGGTGGCCTCCACGGTGCGTGCGAGATTCCACTGGTAGCGCATGCCCAACACCTTTTCCGATTTTTCCGCAGAAATGCACCAGGCGACAGGCCTTAAGTCCCGCAATTTGTCGGGAGTCAGGCGCCCGTCCCATCCGAAGGCCCGGTGCAGACCGTAGGAGAGATGGGCCATGGCAGAAACCAGAGGCATGGGGATTGGCAAAACCCAGGCCTTTTTTTGCATGGCCGTTTGAATTTCCCCGATCAATTGAATCAAGGTCATGCTTTGGGGATAACAGGAAAAAAAGGTTTCCCTTTTGATCTCGCGCCTTTCCAAGGCCCGCGCAATGGTTTCTACAAGGTCGAAAACGCAGACAAAACTGTATTTCCTTTGCCCGCCTTTTAGGCCGGGAACGACGGCGAGTCCTCGTGCGATCATTTGAAAAAAATCGACAAAGGCGGCATCCCTTGGGCCGAGCACGACCGGGGGGCGAATGATGATTTTATCCCACGCGGGTGCGGCCTCGCGCCCCAGACATTCTTCTGCCAGTTTTTTGGAAAGTCCGTAGTGCGATACTGGTTCGAGGGCGCACGACTCATCCAGCTTGTGTTGGGAAGGCCCTGCCGCCGCCTGGCTGGAAATAAACACAAAACGCAAGCGCGGGTAGCGCTCCTTGAGGTCGCCGATGAGTCTTTGGGTGGCCAAAAAGTTTGTGCGCTCGAAGTTTTTGGGATCAAAACTGTGAACTTCTCCCGCCGAGTGAACCACGGCGTCCAGGTCTGCGGGAAGCTCATCCACCCAAGCGTGCCGGCGTTCACTTTCCAAACTTCCCAAAACCAAGTGACAGGGGAGTTTTGCCCGCTCAAATTTTTGCTTGTTTCTCGCCAGGGCGTAGACGCTATGGCCTCTTTGGTTTAAGAACTCACTGAGATGCCCGCCGACGAATCCGGTGGCCCCGGTGACTAAAATGTTCATCAGGCGGCCTTTTGATAAGTTTTGAGTTTCATGGCAATTTCTTTTTGCCCTCGATCTTGGGATCGACAACTTTTGCGCCATAGATTTTGCGAAAATCTTCGAGGAAGTGGAGAATTTGCATCGGTGTCAGTTTGCGGCACTCTTTTAAATAATCCGGCTTAAAAAGTTGCACGGCCTTAATTTTTTTCATCCAAAGAACCTTAAAGGGCCTTCTCGAAAATGCGGTAGGTTTTATAGGGTTTGGCCCCGATAGTTCGCAGCGCCAGGTTCATGGGGCGGTTGTCTTCCAAAATCCAACTCGACTCAAAACTTTGATACTGTTTTTTGTGTTCCCAGGATTTTTTGCTCTGGTAGTAAAGCAGACCCGCCAGTCCCAGTTTTTGGTACTGGGGTTTGATGCCCAACATGGGAATGCGCACTCTGGTGCAATACTTTTTGTAACCCAGTAGCTTGAAGATGCCGAAGGGGAGCAGCCTTCCATTGGGGATGTGTTTGAGGGCCTGATTAATGTCCGGCAGGATAATCATAAATCCGGCAGTGTCAGCGCCGACCTCTACAAACAAAATCATGTCTTCTTCGATTAAGGGTTTAAGAGCGTGGGCGGTGTGGAAAAATTCACGTCGGGTAGGGGGAATAAAACCCCAATTGTTCTCCCAGGCACTTTCGTAGACTTGATACATTTTTTCGATTTCTTCATCAAGTTTCTTTTTGTTTAAAAAACGGCATTTGACATTGCCCTTGGCAAGGGCGAATTTGGCCACCTTTTCGATTTCCGGTGGAAAAGTGGCATCTACACTCATGTTGTAGGCCAACAGGTCTTTGGCCTTGGTGAGATTCATGTGTTCAAACAGGGAGACGTAGTAGGCAGGGTTATAGGTCATCATCACTTGAGGGGGATCATCGAACCCCTCCACCAGAAGGCCACACTCGTAATTGGAAGTCGGGTTGTTGGGGCCTTGGACACTGGTGGCTCCCTTGTCTTTTAACCACGAACAGGCCCGGTCAAAAAGTTTTTGCGCCACTGCCGTGTCGTTAACGCTTTCAAAATGGCCGAACAATCCCAGTGAGCGGTCTTGAGCGCGGTTAAAATCCCTGGGCCAAATGGCGGAAATGCGGCCGACTACCTGCCCGCACCTCTCTGCCAAAAAATTGGCCTGTTCGGCGGTTTCATGGAAGGGATGCTTGGAACTCAAAATGTCTTTGACCGCCATTTTGAGCGGGGGAACCCAGTGGGGGTCGTCCCGGTAAATTTTCCAGGGGAGATTGATAAATTTTTTTAGATCAGAACGGGTTTTGACTTCTTTAATTTCCATGAATTTCTACTGGATATTAATGGGAAGCTGAAAGCGTTTTTTGACTTTGGCAAAAACTTCCACCACTTTGGTCAACTCTTCCATCGAGTGGGTGGCCATGTAGCTGGTGCGGATGGAGGCCTCTCCCTTGGGTACGGCCGGAGGTAAAATGGGGGTGGCGAAGATGCCATTTTCCCGCAGGAAATCAGTGATTCTAAAAGTCTCCAATTCGTCACCCACCAAAACCGGAATGATGGGGGTTTGGGAATTGTGGGTGCAAAGGTCTATTTCTCTGAAAGATTTGTTCATAAACTCCACGTTCTTCCACAATCTCGAATGTAGCGATGTATCTGATTCGATGACGTCGAGGCAGGCCATCACCGTGGCCACCGCGCTGGGGGCCATGGCCGCCGAAAAGATAAAACTTCTGGCATTGTGCTTGATATAGTCGATCAAATCCGCAGGGCCTGAAACCACCCCGCCAATAGAGGCAAAGGACTTGGAAAATGTTCCCATGTTGAGGTGGACTTGGTTGGCCACATCAAAATGATGCATCGTTCCTCGCCCGCGTTCGCCCATGACCCCGATCCCGTGGGCATCGTCTACATAGATATAGGCACCGTATTGCTCGGCCAATTGCACCACCCGGGGGAGGTTTAAGACGCTTCCTGTCATCGAGAAAATCCCGTCGCTTACGATCCAGGTATTGCGGTAGCGGCCGGTGTTTTCCTTCAAAAGCTCCTCTAGCGACTCCATGTCGTTGTGTTTGAATTTGAAGCAATGCCCGAAGGCCAGGCGGCCGGCATCAATCAAGGAAGCGTGGTTTTCCGAGTCCAAAAGCATACAGTCCCGAGGCCCGCAAACGGCGGTCAGCGCCCCCAAATTGGTTTGCATTCCGGTGGCAAAGACCAGCGCCGCCTCGTGCTTTAAGTATTTGGCCAGGCGTTCCTCCAATTCCTCGTGGATGACCAAATTGCCGTTTAAAAGCCTCGATCCGGTACAGCCGGTGCCGTACTTTTCAATCGCCTTTTTGGCGGTCTCGACGACGTGGGGGTGGTGGGTGAGGCCCAAATAGTTATTGGAGCTGATCATAATTTGTTGGAGGCCATCGACGGACACCACCGTGCCTTCGCTGTTTTCAATGGGGCGAAAAAAAGAATAAAGGTTGTGCGCCTTAAAAAGGCGGGCCTTTTCGACGGATTTGTAGCCATGGAGAGAACTAATATCTATATTCATAATAAATTTAGGTACTTACAGGTTTTCTACTCCTTCGTTGTGCAGGGGATAATAGACAATTATCAAGCATTCGTCAATATCCCGGAAGTTAAAAGGTAAAAGTTACACACCTATTTTTTACGGACTATCCCCTTGTTTGCGGGGCCTTCAGTGAGGCGGATTCCGTCGGTAATGCTCCTAAAGAGGGCCTTTTCAAGGCCCGCCGAAAGCTCATTAAAGGCCAGGCCCACCTGAACCAGACCATCCTTCCACGGCCAAAGTCCCATCACTTTGACTTTAGGAATGTGGAATTTGTCCCCTTTGAGGCTGAGTTTGCAATCTTCAAAAATGGTGCCTTTGGTAAAAAATTGACTCGTCTTGTCGGAGATGCTGAAACTGACGCCCCCCACGGAAATGTCAATTCCCGGATACTCACCCCGGCCTTTAAGTTCCACCCGAATGGGAAAAAGCGGGGTGGCCGCCAGGCGGTAGTTAAAGCGTTGTTGGGTGCGGTAGACATCGTTTTTAACAAAAATCCAGTATTTTTGTGTTGTGGGATGCCCGTGGAGAATACTGGAGCTAAAATACTGTATATTGTCCAAGCTCATCTTGAGAAAAACTTCTCTGTCCAGATAGCGACTGGTCCAGACCGTCTCTAAAACCGAAGGTTCCGGGGGCCTTAAAAAGAGCTGTCTGGAGCTTTGGTCAAAACTCTCGGCCGAGTATTTTTCTGCTTCATTTCGATTGGTTCCGGTACTCCAAACGATGATCGGTATTTTTTTGTTTGCGGCGAGTTTGCAAACTTCCACAACTTCCGTCTTTTGAATGGGGTTGAAATAGAATTTTTGGTGATCACCTTTTCTTTGTGCCATCGGCCCCATTCTAGGCCAAAATGAAAATCAATAAAAGGTTTTTTGGACTTTATTCTCTGGTATGATAAAAAAATGAACGCCATAAAAAAAATTTTAACTGTGTTGATTTTATGGGGTGGCGTTTCTTCGTGTTCTTGTACCAGGCGAGACACGGGAACTTTGGGGGCGACGGAAATGTGGAGGCGCGCCCAAAAAATTGAACCCGACGTAGAATTGGTTTTTTTGGGGGATTCTGATGCCAACAAACGCCGGCGGGTAGTGTGCAGTCAGTATCCCTACCAAGGTTGTGTTGGAGGCAGTGGCAAGAGAATTAAAGTTCGCCTGGTCGAGTTGCTTACGATTCAGTATGAAACCGTGCGCGAGGCGTGTCTGGCGGCCCAGGCAATCGGTCAATGGTACGCTTATAATTGGCTCTTTGACGACGTTACCAACGAGCCGGTTTTAGAGGATTTCGTCATCCGGGCGTTCAATGCTACTAGGCCTGACCCCGACTTCTACTGCCGCTAGCGGCGGCCGAGTTCGTGGATGGTCTTGCCGAGGGATTTGGAGCGCTTGCCAAAGATGTTGCTCCTTTCCACATTTTCTTCTTCCTCTTTGCAACTGATGCAAAGCTCGGCAGTTGGCCGGGCACACAGTCTTTCAAAACTGATCATGGCATCACATTCGTTGCATATTCCATATTCGCGTTTGGCAATTTTTTGCAGGGCCTTGCCAATTTTTTTCAGAAAAAAGTTTTCACGGTTGCGAAAACGGTTTTTGGTGTCGGCGATATGATTGGCACTGGCCTCATCGACGGGATCGGACAGTTCGTTTCTGTCGAGATGGTAGTGGGATTGATCTACATCTTTGCTAAGTATCCTCTCTTTTTCGGCAAGCAACTTTTCCCGAAGTATGGCCATTTGCTCGTCGGAGAGATAATGATCAAAATTTATGGCCTCTTCTCCTTCCAAATTCATAGAGTGCCCTCCTCGTAAACTCTATCTTTGGTGATTTGATGAATCCGTTCATCACCATGGCATTAAAATCTTATATTGGACGCTCTTAAGCAATAACCATTTTCTAACAAAAAATTACAACCGGGATAAGAGGACACCGATTCTGTGCCTTAGTGCGAATTGTCGGGGAGAAAAACATTTCCAAAGTTCGGGTATACGTTCCCGCAAAACTTTGGTAAGCAGTGCACGCTGAGGGCCAAGTTGCTCAATCATTTTTAAAGTCCAATCCACGACTTCAGAGTTTGAATGCCGTAGCGGAATTTTTAAGGCCTCGATCACATGCAGGGGAAAACGCTCTCCCTTCCTATGATAAAATTCGATAACGTGCTTTTGAAAGGCGGAAAGGGCAAACACTAAAAGTTCCGGCCTGTGCTCGGTGTGCAAAAAATCAATCAAGATAGTCTGAAACTCGAAATAGTTTTTGCGGGAATAACCGAGGATGGCCAGCCAGGGCCGCAAGAGATTGTCATTTTTTGGCCGTTGGCAAAGAAAGGCCACCTCGTCTTTTGACAGTTCTACAAAAGGACGCTTGCCCGTCTTGAGTTGGGCGATTAATTCTTGATAAGTAAGATCAATATTCACGCAAGACTTAGAAAACTGTCATTAAAAGGATAGTTTGTCAGACATTTTTTATAGGGTTTCAGGTCGTGGCCGGGAGTGACCCCCATCCACTCCCGCACTTGGGAATCTTTCTCGCCATGGGCCAACCAGCGGAGAATCCCTGCCTGGCGCAAATTTTTGGGCGTCAAGGGGATTTTCAGGCGTTTGCTGATTTCCTGAAAAACCACTTCCACCCCCCGTGGGCCAATTCCCCCCGCTAAAATTCGGTGCGCGTTAGCACTGAAGAGGGCATCGTCAAAACTCAGGCGCAACCTCCTTTTTTCCCGCTTTAAACTTTGTTCATAATCCCTAAAAATCGGGACAAAAACACGGGGCAGGGGAACGCTATAGGGGTCTCTTCGGGGAGGGGAGAGCATAACGCGGGAGGAAGCGCCCTTGCGCAGAGTGACAAAAAGGTGATCGCGTTTCAGGCGCGCTAGATCGCTGACTTTCAGACCCCCACAGTAAATCAGAAAGGCGATGATGCGATTGCGTTTGGCCAAAAGTCCCAAGAGAGGGTCGCTTTGCTCGGCCTCCTGCGAGAGATGGCCCCAAAGTTTGGCAATGGCCTTGTTGGGGGTGGGGCGGGGAACGTCCAGGAACTTGGGACTGGTGGGTAGTTCTCTCACTAAATTGGAGGCAAAAACGCGCTTTTCCACCAGAAAATCAAAAAAGATGCGCAAACTCTGAACGCGCCTTCTGTGGCTGTTTGCGTTTTTGTAGCGGCCTTGAAGGTAGTGCCCGTAGCTTTTGATATAGGCGGCATCGAGGCGGCCAAAATCCCTGTGATTTTTGCCATCGGTCAGGAATTGGTGAAAACAGTTGAGGTCTGTGCGGTAATTCTTGAGAGTGTTCCCGCTCAAGCGCCTGAGAGGGCGCCACTTAAAAAATTCTTCCCGCCGCTTTTGAAAATCAGAAATTTGCACAATTCCAATAGGTTAGACCAATTTACGGGCCTTGCCAAGGCCTGTGCTTTTTTGCTACAAAGCAACATCATGTTGGATCAACCCATTTTTTCTTCCCCTCTTCCCTTTGAAGAAAAGGCGCTGTTAGAGCAACTTCGCCGTTGGTTTCTCGACTCTCTCGATTCAAAACTGCTCTTTGAGGCCCTGACTCACAAGAGTTGGGCCAATGAAGTCGCCAACTGGCCCTACCCTTGCAACGAGCGCCTGGAATTTTTAGGTGATGCGGTTTTGGGAACGTGGTGTTCCCACAGACTCTTTTGCCACTTTAAAAATTTGGACGAGGGCAAGCTCTCCCGCCTGAGAGGCTCGATTGTCGGCCAGGAGACTTTGGGGGAATGGGGCCGCCTTCTCAATTTGGATCAATTCTTGCTGGTCGGCAGGGGGGAACGGGCGCGAAATCTCCATAAAAGCGATGGGCTCGTGTCCGATTTTTTCGAGGCCCTGTTGGGGGCGAGTTTTGTAGGCCTTGGATGGGAACATACCTACCAGGTTTTAAACTGTTGGGAAGAGCTTTTTTGCAAGCACAAAAGACAACAACTCTTTGACCTCCAGCGCTTGCTCTCTTTTGACCCCAAAAGCAGGCTTCAGGAAAAGAGCATGGCGGTTTTGAAGGAACTCCCCGAATACGTTGCCGAAGAAGTTGATCAGGGTTTTAAAGTGACGCTCAAGCTGAAAGGCAAAAGGCTGGCGGATCTCACTGCTCCCAGCAAAAAGAAGGCGGAAAAGGCACTGGCGGAAAAGGCCTTGGCACACGATTGGCCGGAATCTCTCAAAGAGGTGCAGTAAATGTTGTTGCAAAACCAGCATCCCCTCAACAAGACTCTCACGGCATCGGTTTTGGGCATTCCCAACGTGGGCAAGTCCAGTTTGATTAACTATCTGTTGGGCGTGGATTTAAGCATTGTCTCCCACCGGCCACACACCACCCGCAACCGTTTTTCCTGTATTTTAACCGTCGATCACACAGAAATCATCCTGATCGACACTCCGGGGATTCATCGCACGGGAAAAGACTTTGGTCGCAGGCTCAACCAACAGGCGCGGGATGCCCAGGAGGGCGCTGACCTGTCTTTACTTTTAATTGATTCCGGCAAAGAACTCTTGCCCCAACTTTCCGCCTTTATCGAGGTGATCGAAAGGGGAGCGTCGCCGGTGTGGATTGTTCTGACTAAAATTGACCTGCTGGATGTTGATGCAGAATGGCTCTCGCAAGAAGTTTTGAGCAAGGCCCAGACTCACTTGCCCAATGTGGAAAAAGTTTTGGCGGTTTCTGCAAAAGAGGGCACCAACATGAACCTTCTTACTGGCGCTTTGTGTGATGCTGCTGTTTCCGGCCCCCATTTATATCCCGACGGTTCAATTTCCAACAAAAATCAGCGTTTTTTTGCCTGCGAATATGTTCGGGAGCAGATTTTTGAACTATTAAAAGAGGAGCTTCCCTTTGAAAGTGCCGTCATCATTGAAGATTTTAAAGACTCCGTTGAAGAAGACCAGAGTATTGTCCATATTTCAGCGGCGATTTTGGTTCACCGTCCCGGGCAACGGGCCATAGTGGTGGGCAGTAAAGGTTCCATGATTAAGCAAATTGGAAGTCGCGCCCGCAGAAAGATTGAGGCCATGATGGGGAAAAAGGTGTGTCTGCTCTTGCACGTCAAAATTCTCTCAAAGTGGTACAAAAACCACTTTATTCTGGAAGAGTTGGGCCTTCCCCGGGCGGTGGACAGTATCCGCTTCTGGCGCAAAAAAGAACCCAAAGCATTGGAAAAGGCGGAGACGTGAGTGCCGATTCTATCGTCGTCAGTTTGGTGGGCCGGCCCAACGTGGGCAAGTCGAGTTTGTTCAATCGCCTGATGGGGCGCTCTCAGCAAATTATCACTTACAATCGACCGGGAGTCACCCGCGACCGCCACTACGGGATTGTTTCCTTGGATGAGTGTGCAGAAATTCCTGCCAGGGAAATCATTTTGATCGACACGGGAGGATTTTATCCGGTCAGTTCAGAGTTGGAGGATGCCTCGCCTTTCTTTTCCTCGATCAGTGAACACATATCCCTGGCGATTGAAGAATCGGACTTGGTTTTGTTGGTGACCGACGCAAGAGCGGGCCTTTTGCCCCTGGATCAAACCATTGCCGAGATGATTCGCTCGCACCACAAACCGTTTTGGCCGCTGATTAACAAGTGTGACGGTGAAAAACAAGAGGGTATGGAGGCCCCTTTTTTTGCCTTGGGGGCCGAATCACTCTTTGCCGTTTCAGCGTCTCACGATCGGGGAATATCCCACTTGCGCTCTAAACTTCACAGCTTTGCCTTTGCTACCGGAAAAATGGCAACGCCCGAACCGGACTGCGCCGGCAAGGTGGCCCTGATTGGCACTCCCAACAGTGGCAAATCGACACTGCTCAATCAATTATTGGGAACTTCGCGCGCTCTGGTCAGCCATGTGCCGGGCACGACTCTCGATCCCGTCGAGGGCCTACTCAACTTGAATTTTGGTGAGAGCGCAACTCTCTTTGGAGAATCGGATTCTCCCTGGAGGCATCTTAAAATTCTCGACACCGCCGGCATCCGCAAAAAACCATTGATTAGGGATGTGGTCGAGGCGCAATCGGTTTTCCGATCTCTTCGGTGTATTACCGAATCCGATATGGTTTTATTTTTGATAGATGTCGAAAAAGGTGTTGGCCATCAAGACCGCCGGCTGCTCGACATTTCTCTGGACAAGGGAAAATCGGTGGTGATTGTGCTCAATAAAATGGATGCAGTGGAACCTGGTCAAGGCCCAAAAGAGCGCAAAGAATGGTGGGAAGACATCAAGTTGAAAATCCCCTGGTCAAATTTTTGTGACTTGGTTCCCATCAGTGCCAAATACGGCAAGGGCCTAAAGAGATTGCGCCGGGCAATGGTAAAAACCCTTTCCATCCGTCACCGCGAAGTCCCCACTGCCAAACTCAACAGCACTTTGGAAAAACTTCTGGAGCGAAATCCGGTGCGCATTAAGGGCGGGGGAAATCGGCACTTTAAAATCAAATACGCTTCTATGGTAAAAAAGGCCCCACCGACGTTTCTGCTCTTTAGCAATCGCCAGCAAAGCATCCCCGAACACTATAAGCGCTATTTGAAAAATGGCCTGCGCCGGGCCTTTGCCCTCGAGAATACGCCCATCCATTTGATCTTTAGATCTTCGTAGATATTATGGGTTGTGGATTCGCACCAGGCGAAATCCAAAGTACCAGTATCGGCTTCCCCTGTAACCGTCGCCGCGAAAGGCACTGCGTAGTCCATCGGCCGCATAATCCGAACCGCCACCGCGAACCACATGGTTGGGCCAGGGGGTGATTTGCAAGGGGTCGCGTCCCCCCGGCAAAATGTCGGCATAGTTGTCCTGCACCCACTCCCACACGTTTCCGTGCATATCGTAGAGTCCCCAAGGATTGGCCTTTTTCTGTGCTACCGGATGGGTTTGTCCTTCCGAATTGCCCCCATACCAGGCGTAATCTCCCAAGCCGACTGGATCGTCTCCAAAAGACCAGGCGGTGTCGGTTCCCGCCCGGGCGGCGTATTCCCACTCCGCCTCGGTGGGGAGGCGGTAGGTGTATCCATCCGCTTGTTGGTTGAGTTTGGCGATAAAATCCTGAATCTCTTGCCACGAAACACTCTCCACCGGATGATTGGGGCAAAGCTCAATCCCGTCAAACTTTTGATATTGCTTTCGACAATACTTTTTGCTTTTAAAATGAGAGGGATTGGTGTTCATAAGGCTGACATAAAAGGATTGAGTTACTTCCGTACTCATGATCTCGAAATTTTTGGACAATTCTACCGACACCTGATTTTCGCTCTCGTCATCGCGGCCCTTTTCACTTTCCGGACTACCCATGGTGAACACACCAGCCGGAATGGGAATAAAATTGGCCAAAGCGGGCGGGGCCGCCAAGGCCCAAGATGTACAAAGAGTCCAAAATACCGATTGGAAAATATTCACGACGACCTCCCTGTTTGAGAATTTTACTATAATGGAATTTTTTTTTATTGGATAGGTTTTTTTATCCTACAAAAAAGCTTTTATACTTGATGGGAAGTAAAATTTTATTTAGTTCAAAACAGAGTGACGATTTGCCCCTTTTCTTTGTTTCTTTCTGAAGTTACTTTTTGATTAAGATTTTTAAAGTTTTTCATGGAGACCAAAGATGAAAAAAGAATGGGCCATTTTGGGCCTGATTGTAACGGGCAGTTTGGGCTGTTCTCATTTTAAGAAAAGCGCGGGGGACTCGGCCCCAACCTCTTTAAAAAGTTTGGCCGCTTCTTCCGGCACCATTTCTCAAGTCCACCTCCCCATTCAAAAATACACTTTGGACAACGGCCTGAGAGTTTTAGTTTATGAAAATCATCAACTTCCCATCTTTACCTACTATACCTTTTTTGATGTGGGGGGGCGCCATGAAGAGGCGGGCACTACCGGGGCGACTCACTTTTTGGAACACATGATGTTCAAGGGAACCGAGCGCTATGGGCCGGGAAAGTTTGACAATATTGTCGAGAGCAGTGGGGGCAGACTCAACGCCTACACCAGCTTTGATGAGACGGTTTACCACGAATCCCTGCCCTCTTCCATGCTTCCCAAAATTGTCGATATGGAGGCCGATCGTATGCAACACCTGTTGCTCGCCCCAAAGGCCTTTGAATCCGAACGGCAAGTTGTACTCGAAGAGCGCAAGATGCGCTATGAAAACCGAGATGAGGGAAGGTTGTACCTCAAGATGATGCAAACAGTATTTCGCGGAACTCCCTACGGCGGTTCGGTGATCGGGGAAGTTGAAGACTTAATGGCGCTCACCCGTCCCAATTTGAATGATTTTTTCAAAAAGTTTTACACTCCCGACAACGCCATTGTCGTCGTTGCCGGCGACGTCAAAGCTGACGAAGTGACCACCTTGATTAAGGAAAAGTATGGCCATCTGAAACCTTCCAGCGCCGCCATCAAGAGCTACAAGGCCAAAAAGAATGCGCCCAAAAACTACCGCCATCGGGTGCGTTTTAACGGCCGCCATATCAAATTGACTGGCAAGGCCCCCACTCCCATCTTTGTGATGGCCTACCCTGGAACGGCGGTGGGTGCTTCCGAGTCCTATGTCACGGACGTTTTGTCCGATATGTTGGGGACGGGAAGCAGTTCTTACCTGGCCCAGCGCTATGTGCACAGTGCCCGTCCGCGGCTGGCCAGCATTTACGCCGGTAACTACAACCTCACTTATAACGGTGTTTTTTATTTGTGGGGCAAACTCCTCCCCGGAACCAACTTGGAGGGGACTTTGCGAAGGATTCGGCGGGATTTAGGCCAGGCCTGTCGGAAAAATCTCGACCAGAGGGCCTTGCAAAAAACCAAAAACCAATACCTGGTGGGTTATTTTGCCGGCATCCAGACCAATACTGGTGTGGCCAATCTGGTGGGAAAATCCGAGCGTTACTTCAATGATTATGCCCACTACAAAAAAGAACTCTCGATTTACGCTGCCATGGAATTGGAAGAGGTGCAGGCCGTTTGTGAAAAACTCTTTTCCACTCCCCCCATCATTCTTTCCGTCTGGAACAAACATCCCCGTCAGAAGGGAGCGAGGTAGATTATGAAGTTATTTGTTATCTTTTTGCTTTCCATTTTGAGCTGGGCCGCTCTGGCCTTCGAGGAAGACCGCATTGAGCGGATGAAGTGGGGTGATCTCGAAGTGATCTATATTGAAGACTTGCGCTTTCCCACTTACCGGGTGAGTTTTTATTTTGCCGATGGCGCACTCTCCGATACGACGGTCAAGGGGGAAACCCAGGCCGCTTTTGACCTCTTGAAATCGGGAACCCGGCGCTTTTCCCAGCGAGACATCGCCGACAACCTGGAATTTTTTGGGGCCTCCACCAGCGCCAGCGTAAATCACGAATACAGTGTGTACAATTTTTCCGGTCTTATCAAGGACGTCGTTCCCACCACCAAAAAGATTTGCCACTTGTTTGTGGATGCCACTTATCCCCAAGCTGAGCTTAACAAGTACAAAAAAAAGAGAACCACCGGCCTGCAATCACTGATTAACAATCCGAGTGCTTTGGCCAATCGTGCTTTTCGCCAATTGGCCTTGAAAGATTCGGCCTATGTTTACCCAGCAGGGGGCAAAATGGCGGATGTCAAAAGATTGCGCAGGAGTGCTTTGCAAAAGAAACTGGGTTATTTTAACGGACAGGTCAAAAAACGGGTTTATCTGTCTGGCCCACGGGAACTTTTGAGTATCAAAGATGTGGTCTTAAAGGAGTGCGGTTGGAATACTGGCGCCGGTTTCGTTCGCTCCACGCCCGCTTCCTCCAAGACGGCCAGATCCGACAAAAAAGTTATTTTGGTCACCGTCCCCAGCGCCAATCAGGCCCAGGTGCGGGTGGGCAGGCGCTTGGGTTCCAACGAAATTGACCAGTTTGAACTTTTGAGTTTGAGTTCAAAGTTTATGGGTGGAGGATTTGGTTCCAGATTGTTTCAGGAGTTAAGGGTCAAGCGCGGCCTTACCTATGGGGCCTACTCTTCGGTGGGAGTGCAAAGAGGTTATGGCGTGGCGATGATGCAGACTTCGACCAAAAATAAAAGTGCCAGTGAAGTTTTGGCGGTTATCCAGCAAACCGTACAGGACGTAAGTGATCAAAAATTTGCCGCTGTGGAACTCGATCGCGCCAAGGGCAACCTGGCGGGGGGCTATCCCTTTCAATTTGAATTGGTTTCGGCCTTTTTGGGACAACTCATTTTTTTGGATCACACCGGTCGCACTTTCCGCGAATTTCAGCAATACCCCGAGCGGGTGAAAGCGCTGGCCCCAAAAACCGTCGCTGAAAAGGTAAAATCCCTTTTTACAGGAGAGCAAACGGTAGTGGTGTTGGGTGACCGGGAACTTTTGGGCCAACTTGGAGGGCGTTCCAAAGTTCGGGTGGTTAACTATAAGACCTTTCTGTAACTGCTCACACTTCAGACCATCTTGGGAGTCAGCTACACTGTCGCTCCTTGCGACGTGCAGGGAGCACGTCTCAGTTGCTCCAGCTTGCTTTCCCCCAATCTGGCCTAAATTGTGAGCACTTACCTTGCTTTTATCGTTACACTTTTCTGTAACTGCTCACACTTCAGAAATCTAGTTTTCGGTCTGGCCGTTGATATTGACGACCGCCCCGGAGTGAATGACCAGGCCTTGCGAGAGAAGTTCGACTTCGACCTCTCCCGAGGGAAAGACGGTCACTTTGCCCGATGAATTGATCTTGCCTTTGACTTTGCCGAAGATTTCCACGTCATGGCACTTTAAATTGCCTTCAATATATCCGGTTTGGTCGATGGTGAGGGTTTTTTCTCCGTCCATAAAGACATTGCCCTCTAATTGGCAGGCCAGGTGAGTGCTTCCCTGCAAATGAATTTCTCCCTTAAAGCGCGAGCCTTTGCCCAAAAAACAATATTCCTGTTCGCGTATATCAATCAATTCTGCCATGCCGTTATTCCTGGGATAGTTGGTGGTTGCTTATATTTTCAAAAATCAAGTCGCCGGTTTGGTTAAAAATTAATGCTTTCAAAACCACTTGCCGATTGCCGAAAGCATTGAAAGTGGCGGTGACCGGCCGAAATCTTCTTGTGGCAAAAAATTCGCCACTGGAAAATTCCATTTGCATATTCTGTTGGTTCAAGGCCTGGGCGGGCCAGGTGTGAATTTGTCCCTGGGACTGGAGAAGGATAAACAGGTATCCGCTAATGCGCTTTTGGCCTTGGGTCAGGTTGACGATTTTGAAATTCATTTCCAGTTTTTGGTCAGCAAGGTTTAAGGTCATATCTTCTATCGCCAGTTGGGTTTTCATTTCGGCAGTCAGGTCTTTGCGGCCCAAACTGGGCGCAAAAAACTGGAGGGAATTGAGTTGGGAAGCAGAGGGGGTAGACCTCAATTTTAGTGCAAGTTCGCTCTTTTCCCGCTCCAAAACTTGAATTTTTTCCAAAAATTGGCCCTTTTCCCGTTGAAATTGCAAGGCCTCTTTCGGCGTTTGTTCGGGACTTGAGTGCTGAATATACCTAAAGTAGGTTCCCAAGAGGGCCGTGCTCAGAGCGCATATCAAGGCAAGGGCCGGGGGCCCAAAGACTAAAAAGCGGAAGAGATTTTTTTTGATTTCAAAATAGCGGGGCGCGCTTCCCGGCCCATAGACGATAAAAGATAATTTAGACGATTTACTGTGTGCCACTGTTTTCTTTTGAGTCCCCGCTATCCCGGCTGATGAGAATATCGCCCAGGATTTGTGCGGGATTAGTGGTTTGAAAAAATCTCATGGAGGGATTAAAGGCCACGTCATCCTCAACCTTTTCTCCAATCCCCGCTTTGCTCCACATTTCCGCCACGATTTTCCAGTTATAAAATTCGTCTTTCTTGAGATACAGCGTTTTTTTGCCCACGTCCTTGATCGTATTTGAGGAGTAGTGCTGCCTGAAAGTGGCGACGATATAGTCGCGGTATTGAAGGATGTTGAGGGAGTCGAGTGTTATCTCAGGAGTGCCCTTGTTTCTAAACACCGCTCTTTTGTAAGATTTAAAGTTGGCCAGGCCGCCGCGGATGGGATCGCGAAAATTCTTGTGATAAAGGCCCGCATAATTGGCGAAATCTTCGTTTTTCCAGGCGGTAACCCAGTCGTTGATGGCCTTTTGGATGCGCGCCCGCTTTTGTTCCCAGGCGACACGGTTGAGCCAGGCCAGTTCGTGAACCACGATGATGGGCGTGCGGTGGATTTCAATATACCTGGCGACGTCAATCAAATGGGCGTTGGCGGTCACGATACAACCCCGGCTTTCAAGGCCCTTGTTGATGCGTGCTTCGTCGTTGGTGGAGTGAAGCCAAATGCCCCCCCCGGTTTTTCCCTCGCGGCGGTCTATGGGGTTGGGATAATTGAGCACGAAGGCCCCGGCACCGTAGATCGCCCCCTCCTTTCCGTAGCGACTCATCAGTGATTTGTGGTCGATAAAATCCTGTAAAAAATAAACTCCTTCGGGGGTGCGGTGGTCTCCCTGAAAAATTTTGTCGCCCAGTTTTTTTCCGGTGGCCATGGGGTAGACCTTGAGTAGTTCGGGTTTGCTCCCTTGATTGCGGAACAAATACAAGCGGTGGGTGGATTTTTCGGCCAGGATTACATGGTGGGAAAATAGGGAGTCGAGCTTGATTAAAGGACGCGGATAATGGTCTTTGGGCACTTCGGGTAGAGCGGCAAAAGCGGTGAAGGAAACTGACCACAGTGGACAGAGTTTAAAAAATTTTCTCCAAAGGAGAGGAAGCCTCATGAGTTTCATTCTAAGTTTTCTTAAGTTATGATGCAATAAACTCAAATTTTTTTAAACAGCGTACTCTAAACTATTTTTTTCAAAGAGGAAATAACGCATAATATCTTTTCATTGAAAAGAAACGTGCTACACCCAATCCATGTCCACATGTTTGCTTCAACCCCCCTCTCCCCGACCGGCCTGGCTCAAAGTCAAGGCCCCGAATAGTCCCACTTACCACCACATCCGCCATATGCTGCAAAAACTGGGATTAGTCACAGTGTGTCAGGAGGCGCTTTGTCCCAATATCGAAGAGTGCTGGGGGGGTGGGACTGCGACTTTTATGCTGATGGGCGATACCTGCACCCGCGCCTGCCGTTTTTGCGCTGTGAAGACGGGAAATCCCAAGCAAGTTTTGGATCGGGGGGAGCCGGAGAAGGTGGCCCACGCCATCGGCCAGATGGGCCTTAATTACGCCGTATTGACGTCGGTAGACCGCGACGACCTGGAGGATTTTGGCGCAGGGCATTTTGCGCGCACAATTGCCACTATCAAGAAGGACAATCCCTCCCTTTTAGTTGAATGTTTGACTCCAGATTTTAATGCTTGCGGGGACGCCATCGCCGTCGTGCTGGCATCCGGGCCGGATGTTTTTGCTCACAATGTAGAGACGGTGGAGCGCCTGACGCCGCAAGTGCGCGACCGGCGCAGTGGTTACCGCCAGAGTCTCAGCGTTTTGGAAACGGTCAAAAAGAAACGCCCCCACCAGTACACCAAAACTTCTCTGATGTTGGGGTTGGGGGAAAGGGAAGAGGAAGTCCGTCAAACTCTGCGCGATTTGCGCGACGTCGGTTGTGATGTGGTGACCTTTGGCCAATACCTGGCCCCCACCGTCCGCCACAAAAAGCACTTGCCGGTGGTGGAATACGTCCACCCGGACGCATTCGCTGGCTGGCGGGAACTCTGCCATCAAATGGGTTTTCTCTACTGTGCGGCCGGGCCTTTGGTCAGGAGCAGTTACCGGGCGGGGGAGTATTTTATGCGCAAAGTGATCGAAAATGAACGCAAACCCGGCCATTCTTAATTGGGGCGAGATTGCCTATCCTCTGGCGCACACCGGGCAAAAAGAGATATTGCAAAAGTGTCTGGAAGGAGAGGTGGGCGACAGGCTGATCTTTTGTTCCCATCCCCCGGTGGTCACCCTGGGAAAAAAAAGTGGGGCCTCAGAACTTTGCGGGTGGAAGGGGCCGGTTTATCACACCGAACGCGGGGGCAAGGCCACTTACCACGGCCCCGGACAAGTGGTGGTCTACCCGATCATCAATTTACGCAGGCGGGGACACAATTTGGCGGGCCTGTTAAACGCTTTGGAACAGGCGGTGGTGCGCACTTTGAATACTTACCAAATTTTTGCCGAAGGCAATTCCCGTCGAGGGGTCAGCGAGCGCACGGGGGTTTGGGTGGGTGACAAAAAAATCGCCTCCATCGGTCTTGCGGTCAAGCGTTGGGTGAGCTGGCACGGTTTGGCGGTGAACCTCTACCGCGACCCCCTGGCCTTTCAAGGGGTGATACCTTGTGGCCTCGACCGCAAATGTATGACCTCGGTGGAAGACTTGTTGGAAAAAAAAATTCCGCGCCGTGAATTTGAAGAGAGGCTGGCTGTTCATCTGCTGGGGCCTGTCTCGCGCCTGTCTTGACTCTTTGTGTTCACCAGGCCATGATGCGGCACCATGTTTGTGCCAGCGACAACTCCCTATTTTTGTGCATCCCCTGCAGACTGCCTGCTGGCCGGGGGCACTTATCTTGTGGGTATTGAATTTGACGGCACTGCCTGTTTTCGCAAGGGAGCGAGTGCTGGGCCTGCTGCCATCAGAGAGGTGAGTTCCCACCTGGAGAGCTATTCCCCCTATTTGGATGGCGACCTGGAAGACATCACCTTTTACGATTTGGGCAATCTCGATCGAAATGTTAGTGCCCATGCTTTTGAATCTTTGAAAACAGATATGCGCCTGCTCACGCTGGGAGGGGATCACAGCATTTCTTACGCTCCCCTGGCGCGCTATCTTGAAATCTATCCCGACTTGGTGGTTTTACATTTGGACGCCCACGCCGATCTTCGGCATGAGTATCTGGGAGAGCGCTACAGTCACGCCTGCATCATGCAAAACGTATGGAAGAAATTTGGAGACGGGAACCAACTCATCCAATACGGCATCCGTTCGGGAACGCGCCAGGAATACCAATGGATGCGCGAACACCAGGGCCTTTGCACTTCTTTGGTTCAGTTTTTGGAGTCTGTAGAGAGCATCGGGGAGGAGCGCCCGATTTATTTGACTTTGGATTTGGATTATTTTGACCCCGCTTTTTTGCCCGGCACGGGCACTCCCGAGGCGGGGGGCGAGGACTTTTCCTCTTTCGTCCGTCTCATAAAAATTTTAAAGCACAAACTTTTTGTCGGTGCCGACGTGGTGGAACTGGCCCCCGCTATCGACCCCACCGGCAACAGTTCGGTTTTTGCCGCCAAAGTTGTCCGCGAAATGATTTTGGCGTTAACAGACAGGGAGCGGCCCACATGAAACAGTGGAGTTGGGAAGAGCGGGAACAAACCTACCACATTGCCAAATGGGGAGAAGGCCACTTCGCCGTCGATAGCGACGGACGCCTAATCGTCTATCCCAACAAGGGTCAACACCCCATCCCTCTAGTGGAAGTAGTGCGCGAAATGAAGGATATGGGCGTGGGCCTTCCCGCAGTTATCCGCTTTCACGACATTTTGCGCGGCCGGGTTTTTGGTCTCAACCACACTTTTCAAAGAATTATCGACGAGGCCAATTATGGCGGGCGCTATTTTGGCGTCTATCCGGTGAAAGTCAACCAAATGCGGGAAGTCGTGGAAGAAATCGTCAGCGCCGGAAAGGATTTTAACTACGGCCTGGAGGCCGGCTCCAAACCGGAACTTTTGGCCGCCCTGGCCTACAATTCAAACCCCGATGCCCTCACCGTGGTCAACGGTTACAAAGACGACGACTACATCAAACTGGCATTGCTCGGACAAAAACTGGGGCGCAAAGTGATCGTGGTGGTGGAAAAATTCTCCGAGCTTCCCAAACTCATCGAACTGGCAGATGAAATGGAGGTGCGCCCGATTATCGGCATCCGCGCCAAAATGAGCATTGAGGGCACCGGTCGCTGGGCACACAGTGCCGGGGAAAAGGCCAAATTCGGGCTTTCCATCTCCCAAATTTTAAACGCCGTGGAGTTGCTGGAAGAACGGGGCCTTAAATCCCAACTCAAGTTGTTTCACTTTCACATCGGCAGCCAGGTCACCGACATTTTAACCCTCAAGGATGCCATCAACGAGGGGGCCAGAATCTACGCCAAACTCCACAAAATCGGGGTCGAAATCGAATACTTCGATGCCGGCGGGGGGCTGGGCATCGACTATACGGGAGGGCGTTCGACCACCGAAGAATCTTCCGCCAATTATACCATTCAGGAATATGTTGAAGACCTGGTCTATAACTTGAAACAAATTTGTGACATCGAAGAAGTTCCCCATCCCCACATTGTCACCGAATCCGGCCGGGCGGTGACCGCCCACCATTCTTGTGTCATCACCAACGTCATCGACAAGATTGATACCGCCCACACGGACTACGAAATCGACAAACGCCCCGGCGAACATATCATCGTCTCCAATATGCGTGCGCTGGCGCAAGAAGAACTTGGCCCCGATTCACTGCAAACCATCTACAACGAGGCCTTTCAGATCAAGCACGAGTGTCTCAACGCTTTCAAGTTGGGCATCCTCTCCCTCGATGAACGGGCCAAAGTGGAAACCCTGTATTGGAAGATTTGTCGTGACATTTATGCCCAGGCAAAAAATGTGCAAGGCCTTCCCCAGGAGTTGCGGGATTTGGAAAAGGATTTGTCTCCCCAGTACTTGTGCAATTTTTCAGTTTTCCAGTCCGCCGCCGACTGTTGGGCGATAGACCAGATTTTACCGGTGGTGCCCCTTGAGCGCCTGAACGAAAGGCCGTCCCATTTGGCCACACTGGCGGATATCACCTGCGACAGCGACGGTAAAATTGATCTTTTTATCCACCGCCGTGGCATCGGCCAGACCGTTCCGTTACACTCGGTTCGCAAGGGAGAAGAATACCTGATCGGCCTTTTCCTCACCGGGGCCTATCAGGACGTGATGGGAGACATGCACAACCTGTTTGGTCGGCCCAACGAAATTCACGTCTACAGCGACCCCTCGGATGCGCAGGGCTTTTATATCGAAGAAGTCATCCACGGCCATTCTGCCTCCAACGTATTGTCGACCATGCAATATAACCCCGAATACATGGCCCAGGAAGTGAAGCGCTTTATTACCGTGGAGGTCAATGCGAAACGTCTGGGAGCGCGGGAGGGAGTGAGGCTTTCCAGTTTTTATCAGAAGTGTTTGGAGAGCTACACCTATCTTTCTTCGTGATGGTTCCCCATTAGAGGTCTGAACGGCCGTGAAATATAGCAAATTTACTCAAATATAAGAAGAATTTGCTATATTTGGATAAATTTCTTATAATTGCTTTCAATGGATCCGATCGAAAATCCCTTCGCCCCCGGCGCGGGAGCGCCTCCCCCCGAATTGGTGGGGCGAAAACACATTTTGGACAAGGCCGAAATTGCCTTGCGTCGCCTGCAATTGGGAAAATCGGAAAAAAGTTTTCTTTTGATAGGCCTGAGAGGTGTGGGCAAGACAGTTTTGCTCAACAAGATGGACCAGATTATAAAAAAGGCCCGCAATTGCTCCATTTACATAGAGGCCCACGAAAAAAAGCCCTTTGCCCAAATTCTTATTCCCCACCTTCGCAAAGTTCTCTTTGAACTCGACTCCCAAGGAGTGGTGAATAAAAAAGTGAAAAGGGCCTTGCGCGTCCTCAAAAGTTTTTTTGAATCGGTAAAACTCAAATACCAGGATATCGAACTTGGCCTGGACATCAGTGCAGAAAGGGGCAGTGCCGACAGTGGCGACTTGGAAGTCGATTTGCCCGTTCTTTTGGAATTCGTGGCCGAGGCCGCCTTTGATAAAAAAACCGCCATTTCCATTGTTATAGATGAACTCCAATATTTATCGGAAACCGAACTCAGCGCACTGATTATGGGTGTCCACAGAATTGCTCAAAGGCAACTTCCCCTGCTTATGGTCGGAGCGGGACTGCCTCAACTGCGGGGCCTCATGGGAAGATCAAAATCCTATGCCGAAAGGCTTTTTGACTTCCCCGAAATCGGCCCGCTCAAAGAGGTCGATGCCTTTTGCGCTCTCCAAGGGCCGGTGCGCATTTTCAAGGCCAAATTTGAATCCAAGGCCTTGCACGAAATTATGCATCAAACCCGTGGTTATCCCTATTTTTTACAGGAGTGGGGGTACCATGCATGGAATTTGTCCGAATCCAAAAACATTAGCTTGCAGACCGTGAAAAAGGCCACTAAAGAATCCCTAAAACGCCTGGACGAAGGCTTTTTTCGGGTTCGCTTTGACCGCTTGACCCCCAAAGAAAAAGAATACCTCCAAACCTTGGCCTCTTTTGGCAGTGGAACCCATCGCTCGGGGGATATTGCAGACTCTCTCGGTGTAAAGCATCAAAGCGTGGCACCCTTGAGAAACAACCTCATCAAAAAGGGAATGATTTATTCTCCCTCCCACGGAGACACCGAATTTACAGTGCCTTTATTTGATCAATTTATGAGGCGAATTATGCCCTAAGGGGTGAGGCCTTACGGCCTTTGTTTGCAATATTGAATGGTGGAGTATACAATGGCAGCATCTCAATAATCACAAGGAGATTTGACTATGAAAAATTTCAAATTTTTGTTTGCACCCTTTTTGAGTTTTGCACTGATTTTTTCTTCCAATCCGGCCTTGGCCCAGAATCTGGTGAATACGCTTCCCGATTTTTACTATCTGGAAGATTTAAATGATGAATCTCTATTGATTCACGCCTGTTCACGCTCCAAAATTAAAGACCACTCCACGGTCGCCAATCTCTCTACGATAGGACTCGATTGTGCTGCAGTGGCGGAGGTTTCCAAAGTGGAGCTTTATAGTTTCCTGAGCGAGGCAATCGACGAAGCCGAAAATCATTTCAATAGGGAGAAACCTTATTACGACAAGATGGCGACTACTCTCGGTTTGGTAGGTCTAAGTGGCGTGGGATTTTATTTCTGGGGTTTTATGACCGATTTCCAAAAACCGAAGAACGCCTTTGTGTTAATGATTTCTGGTGCTATTTTAGGAGCGGGTGGGTTTTCTAGTGCTGCTGGATATAGCGGTGAACGAGCAAACAAGAAAAGGGCCTCTATTATACCCCAGACCCTTGAGGGACAGGTTCACATGGGATTGGTGGGGCGAACGTCGGACGGCCGAGAAGAAATTTTACAATTGTTTACCGATTTTCTCAATGATCATGGAAATGCGTTGTGAAAAGTTTTAAAGTTTTATTTGTACCCCTTTTAAGTTTTTCACTGATTTTTTCTTCCAGTCCGGCCTTGGCCCGGAATTTGGTGAGTACGATTCCCGATTTTTACTACCTGGAAGATTTGAATGACGATTCCATCTCCGTTCGCTCCTGCTTGCGTTCCGAGACTTCAACGACGGGACTTAATTGCACTGTTGTTGCAATGGTTTTCAAATCAGACCTTAATTCTTTCGATCTTTTAGGCACGGCCTCTATCGTAGGCGGTTCTGGGTTATCAATCTATGGCCTTGGAGGAATCCTTTTTCCCGACATTGTTGGCGGCAAGGACGTAAAGAGGGGATTTTCCCTAAGGGGCCGAAGAGAACTTGGGGCGATTCAGTTTGCATGGGGATTGGTCTTTATAACGTTAGGATTTTTCTTTTATAGTAGTTCCAAGTTATCAAAGGCCATCGAATCACTTGGTGGGTCTGAACAACTCAATTCCGGCATCATATTTGGAGAGGGAAATTTAAAACAATTTACCAATTTTCTCAACATCTACGGAATCCGCCCCGATAACGGCCTTTAAATTGACTTTTTAAATCGACTTAGTTTATCTATTCGATTATGCCTCTGTTTCTATGTATTGTGTCCCTAGTGGCCTCTCTCTCGGTATTTCCCGCAGACATGGAATGTCGCTCGGCGGTGATGGGCCTTTTCGGAAAACCCAAGCGCTATTCCCTGGGCCTTTCCCAAAAGGATATGGACGCTCTTTTGGAGCGGGTGGAGAACCACTTCGGGGAAGGTTTTATAGAGCAAAATCCAGAAAGTTGGAGTGATGAACAATTACAAAAATTGATGAACTTGACGGGCGACTATTTGGAGCAAAGAAGTAGTGCCAAGAATTTGTTGGCAAAACCTTCCGGCCTGGCGAGAAATTTTTTTGAGAGCACGCTCCCAAGCAGGATTGCGGGATTTTTTAGAGAGACATACTTTATCAGACATCTACTGATTCCCCACAGAACTATTCTCAATCGTGGAAACATCCGCATTGTCGGTCAATGGGGAACGCCCCGCGAACTGGCCGAGAGAACAATGAGAGTGATTGAAGGCCTTGATCAGGAGGCAAAAACATGGGGGCTGCGCATTCCCGAATTTACCAAAGTTCTTTTGATCGACAAACCCTTTTGGCCCCGCACCGGTTCCCTGTCGTCGTATCACCCTGTTTTGGATTTGCCCCGTTGGAAAGCGGGAATGAGTATGGAGTTTACTCCCTTCTGGTCAAAGATAAGGGAGGATTTGCACCCTTCACTGATTATGCACGAAAGGGCGCACATCATCTTGGCAGAGAATTTTTTATGGCGTTCTTCCAACATTCATCTGAGGATTTTCTCAGAGGCGTTGGCAGATTTTCTCTCTTCCCACGTCAGGGGAGACCCCCATACCTATATACGCAACATTGAAACCATGGAGTCGGAGGGTATCGGCATCCATTCGATTGAACACCTGAATGATGACGATTATAGCGATCATGCGAAATCTCTGATTTTTTCCAACCTGTTGTGGAGACTGCGGGAGAAAATCGGGAGGGAGGGAATCTCCCAAGTTATTCTACCCTTTATTGTAAAATTCAATGGTTATGAAAAAAACTTGAAAGAGATAGGAGATATTGAATCTCATTACAGATATTTTTCCGCCGTGCTTTTGAAGGCCGCTTCCGAGAAAGGGTACGCCGACGAGGCCGCACAAGCTGTGCGCGAATCGAGCGAGAGGCTTGCCTTTGACAGTCGGGAGATTTTTTCTCACGCAGAGGAATTTCCCGGTTGGGAGGATGGTATGTGGAAAAAAGAACCCACGAAAGTCAGAGAGGCGATTGAGGCGATGGTCTTTATAGTGGGCGTGGGTTTTGTCGGGGGGAGCAATATATTTATATTTGGCAGCTTTCTTGGTTTTTGGTAGCTAGCTAGCGTCCCGTTTTTGGTCTTTGATATAGATAAACATTTTGAGCACGACAAAGGTGGCCACTAAAACCGCCTCAAAAAGGCTTGGAGCGGCTTTTCTTTTTTTTTGCATGGGGTCACGGAACTCAGCTTGAACTTCCTCCCAATAGGTGAGTGGCCGAAATATAGTAAATTCAGCAACGACTCACACTTTTTAGTTGATATTCTCAATCAGTTCATGTTACTCACTTAGTCATGTTCTTGATTTTGTGCTTATTATCAACAATGCTCTCCCTCTCGGTATTTCCCGCAGACATGGAATGTCGCTCGGTGGTGATGGGCCTTTTTGGAAAACCCAAGCGCTATTCCCTGGGCCTTTCCCAAAAGGATATGGACGCTCTTTTGGAGCGGGTAGAGAACCACTTTGGGGGGGATTTTTTAGGGCAAAGTCCGGAAAGCTTGAGTGATGAGCAATTGCATAAATTGATGGATTTGACGGGTAGCTTTTTAGAGCAAAGAGATGCTACCCGTGGTCTTCTGGCAAGGCCTTCCAGCTTCACGAGAAATTTTTTTGAGAGCACACTTCCACGCAGGATTACAGAATTCTCTAGACTTATGTCTGTCATCTGGTATAGGTTTATTCCCCATCGAACCATTTTAAACCGAGAGGAAATGCGCATCGTCGGTCAATGGGGAACGTCCCGTGAACTCGCCGAGCGTGTGGCGAGAACAATCGAGCGTTTTGATGAGGACGCAAAAGCGTGGGGACTTCGCATTCCCGAATTTACCAAGATTTTACTGATCGACAAACCCTTTTGGCCACGAGGAGGTCCTGCATTCCACCCCGCGCCCATTTTAGATTTTTCCCGTTGGAAAGCGGGAATGATGATGGAATTTACTCCTTTATGGTCAAAGGTAAGGGAAGATTTAGATCCGTCAACGATTATGCACGAGAGGAGTCATAATCTTTTGTTTGAGGACTTTAACAGGCTTGCCGTTATTAATAAGGAAACGATTTTTGCAGAGGCGTTGGCAGATTTTCTCTCTTCCCACGTCAGGGGAGACCCCCATACCTACATACGCAACATTGAAACCATGGAGTCGGAGGGTATCGGCATCCATTCGATTGAACACTTGAATGATGATGATTATAGCGATCATGCGAAATCTCTGATTTTTTCCAACCTGTTGTGGAGGTTGCGGGAGAAAATCGACAGGGAGGGAATCTCCCAGATTTTTCTGCCCTTTATTACAAAACTTAATATCTATGAAGAAAAGATAAGAGTAAATAATCTTTCCTCTTTTGATAAATATATGTTGGATAAAGAAGGTAATCTGGATAAAAAAGAAAAAATGATGGACACTCTTGCTGAAAACTTTCCGGTCACAAAGGACATGGCTTCCCTCTACACATATTTTGCGGCCGTGCTTTTAAAGACTGCCTCTGAGGAGGGATACGCCGACGAAGTTGCACAGGTCGTGCGCGAATCGAGCGAGAGGCTTTCCTTTGATAGTCGGAAAATTTTCTCTCTCTCGGAGCAACTTCGAGCTTCGACCAAGGAGTGGAAAAGAGGGCCTACTACTATCCGCGAGGCCGTTAAGTTAACGGTGGCTACTGCAACGATCGCAGGTTTTACTGGATGGTCGTTTACGGCAATAGTGTGGTTAATGTTCGAGGCATTTAGTTTTCTTTAAAAATACAATTTAAGCGCTATCTAGCATCCCGCTTTTGGTCTTTGATATAGATAAACATTTTGAGTACGACAAAGGTGGCCACTAAAACCGCTATCAGTCCCCAACTGGGCATTTTAAATTGCTGTTCTGGAGTTTTGGAGTGCTGGTGAACCGAAGTGATTGAAGAAGGTTTGGCGATTTCAGAGTTTTCGTTCATAAACAGTTTTCTCCTCGCATTTTAGCGATAGATTGATTCCAAAACCACCATCGTCGTGTAGGCCACTGCCGCCAGGGGAACACAGGCGATAAATTTCAGCCAAAAGCTTTCCTCTTCCAAGTGCATAAACCAGTAGGCCACCGCCGCCGCCTTGGCGATCGCCAAAAGGGTGAGGGAAGAGGCCTTGAGAAAATAGGAAGTTTCAATTTCTGCCGCCACCAGTTCCAGGGCAGTCAAAATCGCCAGAGCTGCAAAAACTATCAAATATTTTTTTGCGTGGCTGTGGTGGTGGGCGTGTTCACTGGCCATAAGTACTTCCTATCAAGTTGTGGCGATTCACTAGAAGTCCTAGATCAATCATCAGGTGATTGATGCCCTCTTTGTCGGTGGAATAATAACCGCGAATACCGCCCTCTCCATCGACCAAAACCAGTTTGGAGGTGTGGGCGATGTCGAGCAGTTCAATGTCGTCACCATCGAGCTTGCCGGCAAACGTCTCAGGGTCGCCCATCGGCACTTTAAAACCTTTGACTAAAAGCTCGCGTAACTGCGCTTTGTCTCCGGTGAGAAAAGTCCAAACGTAGGGGTTGGCGCGGTAATCACGGGAGTATTTGAGCAAGACCTCGGGAGTGTCGTTTTGGGGATCGACGCTAAAGGTGACGATCGCCACTTTTTGCCCCAGTCCCCGGATTCTCTTTTGCACTTTTTGTAAGTTTTGCACCAGTGCAGGGCAAGTCGTGGGGCAGGTGGTGAAGGCAAAACTCGCCAAATACGCCTTACCGGAAAGTTCACGGGAGCCGAACGCCTTGCCGTACTGGTTGGTCAAGCGGAACTCGGGAACTTGTCCCAGTGTTGGTTGGGGTGGGGGAAGTTCCCGCGTGACCGAACGGAAGATGGGATAGCAAAACAGAAAGGTCAGACCCAAACTCCAAAACCAGACAGAACGCACGAGTTTATGGACACGA
The DNA here is from genome assembly GCA_965215445.1 of Bacteriovoracaceae bacterium. GTDB lineage: Bacteria > Bdellovibrionota > Bacteriovoracia > Bacteriovoracales > Bacteriovoracaceae > CBDBLK01. Next base: position 1,411,817 of record CBDCDT010000002.1, on the reverse strand, counting down.
CTTTGCATTTATTGCCCCAGGTGCTCGATGAGTTTTTGGCGCGCAGGCGTTCCCCGCATTTTCATCAGATGCTGCATATAATAGGACAAGGCCCAAATTTCTTGGGATTCGAGACTGTCTTTCCAGGGGGGCATGGTCGTCCCGCCGATGCCCGCCGCAATCCTGATATAGAGGTCTGTAAGATTGGTTCCGCGAATGGAGCGCAGGGGGTGAAAGGTAAAGTCGGGGGGAAGGGTTTTATATCCGTGGTCGGATTCCTGGATTTTTAATTGGTAAAATTCTTCGTCGGGTTGCTCCGCCTCTCCGTTGAGTTCTCGGGTCATGCGTTGAAATTCGGGCACGCTCACATAGGCGCGGTGGCAGGTCTGGCAACTGGCGGTGACGTGGTAGACTTTACGGCCCTGTTTGATCGCCGCATTTTGACGGGCCAAACTGAAAGGGTCGGGGGGCGGCACAATCCGCTCGCCGAGGGTTTTGTCTTTGCCTTCCCAGACTTCGGGGGCAAAAGTCTTGATATAGCGCCACAGTGCCCTTTTTTGTTGGAGACTCAAATCCCAAGGTAGCATGGCGGTACCGTTGAGGCCGTGTTCCAGACTTTGAAAAATGGATTCTTCGTGGGGTAAATCTCCCGACAAAACGTCGCCAAATTTGATAATCCCCAGAGTAAAATCGCGGGGAGGAGTGGCCATGCCCTTGGCGGCAACTCCCTTGCCGTCGCCTTTTACGCCATGACAGGAAATACAGTATTCCGTGTAGAGCCGCCTTCCCAGGTTGAGTTCTTTGGCGGTGACGTATTCGCCGCCGGCAAAAGTTTTATCCTCGTAAAAAGTATCGGACAGGCAAGCGCTTAAAAGGAAAGGCAAAAACACTATAGTTAAGATTTTCATACGATAAACAGTCCCGTGTACAGCAAACACCAGGTGATACCTAAAAAATGCCAGAATTTCCCCACATTGGAAATGCTCGAGGGGCCAGGCGTGGGCAAAGGGGTGCGCAAAAACGGGCAGACAAAACCCAAGGCCACAAGTCCCAGCACCAGATGGCCGGCGTGAATCCAGGTAAACCCGTAGAGCATGGAACTAAAAACGTTGGTTCCGGCAAACACCCCTTGCTCCTCAAGGGTGTTCCAAAATTGAATTTGTAAACCTAAAAAGCTGATTCCCAACATTAATGTCACTCCCCACCAAATGGGGTTACGGGCGCGCTGGTATCCGGCATAGCTGGCAGAACTCAGGCAAATGATTGCGGTATTCAGAGTGGGGAGATTCAGACTAATGGACTCAAAATCCGCCGGCGGCCAGCTTTGTGCACGCAAGCGATAGAGCGCATAACTCAAAAAGAGGGTGGCAAACAACATGCTCAGGGAAATCAATAAGATTGACATGGCCATAGAGGCAACTTCTTTTTGTGCGACACTTGTCAATGCGCCAACTCCTCGGTCTGGTATTGAAAATCCCGCCCGTCTCTCAGGGCCGGATTGCCAAACTCGTGCGGCCCGGTTTTGACCACGGGGATTTTTTCAAAGTTAAAGCTGGGCGCGGGAGAGGGAATCGTCCACTCCAAAGTTCCCACTTTCCAAGGATTGGCCTCCGCCTTTTCCTTCTTAAAAAACAGGGCGTAGATGAAGTTGGCAAAAAAGACAATTTGCCCGGCCCCCATGAGCATTGCCGACCAGGTGGTAAAGGTGTTGAGAGGAATCAGTTTTTGGGTAAATTCGTAGATAAAGGGATTGAACAGGCGCCGGTGCATGCCCGCAAACCCCATCAGCAACATACCGGTAAAAACTCCGTTAAGGCCGATCATGGTGATCCAAAAGTGGACTTTGGCCATGCCCTCGTGGAGAGAGACTCCAAACATTTTGGGTGCCCAAAAGTAGATGGCGGCAAAACCTCCCAGCAGGACTGAGGCGGCCATGGTGTAGTGGAAGTGTCCGACTACAAAATAGGTGTCGTGAAGGTAGAGGTCGGTGGTGACTGTTCCCAGGTAGAGTCCGGTCAACCCTCCCAGACCGAAGACAAACACCACTCCCATGGCGAAGAGCATGGGCGAAGCAAAGTGCAGCGAACCTTTCCACAGCGTCCCCAACCAGTTGGTAAAAAAGATGGCCGAGGGAATGGAAATGGTCATGGTTAGAGTCATAAATGTCTGAGTCAGCAGAGGACTCAGCTGGGTGGTGAACATGTGGTGGCCATAGACCAGAGTGGAAAGCACGGTGATCGCCGTCATGGAAAGCGCTGTGGCCTTGGCACCGAAGGCCGGTTTGCGGGCAAAAAAGGAGAGCAGGTCGGAGACGATTCCCCACGCCGGCAAAATTAGGATGTAGACTTCGGGGTGGCCGAAAATCCAAAAAACGTGCTGAAATAAAATGGGGTCGCCCGAGCCGGTGGTGGCCGCCGCCCCGGCCAAAAAGAAGGTCGTGCCAAACACCCGGTCAAAGATCAGCAGCAGACAACCGGCGCCGAGCACGGGCAAAAAGATGGCGTTTAAAATGGCGGTGAGCCACAACCCCCAAATGGTCAGGGGCATATCAAAATAACCCATGCCGGGAGCGCGCAGGGTAACCACCGTGGTAATGTAGTTGATCGCCCCCATGGTGGAGGAAATTCCCAGCACAAAAATGGCCAGCGTCCACAGGGTTTGCCCGCTTCCGGGAGAGCCGACCAAAGTCGACAAAGTGGGGTAGGATGTCCAACCGGCCGCGGCCGCGCCCAGGGGGGTAAACAGCGAGGCCAGTAGAATCAGCCCACTGACTGCGGCGACGTGAAAGGAGAGCATATTGAGTAGGGGAAAGGCCATGTCCCGGGCGCCGATCATCAGGGGAATACAAAAATTTCCAAAGGCCCCGATGAGAATGGGAGTGATGGCGTAAAAAATCATAATTGTCCCGTGCATGGTAAACAGCATGGAATAGGTATCGGGAGGAATCGCCCCCCCGGTTTCGGGAAACATAAAGCGCCCGATGAGGGGAAAGGGTTCCCCCGGGTAGGCCAGCGACCAACGCAGCATCAGCGCCATCAGCCCGCCGACAAACAAGAAAAAGATGCCGTACCACAGGAATTGCTTACCGATCACCTTGTGGTCAAAGGTAAAGACGTACTTGGAGAGAAAGGTGGTGGGGGGGGAGTGGATGGGCTGTTCATAAAAGGCCATGGTTGAGGATTTCCTTTTTCATGTTTACGGCCATGACCAGCCCCAGTAGAGTTCGGCCCTTTCGGGGTCGTTGCTGGCCAAGGCAATAGTTTGGGCCTGTTCCATCCAATCGGCAAAGTCATGATTTTCGTGGACGGTGAGCTTGGCGGCCATGCGGTAGTGGTAGGCCCCGCACATTTCAGCGCAGGCAATGTCGTAAGTTCCGGGTTTGTTGAATTGAATCCACATACGGGTAATGCGGCCGGGGATGGCGTCGGTTTTTCTTCTGGCGTTGGGAAAGTAGAGCGAGTGGATGACGTCCTTGGAGAGGATTTGAAAGAGCACTTTTTTACCCTTGGGTACGCGCAGGTCGTTGCTGGTGGTAATGTCGTCGTCGGTGTTGAATACGCCGTCTTGGCCTGCGTAGCGGAAATTCCACATCCACTGCTGGGCCAAAACCTGTACTTTTAAGACGTCTTCGTTTTCCTCCGGCCACTTGCTAAAGATATTGATAAAGTCGTTGTTGGATATGCGGGTGATATTCATGTCGATGCTGACAAAGACGGCAAGGCCTATAATGGTGGCCACCAGCATGTGCGCTTTTTTGTTGCCGTAAGTGTAGTAGGCCCGCGGGTGGCGCTTGTGATAATAAAAATAGCTAAAACCAAACAGGCCTGCGCATACCAGAAAGAAAAAAAAGAGGTTGAGCCAAGTGGTGTAGTAAAAGAGCCAGTCGATCAGATGGCCGTGTTCGGAAATGTCTTCAGGAGGGGAAATCATCCACCAAAAAGACTCCCACCACCCCGTATTTGTTTGCATGTTTTCAAACATTGGCAACCATTTTAAACCGGCCGATTTGGTTTCGCCATCCCTTTTTTGTTAACCGGAAATAAAAAAAGGCCCTCTTTGTAAAAGAAGGCCTTGGTAAATTGGTACTCCCAGGGGGATTTGAACCCCCGTTACCGCCGTGAAAAGGCGGTGTCCTAGACCAGGCTAGACGATGGGAGCGTTGAGAAGAACAGCTATAAAAAAATGGTGATCCCGCTGTGACTCGAACACAGGACCCTCTCCTTAAAAGGGAGATGCTCTAACCAACTGAGCTACGGGACCATAGTCTTCCAAAACGCAACACTCGGCAAAGTATGCGTTGGTGATATTTTTGTCAAGTCAAAAGCGCGCGCTACTTAGCGTCAAGAATTTGCCCCAAGGGCAAACAGCGATAATCTTCAAAGCGGACAATGCCCGTCCTTTCTTGCAGAGCACTTTGGCAGGAGGGAGGTAACTGGCCGCCTTGATCCACATGGGAATTTAAGATTCTCAGCAAATAGCTGGAGTGGTTGTCTTCCCGGTCGTGGTTTGAAAGCGATGCTTGCCAAAAAAGCCCGTCGCTGTCCTGGTAAAAAAACTGACAGGCAAAGGGCCTGGAAATTTCCCCTTCATCACCGTGGGCCAAAGTCGCCATCAAGTCGGCAAAGTCTTCGGAGAGGTAAAATGAGCGCCTCCCGCTCACTCTCGCCTGCCGCTCGCTCAAGCAGGCCTCCACATCCCTGAATTGGCCGTAGGTCGTCAAATCAATCCCTTCTTTTTCCACCAAAATTTTGCTGAGTTGGTGGCCGATTTCGTGATAGAGCACCTGGCGGGCGTAAAACCCGGGGCCTAAAATCAGGCCATAACTGACCTTGATAGCACCCACCGCATAATTGGCGTGGTCGCCGAGCAAGTTTTGCTGGAGAGAATTTGTGCAAAAATCCACCACGTCGGGATTACTCGTTTCACCATCCTCTCGAAAGCTGCCGTTCATCGCCATAATCAGCAGCGAGAGGGAAAGAGATTCTGCATCTTCGTTAAAAATGATGGAGTGGCCTTCCCGCTCCCGTTTTAGCTTGGAGTCGAGAAGCTGCATAAACAGGGAGCGATAGGTTTCCCTGGAGAAGGGGAATTTAAAGAAAATTTTTTCAATTTCGGAAGTAATCACTGCCTTGGACTCTGGGGAAAGGCCTTGAGAGGTTTGAATTTTTTGCACGAAATCTGCCCGCGCTTGCAAGGCAAAATCCTTAAAACGGTCAATTTCGCTCTGGGCGGGATAGTGGAAATAATTTTGAGAAAAGGACACCAGGCATTTTTCCCTGGCCAGTTGCTGTTCGCGGGACAGGCGCTTGATCCTGTTGCCAAACACTTGATTTTCAATTTGATGAAACAAGGTCGCTTTTTGGGCCTCCGTTTTATCCCTGGACCAGGCAAGCAGCTTTTGGCGCAATTCCCAAGTGATCTCACCGCCATAGTGATCTTGGTAGTCCAAAACAATTTCCAAAATGGATAGCTTTCTGGCCGATTGAACCAGATAGTCCAACTCTTGAGAAGTGAGCCGTTGATTTTCCGCCTTGTGTTTTAACTCGCTTAGATTGTCGGGAAGCTCCAAGGATTGATAAAAGAGTCCACTGGTATTGTGCCGGTCGCGCGCGACGAGCCTTTCGGCATGGTCGATATAGCGCAAAGTGGCCTCGCGCAGAGAAAGATTTTTATACCGGGCACGCAAAAACTTTTCCGCCGAATAATACTCCAGGCCCGAGAACCTGTGGGAATCGGCCATATCCTTAACCGTCAGCGCTAATTCTCTGTGTCTTTGCCTTTTGTTCGGCCCGATATTCAAATAGCTTTGCCAATTGACAATCGTTTGATGGCCCTCCTGGGCGATAAAAAAACCTATTGGCCCGCGGGTGGGCAAGTAGTTGGTGTGTGCAAAAGGGCGTTCGAGAATTTCCCGCAGGGCCTCTTTCAACAGGGCCTCTTCCTGGGAAATGTCCGTCGTTTTGTACCAATCGTAGTAAGCGTCTATTTTTTGGGTAATGGCCTGGCCCCATGAAGTCTGCTCCAGGGTCGCCGAATCGGCCCCCTGCAACGCCCTTTCAGACCTCAATTGCCGGGTTTTCAGGGATATAAACTCATCTCTCGGCCCGCAGAGGTCTTCCAAGCACTGCTGGAAAAAGTATTCACTCCGATCCGAGGAGGCCCCGGCGATGCCCGCCATCGCCAGAAGAGGCAGAGAAGAGGCCAAGAAGAGCAGAATTTTTAGACACTGTGTCACAAAGGTTTCCCTCTTTTTAAATAAATAAAATGTACTCTAAGGGCAGATAGGGTCAATGGGCAACACATTATGTAAATTTTACATGGCCGAATTTTTCAACCTTAGTTCAAAAAAGTTTCATTTTGAACGCTTGGGTGTTCAATTGAGTTCAGTGGGAAATTTTGAATCCTCTAAATTCAGGGGGTTACAAATCACGAAACGGGTTTCCTTCTCGCAAGTCTCCAGTGTCATGCAAAGCAATAATGCATTGCAAACACTGGAGATCAAAATGGACATGCGTGCACTTTCTGCGTTTTTAAAAAAGGAAAACTTTCTAAGACTTACCAACGACGCTGTGTTTAAGAACTTTCTCATCAAGAATGAAGAACTTCTCAAATCCCTATTGCAAAGCTTTTTGCCCCTGCCGGAAAACTCTTCTATTGAAAACGTCGTGGTTTTAAATTCCGAACTCACTCCTCAAAGACTCGCCAAAGATGCGGGCAAAACCTATATTCTTGACCTCATATGGATGACCGCCCGGCAAGAAGAAAATTCGGTTTTTTTTTAAGAAATCTATGAGTCCCTTTGACTTCCAACCTCATATTCGCGTGCTGGTTAACGCATTAAGTTTGGTTCGAGCGGTGTTATCCTCTATCTCCAATCGGCAACTGGGTCAAGGTCGTTTGACCGAGGGCTTCACCACATCATGGTTCTTAAATTCTCAAAAAATCCCTTATTCTCTCCTTTAACCGGAACTATCACCAGTTAATATTTATTTCAAGTTGCTGCGTTGAGGGCCTCCCAGACAAAACACAGATGCTCTCTGGCGCAGGCAACTTTCACTTTATTGCTATGCTTATTCATATTCTGAAGTCTCACAGATTTTTTTCGTAGTCTCTTCATGCATTTATCCGCAACGGCAACTATTGCTTTCGTTTGGCCCTTCCTGACCTCTTTTAATCTTTTGCTTATATGGTATGTCCGCCCCGAGAACTGACTACTTTCAACGATCGTCGTTCTTATCCAGCGATTGCCCATTTTTGTTATTCCGAATTTTTTTTCCTTCCCTCCAGAACTATATTCGCTGATGTCCAGGCCAGCGTAAGAAACCAGCTTCGAGGGATGAGGAAATCTTTTAATATCTCCAATTTCCGTTATTAATGCCATTGCAGAAAAAGTGCTTATACCTCTAAAACAAGTAAGAGCATTTTTTTTCTTTTTATACCTTTTCAGTTCCGACAATTCCTCGATTTTTTTGTCGTATTCCTCAATACAGTCATTCATCCTTTCGCATTGTTCGAGAAGAAATTCCAGATTTGCTCTACCTGCATCGTCTAAAGTTTTTATTTCTCTGCGAACCCACTTCACATGAGAAATTGTCCAATATGACTTGTTTTCCCCGCCTTCGTTGTATTTGAGTCCATATCGCTTCAAAGTTGATACAATGTGGTTTTTAAGAGACTTTCGTTGTTCGACAAAAAATCTACGGGAACGAACTATGTCTCTGGCCTGTTCGTCAACTTTGTCAGGAACATAAACGGGCGTTAAAAGTCCTTTTGCAAAATATCTGGCAAGTTTGTTGCTATCGACTCGATCGGTTTTTACCCGCCCACTGGCCAATTCAGGAATCATCGAAGGTGCAATGATTGTGCTGTCGATCCCCTCAGAGGCCAAATAGCGATGAAGGGAATTGCCCATATAACTCGCTTCATGGCAGGTTTTTAACTGGAATCCTTTGCCTTCGAGTTTTTTGAGTTTTTCCAGCAATTTGGCATTTATTGCCTTGCATTTAAACTCCAAAGATTCTCCTGTCCCTTCACAGTATCCCGCTCCGTGAAAAGATTTGTCGTCGACATCTATTCCTACATAGAGTACATTTTCCATTTGGATGGCCCTCCTTTTGGGTTTGTAAAAGTCTATTATTCAGACTTTTACATGGGGTAACCAGTCCCCGGTTAAAAAGGGCGGTCATCCATTATTTCTCCAAACAGGGAAAGATGGCATAATCCCTTAATTCCAGCAAGTTTTTATGCTAAGAGTAAAAAAATTCCATCGCGAAATATTTTCCCAACAAATAATCTTGCTAAAACTTGTTTCGCATCTAATAATAGTACTAGGGTAGAAATGATTCTATCCCATGTAATGCTCAAGTAAGGAGGAGTCCCATGCAAGCAATCTTTGCTACACTGTCCTTTTTATCATTCATTTTCGTGATTAATGCGAAAGTCAATGATGACGTAGTCAATCACCAACCACTGCCACAAATTCAGAAAGACTTTACTCAAGTTCTTTTGGAAAAGACTTTCGCCAATCACCATGGCCATCACGGCCACGGCGACCACGACGCTCATGAAGGTCATCACGGCCACGGCGACCACGACGCTCATGAAGGCCATCACGGTCACGGCGACCACGATGCTCATGAAGGTCATCACGGACACCATGGTCACGAAGGTCATCACGGTCATGAAGGCCACGACCACGACTGCGATTGCGACCACTGCCACGACTGCCATGGGTGCGACTGCCACGATTGTCACCACTGCGGCCATCATGGTCACGACTGCGATTGCCACCACTGTCATGACTGTGATGAGTGCGACTGCCACGATTGCCACCACTGCGGCCATCATGGACACCACGGTCGCGGCAACAACCACGGTCATGGACACCATCGCGGCCATCATGGTCATCACGGACACCACGGCCACCATGGTCACGGCAACCACCACGACTGTCATCACCAATAATAACTCAAGACAACATCGTTCCCTGCTGATTACATAAGTAACCAGCAGGGAATGTGTTATTCCATTTTAAACTAGACAGAACGCTTAACTTTGTTCATAATCCATTTCTAAACTTTTACTGGAGGTATGTGTTGAAAGTTTCAAATGGATTATTCCTACTTTTTTGCTCGATTATATTCACCCATTCCGTCGCTGCGGCCCAAGGGGAAATCCTCAAAAGGATCATCAAGAACAAGGCCATCAACTGCGGTGTGACCAGCGGTCTGCCGGGCTTTTCGTCACCAGATTCCAAGGGAAATTGGACGGGACTCGAAGTCGATGTTTGCCGCGCCATAGCGGCAGCAGTCTTTAATGACCCCAACAAAGTTCGCTTCATCACCTTGTCGGCCCAAGCGCGCTTTACCGCCCTGCAGTCGGGGGAGGTCGACGTTCTCAGCCGGGTGACCACCTGGACGCTCAAGCGCGATGCCGCCCAAGGGTTAAACTTTGGCCCCACCACATTTTACGACGGACAAGGTTTTATGGTGCGCGCTGATTCAGGAGTCACATCGGCCAAACAATTGGCCGGCGCTTCCATTTGCGTTCAACAAGGTACGACGACGGAACTCAACATGGCCGATTACCTGCGCACCAACAACATCAAGGCCAAAGCGGTGGTTTTTGAGGGGCGTGAGGAAACCGTGCAGGCCTTTTTCAAAGGGCGCTGTGACGCTTTCACCAGTGATACTTCGGGATTGGCCGCCGAACGCACGAGGGCCAAAGACCCCAATACCTACACCATCCTGCCCGAAAATGTTTCCAAAGAACCCTTGGGGCCGGCCGTGCGGCACGGAGATGACAAATGGTTCGACATCGTCAACTGGACAGTTTACGCCATGATCAGTGCCGAAGAAATGGGCATCACTTCGAGTAATATCGACTCCCTCAAAAAGAGCAAAAACCCGCGCATCCGCAGATTTTTGGGAGTCAGCAAAGGTAATGGAGAGGCCTTGGGCCTCGCCGAAACTTGGGCCTATCAAATTATCAAAAAAGTGGGCAATTACGGGGAAATTTTTGAGAGAAATGTGGGACAAAAAACACCCTTGAAACTGGCGCGGGGATTGAATGCCCTGTGGAACAAGGGTGGTCTTATGTACTCTCCCCCCATGCGCTGATGAAACGTGCTCACACTTCAAAATGAAAGAAATCTGTTCGTCACTGTTTGAAAAAAGGACTTATTTGTACCAGACCCTCATCGCCTTGGCGGTCGGGGTCGGCATATATCTGCTTTACAGCAATACCGCCGCCAATTTGGAGAAGCAAAATATCGCCTCAGGTTTTGGCTTTTTAGAACGCGAGGCGGGCTTTGAAATTTCCGAGAGTTCCATTGAATACAGCAGCGAGGCTAACTATGCCAAGGCCCTGTGGGTGGGAGTATTCAACACTATCAAAGTGGCATTTTGGGGCAATATTCTGGCGGTTTTACTGGGCGTAGTAGTCGGCGTGGCGCGCTTGTCCCCCAACTGGCTTTTGGCCAAAGTGGCCTTTTGCTACGTCGAACTCTTCCGCAATATTCCACTTCTCTTGTTGCTCTTTTTTTGGTACGCGCTCTTTGCCGAAATTTTTCCAGGGCCAAAAGAGGCCTTTCAACTGCTGCCGGGATTTTATTTGAGCAACCGCGGCCTGGTCGTTCCCGTGCTGGCAGAAAACCCCATCTGGCCCTATGTAAGTGCTGCCTTTCTCGCCGGTCTGACCGCTTCCCTGTTTCTCAAAAAAGTTTTCAAGCGCTTGCGGGAAGAGCGGGGAAAATATATTACCACCTGGCCTTGGCATACGGGCCTTTTGCTAGGCCTTCCCACCATCGTTTGGCTCGTGGGAGGGGCGCCTTGGCAATGGGACGTTCCCCATCTCGGCGGATTTAATTTTAGTGGCGGTTACGTTTTGAGTCCCGAATTTGCCTCTCTCATATCCGGCCTGATTCTCTACACCGCCGCCTTTAACGCCGAGATTGTGCGCGCGGGAATTTTGGCGGTCAGCCGAGGGCAATGGGAAGCGGCCAAATCCTTGGGCCTTTCCCGCCGCAAAACCCTCATATGGATGACCGCCCGGCAAGAAGAAAATTCGGTTTTTTTTTAAGAAATCTATGAGTCCCTTTGACTTCCAACCTCATATTCGCGTGCTGGTTAACGCATTAAGTTTGGTTCGAGCGGTGTTATCCTCTATCTCCAATCGGCAACTGGGTCAAGGTCGTTTGACCGAGGGCTTCACCACATCATGGTTCTTAAATTCTCAAAAAATCCCTTATTCTCTCCTTTAACCGGAACTATCACCAGTTAATATTTATTTCAAGTTGCTGCGTTGAGGGCCTCCCAGACAAAACACAGATGCTCTCTGGCGCAGGCAACTTTCACTTTATTGCTATGCTTATTCATATTCTGAAGTCTCACAGATTTTTTTCGTAGTCTCTTCATGCATTTATCCGCAACGGCAACTATTGCTTTCGTTTGGCCCTTCCTGACCTCTTTTAATCTTTTGCTTATATGGTATGTCCGCCCCGAGAACTGACTACTTTCAACGATCGTCGTTCTTATCCAGCGATTGCCCATTTTTGTTATTCCGAATTTTTTTTCCTTCCCTCCAGAACTATATTCGCTGATGTCCAGGCCAGCGTAAGAAACCAGCTTCGAGGGATGAGGAAATCTTTTAATATCTCCAATTTCCGTTATTAATGCCATTGCAGAAAAAGTGCTTATACCTCTAAAACAAGTAAGAGCATTTTTTTTCTTTTTATACCTTTTCAGTTCCGACAATTCCTCGATTTTTTTGTCGTATTCCTCAATACAGTCATTCATCCTTTCGCATTGTTCGAGAAGAAATTCCAGATTTGCTCTACCTGCATCGTCTAAAGTTTTTATTTCTCTGCGAACCCACTTCACATGAGAAATTGTCCAATATGACTTGTTTTCCCCGCCTTCGTTGTATTTGAGTCCATATCGCTTCAAAGTTGATACAATGTGGTTTTTAAGAGACTTTCGTTGTTCGACAAAAAATCTACGGGAACGAACTATGTCTCTGGCCTGTTCGTCAACTTTGTCAGGAACATAAACGGGCGTTAAAAGTCCTTTTGCAAAATATCTGGCAAGTTTGTTGCTATCGACTCGATCGGTTTTTACCCGCCCACTGGCCAATTCAGGAATCATCGAAGGTGCAATGATTGTGCTGTCGATCCCCTCAGAGGCCAAATAGCGATGAAGGGAATTGCCCATATAACTCGCTTCATGGCAGGTTTTTAACTGGAATCCTTTGCCTTCGAGTTTTTTGAGTTTTTCCAGCAATTTGGCATTTATTGCCTTGCATTTAAACTCCAAAGATTCTCCTGTCCCTTCACAGTATCCCGCTCCGTGAAAAGATTTGTCGTCGACATCTATTCCTACATAGAGTACATTTTCCATTTGGATGGCCCTCCTTTTGGGTTTGTAAAAGTCTATTATTCAGACTTTTACATGGGGTAACCAGTCCCCGGTTAAAAAGGGCGGTCATCCATTATTTCTCCAAACAGGGAAAGATGGCATAATCCCTTAATTCCAGCAAGTTTTTATGCTAAGAGTAAAAAAATTCCATCGCGAAATATTTTCCCAACAAATAATCTTGCTAAAACTTGTTTCGCATCTAATAATAGTACTAGGGTAGAAATGATTCTATCCCATGTAATGCTCAAGTAAGGAGGAGTCCCATGCAAGCAATCTTTGCTACACTGTCCTTTTTATCATTCATTTTCGTGATTAATGCGAAAGTCAATGATGACGTAGTCAATCACCAACCACTGCCACAAATTCAGAAAGACTTTACTCAAGTTCTTTTGGAAAAGACTTTCGCCAATCACCATGGCCATCACGGCCACGGCGACCACGACGCTCATGAAGGTCATCACGGCCACGGCGACCACGACGCTCATGAAGGCCATCACGGTCACGGCGACCACGATGCTCATGAAGGTCATCACGGACACCATGGTCACGAAGGTCATCACGGTCATGAAGGCCACGACCACGACTGCGATTGCGACCACTGCCACGACTGCCATGGGTGCGACTGCCACGATTGTCACCACTGCGGCCATCATGGTCACGACTGCGATTGCCACCACTGTCATGACTGTGATGAGTGCGACTGCCACGATTGCCACCACTGCGGCCATCATGGACACCACGGTCGCGGCAACAACCACGGTCATGGACACCATCGCGGCCATCATGGTCATCACGGACACCACGGCCACCATGGTCACGGCAACCACCACGACTGTCATCACCAATAATAACTCAAGACAACATCGTTCCCTGCTGATTACATAAGTAACCAGCAGGGAATGTGTTATTCCATTTTAAACTAGACAGAACGCTTAACTTTGTTCATAATCCATTTCTAAACTTTTACTGGAGGTATGTGTTGAAAGTTTCAAATGGATTATTCCTACTTTTTTGCTCGATTATATTCACCCATTCCGTCGCTGCGGCCCAAGGGGAAATCCTCAAAAGGATCATCAAGAACAAGGCCATCAACTGCGGTGTGACCAGCGGTCTGCCGGGCTTTTCGTCACCAGATTCCAAGGGAAATTGGACGGGACTCGAAGTCGATGTTTGCCGCGCCATAGCGGCAGCAGTCTTTAATGACCCCAACAAAGTTCGCTTCATCACCTTGTCGGCCCAAGCGCGCTTTACCGCCCTGCAGTCGGGGGAGGTCGACGTTCTCAGCCGGGTGACCACCTGGACGCTCAAGCGCGATGCCGCCCAAGGGTTAAACTTTGGCCCCACCACATTTTACGACGGACAAGGTTTTATGGTGCGCGCTGATTCAGGAGTCACATCGGCCAAACAATTGGCCGGCGCTTCCATTTGCGTTCAACAAGGTACGACGACGGAACTCAACATGGCCGATTACCTGCGCACCAACAACATCAAGGCCAAAGCGGTGGTTTTTGAGGGGCGTGAGGAAACCGTGCAGGCCTTTTTCAAAGGGCGCTGTGACGCTTTCACCAGTGATACTTCGGGATTGGCCGCCGAACGCACGAGGGCCAAAGACCCCAATACCTACACCATCCTGCCCGAAAATGTTTCCAAAGAACCCTTGGGGCCGGCCGTGCGGCACGGAGATGACAAATGGTTCGACATCGTCAACTGGACAGTTTACGCCATGATCAGTGCCGAAGAAATGGGCATCACTTCGAGTAATATCGACTCCCTCAAAAAGAGCAAAAACCCGCGCATCCGCAGATTTTTGGGAGTCAGCAAAGGTAATGGAGAGGCCTTGGGCCTCGCCGAAACCTGGGCCTATCAAATTATCAAAAAAGTGGGTAATTACGGGGAAGTTTTTGAGAGAAATGTGGGACAAAAAACACCCTTGAAACTGGCGCGGGGATTGAATGCCCTGTGGAACAAGGGTGGTCTTATGTACTCTCCCCCCATGCGTTGATGAAACGTGCTCACACTTCACAATGAAAGAAACCTGTTCGTCACTGTTTGAAAAAAGGACTTATTTGTACCAGACCCTCATCGCCTTGGCGGTCGGGGTCGGCATATATCTGCTTTACAGCAATACCGCCGCCAATTTGGAGAAGCAAAATATCGCCTCAGGTTTTGGCTTTTTAGAACGCGAGGCGGGCTTTGAAATTTCCGAGAGTTCCATTGAATACAGCAGCGAGGCCAACTATGCCAAGGCCCTGTGGGTGGGAGTATTCAACACTATCAAAGTGGCATTTTGGGGCAATATTCTGGCGGTTTTACTGGGCGTAGTAGTCGGCGTGGCGCGCTTGTCCCCCAACTGGCTTTTGGCCAAAGTGGCCTTTTGCTACGTCGAACTCTTCCGCAATATTCCACTTCTCTTGTTGCTCTTTTTTTGGTACGCGCTCTTTGCCGAAATTTTTCCAGGGCCAAAAGAGGCCTTTCAACTGCTGCCGGGATTTTATTTGAGCAACCGCGGCCTGGTCGTTCCCGTGCTGGCAGAAAACCCCATCTGGCCCTATGTAAGTGCTGCCTTTCTCGCCGGTCTGACCGCTTCCCTGTTTCTCAAAAAAGTTTTCAAGCGCTTGCGGGAAGAGCGAGGAAAATATATTACCACCTGGCCTTGGCATGCGGGCCTTTTAATAGGCCTTCCCACCATCGTTTGGCTTTTCGGAGGGGCGCCTTGGCAATGGGACGTTCCCCATCTCGGCGGATTTAATTTTAGTGGCGGTTATGTTTTGAGCCCCGAATTTGCCTCTCTCATATCCGGACTGATTCTCTACACCGCCGCCTTTAACGCCGAGATTGTGCGCGCGGGAATTTTGGCGGTCAGCCGAGGGCAGTGGGAAGCGGCCAAATCCTTGGGCCTTTCCCGCCGCAAAACCCTGCGCCTGGTGATTTTGCCCCAATCCCTTCGGGTGGCGATACCGCCCTTGACCGGACAAATTCTCAACCTGACTAAAAACAGTTCCCTGGCGGTGGCCATCGGTTACCCCGACTTTGTTTCAGTGGCCAACACCATTATGAACCAAACTGGGCAGGCGATCGAAATCGTGCTGCTGATTATGGCCATCTATCTGATCTTTAGCCTGTCAACCTCGGTCTTTATGAACTTTTACAACGCCAAAGTGGCCCTGGTGGAGCACTAATATGTCCCTTGCTGCCAAACCCAGGCCAAAACCCATGCAAAAACTCGCCCGATGGATGAAAAAAAACCTCTTTTCTTCCACCGGCAACACCATAACCACCGTGGTACTGTTTTGCCTGATTCTCAAACTGGCGGCACCTTTTTTGGACTGGTTGGTTTGGAATTCGGTTTGGGAGGGAGATGCCCAGAGCTGTCGCAATGCCGGTGGTGCCTGCCTGGCCTTTATCCGCGAGAAATTTCAATTCATTCTCTTTGGTTTTTATCCCGGCGAACTTTTGTGGCGGCCGATTCTGGCGATGAGTCTCTTTGTTCTTCTCGCCTGGTGGTCGTGGGATTTAAAGCGCTGGAATCTCTATCTCGTCGGGAAGTGGTTGCTTCTCTATGCGGTGGGGGGAGTGCTTTTGTCGGGAGGAATTTTGGGCATGACTCCCGTGAGCGTGGACAAGTGGGGAGGGTTGTGCCTGACCCTTATCCTCTCATCACTGGGAATCCTACTGAGTTATCCCCTGGGTATCCTGCTGGCCCTTGGACGCACTGGAAATCTTCCCCTGCTGCGCTTTTTATGCGTGGGTTATATCGAACTCATCCGTGGGGTTCCGTTGATTAGTTTGCTTTTCATGGCCAGTGTTATGTTTCCCCTCTTCCTTCCCGAAGGTTTGATTTTGCCCACCTTGGTGCGGGTACAACTGGCCATCGTTTTATTTACCGCCGCCTACATGGCCGAAATTGTACGCGGAGGTCTGGCCTCCATCCCCAAAGGGCAGTACGAGGCCGCCGACCAGTTGGGAATGGGCTACTGGCAAAAAATGGGATTGGTGATTTTGCCCCAGGCCCTAAAAACTGTCATCCCCCCCACCATCAACATGGCGATCAGTACTTTTAAAGACACTTCATTAGTAGTCATCGTCTCTCTCTACGACCTTTTAATGACCACCAAGGCGGCCTTGAGAGATGCCGATTGGCTGGGATTTTCCGTCGAGGCCTACCTCTTTGTGGGAGTCATTTATTTTATCTTTTGCGCCAGTATGGGACTCTACAGTCAATACTTGGAGGCCGAACTCAACCGGGAGCATGCAAAGTGAGCGAGTCTATAGTCGTTATGGAAAAGGTAAACAAATGGTTTGACCAATTCCACGTTCTCAAAGACATCAATTTACAAGTTGTCAGTGGCGAAAAATTAGTCGTGTGCGGCCCTTCGGGTTCGGGAAAATCGACCCTGATTCGCTGTTTGAATCGCCTGGAAACCCATCAAAGTGGGCGTATAAAAGTGAGTGGAGTTGAACTGGGCCGCAAGCTCAAAAACCTCCAGACGATTCGCGCTGAAATCGGCATGGTCTTCCAGCACTTTAATCTCTTTCCCCACTACACGGTTTTACAAAACCTCACGCTGGCACCCATGTGGGTAAAGAAGGCCCCCAAGAGCGACGCTGAAAAAACGGCGATGCAATTTTTGGAGCGAGTGCAAATCGCCGACCAGGCCCACAAGTACCCCGGCCAACTTTCGGGCGGACAACAACAAAGGGTGGCGATTGCCCGCAGTCTGTGTATGCGCCCTAAAATCATGCTCTTTGACGAACCCACTTCGGCACTCGATCCCGAAATGATCAAGGAAGTTTTGGACGTCATGGTGGATTTGGCCCGTGAGGGAATGACCATGCTGTGTGTGACCCACGAAATGGGTTTTGCCCAGGAAGTTGCCGACCGGGTAATTTTTATGGACGAGGGAAGAATCGTCGAAGAAAACGACCCCAAGAGCTTTTTTGAAAATCCCCAGCACGAGCGCTCCAAAGAATTTTTGGCACAGGTGATCCGCTAAGATCAGACTGTCTTACGAAAAATACATTTCAATTCGAGATGGGCACCGGCCACTCTGAGCAGGCGGGAAATAAGCGATAAAGTGGGCATACGCTCGTCAGTACCCATCTCCAGACGGGCCACAACACTTTGAGTGGTTTTTGCTTTTGCTGCAAGCTCTCTTTGAGTCATACCCACTCTTTCTCTCGCCATGCGAATTATTTTGGCCAGTTCTGTCTTTGTTTTTTCTTCGTCGAATAATATTTTTATACTCTTATTTTGTAGTTTTTTCTTTAAGTAGGGATGTGCCGGAATCACGTTTTTAAGTTTCATGCCAAGACCTCCTTGAGTCGTTTGTAAGCCGTTTTAATTTCGGCCTTGGGAATTTTTTGTGTCTTTTTGGCGAAAGCGTGAAGCCAAATCATTTCATTTTGCTTCAACAAGACATACAGGATGCGATAACCCTTTGTTTTGGCCTTAAATTTTATCTCCCATAACTTGCCGTCAATCGGTTTAAAAATAACCCTGCCGGCCTCAAGTCCATATCTCTCTATTTCATCGAGAACTTCTAAAAAACGAGCCTGATCTATTTCCGGCAATTTGTCGATAAAGCGCTTTATCGGACAATTGCCAGTTTGTGTTTCGTAAAAATAAACCCGCATCCAAATCTATGATACCCAAATGGACATCAAAATGTCAAGTTTGACCAAAATAACCCAAAATATTGTTTCTGGCGCAAGGCCTATCCGCTAACTAAAACAATGAGACAGTGGCGAAGACTAAGGACAAACGTAATAGTCATTATCAGGAGTAAAATTTGCCTGTGAACACCCCCAGCTCATCTTACTGCAGATGCCATATCTATAAATGTGTAGTTTCGGGGTATTATAGTTGCCATCACATCCCCCATGCTGTTTGGCATAATTACAACGTTGATTGCATCCACTTCCAGCGCAACATGGTGACTTACAAAGACAAAGAGAGTAGTTGAGCTTTTGATCCGCACCGCAGACCTTGTTACAAGTCTGCACCGGAGGAGGAGACGGAGGAGGCGGTGGTGGCGGAGCGGGGGCCGCGGGTTTGCAAGTACAGTCTGCGGTATTTAAAACTTGTCCAGGAGGGCAAATGGGAGTGTGGGTTGAAGAGGCATAGGCAGTGGCCGCAAGGACGAGGTAACTACAAAAACTTATAAGTTCGCAGATTTTACGGGGGGGGGCGTCAGGAAAGTTTGTCGCTTCATGGTTTCATTATAACCCAAATCTTCGCGGAGTGGGAGCGAAAATTTGGCAGACCTTGAATGACTAAAAAACTCAGATGTAGCTAATTGAACTCTCAAAACACCGAGAGATCAAACCCAAAATGGTTCGATCTCTCGGCGTTGAATCTCAAAAATTAAGCGACTTTGTTATTTTTATGTCCACCGGAGAGGTCGAGTTGGCAGACAGTTTCCAGCAGCCGTGTCGCCACCAGGTAAGGATCGGCGTTGGCACCGGGACGGCGATCTTCAAAGTAGCCGCATCCCTTATGGGCGGTGGCCATGGGGATTCTGATAGAGGCCCCACGATTGGACACTCCCGACTTGAACTCGTCGATGCTGCAAGTTTCGTGCTCGCCGGTGAGCCGGTCGGCAAGGCCAAAGCCGTAATCCTGAATGTGGCGCAGGTGGGTCGCTTTGAGTCGTTCGACTGCTTCCTGGATAAATTTCATACCGCCGGAAGAATTGCGCGTCTCTTTGGTGGAGAAGTTGGTATGCATCCCAGCACCGTTCCAGTCTCCCTTAACCGGTTTATTTTCAAAGGAGACGTTAACGCCATAATTTTCGGCGATTCGGTGCAAGAGATAGCGGCCGACCCACATGTGATCCGATATGGTGAGGGGATCAGAAATTTCACTCTCATCTCCACGGTGGCCCATTTGAAATTCCCACTGACCGGGCATCACTTCGGCATTGATTCCGTAAAAAAGCAATCCCGCTCTCAGACAGGCATCCAAGTGCCGGTCAACAATATCTCGGCCAAAAATTTTATTCGCTCCAACTCCACAATAAAAAGGGCCTTGAGGTGCGGGGTAGCCTTCCTTCGGCCATCCCAGGGGCCTCGAACTTTTAAAGAGAGTGTACTCTTGCTCAAAGCCAATATAGGCATCGGCATCTCTTCCACCGGCATCGAGGGCCTCCCGCAAAAGTGCCCGCTTGTTGGTGGGGTGAGGTTTTTTATCGGCGGTGTAGACTTCGCAAAGAACGATATAATCGCCCTCTTCTCGCATGGGGTCTGGGCAAAAGAAAACCGGAATCAAAGCACAATCGGAATCGTGCCCTTCCGCCTGCCCCGTTGAAGAGCCGTCAAAGCCCCATTCGGGAAAAGTTTCAAGGCCAATCTTACGGCCTTTTATGGGCACCAGCCTGGCCTTTGAGCGAACTTCTTGTGTTGGTATGGTTCCGTCGAGCCAAATGTATTCCGCCTTCACAAATTTCTTTGACATTATTTCCCCCCTTGATAAGTAAAACCGGCGTTAATATTCATTAACACATTCCCGGCATTGGTGTCTATTTGAGCTGCATACCCCGCTTATCGTGCAAGGCGTTGAGAAACTTTAACTTACTTTTAAAATTTGGTAGGCCCTTTGAATAAGAGCAAAATTTTCAGTAGCAATGCGCTCAAATTCTGAGGGAATTCCTCGTGCTGAAAGCTTGTCTGGGTGTTTGAGCAAGGCCCATTTCTTATAGGCCTTTTTAATGTCTTTGGCCGAGGCCTGATCGCTCACTCCCAAGACTTTGCGCGCTCCTTCTTCGTCCCGGTCATTTTTGAGAGGGGGAAGCGGAGACAGGGATGAGAAAAAAAGCGCCTCGCGGGACAGGCGGGAAATCCATTCTTTTTTTGGGCGGAAAGCTCGGGTATCTTCGCTGAAGAGAAGTCTGGTGGCCAGGCCATCGAGTTGGGAAAGCGAGGGAAGGTCAACTTTATTCTCTAAAATATCCCGAGCGGAAACTTTCCTTTTTTGCAATTTGGCGAAAAGAGAAATGACCGCTTTTTGCAAATCGGGTAGAGAGATTTGGAATCTGCGAAGTAACTTGTTGCTGAGAGGCCCTCCCTTGTCGGCCAATTCTCTCAGGAGCCACTCCCAAAAAAGGTAACATTCCCACAAAATCAACAATTGCTTGAATCCCGGCAGAGAGGATGAACGCAGCGAGAGAATCCACCTACGCTTGAGGGTTACTTTGATGACGCGAACGACATCCTTGCTTTCAACGCGAAGGCCCAATTGATGGGAAATTTGCCGGGCAAGGGAGTTGATTTCCTCACCATCTCCCCACTGAAGGGCATCAAACAACTCCGTGAGAGATTCCAGCGATTTTTGTCTGGATTTGGTGGCCGCATTTTGGGGAGATTGGCGGGAGATTTTGGCCAATTCTTCCGAGTATTTTTGTTTAGTCGGACAGGTTTTTTGAGCAACGGGGGCCGGATGGACGGGAGCTTTAGTTTTTTGGGCGATGCTTCCCGTCTGCTGTAAGATATTTTTTTTATTTTCTACCAGTTGGTCAAAATCGAAATCCCGGCGGTTTTTTCTGGGCGGATTAAAGAGCCTTTCCCATATCCACATTCCTATGCCAGGTGCCAAAATTTTGCCAAAGACGAAGAGGGCCAATAGGGCCAACCCCATCCGGATCATGATTTCCTGTTTCAAGACCTCTCGCTTTCAAAAGGTTTGAGATATAGGTTAGAATAGAAGAGATTCTAAAGCTAGGAGTGCCCCACCATGTTGGAAACAAGAAGTTTTGTATTTTGTCTTTGGGGGGGTACGGCCTTCCTCTTTTTTGCCTCTTGCTCTTCCATTTCCTCACTCCCCAAACAGCAATTGGCACCCCAAGCGAAAGAAGAACAAAAGCTAAGTCAAAAAGTCGAGCGGCATTTGGCCTCTCCCGCCAAGAAAGTTCAAAAAGCAAAACCGAAACGGAAAAAGAAAAAGGCCCGAGTCAGCAAGGCCCCCCAACTGCATTTAAAATATAAAAAGCGCCACTTTCAACGCTGGATCAACCATTTCACCCAAAAAGGCCGCCCGCGCTTTATCCGCTTTCTCAAACGCGCCTCCAAATACCGTCAAACCGTGCACCAGGTTTTGCGCCGGCACAGGCTACCCGAAGACCTGCTTTTCGTGGCCCTGATCGAGTCGGGTTTCAGCACGGGAGTGCGCTCGCACGCCAATGCGGTGGGAGTTTGGCAATTTATCAAGGGCACGGCCACGCGCTACGGTCTGAGGGTCGAGCGCCAGGTTGACGAGAGAAGGAACGTTCACAAGGCGACAGTGGCAGCGGCCAACTATTTTAAAGACCTCTACAATATTTTCGGTTCATGGGAACTGGCGCTTTGTGCTTACAACGCCGGAGAATACCGCATTATCAACGCCATCAGAAAGGGAAATACGCGCAACTACCTGTCCTTGGTACGCAAAGGATTAATTCCCCGAGAGACGATTAACTATATCCCCAAAGTGGCGGCCGCACGGCATTTGGCCAAATCCAAACAGTTTGCCCACTATCTGCGGGATGCCGATGCTCGCGAAGTGCAACTTTACGCTCAGGCCGAAAGTCTGAAAGTGAGAACGCCCTTTTCGCTGGCCGGACTGGCGCAAAAGACCGACATTGCCTATCCCCAGCTCAAAAAACTCAATCCCGATATTCGCTATAAAACCCTTAACCCCGGCCGCCGCTCCTTTCACCTGATTGTGCCCAAAAACAAAACCCGCTCAGTGGCCTCTGTGCTCAAAAAAACCAGGCCAAAAATGACCACTGCTTACAAAGGCAAAAAAAGCAAACGCCGCCGCAAAAAAGCATCACCTTCCTACTACAAAGTGAGAAGGGGGGACAACCTCGCCGACATCGCCCGGCGCTTTGGCACCACCATCACCTCTCTCAAGCGTTGGAATAAATTGCGCCGAAATAAAATCCTAGTGGGACAAAAACTTAAAATCAAACGCGGCATGAGAACCTATGTGGTCAAAAGGGGCGACAACCTCACCATCATCGCCCGACGCTTTGGAACTTCCATCGCCCGAATCATGCGCGCTAATCTGATGCAAAAAAAAGTGATTTACCCGCGCCAGGAATTGCTCATTCCCAGCAAGACTTAAAATAACGCAACTCCCTTGATTTCTTTTGGTTATCTGTGGTCGACTTAATGAAATAAACTCTGTCCCAAAACCAAAAGGAGGTTCCGATGAAAATTTTACTTTTCTGCTTAATGTCAACAACAATATCCGCCCAAATGGTAGCTATTTTGGCACCGGATGTGGCCTGTCGCTCTGGTGCTTCTCGCGAGGCCACATTGGTTGCAGAACTTGGATTTCCCGCCGTTGTAGAAGTTGTTCCCACGGCCACCCCAACAGGTCGTTGGGTTTCTATCAAAGCAGAAGAAAATTGGCACTGCTTCGTCTCCGCTAGTTACACAACTTCTTTTGATGAACAAAAACCGGAACAGGCATTGCAGGCTATTGCAAATCATACTTTAAGAGAAATATTTCTCATGAGAGCTAGAAACCAACTGGCTTTTGGCCGTCTCAACATCATTCACAACCTCTTTGAAATGAAATGGCGAGGAGTCGATATCGAAGGGTCGGCACAGCTACAACTCCAAGAACTACAACTTCTCAAGGCCATCACCAAGACTTTTTCAAGGTGCTACAGGGGAGGTAGTGCTACTGGTTGTCTTCCCCTAAACATTCGAGATTGGCTCCAACGTCACCAGGGCCGAATCAGTTATCACGAAATTGGAGGAGGATGGATTGTAGAACCAGATATTTTCTGGTCATTGCACGACAAATACCGACAAACTCCCATCGCAGATGAAATTGCCTGGGTGGCCTCAAATCACAGCTGGCGCGGGGAGTGCGAAGGTTCGCTTCTTTGCAATACAGGCCCCAGAAGAGGCCTTCATTACAATGGAAAAGTGGAATACATCAAGCGCCATCCAGACGGCAAATACCGCACTGAGGCTGCCGCTGCCCTCTTGGAAAAATTGAATTCTCTTTTGAATACTCGCAACGAATACACTTGCCGGTGGAATCGCTTTCAAAATTTCCCTGAAGAGGTCAGAGAAGAACGCATCAAAGATCATTACGCCAAATTAACGGGACAGACAAAAACAATTGCATCCATTATCACTGCGGCCGATCTCGACGTAACAATTCAAAACGCGATGACCAGCATCCTCGATGGCATTGCCCGGCCTTGTAACTGAGAAGGAGATTCCTGTGAAAACAACTTTCATCTTGTCCGCTATCTTTTCGCTCGGCACTTTTGCGGCCCCAACGGGGACAGCACAAAATAGCGTCCCCCCCGAAGTCAAGGCCCTCGTTACCGAATTGAGGGAAAACCTCAATCCCGGCGAACTTCTTCAACATTCGAGGCGCCTGTCCCATATAAACCGGGGGTTTACGCCAAATCTGCAAGTAGCTGTAATGCCTTTTCGGCAACCATTTGCGGAGTAATCTCCAACATACACTTTTGGTAAACGTCTTGAGAGCAGCGCCCGCGGCCGTCTTTGGTGCAGGGCCTGCAAGCGAGTTCAACTTCGAGAGTGTGAATGTGCGGATGGGTACAAAACCCGAAGGCGGTCGGCCCCATTAAGGACAGGCCCGGAGTTCCCGCAAGATCGGCCACATGGATAAGGCCGGTATCGGCGGCAACGACGAGTCCAGTGCGTGCAACGATGGAACAAGCATCCCTGAGATCGAGTTTTCCCGCAAGGTTTGTCACTCTGTCTGGAAAAAGGTCTTCCAACTCCTGACAAAAAATTTCCTCGGGGCCGCCCAAAACCACAAATAACTGCTCGGGCAAAAGTGCAATCAGTTTTTTAAAATGTTGCAAAGGCCAGCGCTTTAAAGGCCAGGCCGCCCCCGGAACCAGCACCACGGCCCGTCCCAGTTTTGCTCCCAAGCGCTCTTCCCAAGGATGCGGCAAAGATAATACAGGCCAATGGCCAGAGCTGGGTGCATCCATGTGTGGCCATATCTTTTTGAGCGGCCGAAAGTAGCTCAGGCTGCCTTTAAAAGGCGCGGGAAAGCGGTTGATTCCCAATTGAAACAATAAAAAGCGCCTCCAGCGTTCCTTGGAACGACGAACCCAGCGCGAAGTGGAAAAGGGCCTTAAAACCCACCACAAAACCAGACTTCGCAGGTTGGAGTGGGCATCGTAGATCAGACAGTAACGCTTTTTGCGCAATTTCCATCCCAAGCGCAAAAGTCCCCAAAGGCCCTGCTCCTTTTGAAGGGCAAAAACTTGATTAATTTCCTCTCTGCCTTGCAAGAGGGGAGCAAATTCGGCCTTGGTGGCCCAATCAATATCGAGTTCGGGAAAGGCCTTTTTCAAGGGCGCCAGAACTCCCATCGCCTGTACGATGTCCCCCAGCGAAGAAAAGCGGATAATGAGGATGTTCTGAAAATTTTGATCCATATTTTTTCCCATTTGCGTGGCCTCACGATAGAATAAAGGAGGGTAAAAGGGGAAGCTTTTATGGCCTTTGGGGAGAAAAATTTTATCGACCTGGTTAAAGTGGCGATTCAAAATAATGCCAGCGATATTCACATTAAAACCGGAGAGGCCCCTTACCTGAGAATTCGGGGAGAATTGGTGGATATTCAGACGCGGGCCTTTTTGGCGGAGGACGTGGAGAGTATCGCTTCAATTATTTTGGAAAAATCGGAGGGCCAGGGGGCCGTAAAGGTGGGTCTGCAGGATTTTGATGGAGGGTTTACCCTGCCCGACATTTGCAGACTGCGCTACAACCTGTTTTCCTCCAACGGACAAATGGCGGCCATTTTTAGAATTATCAATTTGCAAATTCCCACTCTCGAACAACTCGACTGCCCCAAAGTTTTGCAAGATATTTGCCTGCAAAAAAGCGGACTGGTTCTCGTGACCGGGGCGACGGGTTCAGGCAAATCGACCACCTTGGCGGCGATGATGAATTATATCAATCAAAACCGCCGAGCACACATTATCACCATTGAAGACCCCGTTGAATTTTTGCACAAACCAAACAAAGCGCGCTTTTCCCAAAGGGAAATCGGCCTGGACACTCCCGATTTTCAAACCGCTTTGAGATCGGCCCTGAGGCAAGACCCCGACGTCATTTTGATCGGTGAAATGCGCGACCCCGAAACCGTCCACATTGCCCTCAAGGCGGCGGAAACTGGGCATGCCGTCTTCTCCACCATGCACACCACGGATGCGCTCACCACGCTGGGGCGGATTCTCTCCATGTTTTCCGGCGAGGAACAACAGGAAGTAAGGAAGCGCCTGTCGGTGACTTTTCACTCTTCCATAAGTCAAAAAATGCTGCCCACTATTGACGACAAGGGCGTGGCGGTGGCGATGGAAATCATGGTCACCACGCCGGGAGTGAGAGAAGTTATTGAAGGGTTTGAGCCTATCGGAAGGTTAATTGACATTATTAAAGAAAATTATGGCCCCGGCGGCAACGGCTCCCAGTCTTTTGAACAACACTTGATGGAGCTACATGCAAATAAAGTCATCACCCGCGAAACGGCCTTTGAGGCGACTCCTACGGAGTCCGATTTTGTCAAGCGGCTGGAACTTGACTAATCGCACAAGCGCACAACTTGAAAAGCACCACCTCCTTGGTGTAAAATAAGAACCAGGGAAGTCAGATTTCCCCTTAAGTCAGGATGATTTAAAGGTATACCTAAGGATTGGTTTGAATCATGTTTCAAGGCCCTTCGCCATTGAAGAACTCGAATCAGGCGCCCCTGCACAAGGGCCACTCCAGAAAACTTTTGTCTTTGGAAAATGTCTCCGTAAGATTTGGTGCCATGACCGCCTTGCGGGAAATCCACTTCGAGGTGGGAGAAGGCGAGATTGTTTTTATCACCGGGCCTTCGGGAGCGGGCAAAACCACTTTGCTCAAAGTTTTGGGTGGAACTGTCCAACCCAGTGAGGGAAGAGTTTTTTCTCTGGGAAAGCGCAGTCGAGGCACTTGTTTTGTGGTTCCCATCTTTCAGGATTTAAGGCTCATCCCCGACTACACTCTGGAGGCCAATTTATGGGCCTCTTTTGATCCCGCCCTTT
This sequence comes from Bacteriovoracaceae bacterium, assembly GCA_965215445.1. GTDB lineage: Bacteria > Bdellovibrionota > Bacteriovoracia > Bacteriovoracales > Bacteriovoracaceae > CBDBLK01. The sequence continues at coordinate 1,385,371 of CBDCDT010000002.1, read as the reverse complement.
ATAGAAACCGCGACGAATTTGCCAGTGATATGCAGGAACTGGCCAAAGTCCTGGGGATAACCGATCGCCTGCACCTGCGGCCGCATAAGGCCAATGGAGGTTTAAAACAACAAATCAGTTTCTTGAGAGCGATGTTGTCCCGTCCCGACGTGGTTTTGGCCGACGAACCCACTGCCAGTTTGGATTATGAAAGCGCCAAAAAAATCTACGACATTCTCTATCTCTACAATGCCAAAAGGGGCCTTACCGTAGTGTGGGCATCCCACAACCGAGACTTGGTCAAGAAATTCTCTGGCCGCATCGTCCATTTGGACAAAGGCCGCCTGATTTATTCGGGGCATGCATGTTTTATTTAAACCAATATTTTTTTCAACTCGGAAAACATCCAGTGCGGGGATTCTTTTTTCTGCTGCTTGGAGTGACCGCCGTTTTGGTCGCCTCTCAAAAAGAACTGGTCGATTCCCAGCTTGAAAAATTCGTTCGCGGCCCCGAAAGAGGAAGCTATTTTTACGCCTTGATTTCTTCCCGGCACAGTGCTGGAGAATTGCAACGCAAACTGGTCAGTTTGCCGGGAATCGAAAAAATTCAAATTCTCGACTCTCAAAATATTGAAAAGAAGGCGCAAACCTTGCTGTCGGCACACGACCTTCACTTCCCAAAAGAACTCTCTCAAATGAGTTATTTTGGTCTGAAAGTCGTCCTCAGTGAAAAGATCAGGCCCCGCGCCCAGCAACTCATCCGCGATTATATCGTGCGCCTGGTGAGAGACAAAGATGTCATTTTGGGGAATGTCAAAAACTTTGGGCCGACACAAAAAACCAGTCAATTTCTCAAATGGATAAGATGGGCGGGAAGTTCTCTGGCACTGGCGGTGTCGTTTGTCTTTTGGTTTTTTGCGGGAATCTGGATTTTGGGGCCAATCAAAAAAATGGCCTATGTGATAGAGAATTTTCAACGCCGCTGTCATGTCGCCGTCAAAACCTACCTGATGGCCTGTTTTATCGTGGTAGGCGCAGGAATTGTTTTATCCTTGCTGATGGGAAAAATTCAATGGATGGGGCTTTCCATGATCGCCATCCCGGCAGGCCTGAACTTTCTTTTCACCTTCAAAAATTATCAATGGAATACCTAGATGAAACTTTTTGCCATCCTGATCTCTTGCTTTTTTTTGAGTTCCCTTTTTGCCCGTCCAAGTCAAAAGCTATCACCTCCAACTCTCACCAAGGAAATTGTCGCCAAAAAGCAAAGCATAAACCGCTTGAGTGGGGAAATTGATTCCCTCGAAAAAGGCCTCGGTCACAAAAATAGAAAATTCAAACGCGTGGTGGGAAAGAAAAGAGAAATTGAAGAACAGATTTTTTTATTGAATCAATCCCTGGAGGCGAGAGCGCATAAGGTTGAAAGCGAATTGGCCCAGTCCAAAAAACTTTTGGGTAAAATCCTGCTTTCGGAAATTGACAAGCGTGAAGCGGCGGAGCTTTTGGCCACCAAAATTATGAAGCAAAACCTGAAAAAGAAAACGCTCACTTTGGAAAATAACCTCGTCCAAATTAAAACCTTGAAGTCAGAGATGAAATATCTGACCGGACGGTTAAACGAATATACGGAGCTTGAAGATCAACTCTCTTCTTTAATCGAGCTTATGCAAAGACAAAAAAGCTCCAAAACCCACGTTTATCTGGAAGAAAAGCGCGCCTTTTACGGTCTGAAACAGAAAATGAAAAAAGGGAAGCGCACCACTCCCAGACTTACCGCCAAAAAGAAGAGATGGCAAAAAAACTTAGGCCTTTTTGTGCCACCTCTGGAAAAGCATAAAAAACTCGAATACGGTAAAAAAGGGGTGACTTATATTTACAGCAAGCGCCAGCCCGTGCGGGCCACCCGCAAAGGAAAAATTGTTTACTCCGACACGTTGTCGACATTTGGTCACGTCGTCATGATCGACCACGGCCTTGAGACGCGCAGTATTCTGCTCGGCCCTTTTGAAACTCAAGTCAAAAAAGGCACTTCAGTTGCCGAAGGAGAAATTTTGGGTTACACCGTCGAATATCCCCAAAGTTCGGGAAAGTTTTATTTTGAAGTGAGAAAGAAAAACAAGGCCCAAAACACTATTCATCTTTTGGATCGCAACTGGACCGCCAAAAAAGGCCTTGCCCGGGATAAAGCATGAGAGTCATCTTTTTCATCATCAGCATCAGCATAGGCAGCACCTACGGCGCTCAAAAAGAAAAGTCGCGCTTTGAAAGCCTGGAGCTTTTCAACAAAGTTCTCTTTTTGATTGAAAACCAATACTACCGTCAGGTAGACACCGAAGTTTTGGTTCAAGGTGCCATCAAGGGCATGATGAGCACCCTCGACCCCCACTCCACCTTTTTGGACAAGAAATTTTTTGCCAAAATCCAGGAAGACACTTCCGGAAAATTTGGCGGTCTGGGAATTGAAGTCGGTCAAAAAGACGGAAGCATTGTGGTGATAACCCCCATTGACGACACTCCCGCCTTCAAAGCGGGCATCAGGCCGGGGGATAAAATTGTTGAAATCGACGGAAACCTGATCACTGGCATGACATTGGAAGAGGCGATCCACCGTATGCGCGGCAAACCCGGCAGCAAAATCTCGGTGGGCATCGAACGCAAAGGCAACCCCAAAATCAAACGCTTTGCCCTCAAACGGGAAATTATCAAAGTATCAGCAGTTAAACCTCAATTGCTGCAAAACCAATACGCTTACGTCCGGCTCACCCAATTCCAAAAAAATTGCTCCCAACAAGTTTCCCGCGCCCTACAAAAAATGCGAAAATCCAAAGGCAAAAAAGACCTCAAGGGACTTATTTTAGACTTGCGCTTTAATCCCGGAGGCCTGCTCGACGAAGCGGTCAATCTCTCCAGCATATTTTTGCGCGAGGGAATCGTGGTTTCCACCGAAGGGAGGGATCCCAAGGCGCGCGAAATTCACTACGTCAAAAAAGGTGGATACAAGGAATTGGACATCCCCATGGTGGTACTGGTTAACGGTGCCTCGGCCTCGGCCTCGGAAATCGTGGCGGGGGCCTTGCAAGATGCCAAGCGCGCCTTGGTGATGGGAACCCCGACATTTGGCAAGGGTTCAGTCCAATCGGTGGCCAAAATAGGAAGTGAGCGCGGAGTTAAACTCACCATCGCCCAATACATGACCCCTTCTTCCAAAAAAATTCAGGCCATCGGGATTCGCCCGGACGTGGTCGTCGAAGAATTTGAAGGAGATTGGGTGGCCGCCAACAGAAGGCCTGCACACTTTGTCCGCGAGACAGACCTAAAAAACCACCTGATCGCCACTATTGAAACCGAAAGCGAGAAAAAAGAGCGCCTCGAACGCGAAAAGCGAGAGCGCCAAAAGCGCAAAGAACGCACAGAAAAAGTGCGCAAGGCCAAAAGGGCAAAAAAAGATGCACAAGGCCCTTTCAAGCGCTACGACCCCACCACGGATTATCAGGTTATCCAGGCGGTCAATTACCTGAAAAGTTTCAAATTAATTCAAAACCTTACGCCGTCAAAGTCTTAGAGGTTCTTAACGTCATGGCCATTCCCAGCGTCAGCACTCTGGTTCGCCAGATCAAATTTTTATTGGAAGGGCAATTCCGCTCGGTGGAAGTTACCGGAGAAGTGACCAATTTTTCCCGAAGTGCGGCGGGACACATTTATTTTAACCTGAGTGACCGCGAGGCCATGCTCCACTGCGCTTTTTTTCGCATGAACGCTTTCAAAAGCTCCCAAAGTCAAAATTTACAAGACGGAGATCGCATTAAGGCATCCGGCCAGGTCGGCGTTTACTTAAAACGCGGCCAATTTCAACTGATTGTCGAAGACGTGGCCCCGTTGGGAAAAGGTGACCTCCAGAGCGAGTTGGAAGAATTAAAGCAAAAACTAGCGGGGCAAGGATTGTTTGATCCCCAAAAAAAACAAAAAATCCCCCCCTACCCCAAGCGCATCGGCCTGATTACCGCCGAGGGGGGCGCGGCCCTGCAAGATTTTTTAAACATTACAAAGCGCCGGACACTGTGGATGGACATTTTGCTCAGTCCCGCCCTGGTACAGGGAGCTTCCGCCCCGCAATCTCTTGGCAAGGCCCTCGCGCGCCTGCTCGAATATCACAGAAAGGCCCCTCCCGAAAAACAGCTCGACGTCATCGTCTTCACTCGCGGCGGAGGCAGTTTGGAAGATTTGTGGGCCTTTAACGACGAGACACTGGCGTGGGACATCCATCACTGCCACTTGCCAGTGGTCAGCGCCATCGGGCACGAAACTGATTTTAGCATCTCCGACATGGTGGCCGACCTGCGCTGTGAAACTCCTTCGGCGGCGGCAGAAATGCTCTCGAAAGGACAGGCCGAACTCAAAAATTCTTTCAAACACCTGGAAGACAGTATGTATCGCAGTGGTCGCATGCTGGTGTATCGTATGGAACAAAAACTCACTCACTACCATCCCCAATTCGTATTAAAAGACCTTGCGGAGAGATCGAGAGCATGGGAGCGCAGACTGGAGCGGGCCAATCCTTGCGAGCGCCTGATGGAATTTTCCGCCTACCATGAAAAACTTTTACAACTCGAAGACCTCTTTCACAGGTTGCAAAATGCCCTACCGATAAAATTTAAAGCATGGGCCTTACAACTGGAAAAAAACCGTCAAATACTAAAAACACTCAATCCGCACCACGTTTTACAGCGAGGCTACAGCTATTTGCAGGACTCTCGCGGTCAAGTTGTCCCGGGAAGCACGGAATTTGAGGCCCTTGGCCAGAATGAAAAACTTCGAGTAGTATTTAAAGATGGAAGGGGATTGGTGCAAAAATGTTCTTCAATAAAATAGTTCGATATTTGTCAATTTCTCTATTTTGTGCCTGCGCGGGAAATTTGCATGAGGCCAATTCGGTTTCCTTAACTTCTAGCGCAATAGGACTTCAAAATCTCACTCCCGCCCAAGTCTCCATTCGCCCGGGAGAAGTCGCCCACTTTGCATTTGATACTCCCAGCAATACTTCCGGTAAGCTCTTTTGTGGCGATAGAGTGAAAGCATCGACCATGACATTTACAACCAAAAGACACGTTTTTTTGTCCGAAAGTTACTTTAGTTCGCGCAAACCCTACAGTTGTCATTGGAAAACGGCCTCTGGTGATGAAATCCTAGTGGCCGAAGTGAAGATTCTTTCCAAAACTTTTCCCTCTGAGCAACTCAACGTCGACCGAAAAAGGGTTGTCCTTTCTCCACAAGACCGACAGCGAGTAGTCAGAGAAAACCGCTTCAAGGCCCGCGTCTACGCCGGTAGTCCCAGCTACCCTCTCTTTGACGAGGCCTTTGAACTCCCCATCCTGTCTCAAGTCACCTCCATCTACGGCTCCAGAAGAATTTTTAACAACCAAAAAAGAACCCAGCACTTGGGAACCGACTACCGGGCCGCCGTGGGAACATCTATTCGCGCTTCCAACAGCGGCAAAGTGGTACTTTCGCGATCTCTTTTTTATACGGGAGAGACGGTCATCATCGACCACGGCGTGGGGATTTTTACCATGTACGGCCACCTCTCCGAACTCAAAGTTAAAGAAGGCGATTCCATTGCCAAGGGGCAAATTCTCGGACTCTCCGGCCAAAGCGGCCGAGTCACCGGGCCACACCTGCACTGGGGAGTGACCGTGGGCGGATTTGCCATTGAGGGAGATTCCCTTATCGCCGCCAGTAGCGAATTTCTGTAGGGATTCACACTTCAGACCACATATCCACCCGCGGATAGGAATGAGTATTGCGTCTCTTGGAAACGAATTTTGCAAGGTCTTGGGAAAACTTTTTGGAGTTTTTGTTCAAAGTGCTTTTCTTAAAAATGAAAAAGTCGTCATTTTTTGGGCCATGCTTTAACAAATAAGATTCAATAAACGTCTTTAGGGGATGGCCCCGTTCGGGCGTTTTGCGACGGGAAATGTGGGCCGATTTTGAACGAATGTATTGCAAGAGTTTTTTTTCATGTCCGGGATAACGGTAGATCAATTGGTGTTTTGGCCTGATTGCAGCGGTGGGAAAAATGAGCATTTGCTCGGGGACAAAATGGTGAGTGGTCACAAAATCACCCAGGTCGCCAATACGCTGCGATTTCAAAGCAGAGGGATCACTTTGGGGAAGGTGCTGTTTCCACAAAAAATCCATCAATTCTTCCCGCATTTGGGGCCTTAGTTTGTCAAAAAAACTAAAAAAGTGAATCAGGTTTTCCACAAAAGGCCCAAAAAGCTTAAAAGTCATTGTCTTCCAATTCAGTTGTTTCACTTTTTGTGAAATAAATTCCACTTCTGCCGTGTGGCCCTGGCAGGGCAAGGCAAAGAGAACCGCACCCTGGGCACTTTGCAGACAAATGCGAAAGGGTGTCTTGCGGCACATACCTTTGAACCGCTCAATGGCATCATCCGGGCCGAAGCTCGAAGAGCGCACAAAGCACATTTGGTCGAGTTCGTAGCGATGGCCCGGATAGTACAGGTGATTGATTTTGGGAATACCCCGATCAATAAACGCCTTGAGATAAATCAGCAGCAGTTGAGCGGTGGCATAGGCATCGTCGAGAGCGCGGTGACCACCGTCGTGGGGAATCTTAAAAACCTTGCTCATGTAGTGCAGATTGCTGTTGAGCAAATTGGGAACCATGTATTTGGTCATAATGTTGGTGCAAACGCTTTTGTTGGAGAGTTTCCGACGCCCCAAACGCTCCAGAACAGAATTAAAAAAGGGAATGTCAAAGGAAGTGTTGTGGGCCACTAAAATCCGGTTTTGCATAAAACCCAGAATTTCATCTATACACTTTTCAATGGGTGGGCGCTTTTTCACACTGCTTTGTTTGATTCCGGTCAGTTTTTGAATAAAGTCTGGAATTTTCATTCCCGGGTTGAGCAAAAAATTCTTTTTCTTAATAATTTTTAGATTTTCTATTTGCACCAGTCCAATTTCAATAATCTTGTCGGACTTGCAATTAGGCCCGGTGGTTTCCAAATCAAAAACGCAAAAAGAAAGGCCCTTTATCAATTCCAATGATTTTTGAGGATTGCGGGGCAATGCCTGGGGCGCAAGACGTTTTATCATTCTCGCAATGATTGCGGGAGAAATGTGAACTGGCGGGAACCCTTTTTGCTCAACTCGACAAGGGACTCGGGAACAGGTTCTCCCAACTGGTTGTGGGAAAGGTCGAGCCAAAAAAGCTCCGCCAATGCACCCAAACTTGCGGGAATAAGGCCTTCCAGATGATTGTGAGAAAGGTCGAGCCAAAAGAGGTTTGTTAATTCACCAAAGTTGGCGGGAATGGGGCCTTCCAATTCGTTGTTGGAAAGGTCGAGTCGCCTGAGGCGTTTAAGGCCTCCAAGTTCTTCGGAAATAGTGCCGCTTAAATTGTTGAAAGAAATATTGAGTGACTCCAAGTTTTGCAGACTTACCAAGCTCTTGGGAATGGAAGACGTAAGACCATTAAAGGAGAGGTCGAGTTCTCGCAGGCGGGCGAAATTCTCCAGTTCGGGAAAGGCCGACAGATCATTGTCGGAGAGGTCTAGTTTTTCAAGTCCAAAAAGGCCCTCCACATCGGCGGGGTAGAGTTTGCCAATATCTTTGTCCTTTAAATCGAGTTCTTTAATGTTGGCGAGTTGCCCGGCCTCTATATTCTGACAAGTCGTCGCATATTTTCTCAGGTCAAAAAACCAAGTCTCGCTTTTATAGGCCGCAATAATAGCGTCGCGAACCCTTGCATCCCTGTCACAAATGCCTTGCTTACTGGCCGGGCCTCTTCCCGTGCTGGTGCCAGCACAATTTTGAAAAAGAAAAATAATCCAGAATAAGAGAAAAATCTTCATACACAAGATCGTACGCTTATGGCCACACCTTGGCCAACTCCCACACACATGGAGGCCAGGCCTTGCCTCAATTTAGGATTATCCAGCATAATGTGGGCCAAAGTGGTGAGAATTCTGGCCCCGGAACACCCCAAGGGATGGCCGAGGGCAATCGCCCCACCGCGCAGGTTGATTTTGGCCGGGTCTAAAGGCAATTCTTTCAGGCATCCCAACACCTGTGCCGCAAAGGCCTCGTTGAGTTCGATCACGTCAAAATCGTCAATTTTGTGGTGGTATTTCTGGCCCAAGAGGCGGATCGCCTCGACCGGGCCAAGTCCCATAAAGCTGGGATCGACTCCACGCACGCCAAATCCAGTGACCTCCAGCAGAGGCGTCAATTGGTGTCGCGCAAGAAAATCTTCGGAGACCACCGCCAAAAGGGCAGCACCATCGTTAATACTGGAAGAATTTCCGGCAGTCACGCTTCCCCCCTCTCGAAAAACCGGCCGCAACTGCGATAACTTTTCCAAGTCTGTGTTGGGCCGAGGCCCTTCATCGCGCTCAAGACCGCACACGGCAAGAATCTCGCGCGCGAAATCCCCGCTCTTTTCGGCGCGCACCGCCTTCTGATGACTTTGCAACGCAAATTGGTCTTGTTCCAGGCGGGAAATTTTAAACTTTTGGGCCACATTTTCGGCGGTTTCCCCCATCGAAGAGAGCGGGAACATGGCCTTCATTTTGGGATTGGGGAAGCGCCAACCAAAGGTTGTGTCGTAAAGCTTGCAGTCCCGTCCAAAGGGGCGCGCGCTCTTGGAAAGCACCCAGGGAGAGCGGGTCATGCCTTCCGCTCCTCCCACCAGCACACACTCGGCCAGTCCCAAATTGATTCTCCCGCAAGCGTCGATCAAGGCGTCCAGAGAAGAGGCACACAGGCGGTTGATGGTTGTGCCGGGAACTTGATGGGGCAGCCCCGCCAACAATAATGCCATACGCGCCAAATTGCGATTGTCTTCCCCGGCCTGGTTGGCACAGCCGACGACGACATCGTCGATCAGCAAGGGATCAAAAGGGTGGGTTACAACAAAATCCTTTAAGAGCAGGGCCAAAAGGTCGTCGATGCGCGCCTGGGCGAGTGCTCCTCCCCACTTGCCGATGGGAGTGCGCTTGGCATGAATAAGATAGCAGGCCTTCATAGGAATTTTTTAGCACAGATTGATTCAGACAAGAAGTATCTATAAAATTTATTTATGAAGAGTTTCTTTTTTTTCTGCCTTTTGGCCGTTTTGACAAGCGCTTATACCACCTCTCCCCGGAAGGAAATGGTTATCAACCACCCGCTGGCCGAAGCAAAAAACTCGGTCGTTTTTATCACCCAGGAATATCTGGTCTTTCCCTTTCAACAGGCCGAGGAAGAGGGCAAAATGCGAACTTTGTTTTTTCAAAACGGCAAGGCCCTGGAATCTAGCAGTGCTTTAAACCTGGCCAAACCCTGGTGTGGACTCCGGGTTCAAGTACAGGAGGAAAAGAGCACGTTTATGCAGGAAAAAACGCACCTGACTCCCCTGACTTTCAAAAAGCTTTCCAACAATGAGAAGTTTGACAATTATTCTTATAGTTTTGTGGATTTTTCCAGTGGCAAAATCGGAAATTATAAAGACGGCTGGAGGCCGTTTAGTCTGAATTGCAGCCTCCCCCGGGGAAGCCATTTTCACTACGCCCGTTTCAAAGAGATTACGGGTTACAAAATAAAAATCTTTAAACTCAATTAGGGTGGTCTTGCTTCACTCTGGCGGCCATCTGGCGGGCGCTGATAAATTCTTCGGGGTGATTTTTTTTCCAATCTTCCGATTCCAGGGCGGCCAGGGCAAACACCAATTCGTATTTTTGGCCGCGCTCCCATTCAGGGGCGGAAAACTCCAAAAGGCCGCGCTTGGCCTGAATCCGCGCGACGGGGGATTGAAGTGATATTTGGGCCAAAATTTTGTCGCAAAGACTTTTCTTTTCGTAACAGTCGAGTACCAGGCCCGCACGGCAAAGTTCTTCAGCATTGAGGCGGGCGGAAGACAAAAGCCACTGCCTGGCCAGGGAAGGGCCTACCAATTGGGCCAAATGGGAAATCCCCCCAGCGCAGGGAACCCAACCCTTTTGCAAAAAATCAAAGGCCATTTGGCAATCTTTTCTGGCAATGCGAATATCCGATGCCATCGCCAATTCAATCCCCATACCCGAGGCCCCGCTTTTCATATCGCACACAACAGTTTGCGGGAGGTACTGCAAACCGCTCAGTAACTTCTGGAACCGCACCAAATACTTGTGCAATTTTTCCCGCTTCATGGTGCGCAGTTCGATTTGGTCAAAACCGCTACAAAAAACCTTTCCCGTGGAAGAAAAGCAAACGACATTGATTTCTAAATGAGAAGAGAGCCAATTAAAAAGGCCCTCCAATTCAAAAAGCATTTCAATACTAATGGTGTAATTGGCCTCGGGACGGTCGAGCAACACATACAGTGCCCGATTTTTGGTTTCGGTTGTAACGTGAAGAGTATTGTAGCTAAAGAGAGTGTGGCCTTCCTTGGTGCTTTCCGATGACAAAAGACCTCCCTGATTTGCTTCCCTGCAAAGGTTTTGGAGTCTTAAACATTATTTCAGCGGTGAAATAATAGGTCAAATCTTGCTGCGTCTACGGGATAGTTTTCGCAATTCTTTAAGACGGCGCTTCTCCGCGGCCTCAACCTTTTCCTTGCGCCTGACAGAAGGTTTTTTGTAGGCCTCTCGCTTTTTGTATTCCCGGATGACTCCAAAGGATTCACATTGGCGCTTAAACCGCTTGAGGACATAATTGACGTTGTCCCGGTCGGTAACTTTCACTTCTATGCTGCTCATCTTTCCCATCAAAGCATCCTCATTCGCAAGCAATCTCAACCCCCTCGCTAGATTTAGATACTATGCTATTAACAAAGGGGAGTCCAGTTGTCCAGCCCCCTCAATAATCATTTTATGAAAACAATTTATATATCGCATTATTCTTGCTTTATCCAAAAGAAGCTATTACCCTCTCCTAATGAAACTATTGACACTAATCGCCACACTTCTCACCTTTTCAAGTGCCAACGCCGAAAATTGCCATGAATTGACGATGCGGCTATTTAATAATACGGCACTTTCCCACGGGGTCTTTAGCGGTAATGCCGGAACCGTGAGGGCCTTACTCGACGCCGGTGCCAATGCTCACGCTCTCGATCGTCGAGGAAATACAGCACTGATGTTCGCTCCAACAAAAGCGGGAATCCACGATAAAGAAATTGTAAAAATGCTTTTGGATAGCGGAATCGACGTCAATATTCAAGGACTCAGCGGGCATACGGCACTCATGTATTGGGCAAAAAATGGCCATACCAAGGCCGTCCAAGCGCTACTCGACGCCGGTGCCGAGGTCAATGCCCGATCCCTCAACAAGTGGACGGCGCTGATGTCTGGAGCACGCAACGGCAATGCCGAAACCGTCGAAGCATTGCTCAACGCTGGTGCCGACGTCAATGCTGCCACTCACGACGGAACGACCGTATTCATGCAGGCAATCTTGGGCGGTGATATCGCAACGATAAGATTTCTTCTCAACGCCGGTGCCAATACCCGCGCTCGAAATCATCGAGGGGATACGGCGCTGACCTTCGCCCCAATCAATGCAGGAATTCACGATACAAAGATCGCAAACCTGCTTCTGGGCATAGGACTCGACGTCAACGCCCGAACCAATAGCGGGCATACGGCACTCATGCGATGGGCGAGAAAAGGTCGCGCCAAGGCCGTCCAAGCGCTGATCGACGCCGGTGCCGACGTTAACACCCAAACTTATAAAAGGGGAGAGACGGCCCTGATGTGGGCGGCGGTACACGGTGACCGAGAAGTGGCCAAAACATTGCTCGACGCTGGTGCTGATGTTGGCATCCAAACTCAAGACGGAACGACAGCACTAATAGATGCGGTCAAAACCGGCCATGAAAAGATCGTGCAAGTTCTGCTGGATGCCGGTGCCGACGTTTATACCAAAAAGAAAAATGGAGTCACAGCGCTCTATTATGCAGTCAGGAAAAACAATCCAGAAATAGTCAAAATGCTTCTTGAGGCCAAGAATAATCCCGCCACCCCCGCTCAAAATCTCGAGAGAAAAAAGGCCTTCAGCTACGCCATAAACCGACAAACTTATAAAAGGCACAAGAATAGCAGCATCAGGGGCAGCAAAGGTCTGAAGATTTTAGAGCTTCTACACGATGCCACTGACGGCGTTGATTACAACCAACCTATTATAGGTGGCCCAAGAATATCCGGGTTCGGCCTGGGCGGCCCAAAAGCAAAGTAGAACACTTTAAGCATTACGAGGAAAAAATGAAATCACTGGCACTTCTCGCCACCCTCCTCATCTTTTCAAATGCTAACGCTTGGAACTGTCCCGAATTGACGGCACTGCTACTTAATGCCGAAAAGGGCGATGCCAAGGCCATAAAAAACCTTCTTACCGCCGACGCCGACGTCAATGCCAGAACTCACGACGGAACAACAGTACTAATGCGAGGAGTCTTTAGCGGCGATGCCAAGACGGTAAGACTTCTTCTCGATGCTGGTGCCGATGCTCACGCTCGAACTTCCGATGGGGGTACGGTGCTGATGTATGTCCCACTACACACAGGAATCCACGATACAGAGATCATAAGATTACTTCTCGGCAAGGGAATCGATGTCAACGCCTCAACTCGTAGTGGGCATACGGCACTCATGGACTGGGTACGCAAAGGCCGTACCGAAGCCGTCAAGGAACTGCTCGACGCCGGTGCCGACGTCAATGCCCGATCTGAAAGGGGAGAGACGGCCCTAATGTGGGCGGCTGTACACGGTGACAAAGAGGTTGTAAAAACCCTTATCGACGCCGGTGCCGATGTTAATATTCAAGTCAATATTGATGGAATGACAGCACTGTTGGATGCGGCCATGTTTGACAATAAGGAGATCGTAAGAGTCCTGCTCGATGCCGGTGCCAATGTTCATGCTAAAAACCGGGATGGAATGACAGCACTCTTGTACGGAGTAAGGCGCAACAATCCAGAGATGGTGAAAATGCTGCTCGATGCTGACGACAGTACCGATACTTATGTTCGAAGTCTCGAGAGAAAAAGGGCCTTAAACTACGCAAGAAGATTGCTATATGGCGGGGAAGGCAATAGGGAGATTGTCAAACTTCTGCGCAACGCTAGTGAGACTACCTCAGAGCGCATACTGAATTGGTTGATAGGGGTCTGATTTCAAACGAATGGCCGCCCCAGAGGGATTCGAACCCCCATCTCAGCTTTAGGAAAGCCGCGTTCTATCCGACTGAACTATGGGGCGGTCGTAATGTTTCATTTGATTTTAAAATGTAGACTTTGCGCCTTTGGCAATCCCTTCATAGGCCCTGACAGACACCACATCCGCTTCGCCAACTTTGGCCTTAATCAGCTTGGAAAAATGCATGGATAAATTTTCCACAGTGCTTTCATCCTGGAGAAAATAAACCGCCCGTCCCGGCAAACTTCCCCTGAAAATTCCCTGCAAGGCTTGATATTCGATTTTTACTTGCGGCAGTTCCGGGTAGCGCCCCTCCGGCCGTCCCTCTCCACAAACACTGATAATTTCCTCCCGGTTGGCGACGTTCTCCCACTTGCAAAAATGCACGTTGCCCTTGAATAATTCAGAGGCCAGGAAGCGTTCGCTCTCGGGAGACGGCCTTGCATTGATCTCGACATCGACAGTATTGTGGTGTCCGTGAAACAGGCGCTGGCAATTGCCGTAATGTTCTTTGAGTCCGTGGGTATAGTGAAAAGTTGCCTTGCCGGGAGCAAAAGACTCCTCCACCAATTCAATTTTGATCGCATCGACAGTTTCGGGCATTTCTCTCAAGACAATTTCCTCCAAAAAAGACTGAAGATTGGCCTTGGAAACGCTGGCGTAGGGAATTTCGCAAATGCCCTGCTCGGGGCAGTCGTAGCTCACCCACTCGTTTTCCAGTCCGTAGAAGAATTTGAGTTGGCGACGGTTTTCCACTTTTTCAACCAGACCTCTGGGAACCACCAGCCGATGGTCGCAATCCCGGTCGATGATTTCCTTGACCCGGGCCTTGGCATGGCCGAAATCGTAGATCACCCCCTCTGCGTCGGTGCGCCCGACAAATTCGGCATTGACCTTCAAGGAATCCCCCACGACTCCCAAATGGTCGTCCAGGTAGGCATAATCCAGCACGGTCAGGTTGCGGTAAAAGAGTGAAATTTTCATAGGAAGCTTGCCACAAAGTTTAACTTGCCTTTTGCAGCCTAACCCAATAAACTCCTGATGTCTATGGCTAACCACGTTGAAGAAATTCTTGATTGCTCGGCCAAGGATGAAAACGGCCTGAACGACTTTCAAAAGTTGCCCAACTCTCACGGTGGGGCCATTCCCCGGGTGGGGATTGAAAGGTTTCGCATCCCCGTGAGCTTTCATCACCCCGAAGGCCAGGTGATGGGCCACGATGCCGAGGCCTCCATGTTTGTCTCTCTGAGAGGTGACAAAACCGGCGTCAACATGAGTCGCCTGTGTGCTATTTTGCAAGACGAGCTAGCACTTGGGCCAGTGGACAAACCCACTTTGAAGGCGATTGTCAAGCGCTACCGCCGGGAACTCCGGGATTCCAACGAAGAAAACTTGGTGGCCCGTGCAGAATTGGGCCTGAAATTCCAATACCCCACCCGGCAAAAAAGTTTGCGCAGCCAAAACTGGGGTTGGCAATATTACGCCGTCTCCATCTCGGCCACGGAAATGGAAGGCGATGGATTTTTGCTGGAACTGGCACTTGAATATGAATACAGTTCGACCTGTCCTTGCAGTCTCTCCATGGCCAAACAATACGAACGGGATTTTGAGCGCGGCAAAGTCACCGAAGGTTCGGGCATTGCCACTGCACATGGCCAACGCTCCTGCGCTACCGTGACTTGCCGCATTTCTCCCGAAGGGCCTTTTTTCGTGGAAGAATTGGTGGCACTTATGCGAAAGGCCATACCCACGGAAACCCAGTCACTGGTCAAGCGCGTTGACGAACAGGCCTTTGCCATCATCAACGGGGAAAACCCCATGTTTGTCGAGCACGTCGCCCGCCGACTCGACCATGCCTTTGAAGGGGAGGCCCACATCCTTGACTGGAAGGCCAAAATAGAGCATTTTGAATCCCTGCACGGCCACAACGCTGTGGCCTATACCCAAAAGGTAAAACATTAACCGTAAGGGGAATTTTATGCGATTTAAAATATTTTTGACTTGCCTCGCTTTGGCCTTTTTTGGCCCCGTTTTTGCCCAACATCCTGAAGACGAAGCACCCAATTTTTATTATTTAGAGGGAATGGAAAACCAGGGAGGGGAAACGCTGCGGGTTTACTCCTGTTCTATCATGGCGGGAAAAATTTCTATTATTATGGAGTGTCCCATCACTTTGGTTTCCAGGTCAGACTTAAACCAATTTATCGAAGATTTGGACACTCCCGAGGATAAAAAATCCCGGGCCGACCTTAGAGCAAAATGGGGAGCGGGAGCAATACTCCTCTTTGTAGGTCTCAATATGGAAAGGGTCAGACAACAAACCCTAAAAGTGAAAAAGGCCCTCATCCCATTGCAATCAAAACGCGCGCATGCAGTTCTAGCGATTGGGTCTTTGACTGGTGCATTCCTTTTGTTCACCAGCATAACCGAGGAAAACGAAAGTTTGATCCATCAAATTCACGAAGGCGTAGTTAAGGGCGATCAAAAGGCCTTTGCCGATTTCCTCGAAGATTTTGGAAGGCCGGCCCATTAATCCAAAAAGAATTTTCGTTCAAATTCTGTAGGCACTCGGCATTGCTTACGCCTGCCCCACAAGCGATAGCGATGGCGGGAAATCAAGCGGTACAAAAACGCCGTCCAGCTTTGGGGCAAAAAGCGCAAAAGAGCGAGTGCCCGCCAGGGCCTTTTTAGTCTCCCCAAAATGGCAAAGGCCGCATGGGCCTCGATCGAGCAATCTCCCCGGTGATAAAACACCAATGTTTTGGTGTTTTTGTAAAGCGAGGCGGGCAAGAGCTTGGCGGCGGTTTTGCCCTGAAGAGATGCCCATTTGAGGTTTGAATCCCGGCCAAAGCGAATCCCAAAATCGACCAATTGGTTGCAGAGGTAGCAATACCCGTCAAAAAAAACGATAGGGCCTTCCATCCCCTTACTTAATCCCTTATCTGGAGTTTTGACAAGTTCATTTGGTTGCGGTATGTCAGTTATTTATGACCAACTCTCTCATAATGATCATTTTATTGCTGGCCTTGTCTGCCAATATCATTTTGCTTGTCATCTTAAAAAAAATATTTTCCTCTAAAGAATCCACCGAAAGGAAAGAGGAAAATGCAAGGCTGGAAACATCCCTCAAAGCAGAGTTTTCCAACAATCGAAGTGAATACGCAACCAACGCCCGCTTTACAAGAGAAGAGCTTGCAAAAAATATTCAAGGCCTTAACGCTACAGTGGAAAAGAAACTGGAGAAAATCCAAGACAATAACGAAAAACAACTCGAAAAGATGAGGGCCACTGTAGAAGAAAAACTACAGGGAACTTTGGAAAAAAGACTTGCACAATCTTTTAAACAAGTAGAAAACAATCTCCATCAAGTCCACAAAGGTCTGGGAGAAATGAAAAACCTGGCCCAGGGAGTGGGCGATCTCAAAAAAGTTCTGACAAATGTTAAATCCCGTGGAACGTGGGGCGAGCTTCAATTGGGCAACATCCTCGAAGAAGTTTTGATTCCAGAACAGTACGATAAAAATGTTGCCATCAAAGGAAAAAACAGAGTCGAATATGCCATTAAACTTCCGGGACAAGGTTTGGATAAAAACGAATGTATTTATCTCCCCATAGACTCCAAATTTCCTCAAGAAGATTACCAAAGATTACTGGAGGCCCAGGAACAATCCAATGTCGATGCAGTCCAGGCGGCATCTTCAAGTTTGGAAGCATCCATCAAAAGGGAAGCTCGCTCTATAAAAGATAAATATCTCGCTCCTCCAAAAACAACGGACTTTGCCATTCTCTTCCTTCCAACAGAGGGTCTTTACTCTGAAGTTTTGAGACGGCCAGGATTAGTCGAATCCATTCAGCGAGATTTTCACATTATCGTAACTGGCCCTACTAATTTTGCCGGATTACTCAATGCCCTTTCTGTAGGATTTAGAACCTTGGCCATACAAGAGCGTTCGTCCGAAGTTTGGAAGCTTTTAGGTGCTGTTAAAAATCATTTTGGCAAATTTTCAGACTTATTGGATAGCGTTCAAAAGAAATTAAATGAGGCCTCAAATAAAATGGAAACGGTTTCTCAAAAATCCAGGACGATAGAGCGAGAATTAAAAAAAGTAGAAGAATTGCCTAATTCTCAGGCCGAGCTTTTAATGCGAGATTAAGCCGACGGTTCAAATGCTCAAGGGATTTCAACCCGCGATTTTCCAACGTGTTGGCATAAGTCAAAAGATTTTCGTGCTGACCTTGGCCCTCTTCCTTGCCTTCCAGACGATCCAACATACTCACCGCCAAGTCACCGATTTCTTTGCCAAAATCGGTAAGTTTTTGGTAGGATTGCCCTTTGGCGGGATCAATATTCATCCAATTTAAATGCAATAAATCGCTGTCGCTGATAAGTCCCCACAAATGCGGCCCAATCTCCTTGTGGTAATTGCTTTCAAAATGGTTTCTTTGAGAACCAGACTTTCCCTTGCGGTATAAAATCCGCAATCTCTCAATCAAGGCGATAAACGATTTATAACGTTGGACACGGTCTTGGAGAGAAAAACGCCGTTCTCTTTTTTTGGCAAGTACTACTTGGTATTGTTCAAGTTTGCGTTCAAAATCGCGGCGGCCTCCCTGGTAAATAAGAATTTTTCCCCGATGAACAAAGATTTTCTTTTCCGTACCAAACGCGCGGGCCTCGACTTCCACACTGTACTCACCTGGATGGAAAAAACTCCCCTGCCAAAATTTCCAATCTTGAAAATAGGCCAGACCATCCTTAATCTCACCTTCTCCCTTG
Organism: Bacteriovoracaceae bacterium; assembly: GCA_965215445.1. Lineage (GTDB taxonomy): Bacteria > Bdellovibrionota > Bacteriovoracia > Bacteriovoracales > Bacteriovoracaceae > CBDBLK01. Next base: position 1,367,444 of record CBDCDT010000002.1, on the reverse strand, counting down.
GCCACAATTTTTTCTACGCCGAGCATACGCTCTGGAAGAGAAGCGAGCTTAAGGGAAATTTTTGCCCCTCGAAAGTAATTAGTCGCCATATAAAGGCCCATGCCCGACTCATCCATGGCCCAGCCAAAACGCTGCTCTCCCCGACGGTAAGGAGTTTGACGAATACCCTCCAAAGCTTTGCGCACGGAAGGCCGAAGGCCCTCTAAAGAAGATTTGGTTTCCGCAGACAAAAAGATTAAAATAAAAACCGAGAAAATAACTCCCGTGAAACTCGCCATCATTTTTACAGGATAATGCGAATTTTTTTTCACTTTTGGCAGAGGGGGAAGCTCTCTTCGAGAAGGCAATGCCACTTCTCTCAAGGGCCTCCAGCGCGCCTGACCCTCACGCCATACCAGGGCAGAATTTTCCAATTCTCGCCGACTTACAAGGTTTTCCAACTCTAATTGAGAAAAAGGCCCGAGCGATCTATGATTTTTTAAGACAAACCAAGTTTTATGTGTCATCTAAATTAGGTTACGAGAAATTGGGATGGCGCTCAAGGGGAGAGTATTTACCATGAACCTTATCAATGACCGCAAAAAAGATCAGCTCTATAATCTCTTAGTCGACCGTGCGGACTCGGCCAATTGCCACTGGATTTCCTCGGCCAGCGATTGGGGGGTTGTCCACAACGGCGGGCGGCGCGGGGCCGCTCACGCTCCCTCTGCCATAAAAGCGGCCTATTTCAAACAGGCCAAAAGGAGTTCTGACTGGCAGTATTTTATCTGGGAAGTCTCAAGTCAAGGCGATGAAGAAATCGACTTCGCTCGTGCTCAAGAACAGGAAACTTTGCGCATACAAAATATTTTACAAAAATTTCCCAAGCGCGCCATTGTTCATTTAGGAGGGGGGCACGATCACGCCTATCCCCTGGTCAAGGCCTTCTTGGAAACCCATCCCAAAAAGCATTTGCACGTCATCAACGTCGATGCCCACTTGGACACTCGTGCAGACGAACGGCCTCATAGTGGAACTCCTTTCAGGCAACTCCTGGAACTCTACCATCAACGCCTACGCATCTCTCAAGTGGGCATTCTGCCTTCTGCCAACGCCGATTCCAACTATCAAAATCTGGCCCGTGAAATGGATATTTACACTATGAAAGAACTCGAAAAGGCCTGCCCCGATATGAGTTCGTCCATTTACCAATGGGCGTGTACACATTTACAAAAAAAAGATGGAGAAATTCAATTTTTAAGCCTCGACTGCGATGCTCTCTGCTCTCAAGTCATGGAGGCGGTCAGCGCAGTGAATGGCCATGGGCTTTCCATGCCGGCAGTACAGGCCCTGTTCCGCTTTTACAAAGACCACAATTTGCCCGAAGAGTGGTTGATTGGCATCTATGAAATGAACCCGGTCTACGACAATCTCTCTCAAAAAGGCGCCAAAGCGGTAAGCACTCTGCTCTACAACACATTCTACTAAAAACGCAGGTCATCCAGCGCATAAAGTGCCAAGCGCTTGGCCACAATACGAGAAAAATTTACCCTTGGGCCGAGTTGCTTCCAATCCAGGTATCTTTCCAATTCTTCTTCCACAACGCGCTTTCTTTGTAGCCAGACGGCCTGCTCTTTTTGGCCGGCATAATGTTCTATTTGATTCAACAAAAAAACGCTTTGGGAAACCAATTGCTGGGCCTTGGACATCATCTGGGGGTTGACGTGAGGTTTTAGGCGAATTCTAAAAAAGGAGTGCTGATTGATTCGGTTGACCGCAAACCGAAAGGCCTGTTCAATTTTCTTTTCCCTGGCAAGATCTGAAGATCTCAACTGATTTAATTTCTCCAAAAGGGCAAGCGCAAATGATTTGTGATACACAAAGCGATAAGAAAGAGGCGTTTTTTCCACTTCCAAAAGGGCCATTTCCGGTGCTTGGGGATTAGGTTTTTGATCGGAAAATTCAACCTTGCTGTAGAGCACTGCCCGTTTATCCAAAAGCCCAGTTTCTCTCAAGGGGACGTAGTGGAGAATTTCAAACTGCTTCATCCATTCCTCCGGGTCTTTGAGAACCACGGCAATATGGGTGAGAACCTGATTGGTGGGTTTGTGAAAACGATCGTATTTCTGCATCACCTTGAGAGAACGCTTGGCACTTTGCAAGTCGTTCAAACGAAAATGATAGCTTCCCTCCATGAAATCAATATTTTGATAGTGCGGAATCAATGCTTGAGTTTTATCAATCGCCCGCTTCATCTCGGGAAGCAATCCCATCCGCGAAAAAAGCGACACCAAATAAGAACTCGTATAGACATCATCGTATTGGAGAGAACGGCGATAGAGGGAAAGTTTGCCCGGTGAAATTCTTCGCTGGGAAACCAAGCGGGCGTGGTTCCACTGTCCTTTGGCCCATGGAATGTAGGTAAAACCTGCTACAATGAGAAAAAGTGCAGGAACACCCGCCATTATCCAAACACCTGCCTGATTTTTTCTTTGAAAAAATCGAGCGAGGGGAGAAAATTCAAACAGAGTAAAGAAAAGTCCAAGATTGAGAAAAAGTGGCAACCTCGTCACCATCATACGCGGGGCCACGGAAACCAAACTTTGCAGATTGTAGGCCAAAAAGGAACCCAGCAGGCCCACGATGAGGGCGGTTTTTGCTGAATTAGGTTTTTCTCTACCGAGTAATCTTATGCCCTTGAAAAAAATAAATCCCCAAAAAAAGATCAGCCCCAAAAAGGAAAGTAGCCCTCCCTCTTGAAAAATTTCTATGGGTTCACTATGAACGTGGTTAAAACTGCGTTGAGGCATAATCATGCGCGACTCGGGGGGCACAAAGAGAAAATACAAATTATAAGAGCTACCCAGGCCATGACCGACCCATGGCGAGGCCAAAATGGAATTCAAGGCCGCTTTGTAGGAATGAAAACGATCGTACCACGCTTCAAAAGTGAGAAGATTAAAAGTGCGACTCTCTGACAAACCTTCGTGAAAAGAAATCAAACCCACATAAAACAGCAGTACAAAACCTACAAAACCCAAACTTCCCCAAAAAATGGTCTTGCGCCTTTGAGGTGTACTTTTCAAATACAAGGAAATAATAATAACCAGCACTCCAGAGACAAGCGCTGCCCCCATCCCGGCACGACTACGGGTGAGAAACAGAGTGCTCAAACAAAACAGGGAAACAAACCAATAAAACCAGGCGGAAGTCCCAAAACGCTGTTTTTTAGGAGAAAGGAAAAGCCCCAGCGACAAAAAAAGTGGGAAAATTTGCAAGAGAAAGCCTACAAAATAATTGCGGTTGCCAAAAGTGCTTTTGACCAATTGGGAAATCCATTGATTTTGTCCCGCCTGCACAAAGGCGTAAAGGCACACACCGATGAGCAACAAACCCATGCCCTTGAATAAAACGTCCAAATGTTCCTGCTTGCGATAGACTTCGCAAACAATCACCATCCAACAGGCCAACCCACAAAAGGCCGCCAATTCATAGGGGAAATAATAATTGGTATTGCCCCCCGAATAGAGATACCCCGGAAAACTCAACCACACCGGCAAGGTCGCAAAAAGCGCCGCCTGTAACGACTTGCCCCCAAATTGAAAACGCGGGTAATGGCAATAAATGACAGGTAGTCCGAGCGCCAAAAGGCCCAAAACCATGGTGATCTTGAGACTGTTGACGTGGTAAAAAGGATGACCGAAAAAGGTATTGACCAAAAGAAAAATCAGTGCGACTAAATAACTTAAGTAGCGAAATCCTTCGGTATTGGCATGAGGCATAGTAAAAACCCTTTAACTCTTACAAGTATTCGGTCAAAAATTGGTCTTTAAATTCCAAAAATCGGTCTTGAAAAATGGCCTCCCTGGCCCTGGTCGCCAATGTTTTGTAAAAAGCAATATTGTGTTCTGTGGCCAAAGTCTGTCCCAAAATTTCGTTGGAGTCAAATAAATGTTTAACATAGGCGCGGGTAAAATGGCGATTGGTATAGCAATCGACGTTGGGGTCGAGGGAATAAAAATCGCGACGAAAGCGTTGGTGGCGGATGCGGATTTTACCCCGAAACGTAAACACAGTTCCACCGCGAGCAAATTTGGTGGGAATAATACAGTCAGACATATCCACCCCCTGTTCCCAAATGCCCATTAAATCCTCGGGATTTCCCACTCCCATGACATAGCGGGGTTTGTGTGCCGGCATCTGTGGCGTCAGGTCGCTTACAATTTCCTGCATCAGTTGACTGCCCTCTCCCACCGAAACTCCCCCAATGGCAAGTCCCGGTAAATCCCGATCCTCCACTTCGCGCAGGCACTCCTTTCTATAATGGGGATAAACTGACCCCTGAATGATGCCAAAAAGGGCCTGGCGAGGATTCGTCCAGGCCGCAATACAGCGGTCCAACCAGCGATGAGTACGGTCAATGCTTTTCTTGGTGTAGGCCTCACTTGCCGGGTAGGGAATACACTCATCAAAGGCCATCATAATATCGGAACCCAGGTTTTGCTGAATTTCCATTGCCTTTTCTGGGCCAAGAATCACTTTTTTCCCGCTGGAATCAGAAAATTCGACTCCCTCTTCTGCAATATTTTTATCCTTTAAGCTGAAAACCTGAAAACCTCCAGAGTCGGTAAGCAAGGCCCGCTGCCAGTGCATGAACTTATGCAATCCTCCGGCCTTTTTAATGAGTTCGCTGCCAGGTGAAAGGTGCAAGTGATAGGTATTGGAAAGCAAAATGGGAACATCCATTTTTTCCAGGAAAAGGGGTTGCAATGCTTTCACTGCTCCGTGGGTTCCCACTGGCATAAAGACTGGCGTGGGAATTTTTCCGTGGGGAGTGCAAATTTCCCCGGCACGGGCCTGGCAATATTTATCAGTGTGAAGAAGTTTAAACCGGAAATGCTCCCTGACTGTATCTTGTATGGGCATATTTTTTAAGGCCTTTAACGCAAATTGGATCTGAAGTATTGCAATTCTTTATCCTGCAAGGCCTTCTGAGTGCGATTGAGAGAGAGTCGTAGGTTTTTGAGATTGGCATCTTTTGTTTTCTTAACCAAGCCAAGTAAAAAGCGATCGTAATTTTTAAAAATTTGAATGACTTTTTTGTGCAAATTCACCTCTGTCGATTGCAAGGCCTTATATGCCGACTGAATAAAAAAGCGCAATAAACGGGAAGTCACTTTCGAGGAGAGTTTGCCCTCTTTTTGTGCTATCGCCATAACGTCGAAAGCGGTAAAACCATTCCAATTTTTTATCTGCTCGGGACGAAAAGAGGCCGGTTTGCGCACCTGTTTGGCAAAGCGAAAAAGCTTTTGCAAATTGAGAAGTGAAATATCTGCTTTCTTGGCCTGGTAATCGGCCATCCAAGTTTCAAAGTGCAAATCTCGCAAAACCAGGATTTTTGTAGAAGTTTCAGAGGGAAAAGCAAAGGCAGGATGAGTACCAAAGCGAAAAGACGCAATTTTTTCCGGGCCAATTCCCTCAAACTCAAGTAATTGCAATAGCTCTTTTCTCAAATAGGCGTAAGGATACATGACTGGCCCTTTGAGAGAGGCGAGAGAGAAAAATTCTTTAAAGGAAAGCCGCAGAGAAGATTCTACAATTTCGGCCCATTCGTGGGTATGTTCCATTGTCCATTCCGATTTTTTATCACTAAAACTCCAGGCACTGATGAGGGGAGAATGCCAGGCCAAAAAAGGTTCGGTTTGTCCCCAACTGTGTATATTTTTGCTGTAATCAAGAGTTTTCCCTCGATATAATTTCAATTCTTGTTTACCCTTGGTATCAGTCATCAGCAAACTAAATTTCCAATTTTTGCCCTCTTTTTTCAACACCGGAAGCACAATCCAATCGGGTTGGAGAGATGACTTAAATTGGTATCCCCATTCATATACGGGTTGCAGTACCGTTTTTTTTGGCGATTTCGCCGACGATGGTTTTCTTAAAGCAGAAGCGGTAAATTCCACCGCTACGGGGAATTGATAGGGATCAAAATCCACCGGAAATAAAAAAACGGCCGCCACCAACAACGGATTCAAAACTGCCCCACCACTAAGGCCTACCAAGGGGTGGGAATAACTCAAATGCGAGCCAGTCACGACTTCCTTGAAACTTCTGCGCGACAAAAGCAAAGGCAAGTCAAATATCAAAAAAGGAAACGTCGCAAACCCCAAGGTTTCTCTAAAAAAAGCAATTATCCTCTTGCTCAAAAAACTTCCACCCCGGTGAGTAACTCCCATTAAAAAAAGTGGCAGTGGTGCACTAAAAAGCAATGCCGAAAGCAATCTCAAAGAGATGAAAAAAATCAAAGAGGCAAAAAGTGAAGTAGCGTTGGGAGAATCCAGAGTTTTAAGAAATGCCATACCCTCTTCAGGGATATGAGTAGCAAGAGGAAGTAGCGCTGGTAGTTTTGAGACCTTGGAAAACAAGGCCAATTGCCATTGATAGAGCTGCTCATTCCAATTTTTCCCCAATGCCATTTCAAGCACCAATGGGAAAAGACTGAGGGCCAAAAATATCTCTATATTCAAACCAAAAAAGCGGGCAAAAAATCCCGGAGGTTTTACTCTAGCTCTCGTTTGTATGCGAAATTTTTTTGCTGAAGTGTTTGCTTGTAAGGCCTTATTCTCCATTCTCGTTGAGATTCTGGCATCCTGACTCTGCTTTCTCGCCTTTTGCAACCTCCCCTTAAGAGATTTGAGAATATCCGTTCTTCCCTCTGGAATTTCTTTATCGTCTTCACTATCTTCGGAAGATTCTTGATCGACCTCTGCCACGGCCTCGCTCACCGCTTCCTCGGAGGCCTCTTCTTCAGCGAGCATCTCAACTTCTTCTTGGAGGATGAATATTTTAATTTTGCCAATAACCAGTTTGTCCCCCTTTTCCAGGAGGTACATTTTCCCTTGAAGAAGTTTTTGAAACCCAATTTTGACGGACTGGTCTTCTCCGAGCATGGTCATATTCAAAATATCGTTTTGTTGCTGAAAGATCAGGTGGATGGGGGACAAGTCGTGGTTTTGAATCACCACATCCGCCGAAGAATCACTGCCAACGGTGAGTTTGTCCCCAATTTTGATCTGCTTGCGATCTTCTTTGGGAATGGCCAAGTCCAATTTGTAGACTGTTATTTTTTCCATGGCCTTTCTCTTCGGAAATTATCGCCCGTAGAGGACGCGCACCTTAGTGATGCGATTCACCCATTTGGTCGTCGTCGAACTGAGTCAATGCGATGACCATGCCCAAAGGCAAAAGAATCCAACTTCCAATCAAAACCAGTGCTACAAAAAAACTCCAATTCATGTTTTTTCCATCCTTCGTTGTCTTTTGTGTTTTATCCTAGCACAATCTACCAACGATAAGAAATGCCAAGTTGCAGGCGAGGACCGGTCAAAGTTTTGGAATAATTAAATCCTTCTCCCTCTGCCTCCAAAAGATAAGATTCTTTGCGGCGATAATAGGAGAGGAAAACACGCATCCCCACCCCTTCTGGAAGATAGTATTTCAGGCCGGCACCAAAACTGGCAAACTGGGAACTACCCACCAATTCCTGCAAACTTTGGACTTGAGAATTACCATTAGCGTTAGTGGTGCGCCCCACTCCCAAATCCAAACCTACTAAACCAATCAGGCTCTGATAACTCAAGGGATCGGCCATAAAGTGCCAGGAAATCCCGCCCCCATACTCCAGCACGGATTGAGAGACGACTTCACCCCCCAGCGCCTGGGCCTCGGTACTGTTGTAGTTGAGAATGGCCTTTATTGAAACATTGCGTAAAACACTATGGGGCGCAAAGCTAAAATATTTTTCAAACCCCACCGATTGGCCCAAGTCGGCAGAATTGGTGATTAAGGAGGGACTGGTATCGGAATCAATTTGGGAACTCAACTGGCCCCAGTGAAGCAGACCAAAAACTTCCCAAGTCCGGTTTTCATCCACGCCGCTTTGCTCTACATTGTCGACGAGAAAACCCTCCGAGGGCGCAACTGCCCCGGGCGTGGTCTCGATTCCCTGTGCGTCAAGCAAAAGGTCTTCCGCAGCATTTTGTTCCGCTTCTTCACCACTGCTGACAACTTCGACCCCCGTGGGAACTCCCCCCTCGGGAATTTTAAAACTTTTACTGGCATCTTCAGTCACTTTGAGAGGATGGGAAATTTTAATATTGACCACCTTGTCGGAAAAAATGCTATTGCCATCTATGATGCGGTAGAGCGACCAAACCGAGCGGGTGGGAGAGGCCTTAATCACCATTCCCCTGGCAATAACTCCAGTGGTGAGAAAAAATTTGGCGTGATCCCCCACCACCAACCCATCTTCAAGGCCGCGGTTTAAAAGCGCCGTTTTTTTGGAATTGGAAACCTTCAAGAATCTGGTAGTCAATTTTTCATCGACTTCCAAGGCATACAAGCTCAAAACTGAAACCAAAGCACTGCCGATGGTTAAAATGAATTTTTTCATAGTTTTCACCTCAAAAATAAATGTTCACACCAAAACCCAAACTCAAATGATTAGTCTCAAACTGGGTGTAGATTTCCTCGCTGGGAACTTCTATGTTTTCAAAGCTCATTTTCTCGTATTGCATTTGAAAATCCACCCCCAACCCCAATCCCGTCCGATTCCACTCTTCATCCCCCGCCTGAAAGCGGTATTTGACTCCCAAATGAATACTGGGAAGAGCGATAAAAACGTAATTGAGAGTTTCGGGAACCACATCAAAATCGGCGTCGGCAATACTGGACGTTCCCCAACGCCAACCCAGTCCCGCATAGGGCATAAAGTGTTTGATAAAATTGGGGGAATTGCGAAAGTACCAGCGCCCGTAAAACCCCAAACTCTGCTCTCCAAAAAGGGCATTGACTCCCCCTACATCGTAAAAATTGCTACCCAGAAAAATTCCCCCTTGAAGTGAATAATTCCCCAAAGCAGCAACCGAATTTCCCAGTGGGTATTCAAAACCTAAAGCAAAAGAGCTGCCGAAACCTTGTTGATCTTCATCTTCGCTAGTGGTGTGCGCAGTGAGAGAAGAAAAATAACTTAAATTGACATTAGGCCCACTTTTTTTAAAAAAGGCCTGTTTTTGCCGCTCCAATTCGGCCTTGATTCCCGAACGGACGAGAAAGCGCCTCAACTCCGAGTCCTCCATGTCCGCCGAAAAGTCCAGCCCTTCGGATTCGATTTGTTCTATCGCCTCCAAGGCCATGCCATATCTGCCATATTGATCCGGCCCCAAAGATTGCTGGGAAAAACTGTGGGTTTCACCCGCGCTCTGGTTTTCGGGACGGCCCAGAAAATCGTTGTAATAGTGCTTCAATCCCAAGGGGAGGCGGTTAACTTTATCCACGCTCGACTGGGCGGTATAGCGCCACATGGCCTTTTCATGTTCGCTCTTTAAGGGTTCGAGATTTCCCGGCGGCACTGCTGGGCCTGTAAAAAAAACCGGACGCTCTTGCCGATACCCTTCATCAAATTCCTCTCCTTGCGACTTCCAAGTGGTTTGAGTTTGAGTTTGCATGTCGTGATCCCGCAGTGGCGGAGTCTCCACCAATTCCTCCACCGCCTGGTATTCTCCCTCTCTTTCCGAAGTTAATTCGTCGGAATCATTTTCCAGCGCCACTCGCTGAACGTGGCGGTTTTTGTAGGACACCCCAAAAGGCCGCTCTCTTCTCAAGGCAAGCAAGCGCTGACCGGGTTTGATGACAGAGCGTTGCTCTATATCCCTCAATATCCAAAAACTATAATTGCGATGAACTTTAACAATCTCGGCCTCGGCGACATAGGGATAAGTCTTTCCATCCTCACTCTCGGTTTGATTCAGGTAGAGCCTGGCCAATTGCCCCACCTTCAGGCCCTCCAAAGACCCCCGATCGACAATCAAAGACCGGCCGGAGTTGCTGATATTTTTGATTTTGATCTCTTCCATATCCGGCATCTTGACAAGGGCAGCATCCGAAGAAACAGGTTCTTGCGCTCTCGAAACCACCCTTGCCTTGGGTGCTTTGGGAATCGGAATTTCAGAAATGGGTTCATCGTCTATCTCGATCGAAGGCCCATCTAAAAATGCATCAATATCCTGGGCCTTGAGCACTTGCGGCCCTCCCAATAAAATGAACAAAATTCCCAAGGCAATGAAATTGACTCTTTTCAACCCCTTTTCCTCCCCAGCTATAGCACTTCAGTCCATTTTAACACTATTGGTCAACAGCGCCGCCAGAGGGCAATTCCCGCTCATACAAGAAATGTTTACGCTCCAGAAAAAATGGCCTATAGTGCGTCTTAAGCTCTTAAACTGAGGTGTAAAACCGTGGTCAGAAAAAGAATCAGGCGAGAAATCTTCCGCTATCAATGCAGCATGACGGGAGAAGATTTCAAAACCACCCGCAAAGCGGAAAATCCCGATGAATTGGTGAGCGTGGCCGCCTATTACGAACTTCACCCGGAAATGGACGACCGGCCCGAAAATATCAAGCGGGAAACTCAGATAAGCGAAAATACCCAGATGGAAACCCCGGAAACCTAAAGATGCAAACCAAAAAAGTCATTATTATCGGTTCAGGCCCCGCCGGATACACTGCCGCCCTCTACGCCGCCAGGGCCGACCTTGAACCGTTAGTCGTCGAAGGGTGTGAACCCGGAGGGCAACTGACCACAACCACAGAAGTTGAAAACTACCCGGGTTTTCCAAAGGGAGTCATGGGGCCACAGCTTATGATGGACATGAGAGCGCAGGCCGAACGCTTCGGAGGAGAATACCTTTCCGCCCAAACGGTTCGGGAAGTGAAACTCTCCAAACGCCCCTTTACCGTCACTCTCTCCAACGACAAAACCTATCAGGCGGAAACTCTCATCATCGCCACCGGGGCCTCCGCCATGTACTTGGGCATTCCCCACGAAAGGGAGCTAATCGGCAAGGGAGTGAGTGCTTGTGCCACCTGTGATGGATTTTTCTTCCGCGACAAAGTTGTCCACGTCGTAGGCGGCGGCGATACCGCCATGGAAGAGGCCACCTTCCTCACCAAATTTGCCCGCCAAGTTTATGTCCTCCACCGCCGCCAAACTCTGAGGGCCTCCAAGGCCATGCAACAAAGGGCCTTTGCCAATCCCAAAATTGAATTTTTGTGGAATTCGGAAGTTTCTCAAATTCTTTTCGACGACACTGGAGTCACCGGCCTGAAAGTCAAAAATAATCAAACCCAGGAAGTGGCGGAAAGGCCCACTGACGCCCTCTTTTTGGCCATCGGCCACCGCCCTAACACCGAATTTTTGAGCGGGCAGGTCGATACAGATGGCCTGGGCTATATTATCCCCACCAATCCCCCTCACCCCGACACCAACGTGAAAGGCGTTTTTGCCTGTGGAGACGTGCAGGACTCCTATTACCGCCAGGCCATCTCCGCCGCCGGTTCGGGCTGTATGGCCGCCATCCGCGCCGAGCGCTTTCTCGAAGGGCATTGATATAGGATTCAAACCCAAATTCACCATTACCGACTCCATAACAAAACACCTCACCGACATAGAACGGGCCAGGGGGTTTTTGGAAGGAGCAGATATTTCTGAACAGTGGTTGCAAGAGCAAAGTGCCAAGGCCTTTCTCTTGGAGGCCCACCACACCACACACATCGAGGGAACCACTCTCTCACTAGACCAATCCGACCGCTTGTTGGCCGGAGAAAAATTGAAAGGAGTTCGGCAAGACGATGCCCGCGAACTTTTAAACTATCGTAACGCCTTTGAATTCGTCTCCGAATATGTGCAAGACGGAGGGCCGATCAATGAGGTCTTGATTCGCGAGATTCACAAAACTCTGGTGGAAGGAGTACGCGGAGGCAGCGCCGCCCCCGGCAAATACCGAAAAATACAAAACTTTGTCGTCAATTCATCTACGGGCGAAGTGGTCTACACTCCCCCACCGGCCTATCAGGTTTCCATTATGATGGGAGAATTGGTCGCCTGGTTGGATAGAGAAAAGGATATTCATCCGGTTTTGGTATCGGGTATGGCACAATTCCAATTGGTTCACATCCATCCCTTTTTAGATGGAAATGGACGCACTTCGAGGATTCTCTCCACACTCTGGCTCTATCGCACGGGGTATGATTTCAAACGTCTCTTTACCCTCAGCCAATTCTATGACCGCAATCGGGAAGAATTTTATACCGCTATCCAAAACGTGCGTGAACGGAATATGGACATAACATGTTGGCTGGAATATTTCACCAAGGGATTGGCCTTGCAACTCAAAGATGTCCACCACCAAGGACTATGGGCCATAGAACGGCCCGTCTTAAAAGCGAAACATGGTCTTTCGGCCCGACAAATGGATGCCTTGAATTACGTTTTCGAGCATGGCCGACTGACGATTAGCGAATACCAAAAACTCCACAAGACCATCCCCCGCCGGACTCTACAACGGGATTTAAAGGCCTTGCTGGATAAAAATCTTTTGAAGACAGAAGGAGCCACCAATCGCTTGGAGTATATCCTCGGTCATAAAGCACAAACGTAAACTTGCGCCAAACTTGCGCCAAACTTGCGCCACTCGCGCTTTAAGGCCCGGCCAAGGAGTTTTCTTTTTGCAAATTCTAGACTTTAATTTTTAGCTATCTTCAACAATAGCTCTTGCAAGTCTTTAAATGTTGTCGAAGGTTCTCTGAGTCCTGAGATTTCAAGAAAAAGAGAATTAAAGGAATGTGTCAAGATAGACGCCATGCCCAAAACCAATCCCGGTCTTGTTTCAGGGTTTAAATCGGCCTCTATCGCAATTTGATTACGTTCTTGATTGTAATATGCACACAAGTTACTAGGTTCTTCTCCGTCATTAGCAAACTGAAAGCGAATACCATTTTCGAGTAATTCTCTAACTTCCTTGGCATCTTTGCTTAAGATATATTTTTGAAATTCTTTATAGTTTGTGATTCTTTTTTTGTGTTCAGAATCTAGTTCATAATCTCTATGTGTAAGATATTGAAGGGCACTTGAAGAAGCTCCAGTAGATTTTGTCCTTATCCTTTTTCTAGCTTTCTTAGTAGTTTTCTTTTTTCTGGGCATTTTTATTTATTACCATTTTTAAAGCTTTGCTGTTTTTTGTGAAAAGAAATTAAATTTATCACAATTTAAAATAGTTCTATTCACGGAACAAGTTCAGCACACGGAACTCAAAATAGTTACCATTTTCATAAGATATTGTCATGAATAAAGATCAAGACGCCTTGGATACACTGCGCTATAAATTAAAGACGTATATTGACAAAAATTTTGAGACTATTGAAGAATTTTGTTGGGAAAATGAAATTGCCAAATCAACAATATCTAATTTCTTTGCCAAAAAATATGATTTTAAGGTGTCTACAATTGAAAAAGTCGCCAATGCCATGGGCAAAAAACTATTCATTGATGTTAGATAGCATCTTCATACGGGAGAGGCGTAAGGCCCTCGCCCCCCCATTTCGTTGCGGTCAGTAATTCGAGGACTTTGAGAAATGGAGCGCGAGACCCGACTCGAACGGGCGACCTGTTGCATGGCAAGCAACCGCTCTACCAACTGAGCTACACGCGCTAACTAAAGAGATGCGAAATTTTAAGCGCGAATCTCTCCAAATGTCAATTTTGCTGCGGGTAGGAAACTGTGCGTCCACTACGCCCGCGCAACCCCCCCGAAAAATCAAAAGTTTCCGGATTACAGGCGAGGGCCTTGCCTTCGCCATCTGGAAGATCGACGACATAGCGGGGCAGCATCCAGCCCGCAAGATTGTTTTTGACCGCCTCGTAGATTTGGCGGCCACGCTCAAGGGTGAGGTAAAAGTGCATCCCTCCGCGAACTCTGTCGGGATGGTGAAGATAGTAGGGGCGCACTCCCATATCCGAAAGTCCGCAAAAAAGCGCCACCAAATCGGAAGGGTTGTCGTTGACACCTTTGAGTAAAACCGACTGGGACATCACATGGATGGGCAGCGGGCGCAACGCTTTCAAAGCGCACTCGACTTCTCGATCAATTTCCGCAAGGTGGTTGCAGTGAACCACCAAACTCACGGTAAATCTTGAAGCAAGTGTTTCCAGAAAGCGCAAAAGGCGCGTCTCCATCCGCGAGGGAAGCACGATCGGCGTGCGGGTGTGGAAACGCAGCCGCTTAATCGCCTGAATCCCCACCAAAGCGTCGGTGGTCTGGGCCAATTTACGGTTTGAGAGAATGAGAGGGTCGCCCCCGCTAAAAATCACCTCTTCAATTTCGGGATGGGTAGCAAGATAGGTCAAATCCTTTTTGAAATCCAGAGAAGGCCAGGCCTTCTGGTGAAGTTCGTTTTTTCTAAAACAATAGCGGCACTGGACAGGGCAGATGGAAGTCGGCATCCACAAAGCGCGGTTTTTATAGCGGTGAACCAGTGATGAACCACGGGCGAAATCTTGATCTCCGATGGGGTCATCCAATCCCACACTACAAAGTTTCTCGTCGAATTCATCTGCGTGGGGAACAAACTGCCTCCACAGCGCTGAATCCGGGCCACCTCTCTTTATGGGTTCAATCAAGCGACGGGGAATAAAAAGTGGTTGGGGATAGTCAGTGGCGGGTCTGGGCAAACGCAACCCCAAACAGCGCTCAAGTTCGCTGTAAGAGCGCACCGTCTGGGCCAGTTCCCGTTGCCAATTATCTTCTTTGCTGTTCAATTCGATACCGGCGCTTACCCCAAGCGGCACAACCCCGAATGAGAACCGCCCCATAAACGGCCATGCCCAAAAAGTGTCCCAAAACCTGGCCAGTAGTCAATGCTCCCGATTCTGAGAGGACAAAGAGCATCCACCTGAGTAAAACCAAGTGGAGCACGATAATCACCAATTGCTGAAAACGCAAAGGCCAGTCAAGCTGTTTTAACACGTTTGGGCCTTGTCCAAAGTCTTTTCCAGACGCTCGTTGATTTCCTGCTCGGTCAGTTTTTTGATGTCGATAATTTTTTTGAGGGCAAAGAATTTGTGTTGTTGATCCAACAAGCACAAAGCATAGAGAAAGTGCCCTTGGGGCATGGGAAGAAGTCCTACCGGACGTATGGGGCGCAAAAGGCCGCGGCGGCTTCCGCCCCGGTAGGATATGTCGATCACTTTCCGTTCTTTTGCCGCTTCGACAAGAGGTTCTAGTGAGGCCGGGAGGTCTTCAAAAGCGTTTTGGCGAAAATCGGAACAGTGACACAAAAAACCCTCGGATAAAATGGCAGAGCGGTCGCTACATTCGAGTTTGAGTTTGACAAGGCCAAAACCGAAAACGCGCAGACAGGCCCACGCATCGTGGAGCGCGCGGTGGTGATTGTCGAGGGAAATGCCGAGGTCGCGGCCGAGGGCCTCCAACTTGAGAACCTTGCGCTCGGGAAAGACCCGCCGGCAAAATTTGAGAGTGCAGTAGACAGCACTGCCGGGCAAGGAGTGGGGCGCCCCGTGCATGGCCGCCATCAAAAAGCCCAAATCAAAGCGGGCGTTGTGGGCCACCAGGGGAAGCTCGTCTACAAACGTCAAAAAATCGGGCAAAACTTCAGACAGGGGAGGCTGATCTAAAAGGTCAGTTGAAGTCAGGCCATGAATATCGCTCGTGTGTTTGGGTATCTCGACCTGGGGATTGACCAGTTGCTGAAAAGTCTGCACTTTAGTGGGAGTTATTTTTATTGCCCCAAGTTCCACAATGCGGTCAAGCAAAGGAGACAGTCCAGTGGTTTCCAGGTCAAAGGCGACGATTCCCTGGGGAAAGGCCTCCAGCAGTTCTTCCAGTTCCGGCGTGGGAATATCGGGGCATTGGCCTTCCGTTTCCCGGGTTTGCATTGACAAAGAAGCTCTCTCCTCGCTAAAAGAAATCGGGCCAAGAGGATATTGGCCCAAAAATCAGATAATGGGTAGGATGCAATTTCCATGAATAATTACGATATTATCGTTTTAGGAGGCGGCCCCGGAGGTTATATCGCCGCCATCCGCGCCGCACAACTCGGCCAAAAGGTGGTTTTGCTCGAAGAGGATAAATTGGGCGGCGTGTGTCTCAACCGGGGATGCATTCCCACCAAGGCGTTGCTCAAATCGGCCCATGCGGTCAGTGAAATCAAGCATTTCAAAGAACTCGGCCTCGAAGTTGTGCTCAAAAAACTCGATGCCGGCCAGGCAGTCAAGCGCGCCAAAAAAATCTCGGCCAAGATTTCCAAAGGCGTTGAATATTTGATGAAAAAGAACAAAGTGACAGTCGTCAAGGGCAGGGGAAAGCTCACCTCTCCCACTGAGTTGGAGGTCAAAACCTCCGACGGAAAGTCTTCAAAGTTGAGTGGAAAGGCGATTATTCTCGCCACCGGTGCCCACTACCGCACTTTTCCAGGCCTTGAACACGACGGTAAGCGCTTGATCGGAGCGTGGGAAGCGGTGGCCTTGGAAAAGCTCCCCAAATCCGTGGGCATTATCGGCGCAGGCGCCATTGGCGTGGAGTTCGCCTATTTTTGGAAGGCCTTTGGGGTCGACGTTCACATTTTTGAAAGAGAGGCCCACCTGCTACCTATCGAAGACGAAGATTCTTCGCGGGAACTTGAATCCGCCTACAAGAAAATGGGGATCAAAATGTCTCTGGGAGTAGAGAACGTCAGTGCCACCAGTCGGGGAAAAGGCGTGGTGGTGAGTGTGACCGAGAAAGGCAAAACGCTCGATCACCGCTTTGAAATGGGCCTGATTGCGGTGGGCATGACCGGCAATATAGAAGGCATCGGCCTTGAAACAGTCAATGTTGAAAGCGAAAGAGGTTTTATCTCGGTAAATGCCATGGGACAGACAAATATTCCCAACATATATGCCATCGGAGATGTGGCCGGCCCTCCCCTGTTGGCCCACGCGGCCTCACACGAAGGAGTTATTGCCGCCGAACATGCGGCCGGTTTAAGACCTCACCCACTGGATAAAATGAATATTCCCGGTTGTACTTATTGTTACCCCCAGGTCGCTTCGGTGGGATATACCGAGCAGGCGGCAAAAGAGCAAAATCTCAAGTATGCCGTGGGGAAAATTCCCTTTTCGGCCAATGGCAAGGCCATCGCCAGTCGAGAAACCGACGGTTTTATCAAAACCTTGCTCGGCGAACACGGGGAACTTTTAGGGGCACATATCGTGGGCACCAATGCCACCGAACTCATTCACGAATACGTCCTGATGCGTACTATGGAGGGAACCTGCGAAGAACTCTTTGCCAGCGTTCACCCCCACCCCACCTTGGGAGAATTTTTGGCAGAGGCCGTCCTGGCCGCCCGGGGCAGGGCCTTGAATTACTAAACGGGAGAATCTACTATGGCCAAGCATGAGATAGTCATGCCCCAAATGGGGGAATCCATTACCAACGGCACGATCGTCAAGTGGCACAAGGCCTCTGGTGACAAAGTCGAAATCGACGAAATTCTCCTGGAAATTTCCACCGACAAAGTGGAATCCGAAATCCCCTGCGCCGTAGCCGGCCGTATAGAGGAAATCAAATTTCCCGAAGGCGAAACGGTTGACGTAGGAGTCGTCATCGCCATCGTAGAAGACGACCTCTCCGCTCCCCCGGCGGAAAAAAGCACCTCCGCCAAACCTCCCGCTCAGAAGGCCCCTTCAAGCGACGTTCAGACCACCCCGCAAGACGGCCCACAGGATAACCCAAAGAGTGAGTCATCACGCCGCTTCTACACTCCATTGGTCAAGGCCTTGGCCAAAGAACACGGCGTTCCCCTCTCAGAACTGACCTCACTTCAAGGAAGTGGTGCCGGTGGAAGAATCAACAAGGACGATTTTTTAAACTATGTCAAAACCCGCAAAGCTGGGGCCGCGACCGCGACGACGCCTACTGCACCTACACCTGCACCTGCGGCCAGTGGTGCCGTCGAAATTGTACCCATGAGTTCCCTGCGCAAAACCATTGCCCGCAATATGGTGACCTCAAAGCAAACTTCCCCCCACGTCAACTCCATCGACACTGTAGACATGACCGCTCTGGTGAAATTCCGGGAAAGCGTCAAGCACGATTTTAAAAGACAAGAGGGTTTTGCCCTCACCTACACCCACTTCGTCCTCTATGCCTTGATTCAGGCATTAAAAGAATTTCCCTACGTCAACGCCTCCATCGAGGGAGACAATATCGTCCTCAAAAAGGACATCAACCTCGGTTGTGCCGTGGCCATACCCGACAGTGGTCTGGTGGTTCCAGTTATCAAACGCGCCGACGGCCTGAATCTCACGGGGCTGGCGCGCGAACTGCACATATTGGTGCAAAAAGCGCGCGCCAAAAAACTCGAATTGAGCGATCTCCAAGGGGGAACTTACACGTTCACCAACAACGGCAGCTTCGGCGTGCTGGCGGCAACTCCGGTCATTTTACAACCTCAACTGGGCATTTTCTGCGTGGGGGCCATCCGCAAAACTCCCGTAGTCACGAGCGATCACGCCATTGCCATTCGAGATATTGTGTACGCCACTCACACTTACGACCACCGCTTGATTGACGGAGAAATGGGGTCGCGCTTTTTAAAACATGTGGTGCAGACTTTAGAGAATATGGAACCTTCTCGCCTGCTCTAACTTTGGCAGCGGGGACAATAATACGTCCCTCTCTGGAACATCACGATTTTTTTTACAGCGTGTATTTTGCACATTCCACAAATATCTTGATGGAAAACCACCAATTGAGAGAGTCCACCACCGTCATCACCAAAAGCGTCTTTGTATCCGCCACTAAAGGTGAGTCCCTGATATTTAATTTGTTTGCGAACAACTTGAAGAGTGGCGCGATGAAGACGAGAAATTTCCCGACGGGTTATGCGCCCCAACCTCCTCGTGGGACGAACTCTGGCCAGAGCACAAATTTCACAGGCCATATAATTGCCAATACCACAAAAGTGTTTCTGCTCCAATAAAAAGGGTTTGACCTGGCGCTGGGGAAAACGCCTAAAGAGAGACATTAAGTAATCACTGGTAAATTCTGGCCCAGAAACATCAACACCCAAGCGCTGCAAATGAATTTTGGCCTTCTCATGCGAGAAAAAATACATATTTCCAAAACGGCGGGGGTCAACATAGGCCAGGTAGCAACGCTTTTTGCCCCGATCTTTCCCCCGAAATAAAACGTGGGTGTGCTTTTCACTTATGCGCTTTGGTGAAATCCGCCACGAACCGCTCATCCCCAAATGGCCCAAAATGTGCTCCCCTCCCCGAACGCAAAAATCGAGCAGCTTGCCCTTGCGCTCAATACGCTCAAGCACCCGCCCACAGGGGTCAAATTCCCTATTTTCCCTCTTGAGAATAGAATCCACCACTGGAGAATACTCCACCTTTTCAATACTGAAGGGCATGATCTCCTGCAATTGAAGACGGATGGTTTCAACTTCGGGAAGTTCGGGCATGATTCATTCTACCTTGACACAACTTGTTTAATTGCAGCATAATCTCCCAATGCTGGGACTCCTCAAGAAAATCAATGCCCGCTTTCAGATCAAGCAGCGCTTGGTTTCTGTTTCACAGAAAGTTTTAATTTCTCTCTTGTGCCTTGGCAAGGCCCACCGTTGGTCTGCCCTCATCATCGGCCGCCTGGGAAATACTTGCTACACAATTCACCAAAAAAACGGCCCCTCCCTGGCCTATATTGCGACCAATCCGATTCTCTTATGGCGCGCCCAAACTCTTTTTGACAAAGAACCTGAAACCATTAAATGGCTCGACTCCATGCGCGAAAATGATGTTTTCTTTGATATTGGGGCCAATGTAGGGATGTACAGCATTTATGCAGGAAAAAGGGGATGCAAAGTTTATGGATTTGAACCTGAGGCCTCAAATTTTTACGTTTTCAATAAAAATATTCAAATTAACAATCTCTCTTCCCACGTTTTGGCCTACTGCCTGGCCTTAACAGATAAAGAAGAATTGAGTGAATTAAAACTGACCTCGGACATCCCTGGCTCAGCTCATACCACATTTGGCCCCAATGAGGCGTTTGGCCAAACGGAAAATCCAACCATCTTTGAACAGGGATGTTTGGGAATAACTTTGGATGACCTCATTGCAAAATATGATATTCCCGCTCCCCAACACTTAAAAATTGATGTCGATGGAATTGAGACCAAAATTATCAGGGGAGCATCGAATCTTATCCAAGGCCCAAATTTGAAAACTCTTTTAATCGAACTCAACGAAAATCTCAAAGAAGACCAATGGATCAAAAATTTTCTTTGTGAAAATGGATTTCACATTGCCACAACCGGCAAAGCAACACCAGCACTTAAACAAGGTGGGGTTATCAAAAACTATATTTTTGAAAGATGATGAAAACAGTATCAAGCAAACCTTACACTTTCAAATTGAAAACGCCCTGGGAAATCCAACTGGAATCTCTCCTTTATATTAACCGTAAACGATTTATTTCTCCTAAATTGAACGAAAAAGAAAAACATACCGTATGTCAATTGAGAGAAAATGGTTTTGCCATCATTGAAAATTTTGTCGATACCCAAACACTCAAAGAAATGCGCCAAATTTTTCAACAAGACCTTGAATCTGGAAATTTTGAAATGCCAACTTTGGCCCAATCCAAAATAGATCAAAAAAAACACCAAGACTTGATAAACCAATACTTCTTAGGGCATGGAACAGATTATAAATCCCAAGGCATTGCTTTTGATCGGGATGAATTTCAAAGTTTGGATCAATGCCTGCAAGATTTCAGACCTTCGACTTTGAAAAGTTATTTTAATGCAAAAAATCCACTTTTCTTCCGCATTATCCTTTCTGATTTTATCCGCAATATTGCCGAATCTTATTTGGGAATAAAACCCTACTTGATAGAAGGCTACACGCGCAGAAACTTTCCCGCAGAGTATAAGGTAATGAACCACTACTGGCACCGAGATACCAACAACAAAACATTTCTCTTAAAAACTTTTCTGTTTTTAACCGATTGCCATCTTAACAATGGCCCCCACCATTATATTAAGGGTTCCCACAAAGATTTCAGATTGAATGGAAATCGTTATTACACAGACCGCCAGGTAGATGAAGTTTATAATTTACGCAAATCTCTCATTCTCAGCAAAGTTAAAGCGGGAACTCTGATCATGGAAGATACCCGAGGATTGCATCGCGCTGGAATTCCACGAGAGGGATTTAGAGACCTGGTTTACGGAGTTTTTGTGCCCGTAAAATGTTTCTCCCGTTGGAGATATTCTTATTATTCGATTGAGCAGCAGGCCTTTCACTCTCTAACTCGGGAACAAAAGACCTATATCCCCAAAAATTGTGTTGTTTAACTGATAAATCCGCCAAATTTCTTTCTGGCACCCAAACATTCTCCCGATGACGCCCATCCATTGAATGTTGGCCTAAAAATATCCGCTAAATTCTTCAAGCGAGAACCTATTTTTGCTTTCAGGCCAAAAGGTACAAAAGACCAAAAACAATTACTATTTTTTATTATCAGCTTTGTTATTTGCTCCAATAACTTGGGCCTTAAATATTTTTTGGCCGCACTTGTTTCCAAAACTTTAAAACAATAATCGGGATAACCATAAATCAAGCCGACAAAAACGATATTGGCCATTTTATTTTCTCTGTTGGCCTCATCTATCCGTTCAATCCATTGATCGAGAGTGCTTGGACATCTCAAATAAAGAGCATCGCCAAATATAAGCCTTCCCTTGTTATTACTAGTCTTGTTTTGAGTTTTATACTTCCAATAAGATTTTCTCAAATCTTGGATTTCCAAGTTGAGATTCTCTCTTATAAATTTATCGACTTCACCAAACCAACTTTGATGCTGGTATATTTTTTGAAATTCCACTTCAACTTGCAATCCACAACATGCCTGCAAACTTTTTTGAGCACCTTTTAAAATGTCAAGTTCAGCTCCCTGCGTATCGAGTTTGATAAAATCTACATTTTTTATATCATGGTTATGCCAAATATTGTCGAGAGAATCGCAAACCATCTCCACTTCTTTTTCAACATCAAATCTCTTGGAATCGGGAAACATATCCAAAAACTTTCTATTCGGTAGAAGCGTGGAAGAACAACCTCTGGAATTTAAAAGATTTAACGTTAATTTGGTTTTGTTTTGGGCCAAAACACAGTTATAAACTTCAAAAACTTGAGTATCCTGTTTAAGAAGCTCACTTGCTTCCGAGTCAGGTTCAAAAGCTATGCTTTTAATAATATTGGCATAAGATTTCCAAGGTTCTTCCAAGCCTCCTCTGGCGCCAACGTCAACGAAATAAAAGTCCAAGTCAAATTTTTCCCAGTTCATTGCAAAATACTGGAAGCTTATTCCATTATAAAATCGGCAGCGGTATTGGGAGATTTCATAATATTTTCTTTGCTACGCCCTTGATGTTGAGGGTTGGTAGATATAACCAAGGCCTCATTTCTTTCACAAAGCTGATCGCAATCATCACAATAAGGAACCAATTCAAACTTGTCTTGATGGGCCTCTCGCAATTTTTGGTAAGGCGAACCTCTCAATACTTCTTCCACTGTCTGCTGGGCCACATTTCCCAAAGGAATTTCTTCGTTATAATCGTAACAACAGGGAACAACAATGCCTTTCCAGTTAATTTGAATAGGCCCGGAAGTCGGCCTTCCGCAAGATTTTTTTTCCCTGCTCTGAGAAAGTTTGCGGTAATTTCTTCCATCTCCAAAATTATGAGGTCTCCAAACCTCGATATAATCGGAAAAAGGTTTTGTGTAAGCAAGAAATTTTTGCATTTCTGGAGAATGAGCTTTTTTATCTTGACTAAATTCAAGAAAATACATGGAAACTTCTGGTGATTTAATGGCCAGTTCATTTGTCGGCGATATTATTGTTTCTCCATATTTCTCTCGCATTTCTTGCAATAACAAAATGTTAGATTCCGTTTGTTCAAAATTTCCACCGACCATAACCGATTCGTAGGTTTTTTTATCCGCTCCATAAAAACTGAGACGTATTTCTTTAAGACCGGCCTTAACGGCCGCCTCAATTTTGCTCATTTTTTGTCCATGCTTCTTGGCAAATTGACTGCGACTGGGAAGATGAAAAAGAGATGCATTGGTGATGAGATAAGTGCGCAAACCTTTTTGAGAAGCATAATCAATTTTATCCTCCAAAGTAGGGTCGATAAAAGGCTCACCAAAATTAACCAAAGTAATCTGCTTGGCACCCATCAAAATAACTTCATTAACAATAGATTTGTAAAACTCCATGGGCATTGAACCCTTAAAACGGTCATGAGTCTCACGGGGACACATAGTACATGTATAATTGCACAAATTGGTAGGCTCTATTCTAACTTCGGGATTTCTCAATCGAAGGATGCTCTCTGAATTTTTGAATCGAGACTCCACAGAAGTACGATAAGGCCACTCGGAAGAACCACCTCGACCGTACTCGGGGTCGAGGGCATTCCAATAAGGAGAAGGGTGAATATCGTAAACAACAGCGCCTGCTTTCTTCTTCTCAACGCTATCGGATTGCCTCCCGAAAGTGGGGTCGAGTTGTTCATGGGATTGATTGAGCATGGTAACACATCCTAAATTTACAAAAAACCAAACAAAAACTTACTTTAATAACTACAGTAATAAATAAAGAAGTGCAAGAAACGACTCGCCGCAATAATACGTCCCTCAAGTTATTTATTTTTTAATATAAATGAGTTCTTTTGCGCCCAATATATATTGGTAAATCATGTCCTTTTTTTCACTAAAAATGAAATTTATAGGTCTTTTATCCATGCCCTCTAAATTTTTTGTAATTGCCATTCCTTCAAAAACATCAGAAGGATATTTAATGTCGAGTAAATCAAGCATGGTAGGCAGAACATCAATATTTTGAAATGGAGTATCTACAGTCTTTGGTTCCTTTTGGTGGGGAGATTTTATGGCCATAAAAATTTTCATAAGTTCATCATAGTAAGGTACGGTTGAATCAAATTTATGTGCATTTCTAAATATAAGGCCTTCATAGGCCGTATCAGAACCAACGAATATGAGAGATTTTTCATACATTTTTTTTACCTTTAGAAAGTTTATAAAATTACCCAATTCTTCATCGAATTCCTTTAAATTTTCTCTTCCCTCGCTGAAGGCCTTGCGAGTTTCTTCCTCCGTTCGATTTTGAGATGCATGTTTTGTGATCTTCGGAGAATCGCTGATAAAATTATGCATTAAATAAAATCCTTGCTCTCCGTATTGCTCAACACTCTCTTTAAGTATTGACAATTGTCGTTTTCCCACGACAATAGCGCCTTCTCCATTTTTATTCTCCAGCACCCAAAGATGATCCCACGGATTAAAATGAACTTCCCAATATTTGCTAAAACTATTAGGCCAGGAAGTTCTAATATAGGCCCTCAAAAAACCATGAACCAAGTTAAATTTTGTGAGATAATCAATTCCAACAGCAGACAAACAGCGGTGTTTATAAGGATTACAAAAGTTCTTCAGTACATCTGAAACAATAACAATTTCACGATTATTACCCAGAAAACTTGTTATTGACTCACTTTTATTTCTTACGTCAGTACTCAATCTTCCCGTATAATAGCTGGCAAGTGCGTGGACAGTAGCTTCACTGTTAGCAAAGGCATTTTTATAGTAGGTAGCATTTTCTAAAAATTTGGCAAGGTTTGGAAAATCTTTCTTTAGAATAAGACCATCTTGATCTGTCATGTAGCTGATGGCCAATTTTTCAAACGTTAGAAAAAAGACCGGCGTAATTTCAGTCTCGGATTGTTTGTAGGATTTAGTTTGCACCTCATCACTATGTTCTGTTTGGTGAATATGGTATAAGTTATAATAAGCAGCAGGAATGAGTATTAATGTTAAAATGCTCGAAAATTTAGCGATATTCAAAATAGCAGGCATTCCCCAGTAAAATAAAAAGAATACAATAAAATAAATCAACGTAATAAACAATGTAGAACTATTAAGTAAAGAAGGAGATTCAATATTCAAGTTGAAAATAATTTGGTTTGAAATAACAAAGGCAAAAGTAGTTATTGCCAAATATTTTGCCGAGTGGGAATTGATTTTATAGAAAAGCAATAGCAGCAACGCAAAAGCGATGGGAATGAAAAAAAATATATAAGCAGCAAATAAAGAAAAGGCCGTAAAATCCCACTGTCCCAAAAAGAGAGTTTGGTTGTCATTCATAATCATTGATATAATGGGTATCTGAAAAGCAATGCCACATAATCCCACTGCAATAAGGATAAAATCTTTAAATGTTAACAGGCCTATTTTTTTATGGGGAGGAGTTACAGAGGTAAACTTTCGAGGGATAAAATAGGCCAAAAGAGCAAAAGCTGAAAGAGACGTTATTAGAAGGAGAATAAGAGATGCAATAACAGATTTCATAAATTGTTTATCCTTTTTAGAAGAAATAGTGTTCTCTTGGAGTTCTGGATTTTTCTCTCCAATATAACCTCAAAGAAGTTCTGAAAGTCTTTTTTAAAGTTATCAATACTATAATGATCAAATATATCGTTTCTCACTGCAAGCATTCGTTGCACTTGAGAGTCTTCCTTGGGAACAAACTCAATAATCAACCAAGAACCTCTCCCCGCAAAAAACGAGGCCAGTTTCAAAAAAGGTACATTATTTCCGATGGCCAAGTGATGAATGAGGGCCAATGCCAGAGTGAGATCGGCATTGATTCTGCTAAAAATTGAGTCTCTCTCTTTATTTTCCCAACCAATAGAACCAGCAGGATTGACAATATCGAGTACCATCGGAAAAATATTTTTAATCTTTGCCTTTTTACAAATCAAGTAATTACTATTGACTACTTTTGCTTCAAAATCTGTGGAAATAACAATTTTGGCATTAGGTGAAACTGCTCTACTAAAGAAACCATCGTTAGCACCCAAATCGAGGATAACAGGGTTTGCAATACCAATTTTTTCTGTCATTTCCTGAACGAGTTGTCTTTTGAGATTAAGACTTTCATCTGTGTAATTTGTCTTGTTGTAGTAGTCTTCCCAAAGAGCTTTTTCTTCAACAAGTTTCAATTTTGTAATACAGCTTTTCAAAGAATCCAATAGTGCAATTAATGCGTTTTTTGCAATGTACTTGTTTGAAGATTTGTGTGCCTTTTCTTCTACCTTATTGCCTTTCCCCAATTTTGACTGTAGATGGATATGGATAAGTAATCCCAAATTTAGATAAGATTTTAAAGGAAGAATCTTTGAGGCCATATCCAAAGGAATGCCATCAATGTGAATTTTTAATAAGCTATTGAGGTCTGGAGAAACAGAGGACATAAGGGCCAAAGGTGCCAAAAAATGTCTGCAAAATTGCCCGTAGGCAACCCAAGGCGCACCTTCTTTATAAAACTCGAAGGACAGTGTATCAATAAAGATAGGTTTGTTATTTAAGAACTGAACATTGTAAGCGGTTGCGTCTTTGAGAGTCATATTTTTTTCTAATGCCGATAATTGCATATCAAGAGTTAAAAGTGCTGCATCCTTGAGTTGGTCAAAACTCCATTCATAAGGATAAGATATAAATGGAATTTTTTCAGGTTTGATAACTAAATGATCGCCGCTCTCTCTTACTAATGAGTGTTCTACAAGTTGACCTAATTCTGAGAGTTCCCCATAAAGACCATTACTCATCAAGGCCCTATACTGAGGAAAGTAAATCGAATTAATTCGTCTGAAAAGTTCTCCATCTGAGATAAAAATAATACCCGCAGGGTCTCGGTAAGAGGATGGGTGAGAGTTAAGCGTTTCCATCTCGATTGGGAAAACCTACTTTTTTCTTTTGAATTTAGAAAAGTAGTTTTTTATTATGTGCCAATAATTTTTGATGGCGTAAAGTCCACTCAGCAGTGCAGCGACAGTTGCTTGTAGGATAATGCTGCCAGTACCTGGGTCAATATAGGCGTAAATGCTCGTATTTAATATTGCGAACAGACAAACAGCGAAAAAGAACATTTAAGCGCTCCAAAAACCGAACCAGTCTTGAATCTATGTTCTAAAAAATGTGTTGTCAATACTTTCAGTCAGCAAATGACTCGATGCAAATTTATGACTTTTCAAAAATTTCAAGACCCTGTTCAGTAACGGGATAGAAGTATTGAGATATATAATTCTTCGCGTCTTCAAGACGCTTGTTATAGGCCACCGAATCTAAAAGTTCAACTTCTCGGAGAATGTCCTTAAGAGGCCTTTCGGGATGCCAAACCCATTTAAAGCGGGAGAGTTCGAACAAAGGGTCGAAATTGAATCCACCTAATTTAATATTTATGAGAGGACGGCCCAATTGAATGGCCTCTAAAGCGACAGTTGATCCCCAGTAGAGAACAACAGAAGCATTCTCTATATCTTCTTTTAAATTTTTTGCCTTTGAAAATTGCAAATTTGGATAATCTTCAATTCGATAGGGAATTTTAGATTTAATTTGTTGGTAAGGAAGTACTGGGTGAAACCTCAAAATAATTTTCCAATCTCTCAAAGTATTTGCTTGTAAAAAAAGAGTTTTAATAATTTCAACAATATTAACGACACCCTCAAATGCTACTAAAATTCTTTTGTTCTTCCGATTGTCTGGAAATGCCTTTAGACAATTGAGATAACCATATCGAACAGCACAGGCAATTTTAATGGGAGTTCGGTCGTAATGCCCATACTTCTGGAGTATTTTTTTGGGAGTTTCTCCAGTTGTTAAAATGACATCAGGACGAGGAGAAGTCTGCTCTTCTCCTTTCCCATAAAAAAGGTTGGCCGATGCCAAAGGTACCACATTGTGAGCATGAGCAATCAGACGAGTTTCCAAAGAATGTTGGCGAAATGCCATAAGAGACATTCGCTCCCAACTATTATTTTCATAAGTGTAATAATAACGATCAATGTAAAAATTTTCGATTAAACGTTTATATAAATAGTAATAAGTCATGGCGTGAATAGTGGAAGGAGAAAAGTGTTCCCAAAGATAAAGCGATTTGAAAGAAGAACCGATGTCCCTTCCTTCAAACGACAAGGAAAACGACTTTCTCAAGGCGGAAAAATAACTTCTTAATAAAATCAAGGTACAAAACAAAATGTCTCTTACTTTGACAAAATCGAAATAGCTTAGAATATTGTCTTGTAAATTAAACTGAGTAATGCTTTTTTTAAAAGCATTCTGAGGTTCGTAAAGGATGACAACCCGGTATCCCTTTTTTTTAAGATCATTGTTGAGTATTTCAAAAAATGGGTCTTTAAAATCGGAAAAGTTACTCGAAGAAAAAGCAAACGTTTTGACTAAAATGATTTTTTTTCCCTGAAATCTTTTTAGCATTTTTTTTATTTTTTTCCTGCGAAAAAGATAATTGAGAAAAATTTTGACCGATTGAACGATTATATAGCGAAAAAAAGAAATGATATTACCAATATAACTGATGGGACGTATGGGATGATTTTTTTCCTGTAAAATATCGGTAAATTTTCGGTAAAAGCGATTTTTAGAACTTATTACGCAGGACCACCACGCAAACTTGTCAACGTGTTTTTCGATGGAGGCCACGAGATTAATGTAGTTTTCCAAAAACAATTTCAAAATTTTATTAATATTTGAGCAACAAGCGTTGAATCCTTTTTATTTCTCCGAGCTGGGAGTGGCGATCGACGAGGTATTGTTTTCCATCTTCACTTTCGGCCAAGAGTTGGTAATAACCGCGATTTTGAAAACCCTGAGTGCCGGGAATTTGCTTTTGGGCGGCAAGGTTGGGAGAGTCCAGGCAGTGCTTGATTGTCAAGGCCGAAGGGTTGGCCAGGGCGAGGCGTTGCCTCCAATAAGGTATTCCAAAAAGCTTGTGAGTGATAAGCAATGCAGCTTTTTTTTTGCGAATAGTTTTTTGATAGGTAAAGAAACTTAGCGCAACCAGAGGCAGCGCAAGCAGCAAGGCGAAAACACCGCCCCCCAGCAATTGATCGAAAAATTGGTGGGTCTGCATCAATTTTTGAGCGGGGCCAGCTATCGCCAGGTACATGGGCAAGAGTAGTACAAGAAACGCTGCGAAATAAAACCAGAAGAGGTAGGGCAGGCCATAATTGGTGAGCATCAGCCTGCCTTCTGTAATTTTTACACAGTCGTCCAGAGGATTTTCTTCGGCGGGAAATTGATACAGCAGCCCCATGGCCCCTACCCTAATGTCATTTTGGAGTTCTGGCCAGCTTGACAAATCCTCCAGGATGGTAATAATGAAACGGCAAATACTTCATTTCCAGAGAGAATTTTAGGAGGCGCTCGTGCTGGAGGTAAATTCGGTTTCTAAAAAATTTGGTGACTTTTGTGCAGTTAAGGCGATGAGTTTTGCTGCGGGACAAGGAGAAGTTTTGGGGTTTTTAGGCCCCAACGGCGCTGGAAAGTCGACGACGATGAAAATCATCACTGGCTTTTTGAATGCCACAGAGGGCGAAGTCAGCATTTGTGGCCACTCGGTTCAAAAAAACCCGCTGGCGGCCCAGGCGGAGCTTGGTTATGTGCCGGAAAACGCTCCCCTTTACGATGAAATGTACGTTCGGGAGTTTCTCCTGTTTGTGGCCAAAATGCGCGCTGTGGATGAGGCCAAAGTAGAGGAGAGAATTCGTTGGGCCATACAAATGTGCGCCCTCGAAGAAGTGAAGTCGCAAAAAATAGAAACCCTGTCCAAGGGTTATAAGCGGCGCGTGTCTTTGGCCCAGGCCTTGATTCACGACCCAAAAGTTTTAATTCTCGACGAACCGACCGATGGCCTCGACCCCAATCAAAAACACGACGTCAGAACCCTCATCAGGGAACTGGCCAGAGAAAAGTGCGTTTTGATTTCCACTCACATTTTAGAAGAGGTCGAGGAAGTCTGTGACAAATGCATTATCATCGGTGCCGGAGAAAAACTTTTTGAGGGTACACCCGAAGAATTGCGGGCAAAATCCGATCGCGGCAAAATCCAGGACGTTTTCAGGGCCATAACCACCGGACACAATATTTCGGGAGTAATGTTATCATGAACACTGTCAAACACCTTTTTCTCAAAGAACTTTCCAATTATTTTAAAACCCCTTTGGGGTACGTTTTTCTGGTCATCTTTTTGTTTGGAATAGGTTACTTAACTTTTGAACCGGGGCGGGGAAGTTTCTTTCATATGCGCGAGGCCTCAATGAATTCGTTTTTCAGGTATATCCCCTGGATGTTACTCTTCCTCATCCCCGCCGTGAGCATGAAACTGTGGTCTGAGGAGAGGAAATCGGGAACGATAGAACTTCTCTTCACCATGCCAATTACAGTCGGTCAGGCGGTACTGGCCAAGTTTTTGGCCTCTTGGGCCTTTATCGGCATTGCCTTGGCCGGAACATTGCCCATGGTTTTTACCGTCATTTACTTGGGCAATCCCGACCTCGGAGTTGTTTTTCTCGGTTATCTGGCCTCTTTCCTGACGGCGGGAGTGCTGTTGGCGGTGGGAGGATTCTTTTCTGCCCTAACTAAAAATCAGGTCATCAGTTTTATTCTGACAGTAGTGGCCAGCTTCATGCTTTTGATGGCCGGTTCGCCGCCGGTGTTGGAATTTATCTCGACATTTACGCCGCAATATTGCGTCGATCTCTTTGAATCATTGAGTGTTCTCAATCATTTTGATTCCATAGAGCGCGGAGTATTCAATTTGAGCAACCTTTGGTTTTTTGCCATTGCCATGGTTTGCTGGCTCTACGGAAATATCATCTTGCTTAACGAAAACAGGGCCAATTAAGGAGGAAACAGGGATGAGCAAACGCCGGGAAAACCATCTCAAAATCGTTCTGGGTCTTCTTTCCATGACCTTTCTCATTTATATCGGTTCCACTCTTCTCAAAAAAGTCCGCATCGACTTTACGGAAGAAAATCTCTACACATTGTCAGAGGGAACCCAATCTATTTTGTCCAAACTCGATGCCCCCATCAAACTCAAGCTGTATTATTCCAAAACCGCCGCCAACAAGGGAACCGAGGGTCTGAGAACCTTTAACAATCACTTTCTCTACGTTCAAGAATTGTTGGAACAATACGTTGCCAGTTCGAGAAACAACCTCTCTTTGGAGGTTATCGACCCCCGGCCAGACACTCCCGAAGAAGAAGACGCCAATGTCTACGGCCTTAAAAAATTTAACCTTACGGAAACGGAAAGATACTTTTTTGGATTGGTTGCCGAAAATGAGTCGGGAGCGGAAAAAATCATTGAATTTTTCGATCCCGCACAAAAAGACCGCCTAGAATACGAACTAACCAAGCTCATTTATACGGTTCTCAATCCCAAAAAGGTCAATATAGGCCTGCTTTCTTCAATGGAAATTTATGTTGAGAATTCAAATCCCTACATGGAACAAATCATGCGTATGCAGGGCAAACCAGTACCTCAGTCGTGGATGGTGACAAGGATGCTCAGCGAACTCTACACCGTCAAAAAAATCGCAAAAGATACGGATTCTATTACCGGCATCGACTCCCTCATCATCGTTCACCCCAAAGGCTTCCCCGAAAAAACTCTTTTTGCCATTGACCAATATCTCATGAAAGGCGGCGGCCTATTGGTTTTGGTAGACCCCAATGCCATTTCCGATCGCAGCGCAGGAATGATGGGAGGTATGTCCAGTTCGCCCGATGCAGGTTTTAAAAAACTGATGGACAAATGGGGCCTTGAACTCCAGGCCAATGCTTTTGCTGGAGACAAATACCTCAGTGGAGTGGGTACTTTTTCTCCCGGGCAAGCGGGAGGAAGACTTTTGCCCCTGCTCAATTGTAATGAGCTTTGCACCCGCAACTATAACGAACCGATGGCCTCAGGTATAGATAACGCCACTTTTATTTTCCCTGGAGTTTTAACCAGCAAGCAGGTTGAAGGGGTGGTTCACACTCCCATCATGTCAACGACTGAAAAGGGTAACAGCTATACTGCGGCCCCTTACGAACTCAACAACCCCGGAGCGCTCTGGGACAAATTTACAGAAGGGTCAAAACCGATTGTCATCGCTTACAAGGCACTGGGGAAATACCAAACCGCTTTTCCCGACGGCATCAAAGAGAAAAAAACCGTTGTCAAAACTTCTGAAAAGGAATCGGCCATCATCGTAGTCTCCGACGTAGATTTCATCAACGACCGCTTTTCCTTTAAAAACACTTTTCTAGGGCCCGCCATGGCCAACAACAACAGCACTCTTTTCCTCAACGGAGTCGAGGCCTTGTCCGGCAATGTCGATCTCATGCGGGTTCGCTCCAAAGGAAAAGTAAATCGCTCCTTTGATGTCATAAACGCCATAGAACTAGAGGCCGAGAGAAGAACTGCCGACAAAGTCAGGGAAATCCAGACCGGAATCCAGCGTTTTCAAAATGAACTCGCACAATTGGGCAGACAGGCCAATGAAGGCAATATCGCGCTTTTGCAAAACGAAGGAATTCGCAAGAAAAAAGAATTGTCCAAAAAAATTGCCGTTCTCAAAAGAGAATTGCGTATGGTCAAAAGAGAGGGGCGTGAAAAAATTGAAGGTATTGGGAAATTTTTCCAATACCTCAATACACTTTTAGTGCCCCTCTTAATTGTTGGATTGGGCGTTTACTACAACCGTAGGCGCAGCAAATTGATGGAGGTAAAAGCGTGAGTCTGAAAACACTATCTCTCCTTACCTGTTCCCTGTTTATCATTTCTGTCCTGGTTTTTGTCAACGAATCCAGACGCGGTACAGGACTTTTAAGTGGCAGTGATTATATTAAAGGCCTTGATGTCGAAAAAATACAGAAGGTTGTCCTGCACTTTGACGGTGAAAAGAAGACTATTTTGACCAGAGACGACGGCCGCTTTGTGCTCGAAGGCCACAAATCCTACCCTGCCGCTTCAGACAAAGTTAACGACCTCATCTATAAAATTGCCAGCATTGAGGTTAAAGAAGAAGTTTCCAACAATGCCGATGAAGAGTTATTAAAGCAACTTGAACTCGATGAAAAATCCAGAAAATATTTTATTGAACTTTTTGACAATGATGGCAAGAGAACTGTGGCCTTCAGGGTGGGAAAATCATCCAAGGGAAAAGGCCATTACCTTTTCAGAGAAGGCAAAAATTCCGTGCATTTATCCCTTTCTAATTTTTGGATAAATTCTTCCCACAAAGATTTTGTGGACACCAACTTGCTTTCTTTAAAACAAGACGAAATTGACCGATTGTCGCTTGAAAATTCAAAAATAGAATTGGTGAGAAAAGATGATGGATTTATTCTTGAAGGCAAAGCTGCCAACAAAAAATTTAAAAAGGAAAAGGCCGAAGAGTATGTAAGAAATCTCAGTTTTTTAAAATTTGATGATTTTTTTACTCCCCAAGAAAGCGAAGTTCAGACACTCAGGTTTAATCGCAAAGTCAGAATTCAAATGAAAAATAAATTGGTTTATCAATTGAGTTTGGCCAAAAAGAAAGACAGCTATTTTGCCAAGCTCAATGCCTTGGTTCACGACCTTCCCGATAAAGTTATCGTTCGCCAGGATGACGACAAGGAAAAACTTCAGGAAATTGAAGGCATGATTAAGGCCCAGGAAGTGGCCCAAAAAGTTAATCAGGAAAAGAGTGCTTGGGTTTATCAAATCAACAAAGACGCTTACGAAAATATTGTCAAAGACCTCAAGTTTTTTCTGTAAGAGAAATCTCTTTTCTCAAGGGATCTTCTGGTGAAAGCAAGAAAGAATGTAGCCCCAGTTGATTAAAAATAAAATCCGGTACGCGAATACGATAATAAATACCCTTCTCGTGGTTTTCGGAGGCCATAATGTTACATTTGCTGGCCACCGAACTGTGCGCCTGCCCTTCCTTGTAGGGAATAAAGAGATCGTACTTTTCCTGTTTTTCTAAAAAATAATTGATGATGTGCTGGCGCAAGTCTTGCATATCACTCGGATTAAAGCTGCTAACGACAAAGCTCCCCGGATAAATCCTCTTCATAATTTTGGCCTTAATAGGGTCATTTAAAGCATCCCTTTTATTAAAGACAATAATCTGCTCCCTTTCCCTGGTTCCCAATTCTTCGAGGACTTCTCGTGTCGTTTTAAGATGTTTTTTATGATTGGGATCACTAATATCACAAACGATAATCAAAAGATCAGCTTCGAGGGTAGACTCCAAAGTCGTTTTAAAGCCATCAATCAAAGTATTGGGAAGATTGGAAATAAAACCAACCGTATCAATAAGCAGCATGGGAGGGCGTGTATCGGGATTAAATGTCCGAATTGTTGTATCGAGTGTAGAAAACAATTGGTTTTCTTCGGTTAGAGCAATGTTGCATATACGATTCATCAACGAAGATTTTCCAGCATTGGTATAACCCACCAATGCCGCAGTTATGGCCTGATTTTGACGCTTTTTTTTCTGTTGCTCCCTAGATTTGGCCACAAGTTTAAGCTCTTTTTTAAGAAATTCAATGCGTTGGCGAATAATTCTGCGATCGAGTTCAATTTGCTTTTCACCTTCTCCACCCTTGATTCCAACTCCTCCACGCTGACGGCCTAAGTGTGCCCAAAAACCTGAAAGACGGGGGAGAACGTATTGCAAGCGGGCAATTTCTATTTGAATTTTGGCCTCTCTGGTTCTGGCGTGCCTTGCAAAAATTTCGAGGATAACGTGCACTCTATCTACTACTGAACACCCCGTAATTTTTTTTATATTGCGAATTTGACTGGCGGTAAGCTCAAAATCAAAAACCAAGAGGTTTGAGTCTTCCTCCTGCGCTTTAAGAGCAATTTCCTTTAACTTCCCTGAACCTAAAATAGTGGCAGGGTCAATTTCTTTGCGGTTTTGAACGTATTGATAGCCGGTTGTTATTTTTAGAGTTCGCAAAAGCTCGCGCAATTCGTTCAGAGAACGCTGGGTTTCCAGTTCAGTTCGATGCTCGGGAAACTTGGAACAAATCAAGGAAATCAAGCTGGCCTTGGTGCTCCTGACTATATGAAATTCATTATCCAGCATATTATAAACCTAGCAATTGATTGCTCACCCATTGAGTGATAATGTCCTGTTATGGCCCTCAAAAAATTGATTGTAAAATGTTCTCACTGTTCCCTGGAATTTAATTACTACGCATCAGAATACCGTCCCTTTTGTTCCGAAAGATGTAAAATGATTGATTTAGGCCATTGGTTACAAGAAAGCTATAAAGTTTCTTCCGAAGGGCCTCCAGATGAAGAAAGCATGGAAGAGGCCAGAGATGAAGAAACCTAGCATTTTTCCCGAGTTTTTTTAGCGGCCTTAAAGGCAAAACACTTATTGACACACATCTAAACTCAACCCTATAATTTTATTAGGGTTTGACTCTTAAAACGAGAAAGTTTTTTTAAGGAATCCAGGGATGGAGCTAACGGAAACGACCAGGACGATTCTCACCCAATTTACCGATGAAGTTATTGGTATGTTATTGGCCACTCTGGCCTTTTTGTTTCTCATTTTATTTATTTATCGATTATATGTTCGCAGAAGATTGAAAAGTTTTTTTCATCAAATACCGGCCTCAGAAGTAAAAAATTACCTTGATTCCATTATTTCCAACGGACATGCTTTAAAATCATCATTTTCTTATCGAGAAGGTTTTGATTTGGATAACAGGACTCCCTCAGTTCTCCCCCTGGCAGACCTGCCACTAAGCGGAACAAATACTGAGACAAAAATTCCTTCTGAAGAATTAAGCCAAAAGGATGCTGAAATTGCATCTCTCAAATCTCAAATTGGAGAGAAAACTAAAACGGTGCGCGAATTAGAAGAAATGCTGTCTTCCGCAAGAGCAAACGGCGGTGAGGACAGTCAGGAAGCAGAAAGATTAAAAAATGAACTTCAAGAAATGAAATCACAATTGGAAAAAATGCCCGATGATAAGTCAGAAGAAGAATTGCAAAATGTGGTTCAGGAACGAAATAAATTCAAAGAGCGCTTGGAAGAGTACGAACTTATTGAAGAAGATTTGGCCAATTTAAAGACTTTCCAGGAAGAAAACCAAAAGCTCAAAAAAGAGCTTGAAGCACTCCGTAATCGACCTGTGCCCGAAGACAATATGGTGTATGAAACGGCCGTGAATACGCCCACGGAAGAAATCTTTTTAAAAGAAAATCCACCACAGAAAGAATCAATCGATATAGTTAAGGGAACTGCCGCTCCAGAAAAAGAGGCCTCCCAAACAATTCAAGATACTTCCGGCCCTTCTTCTGAAGAATCCTTGCAAAAAGTTTTGGATGTAACAGAAATTACTGATGACCCCACAAAAACCGTCAAAGGAGAAAAGGCCGATACTCATGAAAAAGAATCTTTGCAAAAAGTTTTGGATGTAACAGAAGTTACTGATGACCCCACAAAAACCGTCAAAGGAGAAAAGGCCGATACTCATGAAAAAGAATCTTTGCAAAAAGTTTTGGATGTAACAGAAGTTACTGATGACCCCACAAAAACCGTCAAAGGAGAAAAGGCCGATACTCATGAAAAAGAATCTTTGCAAAAAGTTTTGGATGTAACAGAAGTTACTGATGACCCCACAAAAACCTTCAAAGGAGAAAAGGCCGGCACTGATGAAGAAGAATCGTTGCAAAAGATTTTGGATGTAACAGAAGTTATTGATGACTCCAAAAGAACCTTCAAAGGAGAGAAGACCGATACTGATGAAAATGTTGTTCAAAGAATTTCCGGAGAAAATATTGAACCTTCTGAAAACAACGAATTGACCAATGTTTCTGAGACGAAATCGCTCAGTGAGGTTCTGGATGAAAACGCCATCAGTGATTTAGGTGACGACCCAATTGAAGATTTGAAAGCTGACGAATTGGAAAAAGAAGAAGCTGAAGTTCCCGCCAATGAAGGCAATCAGAAATCAGCAGAGGAATTACTCAGTGAATTTGAAAAAATGCTTGGCTAGCCTGATATTTTTGACTTTTTTTGTCTTGCCCTCCTTTCATGCAAAAGATGATACCAAGGCCTTATTACTTGATAAATTTGGAAAAAATTTGGATAAAAAGGGTGTCCAATCTATTCGCAAAATTGCTCTTGAGCAGGCCGGAAAGTCCATACCGGCCTTAATTGAAGTTATGAAAAGTTCAAAATACCCTGATCAGGGCCGCTGGGTTGCCACTTTTTTAGTCGGCCGTATTATGGGAAAAAAATCGGCCCCTTTTCTCAGTAAATTTATCAAGCATCCCAATTGGGTTTTAAGAGTTGCCAGCTTGAAAACTTTACTTGCCTTAAAGCAAGCTCAGTATGGCGAAGATTTCGCCAATGCGCTTAAAGACAACAGCTTTATAGTCCGGAAACAGGCCCTTGATAATATCACCAAGCTGGCATTGGACAAGTACGCTCCCAATGTTTGGGCCTTGCTTCATGACAAAAGAAATTATTATGTCGATGGAAATAAAGGCACCAATCTGATTAAAGAGGCCATTCTCTCAGTTGGGAAATTAAAGTTTGAGAAGGCAAAAGTCCCACTTTTGGAAATGGCCCAAAAAAATAAATATAATGACGTCTTTGACGCTATAAATCATTCACTGGAAAAAATTTTGAATAAAAAAGCACCCAGTGGTGGAATTGAAACTAAGAGAAATTTTTGGAAAAAAATCTCTCTGATAGAAAAAAACTTTTAAAAGCTTTCCTCTATTTCATTGGCCCTTTGTTCTTCCAATTTTCTGATATTATTGCGAATTTTGATTTGCCTTGAAATCCTATAGAGGATGGTTTTTTCAATAACCCCATCACTGGGAATCACTTTCCAACCCTGAAGGAAATCCTGCTCGATCATTTGGCGTCGATAGACCGTTACTTTGGCCACTTCTCGCCCATTGCGATAGCCTTTAACTACGTTAATAATAACTTTAAACTTGGCGGCCTTGACTCCTTCGCTTGAATTAAATTTTTCATTAAAATTGACTTCGGAAGTATTGTCTATCCAGCGTGTCTTGATGACTCCCGCCTCTTGATTTTTGAATTCAAGATCGTATTTTTTTGCCACTTCGAGAGTGGCCAGCCAGGTTTGGTTGTAGTCAAAAGAAAAGATACGAGCGGGAATTTCAAATTCCTCCGTAACGTAACGAAATTGTTCATAGGAGCTGCAAGCGGGCAAGGCCAATCCCAAAAAAATCAAAGATTTTGCATACATAAGGGCGACCCCACAGACTTGACGAACAGAGAAGAAATCGTAGAAACTGCATTCGGTCTTGGGTCTTGAGATGTTTTTCATCAATTAAATTGTACCCCAAGAGTGTTATGACGTGAAGCTAGAAGAAAAAAAACCTCTCGCTATTATTCAAGATGTTCTCCACCTGGAGGCAGAGGCCCTCAGAAATGCGGCCAACAAAATGAGGCCGGAACAGACTGAAAAACTGGCCAAACTTTTTCAAAAACTCATTAACGAAGAAAAAGGACTATGTTTTTGCGGAGTCGGAAAATCGGGTTATGTGGCAAAAAAACTGGCGGCAACATTTGCTTCCTTGGGACTCCCGGCCTATTTTCTCCACCCTACCGAGGCACTGCATGGAGACTTGGGACGCTTGCACAACGGCGACGCCATTGTTTTCATTTCCAAATCAGGGAATACAGAGGAAATTATCAAACTTTTGCCCTTTTTATCGACTCCCAAGGAGAGGCAAATTGGCCTGATTGGCAATCCCCAGTCTTTTTTGGCCAAAGAAGTGGGCATTTTCCTCGATTGCTCTGTGGAGAAGGAAGCTTGCTTAAACAATCAGGCCCCTACCACAAGTTCTACCGTGGCACTTGGAGTGGGAGATGCCATGGCGGTTTTATTTGAAAGCATCTCTGGCATTGATCGTGAAGAGTTTGCCAAAAATCACCCCGGTGGGATTCTGGGAAAATCACTACGCCTTCAAGTTAAAGACATTATGTTACAACGAGATCAGTCTCCCACTTTGGCCCGCGATCAAACTTTAAAAGAGGCCATTTTGGAAATGACCAAATTTCCCGTCGGAGGATGTGCTGTTTTGGATTTTCAAGGGAAGTTTTTTGGAATACTTGTAGAAGGAGATATTAGGCGCTACTTCGCTTCAGGAAAAACCTCTCTCGATATACCACTTGAAAATTTGGTCAATCAAAATCCTGCTGCGGTGGCCTCACATCAAAGGGCCTCTGTGGCCTTGGAACTTATGGAAAAAAGAGCAAAACCGATTTCTCTGCTTCCCGTTATCGACGATGGAATCTTTAAAGGTTTTCTTCGCCTGCATGATTTATTGAAAGAATTTTCCCTATCATAAGTGAGGCCGCAAAAAGGAGAAATCCCAGGCCCAAAGTCAGAGTAAATCCGTATTTTTGAAAAAGAGTCGTCTCCCCTGCTTTGACAAAAATTTGAAAGTCCCGACTGCTCGCCCGAAAAAGCCCCATATCTTCACTTTGTGAACCGTCGGGATAAAGAAT
Source organism: Bacteriovoracaceae bacterium (assembly GCA_965215445.1). Taxonomy (GTDB): domain Bacteria; phylum Bdellovibrionota; class Bacteriovoracia; order Bacteriovoracales; family Bacteriovoracaceae; genus CBDBLK01. The sequence continues at coordinate 1,328,120 of CBDCDT010000002.1, read as the reverse complement.
GGAACTCAGGCCGGTATTGGTCACTCTCACAATTGGTATTTGAAACTCCAATGCTCTCCAGTGTGATAAAAATTGATGTTGATAAGGTTCTGCGCTCTTTCCGTACCAGGAATCATTGGTCATATTGATAATCAGTGCGGCCTTCTGGTTGTGAGTTTTGAGTGTGTGATTGAGATAGTCTCGAATATAACTACCAAATAGGATTTCGTAACAAATAACATTGATAAGACTGATTCCATCTTCCAATTCAAAGAGAGGAAAGTCCTTGCCTTTGGCAAAAAAGGAAATATTTCTCATAACTTTGGCCAACATGGGATTTAAAAAACCAAAGGGAAGGCCCTCTCCAAAGGGCATTAAAATTCTTTTGTGGTAAACATTTTTTAAGAGTGCTGTGCGATCAAAATGAAAAATAGAATTATACTCCGTCTTATACAAGTGGGGATTGGTTTGATCGGCGCGGTCGTAACCACCGGTCATAAACTGCGCCTGGGTACGAGAAATGGTTTGGCGAAAAATTTCAGGAACCAAATCGGGATCCATCTTCATTAACGATGAATTGAGAAGCTCGGGATAGGCCGTCTCGGGCCATAAAATGAGGTCAACTTTGTCTTCGGAGTCGGTTGAAAGTTCAAAGTAGCGATCCATTATCTCTTCAAAAACGATCTGGTTCCCACTTTCTTCACTGGCCAGTTTCATTAAATTCTCAACATTGGCCTGAACCATACGAATTTTAAGAGCATTGCCTTCTTTGGCCTTATTCGGGAGAGGAAAACTGAAATTGGCGACCAAAAAGAGAATAAAAAAACTTACTCCCGCCCAATCCCACTTTTTTATTCTCAATCTCTCGGTCAAAACCAAAACTATCCAAAAGCTCGCAAAGGAAAATAAGGGCGCACCAAAAAGGGGTGCCAGGCCCAAACGAGGGGCCAGTTGCAGCCAGGAATGTCCTATATGAGTGGGAAATTGTTGAGGCACATATTGCTCCAGCACGGTCACAAGAAGTGCCAAAAAAAGATTTCTGCTGGAGAGTCCCCAAGGCAAGTGCCACTTCTGCAACATCAAGTAGCAAACAACAAAACAAAGGTGTTGGGGAAAAACAATAAAAGTAAAAAGCAGGCCCAGTAAAAAATTAAAAGGGAAAAAGAGTCCACCAAATTCTTTGAGAGTATAGGGAATCCAGTAATAACCCAAAACGTAGGTTCCAAAAGAAAAGCAAAACCAGGTCAGCAGATTTCTTTTCCACACGGGGAAATGGCCCTTCTCTGTGCTCAATATGGCCTGAAAAAAAAGGAAAAATCCCAGGATGGGCATAAAGAAAAAATGTGGTGCCCAAGTAGTGGGATACCCCAAGACAAAAAAGCACCCGCCAAAAAAGGGCAAAAGGTAGTATTTGATTTTAGGGCCACAGCTCTGCAGATTTACCATTTTCATTGAAAAGTATATACGATAATTTCCATCAAAAATAGGGTGATTCGTTGCCAAATGGCCCTTTTTGGCGCTAGGCTAAAAATATGGGACAGGAAGTTTCCAAGCGAACGTCATTGAAGGTTCGCCATCCACAACGACCACTGGACGAAATTGAAATCAAAGGCCGCTGCCCCCAATGTGGTAGTCTTTTTATCACAGAACGAGAATGTGAGTCTTGTAGCTATCAATTTTGGGTGGATTTGCTGGGAGAACCCTTTGGGGAGCGCTCATTTTTTGAAATGGAATCCGACTATAACGCAGAACGAGGTTTTCTTGAGCGTTTACTTCCGAAAGAGCGGCACTTTTTGAAAAAAAAACATAAACGTTATTTGGGCCACTTGAAACGGCGTTTTGAAATTTTAACTGATCATTTTTCTCACAAGCGGGATCGTGCCAGTGAAAAAAAGAAGGAACTTTTTTTTCTGGAAGCAAAACTTCTGATTGAGGCCTATGCAAAAGAAGGGGGTGATTTGGCCCTTTTATCGGATATTTCGACTGTTTCCCTAAAGAGAAATATTGAAGCGGCCAAAATTGGGCAACAAAAAATGTGGGGGCACTCGCCTCCAAAATCTTTTTGGCCAAAGAATTATTTGAGACGGGCAGGCCTTGACCTATGGTTAAAAAGCTATTTTTTCCCCATCAAATTATTCTTCTTGAGTGCTTCCATCATGTGTATGGCCATGATCGTTTACGCTTTTATTTGGTCTTGGTCGGGGATTTTTTAGAGGCCATCCGGCGTATGGCGGAAGCAACGGCCTGAGCTGCTTCAAGTCTGCCTTGAGAAAAACATTTTCCAATCAAAGTCATTTCTTTTTTGGCCGAAGACTGGATGATGCTTTTAATCTCTTTTGGTTTAAGCTTGGGAAACTGGGATTTCAAAAGTCCTGCCACACCTGAGACAAAGGCAGTGGCCTGGCTGGTACCCGTGAGATGGCCCTTTTTATTGTTGGGTAATGAGGCATTAATTTGATGTCCCGGTGCCCCCAGGTCAACCTTTTCCTTACCCCAATTGGAAGAGGACAGAATCTTCAAGTTTTTATCGTGGGCAGTGACTGAAATAATATTGCTCAAATTATAACTTGCGGGATAGTAGGCATTGATACGGACATCAATGTTCGAGCTTTCGTTTCCGGCAGCGGCAACAATCAAAATATTTTTTTCCCTGGCCCGTCTGAGAATGTTAAATTCTTCGACGGAAGGCTCGGGGCCACCTCCCGAATAGTTGATGACGTCAACACCTTTTTCGACGGCATATTCCAGGGCCTTGATTGTAAACATAAGATTTTCCCGGCCAGTGGCATTGGGATTGTAGTATTTGAGAGTGAGCAATTTAATTTTGGGAAAAACGCTTTTGATCGTGCCCGAAATATGAGTTCCATGTCCGTGCTGATCGAAGGGGGTAAGAGAAGTTTTCAACTTTTGAGAAAAATCAACACCGTAATTGAGCGGGCCTAACTGGCCTTGATAAGCAAAAATATTTTTCTTGAGATAAACGTGATTGGGGTCAATTCCAGTATCAACCACAGCAATAACAATTTCTTTGCTTCTTTTATATTTCCGCCACGCCTCAAGCAAATTAATACTCGAAGTTTTGTTGTTGGGATCAACGCCCCAACTGGCAAATTGTGAACGGATAACAGAGACGTCAAAGGCCGAGGATGGTGCAGGGTCGGCATTTGCCCTTAAAACCAGACCAGAACTTAAAAGAAGGGCCAAAAAGGTAAAATTTTGCTTCATCATAAAAATAATACCACCGAATGAAAGAAGTTTTTTAATGCGGTACGCATTGAAGGGCCTTTCAAAAGGGAATAAATGATTTCTTTAAAACACTTTTTTGGAGGGGAATTTGTCTTTTTTTGAAGGGGCCGAAAAAAAAGTTGAAATTGTCGTCAGCGAAAAGGTTGACACGTTGCTAAATTGGTCTTCTCAGCGCTATGCCGCCATGCTTCGTCCTTCTGGTGCCAGTATTTTGTCTGAAATGAAAAACTCCCGCCTCAAGGCCCTTCTTTTGTCCGAGTCGGGCATGTTCATTTGGAACGACCGGATTCTTCTCCTGACCTGTGGGCAAACACGTTTAATTGAGTCGGTATTGCATTTTGTAAAAGAGGTTGGAGCAGAACATATAAAATCACTTATTTTTCAAAGGAAAAATGAATACCTTTCCCATTTACAACCTTCCGATTTTTATAGCGACGCAGAAAAGATGCGTACCTTGATTGACGGCAAGGCCTTGAGGTTTGGCAAAGTCCATGGGCATCACAATTTGTTGTTTCATTCAAACAAACCTTTTCATCCCGATGAAAACGATGCCACCACCGAACTTCTCATGTACGACCTGAACCAGGGTTTTGCCAATTTTTTAACCCGTCCTGATATAAGGCCCGAAGAAATTCGATCTCATTTTCTTTTTGAAGGTGCTTTGGGAGATTTTAGCGTTGATGATTTTTGTTTCAGCCCCTATGGCTACAGCCTCAATGCCATTAAGGATGAAAGCTATTATACCATCCATATAACTCCTCAAGGTTTGTCATCCTACGCCAGCTTTGAAACAAATCTTCCCATAGACGCTTCAATTGAAAAAGTTTTTCACCACCTGCTCGACATTTTTAACCCCAATTCGTTTGATTTGATGACTTTCAACAATCGCCACCCCCCTCGTTTTGCAAGGCCCTATTTCCAAGTCAACCATTCTGGCGAACGCCTTTCCAACGGATATAATGTAGACTTTCGTTGCTTTTACAAAGAAAGTAACGCTTATGAAAAAGCGGAGGATTGTGAATGAAATCAAATCTTTGGATAGAGGAAAAACACGAAGATTTTTTGGAGATGCACTACAAAGCACAAAATGTTTTGTTTAGTGGAAAAAGTGATTTTCAATATGTCGATATTGTTGAAACCCAATATTACGGCAGGATGCTGCTCAACGATGGTTTGGTCATGGTGACCGAAAAGGATGAATTTGTTTACCACGAAATGATGGCGCACGTTCCCCTGTTTGTCCATCCCAATCCTAAAAAAGTTTTAGTCATTGGAGGAGGTGATGGGGGAACTGCGCGCGAAGTCTGCCGACATTCATCTGTAGAGGAATGTGTTGTTGTCGAAATTGATGGTATGGTCGTCGATGCCTGTCGCAAATATATCCCTCTGTGCGCTCGTGGTTTTGACCACCCCAAAACACGCCTTGTGATTGGAGACGGAGTAGAGTTTGTCAAAAAGACTTCCAGCAAGTCTGAAAAATTTGACGTTATTTTAGTCGATTCTACAGACCCCATTGGGCCGGCCACTCCCCTTTTTGGCGAAGAGTTTTACCTTAATTTAATAGGATGTCTCAAAGAAGATGGTATTGTCGTCTCTCAGGCGGAAAGCCCTTGGTATGAATTGGAAATGCAAAAGAGCTTACTGGAAATTTTAAACCGCAATTTCCCCCTCGTCTCTCTTTATAATTTTAGCAATTTAACCTATCCGGGTGGACTGTGGTCTTTTTCATTTGCCTCTCTCAAAAAAAATCCTACAAAAGGATTTGATCCCCAACGAGTCAAGTCTTGCAACCTCAAATTTAAGTATTACAACGAACAAATTCACCAAAGTGCGTTTGCACTCCCACAATTCATATTGGAAAATATTGGAGGATGCCTCAAAGATGAAACGTAAAAAAAGACACTGGCTTATGAAGTCTGAGCCAGATGTCTTTAGCATTGAAGACTTAAAAAAAGCACCAAGGCAGACAGAGTGTTGGGATGGAGTGAGAAATTATCAGGCCCGCAATTTCATGCGCGATGAAATGAAAAAAGGCGACCTGGTTCTTTTTTACCACTCCAACGCCACTCCTCCGGGAATTGCTGGAATTGCCGAAGTATCCAGAGAAAGCTATCCCGACCACACCGCATTTGATTCACAATCCCCCTATTTTGATCCCAAATCTTCCCTCGACAATCCTCGTTGGGTGATGGTTGATGTCAAATTTAAAAAACAATTTTCCCGACTGGTGAGTCTCGAAGTACTCAAAAAACAGACGCGTCTAAAAAATATGAAAGTTCTTCAGAAAGGCAACCGTCTTTCTATCACTCCGGTGGCCCAAACAGAATTTGAATATATTGTCACTACTTACGGATAAGCTTCGAGAGGACTTCTCTTTTTCCATCAATGGGAGTTTTTATTTCAAGCCCTAAAATATCCATGATGAGGGGATAGATGTGAATATTTTCAAAAGCTGGAATCTCGCCCAAAGGGTTGATATTGGGGCCTTTGGCAAAGAAAATGCCGTTCATATTTATACTTTTTTCTGGGTCATACCCATGCGTTCCTTTTGGTTTGACCGTTTTGGAAGCCCTGTTTTTTTTGGGGCGAAGGCGGCGCAAATAATATCCAGGGTTTGGAGATAAAATTAAATCCCCTACGCGCGGGCCTTTTGAGTACCCGTAACGCTCGGGCATTTCTTCCGGCCTGTAGGTTTGAATCTCTTTAACTTGTTTAAGTTTCTGGTAGATAGTTTTTTCCCTCTCACGGTTTTCTATATAGAGCAGGGAATGTGCGCCTTCTCCCACCATGTGGACTCCTTGAAGAGAAATATAATCGCCAAGATAAAGAGTGCTTTCTTTCGTATAAGTTTCCATGCCGTGATCGGAAACAACGATAATATTAACCGGCAATTTGGTGGCGGAAACCCCGTCAAAGAGCTTTTTTAGAGAGCGATCGACGCCCAAGACGGCCTTCCTTACTTGCTCTGAGTCTGGAGAATATCTGTGCCCTGCTGAATCCACGCTGTTAAAATACAATGTTATAAAATGAGGCCTTTTCTCGGCGGGAAGCTCGATCCAATTGATAACTTGTTCAACTCTTTTAGCGTTGGAAACTCCCCTATTGTAACGATAGTAATAAGTCGGATAAAGGTTTTGGATATTGGCATCACTTCCCACCCAAAAATAAGTGGCCGACAACATGCCTTGTTTGCTCGCCGCTATCCAAATGGGTTCTCCTCCATACCAGCTTCCATCCCGACTCGCTTTTCCCGGACGGTATACTTCCTTCCTTTTGGAATCCCAAAAGACATTGGCGACAATACCGTGATGGGAGGCCTTAAGGCCGGTGACAATACTGTAGTGATTGGGAAAAGTTTTACTTGGAAAAATGGGAATCAGGCCTTTGCTCCAAACGCCATCTTTGAAAAAAGTGGAAAGGTGAGGTGGCCCAAATTTTTTATTGTAATCGAAACGATAACCGTCAATGGAAACCAAAATCACATAGGGTTTGTCTAAATGTTCACGGGCGTTGACAATATGGGCAGAAGGAAAAAAAAGGCCCTGTAAAGTGCAGTTGCAAAAGACGATGAGACAAGTGAGAAGAGTAAAAATTTTTAAAACCATAAGGCCCCTTTTGATAAAAAAAATTGGTTTTGTCAATAAGAAAATTTCCTACTTGCGCACCTAGACAATTAAACTTAGAATAAATAAAGTTACTTTGGGATAAAAACTATGTTCTTGAGGAAAGCAAACAATACAGAATCCCGCGATGAAACTTCCTCTCAGTATGAATTGGTCAAGTTTTTTTTGAAAAATGGACAATCCCGCTATCTTTATCACCCCCCTCATTCTATCATTCACGCCAAATTTTTTTCCAAAGAAACCAACCACCGTTTGCTGGTCATTGGCCCGGGAGTTGGAGAATCTAGTTTCAAATATGTGGAACTCATCACCGAACTTGCGGGGGAAGGATTTGACTTCATGGTCCTGGACCACCGAGGGCAAGGCCTTTCTTCCCCCCCCCGTCTCAATTTTCCGGCAAATCATATTGAAAAATTTGAAAGCTATGCGGATGACCTGATTTCCCTGATAAAAGATTCGCAATCACAAAAAAGCTATAACACTTGCATCTTTTTGGGCCAGGATGTGGGGTGTCTCATTGGCCTGGATGCCATGCTAAGAGAAGATCGTTTATTTGATGGCGCTATTTTTTCTGCTCCCACCTTTAAACTCAATATAGGAACGATCCCTGAAATCATCATGCTGACGTTTTTAAAAATCCTTCAATACCTGGGACTTGGAGAAAGGCCTTTTCAAAACCAATATTGCCGTTTGGGAAAACTTTTTAAACACAACTCAGCAATGGGCCATCACCGCCGGATTCTCCAACATCGCTATTTTGAAAAACTTTATCCTCAAACCAGATTTCATCCTCCCTCCGTAAAATGGTTTTACGAAGTCATAAAAAATTCCCGCAAAATTTTCGGACAGATTAAAAATTTAAGAACACCCATCCTGGTTATGCAGGCCGGGCGGGACCGCTTGTCCTGCCCCGAATTTCAAGAACGCTTTTCTGGAACAGTTCAAAATAGCAGGTTGATCCGCTTGAAGGAAGGCCATCACGAAATTTTTCAAGAAGTTGATTCCATTCGAGGCCGAGCTGTTGTCCAAGTGCGCAAGTTTTTGAGAGAAATCCGAGGAATAGAGGAATACGCAAAACCTAAAATCAGGGCACTCAATCCGATAAGAAAGTCCGCTTAACTCAGCTTGACCATAACGCCGTATTTTTGGCCATACTCTTGGACAATTCTGGAAATGACTCCCTCTGAAAGAATCACGTTAACCGCAGAAAAGCGAGACTGTGTGGGAAAACGACATCCCTTCTTGCATTTCATATCGGAAGTCAAGAGTTCAACTTTGGCAATCGGCCCGTGATTGGCGAGCTGAGTATACCATTGAAAAAATTCGTCTACTTTGCCCTTAAAATCATTGACCAGTTTTTTTTGGTCTTTGGGAAGCATGGAAAAGAGAAAACGCCCATTGTCCCTTTGCTTTCCGTTAATGACAACGTGGACAACTCCCTGGGAGGAAACAGTAAGACTTTGATTTAAACAAACAGGACAGTACATACCTAGACATTTTACCATTCTCTCAATTATTGTCCACATAGAGATGAAAAATATTACGCTTCAAACGCGCGACGGGCCTGAACTTCACGCTCGGGTAATTTTATCCCGCCGGCCCCATGTCTCATCTTGGCTTATTGCGATTCACGGTATAGGTGAACATTCGGGCAGACACCCCTATCTTCAAGATTTATTTTCAGACCATTTTCATCTCTTTCAATACGATTTGCGCGGCCATGGACAAAGTACGGGGGCCTGTACCTATATTGAAAATTTCTCGGATTATGCGCAGGATTTGAAGGAAATACTTCACTACTTAAAAACAAATTATCAAATGCAAAACTTCGTCCTTTTCGGTCATTCCATGGGCGCTCTCATCACCGCCCATGCTTTACAAACAATCATTAAAGGTAGTGCGCTTCAATCCGGCCTTAAGGCCATTTTTATGAATGCTCCCCCCGTCGGTTTTACAGGTATGGCGGGGAAACTTGTAGGCCGCGCCCCTCAAAAAATCTTGAATAAATTGGCCAATTTTGAGATGAGTGTCCGGTTGGGAGGATTGGTTGACATCGGTCTTCTCTCTCATGACCTCAAGATAAAAGAACTCTACCTCGCTGATTCTCTCAATCACTTGCGTTTGCATTCCAGACTTTTATTACAAATGGTTAAAACTGCCAAAAGTGTCTTTGCTCGTCCGCTAGGGCCTCAATGTCCGGCCTTTGTCACCGTGGGAAGTGAAGACCGCGTGATTGATGTTCCCTCTTTAATCCATTATTTTACGAAAGTAGAAAAGTCTTTTACGCTAAAACAATTTGAAGGTGCTTTTCACGAAATTCACAACGAAAAAGAAAAGTGGAAAGTACCCTATCTCGACTTTTTGCAGGCGTCTCTCGTTGCCTACGCCTAACGGGGATAAACTTTGTTGCCACCTTCGACAATGTCAACTTTGCGAACCATAAATCTGACATAGCGATTGGAGGCCTCTTCGTCTCGGTCTCCCGCTCTCGATTGAAGGCGGGTATCTCCATAAAAGCTGGTGGTAATCCTCTCTGGTGAAACTCCCCGTTTGACCAAACTTCGCGCCACTGCCGCCGCTCTGGAGGCCGAAAGCGCAAAGGCATCCTGCGAACCATCGGTACTCCTTTCACCCTCGGAAGCGTATCCCATAACGTAGACAGTCCAGTTCTTTTTTGAGAGCATTTTAACCAGTCGATCGTAGACTTCGACGACAACCTCAGAAGGAATAATACTTCCCTTTGCAAAATAAATTCTGTCCTTGACATGAACCCGAATGCCTTCGGGCGTCTCAAAAATATCGACATCATTTTGCAGTCCAAACTCAACCAAATCGTGTTTCATGGATTCCAATTCTTCACTGGAAGCACGATTGACTTCATACTTGTCGAGAATCCCCTCGGTGGTGAGAAAGTCGATGGGAAAAGGTTGGGGCGGTTTTTGGGATTCAATCATGGTAGGACTGTCGTCGGGAGATTTACCACTTTGGGAAGGCTCTCCTTGTTCACGCACATTTCCACCAAAAGCGTTACGAATAGAACCAAGCGCCGCCTCGTATTTGGCCGATTCTGTTTTGGCAAAAGACAATAAGAGGACAAAAAAGGTGAGAAGCAAAGTCACCAGGTCGGAAAAAGTCGCCATCCAGCCGGGAAGGCCAGGAACACATTCGGGACATTTGACCTGTCCTTGACTGCCTGGCCCGGCAGCAGAGTCTTCTTTTTCCTCAACCGGATTTTCGTCGGCCATAGCGAAACTTTCCTAGTTTTCCATCGCACCACTTTCGCGATCAATGTGGGGAATAAAGGAATTAAGTTTTTCCTTAATGAGGCGCGGGTTTTCCCCTGCCACAATACCTAATGTTCCCGCCACAATAATCGCCATTTTGGTCATTTCTGCCTTGGAGCGAATGGATAGTTTGTTTTTAATCGGATTGCAAAAAATATTGGCGATACAGGCCCCGTAAAAAGTGGTCAAAAGGGCCACCGCCATGGCCGGGCCAATCGCCGCCTGGTCGGATAAATTCCCAAGCATGATAACCAGGCCAATCAGTGTTCCAATCATCCCAAAGGCCGGGCCATCATTGGCCATTTCATGAAAAAGGTCGATCCCTACCTTGTGACGGTCTTCCATGGCATTAATTTCAAGCTGAAGAATGGAATCAATCACCTCCGGTGGGCGGTTGTCCGCCGCCAAAGTCATCGCCTTTTTCATAAAGGGGTCTTCGATAGGTTGTTTTTCGAGAGCAAAAACAGATTCCCGCCTGGCGGTTTCGGCCAGCTTGCCCACTTCTTCAATAATTGTTTTAGGATCAACTGGAGAGAAAAAAACCGCCTTCATACCAATGTTGGCAACTTTGAGTACGATTTCAATAGGCCATTTGGCAAAAGTAACACCAATCAGACCAAGGCCCACTACCAATATAGAGGGAATGTCGATAAAGGCCATGATGTCTCCGCCCGCCAAAATAGAGCCGAGAACGCCGATAAGACAAAGAGATATTCCAATGACCGTAGCGATATCCATGCTTTCCTCCCGCGAGTCTTCCAATTTGGTCAACCAAACTATCGACCCGTCGTGTCTTCTGCTTTAAAAAAAGAGCGGGAAAAGCACCTACTGGTCAAAATATACCCCCCCTGAAAAGCTCGGGAGTGGGCATTATTGGCACTTTCTTCAAAAAAGAGTTATAATGCCCCATGGTTTTTGTGCAATAAGTCTTGTCTTGAAATCTTAACTGGAGATGCCCCTATGGATCACGCCCTTTATGAAAGCTTGGGATTGAAACTTGACCAAAAAAATCAACGCTTCTTTTTTGATTCCCCTCTCAACACTTTGGTCGAAGATGCCGTTTCCAGGGGCCAGGGAAGATTGAGTAAAAACGGGGCCTTGGTCGTAAAAACGGGGGAACATACCGGGCGCTCAGCGAAAGACAAATATATCGTTTGCTCCCCTTCCACCGAGGGAAAAGTCTGGTGGGAAAATTCCATCCACAAAATGACTCCCGAACATTTTGAAAAACTTAAAACTCGAGTGATTCAATACTTAAATGACGGCCAACATCTGTATATTACCGAGAGAAGTGTAGGCGCCTGCCCACAACACAATATCGGCGTCCGTCTGATTACCACTCACCCTCAACATTCGCTCTTTTCCAAATATCTCTTCCGCCATTTGTTGCATAAATGGAGCGACAATCAGGACGACTTTACCATTCTCCACGCTCCCGAACTGGAGATTGATCCCCAGCATTTTGGAGTCAAAACCGGGACGGTGATTACCACTTGCTTTGATACCAAAACGACGATTATTGTGGGAACTCTCTACGCTGGCGAGATCAAAAAGAGTATGTTTTGTGTGATGAACTACCTGCTTCCCGAAAAAAATATTCTTCCCATGCATGCCGGGGCCAACCGGCTCGACAACGGACAAACTTCGGTTTTTTTCGGCCTTTCGGGAACGGGCAAAACGACACTGTCTACCGACCAGGGAACCTATTTAATCGGCGACGATGAGCACGGACTCTCTGGAGAGGGCGTTTTTAATTTTGAAGGAGGGTGTTACGCCAAAACTTATAAACTTTCGCGCACGGGAGAGCCGGAAATTTTCAAGGCCGCTACTACTTTTGGGGCCATGTTGGAAAATGTGGTTTTGACGGAAAAAACGGGAGAGCCCGATTACTACAACGACACCATTACAGAAAACGGCCGCTGCTCCTACCCTCTCGATTTTATCGACGAACTGGAGCCATCTTCTCAAGGAGAAGTTCCCCGCCACATTTTCTTTTTAAGTGCCGATGCCTTCGGCATCCTTCCTCCCCTGGCCAAGCTCTCCAAAGAACAGGCGATGTTTTATTTTGTCTTGGGTTATACCGCCAAAGTGGCCGGAACCGAAATTGGCATCAAGCGACCCCAGACGACTTTTTCTCCTTGCTTTGGTGCTCCCTTTATGTTGAGACATCCCAGCGTTTACGCCGAACTTTTGGGCCGGTATTTAAATCAGTACAACGTCAACGTCTGGCTTATCAACACCGGCTGGACGGGTGGGGCCTACGGAGAGGGCCAGCGTTTTCCCCTCAATGTCACCCGCCAGATTATAAGAACAGTACAGAAAAATACCCTCAATATGGTACCGACGGAAACCGACCCCATTTTTGGATTTGAAGTTCCCCATGCGGTAAGAAATGTTCCCACTTCTTTTCTCCACCCGCAGGACAGTTGGCCCGACCCCAATGCCTACCAGACTGAAGCACGCAAATTGGCCACCAGTTTCCACCAACAAATGCAAAAATTTGGCGATTTTTACCATGCTCACATGGGAGGTGCCCCTCTCTATAAAGGGTAACTTTCCTTCATGGATTTCTATTTGGCAGGCAAGGCCTTGCACCTCATCTTCGTGATTACCTGGTTTGCCGGACTCTTTTATTTGCCACGTCTTTTCGTCTACTTTGTAGAGGCACAAGCGCGCCCTTCCCATGAACGCTCGATTTTGCAAGGGCAATTTAAAGTAATGCAAAATAGACTTTGGTATGGAATTACCTGGCCCAGTTGTATTCTGGCGATGGGTTTTGGCGTGGGACTCCTAGTACAATGGGAACCCTCGACCATCGCCGGCTGGCCACTGGCCAAGTTGGGTCTGGTCTTATTGCTCTTTTTCTACCACCTCTCTTTGGGAAGAATTAACCGACAACTGCAAAATGGAGTTATCTTCTGGACTTCCGAGCAGTTAAGGCTTTGGAACGAAGTTCCCGTGCTCTTTTTGCTTTTCATTGTCTTCCTGGCGGTGTTTAAAAGGACTTTCTCCTTGGGGTATGCCTTGCTGGCGTTTGCTTTGGTCGCTTTTATATTATTTGCCACGGTAAAAATTTATAAAAAACTTCGGGAAACTCAGAAAGTATGAGATAATGCTTTTTGATGTTGAAAAAAAATGCTATAACATGGGCCATCTCTTTAACCATAATAATCGCTCTTACGGGAGGGTGTGTGTTTAATATTTTCAGGTCAGATGCCGGCGACAAAGGCGCTCCAGAACTTTCCCCCCATCTTCAGGGAATTGATGCCGAAAGAGTAGATTGGACGGCAAAAGACGACACCTATTGGAAAAAAGTTCTCACTCCCATGCAGTATAAAGTGACCAGAAAAAAGGGAACCGAACGGGCCTTTACCGGGAAATATGATGACTATAAAGGTGAGGGAAAATTTCTTTGCAGCAACTGCGGCCTTCCCCTGTTTGATGCCAGTACCAAATTTGATTCGGGCACGGGCTGGCCGAGTTTTCACTCACCGATTTCCCAAGGCAATATCGAAGAAGTTCCCGACCACTCCCTCGGCATGACCAGAACTGAAGTGACCTGCCGTCGCTGCAAGGCCCATCTCGGACACGTCTTCAAAGACGGGCCAAAACCCACAGGACTCAGGTATTGCATCAATTCCGTATCTCTCAACCTCGACACTGCGGCCGATTAGGCCTTTTTTATACCCAATAATGCTTTAATTTTTTTGCTCTCAATAAAGTAAATAAACTTTTTCCCTTTCTTTTTTTCTCTAAGCAAACTTTTTTTCAATAAACCTTTGAGTTCTCTTCTGGCAATTTCGCGAGATTTGCCAATATCACCAGCATACTTCTCTATGGTTATAAAACTATGTTTGTTCAATGCCATACGCTGAAGAAGCAGAACCTGACTTGAATTAATTCCCATTAAATCTTTAAATTTAGAAAAGCTTATTAAAAAGTTCACTTTCCTTTCGGCCTTTTCCAGCGCCATAAGTAATGAATCGAGACAAAAATCAATAAAAAAAGTCATATCCCATTCATGCTCTTTGACCAGTTCAAATGACTTTTCGTATCTCTTTCCGTGTTCTTTGAGGTTTGCAGAAATGGCCAGTAATTCAACAAATTTAAGGTTATTTTTTATCATTTCAAAATAAAAGAGCGTTCTTGCAGTTCTGCCATTTCCATCAAAGAAAGGATGAATATAAGCAATAAAGTAATGAAGCAAAATGCCTTTAATCAAACCGTGAAGAAACCTCGAGTGATGACTGATAATCTCAATTACTTCGTTGAGCGTTTCTTCTATTTTTGTGTGATAAATTCCTTCATGCTTTCCAACGTAAACAGGCGCATCTCTAAATTTTCCACAAAAATTGGCATCGTCTCCTCGAAGAACACTTTGAGATACAATTCTGTGTATTGTAAGAATGAGTTGATTTGAAACTGGTTCTGTGGAATGTTCCTTAATCCAGCACATGGCCCGGTGATTGTTGACGAGCATTAACTCATCTTTATTTTTAGGTCGGTTTTGAGAGGCAAGAAAAGCTTTTGCTTTTGCGCGCGTACTATTGGCACCTTCATAAATAGCGGAGGTGATCGCTTCTTCCACGTTGGAATTGGCCAAAAACCCCTTTTTAAGAGAACTATAGGCCTCTATTTTCTGGTAGAGCTTGTTCCCCAAGCTTTCAACGAGATGAATTTTTTTATTAATAGAGTCTGACGGAAAGTACCAAAATTTTTTATCAATCGACCTCAAGAAAAAAGGGATGGCCCCCATTTTTCTCAAAGTCTGAATTTTGCGTTTTAATTCGGGCCAATCATTGTGAGAGATACCAAGGTTTTCCAGCCGGTATTTTATATCTTCCAAAGGAACGTAGCGGTCGTGGGTGTACTTGGGCCATAACTCGCCGTTTAAAAAATTAAATTCTTCTCGTGCATCCATAACAACCTACTATTTTAGTATCATAGAGCATTTTCTACAATTTTTTTACTTAAAAGTTGTAGAAAACTACAATTTTATTAAAAAATTTAATAAATTCAATAGTTTATAATTACAACAATTTTAGTACTTTGAGTTTTTATTTTTACAATAAATTTGACAAAAAGTTGTAGAAAAACTCTCTTTTTGGCCAATAATCTTGCAATTTCAATGACTTAGCTTTTATATTCGTTGTATTTGCGCGAATTTCCGCGCACTTTCTCGGCCGGGTATTTGGCAGCGTTTTTTTGTATTTTATTTTCCATAGCGGCGTTTAAGTCCACTCCTAGCAGGTCGCACAAACGCAGCAGGTAAATTGCCACGTCCGCCACCTCATCTTCAATTTGGGTTTGCACTTCCCTGCTCTGGATATGGCGGGAGTCGCTTTCCTTCATCCATTGAAAAATTTCCATCAACTCCGCCGCCTCCACGTTGAGGGCCATGGCCAGATTTTTGGGACTGTGGAACTGCTCCCAGTCTCTTTCATGGACGAAGTTACGGATTTTGGCCTGCCATTTTTTGACGTTCAAGAAGTTTTCTCCCGCAAAGCTTTGGCACGAGAAAGCTCGGCGACAATTGATCCAAGGCCATCTTTGAGACTTGCTTGTTTTTGCTCGACAGTGCTTTTTGTTCTCAAGGTTTCAATGGCACTCAAAAAGTTTTCATCGTTTAAATAGTCTTCTTCCAAAATCAAACTTCCCAACTTTTTTTGGGCCTGGCAAGCGTTGTGGAATTGTTCATTTTTTTGAGAAATTTTTAGGGGAATGAACAAACTGGGCTTCTGGCAGGCCAAAAGTTCGGCCACAGTTCCCGCACCCGAACGGCCAACCACAACTTTGGCCCCTTTAAAAAGATCGACCATGCCTTCACCTATAAAATCGACGGCCGTGTAGAGATCATCGTTGAGTTTTTGGTATTCCTGAATGAATTTTTTCCCGACTTGGTGGAGAATTTGGAACTTCTCTTTGAGTACAGAAAGATTATTTTTTATCATTGTATTGAGGAGCAAAGAGCCGTTAGCACCACCAGTGACAAACAACAAGTCTTTTCCTTGAAAATCAAAAGTTTTGCCCCCGACACTTACAGGATTGAGAGACTTGGAAAAACATTCCTCGCGCACGGGATAACCCGTATAGACAGATTTATGTGCGGGAAAATAAGAAAGTGAATCTTCAAAACTTAAAAAAACCTTGTGGGCAAACTGTGAACTGATTTTATTGGCCAGACCTGCACGAGTGGTTTGCTCGTGGAGATAAATGCTTTTACCTTGCAACCAGGCGGCCAAAACGACTGGAACGGAGACAAAGCCACCAAAAGAAAAAATCAAACAATCGTTTTTGGAATAGGAGGCAAGTAAAATAAAAGATTGCAAAAGGCCTCTTAAAATTCTAAAAATGTCGGCAAAGTTTTGCCAACTCCAGTAGCGGCGCAGTTTTCCGGTGGAAATGGGGTAATAGGGGAGATTTCGCGCTTCGACCAGCTTTCTTTCTATACCGGCGTAAGCACCAATATAGGCCACCTTCCAAGGATGCTCTCGCTCAATTTTGCGAATGACAGTCAGGGCGGGAATGACGTGTCCACCCGATCCGCCACCACAAAAAATGATCGTTTTGGAGTGTTCGTTCATAGCAAGTCATGGAGATGCTTGCGGGATTTGAGAAATTCCACCACACCCTTAATCTCCTGTGCTCTGGATTTGGGCAAGACCATCACACTATTCCCGTTTGCCACAACAATGAGGTTTTCGACACCAATCAGAGAAACAAAACGCTCTGGAGCGTAAACAATATTGTTCCTGGCATCCGAAGAATAGACATCGCGACAATCAACTACGGTATTGTCCTCTCTGCTCTCGCACAGTCCTTCGAGAGCATCCCACGAACCGAGATCACTCCAGTCAAATGCGGCGGGAATGAGCGCTACCTCGCGGGATTTTTCCATGACGGCATAATCTATCGAGTCTATCGGAATTTGATTGTAGACGTGTGAAAGTTTTTCAAAATCGTTTTCACACTCGCAAAGTTTTTCTTTATATTGATAAACTTCGGGGGCGTGTTCTTCAAACTCGCGAAACCAGGTTTTGATGGTGCTGATAAAAAGGCCTGCATTCCAATAATACTCCCCAGAGGCCAAATAGGATTTGGCGGTTTCCAAATTGGGTTTTTCTACAAAGCGAAAAGCATTGTAAACTCCCTTGGCCAATTCTTCACCACGGCGAATATATCCAAAACCGGTGTGCGCATGGGTGGGAGGAATACCAATGGTTACTATTTTATGGGAAGAAAGCGCTACTTCGCTGGCGCGTTTGACAGTATCGCAAAAAGACTTTTGGTCGCAAACGACGTGATCGCTGGGCGTGGCCACCACCACGTCTTCGAGGCCAGCACCTCTTTGCAGGAGAGAACAAAGGCCCAACAAAATGCAGGCAGCAGTATTGCGTCCCGAGGGTTCAAAAATCATTCCCTTATCGTTCATGGCCGTTTGGACACACTGGCGGGCAAGCTCGGCCTGATCTTTGAGGGTCACAACATATCTTCTTTGCGAGGGAACAAGGCCTTCAAAGCGCACCAGTGTTTCGTATAAAAGAGAATGCTTGGAGACAAGATTGAGATACTGCTTGGGCCTGGCAGAAGTCGAACCCGGCCAAAAACGGGTTCCCTGGCCTCCGGCCATAATCAGGGCATAAAGGTTTGAATGTGGGCCGCTGGTCATACCGGCCAGTATAAGCAATTGGGCCAATTATTCAAAGCGGGCGAAAGTGTGGTCTTGTCCCTGAAAGAGAGTGCGCTCCCTTTTGACAAATTCCTTGGCCTCGCTGACGCTGTCAAAAACACCGATGCAGACTCGGTACCAGACTCCCCGATCGGGAAGCTCGACCGGGTGAATAATGGGATCGTAACCCCGCACTTTAAAACCTTCGGCGAAGGCCTCCGCCTCCGCCCTGCTGCGGTGAGAACTGAGTTGCACTGTGTGTTTTCCTAAATAACTTTTATTTTCTCGTCCTTGAACATTTTCAGTAGCTTCTGGTTCGGAAGGGGCGGGTTCGGGAGCACTGGCACTCGGCGCTTCGTCAAGAACTTCAACCTCAGAAGGTACTTGGGCCACGACCTGGGCCGAATTAGCAGAAAGTTCGGCCTTAATTTTTTCCTCTAATTGCCGGTTAATCTCATCCATTTTAATCACGTTTTCGTCGTTGATCTCATTTTGATTTTCGACCAATTCGTTAATTTTTTCCTCTTGCCCGGACAAAAGTTCAATTTGTTGCTGATCTGCAGGAGACAAATCGGCGTATTGGAAAGAATAAGACCTACCGAGTCTAACGCCAAAAGTAAAAGAAATGGTGGCGATGATGAGAGTAAAAAGAAAGATGAGGGCCATTTCGAGCTTGGTGAAGATGTAAAGCTTTGTTTTTTCGTTCATAGTGCCATTTTAAGGCCGCTTTGCAAGCGATGCAAAACATTTCTAAGAATAGCATAAATTAAGACGCATAGCTCCGATTTTGTTCAAAAATGAAATAAGTAAAATTTTGTCTCAACTTTTCTCTTTTTCCACTTGCATAATCCTCCCTGACGAAAATTTGCCAAAAACAAGGGAGATACCGTGAAAACTCGTCAAAATTTTTTAAGGGCCGCTTTGAGTGACAAAAACGGCCAGTCCGTCCTGGAGTACGTCATCCTCACCAGCTTGATTGGCATTTTTTGCCTCGTCGGCATCAAGCAGTTTGGAGAACGCCTCAAAACGCGCATTAGAAACATGAATGCGCAGATTGAAAGGCACATCAATCTCAGGTAGGCATGAACCCCGTTTGGATCATCGCCATATTCACTCTCGCACTCACTTGTTTTCAAATCGAAAAGGGTTTGTTGCGGGGGTGGAAAGGCCTGAAAACACAGAGGAAACAATTTGAAAAATCGACTCGAAAACTTTTGCAAAAACTGCCCCGCAATTTGCGCTAATTCCTCCGGGAGTGCAAGCGTGATGAGTTTATTTTGGGCCTTTCTCTTGGTGATGATGATTACTTTTCTTTTGCAATTGCAAAAACTCACCGAGTGGGAGGTGAAAAACAGGGCCAAAACATATTTGTGTTTTAAGCGGCAGGTTTTTAAACAATTCAAGCTTATTAAAAGAGTCGTGCAGCTTAACCGGGCCATCAAAGCGGGACGCCTTTTGATGTTGACACCCAAAACCTATGCTGCGGGCAAAGCGATGGTCAAGGGAGCACAAAGCATGCAATCTCTGCTCAACAAGCACTATTTTTTCCCCACCAAAGGGTGTTCCTGGGGGCCTTTTAGGTCTCCCTTTGGAATCAAAATCAAACGCAACATCGTGGGCCTGGCCCGTTTCAAGGAGAAGGTATGGAAAGTTATCGTCACAAGAAAACAAAGTCTCTACCCTTTTCAACTGGAGGCACGCTTTCGCTCTTCTCAATGGGTGGCCTCTTATCCGGTTTTAAATTACCGAGAAAGAAAGCTTTCGAGACTCGCGGCAGTGTTTTGGTGGAGGCATTAATTTGGAGCGGAGTCTTTTTTTCACTCTTTGTTTTCACCATGCAAGGCCTTGCAAAATCCCACCAACGCATCCAAAAGGAGGTAAGCAAATTTGAATCGGAATGGAACGGAATTAGATAAATCAGCGGAAAAGATCGACTGGGTTTCCCCACAAGAACTCAAAAAAGAGTGGCGTCGAAGAGAAATCTTTCGCCTCCTCATCGCCCTTTTGGCATCTCACGGATTGAGTTTTCTGCTCTTTTTTCCCACGCAATCAAAGCACCATGCTCTTCCCGTAGTGCAAAAGGGATACGTTTTAATCCAAGTACAAGGCAAGTCCCTTTTAAAACATTTTGTTTCGGGAAAAAGTCCAGTCTCTCTTTTTAGCGAGAGCGGAGATTTTTTATCCCATGCCTATCTTCACGACGTAGGGGGCACTTATCCAGATGGAGAAACACAGGCCATTTCTTTGGAAATAGCTGACTTTAGACTTCCCAAAATTTTGAAATGGCAAAAATCAGGCATCGTGGTTACTCCCCGCGACCACTCCCGAAAAAACAATCCATTACTTCAAAAAAGGAGGCCCATTTATGAAGTGGATTTTTAGCTTGCTGGCGTGTTGGTGGACATTTTATGGCCACTCCCGCGAGCTTGTCTTGATAACTTATGAGAAAAACTCTGCCTTTAAAGAAAAGGTTGAAAAAATCATCATTGAAGATTTAAAGGTTCCCGCAAAATATTTGACCTGGAAAAAAATGCAAAATCCCTGCCATCCTCAAGGCAAACCTCTGCTGCAAATTTGCCTTCTCGAACAGGAATTTGCAGTGGTACAAAACCGCCCCGAAATCTTGCGCAAAACGCTAGGAAAAATCATTTATTCCACTCCCCAAAAGAAGGAGTCAAAATGATGCAGATGGTCTACTTATTGGGATGGATGGCAAATTTGGGGGTGCTGCCCTTGTTGTTGTTCTGCGCCTTTCTCTTTTTGCCCAATTTCGTCTTTTTGTTGGCCCGGCGATTGCGGGTGACGCGGGTTCTGGAAACCATTTTTCAACTCCTTACTTTCATATTTTATGGGTTGCCCTCTGTCTTACCCCGAATTGGCCAGTTCGTCAAAATTGTCCCGTGGGTGTCTTTTGCCCTTTTTGATGGCCTTTTTACCCCGGTTTGGGCCGAAACAGAGCGCCGACCTCTCATTTTGGGCAGGGGGGAAGTGAGAAAAATCACCCTGCCCGACATCAAAAAATATACGGTGGGAAACAAGGAAGTCTTACGAGTTTGGGCCAAGGATGGCCCCTCTTCTCTGGTGCTCAAGGGAGTGAGCCTGGGAAGTAGCGACCTTTTCATCTGGCCCAAAAAAGGCCCATCAGTCCTGTATCAGGTCATCGTGGTGGGCAAGCGCGAGCAACTCAAGTGGGCCAAGTGGCGGCCATTGCTTTCCCCATTGGGAATTATGGCCCACTACCACGCCGGAGAACTCAAGCTCGAAGGCGAACTTCAAGACTACGCTCAATATCTGAATTTCAAAAAACTTTTTCACGCCGCCCATGCCAAAACTTCCCAGAAAAATTTTATTCCCCTGTGGGAAACCGGCCGGCTCCGCTTGAGCCCCACACTCAAAAAGAAAATTCAGGCCGAAGTTTTCTACATTGCCCTCAAATCCTATCGGGAAGACCTCAACTGCCATTTTCAGGACGTTTTTTTGGAGTGTTCCCATTACTCCCACTTGAAACTGGATGAAAATTTAAAAAGGCAAATGGAATCCAAGGCACTGATGCGCTGGCCATCCCTATCCGCCGATCCTCAGGAACAATTCAAAGTCAAAATGGTACTCTTTCAGTTTGAAAACCATGAAGGCGATTCCATTCAACTGGGATTCGACTTGCTTCAGGGGCGTCTGGAAGATATTTTTGACCGTGGCCCGGTATTTTTTATCAAACAAAATCAGGCCTTGTTCAATCAGCAATCCACTCACGCATCAACACTGGCCGAACCCCAACTGGTGATTCGACCGGGAAAGAAGGGAAGCGTGAGTATTGGTTCAGACATTCCTTTCCAATCCAAGAGAGAAGAAGAGATCACTCTGGGTTGGAGATTTGCCGGACTCAAAATCGAACTCGAAGCGGCCCATCAGGGAGATAAGGTTTTATTGCAGTATCAGGCGGAATTGACCTATCCCTCTCCCGAAGGTTCCATTTCCGGCGGCCGCAAGTCCTCTCAAGTTTTGGTCACACCCCAAAAACCCTTCAAATTGTTTGAAATCGGTTACCGTGCTTTAAATAATCACTACACAGCACTGCCAGTTATTGCCAAAATCCCCATACTTAAAAATTTACTCCGTTCCCGCCAAAAGCAACAAAGCTATAAAAAAATCATGGCCATAGTCACCCTGGAAAAAATGAATGACTGAAGTCATCTACGATTTTGAGTCCTGGCGAAGACCGGTCATGCAAAAGGCCAGAGAGTACTTTTTAGATGCAGTCAAACGCGGAGAAGACGTGGGCTTGGAAAAGCTCTGCTCTCACATTTTAGAACACATGGGCCTTCCTCCCCGTTGTGCCCTTGGCGATGAAGTTTTGGATTGGCTGGAAAATATCTACCAATTAAAATTCTTGAAAGAACCCTTACTAAATCCCGAACTCCAAGAACTCATTTTGCACTCACCAAAGATTTTTCAAATTCAAACCAAGATCAGAGAATATGGCCAGATAGAAAAACTGGGAGAAGACGACTTTCAAATGGCCTTGGAAATCTTTGCCCAAAGACACCACCAAAGCTGGAATTACGCCAGACCTTTTTGCAGTTTTCAGGCCAAAATATTCGATCGTTCTTTCAGAGTCACCTTGTGCCACTCCTGTCTCACTCCAGCGAAAAATTCCAAGGCCTTTTTTCGGGCCTTGCGCCCCCAGGTTTTTTCCCTGCAAGATTTTGGCATTGAAGAACAAACCGCCTCGTTTTTTGAGGAAAGTTTGAAACAAAAGAAAAATATGCTCTTGGTGGGGCCAACCGGATCGGGGAAAACCACATTCTTGCATCTGCTCACAAAATCCATTTGCCCTTCCGAACACGTCATTATTTTGGAAGATACCCACGAACTCTTTGACAACGACCAGAGCACCACCCATTTGCTGGCAGGAGATGGCAAAGAAAAATCACTGGAACAATATTGTGCCTATGCCTTGCGCATGAAACCCGACCGCCTCATCGTCGGAGAAATCCGCTCTGGTGAAGTGGTTCCCTTCCTGCTCGCCTGCAACACCGGACACAAGGGATTAATGGCCAGTGTACACGCCAATTCTGCGGCCGACGCTCTAACACGACTCGCTTTGCTGTTTCAAATTTATTCGCCCCAAAAGGGCCTGAGTTTTCCCGAAGTTTTAAAATTGATTTGCCAGGGGATCGAAACAATCGTTTATGTTGAATCCAAGCGAGTGGTGGAAATCATTCAGGTTTTGGGGAGTGAGGGGGACACTCCTTATTATAAACGTATTATTTGATGGCCAAAAATCCCTCAAAGCAGGCATACTTCATCACGCTCATAACGTCCACAAATCCGGCGCGCTCAAAGAGATCGAGATTGCCCTGAGTGGAAAAAGGTTCCAAAACCCGCTTGAGGCTTCTCGACTTGGCGACAATTTCTTCTGCCGTATGGCCTTGGTCGAGTTTGTAATCAGTATAAATTCCGGTCATATAGTCTTGAAAACGAGCGTCGGAAGCGCGCACTTTTTCAAACATGACAAAGGCCCCACCCCAGTTGAGGGATTGGTAAATGCGACTGATGAGTTCTTGCCTCTGGCAAGGGGAAATAAACTGAACACAATAATAGGCCACCATAAAATCGGATTTTTGATAGGGAAAAGTGCTCACGTCATCGCGAACAAAAGAGGCGTTTTCAAACTCAGAGGCAGTCTTCTCACGCGCTTTGGAAACCATCGCCTCTACGCAATCAATGCCCACCCAACGAACCTGGGTTCGGTGCCGATGGCGCGCGGCCAGGAGGGAAAGCAAAGTTCCGGTCGAAGTTCCCAATTCGTAACAAATGGAAGTTTCCTGCACAAAATAATCGCTCAATTTGGCGACCAAATCGTGTCCCTCCTTATAAAAGGGAATGGATTTTTCGACGTGTTGGTCGAAATGCTGGGGAGTTGTTCCGGCAAAACTCCAATTGGCACTAACATCCAACTTCTCATCGGCATTGTTGGTATGCATCCCCAGAAACTTTTCAAAAGGCCTAGGGGTTCCATTTTCCATCGCTCAATCCCGCTTGAGTTTTTTATAGGTTAGGCGTTTGGATTCCATCGCCTGATCGCCCAAACGGCGCCTTTTATCTTCTTCATATTCGGAAAAGTTGCCGTCAAACCAAGTCACCTGTTGCTCGCCTTCAAAGGCCAAAATGTGAGTGGCAATGCGATCCAAAAAATAGCGGTCGTGGGAAATGACTACTGCACAGCCGGCAAAGTCAATCAAGGCCTTCTCCAGAGCGCGCAAGGTATTGACGTCCAAATCGTTGGTGGGTTCGTCGAGCAATAAGAGATTGCCCCCCTCCTTGAGAACACAGGCCAGATGCACCCGGTTTCTTTCTCCACCGGAGAGTTCGGAAACTTTTTTCTTTTGATCGTCGCCGGTGAAATTGAATTTGCCGATATAGGCACGGGCGTGAACACTGCGCCCACCTAGTTCAATGTGTTCGAGTCCCCCCGAAACCACTGAGATAATGTCGCTTTTGGGATCGAGGGTGCGGTTTTGATCGACGTAGGCGAGCTTGACCGTTTCTCCCAACTTAAAAGTGCCGTTATCGGGATTTTCCTGGCCGGTAATCATTTTAAAGAGGGTGGTCTTGCCCGCCCCGTTGGGGCCGATGATTCCGACGATGCCCCCTGCGGGAAGTTTAAAATTGAGATCACTGTAGAGTTTTTTGTCTGCAAAACTCTTACTCACTCCCCGGGCCTCGACCACCACGTCGCCGAGCCTTGGGCCTGGGGGGATGTAGATTTCGTTGGTTTCAGAATAGCGTTCTTTGGACTCGGCAACTCGTTTTTGATAGTCCCGAATACGCGCTTTGGATTTGGCCTGCCGGGCCTTGGCCCCAGCGCGAATCCACTCCAATTCTTCTTTGAGAGATTTTTGCCGTTTGGATTCCTGTTTTTCCTCCTGGGCCAAGCGCTTCGCCTTAGCTTCAAGCCAGGCGGTATAATTGCCCTGAAAGGGAATACCCTTGCCGCGGTCGAGTTCTAAAATCCAGCCGGCGACATTGTCCAAAAAATAGCGGTCGTGGGTGACGGCAATCACTGTGCCCCGATAGTTTTGCAGGTGGCGCTCCAACCAGTAGACCGTTTCCGCATCCAAGTGGTTGGTGGGTTCGTCGAGCAGTAAAATATCGGGTTCACTCAATAGTAGGCGGCACAAGGCCACGCGGCGCTTTTCTCCCCCAGAAAGCGTGTCGCACTTTTGTCCGGCGGGAGGGCAGTTCAGGGCCTCCATCGCCAAATCCAGGTGGGCATCCAAATCCCAGGCGTCCAGGGCATCCAGTTGGTCTTGCAGTTTGGCCTGTTTGTCCAGCAACCCCTGCATTTCCTCGTCACTCATCGGTTCGGCAAAGCGCTCTGAAATGGCGTTGAACTGATCCAACAGATCAACAACTTCCTGCATCCCCCCGGCGACCACTTCGCGCACAGTTTTATCCAAGGGTAGCTCTGGCTCCTGTTCCAGATACCCCACCGAAAATCCCTTGCTGATATGGGTTTTGCCCAGATGTTCGCTGTCCACTCCGGCCATGATTTTTAAGAGTGTAGATTTTCCAGAACCGTTAAGGCCCAAGACCCCGATTTTGGCCCCGTAATAATAAGAGAGGTTGATGTCTTTTAAGACGTGCTTTTGTCTGTAGACCTTCCCCACGCCGTCCATAGAGTAGATAATGCGCTTGTCATTCACTGCCGCCCCCCGAGTATTTTAAAAATGGGAATCTACCCCGTGTGCTTGCACATGGGCAAGTTTTTGACGCAGTCGGTTTTTTTTTACAATCTCCCTGGTTTATCCTGTTTAAACCAAGGCCTTGCTTTTAAGGCTTTAACTTCCAAAGGAGGAAGCCATGCACAAATTCGTTTTATTCACCATCGCCACAGCTGTATTGCTACAAGCGGGTTGCGCTATGCAGAGGGGAACATTATCACAGACCTCAAGGCCAGAAATACTCAAGGGACGACAAGTTGCCTCTGTCAATCTTAGAGGGTCGGCAAAACAAATACTGAGAGAAAGCAATTTCTGTCGAGTGAGTATTTATCAAGGAGCACCCGCTCACCCCAGTACAAGCGTTGATATAGCATACGCATGTTCAGGGAAATATAATAATGGTAACCAGAGTTCAATGGAAGTTTTAACGCATTCTTCCTGGAGAAACAATGATCCAACATTCCACCCCCTTGATGTAGCCGGTGATGCAATTAAGGGAGTTATTTCCCAAGGCATGGTTTTGGCAAATTGTTATGATGGAGAAGAAAAATCCTTTCTCGT
This sequence comes from Bacteriovoracaceae bacterium, assembly GCA_965215445.1. Taxonomy (GTDB): domain Bacteria; phylum Bdellovibrionota; class Bacteriovoracia; order Bacteriovoracales; family Bacteriovoracaceae; genus CBDBLK01. Next base: position 1,302,034 of record CBDCDT010000002.1, on the reverse strand, counting down.
TGCAACCGGTCTTGTCTCGAGTACTACAGGTGTGCAACGCAAGTCTGTTATGATACCAAATAGAATTACATGTTTTTTCTACCGTCCGCAAAGATAAGAAGATAACATAACGGCCGTGCGAGAGCGTGCGGCCTTGTGTTTAGGGAAGATGGCGCAAAAAAGAAGAAGCACTACAAATGTAGGTGACGTATTCGGAGTCACGCCTTTTTTTCAAAACCTTGTCTTTCTCCACAAGTTGCAAACAAACCGGAACTTTGAGCGCAGAAGTGAAGGCCTGCAAGTGAGAAGTTGGGGACGTATCTTTTAATTTGCACTCAATTGGCAACCATGGATTTCCGTCCTTGATGACTAAAAAATCGACTTCTCTCTTATCCTTGGTTTTCAAGTAGAAGAGTTCAAATTTTCCCTCCCCCGTATCCGTCCAGAAATGGCACGCCTTGAGAAGGTGAGAGGCAACCATATTTTCAAACCTGGCCCCTGGGTCTGTAACTTCCGACCAATCCCACAGATAAATTTTCTTTTCTTTTTTTAAAGACCTGGCAATGCGCTTAGACCAAGGCCGTACTTCAAAAAAATAGTACAGAGTTTTGAGATAATCCGTCCACCTCTTGGCGGTGTCGTAACTGACCTCCAAATCTTCCCCCAGAGATTTAAGAGACAGGGGGGAAGCAACTCTTTCGGGAAGAAGGGAGATCAACATTTCCATTTTGCCCATTTCGGGTATTCTCCCCAAGTCTCGGATGTCTTCCCGTACGATTTTATCAATACGGCCCTTTTGCCAGAGGCGCAGGATTTTTTGGGAGCCACCCCAGAGAGGTTCGGGAAAACCGCCGTAGGCCTTGAGGTCATTCCAATAATCTTTGGACGAAGACAGGGACAATCCCTCCCTCAAAAGCTGCTCCACTTTTACGGGGGAAAGCGGTTTTGTGCCGATAATTTCCCCAATCGAAAAGGGATGTAGCCGAAACCCCAAGTAACGGCCCATAAGGCTGTCGGAACCCTTTTTGTAAAGGTCGAGTCTGGCACTTCCGGTGACGATGATGCCCAGTTTTTTTTCCAGAGTATCGTAGAGGCCCTTCAGGTTTTGTTTCCAGCGGGGCGCTTTGTGAATTTCATCGAGGATGAGGCGCGAGTTTTCCGGCAGTGGCCACACAATGCTCTTGGGGGATTTGGCCCAACGCCGGCGAAAGTCCAAATCGTCCCAGTTCCCGTAAAGGCCTTTTGAAGGTTTCAAAAGTATCTTCGCCAAAGTGGTTTTTCCCACTTGCCGGGGGCCGGAAATAAAGGCCATTTTTCCCCTCGCCAGGGCCAAAGACTTAATAGAGACTGTCAGATTCCTTTTGTGCATACGCGACCATTTTACGATAAGATGCGAATTTGGTCAAAACGAGGGCCACATTGACCAAAATGGAGATGCTGTCAGCTTTAAGTGCGCACGACCATTTTACGATAAGATGCGAATTTGGTCGAAAACGGCCACTATCTCTAAAAATTTAAACCCAAAATTATAGCTAGCGATATAGAGCGGGATATATGACCTGCTGATAATACAGGTTCATTGCCGATTCAGTACCACACTCGCCGGTAATATGATTATCGTCAACAACGATAAAAAATACTTTAGGGGCCGGGCAGGAAACTTCATCATAAAATCCTTTTTTTATCCCATAGAGCGAGGTGACAATAACACGTCCCGATAGGCACGAAGCGGATTCTCCAGGTTCAACAAGCACATTATCTGTCCAACCTGAGCAATGATTGAGTCGAAAAGAAGTCGATTCCGACATATTAAAAACATAGATACGATCTCTTTCGCTGGCCATGGATACCATCATCGTACAAAACACCAAAAACCCAATCCACTTTTTCATTATCAAACTCCTTTGTTGTGATCCTTGGTCATCAAATATACCTCGTACAAATTGACGAGTCAAAATTTTTTTGTCACTCCCCAAAAAACCGGGTCATGTGAGCGGCCATTAAGTAAAAAAATGATGGCAGGATGAAGATAAAGGCGGCCGCCATTTGCAGGGCCTTTAAGTACTTGAGTAATTGCCCCATTTTTTGTTCGGTGACGAAGGCATATTCCTGGCGCAAATCCGAAAGTGTTTCCCCCAGGGGGTGGCCCCACTTTTGCCAGGATTCGAGGGATTCCCCCAGCATCCGGCGCATAAATTCCAAGTCTTTATCGCGGCCGCTTAGAGCATCGGCAAGGCCACTTTTCGCGAGGGTTTCGCGCACGGAAAGACGTGCGCAAATGAAAACTTCCAGACGAATCAGCCCGCGCCAAAACAGATGCCCTTCGGCCAGAGTTTTGTGCTCCCAATACTGGGCGGTCGCAAGCAAGGTCACCAACCCCAACAGATAAAAGGCGGAGAGTCCGGGCAGGGAAGAAGGGCCGCCGGGATTGAGTGATTCCAGGGAATAGGCAAAAAGCAATACAAACCCGCTCATGGTGCCCTGTTGGAAAAGCGCCTCAATGACGATAGCGCGGGCGCGCTTGTGCCACTGAAGATCAGAATAGAGGTCGCGTTTGAGTTGCTTCCAGGGCGCTTTGAGGGGAGTGCCCCACTTTTGGTTGAGGGCCATCAATTCTTTGACAGTCGAGGGGTAAAATTTGTATTGGAGAGAAGCAGCACCCCAGTCGGGAGCGTGCCTTTTTCCCGCTCCGGGAAAATAAAGCGACATCTCGCGCAGCAAATTTTCTCCCTTTTTGCTCATTTTGAGGTCTCTAAGACAAATTTTCCCCAAATTTTTGCACTCGGGGAAAAAATAGAGTCCCCCCAGAATGAAAAAGTGGGCGGCGAGCAAAAGAAAAGGCCAATGCGAAGAAAAATTCATGGCCTTTCCCCTGCAATTGACATGCCAACTTTAGGGCCTGACCATGACTTTATGGGACAAATGCCACACCACCAGGCCCATTTGGGAAAACTCCAAGGCCGCATCGAAGTTTTGCGCTCTCTTTGTCAGGAGATCGACCCCTACGCCCCGCTAAACTCCGAGGTTCGAGAACAATTGGAAGAACTCGGCATCGACGCCGGCGAAGACCCCTTTGCCCTCACCAACCGGCTGATCTTAATGATGGAAAACGCTTTGGAAGAATTTCACAAGCTACATAAGGGTGCCAACAATTCTTCGATGGCGTAGGGATAGAATTTTTTGATGTAGGGACTTTCCAGAAAAATAGCGTTCATAATGTCATTGCTGGGCATAACTCTTTTTCTGTTAACACAGCTGGAACTTGGCGAAGTGTCGGCCAGACCGAGAAAGTGCCCAAATTCATGAATCGCCAGAGCGCATCTACTGTTGGGGTTGTAGTCCCTGCTTCTGATTGAGTTGGTACTGTGATAAGTGACCCAATTTTGGGAGTTGGCCAACTGATTTTTTTGATTGTTGTAATGATAGTGAAAAGTGGAGGAATGGTCACATTCAAGTGAAGATTGATCATCGGATTCAAAAGCAAAACTCAAATTGAGCTTGATTCCGTGGCGGGCAAAAAAATTGCGGATGCACGGAAGAGTCCCTTCCAGCGCATTGGTGGATATAAGGCGCTTGCTCTCGTCTCCTCGATAGGAAAAGCAAATTCTGGTGGACAACTCGATGGCGCCGTTTTTGATTTCGAGTCGGTATTTCTTGTTTTCCAAATAGGTAATCTCGTGGTTTTCGGACGATCGGCAATCCTCGTGCCAATAGTGGTCAATATTGGCACGGGTTCTTTCAGGAACCCGATTTAAACACTGGGAAATATAGGGATTTATATGCGCATAAAGGTGAACTTTTTTATCGAGAGTCTCAGTGGCCTGAAGACTCAAGAGAAAAAAAGCAAAAAAAACTGCCACAAACTGCATGAATCAAGTTTAAAAAATATGCCCCATTCTTTCAATGAAAAACTTAATTACAGGCCCAAAAAGACCGATACGAGAATAAATCCTCAACGGGAGAAGAAAATGGGGAATTTACCAATTTTAACAGGTCTGGCGCTGGGCGGACTGGCCTGTGGCCTCCTGATTTCACACCAAAACCGCAAAAAGGCCACTGCTCCGGTCAAAGTTTCCCCCACCAAAAAAAAGCAGCGAGCGGGTGCTTAGAAGGGCCTTGCCTTTAAGAGGTGTGCCGCCTTTTTGGCAAAATAGGTGAAAATGACATCGCAACCGGCGCGCTTCATACCCGTCAGAATTTCGGAGATGGCCAAGTCTTCGTCGAGCAGACCATTTTCGGCGGCGGCCTTGACCATGGCGTACTCTCCACTGACATTATAGGCAGCGACAGGCAGCGTAGTGCTTTCCCTGATCGCCCGGATGACATCGAGGTAGCAAAGCGCCGGCTTGACCATCACCATATCCGCGCCCTCGGATTGGTCAAGTTTGGTTTCAAGCACTGCCTCGCGCACGTTGGCGGGATTCATTTGATAGGTTTTTTTGTCCCCCGAGCGTGGGGCACTGGCGAGGGCGTCCCGGAAGGGAGAATAAAAGGCCGAGGCATATTTGGCGGTATAACTCATAATCGAAGTTTGAATGTAACCTTCGCTGTCGAGGGCCTTGCGGATGGCCGCCACACGGCCGTCCATCATATCGCTGGCGCCGATGACATCGCTTCCCGCCCGGGCCTGTAAAACCGCCATTTGAGAGAGAAGAGTGAGAGTTTCGTCGTTTAAAATCTCCCCGCTCTCTCGGTCGAGAAGTCCGTCGTGGCCGTCGCTGGAATAGGGGTCGAGGGCCACATCGGTGACCAACAACATATCTGGGAAAGTTTTTTTGAGAGCGCGGATGGCCTGGGGATAGAGGCCTTCGGGGTCGAAAGCACAAACCGCATCGGGAGTTTTGAGAGCGTCCGGGATGACGGGAAACAACGCCACTCCGGGAATGCCCAGTTCTTGCAGTTCTTCCACTTCCTTGAGAAGGGGTTTAAGGCCCAAGCGGTATTGGCCCGGCATGGAGGTTATAGTCTCGCGCTGGTCTTCCCCACCGATAACAAAGAGGGGGGCCACCAGGTCGTGACAACTCAAGCGGGATTCCTGAGTCAGGCGGCGGATGTTTTCGCACTTGCGGTTTCTGCGCGGGCGCTGGATTAGGGACACGGCACATTTCCTTGTTTGGCCTGAAAGGCCAGGGCGTAAAATTGAATTTGTTTGAGTACGCTGGCCAATCCGTTGGCGCGACTCATGGAAAGATGCTGGCGCAATTCCATTTCATCGACGAAGTCCTGGCCCAGGCCTAAAATATCTCCGGGGGTGGCATCGCTATAAAGTGCTATCAACAGGGCCACAATTCCCTTGGAAATGGAGGCATCACTGTCGGCGTGAAAATAAACTTTTCCCTCGTGGGTTTCGGCAGACAACCACAATTGGCTTTGGCAGCCCTTAACTTTATTGGCCTCGATTTTTTGAGCTTCGGGCATGGGAGGGAGATTCTTTCCCATTTCAATGATCCTTTGGTAACGCTCTTCCCAGCTCGAAAGCGTTTGGAAGTCGCTCACAATTTGGGCCTTTCTCTGGTTCAAGCTCATTTGGGAAAGCTAACACGCCGGAGCGTATTTTTCCAAATCAGTTATTGACACTTCACGCAACTTTGACCAAGCGCTATAATAAGGCCATGAAGCTGATTTTAGTCAGGCACGGCCATGCACCCCACCGAGAGGGAAAGCGCTCGCTTTCCGAACGGGGCGAGGAAGAAGTGCGGGCCTTGGCCGAATATTTAAACCAAAAAGGTTTTCTTCCCGAGAGAATTTTTCACTCAGACCTTTTGCGAGCGGAACAGACAGCGCGCCTTTTGCAAGAGTCCTTCACCGACATCCCTTTGGAAATCAGCGAAGATTTAAGGCCGGAAAGTCCGGTTTCCCACTGGCATGAACGTTTAAATGATTGGCGTGAAAACCTCATGCTGGTGGGACACATGCCCTACATGCCGATTATGGCCAAAACACTGATTGACCAATGGATGGATTTCCCCACCGCTCAGGCAGTGATCTTAGAGAAAAAAGCACAAAATTGGACGTTGATAAACAGGAGTTGGCCATGAAGGTATGCGAGAAATTGGCGGTTTTAGGTTTGGCATGGGGTTTAACCGGCCAGGCGCAGGCCTTGGTGGATTACAGCGTTCCCGAAAATATTCGCCCGCAAAGTTCGGGGGCGAGGGTGGTTTCTCCCCGACCAAAACCACCCCAAGCGCCACCTCCCCAAGTCAAAATTCGCCCGCGCATTGTCAGCAATAAAACAGTTTCCAAAACTTCAGGGACACAGAAGCACTTCAATCTGGGCGCGAGCTTTGAGACGGTGGGCGTGGACTTGCAGGACTTACGAGGGCCAGAGGTACGCTTTATGCGCTTTGCGGCCCAAGGCCAGATTGCCGGCCAGTTCTTTTTTGAAGGCCGCTACTGGCAGGCCCAATCGTCTTCGCCGGTGTTGGCCCCCAGGGGCGGTTGGCAGGCGGGAAATCCCCTGTTACTGGTGGGGTTTCACTGGTTGCAGTTAGGCCCGCTCCAAGGGCAGGTCAACCTCGACCTCTACGGCGGTTTTAGGTGGAAGTCCAAAAAATCATATCTCGCCAGCGGCAGGACAGACCACATTTTGGGACTTTCCACCGCCAAGCGCTTTTCCAAAATGGCCCTAGGTCTTGGTTACGAAATGCATTTGACTGGAACTTCTGTTCAACCAGACGAAATGCGGATAGGCAACCTTTCCAGGGCCTCTGCCAGTTTAGGTCTGCAACTCGGGCCTGGCTCCAGACTGCTAATCAATGCCTTTCACTATTCCCTTAACCCAGAGACGGGCATTTCTGCCCCGTCTTTGGCGCTAAAGAAGAAAGTTAAGTTTTCAGTATTGAGTCCCAAACTTCAACTGAATATCTTTTCCCTGCACCCCTCTCTTAAAATGGAATTGGGGGCATCTTTTCGCTCTGGCCGCCTGAGAGATAAAAATCTCATTGCCGCCAGGTTGTGGAATTTTCAAGGAAGCTACGGCAATTCTCTTTACGGCGGACTCTCTCTCTCACTGTGATTGTGGAAACTGATGGTAGAGGTAGTGCCCGGCGTTCTTAAAAGCAATGCAAAAGCTGGGATTGCGCTTTTGCGCCAGTTCCTTAATACAGTGGCCATAGGCCGCCAAACTGGAAATGGGGTGGGTCGGATAAGGTGGCGGGTAGACGTATTGCTTGTCTTTCATCAGCATCACGCCGGTGACGGGAAATTGGGTCATTCCCACCCGATCTTTGACCAACTCATAAAGCTGGGCCTTGGTATTGTCAGAAGTCATGCGTTGGCAACGGAAATTGCCAATGCTCACCTGTTTGCCGTCTTGTTCGTTGTGAAAAGTAGGCAATAAACACACTCCCTCTCTAAATGGGTGTTTGAGTTGCAAATAGATTTTGAGTTCTTCTCCCCGGTGCTGGCATAAATTGACATTTTTTTCGACGGAGTCGATTTCCCCACGAGAAAAATGTCCACTGGAAAAAGTATATCCGCTAGAACCGTCCCTCGACCACGAACAATGGGAAATCTCATCGGGAACTTGAGAAAGATTGGGGTCTAAATAGGGGTCGTCTCCACTCTGCCCGGCATTTTTTAAATAGTAGTGGGAATCCGAATTATAATTGGAAAAGGTTCCACCGCCGTAGGCCGGGTTGTTCTGGTCGATACCTCGTCCCCCCCTACTCCGCGTAGAAGAAGGAGAATCACAGGCCAAAACGCAAACTGTGGTCAACAAACCCAAAGACGTGTTTTGTAAAAGACTCAACTTCATTTTGCCCTCCTTGTTACCCTATCGGATGTTGGAGGATTGGCCTTAAGCGCTGAAGTTAGGCCTTTTTAAATGGATAAACTTACCGCCTGCGGAACCAGTGTAAAAGACTGATTTTTACGGTGTGCCGGTTGGTGGGAGTTACATCAACTTTGCCCAAAGCGAGACTAAAAGGCGTCACCAGGCCGGCTCCCTTAAATTTTGAAAATTCATAACCCACCTTCAGGCCTAAGCGTTTACCCAGTTGAAAACCCATTCCGGCATCATACTGGAGCATAGAAGTTAGTCCCGAATCTTCCGTGCTAAAAGCAGACAACAAGGGGTCGGGAGCATGTATCGTGTACTCCAATCCCAAATTTACCAACCCCAGAGAAGTTCCCAAGTAGACAAAGTGATCGGAGTTGGTCAGATGCCAATCGACAAAAACCCCTCCACGAACGCCGAGCATACTGGCCCTTCCATTCATTTTAATCTCGAGTTCCTCGAAGAGTTCTTCGATAAACATGGGGGCCACTTCTAGGCCCTCCCCAATGGGTGTTGGAATCCCCAAGTTGGTGCGCAACCACTTAACGCCGCCCTCAATACGAAGCCCTATGCGCCGGTCATTCAAACCCACTTTGGAAGAAAGCCTTTTAAAACCGATATTGAAATCCAGATCGTTCAAGTTCATGGCGATGGGAGCATTTCCCCCTTCGCGAGTTTCAGAGAGGCCGAACTTTGAATTGGCCACTCCAAATTCCGTGGCCGCCAAAGGACTGATCTCTCCGACGAGAAAAACGCGCCCCTCGGAATCGGGGTTGGATTTGCCACTCATGGGTGGAGTGTGGAAACCCATCGAGAAGTAAAATCCCTCCGGCGGTTCGTTGGACTGGGCAAAAACTGGAGCGAAAAGCAGGGCCATCAGGACGAAATAAGAGAATTTCATACCATTTCCTTTTGTTTTGGTGGATAGGGAGATCATTTTTTACCCCGAGGCCCGGGCCTTTGTCAAATGGCCTGCTTTCTGCGGAACCAATGCACAAAACTGATTCTTAGGGTGTGCCGATTATTGGGAGATGCTTCAATTGTGCCGGCAAAAGGTGTGGCCATCAAAGCGTCCTGGAATGTTGCAAATTGGTAGCCCAATTTTAGGCCTAAGCGCTCTCTTAGTTGTATGCCCAGCCCCGCATCGTATTGGAACATGGAAATCCAGGCCGAATCATCGGTTGAGGCAGTGAGGGGAAGGCGGTCGGAGTGAACATCGTATTCAAGCCCTAAATTCACCAGCCCAAAGGAAGTGCCCAAATAGACAAAATGGTCTGTTTCATACAAACGCAAATCGAGGAACATTCCCCCACGAGGACCAAAAATGTGCGCTTCACCCTCTATTTTAATTTCAAACTGCTGCAAAAATTCTGAAAAAGAGGTGGAAGACAGTTGCTCCCTGGAAAGAAAAGGAACGGGAGTGCCCAATTCGGTACGCATCCATTTAAGGCCGCCCTCAAAGCGCATTCCCACCCGTTGTTTTGCAGCAGGACTTGAAAAAAATTTTTTGAAACCAACATGAAAATCCAGGTCGCCCGGGTCTAGCGTAACAGGCAAGTTGTCCCCAACGAATCTCCTGTAGAGGCCAAACACCGAACCCACAATTCCCACATCTTGCCTCAAACCAGAACTCGTTTTTCCAACCAGAAACAAACCGCCCTGAGAGTCACCCCTTGCCCCACCCGTAAGGCCCGCGCGAAGATCGGCCGAAAAGTAGATTCCCTCTGGTGGCCCAGCAGATTGGGCAAAGAGTGGATGGAAAAGCAGAATGAGAAAAAGAGCAAAAAAGAATTTCATATTATTCACTGACCTTTAGAGTCAAACTTCTACCCTGAAAGGCGAGTTTGTGTCAAATGCCCTGAAGGCGCTCACAAACCTCTCTATGAGATGATTAAAACCGCCGAAGATTTCGGGTTGATCGCCTTTAGAATTTGGTCAAATTTTTCAAAACTTGGAGAACTCGCCCCAGATTCATAACGCCAGTAAGCATTTTGAGAAGTCTGGCCAAGGTTTTCGACGACTTTTTCAATGGTCAGCCCCCTGTCAATTCTTTTTTGTTTTAAAATGAGGGATAAAATAGGGCCTATTTTACTGGGAATAATGAAGAAATCTGAATTGCGTCCAGGTTCAATCTCTACCTTAAAATCGTCTTTATTCACCAAAATTTCTATTGCGTCTTTGGCCATGTCATACGCATCTTTTTTTGTCTTTCCTTGAGTGTAAACCCCTATTGCAGGAATCTCGACTCCCCAACACTTTTCTCCCTTCTCTTTGACCAACCTGCCTTGTATTTTCATGGCCACCTCCGAAATATACTTATTAGTATACAAAAGAATTTATAGAATGTCAACAGAAATGGCCTTTTGCCTGTTTCATAATTTTCTTGGCCGTTCCCTCTCTGATTTCTCGATGCCTTGGAACGGCAATTTTTCCTCTGCCCTTACTCCACACCTCATGCCGAGAACCTTCTCTTTCCAGTACCCAACCTAAACTTTTGAGATAATGCTCCAAATCTCTTTTTTTCATAGATTTTTCAGGCGCTCACAAACCTCTGAAATCAGATGGGTCGAGAGGGAGAATTGGCGGCATTTAACCCCCGAGAGGGAGAGAATTTTTTTGGTGATGCGGGCGTTCGCCTCGTCCCGGCCGTCGGAAAGGTAGATGACTTCACTGATTTTGGCGGTGGCGATGAGTTTGGCGCACTCGTTGCAGGGAAAAAGGGTCACATAGCAACGAGAATCTTTCAGGGAGTGCCTGGCCTGTAAAATGGCATTGGCCTCGGCGTGAACGACGTAGGCGTATTTCGTCTCTTCCAGCTTGGCATCTTGCCCCTTTCCCCAGGGCAACTGGGATTCGTCGATTCCCGCCACGAAGCCGTTGTAGCCCATCCCGATTTGGCGGTTGTCGGCATCGACAAAGACCGCACCGACCTGAGTGCTGGGGTCTTTGCTCCTGAGCGAGACGATCAATGCCTGAAGCATAAAATATTCGTCCCAACCGGGAGGAGTTCGGGGAGTGGAGGGCGTTTTATTCATCAATGTGGGTATTAGCAAAAAAAAACGGCCACTGCAAGCAGCGGCCATTTTTAAGATTTATCGACTTCTCTTTTTGAGAGATTATCTTCGGCGGAAGAAGTGAAAAAGGCCAATCTTGACCATGTGGCGATTGCCGGGAGTAACCGCCAAAGCGCTGCCGTCAGTGGTGGTAAGATCAACCTGGCCAAAGCGGGTAAGCTCATAGCCAATGCGCAGACCTGTACGGCCACCAAAGCGAATCACTGTTCCCACTTCGCCGGTCATCACGCTTGCGTTGTTGTTGTCATCCAGCGATGCACCTTGGGAGCCAATCGCCAAATCGTATTGGGCGGCCACGTTGAGAAGGCCATAAGTGGAACCGACATAAATAAAGCTTCCCGAATCTCCGAGGTGAAGGTCGAGGAAAGCACCTCCGCGAAATCCACTCGCTTCGGCAGTTCCCGAAAACTCCACCAATTGGTTGAGCTGGTCGAGAGAGATGGGAGCGAAGTCAAAGCGGGTATAAGAAGGATTGTCGAGGTCAAAACGCATATAGCGATAACCGCCTTCCACGCGAAAACTCGCACCGCCAGAAATTGCCGCTTGATAACCCATGCTGGCCGCCATATCGCCACCTACAAGGTCGGCAAAGGCGCTGCGGTTGTGGATGGGGACTGTTCCTTCGCGCGTACCATCGTCACCGACGGCACTGAAGTTGTTGACCGGGTCTTCACCCATTTGTCGTGAACCGAAGTCAACGGAAACGTAAAGACCGCCGCCGCTGCCGCCTCTTGCCAAGGGGTTAACTCCAAACAGGTTGCGCTTTACAGCTTTAACTGCTTCAGCATTTTTGGGTTCTTCATCTCGGGCGTGAGCGGAAAAGAGCAGAGAAAAAGTGAACAGGATAGTAGACAGAATTCTCACGATGGCCTCCTTAATTGTGAGCAATAGCAACGTCCAAGGTTGCCTAAATAGTTTCCCTTGCCATGTGCGTTCACGTCAAGCAAAAAAGAAAAAAATTTCAAAAAAAAACGGCCACTCTTTGAGCAGAATGGCCGTGAGATTTATAAAACCGAGTATTTTAAAAAACTATCTTTTGCGAAAGAAGTGGAAAAGACCGACTTTAAGCATATGTCGATTGCCGAGCATGACAGCGAGTGGACTACCGCCATTGGTTGTCAGGTCAACCTGGCCAAAGCGGGTCAGCTCGTAGCCTATCCGCAAACCCGTACGCCCAAAGCGGATGACTGTTCCCGCTTCAAAACCGGGTTTTAGATTGATGTAATGACTGTCGTCCAGCGCACTTCCCCTATCTCCGACGGAGAGGTTGTACTGGGCGGACATATTGACCAGGCCATAACTGGAACCGACGTAGGCAAAGCTCCCGGAATTGCCGTAGTGAAGATCGAGAAAAGCGCCCATGCGCATTCCCCTGGCCTCGGCAGTCCCTTCAAATTGAACCATTTCGTTGATTAATGCCAAGGGTACGGGGGCAAAGTCAACGCGGGAATAAACCGGGTTGTCCAGATCAAAGCGCATCCAGCGCAGGCCACCTTCGGCGCGAAAACTGAGTCTGTTTGATACCGCCGCCTGATGGCCGACAGTGACTCCTAAGTCGCCAAAAACACCCCGATTGTCGATGGGAACCGTGCCTGCGCGCACGCCCTCATCGGTATCAGTGCTAAAGCTGTTGACCGGGCCTTCTCCCATCTGTCTGGCACCAAAGTCGATGGAAATATAAAGGCCACCGTCGGGATTAGATTCAAAAAGCCTGCGTTTGAGAACTTTGACCGCCTCGGCATTGCTGGATTCTTTTTCGGCATGAACGGAACAAAGGAAAGAAAAGGCAAAAAAAAGAGTCGTTAAAATTCTCACAAAAAACCTCCTTGTGCATTGCAGACGACTTTAACAGTGTCTCTTTTTTACGCACACCCGTCAAGCAAAAAACGGCCACTGCAAAGAGTGGCCGTAAAACTTAAAAATATGAGTCTTCGAGTTCGTTATCTTCTGCGGAAAAAGTGGAACAGGCCGAGCTTGAGCATGTGTCGATCACCGGGAGTGACACTAAGAGAGCCATTTGTCATGGTTCTCCAATCAAAATCACTGATGCGAGTCCACTCATAACCCAAGCGCACGCCCACGCGACTGCCAAGCCGGGCCACTATTCCCGCTTCCCAAGACAGCATTGTCGTCGTGGTGTCATCGTCCATGGATATGGAAATATCGGGGCCGATTGTCGCGTTGTATTGACCAGCGACATTAACCAGACCAAAGCTGGAACCGACGTAGGCAAAACTTCCCGAATTGCCCATCCCCAAATCCAGGAAAACACCTCCGCGAGGGCCTCTCAACTCAACGTCTCCATCAATCTGAATCAAGTCGTTGACCAAATCGAGAGGAACGGGGGCCACCTCAATGTGAGAATAGGTGGGATTGTTTAAATCAAAGCGCATCCAGCGATAGCCACCTTCAACACGAACGCTAATACCGTCTGTAAGTACTTGTTGAAACCCCAGATTGGCACCAATGTCGCCAAAAACTCCCTGGTTGTCGATGGGAATCGTACCTGCACGGGTTCCCTGACCGCCATAAACACCAAACTCGTTGACCGGGTCTTCGCCAACTTGTGCGGAACCAAAGTCTACGGAGAGATAAAGACCACCGTCGTCGTTCCCGGAACGGGCCATCGGATTAACCCCAAACAGTCTCTTTTCTACAGTTTTTGCGGCCCTGTCGTTACGGGCCTCATCGCCTCGGGCATAAATGGAAAAGAGCAGGGAAAAAGCGAACAAGAGATTGGTCAAGATTTTCACGGTGTCCTCCTTATGGATGGTGAATTTTCAAGCATCTGGCGTTTACCAGCGCCAAGAAAGTCTCTTCCATCAATTGTTTTCGGTCAAGTCCGAAAGAAAAAAAATTTCTTAAAAGAACAAACTTACATAACTTTTTTTAAATAAGTGCTGTTTATATAAGGTAATTTCTCGCCTTATCGGTGATCTCCCTGCCTCTGGGGGTACGCACTAAAAGCCCTTCTTTGAGAAGGTACGGCTCAAAGACGTCTTCAATGGTCACCCGATCTTCGGCCAGTGTTGCACACAGGGCCTCGATGCCCACCGGGCCGCCGGAATAATAGTCCTTAATAACATTTAAGATTTTGCGATCCATCCGGTCGAGTCCGTAGCGGTCAATGTCCATGGTGGAGAGAGATTTTTCCACCTGCTCTTTGCCCAGTTGATTGGTTCCGTCCACTAGAGCAAAATCCCTCACCCGGCGCAGGATGCGGTTGGCGATACGGGGTGTTCCCCGCCCGCACTGGGCAATGTGAAGAGCGGCGTTGGGGGCGAGTTTGACACCCAATTTTTGAGCGTTTAATTCGACAATGCGAACCAAATCTTGCGTTTGATAAAAATCGAAGTGCAGGTTGGCCATAAAGCGCGTGCGCAGGGGATTGGATAAAAGCCCGGAGCGAGTGGTGGCACCAATCAAGGTAAAGGGTGCAAGTTCTATGCGCATGGTTCGGGCCGCCACACCCTGGCCCAAAACGATGTCCAGCCTAAAATCTTCCATCGCCGAATAGAGCACTTCTTCGACGGCGATGTGCAGGCGGTGAATCTCGTCGATAAAGAGAACGTCCCGAGGGGCAAGCTGTCCTAAAATGGCCGCCAAATCTCCCTTTTTGTCGAGTGCCGGCCCGGAAATAACTTGAAGCTCGCTTCCCAATTCCCTGGCGATAATCATCGCCAACGAAGTTTTTCCCAACCCGGGAGGCCCTGAAAGCAAGCAGTGATCCATCGCCTGGCCCCGAATATTGGCCGACTCAATCATCACGTTAATATTGTCGAGAACTTTTTTTTGGCCCACAAATTCGGAAAACTGGGCCGGCCTCAATCCCCTTTCTGTCTGGCCTTCGTTCCTATAGGCGTTGGGCCTGAATAGATGCTCATTTTCCACTTCACAATTCCTTGAGTGCCAATTCCACCAAATGTTCCGCCTTGGTAATGGCGCGACCGGAAGCGGAATACTCCTCCATCAATCGCTGAATAACCGGCCCCACTTTCTCTTCTCTAAAACCCAATTCGGCAAAGGCCATCAGGGCATCGCTGATAATGGGGGAAGGCGTTTGGCGCAAAGAGGGTCTAAGGGGAGCGGAGGTCAAGGGTATCAATTGGGCCAATTTCTGACTTTTAGGGCCAAAGTCCAACAAAATTTGGGCCGCCGCCTTCGGGCCTATTCCCGGGGCCTGGGTGAGTTTTTTTTTGTCTTCCCTTTGTAGCGAAAACACAATGTCTTCAAACCCCAGGTTGCCCCATAGGGCATAGGCCGACTTTGGGCCGACTCCCTTGATTTCAACCAGCGCCTCAAAGAGTTTTTTATCCCTAAGTTCCGGAAAGGCGTAGAGGAAATGGCCATTTTCCCGCACTATAAAGGAGATGTACCAGCCCACCTTTTGGCCACTTTCCACACGGCCTTGAAAATAAACCTGATAACCAATTCCAGAAGCGGTTTTGACAACGGCAGAATCGCCGTCGGAAGTGAGAATTTCCCCGCTCAAATACCCAATCATGGCCGCAAACTCCTCTTGGGCGACGCAAGTAGGCCGCGGGTATTGCCACCCAATAAATGATGCCCCAAGGCAATCGCCAGGGCATCGGATTCGTCATCACTTTCAAAATTCATTTGCCTGGCAAAAATCATGCGCAGGGTTTGATCCACCGTTTTTTTGTCGGCGTGGCCATGCCCGGTGACCGCCGCCTTGATTTGATTGGGCAAATATTCAAAAATTTTACCCTGATGGGTATCCATCAAGGCCGAAAGGATTACTCCCCGCGCCTGGGCCAATTTGGCCAGCGAGCTTATATTGCGGACGTGAATCAGCGATTCAATGGCAATTTCGTGGGGCCTGTAGCGTTCCGCAATTTGGCGAAACGAGTGGTAAATTTCACCGATGCGTTCGAGGAACGGACTGGATTGGTCGTAGCGCAAAACCCCTGAGGACTTGTAAATGGCGCGCCCATTTTTGACTTCAATGACGGCGTGGCCGGTTTTGAGAGAACCGGGGTCAATGCCAAGAATGATCATTCACCTTCCCCTCAAGTAAGAACCCAGATAAAAGAGCACGGAACCGGCGACCAGTTGAATCAATTCAAGCTGTCCATAATCTCCCTCAATCAGGCCCGTCGCCAAACACGCCCCCACCGTGACAAAACCGATGAGTTGCAAACCATAGGCCACCGCCAAAAGAGTCGAGATTCTCATTGAATAGCAGGATAAGGCGGTGGTGCAGCTTTGTGAATACTCTAGTTGTTGAGGATAATTTTGAGAACCGAGTTCCAGCGATTGTGCATAGTTTTGGCGATGGAGAGAACATTGGAGGGAAGTTTATGGCCCTCTGTGGTAACCTTCATGTGAAAGGTATTCCAGGCGATGTTGAGGGGTTCGAGAGTGCGTAGCATAAAGGGAATCCCCTCCCCCCCGAGAACGTGTTTTTCCAATGGCCGGAAAAAATGCTGCCAAGCAAAATCAAAATCGCGCTTGAGTTCATTTTGCAACAGCAAGGTTTGCAGCATTTCCGCGCTGGAAGATATTTTGCGGAGAGACAATTCCAGCGATTTGGCCTCACTGGAGGGGGGAAAGGAGTCGCTCCCGGAGGTGATGAGGAATTTTTCCAGAGCGTGCAAAAAGTGGTGATTGACCCCCGCCATTTCGTCGAGAGAGCGAATGAGTGCCATTAAAGCAGTGATTTCTCGCTGATTTTTTGAGAGGGAAAAATCCAGTTTCGGGTGGTGATAGAGGGCCAATAGGGAACGATCGACCTGGCGCGAACGGCGCTGGAGTTCGGCAAGTTTGGGGGCGCAATTTTTGCGCAAAGGGGGAGAACCCCAACAGGCATTTTGAAAGGCGGCGAGAGATTCGTGCATCCCCGCCAATTCACTTTTCAAAGCGATCAGGGATTCCTGGAGGGGATGAAGCTTTTTGAGGATGTTGAGGTATTCGCGCCCCATCGTCCGCAGTTGGGGCACAACATAACGCCGAAAACTGCTTTCGCTGATGCGCAAAGGTTTGCCGTCATAAAGGTAATAACTGCTCGAAGGGGCCTGCTTTGAACTGGTGCCAAGGCCAGTTTGCGGAAATAAAATCAGGAAAAGCACTATAAACTTTAACACCACAATAGTTTCAGTTTGCCCGCAGTAGTGCAGTGACGTCAATAGGCTTTACAAAGGAGAGCAAGACAGGCCATCGTGGCCGGCGATGGACTATGCGGGAAAACTCTACTCCAAAAAAGAGAAAATTGTTCGCGCCTACGATGTGGTAGTGATTGGCTCGGGATGGGCGGGTATGACCGCCGCCAACCTGTTGGGTAGAGGCGGTCGCCGCGTACTCCTGCTCGAAGGGCACAACAAACTCGGAGGCCTGGCCACCTGGTTTCGTCGCCGCCGTGGAGAACACATTTTTGATGTCTCTTTGCACGGCTTTCCCGTCGGCATGATTAAAACCTGCCGCCGCTATTGGAACCGCAATATCGCCGATCGCATTCGGCAAGTGCAGAAAGTGCGCTTTATCAACCCCCAATACCAACTCGAAACCGATTTCACCCGCACCGACTACATCCGTTTGTTACACGGCCATTTTGGTATTCCCTTGAAAACCGTAGAGGATTTTTTTAGCGCGCTTCTTTCAATGAATTTTTACGATGACAACTCCCCCTCCACCCAACAATTTTTTGAAAAATATTTTGGGGCCAGAAACGAAGTCATCCGTTTTTTGCTGGAGCCGATTGCCTACGCCAACGGCTCAACACTGGAAGACCCGGCCATCGCCTACGGCATCGTCTTTGGCAATTTTATGAACAAGGGGGTTTATATTTTCAACGGCGGAACCGATCAACTGGTGCACCTGTTGAAAACGCAAATGCTGGAAAATGGAGTGGACATAAAACTACACTCCAACGTAGAAAAAATTATCGTGGAAGGGGGTTCTACTCGTGGCGTGCGCCTGCAAAACGGCGAGACTGTAGAAAGCAAGGCGGTAGTTTCCAACGCCGATTTAAAAAGCACCATTTTCAAACTGGTGGGCCGCCAACAATGGCCCGCGGAATATGCCGATTGCGCTCAAAAAGTGCGCCCCAACACCTCTTCGTGCCAGGTGTTCATGGGCATCAAAAAGGGAGAACACCTCCCCAATGTGGGGGAACTCATTTTTTACTCTGAAGACCAGACATTTAGCACCGAGGGGCTGCTCTCCCCCAAAGTCACTTCCCAAACCTTTAGCTTTTACTATCCCGAAATGCGCCCCCATCTGGACAATCGCTACGCAGTGGTTTCCAGCTCCAACGCCCGCTACGAAGACTGGCACGGACTCGACGAATCGACCTATCTCGCGCGCAAAAAACATACGGTGGAACGGGCCTTGCAGGGATTGGAAAAAATTATTCCGGGAGTGCGGGAAAAAATCGACTTTATTGACTCTTCCACCCCTCTGACGGTAGAACGCTATACCCGCCACCAGCGAGGTTCGAGTTTTGGAACCAAGTTTGAAGGCCTTCCCCTGAGCAGGGAAATGCACAAAGCAATCCCGGGGCTTTTTCACGCTGGTTCCGTGGGAATTATTATGTCGGGATGGCTGGGCGCCGCCAATTACGGGGCGATCCAATCCCACCAAATTGAAACTTATCTCTCGCGTTTGGAGAAAAAAGGAGATTGTCATGCATAAATTTGAAAAGAAAGTGGCCATCGTCACCGGAGGAACCCGTGGCATTGGAGCGGCGATTACCCGCGCCTTTTTGGAGCAAGGGGCACAAGTCATCGCCACCTATCGCGGGCAAAAAGAGGCCGCCACTCAGTTTCAGACCTCGCTGGGGGAATGGTCTTCCAGATTGGAGGTCAGGCAATGTGACGTGGTGGACTCCGAGCAGATCAAGGCCTTCTACCAATGGCTTAAAGAAAATTATTCCAGTCTCGACGTTTTGGTCAACAACGCCGGGATTCGCCGGGATCAAATTTTGGTTTCTCTCAAGGAGGGCGATTGGGACGCCGTTCTCGACACCAATTTAAAGGGAACCTATCTCATGTCTCAAGGAGCGGTTTTGTTGATGCTCTCCAAGCGCTTCGGCAGAATCGTCAACATCAGTTCAGTGGGGGGAATCATGGGACTTCCCGGCCAGGCCTCCTACGCCGCCTCCAAGGCAGGGCAAGTCGCTTTGGCCAAGAGCTTGAGCAAGGAAGTGGCACGCAAAGGCATTACCGTCAACAACGTCTTGCCCGGTTTTATCGAAACCGAATTGATTTCCGATTTGCCCGAAGAACAGGTTTCCGGGTACAAAAAACAAGTGCCCGTGCGCCGTTTTGGCACTGGCCAGGAAGTGGCGGCGGCGGTACTCTTTTTGGCCTCACCCGAAGCATCCTATGTCACCGGGGCCAGCCTGGAAGTAACCGGAGGATTGTAAATGTCATCAAGGAAAACCGATCGGGAAGTTTTGGACGGCCTTCCCCAAAGGCCTCCCTTTTTATTTGTCGATCACATTGTGGATTTATCTCTCGATGGCGACCAAAAAAGCATCATCACCTCTTATCAAGTCAGCGGCGAGGAAGATTTTTTCAAAGGCCATTTTCCCGGCAACCCGATCGTTCCCGGAGTAATTTTGCAAGAGGCGGCCTTCCAGACCGGGGCCTTGCTCATTGGCCGGGAAGAAAAAGAGGGACTGGGAGTCATCAGCCGGGTGAGTGACGCCAAATTCAAAAGTTTTGTCCGTCCCGGCGACCTGCTCACCATGCACATTTCCCTCGACCAGCGCTTAAAAAGGGCCTTTTATATGTCGGGCAAAACCTGCGTGAATGAAAAACCAGTCATGCTCATCCGCTTTACCGGGGCCTTCCTCCCCAAAGAAAAGGTTGTATCCAAATGAAAAACCATTATAAAGGCAAGGTAAGTGCTCACAATTTAGGCCAGGTTGGGGGGAAGCAAACTGGAGCGACTGAGGCGTGCTCCCGGCACGTCGCAGGGAGCGACAGTGTAGCTGACCCACAAGATGGTCTGAAGTGTGAGCAGTTACGTTTAATGCAATTCAATGGAAAAAAGGTTCTGATTACCGGCGTGGCCAACAAAAAGTCGGTGGCCTGTCACTCGGCCAAGGCCTTACAAGCGGCGGGCGCCGAACTGGTCTTTTCGGTTCAGCACGACAAGGCCCGCACCCAAGTGGAAAAGTTGTTTCCCGGCGCCAAGGTTTTGCTTTTGGACGTCGAAAACCGGGAACACATCCAAAAACTGCCCTGCCAACTCGAAGATGTATTAAGGGGGAAACCCCTGGATGGATTGCTTCACTCCATGGCCTTCGCCAACTTTTCCGCACCCAAACCCTTTCACGAAACCTCCTGGGAAGACTACGCCCAGGCCGAACGGGTCAGTCACTTTTCCCTGATTGCCCTGAGCAATGCCCTCAAAAATGTCTTTGACCAAAAGGCCTCGGTGGTGACCGTCTCTATTTCCAACACCCGCGCCACCAACTACGGATACATGGGGCCGATCAAGGCCGCGCTGGACGCCACCGTGGCCTACTTGGCAAAAAGCTTTAGTGCTTTTTCCGATGTACGCTTCAACGCCGTTCAAAGCGGGCCTTTAAAAACCAGCGCTTCGGCGGGCATCCCCAACTACATTGACAACTACCTATTTGCCGAAAAATTGACCTTGAGAAAAAAGGCCTTGCAAACCGAGGAAGTCGCCAACGTGGTGGCCTTCCTACTCTCTCCCCTTTCCAGTGGCATCAACGCTTCCGGCATCGTGGTGGACGCGGGGATGAGTTGCAATTATTTCGATGAAAGCGTTGTCACGGGCGCAAGGGAGTGATAATTTTTTATGACTTTAATCTCCGCTTCTTATTAGCAAACCGCCTAGTCGAAGATTTTCTTGTAACTACGCTTTGAAATTTTCCTGCCCCTGACTGGAGTAAAGTGTTTTGTCTTAAAGAAGAGACAACTGATGTATTTTTGCTGGCCGGCAAGAATGATTTTCGTTTTGTTGTTGTCTTCTTATCACTAAATAGTTTTTTTGGTTTAACACTAACTTTGATACCAAGAGCAGATAGAGTTTGAATTAGTTTATCAATTGTCATGTGCCCAATTTGGTCATTAAAAATTTTTGAAATTCTATCTTGGGAGAGGCCAGGCACTTTCTTGGCCAATGCTCTTTGAGAAATTTTCTCCCTTTTGCAATAATTTTTAATGCACTCAATGAGTTCTGATTTAATTTTGCAAACCTCATAATTGATACCCCATTCTTCGGCCATCTCTCTTAGGGATACTATTTTTAATTTTTCTGTTTTCATACTGAAATCCTTTTCCATTAATAGTTGTAATTTTTTCTTTACAATTTAATTCTCTTAATACGTTTTCTTATGGTGTTTTTGTCTTTTTCAAGTAGCGCCTGAGATTTTTTATGAAAGGCATATACAAACACCAAAATATCACTCTGAACTATACAACTTATAACTCGCCAATTTCCTTTGCGGTCTTTTACCCTAAACTCTTGAATTTTTGTTTCCTTGTCGATTTTAAACGTCTTAAACTGTTTTGAGGTAAGTTGTTCACCTTCGATAAACTTACCTACAAGAGATCAAATATCTTCCCTGGTTTCGGTAGGGAATTTTTTAATCTCCTTTTTAAAGACCTCCAATTGTACTATTTTCAAATCTAACTCCTTGAATGTAAATATACTATCACTTTTAAACGAGCCTGTCAATAGTTAATTTACTATCATTTCGTCAGTAGAAATTGCTAGAAAATCTCCCATTTATCCCTTTTTCGGGATAAACTTGAAATATCCAATTTTTGGGATATAATGAATTTATCCAGTTTTTGGGATAAGATTTTCGTAGGAGAATTATGCCTCAAGTAAGGACAACCAAACAATTTCTCGCCGCCTTCAAGCAGGCGCGCGTAGACAAAGGACTCACTCAGGCCCAATTGGGGGAACTGACCGGAATGAGTCAAAAAAAAATCGCCATGCTCGAAAATCTCACTGCCTCGCCGAGACTCGACCTCTTGTTGGTTATCGCCGCGGCACTGGAGCTACACATTTTTATCGAAATTGAAAAGGACACATAATCCATGGGAAGGAAGTCGGAGACCATAGAACTAAACGTTTTTTTACAGGGAGATTTGGTGGGAAAATATACCAAAGGCCCGCAGGGTTTAACTTCCTTTAGCTATAACCGCGCTTGGGTTCAAAATGGTTTTCCCATCTCTCAAATACTGCCCCTCGGGACAGTTCCTTATAAGGGAGAAAATGTCCGCACCTGGTTTGAAAATCTCTTACCCGACTTAAGGGAGGAAAGAGAACTCATTGCCGCCAAACTTGCCGCAGACAGTTCAAGGCCCTTTGATCTTTTGGCCAAAATCGGCCGCGACTGCGTGGGGGCACTACTTTTTGCTAGAATTGATGAAAAAAACCTCGAATTTAAAGGCAAGGCCCCGCAGGGAACCGTGCTTACTGATTCAGAAATTGGCGAAATGATAAGGAACCTACAATCATGGCCTTTGGGAATGAAAATAAACCTGGAAGACTTTAGAATTTCCCTGGCCGGAGTCCAACAAAAGACGGCGCTTTTATTTTGGAAGAACAAGTGGCAAAGGCCAATAGGAATAACCCCTACCACCCATATTATAAAACCTCCCATCAGTTTTAAAATGGGTGGATACAGTTTTAAATCCAGTGTTCACAATGAATATTTCTGCATGAAATTGTGTCGGAAACTGGGCCTTAACGTCGCCAATGTCGATTTAAAAAATTTCGATGGAGAATTGGTTTTGGCAGTAGAAAGATTTGATCGCTACATCGAGGACGGAATCATCTACCGCAAACACCAGGAAGATATGTGTCAAGCACTGGGATATTTCTCAAACCAAAAATACCAATCCGACCAAGGCCCAAATATAAAAGATTTTGTATCAGTCTTGGAAACCAGCCTGAAAAGAAAAGAAGATTTAGAAACTCTCTTTAAATCTCTGGTGACCTATTATGCCCTGGGGGCCATAGATGGACACGCCAAAAATTACTCTCTTGAATACGCCAAGACAGGACACCAACTGGCCCCTTTGTATGACATTCTCTCTATCTTCCCGGCACTGACAATAAAAGAAATTTCTGCGGCCAAATATAAAATGGCCCTGTCTGTAGGAAACTCAAACCACTACCGAGCAAACAAGATAGCGAGAAAGCATTTTCTTGAAACCGCCAAAATTTGCCAAATAACGCAAAAGAGAGGGGCACAAATTATCGACCATATTTTAGAACAACTCAAAAGCGAAGTTTGGAAAACAATTGCGTACTCAGACTTGTTTGACCCCAAAGTCAAAAATAAAATCGTACGCGGCATAAAAATGATTTCGCAAAGACTTAAAAAATAGACTCTGCTAAAGACGCAGAGGAACGACAATATCGAGCAAATCAAGGCGCGGAATAATCAAATATTTTCCCGAAAGGTACAAAAGCCGATGGGGAATTTTCTTTTCCAAATGATAGAGTTTTTGTAAATTCTGGTTTTGAATTTGTTCGACTCGCACGAAAGTGCCGCCTTGAAGTCTTCTCTCCAAACGCGCGATAAACAGTAAGCGATGGTCTTCCAAGTGGGCCGGAAGTTTGGATTCAAGTTGCTCAAACTCGCTTAAGAGTTGCTCTAATTCCCTGCGGCCCACTTTGTCCAGATAGTGAATCGCCAACACAAAAAAGCGAGCGATACTTTCCTCGACGTGGCCCTTGAAATAAACCTCGGCCATTTGCAAATGGTGGCAGGCCATGTGGTGGCGATCTAGCCCGCTTTCTGTTTGCAGCGCCATTTGGGCGGCCATTAAACTTTGCCATCCCTGCCAGATTTCCCGAGGTTCGCGTTTTCCGGCGAGGGAGCGGGTTTTTTGTTCAATACGCCCGAAAGCGTTGGTGATTTCAATCAGCTTGCCCTGAAAATGTTTAGGCGCAGGCCCGGGAACAAACAGGGCACTTTGCTTGGCGGGGCAGAGGGCGACGATTTGCAGGGAACTGGGAGTCAGGTTATCACTCTCCCAATCACTCGGGGAAATACTTTCGGAAGTCCACGGCGAACTCATCAAGCGCGCCAATTTCTCCATAGTATGTGTTTGGCGTTTTCCAGAAGTGTTAAAATGCTGAGCGATTTTTTTGCTGGCCACCGAACAGCGCATTTGATTGTGGTGGTTTGACCCCAGTGGATAGAGGAAACTGGGGCAACTCCACTCGGGATTGTCCACTTGATTGGAAAAATAGAGCATTTTTTCTTTCGGCCCCAATTGATAGCGCCGGGTGTGGACTTGCGAACCGGCCATTTCAGCGGCCAAAACCTCTCCGTTTTGAAATCCCATATAAAATCCCCAGCAAGTGAGGGTGCGACTCTTTTTCAAAAATTGGAGCACGCTTTCAAGGTCACCGCAGGACTGGAGCATTTGCAAAACCAGTTCAAAAATGGGAGTTCCCTTGGGGTCGAAGACTTGGGTGAACTTCTGGTGGAGAGCAAAAGTCATTCCCTCCGAAGTTTGGCAAGTCAGGGAAGGATAGGGAAAACCGGCACTGCCAAAAGAGAGGATTTTGGGGCCACCATTAAACTGGGTGAGCAATGCCCGTTCGGCGTTGTCAAAACTTCCCATCAAGGGGAAATCGAGGATGCGGCCATGCACTAGAGCATCGCGCTTGTCATCCCACATAAAAAAACTGGAACAACCCAAAAGGCCTGAAAAAAAGCGAGGTGCCCAGACATTCACAGCACTGGCCAATTCGGGTATCAATGCGGCCTGAACCAGCAAGTAGGGGTCGTGGCCGAGATGCAGCCCTTCCGCGTAGGCCTCGGTATGCTTGGCAAAAGAAGGGTTGGCCGCCATCAATTTTCGGAGAAAGGGCCTTGAAATCTTGTCGGCAAAGCGGTTTAATTTTTTTAAAGAGGTCGCAAGCAAACTGCGGTTGTGGTCGATCAAAGGCCTGGCCAATGCCCGATCGCAAACTCCCAGTTCATGGAAGCAATCGAGAGAATCCCCGGATAAGGCGTACATGGGAAGTTTTTTCACGATCTCACTTCTAGCAACTTTTACCCGTCTTGTGAAGGTTCATCAAAAAGTTTGACCAAATCTAAATTTGACTCCAGTTCGGGGGGAATTTGCCATTGATTTTCACGTTTTTTCTTGCGGATATAAATTTTTAACTGAATGCCCTGCGCCCGTTCTTTTCTCCAGGCCTTGATCTGGCCTGCGAGTTGGTAAATTTTGCTCAATATTTGGGAATGTTGTTTGCGGTTGGCCTGAAAAACCTTTTGTTTTTTGAGCAAATTCCAGGTTTCCCAGGGCGGCAATTGTTCCAACAGCAGTTTGGCCAGTCCCAGGTAAATGACGGGGTCGGCCTCGTAATTGTCCCCCATCAGAATTAATTCCTCGGGAGGGCCGGTCATCAGCAAGATGTCGAGCAGATGGCCCAGTTTGTAAGGCCCTTGCAATTTGAGGTCTTTGGGAGTGAGGTGGTTTTCAAACAAGCTAAACACTTTGCGGTAATCTTTGAGAAAAATGCCCACTGTGGCAATTTCATTTTTGGACAACCAATCGCGGATGGCGTTTTCATAAAAATGTGGAGAGGAGGACAAAATAAAGGGATGGTATCCAAGTTCGGTGTGGTTTTTAATAATCTCGACGGAGTGGGGAACAGTGGGAAAAGCATCCAAAGGCCTGGTCAGCGAATGATACATTTCCCGCGTAGTGGAGTATTTGGTATCGACTAAAGTTTTATCAAAATCACAGATCAAAATTTTTTTTGGGTTTTTAATTTTTGTAGGAACAAAACTACCCAGATTGATCTCAAGGCCACTGTCGTCACTCACTTCATAAGACTTGAGAAGAGTGATGTCTTTGAGCTGCGAATCCAGAGAAATCTTGAAATTCAGATTTCCAAAAGCATCCGATTCAAAAATTTTTTCGTAAACTTGACGTTGTTTTTGATTGATTCCCAGAAGTAACATTTTAAAGGTATTACGGCGAAGCAGGCGATGCGCCTCAATGGGAAGGCCCAGCGAAGGCATTTCCAAACCCAATTCCCAGTTTTTTTCGTGTTCCTGCTGCCAGGAAAAATTCTTATCTATGCGGTATTTTTGCAAAGTAATCGAGGCCCGAATACTCAAAAATTCTTCCGTCATAATCGGCAGAAAGTGAACCAAGACAGGCCTTTTCATCTCTAAACCATATTCGCTGAAAATTTAGGCCTTGGGAACCTTGTAAAAAAGCTCCCCTCTATCCCATTTATGGGAGATACCATGAGAATTGATTAAGTCGGGAACCTGAAACTCTTTGGTAAAGCTCTCGGAGCGGCCTGTGCGGTGTAACCCTCCTTGCTTATCTCTCACCTGATCTTGAAAACGACGGGCCATAGAGAGTCTCAAAGTGCGCTTGTCTCCACTCAACACAAAATTTCCTTTTTCGTGTTGAGGAACAGGCAAAGAAACCAGGTAGTGATCGCCCTTGTCTTCTATGCGAGGCTCCAATCGGTTGATATGATAAAATTGGTCATTTATTTGCTGCTCTTTTAATTGCAATTTTTTGGCGATGGAAAGGTTGATGTCACGCCATTTTTTATTAAAATGAACGTCCAGATTGTCCAGCGTTTCTTTGTGTTTTTGCGTAAGTTGAGCGTAGCTTTTGGAAAAATCCTGTTTGCGCCCGTCCAGAGAATTTTGCTGTAATTTTTGCTGATTTTCCAGCGCATCTTGATAGGTTTTGCGATGGAGGTCGTATTGCCGGTTGTGGCGCTCGACCTGTCTCTCCAGAAATTTCTTGTGTTCGAGTTCCATTTGTTTTTTTTGAGCGTCCTGTTTAAATTTGAGATGACCGACTTCCTCCTTGTTTTGGGAGCGCGTGGTATCCAATTTGATTTGACTCTTTTGTGTCATCCGCCCCAATTGAGATGCGGTATCACGCCTCAGAGAATCAAGCTCCACTTCGGATTTTGATTCTAATTGCTCAACTTTTTGATCAATTTGGTGGCGTAAATCCAACGCCTGCTCTTCGCCTTTATAACTTATGTCGCGCAGGTGTTCAGCGTGCTCTCTTTTGGAGTTATCAATTTGCTGACCATGACCTTGTTTGAGAATTTCTTTTTGCCGGTCGAGGTATTCCTCAAATCTTTGAAAATCTTGTTTGAAAGAATCCAGTTTTTTTTGTTTGTTATCCCATTCCTGTGCCAATTTTTGACTGTTCTGACTCTTGATTTGAAAAATTTGCGCCCGCTCCTCTGACCGCAAATTTTCAACGCGCTTCTTGTGGGCACTTTTGAGCTTTTCTATTTCCCTTTCTTGACTCTTGCGCAGCTCTGCTTTTTTGCGAGTCCACTTGGCAACAGCACTTTCCGAAGGGCGCATACTTGCAGAGTCTGTTTTCAAGGTGTCTCCTCTCCCGCCAAATC
Organism: Bacteriovoracaceae bacterium; assembly: GCA_965215445.1. Classification (GTDB taxonomy): domain Bacteria; phylum Bdellovibrionota; class Bacteriovoracia; order Bacteriovoracales; family Bacteriovoracaceae; genus CBDBLK01. The sequence continues at coordinate 1,274,830 of CBDCDT010000002.1, read as the reverse complement.
CCTACCCCGGTCTTGATTTTCTGAGTTCAATTTTTTCTGCAATTCTTCCAAAGGAGAAGGACAAACGGGGCGCCGCGAAGTCGATCCAAAACACATCCAGGAATGCAATAAATCCACGCGAAGACTTTGAGCACCCCCGTGATAGGCCTGATAGGCAACCGGATGAAGGGTGCTGGTCACCATGTAGGAATTTGCATCTCTCGGTGAAGGCACGGCACTTCTCACATAATATTGATAGACCCGATACTCTGCCAAACTTGAAGTCACACTTAAAAAACCGAGAAAAAAAATGGCGGTTCGCTTTCCCTCTTTCATTACTGGAGTTCTGGATTGAGGTCGAGGGCCTTATTCTCCACCATTTTCATAAAAGCGCAGATAAAAAGGTCGCGTTCGCTCTGATTAAAGGCCATCAGTACAATTTTTTTCCGTTGCAGGGTAGGATACTGACAAATTCTTTTGAACAACTGTTTGGCCTTGAGTTTTTCGTTGCCGCTTAATTTTTTGGAATTTTCTGAAAGCTCTGCAATCCATTCCTTTTCAAAGAGAGGAAAAAATCCCCGCACACCCATTTCGATGAGAGATTTAATGGATTGATCGCTTCGGTGGTAAAATTCCAATATTTTTTCCTTGAGTATTCAAATCAAAAGGCCGCTATTCTCTCATGCTATCAATTGCCCCCCCTTTTCCGGTATCGGGGTAAGCTTTTCCGAAGAAATTATCTTAGCAAACAATTTCAGGCGGCTTTGCGCAAGCGTCGTTTTGCAGGCACGGGCCTTTTGGTTTCCTGGCCTGAAACGTGAACCTTGGAAAGGCCTGCCAAACGCAAATGCCGGGGAATACGGTAGAGTTTTTTGAAAGGATGTGGCCAACAATTTTGCTCAAAAGTAAATTGAATTTTTTGTTTGATGATGGCCTTGCGGTCTTTAATCAAAGATGCGGGAAAAAGTGCCAAAGGAACGGAATCGAGTTTAAACTGCCAATGCTTTGTCTGGGGCAGTTCTCCCGAGACGATGGCCACCAGGCATAAATAGGCCCCTATGCCATCGGCCCAAATAAGCAAGGGCCTTTCCTTGTGGGCCGATAACCTTTTGACCAGTTTGGCGACGGCCTTTTGGACGGGGATGGGGCGCGAGTTTAAATCTTGAAACTGTTGAATTTTTCGGCGCGCTTCCTGAGTTAATAAGCGTTTTTCCTCGCGGCCAAACTTAAGGCCCGCAAAATTGCCCATTAATGTTTCGGCCATGCCATGCAAGGGCACGCTGATTTGAAAATCAAATCTTTGAGTTTTATTTTTTTGAACGGTATTGCCTTTGCAAAAAAATACCTTTCCCTTGAGGTAAATTTTTTGGCCCATGGCCCCCCCTTCGCAAAAAATGGTTACATTTCTCTATATCGGCAAAAAAGGTCAATCCATGAGAAAAAGGGATTTAATTATAGAAATTCAGTCAGGTACACTTTTTTTCCAAAAAATTTTGCCACTGCCGGTTAAAGGCCTCTTTGGCGCTATTGATGCAATGGGCCATGTTTTTAAGATAACTAATCGCACCATGAGCAAGTTTAGAGTTTCTTAACCCTATATTTAACCAAATTTTCAAAAATAAAAAATAAAAAAGGAAAAATGCCTTGCAAATGAGTGCCAATATGCTAAATCTCCCAAACCCACTTTCTCTTTGCTTTTTTGTCGGCCTTTAGGGCCAGCTTTTTTCAAAGTTCATAAACTCCTCCTTGGTTGGGTAAAGAGAAGTGGGTTTCTTTACGAAACCTTTGCAATAGCGAAACTCAAAGTTTCGCCGTCTATTTGGCATTGGTGGGGATGATCTCCCGAAACGATAGTCAATTCGACACTCAAGGTTTCACTGGCGATAGTATCCCGATGGGCCTCAATGACGGTCTGTAATCCTTCAGAACAGGCATAAGAGACGCGGATATGGTTTTCAACCCGCAAATTTTCCTCTTTGCGCGCACGCTGTATGCGAGAGATCACTTCGCGCGCCATGCCTTCGCGTGTAAGCTCGGGAGTCAAAAAGCAATCCAGAGCAACGGAAATAAAGCGATTGGAGAGCACTTCCGTTTGAGAGTTCTCGTTGATTTTGGCCTCCCTGTAAACCAGCAGGTCACCCTCCGCAAAAGATTCGCCGTCCAACTCCATTTCTCCACTTTGCTCGAACGCTTGCAACTCCTCACTGCTTAAATTTTTAATCAAGGAGGTGTACTTGCCCAAGCGCTTGCCCAGGCGCTTGCCCAGTACGGGAAGATTGGGTTTGGCATACAATTTAATATAATCTTCTTCGCAAGTGCTGTATTCAATATTTTTAATGTTGAGTTCGGATTTCAAATAGATTTCCAATTTCTCAATTTCTTTTAATAACTCCGAGTCGCGGTGGATGCAAACCAAATGCGAGAGAGGTGTTTTAACTTTGATCTTTCTTTGTGCGCGCTTTTGCCTGCCCAGTAAAATCACCTGTTCCATGCGATCCATCGCCCGTTCCAACAACGGGTTGATTTGCGAGGAATCGGCCTGGGGATAGTCACATAAATGCACCGAGGCCGGGGCCTTTGTTCCGGGAGCAAAATCTCTCAAGCGACGGTAGAGGTATTCACTCAAAAAGGGAGCAAAGGGGGCCATAATCACACTGACTTCTCTAAGGCAGGTATAGAGTGTGCTATAGGCGGCCTTTTTGTCGCTCTCCAGTCCCTTGGCCCAAAACCGCGTGCGGTTGAGACGGATGTACCAGTTGGTCAACTCTTCGATAAAATCGAACAGTGCCGGAACCACATTGTATAGCTGATAGACTTCCATCTCGCGGGATATTTTTTGTTTGAGGGTTTGCAAACGCGAGACAATCCAATTGTCAGTGATATTTTCAGAAGTCTGCCAGTGATCGCGGCAATTCCAATCGTCCAGTTCGGCATAGGTAGAGAAAAATTTGAAAGAGTTGTACCACGGAAGCAAGGCCCTGCGAACCATGTCTTTGACCCCATCGTCAGAAAAGTGCATTTCTTCAGCGCGCACCAGACCCGAATTGATAAGATAGAGACGGACTGCGTCGGCACCGTGGGCCTCCATCAAGTCCATGGGTGGAGTGTAGTTTTGCAGACGTTTGGACATTTTCTTGCCATCTTTGGCCATCACAATGCCATTGACGATGACATTTTTGAAGGCCGGTTTGTCAAACAAAGCGCTGGCCAAAACCGTCAAGGTATAAAACCAGCCGCGGGTTTGATCCAACCCCTCGGCGATAAACTCGGCGGGAAAGCCCCGTTCAAAGACTTCTCGATTTTCAAAGGGATAGTGCAATTGAGCGTAGGGCATGGAACCGGATTCAAACCAGCAGTCGAGAACTTCACTGATACGCTTAAACGTGCCCTCCTTTCCCTCAATTTGAAAATCGAGATCGTCCACCGTTTCTCGGTGGAGGTCGGAAACGCTGACACCGGTATATTCTTTGAGTTCGGAGGTCGAGCCTATGCACATATATTCGTCGGTAGTCTCGTTGTGCCAAATGGGCAAGGGCGTACCCCACACGCGGTTGCGCGAAATCGACCAATCTTTGGCCTCCGCAAGCCAATTGCCAAAGCGCCCGTCGCGGATGTGTCCGGGCACCCAGTGGATTTGGGAATTATTCTTCAAGAGTTTGTCTTTGATCGACTCCACGCTGACGTACCAAGAGGGAATCATTCTATAAATCAAAGGAGTATCCGAACGGTAACAGTAGGGGTAGTTGTGAAGAATACTGTCCCGACGGTAAAGCAATCCGCGCGTTTTAAGGTTTTCGATAATTTCTTTGTCGGCATCTTTGACGTACAGGCCTGCAAACTCGGCCACTTCCACTGTGAATTTTCCGGCAGTGTCGATGGGGCAGGGGTAGTCGATACCCAGTTTGGCGCACTCAAAAATGCGATGGTCGTCTTCCCCAAAAGCAGGCGCTAGATGCACAATGCCGGTTCCGGTGTCAGTGCTTACATAATCGTCTTGAAAAACACAAAAGGCCCCGTCTTTTTCATATTCGACGAAGTCGGCAAACAACGGCCGGTAGTGCCTGCCGGTCAGGTCACTGCCTCGCAGACGCTTTAAAACGGGAAGCGCTTGCTTTGATTTGCCGGCATAGCGCTCAAGGGCCGCCTCTGCGAGGTAAATCTTTTGCTCTCCATCTTCCACCAAAACGTAGTCTATATCGCCACCCACACACAATCCCAGGTTGGAGGGAAGCGTCCAGGGCGTGGTCGTCCAGGCGGCCAAAAAAGCATCTTCGTCTTCGAGTTGAAACAAAACGGTCACCGCCGGGTCTTGAACCTCTCGGTAATTGAGTCCCGCCTCAAAGTTGGAAAGCACCGTGCCCAAAGCGGTGGAAAAGGGCAAAACGCGGGTGCCGCGATAGATGAGTTTTTTATCCCACAGTTGCTTGAACACCCACCACACCGACTCCATAAAGGAGGTGTCCATGGTCTTGTAATCGTTGTCGAAATCCACCCAGCGGCCGAGGCGCTCGGTGGTCTTTCTCCACTCGGCGACGTAGCGGTGGACAATTGAACGACACTCTGCATTATAAGTGGCCACGCCCAGTTTTTTGACCGCCTCCTGGGCCGAAAGGCACAATTTTTTGTCGATTTCGTGCTCGATGGGAAGGCCATGGCAGTCCCAGCCAAAACGCCTTTTGACGTAGCGGCCTTTCATCGTCCAATAGCGGGGAATGATGTCCTTGAGAGTACCCGCCACCAAATGGCCGTGGTGGGGCAGTCCCGTGGCAAAGGGAGGGCCGTCGTAGAAAACATAGGGTGGTTTATCCCGGGTTTGTTCCAGCGAACGCTCAAAAATCCGCTCTTTTCTCCAGAATTGTAAAATCTGGTGTTCCGCTTTGACGAAGTCAAATGAGTCTGAAGGTGGTGCTGATTCTTTTGGCATCACTTCAATTTAGCAAAAAGGGCGAAGCTAAAAACGCTGACATGCCCAAAAGGCCAGTAAACTCACCGGAATTTGCACCCCAAGGCCCTTGAAGAGGTTTTGGCCCACCGTTTTTGCCGCCTGTGTTCGGGAGAGCTTGGCCATACGGTCAATTTCCGCAAAATACTTCCACAGGGCGTAGGTAGAGCCGTAGTCCACTCCGCGGGTAACCGCCTCGTCGATCGGAAGAATTTCCACTCCGTTTTCAGTTTTCTTGGGGTCGCCCGGTTTTTTTATTCTGGTGGCAGCGCAAACCATTCCGACGTTGAGTCCCGACAAAAAAAGCATACTGGCCCTGGGACTCATGCTCATAATCGCCTTCAATGCGGCCAGGCCCACGCCGGCGACCTTTCCCCCAACTCCCGCTTGCAAAACTTCCCCGTAGAGAAGGTCGCTTTGGTCACATTCTCGCAAGGCACGGGTCTCGTCACTTTCCCGCTCGTGAAAATCTCCCATCCGACAGCGCGGCCTTCCCTCTTCATCCAATAAAAAGAGAGGGGTGGCATTTGCCGGTAGAGCAAGGTTTGCCAGGAAAATTGAGCAGAGAGCGATTTTTAAAGGGTTGATAATATTTCCCGCAGTTTTTAAGGTTCGATATAATCCGGGCCTTCGCCGTCTTCCCCGTAAAGGATAAAGGTTCCAGAAACTTCTTGGTCTTCTTCGCCGTCTTCTTTTGCAGAAATACGCTGACACGACCAATAGGCAAGCAAAGCGACGGCCAGGTTGACGGCCTGATCTTTGAGCGCATGGCCCGACACTGATTTCATACTTTTAGGCATATCCGCATACCTAAGCGTGGTTGCATAAAATCCCGAGAGCAATCCTATCGCTCCCGCCGCAGACCAGTGGTTTGACTGTGATGGCCCTTCGGAGTAGAGCTTGCCCCCGTAACAAGAGGCCATGGCGTTTGTCCCGACAATCACCCCCATCGAAAGGCGCAATGGCCAGGCCAGGCCCGTTCTGTGGGCAAAAGTGGACAACCCCAGGGCGGTGGCCAGGGGAACGGCGGTGGCAAGCACCAAGGTTGTATCGGAGACGGGGCCTTCTTGGCTTAAAACCAGGCTGGCGTAGAGAACGTCTTCCCGGCCGCACTCTCTCAAATCTTGCGTCAAATCCCCTTCCCGGACAAAATCGGCGATCTTTTCCGAAGAAAAGTCATTTTTGTATTGGCCGCTGATATGACAGCGAGGCCTTTCTTCTTCATCGAAGAGCAACAATGCCCGCTCTTCGGCATGGCCAAATGGTGTGAAAAGAACGAAGGCGGCAAGAATAAAAAGCATCATTTCTCTCCTATGTTCCGATAGATGCGCTGTTTATAGGCTGAGTCAAGGGCCTTGTCTATACTTTTTTTCACATTCGGTAAAAAAATATTGACTTGGCAAAAATAGCAAATTATGCTTTGCGCCTTCAAGCGAACCAATAACCAAAGGATCGAGCTTATGTTGCTGAATTTATTGAAAATTTCCCTTTTAGCGGGCCTTCTGCCCTCTCTACTTTTGGCCCAAGAGCAAGGCAAAATTCCTTTTGTGGTGGAAACTCAAAGGAGCGAGACCGCCGCCTCAGTTTTTATCGACTTTGCCCGCAAACATTACGGGGCCCACTTTGAAGAGAAGATGAAGCTCAAGGGTGACTCTCCACTTTGGTCGGCGAGAATCACTATTAATACCAAATGGTGGACGCCCCAGGAGGCGAGGGAATTTTTGCAGTCGATGGTAGAAAAAATTGGAGTGCAGGAGACTTTGAAACAATTGAAACGCCCTTCCTATTTCAAAACCACAAAATATCGGGTCTTTAAAAAAACAACGCAAACGCTCTACGCCTGGGCGGGCAAGGAGGCGGCCGCCAACAAACTCATGAAATCCCTTTCCGGCATGGACAGAAATATCAATGAAAATGTGGCCCTCGCTTTGATTGATTTTTTTAGAACCACAAAAACACCCCCTGAAGACATACTTGAAAACCTTGAAAAAGACTTGCGCCACTATCAAGTTAAGGAGGGAAATAAACTGGTCAGCCTTTTCCAAAATATCTTCGACAAACGCGGCCGCCTGGAAGGCCTTGATCCCAAGGCGACCATGTCTCATTTGTGGGAGCGCTTTTTTTCTTTGGATATGCAATACCAGGAAGAATTTGTTTCCCGTTTGGAAGACCACCTGGATTTTATGGATGATTACCTGCAATCGTGGGAGATTGTTAAAGACATGATGTTAAAAAACACCGCCGATTTTGCCAGCATTAAACTGCGACCGTTCAAAAGAGTGATTCGTTTTTTTAGAAGTCGCCCCATCGAAGAAGATAAAATTAAAGAGCTGATTTCCAGAAATATCAAGGGCATCGCCATTGCCCGCAGCCGCCGTCTACGCAATAATGCCCGACACTTGGAAGAAATGTTTTTTGATGGAGGTGGAGTCAAAGCACTCACAAGCGTTCGGGAAGCTGTCAATCAAATGATGTTCAAAAATCTGACCGATTTTTACTCAATGAATTTTAAGGAACTGGATAAAGTGCGCCTCTTTATGCGCAACCGAGACATTCCCGAAGAGAGAATCAATCAAACCTTTAGAAAAAATATCGACGGGATAGAGTCGGCCAGGGAAAAACGCCTAAAACCCATCACTCGGCACATGGAAATATTTTTTAAAAGTGTCGGAATTGAAAATCCCAAATCGGCCACCAATGAAATGATGCTCGGAAATCTCGGCAGTTATTCCCGTATCAACCTGCGTGAACTCGATCAAATCACCGTTTTTTTGAGAAAGCGTGGCATCCCCGGTAAACGGATTGCCGAGGCCTTCATAAAAAGTTCCGAAGGCACGGCACTGGCCAGAAAAAAACGCTTGGAATTTGTGTCCACTTATATGCAGGCCCTCTTTGGTGGAGGAGGCGATGCCAAAGAGGTTACTGACGAGATGATGCTGCAAAATCTCTCTCGCTTTACCAATCTCGACACTAGTGAACTTGACGAACTCCAGGATTTTTTAAAAAAGCGAAATGTCCCTAAAGAAAAAATACAACCGGCCTTTAGAAAAAATATCGAAGGCCTCTCCAAAATCAAGACGAGAAATTTCAAGAGGGGAATCGAACACCTCGATGCTCTTTTTCTCGACGAAAAAAATGCCGCAGAAATTGTCAACCAAATTGCGCTCAAGGATTTGATCAGCATTTCCCGCATCGTACCCAGAGAGATGGACATAACACTTAACTACCTTAGGAATCGGAGTTTCTCGGAAACTTTGCTGCAAGAATTAGTCAAAGGGGATATTAAGGGCATTGCCGACTTCAGACTTAAAAAATTGAATCCGATGATCCAGCACATGGACAACTTTTTTGGGGCCGCAGTGGTCGATCAAATGATGCTCAACAATTTCGATGTTTTTATAAGCATTAAAATCGAACCCTTTGATGCGCTGGTCGCCGCACTAAGAGAGCGCAACATCCCCGATGACAAGATAGCAAAAACTCTGGCGGGAAATGTTGCAGGCACTGCCTATGCCAAGGCCGAAGGTCTGAAATTAAAAGCAAACCAAATGCAGGCCTTCTTTGAAAGTCTCGGATTGAGTGCTGAAAAGGCCAAAATAACGGTCGATGAAATGATTATTAAAAATCTTCATGGATTTTATTTTGCCGATATGGCAAAGCTTAAAAATTTGGCTGCCACCTTGAAAAAACGCAGTATGGCCGATGACAAAATTATAAAAATTCTTACCAAAGGCGCTCTTAGCATTACAAGCATAAAAGGAAAACGCCTCGAACCAGTGGCCAGGCACATACAGGCATTTTTTGCAGAATTTACCAGCAAAGAAGAGGCCCGCAAAATCGTAGATGAAATGGTGTTTCAAAATCTCACCGACTTTTCGTCCATTGATGCAGAAGAGTTTGACAAGCTCGTAGGCGTCTTAAAAAAACGCGGCGTCAGAAGTGCCAGACTTGGCGATTGGGTAAGAAACAATATTAAAAATTTGGCCCTTATGAGTCACGAAAAACTGGAAGGGGCCTCTGAACGCATGGATGTCTTCTTTGAAAGATTGATTAACCAGGCCATGTTGGAAAACACTGTCGCTTTTTCCGAGGTCACCAACGAGAAATTAATCGCAAGAAGTGCCGATTGCAAAACGCTGGTGGCCAAGATTCTCTCCGATTAATAGGCGGTTTGCCCGTTGAGGGCACGGCGAATTTTGATCGAGTAGCGCTCGATCAGGGGATTTTTCCCTGCATGCAAGTTTTCAATGGTCTTAACAGTGGTGCGCAAGCTGCGCTCGACATCCTTGACCATAAAGCGGCCCAGGATACCCGTCCAACTGGCCTTGGGTTCGGCAAGAGATCGGTAAGTCATCAAAGTGCCCTGACGGCCTCCCAACTGATAGGGCCGAAAGTAGGCAAATCCATTCAGCGCTTTCATGGAATCGGATTGCAACACAAACCAACTCACCCGATAGTGTTCCTTTTGTGGACTGGAGAGATGGTGTCCATGGGTATAGCGCTGGTTGGGAATCGGCCAGGTTAAATCCAATTCGTAGCTGACGTGAACTTCCGTGGGCGAAGGTTGATTCACAACTTCACTCCTTATAAGATTGGGAATATACTCTTTTTGATAATCGTAAGCGGCAAAAATGGCCGTCGAAACCAGAGTGGGCGCTTGGATAAAGGCCCAAACTTCAATTTCCGGCCAGACTTGGCCCTTTTTTTTGGCCAGTGTCTTTAAAATAAAATCTTCTTTTATGAGTTCACCCTCGGGAACCTCGGGGGGAGGCGAGAGCGCAAAAATAAATGAACTCCAAAAAAGTAAAAATGCAATTTTCATTATTGAAAGTCTTTTGAAACGAGTTGAAGAGACTGAAAGGCCATCCGTCGTGGGTGGCGCTGTTTAAGGGGAGATTGCAAAAAACGATTAAGGGCCGCATACAAAACCTGCCCCACCTCTTCTGAAGTTTGGCCCGCTTCCTCAAAGATCGCCAGGGAAGTTTTGAGCAGGTGCGCACTGAAAATAGGTACCGCCAGGCCATGGTCGAGAAGCTGCTCGATAGTTTGAGCGCGAAACCCGGCGGGAGATTCGACCCGCCAATCCTCCATTTGGATGCTGGAATCAATATAGGCCGTATTGCGCCCGTAAAAATGGCCCATTTGCACAAGGCCAGATGGCCAAAGTTCGGGAAAGCGTTCGCACACCCTCCTTACGGCATTGGAAAAAGTGAGTGCATGGGTAAAACTGAGCCAGCTTGCGGTGGAAGAAACACCGACTTCGGTGGCCGCTTGGTAACCGAGGTCGTAACGCAAAAAATTCATACCGTTTGCTTTTAAAAGCGCCCGATAGAGAGAGGCCTCACTGTACTTTGAATAATGATTTTCGAGCCAAGTACCGGTTTGGGCCACATTCATGCGTTCTAGTTCCCCCCCGTCCCAATCCTTTTGTCCCGCCCCGGAAGACTCCAAGGCCTTTAAAGTTTTTGCATGAGTTTTAAATTCGGGCACAAGGTCTTCTCTGGTGGCATAACAAAGACTTCTGGCCAGACTCAAAGATAAAGCGCGCTCAATTTGAACAGCATCGGGCAGAGCACTCAAATACCGGCACAATTCCTCGGATTTCACGGTGTAGATCAAACTGTGGCCAAAATCGTTGTAGTGTTCCAGCGCGGCCTTGGCAAAGGCCTTACTTAAATCTCCAAATTTCATGCCGCCTTCAAAGGCCGCACCAACGAGGGCTTCGGCACGGGCCACATCTTCATTTTCAATGGCCGCCAACAATTCATCCTCGTCGTAATTTTGAGCGGGAGAAGCAAAGGGATAATCGGCATGCCTTAGAGCATCCAAGGCCATATAATCAATCGTTTCGGTGAGACAGATAATTTTCTCCTTCCATTCATCGTGCTGGCCATAAAGTGCCACCCAATCGGCACTGGCGGCAAAGGCGTGGGTAGAACCCCACTCCAGTTTTTGGTGCGACCACAAAATGGCCTTTCCCAAAAGTTCCAATGGATCAAACCCATGCAAGGCCCAACGGGCAACCTCCCGAGAAATTCTGCCGTAATCGCGCTCTCGAAAGGCAATCTTCAAGTCACCCGCCAATTTTTGGCGAGTCTGTTCCGGCGTGGGGTCACTTAAATCCACACGCAAAGTTTCCCCTTGGACATCCACCGGGTAAGTCCTCACTCTATCTCCGCCAGTGGTGCACTCGCCGGTTTTGAGGTCAAATTTCCAGTTGTGCCAATTGCAAGTCAAAAGGCACGACTTGGAATCCGTCCCCCCCTGAGAAAGGGGATAACCTTCGTGGGGGCAACGATTGTCGAGGGCATAGATTTGGTCGCCCACTTCCAAAACCAGAATTTGTTTGGAACCCTGGCGAAAAACCAGGTTTTTTCCCCTCTTCTCAAATTCTGCCCGCTCGATGATTTTTGTTGGCACGTCCATAGGTTGGGCACTCTAACATTAAGAAAAAATTTTGTCCAGAAATCCCGACCTCGAAGACTGAGGCCTGTGATAAACCGCCTTGCCCCTTCTGGTCAGTTCCCGCTGAAGGTCACTTAAATGCTCAGAGCAAGAAAGCGCATCGGCGTACTGCCGGACATCCATGAGATAAACCTGCTCACTATCCATTTTTGAGGCGAGCAAGCGACAAAACTCTTCAATATCTTCCAAAGAGGAAAAAAGGCCGACTTTGCCTGGCCCTGAAATTTGAGGTTGTGTTTTCTTGGCCATAAAAAAAACCTGGGCGCAAACACTTGCTTCAACCAATCCACAAGGGCCAAACACCGCCGACAGATAAGGCCCCGAATGAAAGCCTTGACTGTGACCGATTATAGCAAAAAGGATTTCAGCGTTTTGACGACTCATCTTCACGAGATAACCCCAAAATCCATCACCATACTTCCCTCGGGCCAAAGTTCAATTTCCCAAATATCGCTTTGGCCTTTGAATTTGGCATTGACCGTCTCTTCAATTTTGAGAAGCCTGAAATCTTTGGGAATGGGGATGCGAACCTTTTTTTTGTAAGAAGTGGGATTGTACAAACTGAGCCGGCGGATCTCTTCATACTTGAGTTCGTGGTGAAGTGTGGCCCTCCATTTCCAAGTGTGAAAAACCCCTTCAACTTCGGGAATAGGGAGGTAGCGCACGGAAAAAGTTTTTAAAATTTTGCGCCAGAAGGCCAAAGTTTGGTCACTATTTTTGCCCGTCAGACCACCTGCATCCAAAATTAAAAAACGACCCTCTTTCATAGTCACATTTTGAACCTCTACATGATAGTTTACCCGTTCCACTAACAAATCGTTTTCTAGGCAAAAGGCCTCGAATCTATCAAGGTATTGGCATTTGATGCCGGAACTGTTCAAAACGACTTTTCCCCCGCCGGTAAAAATTTTAAGCATATAACGAAACAGGGATTCATCGACATCACACCCCTGAAAAAAATAGAGACCACGCTCTCCCCGATCAATATTTTTCCAAGTACGCAAGTGATGGCGAAAATGGCCGGGGTGAGTTTTTCTCAAATAATTTAAAAGGCCATTCTCTCCCCAATCACCATAGACTTCAAAGAGAAAAGGCCACTGAAAAGAACGATCTTCCTCGTCACTCAAACATTCGCCGCCTTTTAATTCCGCCAATGGAGAGTGATCGGTAATATCTTGTAACAGGGCCTTCAAGGCCCCCTTTTTAAGACGTTCGGGCAAGAGGACAGAACTGGGCCATTGCCCGTGAGTAACCATCTCAAAAAGCGGGAGAAAATAGCTGAGAGCACTGTCATTTTCAAAGGCGCGGTCAAAGAGAGAGCGAATCCCCCCTCCCAAAAAATTGACATGAATAGTACCTTCCCAGTTGCTCTTGAGTGCGGTCTGCGCCTCCTGGTAATAAAGGTTTCCAATGGTAGCAGCAAAATCCGATTCCCACTTTTGCCCGTGCTCTGGAGTGGGTTCCACGTTTTGTTCGCTGCTTTGAATTTGCACATATTGGGCCAGTGCCGATTTGAAAGCACGGGACGAATCCAGCAAATAGGGTCGAAACTCTTCTCCTTTCAAATATCCGGGGTGAAATCCCAGAACATCGCAATTAATTCCCGACTGGGAAAAATAGCGCCCCAGTTGGCGCACAAATTTGGAAAAGCCCTTAAATACACGTTGGTCAAAAAAGGAATAAAAGCGGTTGAGATTTCCCTCTCCGTCCACAAAAATCTGAGGATGGGCATCTTCATCCATCGCCAAAATGCGCGCTAAAAAAACGGGAAGGCCTCCATTGGGAAGAAAAGGACATGGCCCCAGAGGAACCAGAAAAAGCAATTCCCTATCCCCCTTGCGTGCAGTTTCCAAAAGTCTTTTGAGGTCGGTTTCCGGCCTGGTATCGGCAAAATCAAAAGTATCACCAGTCTCTGAGTGAAAGGCCCAATTAATGGGAACGCAAAGCCGGGTTCCCACCGGGCATTGGTTTAACTTTGCCTCCCACAAAGAAGCGCTGGTTCTCCAGTAAAAAAACCAGTTTTCCCCCGGAAAAAGGAAATCCATATCGCTTTTTTGCAGGGAACTGGCGGGAGTGGGCGTTTCTGAAGAAACCAAAGGCGATAAGGTCGGCCGCGGAGTTGCTGACGACACGGAAATGTTGCGTTCTGCCATGACCACATCCCTTTCTCCTTTATTTTAACCTTAGGCGGCGTTCTTGTCATTTTTTCCAGGCCACTATATTCTGACCGCTAAGCTCATGTGGTATTTTAGTTCTGAAGAAAGGGAATTGACTGGCCTTTGCCGCGCCTTCGCCGAGCGCGAGATGGCCCCTTTTGCGGAAAAGCACGACACTGAAGAAAGTTTTAACCTGAATGCCTTTCGACAAATGGGCGAGCTTGGAGTGTTGGGCATTACCGCCGATCCCGAATACGGCGGGGCCGGGATGGGGGCCTTGGCGGCCACCATCGTGATGGAGGAGTTTGCCAAGGCCTGCCCGGCACTGACTTTAAGCTACCTCGCCCACAGCATCCTGGCGGTCAACAACATTCAAAACAACGCCGACCCCAAACAAAAGGCCAAGTATTTACCCAAGCTCATCAGTGGCGAGTGGATTGGCTGCATGGGTATGAGTGAGCCGGAATACGGCAGCGATGCCTTGGGCCTGCAAACCAGCGCCAAACTCAAAGGAAAAAACTACATTTTAAACGGCAGCAAAATGTGGATTACCAACGCCGAGTATTCCAACCTGGCCTACGTTTACGCCCGCACTGGCCCGGAGAAAAAAGACCTCTCCACCTTCATTCTTGAAAAGGATGCCAAACACTACAAAACCGGCAAACCCATCCACAAGATGGGGATGCGCGCTTCTCCCACCGGAGAGTTGATTTTCGATAATGTTTCCGTTTCCGCCAGCAACCGGGTGGGAGAAGAGGGACAATCCACCTATCACATGATGAAAAACCTGGAAATTGAACGCATTACCATCGCCGGAATTTCACTGGGAGTCGCCCAGGCCTGCGTGGATCAATGCCTGCGTTACGCCAACCAACGCAAACAATTCGGCCAAACCCTGGGCAACTTTCAACTGATTCAAAAAATGATCGCCGAAATGGCCACTGAAACCGAGATGATGCGCAATTTTCTCTACAACACCGCTTACCGCTACGACCGCGGCGAACGCGGGCCAACGGTCGCGGCGATGGTCAAACTAGCGCTCCCCAAAATGGCCACCAAAATCGCCCTGGACGCCATTCAACTGCACGGAGGCTACGGCTACGCCCGCGAATTTCCCGTTGAAAGACTCATGCGAGACAACAAACTCAACGAAATCGGCGCGGGAACCAACGAGGTGATGATTATGATTATCGCCAAAAATCTGCTCAAGCAATCTCTGGAAGAAAGGGCCAAGGCCTAATCCCCTAATCCAAAGTACAACCGCCTTTGGCCTGCAACCCCGCCGCACCCAAGAGCGGATCATCGGCACTTGCGTTTGACTGGGCCGATAAATCCAGTTGAGCAGATGCTGGGTCGTCGCCACACTCGGCCTCGGGCGGGGCCTCTCTTTGGCAGGCAGTAAAGAAAACGCCCCAAAGAATCAAACTCAAAATTTTCAAATTCCGCATTTTATCCTCCTCTTTTTTTTCCAATCTTTATACATTCCCCGAATCAGCAACAAAGTCAATACTATCGCCGCAAGCTGAAAAATCAAACCTCTCTCGGAAGCGTGACCATGGTGAGCACTCGCCCCCAAAGGCGAAGTCTCCCAGTAATTATACCCGTAATCAATGGCGTAGGACAGGGCAAACGACACCGAGGCAATCACCAACAGGTTAATCACAATCCCCCTTTTGCCAAGGTATTGCTGTAAAACGGCGAGGTTGGAAACATTGGTGGCAGGCCCTACCAAAAGCAAAATCAGGGCCGTGCCGGGACTCATGCCTTTGAGAATTAAAGCGGCAGCGATGGGAGTCGTGGCCGAGGCGCAAATATAAACCGGAATGCCCACCCCCAAAACCAAAAGCCTTCCGCCCAAACCGCTCATCCCTTCAAAAAAATCGGCCGGCACCAATGCGCTCAGAAGGCCCCCTGCCAACAGGCCCACACTCAACCACAAGGCCAAATCTTCCACTAAATCAAAATAACCGTAGCGAAGGGCACCGAGAAAAGCATTGCCCTTCCCCTCCTGCGGTTTTGCGTTTGCGGCCGGACAACACTGGTCTGAGTCGGCCGGCACTTGAAACTGGAAGGGGTTCCAAAAATTCTGGCACAGGCCTGCCAAAAAAGCGGTCAAAAAGGCCGCCACCGGCCGGATCAGAGTCATGGGCAGATCCATCATCGCATAAGTCATGGAAATGGAATCTATGCCCGACTCGGGGGTGGCAATGAGAAAGGAAGATGTCGGCCCATTGCCAGCACCGGCCTTGCGCAACTCAACTGCAGTGGGGATCACCGAGCAAGAACACAAAGGTAGTGGAATACCCACCAGCGATGCCTTCAAAACCGCCCCGGTTCCCTGGCCCCCAAGGTGACGCTTGATAGCATCGGCATTGATAAAGGCGTGCATACATCCGGCAACTCCCAGACCCAAGAGCAAATAAGGGGCCGTTTGTAAGAGGTAATCCCACAATATCGCTAAAATTTGCATATTTTCTCTATTTCCCCTTTAAAAAGTTAAGAAAAGCGGGGTAGATTCAAAAAAGTCAAGGGCCATAATTTCAACTCTATCGAAGGAGGTCGGCAAATGCTACTCCTCATACTCACCGGAATGTTGATAGGGGGAATGACGGCCTTTTTTGGAATCGGCGGAGGCGCCATCATGGCCTCGGTCTTCCACTCCATCTATCCCAGCATGAATCCTCATACCATCATCGCCAATTGTTTGGGAGTCATTTTCTGCAATGGTCTCATCAACACTTTGCACTTTTGGAAACTCCGGCGCATCCCCAACTGGCGCGTCCTGCTGCCCCTCTGCATTGCCATGGTGGCCGGCGCCCAACTCGGTTCCCGACTGGCCCTGCAAATTTCCACTCAAGGATTAAAGCAAATCCTGGCGGCAACTTTGATAATTTCTGCTTTAAGACTGGCCTTAAGCAAAACTTCCAGCACGAAAACTGGAATGGCCCCTCATTTAATTCGCCTCACTCCCCTCAAAACTCTGGCCACCCTGGCGGCGGGAAGCATCGGCGGTTTTATTGCGGGACTTACCGGAATCGGTGGAGGGTTTGTCATCCTCCCGACTTTGATTTTGCTCCACCAAATGCCGCTGGCCTGGCTATCCGTCTACAGCAACCCCGCCATGGCCTTGAGCGCACTTTCGGGAATGAGCGTCCTCCTTGCCACGCCTGCCCCATCCCTTCCCCCTTTCCCGATCTCCCTCCAGGCCTTCCAATGGGGCCATCTCAACCTGGCGGTGATAGCGCTGCTAGTGGCCAGTAGCTGGCCAAGCGCCTTTATCGCAGCGCGACTAAGCACGCGCATCAACCCCAAGCACGCTCACCGCACACTCATCGGCCTGCTAATTTTTATGGCCATTTACCTCTCTTTTCCCACCCTCCCTTGACGAAAAATCCCATAAAAAAATATATTGTTTCTTTTACGGGGGCGTAGTTGAGTTGGTTACAACATCGGCCTGTCACGCCGAAGGTCGCGAGTTCGAGTCTCGTCGCTCCCGCCATTTTACGCGTTGCGAAATATAATAAATGACCCGAAGCTCAATGTTTCTAACTACTTAAAATCACGAAGGAGTATTTTCTAAATCTGGCCGAAATATCCCAATATTTCGGCACATTTCTAACCTTACCTACCTTTTTCCTCCTTTCTCTTGATGACCAGTTGTTTGGAACTTGCCTCTAAAAGGCCTAAAATTTTTTGATCTTGTTCAATCAATTTCTTTAGTGCCACATCTTTGTTTTTTCGGGGCCTAAATTTTTGTTTTAGCCTGGACTTGGTTTTTAGTTTTGATTTTAAAGGTCGCCTTTTGCCGTGTTGGTAAAGTTCTTTTTGTGAGAGTTCAGAAAATTCTCCCCAGGTGGAAAAAGAAAATAGCAAAAGAAAAAGTTTCATAAAAAATAACTCCGGTTACAAAATTTCGTTTTGGACAAAAAATACTTGCCGTTTAGATTACGGCAAACTTGAATTTGGAAAACTTATAAATGGTTGAAGTATTCTTCAAGTGTCGTAAAAATATAATCACTACAGCATGGGTCGTTTTTTAATTCTTCGAGGTTCGATTGAGTTACCCATCGGTGTTCAGTAATTTTATCTTTTTCAGCAACAAAGTTTCCTTTGGCCTGAACAACATTGACCATATTGATTGCGTTTCTATCATTTTGTTCTTTCGTTAATAGTTGTTTTTTTACAGAAGAAACTTTCATGGAAGTCTCTTCTGTAAGTTCTCTGGAAATACATTCTTCAATGCTTTCATTTGGTTCTAAATGCCCCCAATGAAATCCCATTGATTGGGAAATAATCTTCTTTGGGGAGACCTTTTTTGAATTAAAACCTCGTTTTCAGAATCAGAGAAAACGATTAAGTCAATAACGACATTATCAAAAGATTGAAGATCAGTTTTCATTAAAAGCACTCTTTTTTGAAATGTTTTTTATAAAAGGCTAATTTTTATTTTTATGCATTTGCGAGACAAGTTTTAATAACCCATATCATTCCATGCCATTTTTTGTTCTTCAGTGTATTTGCTGCTTTTTTGAAGTTCGTCGATTCTGTCAAAATGCTTTTGGATTAATTCTTTACATTCTGTTATTTCTTTAAAATCCTCAAAATCACTCTCGATAAATTTTAATGTTAAATTTAATCCTTCCTCGCAAATATCACTCCAGTCTTCCCAGTAGATTCTTCGAGTGCCAAACCAATTGCTCCATTTGTAAACAAAATTTTTAGTGGAGACTTCTTTTGTTGTCGGAATGAATTTTTTCTCTTCATCTCCAAAAAAATCTGCTTTGTATATATCAACTAGAACTTTTCTCATTTCCCTATATCGTTTTTCTGTATCCCATTCCTGTTTGATAATATTTGCAATTTTATCTAGTCTAAATGTCATTTAAAAAAGCTCCTCTTTGAGGACAACAATTGCTTTTCCTCTACCTTTGGTCGATGCTGATGGGTAAACAATTGCTTCATAACCAAGATTTTTGGCGATGTCTCCAATTTGCTGGGTTAGTTCATAAGCATTTGAATCGTCTACCGTAAGTTCTATTAAATTCCTCTCTGTCACTCCAATTCTTCTCCTAATTTCTGGATTGGTCAAGTCCAACGTCACGACTTCATAGGTTTTAGTTCCTGTAATAAAACCTGCCTCATTATTGGGGTTAAAATCAACTTCTACCCTGGAAGTTTCCAATGCCCTCATATTTGACGCATCCACCGCTCCATGAAGCCCCGCATTTCCCTGAATGGCATACCTTCCCTCACCACTGACGTATCCACTATAATTGCTTCTAAATACGTCATTGGCGGTAAGAGATTCATCGGCATTTTGCCTGATTGTCCTGGTCACTTCCCAACTCTGCTTTGGGGGAAGGTTGCCCAAATTTGCCTTCATCACTTCATCCAAAGCTTTATAGCTGCGGGCAATCCTTTCCAGCTTGGCACGGGGAACCTCACTATCCACGGATTTCACTACCTTTTGAAGAAACGCCGCTCCCTCTCTGGTGGTGAGATTCGCTATGCTTTCGGCCTCTCTTAACAAGGCACCAGGAGGCCTGCGAAGGCCCTTGCCGGTAAGTTTGATGGTGCTGCCCATGCTGCTTTCTAAAAAAGATGACCACATTTGACGATTGCCAAAAAACAAAAATCCAAGCCCCGCGGCCACTTGGGAAGTCACGCCTATTGAGTTGCCAAAAATATCCCGCCCAAAGGCAAATTCGTAGAGATCGACGGCATCACCCACCACCGGAGTCATGCCCAGAGCAATTTGCCCCAACCCTTCGGCAAGGCCAGTGGCCCTGGTGGATATGGCCTCATTTTCAAGAGCGTAGGCCTCGCGCAAAAGTGCTTCGGCCAAAGCGATGGCATCCTGCCTTCCAGCATCCAAATTGCCGTAGAGAGGTTCAAATTCACTTTTAAAATCCTGGTAATAATCCGCAATAATTCGATCAATTCGCGATTCGGCCCTAAATTCAAACTCAAAGAGGTCGGCAAAGGGAATTTCAAAAAGTTGACCATCACTTCCTATCCAATAGGTTTTGCCATTGGCCACAATTTGATAAGAGACTTCGTTATTTTCAAGAGAAACCTTGTTGAGAAGAACGCCGTTCCCCATCGCCTCTCTAAAAAGCACTTCAAAAAAATAGGGTTCAAGTTCTCCATTTTGCGCTCTCTCCTGGAAAATTCCCGCATCCGCTAAAATTCCGTACCAAGTGGCCATAAAGGCATCTTTTTCTTCTCCTCTCATTTCCTGGACGGAGAAATTTTCTTCTCCTGAAAAAGCTCTCCATGGTACTACGGCAGTATGGGATTTTAGCTGTGTGGCCAAAATATCCTCGGCGAGACTCGTTTCTCCCAAAACGTCTTTGTTGTTCACTCCTTCCCGTACAAGAGGGAGCGCATCGAGTTCGTTATTGGCAGCGTTTATTTCTTGAATTGAAGCATCGTCTTGTGTATCCAAAATTACTTGTTGCAAAAGCTGATATTCCAATTCAATGATTCTCAACTCTAAAAGATAAATCTGTGCCATCAACCCAGTTTGTTGGCCAGAAGATTGTACCAATGCTTCCAACTCATCTTGATAATCTTGTAAATACTGCTCGATTTCCCTGTTGGTACTTTCTCCAAGAGCAAAAAACTCTTCTCGTTGTGTGGTGATAAGACCTTCCAATTCCTGTTGCTTCTCTCCCTTGGCCATGAGTTCTCTTTCCAACGTCTCCAATCTTCTATTGGCCGAAGAAAGTTTTTCATAAATGTCAACAAAAGTGCGCATCTTTTGATCGACGAGGTATCCATTTTCACAAATGGATTCATAGACGGAAGTATGGTTTTCTTCCTTGAGAAACTGAGAACAAAAAACGACGGCAGGTGTGGCCCCTATAGGGTTGAGAAAGGGCACAAAGGATTCAGGATTTGCCATGTGTCTTGCCATGGCATCTATATATTCGCGGTGTGACGAAATCCCTTGAGCGTAGTTTTCACCCAATCCTTCCTTGACAAAAGATTCTATCTCTTCAATTTCTTCTCGAATGTCGTCAAGTTCATTTTCCAGAACGAGATTAATGGCACGAATCTCTTCAGAGTCCTCCTGCTGTCTGTTTTCCAAGGACTCGAAAACCTCTTGTTCTTCACGTTCCAACACCGTTCTTCGTTCCTGGATGGTATTTGCCTGAGCAGTATTTTCTCCTTCTATCCTAGAGAATTGGCCATTGTAGTTGGTAACAGCATTATTATGCCTGACTTTGAGTTCATCCACATAATTCGTTTGGATATTGATACGGGCGTTTAAACGCCTCAATTCCAAGTCATAGGAACTGACACAAGAATTTGTGCGGCAGCGGTTTCGCTCATCTACAAGATCGTTATACTCCACAATATCGGCGTTGGCGATTTCAGTTTGCTCTTGAATATCCGTTGCAAGACTTGTTATTTCGCTTTGCAAACTCGCCAAATAACCTTGCATGTCTTCAAGCCATTCTCTATAGGCCGCCAATAGAGCATTGTACTCGTCGGCCTGGGCCTCAAGTTCAAAAACTACCACTTCTTTGAACGCTTCAAAATCCTCCATAATGTCGGCAATTTCTTGAGCTGAAGGGTGAGTGCCCGATTCGTAGGCCTCAATAATGCCATTTAAGGTTTCTTGAAGGCCTGCGGCCTCTTGATAGCGTTCAATATAAGGATTGAGCATGGAGTTGATTTGATCAAGGATTTGGGCGGATTCACGGTAGAGGTGTTCATTTTGTTGAAGGTTGCTTTGCAAGCGCGTTTGAAGTTCAGAAAGAGATTTGTATTCCTCAACTTGTGGCCTGATTTCATCGACTAATTGATTGTAGAGATCAATATTTCGGTTGAGTTGATTTTCTTTGGCCTGAAGTTCTCGGAGTTTGGCATTTCTCAAACGAGTAAACTCTTCCCATGCCGCTTCCATATAGCGTTTGGTATCTTCTTCGGTGACGTTGGTGGTATTGTCAATAAACTGGTGGTAGCGTTCCGTGGTTTGAGAAACCTTTCTCTCATAATAATTTTGGAGTCTTGTGAGCATGAGTTGATCTATGATTTCACGCTCGTCGATGACTTTCTGGGCGGAAAGAGAGAATAGGGGAAAAAGAGCGGTAAAAGTGAGTAAATATTTCATGTGATCTGTCCTCCTTATGTGTTTATGTGCTGGATTCGTACTCTCTTGCCTCATAAAGAGTCAAGAATATTGGGAAAAATTGGCAAACCTTGTAAAAAATACCGGCCTATTTGTCAAAAATAACCCCTTGGTAGTAAATTAAGCGTCCCTCGACGAAAAGGTGCTACGTTTAGTGAACATGGAAAATCTCTATTTTTAGAGACGAGCAAAAGAGGGAATAAATGAAACAAATAAAATCAATAGGGTTAAAAACCAACCTTTTTTTTCACCAATTTTTTGGAAATGTAACACCAAAAGAGAATTGGTTTGCCATTCATACACCAGATAATCCCGAATATTACTGGGGAAATTATCTCATATTTGATAGTCCACCTAAAAAAACCGACAGTAAAAAATGGATTGATGCTTTCAAAAACGAGTTTGGCCATCGAGAATCTATCAATCATATTGCTTTTACTTGGGATTTAGGTGAAGAATCAAGTTTAGATGAATTTGCAGAAAGAGGATGCCATGTAGAAAAAACCATTATTCTAACTCTTAGTGAAATGTCTTCCCCTTCTCTTTGCAATGACAATATTACTTTAAAAGAAATACAAACTGATTCAGAATGGAAAGAACTTATAGATTTGCAAATTATGATTGGTAATAGCGATGGAAAATATAAAAACTACAGAAAATTTACAGAAAAGAAGTTTTTTACCTATAAAAAAATAGTTTTAGCCAATAAAGGAACTTGGTTAGGAGCGTATAATTCAGGAAAATTAATCGGTGATTTAGGGATTTTTCTTACGGGGGCCTTTGGAAGATTTCAAAATATAGAAACTCATCCAGACTATAGAGGAAAAAATATCTGTCGATCGCTTATGTATAAAGCATTTCATTGGATAAAAAGTAGAAACTCTAAAGCAATTATAGTGGTTGAATCTGAGGCAAATAGTTTACCATTGAAAATTTATAAAAAACTTGGTTTTTCAGAAAAAGAAGTTCTAACATCTCTTCTCAACCCTAACTTTTCCTTCGCTGAGGCCTAAAACAAGCAGAGTCGTTATAAGGTTGATTTTGGGCCTTTTTAGGCCGTACCCTCACCTCTCGGACAGTGATTAATACTGGTTCGACCACTTTAGGGTAGCGTGACGTCCACCAATTTAATTCGCTGCAAAAAATACTAAACGGGGAACCTGCTTACTTCTTTAAAATGCTTTCGGCTTGAAAGACTTGTCGTTGAGCATACTGGCAGTTTCGCCCGTCACGCTGATGACAAAAAGGCCTTGCTCAAAGGCATATTTGGCGGCATCTTTTCCGTGTTGAACTTCCTTCTTGTCGCTTGCTTCTACTTTGGATCTAAGGTAGGCAACCGCCCCGTGAATTTTTTTGTCCTTGTGTTCTGGCAAATATTCCCTAATGTTTGGAAGTTTCTTTTTGATAAAAAGTTTAACATCTTTGACAGTCAAGGACGCTTTGGCCTCGACAATGACGATTTCTTTTCCGTTGACGGCCATGACATCAATTTCCCACTGTCGTTTGTCTTCATCGGTTACGTTGCCGTAAACCCGATGGATTTTAAAACCGCGCTCTTTTAAGAGACGGCCCAAGTTTTCCTTGGTGATGACTTCGACCAATTCACCCCACTTGTTGCCAACTTCACCCGTGACAAAATCTCTTGCCTTTGTTCGCCATTTTTCAGTATCCTTGACATTTTTTTCTACAGCCTCACTGGCCCTTTTGGCAGCCTCATTGGCCTTTTTGGCGGCCTCGTTGGCCTTTTTGGCGGCCTCGTTAGCTCTTTCAAAGGCCTTGGTAGTTTCGGCCGCCAGTTTATTGATTTGGAGGTCAGTTTTCTTACGGTCTTTTTCTGCTCTCGCCTCCGCCGCTTTCCGGTCTTTTTCTGCTCTCGCTTCCGCCGCTTTCCGGTCTTTTTCTGCCCTGGCCTCCGCCGCTTTCCGGTCTTTTTCTGCCTCGACCGCCAGTTTATTGATCTGGCGACTGGTTTCCTTCTGAAATTTTTGTAACTCTCGCTGCTCCTCTTGAAATTCCTTTTGGGACTCAACAAGTTTCTTTATAGTCTTTTCGATTTCTAGTGAGAGCTTGCTTTTTGTTTCAACAGTCATAATTTCAACCTTTTACAACTATTATCCCTCAACGGAATAACCAGTATAGACTTTAGCATAGCCAAAGTGGTCATACAATATAAATCGGGTATTGTTGGGGCCTGGAGAGGCCTTTTGTCTTTTGCGTCACGTCAAAAGAACTCAAGACATCAAAGCATTGACAATAAATAGATATTATGGTTTCTTGCTTTCTTCTTTCGGTACGAACCCGCCCAAAAGGGCCAACAAAGGAGAAATAAAATGAAAGTCTTCCTCATGTTCGCTTTGTTCCAGTTTTCCGTCTTTTCCCAACAACGCTTGGAAAGTGTCCTTGCCTACGAGCATGAACGTATCATGTTTGAATGCCGCGACTTTTGTATGGGTGGCCGTTGGGACATGGGAGAGCGCAAAAGCTGTTTAAAAGATTGTATCGAGCAATCAACCAAGGCCTATGAACGCATTGTGGTTGCCAGTGGAGACTATCGAATCCTGTGTGAGCAACTTCGAGATGATGCCCGTATCTTTAGCAGGGATTAGCCCATTGTGCATAAAGTCATAATACATTCACCACAAATTCTCAAAAAATTGTGACAAAAGCGACACAACTGGCCACAATCGAAGGGTAGTGCGAAGAATGACTAAAAATAAACATAGAATTGTTTATGAAAAAGTTCTACTGCCTGATGAGAATTATCGTGCCTCTTCTGGTTCCAGGCAGAGGATTTACTTCACCTGACGAATGTCTTCCCCGCGCTCGCTCCTTACTCCAAAACCAAAAGATATTAAAAGGTTCCGCCGAGAACAAGGATTATCAAATTTGGAATGCCGAAAAAAGTAGTACGCGCTATAAAGTGCTATTGGATCATACGGTAAAACATCCCCATGCTTTGAAAATGGGCACGGCCGTAATTTATGACGACCTTCTTCTCCATCAACACAAAGAAAGCGAAATTTATTACTTTCTGGGAGGAAAAGGTTTTACTTATCTTGGCCGACCGGGAAAAGAACGCAAAGTGGCCGTACAGGCAGGAACCTTTTTATATATCCCATCGGGAGTTCCTCACTATACCAAGGCCGATGCCGACAATCCTCTTGAATTTCTTTACGTTTTTCCCCGCTATACTTTTGAAGATATTGAATATATTTTTGATGGAACACTCGAGGGCCTTGAAGATGGTCTGTTGATTGGAAATATAACTGCCCTTCCAAGGCCTTTCATGGCGACATTCCAAGAAACTCTTGTTGGGGACAAACAAAAAAAATTCTCTACAGACCTTCTCTTTGATCGAATAGCAGTCCCAAAAAATCAAAATGTTGCACAAAAAACTGTCTCCAACACAATTGTTTTTATTCATCGAGGTCACGGTAGCATCACCCTTGGCACACAAAAAATTGAGGTCAAAAAGGGAAGTTATCTTTTAATTCCGCCAGAACATCATTACATTATTGGCAATAAAATATCACAGGAACTCGACCTCTTTTTCTTTGAGCGAAATTCGCCTTAGCTTATCTACTAACATAAGGTGAAAAAGTTTTTCCTGTCGAAACTAAACGTTAAATAAACAGACTTATTTATAAATGATACTGGTTAAAAATGAAAAGAAAAAAGTTAAGCACTAACTATCTCGCAATTTTATTTCTCTAAGATTTTTCTTTTTTCATCAACTGATCTTGATAGAGGAATTGATTCAATGTCGTAAGGTTGAATTGATTCTTGATCCTCATTGGGAGGTGTGGTTTGTTTTTCTTCGTCGGAAGGTGAAGATTTTTCTTTTTCCCGTGTAGATGCATTATTGTCAAAATTGTACATATTTTTTTCTCCTGTTAAAAAAGTTTATGAAGGAATGGTTGAAAAAATCGCAGGCAAATGAGCATTGTCGAAATAATGAAAAAGATTAAAGATATTTTATAATTTTTATGGGATTTAGTGACTTCATTCACCATCTTGGTTAATATCTTTGAATATGATATATTTATTTTTTTTATAACAGAGAGATAAGAAGAAGAATCTTGTTCAACTTGTTTATGTGAAATAAAATGCTGTTTATAAGATGTTAAGGTTGTGAATAAAAAACAAAGAGAAATAACCAGTAAAATGATAGCGATAGTTAACAGTATATTTGAAAGTTGAAAAAGAGAGTCGTTTTTTTGTTGAAGGCCTACGATATAGCTAAGAATCGCACAAATTCCGACCATACCCAACGAGCATTTATTGATTAACCTTGAGTGATTATTTTCAATTGTTTGATATTGAAATCTCATCTCTTCTAATTTGGCCAAGGTGACCTTCTCTTCATTATTTAAATCCATCGAGGGAAACTATCATGATCTAAAACGGTGAGTCAATCGTGAGTTAAATCCCATACCAATCGGAAAATTTAGAAAAAATCTAATAATTTCAGTATCTTGTGAAAGAACTCGAACCGCTATTTTTTTCAAAAAACGGCGGTTCGAGTAGCTTGACAATTGGTGCCCCGACGCGGATTCCATAATGCAAGACAACAAAAACAAACTACACATCGCAAAAATCTACTTTAAATCACTGGATTTACTAAACTTTTACAAACCCGAGCAACCATGCGCCTTGCGTTCTAATTTTAGTCAAAATGGGCCATTTTGACCTGTTTTAGCCCAAATTTAGCCCATAAAATTTTATCAAACTAACTGCTGGACTTTAAAAAAAGACTACGCTTTCATAGGTAAAAAACCGCAACACAAAGGGGGGTTGTATGTATTGCCTATTTTTAAGCATTATTCCAAGGGTCTTTTTTCACGGCGCGATTGTGGCGGCGATCCTCACTTGGGGGCCAGACTGGACAAGGAAAAAATTTTTTGAACTCCATAGGGCCACGACCAAGCTTTTCATTGAAAAGTTAAAGCAAGGTGGGCCTTCCCTTAAAATGATGGCCCCCAATGGCAGCAGACTTATGGACGGGACTTATATCAGATACGAAGACCTCGACAAGGCCAAAAAGGCCAATGTTCCATGGATACCCCTTTAAGATAGCGAAAACAAAGAGGAGCGGCGAAATCTCGCCGCTTTTTTTGCTCTTTTTTCAAATTTTCGGGTAGTTACAACTTTTTCATTTCCTCAAAAAATTTTCATGTCACATTTGGCCTTCGTAAAAATTCCATAATTTCAGAAAGTTAAAGTGCTTTTTTTAAAAGCAATGTCACAAATTGTGGACATTTTTACATATTAGTGAGGGGGTACTTTTTTTGAGAGGTCAAAAATTTGAGTTCCAACAACAATAAAACACAACACCTAACACTTCCCTATTCCTTGAAAAAATGGCCGTTACGTTTAGCCTTCGCAAAAGTTCCATAATTTCAGAAAGTTGAAGTCGATTTTGAAAACTTCCTGTTACGCCCTGTAGACGTTTTTGCACATTAGTGAAGGGGTACTTTTTCCCAAGGCTCTCAAAAGGGCCGAAGGCACGGCATTTTTAAAGCCCCTGAGAGGCCTAAATTTTTGCTTTAAGGGCCGTTTAAGTCTAAGGCTTGGCTCTTCCCTTCATCTCTTAAAAACGAGTTTCGCAAGGCCGTTGTGAGGTCAAAGCATTAAAACCACAAAAGATAGCAACAAAACACAAATCACCGTAAGGGTAAAAAAATGATAAGGCAGGTTTGGCTACGAGGTTTTAAAGTGATGAGAGCAAAAAAGGGAAAACGTCGGTCGTCGGCAATTTTTTCATGTAGCTGGGTCATGGGTTTAATTCTCTTAATTTGAGTTAATTTTTTCCGTAAATACGTTAGTGGATAGCTAAGTAGTATTTTGTTCAAAGCATTTTTAGAAATGCCAGCATTTCCCAAAACCCGTACGCCTTATGGATGAAAAAAATTACTCAACTCCAATTATAGAGAAAGCTAAACAACATTTAGTTGATAAAATTTATGAAATTATTCCATCCTTAAGGATAAACGAACTCAAACAAATAATTAAGAATAAAGATGACTTTATTTCTCAAATTCATCAAAATATCTCTGAATTAGGACAAACAATCAATAATAAAAATATTGCAATCTCTCAAGCTGGTCAAGAGATAAGTAAACTCAAACAAGAAATCAAAGATAAGGAAGCCTCCGCTTCTCAATTTCATCAAAAAATAAACGAATTAGAACAAACAATTAGTAATAAAAAGATTGCGATCTCTCAAGCTAATCAAGAGTTAAATAAATTAAAACACGAAATCAAAGATAAAGAAATTTCTATTTCTCAAGCTAGTCAGAAGGCAAATACACTTAGACAAATAATCACGGCTAAAGATATTTTTATTTCTCAATTAAAAAAAAGATTTTTTTTAAAAGCAATAATCGCATCATTGTTTTTTTTCTCCTCTTTGCTTTTTGGTGCAACATATTTCAATGAGCAAATTCAAATTAAAAATAATACAATAAAAGAAAAAAATCGTCAATCTACCAACTTTTTAAAAAAAATTCGATCTGGAGAAAATCATAAAAAAGAACTAGAAAAAACAAATAGCAAAATGCAAAAATCATTAAGCAATAACAAAAAAGTAATAAGCAAATTAAAAGTAAAGGACAGTAGAGCGCAAAAGAAATTAAACAACGATAAAGAAATAATAGGCCAGCTAAAAGTCAAGATTAGCAGATTAGAAAAAGGAACAACTCGAAGAGAAGCAAAAATCAAAAAATTTTTGGAAATGCTACGGGAAAATAGGAAAATATCACAGGAGGAATATAATCGTTCCATTTTGTTTTTCAGGTGATGTTAATAGGATTAACGCTTGAAAACCAAAATAATTTCAGTATAGAAGAGTTAATTATGGACTATCAAAATCACATTAAAGCAATTGAATTTGCACTGGAAGGGAAAAATGAAGAAATTGAAAGATTATTGCGTGATCGTGAAAATGATAAATATGATTTACAAATTGAACTAGCTATGTATCTTTGTAAAGTGCTATATGGGGAAAGTGATTTAGAAGGGGCTGACTTAGTTGACCTTATTGATAATATTGAAGACAATGAATTTAAAGCTATTGGCATTTTAGTTCTTGGTCTTTATACTGCGCGGATATTTAAACCGGAGAATGTCTGGATTGCAAATAATTATCGAAATGAATTAGATAAGTTTAAAAATTTGGAAACACTTAAAGAGAAAAAAAATGTTGTTGAAAATTTAATTGCTTTTATTGATGCTAATTCTGGCCCTGATGAAGACTTTGAAATCGAACCTATAGATTTATGAGGAAATGATAAATGACCATGAATAAAAAACAAAAAGATTGGAAATGGTGCTTGAAAACATATTTCCAAAGCAGAAGAGGCAATTGGGTTATAGATAAAAAAGAAGTCTTAAAATATAATTTTGATGGGAATATTCCTCAACATATTTGTGAATTTCTTTTTGCTCACGAAAACAAAGATAAAAAGTATAGTGAATCCCATAAAAAACTTCTTGAAGACAAAATATTGAAATATCGCCCTAAAGAATTTCAAAAACAATTTTTTTTAAATACTCTTATGAACGAAAGAAATCACAAATTATTTGATCAATTAGAGGTAACAAATAACGTAACCAAAGGACGATCTGAAGCATCTCTTCCTTGCTTGGGAAGAAACTCTATTGTTAAACAAGAAGTTATTGATCAAAATCCAGAGATTTTAGAACGCCCAGTATGGGGAGTGATAACATTGGTATATCTTCCTCCTGAAAATAGGACTGAAGGAATAATTGAAGTTATTAATTTTATACCTGTTGAAACAAAAATTACTAAACCTTCTGTTGTCCATAACGTGTTTTTAAAAATTGTTGAAGCAGAACCTAAAAAAGGAATTCATATCTGGAATCAAATATTACTGGCTACGTTGGGAATTGATCCAATATCTCTTGACCTTTCTACAGAAGAGGGCTATCAACTTTTTTTAAATTATTTATCCAGGCTAATACCACATGTATACGATAATTTATTTATGATTGAATTAGGCCCTCCTGGAACAGGAAAAACAACATCTGTAAGAAAGTCCCCCTACGCTGATGCAATTCCTATCAGTGGAACATCTAGGGCAAGGCTTTTTTATAATCAAAATACAAAAAAGCCTGGTCGTTTGATAGGAATGAATTATATTGCTATCGACGATATTCAGCAAGGAAGAAATAATAGAAGTTTTGAAGAGTCAATATCATCTTTTCTTGAATTTATGAACGAAACAACCTTGGGACAAATTTCAGAAGCAAAACCACACTTTACCGGAAAATCAGGATGCTCAGTATCATTTTTTGGTAATACTAGAGGGATAAGCACTTTAACTGACCCAGAACAGTATTTTTCAAATGTTCCAAAAGAAATGAGAAGTGCTCAATTTTTAGATAGAATAAATGGTTTTATAGATGGCCATAATTTTAAAAAAGTAGCAAATCCTTGGAAAGGTATTTCTTTACAAGGAAACATATTTGGACGCTTTCTCTACGAGTTACGCAAAAAAGGGGAAGTGAAGAGAGATTTCCAACAATGGTTTGATGAGCCTATGTTAAAATTATCCAACGCTAGTTCTCGTTGTAAACATTCCATAAAATCAATGAGTACAGCACTATTGATGCTTATTTATCCCACTTATAGTATTTTAGGAAGAGGAAATTCTGGAATGAAGCAACCTCCAAAATATCTATTGGAAGTCATTCTAAAATATGCAATTTCATCAAGACAGAATATTAGAAAACTGGTTTCTTACTCCGAAGGTGCAAATGATAATAATACAAATGAGATTGATTATCGAAACCCCATTAAATATCAAGATTCTTGGGAAGAATGATGAAAAATTGGATTAGAAGTATATTTGGAGAAGTGGAAAAGGGTGTAAGTTATGAAGATGAAGAGTGTTTTCAAAATTCTTCAACTAAGGCTCAATTTTCGCCTCCAATCTCTACTAAAACACTAGAAAACAAGGAAGAAGAAAAAGAAATTTTTCTTGAAGGAAGGCCTCCCTCTTTTGATAAA
This sequence comes from Bacteriovoracaceae bacterium, assembly GCA_965215445.1. Lineage (GTDB taxonomy): Bacteria > Bdellovibrionota > Bacteriovoracia > Bacteriovoracales > Bacteriovoracaceae > CBDBLK01. Next base: position 1,244,117 of record CBDCDT010000002.1, on the reverse strand, counting down.
TTACGACCTTCCCCGTCAATCCCAAAACTAAAAAATAGTTCATCAAAGTATTTAAATTTAAATAACCTCAAAGGAGAAAGCTTTGAATATTTTTGTTTAAACGATTTGCTTAAAAAAATGGGCTTTACGGGGAAATTAACTGTTGCATCAGGGGATGGAGGAATTGACATTATGGCCAAGATAGAAATTCCTCTTTCTAGCGATATTAAAATTATAACATTGACGATTCCATGCCAATGCAAAGGATACTCTGAAGAAAATAAAGTGGGTATTAATGAAATCAGAAATTTTATGGGTGCTCTTATTCATGAAAAATCCCATTATGGATTTTTTTTTACTTCATCTTATTATACTGATGATGCTCAAACTTATGTTAACAATCTCAAACGCCTAGGCTATTTCATAGAGTTGTTTGATAAAGATAGAATATGGTCAATTTTGGATTCTCTCGATAAGAAAAATGGGAATGATTAATAGCCCCTGAGATGCTCAAATTTTCGTTTTAAAGGCTGTTCAAGTCAAAGTCCTGACTTCTTCCCCTCATCTCTTAAAATCCACGTCATAAGGCCGCTGAGAGGTCAAAGTCTTAGAATCACAACAGACCACAACAAAACACAAACCATCACTTAAAAAAATCAAATAACTTCAAACTTAAAAAGCGTTCAAAATTTTAGGCGCAAGACCCACAACCACGAGGAGGAAAAATGCGTAGATACAGGCGTAGAGGTGCAGTTATAAATGAAAGAGACGAGTTTTTATTTCGCTATCTTTTTGTCAATAAAGCGGCCGCAGTTGTGGACATTCAAAAAGATGTTTTCGACAACGCCAATTTAAAAACTGTCCACAACAGGCTTAAAAAATTGTCCGATGCCGGATTTATTGAGGCACAAATACACAGGGAAAGGCGCAATAGACTGGTGTACTTTGTGACCAAAAAAGCGTTTAGAAAGTACGTCGCCGAAGAGGGCCTTGCCAAACGGGTTCAACTGATAAGCGACAGTATCGAACACGACTTGATAGTTTTGGAGATAAAAAGAAAGTTCAGGACGTTTAAAAAATATGTCCTTGAGTTCTATTCTGAAAACCTTATCCGAAGCGGATTATTGGAAGATCAATACCCCGAACTTGAACCATTCAGATGGTTGCGACCGGATGCCGTGGTCAAACTCAAGATCAAAGACAAGATTTATTTTTTACCCTTGGAGTATGAGGCATCTCCAAAATCGAAAAAGAGAAATGCCAAACTTTTGTCCAGATATTACACCAGTTCCAAAGTCGTTGCTGTACTTTTTATTTCAAGAACAAAAGCAATTGAAAAGAAAATGTGGCAAGCAGAAATGACCAGAGGTGCAGAAAAGAGAAAGGGAAAGTTTTACTATGCCCAGCTTGAAGATGTCTTAACCTCTCAAGAAAAATTGCCATTTTGGAGCGTCAAGGATGACATTTTAACCCTTGCCTGAAAACCGCAAACCCTCGAGAACCTTGGGGGTTCAAACGGTCGGGACTAACGAACACCCACCCTAAAATGAAGGTCTTTCTAACTTGTTGGAATGAAAGGCCAATTCAAGCAAAACCAATTTTTGAAAATTTGAGACTGTATGGGGATATGGCGATATTTCAGGAAGTAGGGGCAGAGAGACAAAAGAAGGCCTTGTTTTTTGCCTTTTTACAAGGGCAAAAAAATAGAAACGGGAAGATTTAGGGGCGCAGTCAAAGCGTCCAATCAGTGTCCAGTGAGTCGTCCAATCGGCGTCTAAAACGTGTCCAACCAACTGACGATTTAAAAAAATACGAAACTGCGCAACCTGTGGAAATTGGAGAAGAAAGCACTTTGCCCTCTTGATTTTCTCTCAGGGGATTATATGCCCATTTTCATCATTTCAGGCTTTGGCGGCCTTGCTTGCGAAAAAAGTAAACTTGTTGCAGTAGAAAAAATTGAGCGGAGACAACATTTCTCTTAAATAGACTTGTTGGAATTTCTCAGAATCAAACTCCCCCAGAATCTTTTCAAAATATGGCCGCAGTTGACTAAATCGGCCTCGCCATTGCTGATGCTCATGTTTGCGGTCTTCTTCGCTGTAAAAATTGGCCAAAACGTGATTTATGCCTTCGATTTTAAGGCCAGAATTAATCAAAATTCTGGGTATCTTTTTACAAACATAAGCATCAAAGTTATGGAAATTTTCTTTAATCTTGGTCATGCAATGATTAAGAAATTTGTCCTCGGTATCGAGTCCATAAAAAACGCCGTCCACGTCAACCAAAATCAAGCGACCACTTGGCCGTAAAAGCCTATAAAGTTCTTCACTAACCGAGGCCATAATTTGGGGGATGTGCTGATAGACATAGCGGCATAAAATTAGGTCGTAATGGCCGCTGGGTTTGTCGATTTTCCGAAGGTCGAAGTCGTGGCACTCAATTTTAGACGAGGAAAATTGGGAGCGAATTTGTGGAAGGTCGCGCTTGAGGTTGCTTATTTGATGTTGGGAACTATCAACGGCATCTATTTCCAAAGGGGTTTCGGGGTAGTACCTAAGTACCAGTTTGCTTAAAACAGCACTGCCACAACCCGCATCAAGGATTTTCTCACCGCCTTTAAGTTTAAGGCAATCTTTCGTGATTTCCCTTGATGGGTCGTAGTTGCGGTTTTGGTTTTGGGCCTCAAGCCGTGCGGATTCTTTAACACTGTCAAGGGTATAAGCATTTTCTTTTTTGGGTGATTTCATAACTCGTCTTTTCCTCTTAGCTTGGAATTGGCCTTTTTTTCTTGCTCTATAAGAATTTTTCTTTCTTGAGAGGGCAAACCAATATAGGCCGTAATTGCGGCCCTAGTTTTTAGGTCGTCAATGCCCATACAGTATTCTTTATTGTATTCGTGTCTGATTGATGCTCTTTTTTTATGGTCTTTTATTGCGGGCAATAAAACGTAGAGAATAAGGTTGGCGTGGTCGATATAAGTTCTTTCGTGGTTTATTGAATTTACTTCAATAGGGATTTCTTTTATTGATTCAATTTCATCAGCAAATTTAACCAAGATTTGTTCAATGAAATAACGGCCTTTGCGGTCTTCTTTTCTTTTACCCAAAAGCCGAACAACACCCGGCAGCCCGAATTGAATATCATCTTGAGACTTGAGAACACCAAAGCGGGCCTCGTAAAGGTCGGGAATTGAGGCATTGGGGTCATCTTGATGCATTTTGTCTTTCTCTGGTTAAGACTCGTTAAGCATATTAATAATATTTAAATACTTTAAGTATGTAAACAAGCCACAAAAACCTTAAAAATCATAGGGTTATGATGGCCCTAAATTTCGTGCTATTTTTGAGATAAAAGCGTTAAAGTAAAATAAACGAATTTCAAATTTTAGGAAGCGCCATGGCAGAAAAAACTAGAAGCAACCTAAGAGCAGGATTGCAAGGCATTTTGCAAGCGATGTATCCGACTTTAACAGACTTGTATCGTGTTTCTGATAAAATATATCCCCCCAAAAACGCCGCAGAAAAAAAGAAAAACCGAGAGCGGTCACGACACGCGAAAGATTATGGGAAAAGCCCCATCGTCATGGCCGAACTGATTCTTGGTGGCATTGATGTCAACCCTACTGACTTGCCAAAATATATTCCTAAAATCAGAAAACTTTTAAAAAATAAAGAACAGTTGTCTTTGCTGGATTCGCTTTTGGATGATGTAATTCGTAGGTACGGCACAAATGAAGTCATCGCATGGCTTCGCCTTCTCATTGCCAAAGATGAAATTAGAGAAGAAATGGGCCTTACTAAACGCCGAGGACGGCAAAAAAACAAGTGAGATGGAACGAAGGATTAGATGAAAAAAGAGGCAAAAAAAACGTCCGCAATTTACGGATATATGGTTGGGTTTGCCCTTATGGCTTAGTTTTGTCCTTTGAGACTTTCTAATAGCGAAATCCAAAGTGAATAAATTAAGGGAAAAAATAAAAAAAATATTTACCAATTACGACTTTATACTTGTTGCTATTACTAGCGTAATAGTAGCCTTAGTTTTATGGGTAACTACGATACAACAAAGTAGAACAGGAAGCAATTATTATAGTCTAGTCATCTTTGGTTACACGATTTTAGTTTTTAGCTTTGCTATATTGGCTAAAAATAAGTGGGAATATACTTCGTCTCTCTCCGTAATTTTTACTGTGAGCACTGTCTTAATTGGTATAGGATTACTAAAGCCTGATGCGATAATACTAGGAGATATCCATATGAGGATTAATAGAATTGAAGAAAAGATACGCCCATTTGTTCTTGTATCAACTAGTAAAAATCAAAAAATTATACATTCAACATTTAAAGATGGTATTTTTGAATTATTAGAATTATCACTTGATGATCAATACATACAATTTTCTATCAATGGAAAATCTGATTTTATAAAAATCATTCCAAACGGCTATAACAAGTTCACTATACATAGAACAAACGAAAAAAGAGATGGAGAAAAAACTACTTATACCGCCTACTGGTCTAATTTATCTAACAAGGGAAAATATAAACTAGAAGAAATATTAATAGAAGCAATTATTAAAAATTAATACAATTTTTAATATTTTAAATCTATTGCTAAAAATAATATGAAGCCATTAGAGTTTTTCATTTTAAAGTTATTGATATGTCAAATAGCTTAGTTTTTTTCCTTCTTTTTTAAGTAGTTTAATTTTCTCCTTCGTAAATTCATGCCTTACAAAAAGATTAACGACAAAATTTATCCAATCTTCTGTATATAGATAATTTGAGTGTGCTTCATCATAAACACAAAATTTTGTAATTATGCTTTCTGGATTATTTGTTTTTTGACCTTGTGGTTTAACCTTAAAGACTTCATATAGGCATTGCAAATCATGAAAATTAAGTTTTATATTAAGCTTATCATTTATCTTAATTAAGCATTTTCCCGGCAAATACAGACCTGCATTTGCAATAGGTATTTTTTTTATTTGTTTTTTTACTAATGCATTAATAGAATCATATTTTTTTTTATCCTCATCACTTAATTCATCATATTTTATAAATTTTATAGCAATATCATTTCTCAATGTATTACTTATTCTGGGAATTTGAATTAATTTAACACTAAATTCTTGGCTATCGTATATATTGCTATCAAGATTATTTCTATATGTTTCTAAAAATTTAATTATATCTTTGGCTTCATTGCTAATGATTTTTTTATTGGAAACTTCTTGATTAGGGTCTCTCATTAAACTAAATTGTAAAGCAAATGCTAATGATTGATTCAGAGTAAATTTTTTTCCAAAATACTCTATTAAAAAACCTTCATAATTATATAAAAGAGATTGACATTCACCAAACAAGGAGGCATCGACAGCACTTTCATCAACTAATTCATGTTCTATTTCATTCCTGAGTTCAATAAATAATTCCAAGTTTGCTTTTATTGAATCGTTTAATATATTTGTATGACTTATACATTTTGACAATGACCATGTTTTTTTTCTTTTTTCATTTGATTTTTGTTGATAATAATAAATTTCTCCCTCATTTAATCTAATAAAAGCGTGAAATATTTTAGTCCAAGCATTATTCATCAAAGATATAAAACTTTCTGTTCTAAAAGTAGAACGAGGTTTATTGTAAATTTCGACTGCTAATAAAGCTGCATTTATAGAACTTTTAATTAATTTAAGTGTTCTTCCAGTTGGTTCTTTTTTTATTCTTGGAAATTTAGAAACAACTTGGAGAACTTCAACCTCTTTTCTGGAAGTGCTTGCTTTGCATTTTCTTTTAGAATGAACTTCGATAAGGCCCATTCTTTTTAAAACTGAAGGATGGCGATTTAGTTTATTAAGTTCTAACTGATTTTTAATTAACTTTTGTTCTTTTACCTTAGCTATAAGTTCATTAGTTGAACATGGCCCGAAAAGGCACAAATAATTAAGAAATTCTAGTTTTTGCCCACTTAGAATTCCTCGTCCTTTTGCTTTTTGATATATCTCGTTATCAGTTTCAGGCATTTTTTACTTAAAAGAGTCTTTATGTAATTTCTCTAGTTCTTATTTTTAGAATTTGACCTTGATAAGGGGATTAAATTTATATTGTAAGGCGGTATTAACTCTTGGCCCTTGTTGAGAATCGTAGTTTGTTTTTCTTCGTCAGAAAGCGGTAATTGTTCTTTACTATTTGAATTTGTCATAAGCAATTTTCCAAAACCGAGGCAGAGACTATCATGGCCTAAAACGATGAGTCAATTATGGACTAAATCCCAGACCAAGAGAAAAAATTAGAAAAATATAATAATTTCAAGACGTTGTGCCGGATTTTCCCGCAAGTTTTTTCATTTTTTTATTGACAGCAAAACATGGCCGGAGCGACAGTGGGTTGTCTGCCCTCTCATCAAGGGAAAAGACAGCTTTTTGACATTCTAAAATTAGCCGCAAGGCCATGTTTGCTCCTTAACTCTAAAGGAGTTCAACATGGAAAAGATCAGAAACAAAGCTGGTAAAATTACCAGCTATCGAGAGAAGGTTTATGTTAACGGCAATGCCGTTAGTAAATCTTTCAAAAGAAAATCGGATGCGCTCAAGTGGAAGAGGTCTTTCGCTTTTGAGCAGCAGAAGAAAGAGGCCTTGGGAATCGACCACATTCAATCTATAGATTTTAAATCCTTTTTTGAATTGTGGTTTGAGATGAAAAAGAATCAAGGCATGGCAATTAAAACGCTGGAGCATTACCAAATAATTTGCAGGAAGTATTTGCTACCCAATTTGGAAAAGACCCAGCTTGAAAAAATCAACCATGCTTTGGCCCAAAAAGTTCTCAACCAATGCCGTAAAAATAAACTCGGAGTACGCAGAACAAACGACATCTTGGTCATGTTTAAGCAAATTCTCAACAGTGCAGTTGAATTAGACTACTTGATTCGCAACCCTCTCAAAAAGATGAAGAAGATAAAGGCGCAACCAAGAAGTTTGACCTACTGGATGCCTCACGAAATTGAAAAATTTTTGTCGAGCAACGTAGACCATCCTTTTTACCCTTTGTTTGTGGTTGCTCTCAACACGGGGATGCGCAGGGGAGAGTTGGCCGGTCTGTGCTGGGATAAGGTCAACCTTGACGAGAGACGGATTGAAATTGCCAGAATCAGAGACCGCTATGGTCTGAGAGACACCACTAAAACGGGAGTCATTCGGCACATTCCACTCAACGCCTCGGCGTGGGAAGTCTTGAAAGAGCTTTCCCATAATAAGCGACACCCTCGCCTTGTCTTTGCCCTTGAAAACGGCGAACCGATTGATGCCCACCATTTGTCGGAACGTCACTTTAAAAAGGCCATAGGGTTGGCAGGAGTGCCAAAAATTCGCTTTCACGACTTGAGGACAAGCTACGCTTCCAACTTTGTAATGGCGGGCGGGGATATTTTCGCCCTCTCCAAGCTGCTGGGGCATACCTCAGTGGAGATGACGGCCAGAAAATACGCCGCATTACATCCGAGTTTTATGAAAAACATTGTTGAAACTGTGCAGTTTAGTGCTAAAGGCAATGTTTCAAGTTTATCGTTAGTGAAATAAAGTAGCCCAAATTTAGCCCAAATCGCTTTTGCGTCAGATAAATGCTCCGTGTAAGCCCTAATAAAAACAAGTATTTATGGAATTACACGGAGAAGATGGTGCCCCGACGCGGATTCGAACCACGGACACAGGGATTTTCAGTCCCTTGCTCTACCAACTGAGCTATCAGGGCCATAACGATTTAAAACAAGGATAATGTAGAAAGGTCCCGTGCAATCGTCAAATTTCATTCGCTGGGCCTTTTTTGAATAGCGAGGCAAGAAATGTCTACTCGAGTCATAAACTGCCTGCTTCCCTTTTCGGGACTGGACAAACTGGGCCTTGGGGCCTGTCGGGAGTATTCCGTCCACGGGCTTATTTTTCTTCCTGAACCCGGGCAAAAGCGGATTCCGACTTTGATGCTGGCAACCCACGGCCTGACCGCCCACAAGGCGAGTTTACTCAACTGGTCTTTGCGGCTTGGGGAGGCGGGAGTCGCCAGTATTCTCTTTGATCTTCCCGGCCATTATTTGGGTGGGTGGAGCGAAGTTCCCAGTTTTGATTGGTTTTGCGAATACGCTCACCAGCTTTATGGCGAGGCCTTCCGGCAGCTAACCCGGGAATGTCAAGGCCAGGGCAATGATGGCCCGGCCCGAATCGTTTTGGCCGGGCATAGTTTGGGGGGCCTGCTGGCCTTGAAAGCGCTGGAGTTGGAAGATTTCAAAACTTGCCCTGAACGCCACGCTCTGGCGGTGGGGTTTGGCCTTGCCAAACCGGGGGCGCCGCACCTCTTTGACACTCCCTTTTATCAAAAAACTTTTCAGCAACGTGCCCAGTTGATCTCTCCGCTTCTTGATCCCCAAAAAATTCTATTCTGGATTCGAGAGCAAAAAGAGGGCCTGAAATTGCAAGGCAAAAAAATTCATTTGCTGTCCGGGCACGACGACATTGTGGCCAACGAACAGGGAGTTGGGCGCATGGCCGAGCTTTTACAAAAACTCGGCAATCAAGTTTCCATCGAACACCCAAAAAAGCTGCCCCACCACGCTCCCGAGTTGGCAGCACCTCATATTAAGAGCTGGTTTGATCGTCAAGGTTTGCTCTCTCTCTAATTTTTTTCTTGAAAGCGCAGGTTGCGCAGCATTGCCTTGCGTCCCGTACGCGCAAGGGGAGTGTCTTTAAATTCGCGCTTAAAACGCTTATTCGACCATCCTTCCAATTCTTCCAGAATTTCCAGAAGTGGGCGTTTGAGAAAAAATTGAATCAACTTTTGAAACAAGGGAGTAGAAAAGCTACTTTCTCCATCGGGGGAAGCGTGCCCCGTCCAGGGGCAGACGTCCTGACAAATATCACACCCAAAAATTTCCCCGCTTTTTTGCTTGTGGTGATGGGGTGGGGGTTCGTCTCCTTGAAATAATTCGATGGTAAATGTGGACAGGCATTTTGAGGCGGTCAAGGTTCTGCTTTCGGGATCAATGGCATCTGTCGGGCAAGCATCGACACAGGCCCGGCACTGGCCACAATGATCGGTTTCAAATTTTCTGGTTTTGAGAGGCAAAGTCTGGGAAAGTAAAAGACTTCCTAGAATGAAAAAAGAGCCGTGCTGTCTGGAAATCAGCATGGAATTTTTGCCAAACCAGCCCAACCCCGCCCGATGGGCCAAATCTCTTTCCAAAACGGGGTGAATATCCAGGCAAGGCACGGCCGTAAGACCTGGGAAATTGCGGCACAAATGTTTTTCGACAACCGCCAAACGCTCACGGACAATCTGGTGATAATCTGCGCCTTCAAACCCAAAAAGATAGCTGGCCATTTTAAGGCCATTGCTATCTTTGCTCTGATAAAATTTTTTTAAATTCTCGCGCTCCCGAGCGTACGAGAAAAGGAAAACCAATGCCGATTGAAAATCGGGAAAGTAGTTTTTTAAACTTTCGCGCATATTCAAGCGCCGATCGGCCAAATACCCCAGGGGAAGGTGCTTTTCTCGCTCCACCCAATCTTTATAGTGGGCAAAACTCTGCGGCCGATCTTCTTCGGTATAACCAAAATCGACAATTCCCAAGGAGGTAAGCAAGTCGAGATTCAGAAACTTCATTTTTTAATCAATTCTCAAGACATTCTTTTTTTGAACTGTTCTTTGATTTTTTCGATTTTAGCTTCGTATTGTTGAACTAATTTATTTTGTTGATCTTCAGCAAATTTTTGCAATCGCATCTTCTCATAGTGACTCAGGCTGTCCTTGCGACCCAATTCTTTTTGAAATTCGATTCTCTCTCTTCTCAATAGGTTTTCATATTTTTTAACCAATTTGGCCATATTAACATCGGCCTTGGCCCTATTTTTGGCCAGTCGCTTCTCCATTTCATTGTGAAGGTCAATTTTTTCCCGCCTATTACTTTCGTTGACCAGTTTGCGCTCGTAATCGTTCTTCTTTTTGGCCTCTTTTCGACGGAAATGTTCAATCATTTTGGAATGTTCAATTTCTTCGATGGCCTTGTCTTTAAAACGTTCAAGTTTTTCTGCGTACTTATCCAATTCTACCCGATGGCCCAACTTGTTTTCTTCAATTCTTTTATAAAGTGCATCTTCCCTTTCAGCATGATTGGTTTTCAATTTTGCCCGTAAGTCCGATTGTTCTTCGGCACTTCTGGCCTTGGTTTTTTCAATGACTTTACTTCTCTCTTCGGATAGTTCTCTTTTGTAATCTTCCATATTTCGCACATGAAAGTCTTGCATACTATCATATTTTCTCTCGTGATCGCCTCTAAGGCGTTTGGTGATGTTTTTGTATTTTCGCTCTTCTGATATTTGTTGTCCTTCAAACTCCGATTGCAAATATCTTTGTTGCCTGATGCGATCCCGATCTCGGGAATCAAATTTCTTGCTCAAGCTGGCAATTTTTCGCTGCTGTGTTTTGGACATATCCAATTTAAGTTTTTCTGTGGCCTGGCGATAATCTTTTTCCAACTCTCTCAAGGCCGCAGTTTGATCAGAGGCCATGCGTTCAGAGGACACTTGATGGCGTCGATTTTGGTCACGCATTTCCCCGAGCAGCCCTTTCACACGATTTTCCCAAAGAATTTCCTTTTGCAAATCGGCCCACTCTCTGGAATCTTTCTCATTATTCAGACTTTTCATTTTTTTTGCCAAATTATCGCTTCTATCCCGAAGCAATTCCTTGAGTTGGTCTTTTTCCGACTCCTTTATGTCAGCAAGTCTTCCCAAGCGCGCTTCTCCCCGTGCTGCAAAATCTTGAATTGCATTTTCAAAATTATTTTGCTGCCGTCTCAAATCGGCGCGCTTGGTTTTGAGCAATTCCTGGCGCATCTCCTCAGTAATATTTTTTTGATCAGACAGTTCATTGCCGTGACTTTCCCACATTTTTTCAAATTCATGACGATGCTTTTGTTTAAGTCTGTTTTTATCCGTCTGAGTGGCACGCAAAAGATCGCCTTTTTCCTGGTTATAGCGCTCATTGATGGCCTTTTTGGTACTCCTCTCCACATTCTTGAGCCGCTCTCTTTGGCGTTCCATCGCCATTTGATCCTGGCGACGGGACTCTTCCAGTGACTTGGTGAGTTCTTCAAGCTTGTCGCTATAACTTTCAACCAATTTCTTGCGTTCACTATCGTTCACCTCTCCTCTCTCGGAGAGGTCTTGGCGGTAGCGCTCTTTTTGTTGCTCTAAAGTTTGCCTTAATTTATTACTATAATTGTCCAAACTATCGCGATGAGTGCGCTCTAAATCTTCTTTTTCCTTTAAATAAGTTTGGCGTTGATTCTCCCGAACTTTGAGGTGTTGCGCCTCTTTGTCCTTGAGATTCTTCTGGTAGGAATCGCGCAGCTCTTGGGCCGAATCATTATAACGTGCCCGATTTTCGGCCAATCCTTTTGCGTAGTCGTTGACACCTGTTACTGCCATCTCAGACCTTTTCCTTCTTGATTCAAGGCATTAAAATGCATAGCATCATTATATCACTATGCGTAAAATGCTAAGAATCAAGAAATTTTTGCCAGAAGATGGCCCTTATTTGGCCAATTCCTCGTCGATAATTTCGCTAAAGACTTCAATTGGTTGAGCGCCAGTCACCATTTTTCCGTTGACAAAAAAAGTTGGTGTTGACCGTATGCCTAATTGTTGTCCCTGCCGGACATCGGCCTCAACTCGCGCCTTTTGATCCCCTTTATCGAGACAAAGCGCAAATTGTTCCATATTGATACCCAATTCTTGGGCCTTGGCGATCAGCCCATCGCGGTCAAGTTTGTCCTGGGTTTCAAACATACGGTCGTGCATCCTCCAAAACTTGGCGGCATCCTGCTGGTAAACACACATTCCCGCTTCGCTCGCCCGGTGAGCATTATTGTGAGAGGGAAGGGGAAAGTTCTTAAACGCCACGCTGACTTTTTTACCGTACTTTTTCTTGATTTGATTAATGATGCCAACCCCTCTGGCGCAAAAGGGACATTGAAAATCAGAAAACTCGACAATCACCACTGGGGCCTTGGCGTTGCCTCTAAGTGGAGCGCCGGCAATATCAACTTCAAAAGTGGGGCGCTCGGGTTTATTCAAATAAACCTCAACCGGGTTTTTAGCGGTTTTTTCTCCCAACCAACGGTCAACGGCCCGTTGCTTTTTCTCCCGCATCAAGTGTTGTTTGATCCGCTCTTTCATGTGTTCATTGACGTGGTTGTCGGGAATTTTTCTCTCCTTGATAAATGCCTGAATGGCCTTGTCGGAAACTTTCATTCCCCTGGCAATATATTTGTCCAAGTATTCGTCGTTGCTTAAATTTTTGGAACGCGGGTCAGATTGCATAACTTGCTGAAGAACCAAAGCGCGCAAACGGCCCATTTTGAGTTGGTGAATTTTCATTTCCAACTCAAAAATATCGTTTTTAATTCCATGTTCGAGTTCACCCACACTGATTTCGTGGTCGGAAAATTTGGCGGCGATAGCGGCGTTGGAGGCCGGTTTAAAAATAAAGTTTGGACCACTCAAAACTTTTTTGGAACAGGCCAGGGCAACTATGCCGGCGGTCACGGTTAAAAAAACTCCGGGCAAAAGGAAACTTTTCTTACGCTTTTGGTTCACAATTCTTCTCCTGGTAAATATTGGCAAATCAAATTTGCATCCACCCGATACTAACTTACTCGGAACGAGAAAGCGACAATTCTTGCAAAAATTGGCAATAAAGTTGGCCTTTTTTTAGCAATTCCCGATGATGGCCGAAATCTGCAATGCGTCCTTCATGCAAAACCAGAATGTAATCGGCCTTGATAACTGTTTCCAGACGATGGGCAACCACCAAGGTGAGGGAATTGCGCTGAATAATCGAAATGGCCTTGCTCAAGGCCGCCTCTAACTCTCCGTCAAGGGCCGAACTAATCTCGTCGAAGAGCACGATCGGTTTCTTGAGAAAACAACTCCTCAAAGCGGCCACCAACTGGCGCTGCCCCTGACTTAAATTTTTAGGTTCCAACCAGCTCTCCAACTCCATTCCCCAACTTTTTAAGTAGGGAATTTGTTTTTTGGCCCAATCCCAAAATTGCACCAACTCCTCAGTGGTTTGGGGAACCAGTCCGATATTGAAGGCCATGCTTTCGGAAAAAATGTGGCTCTCTTGGGAAATCAGCCCCACCTGTTGGCGGTATTCGGCAAGGCCCTTGAGGGAGTCTCCAGGAAAATTAACCTCGCAAGAGCTCGCCCCTCCATAGAGCAGGCGTATTTTTCCCTGCGTAGGAATGATATTGGAAGCAATAATTCCCAACAACGTAGACTTACCACAACCGGAAGGGCCAACCATTCCCAACAACGTCCCTTTGTGTGCTTCAAAGGTTATATCTTGCAATTGAAAGGGAGGTGTTTCTTTCTGGCGCTGGGGATAGGCAAAAAGGGGAATGTCTACTTTGAGAGTTTGAAAATTTTCCAACACTTTATAAGTGTGCCCTTCGGAAGAAGGAGATTGTTCCAAATCACCGACAAATTCTTGAATCCGCCAAATGCCGGAGTAGGCCCTTTGAATATTGGCAATCTTGGCCGAAATATCTTTAATCGGGTTGATCGAACGCTGAATCAAATCGACCACCGCAAAAATGATTGCCGCCTGAGTGACTCCACTTTGGGGAGCAATCAAAACCACCATCGCCAAAAGCAAAGGGTAGAGGCCTTCCGCCAGGGAGTAATAACCAGCATCCCAAACATTAGAACGCAAAATTTTCACCAAAAAATCATCGAAGACGCGCACTCCCCTCTTGCCGGCATAATGCTCGTGACGGGTATAGTACGCTTGGGAAAGCCCTCCCCCGACATCGGCCAGTGTTCGACTCATCATCCCCTGGCTCTTGCGAACCGCCAGAAAAATTTCCCGCATATAGCGCGACCCCCACACAAGCAAAGCGACGGCGATAATTTCCATCCCCGCCAAAAAAAGGCCAAGGCCTCGGTTCAAAGTGATAAAACTCCCCAGGCAGGAAATGACAAAAAAGAGGTCGATAAAAATGCCAAAGGTTCCCGAAGTCATCAGCTCACGCAACGATTCGGTATCGTTCATAATCCTGGAGACAACTTCACCCCGCGGATAGCGTTCAGAGGCCCCCTTCTGGTTTGACTGCAAATCGTAAATGTGAAGCCATTTGCGATAGCAAATCGTGCGCACATTTTGCATGAGCAAAAGAATGTAGCGGTTGATGGAAAGCTGATAAACTACGCGATTGCAATAAATACCGATAAAAAGCCAGGCCAAAAACTGGAGTCTCTGATTGAAGGCCGGAGCATCATGATAATGACTGGCCAGTTCGGTGATCTTGAGAGGAGTCAAGGCACCCAGTACGGAAGAGATCAACAGGCCGATGCCGACTATATAGAGCAATCTTCCCGAACCCTTAAAGAAAAAAAGTTCAAACCATTTGTTTTTCAAAGTGTTCATAAGTTTGTTTTCCAGCAACCAACAAGTCCTTCACCTTTCCAGACTCGATTATACCTTCATCTCTCCCCAGCAAAAAAACTTCTTCGCTGCATTTGACTGTGGTCATGCGATGAGAGGTGAGAATAACTGTTTTCTTATACATCAGTTTATTCTTCCTCAATTGGTCAATAATTTGTTTTTCCAAAATCAAATCCACCGAAGAAAAGGGGTCATCCCACAATAATACTTCGGCATCACTCATCAGACTGCGAACTAAGGCCACCCGTTTGGCCTGGCCGCCGCTCAGGTATTTACCATTTTCACCCACTTCAAGATTGAGCAAAGTTTGCTCATCCCCTGCCAAAACATCGAGCGCCAATAAATTTAAAAATTGCCCGGCCAGTCTTCTTTCTTCTGCCGAAGGCGTTCGCCCCAAAAAAATATTTTTTTCAATGGTGTCGCTATAGAGATAGGGATTTTGTGCTAAAAAGTTGACTGATATTTGCCTCCATTTGAAGACATCGGCAATTTGAATTAAAAGATGGCTCTTTCCACAACCGGTTTTGCCCACCAATACCGTCCACACTTGAGGCGAATACTGAAAGGACAAAGGACGGCCCCAAAAATCGAGCATAAAAGTTTGGGTTTTAAGATTTGAGTGAGGATTTTTTTGTTGCAGATCAAGCTCATGGCGGGAAGGCCGTTCCAAGTGGCCCACCAATTCGACAATTCTGCGCCAGGCCCCATAACTGCGAGTAAAAACCACACCAATCCAGGACAAAAACATCATCGGTTCCAAAAAGAGAAAAATAAAGCTACTAAAGAGAACCAGTCCGGAAGTTCCCAAATCTTCAGTGCGGATAATGGAGGCCCCCCAAAGCAAACTCAGGCCCACCCCCAAAGGCACTAGAGGAATGGAAAACCCTACCCGAATTCCAGCACGATAAAAATAGCGCAATTCGCGCCAGGAATAATCTCCAAACCAGCGAATAAAAGATTCTTCAGCATGAAAATTTTTGATAGTGGGTTTACCGGCGTAAGATTCCATAATGATATTTTGGACTTCTCCTTGCATATCCTGATTTTTGCGATAGAGAGCGTGGTTGCCGGAGACGATTGCGGTAAACAACAAAAAGGCAATCAAGAGAGGGATCAGTGCCAAAACCAAGTGAGAATTAAACTGCCCCAATTTGGGAATTAAAACCGCTGCTGCCACCAGAATATTGCCCACTTGCAACAGCGCAAAGCCAATCAAGGCGCGCAATTGCTCCATATCCGAACTCAAAATCTGAAAAACCTGCCCGTCGCTATAATGGCGATAACGAGAGGGATTTCCCTCTTCCAGGCGATCCAGTAATTCTATGCGCAGGTTTTTTTGCAATACTCTGGCAGGGTAAAAAAAGAGCAGGCGCGAGAGAGTTCTAAAAAAAATTGTCCCCACCGCTAACTGCACAAAGGCCCGAGTTTCAATTGCCTTTGCACCCAATTCAATTTGTTCGGCGACCTTTTTTCCCAAAAAAGGCAAATGCGACTGAATCCAGTGAGTGGAAGTCAGACAAAACAGCGCTCCCAAATAATAAGGCCAAAATTCCACAAACTGATAGAGAATAAGGGAAGAGAGGCTTCTTTGGAGACGCTGCTTTTTTTTCACGTCCGCCACCCTACCAGAAGCGGCAGGCCTTTTGCAATTATTTATCCGTGAGAATCCACACACCATCCCAAGAATCGGGAGGGGGGTTTTGCTGATACTGCTCACAACGATGAATGTAGACTTCAGAAGGATTGGTTACTTTCCCCTTGAAGTCGGGGAAACGCTGCCATTCCAACATCAATGTTTGTCTAAAAAGACTCAAGGCCCCGGCAAAATCCCTATTTCGGTAAAATTCAAGGCCTTTTTTAAATTTTTGACTTAGATCAAAAAGATAATCCGGCGCCTCTTTTTTAACACCCAAAAGTTCAACCGTTTCCACCGGCCTTTCGCGGCCAACAACTTTAATGCGATCAAGCTCGCGCCACAAAAATTCCTCTCCGGCCTGTTGAGCGGTGGAAGTGGAAACGTGGGTAAAAACTCCGTATTGCTTGGCCGAAGTTTCCAAACGTGCCGCCAAATTAACAGCGTCCCCCATCATGGTATAGTTCATCCTCAAAATCGAACCCATATTTCCAGTGACAATTTCTCCCGTATTGATCCCAATGCGCATCCGCATCTGAGATACTTCCTCCGGCCATTTTTCTTCCTCCTCTGACCATTTACGATTGAGTTCCAAAAGCCTTTTTTGCATTTTATGGGCCACCAGACAGGATCGTCTGGCGTGGTCTTCAAGTGGTACAGGAGCACCAAAAAAAGCAATGATGGCATCCCCTTCATATTTGTCGAGAGTACCTTTTTCACTCAATAAAATATCTGTCATGGCCGATAAATATTGATTGAGAAGTTTTACCAATCGAGTAACGCTCATTTTTTCTGAAAAACTGGAAAAACCTTGAATATCGGCAAAAAACGCGGTTCGTTCGCCGGAATCTCCTCCCAATACGGGGTTTTTCCCCTCTTTATACATTTCATCAATCAACTCTGGAGAAATATAGGAACCGAAGGCCTTCTTTAAAAAGGCCTTATCTTTTCCGGCCATATAAAAATGCAAAAAAGTATTCCAGGAATAACAAGAGACTATCGAAAACAAGCAGAAAAAAAGTTTTGTATTGTGTCCCTGTGGAATTAAAATATAAGTTTCAAAATAATAAATTCCCCCGGTAATAACCACCACTGAAATGAGATCGAGTAATGCATTTCCAAAAAACTGAATTACGAGAATGGCCAAAGTGCCTATAATCATAATCAACCAGGAGTAATAAGCAGAATCGTTTTCGGAAATAAAAAACTTCCCATCCAGAAACATTTTGGTTACGTTCATGTGTAAATAAACCCCGGGTAAAATGGGATCAATAGGAGTGTGTCTGAGGTCATGTGCTCCAAAAGCAGTTGAACCTACAAAAACAATATTGCCTTTAAAATGCTCAAACATTTTTGTATCATCGTCAGAAGCGTTAATAATATCCCAAAAGGAAATAGTGGGGAAAATACTCGCTCCCCCACTCCAACGAATTTTTGATTCTCCTCTGGAATTGAGATCGATATTTCCTTCTTTTAACTTGAGCTTGTAATTTTCAGGGCCGAGCATTTCAAGTACAGGTTTGGAATGGGTAAAATACTGATAAGCACTCAGGCCCATAGAGGGAAAATAAAACTCATCTACATGCCCGACCACTGGATAGTGCCTGAAAATACCGTCCACATCGGCAGTACCTTGAACGTGAGCTATCGCTGGATTGACACTTATCAAAGAAGGAATGGGAAAGGCGTTTTTTTCCATGTAAAATTTTCTCAAACCAACATTTTGAACCTCTTTTGTATCCAAAATAAAATCGTACATAATCTCAGGTATTTCTTCATAAACTCCCTCGTGAGGATAAATACTTTGAGAATATCCCAAAATCACTTTGTTGCCCGGAATGGATTGAAAATCTTTCACTCCCTCGGCCATATCGGCATCGACCTGGCTCCCCGGACAGGCCAGTGCCTCTTCGGAAAAAAAGACATCGTAAACGATGATTTTTGCACCAAAGTGTTTGAGTTTCTTCATAAGTTTTGAATAATTATCGCGAGGAAAAGGCCAACGACCGATCTGCTTTATGGAATAATCATCAATGGCGGCCAAGACAATGCGTTTTTCAATCTTGCTTTGATCCAAAGTATTGAGCATTCTAATATCGTAAAACCGGTCTTCAAGAAGATTGGCGTAGGACAACCTTGAACGCAATCGAGTATCTTCAATTTCCCTGCTGGTTAGAGAAAATAAAATGGACAAAGAAGAGAAAGCAATGATGAGAAAAAGGCCAGTGTACTTAATGAGCTTAGGAATCATGGTCTGACGCTTTAAAACCTATAGCTCAACTCCATACCGGCAACATTTTTGGAGTACTGATAATTTGCCTTATCTTTGGAAATATTTTTGGTGTACTCAAAAGAAGCAGAAAGCGAGAAACTTTTTCCCATCTGCCGCGTAAATTTTAATGATGGCGTATACCTTTGTTCTATTCCACGCAAATCTTTTTGCTGTTTGGTATCGGTGAGGGCAACAGACAAGGCCAAATTCAAGTTGGTTTGAAAGAACAAATTGGTGTGAATATAATCACCGCGAACGAGGTAATTATTTGTGGAATAAGCGTCGTTGTTATAATTGTCAATAAAATCCGCCTGCAAAAAGAAGGACCAGATTTTCCCGCTCAAAATATACCCTATTTGATTGAGAGAAAAGGAATAAGTCTTATTGTCATTATCGGGGTCGTGGTAAGTTTCATAATCTTTGTATTTGAGTTTCATAGTCGTTCTTCCAAAATTAAAAAATTGGAATTTTTCTCCCAGGCTTAGAGTATGAGATTGGGCATATTTGGAAACATTTTTTTTCTCATTTCGATCTCTAGCATTGTTTTGATAATCCCAATCCACGAGAAAACTTGAAGGGCGGTTAAAGAGTGAGTGTTCAAAACTATTTTCAAGTCCTAAATCTATCGAATGAGAATCATTTTTATAAACTTGAGGCACATCCCTTTCTAAATGGATAGATTTTCTCAACGCAAGCTCGGGTGTAATAACCAGAAAGTTGCGAAAACGCCCCACATAAGAAGTTCTCAAACTGCTTTCAGAGACAAAAGAATCTTCTTTGGAAATTTCAGGTACTTCGGCCTGTTCGGCAGTAAACGTAATATTGCTGTCGTGGAGAAGCCCTTGGGAAAACTCCAGATTCCACCGCTTTTCGGGGAGGGTTCTCCCGTTTCGCATGAGATTGGGATCTAAATGATAACGCTTTTGAACAGCAGCGAGTTTCTTTTTAATATCTCCGGCCAATGTCGATTTGGAATCAATGGAAATGGCCTTGCGAAACAAAGGCAGTACTCTCCGCTGAACAATTCTCTGGATTTCAGGATTAATTTTTTTATCATTTCCCTTTTCTTTGCCAGAAAGATTTGGCCCAAGCAAGGCGATGCCGCTCTCTCCCCATTGAAAATAGGCCGCTTGCAAAAGATTTTTATCATCACTGACTTCACCTACCAGTCTTTTATAGGCACTAATGGCCATTTTATATTGCTCTAATAATTGCGAGATATAGGCCACATAGTAGAGAGAGTGTTCTGCCTTATAGGGCCGCTTATAACTTGTCCGAAACATATCGCGGGCCTTTTCCAAAGCATTGTTGGCGTACAACGCCTGACCATATTCATAGTGAAAATCTTCGGCAAGATGGCCTAGTGGAAGTGCTTTTTGAAAAGAACCAACGGCCAAGTTATAGCTCTGCAAGCGGTTATGGCACAATCCTTCCAAATAAAAACGAGTGGAAAGAGTTTTATTATCGCCTTTAACCTGCTTGAGAGTTTTCAAGGCCTCTCGGTAGGAACCCAAACGAAATTGTTTAAAGGCATCTGCCAAAATGTTGGGAGCTTGTGCCGTTATCCCTTGGGATAAAAGGAGCAAAACAAACAAACATGACCATCTCAATCGGTGAAACAAAATACACCTTCTTTAATCTTGCTGATAGATATACTTTAACCTTATTTTAAAAGAAGATCAGGCCCAAATTTATTAAACAATTACCCGACAAATTATCTACTGGAACCTTAAACGCACTCGGGTTTGATTGCTTCGCTGTCTACCAGCATCCTCCTGATCCCTTTGAACGTCATCTTCGATTTCCCGAGAAACACTATCCTCTGGTGACTCAAAACCAGAATCCGGCCCAAAAATATCTGGTGCTTGTGCCGAATCATCGAAGCTGTTGGCATCAGATGGGTCATCAAAAGATTTGGAAAAATCTCCCTCCACAACAGGGGGAGGTGGTGGAGGTGCAAACAACCCTCCCTGTGCCCCAGTAGAAGCGGGGTCCCGCCCCTCTTCCGGGCCGGATTGATTTTTGGGAACAAAGCGCCCGTCGGGAGTGAGGGTATAATCATCATTTCTGTACGCTCCAGTTTCCGGGTCAATCTGCCCAACTCTGCTGGAGGGAATATAAACGCCCGTATTGGCATCATAAACGCTATCTTGAGGAGGTGGAATATACTGAGCGGTGGCGATGTCGACAAAACCGCCTGCTCGCGGAACCTTGGCCTGATCTGTTCCAGAGGCCTCAGTGTCTGTTTGGGCAACAGATTTTTCCTGGACAATTTCGCGTTTGACATTTTCAACCACCTCGCTGCCAGCGGCCGATGAAACTGCTTCCTCGGCACCTTGCCCATCACTTGAAAAGGACTTGGCGTCTACTCCTGGAGGAATAACACTGTTGTATTTTGGTTGATTTCCCGAACTTCCAGTGCTGGAAGTTGAAGTATCTAATGACTCATTTTGCTCCAGTGCTTCAAACTGCTGGGGAGAAATTTTAACTGGAACACTGGCCTCTTCAACTCGGGGAGAAACACCTGAATACTCTCCTCTCCTAACCACTACCGCCTCATTGCTGGAAACCCTGCTCTCCATTTCGTTGGAATCCAATTGTTCTTCCCCCGGATCAACTTTTACCATCGCCACTTCGCCGGTAAAAGTGATGAGGGAAGTAATTTGATTGTCAGTATTATAATTGACCTGAAAATCGGTTCCCCGAACTCCGAGTGCTGCCGTTTCGGTTTTGAGAAAAAGTTTTGATTTTTTTGCTTTATCCCCGTCTCCAACATAATCTTTGGTGACTTTTGAACGAACTTGGCCCTTCATTAGTGTAATAATGCCTGCTTTTTGGCCTGATCCTTTGGGGAAATTGGTAATTTCCATACTCGATTTCGGCCCAACATTAACACTCGATTTATCCACAAAAAGCAATTTTGCAAAACTCCTAGGCCCCGTTATAATCACTGTACCCTGTTGTAACCAGACACCTTTTTTAATAACAAAAGTTTTACCTTTAAAGCGTCCCCGAACCTTATTGCGTTTAACGATAACTTTGGCCACTCCCTTGGTCTGGCCATCAGTCATCTCGGCAAAAAGATTCACACTGAGAAAAAAACTTCCCATCACAAAAGTTAATTTTAAAATCCTTTTCATACTTTTTGGCCCCATTTTAAGATTCCTTGTGCCCTATTTTTTATCCCTCTCAAAGAAACTATCGTCACTTTGCCAAAAACACTTAAATTAAAAGAGAACACTCCCAATACTCAACAAGAATGCATGGGTGTTGAGATGCCTGGAGGCCGCACGTTGTGAAAGAGTGTTGACATGATTGGGGCGGGAGATGTCGACAATCGAAATTTTTCGACTTTTTTGGTAGAAGTGGGAAAATTCAAAGTAAAAAGGTATGCATTTCGACCATTCCACATTTTTTCCATAGAAACAATTCTTTTGAAACCCAGCGAGTAACAAACGGCCACGAGAAGTGTAAGTGAGCTTTTGCTTGTTGCCAGATAACTTCACCGTTTGCAAAGACCAGCTAGGGCCTGCACCCAAATAAAAGTTGCCAAAGGTATAGCGCAGAGTGGGTGAAAAAAAGACGCTTTGAAAATCTCCCTCGACATTCATGGTCTGATCCCAAACATTCAAAGTCAGATCATCAACTCGTCCTCGGTGAATATGCCCGGAAATGCCCACTTCCCAATTCTTGAACCGCACCGGTCGAAAAATCAGGTGAGTGCCAAGACCAGCCCCTCCAGAACTATCCTGACCTCCTTGAACTGTTTGCAAGTCCATCCACGAATAGTGAACTCCTCCTTTTAGAAGGAAAGTGTTGGTCAAAGTTTCCTGAGCAAAACAACACAACCCTAAAAAAAGCATCCATTTTTTCAATTTAAAACTCCGTTATAAGAGTTAAAGAGGCCGCTTTTTTTTGCGGACGAATTTGAGGAAAAAGCCTGGTTTTGCCTTCATAAAACCAAAATAGTGTAGCAGGGTTTAAAACGTGGCCCATCCACTTTCCCCAGGTTGACCCACTATTGAGAAGATAAAGGGAGAGATGTTCCAGGCCAAACCCCAAACTAGAACCAAGTATGGGCGTTTGGTAGAGGTCTTGAAAGGAGGCCGGTTCGGTATAAACTTCCACCGTAAATTCAAAGAGGGCCGAACTCAAAAAACTCATACCTAAACTGCTCACGCGAGAATACCCATTGGCGCGGTAATAAAGGAAGAGCTGTGAGCCGGAAATGGGATGAACCAACCAATTCCAAAGAGGTTCGTCCTGATCAAAGCGAAGCTTTCCAAAATTGCGCCGGTAATTTTTCCAGGAACCCTCTTCGCGAAAATCCTTGGACAAAACCAAGGGGTAAAGCCCCCAGGAGAGTAAATAAATTCCCCCCAGATGACGCAAACTCTCACTGTAGTTGTGAGAACGATCGGCATAACCGTAAAAAAATTGGGCCTTTTCTGGAGCAAGGGCATCGGAAGAAATATCAGCACTCAATGGCCGACTCACTAAGGCCAGGGTAAAAAATATTGAGAAAACTGATCGGTATAATAAGGCCATGATTTCTCTTTTTAACAATATTTGATAAAGAAGATTTATCACATTATGAGAAATCTGAACACTACGGGAAAAATATTGTCCAAACAGCAATTCAGCGCTCACATGCGCTCATTACAAGACAAAATCACTAATGTTTTATCCCGACTCGATCCGGGCCTTGAACTTACGGAGGACTTGTGGACACGAGAGGATGTCGAAGGCCAAGACGGAGGGGGAGGGAGAACCCGGGCCTTCTCCGGCGAGGAAATTGAAAAAGCGGGGGTCAACACTTCAGAGGTTTACGGAAAAGTTGACCCCGATTTTTCCAAACGCGTAGGGGGAGATGGTGAAGATATGTGGGCCGCGGGGCTGAGCCTTATCATTCACCCGTCAAATCCCAAAATTCCCACCGTTCACGCCAACTTTCGCTGTCTCGAAATGGGAAGCAAGTTTTGGTTTGGCGGCGGGGCCGATCTCACTCCCTATTACCCTCACGAAGAAGATTTTCGCCACTTCCACCAGGTTTGGAAAACCGCCTGCCAACCCTTTGGCACTTACTCCCAATGGAAAAAGGCCTGTGACGAATACTTCGTCAATCGCCATAGGGAAGGAGAAATGCGCGGAATTGGAGGCATTTTTTTTGACCACTTAAGCAGTGGAGATTTCTGCAAAGATGCCGAGATGGTCTGCGCTCTGGCGGAATGCTTTGAAGAATCCTATTTTCCCATCGCCTTCAAACGCAAAGGAGAAGCCTTTACCTCCGAAGACCAGGACTTCCAATTCCACCGCAGGGGACGCTATGTCGAATTTAACCTGCTTCACGACCGTGGAACCCATTTTGGACTTCAAACCAAGGGGCGCACCGAGAGCATCCTTATTTCTCTGCCTCCCCGTTGCCGTTTCACCTACAATTACCAACCGACTAATCCTGTGCACCAAAAAATGATGACTTATTACTGGCCTTGCCAGTGGTAAATGTGATACTTTTTCTAAAAAAATGAGGAGGGTTCATGTCTGTACCAAATAAAAAAGTTCTTAACTGGAACAGAAGAAATTTTCTTCTGAAAACGCTCGCTGGAATCGCTCTTTTCCCTTTCGCGAAAACGGCGTCCCTTTTGGCCAAAACTTGCCCCTCGGCCGCACCCAAGGCAGAGGCCATTAAAAAAAGGCTTTTAGACCCTGCGGGAAAAACCGCCAAACGGCTCGCCTATGTCGTCAATGCCCCCGACGGCAAGGGACACAAAAAATGGAAAGAGGGCGACGATTGTGGCAATTGCAAATTTTATAAGGCCCACAAAGCAGAACCCGATTATGGCCGGTGCAGTATGGCCGCCAACCGCTATGTACCCGTTTGTGGGTGGTGTAAATCTTATCTGCGCAACAAAAAGGCCAAGAGCTAGTGTGATGCGAGAGACTTGCGGGTTTGAGTGTTCTGCCGATCGAGGGCCTGTTTAAGACGAAAAAGCTCTGCCTCCATATTGTGATTAAGGCGCTTGTAGTGGCGATTTTTCATTTCCACTTGTTTCCATTCGCCAACCGCCCGCTCGACTTCTTGCCGGGCCTTGCCACACTCACTTTCACGCAAAGAAATCTCCGTTTGAAGTTCCCCAAATTCTTCGCGCAATTGATCCAATTCCCGGTTGCGAATGGCCAACATTTTTTCCAAATATTCCACGACTTCCCTATCTTCAGAAGATTCAATGGCCTTGGAACCCAAGGCGTTGTCGAGGGAATGATTGAGCGCTTGATGGCGTTCCAAGGCCCGCCTTAAATCCCGTCCCTCTTCTTTTTGGCCTTCCAACTGGGAAGACAATTGCTCAACTTCGGCCTGCAAATTGGCAATCGTATTTTGGAGTAGATACTCTCGTTCTTGCGCCTTTTGCCGCTCACCTTGATGTTGATCGTACTCTCTCTTGTGAATTTCTCTCAATTCACACAATTTTTTCTGGGCCATACTGAGCTGTATTTGAAGACATTCAATATGCCCCTCACGACCATCCCAAATGGCCCTCAAAAGGCCAGGGGTTTTTGATTTTTGGAAGAGCTTGAATACACCCTTATTGTGTTCGAGTAATTGCTCCAGTGAGCTATAGATGGGAGTTATCGACCTGAGCACGGAGTGGGGAAATTGTTTGACTAAATTCCTTACAAACTTCATAACCCCAACCCTCCATGGTTGTAAGTCCGCCCACTTCTTTAAGTTTATTTTACCTGCTTTATGCGCACGGGAAAAGACCTTTTAGAACTGAGGGGCAATGAAAACCTCAATTTCGGGGTCAAATTGTTCCTGAAGAATGGATTTAATGGCGTACAAAGTCCCCGTGGTCGAAGAAGGGCAGGTTCCGCAGGCACCGGCATATTTGACCATTAAAACATGATTTTCAAAACTCAAGGCCATAATATCGCCCCCATCGGCCTGTAACCCCGGGCGAATGGTTTTGTCCAAAATCTCCTCAATTTTTTTTAATTCGGGAGAAAGCCCCGCCCTCCGTTCGGCCTCGGGGTCGGGGTCATAATAGTCGGGATTGTGTTCGGGCATTAATTTTTGGATGGTTTGAATAACCTGGGCCTGAATCGCTTCCCACTCTTCATAGCTGAATTTGGTCACGGTAATCGTATTTTCAAAAAAGTGAATCTGATCCACTCCTCGAATGGCAAATAACTCGCGCCCCAACTCATTTTCTCCACAATCCATAGGACTGCGGTAAGTGGAATAACCTTCGCTCTTGGCCGCCGAACCCAAAACAAATTTGAGCGCATTGGGGTTGGGAGTCGGTTGAGCAAAGACTGAAATTTCCGCATCCATTTAACTACCCTCCGCAAGCAAACGCATGGCCTTTTGGAGAGCGTCCACCAAGCGGTCAATGTCTTCGGAATTATTATAGAAACTCAAGCTGGCCCTTACTGTTGCGGTCAGGCCAAATCTTTGCATGAGTGGTTGGTTGCAATGATGTCCGGTACGAACCGCCACTCCCTGCTGATCCAAAATGACTCCAATATCGTGAGGGTGTAACCCTTCAATGGTAAAACTTATCACCGGTGCCTTTTTTTGAGCAGTTCCGATAATACGAAGACCAGGTAACTTGGAGAGTTTGCCAGTCGCCTCTTCCAAAAGTTCCTGTTCACGGGCATAAATGGCATCGAACCCAATTTCATGGAGGTAATCTATACTTTCCTTGAAAACAATGGCCGAAGCGATGGAAGGAGTTCCGGCCTCAAACTTTTCGGGCAATTCTCCATAAGTGGTTCCCTTAAAACTGACCTGAGAGATCATCGCTCCGCCACCCTGCCAAGGAGGCATTTTTTCCAACAACTCCAATCTTCCGTATAAAACACCAATTCCAGTCGGTGCATACATTTTATGGCCGGAGAACGCCATAAAATCGCAATCCAGTTTTTGCACGTCGAGAGATTGGTGGGGAGCACTTTGGGCCGCATCCAAGGTAAACAAAATGCCATGCTCTCGCACCAAGGGAATCAGTTCTTCAACCGGATTCACTGTGCCCAAACTATTAGAAATATGAGTCATCGCCACCATTTTCACCCTTGGCCCGAGCAAACTCACAAAGGCCTTCTTGTCAATTTCTCCCCGATCGGTAATCGGAATTTCTATGACCTGCGCTTTTTTCTTATTTGCAATCATTTGCCAGGGAACAATATTTGAATGGTGTTCCATGGTCGACACTAAAATTTTGTCTCCTTCCCCAAGCTCCATTTCACCCCAACTTTGCGCTATCAAATTAATTGACTCCGTCGTTCCCTTGGTAAAGAGAATTTGCTTTTCTCTGGAAGCATTGATGAATTGCTGAAGACTCTGACGTGCCTGTTCGTATTTATAAGTTCCCTGTTCCGAGAGAAAATGGGTTCCGCGATGGATATTGGCGGTTTCTCCCTGATAATAATTCTGCATGGCCCGAATGACGGGAAAAGGCTTGAGCGTAGTGGCGGCATTATCGAGATAGACCAACGGATGGCCATGCACTTGCAGCCCCAGAGCGGGGAAATGGTGGCGGATACTGTTCATGCTATTTGCTCAATATGTTTTTTAAAACGCTTTTTGAAGGTGCCAATGCCCCATTCTTTCAAAGCAGGGTGTTCGATAAATTCCAAAATCTGATTGGCAAAAGCATAGCATAAAAGCGCAAGTGCATCTTTATAGGGAATACCTCTCCCCTGCAAATAAAAAATTTCTTCTTCCGACAATTGGCCGACTGTCGCCCCGTGATTGCACTGAACATTATCGGCATAAACTTCCAATTCGGGACGGGTGTCGATATGTGCTTTAGGGCCGAGCAATAAGTTCTTGCTCAATTGCCAGGATTTAACCTCTTGAGCATCCCTGGCCACAAACATTTTCCCACAAAAAGCGGCACGGGCGGTATCTCCCACCAGTGCTTTAAAAAGCTGCTCACCGGAAGTTTTGGCACAATTATGACGAATCAGAGAATTGTTGCCACTGTATCGCTCACCGGAAAGGTCTAAAAGTCCATGAACCTGGGCCTTGGCATTTTCTCCATCCAAATTCACCAACAAGTTATTTTGCGATAAAGTATCCAAGACAAAAGTGAGCAAATTCAAGTTGGCATTGGAATTGACTGTTGCCTGTACATGGCCAATATGTAAAGCTGGCCCTCCACCGACAAGGACTTTAACGTATTCCACTTGAGAACCTTCATCCAGAATAATTTCCGTCCGTCCCCCCAAATGAACACAGGCCTTCCCATCATTTAAATAACATTCTAAAAGAGAGGCACGGCAAGAAGATTGGGCATGAATTTTTAAATGGGGAAACGCCCACTTCGAGATGCCTTCTTTGCCGGACAAATGGGCAATGACAATTAAAGGCAATTTTTCTCCTGCGGGCAATTGTAGATGCAGGCCTTTTTCCTGTTCGAGTTGGTCAATTTGGTCGAGTTGATTAAGGCGATGACTTCTTTGTGGGTCAAACACCCCGTTATTGAAGACCAAAACAACTCCTCCAAGGGATTTTAATTCTTCCAGTTGTTGAAGCAGTTCGGAAGACAATTCAGTTTGCAGCGATGCCTTTTCAAATTTTTGAGGCAGATACTGTTTCAAACGAGGATGTTGTAAAAGATGCTCTTCGCAGAATTTTGCAATATCGGTCACGTCAGTTCATAACCTTTTTGTTCAAGTTCCAGCGCCAATTCTTTGCCACCGGAACGCTCAATTTTCCCCTGACGAAGAACGTGAACAGTGTCGGGGATAACATATTCAAGCAAGCGTTGATAGTGAGTCACCAACAAGATAGCATTATTGGAATTCCTGAGAGTATTAATTCCCTTGGCCACAATTTTGAGCGCATCAATGTCAAGGCCTGAATCGACCTCATCGAGCAAGCTCAAGCGCGGAGACAAAACCGCCATCTGTAAAATCTCATTTTTTTTCTTTTCCCCTCCCGAAAATCCGGTATTCACTCCCCGTTCGAGAAATGATTCGCTCATTTCCAAAAGTTCAAGTTTGGGCCGCAAAAATTTCTTAAACTCCGCTTCCTCCATAGCGGGCACACCCTGATGCTGGCAAATATTGTTAAAGGATTCACGCAAAAAAGCGAGATTGGAAATGCCCGGAATTTCAATGGGGTATTGAAACCCGAGAAAAATCCCCTCCCTACTTCTCTGATCTGCCTCCAAGTCATTCAGTGAAGTCATCTTGCCGTTGACATTGTACTGGATATTTCCCCCGACAATTTTGCAGGTTGGATGGCCGGCAATTGCTTTTACCAAAGTTGATTTGCCCGAGCCATTAGGCCCCATAATGGCGTGGATACTGCCGGGATGAAGAGTAAAATCAATGCCATCCAGAATAGGCTTTCCTTCAACTTCGACGTGTAAATTTTCAATTTTCATCAACATAATATTACCCAATAGAGTTTTCGAGTTTCATTTCGATGAGTTTGACCGCTTCAACTGAAAACTCAAGTGGAAGCGTTTTAAAAACCTGTTTGCAAAACCCATTGACCAACATGGAAATGCATTTTTCGTTGTCAAACCCACGAGACTGCAAATAAAAAAGCTGATCTTCGCTGATTTTTGTGGTCGAGGCCTCGTGCTCAACTGTCGCCGAGGGGTTTTTGACGTCAATTGTAGGAAACGTGCTGGCGCTACAACGGTCACCAATCAGCATGGAATCACATTGCGAGTAATTGCGTGCCCCCTTAGCCGAAGGCCGTATTTTGACCAGGCCCCGGTAGTTGTTGTCCGATTCTTCGGCAGAAATTCCCTTGGAAATAATCGTCGATTTGGTATTTTTGCCAATGTGAACCATTTTGGTTCCCGTATCCGCCTGCATTTTGTGATTGGTAAGTGCTACCGAATAAAAGGCCCCTTGGGAATCATCGCCGATTAAATTGCAACTGGGATACTTCCAGGTAATGGCCGAACCCGCCTCTACCTGAGTCCAACTAATCTTGGAATTTTTGCCCAGACAACTGCCTCGCTTGGTGACAAAATTGTAAATGCCCCCTTTCCCCTGACGGTCGCCGGCATACCAATTTTGAACCGTGGAATATTTAATTTCAGCCCCTTCCAAAGCGACCAATTCGACCACTGCTGCATGCAACTGATTTTCATCCCTTTGAGGGGCCGTGCAACCTTCGAGATAATTAACTGAAGAGCCGGGGGCCGCAATCACCAAAGTTCTCTCAAATTGCCCGGTTTCCTTGGCGTTGATCCTAAAATAAGTGGAAAGATCCATGGGACAGGTTACGCCCTCGGGAATATAACAAAAAGAGCCATCGGAAAAAACTGCCGCATTGAGCGTTGCGTAAAAATTGTCTGAATAGGGCACGACGCTTCCCAACCAAGTCTTTACCAACTCGGGGTGATCTTGCACCGCTTCAGAAAAAGAGCAAAAAATGACGCCGACTTTCCCCAATTCTTCCTTATAAGTGGTGGCCACTGACACGGAGTCAAAAACAGCGTCCACCGCCACCCCACTAATGCGCTTCTGCTCGGCCAGGGGAATCCCCAGCTTTTCAAAGGTTGCCAGCAATTCCGGATCGAGTTCTTCCAAGCTCTGAGGGCCTTCAGTCTGCTTTTTGGGCGAAGAGTAATAATACAAGTCCTCGAAATCAATGGGGGGAATCTCCAATTTGGCCCACTCGGGCAAAGGCATGGCCTTCCAATGCCGAAAGGCCTTGAGACGATAGTCCAGAAGCCATTCCGGCTCCTTTTTTTTGCTCGAAATCAAGCGCACGACTTCTTCGCCGAGTCCCTTGGGAAAATCCTCCGTTTCCAGATCAGTATAAAATCCGTACTTATATTCTGAATCCAAGGCCTGATCTTCTTTCATTTGCAAACGTCTCCTCCTCTTATTCCCATCCAATCAGTTACCCCAATATGGCCCAAAAGGAAACCTCCTTTCAAAATTCGAGTAAAAAAGGCCTAACCGTTGTACTCTCCGTGCAAACTTGATACCACAGCATTTATGACGACCAAAATGACCAAAAAAACAATTGTGGTAGGCATGAGCGGAGGAGTGGATTCCTCGGTGGCGGCGGCCCTGTTAAAAGAACAAGGCCACCATGTCATCGGCCTGTTTATGAAAAACTGGGAAGAAGTCGACGAACACGGAGTTTGCCGGGCATCACAGGACTACAAAGATGTCGTAAGCGTCTGCCAAAACTTGAGCTTGCCCCATTACTCTATAGAGTTCGTCAAAGAATACAGGGAAAATGTTTTCAAGCATTTTGTCGAAGAGTACGAACAGGGATTCACCCCCAACCCCGATATTTTATGTAATCGAGAAATCAAGTTCAAAGTTTTTTTTGAAAAGGCCATGCAACTCGGTGCCGATTACCTGGCCACTGGCCATTACTGCCAGAATTTAGAGACGAGAGGAAAACGACGGCTGGTCAAGGGAAACGATTTGGCCAAAGACCAAAGTTACTTCACCTACACCATTAAACAGGACATACTGGAAAAAACCCTCTTTCCCATCGGACACCTTCACAAACGGGACGTTCGCAAGGCCGCCGCCAAGTATAACCTGTCCGTCCACGACAAAAAAGACAGCACTGGAATTTGTTTTATCGGGGAGAGAAATTTTAAAAAATTCCTCTCTCAATACATCCCTCCCCAGCAGGGATTTTTTAAAACTCTCGACGGCACTATTGTCGGTGAACACCAAGGTCACGCCTACTATACGATCGGACAAAGAAAAGGCCTCGGACTGGGAGGCCAGGGAATGCCTTGGTTTGTGATCGACAAAAGGCCTTGCGAAAACACTGTTTTTGTAGAAAGGGGAACTTCTCATCCCGCCCTTTACGCCGATGAATTGTGGGCCAGTGACCTCTCTTGGATCGAAGGCAGTTTCAACTATCCCCTCCCCCTCCGCTGCCAGGCCAAAATCCGCTACCGCCAAGACGACCAAAATTGCATTATTGAATCCCTCGAAAAAAAGCGAGGTCAAGATGTCTTACACGTCCGCTTTGAAACACCCCAAAGGGCCATCACTCCCAGACAAAGCATCGTTTTTTATCTCAAAGAAAAAGAGCACTCTATTTGTTTGGGTGGAGGAATGATCGACAAACGGGGGGCCAGTTATTACGAACGCAAAAAACTACTGTCTCTCAAAAACTGAGTCCTGAACCAAAAATTGATTTACGGATTTTGGCCTTTTCTTCGGGTTCTTTATCCCGCTCCGGTAAAGTTTCGATCTTGCCGTCAATGACTTGACCTGCCTGACTGACGACTCCTCCAAAGAGAACCCGGGATTTCACCCTGTTGGAACTGTAGGCCACACAATAATCGCCAGCAAAAATAAGCCCTTTTTGAACATTTGAAAACCTCAATAAGGCCTGATGGTTATTTTTAAAATATAAAGTGGCCGGCAATAATTCTCCATCAGATTGGTACTTTAAAAAAATGTCCATTGGTTTGGAAATATCGAATAAACCTTGGGCAACAACATTTTTGACCCACAAATACTCTATTTGATAATCGTTGGGATGAAGCAAATAAACAATGCCACTCTGGGTATCTATCTGGCAAACTCTCACCTCAAAACTCAAGGGAGGATCGGCAGGTATTTTGAGATTCTTTTCTCCCAAATTAAAGAGATGAATCCCTTCGTGTTTTTTTAAAATAGTGCCATGTTTATAATCGACAACAGTACCTTCCTTCATCATACTGTGGGGAATTTTTTCACTGATAAAGGAAGTTAAATCGTCTTTATTTTTAAAGTCGGGGCCAAAGTTACAAGAAGTGCTCAAGTTGCCACCCAGGTTCTCTGCCAATTTTAAAACTTCTTGCCCGCGTACGTTGCCAAGAGGTAAGAGCATGCGACTGAGAGTTTTTTGTTTGAGCAGAGAAAAAAAATAACTTTGATCGCGCTGAAAATCATCAGAGGTATAAACATTGTAGTTTTGAGTCTTTTGATCTTTGATAATTCTGGCATAATGGCCAGTCGCAACCCATGGAATTCCCAAATAATCGGCCTTCTCGATCAAGACATCAAAAAGAACTTTGACGGTATAAACCTTAAACGGACAGGCCACACCCTCCAAACGCGAGGCCACCATCGGGTCGATGACATCATTTTGGTAAATCATGGAAGCATCTGAAGCATAAAAACTCATCCCCATCTGCTCACAAAGTGCTTTTATTTTTTCGAGAGAGGCCTTTTCCTCGCTTTCTTCGTCAAAATCGTGCTGGAATATAACGCTCAACCCAGAAACCTGGTAACCCTGCTTTTGCAAAAGGTAGGCCGCGACGATCGAGTTAATATCTCCCGTCAACGCCACGAGAACTTTTTTCTGCTCTGGCCACATATCCCTATTATACGAAAAAAACTGCCCCAGTTGGGCCAATTTTCAAAATATTTTAAAATGAAGCGTGGGTATGAGGAAATTTCAATATGGCCAATATCTTTTCTTTTTCGCTGACTGAAAATGGGTATCCCGAATGCCAACTGAGAACTTTTTTGAGTTTTTTAATCAGTCGGGGGGAAGGCGCTACTCCCCATTTTGCTTTTGCCAGCGCAGAAGGCTCTCTACTCCCGAATCTCACTCTCAGGGAGAATATTTATCTGGATTCTGTACCTTCTTCCTTTGCCGACTCCAAAGAGGCCCAACTGCAAAACCTAATCCAAAAAACCGGCAATAAGCACCTCTTGGAGTTTTATCGCTCCATCTCAACACTTGATGTTTTGGCCTCGAAAGTCGATCACCAAGACCGAAAGGCCACGACTTTAGTGAAAGTTTTTTTACAAAATGCCAATTATCTGCTCTTTGACCGCCCAGAAAAATATTTGGAACAAAAAAATATCGACTATTTCGTAAACATCCTGGAGTTTTATAAAAAATTCTCCAACAAAACCATTTTGCTTGCCGGCAAGCGCAATGATCTGTGGAAATCCCACATTACCGCCTGGGTTTACAAGCTCCCCAACCGCTCTTTTAAACTGTGTTCAACCTCTAAAGAAAATTTGCTTTATCTGAAAAAGGCCGAAACCGACTCAACACCCGGCATCCTCAACTTTAAGCACTTGCCCGGCAAAAAAGCGGCCTAGACCTTCACAAAGAACCTTATGCGCCCTGTGTCTTAACGCCTGATTTTATGGACAATCTAGGCCCATAAGGTATGATTCCCAATCATTACTTCGCAGGTTGTAAAAAATGTTTGAGCAAACTTTTAAAAATATCGACGACATTCTTTGGAACGATGCCGGTTGTGCAAGTGAGTTAGACTACATAGAGCAAACGTCTTGGGTACTCTTTTTAAAATACCTCCATGATTTGGAAAAAGAAAGAGAAAGGGCTGCTTCCCTGTCTGGAAAATCTTACTCAAAAATTATTAAAAAAGAATTTCGCTGGGATGTTTGGGCCGCACCTAAAACCAAGAATGGCACTATTGACGACAAAAAGGCCTTGAGGGGAGACGACCTCAAAGATTTTGTCAACAATAAACTTTTTCCCTACCTCAAAAAATTTAAGACGAGTTCAGATACCTCTGACACCATAGAATACAAAATTGGAGAAATTTTTAGTGAATTGAGAAATAAGCTCCAAAGCGGCCACACTTTGAGAGGAATTATTAATCACATAGATGAACTTCATTTTCGTTCCAAAGAAGAAAAACATGAAATGAGCTTTCTTTACGAATCCAAGATCGAAAAAATGGGCAACGCGGGAAGAAACGGAGGCGAGTATTACACTCCCAGACCACTTATTAAAACCATCGTCAAAATAGTCAATCCTCAAATTGGTGAAAAAATTTATGATGGAGCGGCCGGATCGGCAGGTTTTCTTTGTGAGGCCTTTGATTATATGAGAAGCAATTTAAAAAAGAGCAAGAAACTTAATAACACAAAAAATGAAAAGATTTTGCAAAAGAAAACTTTTTATGGAAAAGAAAAAAAATCTCTGGCCTATGTCATCGGAATTATGAATATGATTTTTCACGGCATCGAGGCCCCCAATATTATTCACACCAACACCCTGACGGAAAATTCGGCCGATATTCAGGAACTCGACCGCCATAATGTCATTTTGGCCAATCCCCCTTTCGGCGGAAAAGAACGCAAGGAAGTCCAACAAAACTTTACCATTAAAACTGGCGAAACCGCTTTTCTCTTTTTACAACACTTTATCAAGATGCTTAAAGCAGGTGGCAGGGCCGGAGTGGTTATCAAAAACACATTCCTTTCAAACACGGACAAGGCATCTATCAGTTTGCGCAAAGAACTTTTAGAGACTTGTAATCTGCACACGATTTTAGATTTGCCCAGAGGGGTTTTTACAGGAGCGGGAGTAAAAACCATTGTACTCTTTTTTGAAAAGGGAAGACCCACAAAAAAAATTTGGTACTACGAACTTAACCCCGGCCGAAATCTAGGAAAAACCAATCCCTTAAACGAAGACGACCTGGAAGAATTTGTTAAATTCCAAAAAAAATTTTCCCCGTCATCAAAATCCTGGAGTGTTAATGCTAAGGACATAGATAAAATTTCTTTTGATTTAAGCGTTAAAAATCCCGATACTCCCAAAGAGGCCCCGTTGCGCCATCCTCAGGAGATTATGGCGGAAATCAAACTTTTAGATAGAGACACAGAAGAGGCCTTAAAGTCTTTAGAGGATTTAGTATGAACAAAGAAAGCATAAGATTTGTACAAAGATTGGCCAATTATTGCAAGGCCCTTGATGATTTGAAAGAAGATGTGGAACTCGCTTCCGAAAAAGATCTTTCCAAATTAGAAAAAAAAGGCGTCATTCAAAGTTTTGAATATGTCCATGAACTGGCATGGAAAGTATTAAAAGATTTCCTGGAATTTGTCGGCGAAACTGGAATAATCGGCAGCAGAGATGCTTTTGAACTGGCCTTTCAGCGCAATTTAATTACTCAGGCCGAGGAATTGTTGGAAGGAGTAAAAGATAGAAATTTGACGGTTCATACTTACAATCAAGAGACGGCCGACAAAATATTTGGAAATATTGTTAACAAATACTATGCTGCTTTTGAAGAAGTGAGAGAATCCCTGCTGAAAGAAAAGAAAAAAAGAGGCATAGACTAGGTGTTTGGTTTAAGTGTCGATACGTTGGCAGACATAAAGAAAGCTATTGCTCAAGTCTCACCCATTCAAAAGGTTCTTCTCTATGGTTCCCGTGCCAAGGGAAATTACAAAAAAGGGTCTGATTTGGATTTCACCCTGATTGGCCGAAAATTGAATTTCAAAAATAGCGTTTATCCCCTGAGAGACAAACTCGACGATTTATACCTGCCCTACAAATTTGATATTTCCATTTTTAAAGATTTAAATGATTTAAACCTGGTCGAACATATCTTACGAGTTGGAAAAATTCTTTACCAACGCAAAACAGAACCTCCATGGCCAATGGTGGAATTAGGTGATGTCTGTGAATATGAAAAAATTCAAAAAAAACACTGCAATCTAATTTATGTTGGTCTTGAAAATATTGAGTCGAATACTGGAAAACTCTTGGGAGAGATGAAACCCCAGAAAGTGAAAAGTTCTACTTTCTACTTTTCTGAAAACCATGTTCTTTACGGAAGATTAAGACCTTATTTAAATAAAGTATTAATTCCTAAATTCAAAGGACATTGCTCAACAGAAATTTTTCCTATAAAAATTTATAAAGAAATTGATAAACAATATTTAGCACGTTGGCTTATGA
This sequence comes from Bacteriovoracaceae bacterium, assembly GCA_965215445.1. GTDB lineage: Bacteria > Bdellovibrionota > Bacteriovoracia > Bacteriovoracales > Bacteriovoracaceae > CBDBLK01. Next base: position 1,208,052 of record CBDCDT010000002.1, on the reverse strand, counting down.
CGGAAACTATTACAAATAAAATAAACGAAACATGTACTGGGACAAGAATGCCTAGAGCAAATATGAATGATGTTCTCAAACTCAAAATTCCTCTTCCACCCATTAACCGCCAAAAAAAAATCGTCACCACTCTGGACATGGCATCTTCCGCTCTTGATAAAGCAATCGCTCATACCGAGAAAAACTTACAAAACTGCCGAGAGTTTTTTGACTCTTACATAGGCCAACTGCTCTCTAACGATGATGAGAAATGGCCGATGGTGGAATTAGGTGATGTCTGTGAATATGAAAAAATTCAAAAAAAACACTGTAATCTAATTTATGTTGGTCTTGAAAATATTGAGTCGAATACTGGAAAACTCTTGGGAGAGATGAAACCCCAGAAAGTGAAAAGTTCTACTTTCTACTTTTCTGAAAATCATGTTCTTTACGGAAGATTAAGACCTTATTTAAATAAAGTATTAATTCCTAAATTCAAAGGACATTGCTCAACAGAAATTTTTCCTATAAAGGCTTATAAAGAAATTGATAAACAATATTTAGCACGTTGGCTTATGACGGAAACTATTACAAATAAAATAAACGAAACATGTACTGGGACAAGAATGCCTAGAGCAAATATGAATTATGTTCTCAAACTTAAAATTCCTCTTCCACCTCTTAAACATCAAAAAGAAATCGTCGCTAAAATAGACAAGATAAGGCAGAAAAATGATCGGCTCGTTGAGATTTATCAAAAAAAGCTAAATTATCTTAAAGAATTGAAACAGGTCATATTTCAGCGAGTCTTGGATGGAGAAATTGCCAGTTAGAAGGCCCTATTTTTCATCATTGAATAAAGTTAAAGCAGGGAGTGACCGATTAAGAAATGTTTACTAAAGTGAAGCGTATTGTTTTAATAGGTTATTGAATCATGAATGAAGAGGAAACCAGAGCGGAACTCATAGACCCCAAACTTAAAGAGAGCGGATGGGGAGAAGTCGAAGGTTCAAAAATTCGCCGTGAGTTTAGAATTACGCTAGGCAAAATTCAAATAGGAGGCCGGCGTATATCATCCATGAAGGCCGATTACGTCCTGATTTATAGAGAAAGAGAACTGGCCGTAGTTGAGGCCAAAAAAATTGGTCTTGAGGTAGGAGAAGGCGTTACCCAGGCCAAGGAATATGCCAAATTGCTTGAAGTGGACACTACTTTTTCAACTAACGGCAAAGAGATTTATCAAATTTGCATGAAATCCGGCAAAGAAGGTTTGGTGGAAAGATTTCCTACACCAGATGAACTTTGGCAAAAGAGCTTTGCTGAAAAAAATGATTGGAGAAATAAATTTGATAGTATCGAAATTCCTGGAAGCAAATTTGAACCCCGGTTTTATCAAAAATTGGCCATCAATCGGGTTTTAGATGCCATAGCAAATAAAAAGCAGCGTATTCTTCTCACCATGGCCACGGGGACGGGTAAAACGGCAGTGGCCTTTCAAATTGTCTGGAAATTATTTCAATCACATTGGAACCTCAGGCGGGATGGCAGGACAAGGCCGCGAATTTTATTTTTAGTAGACAGAAACTTTTTGGCCAATCAGGCCTTTAATTCTTTTAATACTCTTCCTGAAGATTCATTAGTGCGCATTGACTCGGAAGAAATTAAAAAAAACAAACGAGTCATCACCAACGGAGATATTTTTTTCACTATTTTTCAAACTTTTATGATCGGAAAAAATCCTTACTATAGAAAATACAGCAAAGATTTTTTTGATTTCATCATTATTGACGAATGTCATCGTGGTGGTGCCAACGATGAAAGCCAGTGGCGGGAAATTTTAGAGTATTTTTCTCCCGCCGTTCAGTTAGGATTGACTGCCACTCCCAAGAAAAAGGATAATGTCAATACCTATCAATATTTTGGTAATCCCGTTTATTCTTATTCTCTTAAAGACGGTATTAATCACGGTTTTTTGACTCCTTTTAAAGTAAAACGCATCAAAACCACGGTCGACGATTACGTTTATTCTCCCGATGATGACATTCTTGAGGGTGAAGCTGAAGAAGGCAAGCTCTACAAAGAAGAAGATTTCAACAAAATTATTGAAATTAAAGAGCGAGAGGTCAAAAGAGTTGAATTGATGTTCAAATATATTAACCAATCGGAAAAAACATTGGTTTTTTGTGCCAACCAATCGCATGCAGCTTTCATCAGAGATTTAATCAATCAAAAGAAGAAAAGTGTGAATGTTGATTATTGTAAACGAGTCACTTCTGACGAAGGGGAACTTGGAGAGCAATATTTGAGAGACTTTCAGGATAACGAAAAAACCATTCCCACAATCCTTACTACCTCCCGCAAACTTTCCACTGGTGCCGATGCCAGAAATATAAGGAATATCGTTCTTTTACGACCTGTAAAATCCATGATTGAGTTTAAGCAAATTATTGGCAGGGGAACCAGAACTTTTGATGGAAAGGAGTATTTTAGCATCCTCGATTTTGTCGATGCTTACCGACATTTTTTCGATCCCGAATGGGATGGAGAGGCCATCAGCATTGAAGATTTGAATGAGTCCGAAGATTCTGGCGAACCAAAGACTTCTCAACAACCACCTAAAAAAAAGAAACATCAAGAATTTAGTGATTCAAATGATAACGTAAAGGAAAAATTAAAGATTAAGTTGGCCGATGGTAAAGAGAGAGAAATCCAGCATACTGTACAAACATCGTTTTGGGATGCTCAAGGAAGGCCAATTTCCGCAGAAGAATTTTTAGTTAAACTATACGGAAAATTACCAGAATTTTTTAAATCTGAAGAAGAATTGCGTAAAATTTGGTCATCGCCAGATACCCGTGAAGAATTATTAAACAGACTTGAAAATGCTGGTTTTGAAAAGGAAGACCTCAACTCTTTGAAAAAGGCCATTGATGCCGAAAAATGTGACCTTTTTGATGTTTTGGAATACGTCGCCTTTAAAATCAGGCCAATCACAAGGCAGGAGCGCGTCGAACGCTTAAAATCCAATATCTTTTCTTCTCTCAGCAAAGACCAAAGAGAATTTATAGATTTTATTCTGGAACAATATGTCAATTTTGGTGTCGAACAACTCCGTGCAAACAATCTTGCTATGCTTATCAAGATCAAATACGGAACTATATTTGATGTTCCAATGTCTTTGGGTGATGACGAGAAAATGAGGTTTCTCTTTGCTGATTTTCAAAAGCATCTCTATTACCAATACCAATAGGAAGGCGACTTGTAGCCTTGCGCCATTTTTTTTCTGAAATTTTTCGTATATCCTCAACTTTTAAAAGATATGAAGAAAACCTATAACTTTATCGACATTTTTAGCGGCTGTGGAGGATTTTCCTACGGCCTTGAAAAAGCGGGCATGAAGTGCCTGCTGGGAATAGATTTTAATAAAGATGCCATTGAATCTTTCAAGCTCAATCACCGCCATGCCCAAACATTTTGCGAAGACATAAAAAAACTGACCAACAAAAAATTGTCTCATCTTTTAAACGAACGCCCCATAGATTTTGTCATCGGTGGGCCTCCGTGCCAGGGCTTTTCTACTGTCGGCAGAGGCAAGGCGGAAGACCCCAGAAATTATTTGTTCTTGGAATTTGTCAGAATCGTGAAATTCTTGTCTCCCAAGGCACTACTGATTGAAAATGTCACTGGCCTTTTGGCCTGCAAAAACAAGCATATTTTAAAGAAAATCTTTTCTTATTTTGAACGCCTCGGCTATTCCATGGACGCCAGAGTGCTCTCGGCGGAAGAATACGGAGTTCCCGAAAGGCGCAGAAGGGCGGTTATCGTCGGAGTCAAAGACGGCCTTCGCTTCGAGTTTCCCAGGCCGACCCACGGGCCACGGGGAAAAAGACCCTTTGCGACCGTTGGAGATGCCTTAAAGAAAATTGCTCCGTCGGCATCCTATAACGACCCTCAAACCGCTCAGGTAAAAAACCCGCTAGACAAGAAGAGACTGGCCTACATTCCCGAGGGAGCGGGCATAAGATACCAAAGAGATGAAGAAAAATATCTCCCAAAAAAAATGCGCTTTAATGTAGTCTGGGAAAAATTGACAGAGGGCCGCTTTCGCCAAACCAAACTGCAACGCCTGGACAGAAGCAAACCCTCCTTTACCATTCTCACCTCTCGCACAATGTACTACCATCCTTTTGAAGATAGATACCTCACCGCCAGAGAAGCGGCGGCGATTCAATCCTTCCCCAACGAATTTGAATTTTTTGGGAAACCCACATCCGTCTTCAGGCAAATTGGCAACGCCGTCCCCGTCGGACTGGCGCACGCCATTGGCAAAGAATTGATAAACTCTGTTCGCGGAAAAACCAAAAAATCAAAAAGAGTAGAAGATTTTCAAAGATATGCTTTTAACTATAATAGACAAGTGGCGGTTTAATCTTCTTTTTTTCTGTGGGAAAATAAAAAGATGCTAAGAGTGCCTGTCAAACCCGAACTTTTACGTTGGGCAAGAGAACGTGCAGACTACGACATCAGGGATTTAATCAAGCGATTCAAAAAATTGAAAGAATGGGAGAGCGGAAAAGAAAAACCTACCCTCAAACAGCTTGAAGCATTTGCCAAGGCCGTCTATGTACCCGTCGGATATTTCTTTTTTAAAAAACCTCCCGTAGAAAATATACCTATTCCCGACCTTAGAACTGTAGGAAATAGAGAGATTTCAAGGCCTAGCCCTCATTTGCTCGATACCATTTACTTATGCCAAAGACGGCAATACTGGTATCAGGAGCATCTTCGTTTTACCGGACACAGTCCCCTCAAATTTATTGGTTCTGTCAATGTGAGAAGTTCTGTCGAAACAACGGCCGAAAAAATGCGCCAGGCCCTAGGCCTCAATTTACGAGAACGAAAGGAATTTGCCACATGGACAGATGCCCTCCGCTCGTTTGTGAAAAAGGCCGAAGATATGGGAATTATGGTAATGATTAATGGAGTAGTCGGAAGCAATACCAAACGTAAACTTGATGTCGATGAATTCCGAGGATTTGCTTTGAGTGATAATCTTGCTCCCTTGGTTTTTGTCAATGGTGCCGATTCCAAGTCCGCCCAAATGTTCACTATTGCCCACGAATTGGCCCACCTCTGGTTGGGAAAAAGTGCCTTGAGTGATACTGATTTATTCTCAGGGTCTTCAAACAATATTGAAGTTTGGTGTAATAAAGTGGCGGCAGAATTTCTCGTTCCGCTCAAAATGATAAGAAAAGAAAAATTTAGAAAAGGCCCAGTCAAAGAAATTGACAGGCTTACCAAAACCTACAAAGTCAGTTCTCTGGTCGTCATCCGTAGACTCTTCGATGGAGGTGTTATCGGGAAAAGACAATTTGAAGAAATATGGAAAAAAGAATTGGGAAGACTAAAGAGGCTACCACGCAAGAGTGGTGGAGATTTTTATCGAACAGCAAATGTGCGAATAGGCAAGCAATTTGCCCGTGAAGTAATAGCATCTACATTTGAAGGACAAACATCATTTACAGAGGCCCTTCGCTTATTGGATGTAAAGAAGGTAAGAACCCTTGAAGAAATGGGAAAAAGGCTTGGGGTATTGGTGTGACTAAATATTTACTTGATACAAATGTCTTCATCACTGCTAAAAACCTTCACTATGGATTTGATTTTTGCCCTGGCTTCTGGGATTGGATGATGTACGCAAATGAAAAAGGAAGCGTATTCAGCGTAGACAGAGTTCGTGAAGAAATTAATGCTGCCGAAGACGATTTGAAAGAATGGATAGAAAAATGCGAGCAAAGTTTTTTCGTGGCCTCTGATGGCAATATCTTCCCAGCAATGAATCAAATCATAGAATGGGTACGGTCAAAAAAATATGACCCTACCGCCGTAGAAATATTTCTACGCAGTGCAGACCTCTACCTTATGGCCCAAGCAATGGCAGGGAGCTATACTGTCGTTACCCACGAAATACCTTCATTATCATTAAAGAAAATCAAAATACCCAACATTTGTGTTGGTTTAAGAATAAAATTTGTAACCCCTTATGAGATGCTCCGTAGGGAAAAAGCATGTTTTGTTCTCAAAGCGTAATTACTCACACTCCAATGAAAAACTGCGATAAAAGCAAGGTAAGTGTGAGCAGTTACAGCAAACTTAAAACACCTATCCCGTACCCCAAGACAGCACCACTTGCAAACCAAAAATTGTTTTCCAATAGCAAATATCCAAAGCTCTTAAATAGCATATTTCTGGATACGGCGGTTATTTCTCTTTTATTGTAGGCAAAAAGGTCATCACCTTTTTTTATATGTCCAGCAATATAATCAATGCGGTTGGAATTGAGTTTGAGATCGTCTGCAACCCCTGTGACAACCTGGTCAACCTTGATAAAGTTTTCTGTATCCTTGGCGGTTCTCTTTAATACCGCCAAAAAATATTGAAAGTCGTTGGCGAATTTGTCGCGATAATCCACATAGTCGATATACTTTTCAGAGTTTTCAATGCCTTTGAGAACTTCAAAGTCCATAAACTGGGCCTCGAAGCTGGCCCTATAACCGTTGAGGTTGTCTATCAAGGGCCTTAACATTTTTGACATCCGATCGGAGCCGATAATCTCGCGCACTCGCCACAAGACGTTTGAAATGAGCATGGAGTTGGAGTAGAGTGTGAACTCGCTGACATCGGCCAAATCGGTTATTTTAAAAGTTTTCTCTAAAGCTTCAACGTAGTACGACTTGGTGCTTATATCTCTTAGGAATGTGTTGCTGGAAAGAGGCATAATTCCAGGGTCGTCCAATGCGTGAGCAGAAAAAAAATCTGCCATGGCCTCCTGAAAAACAATATGGGTATTGATAAACGCTTTTGAGTTGTAGGTTCTAAAAATGGACGCATGGGTGCGCTCGTGAAAGAGTACGCTGCGATCATTGGCGTATTTTATGGTTTCATCCAATTCATCCTTAACAGTTTCAAAGACCGTCAAGTTTTGCATTTTTCCCCGCCAAAAATTAAAAACTGGATACATGGGATAATAAACTCCCCCAAAAACGTCCGAACGCTCTCTTCCCGTTCTGTCCCAAAAGAGCACGCGGTTGGACTCTGGCACGACAAAACCCCACTGCTGCACCTTTTGATCAAAAGTCTGCATGTTCAAAATAATTCTCGCTGCCAACTTTTTCAAAACAGGAGCTACCGAGGGCGAGGCCACCACTTCAAAATCGTGCAATGATACAAGTTTTTGAAAAGGCCTCAAAGAAATTTCACATAGGCCGCAACTCTCTTGGAAAGCAATCTTGTGAGTATCGCGCAGGTCTTCAACAAATTCCTGCAATTTCGTACCAATTCTTTGATAGCGTATTTTGGCCTTGCCCGCCCCCATCCCCAATTTGGAGACGAGTTCAAGACAATTACTTTCTGCTGCCAGGTTGAAAGGCAGTAACAAGAATAAAAATTTGAGTTTATTCACTCTTATCAAACATCCAAGTAGCAATTTTCCAACCCCCCAGTAAAAAGAGGATGGCCCCTCCGTTTCTCAACACCAAACTTTCGGTGTTGATTATGGCAAAATTAGTACTTATCTTCCGTTCCAGTGCCAGATTAAGGCCCGTGATTTCACCGTTTTGTTTCATATAACGGGAAATATTTTTAATCTCTCCCAAGTTAAATCCCCACTCTTTAACAACTTCGGCGATGACCTGATTAATTTCCGCTCCGTTGACAGTCTTGTTGAGTACCGCCAAAAAGTACAAGAGGTCACCTCTAAATTTGAGTTCCAAATGCTTACTTCTGGCAAACTCTGGATACCAATGTTCAAAACTTTGGCGGTATAGATTGAGGTTATCCACAAAGGGTTTGAGGATTTTTGTAGTTTCTTCAACGCCCAGGCGTTTTCTCACTTCCCATAAAATATGGGAAAAGAAAACCGAATTGGCGTGATAATCGCCCTTTTGAATGTCGTCAGCACCAGATAAAACTTTCATCCCAAATTTTGTATCAGTTACTCTTTTATCAATATCCCTCAATGGAGAAATATCTCGATAAGTATATCGTCCCACTTGGGGGTCATCCAATGCATGAATCGCAAAAAAATCGGCCAGCGCCTCATTGATGGTTTTGTTTTCTACAACAAGTCCGCCTCTGCCGTAGGTATAGAGTAAAAAATCGTGCGAGCGCTCGTGCAAAACCACGTCTGCGCTATAAAGAAGTTCGTGCAAATAATCAGGATTGGGAGGATCGATGACAATCAACCTCTGTTGCCTCCTCTTCCACACATTAAAAATGGGAAACCTCACAGAGTAGATACTTCTCATTCTGGGCAGAACAGAAAAGGAGGCCTTGTTAAAAAGTACAATTCTGGACGACTCGGGCACGATAAACCCCAAACTTTCCATGTCCCGGTCAAAACGCTCTACTCTCTGCGCTAATTTTTCTGCTACCTCCCTAAAGGTACCGGCATTTTTGAGAAAACCGGCAATTTCAATCCCTGGAGCGGAGGCCAGTTTTTTGCCGGGAAGATACATCAAGCTGAACATGGGGACACCTTTAACGGGAGGCATAAGCATACCCGTAACAAGGCCGAAGAGCTTGCGACAAGACAAATTTTCTGCCGCAACGGTAGGTGTCGTGAGTAAAAGAATGGCAACAAAAACCGCTTTCATTTAGTGGTGGGTAGTACCACGCTGTGTTTCTTTTGACCAATGGCCTTCAAACGCAGTAGTATTGCGCTACAAGGTCTTTTTATGCATAGCAATGAAAAATCTCAACAAAAGCGCGAACGCTTTTCCAAGCTTTATGAGGCAAGCGGCCAGGGTGGTGGTGCTTCGCGCATAGAAAAACAACACGCTCAGGGCAAATATACCGCCCGCGAGCGCATTGAGCGCTTCCTCGACCCCACTTCCTTTGTAGAATTTGACCGGCTCGTCTCCCACAACTGCCACCACTTTGGCATGGAAAAGCAAAAAACTTTGGGCGACGGGGTGGTGACCGGCCTGGGTACTGTCGGCGGTCAACGTGTCGCACTATACAGTCAGGACTTCACTTGCTGGGGCGGAGCACTTGGGGCCGCCCACGCCAAAAAAATCTGCAAAGTGATAGATTTCGCTTTGCAAAATCGGATTCCCTTTATCGGCATCAACGATTCGGGGGGAGCGCGTATTCAGGAGGGCGTGGCCTCGCTGGGGGGCTACGCGGAAATTTTTTACCGCAATGTGAAGTGTTCGGGCATCATCCCACAAATTTCTCTGGTGATGGGGCCATGTGCTGGCGGCGCTGTCTACTCTCCGGCCATAACCGATTTTATTTTTATGGTAGACCAAACCTCCTATATGTTTGTCACTGGCCCGGATGTTATCAAAACTGTCACTCACGAAGAAGTCACTAAAGAAAAACTGGGTGGTGCCAAAACCCACAACCAAATTTCGGGGGTGGCCCATTTTGAGTGTCCCGATGAAGATGAGTGTTTTGCGCGCGTGCGCGAACTGCTCTACTACTTGCCGGCCTCCAATAGCGACAAATGTCGGGAAGAGGTGAGTTCCGACTCAACTCTTAGAAGCAACGACAAACTCAAAAATATTGTCCCGGCCGATCCCAAGAAACCCTACGACATGAAAGAAATCATTCTCGAAATTGTCGATCGTGGACACTTTTTGGAGGTTTCCAAAGACTACGCCAAAAATATCATCACCGGGTTTGCCAGTATTGGAGGAATTAAAATTGGCATTGTGGCCAACCAGCCCCAAGTTCTGGCGGGAGTTTTGGATATTAATTCTTCCCGCAAAGCGGCCCGCTTTATTCGCTTTTGCGACGCTTTTAACATCCCCCTTCTCACTCTGGTAGACGTTCCCGGTTTTTTGCCGGGAACTGTTCAGGAATACGGAGGCATCATCACCCATGGGGCCAAATTGTTGTACGCCTATGCCGAAGCGACAGTTCCCCTCATCACTTTGATTACCCGCAAGGCCTACGGTGGGGCCTACGACGTAATGGCCTCCAAGCACATTCGCGCCGACGTCAACCTCGCCTACCCCTCGGCAGAAATTGCGGTGATGGGGGCGGAAGGAGCGGTCAACATTATTTTTCGCCATCAACTCAAAGACCTTTCAAAAAAAGACTTTGACCGCAAAAAAGCGGAACTGATCGAAAACTATGAAGATGAATTTGCCAGCCCCTACAAGGCGGCAGAACTGGGTTATGTCGATGCCGTCATTTTGCCCGAAAACACCCGTCGGAAAATTTACCAATACCTGTCGGCACTAAAAAATAAAAAGGCCGAGCGAGCTTCCAGAAAACACGGAAATATTCCCCTATGAAACGCATTTTAATTGCCAATCGAGGGGAAATCGCCATTCGCGTGGCCAAAGCAATCAGGGAACTGGGGTACACGGCAGTAGGCGTTTGGACGGACAACGAACCCGATGCCGCCCATTTGGGTTTTTGCGATGAATGGGTACACCTGCCGGGCAAAACCCACGCTGAAACTTATTTGAATATCGACGCACTCACCGAGCTTGCACGCCAAGAAAAGATCGACGGAGTCCATCCCGGCTACGGTTTTCTCTCTGAAAATGCAGACTTTGCCCAGGCCCTCGACGCCCAAGGTACTGTCTTTATCGGCCCCCATCCCCAGGCCATAAAAAGCATGGGCGACAAGGCCACTTCCAAAGCACTGGCCATCAAGGCGGGAGTTCCCGTCATTCCCGGAGATGCAAGGCCCGTGTCCAACGTGAAAGAAGCGCTGACTTCTGCAAAAAAGATTGGATACCCCGTACTTCTCAAAGCGGTGGCAGGGGGTGGGGGACGCGGTATGCGCGCTTGTTTTTCCTCCGAAGATATTCACAAGCAATTTGAAAGCGTAGTCAGAGAGGCCGAAACGGCCTTTGGAAATGGCGAATTTTTAGTTGAAAAACTGATTGAAAATCCCCACCACATTGAAGTTCAAATTTTGGGAGACAAAAAGGGCCGCATCTGGCACCTTTTTGAGCGCGAGTGTTCCATTCAACGCCGGCATCAAAAAATTGTAGAAGAAGCACCTTCACCTTTTATTGGCGATGACGAAAAGCTGCGCCGGGAAATTTGCGAAACGGCAGTCAAACTCGCCAAAGCAGTCAACTACAACTCCGCCGGAACAGTGGAATTTATTATGGGGGAAGACCGCAAATTCTATTTTTTGGAGATGAACACCCGTATCCAGGTCGAACACCCCATCACTGAAGAAATCACGGGAATTGATCTTTTAACCTCCATGATTAAAGTTGCCTTTGAAGAAGATTTGGGATTTTCCTCGCAAGAAGAAATCGGGCGCATGGGACACGCCATTGAGTGCCGCATTTGTGCCGAAGACCCGTCCACTATGTTACCCGCCCCCGGCACAGTCACTGGCCTGAAAACTCATTTTCCCCAGGGGACGCGCTTTGACCACTGCCTGTATTTGGGCCTGAAAGTCACCCCCGATTTTGACCCGATGGTGGGCAAACTCATCATCAAGGCCTTTAACCGCAAACAGGCAATAGACAAAATGAAATGCGCATTGCGAGAACTTTCCATTCAAGGACTGAAAAATAATATTCCCCTCCACCGCCTGATCTTTGAAGAGCCCCATTTTTGCGGTGGCAACTATTCCACCAAATATTTGGAGGAAAGAGCACTGGAAAAAATGCTGCCCGATCAAATTGACTATAGCGCCATCTACCATCAATTGGCCTTGGCAGAATTTCAAAATGCAGAGGCGATGAGATGAGATATTATTTGGCAAACCAAACCAATCCCATAACTATTGACTTGGTAAAAAGTATACGGCATAATCCTGCGCTGATGGAATTTGAATACACAACAGTCGAAAACGAGAAAATCCTCCACCAGCAACATTTTTTCATCCGAAAATTGGCCGGGAATTATTTTAGTTCAAACGATGGAAAGAGATGGTGCAAATTGGCCGAACAAACCTGGCCTTCACAAATTGTAAGCGTCAGTCAGGTTTTTGACCTCTATCGCGGCTTCAGGCCTTCAGGGGCCTTTACTGCCAACGGTGGAGAGTTGCGCACACAAATGCCCGGCAAAGTGGTCAAAATCAATGTTCGAGAGGGCGACCCGGTCAGACCTGGTGATGTGCTGTTTATTCTCGAGGCCATGAAAATGGAAAATGAAGTCAAAAGCGCACGCAGTGGAATTGTCAAGGCGATTCACTGTCAAGAAGGACAAACTCTGGAGGCAGGATTTACCACTATGGAACTTGCCAACTCAACTGAAGGAAAATGATGGAACCTCAAAATGACCTGGAAAGAATGAAACGGGATTTGCAAAAAATCATGAGATTTTTCTGGCCCGCCGTCACGGGACTGGCACTTCTGATAGGCGGTACAACTTCCTTTTATACGGTGGAACCCGACGAAGAGGCGGTGATTATCCGTTTTGGCAAATACCTGGGCACTTACCCACCGGGACTGCACTTTAAGATTCCCTTTGGTGTCGATCGCGTTATTCACATTAAAACCAAACGCGTCTTGCAAGAGGAGTTTGGATTTAGAACCCAAAACTCGCAGGAGCGCAGAACTGTTTATTCAAACCGCAACTTTGGAATTGAATCCTTGATGTTGACCGGCGACCTCAACGTCGCCGACGTTGAATGGGTGGTTCAATATCAAATCGCCGATCCCTTTAAGTACATTTTTCAAACCAGTGAACCCAGACAAAATATCAGGGATGTCTCCGAATCCATCATGCGCAGAGTGGTTGGCGATCGGCTCGTCACCGAAGTATTGACCACCGGCCGGGTGGAAATTGCCGAGCAGGCCAAAATCCTGACTCAAGGAGTGTTAGACAAATACGATATGGGAGTCAAAATTGTCACCGTCAAATTGCAAGACGTAAATCCCCCAGAATTGGTCAAAAAAAGTTTTAATGAAGTCAACGCCGCCAAACAAGAACAAGAAAAAGTCATCAACCAAGCGGAAGAAAGTTACAACCGCATCATTCCCGAGGCCCGCGGCAAGGCCGAACAACAAGTTTCCGAGGCCCAAGGTTACGCCAACGCCCTTGTTAATACTGCCGAAGGAGACGCCCAGAAATTTTTATCGGTTCTCAAGGAATACCGCCGGGCACCCAGTATCACTCGGCGCAGACTTTATTTGGAAACCATGCAAGAGCTATTCCAAAAAATGGAAAATGTCACCATCGTCGATCCTCAAGTTAAAGGCCTGCTCCCTCTCTTTAAACAAAATATAAACCAAGGAAACTGACATGAACGGAAAAATTATCATCTCCGGTGCCCTTCTGATCTTTGCCCTGATACTCACCGCCCAGGGGTTTTACACTCTCAGTGAGGGCAGACAGGCCATTATCACTCAATTTGGAAGACCTATCGGCGAACCCATCACAAACGCGGGACTACATTTTAAAGTCCCCTTCTTGCAAAAAGTTCAATATGTAGACAAAAGGATTCTCACCTGGGATGGGTTTCCCAACCAAATCCCCACTAAAGACAAAAAATATATCAGTGTTGATACCACCGCCCGTTGGCGTATCGTCGATGCCCTCAAATTCATCCAGACAGTCAGAAACGAGAGAGGGGCCAAGGCCAGGTTGGATGCCATTTTGGATTCCGCCACCCGCGACGTCATTTCCAACCACAACCTGGTAGAAGCAGTCAGGGATTCAAATGCCATCATTGATAAAATGGAAACACTCAAGAAGGAAATTGCCGATCGCAAAGATAGCGGAGAAAGCCTGGTCGAAGAAGAACTCTTTGGAGACATCGAAAGCATTACTACTGGACGTGAAAGCCTCAGTGAACGCATCGTCGAATCGGCCTCCAAAGAGTTGGCCTCATTTGGAATCAGCCTTATCGACGTGCAATTGAGGCGCATCAGTTACGAAAAAAGCGTAGAGGCCAAAGTCTACGAACGCATGATCTCCGAACGCCAGAGAATCGCCCAAAAAATCCGCTCTATCGGACAGGGAGAAAAGGCCATTATTGAGGGAAGGCGACGCCGCGACCTTCAAGAAATTAGCTCGCGCGGCTATCGAGAGGCCCAAATTCTCAAAGGGGAGGGCGAGGCCAAAGCGGCCGCCATTTACGCTCGCGCCCTCGGCCAAGGCCCTAGATTTTATGAATTTATCAAATCCATGGAGGTCTACAAGGCCTCTTTGAAGGGGCAAACTCAACTTATTCTGTCCAGTGATTCAGAATTTTTGAAATATCTCAAAAAATTATAGAAGATAGTAAGTAGGGCCTTCTTCAGAGGACGGTGAGCATGGTAGCTCCCAATATGCGGGCGAGTAAAAGTCGTCAAGAACATCTTGAAAACATTGGTTTTGTTTTTGTTGACGAAAGTAATGCTTTCGTATGGCAAAATCTCAAAGGCACCAAGCTCATTGCCCCCATTGTGGTGAAAAGAATCCTCTTGGAAAGAGATCACCTTATCCTTTCCCCATTGGAAGGGATTTTTCCCGATTTTGAGCAAAATAAAGACCTTTATTTCAAGGCCGATCACAAAGATATGGTTTTCAAGTCCTCTCCTACAGAACATCAAATTACTCCCAAAGAAATCTTTCTTAATTTTCCCGAAAAAATATTTTATTTAGAGCAAAGAAAAGAAGAGCGCATGGACGCAAGTCCTAAAAAAGAAACTCTCATCTATTTAAGGCCGATGGCCACCAAACAAGAAGGAAAAATCCTTAAATGCCAAGTGCGCAATCTCTCTGTAAATGGAATGGGAGTTGTGGTTTCCCCTGAAAATCAAGAGTTTTTTTCTTCCAATGCCCTATTTAAAATTATCAATTTTGACGAAGTTGATTTTGAAAAAAGTGTTACTGCCAAAACCACCTATAACCACACCGTTACTATAGCAAACGCACCTATTTGTATTGCTGGCCTGAAATTTGAATCTGAATTTCCTCAAGAGATTTTAAGCACTTTTCAAAACAGTTCATGAGTAAACCTCTTGGGTTTTCTCCACAGGCAGCCCTTTTTCCAAGCGTATGCCTATTTTAGAAAAAGCAGGGTGTTCAGAGTGTTCGCGAATATACTTCTTATAGGTTACAAGTCCATTAATTTTATCGAGGTAAGCATAATCCGCATTTAAACGCATTTGTATGCGATCACCAATCTCAACTTGAGGACAACGGGAATCATTCACTCTAATCGCCACACCTTTTTCCGAAAAATCCATTAAATAGGCATCCCTTACTGAAGCATCTTCATGGGGTAAGGCCTCAATTTTTCTCAAGTAAACCCCGGAGGAGTATTTGGGGTTGGGAGTAAACCTGTCCATGCCTCGGGTGTTGATAAAATTGACCGCCTTGGGAATTTTCATAATCAAAAGGCCCTTGCCGTGAATACGAACCAGTGATTCTTCAAAAGAAATGTTTTTTCTCAAATTTTCTACCTTAATGGGCAAGGTGGGATCAAATTCCATCATATTTTGCTCTTGCCCTGGAGTAAGGGCAATATCTTGAGTAAACATATTAACATTACAAATATTGTAGGGAATTGAATCGGATTCTTCGTCTTGTGAAAGATTGAGTTCTGTTTCAAATTTCTCGACAGACGAGAGATAAACTCCAATTTCGAGTGGGTCGTTGAGAATTTTTTCCACACCCAAGTCGCTCATGCTTATCTCCCTCTTTTTAAAATAAAGCAGAATTTTCCAAAAATAAAATAAAAAATATTTAAACACCCTCATCTATTACTTAAGTACAAAAAAGCAATTCCGATAAAGCTATTGATGAGATTGCGACCTGCCATCATAACTTTGCTCGTTCTTGTAAGTATTGGTTTGGTGATCGGTTTACTCAACTATGAACAAGACCGAGAATTTTATTCCCATACAACCGACGATGAGGATGTGCCCAACTTTAAAATAGAAAAAAATACTGCCGGTATTAATCCCCTGGGTCAGTTAAAACGCACCCTCCCTGCACCTACAGCATCTCCTCCCCCCGCTCCAACGCCAGTAAAAAAACAAGAAAATGTTGAAGAAAAAAAAGAAAGTGGTGAAGGCCTGCATATAGAGGGAAACCTGTTCCTGGCCCGCGCTCTTGACGTGAGGAGGAATCATTTGGTGATTGGAGTTTTACAGGTTGAAGGCCGTGCAGAAATTAAAAACGGAGTTGCTTTTCTCAGTGGACTTGTTTTACACAAGGGGACTGACCGGGAAACTGAAGTTTTAAATGTTGAAGGTGCTGTCCTCAACTCCTACGGCTACTTCAAATACGAACATCCCAAACACGAAGACATCATGGGAATTGTCAACGTTCAACAAAAAGAGGGAGGTGCCAAAGTCCGCTTTTCCAATGGGCCACTTGCCAACGCCCATCTCGACTTTGTCAATTCAGAAAAATATTCCGAACTCACAGCAAAACAGGGTAGTGGTGAATATGCTGAAGTATCCTCCAATGGATTTGCCCTCCCCGGTGATGAAATTATAGTCAACGGCTTTTTCCGACCGGAATATCTTCCCTACGTCAAAGAACCAAATTTAAATAAAGAGCAAATGAGGTCTATTGCCTCAGAAATAGGTTTTTCATTCTAAAAAAGATGAACCATCACTTTTGATGGCATCGACGGGGCAAAGTTCCAAGGCCTTCAAGGCCTGTCGGATTTCTTGAGAATTTTGGGGTTGGCATTTGGTAAAAGCGTGCCCGTCTTGCCAATTCATAGCAAAAACTTGAGGTGCTTCTTTAATACAGGCATCGCAAGCTATGCATTGGAAATTGACATAGAAAGTTCCCAAGGCATTTTGTGGCCATCTGTCACTAGGGAATACGGCCGGCAAAGATTTTTACCTTGGTGTTTTCTTCATGCAGCCTAAGAACATCTTTTCTTAACTTGTCGGAAAAGACTCTGATGAAATTTTTTCTTTCCTCTTCAACCGTTAATTCCTTTTCGCCTTTTTTACTTCGGTAGGGCACCGCTCTCACCAAAGTCGTTTTTATTCCTTGGGTGAAGGAGTGAACAAAAGGTTCTTTCGGGTCAGAGGCAAACAGGGTTTCGAGAGAGGCCGCATCGAGATGCTGAGTCCCTTCAAGTTTATTGACAGAGGTCCCTTTTTGAAAAAATAGGGAATAGCGCTTTTTTAATGTTTCGAGCTGACGAGATCGGTTTGCTTCCAGTGCCTTAAAAACCTGGTCGTTTACACTTTGAAAAAGTTTTTCCAATTCATCATTTTTTTCCTGGCGAATGAGTTCCGTGGTTAAATCATTTTGGTGGTCTTGAAAGGCCGCCGGTACTGCTTCCCTTTTTCCAGTAACATAAATCAAATGGTGTCCAAAGGATGATTTAACTGGAGGTGAAATGGAACCCTTTTTGAGTTTAAAGGCCGCTTCTTCAAATTCCTGGGCCATTTTTCCACGGGAAAACCAGCCCAAGCTCCCGCCATTTCCCTTGCCCGAAGGGTCTTCAGTGTGCTGATTGGCCAGTCTTTTAAAGCTGGCAGGAGTGGCCCTTTTGGCAATTTCTTCGATTTTTTTAAGCGCCTCGCTCTCTTCTCCCTCAGGAATCTTGATTAAAATGTGGTGGGCGCGGATTTCTTCCGGTTTGTCCAGCGAACTTTTGCGGTCATTAAAGAGATTTTCCGCTCTCGCTTTGCCGTCGGGTCTGGCCAGGTAATTTTTAATTTCTTGTTTGGTAACGGAAAGAAACGGCCTTAAGGATTCTTTATTAATCTGAACAATATCCACCGAACGACGCATTTTTTTGAAGCGAACAACATCCTTGAGGTAATTTTCAGAAACGGGAAAACTTGCAAACAGGTTTCGAGCGGCCTCGCTTTTAAGTCTTTCAGTAGTATTTTGCTCAAATTCTTGAGTTGACCAGCGATTAAACATTAAAACTTGCTTGTATTTTTCGAGATCAAACTGTTGATTGGTTTGCCAGTAGGGCATTTCCTTGATGGTTTCACGAACCTGATCGGGAGCGGGAGCAATGCTTAAATCATCGGCCAGATTTAATAATAATTTTCTTTGAACGAGGTTGCGAATAGAATTATCCTTTAGCTTAAAACGCTCAATTTGTTGGTAAGTTAAATCCTTCCCCCCTCCCATAATTTGTTTGTAAAAACCCAGTTGACGGTTAAATTCTTCTTGATATTCACGAAACTTAACGGAACTGTTGCCAATCTGGGCGATAGTATCGGGTGTTCCACGCATACTCTCGAAGCCGGTAAACATAAATGAAACGACAATCAAACCAATGAAGAAAGTCACAAAAAAATGGGAAACTCGCTTTCGACCTTTAAGTGCCATTGAAGAAATATTCCTTTGTTCACAAATACTTTTTCTAAACGTAGAATTATGCCTAAGGGAAATGCAAACGTAAAGAAGCACGGAAACACTTTTGAGGGGATCAAAATTTGAGGTTTTTGGATAGTGCGAGTCGCAGAACCAAATATTTTTTTAATTTCGTGGTTTTAATAGTGGCACTTTTTACTTTTTCCCGCCGCGACATTTCCATGACGCAAAACTCAAGATTCGATGATTTGTTGATGGATGTTTTTGCTTCGCTTCAATACGGCGTTAAGTCCATTCGCAACAAAGGCCATAACTTTTTTACTCACTACATGGCCAATGTTTCGGCCAGTCAAGAAAATCATCTCCTGAAAAATAAAGTTCTTGAATTGGAAAGGCAGGTTTTTGAAAGTCGGGAAATCCAACTTGAAAACGAGCGGCTGCGCACTTTTTTGCAACTCGGGCGGGTGGGCAATTTCGGAAAAGTCCTGGCCCAGGTTGTGGCCTGGGACTCCAATAGTGATTACAAAGTTCTTCGCATCAACAAAGGTAGCAGTGACGGGATTCGGATTCAAGCACCGGTCATTACCGCCGATGGGTTGGTCGGTTATGTGTACCGCTTGACCGGTCACTTCTCCGACATTTTGACTATTTTGGATTCCAACAATCGGGTGGATGGCATTATTCAGCGAACCCGTTGTCACGGCATCGTCGAAGGAAGTTCATCCTTTAAGGCGACCATGAAATATGTTTCGAGAACGGAACCTGTTATTTTAAAAGATCAGGCGGTAACTTCAGGGCTGGGGAATATTTACCCCAAGGGAATTAAGATTGGAACGGTGACTCGAATTGAAAAAGAAAGTTATGGAATTATTCAGGAAGTTACCATTACACCGGCCGTTGATTTTAGACGATTGGA
Source organism: Bacteriovoracaceae bacterium (assembly GCA_965215445.1). Classification (GTDB taxonomy): domain Bacteria; phylum Bdellovibrionota; class Bacteriovoracia; order Bacteriovoracales; family Bacteriovoracaceae; genus CBDBLK01. Next base: position 1,188,938 of record CBDCDT010000002.1, on the reverse strand, counting down.
AGAAGTTGTAGTTTTAGTCAGCAAAAAAGATGAAAGGAAAAGCCAAGAATGGGAAGCCCTCAATGAACTCAATATCGGCCGTTCTGGAGACTCAAGGTGATAAATCCTTGGAAAAATATTCTTCGCCCTCTGGGAATTACCTTAATCATGGTTGCTTTGTTAGAAGTTCTCTCTTCAACATTGCTTCCTCTTGTCGGACTTAACCAATATCGAATCCCTTTTAATATTCTGGTGATCCTTTTTATGGGGTTTAAGTTAAATACTCCTTATATTGGTCTTTTAATTTTTTCAGTACAATATTTGCACGGTTTTTTTAGCGTCGAAGGCTGGGAACTGGGAACGATTGCCGGAGTTTTGATTGCCATTCTCTTGAGCTACCTCAAAGAACTTATTCATTTCACTTCGGCGGCAATAACTGTTTTGGTAACCCAGGTATTTCAAATTTTGTGGTTTATTATCATCTCTTCCCTCATTTACTTAAAAACAGAGGATTTAAATTATATTGCCGAAAAATTTTGGCGATTTTTTCCAGAAAGCGTGATTATTTCTTTAATAGCTCCTTTTTTCTTTGCCATTTTTGATAATATTTGGAGGGTTCGGGAATTGGGCAATTTTGGGGATGAAATTTAATGTTTAGCGAAGAAGACCTTATTAAAGCACACAAGGAAAGGGCCGATCTCATTGGCAGTATCATTGCTTTTTTTTTCTTGATTATCCTGGCACGGCTTTGGTTTCTTCAAATTTATCAAGGAGAACGCTTTTTTCAATATTCACTTCAGAATCGTTTGAGAAAGGAAGTGGTTTTGGCCTCTCGTGGAATGATTTATAGCCGTAATGATGAATTATTGATTCACAATATTCCCCGTTTTGATGTCATCGTAACACCTCAGTACTTAAAAAATAAAAAAGAGACTTTGAAAAAACTTGCAAAAGTCCTGGATATGAATATTAAATCCATTGAGAAAATTTTGAAAAAGAATCAGGGGCAGGCACGCTATCGACCGATTACCATTAAAAAAAATCTCTCTCTCAGAGAGGTGGCCGTTATAGAAACAGAAAATAATAAAATGCCCGGAGTTCGTGTAAGAACTTTTGTTTCACGGGAATATAAGGATAAAGAAATAGGCGCACATTTGTTGGGCTATATTTCTGAAATTGATCAAGCTCAACTAAAACAATACCGCAAACGGGATAATTTAAATTATAAACTAGGAGATTTTATTGGTCAGGCGGGCATTGAAGAAAAATTTGACCTACAACTTCGTGGTGAGGACGGGTATGAATTTGTAGAGGTGGATGCCTTGGGAAGAAGGAGAAGAAATTCCATTACAAACACTCTTTTAGGGGGAATTCAAAATAAAGATGCAAGGCCTGGAAATAATATACGTCTGAGCATCGACAGAGAACTTCAGTTAAAATCCTTTCACGCCTTGGAAAATAAAGTTGGGAGTGTTGTCGCCATTGATGTGAATACCGGAGAAGTTTTGGCGATGGTTTCACGACCCTCATTTGACCCTGGGGGATTTAGTCGCAGTATCAGTCGTGACAATTGGAAAAAATTGGTGGAGAACAAAAATAATCCCTTGCGAGACAGAACTATTCAAGAACATTATTCACCCGGTTCCACCTTTAAAACAATCACCGCTATTGCTGCCCTGGAAGAAGGTATTGTCAGACCGGATCAGGAATTTATGTGCAAGGGAACTTATCGCCTGGGACGCAGAACCTATCACGATTGGAGCAAATCGGGGCATGGTATGACCGATGTTTATAAGGCGTTAAAACGCTCCGTAGATGTGTACTTTTACCAGTTGGCGGTTCAGTTGGATATTGATGTGTTGGCCAGATATGCCAAAAGTTTTGGTTTTGGAAGAAAAACCGGCATTGGTCTTTCTCAGGAAACAAGCGGATTAATACCCACCAGAGAATGGAAAAAAAAGCGCAACGGTGAAGATTGGCAGGTCGGTGAAACGCTCTCTTGTGTTATTGGCCAGTCTTACGTTTTGGTGACACCCCTGCAATTGGCAGTTGCCTACGCAGCAGTGGCCAATGGGGGAACACTTTTCAGGCCTTACCTGATAAGAGAGATATTTTCTCCCACTGGCAAAATCGTAAAAAAATATGAACCCGAAATTGTGGGGAAAGTTGAAGTTTCAGCAAAAACTCTCAAGGCCATACAAAAAGGCCTCTATAAGGTTGTCAATGAAGAGGGGGGAACCGCTTGGTGGTATCGTGGACAGGGAATTCAAATGGCCGGAAAAACCGGGACGAGCCAAGTGCGAAGTATGACCAAGAGCGAACTTTTCAGCAAATGCGAGGAAATGCCCTATAAGGATCGGCATCACGGAATTTTCGTGGGTTATGCTCCTTTTCAAGACCCCAAAATCGCCGTGGCCACAGTCATTGAACACGGCTGTCACGGCTCTACCGCCGCGGCCCCAGTGGTTCGAGATGTCATTCAACTTTATATGAAAAAATACCACCCCGACGTTTATAAGGAAAATACTACGAAAGAAAGAAAACAATACCGCAGAAAATTGAAACGGCAGAAAAAATTGGCGGAGACATAAAATCAATGAATACCAGAGCTTTCTTGGAATTTTTTAAAAAGTACGATTTCTCTTTTTTTCTAATTTCTTCTTCCATTTTTATCATCGGAGTTTTTAATCTTTATTCGGCAACTCACGCTTCAAATACAGAAAATTTGGCCGGCCTTTATAAGATTCATACCGCATACTACGTCATAAGCCTGCTGGCGGGCCTTGTCGTGAGTTTTATTCGGCCCAAAAATTTATACCGTTACTCCTATTTTTTTTACGGAATCACAGTTTTCTTATTGGTTTTGGTTTTACTTTTCGGCCACAAGGGAATGGGTGCTCAAAGATGGATATTGTTAGGCCCCATTCGCCTTCAGCCTTCAGAAATTGCCAAGATCGCCATTATTCTGGTGCTGGCAAGATGGTATTCCAAGGCCAATCCCGACAAAGCGCTGAGTTTTAAGGAACTGATTATTCCCTTTTGTATTGTCATGCTCCCCACTGCTTTGATTATGGCCGAGCCGGATTTGGGAACGGGAATGCTGGTTTTACTAATTTTTGGAGTTATTTCTTTTTACCGCAATTTGAAGTGGAAGGCCTTAATTACGGTTGGAATTATTGCCTTTGTCAGTGGGGGCCTGATGTATCAGTTTGGCCTTGAAACATATCAAAAAAAACGAATTACAACTTTTCTAAATCCCAGCGCTGACGTGCGTGGGTCGGGATACAGTGCCATTCAATCCAAAATCGCCATAGGCTCGGGCCGTTTTTTGGGCAAAGGTTGGAGAAAATCATCGCAGGCATCTCTCAATTATTTACCCGAAAATCATACCGATTTTGTTTTTTCAATTTATAATGAAGAAACTGGTTTTGTGGGATCGCTCATTCTCATCTCTCTTTATATCATTCTCTTTTTTCGCCTTCTCTGGCTGGCCTCCAATGTGACCAGAATGTTTGATTCTATTGTTGCGGTAGGAATTATGTCGCTGTTTTTTTGGCATACGGTAATCAATATGGGAATGGTTATGGGCCTGGTTCCCATTGTGGGCCTGCCTTTACCTTTTATGTCCTATGGGGGTTCGAGCCTGATGGCCTTTGGAATTTGCAACGGAGTGGCCACCTCGATTTCTAATTCCCGAAACTTCTTTTAGAACATAGGTAGCTACTCACACCTAAACGAAAAATCATGATGAAAGCAAGGTAAGTGCTCGCAATTTGGGCCAGATTGGGGGGAAGCAAGCCGGAACGACTGAGACGTACATTCCAAGTACATCGCAAGGAGTGACGGCGTAGCTGACTCCCAAGATGGTCTGAAGTGTGAGCACTTACGAAAATAAATTTAGATAGCGTTGGTATTCATCACTGGGGAGAGGGTCTTTTCCTTCAATAAAAAGTTTCAAATGGGGAATGGAATCCCTGCCCCAAAACCAATCCAGCATCTGGCCTTGCTCTTCAATCCAAAAGGTGGGGACTCCAAAAAGTCCTTGCTGGATGGCCCAGGCCGTGTTTTGCCTAAGCAAGGCACGGGCCTCTTTGGAAGAAGACATTTCAAAAAATTGAGATGGACTCCAAGCTTTTTGGATGATCGCCTCGGTAACTCGCTGTTCATCATCCAAGGCAATTCCTTTTTCCCAAGACAAACGAAAAAAGAAATCAATTTTTTCTTTTTGCTGTTTTTGTGTTCCCAAACAACAAAAACGCAAGGCGGAAAGTGGATTAAAAGGCAGTTGAGAGGGAAGTTTAAACGAAATTTTGTTTATGGCCGCCCATCTCAGGCAATCTTTAAATAAAAAATTTCTCTTATGCTCAATTTCGGCCGGGCCTTTGGTGTCGTGGGATTTGATAACTTTGGACATGACTACCGGCCTGAACCCAAGTTGATATTCATTTTGCGCCAAATATTCGTCGGATTCCCGCAACCAAGTCCAGGCCTGGTAGCTGTAGGGGGAGAGAAGGTCGAAAATAAAGGTCATTGTTTTCATCAACGCAAGTTTATGCTAAACTTGCCTTAATATGAAGATATTTTCTCTCCTGTTCATGGTTTTTTTGTTTTGCGCCTGTATGTCCAAAAATTACACCCAGGAGGATTGTGAACTTTTGAGCATGAGGGCCTTCAAGGGCCTGCCCAAAGAGTCTAAACTTTTCCAAGACCACTGTGGTGGCTACGTCATCAAGCACGACCGTGCCTATTGTGAGAGCGTTCTCAAAAGTTTGGTTTTGTCGGGTTCAAAAAAGGCGGTCACCGATCAACATGGCCCCGAGGCAATTGAGTGCCTGACTCAAAATGACCTCAAGGCCTTCTTAAAGCAATAATCTAACTGTTAAGGATAACCGTCAAGGCCCCCAAGAGAGAAATAGTCAGCACCAGGGCAATTTGCCATTGCCCGGATTTTTTTTCTTTGCGGGAAAACCCTTTGTCTTCACCGTGAAGACGCAAGAATTTTCTCTTGTTGGCCCTCTTTTTTTCATGGCGCTGTTTTTTGTCCATAGATTTTTTCCTCCTATTTTAAAACTTCTTTGCCAAAATAAGGCACGAGTGCTTTGGGAAGAGAAACGGAACCGTCTTCCCGTTGGTGGTTTTCCAAAAGGGGAACTAAAATGCGGGGAGTGGCCACCGCCGTATTATTCAGCGTGTGGCAAAAATGTATTTTTCCTTCGGAATCGCGGTAGCGGGTTTGTGTCCGACGCGCCTGCCAATCGTGAAGGGCGCTGCAAGAGTGGGTTTCGCGGTATTTTTGTTCACTGGGAACCCAACATTCCACATCGAACATGCGCACTTTTCCCGTGCCCATGTCTCCGGTACAACATTCGACGATACGGTAAGGTAACTCCAGTTCGCGGACAATATCTTCCGAAATATCGAGTAGGGCCTGATGCCATTTTGCCGATTCTTCGGGGTCGTTTTTGCAAAGAACATATTGTTCAACTTTCATAAATTGGTGAACCCGTATCAGGCCACGCACATCTCTTCCATAGCTTCCGGCCTCTCTCCTGAAGCACGAGGAATACCCGGCATAGAGTCGGGGAAGTTCTGATTCCTTTAAAATCTCACCGGCGTGCAGAGAGTTGAGTTGGACTTCGGAAGTTCCCGAAAGGTATAAATCGTCTTCGGGGATATAATAAACCTGTTCTCGACCTTCGGGAAAATGGCCGGTTCCCACCAAAGCATTTTCGCGGGTCAGACCAGGCATGGAGATGAGGTCAAAATCTTTGCTTAAAAGTTTGTCCATCACCATGCGGTGAAGACTGTGCTCCAGTAAAACCATTTCATTTTTAAGGCCGTAGCTTCTGGAACCGCAAATTTCTCCAATTCTTTCAAACTCTGCCCAATTATTGAGGGTGAGCAATTCCACATGATCGCGAATCTTAAAAGAAAAATTGGGAATTTCGCCGACACACCTGACCTCCACATTGTCTTCTTCGCTTTTGCCTATCGGAGCATCGGGAGAAGGGGCATTGGGAACCAGGTACAAAAGTTCATTGAGAGCACTTTGGGCCTGGTCAAGTTTGGGTTTCATTTGGTCAATTTGAGAGCCAATTTGTCTCCCCTCTTCAATCAACGCCGGACGCTCTTCGGGCGTAGCACGAGGAATTTTTTTGGAATGGGCGTTGCGCCTGGCCTGCAATTCTTGAATTTGCGTTTTGAGTTGAGATAGCTCAAGATCGCGCTTCAATAGCTCATCGACATCTTCTCTTTTAAGTGGGCCACCTTTAAGTTCTATGACTTTTTTTAATGCTTCGGGATTGTTGCGGATTTGTTTCAAGTCGAGCATAAGTTTTGATTCAGGAGGTTTCGCTTTCTTCTGCTTCTTCCAAACATACCAGATAGTTGACCTTTTCGACGGTAACACAAGTTTTGATTTCGTTACAGACTCTTTCCAACGTGCGCGGGTGAATATTGAGAGTGACCTTGGTTACACGCATATCTTTTTCTTTGTCCAAAATGCTTTCGTAGAGTTCCAGAATATCCAGAGTTTCTGCAAAGATAAGGTCTTTAACAGTATTTTTTACAGTGCCGCGAGAGAGCACTTCGAGTTGAAAAGTTCTTCGATCCTTTTTGCTTTCCAAAAGGCGATAGATGGGATTGATAAGTTTAAGCACTGTGAGAGTGGTGATGGAAAAAAGGGCCGCTGAAAAAGGGTAGCCGATGCCCACCGTGTAGCCAATGGCGGCGACGACCCAAATGGTGGCGGCGGTGGTCAGGCCGATGACGTGATCCCGCCCTTGAATAATCGCCCCCGCTCCCAAAAAGCCGATGCCGCTGACAATTTGCGAGGCCACCCGGTTGGGGTCGGGAGTTCCCCCCGCATTTTGCATGTGCACAAAACTCATGGTGGTATAAAGGCAGGCACCGATGCAGATGAGAATATTGGTCTTGAGACCGGCGGCCTTCATCTTTTTTTCGCGGTCGTAACCGACGCAGCCTCCCAAAAACAGAGCACTCAAAATTTGCAGACCGACCCCCAGGTAGATATTAACGGGGCCTAGCAATTCGATATAAATGGTGCCAGTGTGGCCAATTGGCTGCATCCTTGCATTATAGTCTCATCGGAACTACTTTGTTTAAGCATTGAGTCGCAGCAGACTTAGCGCTGGCGTAAAAGGCGGCGTTTGGGTTGACCGGGAACTTCCAATTTGGGCCTTTTTGGAGCGGATTTGCGAGTGGTGACCTGATCTCGCTTATCGCTTTGCTCCTTTTCCCCGACCGGGGACTGCTCTGAAGGAGGGGATTTGCCAGTCGCCAGGGCCAATTCATCCCACAGGCGCTGGTTCAGGTTTTCCCCGTCAGAGGAATAGACAATATTGCCTACAGCACTTAAAACACAAATCCAAAAGAAAAACCTCATTGAGATTTATTATGCAAGATTTTGGGGTCGAAAGCTACAACTACCACCTTCCCGAGCAGCAAATTGCCCAAAGGCCGGCAGTGCCCAGAGATGCCGCCAAACTCCTGGTCTACAATCAGGCCCAAGACCGGATAGAACACACCACTTTTTGCCATTTGGCGGACTATCTTCCCCGCAATTCCTTAGTGGTGGCCAACCGAAGCAAGGTTTTTCCGTGCCGCCTGAAAGGCAAAAAGCAGAGCGGGGGCAAGGCCGAGATTTTTTTTCTCAAAACCACAATCAACGAAAAAGGATACCCCGCTTTGGTGCGCACTTCGGGGAAGAAAAAATTGGGGGATGTCTTTATTTTACAAGCAGGTGTCGAAGCGAGGATTGTAAAAATTTGCCGGGAGGGACACTTTGAATTGGCCCTCAATCAAACCTTGATGGATGTGCTGAAACAAAGTGGGTCGATGCCCATTCCTCCCTATATTCGCTCGGGAGAAAGTGACCACCGGGACGTCCAGGATTATCAAACGTCTTTTGCCACCCGCGAGGGTAGCGTGGCCGCCCCCACCGCCGGATTGCATTTTACTCCTGGCGTATTTGCCTCATTAAGGGAAAAGACCATCGAGTGCGCCTACATCACCTTGCATGTGGGAGTGGGAACATTTGCTCCGGTCAAGGCCGCTCATCTTCTCGATCACCAAATGCATTCCGAAGATTTTTGCGTGGAAGAAGAAGATTGGAAAAAAATCAAACGCGCCTCCTTTACGACTGTAGTGGGGACAACTTCCCTGCGTGCTTTGGAGAGCTTTGCCAGTCTTGAACGGCCCCAAACGGGGAAACTCTACCAAACAAACCTTTTCCTCTACCCGGGCAAGCAAATTCGCAACTGTGATGCCTTGATTACCAATTTTCACCTTCCCCGCTCAACTCTGCTCATGCTGGTCAGTGCGCTACTTGGAAGGCAAAAAACTCTGCATATTTATGAGCAGGCACTCAAAGAAGGATACCGTTTTTTAAGTTACGGAGACGCCATGTTGATTTTGCGGGGGAAGAGCTAATGTTTCAACTCGAAAGACAGACGGGAGAAGCGCGCGCCGGCCGTTTATCCACCGCCCACGGAGTGATTGAAACGCCGGTTTTTATGCCGGTGGGAACCCGAGCGACAGTAAAATGCATGAGTTCCCAAGACCTCCAAGATTTGGATGCCCAAATTATTCTCGGCAACGCCTATCATTTGTATCTGCAACCCGGAGTCGAATTGATTGAGCGTGTGGCACAAGGGTTGCACCGTTTTATGTCCTGGGAGCGGCCAATTCTCACCGATAGCGGAGGATTTCAAATTTTCAGTTTGAACCAATTCAATCGGCGCACGGAAGAAGGCGTTCTCTTTCAAGACCATTTGAGCGGCGACCGACACCTCATCACCCCCGAAAAATCCATGCACATTCAAAAGGCCCTCGGTAGTGACATCGTTATGGCCTTCGACGAATGTCCGTCCCTGCCTGCACCCAAGGAGACTTTGCGCGAGAGTATGCACTTGACCGTCAGGTGGGCCAAGCGCTGTTTGGACGTTCCCCTCAAGGAACATCAGCACCTTTTTGCCATCGTTCAAGGGGGGTTGGAATGGGATTTGCGCCGTGAGTGTTTGGAATCTTTACTCTCCTTGAAAGGCCACTTTGCGGGGTTTGCGTTAGGCGGCCTGAGTGTCGGGGAAAAGAGTGAGGAAATGAGAGAATTTTGCCAAAAATTTGTTCCCATCATGCCCAAGGCCATGCCCCGCTACCTGATGGGCGTAGGAACCCCCCTCGATATTTTAAACGCAATCAAAAGTGGCATCGACATGTTTGATTGCGTTTTGCCGACGCGCAATGCACGCAATGGCCAGTTTTTTACCCGGCGGGGAACGCTCAGCATTAAAAAACAGCGCTTTAGGGAAGACCCCCTACCTCCCGATCCCGATTGTCACTGTCGGACTTGTCAGACCTATTCCCGGGCCTATATCGCCCACCTCTACCGCTCGGGAGAATATTTGGCGGGCCAACTCATCACCTACCACAACCTCCATTTTTATTTGCGCCTTTTGAAAGAGGCGCGCAGAAATATTTTGGAGGGCACATTTGACGATTTTTATTCCAACACCTATAAGGTTTACACTTCGCAAGAATGGGCCTGAAAAAAAGGAGAATTTTTTATGACATGGTTTATTCCCACAGTTTTGGCCCAAACTGGCCAGCAGGCCGGAGCGGCCGCCAACGCACCGAACCCCTTGTTCTCTTTGGCGCCTTTCGCCATTATCTTTGTCATTTTTTATTTCTTGATGATCCGGCCTCAAAAGAGGAAATTGGAAGAAGAGCAGGCCATGTTGGGCAAACTCACCAAGGGAGATGAGGTCTACACCAAAAGTGGCCTGCTTGGGACGGTTGTGGGCATGACTGAAAAAGTGATTACACTAGAAGTCATGGAAGGCATTAAACTCAAGGTTTTACGCACTCAGGTTGGCGGAATGAGCCAAAAGCTGTTTGGCAAAAAAGAGAAATCGTAGGTTAGCTATGTTTGGTCTCGGTTTTGGTGAAGTTCTCCTGATTTTGGCCCTCGGCCTGGTTTTTATCGGGCCAAAGAAACTACCCGAATTGGCGCGGGGGCTGGGCCGTGGTCTGCGCGAGTTTCAACGCGCCAAAGATGAAGTCTTTCACCAGGTGGGCCAAATGGACGCCGAAGAGGCATCTCCCCGTTTAGAAAAACGGGAAAACGATGCAAAAAAAGTACAAAAAGAGTCGCTTCCCCTTTAAACAAAAGAAATGTCTTTGGTGTAGACAATCCCTTTTCTGGCCGAAAAATCTACCGGCGGAGAAATCACTTCCAGCAGAGAAACCCGCCAGCCCCATTTAGGCCGGTCTTTCCATGCCCAAGGGGATTTTTTGTCCACTAGATGCAACGGAAAATCCGCATAAAAGGCCTTGATGCCGGGATACTGAAAGCATTCGGTGAATTTGATGATGCCCACAATTCGGGATTTGAACTTTCCCGCACGTCCGGGAGTTTCAATTAAAAGCATTTCCTTTCCCAAATACTTCTTGGGGATGGGATAGGTTCGGGTTTCAATTGTTTTTTTCCTTAAAAGAATGTCACGGGAAATGGGCCACTGAATATTGATTCCGGTATAGGTTTTTTTGGCCGCGCTCATAGAGGACGATGCAAAGTCGATTTGTTTTCGGGTTTGAGGCACTTGTTATTCGTGTGGCGCATCCTCATATCCCATTTAATTTCACGGGAGGTTTGACCATTTTTGAAGCTGGCAACCCGTCCGATGGCATTACAACAATCCTTTTTATTCGACCACAAATCCTGATCTTTCCAAAAGTGTTTTTCGCCGTTGCCGATATAGCAGGTGGTAAACTCAATGCCATTTTGTCTGCATTTGGCGTGCAGGCGTTCGTAATAGGCGCGAATCTCGGCATCGCTATAATGAAAATCGCGGGATTTTTTTTCGGTAAAGATGGCGGTTTTTTTGGTATCGGAGCGGTAGAACTCCCGCAGGCTGCGCCCACAGGCCTTTTCGATTTGATTCAGGGAAAAACTGGACAGGCGAACCATTCCCGCCAAAACGGAGGGAATGCCATAACTGGCAACTTCATCGACCATTTCAAAACTGGAAAAGTGAAAAGGTTCGGGCATATTTTTGCGGTCAAAATCGGGTTCCGTAAAATATCCGTCGGGATAAATGGGAAAAAAGGGATTCAATCTCGCCGTCGTCCAAAACCCATTTTGAGAAAGTTTTTGCAAGGCCTTAAGGCGGCGCTTGGAACTTGGCGTTCCCGGTTCAATCATGCGGTTCATTTCGTCATTGATCGAGGCGATGCTCATTTGTACGGAACAAAGATCGGGACGCAACAATTCCAAATAGTCGTCATGGGCAACCAAGTCCGAACGGGTAAAGATGATATAGGGGTAATCGTAATAGTCGAGAATTTTAAGCAATTCCTGCGTGACCTTATATTTTTTATCCATGAACATGAAGGAGTCAGACATAGAGCCGATGCGCAGGGGAACCCGCATTTCCATGATTTCGCGCCACTTTGCCTTTTTGTCGGTTTCAAAAACGGCATAAAAGGTTTTCCAAATCTCGGTAATATCGACGGGCATGGGAAAGGGGCGGTTCCAGTAGGCATGAACCGTAAGTTCGGCCTTGGCGTAACAATAAACGCAGTCGTGAACACAGCCTCGGCCATAGGTATCGACTTCAAAAGCATAAAGGCACTGTTGGCAGGTGTTGTGACTATTGACCAACTTAAACGGACTATGAAAAATGACTCCCCCACGGGGTTGCTCCAGCCCAAAGCGGTTTTCCAATTTTCGATAGACTTCAAAATCAAAGCTGCACGGGTATTTTGAAAAACTCGCCAGCTTCTCCGCCCGCCCCAAAACCTTGTCCGACTTCGGCGTTGGGATAGGCGGCAACTCGGGTACTTCGGGCAAGGCCTGGCCGGGAAAAGGCAGGACGTTATCAGCAAGCGGCGTTTTCATCGCTTAGAGTCTTAATATTTCTGATTTAAATTGTCAAAAAAGAGGCAAGGTTTTCCAATGCCTTAAAAATAATACAACGAGTTAATTTTTTTTAAACTTTTTAAGCTCTGAGTCGAAAAGCAAAGTGGAGTTATTATGGGCAAAACTTTGCAATTCAAAATCAAACAGGCAAAAAAGCAGGCCGCTCGTAAAGTCGAAGCAAACCAAATCTTCCAAGGTGACAATTTGGAAATCATGCGTTCCTTGGAAGGTGGCAAAATCGACCTTATCTATATTGACCCGCCTTTTTGCGCACAAAATGTTTTCAAGTCGAAAGCGTGGGGAAAAGAAGTTTCTTTTAATGATAGCTGGGGCGGCGGTGTTCAAAGCTATATCCGTTGGCTTGTGCCAAGACTTCGTGAGTGTCATCGACTTTTAAAAGACACTGGAAGTTTTTTTCTTCACTTAGATCAACGTTCCAGTCATTATGCCCGTGTAGAACTTGATAAGATTTTTGGAGAGAAAAATTTTGTGAATGAAATTATTTGGTGTTATTCCAATAGCGGAAGATCTAAAAGGGGATTTGTGAAAAAACATGATACAATTCTTTTTTATGCCAAAACAAAAAAATTTTTTTGGAATAATTACAAAATACCTATTTCGCAAGATTATTTAGACAGTCACTATCGACAAAAAGACTCAAAAGGGAAAAGGTGTCGCATAAGAATAGATGCTGGAAAAAAAAGAGTTTATTACCCAGAAGATGGTGTTTATTGTAATGATTGGTGGGTTGATATTCCCTCATTAAATTCAATGGCAAAAGAAAGATTGGGTTACCCTACTCAAAAACCCTTAACCCTATTAGAAAGAATAATTGAGTCAACGACAAAAAAAAATAGTATTATTGCTGACTTCTTTTGTGGTTGTGGAACGACAGTTTCTGCGGCCCAAAATCTAGGTCGTAAATGGTTAGGTGTCGATATTTCCAAAGATGCAATTAAGGTAATTGAACAAAGAATGCTCCAGGAACACAAACTTGAAATTGAAGTCGTTCAAGTTAGTCAACTATCGGCAAAACAAATCGACCGTCTCAATCCTTTTGAATGGGAAAAGAAAATGGTCGAAATGCTCGGTGGTACTCCCAATTTAAAACAAGTTGGAGATGGCGGTGTTGATGGTCGAATGTGTGACTCTACACCTATACAAGTTAAAAAATCTCCCAATGTAGGAACTCCAGTTATTCGCTCATTTTATATGCACGTCAAGAATGGGAATGGTAAAGGCATTATTATTGCCAAGTCTTTTAGCAAAGGCGCTTACGAAGAAGTGGCCAGACTTTCAAACGAAGAAGGGTTACAAATTGACTTGGTTCCAAGTGATGACCTGATTCGTGATGCTGCATAGATGGGTAATAAATGGATAAATTAAAAATTGTAAAGCCAACACCATTTAAACTTAAAGGCAGCGGCCAATACAACGAAAAATGGCTGCAAGAATATATTTTTGATGATCCAGGTTGTCTGGGTCTTGGTGATTTAAAGTCAATACAGAGAGAAAAACCAACTGCGGGCGGGGGAAGGTTGGATATTCTTCTTAAAGACGACGACAATGAAACGCTATATGAAGTTGAAGTCATGCTTGGAAAAACGGACGAATCCCATATTATCAGAACCATTGAGTATTGGGATTTGGAACGAAGAAGGTATCCGAACTACAACCATGTGGCCGTTATCGTGGCCGAAGATATTACCAACAGATTTTTTAATGTCATCAGTCTTTTAAATAAAAGCATACCCATTATTGCCATTAAAATTCACTCGTTGGAAGTAGAGGGAAAATTGATAGTAGATTTCATCAAAATTTTGGATTTATCCGAACAGGAAAATTTCGATGAACTAGAAGAAAACAGACAAGAAGGGTCATCGAGAAACTATTGGGAAGATAGGTGCAATCAAGACGCTTTAGCCGTAGTAGATGAAATAATAAGTCTTTGCAAAAATAATAGCATGGAAACAAACCCCATATACAATAGATCACATATAGCAATGTCTTCAAAAGTATTAAATTTTTGTTGGTTAGAGCCTCGTATAAGACAAAAAAAGTGCTTGATTAAAGTAAAGACAGGAGAAGAAAATGTCTCATTGATAGAGGAAGACATGAGTGAATCCAATATAGAAATTCGCAGACATAGAACTTATGGGGTCAAGATGAGTTTAAATCTCAAAATCTTGCAAGAGGAAAAAGACAATATCCTCAAAATTTTGAAATGCGCTTACGAAAATTGCAGTAAATAATTGGATTTACAGACAAGGCATATTGCGCCCTGCGATATTTCCACCCTCCCGATCATAATAAAAATTGTGATAGTTGAATAAGCGTTTAATTTTTGGTAAATTTCGGAAATTTTAACAATCTCGATGGCAGTGGGAAAAGATGATGCAAGAAATTGATTCAGCAGCGCAAGATTCGTTCCAAAAGGCCATAGAATCTCTTAAGCTGTATAGAAGGGCCGAGTTAGTAGACCAGAAAAACCTCATTATCAAAAATCTTTATGTTGATCCTCTTCCAAACGATTTTATACTTAAAAAATTGTTGGAGCCAAATACAACATTTTTGATAGGGAGAAGAGGGACTGGGAAGTCAACAATTTTTCAAAGAGTACAATATCAAATTTTAGGGGAAAAAAATAAAACATCCAGTTATATTGATATTAAAACAATATTTGAGTCCTCTCAGTCTCAATTTAACAGTTCTTTGCTAAGTAAAATTACCAACGCGAAGCATGTATTTGACGAGGAACAACTAAGAAAAATCCTTCTTTATAAAGAGTTTATCCACGATTTAATACGAGAAATAAAGGAGCAACTTAAAAGAGAACTCGATTTAAGTCTTTTTACAAAAATCAAAAGCATATTTTACAAAGATTTATTTGAAAAGCTGGATAACCTTTTGGCCTCTGCCAATGACGATAATTTCCAAAGCATACTTGGTGTTCAAAACAAACGCATTTCTGAAGTATCCACAAAAAGCAAAGATGTTCGTCTTGGTGGTGAAATCTCTCATGCTACAACAAAAATCCATGGAGAAAGAGATTCTCGGATGTCCAAAGAAACAAAGATCAATTTCTCCGATGTATTAATTCGGTATTTTAACATTAAAGAATATATAAATTCTCTAAAGGAAATATTGGATCAAGGCGGTATCAGGAATTTATATGTTTTTATAGACGATTTTTCTGAACTTCCAAAAGATGCCATGGAAATTGTTGTTGACACACTTCTTGCTCCCTTAAATAACTGGTCTGATGAATTTATAAAATTTAAAATTGCGGCCTATCCAAATAGAATATACTTTGGAGAAATCGACAAAACCAAAATTGATGAGGTTTATCTCGATTCCTACAAACTGTATGCCAACGGAAACCCTTCAAGGGAAATACCCAAGGGTATCGAATTTACCAAAAGACTTCTTTGTAAAAGGATTGAATACTATTGTGATCAACCCATTGAATATTTTTTCGTTGACCAAGAACAGGATACTAATGATATATGGAAGACGTTGTATGAAGCGACGATGGGCAACCCTAGAATGCTGGGTTATTTGCTAAATTTCGCCCATGAATCAAATCTGCTTCATCAGGAAAAAATTGATTCAAAATCAATCAATATGGCGTCAGAGAGGTATTTTAATGAAAAAATAGAATCATATTTCCAAATGAGAAAATTTATTCATACATCATTTCAAGAAAAATCATCTATATTTAGTTTAAAAGAACTGTTGGAAAAATTCATTATAAAATCAAAAAACATAGCAAAACTGGATGATGCTCAAGGTCTTGCTCCTTCGGGCCATTTTTATATCAACCAGGAACTTGACCCGATTTTATTAACACTCGAACTAAACTTCTTTTTGACCAAAAGACAGGAGTGTTTGGATAGAGACAAAAAAAAAGTTTCTATCTACTGTTTCAATTTTGGATTATGCCAAAAGTTTGGAATTGTTTTTGGGGAACCAGACCAACATGATTATTTTACTAAAAGGATATTTGATTTTTCTCCAACCGTTCAAGAATATATTCAACAAAACCAAGAATTAATTTGTAATTCATGTCAAGCGGCACACGACTTTTCTAAATTGGAGGCCATTAAAGCTTACAATTGGTTATGTCCAGAATGTCGATCTGGTAAATGTGAATTGATTAATTCTTCTAAAAAATATGAGAAAGAAATAAATAAAATCGACAAAGAATTATTACTTCCAGAAACCGAAATGGGCATTTTAAAGACATTACATGACGAAGACCGGCCTCAGTTTGCCAAAGACGTTGCAATGGAGTTGGATTGCTCTTACCAACTTGTCGGCAAGAGGGCCTCTAAACTCCACGAAAGAGAACTAATTATCAGGAAAAAAAATAAACATGATAGAACCGAGTATCAAATCTCGGGCCTTGGAAAAAATAGCTATTTCCCAGACGGTAAACAAGAAGTCATACACATTAAAGAAAATAAATAATTGACTTTTTACATCTCTTTTTTAGGTCAGATAAAGAAAAACTATTTACACATGGCCCACCGCACTTGAATGAATCGTAAATATATTGCTGAATTTGTTAAAAATACTCTATAATTCCCTTCTAGTTGCTTTACATAAGGAGTTCCGCCCATGAAAGAAAATTGGTGGATGCGTTTCGCATTATTAGGGTTTGTGGGCCTGATTTCCACAATGATGGTGATTCCCACGGTCTTTGACCTCGAACAAGACTCCTCTTATCCCATCAAGAGTAAAATTAATTTGGGCCTTGATCTTCAAGGTGGCCTTTACATGATTTTGGGGATTGACTTCGATCAGGTTTACGCCGACGAAGTTCGCGGTTACGGCAGGAGAATCCGGGATTTGCTTAAGGATCGCGGAATTGAACTCGAAATTTTGTCCAAAGTGGCCGAAGAGCACGCCGTCGTAGAGGTCGGTGACCCGCGCGTTTCGCTTCAATCCCCTAGTGCTGGAGATTCGGAGCGCGTCAAGAATGAAGTGCGCAACTTTTTTCCCGGCCATTTGCGCTTGACCGGCGAATCCGGGCAAATTCTCACTTACGCTCTTTCCAACGCCACCAAGACCCGCATTGAAGAGCAGGCGGTGGGCAAATCCATTGAAGTCATCCGCAACCGCATTGACGAGTTTGGGGTGACGGAACCGGAAATCTTTTCTCAAGGCAAAGACCGCATTGTGGTGCAACTTCCCGGTGTTAGGGATATTGAACGGGCCAAGGAATTGATCGGCAGAACGGCCAAACTGCAATTTCAAATGGCCAACGATACCGTCTCCCAAGTGACGGTTCAAGGTTGGCTGAGAAAGGCGGAGGAAGCGGACATTCGCTTTGAAAAAGGTATGCGCTTTTCGGATTACTTGAGACGCCTGAACGAATTTTTGGAAAACGACCTTCCCGACGGCCACGTCCTCGCCTTTCAGAGAAATTCCACCGAGGGAAGTAGTGCCGGCAATAATATGCTTCCCTTTGTTTTAGAGAGCAATTCCGAATTGGACGGCGAGGCCTTGCAGGACGCCCGCGTGCAGGTCGATCCGCAACAAAATCGGCCCTACGTCAGTTTGGAATTTAAGTCCGCAGGTGCCAGAATTTTTGAACGCCTTACCGGAGACAATGTCGGCCGCCGCATGGCGATTGTCCTGGATGGCAACGTCTACTCGGCCCCCAACATCAACGAGAGAATTGGAGGGGGGCGCGCGCAGATTACTCTGGGAGGTGGGGCCTTTAACAGGATTATGAGTGAGGCCAGCGATTTGGCACTGGTTTTGCGGGCGGGTGCTTTGCCGGTTCCTCTGGAGTTTGAAGAGCAAAGAGTTGTCGGCCCGAGTCTGGGACGCGACTCCATTGAAATGGCCCGCTATGCTGCTCTGGTGGGAGCGCTTGCGGTGTTTTTATTTATTTTATTTTATTACCGAGTCTCCGGTGGAATCGCCGTGACCACCTTGTTCCTGAATATCCTCATCGTAATTGCCTGTCTGGTTTCTTTTGAAGCGACCCTTACTTTGCCGGGCATTGCCGGCATTGCGCTGACCATCGGTATGGCGGTGGATGCCAACATCATTATTTATGAGAGGATTCGAGAGGAAGTGCGCAAGGGGCTGAGTTATTACAAGGCCGTGGAATCGGGCTTTTCCCACGCTTTTTGGACGATTCTCGATGCCAATATCACTACTGCGCTGGCGGGATTTTGCCTTTTGAACTTTGGTACAGGGCCAATTCGCGGTTTTGCAGTGACACTTTTAGTGGGGATTGTCGCCACCGTTTATAGTTCCTATTTTGTAGGCAAACTGCTGTTTGAGTTTTATATGCATTCCAGTGAAGGGCAGAAACTCAGCATTTGAGAGAGGGAAAAAATCCATGTTTCAAATTATCAAACCCGGTACTCGATTAAATTTTGTCGGCCAGTTTCCTTGGACTTCGGTCATTTCTGCAATCTTGGTGGTGGCCGCACTCACGGGACTTTTTACCAAGATGCGCTACGGGGTCGATTTTAGTGGAGGCGCCGAAGTTCAGGTTAAATTTGGACAGGCCATTCAGATTGACCAATTGAGAGGGGCATTGCGCGACAAAGGGTTTCAGGTCACAGTTCAAAGAATAGGTGAAGAAGGAGAAAATGAGTACCTTCTCAAAGTTCCCAGCGATGCAGATAACTTGGGCCAGGTGACTCAAACGTTGAGAGATGCCTTGACCGAAAACTACGCAGGCCAGGGAATTGATATTCGCAAAGTGGACATCGTAGGCCCGCGCGCCGGCGCAGAGCTTAGGCTGTCGGGTATTCAGGCCATGCTTTGGGCCTTGTTGGCGATTATGGTCTACATCGGCCTGCGCTTTGATTTTAAATATTCTCCAGGTGCCATTGCCGCCCTTTTTCACGACGTGGTGATTATTCTGGGTTTGTTTTCTCTTCTCGAACTGGAGTTTACTCTGCAAATTGTGGCCGCTCTTTTGGCGGTGATTGGTTATTCGGTCAACGATACGGTGATTGTCTACGATCGGGTTCGTGAACACGATCAAAAATATCCCGAACGGACGTTAAAAGATCACATTAATTCCGCCGTCAACGAAACTTTATCTCGGACAATCCTGACTTCGGGAACGACACTTTTTATTTCCATGACCATGTTCTTCTTTGGTGGCCTTGCCATCCGAGATTTTTTCCTGGCCATTTCACTGGGCGTTTTAATCGGTACTTATTCTTCTATTTTTGTGGCCGCACCGGTGACCCTCTTTTTTGACAGGTTTAAAAAGGCCTGATTCGAGAGATGAGAAATTGGTTGTTTTTGGTTTTTCTTTTGCCTCTCGGTGCTTATGGGCAGACTGAATCCTCTGACGTTTCAGGGGATGAAGAAGTTTTGGAAGAAATAGAAGAACCTTCCGCTCCAAAACAAAAGGCCAAATCCTCATTAGCCTTTTTGCGAACACAACCGGAAAAAGACGTTGTCAGACATTTGAGAAATTCCTACAAGGGAACCATCATCGGGAACTGGTTTGATAAATACCCCAAGCTAGAACTCTTTGTGGTTCGGGCCTTGCTGGATGAGAAGGCCCTTCCGGCCTTGTTTAGAATGGCCACAGAACGAAAGCGCCTGCTTATATTTGCCATCATCAATATCGCTATCATTGTCGTCAGTTTTTTGTGGCGAAGAAGTATTAAGCGCAATCCCTCTCTGAAATTCTGGCCGCGATTCAAGCAGCAATTGGCCAGAATTGCTCTGGTAAAAGCGGCCCAGTTGGGATTTTTTATTCATTATTGGAATGCGGAACTGGCCCCGGCGTGGAGAGTTGAGGCGTTTAAAGTGACATTCTTTAACTAATCCAATGCTGGAACACAACCAAAACGCCTGTCCGGCGGGCGCAAGGAAGTGTTGAGTCCTTCGGTAACGCCTTCTTTTCCAATGTCGCTGGAATGGCGAATGGTATAAATTTGTTGGGTCGATTTTCTGATGTAAGGATCGTCAATGTCGGGTGGCCAATAAAAGCGGATGGTTTTGGAAGCAACGGAAATATCGTCGGGAATGAAGTGTTGGTTGTCTTCGTAATAAAACCAAATTTTTTTGAGCAATCCTTCGCGCATGATGATGACGTCTCGCGTGTAGCTTCCCGAGGCCTGTTCGATAGGCCCGCTTTCGGCGAAGTAGATTCCTTCCGTATCTACTCCCACTAACTCTTTTAATATTTTAAAAATGGGGTCATTGCTGTCGTTGTATTCATCTTGACCAGGACAATAGGCCTCACCCGTTTCGGTTTTAATCCAAGGATGCATAAAAAAACCAATATTGGGATTGGCAACCTGGTTAAGGCCCTCTATGGTGGGCATGTTTGGCCATTTGAGCAAGGTAAAGGTGTTAACACTGCGGATAACTCCGGCCTCCCGCTTGAGGCGATTTTCAATGAGTTTGTTAACGTCGGGCTTCTCGTCTCCGTCGAGGTCGGAAAAGCGACTGTCAGACTGATCCCAAAGGGCAAAATGCTGAGGGATTAATTCAAACCTCGGATATAGCGGTGAATCCTCTTCTCCGTGCAATTCACTGTCGTGACAGACAGTGGTTTTAACACTGCGGGGGAGTGCCTGGGGTTTGGCATTGCTGGCGAAATAAAAATGGAGGCGCTTTTTGTCTTCAAAATGAATAACTCCCTCACTTTCGGAGGCCGAACGTGTGATGCAGGTGTATTGACTGACGGACATGATTTTAAGCAATCCCTGAACCGAATCCTCCAGAGGTTCTTTGCGGTAGATTTGAAAACTGGAACTTCTGGCATTGGAGCCGGACTGAGATTCTACAATGGTAGCGACATAAGTCGTCTCATAATTTAAACTTTCAATATTGACGGTAAAGCTGTTGCTGCCGGGAGGGATATTCATAGATAGTTGCTGTACCGAACTTCCGTCATTTACTTCGAGAAAGCACGCCGGAGCAGTCAGGTCTGAGCCGGTAATTTCACCTGCACACCACCTTTCAAGGTTGCCCAAGTCGTTGTTGAGCAAGACTTCCACTCCGAGAGTGACCGAACCGTAAAGAGTTGCGCTGGCATCAGTTCTGGAAGCACAGAAGGCCTGGCAGTCATTGACAATATCGGGTTTGCCGGCCTTGCAAGCACAAAAATCGCTATTAACGGAAACCGCCCCAGAACCCGAAGGGCGCAAAATGCCCGAACCCTGAACGCAAACCCCACCTGAGGCGGCGTTGATATGGCCCAAAATTTCCTGATATTGTCCCTCGCCGATATTGCCGCTTTCAAATTCGGCGGTGAGTTCGTCAATCGCCTGCTGCTTTTCTTCTTGATCTGCCAGGTGAGTTCCAGTGGGGCAATTTGAGCGGCAAGTATAATTGGTCAGGTCGTAGACTTGAGTACATTGCTCCGATGAATTTGAATTATCCCGACTTGAACCAAATTTTTCGATCAAGGGACGACCCTCCCTGCCATCATCGGATACACAGGCGTTTACTCCCGCGATGAACACCGCCATCAAGATGACCCTCACCCGAAAAGTTCCCTTATGAGAGGCAACCGACTTTTTCCCTTGCATATAAATCCCCATTTGAGGTGAATCTCTTCACTACTTTATCGTCATGTCATGGTTTTTATTGAGTATTTTGGCATTTATCGCATAAAATAAAAGAGAGCATTTCGCAGTTGAGTCAAAAGGAGATGGCGCATGACAAAGGCCGATTTGGTGACCACTTTGGGAAAACAGGCCAGTCTCACTCACGCACAGGCCGAAACAGTCGTCAATATCTGCTTTGACTGCATGGTCAGAGCACTTTACGAAGATAAGCGCATCGAAATTCGTGGGTTCGGCTCATTTGCCAACCGCAATTACAAGGCCTACGAAGGGCGCAATCCAAAAACCGGAAATATTGTCAAAGTCTCTTCCAAAAAAGTCCCCTTCTTCAAGGTCGGAAAAGAACTCAAGGAAATGGTAGACGCCAATAAAGACAAGTACGTCATCCGCGACGTTTAGACGCTGCATTGACATCTGGCCAAAATCAATCCATTATCTCAACTTGCGAGGAGACGTGCCTGAGAGGTCCAAAGGAACAGTTTGCAAAACTGTAAGGCCGGCGGTTCAAATCCGCCCGTCTCCTCCATTTCGCGTTAAAAAATCCTGTAAACCTCTGTAACTCTTAAGTTTTTGGCCTGCAAAAAAAGAAAAATTTAAGGCCTATGGGCTAAATATGGGCTACAGCTCAAACTGTACTGTCTGGACAACTTCTTTCATAAAACGGGGATGAAGTGCAGCGTATTTTTTCGCCGTCATTTCCACTGAGGTATGCCCCAGCAATTTAGACAGCGCAAAAATATCTCCCCCGGCCATGACGAAGTTAGAGGCGTAGGTGGTTCGCAGGTCGTGAAAGCGAATTTTGGGAACTTCCGCCTTCTCTACCGCCCTTTTAAACTGCCGATCCGAGAGGTGGCGTATGTTGGGCAGTTTGCCCCCACCATAGGCAAAAACAAAGGCCTCGTGGTTCTTTTCCCCGGCCAACTTGGACAAAACCCTAAAGGCGGCATCGTTGAGGGGCAAGTACCTAATGACTCCCGTTTTAGTCGTGTCCTTGAGTTCGTAGCGGTCTCTAATTCTTGCAATCTCAATCCTTCGTTTATCAAGGTTAACCTTGTCCCAGCAAAGCCCCAAGAGTTCGCCCCGTCTCATTCCCGTATTCAAGGCCAGGGCATAGACGGAATACAAGGGGTTGTCCCTGTTGGCGGCCAGAAACTGCTGGATTTGTTCGGATGTCCAATAGTTTAGGCTCCGTGGCGGTTCCTTGATTTTCCTCATGCCAGAAAGGGGATTTCGTACCAGGTAGTTGAGCTTGACGGCATCGTTGAGAATTTGACTAAAAACCCGCAAATTGAAGTTAGCCCTTACCTCTTTGAGTCCCTTTTTTCTGCTTAGTTGAATCACTTTTTGGGCCAGGCCCAAATTGATTTTTTCTAACTTCGTTTTATGCAAAATGGGGAGAAGGTAATTTTTTACGACTGCTTGGTAGCTTTGCAGTGTTCTTCTGGTCACTCCCTGCCCCTCTTTCATTTCTACCCATTCTTTGACAAAAGATTCAAAGTCAATGGATTGAATGTGGGCAATTCCCAAGGCCTCCCTTCTGCGAGTTTCAGCACTGAAATTTTGTTTCCAGGCCAGAGCATCGGATTTTCGTTTAAAGGTTTTGGTTACGGCCTTGCCGTCGATGTAAACCTTTTCGCGATAGCTTACGATTTGGCCTGTCTTACTTCTGATCTTTTCCATGTTCGTCTCCTAAGTTGGGGAGCAAACATGGCCTTGCGGTCTCATTTTAGAATGTCAAAAAGCTGCCTTCCTCTCTCAAAGAGAGGACAGACAACCCACTGTCGCTCCGGCCATGTTTTGCTGTCAATGAAAAAAATGAAAAAATTTGCGGAAAAAATCCGCCACAACGTCTTGAAATTATTATGTTTTTCTGATTTTTTTCTCTTAATATGGGATTTAACCTATTATTAGCCCATAAAAATTTTTTCAAGACGCTTATTACATCTAAGATCGTTTCTATGACTGTCTAAAAAATTAATCTAAAGATTAAATATTAAAGGATTGCCAAGTTAATATCAAAGAATTGACTAATCAATATTCTTTCTAAATATCATTTTTGATGGATCATCATAATAAACAACAATAATCTTATCTTTCACATTAAAATTAAATTCCCCGTATTTGTTTTTTTCATCTAGTATAATTTCATCTTCATTAAATGAAAGAATATACTGAGCATCCCTAAAATTAGCTAACTCTCTATCCATATAATTAAGAGTATTAATTATAGTACCGTTGAAGATTCCATGAAAAACACCGTCATGGACAAGAAAGTCCGGCATCAAACGTTTAGATCTGAGGGTGTTTAGAAAAACCATCAAATCATAAGCAACTATCTTATGTCTACTGTGTCCTAAGGCCTCTTCTTTTGGAATTTCCACTTCTATTTGAAAAGGTAAACTTCTAATATCGGCTCCTGATTTCAATTTTATATCAAAATAAGAATTTTCAAATTCTTCATTTAAAAAGATAGCATTTTCTAAAATTTCATAAAAGAGGACTCTTAAATCATCAATTTTTTCCTCGTAACTGTTGACCGCTTCGACAATTTTATTTTTATCTTGTTGAATCTTAATCTTTTCCAAAGACTGTTTAGTTAAATATTTATCGTGTTGACTGATGTAACCACTATATTGATCTACATCACTTTTTTTCTCGATAAAGGACTCATAGCTATTTTTAATACTATCAAGAGCGCCTTTTTCATTTAAAGTTCTATATTTTTCAGAACGAAGGATTTCAAACTCACGAATAGAATTCTCCAAAGAATAAACTTCATTTTCTAATATCTTAATCCTTTTAGAAACATATTTTTCTCTGTTTTCAAGAACTTTATTTTTAAATTGAATAACCTCATTTAGTTTCTTTACGACAATAGTACCAAAACTTTCTAAAGACTCATTATAGAGATGTTCTAATTTTCTAGTATCTATATCAATATCGCGCTTGTAACTTTGTTTAAGTTTCTCAATTTTTTTAATAATTTTTGAATGTTCACGAAGCTTTTCTCTAATCTTGAGAGTAAGAGAAGTAATATCGTCTTCCACTTGCTTATAATTTTCTAAAAATTTATAGTTTTTTAGAGATTGTCCGAGTCTCTCTACTTCTTTCTCGACCTTAAGTTTCTCTGTTTTTAACTCAGATATATCTTTCTCTAGGTCATTCAAAACTCTTTTTTCTATCGCCTTGGCCAATTTACCAGATTCCTTATATTCAAAAATATCCTCTTTATAAGTGTAGATATCGGTATTTTTAATCCCATACATAAAAAAATTTAAGATCGCCAATTCAACTCTATTGGCTGAGTACTCTAAAAAATCCAAAGGATTTGCTCTTCTTATATTATTCAAATCATCCTTGATGAAAAATCTCATTAGAGTTCTAAACTTATCTCCCTCTATATAAAACTCATCACTTTCTACAGGAAAAAATTTATTTGTTAGAACAGATCGAATTTCATTTTTAGAGTAGTTTGATTTTCCTGAAGAATCTATAAAAGTAATATCAGAATCAGGATTAAAATCCCTACAGATAGAAAACTTTTCTTTCCTAATTTCAAAATCAAGAGAAACTAGATGATTCTCGCTTCTTAAGAAATCAAATTTCTTCTGATTAAATGTTTTAGCTGCTGAATTAGATAATAAGCAGTAATCAATCAATCTTATAAGACTAGATTTTCCAATGCCATTTATTCCTTCTTTTCCAGTATATTTTCCCACAATCAAATTTATTCCTTCTTTGAAGGTCACAGAATCAAATAAATCTGTACTTGAATAAATCTTTTTTAACATTTTATATCTTCTTTAAACAAACCTTAAACTGTTCTTTCTCTATAATTCCGACAGAATACAAAAATAACAAACTCTCCATAAATTGATCAGGTGTTCTATTGATACTTTTTTTCAAAAATTTTACCAGTAACTCATCCACCAACATTTTACCTCTTGATTGTTTTAACAATTCAATAATACCACCTCCTAATACTATGGTATTTTGAGTTAAGTCAGATTCAGGGTGAGGAATTATCATCTATCTTCTCCTGTTCTGTTTTTATCCCAAACAAACATTGCTCGAACAAGTACAAAACAAAAGCCTTTAAGTAATATAAGTAATCATCAGAGTAAGAAAATAGCGCTTCATATTTTTCTACTAAAGCATTAATTTTATATTTCAAATCACCTTGAGCGATTAATGAAAGATCATACAATACTTTAGATTTTAATTTTGAAGAAGCACCATCTTCTTCATAATCACTTAATATATCAGCTAAGATACCAAACACTTCTAATGAAATTGAAAACTCCTCCCTCATTTGATCCACTTGTTCCTCTGAAAAATTTAACTTGATTTTATCATCAATATACAAAGGTCTTTTATAGGTTATTATTGAAATCTTATCTCCCTCACAGGCCTGCAAAATATCTTCAATTATTTCTTTAACATATTGTCTAGCAAAATATTCCTCGCCAATATTAAGTAATCGTGCAATTTTTCTCTGTTTAGCCTTGTTCATATCTTCAAACATTTTTACAAGTTCTTCTATTCCTAAAAGCTTAGTATTATTTCCTAAAGATTTAATTTGCCTAATAGCGTCTGGGGAATTGTCTCTATTATGAATGAACCACCAGTTAACGTATTGGTTACTCCACTTTTTAACATATAGAGAATAATCTTCTTTGGATTTTTTTCTAAAATTTGCTTTCGTGGCTTTTGGCCCTGGTCCATAACAAGCAATTATAGCGCTTTCAGAATTTAGATTTCCGTCTGAACCATCATCTTTTACTTTCCTTGTAGAAATGAAGTTACCATTTCCATAGTATATTAAGAAAAAATCCTTAATGAATTCTTCGAAATCATTACCAAATGTTCTTTCAATTTGAGATTTAAATATTTTTCCCAAAATATCGGACATTTTGCTCCCCAAAAACTCAATAATATTATACCAGTCATTAATTATTTAAAGTATGATGAATTATTTTTATAACGATTGTGACTCCTCCCCTTTATCTTTGATCCTCACTCACTTATGCCTCGTAGTCCTTGAAATTGCACTACGCAAAAGAACCTCTGCACAATAAAAGGAAATCCACCAATCTTGAACTATGCATCATTAAGGAAATTTTATTTAAAAGAATTATTTTAACTTGCCCTCACGTTTCAATCTTTTAACTACGTTATCATTCAAATCTAATAACATATCTCTAAGGTTTACAGCAAGTTGGTATTTGGCATCTTCGTTAACAATGGGAATTTCTGAAAGATTTTGAAAAATAACGTCTGCCTCGCTCAAATTCGTAAATGATTGGAAGGGTTGTTCCAGAGAGAAAAAAGCCTCAAGTTTGTCATCAATATCATCAATGTCTAAGGCTAAACAATAATAAAGAAGTTTGAACCAAAATTCAAAGCCTCCTTTGCCTCGTTGTGCGAGTGCTGCTGAAAGGTAACTAAATTCGTAACCTACTGATTTAGCCGCCTTTTTCCGGTTTGGCTCACTTTTAAGCCTTTTTTGGCAATACTGCCTCAATTTCTCCTTAAATTTTGCCAACTCTCCGTCGAGATTGGCCTTGTTTAGCTTTTTGCTCATCTTCTTGATGGTACTGGTTTTTATAATATTTGTCTGTATTTTTTTAAAATCGGGGGTTTCAAAACATAATATTTATGTTTAAATTTTTTAAAACAAACTTTAATTATGTTAATTAAGTACTAATATGATGCAAAAAAAGAAGAAAAAATCACCAAAAATCTCTAAAGGGAAAGCCAAAATGCCTTTTATCCTTGATGAGCAAATTCTCAAAAACCTTGCTGCTCGTTCAATGATGGGCCTGCTTCCAGGCCTTCAATTGGGGTTAAATCTGCCAAAAGATTTTAATTTAAGATATGACCTCATCTATTCTGCCGCTAACCAGACCGAAGTTAAATTTCTAAGCAATAACGGTGAGTTTAAATCTCCGGTTGAGATGAGAGTAGGAGTTGAGCACGACCCCAAGGTCAAGAGAAATGAACTCGCCTATAATTTCAAAACTTGCAAATTTATTATTTACACAAATTTAACTGATGCTGAACTTAATAAAATAGTAACAGACCCCTATACCGAAAAAGGTCTGCCAAAAAGCGACGTTATCGTTAAGAGTTTTGGCGATATTATCCCCTCAGCTTTATTAAAATATTTCACAACTCAAGCTGAAATTATGTCCTCTGGGCAAGAGGAAAATTATAAAAATAAATTTTTACCAGACCAATTTAAAGCAAAAATAAATCCCTCTTTAGTAAATAAAAGACGCTCGAAAAAAACCAAAAAGAAAAAATCAAACTAGGTAGGCCGAGTTATGAAATCACCCAAAAAAGAAAATGCCTATATTCTCGACAGCGTTAAAGAATCCGCACGGCTTGAGGCCCAAAACCAAAACCGCAACTACGACCCATCAAGGGAAATCACGAAAGATTGCCTTAAACTTAAAGGCGGTGAGAAAATCCTTGATGCGGGTTGTGGCAGTGCTGTTTTAAGCAAACTGGTACTTAGGTACTACCCCGAAACCCCTTTGGAAATAGATGCCGTTGATAGTTCCCAACATCAAATAAGCAACCTCAAGCGCGACCTTCCACAAATTCGCTCCCAATTTTCCTCGTCTAAAATTGAGTGCCACGACTTCGATCTTCGGAAAATCGACAAACCCAGCGGCCATTACGACCTAATTTTATGCCGCTATGTCTATCAGCACATCCCCCAAATTATGGCCTCGGTTAGTGAAGAACTTTATAGGCTTTTACGGCCAAGTGGTCGCTTGATTTTGGTTGACGTGGACGGCGTTTTTTATGGACTCGATACCGAGGACAAATTTCTTAATCATTGCATGACCAAGATTAAAGAAAATTTCCATAACTTTGATGCTTATGTTTGTAAAAAGATACCCAGAGTTTTGATTAATTCTGGTCTTAGAATCGAAGGAATAAATCACGTTTTGGCCAATTTTTACAGTGAAGAAGACCGCAAACATGAGCATCAGCAATGGCGAGGCCGATTTAGTCAACTGCGGCCATATTTTGAAAAGATTCTGGGGGAGTCTGATTCTGAGAAATTCCAACAAGTCTATTTAAGAGAAATGTTGTCTCCGCTCAATTTTTTCTACTGCAACAAGTTTACTTTTTTCGCAAGCAAGGCCGCTAAAGCCTGAAATGATGAAAATGGGCATATAATCCCCTGAGAGAAAACCAAGAGGGCAAAGTGCTTTCTTCTCCAATTTCCACAGGTTGCGCAGTTTCGCATTTTTTTTAATCGTCAGTTGGTTGGACACGTTTTAGACGCCGATTGGACGACTCACTGGACACCGATTGGACGCTTTGACTGCGCCCCTAAATCTTCCCGTTTCTATTTTTTTGCCCTTGCAAAAAGGCAAAAAACAAGGCCTTCTTTTGTCTCTCTGCCCCTACTTTCTGAAATATCGCCATATCCCCATACAGTCTCAAATTTTCAAAAATTGGTTTTGCTTGAATTGGCCTTTCATTCCAACAAGTTAGAAAGACCTTCATTTTAGGGTGGGTGTTCGTTAGTCCCGACCGTTTGAACCCCCAAGGTTCTCGAGGGTTTGCGGTTTTCAGGCAAGGGTTAAAATGTCATCCTTGACGCTCCAAAATGGCAATTTTTCTTGAGAGTTTAAGACATCTTCAAGCTGGGCATAGTAAAACTTTCCCTTTCTCTTTTCTGCACCTCTGGTCATTTCTGCTTGCCACATTTTCTTTTCAATTGCTTTTGTTCTTGAAATAAAAAGTACAGCAACGACTTTGGAACTGGTGTAATATCTGGACAAAAGTTTGGCATTTCTCTTTTTCGATTTTGGAGATGCCTCATACTCCAAGGGTAAAAAATAAATCTTGTCTTTGATCTTGAGTTTGACCACGGCATCCGGTCGCAACCATCTGAATGGTTCAAGTTCGGGGTATTGGTCTTCCAATAATCCGCTTCGGATAAGGTTTTCAGAATAGAACTCAAGGACATATTTTTTAAACGTCCTGAACTTTCTTTTTATCTCCAAAACTATCAAGTCGTGTTCGATACTGTCGCTTATCAGTTGAACCCGTTTGGCAAGGCCCTCTTCGGCGACGTACTTTCTAAACGCTTTTTTGGTCACAAAGTACACCAGTCTATTGCGCCTTTCCCTGTGTATTTGTGCCTCAATAAATCCGGCATCAGACAACTTTTTAAGCCTGTTGTGGACAGTTTTTAAGTTGGCATTGTCGAAAACGTCTTTTTGAATGTCTACAACTGCGGCCGCTTTATTGACAAAAAGATAGTGAAACAAATGCTCGTCTCTTTCGTTTATAACTGCACCTCTACGCCTGTATCTACGCATTTTTTCCTCCTCGTGGTTGTGGGTCTTTTTTGTGCTTGAAATTATTTGTTTTTTTCTGAAGTTATGGTTTGTGTTTTACTGTTATCTGTTGTGGTTTCAACGCTTTGACCTCGCAACGGCCTTGTAACGTGCGTTTTAAGGGACGAGAGGAAGAAGTCAGAGCTTCGGCTTATGCGCCTCTTAAAACAAAAATTTGGGCCTCTCAGGGGTCTTTAAAATGCCATGCTTTCGTTCTTTTGAGGGCCTTGGGAAAAAATACCCCTTCACTAATGTGCAAAAACGTCTACAGAGCGTAACAAGAAGTTTTCAAAATCGACTTCAACTTTCTGAAATTATGGAACTTTTGCGAAGGCCAAACGTAACACTAGATTTTTTTGAACTCTCCAAATCCTAATTTTTTGAGAGTCTTGAAAAAAAGTACCCCCTCACTAATATGTAAAAATGTTCACAACTTGTGACATTGCTTTTAAAAAAAGCACCCTAACTTTCTGAAATTATGGAATTTTTGCGAAGGCTAAGTGTGACATGAAAATTTTTTGAGAAAATGAAAAAGGTGTAACTGCCCGAAAATTTGAAAAAAGGGCAAAAAAAAGCGGCGAGATTTCGCCGCTCCTCTTTGTTTTCGCTATCTTAAAGGGGTATCCATGGAACATTGGCCTTTTTGGCCTTGTCGAGGTCTTCGTATCTAATATAAGTCCCGTCCATAAGCCTGCTGCCGTCGGGAGCCATCATTTTAAGAGAAGGCCCACCCTGCTTTAGCTTTTCAATGAAAAGCTTGGTCGTGGCCCTGTGGAGTTCAAAAAATTTTTCCCTCGTCCAATCCGGCCCCCAAGTGAGGATCGCTGCCACAATCGCGCCGTGAAAAAAGACCCTTGGAATAATGCTTAAAAATAGGCAATACATACAACCCCCCTTTGTGTTGCGGTTTTTTACCTATGAAAGCGTAGTCTGTTTCCGAAGTCCAGCAGTTAGTTTGATAAAATTTTATGGGCTATATATGGGCTAAAATAGGTCAAAATGGCTCATTTTGACTAAAATGAGAACGCAAGGCGCATATTTGCTCAGATTGGTAAAAAGTTAGCGAAATCAAGGAGTTGGAAACGGTTAATTGCGATGCATAATTATTTATAATGCGCATAGCTATAAAATCCGCCCGTCTCCTCCATTTCACTAAAAAAAATCCCGTAAACCTCTTTAATCACTAAATTTTTGGCCTGCAAAAAAAGAAAAATTTATTGAAGCAACTCGAAAGGTTTAAGGGCCAGTGCTTTTGCAAGTTTTTCCAAAGTATCAAGTTTAATATTAGGAGTATTTTTGCCTTCGAGTTGTTGAATATACCTAACGTTAATATCAAGTTTTTCTGCAAGAACTTCTTGGCTTATATTTTGAAGTTTTCTTGTGGCCTTTAGATTCTTGGCAAATTTTTTTCTTAATGTAGTCACTTTCTTACTCGTAGCCTTGACTACGGGTAAGATTTCATGTTTCATTGAAAATAAACACGATGCTGCAAATACGGGTTTTAAGGTTATTAACAAAACTGAACAACACTAAAAATAGTCACAAAACGATGAAAAAAAAATTTAATTAATTTAAAACAGAAAAAATTTTAATGAAATCAGACTTTAAAAAAACTTTTTATGGGTTAGACAGTAAACACGAATCCGCACGGCTTGAGGCCCAAAATCAAAACCGCAACTACGACCCATCAAGGGAAATCACCAAAGATTGCCTTAAACTAAAAGGCGGTGAGAAAATCCTTGATGCAGGCTGTGGCAGTGCTGTTTTAAGCAAGCTGGTGCTTGGGTACTACCCCGAAACCCCTTTGGAAATAGATGCTGTTGATAGTTCCCAACATCAAATAAGCAACCTAAAGCGCGATCTTCCACAAATTCGCGCTCAATTTCCCTTGTCTAAAATTGAGTGCTACGACTTCGACCTTCGGAAAATCGACAAACCCAGTGCCCATTATGACCTGATTTTGTGCCGCTATGTCTATCAGCACATCCCTCAAATTATGGCCTCGGTTAGTGAAGAACTTTACAGGCTTTTACGGCCAAGTGGTCGCTTGATTTTGGTTGACGTGGACGGCGTTTTTTATGGACTCGATACCGAGGACAAATTTCTCAATCATTGCATGACCAAGATTAAAGAAAATTTCCATAACTTTGATGCTTATGTTTGTAAAAAGATACCCAGAGTTTTGATTAATTCTGGCCTTAAAATCGAAGGCATAAATCACGTTTTGGCCAATTTTTACAGCGAAGAAGACCGCAAACATGAGCATCAGCAATGGCGAGGCCGATTTAGTCAACTGCGGCCATATTTTGAAAAGATTCTGGGGGAGTTTGATGCTGAAAAATTCCAACAAGTCTATTTAAGAGAAATGTTGTCTCCGCTCAATTTTTTTTATTGTAACAAGTTTACTTTTTTTGCAAGAAAGGCCGTGGCGAATTGCATCGCGCAATCATTCATGATGCCTATAGTTGTAATGTCCGCAGGTTTACAAAAAAACTTATAACCCTCAAAATTTTCTTGAGGATATATGAGTTTTAAATTTAATGTTTTGGCCCTGTTTTTATTGCTAGTCTTTAATCAACAAATGATTTTTGCTTTTGGAATAAGTGGAGGCCTCTTAGGTAGGAAGTATCAGTTAAGAAATCAAATCATCTCAAAGCAAAGAATTTATGACCGAACAAATTCGGAGTTGTTGGCCAAAGAAATATTTGAGTTGAAGGCCACGCTTTTGTCCGTAGAGAAACAGCTAAGACTTGTAGACAAAAAAAATTGGCTGAGAAATAAAATCAGAATAAAGGAAAATGCCTATGCTGAAATGGCCTCGTCCTTGTTTTTGAGAAGTAAAATGCAACTGGCCAGGGAAATATCCAAATTAAAAGATGAATTTTACTCCATAGAAGAACAAATAGATAACGAGAAGGCCAAGCTTTTAAAACTGGATATAGAGAGAAATAAGGGAACAGAATTAGGTTATTTTTATCAGCTTGCCGAGAGATTGAGGCAACAGGAAAGTCAATATAAAGAGAAAAAGAAACTTTATATTGAAATCATCTCATCTTGGAAGAATTTTTTGCCATTCAAGTGGTCAAAAGGTATGTCTGGCCGACTGTCCAGGGAATTATCTGAATTGAGGGATGAAATAAAATTGACGTTGGAAAAATTGAATATACAGAGAAAGAAAATCTATTTCAAAACGAAAGAAGAAAAAATAAATGTAAAGAAATCAAACCCGGTGAAAAAATTAAACGAAGAAGATGATTTAAACGAGAAGGTAGATTACCATGCATCTCAAAATGACTATATATCAAGTTGCATAGACAGAGTTTCCGAAGGAAAAGAAATTTATTATTCAAAATTTTCTAATCCCACTCTCTGTAAAAAAATTCCTTTTTTTCCTGATAGAAGAGATACAAGTTCTTCAAAATACACAATTCAAAAAAGAGAAGGAAGAATAGTTATCAAGACAAGTCTTTATGCAAATTATAGAGGTAATATCTTTAACAGGAAAGAAGCACTTGAAGATATTAGAGAAACCATTCCCTGTATAAAAGATTTTTATGCAAGACATGGAATCGAATTGGATTTGACGATAAGGGGAGGAGATGACCCCTTGGACATCATACACAGTGACCATTTTATCAATTTTTATGATGATCTCAATCGATCTTATGTTAAAGATTGGGCCATATATACTACTAACAAGGGAAATAAAGTTTATACGAAAAATACCAGATGCGGCCTATTTATCCATGAACTGGGCCATAACTTTGGATTGCCCGACACCTATCCCGAATCTCGCTGCCCCGATCGAGAACGGATTATGCCTTTTGACGACATCATGCGCTCTGGTAGTCACTCCAGTCCTTATGAAAGCAAGTTTTATCCCTACGCCATAGAAATGCTTTTGAAACCACTTTGCGGAGAAATGCCTAGTCAATAATACCGCTTACAGGCTCAGCATCCTCCAACCTCTGGCAGTGCATGGTTCTGGTGGCCCATAAAGCGGTATTAAAGTCGTTTGCGCTTAAAGCATTGATTTCATCAAAACTTGTCACATCAGTATCCGTTTTATTGATTGTTTGAACGAGAACATTTTCCGAGTTCCCAAAGCGATAATCCAAAACATAATTGTCTGCAAGGTGATAGAGTCTCATGCGATTATGATTGCACACGGCCCTCCAGCCACCGGAATCGGAAACGGCGTTGGCCGTCCATGCATGAGTAGTTTTGAAAATTGTTCTTTGATAGGTAATCGCACCTAGATTGTCTGTACTTTGAGCAAATTCTATGGTTTGTCCGTTTTCGCACAAATACTCTCCAGTGAGATCAATACAACCGGCATTGGCGTTTCCCAAAAAGAAGAAAATAAAAGGGGCCAAAGAAAAGAATTTGAGATTAAAGAAAGTCATACCAAACCTCCAAGGTGTTTTAGTTTTTGATTGTACGCATTTCCTGGCCATCAAAGCACAGGGTAACTTTTTGTCTATCTTGAATTGTACTCAAGTTCACCGGCCTTTTCCAGAGATAATAAATACTTTTGAGAGTATCGGCAGCGAGGGCCATATCCAAGTCAATCCCTTGGTGTTTGTGAATCAGGTGCAATTCGCCTCGGTTTTTAAAATTGCCCGACTCTACTTCAATCACCGGGTTTCCAAAATTGGTCAGAGAGGCCAAAAGTTTGCTTTTGACTGCCTCGAAATCCCGTTCGTTGATGACAAAACGTCCAATTCTTGAGTTATATTCGTAAGTAAACAGTTGTTGGCGCAGGCAAAAATCCTGAGTGAAAAATTCGTCGATAAATGTAATATCGTTGTGGGTTTTGCGGATTTCAAAAATTTTTTCATTACCTCGCTCAGTTTTAAGATTCCAATTTTCTCGATCCGGCATACTTTTACATTCTTGATAATCTTTGCCAAAACGTCCCGTATCCCAACGATATTTAATATCGCGGAAGAGTTCAATACCAATTTTATAAGGGTTGATCTGGCGTCGGCTCATGGCCATAACACCCGCATGTTTGTCACTAAAGTCGATAATTTCGCTGGGGCCAAGTGCCTTTTGAGTCATAATTGTAGAGTGCCAATAACTGGCCCATCCCTCGTTCATAATCTTGGTCATACGCTGGGGAAGAAAATAATAGGCCTCCTCCCGCAAGCAGCCTAAAACGTCGGCCTCCCATTCTTCGAGAGGGGCGCTTTCAATGAGAAACATCATAATATCGCGTGGACTGGAATTTTTAGGTGCTTGAAAATCTTTTGTTTTGTCATCTTTTGAAGATTTTTTCTTGGAAGAGTTTTGAGAAGAAGTTTGAGAACGCATAAAACTTTTGAGATATTCACTGCGCTCATCCTGGGGAAAATCTTGCGGTGAATTTTTACCGGAGCGCTGTTTTTTATACTGGCGCTCTTTGCGCATACGAGAGTAGCGCAATTCCAAAGTTTCAAACAAAATATTGGTATCCAGCAAATTCTCCAAAGAATGAACCCGGTCAATAAATTCTTCGACAGTATCCTGACCGTGCAAATCCATATAACGTCTGATTTTAGTGCGGTGATTGGCCATCACATCCATCATCTTCCGGTCTGTATTTTTAAACCAAGCATTATTTTTAAAAAAATCGGCATGTCCGTAAACGTGGGCCATGACAATCTTTTGATCGACCAAATGATTGGCCTTGAGCAGATAGGCGTAGCAAGGATCGGTATTAATCACCATTTCGTAAATTTTGGAAAGACCATAGGTATGGGATTTTGAGAGCTGGTCGTACTCCATCCCAAAACGCCAGTGTGGATAGCGGTGAGGAAAGCCTCCTTGTGCTGCCAATATATTAATGGTGTCGTGATCGCAAATTTCAAAGACTACGGGATAAAAATCAAGTCCGTAATCGAGAGCGTATTTGTGAATTTCCTCACGCAATTTGGCCAATTCTCCATGAAGTGCTACCGTTCGGGTAATCATTTTCCCCTACCTAAAAAATCTTTAATAGAATCTAAAATGGCGTGCCGGCCTTTGATTTTAGAAAGAGTTACCTTGTCGCTGTTATCTCCATAGGCCATTTGTAAATCTTTGTAAAACTGTCCCGATCCATAACGGCTTTCAACCTGACCGTAGGAAAAAACATTGCACGCTGGAAGAAGATACTTGTCGAGCATTTGCAGGCAAATTTTAGTGTCATCCGTTGACCAATTGTCTCCATCAGAGAAATGAAAAGGATAGATATTCCATTCTTCAGGATTGTAATCCTCATAGATAATATCATAACAAAGGCGGAAGGCCGAGCTAATTAGAGTGCCTCCCGAATCACGAGTGCTAAAAAAAGTTTCTTCATCGACTTCTTTAGCGGTGGCATCATGAATGATGTAGCGAATTTCTATATTTTTGTATTGTGATTTCAGCCATAGGTTAATCCAAAAAGATTCCGTTCGGACAATTTCTTTTTGTTCATCTCCCATCGAACCAGAGACATCCATCATATAAATGACTACGGCAGCGTGCTCGTTTTCAACGACTTGGTTGTTGCTGCGATAACGCATATCTCTTTTAATGGGAATAACTGTCGGATTTTCGGGATCGTAAGTTTCACTGACGATCTGTCTTTTGAGGGCCTCACGGTAGGAGCGCTTGAAATGTTTGAGCGAATTGGGGCCGACCGTTCCGATTGAATTGTATTTGTTGGTGATGCTGGGAAGAGTTTTTCTACCCTTGGGTTCGATATTGGGAAGTTCCAGCTTTTCTCCCAAGATGGAGGCCAGTTCTTCCAGAGAGAGTTCCACGTCGCGTGCCTTGTCGCCCTCTTGATTTCCCGCCTTGCCGGAGGCGGCCTTTTCCTGAGATTCCTGGCCGTCTACGGACTCTCCCCGTTTGCCCTCCCCTTGCCCCAGCCCACCTTGTTGTTGTTCACCAAAGCGAAAGCGGGGAGTTTCAATACTGGGCATGGGAATCCGGTAACTCTTATCTCCTTTGGACACTGGTATTTCGCCTTCGGAGATATATTTTCCCAGATTATCTCTAATCTTACCCCGGATAATTTTGCGAAATCGAGAGTGATCCCTTTTTATCGGGTGATCCATGATATTTTCTCCCGAGGTGGCAACTCTAAGATTTTGCTGAATCCCCTTTGGCAAAGATCGAGGCCACAAAATTGAGGGCATCGGTGGCACAAATTTCACAATAACTAAAGTTTTTAATGAGGCGGGATTTGACCACGTCGATTTTTTCTTGAGTCTCTTTGTCTACCACTTTGGATATAATCGTCGTCAATTTGATCGAGTCTTTTTGGTCTTCAAAAAGTTTAAGCTCCAAAGCGCGGTGAAGCCGCTCATTCATTTTATAGTCAAATTGCTTGCCCTCAATGGCCAGAGCACCAATATAATTCATAATTTCCCTGCGGAAATCTTCCTTTCTGGATTCGGGAATATCAATTTTTTCCTCCACTGAACGCATAAAGCGTTCGTCGGCATCTTCCAATTGATTGGAGTATTTGTTGCGAATTTTTTCCCTCTGTGTATAGGCCTTGACGTTGTCTATATAGTTGGCGCAAAGAGTTTGAATGGCATTTTCATCCACGCTAATGGCCTTTTGGACATCATTTTTGACAATATCTTCAAATTCCTGGCGGGCAACCGCCAAAAGCTCTTTATATTTTTCAAGAAGTTCCGGCGAATTGATAAGCCCGTGGTGTTTAAGGCCCGCCCCTAATTCATTAAAAACCATAAAAGGGTTGAGGCAGCCAGAATCGCTATTTTTCACCAAGGCGTTGGAAATTTTATCTTGAATATATCTAGGGGAAATTCCTTCAAGCCCCTCGCGCACGGCCTCTTTTCTCAATTCTTTGACGTTATCTTCATTATATCCCGGCAGCGTTTTTCCGTTGTAGAGTTTGAGCTTTTGCAATGTCGTCAGATCACTCTTTTTGGGTTCTTCCATGCGTGTAAGCACCGACCACAAGGCCGCCATATCGAGAGTATGAGGAGCAATATGCATGTGCGGAATTTTATCGGGATTAAAATCCCGTTTATAAATTTTTACTTCGTTGCCGAGTCGGGTAATGTAGGGGATGTCAATTTTAACTGTGCGATCTCTAAGCGCTTCCATAAATTCATTGTTTTGCAATTTTCTAAATTCCGGCTCATTGGTGTGTCCTAAAATAACCTCGTCAATATCAGTTTGAGCAAATTTCTTGGGCTTGATGGATTGTTCTTGAGACGCGCCCAAAAGGTCATAGAGGAAGGCCACGTCCAGCTTGAGCATTTCGATAAATTCTACGACACCGCGATTGGCAATATTAAATTCGCCGTCAAAATTAAAAGCGCGGGGGTCGGAATCGGAACCATACTGGGCGATTTTGCGATAGTTGATGTCTCCGGTAAGCTCTGTCGAATCCTGATTTTTTTCATCCTTGGGTTGAAAAGTGCCGATGCCAATGCGGTCTTTTTCGGAAAGAACCAGGCGTTTTATACGGATGTGATTCATGGCCTTATTCCAATCGCCTCCATAGCGTTTCATATAAGCATCCAGTATGAAACGGTCGGCGGGATTGACTTCACCCTTGATTTTGATTTTATAATCCTTCGCCTGACGGCCACGATTGAGTTCTTGCAACAAGGCCTCTCGAGTCTCGACGGGAATGAGCTTCATCGGCTCTTCGTGCATGGGTGAGGCAAAGGTCTTGGCCCCTCCCAATATCTCGCTTTCCGCTTCATCAAACCATTCAAAAGTGTACATCGCCCCTTCGTCGGTTCGGGAATAATGTTCGAGTCCCTTTTTAATCAGGCGGGCAATAGAGGACTTGGCACTGCCTACCGGGCCATGTAGGAGAAGCACCCTTTTTTCGGTTCCATAGCCCGAGGCCGCCGATTTAAAAAAGTTTACCAATTTCATAAGATGCACGTCGATACCAAAAACGGCATCTTTACCGTTTTCAATAGGGTCATCAAAAAAGTGGTAGCGGGTAATTTCCTTCTTGTATTCCGTATAGGAATCAGTGCCATAAGACATAATCATGTCGTAAATTCTTTGAAAAGCATTGCGGGCAATTTTGGGATTGTGGGTGAGTTTGTCGATATAATCCTGGAAATTTCCCTGCCAGTGAAGGTAAGAGAAATCCTTGACCTTGTAATTTTTGTCCATAAACTTGGTCAAAATAATCGAACTGCCCATAATATTCACCCTCCTCAAATAGTGCTTTCATTTTGATTATAAACTCATTTTGACCTTGAGAGCAGAAATTTCTTGTATTTGTGATTTTGTCCAGACAGAACTCATTGACAATTGTTTAAAGCAGTCAGACAATAGAAGATGAGAGGATTTTATGGGGCTTTTATCCGCTGGCCTGACTGATATTGGGCGAATTCGCAAAACCAATCAGGATGCCATTTACCTTAATCCAGAAAAACATATTTTTATTGTCGCTGATGGAATGGGAGGGCATCGGGGCGGTGATATTGCCAGCAGCACCGCCGTGACAGAGGCCTCCCGATATCTTTTGGAACATTATCACAAAGGGCCTTCTGAAATTCATAAGGCCGCCGTTGAGCAGGCACATATAGCGATTAGAAAACGTAGCGAAGGAGAGGAAAAACTGTCGGGAATGGGGACAACTATTGTCAGTCAACTTTTTCGCGATTCCTACCTCCACATTGCCAGCGTTGGAGACAGCCGTTTATACCTGATCCACAAGAAAAAGCTCTTTCTTTTGACCTGTGACCACAACCTGGTTCAGGAGAAAATCAATTTGGGTTTTTACACTCGCGATCAAGCGGCCAAAGATATCCATAAAAATGTTTTAGTTCGAGCGGTGGGATTTGAGGAAGACGTCAATGTCGATTTATATTCTTACCGAGTTCATCGCAATGATATTTTTCTCAGTTGTTCTGACGGGTTGCATGGTCAAGTCAGCGACCCCGATATTCTCCACGTCATCAATTATTCCCTTTCCCGCCCCGAAGAGGCCACCGGGGAATTGTTGGAACAGACCGTGCATCAATTGGTTGGTTTGGCCAACCAAAATGGTGGCAAGGACAATGTTTCCGTTGTTGGAGTGATTGCGCAGTAAGTAAAAATGGCCTTTTTCCAATAGGCCATTTAGAATGGGGACGCCGTGGATCGCTATTTTACCATTATGATTGTTCCTGGGCGCGAAAAGGGCGTGCGTTCGTTTCGCATTCCCCAGGTTTTTTTCCGTACCTTTTTACTTTTATTTGTCACTTTTTTAACTTTATTGGGCATTTTTGCCTACGATTATTGGAAAATTTTGCGTGAAATTCACCGCAATAAACACCTCACCATAGAAAACCGCCAACTCAAAGAGCAAATTCAACTCTTTCAAATGAAAATTAATTCACTCACTGAAGACCTCGAGAGGATTCACACTTTTGAGAAAAAATTGCGCATTATTACCGGCCTTGAAAATGCTGACATGACTCATGTCCTCAAAGGCAACCAACCGGATGAATCGCAGGAATTTCCCGAAAACGAATCGGGAGAGGAAGACCCACCCATAGAGAGAAATAAGGCATCGCAACTCAGGCCCACCAAATCCCTGTTTAAAAAATTGCAAGGGTTGAAAGATTTTGAAGAGGCCGAGCAATACCGGGGCCTTAAAGACCTCTACGAGCAAAAAATAGCCACCCGTTTTGGCCTGCGAACCAGTTATCCCTACACCAAAGAATGGGGTCAACTGACCAAACAGAGTTTTGGTCTGGCCGCAGAATACGCCGAGTTTGACTACAAGTTTTCCATTATCAAAGATTTTAGCAGAAATTTAGAGGTCAACGTTCACCACCTGGACAGTTATTTATTGGATAAGGAAAGTTTTTTGCGATCAACGCCGACATTGCTTCCCACCAAAGGCTGGATCACCAGCTATTATGGCCCTCGACTCAGCCCTACCTCCAAGCGTTTGCGTATGCACGAAGGCCTGGATATTGGCGCCCGGCCGGGAACTCCCATCGTTTCACCTGCCGACGGCCAGGTGGCGTTTGCCGGCACCAAACCCGGTTTTGGGAAATTTGTTCAACTCGATCACGGTTATGGAGTGGAAACTTTCTACGCCCATGTCAAAAATTTCTTTGTCCGGCGTGGACAAATTATTCAGCGCGGGTTATTAATTGCTTCCGTTGGAAGCACTGGTTCTTCCACCGGCCCACACTTACACTATGAAATTAGAGTTAACGGAACTCCTGTTGATCCACTCTATTTTGTCTTGGATTAAGTCCAAATGATCCTCAAAGCTGTTTTTGGCACCAGAAATTCACGAGAATTAAAAAAGCTAAGGCCGTTGGTGAATCGTATCAACGAGCTGGAAAAATCCATGGCCGCACTTTCCGACGATCAATTACAAGGACAAACTTCCCGCTTTCGAGAGCGCCTGGAAAAGGGAGAAACTCTCAAGTCTCTTTTACCGGAGGCCTTTGCCACGGTTCGCGAGGCCTCACAACGGGTTTTGGGGATGCGCCCTTACGACGTTCAATTGATGGGGGGGATTACACTTTTTGAGGGCAAAATTGCCGAAATGAAAACCGGCGAGGGCAAGACTTTAATGGCGACGCTGCCCATGTATTTGCACGGACTCACTCAGAAAGGCGCTCACTTGGTGACCGTCAACGATTACCTGGCCAAGCGAGATGCCACTGAAATGGTGGGGCCGCTTTATCAGTGGTTGGGACTCAGTGTGGGAGTGGTAGTTTCCGATATGGAAGAAAGTGACCGCAAGGCCGCTTATCAGGCAGACCTCACTTACGGCAGCAATAATGAATTTGCATTTGACTACTTGAGAGACAACATGAAGTTTGATCTCGACGATTACGTTCAGCGCGGCCACAACTTTTGCATTGTCGATGAAGTGGATTCCATCTTAATCGACGAAGCGAGAACTCCCCTGCTAATTAGTGGGCCTAGTGAGGGGGACACCCAAATTTATGCCGTCGCCAACTCGGTAATTCCCAAACTACAAAAAGAAACCCATTTTACCATCGACGAAAAATCCCGTTCGGCAGTTTTTACCGACAAAGGCATCACTCAGGTTCAAGATATTCTCAAGATTCCCGATCTTTTTGATCTCAAACACAACCAGGTTCTCCACGCTCTCAATCAGGCCCTGAAAGCACATTACCTTTTTAAATGTGACGTTGATTACGTCGTTAAAGAAAAAAGAATTATTATTGTCGATGAATTTACCGGAAGACTTAAAGATGGTTCACGCTGGAGTGATGGGCTTCATCAGGCCGTCGAGGCCAAGGAACAAGTGCCGATCAAGCAGGAAAACCAGACTTTGGCCTCTATTACTTTTCAAAACTATTTTCGCCTCTACGACAGACTGGCGGGAATGACCGGGACGGCAGAAACCGAGGCCGAAGAATTTAGGCAAATTTATAGTCTCGACGTGATGGTTATTCCCACCAACGTGCCCATTATTCGGGAAGATGAGCCGGATATTATTTACAAATCAAAATCCGGCAAAATTCGGGCCGCCACCGAACTGATTAAAGATTGTTACGGTCGGGGACGGCCGGTTTTGGTGGGCACCAGTTCCATTGATAGCTCGGAGATTTTTTCCAACGCTCTCAAACAAAGCAATATTCCCCACAACGTACTCAATGCCAAACACCACGGGAAAGAGGCCGAAATTATCGCTCAGGCCGGTCAAAAAGGAGCAGTGACCATCGCTACCAATATGGCCGGAAGAGGTACCGACATCAAGTTGACGGAGGAAACCAAAACGCTGGATGGCCTGATGATTGTGGGCACGGATAGAAACGAGGCCCGTCGTATCGATAACCAATTAAAGGGGCGTTCCGGCCGCCAGGGAGACCCCGGCGGTTCCAAGTTTTTTCTCTCATTGGAAGACGATTTGATGAGAATTTTTGGCAGTGATCGCATCAAAAAGTTTATGACCACCATGGGAATGGAAGAAGATGAACCGATCGAACACCGGATGATTACCAACGCCATTACCAAGTCTCAGAAAAAAGTTGAGGCCCACAATTTTGAAATTCGCAAGCACCTGCTCGAATACGACAATGTGATGAATGAACAGCGACGGGTTATCTACCGGATTCGCCGAGAAATTTTGGGGGATAAAGGCAACCGTGATTTTTTAAATGAACTCACCGAAGATGTGGCCGAAATGTTGATGGACAATTACCGTCCAACCAAAAAAGTTCCTCTGGAGGCGTGGCCGTGGGATGAAATGCAGACCGGTTTTCAAAATACTTTTCACACCGACTACAAAGTGAATGTTCAGGAATGTTTGACCAAACATTCGGGAGAGCTGGAGGAATATTTCGCCGAAGTGGCCAAAGAACTCTTAGTCAAGAAATTCTTGGAATACGACCCGGAACAGGTGCGAGTTGCCACTCGTGAAATTCTCCTTTCTACATTTGACCAGTATTGGAAAGATCACCTTTTGGCCATGGATCACATTAAAGAAGGTATTAATTTGCGTGCCTACGCCCAAAAAGACCCTTTGACCGAGTACAAACGGGAGGCCTTTGGCCTGTTTGAAAA
Source organism: Bacteriovoracaceae bacterium (assembly GCA_965215445.1). GTDB lineage: Bacteria > Bdellovibrionota > Bacteriovoracia > Bacteriovoracales > Bacteriovoracaceae > CBDBLK01. The sequence goes on along the minus strand of CBDCDT010000002.1, from coordinate 1,145,586 downwards.
TTTGAGATTAGAGGTAAAAAAGGCGGTCATTCGCAATATTTTTAGTGTAAAATTGTATACAGCAGAAGAAATTGAAGAGTTGCAAAAAGCGCATCAGGCAGAACTCGAACGCAAATTGGAGGCCCATCGTCGCAGTTTGTCCGAGTCTGAACAGGAAAAAAGCGGCCAAAAAACGGGAACAATAAAACGCAAAGAAGAAAAAGTGGGCCGCAACCAACCGTGCCCTTGTGGCTCTGGAAAAAAATTCAAGCATTGTCACGGGAGATAAAGTTTGAGCGGTGACGACAAAGAAGATGATTTTGACCTCACTCCCATCGACCAACTCTCGGAATATTCCCACGAATCCGATACCGAAACCGACCGCCTCTTAGAGGAATCCCAAGACGAAGCAGAACCTGAACCCGAACCAGAACCAGAAGGGGAGCAAACCTTTGAGAGTGAAAGTGAATGGGATCAAGGTGAAGAAGAGACTGTCGCTGACGAAGGAGACACAGAAGAAGAGGTCATGGCCATTGCCGAGGAAGAAACTGATGAAGAAGTCGTAGAAGTTGAAAATGAAGAACCCGAAGAACTCATGGAGGCCATTACAGAAGAAGACGACACCGTTTCTGCTCCGGCACCGGAAACACCAGCTCCTTCCGCAACAACACAAGAAAATTTTCAGGATTTGCGCGACTTTAGTGAGGCCATGAGTTACGGCAATGTCAGCATGGGGGGAAACCCTCCCTTTAGTCTCCTTTTGCGTGGAGTTCGTTACCGGGAGGATGCCGAGCGCATTTTGACAATTCTGCGCGAACACGAACTTTGCAATCAGGAAAATGAAAAAGTTTTGTGGAGTTCTCTGGAAAATGGAAATCTTCTTATTGCACAAATTAGTGAATATTCGGCAATTTATTTGGCCCATCGTCTCAGACGCTTCGATGTCGATATTCAAGTTGGACTTAGTGATGAAATCTATCCCTCCAAACATTACCCACAAGAAGAGCGAGGACTCATAAGCAAACATTCTCTGAAACAAAATATTAATGAAAATGCAGACCTCACTTCCAACATGGTTGATACCGAGAATATCATTTTAACCACAGCAACGGCCCCTGCCGGTTATCGTATTCACCACTACATTCAAGTCGTCACCGCTCACAGTTTGTTGGAAAGAAAAGAACTGGAAGACCTTCAAAAAAACTGGCCGCAGGAAGAAAAAGGGAACCCTCTTCCTTTAAACGAACTATGCAAAGAATTGGCGGAGCAATTAAAAAATGATGCTTTCAAAAAAGGGGCCAATGCCGTAATAGGTATTAACTATCAGATAACTCCCCTGACAGCAGAACAAGAGAGTGATCGAATGACTTATAAAATAGTTTGCGCAGGAGATGCCGTCTGGCTGACGAGCGATTGAAATGGTTTCTCCCTTATTTCATGCTGCCGATTATTACCCGGTAATTATCATTGGCGGGGGTATTCTCGGAGCGGGCCTTTTCCGTGAATTTTCCTTGCACGAAGTGCCCTGCCTGTTGGTGGATAAAAAAGATTTTTCCGCCCAAACCAGCCAATCCTCTTCCAAGATGTTGCACGGAGGGCTTCGTTACTTACAGACGCTTGATTTTGCCTTGGTCAAAGAGGCCTTGCAGGAAAAACGTCATTGGTTACAGACAGCACCGCACTTGTGCTACTCTTCGCAGTTTTATTTTCCCGTTTTTCAAAGCGACCCCCATGCTGTTTGGAAGATCAAGCTGGGGCTGTGGCTCTACAATGCGCTGGCGGGATTTCAAAATCACTCCCATCCCTTTATTCCTACTGAAAAGGCCTTGCAAATTTTTCCCGAATTGAGAGGCGATGGACTTAAAGGAGCGGGGGTTTATTACGATGCCGTGGTTGACGATGCCAAGTTGACGTTGGAGGTAATCTACGATGGGCTTTATTCTCAAAAAAGTGAGGCACTCAATTACGTCGGTCTGGAAGCACTTTGCAAGCGCAATAAGATGTGGCATTTGACTCTAAAAGATGAACTCACAAACCAATGTCGGGAAATCAAGGCCCAAACGGTTGTTTTCACTACCGGGCCTTTTAGCGATCAATTGTTTGCCAAACTCAAGGCCTTCGTTTGGGAACCCAAACTCATTCCCTCAAAAGGAAGCCATCTCTGGGTTAAAAGACAGGCCCTTCCAGTCTCCCACCCGATGATTCTGTCAGCAGAAGGAGGAAGAGTTATTTTTGTCATTCCCCAGAAAGAGAGGGTTTTAGTGGGGACGACTGAAGTTCCAGTAAAGGAAGTCGCTTTTGACCCCAAACCCTCTTCGGAGGAAATCAACTATTTGCTTGAACATTTAAAGCACTATTTTCCCGGTAATCACATCGAAAGAGCGGATATTTTAGGGAGTTTTTCGGGTGTGCGCCCGTTGGTAAAGAAAAGTGGTGCCATGAATATCTCGCGCACATCGCGGGGACACAAAATTTTTCGGCCCGAAGAAAATATACACGTTTTGTTGGGAGGAAAATACACTACTTTTCGCGTGGCCGCGGCCGAACTGGCCGCACCATTACTGCGCCAAAAAGGCGTGGCCTACAACCCACTACTTTCTCGCTCAAAGTTGCGTGTAAGAAGCACTGTTCCATCCTTTCAGGTCTGGCGACCAAATCAGGCCGACATTGACAAAATAATCGAGCGGGAGCGGCCCAGAACCAACCACGACATCATCGAGCGGCGTTTGGGCGGGGGAATTAACGCTGATTGTTTGCAGGGATTGAAACTTTTGTAAGCTTCTCCTAGAATACCTTGTGCCTGCAATGTCGCAGGTAAATCTAGGAGGAAAAGGTGACGAAAGAGTTAGCTATCTCTTTGGCAGTCTCGGCGTTAATGACCGCACCGACGTCTGCCGCCAGCAGAACCGACCAGGAAAAATGTTACGGCGTGGCCAAAAAGGGCCAAAACGACTGCGCTACAAAATCCCACTCTTGCCATGCCAAGGCCAAGCAGGACGGACAAAAAGAAGAATGGGTTTACGTCCCCAAGGGATTGTGTAACAAATTGGTGGGAGGCTCGCTTCAATCTTCGGAAAGCGCCCCCAAAAAGAACTAAGTGGATAAAACGATTTATCAAAAGCGTCGTGTTTCTCTGGCCAAAACAATAGGCGAAGGTCTGGTGATCGTGCCGGCGGGTACGCCCAAGGTGTACTCCAGCGATGCCTATTTTCCTTTTCGGCAGGATTCCCACTTTTACTATTTGACTGGTTTTGAGGAACCCGACGCTTGTTTGGTAATGCAGATTCAAAAGGGCAAGGCCCACGAAATCCTCTTGGTCAGACCCAAAGACCCCAAGGCCGAAATGTGGGAGGGAAAGCGCACAGGTGTGGAAGAGGCCCCGGAAAGAGTGGGAGTCGATCAGAGTTTTCCCATCCATGAACTTTCGCGCCGTCTCGGGGAATTTATTCAAGGGTATCGAAAGGTCTACTTTGATTTGCACAATCGTGACTTGATGGAAAAGGTACTCAAATGTATCCAACTCAAAGATTTACGGCGCAAGAAAAGAGTCTTTTTGCCCGAAAGTTTTCACCATCTCAATGGTGTTATCGAGCGTATGCGCCTGACAAAAGAGGATAGTGAAATTGAATTGATGAAAAGGGCGGCCCACGCAAGCGAAGTGGCCCATCGGGCGGCCATGGCGTTTGCCTCTGCGGGAAAAAACGAGGCCGAAATTGAAAATCTCATGCACTATCTTTTCCGCCGCCAGGGCGCACTCGGCGAGGCCTATTCTTCCATTGTGGCCGGGGGAGAAAATGGCCTGATTTTGCACTATACGGAAAACCGGGCAGCACTCAAAGCAGGGGAAATGCTCTTAATAGATGCTGGCGCCCAAGTGGAATACTACGCCAGCGATGTCACCCGCACTTTTCCCATAGACGGCCGTTACAATCCCGCACAGAAAGAAATTTACCATTTGGTTTTGGCCGCCCAAAAAGCGGCCATTGATCTGGCCACGCCCGGCGAAACGCTGGCCAATCTCCACAAAAGGGCCTCACTCACCCTCATTGAAGGTTTGATTGATCTCAAAATTCTCAGTGGAAACCCGTCGGAACTCTTGGAGAAAAAGAAGCATCTGCCCTACTATCCCCACGGCACCGGCCATTGGTTGGGCCTCGACGTTCACGACCAAGCATCCTACCTCGACGACAAACTCGAAGATGTTCTTTTAACAGCAGGCATGGCCTTTACCGTGGAGCCGGGACTGTACTTTCCCACAAACGATCAAAATGTTCCCGCCGCCTATCGCGGAATCGCAGTAAGAATTGAAGATGACATTTTGATTACCAAAAACGGACACCAAAACCTCACCGCCGAGATTCCCAAAGAAGCGCTAGAAGTCGAAGAGGCGTGCCAGAGGGATTGGCGCGAGTTCTTGGCCTGAATGCAGCTCCTCATTTTGGAGTGAGTTACGATTTTTCTTTTGTACCACCTTTTAAAAAAATTAAATATAAAAAAGTAGAAATAGAAATGAAAAGATAAAAAGCAATGTTAAAAAAATATGACCATTGACCAATATTTTCGTAACCAGGAAATTCTTTATAAATTTTGAAGCCACCAATTAAAACCAATAAAATGGGGAATACCCATGTGTAGAGGAAGTCAATCCAGTTAGAAAACCACGGATAGTTTTTCAAATAACCGACCCCTTCACGGCAAATAATTTCCCCTCCAAAAAAAATTGTGAATTTCTTTTCTAATCCTCCAATATAGTCATATTGTCGATTTATATAAACATTAGTTTGGAAATAACGAATAGTAGTAGAAAGAAGAATAAACCAAAGCAATGTGTTTAATAATTCAACATTAGCTAAAATTTGAAATCCCAAGTGCTCTTTAACCAAATCAGTTATGAACTTAGAGGATTTGCCAGGAGAGGAAATCTGAAAAAACTGGAGGCCAATTAACACCAAGGCCCACAAAAATAAACGGTCTCGCAACTTCCAAAAATCTTTGATGTTTTGGAATGTTTCTTTATAATGCTCCATTAAAACCTGCAGTTTGGTATCTTCATTGACTGACAATAATACCTCCCTGGTGAAAAATCGTTCTCAGGTTTTCCCAGTTCCAGCGATAAAGTCTTCCGGCATTGGGAACTGGTTTTGGGTTAGAATCTCTATAACCGATGACTTGAACAACTTTTTTCTGATGCTTTCTAGCAAGAGCGACCTCTTTCAATACTCCTTGAGCCTTACAGGTGTATTTTCCTACTATCACGAGAACAATTTCTGCCTTTTTGATTCTTCTTTCAGCATCTGCCACCCAATTACCCCTAACTTCCTCTTTAATTGAATGGTCAATAACTGAAAATGGGGAATCAGGGTTTTTTGATTGCCCAATAACAAATTGTTTTAATATCGCATCATTGTCAAAATCAAAGCTGACATACACAGGCGTTTTATTCATATTCCCTCTTTGAGTAGAAAACTGTGGCAGGATTTTAAGCCTAAATTTCTTTTTTGGTCTAGGTATTGGAGAATTTCTCGCAATTCGTGAAAAATAGGCTTGTCTCATGGCAATCACATCACGCCATTTTGCGTTTTCCATTATTTCATTAAAGATAGCAACACGTCTTCCGTTATATTCAAAAAATTTTCTTTTGTTGAGAAAATAAGTCAAAAAGCTATTATCATACATAAATAAAACTCCCTTTTTTAGCAAAGTGAAATAAATCTCTACTACTTTAGTATAGCATAAAATAAGTGGATTTAATTTATAGAGAAATTAGCTCTAAATCTGGAATAATGATTCAGGGCATTGGTCAATTCACCATCTTTCTCAATACAGCGATGGATTAATTAATGGATTTAATTTTTTAAAACAAAAAATACTACCGATGCTTTTTTGTTGTTACTCTCTTTTTTCCTCTTTCTCTTTTAATATATCTTCGAGTTCTTTTCTGAGTCTTTCTGACCTTTCCATTTTGTCTTTGAGTCTTGCCTCTTCTACGGTTCTTTCTCGTTTTTTCTGTTCTGTTTCTTCTGTTCGCAAAATTTGTTCTTTTACTCTAATTGTTTTTTTGTAATGCTCATAAGGAGAGGGTGTTAAAAAATCACTTCGATCAATGGTTTCTAAATAGGTTCGATTAACGGCTTTTTGAATCCTTTCTAATTCTTCCGTATTAAGCGAATTACCGAAAGGGCACTTAATGGAGAAAGGAATCATTACTAAGGCCAGTAAAAAGAAAACCTTTGCCTTAGTCATTTTGAGAAAAGGCTCATAAATTCCATTTCTTCGTTTCGATAGTTCAAACCTTTTGACTTTCTCTATACCCAATATTTCATCATCCTCAATTTACAATCGTTTTTAAAGGTTTTTTAAGATTTCACATGCTGGAGTATCTCCTCCATCACATGCTTTTTGGTATAATATTGCAGCCTTGGCAGTATTTCCCCTCTCATACTCTATATGCCCAAGGTTTAAGAGTTCACTACATCCCGTGATCAATCTCCCGTCACATGCTTTTTGGAATAGCCTTTCCGCCTTGGCCATATCGCCTTTTTTGCCCTCAATAATTCCGAAGCCATGACATCCTTCCATAACTCCTCCGTCACAAGCCTTTTGATACAACTTTACTGCCTTGGACGTGTTGCCTCTTTCGTTCTCGATAACTCCAAGATTATGACATCCTTCTACAATTCCATTGTCACAGGTCTTTTGATACAGTCTTACTGCCTTGGACGTGTTGCCTTTCCTATTCTCGATATTTCCGAGATTATAACATCCTTCTATAACCCCGCTATCACAAACCTTCTGATACAATCTTTTTGCCCCGATCGTGTTGCCTCTTTTATTCTCGATAACTCCGAGATTATAACATCCCATCATAATTCCACCATCACACGCTCTCTCATATAATCTTTTTGCTTTCTTTGTTTTGCCTTTTTCTGATTCTAATAATCCTTTATTAGAGCATGCTTCAAAAATATTATCAGCACATGCACTCCCAAAGAGTTTTATCGCTTCATCGTCATTACCGGCCCAATATTCAGAAAGCCCTTTGATAAAATCGGTTTTTTGATTCCTTATTCTTTCTTTTTCTTTTTCAATTTTTTGTAAGGAATACCTGAACAAAATCCAAACATGAAATATATCGCCTTCTCTTTCTATATGGATTTTTCTTCTCTCAAAACCCATTAATGTAATTTTTCTGCTTGATTCGTTAAATTCTTTTGAATAACTTTTTTCTTTGAAAGTCTCCAATGATTTTATATTTATTCGCACTTTAATCCCAAAATTTTCTCGAATGGATTGCCTATAAGCATCTCGTGTAGCCATTGAAATCCCCTCTTCTTGAGATTTGGCACCTGATGAGTGGCCAACATAAAATTTGTACCCTGAAAACTTTGGAGGATAATTGACCCATGTGGCTTTTGAATCGCTTGGGTAATTTGTTATGTTTCTCCTTTTAACGCTAGCTTTTTCTTCAACGCCCCAAGATTTTGGGATGGGACGAGGATGATATGAACAACCTGCTATAGATACAATCCCCAGAAAGGCAAAGACAGGAAATTTAGTTTTCTTCCCCATTGTCTTCCTTGCTTGCTGTGTCTCTTTTCTCTTCAAAGAAATTGATTTGTTTTTTTGTTATGGCCTCTTTGAGTTTGGGATTGGCACGGGTAATTTTGTTGAGTACGTTCTTTTTGGTTTGGCGAAATTCCACTTCGCTGATTCGCCCTAAAACAAAGCAGGAAATCCTTTGATCGCGGTTAATCAAAGCGTACTTTTCCCAATACGAGGAAGTAAAGCGCAGGCCGGTTATGGCCCCTTGGTAACGTGCCGAACGGGAATTGGTCAGGATAATTTCGGCATCAGCACGGATGGAGTCTTGTGCTGAATCAACTGCGCCTTTTAGTTCTTCTTGTATTTCGGTAATTAAGGCCTCTTTGACACCTAGTTTGGCCAAATCAACACAGGCATTGGCCCTTTCATCTCCCCGAATAGTATAGGTTCCCCTGAAAAAAATCTTCTTGTCGTCTTTCCATGCAAGTTTGCTGGAATCTACCCAATCAGGCCTATTTGGAGTTGATGAATCGAGAACAATTTTCTTTGCAGGGCCAGAAGAACAAGCAACGAAAAAAGTCAGCATAAGCGGCATTAAATAAATTTTGCTTTTCATAAATTTCCTCAGAGTTGTTTAAAGATTAAAAACAGTTAACTTTCTTTATTATCGTATAATTCAAATTATTTTCAATTAAGAAGAATGGGGAAATATCCGCCTTCGCAAGCGCGAATTCCGGGTGATGAGTTGGCCATAACCCAGAAAACAACTATTTTGCTTTCAATCATTTCAGATAGTTACATTTAGTATTGAGAATCGCTCAAGCCGTTGACAGATTTTTACGAAGACTGTCACACTCTCCATAAAGAGAGCCAATGCAATGAGCCAAGAAAATAAATCAGTTTTAACGGCAGAAATAAAGTCTTTATTTGCAGAATGTTTAGAAACCGACTGGGATGGATACGGCGCAGGCCCTCTGTCTCAGCAGTCTGCTGCTTTGGCAATGACCTTTATTGAATCTATGCCAGATACAATTATAATGCCGGAGTTGTCCGCATCTCCTGATGGCGGCGTAACCTTGGAATGGGTTGCTGATGGAAATATTCTTTCTGTTACTATCTACAAAGACGTAATGGTTTATGCTCAACTAATTGGTGGGTCTAAACAATATGGAGAAATGAATTTTTCAAGAGAGATTCCAGACGCAATTCTTATACCACTACTTAAATTTTTTCAAAAATAGAAACAAGTTACCAAACCCACCAAAGGATAATGAGCCAGTAAAGCATAAGAGATGCTAAAAAGCGACTTCTGAAGTTGGTTATCTTGTTGTGATAGAATAAAAAAGACAGGAAGTTTGCAGTTTAACAGGACGTTTTGTGGAATTACCCCGTTCAAAGCGCACCTTTACCCCGAAGGCCTCTGCCAATTCCTCGATTGCTTCGGATCGACTGCGCAAGGCGATTGAGCGCAATCGTCGCAAAAAATCCAAACAAAAAACTCAAGATTTTACCGTCACCAAAGATTATGTCGTCGAGGAAGTGCGGACTGCACCTCGCACATCTTCCCCCCGCCCTTCCTTTGCGGAATCTTTGGCAACTTCCATCAAGCGGCCTGCTCCTGTAGCTGAAAGATTGTCCTATAAGAACCGAGAGCTTCCCCGCAAAGAACAGTCTCCATTGCTAAAGCGCCTACAAAACTACGCTCTCAAGGGGGCGTGGCTTTTCAGTTTCTTCTTGGTACTGCGTTTAATTTTTAGCACTGGAGGGGTGCTCGATTATCGTGCCCACAAGGAAATGCTGAGATTAAAGCATCAGGAATACGATCAAGTGGTCGAGGCGAATAAGTTGCTCATGCGAGAGATTAAAAGAATCAAAGAAGATGCCAAATACCAAAAAAAGCTGGTGCGGGATTATTTGGGCTTTATTGCTGAAAACGAATATTTGATATTATTTGCGAAAGGGTCACCGAAGAAATCCATCGCAGACTTGTCCCCACCTTGATTTCTCTCGCCAGAGGCGAATCAGAACGCAATTCCAAAACGTGTTGGGCCATGTGCGCCTTGGTTCGCTGGATTTTCGGTGGTTCATGGTATCCTGGATGGGCCGCCAAATTTCTCTCCAGGGATAAAACTTTGAGGCCACCATCCAGAAAAAAAATGTCCAGATTAAAATAAGTATCGGGCATCCAAAAGGCCCTGGTACCTTTTCGAGAATAGACAAATAACATCGCCTGATCTTTTTGAAATTGGTCTTTGGAAACTCCCGAAAGGCCCTGAGTTTGCTCTTCGAGCGTGAGTGCCAGTTTGGTTTGGAGAATTTTTCCGCTAGGCAGGGCAAGCTGCACATTTGAAGGAATTTCAGGAGTGCTCGACTGGCAGGCAAAAAGCACCCCAAACGAAAAGACAAGAAAAAAGCGCAAAAAAGTTGACATTAAATACTATTTTAGGCCAAACTTCTGCAACTTGAAAAGGTCTAGTGAGGTAAAAATGCGCACCCATACTTGCGGAGAATTGCGATTAGAACATGTGAAAAACCAGGTCACCCTGTGCGGTTGGGTAAATAAATACCGCAATCTGGGAGGCCTGCACTTCATAGATTTGCGGGACAAGTACGGTGTTACTCAACTCAATTTTGTGAATTTCAAGGGAGATTTGGAAATCCTCAAAAAGGCCACCTTGGAATCGACCATCAAGGCCAGTGGACGAGTCGAGTTGCGTCCACCCGAAGCACAAAACCGCAAAATGCCCACCGGAGAAATTGAAGTTCGCGTGGAAAGTGTGGAGTTGCTTTCGGCCTGCGATATTGACGACATTCCCTTTTTGCCCTTTGGTGCCACCGAGGCCACGGAAGATTTGAAACTGCGCTATCGCTACCTGGATTTGCGCAGGCAAAGTTTGCAAAACATTTTAAAATTGAGAAGTGACGTCACTTTGCAAGTGCGCCAAATGTTTTCCGAGGAAGGTTTTGTCGAGGTGGAAACACCCATCCTCTACAAGGCAACGCCGGAAGGGGCGCGCGATTATTTGGTTCCCTCGCGTGTGCGTGTGGGAAGTGCCTATGCCCTTCCCCAGTCACCGCAGATATTGAAACAATTGTTGATGATCGGTGGTACTGACAAGTATTTTCAAATTTGCCGTTGTTTTCGAGACGAAGACCTGCGCGCTGACAGACAACCCGAGTTTTCCCAAATAGATGTCGAGGTTTCTTTTGCCACCCCTGCTTATATAAAATCACTGGCCGAAAAACTGATGCAAAAGTTATTTGGTCTACCCGAAGATTTCGTCATGCCCAGCATGAGTTATGACCGAGCCATGGAAAGTTACGGTTGTGACCGCCCCGATCTTCGCTTTGGACTCGAACACGTCGTGGTGACGGAGTTTTTTAAAGGTTCTCCCTTTAAAGTCTTTTCTCAAACGGCGGATACAGGCGGCCTGATTAAGGCCATCTTTGTACCAAAAGAACCCAAACCAAAAACAGTGGCACAATTTTCACGCCAACAACTCGATGCTCTTTCTGAAGTGGTCAAACCTTTTGGTGGCAAGGGCGTGGCCTACTTTAAAGTCGAAGAGGGCAAGGCCGGTTCCGGCATTGCCAAATTTATCACTCCCGAAATTTTGCAAAAATTGCAGGATAAAGCACAGGTGCGCGGAGATGGAACCTGGTTATTTGTCGCCGATCGTGACGCTTCAGTGGTACACGCTTCGGCCCATGCTCTGAGGACTCATCTCGCTGATGCTCTAAAGCTTTTAGGGGATGAGTACCGTTTTGTGTGGGTTTACGATTTCCCCCTTTTTGAATGGGACGATGAAAATAAACGGCCGGTGGCCAAACACCACCCCTTTACAGCGCCAAAGCGCGAACATCTGGAACATTTTATGAATGGAAGCGAGGATGTCTGGCAAAAAACTTATGCCGATGCCTACGACGTGGTTTGCAACGGGTATGAGTTGGGAGGGGGATCGGTGAGAATTTATCAACGGGACGTTCAGGCCAGAATGTTTCAAGTTTTAGGTATGTCCGAAGAAGAGACGAAACGGCAGTTTGGCCCTTTTTTGCAGGCCCTGCGCTTTGGCACTCCCCCTCATGCCGGAGTGGCCTTTGGCCTCGACCGCATTGTCATGCTCTTGGCCAAGTGCCAATCCATTCGGGATGTCATTGCCTTCCCCAAAACCACTTCGGCCACGGACTTGATGTCCGAAGCTCCTTCACCCATCGAGGCCGCACACCTGCAAGAACTAGGCCTTGCGCTTAAAAAGGTCTAATTGGGAAGTAAAATCTTTCCGTTGTTTGTGGGATGCTTTTTCACAAACTGCACCCACCGGAAGAACGCGCGTACACGACAAAAAATCGGGGATTCCTCTCTGTTTGGGATGAAAATAGGCCACAAGCAGGGGAAAAAACTGAAAAATATAGCACAACCCATGGCCCAAGGAGCGCAAAAGCGCCTGATCCCAACTCAAGGCCCGGGCCTCGTCGTAGTAATCCACAACGCGCATTTTGAAACAAAATTTTCCCAGCGTCTGCCCTCCTCCAAGATACAAACAGAAAAAGGAATAGCTGATATAAGTGAAAAGCAACAAGGGGATTTTGATGATACGGAAATGAGCGACAAAATCCCAATAGGTTTCCGCGGGAATAAACTTCAAATACTGATGCATAAACAAAAAATAACTGAATATCAGCCACTGACAAATACAAGAAACCACAGTCAGGTCGAGCAAAAAGGCCCAGGCCCGCTTACGCTTGTCGGGAAGGATGACCGAAATGGGTAGTGCTGGCATACCTTACGAATCGGAAAATTCACTGCCAGCTTGAACATTTTATCAAGATATTGACGGCCTTCTTGCTCTGGCCTTTTCTGCAATAAATTCAACCACTTGGTCGCCTTTAAAGAAAATTGGGCATCAAAATCTTGTCGTTTTTTCATCACGCAGTGTTTTCCCTTTAATTTCAGTTAATTAGGCCAGATTTTAGGCATTTTGCCTTATGCAAAAATCAAGATATTGACGGAATATTGGCCTTTTTGGCCCCTGTTTTGTAGTAAATAAGCTGACAAATACTCTCGCTTTTTCTTTGCTGGTCAATGATTTTGCGGGGTTAAGGGTTTTGGCATGATTTTTGCTAAGGCCTTACAAGAGAATGAAAAAACATTCTCATAACTTTTCATCACTGGAGGTAAGACGATGAAAACATGGTTCTTTTTTATGACTTTGCTTTTGGCCCCTTTTTGGACTTTCGGGAAAGAGAAATCAAAAGACCAGGCGAAAATAGAGAAGGATGAGCAAAAGGCCCCGGAGTTGCAACTTCCCATCTGCTATTTTGCAAGTGAGGTCGTCCCAGAGTCTTGGCCTACTTTCGTAAAAGAGCGATGTAGGATTGTGCTCAATACTCTTTCGGGGGAATTGATTTTTCTACCGTATAACGATGAAGACCCTTTTTATCCAGACGAACTTCAACAAAAGAACAATGCTATTGGTGATGATGAGTTTATTAACCATCTCGACCAGCTTGGGATTTTAAATAGGGCAGGAGCAGCAGGAGTCCAAATTTGTGGTAATCCATCTAAATCACCATGAAATTTTTTATTTTTCTTGCAATTGCAATTTCGTTTTTAGTTTATAGAGGAATTACTATGCACCAATCCTACCCAGAAGATCATGTTTTAAATATTGCTTTTCCAAGTACAGATAAAATTGAAACCTACGACCCAGCTAAAATCTATCTTGCTAGTGAATATATTTTGTTGGAAAGTGTTTACTCACCTTTGATTGAACTTTCAAATACTAATGGCGAACCTTTTGCGGCAGTGGCCAGGATGTTTTACTGGAGAGATCAAAAGTTTTATCTGGTCATTCGGGATGACCTTAAAACTGTTGATGGGCATCCTATCAACGTCGAAGATGTCATGCTTTCGTTCAAACGCCTAATGATTTTATCTCAAAATACCCACGGAGATTTTAAAAGTCTGGTTTGTCCTGAAACTGAACTCAAAAGCGTGTTTGACGATTGTCCAAGAATGAAAATAGAGGGTAACACTTTAGTTTTGACTCCAAGATATAGAAGTGATCTTTTAGTTCCCATGTTGGCGGCCATAGATTTTGCCATTATTCCCCGAAAAAGTTTTGATCCGAAAAGTCTTAAAATTACCGACTACCGCAATACTTCCGGCCCTTATTACGTCGATCAAGACAAAGGGAGTGGAAATATCATTTTAAAACCCAATCCTGCACACTTTCACTTTGAAGAATCTATGGCACAAGAAATTCGTCTGGTTCCGACAAAAGGAAAAACTCAAGATGAATTGATCGAGCTTTTTGACCAAATCAAAATTGACCACATCACTACTATCGAAGGAATCCAAATTGAAAATCTTAAAGAAATTGGTTTAGACAAGAGTTCTTTTCATGAAACTATTCATATTAATACAATTGTGGCCTGTATTACTGAAAAAGGTAAAAATAGGATTCCCAGGAAAAAACGTCTCGCTTTTGCCAAGGCCTTGCAAAAAAGTTTTAGCGATTACTGTGCTAAAAAAGAAGGTTGCAGACCAACAAAACAGTTTTTTCTTCCTTTGATTGGAGGGCTCTTTCCTAATGATAGTGATTCGACCCTTCAAAAAATAATGGATTCCGTGGAAATAGAAACTTCTGGAGAAGGTATTCACTTGGGCGTTTATAAAATGAAACAGAATGAACTAGACGAATTCTTTCAAACCTCTAAAACATATATGCCCAATTTAAAAGTCGAGCAAGCAATGGGAATGCCTGATCTTGTTAAAGTTAAAAATGGTAGCACTCCCGACTATGTTATAGTTGTTACAGATTCAGGATTTTTGGAAGATATAGGTCTGCTTTCCTATAGCATGAATACTGGAATTTTTGGTTATTCTCAAGAAGAGGGCAAGGCCTGGTTAAAAGATTATATGCAAACCGAAGACAAACTGGAGCGAGTGAATAAACTCCGCACCATGCACTTGAAATCTTTGACCGAGGGTTGGATGATTCCGCTCTACCGCACACCCTATGTAGCGATAGCGCGCAAACCGTGGAAGATGCACCTGTCACAGCTTTTTGCCAACAATCCCTTTTGGAAAATCAGGAAGGAATAGGTTTTGAATGTCTTCCCTAATCCTTATTTCATCTTTTTTGGCGTTTTCTTTGAGTTCTGTGGTCAATGCCAAAGAACGCGATTGTAGAGAAATTTTAAAAGAAGTTTTCTATCCCTCTTTAAAGGAAAAAATACGAAGAAATGTTTTAGATAGCAAATTGATGTATTCTTCGGGCAAAGTTTTGGCCTCTCGCCCAGGATTTGAAATCGAAGGTTTTGTAAAAAATGCTCACCTTTACAAAGAAGCAGCACAGGTTTTGGCGGAAAAAATACACTCCTTTGACCAACACATAAAGAATTTGGGATTTAGCATACCTAAATCCACTCGTCTTATCATCTCTGAAAATAACCTCATTACCGTACCATCGTATGGCCTATTTTTTCGTCGTCTCATTTGGAATTGGCGCAAAGGTTTTCAGGCGGTCATTTTTGTCAATGCCTCAAAATCCAGGACAGATGGGCCACTTCCGGTCATACAAAAAGACCATGTCGTTTTCTTGCACGAGCGCGTTCACAGTTTGCTACTTCATACCTACGGGAGTAATGCTTTTATTTCTTCATTTATAACACCAAACGAGGCCTTGGCCGATTTTTTGACCGCTCATGAATTGGGAAACCTTATCAAGTACAAATCCAAGGGTAGAACCATTGTCACTAGAGATATAGAGAAAAAAATATTTATAATCCGTGGCAAACAACATGATTTTGGAATTCATCCATACACAGATTCTATCTATTACTCCAATGCTTTGTGGGAGACCCGTAAGGTTCTCGGCGCTGCTGTTCTTTCTTCTTTCATCAAAGATTTTGTAGACAATCTCGACCTCTATCGCGACAGTTTTGTTACCTTAAAACAATGGGATTCAAAAGAAGGACTTTACGAAGGGAGAGCAAAAGATGAATTGGAGTATTTTTTGGCAGTTCTCAGAAGAACAATTGCCGATACTGGAAGCGTGGAAGATTTAAGCAAAATTGATCGGGTTATCGTTAAAATTGCTGATGATAGAGAATTGCGTTTGGGTCGCCTTTACAGTGCCTCTGGGGCCATTTTCAAGCGCAAAAACAGCCTTCATCAATATGACCGTGACCTTGCAATGAAACACGCCATTTTGTACAGTACTGATACCATACTCAAGCATGAGGCTGCTTTTGTTCTTCTACCAATAAAACTTTATTGGATTTATCTCTGGATTTTTGAGGACTCCGATTGACGCCCTTTATGCCAACCCCTTGAAATCATTGGAGCGACGAAACTAAGTTAAAGAATTTTGACCATTCTTCCGATTCTTTTAAATAACCCATTTTGTTTGTTATTGGGAGAAGGCATTGGCCGTCAAAAAACTTGAAGCTTTCCAATTTGGTTGGAGTATCGCCAAAAGCAACATCCCGTTTTTTTTCGGCGCTCATCTCATTGCGTTGGGTATTTTTGCTTTATCGCATCTCCTTTCCTCGGGATTTGAAATGGCATCATCTACGATTAA
The DNA here is from genome assembly GCA_965215445.1 of Bacteriovoracaceae bacterium. Lineage (GTDB taxonomy): Bacteria > Bdellovibrionota > Bacteriovoracia > Bacteriovoracales > Bacteriovoracaceae > CBDBLK01. Next base: position 1,129,477 of record CBDCDT010000002.1, on the reverse strand, counting down.
AAATCCCCTGCTCAATGGAGCCGTTTCCATTGTTGATTTTTTGTTGGGAATCCTGTTGTTTACCGCCCCGATAATGGCCGGACTGACCAAAATTAATATTGATTTTTACGACGGTAAAAAGGCCTACGACGGAGATTTGCTTTGTGGCTATTCTTCCGCAATATTCTTTAAACACTTTGTTGCCAGCGTTTTGTTTAATCTTGCCGTCATAATTGGGACGATTTTCTTTATCATTCCTGGAATTGTTTTTCTTTTCAAATTTGCTTTTGCCACAAATTTTGTCGTGGACAAAAAATGTGATGCCCTGGAAGCATTAAAGAAAAGTTCGGACTTAACAAACGGGATAAAGCGGGATTTGTTTTATTTTTGTCTCTTGGCCTTGTTGCTCAATTTAGCACCTCCTTTTTTGGGTGGTTTGTCCCTCTCCATCTTGTCTGCAATTTTACCGGGGGAAATTTTAAGCGTGGCCATTTCCGCCATCATCACATTAGGTGGCCTCTCCCTGACTCTCTCCACTACCAATGTCGCCTGGGATTCCATTTATCGGACATTTGTTCCCAAGAATGACCCAGACAGCGAAGCATCGGTGGAAGCAGAGGACGACTTGAAAATGGCCTCGTGAGCTTTCGCAATGCACTACATGGTGGCCTGGGGCAGAGTTGAACTGCCGACCCCCGGGTTATGAATCCGGTGCTCTCACCAGACTGAGCTACCAGGCCATTAAAACCGAATCCTAGTGAAATTTTTTAGTGGTTGTCAAAAGACCCCTCGTAAGGCCAGAATCAGCGGCCATGTTTTCAAATAATTTGCTGGAATTTTCTCCAGAGAAAAATCGGCACACTCCCCACCTATCCCTTTTGACAAAGCACAGTTTGAATCATCTCGACCACTTTATGCAAACGGCCTCGCTCTACCCATCTCCTGGAGGAAAGAGTTTGGTCGCAGTGAGCGGCGGCATGGACTCCATGTTTTTGGCCTGGGCCATGGGGAAGCTTTTGCGGGCGCGCCGGTTGCCACCTCCGACCTGGATTCACGTCAACCATGGGACGCGCAGGGCCTGTGCGCGAGAAGAGGCGGAAGTTTTGCGCTGGGCAGAAAAATGCGGTGATGAAGTCAAAGTTTTTCATCTCTCAAAACTGGGAACATCCAACTTTGAGGCCAGAGCGCGTCGTGCCAGACAAGATTGTTTTCGCAAGGCAGTAAAGGATTTAAACGCGCAGACTCTCTACCTCGGCCACACCATTGACGACTCCTTTGAGTGGTATTTGCGTCAGCAATTCCGTTCTTCCGAGTGTCCGGCAACCCCCGGGATTCCCCTCGTCCACGGGTATATCAAAAGGCCCTTGCACTGTATGAGTCGCAAGCAAATTGAGGAAGTGGTGCGCTTTTTAGGGATTCCCTTTTGCCACGATGAGAGTAACGACAATCTGCACTTTGAAAGGAATTTTATTCGCCATACTTTGGTGAGCAAAATTGCCGAACGCTATCCCTCTTATCTTAAACACTATGTCGCCAGGGCCAATCAAATGGCCGTTCGGCAGTCCCGTTCCGCTTTCGCCGTAGACCCCCGGCCACAGCGTTTTTACGATTCTTTGGGAGGTATGTGTTTATTGCAAACCAAAGGCGAAGGTCATTTCAATGGCCAGGATGCCCTGCTAAAGCAAACCCTTGTTGCGGTTTCCGTAGAGGGCCGTGGACAAATCCGCCGCCAAATTCAAAAACTTATCATCGCCCAGGCCCAGGGAAAATGGGGGCCGATGTATCTCTCTGGTGGAGTGCGCGTTTTTATGGGGCCGGGCAGTTTATTGGCCCTGTCTACCAGTCAATTAAACGACTATCGCCGTTGGGACGAACGTGCTGCAAACTACGTTCGGGACGCTCTCGAGGCCCGGATTCCCGAACTCCTTTGGAACCCCAAGCATTGGCAATTGGGCCTTCAATACCTGGTGGCCCCCTTTTGGGTACTGGGAAAGATGCCTTTGGCCGAGCGCTTTTTACCACCATTAAGGCGGCCCCACCCCCTCTTTCCCCAGCTTTTTGCTACTTGTCAAAAGTACGGATTGTGGATTCGTCCCTTGGGCCAGGTCTTGCTTTGCGCCCGTACACAGCAAGTCGATCCACAAGATTTTGGCCTTGTCCCCCTGGTCATGTTTGGAAAAAGGCCTCGGGTCGTCTATACTCAGGCCTAAGGCATAAATTTTGGGAATAAGACAAAGAAATAACCGATGAAACAACCCCACAAAACTTTTATTATGTGGCTGATCATTTTTATGATGATGCTTTTTGTATGGCAGGTGGCCCACAAAGAGCCGGTTTCAATTCAACGCATTGATTACCCCAGTTTTATCAAGGCCGTTGAGGAAAAGCGTGTGTCCGAGGTCGTCCTCAAGGGCAATCAGGAAATTACGGGGCGCTTTAAAGATAATATGGGCCTTTCGGAAGGGACTCAACTGGGAGAGGCCGGCGGCGTGGATGAAAAAGGCCAAACCACTGCGGCCAAAAGATACCGCAACCGTTTCCGAACGACCGGGCCGACCAATGAGCAAACCTTCAAAATCTTGCGCGACAATGGCGTAACTCCCATTTACGAAGATGAGGAAAAACAAACCCTCTTTTATAGCTTGCTGATTAACTGGGGGCCGATGATTGTCCTCATTTTGCTGTTTTATTTTTTCTTGCGCCAAATTCAAATGGGTGGTGGCAAGGCCATGAGTTTTGGCAAATCCAAGGCAAAAATGCTTTCGAGCAACGATAAAAAAGTCACCTTCTCCGACGTGAGCGGAGTTGAAGAGGCCAAAGAGGAACTCAAAGAAATCGTCGATTTTCTCAAAGACCCCAAAAAATACACCAAACTGGGGGGCAAAATTCCCAAGGGTGTGATTTTGATTGGGCCTCCTGGAACCGGCAAGACATTGTTGGCACGGGCGGTGGCGGGAGAGGCGGACGTTCCTTTCTTTAGTATTTCCGGCTCGGATTTTGTTGAAATGTTTGTCGGAGTGGGGGCCAGCCGCGTACGCGACCTGTTTGAGCAGGGAAAGAAACACGCCCCTTGTATTATTTTCATCGACGAAATTGATGCCGTCGGAAGGCATCGCGGGGCCGGACTGGGTGGAGGGCACGACGAGCGCGAACAAACCCTCAATCAACTCTTGGTGGAAATGGACGGCTTTGAATTTAACGAAGGGGTTATTCTGATTGCCGCCACCAATAGAATCGACGTTCTCGATCCAGCACTTTTGCGTCCGGGACGCTTTGATCGTCGGGTTCACGTCAGTTCTCCCGATCTGCGCGGGCGCTTGGGTATTCTCAAAGTTCACGCCCGCAAAACGCCTTTAGATGAGTCGGTAGACTTGGAAATTGTGGCCAAGGGAACGCCCGGCTTTACCGGGGCAGACCTCGCCAATTTGGTCAACGAGGCCGCACTCAACGCTGCCCGCTTGAATAAAAAGAAACTCGAAGGCCCGGATTTTGAGGCCGCCAAAGATAAAGTTTTAATGGGGCCTGAGAGAAAATCCATGGTTATCTCGGATGAAGAAAAACGGGTGACTGCCTTTCACGAGGCGGGACACACTTTGGTGGGACTCAATTTGCCTCAGACCGACCCCATCCACAAAGTTTCCATCATGCCGCGAGGTGGGGCCTTGGGGGTAACTCAAACTCTACCCAACGAAGACCGGCTCAACCTGACTTCCGAAAAAGCGAAAAATCTGATTGCTTTTTTGATGGGTGGTCGGTGCGCTGAAGAGTTGATCTTTGGAGAAATTACCAGTGGGGCCAGCAACGATATTGAGCGCGCTACTCAACTGGCGAGAAAGATGATTTGTACTTGGGGAATGAGTGAAAAATTAGGCCCCATTAACTACCATAAAGAAGCACAATCGCCGTGGTCACCACCCCAGCAGGACGGAGGTTATAGCGAACAAACCGGCCAAAATATTGATGATGAAATTCACCGTCTGGTGGACACCAATTACAATACGGCAATGAAAATACTCAAAGACAATCGCCCAGCACTGGAGAGGCTTGCCGAAGGATTGATGGTGTGGGAAACACTCGATCGCAAGCAAGTAAAAGACCTGGTTGCCGGCAAGGATATTGGCCTTCCCCTCATCGAAAAGACAGACGCGCAAAATCCGATGGAAAGCAAAGACGAGGGCAAGGAACAAAAAGACGAACAGGAATCTAGCGAGTCAGAGGGAGTTAGCAATCCCAAGGATGGCCCCGTTCTGGCCTGATTTTTTGTGTTTTCCTTCAAAGATATTCAATTTGATATGATGGGGATACTCAACGTAACCCCCGATTCTTTTTCCGACGGGGGAAAATACAATCATCCCGAAAGTTTTTTCAAGCAGGCCCACTGGCTCTTGCAAAGTGGAGTCAAGGTTTTGGATATTGGAGCGCAATCGACAGCACCCAAGGCCGATCCTATCGGGCCAGAAGAAGAGAAGGCGCGTTTAGTTCCCTTTATCGACCCCTTGCTCGAACTCTCCCAAAATCACTTTTTTATCGTCTCACTGGACACTTACCGCTTTGAGACAGCGCACTTCTTTTTTGAAAAACTTTTGTCCAGGGGGCCGCAAAGGCCAATTTTGTGGAATAGCGTGGCGGGGGTTCAAGATGCGGTGATTGGTGATTTTTTAAGTCGCTTTCCCAATGCCGAATACGTTTATACCCACAATTTGGCACCTGGCCGTGAAGAGAGCGCTCGGCATTTGAGCTATGTAGAGGAGTCTCGATCAGGGGTGGAGTTATTGATGGACGGTTGGAGTAAGGCGTTTAAGTATTTTAAAAAGCATGAGCTTTTAGACAGAATTTGGTGGGATCCCGGCTTTGGTTTTTCCAAAACTTTTGACCAAAATGAACAACTTCTCGCTCTTTTCGCCGATGAAAAACAGTTCGCCAGTTTGCCAAATATGCCTCACAAGTTGGTGTTGGGAATTGGCCGTAAGTCCTTTTTGCGCCGGCGTTTCCTGCTCGACCACCCTGAAACTTTGGAAGATGAAAGACTCTTCGCCCACACCAAAGCTCTGCACTCAGCGTGGTTAAAACGCTGGAAAATGGTCTTAAAAAAAGAAGGCCGTGCCGTTCAGGTTCTCATTCGCTTGCACGATCCAGGTGTTTTTCCAAAAGGAAGTGAGGCATAATGAAGATATGCCAAACTCTGCCGATCCTCTCGTTCTCCACAGTACAAATCCTCGGATTTTAGTGCGTTTTTTGAGTGAGCTTTTAGATTTAGAAGTTTATCCTCAATTAAAAGAGAGAGAAGAATTTTTTTTGAAGGGAGAGCAATTTTGTTTTCAGGTGGAAAAGAGCGAAACTCCCCTGCAACCTCCAACTGAATTTACCACGCCTTTAAACTTACAATTCTCAGAGCTTTCCGAATGGGAAAACTTATCCCGAAAAGTGGAGTTTATGGAATACCGAAGGACTGACAAAAATTTGGAAAGTACTTTTCCCCCTTTGAAATTTCAAAAAGGTCGCTTGGGCCATAGGTATTTTATGTGGATTAGTGATCCCGACGGAAGGCCTTGGCAGTTTTTTTATAAAGAAGAATGTTAGATATTATTAGTTGCTTTTGCACGGTAAAAATAGTCTAATTTAGTAAGGATGACGACAATTTTCTCATGGAAGGGATGGTGTATGAAAAATCTTGTTTTGTGTTTCTCTCTTTTCTATTCACATATCATTTTAGCTTCTCTTGTGGCCATCGTTGACTCGGGAGTGGATATCAGGCATCCCGATTTGGCCTCTCATATTTGGTTTAATCCGGTGGATTTGCCAGATAACGACCTAGATGAAGATGGTAATGGCCGCCGCAACGATGTTCACGGGTGGAACTTTGATGAGGGAAATTCAGAAATCATCAATGATACTCATCTAGGCTGTTTAACTCCTGATGTTCGACGCTTTTTTGAAATTAAAGGTGATTACTCCAGAGGCACGATCAGTGATGAAAATTTAGATTGGCTTTTGGCAAAAGGACGAGATGCTGAATTTTTTAAACTTTGGATCGATTGCGCTGGTTACATGCATGGAACTCACGTTGGCGGTATCGCTGCCAAAGGCGGCAAAGATATTAAATTACTGTCCGTCAAACTGCTTGCCACCGAGACCAATGAAGATAGTACTTTTGGTCATCTTTTAGCTATAGGCCTGAATCATTTTGCTGGATGGGAAGATATTTTGAACAAGGAAATGAATATCTGGAAAAATCAATTTTTGGGCAAACCCTTGAGTTTTGAATTTATAACTCCAGTGGCAGAAAATTCTTTGGACAAGCAACTTTTGGGTGAAGAAGTGGGTTCATATTTATTTGTCATGTTCCTCAAACATTTAGTCGATCGCACAACCAAAGTTTATAGCGTAATTGCAGAATATCTTCGAGGCCATAAAGTAGATGTCGTCAACAATTCGTTTGGACTTGGCTATCAAGATGGAAGGAGCATGATAAAATATGTGGCCAAAAATATGATAGGAGATGTTTCAAAAGAGTTTATTAACTCGTACACACGTTTATTTTTGGAAGAAACGCTAGAGGGTGCTCGCCAATATGTCGATGCCTCCCCCGAAATGTTATTTGTATTTGCCGCTGGAAATGAAGGAAGTAATAACGACAAATACCCTTCAACCCCGGCCAATTTGCGAAGGCCCAACACCATTACCGTAGGGGCCAGTCAGGATTATGAAGGTTTGGCCGGCTTTTCAAATTACGGTAGAACTACTGTTGACGTTCTTGCTCCCGGTATCGGCATTCGCTCCACTGTTCCGGCCCGGGATTATGTGGAAATGACGGGAACTTCACAGGCCACTCCTTACGTCTCCAATGTGGCGGCCCAAATTAAGGACATCAACCCCAATCTTACGGCCGCGCAAATTAAAGATATTATTATGCAAACGGTGGATACTAAAGACTATTTAAAGAATAAAGTCGTCAGTTCTGGAATCGTCAATCGCAAGCGCGCGCTCTGGGCCGCAGGCCTCACTCTTTTTAGTCACCAAAAAGACGCTATCAAAACGGCAAAAAAAGAAATGGCCGATCAAGGCCATTCAGAGCTATAGACCAATTCCTTTTGCCGGCAGTGAAAATACCAACGATTATTGTATTGCCCTAAAAGATCGCATTCTTGTGGAATATTCACAGACTCTCTGACCTTGGTTTTTTTATGGAGAGTATAACTTGGATACTCTCCATAAATGCTTTTATTGTAATAAAGGTAGTTTTCATTGCTGGAAAAAAGTTTCATTGCAAGTCCAGGAAAAAGGCCATGGGTTTTGCCCGCAAGTGCAGAGAAAGGGGCCAATTGATTTTCGAGAAACAGATTTCTGAGTTTGTTTTTGGGTAAAGAATAAATTTCATTGGAACCAAGACCACTGGCCTTGGTATAGGAAATCACTGAGATGCCCTCTTCGTTGAACATGGCACCTGAATAACCAGGAACTTGTGTAACCAAATCTTGTAAAAAGTGTTCCCTTCCGTCCTTGTAAACAACTTTGGCCTTAATATATCCATGTTTGGCATGGGGAAAATCCCTGCCGTTAAATAAAAAAGAAATTTTTTCCTGGTCTTGAAAAAAATAGATGAAAGAAAAATGTCCTTGAGGTGGCAAAGTTTTTCCTAAAAAAATAATTTCATTGCGAAGATCATCAATATAGCAGGTGGTTTCAGCATCAAGCAAGACGGGGTGAGCATAAAGCAATAGAGAAGAAGTGCACCTTTTATCAACTGTAAAGGAGGTGGCATTGAAGGCCCCTGCCTTGAAGTCCCATATTTTCGCCAAACCTTCTTCTTCTAAAATGAGCAATACCGTTTGTTTGAAGGCCTGTTCGAGGAAGGGAGTGAAAGGTTTTTCGCTTGAATAGATAACTTTGGATTCGCCCAAAACTGCATATTGCAGGAATAAAAAAGTAAACAAGATTAGGTTTTTTAAAGTCATTATTTCTCCTTGAAAGGGTAAATCAATTTTAAGGCATCCAAGTCAAAACCTTCTGTATCTGGCGCCTCAAAAAGGTTGTAGTTTAGGCCTGTGTCGCGAATTTTAATGTACTTGATTTTATCAAGGCCCAAGAAGGACAAATCAAATTGATCTCCTCCCTCATCAGTGGGAACGGCACCGGCACAATGAAGGATGTCGTTTTGATCCGGGTGGCAGGGAAACCAAAGATAATCGTCGGGCCGGTTGACTTCGGCCACACCTACACGGGCAAATTCTTGATAGATCATATTGTCATCTATGCGAAAAGCATTTTCATAAATGACAAAGTCCGGACCAGAGCGGTTTACAAGCAGGCCATCGCCTTCAACTTTGAAAACGATTTCTCCTCCATGGCCAAGACTAACAGTTTTAGCGCGCAGTTTTTTGCGGGATTCTTCATCATCGGGGTCAATATGTTCAAAGGTGTGGTCTGGCCCCTGAACGGCAAAAGAGAGGTCTGGGGGAGGGGAGATGTACTCTCTATCATCTCTCATGCCGGGAGTAAAGGTGACTACAGAGTAGGCCTGATTTCCCAAGGCCGTGTACTGCTCAAGTGGATGGCCTTGAAAGCGATGAAATTCTTTATTTCTTTGAGAGATAATTTTGGCGATGGAAGCACTATCGCTGAGGTTTAAAATTTTTCCTGTGGCCGGAATGATAAACCCAGTATTACTCAAAGTTCCTTTGTCTATTTCTATAAGTTTTCCATTTTTCCAATAGTGGATAAACTGAGGCCTTTTGCCAGGCCGCCAGTTTTGAAAAAATATGGCCGTATCGGGTTTCATTTGGGCCAAAGGTTTGGCCGATACGGGATAAATTTCTGGTGTTTGAGATAAGGTTTTTTGTTGTACTGGGGGAGTATGAGCAAGCGGGGGCAATTTTTCTTCGGTATGTATGGGAATGTGATTGCGTGACAATTTTTTGCCCTTAAACCCCATGGTGACAAAGATTCCCATTAGCAAGAAGAGGCCAAAGAGAGTGTGCTTGTGTGAATTTGCTGTAGATTTCATTGTGTCAAAGGTTCTAAAAGGAGAATTGCAATGAGGCAAGCTTTATGCGTTATCTTGACATTTTGGGGCCTAGGGAACTTGAATCACCCCTTCGGCACCGACTTCAATGTTATCGCGGCCTTCGATGTAGGATTTCACAATGCTCACGTCAGCTATCTTCCAGACATCTGGTTCAGGAGAGACGATTTCGGCAATTTTTTTGACTTCCAAATTGGCCATTTTAAATTTTTGTTTTTCATCTTCCTGAGCAATGATACGTTCTTGGTATTTGAGAGTGTAGGTAAGGAAACACTTTGAATCATGGACACAGTTTTTGACGTTAATAATAAACTTGGCCTTGCGTAAATTGCTGGTGTCGGCAAATTCGTTAAAGGCCTTGGCATCCATATTTTCCACTTTTTCTCTGAGCGGATTATCCAGCATATCCAAAATGTCTTGCCGGGATTGGCCCTCTTCAAAACGGTAGTTGATAAAATTTCTCAAAGTGTTTTCAGGACTCGATTTCTGATTACACGCGGACAAGCTCATCAGCAGGATCGCAAGAAATAGTGGAAATTTATTTTTCATGGTTGCACACCTTCTAAACATATCTCGGCCGGTAGCCTCTATCGCTTATTATATCATAAAAGGATTCCCAGTTAAGAGTTTCCGGGGTTTTTACCAGGCGAACCCCATAACCTCCGGCGTATTTGGTGACCACCTGGCCCCGGCATTGGAATTGAAATCCCTCAAAGAAGATTTTAAAGCGGATTTTTCCTTTGAGTTGCCGGTGTGGATGTGGTACGGCAAAAAAACATCCTTTGTCATCCCAGTTGGTGAGAACTCCCTGGAGAGGGCCAGAAGAAGATTCCACCTCGACGCTGAGGTTGTATTCGCTCAATTTCCCAATAAAATTTTTATCAAATGAGGGACAATAAATGGCCTCTTGTTGTTCAAGCTTCCAAAAGAGCAAAAAATACATTGAGCAGATGGCGTGAAAAAAAATGAGTACCAGAATAAGTTTGTCAAAATTTTTGAAAAGAAAAAGAAAAGATTCTCCCAAGATCAGAAAGCAAAAGGAAGCAAACAAGAACGTGGAAAACCGAGTCCCCCAATAAATGGCAAAAAAGGTGAGAATAAAACTCGCAATTATCCAGGGCCGAACTTCCAACATATCCAAAAAGGGTTTCCATTCCAGAGCAGAAGCTCCCAGAGACAGAGACTGAATGACGTAAAGGTAAATGAGGCTAAAAATTTGAAAGATCAGAAGATTTCTGGTGACTGCCGAGCGCTCCAGAATTTTTACTTTCATAGGTCAGTCTCCCGGTTCAACGGCAAGGGATCAAAGTGTCCTTCGCAATAAAGGCCTTCCCCGCGAAAGGCCCCCAAGGGCCTTTTCATAAACAGACAAGCGTTGTGAAAAGTGTCTTCTTCGGGCGCCTCACAAAAATTTAAAATACCCTCTTTACCGTTATAAGAGTCAGCTTTAAGAAGTTTCGCATTGAGGGCATCATTCTCGACTAAAAATTGAAACAGGTTGCTTTCCTTTTTTATCATAAGCTGCAAAATTCCTTTGAGGTAGCGTTCTCGGGTGCCAAAATCCCAGTATTCAAAACTTTCCTCCGGGGCCACAATGGGGATGGGGCGTTTGCGCCAATCGGCACAAGACGTAAAAAATCCCACTGGTTCAATCGGGTGAGTAACCTTATCAAATAAATCCAAATTGGCCAGTCCCATTCCGGCGTAAGTCAGATAGCCCGGATGAGAAGGTGCGGGAGTAATATCTTGAAGCAGTCCCTCTCTGGCCAAAGTTTGCCTGTATCCAGTATTTGGGGAGGCCAATCCCGCCAGAACCAGAGGGTAGTCGTGAATTTTAGCGGCCAAAGAATTAAAAAAGGATTGGTTAAAAAAATAGAAGGTATCACAGTTTAAATAAAGAAAAATTCCACTTCCAATCTTTTGTTTGAGATTTAAAAATGCCCCTCCTGCCCCCAGCAAAACTTCTTCTCGCAAAATTTGGATATTGATATTTTTTTGCGCAACGAACTCTTCAATTTTATCCGACAAGTGGTGAGCATTGATAAAAAAGTTTTGGCAGCCCCATTTTCGTGCAAAGGCAATTTGCAATTCCAATAATGTTTTTTCATAAATAGGCCAGAGGACTTTGGGAAGTATTTTTCCGATAACACCCATTCTGCTTCCCAGACCAGCACCTAAAATGAAGCAATTTTTAACGTCCATAATAGATATTTCCCAATACAACTTTTAAATCTTCCAATTGTGGGTGAACTGAGAGAATTTTTCTGAGGTTTTCAAAGGCGTAACCAACGTATTTAAGATAGCGAAAGTCTTCCTTCTTCTGAAAAATATAGGTAAAACTTCCAATCGCCTTGAAAATCCTTTGAATGGCGGCAAGATCGTACAAAAGGTTAAATTCCTCCAGCGAAGATTGGAGTTTGTAGTGTTTGATAAATTGGTTCCAATACAACTCTTTTAAGTACGATTTGTTGGACTGGTTTACAGAATAATAACAATCCTCCAGAAGGGAAACTAAATCGTATTGGGGAATCCCCAAACGGGCATCTTGAAAATCAATCACATATTGTTTCTCTTCTTTAACTACAATATTGCGGGAATGATAATCTCTGTGACATAAAACTCTGGGAGATGCCGCCAGTTTCTGGGAAATTCCCAAAAAATGGTCTTTCAGAATCTGTTCCTCACTTTTTGTCAATTTGTGTTTAAGGAACCATTTTATAAAATATTTGATGCTAAATTCAATTTCTTGCATAAATTTTTTTGCATCAAAAGCGAGTCTGGAAAAAGGTTTTTCAAGATCGTGGTTATCCAAAACCAATTTTTGTATTTGCATCATCTGGCAAATGGCGGTTTCATATAAATCTCTTTCTCGCTCCAAAGTTTTACAAGTGCCCAACACTTGAAGCAGAGATTGATCGCCCAAGTCTTCTTGAAGGATATAGTCTTTATCCAAGTGACAATCATAAATATCGGGAACATTAATAGAGTGGTCTTGAAATATTTTCTGGATTTCAGCAAATTTGGCGACTTGATTATTGTTGGCCTCATTCAAACAGGCAATGTAATTTTTTTTACTTCCCAGGATACGGAAATACTTTCGCATACCTGCATCTCCAATCAGCTTTTCTATTTTTATCTTTGATTTTTCGGATTTTATCGAAGCATAAAAAAGTGTTTCGATAAGCTTCCTATTGTGATCTTCGCCTTTTGCTTTCATAAAATTCTACTTTTCTTTTTGATGTAGTTGACTAAATAATAAAACCCTTCGGAGGAATTTCCAAATGGCATAACCGAGCGTATTTCCCTTTGTTGAAGCGCCAGAAAATTTTTAAACAAAAACTCTTCTTCTGAAATAGACCTCCCTCGGCCATTTAAAAGTGTAAAATCCACAGTGTTTTTATTTTGAATTCTAATCCAACTGAGAATAGAGGATGGGTCATGGCCCGCCCGTTTCATGGCCAAATAAGACCATTTGTTAATTTCCATTTTGACGTTGAGGTCGATGCGGGTCAGTGAAACAATATGTGGTGTGGTGATATAACCGACCGGAATGACTTCCCATTTTTTATAAATACCCCGAAAAGATTTTATAAACTCAAAAGTCAGGACACTGACCAATAAACTCTCATATCCCAGGTATTTCAAAAACAATCCGTCGGATATAAAAATGTGGCCGTGGGGGAGAGAGAAAATCAAAGGGGTTGATTCCTCTATAAAATAAAATTTGACCTTTTGGTTCAAAGGCAGGAGACGCTCATTATTTTTGGCAATTCTCTGATAAATGGCCTGGAGATATTCCCGTGCTTTCTTGTCCAAATGAATTTGGGAAGATGAGTAGATATCCAAATAAAATTTTGAGAGAAAGGCCAGGTGATTGAGAACGCTTTCATTGCTCTCTGTAGGAATTTCGCGGTTGGATTTTATATAAGTAAAATCCTGTTTTAAAAGGCCACAACCGGCCAAGAGGAAGCAAAGTGGGATAAAAAAGCGCATCATAGCAGGCATTTTACCCAACTCAATTCCTGGATGCCAAAGGGGAATTGAAAAGAAGTGACTAAGGCCAAGACGCGTCAATCGCCCCCTCAAGGGGAAGGGCCTCCTATTCGGAGGCCAAGTCCCTTAAAGGAATATAGTAAAGAGTAAATCCAGCAAAAATGAGGTTGGGGTCTTTGATCATGGGGCGGTTGTTATCGTAGAGCAAACGCCACTTTGAACGGGTATTGTATTTGTCTTGAGAAATGCTACCCAAAGTCTCCCCTCTCTTAATGAGGTGAGGTTCTCCATTGGGACTCCAGACAAATTTTGTAGCGGGTTCAGTATAATTGAGAACCATTCCCTCGCTGATATTGCCGGAAGAAATGTTGTTCATGCTGGCAAGTTCTCTCCAACGGGCATAATCGCCATAAATGTTAAAAGCGACCAACATTAAGGTTTCACCCCTTTTGACGGTGTATTGTCCGCTTCCTCCGCCCCCTACGTCTCCTGCGTCTCCTACCGAGGCCGGAGCAGTCCCCACCATGGCATCATCGGCGGGAAGTGACGATTGTTCGGCACTTTCAAATTCTCCTGCATCTTCAGTACCCTCAGCGCCTTCGGTACCAATTTCATCTCCTCCGCCTTCTTCAGAATCGACAACAAAGTCTTCTCCATCTCCAAAATCTTCTCCTTCAGTTTCCTGAACTTCATCAATATCGGAAATATCATCTTCGGAATCGGAGCTGCTGGAACAGCTTAAAAAACAGGCCAGAGACATGAGAAACAAAATCTTTAGCAATCTATCCATGATCAAACCTCCAGAAAAAACCAAACCAATTGGTTAACATAATCTGTTTTTCGGACAGGTAAAAAAGAAATTTTAGTTTTATTCTTTAAGGGGTTAAAATTTTCCCAATCTCACTTGACTTTGGAAGTCTGGTAAAAGCATCTTGCTCGGAAGACGCGCCGTTGATACTTTTGAAAGTAGGTATGAAACAAATAATTTTGTGGCCATTGTTGATCTTTTCTCTACCCATCTGGTCGCAGAGCTTCATTCAGGATTTGGATGAAAGCAGGCCCGAACAGGAGGATGAGGCCCCCGCCTTGGTTAAAGAAAAAATTCTCAAACTGTCTCCCAGTCGTCGGATCATTGCTCTTAGCAATCAAAACTCCAGTTATTCCGAAGGAGACTATATTTCTTTGATTTTGTCTGAAAAATTGGTCGTTCGTTGTCTGGTGGCCAAACTCGACAACAATCAGGCCGGGGTCAAAGTGGTAAGAATTTACGACACCTCTCTTTGGAAGCAAATTCGCCCCCGGGCCGAAGTGCAGGTCATTCGCGGAGACGACAGTTATTTCAGTGCTGAAAAGAAAAAGGAGAGGGCCGAGTCTCTGATTGAAGACGATGAAGACCTTTATAACGATACTCTTCTCACTGAAGAAAGTTTTGAAGAGGAAGATACCAAGCGACTGATTAAAAATGACAATGTTATAAGTTTTTTCCTCGGTTTTGTAGAAGGGCCAAGTGCCGATGGAGGTATGAGGCGCTACCGCCAAATGAATGGGGCCTGGATGTATCAATTAACCGACAATTTTTGGGGAGAAATCAGTTATGGCCAAAATATTATCAACGATTATCCAAACCTCGGGCTGGATACCAAGCTGACCAGCGTGAGCGCCAAGGTGAAATATACCATTCCCGCCCCTTCCTATAGCTACCTTCAACCCTATGTGGGTTATCAGATGGTCGGCGCATCTTCTCCCGGTGCAGGGGTTGAAGATGGCAACACTCGTGTCGATATTTTAAATTTGGAACTCGACCGGGTGGAAGATTTAAAGCGTCAGTCGGCGATTTTTGGCATCACCGTTTTTAAAAGGCTTGTCCCGGGATGGTTGGCCAGGTTAGATTTGGGTTCCGATTTGGTGAGCTTGGGATTTGCCCTTGAATTTTAAATGGTGTTTCCTTTTACTTCTCGTAGCTCTCGGCAATGCTTGTGGAGTCAAGTCCGACCCGGTTCCCTATTCCAGGCGATTGCTTCCCTCAATCATCGAGGAATATACCCGAACTCCCCCCGCCCCACTTTCTGGGCAGGAAACTCCAGAAGAAGATCAGGAATAATTTGAGTCTCATTATTGCCACAGGCTCGAATTTAGGCGATCGCCTCAAAAACTTGGAGCGGGCGGTAAGTGCTTTGTCTGAGTGTTTTCAACTGACGGCCAAAAGCCGCATCTATCAATCTAAGGCCGCAGGCCACTTGAAACAACCGGATTTTCTCAACCAGGTTCTCGAATTTCAGCTACCAACACAGCAAACGCCCGAGCAAGTTATGCAGCAGCTTTTGGAGCTGGAAAAAGAGCAGGGACGTACGCGCCAAATTTCTCAAGGGCCACGCACCATTGACCTGGATTTGCTCTTTTGGGCCGATGCAAAACTCGACCTGCCCCAACTCAAAATTCCCCACCCCCGGCTTTTTGAGCGCAGCTTTGTAGTTCGTCCACTGCGTGAACTTCCCTACTACCACCATCTTCAAGATAAATATTGCTTTGCGGAATCCTTTTCGATTGAGGCCTCGCCACTTTAGGTTTTTCTTGACCCTTATCATTCCCCTCCCTATAATAGTGGACACAAGGAGACTCGAAACGTGCATATTTTCGTTTGTGTAAAACAAGTTCCCGATACCGAAACCCGCGTGCGCCCCAATGGTGACGCCACCTTTATTGATACCCAATCCGTTAAGTGGATTATGAATCCCTACGACGAGTTTGCCGTTGAGCAGGCCCTGTTGGTCAAGGCCAATCACAGTGACTGCACGGTCACTGCCGTACGCGTCGGCAGTTTGCAAGATACGGAGTGCCTTAGAACCGCCATGGCCATGGGGGCGGACGAGGCCATTTTGATTGAGGCCGAAGACAATCTCGACAGTTACAGCATCGCCAAAGCGCTGAAGGGAGCGATTGAAAAAAGCGGTAAAACGGCAGACCTTATTTTGGCGGGTAAACAGGCCATCGACGACGACTGTTTGCAAGTACCCCAACTTTTGGCGACCATGATGGATTTACCTTCGGTTTCCGTGATCGTGGGTTTTGAAGAAAAAGACGGTAAGCTGACTCTCCGGCGCGAAATCGAGGGAGGTTCTCTGGAAGTTTACGAGGTTTCCCTTCCCGCAGTTGTCGCTTGTAACAAGGGTCTGAATACTCCCCGCTACGCCTCCCTTCCCGGCATTATGAAGGCCAAAAAGAAACCCTTGCAGCAACTTTCTCTAAGCGATGTGGGAGTGACTCCCGAAGATAGGCGCGTGGTTTACAGTGGGTTTCAACTGCCACCAGAGCGCCCCCCTGGGAAAAAATTTGAGGCGGGTGACGATGCCAGTGCCAGACAGGTTGTAAGCGAAGTCGTGCAACTTTTGAGAAACGAGGCCAAGGTTATTTAGAGGATTTTATGTTGAAAACACTGGTTTTTGTCGAGGCCACTGCCCAAGGTGTAAGAAGTGTCGCGCTGGAAATTCTCGGCCGACTGAAAAGTTTGGGCGTGAGTGCAGTCGATGTAGTGTGCGTGGGAGCGTTGCCGGCAGAAGGACAAAAATTATTGAAAGACCACGGTGCCGAAAATATTCACCTCCTGGAAGACAATCTTTTGGCCTCTTATTCCCCCGAAGGGTATGCCAGCGCCCTCCAGAATTTTATCAGTCAAAACCAATACGACTACGTTTTGGCCGGTTCCACAGCACTGGGCAAGGATTTGTTTCCACGAGTGGCGGGACTCTTTGATGCGGGCATGGCCTCCGAGGTCACTGATTTTAAACTCGAAGGAGAACAAATTCAGGCAACCCGCCCGCTTTTTGCAGGAAAATGTTTGGCCCAAGTTTGCGTACAGGGGCCAAAACCCCACTTCATTACGGTTCGTCCTAATGCTTTGGGCATACAGGACTCTCCGAGTTCCGGTGCCGGCAATCTTCAAAAGGGGCAGACAAAAGTGGGAGATATTCGCGCCTTAGTCAAAGAAGTGGTCAAAGGTGCTTCGGAAAAAGTTGACCTTACAGAGGCCAATATTATCGTCTCCGGCGGCCGCTCCCTAAAAAGTGCCGAAAATTTCAAAATCCTGGAAGAACTCGCCGACGTTCTCGGCGCAACAGTCGGCGCCTCTCGGGCGGCGGTAGACTCCGGCTACGCCCCCCATTCCATGCAAGTCGGCCAAACCGGCAAAACCGTTTCGCCTTCTCTTTACATCGCTTGCGGCATCTCTGGAGCAATTCAACACCTGGCCGGAATGAAAACATCCAAAGTTGTCGTGGCGATCAACACCGACCCAGACGCTCCCATTTTTAGTCGTGCCGACTACGGGATTGTGGGCGACCTCTTTAAAATCGTTCCCCTGCTCACCGCAGAATTTAAAAAGATTCTGGATTAAATAGCGCAGCCTGTCATCATGGCCTTTGTGAACTCATACCATGAATATTTTTCAAAAATGAAAATTTCTCTTTATTTCCTACAATTATTCGTATAGAGATACAGAAATCTGACGAATCAAGCCTAACACACTGTGAAAAAATAAACTTGAATGAATTCCAAGGTCTCCTTCGTCAATCCCTGACTAAGTGTTTTTTATTGAGACTGGAGGCATTGTCAAATTATGGGAGTAAGAAAAATGAAAATGGTTTTAATCGCAGCTAAAGACTCTCAGGCCAATTATGTTCAACTTAAAGACAATACTCAAGGTTTAATCTTATTGTTTAAAACTCTTACCGAATTTCTCTTAGACGAGATTCCCTATGATTTTTTAATTCTCGAACAAAGGGCCATAGAAAACGAAATCGACATCAAGCACTTAAAAGCAAAAATTTCTCTCGATCGAATTTTTCTCATTCTCGATGCTGTCAGGGCAGACATGACCAATACTTATTTAGAACAAGGAGTTCGTGATGTTTTTACTTTACCTATTAACCTCACTGAGCTGGCCAGCAAACTCAAGCACACCGCTAAAACCCAAAATGTGATATTGAACGACTACCAATTGGGCCTGACTCACACGGGATCATGTATTCTCAGTATTCTCCGAAATGCTGGCCCCCAAGGTGCCACCAAACAAAGTATCCAAGAAAAAGTTTGGCAGGGAAAAGAAGAAATCCCTCAAAGCATTAACGCCCACATGAGCAATTTGAGAAAGGCCTTTAAAAGAAAAGGTAAGAACATTAAAATCACTTGGCGTGAGGGGCGTTACTTTCTAACGGAATAAATCAAACAAATATCCAAGTGTTCGGATATTTTGACAAATGGCGGAGGCTATCGGCGCAGAATCCTAAAGTAAAACTAATTAAAAGCTAATCACCGCGCAAACAGGCTTGTTTTAAAGTGATGAACTTCTTCAAAATCGCTTTGAATTAATTCATAAGGAGAAGTTATATTGTAATTTGCGCCTTTCGTAATTTCTCTTTTATTAATCCTATTCCTTGCTTTACTAAACTGAATTAATTCTTCATTAGAAATTTTAGGATTATTTTGAAGAATAGCATCTAGGTTAAACTCTTCACTCGGTCTTTTTGAAATATTATTACTCATCGTAGTCTCCTCCTTTTTTTATTGTATAAAACCTTTTGAATGAACGAAAGACGTTACTTTCTTCTGGTTCAAAATCTCTACCAATAAATCAAAATATAAATAAATCAACCGTTTAAGGTCATTATCGGCATCTAAGTCATCAATCTTTAGATTTAACTTTTTTTGTAAGGTAGTTCTATCTATTCCCCTACCATGAGAATGCCATTCTTCATTATTACAAAGAGTTTCTGCTATATCTTTAGCGCGTTTTTTCTTCATTTCTGCCGTTACCTTTTTTTTCTGAGTTTCTGTAATTTTCCAATCTTTAAATTTGTAGGTTGATAACCATTCCTCTAACAAACCTACAGATAAATTCTTAGCATTCTCGAAAGTTTGCAATTCTCCTAAATCAAATTTTTCGAGCAACACAAATTCAGCTGTCGTTAATTTCCCACTTTCTGATTTTTCAATTAATCGCTTAAATTGATTAAGATAAGTTAGGGCTGGTATCCATTTATCATCCTTAAAAACTTGAGGATCAATTGGCCCTAATACGGAGAAGTAACTCATAAAAATTGAATCTCCTGCCATAGCAAGAACAGTGCCTGCAGACATTGCCTTATCAGGAATAATAAAAATTACTTCACGGTAATTATACCGAATAATATTAACTATCCTTTCCGCAATTTCGACAATTCCACCACCGGTATCTAGAATGACAGCACATTTACTACGTCTTGCTTGTAAAGACTCTATAGCAAACTTAAGCCTAGTTTCTAAATCAAAGATTATAGGGCCATAAATTGACAAAACATCACATTCAAGATGTTGTTCTATCGCAATTAAACGAGTATCGAGTTCATTCTTCATCAAATCATTAAAATGATTATTATAATTCCCCATTAACAACGCCCCTTAGATTTTTTCGACCTAATAATGGCTAAATATTCCAACATTTCTTTTTCTTCGTTTTTGCTTAAACCACTAATTGCGTAGGTTTGTATAGCATTAAGCCACTCTTGACCTTTTTCTGATGAACTCTCTAAGGTCTCTTTTATTAAAGACTCGCAAGAAACTTCATAAACAGAGGATAAACTATGCAAAATTGCAACAGATGGATTTTTAACCTTTCCATGCTCCAATTGGCTCAAATATGCGTTAGACACTTTATTCCCTGACTTTGCTTCAACATCTCTTAAAGTCATCCCTTTAGAAGTTCTTAATTTCGCTAAATATCTACCAAAAGCTTTTTTCATTATCTATAAAAATCCTCTAAAATATAGTGAAGTTTTTTAGTCTACTTATGTAATATTATAGCTCTTACGCTAGATATATCAAGCATTATTTGGCCAACATGGTATTATTGCTATGGTTTATGCATCCAATTTCAATATGCTAAGTACTTGGGATCAAAAGCCTATTTCTTCAATGATTTCAATAACTTAGCAAGGTATGGCGGAGACGGAGAGATTTGAACTCTCGATACCCGAAGGTATGACACCTTAGCAAGGTGCTGGTTTTGGCCACTCACCCACGTCTCCGGTAAAGCAGGAGGCCAAATTGGCCTGGGCCTGAGTTTCCTACAGGTATTCCCTGGTGGCAAGTTTTCTGAAGAAAGGGAGGCCTTTTTTTTGGGCGCAATGCTTAAAAAACCTTGGAATAGTTGGCGGCGGTAGTAATCGCCTTGACCCGGATGGGGTAGTCGCAAAATGAGGCCAGGCGTTCTCCTAGTTTGCGGTCGGTTTTTGAAAGTCCGTTAAAGATAAATTGTTGTTCGCCGGCGTGTTCAATCATGACTTCGAGGCTCGGGTGGGTGTGGGCAATTTCGACCTCGCTGATGAGCAGGCCGCGTTTGCGAGTGCCTAAAATGAGCTTTTTCATGTATGTGCTCAGTATTTCAAAACGCCCCAACGAAGAGCGGCGGCCGTGAAAAATAGGCGAGCAGATTTCCTCACCGCATGCGCTGATGACCTTGATTTGAGCGACTTCGTGGGGGAACCACCCCAATGTGCTAAAGTCCAGCAACCTTTGTTCGTTTCCGTGGTTGGGCCTTAATTCCAGGTCGTAAAAATAAGATGTCTGGTTTTTAATAATGGATAGTGCCTCAAAATTGAGCAAGCTCAATCGGCAATTGGGAGGAAGGTTGATGTCTTGAACCAGTTTGAGGGCCTGGGCCAGGCGGGGACGGCAAAACGTCCAATTGAGTTTCATGGCCTTGGGCAGGTTCCAGGTCATCCAGTAGATGGGAGTGCTGATCCAATCCAACAGAAATTCGAGAGAAAAAATAGACGGAAAAACAAGGCCCAAAGAAATTCTTCCCGTTAAATAAAACTTGACCCTGGCAACCTATCGGATGGCTGAAAAACACAGTTAAAGAGAAATGGAAGAAAAAAGGCAAGGGCAGAACTTACCCTAGAGGATAGATTTGCCCTCTGATCTCAAGTCTTTGATCGCCTGAACCACCCTTTGGGTCATGGAATTTTCGGCCAATTTCATGTAAGCGCGCGGATCGTAGTGCTTTTTGGAACCCACCTCGCCCTCTATTTTCAAGACCTGGTCGTAATGGGTAAACATGTGCCTGGCGATGGCCCTGGTGTAAGTATATTGGGTGTCGGTATCAATATTCATTTTTACCACGCCGTAGTCGAGAGTTTGATGAATTTCTGAAAGCTCGGAACCCGAACCCCCGTGAAAAACCAACCAATGGCGAAATTCCTGGCCCAATTCCCTCTCCACTGCCGCCTGACCGTCTCTCAAAATTTCAGGGCGCAATTTAACATTGCCCGGTTTATAAACCCCGTGAACATTACCAAAAGTGGCGGCGTACATAAATTTTCCGAGAGGTGAGAGTTCACGAGCGACGTAAACCATGTCTTCGGGGGTAGTGTAGAGTTTGTCGGAAGGGGCATTTTCGTTGTCAACCCCGTCCTCTTCTCCACCGACAATGCCCGTTTCCACTTCCAAAATAATATCACTTTGGGCACACCGTTCGAGCAAATTCCGCCCTTCTTTTATGTTGTCCTGCAAGTTCAAAACCGAACCATCAAACATATGACTGTTAAAAAGGTTGGGAAGGCCGTTTTTGCGCCTGCGTTCTGTCTCCTCAATCAAAGGTAAAAGAAAACCGTCTACATGTTCGGGATGGCAGTGATCGGTGTGAAGAGCGATGCACACCGGATATTTTTCGGCCATCAGATGCACATGCTGGGCCAGGGAAATGGCCCCTAAAACCATATCACCTACTCCCTGTCCTGAAGCAAATTTTCCCCCTCCGGTGGAAACTTGAATAATTCCGTCAGACCTCATATCGGCAAATGCTTTCAGGGCAGCATTGGCGGTAGAAGTAGAAGTTACGTTGATAGCGGGAAAGGCAAATTTTTCACGAGCCGCCTTGTCGAGCATTTGAACGTATTGGGGGAAACTGGCAATGGGCACGAAAAACTCCTTGGTTTAGAAAACTTCAGGCCCCAACTTTCCAAGTGGAACCTGAAAGCAAGACTTTCTGCATATCCCCGGCCCCTCTCTTGGCAATAATTTGATCAATTTGCGAACAAATGGCCTCGTCGTAAATGGAATCATCGACCTGATGGAGAATCCCCATCGGCATGGGGTCAACGTGGGGCCGCAAGCTGGCCAAAATATAGGCCAAATTGGCATTTTTTTGGTCGTGAATCAAAAGTTCGGAGGCGTCCACACTATCACATTCGACCACTTCCAAATGGGAACCTTTCTGGACAATCCCCTTGCTGCCCCCCTTTCCAAAACGCATGGGTTTGCCGTCCTCCAGAAAAAAAATCCAATCATCCCGGAGTTTCCTATTGGTGTAGTTGTCGTGAATTTTGTCATTGAAGATCACGCAATTTTGCAAAATTTCCACAAAGGAAGTGCCATTGTGATTTTCGGCCGCCAAAAAGATTTCCTGCATATGCTTGGGATCGGTGTCCATGGTGCGCGCTACAAAGGTCGCCCCTGCCCCCAATGCCAATTTGTTGGGCAAAAAGGCGCGGTCGATAGAACCGTAGGGAGTTGACTTGGTCACTGTTCCCATTTTGGAAGTGGGAGAATACTGGCCCTTGGTAAGGCCATAAATTTCATTGTTAAAGAGCAGAATATTGAGGTTGACGTTGCGACGAATGGCATGAATGAGATGGTTTCCCCCAATCGAAAGGCCATCTCCGTCTCCGGTGATAACCCAAATCGAAAGCTCTGGGTTGTGGAATTTGAGTCCCGAAGCAAAGGCCGGAGCGCGACCGTGAATGGAATGCAGGCCATAGGTATTCATATAGTAGGGGAAGCGCGAAGAACACCCGATTCCCGAAATAAAAACGATGTCTTCTCTTTTCTTTCCAATCTTGGTCATGGCCATTTGAGCGGCAGTCAAGATGGCATAATCTCCGCAACCCGGACACCAACGGATGTCTTGATCGCTGCTAAAATCTTTTTTGGTGTAGGGGGGATTTTCAGTCATAACATATCCTTAAGTAAAAAATCAGACCTCTAATTGTTTGCAAAAAGCACTCACCAACTCGCCAATAGCGAAAGGTTGGCCTTGAATTTTGTTGTATTGCACGGCCGCCAAGTTGTAGCGCGCATTGAGGATTTTGTGTAACTGCCCTGAATTGAGTTCACAAACCAGAATTTTCTTAAAAGCGGGAAAGATTTTTGAAATATTTCTGGGCATGGGATTTAAATATTTGAGATGAATCAGGGAAACCCGGTGCCCATCCTGTTGCATTTGCCGAACTGCCATGTGAGTGGCACCGTAAGTTCCGCCCCAGGAAACCACCAGTAAATCGCCTGAATCTTCTCCCTCTATTTCTTGCAGAGGAATATTTTTATTCGCCCGTTCGACTTTTTGCTGGCGTATGCGGCACATCTCCTCGTGATTGTCGGGATCGTAGGAAACATTACCCGTATTGATTTGTTTTTCAAGGCCGCCCAAACGGTGTTCAAATCCGGCCCTGCCGGGTGTGGCCCAACTGCGCACCAAACTTTCGGGGTCGCGCTGGTAGGCCAAAAAATGTTCGGAAGCGGATTTTTGCTCGGGAAAGCGGGGTTTAATCGTATTGAATTGCTTGCCAAGATCGGGAATTTTCCAAGGCTCGGCACCGTTGGCAATATAACCATCACTCATCAACATCACCGGAGTCATGTGCTCCACGGCCAGGCGTGCGGCCTCAAAAGTCATTTCAAAACAATCGTTGGGACGGCTGGCGGCCACGATAATGAGGGGAGATTCCCCATTACGTCCGTACATGGCCTGCAAAAGATCGGACTGTTCCGTTTTGGTGGGAAGTCCCGTCGAAGGGCCGCCTCTTTGCACGTTGATGATGACGAGAGGAAGCTCATAGATCATGGCCAACCCCATGGCCTCACCCTTGAGGGCGATTCCCGGCCCGGAAGAAGTGGTCACCGCCAGTGCACCCCCAAAAGCTGCACCAATGGCCGTGCAAACACCCGCAATTTCATCTTCCGCTTGAAAAGTTTTCACTCCAAAGTTTTTAAATTTGGAGAGTTCGTGGAGAATGTCGGACGCCGGAGTAATCGGATAGGAGCCGAGAAAAAGTTTGAGTTTGGCCGCTTCCGCCGCCTGAATCAATCCCCACGCCGTGGCCTGATTGCCACTAATCGAGCGGTAGGTTCCCGCACCGATGGCCGCTTTGGGAACCTTATATGTGGAAATAACTGATTCAATAGTTTCCGCATAGTGAAACCCGGCCTTGAGTGCCATTGTATTGGCATTGATGAGTTGTTCTTTGCCCTTAAATTTTTCCTGAATCCACTCAATAGTGGGGTCGAGACTGCGCGAAAACATAAAATAAGTCATGCCCAAGGCATAAAAATTTTTACAGCGCGCTTTCGATTTATTGTCCAGTTCAAGTTCCTTGAGGGCCTCAGTGGTTTGAGTCGTAATGTGTGCCTCAACCAATTGAAATTTGGCCAGGCCATCACCTGCAAGAGGATCGCTTTCATAGCCCGCTTTCTCATAATTGCGCTGGGTAAAAGCGTCCTTGTTGAGAATAACCACTCCCCCGTCCTGAACCGAGTCCACATTGGCCTTCAACGCGGCAGGATTCATCGCCACCAGAACAAAGGGTTGATCCCCGGGAGTGTTAATTTCCGTCGCACCAATATTGACTTGAAAACCGGAAACCCCGGCAACAGTTCCCGCCGGCGCTCTGATTTCGGCCGGAAAATCGGGAAAAGTGGCAATGTCGTTCCCCATCATGGCAGAAGTGTTAGAAAATTGGGTTCCAGTGAGCTGCATTCCGTCTCCAGAGTCTCCAGAGAAGCGAATCACTACACTTTCAATCTGTTTCATACCAAATCCCTTTCATTAATTCTCTCTTGCTTTTACAGGATGAATTTGGGTTTGTCTTGCCTTTCTCATCCATTATGATTAATTAGAAGGAAAAGGGCCAATTGCCGATGGAAAAAGTCGCCAAGCGTTACACGCTTAAAAATACCGACAAAAAAACTCTCAAAACTTGGTATGGCCTTTTGAGCCTAGGGCGCAAACTCGATGAGCGCGCCCCCAATTACCTCAAGCAGGCCATCGGCTGGAGTTACCACGCTCCCTACGCTGGACACGATGCGATTCAACTCGCCATAGGCCAGCTATTTACTCGCGGCAAAGACCACCTCTTTCCCTACTACCGCGATTTGATGACTTGCCTTGCGGCGGGGATGAGTGCCGAGGAAATTATTCTCAACGGTATCTCCAAGGCCTCCGACCTGGCCTCCGGGGGACGGCACATGTCCAACCATTTTGCCAAACCCGAGTGGAATATTCACAACGTCTCCTCTTGTACCGGCAACCACACCCTGCACGCGGTGGGAGTGGCCAAGGCCATGGTTTATTACGGGCACAAAGGCGTGGCCATTTCTTCTCAAGGAGAATCCTCCACCAGTGAAGGTTATTGCTACGAGGCCATCAACGGCGCCTCCACTTTGAAATTGCCGACCATCTTTATTTTTCAAGACAACGGCTACGGCATTTCCGTACCCAAGTGCGACCAGACCGCCAACCTCATTGCCGCCGACAATTTCAGCGGTTTTAAAAATCTGCGCATCATCTACTGCGACGGCAAGGATGTTTTCGACTCCATGAACGCCATGACCGAGGCGCGGAAACACGCCTTGGAAAAAAGGGAACCGGTCATCGTCCACGCCGATTGTGTGCGCATCCACTCCCATTCCAACTCCGACAAGCACGAACTCTACCGCGACCAAAAAGAGCGCGACCAGGCCCTTGCTCTCGACCCGCTACCTAAATTTAGAGACTCGCTGATTAAAAACAGGTTATTCACCAAGGCCGAACTCAAAGCAATAGACGACGAGGCCCAAGCGCAAGTTTTGGAAGCGCACACAAAGGCCTTAGGGGCACCCAATCCCGACCCCAAATCCATTTACAATTTTGTCATTCCAGACGCACACACTTGCCAAAATTACCCAGAAGGCCTGCATACCCACGAGGGAGAAGCGATAAAATTTATCACTGCCCTCAACGAAACTCTCAAGGCAGAATTTCGCCACAACCCCGACACTTTTATGTGGGGCCAAGACATGGCCAACAAAGACAAAGGGGGAATTTTTAACGTCTCCAAAGGCATGCAACAGGAATTCGGAGTTGAGCGCGTTCACAACTCTCCCATCGCCGAAGATTATATTCTCGGCAGCGCCAACGGCTTTAGTCGTTTTGACAAAAAAATTCGCGTCGTAGTGGAAGGTGCGGAATTTGCCGATTACTTTTGGCCGGCGATGGAACAGTTTGTAGAGTGCACGCACGATTACTGGCGCAGCAACGGAGCTTTTGCTCCTAACATTACCATCCGCTTGGCATCGGGAGGTTATATCGGGGGGGGCCTTTATCATTCCCAAAATATTGAGGCCTCACTACTGCCCTTGCCCGGTTGCCGCATCGTCTGTCCCGCTTTTGCTGACGATGCCGCCGGACTTTTGAGAACCTGCATGAGAAGTCCCGGCCTTTCCGTCTTTTTAGAACCCAAGGCGCTCTACAACGCCCAATCCGCCATGAGTCCGGTTCCCGAAGACTTTGAAGTTCCCTTTGGCAAAGCGAGAATCCGCCGGGAGGGAAAAGATTTAACACTGCTCACTTATGGCAATACCGTTCACTACTCCCTTGCGGCAGCAGAAAAAGTGGCCGCTCAAAATGGCCTGGAAGTGGAAGTCGTCGATTTGCGCTCCCTCAAACCCCTCGACGAAGACACGATTCTTCAATCTCTCGCCAAAACCCATCGCTGTCTGATCGTTCACGAAGACAAAGTTTTTGCCGGGTTTGGAGGAGAATTAACTGCCCTCATAAACGAAAAAGCGTTTGAACAACTCGATGCCCCCGTCAAAAGAGTGGGTTCGACAAATACCCCCGTGGGATTCAATCGTATTTTGGAAAAGGCGACTCTTCCCGATACCGAAAAAATAACCCAGGCCATTTTGCAACTTATGGCCTACTAGCTTGCCTCCCGCTTGCGCTTGTCGAGATTATATTTCTCCACTTTCGCAATCAAAGAAGCGCGGGAGATGCCCAATTCTTTGGAAAGTTTTGACTTGTTAAATTTGCAGCGCCTGAGTCCTTTTTCAATCATCATTTTCTCAAGTCTTTCCAAAGCATTCTTTAATTTGCCACCTATATCAATGCCCTCTACGCCCAGAGATGAATCTTGCGGCCTTTTGACTGCATCGAGGATGCGCGGTGAAAGCAATTCAGGTTCAATCATTTTATCTTCCCCGGCCAAAACTACCAGTCTTTCAATCTCATTTTCCAGTTCCCTGACATTGCCCGGCCAGTGGTAATCCAACATTTTTTCAATGCAATTTCTGGAAAAAGTTTTTAGGGGAAGGCCCATTTCATCACAGCGTTTTTTGAGGAAATGATCCATTAAAATGGAAATGTCGTCGGCACGCTCTCGCAAGGCGGGCAAGTTGACATTGATGACATTAATTCTGTAGTAAAGGTCTTCCCGAAATTCACCTTGAACCATCATTTCTTTAATATTTTTATTGGTAGCGGCAACAATCCTCACATCGGTCTGCCGGGGAGAAGTCGCTCCCACTGGTAAAAAAGTCCCCTCCTGAAGAACCCGCAAAAGTTTTACTTGCATGGAAAGTGACGTGTCCCCAATTTCATCGAGAAAGAGGGTTCCCCCATCGGCGGTTTCAAAAAGGCCCTTCTTGTCTTTCAAGGCCCCGGTAAAAGCACCTTTGACGTGGCCAAAAAGTTCAGAATCAAGCAAATTGTCGTTGAAAGCGGAACAGTTGACCGCCATCAAGATATTATCTTTTCTAGGGGAATAGTAATGAACCGCCTTGGCCACCAATTCTTTTCCGGTTCCGTTCTCACCTTGAATAAAAACCGAGGCCTCGGAATTGGAA
This sequence comes from Bacteriovoracaceae bacterium, assembly GCA_965215445.1. Classification (GTDB taxonomy): domain Bacteria; phylum Bdellovibrionota; class Bacteriovoracia; order Bacteriovoracales; family Bacteriovoracaceae; genus CBDBLK01. The sequence continues at coordinate 1,101,573 of CBDCDT010000002.1, read as the reverse complement.
ACTTTTTCCAACAATCTATAAATCGCCTGCATACCTTTCGATTTTCCGATCATGGTATGGTAGCGATATTTATTCCCCAGCTCACTGCTCAGTTCCTGAATCCTTTCTTCGCGCTTGCCAATTTCCTGATGATAACCCATGACCTCGACCGAAACTAAAGTGACCAACTCTTCCAAATATTTCTCATTCTCCCCATTCAAGGCCTTGAGACTATCAACCGCCCGCTCCGCCTCTTCAGGATTTGCCCCCGCCTCGCTCAATTGTGCGACCGTTTCGCCACGTTCTCTTTCTGTAATATCCTCGGAAATAAAAGGATAGGCCAAAACTGTTCCCGCATATTCTTTGTCTATAAAAACGGAAGAGGCGGCCATTTTGACGTGCTTAAAGAAACTCTGGTGAATCATTCCAGAATTTTGGCCACTTTCCTTCAACTTCCTGGTCACATTTTCTATATCTTGAGAAATATACTCATGCCCTAAAGACAAACCCATTTGTGCCCTAAAAAAATGGCCTTTAAATTGATAACCTTGTTCCAATTGTCCCGAGCGAATCTTGCCCAAAGAATCGACAAAAACGACCTCGACCCCGTACCAACGGTTCAAAATCTCACCGAGTTTAGCGATAACATGTAAATTGCGTAGTTCTTCCCAATTCACCATACAATCTCGCTTCGGCAGATATTGGGAAATTCTTAAAGAATAGTCGAGAAAATTAAAGCCCTGACCAAATCAATCAGTCACTTTGCGGCCTTTTTAGGGCATGGGACACCTTGATTGATGACTGGAGAGGTAGGAAGGAGAAAAACACTGCAAATCAAGCTGATCCCAATTAGAAGGCACGGAGTCACTCAACTGCTGATTATCAGAGAGATGAGTGTATAAGCCAATTTCTATAACTGTCTCGGCCCCTGAGTTATTTTAACTTTTCAAGGCAGGCCCAATCTTTTAATTGCTCCAAACCGGCCTTTCGACAAGGCCATGGAAAAGAAAAACACCTTTGATTTCATCACGGATGGCAAACGCGAAGGGACGGTTTAAACGCAAATACAGTGGTGGTTGTGGAGCTATTGGAGCCCCAGTTATTCCTACAATAGTTGTTATAGCAGCGGCCTCTGCACCTTCTTCATCCACTTGAACGAATGTATCTTGCTTGACCCTTAGAGACCGGGCCGTTGGATACCCTCTAAACATATTAGATAAATCGGCCGTATCAAGAGCATTACCCATGCCAATTGTTCTAAGATTGTCATTTAATACTTCCCCCGTACTAAATTTGAACTTGGGAATTTCGAGAAAAACCGGTCGACGACTACTTGTTAGACCATATCCATGCAATCCGATGAAGGCCCTAGTCCAAAATGAATCATTTGTCGCGTGTTTGACCATCCATTTCTTGGCATTAACTCCTTCAGGAGGAAGAACAACATAAAACCCCAGGGACTCCCCTTCAAAGGGAAGCATGGCCACCTGTGCTCCATTTTGATCTTTGTGGTAGAAATTTATCGAGTCAGTAGAGTTCATAACCTTGGCGTCTACTGAAGTTCCGTCACTCATGGTAAAGTAATGACTTTGCTCACGGGTTCTCTGGGGATCAAAGCTGTATTGCCACGCCCCTTTAAAATAGACTGCATTGACGAGAAGCAAAGATGTTTGACTGGCGGCAGTCTCGTCGATAATAACTGGAATGCGTCCATTTGTTGCGCCGGCCGCCCAGTTGTTTATTTTGTTGGCGGCCTCTTTAGGTTTTCCTCCAAAATCGACCTGCAGTGCTTCTGCTCCATAATAAAATTCCAACGCATCAGTATAGCGTTCTCTAACCAGAGGAGACCGCTCCATTCCAAATTCAGGAGAAAGGGGAGGACGGTCATCCGACCAAAAAAAGGCATTGGATAAAGTCAAAGTAAAGTTATCAAGTCTATGTCCAAGCATCTCAAGTGTTGCGAGGTAAGAGAAATTGGCCGAATGAATATCTTTCACTCGATCAAAATATTCATCTGAATGCATTCCAAGCCCATCGAGAATTGCACTTCGCGTAGGGCCTGCGGCCCCTTCAAGCAGCATGGAAAGAGCAAAAAATGCCGAAGGCGGAGAAATAAAAACATTGTCCGTATTATTAGATTTTTCTTCGAGGATACTGGCAAAAAGTTTGTGGCCAAACCGGTTTTGAGCGATCAAGGCCGCATCATCTGCATAAAAAGCAAAGACAGAGGTTACGATAAAAACTGAATGAAGCATAACAATCGAAAGTAATTTTTTCATGAACATTCTCCTTGGGTTTTGGGTTTTGGGTTTTGGGTTTTTCTCGCTCAAAAAACCGCTTGAAAACTAATATACAGACCAATCACTACAAACCACTATACGCATCGCAATATTTCATACGTTTCTCTATAAAGGGCATTCGATGGTGAAAGTGCTGTTATATATCCCAGGTACAAATTCAGGACAGAAATCTGCCTAAAACCTTGCTTTATTTCACTTGAACAACTAAACTAAATTCCAAAGGAGACAGAAAAAAATGAACACAATACAACGTATCGCCTTTTTCCTGTTATTTTTATCGTCCTTCAAGGCTGCCGGACAGTACAGAAGATGCGAAGTTCGCGACTATTTTACAACACCCTTTAATGAATACGCAGCAAAAGGCCGTGTCCTGGGCAGAGTGAAAGACGGTTTTCGGATTCAATTTGTTAACGACCCCACCCCCAGAACCTACCGCCCTTCGGAACTCGCCTCCATAAGTGGGAAAAGCGGCAATTATTGTGTGGGCGATGAAGTCTTCGCCGTTTCCCTTCCCAATTATGTCTTCGCTGCAAAAGAACACTTAAAACAAGAACTCGGCATAACAAGCGCCATCAGAGGAATTTATCCCAATGTCAATGTAGACGGAAATGCGGTTATTAAAGGGGTTTATCGAGATGGAACAGTCGTCGTCGAACTCCCAGGGGGAGAAACGAGGAGGGTGACGACTTATATTCTGGCGGCCAAACAAGGGCACACACCCGATAACGCCCTCCATGTGGGAGAAAAGATTCCTTGGGCCAATAACAAAGAATTAACAATTAGAGGGATATTTGAAAATGGTGATGTTGCAGTCTCCGAAAATAAATCCTCCCTTTGGAGTTTCAGAATACCAACGTCGGTTATCATGATTAAAAAAGGACAAGGCCGAAATGGATATATTGTGGGGGATACTGTTAGTTCATTAACGAGTAGTAATATTAAAGGGATTATCTGGGCCATCGACCGAAATGATGATTCCTTGTATGTTGAAATGACCGGCGGCGACCTCTTATTTGAATGTGCTGACTGTCCACTTTGGCAAAGAAGTCTTGCGCGTTGGTCAATGGCCGAAGCGCAAGTTGTTGAAAATTAAAAAGCTATTCTTTGAGCGTTTGATAACGGCCCTTTTTCAATTAAAGAAGATGTTGAAATTAAAAAATTTTGGGAAGAGAAAATCCTTACACGTTTAACTGCTATTGCCAAAGCGGCCTAAAGATTTCCTTAATCGCTTTGCGATTCCAGATAAAACCGCACCCGATTGGCGTAGCTTTCCCGTTCCCAGTCTTGGGGGCCGGTGAATTTGTAGAGATTTTTTTGGGAATCGCCAAAAAGGTAGGTTTCGGGAACTTTCACGGTTCCAAACTGGGCCAAAAGTTCGCCTTTGGGGTCGTGGGCGATCAGAATATTTTCTGGCAAACGGCCGAATCGGCGCAGGTGTTTGGCCATTTTGGCCTCGTCGTCGTTGACCGCTAGAAGCAGGACTTTAAGTTCTTCAGTCTTGAATTTTTTTATAAATTCGATAAAGCTGGGCAACTCCACTTCGCAAGGGGCGCACCAGGTTCCCCAAAAGTGCACCATGGCCAGGCCATTTCCCCCTTGAAAGAGGCGGCCAGGATCAACAAGTGCATCTTTTTGAAATTCTTGAAGCCTGAAATCGGGAAGTTGCTTTAATATAGGCCCTGATACAGAGGTTAATTTGTCGATAAATCTTTTTTGATAGACGGAATAGGCCAAGGTCGCAAACATAATCGAACAGATAATGAATACTTTGCCAAAAAAAGGGATTCCTTGAGGTGCTCTTGGAACTTTTGCCGAGATTTCATTCAACGGTCTTCTCAATCCACCAGTGAGATAAGGCCCATGGGAGCATTGTCTCCCACCCGTCCATCGGCAAGTCTGACAATGCGGGTGTAGCCCCCGGGGCGGGTTTTAAAGCGAGGGGCGACTTCGTCAAAAAGCTTCTTGACGGCCATACGATTATTAAGTTTGCGAAAGGCCAGCCGTCTGCCGGCAACGGAGTCATTTCTGGCCAAAGTAATGAGTTTTTCTACAACCGGGCGTACGGCCTTGCATTTGGTCTGGGTGGTTTTTATTTTGCCGTGGTTAATAATGCTGGTTGCCAAATTCCTCAACAACGATTTTCTATGAGCAGCATTACTGCCGATGCGGTATTTCCTATTCTGATGCCTCATTCTTCGTCGTCCTCACTATCTTCCGTTTTCTGCTGCATAATATTGTCAACTTTCATGCCCAGGCCAAGTCCCATCTGAGAGAGAATTTCCTTTATTTCATTGAGGGATTTGCGACCAAAGTTTTTGGTTCTCAACATTTCACCTTCAGTCTTGGAAACCAGTTCATAGATGTATTTGATGTTGGCATTTTGCAGACAATTGGCAGACCGAACGGAAAGTTCGAGTTCTGAGACTGGTTTTAATAAAGCACCGTTGGCGGGGGCACGCATTCCCTGGGCAATCGCCATTTTTTCCATTCGGCCCTGCTCTATTTCGTCTTCAAAACTGAGGAAAACTGCGAGCTGATCTCTCAAAATTTTGGCCGAATAAGCTACTGCATCTACGGGTTCAATTCCACTATTTGTCCAAACCTCCAAACTTAATTTGTCAAAGTCGGTTCGCTTTCCAACCCGCGAGTTGGTCACCGTATAATTCACCCGATGGACTGGAGAAAACAACGTATCCAAGTAGACCCATCCCAACGGAAGGTCATACTCTTCCTTATTATCGAGCGCAGTGACATAACCCTTGCCGCGAGCAATCTTGAGTTCCATCACGATGGAACCTCCCGAGGAAATATCACAAATGGTGTGCTCGGGATTTAGAATCTTTACGCTGGAATTTTCAGTAATATGTCCGGCCTTAACCGGCCCCTCGCCCGTTTTTTCCAAAGTGAGGGTCACTTCTTCTTTTCCCTGAAGCCCAAAATAAACTTCTTTCAGGTTCAAAATAATTTCGGGGACTTCTTGCTTGACGTTGTTAATGGTTCCAAACTCGTGTTCCACGCCCTCAATGCGGATGGCAACAATGCCAGCACCTTGCAAAGAAGACAAAAGCACACGCCGCAAAGAATTACCCAAAGTTTGCCCGTAACCACGCTCCAAGGGCTTGGCAACAAACTTGCCATAGCTCGAATGTGTTACCTCGGTATCTGTTTCCAAATTGGCAGGTCTAATCATATTTGACCAATTTCTCTCTACAAATGGATCCATCTTCTTATTTCTCCTTTTATTATATCCTGCGCCTTTTGGGAGCACGGCAACCGTTGTGGGGAATGGGAGAGCGGTCGGCAACTGAAGTAATTCTTAGCCCCGCCTGAACCAAAGCGCGAACGGCATTTTCCCGGCCGGCACCAGGCCCTGTCACTTGAACTTCGACTGTCGCCATACCATGTTCCATGGCCCTTTTGGCGGCCTCGAAAGAGGCCTGTTGGGCAGCGAAAGGTGTTGATTTTTTTGAACCCCTGAAACCCAATTGCCCAGCACTGGCCCACGCCAGAGCATTTCCCTGGACGTCAGTAAACGTCACAATTGTATTGTTAAAAGATGCCTGAATATGGCAAACACCATTGGGCACATTTTTTTTCACTTTCTTTTTAACAGTTCCCTTCTTCACTTAAGTATTCCCCTATGACTTCATGGCCTTGACCGATTTTTTACCGGCGATGGCCACTGCTTTTCCTTTTTTCGTGCGCGCATTGGTATGCGTCCTTTGTCCGCGGCAAGGAAGGCCTTTTTTATGGCGAATCCCACGGTAACATCCCAAATCTTTGAGGCGTTTGATATTAAGACCGACTTCACGGCGCAAATCCCCTTCAACCGTATACTCGGTTTCGAGAACTTTACGAATGGTGGTGGCCTCTTCTTCGGTAAGATCATTAGAGTTTCTGTTGAGATCAATAGAGGCCTGATTCAAAACTTTCACCGATACATTAGGCCCCACTCCATAAAGAGAAAGCAAAGCAATTCGCATCGCTTTGTTTCTAGGAATATCGACACCAAGAATACGCGCCATAACTTCTACTCCTAACCCTGTCTCTGTTTGTGGCGAGGATTGCCCTTGCAAACAACCCGAAGCACACCTTTGCGTTTAATCAACTTGCAATCCTTACAAATCTTTTTTACCGACGCCCTTACTTTCACTTTTGCACCTTTTCCTTACCGGTTTTTACTTCGATAAGTTATTCTTCCTTTCCCCAAATCATACTTGCTGATCTCAACCAACACTTTATCTCCGGGGATAATTTTTATAAAATGCATCCGCATTTTTCCAGAGATGTGAGCAATCACCGAATACCCATTGCGCAACTTGATCCTAAACTTCGTATTAGGTAAAAGTTCTGTGACCTCCCCTTCGACCTCAATCGTGTCCTTATCCGCCATACGCGCTTAGAACCCCATCCTGCCTATATACCCAAAACCACGCCACAAGGCAAGCCTCCCCCACCGAACTAATCCTCGGCCACTATACCACATAAGTGCTTAAAAACAGATTCCGGGTCGAGAGAAGCGTCCACCCGCAAAAGGCGGTCAGAATCTTGGTAATAGTCCAAAATTGGCCCAATGGCAGATTTAAAGACCTCCAAACGGGTTTTAAGTGCTTCTTCATTATCATCCCGGCGTTGCCGAAGCTCTTTCGCTCCGCAGCTATCACAAATTTCTTTATCCTGAGGTGGGTTAGTAATAAGACCATAAACTTGGCCACATTGGCCACAAATGCGACGGTTGAGCAATCTCTCAGTGAGCAGCCCAAGATCAACTTCAAAATAGATGGCCCGGGAATCTACGCTTCGCAGTATATCCTGGTCAAAAAGTGCCGCCTGGTCTTTATTGCGCGGAAAGCCATCAAAAATATAAACCGAAGATTTTGTGTCGCAATGCATCTTGAGCAGCTCAACCATTGTGGCATCGTCGACCAAGTGGCCGGCGTGTACTACCGCCTTAACCCGCTCACCCAATTTTGAACCTGAACGCACCTCACGACGCAAAAGTTCTCCCGTCGAGACGTGTTGATAATCCAACGCCTGGGCCAAACGAGAGGCCTGAGTTCCCTTGCCTGCCCCCGGAGCACCTAAAAAAATCAATTGCGATCGCATTAAAACCTTCTGTTGGCCCCTTTATACTTGCCTTTGGACTTGTAAGTCGTTTCATATCGGTCGGCAAACATAAAAGACTGAATGTTCATCATCACTCGAATGGACACAGAAACCAAAATGAGAAGTGCCGTTCCGTTGAAACGCGTTTGTTCCCCTATAATGAGTCCCGGAAAAATGCAGATAACAACCAAAAAAATGGCCCCAAAGAATGTCAAACGATCCAAAAGATAATCTAGGTATTCCTTGGTTTGCTTGCCGGGACGATGCCCTGGAATAAAAGCGTTATTCTTCTGGAGCATTTCGGCCACCCTCTTGGTTTTAAACTGAATGGGGGCATAAAAATATGTCATGTAAACAATCAGAAGAGAAAAAAACACATTAAAAAGTAACTGACCGGGGTAGAGTGATTGTTGAATCATATCCACATAAGGCCTTAAAAAGGAACCTTGATCTATAAAGCTGGCAAATGTCGCCGGAGCAAAAAGAAGCGATGAGGCCAAAATGGCGGGCATCACGCCCCCCGTATCAAGTCTCATGGGCAGGGATTGAGTACCACCATAAACCCGGTTGTTAACAACTTTTTTGGCGTATTGAACGGGAATACTCCGAAAGGAGCGCTCAATAAAAGTCACCACATAAAAAGAAATCAAAATGACTCCAAAAAAGAGTAAAATATCAAAGCCCGAAAGTTCCCCATTGCGGTAAAGAGTAAATTTTTGAATGACTTCGGAGGGAAGTTCAACCGCAATACCTGCAAAAATAATCAAAGAAACACCATTTTCCAGACCAAATTCGGTAATGCGTTCCCCTAACCACAGGAGAAACATCGTTCCCCCCGCCAGCGTAATCATAGACGTGAGCTTAAAGAGCATGCCCGGTTCAGGAATGACCGGAATACCACTTTGAGACTTAAATGTTTCAAAAAAGGCCGACATTCCATAGCCTTGAATACAGCATAAAAGAACCGTAGCGTAACGAGTCCATTTTTGAATTTTCTTGTGTCCTTCAGAATCCTCTTGAAGTTCCGCCAGTTGGGGAATCACCTCACCCAACAAACTGAAAATAATCGACGTTGTAATATAGGGCATAATTCCCAACGCCAAAATGGAGAATCTTTTAAAGGCACCGCCCGAAAAAGTATTGATGAGGTCGAAAATATTGCCCGAAGAGTCGGCAAAATAAGACTGCAATGCCGCCCCGTTGACTCCGGGAACGGGAACCTGAGCGGCCATACGATAGACAAATAAAAGTAAAAGCGTAAAGAGGATTTTTTTCTTGAGTTCCTCAATTTTTCCCTGAGCAGGTGCCATAATGCTATTTCTCCCAAGACTTAAAAAAATCTATGCTCGAATCTCGCCACCGGCCTTTTCAATAGAGGCCCGTGCCGATTTTGAAAACTTTTCGATCCCCACAAAAACGAGCGGTCTGGTGAGTTCTCCATCTCCCAAAACTTTGACGGGGAGTTGGCGGTTGCGACCTTTTAAAAGGCCTTTTTGGCGTAGAGATTCTCGGTTAACTTCGCCTTCCTCAAACTTTTTGTCGAGTTGTCCAAGCTTGACCACAGCGTATTGATTCTTAAAGGGAGCATTAGAAAAACCTTTTTTAGGCAGGCGCATATAAAGAGGCATGGCCCCACCTTCAAATCCCGTGCGCACCCCTCCTCCACTGCGGGCCTTTTGGCCTTTATGCCCTTTTCCGGCCTGTGTTCCCTGACCCGAACCCTGGCCACGGCCGATTCTTTTATTTTTTCGAGTTGAACCGGGAGATTGCAAATTATTTAATGTTAGCATTGTCTTACCTCTACTTTATCTCTAAAAGATGAATCACTTTTTTTACCATTCCTCTCACAGAAGGAGTGTTCTCAAGCGTCCGCATGGTGCCTATTTTTTTCAGGCCCAGGCCCTTTACACAGGCCCTTTGTTGCCGCGTACTTCCAATCATGCTTTTTTTAAGTCGAACAGTAATGGTATTTTCAGTGCTCACAATTTTATCCCCACCTTTATCATTACCTTATTCTAAGATTGGCCGCATCTCTGCCACGATCTCTCGCCACTTGTTCTACCGAACGCAAACATTTGAGAGCAGAAAATGTGGCCTTCACAATGTTGTGGGGGTTATTACCGCGCAGCGATTTGGTCAAAACGTCCGTAACTCCCGCCAATTCGAGAATAGAGCGGCAGGCCCCTGCGGCCTTGACTCCAGTTCCCTGTGCTGCCGGCCTAAAGAGAATATGGCCGGCATCGAAACGTCCTTCAATAGCATGGGGAATAGTTCCCCGGTCGAGCGGAACTCTCAGCAGATTTTTTTGGGCGGACTGGGTGGCCTTGCGAATGGCCTCGGGAACTTCTTTGGCCTTGCCCAGGCCATATCCCACGCGCCCTCTCTTATCACCGACAATCATAAGTGCCGAGAAGGAAAAGCGACGCCCCCCTTTCACCACTTTGGCCACACGGTTTACCGCCACAACCCGTTCTTCAAATTCGGGAGCTTCACGAGGTTGTGAACGCCGAAACTGGCCCTGTGGCCGTTTGGCGTTGCCGGAATGAGGTTTTTTACCCTCTTTTTTCGCTGGTTTTCCGGCAACTTCACTTGGTGAAGTTGCCTGGGCGGTTTGCCCAGTTGCCGCCACGGCTTCCTTCTGATCTGAGTTTTCTTTTTGGACTGCTTTTTTCACTATTTTTTTTGTTGTTTCATCAACCATAACGATTCCCAATTTCCCCTTAAATTTGAATACCACTTTCCCGGATGGATTCCGCCAAAGCAGCTACAACTCCGTAGTAGAGAACCCCACCCCTGTCAAATACTGCGGTCTGAATATTTTTGGCCTTCATCTCTTCGGCCACACGAGTGCCTACAAGTTTGGCACCTTCTTTATTTGAACCGGCCTCCACCTTATGCTTGCCAAAAGTCTGTACGGAAAACAAAGTCTTTCCAGATTCATCGTTAATGACCTGAACTCTAAGGTTTTTATTACTCCGATTAACGGCAATGCGAGGCCGCTGTGAAGTACCTTTAATTTTCTTGCGGATGGAGAGATGCCTGCGCAATTTTCTTTCCGCATTCGGGTCTTTTAATCTCTTTATTGGCCTTCGCATGATTTACACCTATTTTTTACCGCCGGCCTTGCCTGCCTTGCGGATGAGAGTTTCACCAACATATTTAATTCCCTTGCCTTTATAAGGCTCTGGAGGACGAAACGAGCGCACTTTGGCGGCAACAAAACCCACCAATTCTTTGCTGGCACCCGATATTTCAATGACGTTTTTGACTACTTTGGCCTGAACCCCCTCGGGCAATTGGTAATCAATCGGATGGGAATAACCCAAATTCAGATTGAGAATCCGCCCTTTAACAGCGGCCCGATAGCCAACACCATTAAATTCAAGCTCTTTTTTAAAGCCGTTTAAAACTCCCACTACCATATTGTCGATCAAAGTTCGCGTAGTTCCCCATAAACTGGAAACGCGCTTGGATTTGCCAAGCGGTCGAACACAAATTTCTTTTTCGTTCTGAACAATTTCAACGAAATTAGTAAAAGTGTATTCGAGTTGCCCATTAGGCCCTTTTACGCTGACATGAGCACCATTTATTTTGACCTCAACCTTATCGGGAATAACAATAGGATTTTTTCCAATTCTCGACATACAATAACTCCCGTTTACCAACTTACCAAATATGACAAAGGACTTCCCCTCCCAATTTCCGCCTCTTGGCCTCACGAGAAGACATAACTCCTTGAGAAGTCGAGATGACCGATATTCCCAGACCACTCAAAACCCGAGGCATCTTACGATAACTGCGATACTGACGCAGTCCCGGCCTTGAAAATCTCTGCATACCAACAATCGAACTTTCCCCAAAAACAATTCTCAAACTAATGTCAACTTTTCCCCTGGCAATCACTTTAAAAGACTTTATATAACCTTCTTCTTTTAAAACTTTGCAAACATTCGCCTTCAATCTGCTGGCGGGAAACTCTACGCGGTCATATCCGGCACCAACGGCATTGCGAATTCGAGTCAACATATCAGCAATCGGATCAGTCATCATATCCCAATCTCCCCTATCACCAACTCGATTTAGTTACACCGGGCAACATACCCTGATGGGCAAGTTCTCGGAACTTAATACGAGAAAGGCCAAAGCCTTTATAAACTCCGCGAGGACGCCCGGTGAGCTTGCAACGGCTACGCACACGATTTTCGCAAGAATTGCGAGGCAGGCGTTGGAGCTTGAGCTGAGCTTCATAGCGCTCCTCTTCAGAAAGCTTCATATTGCGAACCTTTTTTCTTAATTCACGACGCAAAGGCAGGTGCTTCTCCGCCCATTTTTTACGCTTTTCATTTTTTACGATCATTGACAAACGCGCCATAACTTTCCATTCCTCACTTTCTAAAGGGCATTCCAAAAAGACCTAAAAGCTCACGGCCTTCTTCATCGGATTTGGCCGTAGTCACAATAGAAATACCCAGACCTCGAACTTTATCAATTTTGTCATAATTAATTTCCGGAAAAATAATTTGCTCTTTAAGGCCCAACGTATAATTTCCACCCCCGTCGAATCCCTTGGGACTCACACCGCGAAAGTCACGCACACGAGGCAGGGAAATGTCGATCAGCCTTTCGAGAAATTCATACATTCTCTTTCCCCGCAAAGTCACACAGGCCCCCAAGACCATGCCTTGACGAATTTTAAAAGAAGCTATTGATTTCTTGGCCTTGGCCGGTACTGGTTGTTGTCCGGTAATGGCCGCCAAATCGGCCTTCACGCTGACGACTGTCTTGCTATTGGACACGCAATCCCGTGTCATGCAATTGACGACAATTTTGTCCAGCTTGGGAATCTGGTTGACATTTTTGTAACCAAATTTTTCCTGCATGGCCGGTTTAATTCGCTTTTGATATTCGTTTTTGTAAGTATTCATCTTTTTTCTCAATTTCCCAGGCTAACTCAAAACCGAGCCACATTTGACCGCCACACGAACTTTTTTACCATCTCTTTGCTCAATCCGCACTCTGGTCGCCTTTCTCTCTTTGGGACTCAAAACTGCCACATTGCTAATATCAATAGGTCGCTCAACTTCAACAAACCCCCCGTTGGGATTCTTCTGTCCAGGACGAACCGTTTTGCGAGCGACATTCACACCATTTATCAAAACTTTCCTTTTCTTTTTGTGAATTTTTGAAATGTTGCCCGTCTTGCCCTTATCCTTTCCGGCGAGAACGATGACTTCATCTTTAACTTTCAACTTTTGCACAATCTCTTCCTCTCTCTTGCCTTAAAGTACCTCTGAGGCCAAAGAACAAATTTTGGTAAAATTTTTGGCCCTGAGTTCTCTGGCGACCGGCCCAAAAATGCGGGTTCCCACCAATTCATTATTATTGCCCAAAATAACTACACTATTTTTATCAAACCTGATATACGACCCATCTTTGCGTTTCACCGGACTCTTGGTGCGTACAATAACCGCCTTTTTGACCTCTCCCTTTTTAATTTTTCCACCGGGAAGAGCGTGCTGAACGGCCACTACAATAACATCACCGAGGTGAGCAATCATGCGCTTGGAACCTCCCAAAACTTTGACACACTTAACTTCTTTGGCCCCAGAATTGTCCGCCACTTCCAATTTAGTTTGCATCTGAATCATAACTCTACCCTATGTGTGGATTGTAAGAAGTTCCCATTTTTTAAGTCTTGAATAGGGACGTGATTCAACAATCGTCACACTATCCCCAACTTTGGCCTTATTTTCCAGGTCGTGGGCATGGTACTTTTTACTTCTCGAAATAAATTTGTTGTAAGTTCTATGTTTAAAACGACGAGTCACACTGACAACTATCGTTTTATCATTTTTATCGCTGGCAACAATACCCTCCAGCTTCTTTTTAAATTTTAATTGAGCACTATTATTTTCGGCCATGTCCAACCTCATTGTTTTGCAGCTTTGCACGTTTGGCGGTTAAAAGACGGGCCACATTTCTCTTGAGGACTTTTTGGATATGAGGTTTATTCACACCTTCTGCGGCCTTTTGCATACGCATATTAAAAAGCTCACGACGAAACTGAGTGATTCGGGCATCAAACCTCTCTCCATCCCAGTCTTTAATATCAGCGTACTTTAAAATCTCTGCCACAAATCCTCCAACTTTACCTTATTTTGCCAAATCTGCGCGCTCAATAATTCGCGTCTTTATGGGCAACTTATAACAGGCCAATTTAAGTGCCTCACGCGCCAAATCCATATCCAAATGGCGAATTTCAAACATCACCCGTCCCGGCCGAACAACCGCCACCCATGAATCGGGGGCACCTTTTCCCTTTCCCATCCGAACTTCCGCCGGTTTTTTGGTCAATACTTTGTCGGGAAAGAGCTTGATCCAAACCCGCCCCCCTCTTTTAATTTTGCGAGTCATAGCAATACGAGCGGCCTCTATTTGCCTGTTGGTCACATAACCACAAGATGTTGCCTGAATGGCAAAATCTCCAAAAGTGATACTGCTACCACGATAGGCCACACCTTTCATCCGGCCTTTCTGTTGCTTGCGCCATTTCACTTTCTTAGGACTCAACATCTTATACTTTCCTTATGTTTTCCCACTTACTTGTAAACTTCGCCCTTGTAAACCCACACCTTGACCCCGAGAACTCCATAGGTGGTACGGGCCACTGCCGTATTGTAATCGATATCGGCACGCAAAGTGTGCAAGGGAACTTTTCTTTCACTGTATCCTTCGGCGCGTGCCATTTCAGCACCACCCAAGCGCCCTGCGGTTCTCACTCTAATTCCTTTAACACCTGCCCGAAAAGCGGATTGAATAACCTTCTTCATGGCACGCCTAAAGGCCACTCTCTTTTCGAGTTGGGCCGCAATATTTTCGGCAATCAATTTGGCATCGGTATCGGGCCTTTTCACTTCAGCAATATTAAAAACCAAGTTTGCCCGAGTAAAATTTTTCAAATCCTTGCGAATCTTGTCGATGCCAGTACCTTTTTTACCAATGGCCACGCCGGGTTTGGCCGTGTGAACAGTCACTTCAACTTTATCGAAGACTCGAACGATCTCGACGCTGGAAACCGCCGCATTTTTCATATTCTTTTCGATATAACGCCGAATATTTAAATCTTCGTGCAACGTGTGCACATAATTGCGTTTATCAGAAAACCAATTCGAGTGCCAATCCTTGGTATACTTTAATCTAAAACCGTACGGATGTACTTTTTGGCCCATGCTTTAACCTCTTTTTAATCTTCTGCCAGTTTGAGAAACACGCGACCACTGCGCTTGCGAATTCTAAAGGCCCTGCCTTGAGCGCGAGGACGAATTCTTTTAAGCGTAGCACCAGCGTTGGCATAAACAGTTTCAACCACCAAATTGTCTAAATCGTATTTGTCGGATTGAGAAGCAACCGTCAACGCACTATTGATAAGTTTACTAAGCACGATGGCAATTTCCCTCTTCTCACAAAAGCGCAGGATTTTCAGTGCCTCGGATGCTTTTTTCTTCCTTATCAAGTCACACACCTGAGCAATCTTGCGAGGTGCAACTCCAACACGATTATTTTTTACAACAATGGCCATAAAATGCCCTCTCCAACTTTATTTTTTAACGGCCTCTTTTTTGACCTTTTTATCCCCACCGTGACCGTGGAAGGTGCGGGTAGGAGAAAACTCCCCCAGTTTATGGCCAATCATTTGATCCGTCACATAAACGGGAATAAATTTGCGGCCATTATGAACTGCAAAAGTCAGTCCTATAAATTCCGGGACAATCGTCGAGCGGCGAGACCAGGTTTTAATCACTTTATTGCCTTTGCCTCCACCGCTGGCCATCGCCTTTTTAATCAGTGGTTCATCTACAAAGGGTCCTTTTTTTAACGATCGGGCCATTGATTACTCCCTACGATTTCGACTTTCTGCGTCTGACGATATAGCGGTCAGTACGTTTGTTGTGACGGGTTTTATAACCTTTGGTGGGCATACCCCAAGGAGTGACCGGATGGCGTCCTCCCGAGGTGCGACCTTCACCACCGCCGTGGGGGTGGTCAATGGGATTCATTGCCACTCCGCGCACGGAAGGCCGAATACCCAGTTTCCGCTTGGCCCCTGCCTTGCCAATATTTCGCTTTTCGTGATCGAGATTCCCCACTTGACCAATAGTGGCCCGGCAAGCTTCTTTTACTTTACGCAATTCTCCTGAAGGCATGCGCAGAAGAATTTCTCCCCGCTCTTTGGCCATCACCTGAATACAAGTACCCGCCGAACGCGCCATTTTCCCCCCGCCTCCGGGCCAAAGTTCAACATTGTGAACCAGGGTTCCCACCGGAATATCTTTGAGTGCTTTACTGTTTCCAACCTTAATGTCGGCATCTGCCGAACTCACAATAGCGTCACCAACTTTAAGGTCTAATGGTGCCAAAATATACGATTTCAGGCCGTCAGCGTAGGCGATCAAGGCCACGTTGCAAGTGCGGTTGGGGTCGTAGTGAATGGCCTGAACTTTGGCGGGAATATTGACTCTTTTGCGTTTAAAATCAACCAAACGATAGCGTCGCTTCACCCCTCCGCCCCGGTGGCGAACAGTTATACGTCCGGCGTTGTTACGGCCGGCAGTCGAAGAAAGTGAGCGAAGAGCAGGACGGAAAATTTTTACGTCTTTGGTAAGCTCTCGACCATCGAGTTTCTGCATTTGGCGCAAGGAAGGAGTTCGCGGTCGAAATTTTTTAATTCCCATAATTTTTTCCTAAAACGGTTTTAGGCACTCTTAAAAAAATCAATGCGATGACCTTTACCAAGTTGAACATAGGCCTTTTTATATTTGGCCGTCTTGCTGGTGAAACGGCCCATCCGCTTCACACTCCCGGGCATAATCGAAGTTCTCACGCTTAAAACTTTCACTTCGTAGAGTTTTTCCACGGCCTCTCTGATTTGATTTTTATTGGCCTTTTTTTCCACTACAAAACCGTAACAATTACTTCGCTCGCTCAACAGAGAAGATTTCTCCGTCATGAGTGGCCTTTTAATAATTGATTCCATAAGGAGAATTGCCATAATACCCGTTCCTTTTAACTCTTCTCAATTCTACCGAGCAATTTCTCTAGCGCATCGCGCTCAATAATCAAGTTTTCAAAGCGAACTGCTTCATAGACGCTAAAACCTTCCACACTCAAGGCCTTAGCCCATTGCAAATTGCGTACAGCACGCAAGGCCAGAGAATTTTGATTCCCCGCGACCACCAGGGCCGGAAGCAGGCCTCTGCCATTGAGACGAGTGTGCATATCTTTGGTTTTGCCGTTGGATTCCAAACTCTCCACGACAATCAACTTGCCCGACTGGTACTTGTCCGCCAAAACTGCCTGAATGGCACCACGAACCATTCTTTTGTTGACCTTTTGTTGATAGTCCCTGGGAGTCGGGCCAAAGGTAGTGCCTCCGCCGACCATTAAAGGAGAGCGCCGAGAACCTTGCCTGGCCCTTCCCGTTCCCTTTTGCTTAAAGGGTTTGGCCCCGCCGCCTCTGACTTTGCCACGGGTTTTGGTGCAAGCATTACCCTGACGACGCCCGGCCAAAGTGGCCTTGACCACTTGGTGAACCAAGGGAATTTTAATATCTTCGGCGGAAAGACTTACTTTTGTATCGAGCGCACCAACTTCTTCAAAATTGGAATTTAAAACCTTCACTTTGTGCGATGCGACTTTGCTCATTGGGCCGCTCCCTGCTCTCTACCTTTTGTGGCCCTGCAAACGCGAACCAGGCCATTTTTAGCACCGGGAACAGCCCCCCGAATAAGCATATAACCTTTTTCATGGTTAACTTCTACAACTCGAAGGTTTTGCACTGTTCGCCTTACTGCCCCCATGTGGCCGGGCATTTTTTTATTTTTCCAGACTTTTCCAGGAGTGGCCCGGTTTCCGATAGAGCCACCAGTACGATGGAATTTAGAGCCGTGAGAAAGTGGCCCTTGGGAAAAATTCCAGCGCTTAATTACCCCCTGAAAACCTTTTCCTTGGGAAATTCCCGTCACATCGACGAGAGTTGAGGAGGGAAAATGGTCGAGAGAAACACATCCTCCGAGATGGGCCGTATCCACTTTGCCAGTTCTCAATTCTGAAAAGCGGGTCAGGTTCTTTTCGACTTTGGCCTTGGCCAAAATGCCCTTTACTGGTTTGCTTACAAGTTTCTCGCGCTTTTCAAAATAAGCTATCTGATAGGCCTCATAACCATCCTTTTGGAGAGTTTTCACCTGAGTTATAAAATTGGGAACAAGCTTCACCACTGTCACGGGAACGTGATTACCCGAATCATCAAAAATGCGAGTCATGCCCGCTTTGACACCGTAGAAAGCTGGCAGTGCCACAGAGGAGGGCACTTTTGTCTCGGACACCTCTGGTGCTTTGGGTGTCTCTGAAGCCTCTGCGACTTCTACGGCCTCGTTTTCTTTTTCTCCAATCTCTTCAGTTTTTTTGGTCACTCATTCCTCTCAACACCAAAACGCCTTCAGAATTATTCCTTCAGACAGTTCTCAAAAATAAAGCGGTTTCCCGCACTCAGTACTTAATTTCTACGTCAACACCTGAGGACAGGTCTAGCTTCATGAGGCTGTTCACGGTTTGTTGCGTAGGATCGACAATATCGATCAATCTTTTGTAAGTTCTCATTTCAAACTGTTCACGAGCTTTTTTATTGACATGAGGCCCGCGAAGCACGGTGAATTTGTTGATTTCGATAGGCAGAGGAATCGGCCCAGCAATCCTTGCTCCCGTCTCTTTTGCCGTCGAAACAATTTCCCCCACGGACTTGTCGAGCAACTTGTAATCATAGGCCCGCAATTTAATCCGCAATCTGCTCGCTTCCACTTCTCTCAATCCTCTCACCAAACAGTTCAAACTAGAAAGCTAAGTTGCCTTTTTAAAATGCATGAACTCCAATGTCAAACATTTTTGCCATATTTTAAAATAAAGAAGGTCAAACTGAAATCCCCCTCTTTTTTAAAATCTCCCTCTCCAGTTCTCGAGCAAGGCCCTGATAGGTCTTAAAGCTCATACTAAAATTGGCACGCCCCTGAGATTTTGACCTCAGATCTGTGCTGTAGCCAAATAGCTCCGCTAGGGGGGCCTCTGCCTCAATAAGCTCCTTATTTTGCTTACTTCCCATTGCGACAATTTTTCCTCGCTTCTTATTAATATCAGCGATAATATCCCCCGTGTACTCGACAGGGGTCACAATTTCCAGGCCCATAACAGGTTCAAAAAGTTTTATTTTTGCTTTGCGACAAGCCTCCGTAAAGGCCTGGGAAGCAGCAATAACATAGGCCACTTCAGAAGATTCTTCTTCTCGATACCGAGCAGCAATCAAGGTCACCTTGAGATTGATAAAGGGATGGCCCACCAAGGCCCCTCCCAATGCCGTATCCTGAATAGATTTCTCTATGGCATCAATAAAAACTTGGGGGATTTCCCGCTTGCTCACCTGGGAATCAAAATAAACCCCTTGTTGAAAATCCCAAGGCCGTACTTCGAGTCGAACGTGCCCAAATTGAATTTTGCCAGAATATTCTTTTTCAAAACTCTTATCCACACAAGCAACGCCGGAAATTGACTCTCGGTAGGCAACCTGGGGTTCCCCCACCCGAATCCCCACACCAAATTCTCTTTGCAGACGATCGACGATGACTTCAAGGTGCAATTCTCCCATCCCCAAAATCAAAAGTTGCCCCGTTTCAGCATTGTGGTGATAGGAAAAGGAGGGGTCTTCTTTGCCCAATCGCTCCAGCGCCTCAATCAATTTTTTTTCATCAGCACTGGTTTTAGGCTCAATGGCCACAGAAATCACCGCCTCTGGAAACTCCATCAGGTCGTAGACAATCGGTCGGTGCTCACTACACAACGTCTCTCCCGTCGTCGTCCACTTAAGGCCGGATATGGCCACAATATCTCCCGCCGATGCCGAAGATAGCTCCGTCCTTTTATCTGCGTGCATTTGAAGAAGTTTTTGCACTTTTTCTTTCTTTTTTTTCAAAGGGTTAAAGATGCTCGACCCAACTTTTAACTCTCCCGAATAAATGCGAACATAGGCTAGAGAACCCACAAACGGATCGTTGGCAATTTTGAAAGCAAGCCCCGAAAAAGGTTCCGAGGAATCAGGTTTTCTCGTTTCTCCCTCGCTTTTTTGTTTGCGAGTACCCTTGAGATTTTTCGGTGCATGGCCTTTAATCTCTCCCCGATCTAGCGGTGAAGGTAAATAATTGATAACTGCATCGAGCAAAGGCTGAATCCCTTTATTTCTAAAGGCCGAAGCACATAAAACGGGCACCACAGATTGATCTATAGTCGCCTTTCTCATCACCATTTTTATCTTTTGACCGGTAATATTTTCACTATTGAGATAGGCCTCGGCCAATTCATCATCAAAATCGGCCAAAGTTTCCAACAGCTTATCGCGCGCCAATTCTGCTTCTTCCAACAATTCAGGAGGAATGTTTTTTTCAATGACAGTTTCTCCGAGGTTTTTTTCTTCAAAAAAAAGTGCTTTCATCTCAACCAGATCAATAACCCCACTAAACTGATTCTCCACTCCAATAGGAATTTGAATGGCAACGGCAGTTTTATCGAGTTTGCTACATATCTCTTCAATAGTGTTATCAAAATTAGCACCTACGCGATCCATCTTATTTGCCAAAGCAATGCGAGGAACGCAGTACTTGTCTGCTTGTGCCCAAACTGTTTCAGACTGGGGTTCCACCCCGGCAACAGCATCAAAAATTCCCACCGCACCGTCGAGAACTCTCAGCGAGCGCTCAACTTCGATAGTAAAATCTACATGTCCAGGAGTATCAATGAGGTTAATCCTATGTTTCCTCCAAAGACAAGTCGTGGCCGCCGAAGTTATGGTAATTCCCCGCTCTTGTTCCTGAAGCATCCAATCCATGGTTGCGGCCCCATCGTGAACCTCCCCCATTTTATGATTTTTTCCAGTGTAAAAAAGAATCCGCTCGGTAGTTGTGGTCTTCCCCGCATCAATATGTGCCACAATCCCAATATTGCGTAGAATGGCCAGCTCTTTTTGGCCCATAAACGGCCTCTTAAGTTCTTACCAACGGAGGTGGGCAAAGGCCTTATTGGCCTCGGCCATCTTGTAGACATCTTCGCGCTTCTTGACTGCGCCCCCACGGTTATTGGCGGCATCAATAAATTCATCGGCCAATTTTTCCATCATGGTTTTTCCGTTGCGCCCACGAGCATAGTCACGAATCCAACGAATCGCCAAAGACTGGCGGCGGCCCAAATGAACTTCAATCGGAATCTGGTAGGTAGCACCTCCAATGCGACGAGATTTAACTTCGACTGCCGGTTTGACATTGGAAAGGGCCTTTTTAAAAAGTTTGAGAGGTTCTTCACTGGTTCGCTTTTCTATGAGTTCAAGTGCTCCATAAAAAATCTTTTCTGCAGTAGATTTTTTTCCCCCTCTCATAAGGACGTTAATGAATTTGGTGACTACCATATCCTGATATTGAGAATCAGGTAAAACTTTTCTTGGTTCGGCACTACGTTTACGACTCATACCCTATCCCTCACGATTTATTCTTAGGTTTTTTGGCACCATATTTAGAACGACGCTGTCCACGTTTATCCACGCCCGTCGTATCCAGGCTGCCACGAACAGTATGATAACGAACACCTGGCAAGTCTTTTACTCTGCCTCCACGCACGAGAACAATTGAGTGTTCTTGCAGGTTGTGTCCTTCACCTCCAATATAAGAAGTCACTTCAAAACCGGAAGTCAGGCGAACCCGGCAAACCTTCCTCATCGCCGAGTTTGGCTTTTTTGGAGTCGTTGTATAGACCCGCGTACACACACCACGCCTTTGAGGGCAGCTTTTGAGAGCGGGAGATTTCGTTTTGACAAACTTATCTTTGCGCCCTTTACGAATCAATTGATTAATTGTCGGCATCTATACTCCTCTTTTTAAATCACTTTCTAACACAGCATACTAACCATTTCAAGCAAAGGCCTATACGGTCAGTTCAGCACTTGGTTGCGTTTCTATTTCCCTGACCCCTATTAATTCCTCGCTGATTTCACTTTCTTCTTTTTTTGTTTCTTCCTCTTCACACACTGCTTCAAAATCTCGGTATTTGCTAATTCCAGTACCCGCCGGAATCAAGCGCCCCATCAAGACATTCTCCTTGAGTCCTCGCAGCATATCCTTTTTTCCCTCAAGTGCGGCCTGGGTAAGAACCTTGGTCGTTTCTTGAAAGGAGGCCGCTGAAAGGAAGGATTCCGTAGTCAAAGAGGCCTTGGTAATTCCGAGCAACAAAGGGCGTCCAGAGGCGGGCCTTAGGCCCTCCTTTTCTATCTCCTCATTGGCCGCTTGAAATTCGGTCTTGGTTACCGAATCACCAGTCACAAATGTGGTGTCACCTGCATCCAAAATTTCAACCTTTTTCAACATCTGACTAACAATAACCTCAATGTGCTTATCGTCAATTTTAACACCTTGAAGACGATAAACTTCTTGAATTTCGTCCACGATATAACGGGCCAATTCTTTAATTCCCTTAACCCTCAAGAGGTCGTGAGGATTGGCCGGCCCGTCCATAATCGGTTCTCCAGCACGAATGTAATCACCTTCGTTGACAACAATGTAACGGCCTTTCGGCACGGTATAAACCATTGGTTCCAATCCATCATCCGGCCTTACGATAACCCGACGGTTGCCTCTGAGTTCAGGGCCAAATTCAATGGTACCTGAAACATCTGAAATTTGAGCGGCATTAGTAGGTTTGCGTGCTTCAAAAAGCTCTGCAACTCGCGGAAGGCCCCCGGTAATATCTTTGGTTTTGGTTGATTCACGGGTAATTTTGGAAATGGCAGTTGCCGTTTCCACTCGCTCACCATCCTGAACGATAATGTTGGCACCTACTTGAAGACGGTAAGTTGCGTGGCGCTTGGTTCCTGGAACCAGTACAGGTTCTCCCGATTCATCGACAATGCTAATACGAGGTTGAACATTGGGATTCTTCGACTCTACAACAATACGATTGGCAAGTCCTGTAATCGCATCAAGCTGTTCGGTCATGGTAGAACCAATTTCTAAATCCTCATATTTCACAATCCCTGCAGCTTCAGTCAGAATAGGAATCGAGAAAGGATCCCATTCAATCAACTTATCACCGACATTGACTTCTTCGCCTTCTTTGAAAAAGATGCGGGCGCCATAAACAGCAGGGTAGCGTTCCTTTTCTGTTCCGGCGTTATCCTTGATAACGATTTCACCAATTTTGTTCAAAATAACCATTTCTTCAGTGCTGTCATTAATGGCCACCTTAACATTATCAAAGTGAACAATCCCGGCCGTGCGAACTTCCGTTTTGCTAATTTGAGCACCAGCAGTCGCCGTCCCACCAACGTGGAAAGTACGCATGGTAAGCTGAGTGCCAGGTTCGCCAATGGATTGGGCGGCAATAACACCAACCGTTTCACCAACGCTGACCAAATTTCCTCTCGCTAAATCCCTGCCAAAACATTTTGCGCAAAACCCGTGACGGGTTTTGCATGTCAAAACCGAACGAACTTTAATCTGGTCAATATTGTGTTCTTGTAACGTCGGCATATCTTTTTCTGTAAGCACGTAATGGGACGGCAAAACTTCTCTTCCATCTGCATCCGTAATGGGATTGGCCGTCACTCGCCCCATGGCCCTCTCTGAGACATCTTCGACAACTTCTCCGGCCTCTATGCGAGAAGTTAAGATAATTCCATCAGTGGCACCACAATCCTCCTCCCTAATAATGCCATCTTGTGCTACATCCACCAATCTTCGTGTCAGGTAACCGGAATTGGCCGTCTTCAAAGCGGTATCGGCCAAACCTTTACGAGCACCGTGAGTAGAAGAAAAATATTGAAGCACAGAAAGACCTTCACGGAAATTAGATGTAATGGGAGTTTCGATAATCTCACCGTTTGGCTTTGCCATCAGGCCCCGCATCCCCGCCAATTGCCTCATTTGGTTTGTCGATCCCCTCGCTCCTGAATCGGCCATCATAAAAATGGCGTTAAATGAAGGTGCTTTTTGTTCTTCATTTTTCTCATTAACAAAGGTATCAGTCGAAATCTTTTCGAGCATGACCTTGGTCAATTTCTCATTGGCCTGTGACCAAACATCTACAACCTTGTTGTATCTCTCACCATCTGTAATGGAGCCTTCATTGTATTCTTCAGTAATCCGATCTACTTCCAAATTGGCATCGGCAAGGATTTCTGTTTTCTCCAAAGGAATAGTAATGTCGTTGACATTAATCGAAATTCCCGCTTTAGTGGCGTTTGAATACCCCAAATGCATAAGAGCATCAGCCAAAAGAACTGTATCTTTCTCTGTTCCCTTGCGATAGGCCTTGTCGATGAGTTGTCCAATCTCTTTTTTCCCTAACACTCGGTTAATATCTTCAAAACCCAGACATTGGGGAATGATTTCGTAAATAAAAGTCCTACCGACAGTTGTCTCCAAGGCCTTGCCATCAATCCGCACACGAATCGGCGACTGTAAATGGAGATTCCCCGAATGGTAAGCAAATTGGGCCTCTTCTTTAGAAGCAAAAATCTTTCCGTAACCGCGGGCAAAAGGTCGAATTCTCGACATGTAGTAAAGCCCAAGAACAATATCCTGCGAAGGAATAATAATGGGCACTCCATCCTTGGGAGAAAGAATATTATTAGTAGACATGGCCAGAATACGACACTCAATTTGTGCTTCCAGAGAAAGTGGAATGTGCACGGCCATTTGATCGCCATCAAAATCGGCATTGAAAGCAGTACAAACCAATGGGTGCAACTGAATGGCCTTGCCCTCAATCAAGATAGGTTCAAAACCCTGAATACCCAAGCGGTGAAGAGTCGGTGCCCGGTTGAGCAAAACGGGATGTTCTTTAACAATTTCTTCCAAAATACTCCAAACTTCCTCTTTTTGCTGTTCAACCATTCTCTTGGCCACTTTAATGGTAGTACAGTGGCCTTTCTCGATAAGTCTGTTAAAAACAAACGGTTTGAATAATTCTAGCGCCATGAGTTTAGGCAGACCACATTGGTGGAGTCTCAAGTTAGGGCCAACGACGATCACAGAACGTCCCGAGTAATCGACCCTTTTCCCTAGTAAGTTTTGACGAAAACGTCCTTGCTTGCCTTTGAGCATATCAGAGAGTGAGCGAAGAGGTCGCTTGTTGGCCCCGGTAAAAACTTTTCCACGACGTCCATTATCAAAAAGAGCATCCACAGCTTCTTGAAGCATACGTTTTTCGTTACGAATAATGATTTCAGGAGCGTTGAGTTCCTTCAGTCTTTTCAAACGATTATTTCGATTAATAACCCGGCGGTAGAGGTCGTTGAGGTCTGAAGTTGCAAAACGCCCAGCTTCCAACGGAACCAGCGGACGCAAATCCGGTGGCAAAACTGGTATGACATCCATCATAAACCACTCAGGACGGTTATTCGACTTCAAAACGGATTCAACGACTTTGAGTCTCTTGACTAATTTGGTCTTGGTCATTTCTGTCGTAGCAGTATTGAAGTCTCGCCGCAGTTCTTTTCTTTCAAAGTCGATATCAACTTTGCGAAGAAGGTCTTTGATGACTTCTCCACCCATCCCGGCCTCAAATTCTACACCTTGTTCTTTGAGTTCATCGTATTGTTGTTCAGTAATAATTTGCCCAATTTTCAGGCCGCCTTGTAAATCCTGAGTTGCCGATTCTGTAACGATATAGGCCTCGTAATAAAGAATTTTTTCAAGTTCTTTGAGAGTGAGATTGAGAAGAGCGCCCATGCGCGAAGGAAGTGAGCGCAAAAACCAAATATGTGCCACGGGGGCGGCCAATTCAATATGGCCGCAACGTTCGCGACGAACTTTGGAAAGAGTTACTTCCACGCCACATTTTTCGCAAACGACTCCTCGGTGCTTCATTCTTTTATATTTTCCGCAAATACATTCGTAATCTTTAATAGGGCCAAAAATCTTGGCACAAAAAAGGCCTTCTCTTTCCGGTTTAAAAGTCCGATAATTAATCGTTTCCGGCTTTTTGACTTCACCAAAAGACCATTCTCGAACAGTATCAGGAGAGGCGACTTGAATAGAAACGGCCTCTACGCTAATCGGATCCTTCGGTTTATCAAAAAAGTTGAGTAAGTCTTTCATAAAATTACCTCAATTAAAGGGTTAAAAGTTTTCCTCTTCGCTGGATTCTTCCAACCCAACATCCAAACAAAGGGCCTGAAGTTCCCTCACTAAAACATTAAAAGATTCCGGGAGTCCCGGCTCAAGAATTTGTTCACCTTTGACAATAGATTCATACATACGCGTTCGCCCAATCACATCATCTGATTTGACTGTTAAAAACTCTTGCAACGTATAGGCCGCACCATAGGCCTCCAAGGCCCAAACTTCCATTTCTCCCAACCTTTGTCCTCCAAACTGTGCCTTGCCGCCAAGTGGTTGCTGAGTCACCAAGGAATAGGGGCCGGTGGAACGAGCGTGAATTTTTTCATCCACTAAGTGGTGGAGTTTAAGCATATACATAACCCCAACTGTGACATCTTCTGCAAAAGCATCCCCGGTCATGCCGTCAAACAGGGTTGTTTTTCCCGACTCATCCAGGTCACCCAATTTGAGCATTTCTCGAATACTGTCCTCTGTTGCCCCATCAAAGGCGGGTGTGGCAAAACGTACACCGGTGGACAACTGCTCAGCTATTTCACACACCAGTTTATCTGGGGCCTTTTTAAGAAATTCTTTCACCTCATCAGTTTGGTAAATTTTGTAAATGAGGTCTTTAAGTCTGTGAATATCCGCTTGCTCTTCCATCATGGTTTTAAGTTTTTCCCCCAATCCACGACCGGCCCAGCCCAAATGGAGTTCAAGCAACTGTCCAATATTCATCCGCGAGGGAACACCCAAGGGATTTAAAACAATTTCGACACTCGTTCCATCCGCCAAGTAAGGCATATCTTCCTGGGGAATAACATTGGAGATAACGCCTTTATTGCCGTGACGTCCGGCCATTTTATCACCCGATTGAAGTTTTCGTTTGATAGCAACGTAAACTATAACCTTTTTAATTACCCCTGGTGCTAATTCATCTCCTCTGTGAAGAGCAGCAATTTCGTCATTGGCACTCATTCTCACTCGATTGAGACGGTTGCGAACGTCGGCAAAATAATCTGAAAGTTTTTCTTCAAGCTCTGGTTGTAAAGGGATATAGCCAATCAACTCAAAAGGAATTTCTCCCAAAACTTCCAGTGTGATTTCCGCTCCTTTGGCGAGCAGTTCAGTAGACCCGTCTTCTGAAATTAATTTGTCTACTGTTTTAACTCCTTTGAGCATTTTGGCAATGTGATGCAGGGCCAGATTTTGAATTGATTGAATTTCAATTCTTTCGTCTCTGCGAATGAGTGTTGTCTCTTGTTCGATAATTTCCTTTAAACGACTATCGAGTTCTACTCCCTCACGCGTATAAACTCTGGAATCAATGACAGTTCCACGAACAGAGGAAGGAACCCGTAAAGAAGTATCTTTAACATCTCCGGCCTTATCTCCAAAAATGGCCTTGAGAAGTTTTTCTTCAGGAGAGAGCTGAGATTCTCCTTTAGGAGTAATTTTTCCCACCAAAATGTCACCAGGTTTAACGATAGCACCTACCCTGACAATCCCCGCTTCATCAAGGTCTTTGAGGGCCTCCTCTGAAACATTGGGAATATCCCTGGTAATTTCTTCTTTGCCCAATTTGGTATCGCGCGCCTCTATTTCAAAGGCCTCAATGTGAACAGAAGTAAAGATGTCTTTGGTTAAAAGTTTTTCAGAAATCAGGATGGAATCTTCATAGTTGTAGCCACCCCAGGGCATAAAGGCAACTAAAACATTTTGTCCCAAGGCCAAATCACCCAAATGTGTGGCCGGCCCGTCGGCGATCACCATACCTTTTTTAACAATATCACCTTCTTTCACCAAGGCCCTTTGATTATTGCAAGTATTTTGGTTAGTCCGTTGATATTTGGTCAGTTTATAAATATCGACTCCCGATTCACCTTCTTTAAAATGATCTCTTTGAAGAACAATCCGGTTGGAGTCCACAAAGACAACCCGTCCATCCTGTTCGGCAGTCAAAATTGCCTTGGAGTCTCGGGCCACCAGTTTTTCAATTCCAGTCCCTACGATGGGAGCATCCGCCTTAATCACCGGAACTGCCTGCCTCATCATATTTGATCCCATCAAGGCACGGTTGGCATCGTTGTGTTCAAGAAAAGGGATCAACGAGGTTGCAATCGAAATCATCTGTGACGGAGAAATATCCATAAGGTCTACGTCTTCAGAGTTTACCAAAGTAAAGTCTCCACTTGCACGAGATGGTATGTGGTCACCAGTGACTTTATCTTTATTCAAATGTTTAAGATCCATCTGGGCGATAACTTTTCCTTCCTCTTGAAAAGCAGTAAAATATTTGGTTTCACCTAAAGTTTGACTTTTATCGACTACTCGATAAGGCGTTTCGATAAATCCGTATTCGGAAACTCTGGCGTAAATGGCCAAAGAAGTAATCAGACCAATATTTGGCCCTTCGGGAGTTTCCACCGGACACATACGCCCATAGTGGGTAGAGTGAACGTCGCGCACTTCAAAACCGGCCCTTTCACGAGTCAAACCTCCCGGCCCAAGCGCAGACAAACGCCGCTTATGAGTTACTTCGGAAAGGGGATTGGTCTGATCCATAAATTGAGAAAGTTGAGAAGAACCAAAAAATTCTTTAATTGCGGCCGCTACTGGTTTTTGATTGACCAAATCGTAAGGCATCATGGTTTCAATTTCCTGAATCGCCATTTTCTCCTTAACTGCTCTTTCCATTCTTACCAAACCGACCCGAAGCTGGTTTTCGAGAAGCTCACCAACGGCGCGAACCCGACGATTTCCCAAGTGATCAATATCATCGACCTTGCCCTTGCCATTATTGAGTTCTACCAAATATCTTACTGCCATAATGATGTCGTTATGGGTAAGGACTGTATTATCGACAGAGACATCCATTCCAAACTTATAATTAATCTTCATGCGTCCAACACGGGAGAGATCATACCTGTCAGAATTGAAAAAAAGATTCTCAAAAAAAGTTTCTGCCGCTTCGATAGTGGGGGGCTCCCCCGGGCACAATCTTTCAAAAATTTTAAAGAGCGCATCCTCACGAGTCTCGGTTTTATCAAGCAATAAGGTATTGCGGATCTGATCGCCAAAATTAATCATATCAATGTAAAGACACTTAACTTGAGTCACTCCTGCCTCGAGAAATTCTTGTATTTTACTTTCCGAAATTGCCTCATTGGCCAAACATAAAACCTCTCCCGTAGATTTATCAAAAACATCTTCCGCAACAACCTTGCCAACCACTTCTTCCAGAGAAGTATCCAATGAAGAAAGGCCTGCGGCCTTCATTTTACTGACCGCAACTTTGGTAAATTTTCTTCCTTTGCGAACTAGAATGTTGCCCTTGGAATCCAAAATATCGCTGACCACTCTGGTACCGATAAGAAGATCAAAATCCAATTCACGGGCATAGGTTCCGTCCCTGCGCAAATGAATCGTTTCTTTTTCATAAAACATATCCAAAATTTCGGTAGTTCCATAACCCATCGCTTTAAGGATAATGCTAACGTGTAATTTCCGTTTTCTGTCGATTCGTGCAAAAAGAACATTCTTGTGATCAAACTCAAAGTCCAACCAAGAACCGTGATGGGGAATAATTCGGGCAGAGTAAAGTAGTTTTCCCGAAGAATGTTTTTTCCCACCATCGTGCTCAAAAATAATGCCCGGCGACCTGTGTAATTGAGAGACGATAACCCTTTCAGTGCCGTTGTAAATGAAAGAACCAGTTTCGGCCATGAGAGGAATATTTCCCAAGTAAACAACCTGCTCCTTGATAGAGGAGACTTTCCTCTGTTGATTGCCATCTTTCCCATCGGCAACATCATAGAAAACCAAACGCACGACAACTTTTAATGGCGCCTCGTAAGAAAGCCCCCGCTGCCTACATTCACTCACTGTGTATTTGGGATTTTCAAGAGAATAGCTTACAAATTCCAAAGAAACTGTTTTATTAAAATCAAAAATGGGAAAAACTGAATTAAAAACCGCTTGCAGGCCCATACTTTCCCGTTTGTCGGGAGGAACATTCATTTGTAAAAATTCTTCAAATGAATGTGTCTGCAAATACATCAAAGGAGGCACTTCTGCAGCGTTGGGAATAATCGAAAAGCTTCTGCGAAACCATTCGTTTGGTTTAAAAACTTGAGTCATCGTCACTTCTCCTCAAACAAAAAGAAATTGAAAGGCCTCATTAAAGCAAAAAACTTTAGCGCAATTCTACTTTGGCCCCCGCGGCCTCCAGCTTCTTTTTGATTTCTTCGGCCTCGGCCTTTGCAACATTTTCCTTAACCGGCTTGGGTGCTCCTTCGACCAGTTCTTTAGCATCTTTCAGACCAAGTCCCGTCACAGCGCGAACTTCTTTAATGACATTAATCTTCTTGGCACCGGCATCGGCCAAAACAATTGTAAATTCGGTTTGCTCTTCAGCGGCAGCAGCAGTTTCTGCTGCTGCACCGGCGACGGCAACTGGTGCCGCAGAAACGCCGAATTTTTCCTCCAATTCCTTGACCAGGTTTGCGATGTCGAGCACACTCATTTGAGAGACGTGATCGACAAGTTGTTGATTTGTAATAGACATTTTCTATTCTCCCGTTTCGATTTGTTTTACAATCCTTATTTTTATTTTCAAACTACGCTTCCTCCGCAGCTTTATTTTCATTTTTTAAATCGGCAGGTCTTTCCACACCTTGCTTTTCACACTCATCTTTAAGAGTATTCAACAATCGTGCAAAAGTTGCCACTGGGGCCATAAAAGTGGCCAGTAAAGTTCCCAACATCTGCTCACGAGAGGGCAGATCGGCCAAGGCCTTTATTTGGGCCGCATCCAAGAGGTCACTTCCGAGATGGCCACCCTTAATTTCCACAACTTCAAAATCCTCTTTCGCCTGCTTGAGGATTTTGGCCACGGCGGGAGCATCTTCAAAGGCAATCGCCAAAGCGTTGGGGCCTTTGAGTTCTGAAAGCAGGTCTTTGGCATAAGTCCCTTCTGCCGCCCGTGCAAAAAGCGTGTTACGAGTGATGACGACCTTGCCTTGAACACCGCGAATTTTTTTCCTCACCTCCGCAGTCTCAACGGCGGAAATGCCAATGAAATTGGTGAGAAAAACTGCTTTGGCACCCTCAATATCTTTTTTGAGCTCTGCTACTAACTCTGTCTTTTTGGCACGACTCAACATAATTCTTTAACCTCCAAAACCAAGACTTGCGTTTCCCTAGCTGGCCAACTCTATGGCCTCCATCGTATCCACTCGAATACCCGGCCCCATCGTTGTACTTACGGTCAATGACCTCATATAGGTTCCCTTGGCACTCACTGGCCGCGCTTTCACTATGGCCGTCACAATGGCATTAAAATTTTGCCGCAATTGTTCTCCCGAAAAAGAACGTCGTCCAATAGCGACGTGAACAATTCCATTTTTCTCTGTGCGGTATTCCACTTTGCCGGCCTTCTGTTCCTCAATCGCTTTGACAACATCAGGTGTCACCGTTCCCAATTTAGGGTTGGGCATCAGACCACGCGGCCCCAAAATGCGCCCGATACGTCCCAACTTGCTCATCATTTCTGGAGAGGCGATAACGCAATCAAAATCCAACCAACCTCCAGCAATTTTGGCCACTATATCGTCGGAACCCACAAAATCTGCTCCCGCCTCTTCGGCCATTTTCACTTTTTCGCCCGAAGTAATGACACAAATGCGTAGTTGTTTACCCGTTCCGGCCGGCATAGCCAACGAACCACGAATCATTTGCTCTGCTTTGCGCGGATCGACCCCCAAGCGAAAGGCCAAATCGACGGATTCATCAAATTTGACGTAGGAAACCTCCTTTGCCAAATCAAGCGCCGCGTCAATAGAATAAAGCTTTTCCCGGTCGATTTTACCAAAAGCTTCTCGCATTTTTTTCGACTTCTTTCTCATCTTCGCCTCTCGGTTCTACTTATAATCCAGCTTCAGTCCCATGGAGCGAACCGAACCTTCAATCGTTCTCATGCCTGCGGCCTCATCTGCGGCCGTAAGGTCGGGCCTTTTACCTTCAACGATCTCTCGAATAACTTGCTCTGATACAGTGCCGGCAACATCGTGCCCCGGGCGCTGTGAACCCGACTTGAGCTTGAGTTTGGTTTTGAGAAACCAGCTCGCCGGGGGAGTTTTCGTGACAAAACTAAAGGAGCGGTCGCTGTAGACGGTAATAATGGTGGGGAGCTTTTGCCCGGCCTGCTTCTGGGTTTTGGCATTGAAAGCCTTGCAAAACTCCATAATATTCACTCCCTTCTGGCCCAAAGCAGGCCCAATGGGCGGTGAGGGATTGGCCTTCCCGGCCTCTATCTGCAATTTAATAAAACCTGAAATTTTTTTGGCCACTGCTAGCTCCTTCCTTACGAAACTTTCTCAACTTGAGACAAATCTAATTCTACCGGCGTCGGTCGCCCAAATATCAAAACGTTCACCTTGAGTCTGCCTTTTTCGTTGACCGCTTCCACGGTTCCCACAAATGAGGCAAACGGCCCCTCGACAACCTTGACCTGTTCTCCCTCGGAGAAATTGATTGAAGAGCGGGAGCGTACGATACCCCCGTCGAGCTGATTGGTCATGTAGGTCGCTTCCGAATCGGAAATGGGTTGGGGTTTTGTCGGTGTTCCCCCTACAAAACCGGCAATTTTAGTTATACTATTCACAAGGTGCCATGTGTCATCACTCATAACCATCTTGATGAGGATATAACCTGGAAAAAACTTTTTCTTAATCTTTCTTTT
This sequence comes from Bacteriovoracaceae bacterium, assembly GCA_965215445.1. Classification (GTDB taxonomy): domain Bacteria; phylum Bdellovibrionota; class Bacteriovoracia; order Bacteriovoracales; family Bacteriovoracaceae; genus CBDBLK01. The sequence goes on along the minus strand of CBDCDT010000002.1, from coordinate 1,069,261 downwards.
TTTGCCCCCGGCGTTAGAAACGACACTTTCCTCGGGTACCAAAATTCTCGAAAAAAATTCGGTCTTTCCCAATTGAACGACCCTTTCGCGTAGAGAACGGGAAACTTTGTTTTCCTGACCAGTCATCGTCTTGGCGATATACCATTTAAACTCGGGGCCTTCCCCACTGGCCAGAAGAGAATCGCCATCAGTGGCCTCTTCTGAACCTTCCTCTTTCTCTTTCCCGGCCTCAACTTCCCCCTCTGGAGCGAGTGTTGCGACTTCCTCAAGTTCATTTTTTTCTTCGTTCATCATTTCATTGCTCATCGTTGCTCAGTACACCAGTTCCAAAAGTTTACTAAAAGCAAAATCCACGGCCACAAAAACGCCCCCGATAATGGCCAGACCTATTGTAATTCCCACTGTAGATTTCAAAACTGAATTGTTTTCCGGCCAGATCACTTTGACCAATTCCTCGTAAACCTGTTGCATATGAACTGCTGCGGCCTTGTGATTAATGGTGAAAAGAAAGACACCCAAACCAGTCAATATCCCCAAACCTTGGGAAACCAAAATATAATTGGAAACTTTTGCTTCCAAATCAAACCACTCTCCCAATTGCCCTATAAATTGAATAATGAGGTAACCACTGACAGCGGCGACAATGGCAACAAAAGAGCGAATCCATTTTTTACTGTCCTCGGCCTTTAGAGCGGACATGAGTACTTCTCCATTACGAACGATACAACAAAGGGCCATGAGTTAAGGCGACGTTGGCCACTCCAGACTCTTAAGTTCTAGCGAATCATCCTTATATGCAACAAATTGTGTGCTTTGTCTATCCTTTTCTCACACCTCTTAGCGTTACCCTTCATACCTCTTTTTAAAGTCCTTGGCCATCCATTAACGCATAGCATTTTCAAAGTTTTTTATTGCGCATAAAGGCATTTTCATGCTTTATGCGTTATCTGCTTTGACGACTGAGGCCCGCCGTGTTTTTCTTAAGAAGATGCTGACCTTTTAAGGCCCAAGAAAGTCTTTATGAAACAAAATCCATCTCTTCTTGAAACTCACCCCGATAGTTTTGTCCACCTCCATCTACACACTCAGTACTCACTATTGGATGGGGCCATCCGGTTGCCCGACTTAATACATCGCGCCAAAGAGCTTAAAGTTCCGGCAATCGCCCAAACCGACCACGGCAATATGTTTGGGGCGATTGATTTTTATGGCCGTTGCCGTGCTGCTGGAATCAAACCCATTTTGGGTTCGGAAATTTATTTTACCCCCGGCTCTCGTTTTGATCGAAAAGCAGCGAGACGCAGTCAAACAGTCTCTTCCCAGGATGCTGAGGAATCGGGTCGACAGATTCATCACCTGATTCTCTTGTGCAAAAACAATACCGGATACCAAAATCTGTGCAAACTCCTGAGTCAGGCCTATATGGAGGGTTTTTATTACAAACCCAGGGCCGATCTCGAATTGCTCAAAAAATATGGAGAAGGCCTAATTTGCACCACCGCCTGCCTCAAAGGCGAAGTTGGCTACAATTTTTTTACCAACCAGGATGACCGCGCGGGCAAAGCGGTGGCCAAGCTACACAACGTTTTTGGTGACGATTTCTATCTTGAAATTCAAGAAAATGGCATCCCCGAACAGGATGCCGTCAATAAAAAAGTGATCGCTTACGCTCAAAAAAATAATGTTCAGGTTGTGGCCACCAACGATTGCCACTATATGGTTGCCGAAGATGCCCAGGCACAAGAAGTTCTCTTGTGTGTTCAGACCGGCAAAACTTATAACGATGAAAAGCGTATGCGCATGAGTTCTCAAGAATTCTATTTCAAGACTCCCCAAGAAATGCGTCGTGCTTTTTCTTATATTCCCGAGGCCTGTGACAACACACTGGCCATCGCCGACAAGTGTTCCATCCATTTAAATTGGAAGGACGAAAAGGGACAGCAAATTTATCACCTTCCCGATTTTCCCATCGAAACCAGTGAGAGTGCTGATGAATTTTTTGCCCGAAAAGCGCGCGAAGGCCTGATTGAACGCTTCTCCGGCCCGCATTTTACCCATCTCATAAAGGACGATGAATGGGAAACCAAACTGAAAGCAAAGTATGAAGAGAGGCTTGAATACGAAATCAAGGCCATTTGCCAGATGGGCTTTGCCGGTTACTTTCTCATCGTTTCCGATTTCGTCAATTGGTCTTTGAAGCAAGGTATTCCCGTAGGCCCGGGACGCGGCTCCGGCGTTGGATCACTGGTTGCCTATTCCCTAAAGATTACCAACATCAACCCCTTGCCTTTCAATCTGCTCTTTGAACGCTTTATCAATCCCGAACGAATTTCAATGCCCGACTTTGATATTGACTTCTGCCAAAACGGCCGACCTCAAGTCATTGATTATGTAACCAAAAAATACGGCGAAGAAAAAGTCGGACAAATCATTACCTTTGGAAAATTGCAACCCAAAGCAGCGATCAAGGATGTCGCCCGCGTCTTTGGACTTTCTTTTGCCGAGGCCGACGTCATCTCCAAACTCATTCCCGACGAATTAAAAATCACTCTCAAGAGGGCCTATGATGAAGAACCTCGCTTGCGCAAACTCATCGAAGAAGATATGCGTGTCAAGCGCATCTTTGAAATAGCCACGCGCCTGGAGGGCCTTTACCGTCACGCTGGCATTCACGCTGCCGGAGTCGTCATCACCAATCGCCCTTTGGTTGAATACTGCCCGCTCTTCAAGGGTGCCAAGGATGAGAAAGTCATTCAATTTGATAAAGATTTTGCAGAACAGGTCGGCTTGGTCAAATTCGACTTTTTGGGGCTGAAAACACTTACCGTCATCGACCAGGCCCAAAAGCTCATCCGGCGCGAACTCGATCCCCAGTTTGATATTGAAAAGATCGACATCAAAGACAGTAAAGTTTATGAACTCATTTCCCGTGGAGAAACGCAGGGAGTATTCCAACTTGAATCCTCCGGTATGACGGAATTGTGTAAGAACTTAGGCCCCGACAGTTTGGAAGACATCACCGCTATCAATGCCCTCTATCGGCCCGGGCCACTCAATTCGGGCATGGTCGACGATTTTATTGCCATCAAACACGGCCATAAACAAATGACTTTTCCCTTTCCCCAATTGGAAGAAGTTCTGCGCGACACCTACGGCGTTATTGTCTATCAAGAGCAGGTGATGAAGATCGCCCAAATTGTGGCCGGTTACTCCCTGGGACAAGCAGATATTCTACGCAAGGCGATGGGAAAAAAGAAGGCCGATTTAATTGAAGAACACCGCGAGATATTCCTCAAAGGTGCCAGTGAGAGGGGATTTGATCAAAATAAATCGGTGGAACTCTACCAATTGATGGCCAACTTCGCAGAATATGGATTCAATAAATCTCACGCCGTCGCCTACGCAGTCATCGCCTATCAAACGGCATTTCTTAAGCACTATTACACTGCTCCCTTTTTTGCGGCCCTCCTTTCTGCCGAACTGTCCAACACAGACAAGGTTACTCTCTACATTAACGATGCTCTCAATTATGGTATCAAGGTTCTTCCGCCCGACATCAACCAATCCCTGTGGTATTTCAATGTGGTCGATGACCACATTCGCTTTGGCATGGGAGCAGTTAAACACGTTGGCGTAGGTGCTGTTGAATCTCTTGTTGAAGAACGCAAGGCCAACGGCCCCTTCAAGGGAATCATCGACTTCTACGAAAGAGTCGACTTGAAATTGTGCCACAGAAAAATGATTGAGTCTCTGATTAGAGTTGGTGCCTTTGATTTGTGCGAAAGCATCAACCGCAGAACCATGTTGGAAAACCGGCAAATTATTCATGTGCACGGGGTTAAACGCCAGGAGGAAAAAAAGCTTGGACAAGTCAGCTTGTTTGCCAACGAAGAAAGCGATCACGAAGTTGTCAAAGACCGACTCAATATTATTCATCAAAAAGATTTTGAAGACCATGAAAAACTGACTTACGAGCGCGAATTGATGGGAATTTACGTTTCTGGACACCCGCTCAATCACGTTCAAGATATTATCTCCCAAGTCAGCTCGATGGAAATTTCCAAAATTCCCGACCTCCCCGGAACGGGCAAGCGGAATATGACTTTGGCAGGCATGCTATCTTCGTGCAAAAAAGTTCTCACCAGAAAAGGTGACCGTATGTGTTTTGCCACTCTCGAAGACTTGAGTGGCAAAATTGAATGTATTATCTTTCCCAAAACTTTTGCCCAATATGAAACGGTCTTGGAAAGTGAGGAAATGCTTATTCTTTCAGGACACATCAATCTTGCAGAAGATACTCGAAAATTTTTCCCCAACAAAATTCAACCTCTCAAAAATGTCACTGAAGAAAAAGTTGTTCGCGTTCAAATTAGCGTCAACGCTGAAAAAACGACGCCTCAAACTTTGGAACGGTTTAAACAAATTATTTTAAGCTACCGGGGGAGTGTTCCCACACAACTCATTTTTAAATCACAAGATGGTCAGGCAAAAATGCCGTTGGGAAAAGATTTTCTGGTCAACCCCAACCCTCAAATGGCAGCTCAAATCAACCAGCTTTTTAACCATAACTCGGTTCAATTTATTGTAGGTGAAAAAATCTAGCGCACACCAGGAAGTGTAAGATGCAAAAAATCTCCATACTGGCCCTCTTCATGTTTTTGATAATCCATGTCTATGGCCAGACCAACCGATCTCAGTATATCAGTGGCGAAGGGCATTTTACTTCTGAAGAAGGCGACGGCCTTAATTTTATCAGAAATCAACTGCTAGCTTCCGCCTTTAAAAATATCCTCTCCAAAGAATTAAAAACTCTGGGATTCGATGCCGATCTGTTTTGGTTGCGCTATGATCAAAAATTCAATCAATTTTTTGAACCTACAAAAACAAAATTGGAAGAACGGTATGGCGTTGAAAAAAGAAAAGAATTAAAAAAAGCACTCCGTATAAAACGCAAAACACTGCAAAGAAACTATGCCAACATTCACAGAGCGATCGGCCAATACTCCATCAAAAAAACTTCACGATCACCACGTTTCCCCAAGGCCCACACAATATCAGTTCAGGCAAAAGTCAACCGGAACATATTGCACCGAATCTATCTCGACTTTACTACTGAAACAAAAGAAAGCAATTTTCAAACTCTTTATCTAAGCGTTGACTTTCAACTTGAAAATATGAGTTGGAACGAAATGGGAACAGATATCGAATCAAGTTTTACTTCGGCAATACTTGAACGCTGGAAGAAAGAAATTATTGAATACGCAAAATCCCAAAATCTTCAAATCCAAAATGTCGTTATAACCGACGAGGCAACTTTCTCTACACTAAACGCATACATGCAAACAGCTTCCGAAACGCTCTCCGCTCAATATCCTTCCAGTTTGTGGGCCAAACTACACTTTACTGTCACCCGAACAGAAGAAGATACGCTCTTTCAAAAACGCGAATATAAAATTCAAGGTGACCTCGCACTAATTGATTTAAGTGGACAAAAAATCGTCCTCTACCAAGCTTTTTCCCCAGTACGCAAAAGCTACAATACCGCTTCAATCGGCCAACTCAGCGGCCAGTTAAGCGGATTTATTTACAATATGCCTTTGAATACCCTCAAAAAATTCCCTCAAACCCTCAAGACATTGCCTCCTCCCAAATCAAAAGTTCTCCTCAGCATTGCCCCCTACCGCAATATTGGAGATGTCCTAACTTTAATGAAGGCACTCGGAGAAAAAGGCATCGCCCATCAATTTTCACCGAAGCTCGAAAATTATTCTCAGACGGGGGTGAATGTATCACTAAAATTTTTAGGCGATCTAAAAAAAGTAAAAGCTGTATTACTATCACTCAACAACCGGCATATTTCACCCCATCTTTCAGTTAAAATTTACAATCCTCAAAACCCTCTTAAAATGGCCCTTGAATATATAGACACAGAACAAACAAACTCCATAGAATCCACTAAATCAAACAAAAGGTGATCGTGATGGTAAAAAAAATTTTTATGCTCATTCTCATCTTCGGCTGCTCCGGCCCCGTACTAGAGAGGGGAGGGCGCCATCCAACTCTCCAACAATCTGCCCCCGCAAACCGGATGGCCAAAAACCTTTTTGATGGAATGAAAAAAAAACTGGTTCTACTCTCCTTCCTCAATGAATCGCCCTACGGTGGGAATGACTTAGGCATCGTCGCGGCAGAGGAATTGAGACGAGAATTGGCCGGAAGTGGCCAATTTATTGTCGATTCTACCTCCGAAAAAATCTTTGGAAATTCCAAAAAAATTTATGCCGGTGGAGGAGGACACTTAACCCAATTATCTCGCCAGGCCAAAACCGCCGGAATCAACTTCATCGTCTTTGGAAGAGTTTTAGAGGCACGCATCCGAGAGAGAACCGATGAAATCGGCCTTATCCGCAAAACCAAATCCTATAGTGAATCCAAAGTTGAAATCCGCGTTTTTGATGTCAACAGCAATAAAGAAATTTATAACCAAACCATCCACAGTCACGCCAACGATTCAGCACTTCGTTTATTTACCCAAAATCGCGAAAACCACCTGGCCTACAGGCGTGAACTCCTGCGCTACACGGTCAAAGTGGCAGCCAGAAAAAGTGTCCCTGAAATTTTAGACGTTTCTTCCAAACTGAACTGGACTGGAAGAGTTGCCAAAATTATCGGCAACAAAGTCTATATTAATGCCGGCCGCAACAGTGGCCTTCAAATCAGCGATATACTCAAAGTTATTACTGAGGGGCAAGAAATTTACGATCCCGAAACCGGCGCCATGATTGGAGTATCCAAAGGAGAAGTCAAAGGAACCATTGAGGTTATCGACTATTTCGGCCCCGATGGCGCCATTGCCATTCTCCATTCGGGTGGTGCCATTTTAGAAGGCGACTTTGTTCAACTTTATTAGATGTTTGCTTACGATTGGTTTAAATTTTTGGCCTTTAAGTTTGATCCCGAAACGGCGCATACCTTAAGTCTCAAACTGCTTTCTCAATGTCCCACCTCTCTGGCCAATATCTTTGACCAAAAAGAGATTTATCCACGCTACCAAACCGCCCTAAAATGTGGCCTGAAATGGCCTTTTCCCGTGGGACTCGCCGCAGGCCTGGACAAAAATGCGGTGGCGATAGATTTCTTTAGCTCTCTGCTTTTTGGTGCCCTCGAAGTGGGAACCGTCACCCCCAGACCCCAAAAGGGCAATCCGCGTCCACGCATTTTTAGGCTGCAAAAAGAGCAAAGTCTGCTCAACCGTCTCGGCTTTAACAACCTGGGAATGGAAAAAATCCGAGACAATATCCACAAGGCCCAAAAAAACAACAAAATCCTGGGCATCAACCTGGGCAAAAACAAAGACACTCCTTTGGAAAAGGCCTTTGAAGATTACCGCATCCTCTATCAAACTTTTGCACCATTGGCCGACTATCTGGTAATTAATGTTTCCAGCCCGAATACTCCAGAGTTGCGAAAACTGCAACAAAAGGAATACCTAACTTCCATCGGCCAGGCATTACAGAGAGAGCGCAAAAAAAATCCGCGCCCTCTATTTTTAAAAATTGACCCCGATCTGGAGCTAACAGAATTGGATGGCATCATCCAATCTGCCCTTGATCTCAATCTTTCAGGCATCATTGCCACCAATACCACGGTAATGCCAGAACTAGGGCAAGGTGGAGTTTCGGGTGGCAAACTCAAATTGCGCGCTCAAAAGATGCGCCGGGAAATTCTCTCCCGCACAGGCCCAAATGGCCCCCTCGATGTCATCGGCGTGGGAGGAATTGCCTCCTTTGAAGACCTGTATCAGTTTTGGAAACTGGGCGGAAGGGCGGTGCAAATTTACACCTCCTTTATCTATCAGGGGCCGGTACTTTTAAAAGACATACAAAAAGGAATTGACCAAGAACTGGAAAAACATGGCCTAAAATCTCTGGATGAACTCTTTCAACACTTCTGTAAATAAGCAATGGGGTCTTTGATTCCCGCCCGCTCAAACCCGCGCAAGCGAAGGGCACAAGAGTCGCACACGCCGCAAGCGTAGTCGCTTCGTTGATAACAACTCCAGGAATATTCAATGGGTGCACCTAGCTCCACGGCCTTTTCAACCACCTGTTTTTTGTCCATATTAATTACCGGAGTCACAACTTCCATATCTCCCGCCTTGGTGCCCTCTTTAATAAGAGCGTTGAAAGCGCGGTAATAACTTGCCCTGCAATCGGGGTAACCCGAACTGTCTTCTTCAACTGCACCAATGTAGATTTTTTTGGCCCCGATGACTTCACCCCAAGAAACTGCCAAGGCGAGAATATGGGTGTTGCGAAAGGGAACGTAACTATTGGGAATATCTTTAAGGGCCTGTTCCCCCGGCCAGGTGCGGACTTGAAGATTTTCATCGGTAAGAGAACTTCCCCCAATGCTACCCAGAAAACTCACGTCCACGACTTTGCGCAAATTTTGTGGAATGGAGTAATGATCCGCCATTTGGACAAAGCACTCCAACTCTTTGGCCTGTGTCTTTTGGCCATAATTGAGGTGCAGACAGGCGACTCGTCGATGCTCCCGCTTGGCAATGGCCAGCGCCACGAGAGAATCCATCCCTCCACTCACCAACGCAATTGCCAAATGAGGTGATGATATACTCATAAAAATAACTTCATCAAATTTAAACCATCTCCGCCTGCTTCCTGATAAAATCGCCAAAATTGTCGGTACGGCGGTGTGCTTTGGCCTTCTTTTTCGACAAGTCTCCCTCTCGCTCGCAGATCATAATATAAAATTTGATTTTGGGTTCGGTTCCCGACGGACGCAAGAAAAGGCGGTCGCCATTTTGAAAATAAAATCCCAGGACATTGCTTTTCGGAAAATTAAGAGTCTCTCTTGTCTGGGAAGTTAAGTCCGTCGCTTCCCCGGTTTGGTAGTCTTCAATTTTTTGCAAATTTAGTCCCATCAATTCCGGCCCGTGAAACTTCCGAAAATGGCCCATTAGACGGGCAATTTTTTCAGCGCCTTCCTTGCCCTGATAATTTAGACTCAACAAAGTTTCATGGGAAAAACCAAAGCACTGGTATAACATATCCAATGCCTGCATCAGATTTTTTCCTTGAATTTTGTACCATAAGGCCATCTCAGAAATGAGAGCGATTGAGGCCACGCCGTCTTTGTCTCGCGCGAAGGTATGTCCCAAATAGCCAAAAGACTCTTCCGCTCCAAAGATAAAATGGCGTTCGGGTGTTTGCCTTTCAATGTCGTAGAGATGGCGACAAATCCACTTAAAGCCGGTCAAGGTATTTTCACATGTAACACCAAAGGCCTTCCCCACAGTTTCCAATAAGGGAGTGGTAACGATGGTTTTGATAAAATAAGGGAGCTGGGGCATACGCCCGTGCTCTTTTAAATGGTGACAAAGGTAGTGAAAAAGGAGCAGGCCAATTTGGTTGCCGTTTAAAAAATGCACTTCACCTTGGAAAGATAAAGCGACACCCACCCGATCGGTGTCGGGGTCGGTGGCCAAAACCAGGTCGGCGCCCGAGTCCCGCATTTGCTCGATGGCCATTTCCAAGGCCTTTTCATCTTCGGGGTTGGGAGAATTCACCGTCGGAAAATCCCCATTGGGTTCGGCCTGGGCCTCGACCAAATCCACTTTGGTAAGGCCCAAGTCAGTGAGCGCGCGCAGGCAGGGAACTTTTCCCGTTCCATGCAAAGGAGTGTAAACGACGTGCAATTCCCTTCCCCTCTTTTGACATAAATCCAGGTTGAGGGATTGGGATTTTATGGCCTCAAAATAGGCATCTTCCGTTTCTTCGTCCAACCATTTGATAAGGCCTTGCGCCAACCCCGCTTCAAAATCCAAATGGCGAATCTTCCCCAAATCGGAAAACTTCCCAAAATACTCGATAATGCGTTCATCATAAGGCGGTGTGACCTGCGCTCCATCGGCCCAAAAAACCTTGAAACCGTTGTATTCGGGGGGGTTATGACTTGCCGTAATCATCACTCCCGCCGCGCACTGGTGGTGGCGAATGGCAAAAGAACACAGGGAAACCGGATTGAGACGCCGGTAGACAAGTGCGCTAATGCCGTAGGCGGCAAAAACGCTGGCCGCTTCACAGGCAAACTCCCGTGAATAGTGGCGGCAATCGTAGGAAATGGCCACCTTGGGGCCTTTGGGGCAATCGTCGAGAACCACTTGGGCCACAGCGCTGCTCGCCCGGCGAATATTATATTTGTTTAGGCGATAACTTCCCTGTCCCAAAGGAGCGCGCAGGCCCCCCGTGCCAAATTCGAGGTCACGGTAAAAGCGCTCTTCAATCTCGGCAAGGTTTTGCTGGTCGATCAGGGCCTGAATTTCCGCCCTCGAAACTCCATCAATATGCGGGTTTGTGGCCCAGGCCTTTGCTTTTTCCAGCGCTCTCATTATATGTATAAAATCCTTAACTATTCCTATCGGAAGTGGTACTTTAGCACCCCCCGCTTGGAACTTAAACCACTTGGGGTTATTCTGGAATGGAACAAGAGGAGAATATTTGCCATGGCCAACTTGAATCAAAAACACAAAAAAAATATTGCAGGTAGCTGGTATTGCACCGACCCCGACGATGAAAATGGAGAAGGCTGCATCGCCTGCAATGTTTGCTACACGGGGGCGCCGGACTTTTTCGCCGAAGATGAAGACGGCAATGCCTACGTCTACAAACAACCTTCCACACCCGAAGAAATTGAATTGTGCCAGGAACAATTGGATGCCTGCCCGGTGGCCTCTATCGGTAGCGACGGATAATTTTTAAATTGCCATTGATAAAAGGAGAGGATTTCCATGCAATTACAACCAACGACACTAGAATGGATGGGAACCCTTTGCTTTGCGCTGGCAGTTCTCCACACATTTTTTGCCTCCCAGTTTGAAAAATGGGGCCATCGTTACCCCGAAGGTTCAATGAAAGAGAATCTTTTTCACTTTTTGGGAGAAGTGGAAGTGGTCTTTGGGCTTTGGGCGGCCGTATTTATAGGGTTTTATGCTTTCACTGCGGGATTTGCCCTTCACGATGAAAGTCATCAGGTAATTGGTGGTGCCATACACTATCTGGAGGGACTCAACTTTACGGAACCGGCCTTTGTTTTCACCATTATGACGGTGGCCGCAACCAGACCAATTATTTTATTGGCCGAGAAAATTATTGTCTTTTTGGCCAAATGGCCTCCTCTGCCACCTAAAATGGCCTTTTACGTTACTGCTTTGATTTGTGGCCCCCTGCTCGGTTCCTTTATTACCGAACCCGCCGCCATGACCATTACCGCTCTCATCTTGCTGGATTATTTTTACTCACAAAATATGAGTAAAAAATTCATGTATGCCACCTTGGGACTGCTTTTCGTCAACATTTCCATAGGGGGAACCCTGACCCATTTCGCCGCCCCCCCGGTCTTGATGGTGGCCGCCAAATGGCATTGGGGTACGGAATTTATGCTCGGGCATTTTGGCCATAAGGCGGCCCTGGCAATCATCGTTTCCACCTTGGCCACTTGTATAGTGTTTAGAAAGGAGCTGCAAGGCCCACTTCAAATTAAAGAGCAAATGAATTCTCGCATGATTCCCACCTGGTGGATCACCGGAATACACGTTCTCTTTCTCGCCCTGATCGTCTACAGCGCCCACCACTCCATCTTTTTCCTCGGCCTTTTGCTCTTTTTCTTGGGCTTTGTCACCATCACCGAAGAATACCAGGACACGATCAAACTCAAGGAATCTCTACTGGTGGGTTTTTTTCTGGCCGGATTGATTGTCTTGGGGGGAATGCAGGCCTGGTGGTTAAGACCGCTCCTGGCCTCCATGGGCGATCTGACTCTGTTTGTGGGGTCCGCCGGACTCACTGCCATCACTGACAATGCGGCCCTGACTTATCTGGGTTCCCTGGTGGAATTGAGTGATTCCGCCAAATATAATCTGGTCGCCGGTGCTGTCGCCGGTGGCGGACTCACGGTAATTGCCAACGCCCCCAACCCGGCGGGATTTGGCATTTTAAAACCCAGCTTCGGCAAAAATGGCATCAACCCACTGGGACTTTTTTTAGGTTCTTTAATTCCCACCGCAATTGCCATGATTTGCTTTCAAATTTTACCGAATTTTTAAAAACCCGAGCTGGGAGAAAAAATTCTTACTTTTTTTATTTTTTGTTGAGTATCCGAATGGACTTGCAAAATAATTCCCAGTGACGAAAATCCCCCATGCCCCTGGCACACCAGATAATCGGGAAGCAGCTCTATTTCTTTTCTAGTGGGTACAATTTGAGTGACAGCAGTGCCTTGTTCTGAAGCACCATCCTGACAATAATAGGTTCTCTCTTCAAAGATGACTCGACGTTCGGAAAAATTGCGATTTTTCACTTTAAATTGAATATCGGTTCCACTCTCACGGTGAAAAACTCGATAATAAAAGTTCACTTTTCCCAACCCTCCCAAACTCTGATAATCGCTCCAACCCGAGTAAATAGGGAAAGAAAAGAGGAATAAACAAACGAAAACACCAAAAATATTCACAAAAATCCCCTCAAGAATTGGAATTTTTTTCATCTTAACGGCCATACGTTGACAAAAAAAGAGGTAATTTTTTCTAAATAATTAATATTTGTTCTGTTTTTTAGTTAAGCTATGTTTGCGCTTCTACCAACTTGCGCCAGCCAAAAGGGTCTTCCAAACTTCCCTCTTGGATACCGGTAAGGTGTCGTCTTAATTCCAGCGTTACCGGGCCAGAAGCATGTTTGAGAACGTAACTCTCGCCACTGGCCTCCCTCAATTCGGCGATCGGAGTAATCACCACGGCGGTACCACAGGCAAAGGCCTCGGTGCAACGCTGGTTGCGAATATCGTCCACCAATTCTCCTATCTCCAAATCTTTCTGGCACACCTTCCATCCCTTGTGCTCTGCCAGTTGAATCAGAGAATCTCTGGTGATGCCATTGAGAATTGTGCTGCTCAATTTGGGCGTTACCAACTCTTCCCCGTAAACCACGAAAAAATTCATACCGCTCATTTCTTCAACGTATTTCTTTTTAACGGCATCCAACCACAAAACCTGATCGAGGCCAAGCTTGCGGGCGGCCACCATGGACTGGAGGCTGGCGGCGTAATTTCCGCCGGTTTTAGCGTTTCCCACGCCGCCGGGACAAGCGCGAACGGCCTCTCTTTCGATCAAAATTTTGAGTGCCCCGCCTGTAAAATAAGACTGCGAAGGAGAGGCCACCACCATAAACTTGAAATCCTGACTGGGGCGAATCCCCAGATCGACATCACCGGCAAACATAAAGGGGCGGATATAAAGACTGTCTCCCGGTTCAGTGGGAACAATGTGAGCGCAATGAGAAAGTATTGCTTCAACACAACTGTGGAAAAGCTCTGCGGGAAGTGTTGGCATCGCCATTCTTTCGGCGGACATATTAAAGCGCTCCTGGTTTTGGCCAGGTCGAAAAAGGTATGGCCCCTCTCCAGCTACTCGATAACCCTTCATGCCCTCAAAAATCCCCTGAGCATAATGCAAAATTTTAGCACAGGGATCTATTTGAAAAGGACGGTAGGGGGCCATCCGCGGCGCTCCCCATTCTCCACGCTGGTAGTCACTCTCCACCGTGACCGGGCAACGAACGTGCCCAAAAGGAAGTTCGTCGGGAACCTGAAATTTACGGATGCAAGTGATGGCCTCTGGTAAAATTTTGAGCTGCATAAACGACCTCACCAAAGAAATGATCGCCTAACAGTAGCAAAACTTTATTTATTGGTACAGGGCAAATTGTTCTTTTATTTGCTTATGCCTTTCTTTTGAACCTCCAGGCCCAACTCTCTTTTTAGAAATTTCAATAAGTTATCAACGGTCAAAATGGAACAGGCCTGTTCTTTTATTCCTTAAGAAAAGTGCGGCAAATAATTGACGCATAAAGAAAAGGAGACTCGATATGCCAAAAGAAAAAGTAGACCAAGAAAGTTTGAAAGCGGCCCTGGAATTTCTTCACCACGACCCCGAAGGAAAGAGAATTTTGAGAGTAGAGCACACTCTCACACTCATGCAGGCGGGGGTGCTTCCCAAGTTCCAAAAACTCCTCTTTGATACTTTCTACGACCTGAAAAAACTGACCGATCAAACAAAAACCCGGGACACTGGGGAACAAGCTGTCGCCAGAGTAGAATTTCATCACTGTGCTTTAAAATTCACGCTCTACCACTCTGGCCTTTTAGATACCAATTGCCCGCATTATGCCTTTGCCTTCGGACAAATTATTGCCGCCACTTATGCGGCCTTAGGCGTGGATATGTCTGGCTTTTTTACTCAGGCCCCTGCTATCGAAGAAGGAGATGGTTAGCCTTTCTTAACCTCTCAAGGAACCCCAGAAATAACCCAGTCTCAAGGCAAACGCGAGTGTTTCGTAACCGGATTTATAATACCTGGGGCCTAACAAGAGAAAAAATCTATTGCCAAAAAAGGCGGTATAAGTAAAATCAACTTTGCGAACTTCACGGGTTTTCATGGAATCCAAAGCGCCGCCGTTGATTTTGTAGAGACTCCCTCCAAAACCAAAGGCCAGAGCAAAGGCCCCTATGGGAAAGTGAGCGGTGATTTTGGCATTGCCCATGAAAATACCACGCTTAATATTAATGAGAGGATAACGGTCAATTTCACCGTCGGAACGCCTCAATCCCATCGAAGACTCTGATTCATAAGTAATGTCATCGTAGTGAATAGAGGGAGTAAGACGCAAATTCAAATCCCAGTTTCCGTACACCCTGGGATGCTGAACATTGCGAATACTTACACTAGGATCACTAAGTCTGGCCCTTTCTCTATATTTTACGCCATAAAACTTGGCCGTGCTTTCGATATATTTGACGTGAACCGTCCCAGCATTAAAAATGCTAAGGGGAGCACAGGACGAAAGGCCAAATATGCTTAAAATGAGGATATTCCCAAGGCCCCATATTCGTATCACTCTTGCGTCCCTTATTAAATATTGCTTAAATGGCGGTCAATAAAAATGATACCAGCTTTACTCCCTCTTTTCTGCTCGTTTATCTTTTTTACCCCAACATTGGCCTGCAGGCCTTCTCCAGAACAGCTTGAAAAGCAAAAAATTCAGTTTCTCTTGCAGGAAATTGAACAAGTTCAGGCCGTCTTTATCCGCAATGGTCAAGAACACGATTCAAAAATGGCGCGTAAGCATTTGGAGCGCAAACTCAAACAGGCCCAAACCAGATTTTGGTTTTTTACCTCCAGCAAACCCGTTTTAGTTCAAGATTTTATTTCCAAAATTGCTTCCAAATCATCGACCAGTGGAAAAATCTATCAGATCAAATTTCCCGACGGGCGCACTTTACCCACTGAAAACTGGCTCAGGGAAAAGCTCAAAGAATTTAAACTAAAACCACCACAATTAAAGTGCAAAAACTAAAAAGAAATCGAAAGGCCATTAACAAATTGTAAAATATCCAAAGGGCCAATCAGCGCCAAAGGATAATCGTCATTATCGAGAACAACCATATCCTGGCCATAATTGGCGGCCATGTAAAAGACTGCATGGGCGACATTATGTTTGGAGAAAAAAACCTCCGATTTGGGAGTCATAAAATCTTCACTCGCAAGAGCCAGATTTTCCAGATGGTTTTTATCTAAAATTTTATCCAAGAAATTCTGTAGCGTAAAAATACCTTTCAATTGAGTTTCGTGTTCTACAAAAAAAACGTGACTCTTTTGGTTTTTCCACATCAACTGTAACGCCTCTTCAATTTTAGTACGATAGTCGAGTTTCAAAGATTCTTCAAAAATTACATTCCGCAAAGGAGTATAAAAGATGAAATCATTTGCCGTTTGCCATTTTTGACTGTGACCTACATAAATGACATCCCAGGAAAACCCTTTCCCATAAGGGTCTTCATCCCTAAAAAAAACTTTTTTAAAGAGGGAAAAGAGATCGTAAGCATCAACGATAAACTGCATCTTGCCTTCATCGTTGCAAACGGGCAAAACTTGTACTTCTTTGAGATTCATAGTTCTAATACATTCACTCAAAGTTGTATCCAAGGAAACGCTCGAAAGGTCGGTGGCCATAATTTGGGAAACCGGCCACTCCTTCCAGGAATTTTCCTGATCACTTTTCAAAAACCGTTCCTGAAAAAAATCTTGTTTTTTCAACAGGCCCTTGGGATTTTCACGATCCCCTACAAGCACGCTTTCCAATTTTTCTGTTTGCATCTTTTTTAAACTCTCTCCCAAGAGAGAAGTATCCGAAAAATAAACCGCCTCTTTTAATTCAATTTGGGAAATGGGAATCTCGAGCAGGTTATTTGAGCCTTTTTCCATATCCTTACTTTAACAGCAAACTGAAAAAAACTCCCTCACCACCATTTTTATGTTAAAATGGAGCTATGCAATGGTTTAAACTTCTCTTGATGCCCTCTCCCATAAATTCCACCAATTTTTAGCTCTTTCCTGCGCCTTCATCCTAAACATTTGGATACTTCCACGTCAGTATCTAACGTTTGTCCGTAAATTAATTGTCGTGAATATACTGTGACCCAAGCGGTGGCCCCGTACTTCCTTTGCATACGCAACAAACTTGGCGAATAAAACCAATCCAGATCAAATCGGCCAAAACCAAGTGAAGCAAAGCGCTCCAAGGGGGGGCCATCAAGGCCCAATTGAGTACACCTACAAAAAGTTGTCCTGCAAGCAAGATCAAAAAAATAAAAGATTCCCGTGAATTGCCGTGCTCTCGCCTGTAACAAGTTCCCACAAATAAAAACACAGTGGTAAGAATTGCCACCAAGGGATGAAAAATCCGGACTCGAACCAACCAATGCTTTTGAGGATCAAAATCGGCGGCAAGGCCTTGCAATAAATTTGCGGAGGGAAACCAATCGTGCGCCAAGGAGGCCATGGCGCCCAAAGCTGCTACTACAAGTAACAAAACAATTCCCATCAAATCATAGAATCCAGGGGCCTTGGGGCATTTGAAAGAAGCATTTTTCCAAAAATCCGCCATTGTCAGGGCCGCCAAAAGCAAAAAAGTATTAACCAAGTGAAGGGACATGACCAAAATACGCAATGGTTCCCGGCTTTCGGCCACCAGACCTTTTTTGACCAGGAAAGCACCGATTAATGCTTCTATCAAAGTAAGAATCGCTGCACACCATGCGCTCACACAAGCGGGATGCCTGGCCCCCAGTTTTTTCCAAGACAGGCCGACCTGCCACAAAACGCTCAATCCAAAAAGGCCACTGGTTGCACGGTGAAAAAATTCTGTCCATTTTTTTAAATCGACAGATGCTGGAATCACTTCGCCATCGCAAAGTGGCCAATGTTGTCCGCAACCATCACCCGAATCACTTAAACGTACCCAGGCGCCCCAAACGATAATAAAGAGACAATAGAGCAAATTGAAACGGGAAAGATTTTTTAACACTTTATATTTCTTTCTTACGCAAAAACCAAGTTGTCAATAAGAATAAGATTCCAAAACTCAATAACAAATGCAAGGTTCCCTGCCACCAAACGACGGAAATCTCGCGCTCTAAAACTATCATTCTTGCCACGTCACTTAAAACTCCAATCCTGGGAAAACAAAAATGAAAAAAAAGTCCGAGACAAAACACTAAAGAAAAAGAAGTATTGGAGTCTTTAAAAATTTCTGTTAAATGAGTTTCCGCAAAATGATTGTTGGAAAGGAAAAGCAAGAAAACTAAAAAAATACCCATGCCGAAAGCAAAAATTCCCTTGGCAAACAAAGAAATGGATACCGCCAAACCGACTACTACTGCAATGACGATAGCATTAATAGCAAAGGCCAAAAACAAAGAAGTTAAATTGACTTGTATCCCCCACTCTTTTGCAAAAACAACAAGAAAAATCCCTAAAGAAAAAAGGTAAAAAATAGAAACGATGCTACCGACTCCCAAAACACGGGCCATTAAATACTCAAAACGCTTGATCGGAAAACTTAAAAGCTGTCTTAAAACACCATCTTCTAAATCGCCGCGTACAGTACTAATGCCTAAAAAAAGGGCCAAAAAAATTGTCCAAAAATTTATGCCCCAAAGAAAAAACTCCAACGCTATATCGCTGAAATTGCTGGGTTCCCAGTCGGCAAAAAAATTTTCAAACACAACGCCTAAAAGATATTTCGACATGATAACCACAATAATGGTTGCAGCAGTCAAAAAAACGAGCATTTTAGAACGCATTTCTTTTTGCAAAGTGTTCTTATAAATCAAAAAAGTTTGAAAAAAATTCATGCCTCACTCGCTACCAAACGACAAAAATAATCTTCCAAAGAACCACTGCCTATTAATTTTTGCAATTGACCACTGGCCATAAGTTTACCTTTGTCCAAAATGACCACATCGTCACACAATGATTCTATTTCTGCGAGGATATGACTGCTGAGAACAATGGTTTTCCCCTGTGCTTTCAATTTTTTGAGAAGAATTTTTAGATCTCTGATTCCCACGGGATCAATTCCTGAAAAAGGTTCATCGAGAAATAAAAGGCGGTGTTCGCCCATCAGTAGAGATGCCAACCCCACTCTTTGAAGCTGGCCTTTGGAAAGGCCTCCCATTTTTCGCTGTGAAAGGTCACTAATCCCCAATTCCTTCAGCGCTTGCTCAAGTTTAGAATCGAGTTCACGGCCACGCAGACCTTTCATTTTGCCAAAAAAATGCAACGTCCCTGCAACATTGTAATAGGGGAAAAAATGAAATTTTTCAGGACAAAAGGCCACACCAACACGCGCCTTTTCATTGCGACTGTTAAGTCCGTTGAGTGTAATGCTTCCCCGGTAATTCATCGTGAGGTTGAGGACAGCGCGAAGAAGTGTGGTTTTCCCCGCTCCATTAGGGCCTAAAAGTGCAAAAATTTTGCCTTCACAAATATCAAAACTGATATTATCCAAGGCCTGAATTTCACCATAGTTTTTGGATAATGTTTTAATCTCAACAATCGCCATAATTAAGATTTCTTAAACGGCCTGGGTCTGCGGTCGCGGTCTATGGCAACGTAGGTAAATAGACCCTCGGTAACTTTGATAAATTCGTTCGACCACTCCCGAGTAATCCAGGCCTCGACTTTGACACCGAGAGAAGTCGTCCCCACATTGACCAATTTACAATAACAACACAGAACATCTCCCACAAAAACGGGCCGGTGAAAAACCATGGAGTCGAGGGCCACGGTGACAGTGTTGCCGCCGACGTAACGCTTGGAAAAGATGCCTCCGGAAATGTCCATTTGGCTCAACAACCATCCGCCAAAAATATCTCCACTGGGGTTGGTAGAAGCGGGCATGGCCAAAACTCTCACCACCAATTCGCCTTCGGCCTTATTTTTTTTTTCCGACATATTTTTCTCCCTGGAAAAATAGAATCAATATTATGTATAGTACAATAATACTCTCATGGGAGGAAACTATGCGTATTCTCATTACTGGTGGAACAGGATTCGTTGGCACTCGCTTAATTAACCGACTTTTGGGCCTTGAGCACACTCTTTGCCTAGTCACCCGCAATATTCAACGTGTAAAACACAAATTTCCCTCCAAAATTGAGTGGATTGAATGGGATGCTTTGCGACAAGAATTTCCAAAAGATCAACTTCAAGGCCCTCTCGACGGAATCATCAACCTGATGGGAGAAAACCTCGCCAACAAACGCTGGTCCTTGGCCCAAAAAACCAAACTGAGGAATAGCCGCATTCAAAGCACCCAAAAACTTGTTTCCGCACTCATTAAAGCAGAACTCAATCCGGCCTTTTTTATTCAGGCCTCGGCAATAGGCCTTTACCCGGTCAATCAGGAAACGACCATCGACGAAAATTCCCCCAAGGGGTCTGGTTTTTTAAGCGATCTATGCCATGAATGGGAACAAACTTTAAACGCCCTGCCCGATTCCACGAGAAAAGTCATTCTTCGCATAGGAGTTGTTCTAGGCCCTGAAGCGGGGGCCATGAACAAAATGCTTTTTCCCTTTCGGCTCGGTCTTGGTGGCCCAGTGGGAAATGGCAGGCAAATGATGAGTTGGATTCACGTAGACGACCTCACCAAAATTATTCAAACTGCCACCGAAGACCCATCTTACCGGGGAGTTTTCAATGCAGTCTCTCCTGGGCCGGCCAGCAACCGGGAATTTACCAAAGCGCTGGGCAAGGCCTTAAAACGCCCCACTTTGTTTCCCGTTCCCCCCTTGGCCTTGCGTATGATGATGGGAGAAATGGCCTGCCTGGTCTTGGACGGACAAACTATTTTGCCCAAGGCCCTCGAACAAAAAAACTTTTCTTTTGGGCACCCCACATTGATGAGGCGGTGGCGAATCTCCTTCAAAAGCCATAACGCATAACAACTACCGCCCTGGGCTATCACGCTTGGCAATGCGGGAACAAATTCTTATGATGCCCACGATGTCAAAAAACTCCCATTCCTTTTCTCCCTTGGTCTTGGGCCTTGATTTAGAGGGTATTCATCAGGATTTGGTCAATGCTGGCATCAATTTTCAAACCGACCGCGTCTCTGAAATTGGTGCCGTCTTGTGGGATTGGAAATTTGGCCAACCAGTCAAAATTTTCGATCAGCTTATCAATGAGCCGGGCCGACCGGATATTAGTGAAGAAATTGAAGAATTGACTGGTATTTCCGATCAAATGCTCGATCAATATGGCCACCGGGGAGAGGCCATCACCACGATTCTGCGCCAACTGGCGAAACTCATTGAACAAGCGGATTTTCTCATGGCCCACAATGCGCGAGAATACGACCGTCCCATGCTTGAGGCCATGTACAAGCGCCATCACGTTGAATTTCCCCGCAAAGTTTGGATCGACAGTGCCACCGATATTGAATATCCCAAAAAAATTAAATCCCGTTCCATGGCCATGCTTGAACACGCCCACGGATTTATCAACCCCTTTCCCCATCGCGCTGTCACCGATGCCCTGGCCATGCTCAAAGTGGCCCATCAATACGATGTAGAAAGAATGGTGGCCCTGGCAAAATCTCCCATCGTGAAAGTGGCCGCCAAACTCAAGGCACCCAACTGGAAAAACCGCCAGGAAGTCGAAAAATTCAATATCATAAAAAACAAAGTCGCCAAGAGCCGCTTTAAATGGGATCCCGACAAAAAAATTTGGTTCAAAAACATCCATAAAATTTTACTTGATGAAAACAATGTTCACTTTGACTTTAACTGGTATGTTGCCGATTAGGATTACATGAATACAAACACGCTCGCCCCTCCGAAAAACGACAATCCCCTACTCAATCTTTTAGTAGACATTATCATTCCCGCTTTCGTTCTCTCCAAACTGGCCAAACCAGAGTACCTGGGTTTTACCTATGGCCTTATTCTGGCACTCTCCTTTCCCTTGCTTCACGGCCTTTACGACCTGGCCTATAAAAAGCGCGTTCACTTTTTTTCTATTTTGGGACTGGTCAATACTCTTCTCACAGGCGGAATTGGCCTTTTGGAACTCAATAAGTTTTGGATTATCGTCAAGGAAACGGCCATTCCCTTACTCATGGGCCTGGCCATCTTTATTTCCCAAAAAACCCGCTGGCCATTGGTCACCACCCTACTCAAACAAATTCTCGACCTCAAAAAAATTAAACTTGAACTCGAACGCAGAGGACTTGAAACCAAACTCGACAAACAATTAAAATTGGCCAACCTTCTACTGGGAGGCTCTTGTTTAATCAGCGCCCTGCTTAATTATATTTTGGCCACCATTCTCATCCGAGGCGCCCCTGGCTCATCTGAATTTGCCGCATCTTTAGGGGATATGTTGAAATACAGTTTTGTGGCGATAGCCCTTCCCATGGCCATCATGGTGAGCTTGGTTTTGTATCTCTTCCTCCAATCCATAAAAAAAGATACTCACTTGGAAATGAGTGAAGTGCTCCGAAGGTAGAAGCAGTGAAAACATTTTTCTTTTGGATAATCTGCTCGATTTTTTTTCTATACCATGCGAGTTGTGCTGGGCCTAAACGCAGGCCGAAACGAAAACCCACTTCCAAAATAACGAAAAAAATCTCACGACCCATTGCGCCAAGCGTCTCTCGAAATGCCATCGAACACTACCGCCAAATGAGATTAAACAACTGGGCCAACTACACCAAAAAAAGGCCAATTCGGAAATATTACCCAAGCAATGAAAGAATAAGAAAACGGCCTTTGAACGATTCGATTCCCCTATCTCCAGAGCGGCAAAAAGAGTTGGAAATTCAAACCGAGCAGTACACCACCTACTTTTGCATGAAGCACCGAAGAAATAGGCGCTTTGCCAACCCAAAACACTGTAAAAATCACACCCAAAGAGTTGTTTCAAAATGTAAGGCCCGAACGGAAGGCGAATATGGGCGTCGAACCCCTGGCTGTGTAAAAAGGGGTCTTTCCTCTCTTTTACCCTGATTTTTCTTCACAATCCTATTTTGCGCACTGAGCATATTCCATTTTGTATCAGTAAGCTAGAGTCGATCGAGTATGAAAAAAAATAGAGTAAGAAAAAAAGAACTTGAAACCGCCCTCGAATTTTTGCACAACGACCCTTGGGGTAAAAGAATCCTGAGAATTGAATACACCCTGACTCTCATGCAAAAGGGAATGATTCCCAAATTTCAAAAACTGGTAACCAATACTTCTTACGATTTAAGAGAAATTGCTGACGATAAAAGTTTTAGCGATGCCATGAAAAAAGAACACGATAGCGAGCTTGATTTTATTTCCGAACTCAATACCCTCAGCAACAGCCAGGCGGTGGCCAAAGCGAGGTACAGCAATTACGCTCTCCAATTTTTCCTCTACCATACCAATGACTTGGAAGATAATGCCAGGCTTTATGGAGCGGCCTTTGGACAAATTATCGCCGCTACTTACGCTGCTTTGGGGGTAGATATGTCAGGGTTTCCCACTGAAATCTTAAATCCCATTAAAAATCAAGAGGCCAGATCGCTAGCACAGAAAGGGACTCCAGAAAAAGTATCCAAGAAAAACAATCGAAAAAAAACCAAGAAACGGTCGTAGTTCAACATTTACCAGAGAAGGCGTCTTTGTGGAAAAACACACTCCCGATGTTGGGGGACATTTCTGCAATCAACAATCTCTAACTCTTCAAAGGAAAAAGAAACTCTTGTTCTCCCCCACCAAAGCATGGCCCCTTCAGAAGACAAACAGTCTCCCACAAAAATGTTTTGAGCACTTACGAAAAAGAGAATATCACAAGAAAAACTCTGTTCACTAGAGGGAATGTCACTACCTCCCTCTACCTTGGCCCGAAAATACAGTCTTCCAAGCAGGCGATCATTACTGGCAGACGCCTGAGCGAAAGTAAGGATTGCAGAAATCTCTACATCACTCAAGGAACGCGCCTTTTGGCCAATGGCCTTGGCAAAATCAGTATAATGCATAGGGGTATGCTGAACGGTAATCCGGTAGGCCTCCTCAAGCGGAGTATTGGCCGCTGAAACGGAAAACAGGCCCGCTAAAACGAGCAGTTTTATAAAAAGTCCTTTTGCCATCATTGTATCCTCCTCAAGATTCCAAACCAACTTTACGAAGTGTAATTGTTTCAAGCCTACTTTGTAAAGGTATTTTTTTAAAACTGAAACTATTTGAGAAAACTGAGAAGGGATTGGTTGATTAATCCCTGCCCCGCCTTGTAGCTGGCCTCGAGAATATGTTTTTGCTTGGCAATATTTGAAACCAATTCCGCGACGTCGGCATCTTCAAGTGTTGACTTGCGGGTTGCCAAATCAACATTATCTGACTCAAGCATCTGTCGTGAATTTTCTATCGAGTTGATAATGGAACCGGCCTGGGTTCTCAAAGTAATTAAACGGTCGATAGAATCATCAAATCTTTCCAAGAGAGATTGAATCAAGGTGACATCATTGCTTTCCAAAGCGGCAATGAATTGATCGAGCTGGTAGAAAAGGCCACGCGAATTTTGGAATCCCACCTTTTTTTCCTCTGTCGAGGCCAAATCCCGAGCAGGCGAAAGGGGCGAAATAAGATTTTCCTCTCGACCCCCCTTGAGCCTTTCAGGAAGTTCTGCACCAACCTCAGGATGAAAGACCTCAGCACCATGCAAGTTAATGGGTATAAAAAAATCCTTGGCCACTTCCAAATTTATTTTTCCCCGATTTCCCAGGTATTCTCCAGAATCTGAAAAGGGCCTTTGAAGAGATTTGGAACCACTAAAGATATACCTTTGTCCAAGGCGTTTATTGGCAGTAATTAGGGCATGATTGCGCAATTGCTGAATTTCATAAGCAACATTTTTACGAGTCTCGGGATTATATAAATCAGAGGCCTGAGCAACAGCAGTTTCTTTGGCCTTAACCATAATATCGGTGAGTTGCTCTAAAGATTTTTCCGTTATGTTGAGTTGAAGTTTGGCCTGGTCGATATTCTGGAGATATTGGTTGTTGTCATGCAAACGTGAATTAATGGTGAGCAATTCTACGTTGCTGCTGGGATTATCCGATGGGCGATTAATATTTTTAAGAGTTGTTCCCTTAAGCTGCAATTCTTCGAGCTTGCCTCTATTCTTATTTAAACCATAGCGCAAAATCCCATGAGATGAATTTTCAGAAACCCTTGTCATGCCAATCCTCTTCTTTTATCTCTTGAGATTTAAAACCGTTTTAAACATCTCATCAGCAGTCTGCATTATTTTTGCCGAGGCCTGATAGGCCTGTTGAAAACGTATCAAGCTGGCGGTTTCTTCATCAAGATTAACCCCACTTAATCTTTCCCGAAGGTCTTTGGCCTGGGATAAAATTCCGTCTGCCTGTTCTGCATCCAATTTTGCCTTGCCAGTTTCTATACCAACACGGCCAACAGATTTAAGAAAATGTTCTTCAATAGTTGCCGTGCCTCCCTCCATAAATTTTTCGTATTGAAGTTTGGAAATGCCAAGAGCAATTCGATTGTCTCCCGGGCTATTGGGTTCCAATGCCGTCACTATGTTGGAAAGGTCGTTTTTAATTTCATCGCTTAACTCTAAAGACAATGCCGCATTCTCCTGCGTATTGGCCATTTTAAAAAAATTGATTCCAGTAGTTGCGCCCTTTCGATCGAGAGCAACTGCTTGCCCCTTGCTGTCAATTTCGACTTGGCGATTAACATAACCATTTCTATGAATGGCATTTACTGTATTGGCAAAATCAAAAGCAATTTGATCAATAGTTTTCCTCAAACTTCCAATATCTTGATTTCTTACTTTAATAAGGGAAGATGTTTCTCCTCCTTCAAAAAATTTTGTAATTTTTTGTGAAGGGCGGTTTTTTAAAAAAATTTCGATTGAGCCATCACGTCCATCAGAACTATCTTGCTTGGAAGTACTACCTGTCCCCAATTCTTGTGTCATTTTTCCTTCTACCAAAGTACCAGCACCTTTTGCCGATACAATGAAATTGCCACGATTATCTCTATAAGTTTTAATTTTCAAATATCTACTAAGCCTCTCTAGCACCATATCTCTTTGATCCCGCAGATCTCCTGTTTCACCATTAACTTTCTCTAAAAAAGCTATATTGCCATTTAATTTGGCAACCTTTTTTAACGAAGAATTAATATCTTCAACTTGGGTAATAATTCTATTGTCCAAATCGGAAGATAATCTATTGAGCGTGTCTTGAATCCTATGAAAATCTTTAACCACGATGGTAGCACTATCACGAACGATAGAACGAGTCGTTTCGTTTTCTGGTTGCGCGGAAAGACCTCTAAAAGCATTGTAAAATTTGTTAAGAACTTGGTTCAGACCATCTCCATCTATTTCATTAAATATACTTTCTATCCGAGACATTTCCTCAGAGCGAGTCTTATAAAATTCATGCTCGCTGGTATGTCTCATTAAATTTTTTTGAATATGCGGAGAATGTGCTCTTTCTATGTTGGTAACCTCTACCCCCACTCCTTGTATAATATCTCCACCTCGGTAAGGTGTAATAGCTTTTTGCAAAACTCGCTGACGGCTGTACCCTTCCGTATTGACGTTGGCAATATTGTGGCCAGTTGTCTCTAAAGATTTTCTGGAAGCATTAAGGCCCGTATTTCCAATAGACAGAATATCTGCCAATTTCTCCTCCTTGAGATTGAAATGCTATTTACCTACTTGAGAAAAGGCCCCCTGAGAGTTATAACTCGAATATTTCTTTTGTTGTGAGACGTCTTCCCTTATGAACTGCAATGAGCCAAGTGCCTTGTTAATAAAAAGTTGATTTTTTTTATTTTGGGTTTGAATATCATCTATTAAATTCAGCAAAAGCTCATTAAAACGAAAGAGGTGCTTTTGTTCTTTTTCAATTTCTAATTGCTCCATCATATTTATAAGATCGTTCACATTTTTTATTTTATCCTCTCCAAGTAATTGATTTATTTCTTTTATAAGTTCACAACGTACATCATCCAGTTTTTGAATAGTCTTCAAGGTTTCAGATTTGCTTTTTAAACATTCCTCAATCTTATCAATATTGCTCGAAAGCAAAAAAGAATATTCTATCCAAGTCTTGTTTAAAAGATTATTGTGCTCTTCGCAAAAATCTTTCCATAAATCGGTAACTTTCCAATAAATAATTTCCTGTGATTTTTTAAGGGGTATAACTGTTTCAGTATTCATAAAAATTTAACTTGGTCTTATAATTCCTGAGAAAGTATTTTATCTGCCAAAGCATCGTAATCAATCTTATATTCTCCCGACGCAATTTTTTTCCGAAGATGGCCGATCTTTTCTGATTGATCCACAGTTGGAGATTTATCAACTGTTTTTTTAATCAAATTAAAATCTTTTATCGTATCAGAAAGCATTATCTTTGCATCGCTATCTGTTTTTTGCTTGCGCCCAATCTTTTGATTTAAAGAAGGTTTTTTTAAAGTATTTTCATTTGTAGCAGGCCTGGTTTCCTTACTTTTTGGAAAAAATTGAGAACGTGTAGATTCTATATTACTCATAATTTTCCCTTTATTTCATTATGTGGATTATTTCTCAGACCTTGTGATTGCATTGCTTTCAAATAGGCCTGATAGGCCAGGCGATTGCGTTTTTCCTTTGGATAAATCTGGTCTAAAATAATATCCTGAATCCCCATACCTTCATGATTGCGGGCCATCTTGTCCGCTCTCTCCCCTGTTAACAAATCTTTGTAATAATTTGCAGCAGTGCTGGAGGGTTCAGTAAGTTGAGTTGTTTTATTCATCTGTTCAATCATAAATTCAAGAAATTGTTTTTCCATTCCACGGGCCATATTCTTATAAGGTTCAGGTATATACTCTTTGCCTTGATTCATAGGCTGAATGTGTGTAGGTCGTGTCATGGAAATTTGGGCAGCATCACTCATTTTTTTACCTAAACCTAAATAACCTCTAATAATATTTTAGCATTTTTATAGTGACTTTATCTTATACCCTGTAAAGAAGGCAAAAATGAACTGTCATCAAATAATTTCGATCTCTCCAATAAGCGCACCATTGCTTTTAAGTGCCTGAAAAATGGACATTAAATCTTCTGGAGATGTTCCAAAAGAATTTAAACTTTCAACTAAATCTTTTAATGTAGTCTTTTTATCGACAAAGTAGATTGTATCTGATTTACTCTCTTCACTATTTTCTTCCTGCTTTATTTCAATTGTTAAATCTCCATGACTAATCGCCACTGGTCTGATTTGAATATCGCCACCTAAAACAACTGTGCCTGTTCTTTCGTTAATAACTATTTTGGCCTTTTGGTCGACGTTAATTTTGAAATTCTCAACAATTGCCATCAATTGCACAATTTTTCTTTGATAATGCAAGGGAACGATGAGATCAATCGTATTGGAGTCTCTGGCGGTAGCATAACGCCCTCCCAATTCTTCATTTATAACCTTTTCAATGCGTGCCGAAGTTGTAAAATCGGGATTTTTAATTCCCAGTTGGAGAGATTTTTTCTGATCGAATTTAATTTGTATTTCTTTTTCTACAATAGCGCCTTCTAAAACTCTGGCCATAGTGGGAAATTGTACTTTCTTACGCAAACCTCCACTGGCAAGTATGCCACTGGCAACCGCATAAACTTCACCATCTCCTCCCTTGAGAGGTGTAATCAATAAAGAACCACCCGCCAGAGAAGAAGCATCCCCAATAGAATTTACAACAACATCTATTTTTTGACCGACTCGTGCAAAAGGGGGCAATTTTGCCGTCACAACAACCGAAGCAATATTTTGAGACGAGACTTCTTGTTTTGCATCCAATCCCAATTTTTTAAGCATTTGCTTGATAGAATTGGTAACAACTTCTCCTCCGCTATCACCTGTGCCGTTAAGGCCTATCACCAGGCCATAACCGACAACAGGATTTTCTCTAACTCCTTTTACGCTAATAATATCTTTTAAACGACTAACATTGGGATAAGCATTAAAAGATAAAATCAACAAAATAAAGAGAAAAATTTTTCTACTCATAAAAAACTCCATTAAATCATTGCCTTATAACCGCAACATTAGATTCTACGATACGATCAGAATTTATCGTGCCATTTTCGGTAATATCATTCTTCGATACAAGGGATTGAATTTCGATGAGGCGCTTTTGATCTTGGTAAATTAAACTCTTGCGCCCTTTGAGCAAAAAATGATCCCTGTTAATTTCCTCAATAACTACGCTGGAAATCCTGTCATATATCTTTTCATCGTTTCCATCATTATTTTGGTTGGCCGGATTTTGATTTGCTTGTGCCTGAGCATTGCCAGCAGCAGGAGGGCGTCCTGCTCCTGTCGCTGTGGTTTTGCTTGGCACATAGGGAAATGCTCTTTTTAATTCAGCAGTAATAATATTTTTCAAATTTCTTCTAACTTCTATAAGCACAATATCACCCTTTAATTTTTGATTGTTGCCAGCAAAAAAGAAAGCATCTTTATTTTTGCCACTTTTCCACAAACTTCCATCATTTTGATTGTCTCTTAAATCTTCTGCTTTGTAACGTTTTCTAGCGGTAGAAACATAATTGCGCTTTATTGCTGGATAGACAGAACGATGGCTCGAAGTTGAAATTCTCTGATTTTGAGTTTCTCTCTTTCTATAAAGAGAAAAAGCATCCTTACCCTTATTCTTGTTTGCTCCCCTCCCCAATTGCTTATCGAAACTGCGATGCAATTGATTAATATAATGAGAGCAACCACAAAAAAATAAAGATACCAAAAGCAGTAAAATTAAATTTTCAAATCTTTTCATAACTTGACTACTACCTTGTTAAAATCTACAACTTCGCCAGTAATAATCTTTTTGGTTCTAATATTTTTTAATTTAATATTTTCTCCCAATTTGCCTCTCTGCATAGGCATGGCCTTACTTAAAAGTTTGATATCCCCACTGGAAAGAATAATTTTTACTGGTCTGCCTGGCACAACTAAATGAAGAGGTGTCAAATCACTGGTTTTAAGAAGCTCTCCCATTCTTTTTGGCCGGCTAGGCCTGTAAAAATTAAGCTTATCCCTATCAGTAAACAGTTGCTCCGGTCGATCAGATAAAAGAACTTTGGTTTCAAATAAATCTTTCTTGAGAGGCCCCATATAAGGTTCTACATTCTTTTTAAATACCAATGCTTCAGTCTCAATTAGTAAACGTCCTTTAATCCATACTGTCCGAACATTTTTCCCAAAATCATTTGTAATGTCGATCTTAATTGTTTTGCTACCCGTTTTGTGACAGGTCGGGCATTGATCTACATTTAAAAGCTCACCATCGTTGAGGAAAAAAACATCCTGGGCATCTCCCAATATTTTACTCTCTTTAAAAAACCATTTCTTTTGAGGAAGAATTTTAGATTTTATCAAATCGTCCAAAGTTTGCAGTCTCACATTTTGAGGGATAAGAACGACTTTCTTATGGCCACTGCCCTTAAGCAAATTACTTGTAAGCACACCTTTTCCAGAAACAATCATCTCTCTGAATGAATTTACAATTTTGCCGTGGCAATCAGTAGAAATAATTGCCAATTGAGATTTGGAAAAATCAAACTGACTGGCCCTAACAATTTCTTTATATGTTTTTATATGGCATTGAGCATATATCTTGAAATGCCAAAAAGAAATCAGTAATGAAAGCAAGGCCAGTTTGTGCATAAAATTACCTTATCCCATTTACCGTCTGAAGCATTTCATCGGCCACTTTCATTACCTTGGCGTTCATTTCATAGCCTCTTTGTGCTTTAATAAGATTGGACATCTCTGACATAATACTGACGTTGGATGATTCCAAACTTCCCTGTAAAATGCTACCTGCATTCTCTTGGCCGGCAACATTAGTTACCGCCTCTCCACTGGAAAGAGTCGGTTGATACATATTTCCACCCTTGGCACTCAATCCCACCGGATTAGTAAAAGTAAAAATAGGAATTTGACCAACCTCTATGGGTTCTCTTTGATTTTGAACGTACGCCTCTATCTGTCCATTTTCGCTAATCTTTACTGTCAGTGTATTATTGGGAAAATTCAGACCTGGAGCAACAGAGTGGCCATGTTTGCTGACCAATACTCCTTGGGCGTTGACATTAAAGGAACCATCTCTGGTAAAAACAACAGTTTGATCGGGAAGCAAAAGCCCAAAAAATCCATCTCCGTTAATCATTAGATCAAATGGATTGTTGGTAATTTGTGGGCTTCCAATGGTAAATTCCCTTTTTACGGCACTGATTTTAGAGCCAGAACCAATTTGAATTCCAGCATTGTAGCGACTGTCATAGCTCGAGCGCGACCCAGCCATTTGAACTGTCTCGTAAAGAAGCGACTCCGTTTCCGCACGCTGTTTTTTATAGCCAGTAGTATTGACGTTGGCTATATTATTGGAGATAGTGCTAACATTGGTTTCCTGTGCCGCCATCCCCGTAGCAGCAGTATGAATGGCCCTCATCATGGCCTTGCTTTCAAAACAAAAAATTATTATTACAGTTCTAATGATCGTTTTCTGCATATCATCTCCTAAAAGCGAGTAATTTCATTGTAGGCCTTTTCCGCCATATTATCATAGGCCTTAATAACTCTCTGTAGATTTTCAAACTGTCTGTGCGCCTTGATAAGCTCTGACATTTCCTCAATCGCGTTGACATTGGAGCTTTCTATAAATCCCTGATGAATTTTTGATTTTAAATTATTTCTTGAAACATTGTTTGCAGAATTGTTGATAAAAAAACCGTTGCCTTCTTTTGTCAATTTGTGAATATCATTAAATTCGACAACGCTCAATTGATTCAATGTTTGCCCACCTCTAACAATTTCACCTTCTTGATTAATCTGAATTTTTCCTTTGGGAATCACAATACGTCTCTCTTGAGGAGTTTTAGACGGTTCAATCTGTGCAGGTGTTCTATATTTTAATTTCTCCAAGACTGGATAACCTTCATTAGTAACCAATACTCCTTCTGAATTGAGCGTAAATGTTCCCCCCCTTGAATAGCGAACACCATTGGGAGTGAGAATTTCAAAAAAACCCCGGCCATTGATGGCCAAATCGAGAGGGTTTTGGGAGGGAACAAGCTGTCCTTGAGCGTGCTTGGTATAAACGGCATCAGGTTTTACTTGTCCTTTTTCTGCTCCATAAGTCCGATAAAAATCCTCTGGCGACCATTCCTTGTTGGGGAGGTCTATATCCGTACCTTTTTCATAGGCGGAAAGATATTCACGAAAAACCAATTGATCTTTCTTAAATCCAGGAGTGTTGATATTGGCCACATTATTGGCAATAGTTTCAACATTTCTCTGCTGGGAGACAGCACCCGATACGGGCACCCATATACCTTTCAGGCCTACCTCCAAGTTGGCGTTATCCTTCCTTCCATCATATCAATCAGGCCGAAGAACACCCTAAAAGGTACTGATGAGGAAATTTTATCCCCATCAGACTTAAGAAAGTGCTCTCACCAGACCAGAGGCCCTTAAAAAGGCAAAAAATTCCTGAATCAAAGAAGGTTCGTCACAAGATATATTTTCCAAGGCGTACTCAAGATTATGTCCGGCCTGTAAAAATTCCATTACCTGCCACTGCGAAAGATGCAATTCTTTGGTTCGGATCAATTCGTCAATTTTGTAGAGAAGTAAATACTGAGGCCTTGCAAAATCCAGTTTTTCAAATGTTTTTTGATCGGGGTTTTGACAGCTCTCCAAAAGGTCGTAAAGCGCAAAATCCCAGGCATAACTTTTTAAACTGGGGTGAAATTGAAAGGTCGCCTTGGCCAAGG
This sequence comes from Bacteriovoracaceae bacterium, assembly GCA_965215445.1. Taxonomy (GTDB): domain Bacteria; phylum Bdellovibrionota; class Bacteriovoracia; order Bacteriovoracales; family Bacteriovoracaceae; genus CBDBLK01. The sequence continues at coordinate 1,037,031 of CBDCDT010000002.1, read as the reverse complement.
CGACCTCGGGGAAAGCATTAAATGGGTCGGGACAATTCGGATAATCCTGATGAAACATTTGTTCGGAATCCCATTCCAATTGGGCCAAATCGTTGAGCATAGGGAATTTTTTTCGATAAATTGAATGTTTTAAAAAAAGAGGAAAGTGCTCACCATATTTTCCCAAATCAGGGTGTGTTGGGGGATATTTTTGCTTGTATTCACATACTACCTGAGTGTAATCCTCATCACCAAGAACCAACCGGATTGCTTTGAAGTTTTCCCGCATAACCGAATCTATTCGTGCATCATAATCCTCCCGATAAATGCCGAGTACCTGCATACTACCCAAATTGCCGATGGGTTTTATCAAATCCAGTAACTCAGGTGCAGCTTCACTGGTGAGAATAGATTTTAAAAAGAGTTGCTGGTAATCCCTTAAATTTTTCAAAACAAATTTTCCATTAAGCAACGGGCCTTGATCGCCTCTTCTTCGAGAACGGGAAAATCGGGAATGTCTTCATCCCATTCAATGAGAACCGGAACCAGACTCTCCATGGCCCTTAACTTTCTCTCAAAAAGATTCCACACTTCTGGATAAACTGGACGGGAATGAGTATCGAGAAGATAATTGCCTTTGTCGGAAAAACCGGCCAGATGAATTTCTGCAATCAAAGGGGCCGGAATATTTTCTAAATATTCCCAAGCATCAAATCCATAATTGCAAGAATTGACAAAAACATTATTAATATCAAGCAAAAGTTTGCACCCACTCTCTTTGGCCACCAAGGCATTAAATTCCCATTCGCTGTAATCATTCTCCCAGAAACTTAAATAAGCACTCAAATTTTCAACCGCAATTTCAGTCCCCAAATAATCTTGAACGTATTGAATACGAGAAACCAAATGTCTGAGTGTTTCACGGTTGTAAGGAAGAGGTAATAAGTTGTGAAGATTTTCCTTCGGAAGACCAGTCCAACACAAATGATCGCTTATAAGAAAAGGCCTTATTTCGTCTTTCATACATCTCAATGCTTTGAGATAGTTCTTGTCAAAATCAGCATCCGAACCCAATGACAAGGAAACTCCATGCATAGAAATGGGATAGTCTTGACGAATTTTTTCCAAGGCCCTCCAAGGCCTTCCTTTGCTAAAAAGGAAATTTTCGGAGATGACTTCAAAAAAATCGACTTGGGTTTTAGGCCTTTCCAAAAGGTGGGCAAGATGGGGTTGGCGCAAACCAACCCCGACCTGCATTTTATCATGGCCGTTTTTCACACTGGGTAATTTAGAATAAATCCAAGGGAAAGGAAACGCCTATGCCAAAATACTTGGCCTTGGCCTCGGTTTCAACATCATCAACAGCAATCTCCCCCCCTACATTCATCTTGTCAAAGTTCATACGGCGGTAAGAGAACTTTAAATTTATCACGGGCAGAAGAGTATAACCAAAATCGAGTCCAAAACCGGAGCCGTCTGTGCGCTCTATTTCACCAAACCGTGCCGAAGCACCAGCAGCATCGCCCCCGGCCCACTCATCTCCAACTGAATTGGCAGAAAGAAAGTAGCTAAAATCGAGATAAAAAGGCCCTATTTGAGGGCCGATAAAAAGGCCCATGGCAGTACCCTTGTATTTCTCGATATAACGATCAGCTCCGTTAACTTCCGACTTCAAATGAGAGCCTTCCCAAAGCCCTCCAATTCTCCACATGGGAAACAAATCTGTTCCGGCCTTAAAACCATAAGAAAATCCTTTGCGTTGTTGCTCGGCAAATGGCCAATCTCCCAAGTTACTATTGCTTCCCTCTCCTTTGCTACTTCCATCAACAAACAATAAATAAGGTTCTAAAATCAATATGGCCTTAACCTGCCCAGTGAAAACCATAACCCCCGCCAACATCATCCACAGAAATGTCTTTTTCATCAAATCCCTCCTTGTTGGTGCCTTTAAAACCAATTTTATAAGGCACAAACCCATAAGCAAAGTTAAAAAATTCAAATCTACACAAGGTAAGTTTATTCCCTCCTTCTGTCAAAATAGCACAATGCGCTATCATGAAGAATAAAAGGATACCTCTATGAAGTCAGTATTAAAACGTTTTGGGTGGGAAAAATGTCTACAATTTTGGATTCCCTACACCTTGGCAGTCAAGGTTTTTTACCCTGAGCAAAGCTGGCCTATAGCAATTCTCGCTGGCATGTTACTGGGAAGTTTTCTCTCTCTTCTCATGGGAAAAAATTGCCCGGAAGATCAAAAAGGCCAATGCCTTCTACCCGAAACCATTGATATCCAATACGACTCTGGCATCAAGCTCTTGTGCCTGATTCCTCTTTATCTGGGTCTGTTTCTAGGTTCTCTCCTGGCGATTCTCTCCCTTATGGTTGATCTCTTAAAACTGCAAGGCCATCAAGATTTTCCTGGAATTTTTTATGCTCTCTTTTTCTTTGCAGTAGCAATACTTTGCTATTTTGCCAAACTCGGCATCCAACATTCTTGTAAAATAGGCCCTCGTGGAATTTTAAAACGAGAAAAAAAATGGTGGGGATTCCAAGAGCACTTTACTCCATTTGAAAGCATTGAATCTGTCTCAGTCAATTTTTGGGGAGTTCTTATAATTCGTCAAAAAAATGGCACTTTGCTGACATTTTCAGTACCCATAGGCAAAGATTTTTCATTCTATCGTGGTATGGGTATTCCCACTCAAGAAATTAAAAATCACAATTTTATCGGAAGCTATCAAATTCAACGAGAGTTGGAACGCAGAATAAGACAAAATCAAATTGAGCCCCTAGCTTCTTAGCGCCCTGAGTGGAATTTTATTCTTTAAATAAATTTGGACACAATCACCTTCCCTATAAGAATTGTCTCTGGAAGTTTGCATTTCAAAGAAGGCAGGTCGAAAATATCTTTTCAATTTTTCCTCTCTTTGTAAAAGACAAAAGTTTTTATCTCCATGAGCGTATGAGGAGGTCACTTTGGCAGTGCCAATCAGTACATCCCCATGGGATAAAGACAAATGATGAAAGGGGATAAAGAGAAAAGCCTCTTGACAATCATCAAGGTCACAAACATTGGTGATTTCAAATTGACCTAAATTATCTACACAAATCGAAGAATTTTGTAAACGCTTGCCTTTTAGTAAAATTCCCGAATTCATAAATTCAACCAGAGCAGATGTTTCTGGATAAAAAAAGAAATCCTGCGGATCCCTGGTTTGATGGCCCAAAGGGTGACCACTGGGCCTTCCCATTAAAGTAATTCGATCTCCCAATTCAAAGGCCTCTTTGTGGGAATGAGTTACAATCAAGGCGGTTAATTGAAGCGAGCGCAAAAGTTGCTTGACCTCGCGGCGAAGTTTGGCCCTCAAACCTACGTCGAGAGCAGAAAAGGGTTCATCCATTAATAATATTCGGGGTTCCGACGCCATTGCTCTAGCTATGGCCACACGTTGTTGCTCTCCTCCCGAAAGCTCCTGGGGATAACTCTTTTTTTTATGGGCAAGGCCTATCAACTCCAACCAATCCCGTTTTAGATGTGATTGATTTTTACTTCCAAAATAAATATTTTCTTCGACATTAAGATGGGGGAAGAGACAGGATTCCTGGAAAACAATTCCCAATCTGCGCTTTTCAGGAGGAAGAAAAAGGCCTTGACCATTATCAAAAATCTCATTTTCCAATTTGATCTGCCCAGCACCAATTGATAAAAAACCGGCAATTAAATGCAAAATTGTCGACTTGCCACATCCGCTCGGCCCTAAAAGACAGTGTATTTCTCCGCGCTTTAGCTTTAAAGTAAAATTTTCGACAATTTTGTTTTTTTGATAGCTAAAATTTACTCTTTCAATCTCTAAAAAATTCATGACCACTTCTTTTTACGCAAAAACTCGTTAAACAAAACTGAAAAAAGACCTAAACAAATCAGTAAAAGGGCATAAAAAGATGTTCTTTCCCACTCCCCTTCGGAAGTCAATTCATAAACTTTGGTGGCGAGAGTATTTATGCCGTAGGGACGCAAAATCAAAGTAATCGGCATCTCTTTAACAACTTCCAAAAAACATAAAAGTATTGAAGACAAGAAGGCCGGTTTCAAAATGGGAAAGTGTACTCTGCGAAAAACTTGCCAAAAAGACAGGCCCATGGAACGCCCCATCCAATCAAGTTTCTGATGGATTAAAGAATAGGCCTTATGGTTCATTTCAAACCCCACCGCATAAAAACGGATACACAATCCCAAAAGCAATGCCAGAAAGGCCATTTTTCCAAAAAAATGAACCTGCATGAAAGCAAACATGGCCATCACTCCCACTCCCACTAAGCTTCCAGGCAAGGCGTAACCCATCTTTAAAAAAAGGGCCAGGCGTTTATGCCATTTTTGCCAACAAAAGCGGTCAAAAAAGGCAAAGAGAAGGGATATGACGGCCACCAAAATACCGCAAGCACTTGCCAGGGCAAAACTGCCGGCAAGGTAAGTGAAAAGGTGAATTTCCAAGACCTCTTCCCAAGAAGATATGGCCCAAACCAAGAGTTGCCCCAAGGGAAAAATCAAAGACAAAAAGGTATAAGCAAAAACTAAAGAAAACAATGCCACCCGTGCGGTCTGTCCAGGAGAAAAAAGAGGTTCCATGAATTTATTTTCCCGCTCGACAATCGTGCCCTTCAAATAACCACCTAGACCATACAAAAAAATTGCCAACAGTACGGGGAAAGTACCAATTCGCATAGCACTGTTAAAGGAATAGAGTCCAGACCAGGCCTCATAAATAGCGGTAGAAAAGGTTTCAAAATTAAAAACGGAAACAGCACCAAAGTCACACAAAACTTCCAGGCCTATAAAAACCGACACTGCAACCAAACACGCTTTGCTCTGGGGAACAAGTACGAAAAATAATACTTTCCATGGGCCTTGACCCAAAACCCTTGCCGACCAGATGACCTTGCGGTCGATCCGCTCTAAAAAGGATTTTTGAAACAAGTAGACGTAAGGAGACAAGGCCAAAGAAAAAACTGCCGACATTGATAACGGATGCCTGATGTTTATAATTTGCAAAAGATCAAACTCCCAAAAATTGCGCAGATAAGAAGGCAAAGGCCCGCTGTATTCCAAGGCGCCAACGTAGATATAGCTTAAAACATAGAGGGGAAAGGCCAAAGGCAAAATAAACAAAGCGTGCAAAATAGCTCTGGCCTTTATATCAGTAAGAACTACCAGTACGGCCTGAAGGAATCCCGTCACCAAACTTGTAAAAACCGTCAAAACCATGAGTATAAAGGTATTGGCAAAGAGTCCCGGCAGAGTAAAACGCCGAATGAAATCCCATGCTTCCAAGTCAGCAGGGGTGACAAACCACCACGCCCTGACAATTAAAAGCACCAAGGGAAAAAACACTAAGAGTAGCGCGAGAAAAAAAATGGCCTTGGAAGTGCGAACCACCTGAAACTACATATAGTTTGCTTTGCGCATAAGCTGTACGGCCTTTTGTTGAAGTTTCCCTGCCGAACTCAATGGAAAATGGGTATTGGCCTTAAAATCCCCCCACATCTGCACGTTTTCAGCTTGTGGAATTTCGGGATTAATCGAATACTCCATATTGATTTGAGCAAAAGAAGTTTGGGATTGTTTCCCGGAAAGCCATTCCAAAAACTTAACTGCCTGAGCTTTGCGCTTGCTGGTTTTGACCACTCCCGCACCTGAAATATTGACATGGACTCCATAGCTATTTTGCTGATTTGGCCAAAACAACCTGAGTGGCAATTTGGGGGACTTTTTCATCAAGCGCCCAAAATAATAAGTATTGACAATGCCTACTTCACACTGTCCACTGGCCACCGCTTTGAGAACGGCGGTATCGTTGGAAAAAACAGGAATAGCGTTGGCCACCCAGCCACGAACAACCTCCTCAGTGCGCTTTTCTCCCCATTGGTAAATGAGCATTGCCACCAATGACTGGTTATAAACCTTCTTGGATGTTCGCAAACAAAGTTTGCCCTTCCATTTGGCATCGGCCAAATCTTCATAAGATGAAAGATCTCTGGCGGCAAGTTTGTCGGTATTGTAAACCATGGTTCTGGCCCTCACCGACAACCCAAACCAACGCCCTTTTTCGTCGCGCAGATGAGTCGGAACATTGGTTTGCAAAATTTTGGAATCGACTTCTTCCAAAAGGCCCTGACTGCCGGCAAACCAAAGGTTTCCAGCATCGACAGTCATAAAAATATCTGCCGGAGAATTTTTTCCCTCGGCCTTGAGAGTTTGCACCAATGCCGCCGGAGCGCCGGTTTTGTATTTGACCTCAACTCCCGAAAATTCACTGTATTGCTTAAAAATGTCCTTGACCAAGTGCTCCTGGCGCGAAGTATAAACAACTAATTCCTTGGTTTTAAGTCCGGCCGGCGCTGTCGCCGCCAAAAGATTTCCCAAAAAACTGGTGGCCAGAGCAAAAATCAAAAAGAACCGCATTGCATTGTCTCCTGTGTTAAAAGCGAAAAAATTCGCTCATCCCAAGCTATGGGCAAAAGGATGCCCTGTCAAACTAAAGTTTGATAGATAAAACAATTCCGCTAGGCACTATGCGGCAAAATATCCCGTTTCCCTGATTTACAAACCCTTTAAAAGCAGGAGATTTTGCCATGAAAAAGATAATCACTCTATTCTCGCGTTCTGGATTTTTCCCCACAAGAATCCGGTTTTAATTTGGGGCCGTCCAATCTTGACCACATTCCTTAAAGATTAAAAAATACTAGATATCTAAAACGAAAGTACTGTACAATGGATTTGTACACTAACCTAGAGTTGTATTAAACATGCGAGTATAAAATGGTAAGTCAGAAATGGCGGTTTCATCTGATAGTAAACCTCAAACTTCAAGGAATGATGATCGGATTCACTATTTTCAATGTTCTACTCATCTTCGGAATGTATTCGGCACTATTTTATTACTTTTTCGATAACTTTCAATTGTCGATGGTCGAGCTTAGCGACCAACTTACCGAACCGGTATTAAATAATCTTGAAAATTTTGAATTCCAATTGCGTGTCGCTCTTACCTTGGTGACTGTTGCGCTTATATTATTTTTAGTTGTTGTGACGACAATTTTTTCCAATAAAATAGCCGGCCCAATTCACCGTCTAACCCAAGAAATGGCCAATATGGCAGAAAATGGAGAACTTCGGCCCATTTCCCTCAGGAAACGGGATTTCTTTTTGGAAGTACCAACTCAATTTAATAGACTTATAACCAGGTTGAAAGAAAAAAACCACAGTCCTTGATTTTCTTTCACAAGAAATTTTGTAAAACTAGGAAATGGTATGAAAATAAGAAATGAAAGAGGGTCTGCATTGGCAATGGCCATTCTCGTACTGGGAGCATCCGTCGGTGTATCCTATATTTTGCTCGGAAAAAGTGATTTATTGAGGAAAAGAGTAGCACAGGCCCAAAAGAATATTCGGGTTGAAATACTCAAAGAAAAGTTTGTGCGCATGGGCGGCTTTCTCGTGGCCAACAACTTAATCTTGTGCAAATCCAGTGCCTGGAACAACGGGCAAGCGGAAAAAACCTGTTTGTGGAACAAAAAAAATTATGCGACCTCGTCAAAAAGTTATGACCCCAAAGATTTTGGGCTTATCGGGCCTTCTTTTGAAGGGAATTTATTAAAGTTTTCAATCGACGAAGAAAATCTTTTTTTGGCAGAACAGGAACTTAATATTCTCGCTCCTAAAAAAAGTTGGATTTCTTTTCAACTTATATCGCAAAATGACATAGCATCGAGGATTGGGGCAAAACTGGGTAAACAGCAAGAAATTGATTTTGATGAAGATTTGATTTTGATGCAAGGACAAATTATAACTCAAAGAACTCAAAAAAAAAGCTACCCTTTCAAAGCTGCTTTCAAGCGCCCTTTAGCCGTTCCCCAAGTCAAAGTAACATCTTCTTCATGCTTGCAAAGATGTGATATCTCTTTGACTGAAAACCTCAATCCTCCCTGCCGCTCCGACTTTTATACTGCAAAAGATACTTTGACAGATATTAGTGCAGTAACCAAAAATTTGGGGCCAGGAGCACTCTACGCCCTCAAATATCATAAACAAGTTGCTTTTTATGATGGGGTCAAGCTCCATGCTAATAGCAGCAATACGAATGCCCCCGCAGTTGATGTTAATGTTGGAGATTATATCTTACCCGGTGGATCGTTGGTTTGGGCCGACAATGTTCCCTGTGGAAATATGAGTATAACTAGGGAAGAAACCGTACGGAATAATTTGAAAAATCGTGATGACGTTTTTTGGGTTTTTACAAAGGAAAGGGATTTTGCTGATCGTTTGCTAACGGAGCTTTTCGATTCTATCTTTCCCAAGATTCAAGCACAAACCATGCGAAGAGTTTTTGAAGGCAGAGAAAGAGTTTTTTCTGGTAGTACTGTAAGCCAACATTCCAATCCGGCAGGTACAGTCATTTATGAATTGGATGGACAACAAGATCGAGGCTTTCTTGAACCTTTTAGAATGACTGATTCTCTCGAATCTCCACCTCAAGAAGTTTCAGGACTGGCCGAAGTCACAACAAACACCTATACTATGATGGATATCTACACTTGGGTTTATGTCGCTCCTCCACATTAATGTGACTAAAAGGTTTTAAAGGCTTCATCATGAGAAAAAGGATTTTTTTAAACGGCGGATTCAGTCTCGTTGAAGTTTTGGTGGGAGTCAGCTTGCTGACGGTGGCCGTTTATGTCACCATAAGCGCATTCCAAATGTTGAACAAACAAGGTAGGTCATCGAGAAAAAACCTGTCTGAACAACAAATTCTGGAAAATATGTTGCTAGCGGCCAAGGGGTCACTTTTTTCTACTACTGATGAAGAGGGAAAAAGAACTCAAGGTCTGTGTCGAATCATGTTTAAAAAATCAGAGACACGGCCACCAGTTGGAGCGATATTTCTAAACTTATCTTTACTTCCCACTGTTTTGGATAAAAATCGCTGGGAAGAAGTTCTTCCCCAATGGACTCTTTCATCTGGTTTAGGCCCCTGTGGTGGTTCCAGTGAAGGTGCGAGCTTTTGTTTTTCACAAGAAAAATCTTTTTTAAAAATCTCTGTTATTCCCAGTAATATGAACCCTACCACCGATAAACTATATACCCAGATTAAAAGTATTCAATCCGTAAAAGAAATTGATGTCAAGAATGTTGGTTTTCACTTTAAAACAGAGTTTATTAAGCAAAACGAGCAAGGTAATCGAGTGGCAAAAAAAATGGAGGCCTTTGAGTGGGCGGGAATGGCCGGTTATTGTGATTACAAAGATCAAAATGGAGAAGAATATCGCCTGTCTCCTACGGGCATGGAGACTGTTGCTGGGGCCGGTGCCGTTTTTAACCGTACCAGTTTTGATAGCAATATTGATGACCCCATTGAAGTTGTCTTTAGAAAAATAGTGGCCCAATCGGGAACATACGATGCCAACGGACAATACGTTACGACAGACAGTTCTAAAAATATCGTCACATCTTGTCGTGAAGTTTCATTTCGTTGCCATCAAAGGAATTCAGATACAAGAAAGTATGAAGGATTGTCTGTTGTTGGCGATCTCGAATACAATGTTCAAAATAATGTTTCCTCAACCAGCTCGATGCGGACGAGGTTTTCTTACGAAGTCAAAAAACAAGGTAGAATCATATCCAGCGGGCAAAATTTCTATTTTGGGTTTGGTATCGACTGCTCATCTCGAGGAACACTCTCTCCTTCTTGTGAAAATAAAAATTCTGTTGAAAAAAGCGTAACCGGAAGTCATCTTATCTCAGTGAATATCTTCGATTCAGGAAGTCAGGAAAATGGCAATCAAATATGCCGACAAATTTGTGAGAAAAGCAGTGATTACAATACAGCAGGAACAGGGCCAAATTCCAGATATGTCGGTTATTTGAAGACCTACTTTCCAGATCATAGCAAAGGACAGGAGTTAGCAGTGTCAAACCATATAGGTTGCACTGCTTGTTATATGAAAAATTGTGATTCCTTTGGTCTGGGAACTTTTGGGCCTATGAACTCCATGCCCTACCAACCTCTTGATGCGGTTATTCCAGAATGTAGTGTTTATGAACCTTTAAACTTACGCACGAATTTATTTCCCTACGCAAGTTTTACAAAACAATCTTTACCATGGAGAGAATCAAGCAATCTTTGCATGAGTGCCCACTTAAATCATCAGGAAGATGGATTGGTTTTTTCTCTTGAGAATTGTTCTACTACTTTGCCTGTAATGTGCTTTAACTTTGGCCAGTATTTATTGGCCAGAAACATCCAAAATGGAGGACGATCCGACCTTGCCAAGACCTCTTACCCTGGGGCCGGCAAGCGTTGTTTTGAAATGGGCCGTGAAATTACGGATACGAATCAATTGAACAACTACCTTGGCAAATCGCCCACCGATCTTCCAACAAGAGGTTCCAATTACGAATTTATTAATTTAGCAACTCAAGGCATCTTTTTAGCACCTCAAACAAGAGAGGATATTACCGTTTTTAACCAATGGAGAAAGAAACAGGGCATTTCTACTCAAACTAAATTTTGGATTGCCCTAAACCGTGATGGATTGGGAAGTTTGTCTTCCAGGATTCCGATTATTCCAGATACTATCAATCAAAATAAACACGCTATATACTTTGACGGTCAGAAAAAACTGGTTCATAACATTTTTTCTGGTGGAATACAGAATCAACAAAAAGGAGTAGGAATACTTTTTCACAATATCAAATTTAAAGGGGTTAAAGTTTCCAATAAAACAAGCCCTCTAGGCAAAGGATTAAAATTTATTTGCCGCAAAAAAACAGAACCGTATGAGCTTTTTGCGAGCACGGGGGAATCAAAGAATATTGATGATGGCCCCGAAAAATGTGATGACGAAGGAGGATTTTTTCTTCCCCCATTCACAACACTAGACTGGGTTTCGGCCATGCTCTTAGTTGAAAATCTCTCTGATAATCACCCTTTTCCCGATCCAGGAAACTTTAGTTCCACGGAAGCGGCCTGGGTGGCCGTAGATATAGAGGATACAACTGGAAACCGTTGGAAACTTTTAGAACACGATCAAGTTAAAACTGATTTTGAAAAAACTGATAAGTATGAACCTAAACCAACGGACCCTTTTGTTGTTTTAGATGGAGATGGACGATATAAAACGCCCTTTATTTCTCTGGAAAGTTCGGATTTGGATGAAACACTTAACCTTCCAGCAAAGGGTGAGTTGAAGTTTTCAATTGGAAGTAAAAAAATAAAACTTGATTTTAATTTATCGAGCGGTGCTGGCAGTATCAGCATCAAGCTTGCAGAATTTATCAAGAAAGTAAACTCAAAAACCAGCGATATAGTCGCTATTCAAAATGCATCCGAAAATAGTGGTAAATATCAAATAGAATTTAGGGCAGGAGCGAAGGTTCCTGTGGCCACATTTGACATTGAAGATACGGTTTTGGCACAAAAAATTGGGTTTTCAGGAGGACAGCAACTCCGTCGTCGCCTGTCCGCAATTTGTTTGAAAAACTCTGGAAAATTAGAAGATATTGGGATTGAAGACTCCTGCACTGGACATAAACTTACAAGAAGTGATGTTCACAAGTCCGAACTTATGAAAACCTTCTGGAGCCTACGCAATAAAATTGCGCAAGAAGAATATTTATTCAGGGGTAGTTTGTGAAATGGGTCAACAAAGGACTCTCTTTAATAGAAATTATGGTTGCTTTAGGATTACTGGGAGCAGTTTTTTTGGTAGGATTCAACTCCGTTATGGATTACAACACCCAGGCAATAAAAAAATCGGAGGCCTTTGGGCGCATATCCATGGCGCATATAGAAATAAAAGAAAAAATAACCAGATTCCAAAAGAACGTCTCTTGGTCATTTTTTGATTCGGAAAGTTCCTATGGCCCTTCCTCTCTGGTATCGTGGAAATTTGCAGCAGTATCTGAATTTTTTAAAAGCAAAGATGATATGGCCATCAAGATAGATGGACAAGCATTTTTCCAAAATTCTCACACTCTTGAAATTCCCAGTGCCTCGGGTTCCAAAGAATCAACTCTTCTAGTTAGCCGATGCGTTCCCAAAGACACAGCACTTAATTCTCTTGATATACCATCAATTCAATCCTTAAAATTGATTCCCTTTATTCGCAATTGGCAAAAAACCTTTGAAGTTCATTGCTGCCCCATCGGTTCAGAAGGTTCCTGTCAAGAACTGGTCGACTTCAATGGCCGCTACAGAGTGGGAACTTTTCATATTGGCGAGAAGAGAGTACTCAAAACCTACCCTGCAAACTCAGACCTTAGATTTATTGACAGCACAGGTTTTTTTTTGAGGTTTAATAAAAATAAAGGGCCTACTTTTTATTCTATGAGATTATTTTCATTGGGAAATCTCTGCTCTTCAAAAAGCAGGAAAGAAAATAAGTGTTCGGGAAGATTTGTCTTTAGAGAGCTTAAAACCAGTGGATCTGTAAAAATGAGGGGCGTCAAGGATAGCGGTTTCATCGAGTTCTAAATTATTCATTCTCCTTATTTTTCTAATTTCCTGTCGAGATAGTACACTTTTTAAAGTTGAGAAGGAAATTCGCTCCCGCTTTGCCAAACACTTAAAACCTCTCCCACCAGTCCCTTGGGAACACCTTTTTGGAAGAAGGCCATCGCACTTGGAACTGGAGTTGGGACGCCAACTTTTTAACGATCCCATTCTTTCGCGAAATAATGATGTAAGCTGTGCCACCTGCCATCTTGCCAATCACGGTTTTGCCGACGGAAATTCTCTCTCTGTAGGGGCCTTGGGTAAAGGTGGCCCTAGCAGTAAAAATGTAGGCAGGATTTTTCCACTGGGCAAACTTTCTTTAAATCGTTCTTTAGGAGACGACGGACTTGGTTTTGAGGCCAAAAGTCACATGTTTAGAAATACTCTTTCAACTTTAAATGTGGTTTACCGCTCCGATCCCACAAACCAGCAGGGATTATTTCACGATGGGCGTTTTGGGAGCCTTTTTTTTCAAACACTGCTACCCATCCACACGTCTATTGAAATGTGCGGTGACAACCCTATTCCCGAAGAAAGTAAGAATATTTTTCGCAAAGGAGGACCGTTTTTTAAAACTCCCGTCAAACTAACTCACGCCAATACTTTTGACAAATATCAGGGATTGGATACGGGCAATTTTAATGCCGCTTCCACCACAATTGATGGAATCCCTTTCAAAAGGCCAAACGGAACCTATAGTATTCCAGGGAGAAATGAATGTTTGGCCATTGCCGTGGCCAAAGTTCGAGCAGTTAAAAAATACCGCCAGATTTTCAAACAAGTTTATAATTCAGCAATAAGCGACCGACTCATTGGAGTGGCCCTGGCCGCATTTGTCAGCAGTCACGTTAGCCGAGAAACTCCTTATGATCGCTTCGTAGAAGGCGCAAATTCTCTTTCTCTGGAACAACTTATAGGCATGGTCAGTTTTTTTTCTCCTCTCGGTGTTCAAGTCCAATTGGAAGGTTACAAGATAACGGGGGCAGGCTGCTTTCAATGCCATAATGCCCCCGAATTTGGCGGACACGGATTTTTTTCTTTGGGAGTGAGAAGTTCAGAAAAAAGCTCCTTATCGAGAGCACTTCGTCCTTTTAAAGGAAACGAAGTTTTCTTTGGCCGCGAAAGACTTCAAAGGGGGAGAACTCCGACTTGCCATATTGAGGAAACAAGTGTTTCAAGGCAAGGATACGCCCCCGACATCGGCCGGGCCGCAGGGTCTTTTCAAAACGATGACTGCTTTAAGTTTCGCGTTCCCATCCTAAGAAACGTTTTGCAAACTTATCCCTATTTTCATCATGGAACGGAACGGGCACAAAGATCAAACGAAAAAAACATCAAAAAAAGGGCCTTAAAGGCACTTGAAAATGTCATCCTTTATCATTTGCGAGGCCCTATTGATCCCAAGATATACAGGTCTTCAAACCAGGAAGAAGTTTTTACTGATCCCTATTTTCAAAAAGATTTTTTCATTCCTTATTTCTCTCAAAATTTCACCGGACTCAAAGAAAATTCAACCCGGCCCTTTCCTGTCGTTTTAGAAAAATCAACATTAAAGGGATTAATAAATTTCATCGCTTTTGGTTTACTCGACGAAGGGGCAACCATTTCCGGAGACTTAGGCAACGATGTCCGCCATCCCAAAAAAGTTTGGAGTGGATTTTCTCCCTCCATTACCAGAGATCAAGGAACCCAGCTTGAACTTCCTCCCAATATGTAAAAAAGTATCATTTCCAAGCATCTGATTGGCAAAATCAAGATTAAGGAGAAAAGGGGATGGGGCCGCAAGGCCCTCGTTCCCTCGATTTTGCTGCGGCCAGTAGTTCGAGGACTTTGACAAATGGTCGGAGTGACTGGATTTGAACCAGCGACCCCTTGCTCCCAAAGCAAGTGCGCTACCAGGCTGCGCTACACTCCGGCCGAGCTAAAAATTGTCTTATTGTTCCTATTGTGTCAATTCTCGCAGGGCCATTTACGCCTTCGGGTAGACAAAAATTTTGTCCAGTTCGACGTGGCGGTATCTTTGCCATTTGGTTTTGAGAAATTCCGTAAAAAGCAAAAATTTGATTTCTGCGCCGGGGTCGCGTAGACGCCTCACTTTTTTGACCTCTTTTTTGAGAATGGAAATGGTTTCTCGCGGAAGGAAAGTCATACCGGTGGTGAGATAAATGCCCGCTTTGTACTCCAGCGTACGTCCCATAAAAATTTCACCTTTAATAGGTAAGACTGCGGGGTGGCCGCTTGCCAAAGTTAATTTTTTATTATGCAAAATATCTTTGAGGGTGTACTGGCCTTTTCGGTTTTCTCCCATATATTGAAACACAGAATGGTTGTAACTCAAGAGAGATACTTTCATGTCTTCTTCAACTTCTCTGTTTTCCAGATAAGTTTCAATGGGAGGGCGATTGCCCTGCTTGGAGACGAATTGGAAGAGATACCAGTCGTTAAATGAGTTCATGCGGGATTCGTAATCTTCGTCTTCCTCCAAAGGCCATCCAGTTAAATTGAAATAAGTATCTTTGGCCTCGATGAGCTGATCGTAATGTTTACCCGAAGCAAACTCTTGTAAGGCGCAAATGAGATGTTTTTCAAGTTCTTTGTGCATTTGAATTAATCACCAACCTTGAGAACGGCCAAAAAGGCCTCTTGGGGAACCTCTACTGAACCTACCATCTTCATTCTCTTTTTGCCCGCTTTTTGTTTCTCAAGCAGTTTTCTTTTGCGCGAAATATCTCCACCATAACATTTTGCCAGAACATTTTTTCTCAGGGCCTTAATTGTTTCACGGGAAATAATCCGACTGCCTATGGCCGCCTGAATAGCAATGTCATATTGTTGACGAGAGATAAGTTTTTGTAACTTTTGGGTCAATTCCCTGCCTTTGTAAAACGCATTAGAGCGATGGCAGATCAAGCTTAACGCATCAACCTTTTCCGTGTTTAAGAGAATATCCACCTTGACCAGATCGGAGGTTTGATAACCTTTAAATTCGTAGTTCATGGAAGCATAACCCTTGGAATAACCCTTGAGTTTGTCATAAAAATCAAACACCATTTCACTCAAAGGCAGGTCGTAAGAAATTTGAACCCGGTCTTCGGTAATGTAGTTAAGATGGGTTTGCTGGCCCCTTCTCTCTTGGCACAGTTTAATAATATTTCCCAAATACTGATTGGGAGTGTGAATCGAAAGCGAGACGACAGGTTCTTCAATGCTTTCAAAGCCGCCCTTTTCAGGAAGCTCGGAAGGGTTGGAAATTTCCAGTTGGCCTCCATCCTCCATCATCACCCGGTGATTTACACTCGGAGCAGTTGAAATTAAATTGAGTTCAAATTCCCTCTCCAGCCGCTCTTGAATAATGCTCATGTGAAGCAGTCCCAAAAACCCACAACGAAACCCGAATCCCAAAGCACCGGAAGTTTCGGGGATATAGGTAAAACTGGCATCGTTGAGGGCCAATTTTTCCAGAGACTCTTTGAGATTTTGGTATTCGCTCGACTCCACGGGAAAAATTCCACAAAAAACCATAGGTTTGATTTCTTCATAACTGTCCAGGTTGGGAGTGTCCTTACTTTTGGCGCTGACGATAGTGTCGCCAATTTTTACATCACGCACAGTTTTGATGCCACAAATGAGCATCCCCACTTCCCCTGCCCCCAGTTCATCAATCTCAGTAAAAAAGGGAGTGTTGACCGCCAGTTTCAAAACTTCATATTCCCCTTCGGAATGTTTGAGGTAAATTTTATCTTTTCTTTTGATAGCTCCATTCATCACTCTCGCTAAAACAATCACCCCCTGATAAATATCAAACCAGGAATCGAAGATGAGGGCCTGCAAGGCCTTGCTGGAATCTCCACTAGGGGGAGGAATTTTTTCAACGATGGTTTCACAAAGAGATTCAATGCCAAGACCGTTTTTGGCCGAAATTTCGTTGGCCTTCTCAGCATCAATGCCGACAACATCTTCAATTTGCTTTTTTGCCCCCGCCACATCGGCGTGAGGCAGGTCAATTTTGTTGAGAACCGGAATAATTTCGAGGTCATTTTCTATCGCCATATAAACATTGGCCAAAGTTTGGGCCTCAACTCCCTGGGAAGCGTCCACCACCAATAAAGCGCCATCACAAGAGGCCAGAGAACGGCTGACTTCATAGGTAAAATCGACGTGTCCGGGAGTATCAATTAAATTAAAAAAATAATCCTTGCCATCTTTGGCGCGGTATTTGAGGCGAACACTTTGCGCTTTGATGGTAATTCCCCGCTCCTTTTCCAAATCCATCTTGTCCAAAAGCCGGTCTTCTTTTTCCCGTTCACTGACAGAACCCGTAACTTCCATCAAACGGTCTGCCAGAGTAGACTTGCCGTGGTCAATATGGGCAATAATGGAAAAATTGCGAATGAGATTTTGATTCATCAGACCTGACTTAAATTTTAGGTAAAGACTTCGGCAGACAATATCATAAGATAATAGTCTAGGGAACTTTCTTTTCCACGAATGGGAATAACATTGGCATAACCTTCAAAAAGTTTTTCCAACTCTTGATCTTTTTCAGTTTCAGACTCCTCTTCCTTTTGTTTTGCAGTTATGGTCACCTCCACATTTTCAATTTTAGAACGCCGTTTAATTGCCAGTTCAAATGCCTCCACAATGCAAGACGAGAGGTGCAAAGTGCTCATTTCCTTGCCGATAATATCTTCGGACTGAATCTGCAAAAGAGCATAAGTCCGGTTGTTCACATAAGTCAGCACGCCCCCCGCAGTGCTCACCAAAATGGGCCTTTTGAGCATATTGGCTAAAGCATCAAATTTACGTTTCTCCACTGAAATGCGGTCTGCTCGCAATTCCTCGAAGACTTTGAAGGAATGAATCATTTTATTCATTTCGCCGGCGATTTCACCAATCTCATCATCTTGAGAATAGTAGATATTGACGTCAAAATTGCAATCCTGAAGCTCGCGGATGGCGTCTTTAATTTTTTTAAACGGGAGAGCAATTTTCCCGGGAATCACCAAGGCCAAAATAATGGTGGAAAGAAACCCCATGGTCAAAACAATCATCATAATCCGCTTGGTTTCACCGACAAGGCCTTCAATTTGCTTGTCCCGATTGACCGACTCGTAGTGCTGAATGTCCTGAAATTCGGAAAAGGACTCCAGAATTTTATCCGCCAGGTCGCCAACGGCGTTGGAACCGACTGTTCGCTGGTCAAAAAGTACACCCTTGGAGAGAAGTAACTTCAAAGAATCGACGTAAGAAAGCATTTGTCCAACAACTTTTTTGGCGTCGGGGTCACTATGGAGAGAGTCGAGAATTTGGAGTTGAGAAGTAAAACTTTCGCAAAGTTCGATAACTTGCTCGACGACTTGAGGAGAAGGTTTTTCTGTTAAAATTTTGCGCTGGTATTTCAAGAGGGAAACTGCCTGTATGCGAATTTCATCGGTCAGCAAAGATTTGCGACTGAAGTTCTCGGAAACCACTTTCATATCCTGGCCCAAGGAATTGAGAAAATGAAAAACCGTAAAGGCCAGTCCCAAAACCAAAACATTGGCAATGATGAAACTCCAAACGACCCGGCCTCTCAAGGATAAATTCATAGCGCTCCCATTACTCCGTCAAATCCGCAAAAAGCCGGTTAAAGTTCTTTTCACTTCCCACCAAAACCACCACATCGTCGGCCTCGATAATATCCATGGGCATGGGGCAATCGTTGATTTCCACCCGGTAAGCGGCCTTACCATCTTCTGCAACATAGGGAATGCGCTTTTGCAAGGCCACAATATTGAGAGAATAATTTTGACGAATCTTGGACTCCACCAGCGTTTTGCCTTCAAAGCTTTTGCCCAGTTTTAATTCGACGATAGAATAACCGGCAGCAAAGTTATATCTCTGAAGAACGTAGGGAGCGATGATTTTCGAGGCGATGATTTCACCCATCTCTTCTTCGACCATGACCATTTCAGAGGCCCCGATTTCGTGCAAAATGTGTTCGTGAATGGGAGATGTCGCCCGTGCAATCACACGGCCAACTCCCAATTTTCTTAACATGGTCACGGCCATAATGGACTGTTCGATGTGATCGCCAATGGCGACAACCGCTACATCTACGTCGGAAATATTCACCGAGCGCAATGCCCGTTCGTCGGTAACATCCAAAACTGCAGCGTGGGTTACCCGGTCTTTAATTTTTTGAACCAGGCCCTCATCTTTATCAATGGCCATAACTTCAGCACCTTTTTCGTAAAGGCGAATGGCCGTCTTTGCTCCGAATGTCCCCAATCCAACAACTGCTACAATCATAGTTTAGTTTCCACAACTCTATTATAAACGAGTTTAGCCAATCATAATTCTGCCATCGGGATAGTCAACTTTACCAACGGGGCGATTTTGTTGGCCAATAGCAAGAATAAGAGTCAACGGGCCAATCCGACCAGAAAACATGAGCAGAGAAATGGCCAATTTACCCATGGGAGAAAGAAAGGGCGTAATGCCCAGAGTTAGGCCCACCGTCCCCGAGGCCGAAATGGCCTCAAAAAAAATGGCCAAAAAATTCTGCTGAGGTTCTAATGCCATGAGTAAGAAAATGGAAAAACTGGTCATCAAAATCGAGATAAAGACCAGTGCCGTCACCTTAACCACCAACGGAGACGGAATGACCCGATCGAACATAATCACCGACTTGTCCCCTTTCAACGTGGCCCTAATTGACTGCACTAAAATTGCCAACGCGGTGGTTTTCACTCCACCGGCAGTAGACCCCGGAGAACCCCCTATGAACATAAAAAGAGACATCAAGTAAAGGGTGTAGGATTGCAAATTTCCCATGGGGATGGTGTTAAAGCCGGCAGTTCGCAGGGTTACCGACTGAAACAGGGAAATTTGAATCTTTTCCCACAAAGTATAATCTTCGAGAGCGTAGAGAAATTCCCCAAAAAAAATGGCCAGGGCACCGACACTGGTTAAAAAGGCACTCACCACCAATACCGTTTTAGTGTGGATTCCCAAGCGAACCAAATGCTTGCCGGAAACCAAAACCTCTCTCAATTCTTTGAGTACAACAAAACCAAGGCCTCCGAGAATAACTAAAATAGCGACAGTTCCGTGAATCAGGGGATTGGTCGCATAAGATTCCAAACTGGTGTCAAAAAGGCTAAAGCCGGCGTTACAAAAGGCCGAAATGGCGTGGAAGAAACCGTAATAGAGGGCATTGCCAAACTCAAAACCCTCGAGAGAAAAGGCCAAAGTGAGAGCAATCCCCCCCCAAAGTTCAATAAAGAGAGTGTACTTGACAATATTGACAATCATCTGAAAAAGGCCTTCCAAACTGTTGATATTGAGCAAGTCCTGCATCACCATCTGATCCTTCATGCCAATACTTTTGCCCAAAAGAATGGTCAGAGAGGAATAGAGAGTCATAATCGAAAGCCCGCCAATTTGAATCAGGATGAGAATGACCATTTGACCAAAAAAACTAAAATCATTGGCCACAGACTGAGTTGTAAGACCGGTAACGCAGATAGCAGAAGTCGCCATAAAAAGGGCATCAACGACGGCCAAAGCGTGCCCATCCTTGGTTGATGCCGGAAGCATAAGCAAAGAAGTGCCCAAAAAAATGGCCAGTAAAAAAGAAAGCAGAAGAATTTGGGCCGGCCTCAATTTGATCCCGTAAAATACGGGAGTTACCGACCTTTTTTTCCCTCGACGGCCTACCCCCTTGAGCCAAAAATAGCTTCCAAAGAGCAATGAGAGCAGGCGGGCGGAAACCAACCAAAAGGTAAACTGGAAATCTCCCCAGATAATGAGCAAGGCCACCAGCAAAGTCAGCGCAAAAATATGACGCCTAAAAAAATCTTCAACCTCTTTGCTTTTAATAAAATTAACCAAAATGGAACCGGCCATGAAAGCGGGAATCAGCCCTCCCATCACCAGCATCACCTGATCCAGGGCCTCGGGACTCCAATTCTGGGGGAGTTTGCCAGGCCGTCCCAAGAAAAAAAGGCAAAGAAAGGCCACGTCTAATAAAAGTTCCAGGCGAAAAGGAATTTTAGATGCTTTTAAGCGCATAAACTTATAATACCAACTTGATTCCGTAAGTTGAATTTCACAAGGCCTATTACTAGAATAAAAACTAATATGAAGATACTAAAAGTTTTATTCTCATTTTCAGTCCTGACTCTTCTAACAAATTGCGCAAATAACCCTAACCACAAAAGCGCCACACAAAAAAAGGCCGAGTTGTATTACTCCCAAGGCACCAGCAATCTTTTGCAAAAGGACTATACTTCGGCCCTTGAAAACCTTCTGGAGGCCCACAAGCTAAGTCCCAAGGATTCCAAAACCCACAATAACCTGGGCATGGCCTACTACTTCAGGGGAGATCAAAAAAAGGCCCTTGAGCACCTGAGACGCTCTGTCGAACTAGCACCTAAAAACAGCGATGCCCGCAACAATCTCGCCAGTCTCCTTATGGAAATGGGAAATTTAGCGGAGGCCAAAAAGCAATATAACCTGGTTTTAAAAGATTTAATTTACAAACACCAGTACAGAACCTACTACAATTTGGCACTCATTAATCTCACAGAAAAAAGGGTTCGCCAGGCCAAGACCAGATTGCTCAAATCCGTCCAAGAAAATGAGCGGTATTGTCCGGCCCATTACCAACTCGGGCTTATGGCCCATCGCGACCTTGAATTTCGCAAAGCAATAGACCATTTCCAAAAGGCCAGCCTGGGTTCCTGTTTTGAAAACCCGGCCCCCCAATACCGGCAGGCCTTGAGTTATATTGGACTCAAGGATCATAAAAAGGCCCTTCACAAATTGACAGAAATCATAGAAAGATTTCCTACCTCCCAGTACTTTGTCCTCGCAGGCAAAAAATTAAAGGAAATTAGAGTAGATCGCTTGCAGGCAAAAAAAGTTAAAAATGGCAATATGAAAACAGAAATAAAAGAGGAAACCCGTGCTTTTAACTTTTAATAATTGAAACGGGAAAAAAGCAATGCAACCTGCGACTGAAAGAGCAAAAATTTATACCCTCGATAGCGCTCGGAAAGAGACTGACACAGAAATCCATCCCCATTCAATAGGGCAGCTTCTTCAGGCCTGTCGAGAACGCAAGAAATTGTCTTTGAAAAGTGTTTCTCGAAAGACCAAAATCGGCACCACCAACTTGGAATTTCTTGAAAAAGACCAACTTCATCAACTTCCTGACCGGGCCTATGTCATAGGTTACGTCAAAAGCTATTCCAGAGTTCTGGGAATCAGTGAAGAAACATCCCTGGAACTTCTGGAGGAAACTTATCAGAATATAGGCCCAAGACCCACTTCGGTTCAAGTCACTGCTGAAACAGCAGTGGAAATCAAAGGGTTTTATCTCCAACGCTATATAATTATTACCATTCTCTCTTGCATAATAATGGCCGCAGGTATTTTTTTCGTTCTCAAAATTGGAGAAGACTATTTTTTCAAAACTTCACAAAGTAACAAAATATCGAAGGTTGATCTACCAGTTCCCCCGCAAAAAAATATTGTGAAACCCCAAACATTAAACGAACAGTCACCATTGAGGCAAGTCTTGCAATCTCCTACGGAACCTGAAGCACCTCTCCTCGAAGAAAAACTGCAAAATGAAACGGCCACAGAAAAGTTAAGTCAAGATCAAAAAACAAGCGCAGAAGAAACATCTGAAAACGAAGCTGAAACAAGCGAACTCAAGTTTTATCCTTTTGTACGCAAACTTTATGACCACGACAATCAAATGGATCAAAATCAAATCAATGAGTTGATTCCCTCACGGTTTAGAAGTGCACCCCAGCAGGGAAAACAAAACATCTATATCACGACCGTTACCGGAGATACTTGGCTAACCTATAAAGTGGATGGCAAACCGATCAGGCAATTTACCCTCAAAAGAGGCAAGGGCCTTTTTCTACAAGGAAACGAAGTCCGCGTTTTTCTCGGAAATTTAGGGGCCGTAAAAATCTTTTTGAATAATAAACCCCTTGCCATTAGTTCCAGGTCGGGAGTTAAAAACCTGGTTTTTCCACAGGAAAACAGGTCTCGTTACGTTATGCCTCTCTTTATTTACAACGAAAGCGGAGTACCTCAAACCTCGGAAAACTACATTAAAGAAAACGACATCGACCGGCCTTAGCCAGACCAATCAATTTTTTTAAGAAAAAATCCTCCCATTAAACTCACAAACAAAATCGGAACAAATGCTGATACGAATGGT
Source organism: Bacteriovoracaceae bacterium (assembly GCA_965215445.1). Taxonomy (GTDB): domain Bacteria; phylum Bdellovibrionota; class Bacteriovoracia; order Bacteriovoracales; family Bacteriovoracaceae; genus CBDBLK01. Next base: position 1,014,276 of record CBDCDT010000002.1, on the reverse strand, counting down.
GGGATTTTTCCATCTCTGGCGAGAACAGCACCTCCAAAAAGAAGTGTATAGTGACACAAAACCGCTACAATACCTAAAGATTCGGTGTATTTATTTTTTCTTCTCGATTTTTTAATACCCAGACCAAATCCTAGAAAAATAAAGGCCAAGACGGCCAAAGATGAATTCCAACGATTCCAAAACTCCAACTGCCCTCTCGGCAGCCATTGGACAAGTTCCCGCTTTTTTTGCCGTTCTTCACGAGACAACATTTGGTTGTGCTTTTCTTTATCAATATATCCTTTTAATTCCAATTTTCCGTTTTCAATTAAACGGCCGAGTTCAAAACTACTTTTCATGCTATCTTTTGCAATAATACCGTTGGCCCCTTCCCCCGACAAAAGGGGAAATTCATATCTATCGAAGATTATTTTTTCAATTTTCTCGCCTTCCAACATTTTGATAATATGGCCTTCCTCTAAAGACATCCTCATAACAGGTGCTTCCATTTTTTTTTGAAATTTTATGAGAACCCCTTTTTTGGCGAGAATAATTTGTTCCTCTTTTCCCTTGGAAATTCTAATAAAAACATCCCGCAAATCTCCCTCTTCCGTCTTTTCCTCACTAAAAAGAGTCACTCCTGGTATTTCGGTAAAAAATTGTCCTGGCCCTATACTACTCAACCATGCCCTGGAACTCACTTGAGCGACGATATTGCGCGAAATTTTTTTGGACTGTGGAACGAGAGCACTGCTCAAAATGAAGGAAAGTGTAAAAATCAAAATTCCCAAAGCAAAAAAAGGCGTGAGTAATTCACTTTTTCTCAATCCAAAAGAGCGCATGGCCGTAATTTCAGAATTTTCTGAAAATCTACTCACTGTGTGAACAGTCGCAAAAAGGGCGGCGAGAGGAATGACCATGGGAAAAGAAGCAATCGCCATGTGGCCAATCAGGCCCATCACCATTTGAAACTCAACATCCTTATTGGTTACAATCCGAATCAAACGAAAAGATTGAATTATCAGTAAAAAAATTATAAAGAAGAATGTGCACGCAATAAATGAGTGAATAAAACGAGCAGCGAGGTATCTTTGGGCAATTTTAAACATAGTATTGGCCTTTCCATGAAGACTATTTGCGTTATTCAGGGAAGCACTACCTTGTCCGAAACCTAAAGCTTATAACTTGAATAACACAGAGGAGGATTGATGCAAATATCCCTAAAGCTAACTGGGAGTGGTTATAGCTCCCGAGATTTGGTTGTCATAGGCGCATTTTGCAAAAAGGGTAAAAAGGGGCCAATCCCTGAGTTTGTCCATCAAAATGGGCCTTTTACCAAGGCCTTTCAAGCACATGGCCATAAGGCGCAGTTTGACGGTTCTCAAGATAGCTGCTTTTTCTTTGATGCCCACGGTGTACGCGCCCTCATCTACGGACTTGGGGAGCGCAAAGACTACAACGCAGAATCATTGCGAAAAGCGACCGCCAGAATTTTCAAATTGTCACAAAAATCGACTGAGACTCTTTCCTTAGACCTCGACAGTTTTCTTTTACAAAAAGACTGGCCAAAAACCGCAGGCACCATAGGTGAAGCGCTCACCATGGCCAGCTATACGTTTGACAAATACAAATCCCAACACTCTCAAAAGGCCAAACTTGCCCATATTTTCCTGAATGGTCAAAAAAAACCGAGCACTGATCGCCAAATCAAACAGGCATTAAAAGATGCCATTACAGTGGCCGAATCGGTTAACCTGTGCCGTTCTCTTGTCAATGAACCTCCCAATTATCTTCATTCAGAAAAATACAGCAAGATCGTTGCCAAAGATATTGAAAAGGTGCCAGGAGTTCGCTTGAAAATCTTGGGGAAAAAGGAACTCAAACGCGAAAAAATGAATATGTTCCTCTCGGTAAATGCCGGTTCGGCCTATTCTCCCCAACTCATTCACCTCACTTATACCCCTTCCACCAAATCTACAAAGAAAAGGCCCGCAAAACACATAGCGCTTGTGGGTAAAGGCATCACTTTTGATACTGGTGGAATTTCTCTCAAGCCGGCCGCATCCATTATCAATATGAAATTTGATATGGCCGGTTCAGCAACAGTTTATGCCGCCTTTAAGGCCGCGGCCGAGCTTCAACTTCCGCTTAAAATTTCTTGTTTCTTGGGAATTACAGACAATGCTATCGACCGCAATGCCACCATGCCCGATTCTATTGTCACTGCTCGAAATGGCAAAACGGTGGAAATTCTCAATACCGATGCCGAGGGACGCTTGGTTTTGGGAGATTGCCTGGATTACGCCTGTTCTTACAAACCGGATGCCATTATCGACTGCGCTACACTAACCGGTTCCTGTTTGATAGCGCTGGGAAATGAAGTCTGTGGATTAATGGGTAACGACTCCTCTCTAACAGAACAGCTCCAATGTGCGGCCAAAGAAGTTGACGAATACTTATGGCCACTTCCCATCATCCCGGAGTGGAGTGAAGACATGAAGTCTCCCATCGCCGATCTCAAAAATATTGGAGGGTCACGCTTTGCCGGCACGGCCAAGGCAGCAGCCTTTCTGAAAGAATTCGTCAAAGACGGTGTTCCTTGGGCGCACTTGGATATTGCGGGGATTGGAGATTCCCAAAAGCATCTCCCCTATTGCCCCCCGCAGGGAGGGTCAGGCCTTATGGTGAGAACACTCGTTGAGTTCTTGAAAAAACACTGTACTTAATCAATCTCTATATCTATATGAGGGGCGGATATCCAACTCTTCAAAGGGTATCACTGCACTAAACCGCAAAACGCGATCAGAGTTGCGGCAATAATTGATTTCGACCATACTTGAATTGACATCAAATTCAATATCACAGGTAAATTCAGCACGGTAAGTTCTCTCATCTCCCAAAACATACCCATTAAGTTTCATTTCCCTACGATTGCAGTAATAGTAATACTCGACACAATAAATCCCTCTCACTTTCACATCGGTGAGTTCTGAACTCCTTTGGTCGATAACGAGGGCAAGCCTTTCATAGGTAATGAGAGAATTTCCTCCTATTGGCTGAGGAGAATACTCCACACCCGCACCCAACAGCGTGTTGATAAACACAAAATTTAAAACTAACGAACAAATTAATCCTTTAATATTCATTTTCTTATTCCTCCTGTTTTTAAATTAATCTATATACCAGGATAATTCAAGATGGGAAGACCTCCTAATCTTGAGTTCTTCAAAAGTAAGATTTATTTTCAATTCCAGTATAAAATCAGAATTTTCACACTTGTCAATAAAAAGAATCTCAAAGGCCTTTATAATTTTTATGCCACATTCAAATTCTTGTGTGCCAATCTCATCGAGTTCGGCAAGATTGGCCTCAAATTTCAATTTTCTCCATTTGTTTTTAAAAAGGAGAATGGGAAAAAATATGCGACTCAACAGACTGCGTCGAATACTGACAACTTCTACATTTTTTATACTCTCCACTCTTGCTTCAAGAACGTCGGCCAAAACAGTATAGCTCAATGGAGAAAAATCACTTCCCAAACTATAAAATGGAAGTTTGTCAGAAGCAAACGGCGCATTAAAAGCAATCATGAAAATGATAAAAGAAAAAAAACTCCTCACACAAAAATTGTATCACGTTCTCAATGCGCGAGCAAAGGCCGCACATTCCATTGAAACTTCGGAGGCGAAACAAAATATTCGTTAATGGTACGGTTATAGGTACTCAAAATTCTTCCCGTCTGGGAGTCTATAATAGCATTGAAGGAAGACCCTTCTTTTCCCTTTTTAGATTGAGTAACCAATATTTTTTCAACGAACCTGCCTTTCCCGTTTTTAATCCTGATATAACTTCCCAAAACTTGAATCTCGACGTTGGCATCTTTGGCCCGATGACGCAAGAGATTCCTTATGGCAAGCTTTTGCCATAAAGGATGGGGGGCATTGATCAAGGGGAGCTTCGCCTTGGAGTGCTTGAATCTCTCGGCATCTCTGCCAATCAAAATTCTTCCATGGCGTTTAGGGGGAATTTTTTTACTCATTTTCTCTTGAATCACACTTTGTTTGCGACTCTTAATCTTTTTTTTAAGAAATGTACTTTCCATCTCAACAAATTCTCTTTTTTCTCTTGTGTAGAGAAAAAGGGCCAAGACAAAAAAGAAGCACCAAGGCCAATATTTCTTTTTCTGCATTTTTGTTAATCAACTACTGTAAACTGAAAATTTATAATTTTAAAAGGACGATTTCCCGAGTATTCAAAATCTTTATAATCATCGTTGTTATTATCTGAATCATGCCAACAATCATCACAATTGCTAAACCTGGCCCTGAAGCGACAATTAAAAGTCGTCCCAGGAGGAATCCAGGGGCTGGCCTCTAAAAAAAGAACATTATTTGAATTAAAATTTGGAACTCCATTGTCTTCACCCAATGTTTCCACCCATGTCGATTTAGGATCAAGTCTGGAATAAAAGGCCTGATCAACACCTTTGATAAATCGAATAAAACAGTCTTGAGTGCGGTTGCTGCCCGCCAGACATTCCCAAGCATCCAGGCCAATTTTTTCTCTAAATTCCTCCTGAGAACCCCAGGAAGCACTCGAATCATTTTCCATTTCAACAAAGCAAACCGGGGCCAAGGCCTCATCGGGTTCAAAATTTGAGTCGGTTGCGTTGGTTCGGGTGATATAGTCGCATCCGCCCTGCCTGCCCTCTCCCTGAGAAAGATCGGCGGCACCTTGTGCGTTGGGAGGCCAGGCATCTTCAAAATTGTTACAAGGCGCTCCCTCTTTGGCGTGATCCCAATCATTGGCCAAAATTTGCAATCCCGCCACCACTGAGTTGGAATCATTGTAGACATTGAGAATAATACCCGCCACTTCTCCGGGAGAAATGCGGGAATTACCATTATTATAACCAAAGTTTTCATCAATTTTGGTTGAAATCTCTGCAATTTGACCACTTTCTTTCAAGGCCTCTACAACTTGGAAAATATCGGCCTGGCCATCAATAATAAAGGCCTGTGGTTTGCCTTCTCTTTGATCGAGTTCAATGTGTTCCTTGTCAATCAAAATAGTTTTAACCCGATGTTCTTCTGGAACAAGAATATTGCCAGCAGCATTTCCCGTCATTAAACCATTGCCGTTGGCATTGTAGGTACGATAAAGCAATAACCCATAGCTATCGACCAAACGATCGTAACGGTCTTGAGGATAATTATTTCCCAAGCATTGCCGATTTCGCCCCAAATTCAAAAGGTGAAACTTGCCAAAAACCTGAGCAAAGCGCCTAAAGTTAATAGGGTTTGCCAAGCGTATCCATTCCAAAGACGCATCAGAATTGAGATTAACTCTTTCTTCCAAAGCGCCGTCAAATCCGAGCGCTGTTTGATCTCCCATTTCTGCAAAACTTTCCATAATGAGATGTACGACATAGCGAATGGATTCCGTTAAAGTGTATTCACAGTATTCGTTAATATCCAACGTCAAAGCGGTTAAAAAATGAGAGATAATCTGCCCAGCATAGTGAACATCTTCGTAGCGCACTTCCGGCTCATTAGGATCGTAATTAATATAATCTGGATAGGCCAATCGTTCAGCAAAGTTTTCTGAAACTCCAGCTATGTGCAACCGATCGTCTTCTCTTAATGGCCTGGAGGCCTCGATAAAACGGCCCAATGCCCATTCCCCAAAGTGAGTACGCTGGTTCATAACAAAACCCCAGTAATCAGAAACACCTTCTCCAATAGCTCCGGCCTCATCATAAAAGAGGTATCCCAAGTTGCTGTCTTCTAAAAAATTTCGTCCAGATGCCACGTTTCTCGTATTGAGAAGAACTTGAGAAAAGGCATGTCCTACTTCGTGCCAGGTAACGCTTGGGTCTTGGGAAAAATAAACCTGATCGACAGCACTTAATTTACCCAAACATATCTCATTTTTAGCGGGAGAATAAAAGGCATTGTCTTCAATTTCGCAATCCGAATAACCTTTAAGCTTACTGAGATCGGGTTGGTCGGAGTCTTGGCGCAACCAAAACGGCAAAAGAATTGATGAAAAAAGTGCCCTGGGGTGGGAAGATGAATACGAATTTGCACGTCCTACATCAAAACTAAATTTTAACCACTCGATAAATCTCTCAATAATATCCCGCATATTTCCAAATGTTTGCACCTGCCTAAAAGCAGGAGTATCGGTGGGAAATGCCCAACGATTCCCTTCCTCGGTAAGGTAAGAAGCGTTAGGATTGGCCTTAACTTCAAAACATTCTTCAATTCTGGCAAAACCTTGCTCACAGGACTCAATTAAAAAAGAATTTCGCGTAATGAATTGTGCCTGAGGGCCTAAAAATTGTGCCAAATCGCTATCGGCCTTTAAATTGTCTTCTCCCGAAAGGGCAATAGGGTTGTCGGTTAAATAACGTCCGTAATAAGGTGGGACAGAAATTGGAACATTGGGAATAGTGCTTGCCTTAAGCTGACGTTCTTCAGACACGTTTTCTTCCACACAAGAAAAGGCCGGGAGAAATATCAAAGCAAGTTTAATAACTTTTCCCATAAGTCACCTTTTTTGGAAAGCTTACCTGCTAATACTATTTTGTTGCTGGCCACCTAAAATAGCTTGATCGAGTTCATAAAAAGGCGAAGCAACTTCCCCCTCCGCACCGTTGTGTCCCTGTATCGCCATACATGGAGTACGGCCCAACTGCTCTCCAATTTCCTGATTTTGATCCGCCAAACCTACCAACTCAAGACCTTTTAAAACTTTTCCAGCTATTTCAACAGAGTCGTGATTAATTTTATTTTCATCCTGCGCTTTTTTATCATAGCAATCTTGATATTTTTCATTATCAGCATCTTCGCAATATGTAATCGCTTTAAAACGATGTTTGTATTTTTGTACTTTACAAAAATTTTGAATCGTTGAATCAGTGCTTGAAGTTCCCATTAAATCATGTGCTTCTCTCAATCTGCTTTTGAGAAAATCTGAAGAGAGATCACCTTCACTCAAGGAAGGCATTCGCCATGCTTCCATGGCCTCCAACGTATGAACTCTACGCACGATGGTTCTATAAAAAGGAGTTCTGGTTATTTCCCTCCCCAATTCTGATGCCTTGCTCTCATCTTGAATAGCATCAGCAATGGCCTGTGTTTCTTCCTCACTAAAATGCCGGGGGATTAGGTCTGCTGCCTGCTGTTTCATATCTTCTAAAACTTTCCCCCAATCATCACCCTTTTCTTCGCAAATTTCTGAAAAACGCTCTGAAGGAGTCAAATCAGAAGGCGACGAAGACGAATCGGAATCAAAAGGCAATGCCTCATTATTGACGGTGTTGCAATAGTACTTGAATTCGTTAATTTGGCCAAAAACTTCAGGATTAATTAATGCCGACGCTTGCATGGCATCCTCAAATAATTGATCGACAGAATCACAACCGGCACCAGGGTTTTGACTTAAAGATTCATACTGGAGGCAAAAATTTTGCGCTTGATCCATTTGCTCTTGCTGTGCTTCCATTTGTTCTTGCATACCTTGCTGGTAAGCGCTCATCGCCTGTCCACATTTATTCTTTAGCTCCGCCCAACGTCTGACCTCTTGTCCCCAGCCTTGTTTTTGTTTTTGGATATAATCGCTCATTTCCCCAGAAGCGGCGGCCATTTGTCGTTTTAAAGATTGTATGAGTAAATCAAACTTTCGAGGAGCTTCTTCTAAAAATCTTAAATCTCCCCCACCTTTGAGCTTAACTCCCCATTTACCCACAACCTCTTCTTTTGTCTCTTCCATCGACAAATCGGAAGGCCACTCAATTTGAGTTCCCACCAACTGTTTGTTGATTTCCTGAGCAAGTGCCAAAACCTTGGCCTTCATTTTACCCAAGCGGTCTTTTCGATTTTTTTCCAGCGCTAATGCCAATGAATTATAACGAGCGGCCTGGATGTCGCGCTTGCCTTCGTACACTCTTATGAGAGTGTGAGTTGCCCCATGACAAGCATTAACTCTCTTTCCACACTCTGTAGCGTGTGCCACACAAAAATTACCTCCATCGGGTGACAATACCGACCCCACTTTATCGAGGTTGCAAGTTCCCGTTTTTACGGGTTGCTCCGAGCAATTAACGACTTCGTCGTAAAGGTTATTAAAAAACTCAGAAGCAAAACCTTGTTCTAGCTTCAACGCCTGTTTAACAGCTTGGTCTGACCGGTCAATAGTTTGTGCCATAGGGCCTGCTCCCTTATTCATGTTTCCCCGGCAAGCATCTGTCTGTTCTCTAAAAAGAACGTGGGGGGGCACATACGACCTGCTCCCAGTGGAGTTTTGAGCACCGACGATAATGGAACCCCTTCCATATTGAGCATCCAGCCTCTCCATTTCCTGAATTTTTCGTTCCATACTGGAACTACTCTCTAAAATACTTCTGAGCGCATTCCGGTAATTGATAAGTGTCGTTCCCCGCCCTCCCGTTGAAGGATGTCTCAGCCCTGCCAAAATATTTTGAGTACTCAAAGAAGAATTTTCACTTACACATGTCTTGATAAATCTACGCTCAACAGATTTTTTGGAGAATTTTTTGACTTTATCTCGAAATTGATGATCCAGAGCAGGCAAAATATAACCTACCTGATCCTTTACCTCTGTCCTAATTCTGTTTATTTCGCTTTTAAAATTTGTTATTTGCCTTTCCATCGCCTTTCCAATTGACGGGTACTCGGTATTCCCCGTTCCCAAAACACTTTGATAATTGGGTTTCCAGGCCTCAGGCCCATAGCGTTCTATTTTTTCCTTGAGTTTGTTAATCTGCCCTCTAATATCTTCGATATGCCCTTCTCGGTTTTCTGGGTTGGTAAAGCGATTGGCCATTTGTTGGGGAGTCGAAAGAATATCCTTCTTCAAACCACTCAATCCCATACCCTTGGCCCGATTCAGGTTTTCAGTTCCAATCAGTTCTTGGCACCCAGGCGAAAAAAGGCCATGAAAAGCTCTGCCCTTAGTATCGGGACTGCCTCCTTTACCTCCATAAAGGACGTGGGCCGTGTCTTGAATCTTGGAAAGTGCATCTTGCAATTCCTGCTTGGCCTTCTCGTTGGAACTTTCCAACTGGTTTTTGGCCTCGATAATTTCATTGATCGAACTTTGCAATTGGTCTTCCCTTCTTTTTTTGGCATCGTTGAGGCAACTTGCCCCAATAGAAGACGCCCCACCCGCAGGTGCTCCCTCGGGGGCATTGCGTGTGTTCTGATTTTCTGCACTATGCGCCCTGAAATAAGATTCATACTGATCTGCCAATCCCAACCAACGCCCAAGCTCTGCAAGTCCCGCCTGATCTTCTGGCGCTGGAGGGCCAGCACAAGCATTGGAGGGAATAGCGGAAATGGCCATGGGGACCTGACACTCGGGAAAATATTTAGACGCTACAGTTTGGGGCCGAAAGGGGTCTCCCTGTTGTTGCTGAGTAAGCATGAAGGCATCCTGGCCCGACTTCTTTCCTTGAATCATATCTTGCCCGACTTTTTTTATAAGTCCGGGAATCCCCATCAAGAGACTTTGTGTTCCCGCTTGAGCGTAGATGGAGGGAACCGTAACCAACTGATAGACGATCAAATGAGTAGTCATTATCCTTAAAAAATTTGTTTTTGTTTCCATCACCTTCTTCTCGGCCATTTGCTTTTTAAAATTGAGGCAAATTGCCTGAGAAAAAGCTAAAATCTTCTCAAGTGTTGTAAAATTCCTTTGCACTAGGAACTCTGGAGCATTTTTCTATGGATTTAATTTCAGGACTTATTTACGGAATCACTCAGGGATTGACTGAATTTTTGCCCATTAGTTCAAGCGGGCATCTGGCCATTTTGCCCTTCGTCCTCAAAATCAAAGACCCGGGAGTTCTCTTTGATCTCTCCATGCATGCAGGAACTGCACTTTCCGTCATCGTTTACTTCAAAAACCGCATTAAAACTCTCTTGCGAACACCAAAAAACCCATTGGTGTACAATCTCACGGTGGCCACCATAAGTACTTTTATCCTGGCCTTCCTTATAGAAGGGGTTGCTTCTCACTATGGCCGCAACCCTTTTTTGATTGCTTTTAATTTATTTTTTTTCGGAATCCTGATGTGGATGGCCGATGCTATTTCAAAACCAAGCCATCAAACATTTTCACTCAAAGGGGCCATCATCATCGGCCTGTCTCAGGCCTTGGCCATTTTCCCTGGAGTTAGTCGCAGTGGCATCACTTTAACTGCCGCACGCTCAATGGGAATTTCCCGCACTGAGGCCACTCAATTTAGTTTTTTACTGTCTTTACCTGTTGTTATCGCCGGACTTTTTTTCAAGCTGCCCGATTTTTTTGAGAGTTCGCTTAATTTTGATCCTTGGATCTGTCTTTTTGGTGTCATCACCAGTTTTAGCGTGGGCCTTTTCGCCATTCATTTTTTCTTTCACAGTATAAAAAAATGGGGATTGGCCCCTTTTGCCATTTATCGAATCAGTTTGGCGCTAGGACTTTGCTATTTTTCTATAAAATAAAGGCCCTCAAAAGAGTCTCGGCACAGGCCCCGCAAAAGTGCCTTTCAATTCAAAATTGTAATACTCTGTCTCTGATTTTCCTTGGGGAAGAAGCAATTTTATTGCGGAAAGCTTATCTAAAATAGTGGTGCCAATCCTGAAACGCCCCTCCAAATCCAAAGTTGAAAGTTTGATGTTGCGTTGATTAACCTTAATCTTCCCCTTGAGTTGCAAATGAAGATCACCTTCTACTTTACCCAACTCCAAAGAACGAACTTCCAACTCATTCTTATTATAAGATGCCACCAGATTCAATCCCGCAAATTCAATTTTGGGAACATCAAAGGGCAGAGGCCCTATACTTATTCGCTGTTCGGGAATAATGAGGTTTTGGCCAGTGGCCTTAATATCAGATTTCAACGCATTCATGTCTGGCATTGATCTTTTTAAGGGAATATTAACCAAGCTATCAATTGATATATTGCCTTGAAAAAGTTCCGGGAAGGGAGTCAAACTGGAAATAGTTTGGCCGGATATAAATGATTGAGCGACTCTAATATCCACTTGGTTCCACCTAAGCCTTGGAAAGAGTTTCAACTGACTTCCCATTCCTTGAATGAGAGCATGAAATTTTAATGCAGGAGGAATCACGCTGAAAAAAGAGGAACCCACCTTAATTTCATCCAATCTCAGGTTGAAATCAGGACTTTGAAAACAAATCCCTGGGATAAGGGGTTTCACCAAACGCGCACTGGGCACCAAAAAACCCAATTCCAATTCTTGGAAACTGATAGGACAGGCCCTATTGTTAACCACTGCCTCATATATCGAATGTCTTATGGTTTGCTTGAAGGAAAAATTTAACCACAGGCCGGTCAAAAAAAATACAGGGGCCAAAATCATGAGTTTTGATTTTAAACTTTTGGGAAGCTGATAGATTCGTTCCTGGGCCTTTTGCTGCATTTCCTTGTTGCTTGTTTTTTCAGCTTTCATACCAACTTTCATGAAGGAGGCCCTGCTTTTCCCAAGTAAAGCAATTCCAACGTCCCTTTAATTTGAGATGCGTCCTTATCCAAAGAGGTTTCTGCATCCTGAATTTTTATTCTTTGAAGAATAAGTATTCCGTGAAGAAGATCAGAAAATTCTTTAGAACTCAGCTTTTCAAAAGTAATTTTAGTTATTGTTTTTTGAATACTGGCCTCTGCTCCGGGCCTTTCAAAGTTAACAACTTTGATCTTGGAAGGATTAATATTTTTCTGATTGATAATGACGTTAATAATCCTTTCAAAATCGGCCCTGGTATTAAGTGGGACAGGATTTAAAACACTCGTACCAATAGTTTCAAATTCTCTATTTTTTTGACGAATTTGACTGATTTGTTGGTCAATATCAACCATCATCGCCAAATCAGACCTGATGCTTAGATTATAAATCCCAATCACAAAAAGAAGTCCAAAAGGCAAAGCAATGAGAAAATAGCTTAATCCCTGATGTGCCCAATGGGACTGCTCGTTAGGTAGAGATTCCAATTGATTTACAAATTGCTGGAATTGAGGAAGGGATTGAATTTCATCAATTTTTTTGAAAACAAAATCGTCTATTCTTTTGAATGAAAAAAACCTTTTTCTCACAAATTAATCCACCTTTAGTGTTAGAACCAAACCTTCCTGCGACAAATTAGTTTTGAGATTGGAAAGGGAAAATTTCTCAAGATTTCCCTTCAATTTATTTAAGGCCTCTTCATTTTCCGCTTCAAATTTTGCCGAGACTGTTGCCCCATCACTTTTAAAATGGCTCAGTTTAACTTCTTTCATTGGGCCGACCCTTTTACTTATAAGCGCCAGAGGTGCTACAGCATTGATCCCGCTTACTTCTTTTATGGCCTTAACTTCCCGAGAAACACTTTTGGCCTTTTTGGAAAGTAAATCGAGTATCCTCTCCGGCCTTCTTCTCAAATCTCTTTGGCGATTTCTAGGAATTCCATATTCTTTCAATCTTATAGTTTTTGAAACTTTGCTATAAATTTGATCCTTTTTACCTTCAAGAATAAATCCTTCTATCAAGAGAAAAAGAGAACATAAAAAGCAAATGATTAAAGTGCGCAGACCTATAAAAGAAATTGAATGAAGGGGCAATTGTTCCCCTTGATTATTTGCATAAGGGCCAAAAAGAAAATTTCCAGGTTTTTGCTTGCTGTTTTGGGTATCGGCCATCATTGCGGCCAAAAGGTATTGTGTTTGCTTTTTTCCAAACAGCCCATCACTATCGACAATTGCATGGGCCATCGCCAGATTTTCTACATGAACATCCAAAGAGTGGGATAAAAAATCTTGAATCTTGTGAATTTGAGCACTTCCTCCCATCAAATAAACTTGTTCGATAGGCATCTTATACTTGGCACGAAAGCCTAAAAACCAGCGTTTGACGTCGAGGATAAGAGGCCAAATGGCCCGCTTCATTAGCTTGGCAAATTCTTTTTGCTCCTCACTAATTTCCTGTGCCTCTAAATCAGTAAGAAAAAAACAGTTTTTATGTTTGTATTGGACTGCCTCGGCCGGTGAAATTTGATAAGTTTGAGCGATAACATCATCTATAGTCTTACCCGCAGTATAGTTAATATGGCCCGAAACAATTTCTCCATCTTTGGCGATATAGCATTTACTCGTACTGTGGCCAATATCGAGAATGGCCGCAGGGCCTTTCACTTCATGGTGGGCCACATAACTTTGCATAACTGCCAATTCGCTAGTGAAAACGGAGGGAAGGATTTTGTGTTCCGAATAAAGAGAGTAAAGGCGATCAAATTCTTCCAATCGCATAATATTGACTTGAATCGAAGTCGTGTTCACTTTTTTTGCAGCGTGAGTAATATAATGTGCTTCCGAGATAGCGAAAGGAAGGCCTTCGTCGAGTTGAAAAGGGATCATCATATCGACTTTGCGCTTATTTGTAGAAGGCAGTGATAAATACCGCGAAGTAACCGATTCAGGCGGAACCTGCATAATGATTTTTCCTTCTATACCTTCGCTAAAAGCATCTTTAATCATTTCAATTTTAAGAGTATAGGGATCAAGATCAGTAGGGTATTTTTCCCTGGCCTCGTCAATAACAATTTCTTGAACATCGGTGAGATGAAAAAGTTTTCTTTCCTGCTGGAAATACAAAAGTTTAATGCTATAAGAACCAGTATCTACAATTAACAAATTCATAGGATTATTCTAACAAATTCCCGAGCAAAAAGCAGAGATTACCCTAATTTCAACTCAACTACTCTCGGTTCCATAAATTCCCGTGGAACTGCCTTCTTTTCCTTATCGTCCTCTTTGTCTTCCTCGGCAGGAGGACTTTGAGATGAGGGGTCGGGTGAAGAGGCATTGCCCTGTCCTCGTTTCTGAGAATTAGGTGGTTTTTCCTTTGGCCTGGGTTTTACAGGCATTTTGATGAAAGCAGTTAATTGATAACTCGCCCTTTCAAACGACCCCTTGGAGACAACTTTATACAGATCTCCAATCGTATCAAAGCGAAGTCCCGCATCGTTTAATTCCTGAACTCTGTCATCGTAATTTTGTTCAGATAGGCCCAAAGTTCCGGTCAAAAAGTTTTTAAAACCGACCTCTGATTCAAAAGGACTCGGTGGTTCCTGCCTCTCGGGGTCGCCATCTCTATACTTAAAAAATTCCTCAATTTGAATATCATCAAGTTCCGGGAAAAGAACTCTAAGTTGGTCATCAGTAATTTCATTGATGACAATGGCCGATACTTCATGCACGGAAAGATGATCTTTAACCAGATTAATAATGTCATCGGGCCAACCCGCCAGTAAATAAAGTTCGTCGAGGGAGTTTAAAGGTGCATGCTTGGGCACCATTCCTTCATCACTGTACATTCTTTCAATAGTGCCTTTTTCCGGGTCTTCAAATAAATTGGGATTATTGACGTAATATTTGAGTTCTTTAATCAAAAGACTTGGTTCAAGCCTGCCATAAAGTTCATCAAAAATATCGTCTTCCTCCCTTTTCTTGGTGAGAAGTTCTGTCATCAATTCCACCAATTTTTCTTCAATAGATTCCTGAAGTGTTTTTTTCTGTCCTTCTTCATCTTCTTCCTCATCTGAAACATCTCGTTCTGCAACCTCGGCCGCAGGAGCAATTCTCAAATTGTTGGGGTTGAGAAAACCTCTGACGGGAACAATGCTAATGGAAAGTTCTCCTTTGATGAGAGTTTCTTCCATAAATTCCTCGACGGCACTTTTTTGAATAAGGCCGGCGTTGGCAGGCAAAGGAGGAGGATAAACAAAAGGCATTAACATAATCTGTTCTATTTTTCTAGGCTGAATGACCTTCTTAACTGATTCATTTTTTTCCAATAAATTGCGCGCTTCCTTATAGAGGCGCAATTCCGCCAAAGCAAAATTAAGGCCTGCATGGGCGTTGAGTTGGGCCTGAAGCCGGTCTTGAGCATTATAAGTTTTGATCTTATTCACACTGGTTTCAAAAGTGAAATCGGCCAAAAGCCAAGTTAAAAGCGCAATTGAAGACATCACCAGTAAAAGGGCAACACCTTTTTGATTGTTTAAAATTTTCTTTGAACGATAAAACATTAGCGCCTCTGACGATTACCCTGCCGAGCAGGAGGTTTTTTTGAATCCTTGCTTTGCATGGCCTTTTGCCTTTCCTTTTCATCTTTAATGGCATCAAAATAGGGCCAATGGGGACGAAAAACACGCGTGTGCTTAAACTCCTGCCCGGCCAGGCCTTGCCATTCCACAATAACTTTAATCCCTCGCGGGGCCATTTGGTCGTGAGCTGAAATTTCTCTCAGTGATTCCTTCCACTCCTTGCCATCGGAATCCCAAAATTGAAAGGCAAGTGTTTTCACTCCACGCATGAGAACGCTACCTTTAACTTCCTCAATATCTCCCTCATTGGTATAGGGGTCTTTGGCCTTCAATTTTCTCTCCAATTGGTAAAGACTTTCTCCCTCCCCGGTATTTGATTCATCCGCTTCCAATGAATAGTGAATCCAGGCAAAACGGCTCGCCTTTTGATCCTGAACTCTTCTCATGTAGCTCCCTGAAAAAAAAGTTAAAGACGAAGGTTCTTCGCTCTCGATGAGGGGAACAGGGTAATTTTGCACTGTCGCCTTGGGAAAAAGTCTCCCGAGTTGAGGAATATTTTTTGGTCTTTCAGCATCGGGAGTCGGTCTGGGTGCATTTCTATTTTTGCTGGTCTGATCAATTGAAGCAAAATATAGTGGCGACCACAACTGTTCCACATCACTTTTTATACGCGAAAACGCAGCATAGACCTGAAAATATTCCCGATCTTCGGGAATAACTGTTTCACGCGTCCTTTGAGCATTGTCGGTAAGAGAAAAAACCCCCAAAGTCATGAAGGCCATAATGGTAATGGCCACCATGATTTCAACCAGGGAAAATCCTTTAGAGGACATTGAGTGCCACCTTCGCTTCGTGATTGTAAAGCCATGAAGTGACCTCAAAAGAATTTTGACTTTCTTCATGAATAACGGTAATGCTTACCTGCCAAATCATTTTCTCCATATTTTCAACAATGGTGGTAAAAACCTTTTCTCGAACCTGGGCGAGTTGCGGGTCTTCATCCACATCTTCGCCGTCTTCTCCTCCCGTCATTTTGGAAAGATCGGGAAGGGTGAGCTTCTTAAATTCCAAAACGTACTTATAATCTGGAAAATCCTCAAAAGGTTTTGTCTCTTTACCAGATTCGGTCAAACTCTCTTCAAATTGAGGCGGATCAAGAATAATCTCATTGAGCTTGAGTTCGGCCAAATCTTTTAACTCCAATTCTTGTTTCATTCTCACAGAATCGAGGACGTTGCTTCCCTGACCAGAGATAAAAGACAGAGCAAAAATGGCAAAAAGTGTGGTTGCTATGGCAACCTCAATCAAGGTCATGCCCTTACACCAAAATTGAGGAACTCTTACTTTAACCATTTCTGATAAGACTCCCGCGCCATTTCAAGTTGGATATTATAGAGATCATCCTCTAAGTTATCATTATTCCCTTGAGTATTGAGATCAATGGGAACAATCGTTCTCTCAAAATCTATGGTAAAGGCCTCAACTTCAAGCGTGGCCATCTCCGTTTCAGTGGAAAGCGCAATCAGTGCCGCATCTTTTTCACCCGTGGGATAAAAATAAAGTGAAATATCTCCCTCGGTGAGAAAATTATCTCCCAAAGTCGAGGCCACGGCGATCACTTGAACCTGCTCGGAAAATTGAACTGCTTCATCTTCAAACTCTTCCACCTTGGAAAATTGCCGACTCAAATCTTCTAAAACACGAGCATCTTCCTCTACCTCCTTGAGAGTACGCCGTTCACCCATTTCAAATAAGCGTTTGGGCAAAACAAAATCCTGATCCGGCCCATATTCAACACTAAATTGATGAGGTTCTTCGTTGAGTTGAAAAGTCAGACGAACAACCCGGTTGCGAACAGTGGACTCATCACTGGCAAAACGAATGGCGCGTTCAACATTGTCGAGGGCAGATTCCAGATTTTGGCGGGGAGATGACCAGTTAGGGCCGACAAAAAACATACTCACGATAAGCACCATGAGAAAAAGAGCCACCAATATCTCAACCAAAGAGAAGCCACCAATATGGGCACCTCGATGATTTCTCATGTCTGAACGAAATTTACTGCTTGGCCTCGGGGAACTGAATATCGTCTTCAGTTTCGGCCTCGCGGTCAGGGCCATAAGAAACAATTCGGAACGTTCTACCATCCGATTCATAAGTATAAGGCTCATCCCAAGGATCGTCGGGAATACTGCTGGAGCCATCCCCCAAAAAACCTCCGTCAGGATAATTTTTACACTCCCGACCACCTTCTGGCTTTTGAACCAATGCATCAAGACCTTGTTCCGTAGTCGGATAAAGTCCGCATTTCCGGCGATAATCGGCCAAAACATTTTTAAAATTGCTCATTTGAATCTTGGTGGACTGGATTTGGCCCTCTTCGAGTTGTTCAAAGATTTTGGTGGCGACAAATGTTCCGGCTATTCCGAGAAGCGTTAAGGCAATGAGAATTTCAACCAGTGAAAATCCTTTTGGCCCCATATATCGGCGCATCAAAAGGTAGAACTTATATTTTATACTCAACATTTTCTCTCCCCCAGTTACTAGAGGGTAATACGCCCTTTTAAAAAAAGCAATCTTCAATATTTCGATCTTTCGAGTTCAATTATAATTTGATTAATTCCATCTATTAAGTTGGAAATTTTATTTTGCTTGTTCATAAATAACTTGCGCCTCTCCAAGTATTGACTCTTTTTTGTAGTGATTCTTACTTTTTTCTATAGACCTTTTGCTAAAAAAATCAACTTTTCTTCCTAGTATCTTTTCAAGTTCGATTTCTATATCTACGATTTCCCACCCCCAAGAAGACTCTGGTGAAAAAACATAGAGCATATCAATATCACTTTCGTTTAAATTAAAATCATCTCTCAGAATCGAACCAAATACCGAAAGTTCTTGGATTTTCCACTTTTGGCAAAATTTCTTTATTTTTTCCCAAGGAAGGTCTATTGCCAATTTTTTAATAGCCAAAATCCTTTTCGAGTTTTATTCCTCAACAAGTTTAAAGACGTAGGGAGAAAAAGGACTTTCAGTGCTTACCTCTCCAAGAATCCTTAAAGGGTCATCTCCGACCCGCTTAAAATCTTCCGCCAATTCCGGGCGGCTTCGACTGGGAATCCGTGTAGTAAGGTCACGAATTAAGTCAAGTCTTCTCTCATGCATCATATTTTTAAAATTATTCATTTCTAATGACAAGGCCCCTATTTTGTAGGGGCCTTATCTTGTGCAAAAATTTCTATAATAGTGTTGATAACGCAATCTGTCAAAGCTGTGATGATTGTATTCTTTCGCAAGAGTAGTCTGTCATATATTCTAACGTGTCATCACTTTTGAGGCCATACAAAGTAACGATGAGTTCTTCTTCATTGTCAGAAAGACTCAATTCTTGAACTATACTAATGAGGGAAACAATAGTTACGTTATTTTTATCGCAGGTAACTAGTGTAAGGAAATTGGGTTTACCGTTAGCTATAAGAGTTTGTAGACCTTCGTCATCTTTATAAAAATAAGTAGGAACACCTCGTGTGCTCACGCTATAAGAGATTGTTGTCAGTCCATTAGGACAATGATAGGTTCCGGTTAAATCCACACAATTTGCCATCACATTCGTTAAAAAGCCAAGAGACAGACAAGCCAGAGAAAGAAATTTAAGCTTGAGAAAAGACATGAAAAATCTCCTTAGTTGAAGTGAAATTTGCTTTTTAGCAAATTTTATCTCTCATAAATATCAAAAAATTTTCTCAAAGTAAAGAATTGAAGCATTGGGACAATAGTTGAAGGAGTCATCTCCGACCCGCTTAAAATCTTCCGCCAATTCCGGGCGGCTTCGACTGGGAATCCGTGTAGTAAAAAACGCAGGCAAATATTTGAAACGCATTTCATCCTCTTCAAGGCTTCTTATTTTGCAACGCTCGAGACAGTTGGAGTCATATTTAAAAATATAGAACTTTTCGGTTTTCTCCAGAGTCCCCACTAAAATATCGTGAAAAAAAACGAGCAACTTGCCGGAGCTGGCCTTCCCGTTTTCAGATTCGATAATTTTTTTTAACCAATCTGCCATGCTCCCCTCTTATAAAGTTTCAAGTCGGGTTCGCCTTTTTCCAAGAGGTCACGGATTAAATCAAGTCTCGTTTCGTTAAGCATATTGCGAAAATTGTTTATCTCCAGTGAAGTAAATTTATTATCTTTAAATTTCAGCATATAGTTCTAACCTTTAAACTGCTTTGCCTAGCTGACAGCTATCACAGTCAATAATTTTGGAGATGCCTCATCATTCTATTTCTTTCTCTAATTTCTTTTGAAATTCAACTTTAATTAGCTTTGCTCTTTCTAAAAGATGTCCAAAATTTTTATTATATTCTTTGATAGTAAATTCAATTCTTTCATCAGATTTTTTTCTGGCTTCAAGTACGGCCAAACGGTTAAAGACGCCTTTCATTGTTGAATCTTTCTTTCTGTAATAATCACTTCCTCGTATTCTAATAAAACTAAATCCGAGTCTTTCGAGAATGGCTTGTCTCTCGATATCTTTTCGGACTTGTTCTTCAGTCGAATGGTATTTATCACCATCGCACTCCAAGGCAATTCGTCCATTCTTTCCAAATAATACTATGTCAATTCTATACGCACCGACTTCATATTGAGGTGCAAAATCATAACCTTCTCTTATTAAATCTTCATGTACAAGTTTTTCAAATGGGGATTCAGCCTTCCCCGTTAAGTCGCTATATTTTTCAACTAAACTTCTCGGGTCGTGAAGATGTTTTAGAAGTCTTAGGCGTATATCTCCAGATTGCAAGTGTTGTTCTATATCCATACTATGTAAAACAATCAGTTGATTTCTTGCACGACTTACTGCCACATTATATTCTTTTTTTCTATCATTTGTTTCAGTAACTTTTCTCAATGGCCCTTGAGATTCAGGAGAATCTACAAGGCTTAGAAATATAACATCTCTTTCATCTCCTTGAAAATGAGGCGACTTGCCACATAAAATACGATGCTTTTCATATTCCTTTGGCGATAATTTTTCTCTTAAAATTTTTTCGATATGCAAGTGTTGATATTGTCCTTTTAATGAAATAACTCCTATACTCATATCTTTATAAGCAGAGTCTTCTATCATTGCCATTATGATTGAGACTATCATATATGCTTCTTCTGTATTTATGTTGTCTTTTTCTACACCGTTAACGTAATAAGGAAACACAGATGGAGGAACAGGATTGCTATTAGATCCCCTTAATGCCTTAATAGCACCATTATATGATAAGTCATTACAGAACTGTATTATTTCAGGAGTACATCTAAAATGTTCAGATAACCTAACTGTATCTCCGAATGATGCACAAGCAATATCATATAAGCTATATTTGTAATCATAATTTTGCCTATTTGGAATATTTTCGAGGTATTCATCTATCAATTGATCTAATCCTTGAAGTTTTTTTCCAATAGTCGTAGGACTAACTTGTTTATCATCCCCAACAACTATAACTTTTTTTGCTATAGAAAATACTGGCAAATTTGTAAGATCGGCCTGTGATGCTTCATCAATTATCAATACGTCAAATAAGTTTTCTCCAAGGTTGAAGTTGTCAAATATTTTTGGTAGCGGCATAATCCATACTGGAACAGCTTCTTTACATTTTTTTAGAGATTCTCTAGCACTTTTTTTCTTAGATGAGTCTAATATTCCTCTTCCTCCCTTAGTAATCTGTTCCTGAATCTGAACCCATCCTCTTAATATCTGCCTTTGCTTTTTTGTAGTTCTTTCCAATTGTTTTAAAATAGCCAAATTTTTAACCAAGTCATTATTTATTTTATTGAGGTCGTTTTCTTTTTCTAAAATTTCTTCTTGTAACTTTATAGGGTTTTCTTTATTTCTTTCATCTAATAACCAATTAAGATAAGATATTTTCCAACAATGACTAAGTGATTTTATATTTAATATCTCAGAATCTATCTTGCGATTTAAAATTTCTTCTGCAAATTTAGGAACTCTCTTTTTAAGCAACTCAATTTTTTTCAAACTTTCTTTATAAACATCTATTTTACTATTTAAACGACATAATGTTTCGTAATGTTTTTTGTATGAATCAACATTTTGAGATTTTAATGCTATTAGCATATTATTGGCTGTGTCGGACTTGATTGAGTCTGAGTTTAACTTTTGTAAAGATTTATCAAATTTATTCTGATACTCTGAAAGACGTTTTTTCCTAATGGCGTATTTAAAGGTTGGCATTATAATTTCATTTAACATTTTTTTTCTTGTAGCAAGAAGCGGTTCTTTGCCTTGCATGGTAGACACTATTTCGTCATATTTAGTTCTCCATAAAATATTATATTGATTTAGGTCTTTAACAATTTTATCCCACTTTTGGACGCATCCAAGAGCACCATCTGCAATTGAAGCGAAGTGCTTCAATCTCCTTTCAGGTTCAGAATTTTGTTCATCAATATCTTCGGCTTTAAATTTTTTTACGAAAAAGTTTTTCCAATCGTCTTGTATCTTATTTCTCAATAATTTAATTTCTAAATAGTAGGCAATGCTTAAATATTCGTCTTTTGTTTGAGGACTTTTCCCTTGGACAACTGCCTTGTTTTTAATCTCTCTTGCTACTTTATTGAAAACCCTATCAAAAAATCCAAACTCAACATCATTATTTTTATCTGAATATTTTTCTTTAATGTTGGCAATTTCTTTGCATTTTTCAATAATATTTTTTGGAGAAGATTGATATTCTTTTATTTCGGGATTATGTTTGTAAACCAAATGACCTCGTTCTTTTATTTTGACAATATTTTCTTTAATTGCGTTAATATTATCTCTGATAATATCCAAGTACTCTGACCCCTTAAAGGAATCATTTATCAACGATGATTGCCAACCTTCCTTCTTCGTGCTTTCTTTGAAAGTATTCATCTTTTCCAAAAGAGTTTCCAACGGTGCTAATTCTATGTCATTTAAACTATTTACTATTTTCTCATCAAGGTTCTTTAATTCATTTGAGAGGTCTCTTCTTTCATACAAGATTTTTTTAAATTCGTCAGGATTAATAACTTGAGACGAATCAATCACCCCTTTTGAAAGTTCGCTTTGTTCTTCTGGGGTAATAGAGGTTAATTGTTTTGTAAGAATATTAAAATCTTCATCGCCCATTGGTTCAAAATCAATTTTGAATGGACCAGGAATAATATTCATATCCATATTCTTTGATAACAATAAATTGATTTCTTTTAAAGATATGGATTTGCCTTGATATGAAATAGGTCTATACTCATTCAATATAATTTCAGTATATTTTCTTTTGAGTTCTTTTATTTTTGATTCCATATCTTTTTTATGAATACTTAATTGAGATATCTCTGAAGTAAGTTCTTTTTTATCATCTTTTTTTGTTAAAAGTTCATCTATAAAATTTACGCTTTCTTGTAGTTGTTTTTTATTCTCAGAATTATTTTCCAAAACTGAAACACACAATTGTCTAACTCCATCTGCTAGTTTGTGTCTTATTACCTCTAATGCTTTAGCCGAGAACGACGAAACCAATACACTATTCCCCTTTGCTAAAAGATGCCCAATTAAATTTGCGATAGTGTGGCTTTTGCCTGTACCAGGAGGCCCTTGAACGCTGACACACCCTTTAGATTCAAGAAGAGTAATTATCTTCTTTTGATCTATATTATGTTCTTTTGTTAAATAATAAATTCTTTGATTTCTAGGTTCAGTTTTAGTTTCAGAACAAGGTTCAGAAGTAGTAAGTTGTGATTCTTCTTCGTAATGTCCAACAATACTTCTAAATGCCATTGGAATATCGTTTATTTTATTTTTATTTATTTTAGAAATATAATTATCAATTTGTTCGGAAAATCTATTTTCACGTTTTCCAAGGATTAATTTTAAATCTAAATGAATAGTAGGATTCTCTGATATATCTACTTTTGTCTCGCTAAATTTCCCATCTTGCCAAAATTCGTAAACAAGCCCCCTTAAAAAATCATTTATTACACTACTATCTGGTTCTATTAGCTCTTCTTCAAGCTCTTTCTTTTTTTTGTTAATTTGAGAACCATTGACACCAATAAACCTAAGAAGATTTAAATATAAAGAACTATCACTATCAATTTTTGAAATAAAAAATTCGGGTTCATCTTTGCTCACATCAAGTTCTATATTGGCTTCTTTATATACTAATGGATGGCATACATTTTCTTCTGTTCTTCTCATGGTTAAGATTCCTTGAGTTAAATAGAGTTGATTTTCTGAATCCTGACCAATTTTGGCTTTTAGCTCATGTAAGCGCGAAAAAGTTTTCCTAACTTCTTCTGATGGTAATTCAGCCTTCTTCCAATTTTCTCTTTTTTCTTTCCAAGATTCTAATAACTCTACTAATTTAGGGAAATCTTTAAAAAATATTGTTTTTACTTGCAATTCTTCATTTTCGATATTTTTAAACTCCATTACTTCAATGTTTTTTCTTATATTTTCCCAACTTGGCCTTAACCATTCTTCAAGTTCTTTTGGTGGAGGAGGACAAGGAACTTCTTTAGGTCGTTTTACTTTTAAAATAACGTCATCATCACTACTAATTTTTATACTGGGATGGTTTTGAAGTTCACTGAAGCCTAACGTCCAACTATATTCTTTATCATTTAAAATAGGTCTATCAATCCTATTTTTGATTTCCTTAACATACTTAAATAAATCTACGATACGACTTTTAGAAATATCCCTGATTTTGCTCATTAACACACCTATAAACTTCACTTATTTAGTTGTTGTCGCTTAATAATTGAATAAGTGACTTAGTTAAATATCGGAAAATCAGTTAAAAAAATGAGCTTAAATCTTAACAGAGTAAATAAGATGGTTGAAGATCAATGCTTGCAAAGGCCTCTATGCTAAAATAGACGGGTTAAGAAGTATTTTATAAAACCGAAAAGCCAGAAAAAGGGGCATCATGGAAACTTCTGGAAATGGACTTAATACGTTGGAATATGCAGAGCGCTTGATGAGGGCCGGGGTTCCCGAGGAACAGGCCAAGGCCCAGGCCTTGGTTCTCTATGAAATTATCAATTCCTCTTTAGCGACCAAAAGAGATATAACAGAACTCAAGAGAGATATGAAAGAGCTTGAAACAGCAAATAAGAGAGATTTAAAAGAACTTGACATGAAATTAACAATCAGGCTTGGAGCTTTGTACGCAAGTTCACTTGGCGCACTCTTGGCCATGGCCAAACTTGGGTGGCTTTCGATTCAGTAATACGCCTCCTTAACGGCTAAACGAATTTAGTTCCATCATGGGAATAACCACACTAAAAACCACAAAACCCACGGCAAGGCCCATGACCACCATCATGATAGGCTCGATAAACGAAGTCAGCCCTGCCAATTTAGTATTGACTTGCCCCTCGTAGTTTTTGGCCACAATTTGCAACATTTCTTCGAGTTCTCCCGATTTTTCACCAAGGCGTATCATGTGGGTCACCATGGGAGGATAATAACCACTGTTTTCCAGTGGCAGCGCCAAACTGGCCCCTTCTTGAACATTGGCCTTGGCCTCTTCTACCGGGGCCTGCATGTGTACGTTGGCCACTAAATTTTTGACAATCCTCATACTGACGAGAATGGGTACGCCAGAGTTGAGCAAAGTCGCCAGTGTAGAGCAAAATCGGCTGACGTTAATCATGGTAATCAGTGAACCGATTTCGGGTAGTTTGAGCAAGACAAAGTGCCACTTTGAGCGACCTTTTTCCGTGCGGATATAACTTTTAAAAAGGAGCCAAGCGGCGATCATGCCAATAATTAACAAATACCAATAATTGAGCAGAAAATCGGAAGTCCACATACAAATTTGAGTGGAGAGGGGAACCTGTCTTTTCATATTGACAAAAATCTTGGTGATCTTGGGAATGACAACCGTAAAAATAATACCAAACATGACCATGCCTACAAAAACCATAATGCAGGGATAAGTCATGGCGCCTCTGATTTTGTTTTTGAGTTCCTTTTGGGCCTCGGTAAATTCGGCCAAACGCAAGAGAACAATTTCCAAAGTTCCCGACTGCTCTCCCGCTTCGACCATGTTGACGTAAACATTGTTAAATATTTTGGGATAATCCTTAAACGCTTGGGCCAAACCAATCCCTTCGTTGACTTTTCCACGAACCTCGGAAAGAACGACTCTCAAGACATCATTATCTGTTTGCTCCATCAAGGCCGTCAGGGCCTCGACAATTTGAATTTTGGCCTTAACCAAAGTTGCCAATTGCCGAGTCATCAAGGAGAGGTCTTCAATACTCACCTTGCCTCCAAAAGAAAAACTCATTTTGCTGGCATTGGAACCCGATTTTTGCTCTTTAATATCAATTAACATCACGCCGAGGGTGCGAATTTTATGCTTTGCCTGAGAGAGGTTTTCAGCGGTAACGGTAGATTTCACTTCCGCTCCGCTACCGCTCAATCCTTTATAAGTGTAGATGGCCATAACTACTTGACTTCTGGTTCTTGATCTTCCTCTTCATTAATAACCCGGATAATCTCTTCAAAAGAAGTTATCCCACGAAACACTTTTTGAATCCCGTCTTGGCGCAGCGTACGCATACCTTGTTGAACGGCACTTTTCTTAACCGTGGCAGCATCACTTTTGGCCAAAATGAGAGGGCGTATCTCGTCAGTTATCATCAGTAACTCACATACTGTCGTCCTCCCACTATAACCTCGGTGATTGCACTTAGGACAGCCATTGGCCTTGTAGATAGTGGCATCTTCGGGAATGGATTGAACATCCATAAGCTCCAATTCTTCGGAGGTGGGAGTGTGAGAAACTTTACATTCATCGCAAAGAGTTTGGATCAATCTTTGGGCCAAAATACCGATCAGCGAAGAGGCGATCAGAAAAGGCTGAACTCCCATATCAATCAGACGGTTGGGACAACTTGAAGCATCGTTTGTGTGAATTGTAGAGAGAACAAAGTGACCAGTGAGCGAGGCCTCAATGGCCATTTGGGCGGTTTCCAAATCTCTAGTCTCTCCCACCATAATGACATCGGGGTCTTGGCGAACAATCGCCCTCAAGGAACGCGCAAAAGTCAATTCAATCTTGTGATTGACCTGAATTTGAGACACTCCGGAAATTTCATATTCCACCGGGTCTTCAACTGTAATAATCATTTTGTCGGGAGAATTTATACGCCCTAACATGGCAAAAAGAGTTGTCGTCTTTCCCGAACCGGTAGGGCCACAAACGTAAATAATGCCGTGTTTGCGTTGAGAAAGTTCATCCAAGTCTTGTAAAACTTTTCCGTGATAACCCAGTTTTTCGAGTTCGGGAGCACTCGCCGTTTTTTGCAATACCCGCATCACCACCCGCTCCCCGTTTTGAATGGGAACTGTGGAAAGACGAATATCGACATCTTTTCCCGCTATTTTAATTTTAATCCTGCCGTCTTGGGGAAGCCTTTTTTCTGCAATATCCAGTTTGGCCATAACTTTGACCCGGGCGGAAACAGAAGGGTGGGTTTTGATCGGTTGTCTGAGAATTTCAGTCATCACCCCGTTAATGCGAAAGCGATAAATAGTTTCTCTTTCATAAGGCTCTATGTGAATATCCGATGCATTTTCCTTGACTGCCCTAAAAATAATCGAATTGACAAAACGAATAACTGGGGCCTCATCCGCTCCGGCATCGAGAATATCAATCGGCCCATCGAGGTCTAAACTTTCATCAAATTCATCTTCGAGAGAATCGACCAGGTTTTGATTGGCCTTTTCGTAAACCCGGTTGATGGCGTCTTGAATGCGCAAGGGAGGGCAAACCATGAGTTTGACCTCTTTTTTAAAATGTTCTTGAAGATCGTTGACGGTATCAAAACGGAAGGGGTCGGAAAGCGCAACGGTGACAACTTGTTCTGTCTGCAAAAGGGGTATAACTTCGTTATGTTTGGCGTAGTTGATGGGAATGCCCGTGGTAATTTGAGGATCAATTTCATCTACCTTGAGATCGAGAAGATAGGGTATATCCATTTGGTAACAAATGACCTTGATAATATCATGGGGATGAATGTAATTTTTTTTGAGGAGAATTTCCCCCAACATCATATCTGATTCGCTTTGGGCCTTGAGCGCTTCATCGAGTTGTTTTTGACTTAAAGAAGTATATTTGAGAAGAAGATCGCCAATCCTGCTGTCATCGCCGCCGAGCTTATCGAAAAGGCCCTCTGAAACCTGCACAACTCACTCTTCCTTTTGCTGATTCACAGTTTGCAAAATGGCAGCGTAATCGGGAGCTTCAAAAGAGTTTTGTGCCAAATCTTCTTCTGCTGCAGGGGCCATCTCCAATTCTTCTTCGGGTGGTTCCTCCTGAGATTCCATTTCTTCAGAATTGAGTTCGTCTGCGGCGTCTGGAGTCTCCCCTTGCTTGGCCGCCTTGTCGTACAGGCCTTTGACTGCACTGGCAAAGGGGTCGTCATCTCCCACCGCTTCTTTTAATTGTCCCGAACGGCGGTTGAGCAGGTCGCGCATTTGAGCACTGGAATCGCGCCTGTAATCTGAAAGAATGCGCGGAGTGAGGAAGAAAAGCAAATTGACCTTTTCCACTGTGCGACGGGTATTTTTAAAGAGCCATCCCAAAACCGGAATATCTCCCAGTAGGGGAATTTTGGACACAGAGACGGTATCCTTGTCGCGCATCAGCCCGCCCATGGCGATGGTATCTTTGTCCCGCACCACGACCTCAGTGCTGGCGGCCCGCTCGACAGTTGCCTGCCCCAAAGATGCCACTCCCTCGGGAAGGGGGCGATCTGAAAAATCCTGAATTTTTTGTTCAATCTTGAGTTTGACGATGCGGGAGACTTTGTTGATTTGCGGAGTAATTTTTAACATCAGGCCAACTTTTTCCCGCTTGATAGAATTTGTCGAGGCCCCGTTCGCACCTATGGTTGTCTCAGGTGTCGGAACACTTTCCCCCACTTCAAAAACCGCCTCTGTATTGTCCAAGGCCAAAATCTGAGGAGTGGCCAAGACATTGGTGTCGGTGTTGGAGGCAATCGCCGAAATCAGAGCGTTGACCGAATTGATTTTGAGAACTTGCCCATTACCAGCATCAAAATCGATAGTTTTTCCTATCCCCGCTCCAACAAACAGTCCCCCCAAATTAGTAATTTGATTGGTGAGCAAATTAAATAAACCATCATTTTGCCCCCCGGTAAATCCCGCTTTTTGTGCATTTCCCGTGCCGTAGGCCCCCACAACTGAAACCCCAAATCCTCGGGCCTTGGCAATCTGGGTTTCCATCATCAATCCTTCGACGTAAACCTGATCTCTGGGAATATCCAGTTTGGCAATGACCTCTCTCAATGTGAGATAATCTGTTGAAGAGGCAGTCACTACCAAAGCGTTGTTGTCTTTGTCGGCGGTCACTTTGACTTCGTTGCTAAAAAGTCCTTCCGAATTGGCCATTGTGGATATGGGACTGGAAGTGCGCCTATTGGCCGCGCTACCAGTTCTTCCCCTTCGGCCTTGGGCCTGAGCACCAGAAATCAAAGAACTCAACGTCTTGGCCAAACTTTCAGCATCGCCGTGGTTGAGATAGTAAACGTGAATACGATCACTGCTTTGAGAAACTCCTTGCACATCAAGTTTATTAATCAGCGACTTCAATCTTCTCCCACCATCGGCATTGGCCATGGCGATAATCATATTGGTTCTCGGTTCGGCAATAATTTTTGAAATACCGCTTTTATCCTGTGTACTTCTATTTCTCCTGACCCGACCGCCTCTACCACCACCCCGTTGGAGAATTTGATCCAAAAGTTTGGCAATTTCCTGTGCTGAAGAATGTTTTACGGGAATAATTTGAAGCGTTTCTTCGTGTCCGGGAACATCAATAAATTTAATGAGACGAGCGAGGCGATTAATATTCGCCCCGGTATCTTGAACAATAATCGTATTGGTCTGTTTAATGTCTATCAGGCGGCCATAACGAGTCAGAAACGGCCTAAAGGAACGCGTAATTTCAGTCGAATTGATATTTTTCAGGGGAAGAATCTTCATAATATAATTATCAGTATTGGGCGCAAAACTTCCCGTATAGATTTTAGTCGGCATGTAACGAATATCCCGGGTGGCAACAATTCTATAATAAGCACCCGTCTTCACCAGGCCATAACCATTCATTTCCAAAGCGGTCATGTACGCCTTCCACGCATCCCCTACAGTAATCGGAGATGGTGTCATAATTGAAATCTTGCCTTTGAGTTCTTTATCCATAATGAGGTTGAGGCCAGTTAATTTTTGCATTTGTTTGGTAAGATCAGTGAGAGAAACGTCGGGGAAATTAAAATCGGTCACCACTTCTGGCCCAAAGGCGGTTTCAAAATTTAAATTGACATAATTTTCATCTTTCTGAATCTTGGTGACCGCACGGATACCTGTGCCCCGGCCAAAAACATCGGCCTGTGCGTTCCCAGTATTCTCACTCGGGCGGGGAGAAGGTGGTGGCAAAGGTGTTGGCGATGGAGGCGGAGATGGAGGTGGTTCTTGATTTCCGACTGCCTCATCTGCCGGAGGATTCGGGGGAGGAGTATTTGCAGGAGCATTGGCCGCTTCCGGCGCCTCCGCACTCAATTGAGTGTTGGATTTATACTGCTCGAATTGTGCCTGCGTGGAAAAGCAATACAGTGCTATTCCAAACAATAAAGGGAATTTAAAAGTTGTTCTATTCAAAATTGTATTCAAATTTTTGTTCAACCCCATTTCGTACAATGTTGATTTCATACTGATCTCTTTCCTTTAATTGACCAAAAAGCGACATGACATCATTAACGTTGGTAAACCCTTTTCCGTTAATCTTGGTGATAATATCACCATTTTCAATATTTAGCTTGGAATAAATAGAGCCGGGAACAATCTCTTGCATACGAAAGGACAACGATCCGTCGGGATTTTTTATCTGGATGGCCCGTGCCTGAGTTAAAACCTCTCCAATATTGCCAAGCATACTGTCTCGCAGACTCTTTTTAATCTTAAATTTATTATCGCCTGTAACACTAATGCCTGTATTTTGTGAGGCCTGGAGTAATTTTTTCCCCCTTTCAAGATTGCGTTCAACTTTAATCCCACTAGACAAAGGAGGAGGTTTCCCTCCTTGCGTCATAACAAATTCACAAAGTCCGGTACTCTTGTTTTTAATAATCAGTTTACTCGAATGAATCCCTGTAATTTCGGCCAAGCGGGGAATCTCTTCACCTTTACGCAAATTGAGCAAACTCTTCTCCCCTCGAACCTGCACAGAGGCCACAGACTTCACTTCATCTTGCAAAACAATGGTTGATAATAATGTAATAGGTAATGAGGATCGCTTTTCAGCATCATGGCAAACTAAATTGGGGTCAACTTTCTTTTGAGGAGAACACTCCGGTGCCTCGGGCGTAACCTTGCAATCAACTGCCGCCTGCACCTCACCGTGGGCCTTAAATAAATCGTTACTTTCAATAAATTGCATTTGTTGACGCAAAGGTGGTAAATCCTCTCCCGACATTCCCAGATTAGAGGGCGAGGAAAAATTTTTGGCAGTGGGTGACTGTAGTGAAAGGCCCAACATTCTACCCACCAAATAAGTGGGCAAAACCGCCAACAAGGCCAAAAAACCCCAGTGAATGAAGGGGCGGGAACTGGGGCGAAAAACACAGTCAAAAATTTTGTCAAAATCAATTTGGCCCCAAAGCTGAGACAGGCCTTTTTTGGTAAGAGTCCGACGGTATTTCTTAAGTTTTTTGTTTACTTTTTTGGTCAACTTGCCAGTCAATTCCCGCGTCAGCTCCCTCGTCTTGTGAACATCCATTTCTTTAAGTGATTTTGAAATTTTGGGAATGTCGGGTATTTTAGGCTTTTTGAATTTGTTCCCGAACTTTCGGATAAAATTGGATAAAAAATTTTTCATAGAATTTAAATACCTCTGAACGCCGTTATTTCCCTTATTCCATTTTAAACAGGCCCCAAGTATGCAACAAGTAGGCCCTAAATGGCATATATACATCTCACTTTCCCTTTTGCTAAATTGATAGCATCTCCAAAAAGTAGATAGACTTTATGATTGACAATAATAGTCCGAAAACGAACTCCATAGCAGAGGGATTCTTCTACGGGGCGGTTGATTCCGAACAGGTCTTTCCCTTTCCCAGTTTCACTCAAGAGCAAAAGGAATCGGCCAAAGAAATTGTCGATGCCGTCAGCAAGTATATCGAAGATCATATTGATTCTCGCAAAATGGATGAAACCGCCGAAATCCCTCCCGAGGCCCTGAAGGGATTGGCGGAGCTGGGGCTTTGTGGGCTGGTTGTGCCGGAAGAATTTGGAGGAATGGAGTTGGACGCCTCTCTTTATGGACGCGTTTTTGCCGAAGTTTGCTCCCATGACGCCTCTCTGGCAGTCACTCTCGGAAGCCATCAATCCATTGGCTACCGCGCGCTCTTGTTGGAGGGAACTCTTGAACAAAAACAAAAATGGTTGCCATCACTGGCCAGTGGAGAAAAAATGGCGGCCTTTTGTTTGACCGAACCCAGTTCCGGCTCGGATGCCTATTCTATTAAAACCAAGGCCGTAAAAAATTCTGACGGCACTTTTACCATCAACGGCCAAAAGCTATGGATCAGCAATGCCCGCCTGGCCTCCTTTTATACCGTTTTTTGCAAAACCGACCACCACATTGACGGCAAGGATGTAGAAAAAATTAGCGCCTTCATTGTAGAAAAGGAGCGCCCTGGGCTGAGTTTTGGGGAAAAAGAAGACAAGATGGGAATTCGTGCCTCGGAAACCCGCACCGTCTATTTTGATAATGTAACAGTTCCCCCAGAAAATGTCATCGGCCAACTGGGAAAAGGTTTTAAAATTGCCATGAATGTCTTGAATACCGGTCGCCTCTCCATAGGTTCGGGCTGTGTGGGAGGCATGAGAAAAATTATCGAAATGGCCACTAACCATGCCAAAAATCGAAAACAATTTGGCAAATCCATTATTGAATTTGGCATTATTCAAGATAAACTGGCGGAGATGGCATCTATGACCTACGCCGCAGAATCTGCTGTCTATATGACATCTGGTAGTGTCGTCAAAGGTATGAAAAACTTCCATCTTGAAACCGCCATTTGTAAAATCTATAGTTCTGAGTCCCTATGGCAAGTCGTCGATCTGGGATTGCAAATTGCCGCCGGCAATGGCTATATGAAGGAATACCCCTACGAAAGAATGATGCGCGATTCTCGCATCAACCTCATTTTTGAAGGCACCAACGAAATTTTGCGCTGTTTTTTGGCCCTTTCAGGTATGCGCGGGCCTTCTGAAGATTTAAAAGAGCTAGGCAAAATTGCCAACGTCAGCAAGGCACTTGAAAATCCCATAAAATCACTGGGAATCCTTACCGATTTTGCCAAAGGCCGCCTCTCAAAAATGGTTCCCACCCTGCGCCTTTCGGGAGTACACCCCGAACTCAGAGAATGGGGCAATACTTTTTCTTCCTTCTTGGGGGCCTTTGCCATTCAGGTTGAAAATACTCTCATTAAATACGGCAAAGATATTGTTGAACACGAACTTCCTCAAAAACGCCTGGCCGATATGCTCATTCAACTCTACGTCACATTATCGGTTTTGAGCAGGACAACTACAATTTTAGAAGATAAAAATATCGACGAAGAAAAGAAAGAATATTGTTTGCAATTGGCCAGATTGGCACTAAGTCGATCTCGCTACCTTTTTATCGCCAATTACAAACAAATGAATAAAAACCAAGACCAAACAATTCAAAGTGTCTCTGAAAAAATGAGTTCTTATGGTGGCTATGGCCTGGACATTGTTGATTTCTAAAATACATCTTCTGCCTTTTTTAATGGCGTTTTCCTGTTCTCAAGTTCATCACCAAAAAAAACCCAGAGTTGTAAAAAAAACCAAAACAACCTTGGTCTCTTCAGGGCCATCACAACCAAAAAAACAAAAGCTTTTCGTGGACAAAACTGCTCTCTGGGGATTGGCCAAAGAAAAAGCGGTGCATTTATACGCAGTGGATTTTAACGGAGATGAATTTCAAGACCTGGTTCTTTTACCCGATTACTACGCACCTCCTAAGTTTTTGGTCTACAATTCCCAAGAAAAAAAATTTAAGGCCATTGCTTCCCCTTTTGAAGTGCCTATTATGGCCAGTTTCCTCTCTTTCCACGATTTTAATAAGGATGGCATCCTCGACGTTTTGGTTGCAGTTCTCAATCAAAAGACAGAACTTTCAAAATTTCCTCTGCGCCTTTTCTTGGGAAACAAAAAAGGGAAACAAATTTTTTATCGTGAAAAAATGAACTCCTTCCCGCCCAATAAGGATCCCACTGCAACTGTCGCTGTCTTTGATTTCGACATGGATGGCAAGCTGGACATTTACGCTGGAAACTGGTTTGACTATTCCCAAAAAACTGTTCGCCCCGCTCCCGATCGACTTTACAAAGGAGAAGAAAAGGGGTTTAAAGATCATTCTTTTTTGCTTCAAGGAGAACGCCAATTTTCTGATGATTTCAACACCCATATCAATGCTGCTCCTACGGCGGGGGCGGCCCCCTGTGATATTGATCAAAATGGCCATCTCGATATTTTAGTGGCCAGTTTTAGCGGACTCCCCAATAAAATGTGGCTCAATCTAAAAGATCGCGCCAATTCCGGCCGCCAATTTAAAGATTTGGCCAAGGAATCAAAATTTGCTCACGATGAAGAAGGGGAAAATGACCGGCGTGGTGGAGGCAGCACTTTTTATACAATATGCTCTGATTACAACAACGATGGGGCCATCGACGTGGCGGTAGGAGAACTTTTTCACAGTTACGACCCGGAAACGGTTGACCGCTCCAGCATCCTTACCGGCAGTCGATATGGAACTCCACCACTTTTTTTGAGGACGGAATATCATCAAGACGACGGAAGCTATTCTTGGAGTCAGGGAGATCGACGCGCTTCCTGGATTGATTACAACTTTGACGGTCTGATTGACCTGATCGTTGACAATAACGGTTTCCCTCCCAAAAGCCGCTTTATTCTTTTCCACCAAAAAGACGACCACGCCTTTTCTGATAAGGCGCTCGAATATGGCATCGATTTGGTCAATCCCTCGGGAAGCGTCGTCTTGGATGTTGATAGAGATGGACGGCAAGATATTATCGTAGGCCAAACCAAATTGAGGGGCCGGAATATTCAACAGAGAATCTATGCTTTTCACAACCAGGTTCCCTTTCAGGGCAAAAGAAGTCTAACCATGAAACTAAGAGGAAAAAAGGCCAGTGCTTACGGAGAGGGGGCCACAGTCGTTTTGAAAACCAATAAAAATACTTATCATAGAACAAATTCTTTCAGCTATGGATATTTAAACTCCCAAAATGAGGAAGGCGTTGTTTTTGGACTCCAAAAAGGAGAAAGACCGCTTAATGTGCGTGTGCGTTGGCCAATTTTAGTTCAAGATCGAAAGAAACGCTCTCATCCCCTTGTCACAACCTACGATTTAAGGTATTTGAAATCTCAAAAATCTGTAACATTATATTTATGTGATGAAACCAATGCACCGTCATTTCACTCGTGCCTTTAAAGGGGGAATAAATTGACACAAGATTCTGGAGTCCATTTCCGAAAAGAGCGCTTCCAATCCATTATTGACAGTGCTGTCGATGGAATTGTCGCCATTGATTCAAAGGGAGTTGTCGAAGTCTTTAACCGGGCCTGTGAAAACATCTTTGGTTACAAAAGTAAAGAAGTCATAGGCAAGAATGTTTCTCTTTTAATGCCAGAACCCTTCGCTTCAGAGCATGACGAGTACCTTGAAAATTATAAAAAAGGGGAAAAAAACAAAGTCGTTGGCGTCGGACGCGAAGTAGAAGCGAAGAGAAAGGATGGCTCTTTGTTTCCCATCTACGTCTCAGTCTGCGAAGTTGAAATAGAAGGCAGAGTGATTTTTAGTGGAGTGATTCGCGACATCACCGAAGCAAAAAAGAGAGAAACAGAGATTCTAAAAACCAATAAAAAGCTCAAGACCATTGTAGACACCATTCCCGATATGCTTTTTATAAAAGATGCAAAAGACTTGACTTTTAAAAGCTTTAATAAAACAGGAGAAGTTATCGTAGGGCACAGAAAAGAAGACTTGCTTGGAAAAACTGCAAACGAAGTCTTCTCCAAAAAAAATGCCTGTTTTTTCAATAGTGGAGATGAGGAAATACTTAAAGCTAAAGATGTTGTCTTTATAGAAGACAAAACTCTCCAAACAAAAAATCTAGGTGTAAGAGTTTTCAAAACCCGAAAAACCGTCATAAAGGATGACGACGGGAAGCCCATGCTTATTTTGGGTGTCTCAGAGGATATTACAACACTTAAAGAAAAGGAAGAAAACTTAATCCGCTCAAACCAGGAACTCGAACAATTTGCCTTCATTGCATCTCATGATCTCAAGGCTCCTTTAAGACATATAAAAAACAATATAGAAGTGCTTAACGAAGAAATTCCAGCAGAGCACCTCAACGAAGATGCAAAAATGTCTATGGAAATTATCAATTCTGGCGTTACGAAAATGAAAAATCTCATTGATGATTTATTAAGCTATTCCATAGTTAATAAAAGAGAAATTAGTTTTGAAGAAAGTGATTTAAGCAAGCTCCTAACTGAAATTTTAACTATATTTGAAACTGAGATTAAAGACAGCAATGCTCAACTGGTTACTCCCGAATTGCCAACTATCCTCTGCAACACAAATTTAATGCACAAACTTTTCCAAAACCTCATAGGTAATGCCATCAAATATAGAAATCAGCAGACCCCGTTGCAAATTAAAATGACTTCCGAAGAATCCAAAGATTTTTGGAAATTTTCAGTTATGGACAACGGTATTGGCATCCCTTCGGATAAATTAAGTTACGTTTTTGAAATTTTCAAACGATTACATAAATCTCAAGAATACAAAGGAACAGGTATTGGGCTGGCAATATGTAAAAAAATCGTTGAACAGCACAAGGGAGAAATTTGGGTGGAGTCAGAAAAAGGAAAAGGGTCAACCTTTATTTTCACAATTTCAAAGCACTTGAGGTGATAAATGAATGTAAAAATTAGAAACATGACTGATCCTCTGGCCATCATCGACGATGAAAAAGAGGATACTCTTGCCTTCACCAGAGCACTTAAAAAATCAAAACTGACAAATCCTCCTCTCATTTTCCACGAGGGACAAGCATTTCTCGACTATATGGAGAAGGCCAAAAACGGAGAGGACCCCATGCCCGCTGGGGCCTTGCTGGATATTAACATGCCTGGATTGTCAGGATTTGAAATCCTGACAATCATAAGAAAAGATCCAAAATTGGAAAAAGTTCCCATTATTATTATGCTAACAAGCTCTAGCTATGTTTTAGATAAAGAAAAAGCAAAAGAATTGGGATGTAGTGAATATCAAACCAAACCCGATTCTCCAAAGAAATATATCAACTTTTTAGATAATTTGTATTAAAAACTCGACAATTTTTTCTACCCTCTAAAGATTGATGTCCTAAAATCCGATTCCTTGGGTTATGAAAGTTATTTCTAACGAAAATGACAGAATACTCAACATCTTTATTATTGAAGATGATGAGGCAGACATATTGGAACTGAGACGGGCCTTAAAAAAAGGCCTGTCAAAAGTGATTGAATACAATATTACAACCGCCAATTCGACAGATAAGGCCCTTTCCATAGCTGTAAATAACAATTTTGATCTCATCTTCCTTGATTTAAATCTGCCCGATTCCAACCAATTGGAAACTCTATCTAAAATTTACGACATATACCCACACACCCCCATTATTGTTCTGACTGGATATGAGGATGACAAAGCAGCAAAACAGGCCATGGAAATTGGTGCTCAAGAATACCTTATCAAAGGTGAACTCCCTCCAGAATTTATCGCCCGATGTATAACTTCATCAATGATAAGAAAAAAATCTGAGCTAAAACTGATCCAAATTTCTGAAAACAAATCAAATTTTTTATCCAATATGAGTCACGAAATAAGAACTCCCCTCAATGTTATTTCAGGAACTACAGAAATTATCAAGGAAAAATCTACCAACCCTGAAATTGACCGCTATATTGAGATATTAGACAACTCCATCGAGGCACTTCTTTCTCTGGTCAATAATATTATTGATCTCTCTAAAATAGAAGCTGATGAGCTAAAAATTGATAAGCTCAAATGTAATCCTGTAAAAATAATTGAAAGAGTTTCCAGCATTATGAGTAATTATGTTTCCAAAAAAGATATTACCTTTTTTTACGAAATTTGTAAACTTGTACCTAAAAGTGTTTCTGTCGATCAACAGAGAATAGAGCAAATCCTCATCAATCTCATTGGCAACGCTGTAAAATTTACCAACGAAGGAGAAATCAAGCTCGGTCTTGATTTTGACGAAAGTAAAAAAGAATTATGTTTCAGTGTTTCAGATACCGGGATTGGTATTCCTGCGAATAAGGCTCGATTTGTTTTTGAAAAATTCAAGCAGGCCGATAGTTCTACAACAAGACAATACGGGGGGTCTGGCCTTGGTCTTTCAATAGTCAAAAAATTGGTTACTCTTATGAATGGAACTATTGAAGTTGAAAGCGAAATAAAAAAAGGTTCCATTTTTAAATTTAAGATTCCTGTTGATAATGTAGACAATTCAGCACTGGTAAACTACTACAATCTCAATATCAATCTCTCAGATAAAAAAATTCTTATCATCAGCAGCAATAAAGGAGAGCAAAAGATATTATTCAATTTTTTGCTTTCTACAAAGGCCAAATTAACTGCAATCTCTTCTGGAGTACAGGCCATTCAGAAATACAGTAATAAGTTAGATCACTTTGACTATATTTTTATTGACGTTAAAATGCCTGTTATGGGGGGATTTGAAATTTTTAATGAACTCAATAAAACTTCAAATATTGCCTCAAAGAGCATTTTTATGTTCCCTCCAAATAAAAGGAAATACGACAATTTAAATCTTGATAAAATAAATCCTATGGGATGCTTTCACAAACCAATTTCCAACACCCATTTTCTTAAAGTTTTCAATCCTGATTTTTCCTCCAGAAACAATCAAAAAAATAAAGGAAATTCTAAAATGGATAATGGTATTGGATCCCTAAAACATATTCTCTTAGCAGAAGATTTTGAAGAAAATGCTATCGTCATCAAAGAATTTCTTAAATCTCCAAATATTAAACTAACTGTAGTAGTCAACGGCGAAGAGGCCATAAAGGCCGTGAAAGAAAACAGATACGACCTCATTCTTATGGATATGCAAATGCCTAAAGTTGATGGCCTGCAAGCAACCAAAGGCATAAGGGAATATGAAGCTCAAAACAACTTGACCAAAAATAAAATCGTTGCCCTAACTGCCAATGTGCTTAACCAAGACAAAATCCGTTGTATGCAAGCAGGATGTGATGATTTTCTCTCAAAACCCATTAGAAAACAAATCCTCCTAGATACAATAAAAATACATCTTGATGATATTTCTGATATTTCACCACCAAAAAACGATGACAACACCAATAGTGAGGCAAAAATGCAAGATAAAAAATTAGATACTTCTAAAGAATATCTCTTTCAACATGAAGAAATTAACGAGGATTTTGCTGAATATATTCCCAGTTATATGAAAAATAGATGGCAGGATTATAATGATTTTGTAAAAGCAAAAGAAGATCAAGATTATAAAAAAATATCGAGCATCTGCCATCGCATTTTAGGGTCAGCACAAACTTATGGTCTATACCTTCTCAACGAAATTATCGAAGAACTGCAAACCAATGCCAAAAAAAGCGATCTCGAAGCAGTCAAAAAGAACCTTGATTGCCTGGAACAGTATTTAGAGAGCGGCACCCAAAGTTCTGCGGCCTAAATAGATTCAAAATAATAGCCAACAGATCTCTTGTTCCTAATCATATTTGAATAAGGAGCTATTTTTTTCTTTAAAGAACTAATGTGCATATCGACTGTTCTCAACATGGAATTACTATCATCCCACAAGCGGTCAAAAATCACATCTCGGGAAAATATTTGATTTTTCTTTTCAAGCAGGAGCCTAAGAATTTGAAATTCTTTGTGTGTTAACTCCAATCTTCTCTTTTCCTCATCTTCTAAAATATAGGCCTCGTGCTTGATAATATCTAAATAAAAAGGCCCTTCTTGAATGACATTTACCGGACTCCTTAATATATAGCTTAAGTGTTTATCTAAAATTGAACGCAACAAATTTGTGTTGAATGGCTTCTTGATAAAATCCCTGACTCCAAGCTGATTTCCCCTGATCTCATTTTCGACCTCTTGAGAGCCGGTCATAACAATAATTCTCCCCAAATCGACGATGCTGGAATGTTGGTGAAATTCAACCCAATCCATGCCATTTTCTTCGCCAAGAAAAATATCAATCAGATAGAGGGCGTATTTATGGCGCCTAATCAGCTCTGTGGCCCTGGCAAAGCTATCTGCATAGTCCAGTATTATCAAGGGGTTAGAGGATTTTTTGACAATTCTCTGAACTTCCGGATCATCGTCAATCAGCAATATTCTAGGTGATTCCATAAGCTATTTTTCGTCAAAAACTCAAAAAAAATTAACAAAGTAAACTTTATTTGACCGTTTTTTGATCATTTCTAGGCCTATTTAAGATAATTTTTATTAACCCTCTCCGTTGTGAAAAACGGCCTTTGCGTAAGTACTTGAATTTAGGAAGAATCCTGACTTGACCCGTAAGTTAGGGAAAATACGAAGAAATGGCCTGTTTTGATTTTGAGAATTTGGAGATGTGAACAAGGAGCATCGTCAATGGATAAGTTGTTAATGCGCAAATTGCGGGAAGAAAAGAATCTCTTGCTCGACCCCCTGGCCCGGATAGACATGCCTCAACTTCAAAACAAAAAGGTTATGGTAATCGACGACTGCGAGGACACTCTTCGCATCGTGAAAAAGTACCTAACCGATGTCAACAGAGTCTCGGTTGCGACGTTTTTGGATGAATTTCAGGCGATTCGAGATTTTATGAAAGATAAGGCCGATTTGGTTATTCTCGACATGAATTTAAACAGTTTGGACGGCATTAAAGTCTCCAGTGTTTTTGACAATCTCTCCTCATTAAAGGTGCCAATCATTTTTATTTCAAGAGATACATGCTCTCAAAAAGACTTGGAAAACCTTTATGATAATGATAAGGCCTCTTTTGTTCCCAAGCCGATCAAAAAAGAGGTTCTTCTTGCCAAAGTTAAACAGGCCTTAATCGCTGCCTAGCTTGAGATCAAATCTGGGAAATAAAGGTTCTGGATTTTCGAGATGGTAAGCTGTTTTTCCAAACTTCAGA
Organism: Bacteriovoracaceae bacterium; assembly: GCA_965215445.1. Lineage (GTDB taxonomy): Bacteria > Bdellovibrionota > Bacteriovoracia > Bacteriovoracales > Bacteriovoracaceae > CBDBLK01. The sequence goes on along the minus strand of CBDCDT010000002.1, from coordinate 973,797 downwards.
CTTTGCCATGTCAAATCTGAAGGGCCTAAAAAAGAAAGTGTTTTCTCCGATGTAGCAGGCATGAATGCTTTCATAAGCAGTGCTAATTGGTGGATAGCAAAGCAACTGTTGTAAAGAACAGCATTCAGGGTCTGCAAATCATCTTTTAATCTCCAGGGTTCTTTTTCGTTAATATACCGATTGGCCGCATTTACACTTTCCCAAAGTTTGTCCAGTGCTTTGTTGTGTTGACGCAAATGCATGAATTCTTTCATTTTTTCCAAAGTATCCGAAAAATCTAAATTTTGTTCTACATTATCTCCCTTTATTTGAGGAGGAAGATTTTTTAAGGCAAGTTTAATAACACGCATGATGAGATTGCCATAATCATTGCCCAATTCACAATTGTGTTTTTCCACCAAATCCTTTTCAGAAAAGACACCATCTGATTGAGCGGGAATATTTCTCAAGAGATAATAGCGAAAAGAATCTACACAGGGATATTTTTCAAGGATTTCGCAAGGGTCGGTAACATTATCGAGAGACTTTGACATTTTACGTCCATCCTCGGCCAAAATCATGCCGTGAACATAAACTTGCTTTGGTAGAGGAATCTCTGCTGCGTGAAGCATACAAGGCCAAAGCACGCAATGAAACCAGAGAATATCTTTGCCTATAACGTGGACATCAGCGGGCCAAAATTTTTTGTCTATTTTTTCAGCTTTCACTGCCGAATAGTAATTCACTAAAGCATCGGCCCAAGTGTACATGACAAAATTTTTTTCATGGCCAGGAACGGGAATCCCCCATCCCTGAAAAGGGCGAGAAAAGGCGACATCTTTAAGGGGTTCCTTTTCGAGTCGAGAATAAACTTCGCTGTAACTGCTGCGAGGTAAAATAAAATCTGGATGTGCCTTAATATATTCCAGTATCCATTCTTGATACCGACTCAACTTGAAAAAAAAACCATCTTCTTCTTTAAAAGACAATGGTTGTTTATGGTGCGGGCACAATTCATCGGGGGCCTGAAGATCAGTGTAAAAATTTTCACAGGCAAGACAATATTTTCCTGAGTAAGTTCCAAAATAAAGGTCATCTTGCTTTTGAAGTTTTAACCAAAGCTCACGGCAAACCTCTATGTGGCGTTTTTCAGTAGTGCGAATAAAGTCGTCGTGGGAAATATTGAGATTATGACAAAGACTCTCAAACCTTTGGACATTGGAATCTACAAATTGCTTGGTTTCCAATCCGGCCTGTTTGGCCGCTTCTTGTAGTTTTTGTCCGTTTTCATCGGTTCCCGTGAGAAAATAAGTTTCATCTCCCAAGAAGCGATGCCATCTGGCATAACCATCGGTGACAACTTTTTCATAAGCATGTCCCATGTGGGGCCGTCCGTTGGGATAATCTATAGCAGTCGTAATATAAAATCGCTTTTCCACTCTTCTTTGGCCCAAAATGCAAATGATCTAGTTAGTATACTGCCTTTGCTTCAGAGTTTTTGGGCCTTCGCGAAAGAAAACTTTTATCGTTTTGCGATCAATAATTTCCTCAACAAAACCAGAACCATAAACCTGGTGGGAAATATAATCTAAACGCTGATAATTTGCCGACTCAGAGTATGGCCTGGGGTTGATGCTGGGGATTTTCTCCAAGCTCTGGAGGTGGGTCAACTTTTCTTCTCTACTTTCCAAACGGAATTGACTTAACATATCATCCTCCAAAATAGGTTAGGGTGTGCGCTAAAATATCTTTAATTTATCATCATAGTGTCAAAAATCAAACATTATTTCACACCGCACAAACTAATTTCAAGGGGTTGGCCCTTTAGTATGAAAATTTTTCATACTTTTTCCTTCACAAAGGCCACTTTAAAGAAGCAAAAATAGAGGCCAACAGAGATTTGGCAGACCATGCAGGGCAAAATAATGCAAAGCGATATATCTTTTCAATCTTCTCTTCACCCCAAAGAGGCCCTTTCACCTGCCGATTGGGTCGTTTTTTTTCTCGTTTTATTGATAACTTTTCTGGCCGTCATTTATGGAGAATTTCAAAAACGAAAGCTTTCCACACACCTAACACAAAAAAATTTCCATTGGATTGATTTCATGCTTATGGGACGACAACTTACCTTGCCCATGTTTGTGGCCACATTGGTGGCGACTTGGTATGGGGGTATTTTTGGAGTGACCAAAATTGCCTTTGAAAAAGGTATTTACAATTTTATTACTCAGGGAGTTTTTTGGTATGTGGCCTACCTCATTTTTGCTTTTTTTATTGTCACCAAAATTGCCGCTTATAGGGCGGTCACCTTACCCGATCTTATAGCTAAAATGTTTGGCCCTCGATCGGCCTTTTTAAGTGGTATTTTTAACTTCTTTAATCTGCTGCCCATTACTTACGTCATAAGTTTAGGCCTTTTTATACAAAGTTTATTTGATCTCCCCTTTATTTTGTCGATGCTTTTAGGCGTGAGTTTTGCAATCCTTTACTCTATCAGGGGTGGATTACGCGGAGTCGTTTTTTCTGACCTCATCCAATTTCCTCTAATGTGTTTATCGGTTTTTTTAGTGCTGTTTCTCTCAATCTGGCAGTTTGGTGGACTCGGTTTTTTAAAAATTCAACTGCCTGACCACTACTGGAAACTTGATGGGGGAGTAGGTCTATCAACTACCTTCGCTTGGGGATTTATCGCTCTTTCGACCTTGGTTGATCCCAATTTCTATCAACGCTGCTTTGCTGCCCAATCAACTCAAACCGCTAAAAAGGGTATTCTCATCGCCACTTTCATTTGGCTTGGGTTTGATATTTGTACAACTTTTGGTGCCATGTATGCCAGGGCGGTCATCCCCGAAGCAAATTCTGAAAATGCTTATCTGGTTTATGCACTTCAACTTTTGCCCTCGGGAATGAGAGGCCTTGTTTTGGCAGGTATCCTGGCAACTATTTTATCGACTCTGGATTCTTATCTCTTTTTGGCAGGTACTACTCTTTCCTACGACTTGGCCCCTCGCAAATGGAGAGGCCTCATTACTCTGCACCATGGAGGAGTTATTACAGTAGCATTACTGAGCGTTATTATAGGCATCTTTTTTGAAGGCGACATTCAAAAGGTGTGGAAAACTTTGGGTTCTTACAGCGCTGCCTGCTTGCTTTTACCCGTACTTTATGGCTACCTTTTTCCTGGCCGAATTGGAGACAAACAATTTGTTTTTAGTTGTTTACTGGGAGTCGTTGCAATTTCTCTTTGGCGATATACAGGAATAGATTGGGATGAACTGTATATTGGTATGATTGCGACAACAATAGGACTTCTTCTTGCATCACTAAAAAAGCTCGGCGATTGAATCAGTTTCAGTTATTCTATGAAAAGATTTTTATAACTTTAAACCAGAGGAAAACAAAAATGGACGAAAATGATAAAAAGCGAGAACGAAACCGCAAAGAGGCCCTCGATTACCATTCTCTAGGAAGGCCTGGAAAAATAGAAATCCGACCAACCAAACCAACTTTAAGCTCATTTGATTTGGCCAAGGCCTATAGCCCGGGAGTCGCCTACCCCTGCCTGGAAATAGCTAAAAATCCTGACGATGTGTTCAAATATACCGCAAAAGGAAATTTGGTAGCAGTCGTTTCCAACGGCACTGCCGTTCTCGGTCTTGGTTCCATCGGCCCAGAGGCAGGTAAGCCTGTTATGGAAGGGAAAGGAGTTCTTTTCAAAAGATTTGCCGACATTGACGTTTTTGACATCGAAGTTAAAGAAGAAACCGTTGAAGGCATGATTCGAGTCATAAGCGGCCTCGAACCGACTTTTGGGGGAATCAATCTCGAAGACATCAAGGCCCCTGAATGTTTTGAAATTGAGGCCCAACTCATTGAAAAAATGAACATACCTGTTTTTCACGATGACCAACACGGAACCGCCATTATAGCCGCCGCCGGTTTCCTCAATTCTTTAGAGTTAACCAAGCGAAAAATCAAAAATACAAAAGTCGTTTTTTCTGGAGCAGGTGCTGCCGCCATTGCCTGTGCCAAGCTATTCATTGAGATGGGCCTAAAACGGGAAAATCTCATTATGTGTGATTCCAAAGGAGTCATTTACGATGGTCGAAAGCAAGGGATGAATAAACACAAACAAGAGTTTGCTGTTAAAACCAAAATGCGCACCCTGACCGAGGCAATGAAGGGTGCTGATGCTTTTATGGGAGTTTCTGCCAAGGGTCTACTTTCTCAAGAAATGGTTAAAAGCATGGCCTCAAAACCCATTATTTTTGCCATGGCCAATCCAGACCCCGAGATTCTTCCCAACGAAGTTGCAGAAGTTCGAGATGACGCCATAGTTGCCACGGGAAGAAGTGATTTCCCCAATCAGGTCAATAATGTCCTCGGCTTTCCTTTCATTTTTCGAGGTGCTCTCGACGTCAGGGCAAAAAAAATCAATTCCGAGATGAAAATTGCGGCAGTAAAGGCATTAGCCGATTTGACAAAAAAGGAAGTTCCCGAAGAAGTTCGGCTTGCCTACGCAAATGAAGATTTCTCCTTTGGCCCTCAATATATTATTCCCAAACCTTTTGACAGTCGTATCCTCACCAGTGTCGCACCGGCCGTTGCCAAAGCGGCGATGGATACAAAGGTGGCCAGAATTCAAATTCAAGATTTTAAAGAATATACTGCTCACTTGGCAAACTCACTGGGAACAACAGCTAATTTTATGAAAAAGCTAAGAGATCGACTCCAAGTCCATGTCAGAAGGAAAAAGTGCAAAAACCGCATGATTTTTGCAGAAGGATGGAATACCAGAATTTTAAATGCAGTTAAAATCATTCAAGACGAAGAGAGAATTAGGCCTATTTTGTTGGGTGAACCCAAAAGGATTCTCTCTAAAATGGATGAATTGGGCCTTGATAACCTCAAAAATCTGGAAATTATCAATCCTGTAGAATCCAAATATTTTAAAGAGTTTTATATGCAGTTTACAGAATTGCGACAAAGAAACGGTATTTCCATTCATCATGCGGAAGAAAAAATGGCCCAAGCAAATTATTTTGGTTCCATGATGGTTCGCAATAACCTGGCCGATACATTTATTGCCGGCCCAACTTTGGATTATGCCTCTTGTTTGGTTCCGATTATGAGTGTAGTCGGTACACGGGAAAAAAACCGTGCTGCTGGTATCTATATTTTAGTTTTCAAAAACCGTATTCTTTTTCTTGCCGATTGTACTGTGCAAATAAATCCCAGTGCTGAAGAATTGTCACAAATTGCTGAAAATACGGCCGAACTTTTCCGCCATCTTATGGGTCGCGAACCCTGCATTTCCTTTTTAAGCTATGCCAACTTTGGCTCTGGAAAAGGTGAAGGGCCAAGAAAAGTCAAACATGCCGTTAAAATCATCAAGTCCAAGTATCCCAATCTTATCGTTGATGGTGAAATGCAGGCCGATGTTGCAGTCAATAAGCAAATTTTGGGGCAACTTTTTGACTTTTCAACTCTTACTGGGCCAACAGACATTTTGATTTTTCCCGAACTTAATTCGGCCAATATTTCTTATAAACTTTTAGGTCAGCTTTCTGACGCTTCGGCGATTGGCCCCATTTTGGTTCCCATGAAGGCCACTGTTAACATCATTCAAAGAACTGCCACTGTTAAAGAAGTTGTCAATATTTGCAACCTTACCGCACTTCTTTCGGAAGAAGAGGCGATTAACCACAAAAAAATCTAAAGGAAACTTTTATGAAGAAAAAAATTATTTCGACTGACAAAGCTCCCTCCAGTGTAGGTGCTTACTCCCAATGTGTTGAATATAATGACGTACTCTACTTTTCAGGACAAATTGGGATTTCTCCTCAAGATAATCAACTTAAAGTTGGTTTTGAGCTACAACTTGAACAGATTTTAAAAAATATTGATGCCATTCTTGAATCCCAAAATTTAAAGCGAGAAAATATTATTAAGACTACTGTTTTTCTCACTGACCTTAGATATTTTGAAAAAGTGAGTGAGTCCTACGTTCAATATTTTGAAAAACCCTATCCCGCCAGAAGTTGTGTCGAAGTCCCTGCGCTTCCCAAAGGAGCGCTAGTAGAGATTGAAGTTCTCGCTGGAAAATAATGTTTAGATCCAAATACATATTTGAAACTCGAAAAACACGCATGCTGCGCTACCTCAAAGGCATTGGCATATTGGTCTTTGGAATTTTTTTTCTGTATTTGATTAGTGGTTATTTTTTTATACTGGCGGGGCGAAAAGAAAACCAAAGAACAACAGAGGCCTTTTATCAGTCCCGTCCCGACCTCATCGTAGTTTTTACCGGCGCCCAAGGACGAATACCCCACGCCATTGAGCAGGCCAAACGTTTTAAACAAAATCATATTTTTATCACGGGAGTCAACTCTGAAAATTCTGTTACCACCTTGATTACTCCTTTACAAATAAACAACGAATTAGACCCCAATCTATTGGAAATAGATTATCTGGCACGCAATACCGTGGAAAATGCCATCTTCACAGTAAGGCATTTACAAAAATCACCTGGATTTAAAAGGATTATGATTGTTAGTCATGATTATCATATTCTTAGAATTAAAACCATCATAAACCATATTACCAAAAACAATCTCAATCAATACGAATTTTATTATGAAAGTGTCACTTCTGATTACTCTGAAAAGAGGAATTTGAAAATTCTCTACAAAGAAGTTTATAAATGGCTCCGCACTCTAGGATTTTTGGCCATTTGGGACGTTGATTCAGAATCGGTTTAAATCCTGTGAACAGAAATAACTTCTTCTGCCGCTTCTACAAAAGAAATCATTTTGAGAAGCTCTGAATAATCTCTGACCTCAACTTCAAAAATAAAAAGGCCCTTTTTATCAAGCAAGGATTTGGCAGAAGCAGAACGAATGTTAATACCTGTTTCATTAATAATTTGTGAAATCTGTGAAAGAATACCTGGTCTGTCGTGAGTAACGACTTTAACACTTACAGGGTGCTTAAATTTAAATTCTTCATTCCATTCAACGTGAACAATTCTCGATGTATCTCCTTGATCAATCCTATTGCAAATAGTCGTATGAACTGTAACTCCACGTCCACGAGTAATATATCCAACAATCGGGTCACCGGGAATAGGGCCACAACATTTGGCCATTTTCATGGAGATGTCACTATTGCCATCAACAATAACCGCATTATCTCTATGAACCTTTTTCAACGCTGTTTTGTTGAGGTATTTTGAATAAGTGTTGACTTCCTCCAACTTTTCTTTTTCATTTTCTTCCAAATTGAGGAAGGGCGCACTTTTTATTATGTCTTCTGGAGTTATTTTTCCCGCTCCAATTTGTATCAACAAATCGTTATAACTGGACAATTTTAAATGTCTCCAAATGCTGTCCAACCCATCCTTTTTTTTCACACTGGAAATATTGGTTTTATAAAGATGCAATGTCTTTTCAAGAATACTATGCCCAAGTTCCCGATTCTTATCTCGCTCTGTTTTTTGAAGCCATTGCTTAATTCTGGTATTGGCCCGAGAACTTTTAATAATATTAAGCCAGTTTTTAGAAGGCGTTTGATTTTCCGAAGTTAATATTTCAACAGTATCTCCCGATTTCAAGCTATGGCGAAGAGGAACGATTCGACCATTAACTTTTGCCCCTACTGTTTTATTGCCAATTTCGGTGTGAACAGAATAAGCAAAATCCAAAGGAGTTGCTCCATAACAAAGTTCTCGAATGTCGCCCATTGGAGTAAAAACAAAAATCTCCCCTGTATACAAATCATTTTTAATCATTTTCATAAATTCAGAATTGGATTTAACGTCTTTATTAAATTCTAAAAGCTGTTCAATCCAATCCAGTTTGGCCTTTCCAGAATGAATCCCTTCTTTATAACGCCAATGGGCCGCCACACCAGTTTCAGCAACCTCGTCCATCTCCTGAGTCCGTATTTGAATCTCTATACGCTCGGCCTTGGGGCCAATGACTGTAGTATGCAGCGATTGATAGCCGTTAACTTTGGCAATAGCTATATAGTCCTTAAACCTCCCGGGAATAGGTGTAAATGAAGAGTGGATAATACCGAGCGTTTTATAACACTCGGTAATATTTTGTGTAATAATTCTAAATGCCAAAATATCTTGAACTTGATCGAAATCAACCCCTCTCAATTGCATTTTTTTATAGACGGAATAAAGGTGTTTGAGTCTTCCCTTGATTTCAGTTTTAAGGCCAAATTCCATAAGTTTTTCTTGAACAATTTCAAAAGTTTCTTTGATATAGGAGTCCTTGGACGCCCTCTTCAACTCCATCTTCTCAGATAATCTATAGTAAATATCAGGATGCAAAAACCGCAAACAAAGATTTTCAAGTCCAGACTTGACAGAATTAATCCCCAGACGGCCAGCTAAAGGCACATAAATATCCAAAGTTTCCCGAGCAACTTTTTTCTGCCTTTCAACAGAAATATATTGAAGAGTCCGCATATTGTGCATCCGATCTGCAAGCTTGATAATGATGACTCTTATATCCTTGGCCATGGCAACGATCATATTGCGAAAATTTTCTGCCTGACTTTCCTCTTGCGTTCTAAATTTGATCTTTGAAATTTTGGTTAAACTTATCACCAAATCGGAAATATCTTTCCCAAATTTTTTTTCCAATTCTTCGGGAAGCACCCCACAATCCTCTACTACATCGTGTAGCAGGCCAGCGACAATGCTTTCCAAATCCATTCTCAATTTGATCAGGGTGGCCGAAACGTTGAGGGGGTGAATAATATAATCTTCCCCAGAAAAACGCTTTTGCCCGTCGTGAACTTTTGCCGCAAAATCAAAAGCGCTTCTTAAAAGCTCAAAATCCGCCTCTGGAAAATAGGTTTCAACTCTGCGAACAAGCTCATCAATTCCAAGATTTCGTTCGTGTGAAAAATCCAAAGATTTAAACAAGAAACTATTCCTCTAATATATTTTTTACGCAAAGCTGGAGGGCAGAAAAGGCCTTTTCCAAATCATCATTGGTAATTAAATGATCAAAATCATCCTTACTCTGTAAATCCCTGCGGGCATTTCTCAATCTCAAGTTAATTGTTTTGTCCGACTCTGTTTTGCGCTCTCTTAGCCGCTGCTCCAATATTTCAAAGCTGGGAGGGGCAATATAGATCACCTTGGCAAAATCTCCAAAGGCCTTTTTCATTTGAGTCGATCCTTGAACATCGAGATCAAATAGCAAATCTATTCCTTGATCAATTTGAGAAATAACAAATTCCTTGGATGTTCCGTAAAAATTTCCGTGCACTTCCGCCCATTCAATGAACTCCCCACGATCTTTCTTTTCCAAAAATTCCTCTTTGGAAACAAAAAAATAGTGTTTGCCCTCAACCTCACCTTTGCGAATAGAACGGGTTGTAAAGCTCACCGACCAACGAAGTTGATTAAATTCATCCATGAGCCTGTTGACGAGAGTAGACTTCCCCGTTCCACTCGGCCCGACAACAACGATAATTTTACCTTTTGCTACCATCAAATTTTCTAAATTCTATCACGTCTTCGCACTTGGAGTATCATCCACGTTATGAATTGTACTATTGCCCATCTTACGAAATTTCTCAAAACGCATTTCAAGTCTTTTTGCAGGGTCGATCTTGGCCAGGAGTTTAAGCTCCTTGATAAGAAAATTTTGAACCATTTTGCAGGCCATCTCGGGATCACGGTGAGCACCACCGGGAGGTTCTGGCAAGATGGCATCAATGGCATTCAGTTCCAAGGCCCGATGAGGGCCTAATTGGAGAGCATTGGCCGCCAACTCGGCCTTTTTGGGGTCTGCCCAGAGAATCGAAGCACAAGATTCCGGTGAAATGACCGAGTAAATGGAAAATTCCATCATGACAATCCTATCAGAAATGGCAATTCCCAAGGCACCGCCAGAGCCACCTTCTCCAATTACCAAGGCCATTATAGGAGTTTCCAAATCAAACATTTCGGCCAAATTTTCAGCGATGGCGCAGGATTGGCCACGCTCTTCGGCCCCCATACCAGGATAGGCGCCAGGAGTATCAACCAAAGAGATGATAGGAATGTTAAAACGGTCTGCGGTCTTCATCACGCGCAAGGCCTTACGATAGCCTTCAGGTCTGGGCATACCAAAATTGTGCTTAACCTTGTCCCTGGTTTTACGGCCTTTTTCGATACCTACCACGCAAACCTTTTGGTCATCCAAATAACCAAAACCAGCGATGATAGCATAATCGTTGGCAAAACAGCGATCACCGGAAACCTCGTGAAAATCGCTGAAAACGTGATGGATATAGTTGCTACAATGGGGCCTTTGGGGATGACGGGCCAGTTGAACTCGCTCCCAAGGGGAGAGGTTGCCATAAATTTCTTTGGTTAAGGCCACTACTTTTTTCTGTAAGGCCTTAATTTCACGGGAAATATTGACCCCGGGACTTTCCTTAAGCTCACACAATTCCCCAATTTGCCTTTCCAGATTACGAACAGGTTTTTCAAATTCCAGCGTGTAATCATCTAGTAAATCGCCCATGTTTGGCCCAATTCCATCAATTTCAACCAGCAAATTTCAGCGAGCTTATTAAAAATCTTCTTCTGTGGCAACAGGGAAATTAATCCAATTGCCAACCCTGAACCGCCCCACCTTCAAAAAAAACGTAATGGACACTACCGCTGACAAAGAAGGCCCAACGCTCATTTTGATACTCGGGGTTTCCCGCAATATCAATGCGGCCAGGCCTTCCCCAAGTCCTATGAACCTCATTTTTGCTCATCCCTAGAAAAAGTTCACCCTTTCTTTGATGGTAGGGCCGAAGTGAGGCCAATCCTCTTCCAGTCGAGCGCTTATAGCGTGATTTTCCCCGTCTATTTGAAATCATTGGCCTTTTGGCCTGGAGATACTGAGTTCTTTCTTGAGGATAAAGATCGAGATAATAAATCCTTTCAGAATCAGACCCCAACTGATCCTTGACCTTGAAATAACGCTCACGCTCTCTCAAAGAGAGGCGTTTTTCCTTCTGTGCTAGTTCTTCCTTTAGCGACTCTTCGCGCCTTAGCTGCAATTCAGTCTTGCCCGAGGCAGGGGTTCTATACACAATTTCTTGAGGTGTCCGAATTGTTTGACCAGAATCCCCTGAAACCAAACGAAAATCTTGACCAGGAGCAAAAAAACGGTCATTTTGGCCCTCCATCTCACTTAGGAAGCTACGGCCATCTAATAATCCGGCACACCCACCAAGAAGGCCCATCCAAGACAAAATTAGGCACAGCACTAAAAAGGAGTTTTTCACGGTCATACTCCTTCTTCGCTCTCAACGACAATTTGCTTTAGGGGCATCTGGAGAAATGGCCCTTTTTTCCCATAGGTTATTGCGCAATAGGTCAAATAAAAATCGATTAAATATATTTTAATTTCCCATTTGAGGCTTTTTATTTGATTTTCACTATGTTAAGGTGTGTCTACTCTTTGTGGGAGCTATGCGACCTCAAAGTTGGTTTTAATTGCCCTTGATGGAGGTTACGAGGTGAACAACAAGTTGTACGTTGGTAATATTTCTTACCAAACAGATGAAAACAGCCTGGAGCAGGCGTTTGGCCAATTCGGCTCAGTGAAATCGGTACGGGTTATCACTGACAGGGAAACTGGCCGCAGCCGCGGTTTTGGTTTCGTCGAAATGGAAACTGAAGAAGAAGCTCAAACTGCTATTGAAAATCTCGATGGTAAAGAAGTTGATGGACGTGCTGTTCGTGTCAATATTGCTCGCGAACGCAGTAGTGGACGAAACGAAAGTAGTCGCAGTCGTTTTTAGAGGTTTTTACCTTTGCCGGTGAGAAAAATTCTCCCGGCCCGATACTTCGATGTTATTTTTTAGTGCCGTAAATGGCCTAAAGTGGTTTTTTTAGACTCTTCAACGGTCTCAAACGAATTCTTATGAAAGAGATGGCCCGTTTGGCAGAATGTGAAGTCTGGATTTGTCGTTTTTAAAGCGCAGCCCTCTGTGTTTTGGCCCTACTTCTTCGATGCAAATAACATTGTAAATATTCAGGTGAAGATTTTTCGTATGTTTAAAACGCTCCCTTAACTTTTCTGTTTGAGGGTCTATCAGGAAGGAGCTTTCTTCAAACATAAACCCTGAGAGCCGAATAAACCCCAATCCCAAATTGGAGTCGCTAATTTCCTTTACGTTTAGGGTAATATTTTTTTGTTCTTTTTTGTCCAGGAGCTTTTCAACATCCCTAAACGTAATAATAAAATGAGTTTGGTCTTCCTCTTTAAACTTCCGCATCGAATAGAATTACCTTGCAAATGTGAGGTAATGCAAGATAATTCTAATCAATGAATTCAAAAAATCCAACACCTGATGAAGAATTTACCAAGCTGCAAAATGAAATTGTACTCCTGCTCAACAAAGTTGAACGGCCAAGTAAAGCACTGGTCACGGCGGGGATGCCTTACTCCAATGGCCCCATCCACATTGGCCATCTGGCCGGTGCGCACCTTCCGGCCGATATTTATACACGTTGGCTCAAACTTCTGATTGGGAAAGAAAATGTCCTTTTTGTCTGCGGGACAGATGACCACGGTACAGTCTCCCAAGTGGCCGCCCAAAAGGCCGGTATCCCTGTTCAAGAATTTGTTAACTCTATCCACCAACAACAATTGCAAACTTTCCAAAAATATACTATCGACTTGGACATCTATACTGGAACTTCTCAAGGCCAGTTTTTTGAAGAACACAAAAACTACTGCCGCCAATTCTTACGAAAACTTTATGATAATGGCATGCTCGAAAAGAAAAATAGTGAACAGTGGTTTGACCCGGAAAACCAACTCTTTCTTCCCGATCGTTACGTTTTTGGAGATTGTCCCAAATGTGGCCACACCCCGGCCTACAGTGAAGAATGTGATGCTTGTGGCGGCCAGTATCTCCCCCGGGAACTACAAAATCCGAAAAGCTCTCTCGGTGATGCCACTCCAGTGCTTAAAAAGACCGACCACTGGTATCTCAATATGTGGAAAGTCGTTGACTCACTAAAAGAATGGCTCGATGGCAAACAAAAGTTCTGGCGCAAAAATATTTTACTTGAGGTCATGAACAATGTTTGCCCTTCAATTATTTTTGCCAATACTTTTGAAGAAGATTACCGTCATGCCAAAGACAAACTTCCCATTCATAAAAGACGCTATGCCCCCGGCAAAAAAATTGTCGTTCAATTTCAAGGCCTTGCTGAATTAGAACAGGGCCGTAAAACTTTAGAGGATCAAGGAATAAAAACAGAGTTGCTGGATTCTTGGGCACACCGTTCGATGACTCGGGATAATTCTTGGGGAATCCCCGTACCAGAGGATAAAGACCCCCAGATGGCCGGGAAAACCCTCTACGTTTGGCCAGAATCGCTCATTGCTCCCATTTCCTTCACCCAGATGGCCTTGAAAAATAGGGGAATCGGCCCACAGGCCTGCCTCGATTTTTGGAATGACCCCAAGGCCAAAGTCTATCAATTCATAGGACAAGACAATGTTTTTTTCTACGTCCTCATGCAAGGAGCTATGTGGCTCGGTACTCAAAAAGACCCCCACCGTCTTCCTCAAGCGGGGGAACTGCAACTAACCGAGATTTTTAGCAACTGCCATCTACAAATTGATGGGGCAAAAATGAGCAAGTCAAAAGGAAATTTTTATACTGGAGATCAACTCATTGATGAAATGGGCCACACCTCAGAACAACTTCGCTACTTTATGGCACTTCTCAACTTGCCTGAAAAAAATTCAAACTTTGACTTTGAAACTCTAAAAGACCGCAATCATTTTTTGGCAGGCCCCTTAAATGCTGCTTTTGAAAAACCTATTTCTGCCGCCCATTCTCAGTTTGGTGGCAAAATTCCCCCTGGGAAACTGATTGGAAAAACAATAAAGGAAACTCGAAAAATTATTCAGAGCTACATTCGCCTTATGCATAAAGCCGAGTACTCTAAAATTCTCTTTATGATCGAAAATTATGCCCGTATTATCAACGGCCTTTTTGCTCAATACAAACCCCACGACGATCGCTTCGACAAAACACAAAGAGAAAATGCTCTTTACTCATCTTTTTTTATCTTAAAAAATGTCATGATTATGCTTTCACCCTTTGTTCCTCAAACCATGGAAAAACTGCGACAGACACTCAATCTTCCGATCGAAATTTTGAGTTTAAAAGAATTGGCCAACCCTCTACCTCAAGAACATGCCATTGGCGAACAACAAGAATATTTTCCACCATCAACAAGGGAGCAATCTTTATGAAACAACCCAAAATTATCTATACGAAAACAGATGAGGCCCCGGCCTTGGCCACTTATTCCCTTTTTCCCATCGCTAAAAAATTTATCGAACCAAGCGACATCGAAGTTGAAATGCGAGACATTTCTTTGGCCGCCCGTATTCTCGCTCAATTCCCAGAAAATTTAACTGAACAACAACGAGTCGACGACGCTTTAAGCGAATTGGGAGAATGGGCAAAAACGCCAGATGCCAACATTATCAAACTGCCCAACATATCTGCTTCAATTCCACAACTCCAGGCGGCCATCTGCGAATTGCAAAAACAAGATTATAAAATTCCCGATTTCCCCGAAAATCCTCAAAATGAACAAGAGCGAGAAATTGCCACACGCTACGCCAAAGTTTTAGGAAGCGCTGTCAACCCGGTTTTAAGAGAAGGAAACTCTGACCGCAGAGTGGCACTAGCGGTAAAGGAATATGCCCGCAAAAACCCTCATAACATGGGCAAATGGTTTCCAAACTCCACCTCCCATGTGGCCTCCATGCAAGAAGGTGATTTTTATGCCAGCGAGGCCTCCGTTATTGTAGAAAAAGCACAAAATCTTAAGATTGAGCTTTTAACCAAAGGTGGGGAAAAAATAACTTTAAGGGAAAGTGTTCCCGTTCTCGACCACGAAGTGATTGATAGCTCCTATATGAGTATGCGCGCTTTGAGAAGTTATTTAAAAACAGAAATCCAGGATGCTTATTCCAAGAAAATACTCCTTTCGCTCCATCTCAAGGCCACTATGATGAAAATTTCCGACCCCATTATTTTTGGAGAAGCGGTCAAAGTCTACTTTAGTGAAGTCTTCGAGGAATTTTCTGATCTCTTTGAAAAAATAGGCATACAGGCACGAGATGGAATGGGAAGCCTTTACCAAAAAATCGGCGATCTTAAACCCGAACAAAAAGTGAAAATTCTAAACGCCATCGAAGAAAACTACAAAACTCGCCCTGCCTTGGCCATGGTGGATTCGAGCAAAGGCATTACCAATCTGCACGTTCCCAGCGACATTATTATTGATGCCTCTCTTCCCGCCATGATCCGCAACGCAGGAAAAATGTGGGGGCCGGATGGCCAGTTATGCGACACCAAGGCCCTCATCCCCGATCGAAGTTATGCCAGAATCTATCAAGCAACTCTCGACTTCTGTAAAGAGCACGGCACCTTTAATCCCAAAAGCATGGGCAGTGTTTCCAATATAGGTCTTATGGCCCAAAAGGCACAAGAATATGGCTCTCACGACAAAACTTTTCAAATTCAAAGTTCTGGTACAGTGAGAGTTTTAGATCAAAACAACCAAATCCTTATCAAACACGAAGTTGAAGCGGGTGATATTTGGAGAATGTGCCAGACAAAAAACAAGGCCATTGAAAATTGGATTCAATTGGGCATTAAACGCGCACAAACTACTGGACATCCTGCCGTTTTTTGGCTGGACTCCCAGCGCGCTCACGATGCCAACCTCATTGCCAAAGTTCAGGCCTGCCTCGACAGTAACCCACAAGAGGAAGTGCACATCATGCCTCCAGAAAAGGCCTGTCACTATACTTTAGAGAGAATCAAACAAGGAAAAGATACTATTTCCATTACCGGCAATGTCCTGAGAGACTATCTCACCGATCTCTTCCCCATCCTCGAACTGGGAACCAGTGCCAAAATGCTCTCTATTGTTCCGCTTTTGGCCGGCGGGGGCCTTTTCGAGACAGGTGCTGGGGGAACTGCTCCCAAGCACGTCCAGCAATTCTTAAAAGAAAACCATCTTCGCTGGGATTCTCTCGGTGAATTTTTAGCGCTGGCAGTTTCATTAGAAAATTTGGCGGAAAAAACAGGCGTTCAAGAAATCAAAATACTGGCCCAAACACTGGAGAAGGCCAACTGCCAGTATCTCAACTGCAATAAGGCACCTTCTCCCAGGTCGGGAGAACTTGACAACCGTGGTGGCCACTTCTATTTGGCCATGTACTGGGCACAGGCCCTGACGCAACAATCGGATAGTCCCAAGTTGAAGGAAAAATTCCAAGGTTTGGCCACACAGCTACAACAACAAGAAAAACAAATTGTGAGAGAACTCAATTCCGTTCAAGGGCGAAGTATCGATATAGGAGGTTACTACCACCCCGATGAGTTGAAGCTTTCAAATCTTATGAGGCCAAGTCAACTATTTAACAATATCATTGATAAATTTTGAGAATCTGTTATACTGTTCTTGAGGTAAAAACATGAAAAAAAGCACCCTTGTTCTCCTTATTTTTTGCTTTTTTCAACAATACACTAAAGCACACCCAGTAGGTTACGCTGGAAGCCTCTCTCTCATATCTTATAACAATCATCATAAGGGACGCCATATTATCCACTATTCACCTGCTTACTGGTGGAGCTATGGAGTTGAAACCATCACCAGTGCAGATAAAAAAGTCATTTTGCCCCGCTTGGGATTATTGGCCAAAAGATGGAATAGTATAGACAACCAGGCCAATCTCTACTTTTTTGGCGGCCGAGGATATATTGACTGGAAACAGGCCCAAGGGCGAGAAAAAACCATGCACCACATGGGAACACAACTCGATTGGGAGAGCCGTAAATATTTTACCATGATTAAATATTCTCGCTACGAGGATAGTGTCCTCGTCGAAGAAAATTATACCGCCCGCTTGGGTTTTGCTCCCTATCTGGCCGAATACGACGAACTCAATACCTGGTTTATGCTACAGGCGAGCGAACAGCATCGCCTTACAGAGCAGCGTTTTTCTCTCATGCCCTTGATTCGTATGTTTTATAAAAATATATTGTGGGAACTGGGATCGGATAACAGGCAAAATTGGCATTTTAATTTTTCTATTCGCCAATTTATTTAACCATTGGAGGTAACAATGAAACTTTTTCTTTCCTTTCTTCTGTTTGTTTCTTTTAAAATCATGGCCCAAACAACGCTCGAAATTCAAGTGAGTGGCATGGTTTGTGCCTTTTGTGCTCAAGGCATTGAAAGTAAATTTAAAGAACTCAAAGAGGTAAAAAAAATTGATGTCAGTCTTGAAAAAAAACTTGTTTCAATAACACTCAAAGAAAAGGCATCTCTAGCCGATGCAAAAGTCAAAGAATTAATTACCAACTCTGGTTATAATATTGTTTCAATTAAAAGAAACAAAAAATGAGAAAAATCTTTGATTTTTTCACCCTCTTTGCCTCTGTATCGACTTTAATTTGCTGTGCCCTGCCCGCCCTGCTGGTCACTCTCGGTCTGGGCAGTGCGCTGGCTGGCCTGTTGGGACAGTTTCCGCAACTGGTATGGATTTCGGAATATAAATTTTGGATATTTCTCGCCTCTGGCCTGTTGCTCGCCCTGGCAGGCCTGGGACAATGGCAAACCCGAGACATGCCTTGTCCCATCGACACTAAAGCACAGGCATGTGAGAGCACCAGAAAATGGTCAAAATGGATTTATTTTTTTAGTTTATTCATCTATCTGGTGGGATTGAGTTTCGCCTACGTTGTGCCTTACTTAAACTCAAGATCGCAGTAAACGGGACAGTGATCGCTCCCCATAATATCAGCACGGTGAAAGCATTTCTTTAAATTCGGCAATAATTTTTTTGATGCCAGAAAGTAGTCAAGGCGCCAACCAATGTTCTTTTCCCTGCAACGATTTCGATAAGTCCACCAGGTATATTCACCTGCTTTATCGCCGTTGATATGGCGATAAACATCAATCCACCCTGCATCCAATAGGTGATCCATCCATTCCCGTTCTGCCGGAAGAAAACCAGTTGTGTTTTGGTTTTGTTTGGGATTAGCGAGGTCGATTTCCCGATGAGCAGTATTGACATCTCCGCAAATAATAACTCCTTTGCCAGTCTTTTTTTCGAGTCTGCGGGCCTTTTCAATAACCGCTTGAGAATAGGCAAGTTTGTAAGGAACTCTGCTGTGATCTCTACGGCCATTGGGAAAATAGCCATTTATCAAAATAAAATGAGGATACTCGGCAATAAGAGTGCGGCCTTCACTGTCAAATTCACGCTTTCCCAGGCCCGTAAAAAAGTGTGGCCTGGGCAGTTTCCTATGGCCAAAAATGGCCACCCCTGAAAAACCTTTTTTTTCTGCACAGGCATACTGAATATGAAATTTTTCCGAAGAAACCAACTGTGGATAAATTTCAGATATTTGTTCGGGCGTGGCCCTGGTTTCTTGCAAACAAAAAATTTGCCTCTGTCCACGCCCTAGCCAATCGAGAAGGCCTTTGCCAGCACAAGAGCGGATACCATTAACATTCCAGGAAGCAAGTTTATAGAGCATAAAACCATTCTATTGAAACAAAAAACGTACGAAAAGGCCCCATTTTGGTATTTCCATTAACTATTTTATGATGAGTGACGACAAGATAAAGTGGAGCAAAACCAAAAACAGAGAAAAACAGTGGGGAAACTAAAACTGAAAAAAGGCCTGTTAATGGCCATCTGTGCCTCTTTGGCCCTGCATTTATTATTGGTATTCCTCAAGACGCCCCTTCGTTTCCAACAGAAAGAAAGGCCCAATCCTGCCCCTAAAATTCGCATTACCCTCAACTCCAGGAAATCAAAACCCAAACAAATCGTCGATTCAGACCTTACCTCCAACCAAAATCCTAAAGAAGAGGCCAAATTTTACGGCGAGAAAACCCAGCATTTCTCCCGCCAAACGGTGGCCAAAGAAATAGGTGCTTTCAAAACCGCAGGCCAGGGCCATCCGCAAGGCAACACTCAAACCTCCCGCACTTCCCCCCAAAAAAAATCTTCTCAGCAAAAGACCCGGCCTCAAAAGAAAACATCAAAAAATCTCAAATTGAGTGACCTTTCCATGAACAATACTCCCACTCAACATCAAACCACGCCATCCCCTCCAAAAGGGCATGCCAAAGGAGATAGAAATCAAACCGGAGTATCCAGGCGCAACGATTTTGTAGAAGACATACCCTTGGGCGCAATGACCCGTTTAAATACAGTAGAGTACAAATATTACGGTTTTTATCACCGGATCAAACAAAAACTTGAACAGTACTGGGGACATTCTCTGCGCCAAAAAGCAGAAAAACTTTGGAAATCGGGAAGGCGCTTTCCCGCCAGCAATAATCGTATTACCAATTTAATTGTCACGATCAATCACAAGGGCACGATAGTCGACATCACCATCAGAAGCACTTCGGGAATCCGAGAACTGGATGAAGCAGCAGTCGAATCCTTTAACCGTGCCGGGCCTTTTCCCAATCCCCCAAAGGGCATGATGAAAAATGGGCTTGCTCAAATTGAATGGGGTTTTGTGATTAAATCGTAGAACAAACTAATGAGCGTTGTTTTTGAGTAATTCCCGAAGTTTTTCAAGTCCCTCCATCATGACATAATCTGTCCAGATGGAATCCAATTCACGCACAACTTCTACAATTTGCGTGGCCGCTTGGTCGTAGGAAATGCCCTGTCCTTCGCTCAAATGCCCTACGGCCAAAGAAAGAGCTTGAATGGCAGGAGTCTTGCAAGTTTCAGATAGCCTCTCCTCATAAGAGCTATCAATCTTCTTTTCCTTCGTTTTTATAATTGCAGTATTAATAAGTTGAACGAATTCCTGATTTACAGAATCCACAAAACGCCTCCAACACAATGTGTATTCATCCAGGCCCCTCTCAAAATCAATACGGGGGAGTATTCAAGTTTTTAAACCGTTCGTAAAGTAAAATCTGGGCATAAAAAAATTGTTTTGATTATGCCAACCCGTGCAAACTTGAAAACTCCAGAAAATAAACAAAATCTATTTCTCCTCAAGGGGAAGTTGGCCACGATAACTTTGGCAATCGAGAAGCTCCTCAATTTCGGACGAGTCACTCATTTTAATCTTGACAATCCAATTTTGGTAGCAATCGGAATTGAGTCTCTCGGGAGTTTCCTCCAAAGCACTGTTAACTTCAACCACTTCTCCTGAAACTGGAGTATAAAGGTCGCTCACTGATTTAATGGACTCAATGGCCCCACAGGCCTCTTCGGCCCGTACCTGTCTGCCCATTTCGGGAAGATCGACAAAAACCACATCGCCTAGCTGCTCCTGGGCAAAATCAGTGATGCCGACGACAGCAATAGGGCCTTCAATCAAAACCCATTCATGCTGAATGGTGTAAAGAAGGTTGTCAGGGAAGTGCGCCATTATAAAAACTCTCGAAGAAATGACCGTGCACAATACTTGGCCGAGTAAGGTTTATCCCGGATAATAACTTGAAAACGGTCTTCAGAAGACAAAGATTTTGGAAGTTTTGCTCTTTCGACCAAGGCCAGTCCAATTCCTTTACCAATCGTTGGAGACGAGGTTCCCGAAGTGACCCATCCTAAGGGCATGCCATCAGAATTGCAAACACTATGCCCTGCCCTCGGAATCCCCCGCTCCAGGCCCAATTTAATTAATCTAAACTGGGGTTTATGGCCATTCAGGGCCGATTTTCCGATAAAGTCTCCTCCCTCCAGTTTTACTGTCCAGCGTAATCCGGCATCTAGTGGAGTCCATTTTTCACTAAGCTCCTGGCCATAGAGAGGATAGGCCGCTTCAATCCGCAAAACGTCCCGACTGGCCAATCCACAGGGAGTTACGCCCATCTCCATCATTTGCCCCCAGAGTTCCCGAAGAGATGCATGGGTTCCAAAAATCTCGAAGCCGTCCTCTCCCGTATAGCCCGTCCTTGCGACAATCAATTCCTTGTCTTTGTGCATTATGGATTTGACTGAATAGGAAGAAAGGAAATTTTGGGTAAGGACTTTAAGTTGCAGTAAAATATTTTCTGCCTCTGGCCCTTGAAGGGCCAACAAACTGTAGTCCGATGAACGATTTGTCACTTCAACACAAAATTTTTTGGCGTGGGAAAAAATCCAGTCCTGATCTTTTTGAATATTGGCAGCATTAACGCACAAAAAAGCGCGATTTTGCTCCAATTTATAGGCGATGAGATCATCCAAAATCATGCCCTCTCGATTGCATAGTGGAGAGTAGACCGCCTTATTTTCTTTGGCATTAAGAAAATCGTTACATAAAAGGAAGTCTATAAAGGTTTCCGTATCGGCACCTTCAACAAAAAGTTCGCCCATGTGCGATACATCAAAAACACCCGCCTTGCTCCTAACTGCCAAAACTTCACCCTTAATAGAAGAATACAGTAGGGGCATCTTACACCCTGCAAAAAGAGTCATTTTGGCACCCAACTCTCGATGCTGCTCGGCCAAAGCGGTTTCCACTATCCCACCTGCCTTTCAGTCGCTGTAAGTAAATTTTCGGAAAGCATGAGTATAGTCATAGGGCCAATTCCTCCAGGGACGGGGGTAATTGCACCACACCAATCCTTTAAATTTTCAAAATCCATATCTCCACACAAAACTCCGTCAGAATCGCGATTAATACCCACGTCGATAAGAATTTGATCCCGGCGTTCAGGGTGAAGAAATTGGCGCGTAAAAAACCTTTCTTTGCCAACGGCCGAAACAATAATATCTGCGGGAAAAGAATATTGCTTTAAATCGCGGGTAAAAGAATGGCACAAACTGACACTGGCATTGTGAGCGAGAAAAAGTAATGCCAAAGGCCTTCCTACAATCAAGCTGCGGCCAATGACCACAACATTTTTACCTTGAAGTTCAAACTTGTATTCCTCAAGCAAAGTGACAATCCCCTGCGGAGTGCAGGGAAAAAGGCCTTGTGCCGAGAGGTCTCCTCGGAAAAGATGGTATAAGTTGCTCTGATGAAAGCCATCGACATCCTTGTAGTGAGGAATGTATTGGCCAACGTCGAGATGTTGCAAATGAACAGGCAAAGGCAGTTGAACAAAAAGTCCATGTACGGAAGCACTCTCACCTATCGCCTTGAGTTCGCCCAAAAAGTGCTCCTCACGAATATCTTCCGGCAAGGCCACAATATGGCAACGCCCACCCCAGCTTTCAATAAATTGTTTTTTACGATTGGTATAAATAACAGAAGGTGGATGCTTTCCCACCAACAAAACTTTCATATTGGGCACTATCCCCTGGCCCGCAAGTTTGCGGCAGCGTTCTTTGAATTGCGCAATGCGCCTATCCCGAATGGGAGCGGCCTTTAAAATTGTTCCCATAGTTTTCTCCATTCATTGGAGACTATAGGAGAAATATAAGTTCTTTGAAAACTACTCAAGGAGAATAATATTCATCTTCCTCAAAGAGGTCAGAATCAACATCGGCCCCCTCTTCAATAAAGGCGGGAATCTCCGGTTCAGTACCAGGTTCAGTCCCTTCGACAAAGGCCTCTTCAAACTCTTTTTGGCCACCGTTGGCCAATTTGCCCGTTTCCTTGTCAATTTTGACATTGACAATACCAGCAGGTGGCCTGAAAGCGTATTCTCCAAATTTTTTCAACCCATGACGCATGAAATCTTTCCAAATAGGCAATGCCGATTTGGCCCCCGATTCTCCCCAACCCAAACTTTGATTTTCATCAAAGCCAGTCCAAACGCCAGTGGCAAGTCTTGCACTAAAGCCTACAAACCAGGCATCGACATAATCGTTGGTTGTCCCCGTCTTGCCACCCAAAAAGAGGGAAAGTTCTCGTGCTTTTCTTCCCGTCCCATGGAGTACAACCCCCCTCAATAAATTAGTCATAATATAAGCAAGTCGTGGGTCGTAAACCTGATCCCCTTCCAAATTCTTGAGAAATTGATTGTCTTTCTTTTCCTCCGACAACGATGCCTCAGAAAGTTCATTCAACTCTCCGTTGCTGGCGCCAATTCTGGTTAATTTAGCCTCCACTTCGGAAGTGTCCTCATCACCATTTTTATTTTCCTCCAAGGGAATCTCTATTCCATTGCGATCACTGATGGAAAGAATAAATTTGGGAGTGATTTTTTTCCCTCCATTGGGAAAAATGGCATAAGTCGAAGTTAAGTTCATCAGAGTCACGCCAAAAGACCCCAGGGCCAATGATAAATCGCGATCCAATTCGGCCTTCAGGCCTATTCTTTTTGTATAATCGAGAATTAAAGGGATGCCCATTTTATGGGCCATTTTTATAGTCGGAACATTACGGCTTTTTTCCAAACTATTTCTAAAAGTTATTGGCCCTTGAAATTTCCCGTCGTAGTTCCGAGGTTTCCAATTTAATGATGCTACACCACTGCCGAGTGTTTCGGGGCTGTCAATGATAATACTTGCCGGCGTATAACCATTTTCTAAAGCAGCAGCAAAAAGAATGGGTTTAAAACAAGACCCTGGTTGACGATGAGATTGAAGGGCGCGATTAAACTGTGATTTATCAAAATCAACCCCCCCCACAAAACTCAACACTTCTCCATTAAAAGGATTCAATGAGACTAATGCGGCCTGAACTTCTACGTCTTGCTCCAAAGATAATTCGAGAAACGTTTGAGTCCGCACCAACTTTCTACTTCGAGAAGACAATTTTTTTAATGTAGTAGAGTAATTTCCATGCGCAACTTTAGGAATATTGGCCTTAAAATTTTCGATTTGAACCCATACCAAATCACCTTTTTTAACAATCGATGAGGGCCTTGTAATATAATGAAAATCCTTTCGCTTCTCCGATATTTCACGTTTTCGTGCCCATCGAAATTTTTCATAAGGAATAACACCTTTTATACCGAGAAGGTTGACGTAAATGAGCCGGGCAGAATTATCAACATATTCAACAACTGCCCTGTAAAGTTTATTTTTTTTAAGGTACTGAAGAACAACATCATTTTTGGAATATCCCGCTCTCCATTTGAGAGACTTAACGACTTTGCGAAAATCTTCCACCTGCTTGCGTGCCGATTCAAGTTCCTCTTCTTCAAAAGATATTTCGTAAATACGTTCAAAATTTTCTCCAATGGTAAAATAATTTGATTGATTTCTATAAAAACCAATCCTCTCATTAGAAACCCATTCTTTCATCTTGGAAGATTCGATAAAACCTATCGGCCCTTTAAACCCTTGTCGTTTATCAATCTCTCTCACACCTTTTAAAACTGCCTTTTCTGCCGCTTGCTGAAGTTCCCAATCGAGATAAGTTTGAATGGAATAACCTCCCGTTTTTAACTCATCTTCCCCGATTCTTTCAATTACCATTCGACGTACCCAATCCGTAAAATGACCTGCCTTGAATTTCCTTGACTTCCACAACCGAAAATGAATTTTTTCTTTTAATGCCTCTCGATACTGCTCGCTACTGATAACCCCGTTATTGTAAAGCCTGGCCAAAACATATCGCTGTCTAAAAGAGGCACGCTCGGGATTGATATAGGGCGAATATCTTCCAGGGGCCACTAAAAGTCCTGCCACCATCGCAGCTTCGGCAATAGAGGCCTCGTCTAATTCTTTCCCAAAATAACCATGGAAAGCGGCCTTGATTCCATAATATCCTCCTCCCAGATAAACCTGATTTAAATACAGATATAAAATTTCTTTCTTGCTAAATCTTTTTTCAATTTTTCTGGCCAATAAAATGTCTTTGATCTTCCTGGAATAAGAGCGCTTTTGGGTGAGCAGAAAAGATTTGGCCACCTGCTGAGTGATGGTAGAACCTCCCTGAACAACTCTACCGGCCCTTAAATTGGCCAAAAAGGCCCGTAAAACTCCCATGTAATCGACTCCTGCATGGTCGAAAAAACTGGAATCTTCGGCAGAAAGAAAAGCATCTATAATCAGTTGGGGAACTTCATCAAATTGTGTCACTTCCCTGTTTTCCAAAGCAATTTCTGCCAAAACAGTCCCATCTTTGGATAAAATGCGAGAAGGAATATTTGGCCGATAGTCCGCCAGTGAAGCAATTTTAGGCAGGCCCATGGAAAAAACAATGACTGTGCCCAAACCAAAAATAACGGCCAATAAGAATAGACCAATTGAACCTATCAGAATTTTAAACAAGAACTTTTTGAAATGCCCCATAATGTCCTATCGTCTTTCATTTACTATCTCTTAACTTTATACTTGGCCTTTTTCCTCAATTCCTATTCAGAGAGAGGCCCTTCTTTGAGATTTTCAGAAAGTTTGGCAATTTTTTTCTCTACTTTTTCCAACTTTTTTTTGCAGTCCTTGTATAGGATGACACCCTTTTCAAACAATTCAAGGCATTTATCGAGGTCGAGCTCACTCGATTCCAATCTTCCAACAACGCTTTCCAATTCTTCAAGGGACTGCTCAAAGGTTTTGTTTTTTGCACTCATTTTCTTCCTCCTGGAGATACCTCAAAAGAGGTAGATTTATCTTCCATATTTAAAATTTTGACCACTCGATTTAAACTTTTTCTACTACCTCTATTATAGGAAGCTCTTTATGCCCTACAAACGTACCATTTTACAAGGTTTTTTGGTGAATTTGGCCCTTATTTTGCTGCTTTTTTCTCATTCTTCCCTGGCCAATCCTCCAGTCAACAACCCCGCAGATGTTAGCGCCAAGAGCAATTTTGAAGACGCCAAAGCACAGTGCACAGACGCCGGCAAGGAGTGGAACTCCAAGCTCAATCGCTGCATATTTGACCGGCCGACTTTTGAAACCGGCGATGCCCATTTAAAATGCCAAAATGCCCGCGACCCGCAGGCCTGCTATGAACAACTGGCGCAAAATGCGACGGGGGTTCCCCTGGGCAAAGACCAAAAACTCACTGACGCCAAAAAGGCGTCCCGAATCGCCCTCGCCAGTGCCATTTTCTTCATGGTTGCAGACAAAGTCAGGAAGAGCAAAGTCAGTTGTGCTTCTAAAAAAATCTTTGTGACTACTTCGATGGCGTGGTTTGCCGCCGACAAATTTTTCAAATGGGATGTCAACAGAAAGCTTAAAAACAAGGCCCAAGAATACGGAGACGAATCCAAAGACAAAGAAAAGAAGGGTTCAGAGGACTCTTCTTTTGAGGCCCAGGTCAGAGCGTTCCAGTACCTAAGAGATGAACAAGACATTATTCGCGGTAGTTCCACATGGCGCAAACGTATGCAATGGGCAGTGCTCGGTGGATATGGCGCGGCCTTGGGAGTGGCCACTTATGAAACCGTTGCTGCATTTGTCGGTGGTGCCAAACCTTGTACAACAAGAGAAATGATTAAACCAGCAGAAGCACCTGGTGACGGGCTTGGCCCTGTAAGACCTCCTCAAATAATAAAATCCATCGACGTAGGAACCTCACTGGGAATTGCCATCACTTCGGGAATTATGCTTGCCATGAGCAAAACACTTATAAATGCGGCCAAAGATCAACAAAAAGATGCTGAAAACAATATTGAAAAAATAGATAAAACCATTGCTTCTTTTCGCAATTATATAGGTGGTTTTTGTCCCGACGGAAGAGAAGACCTCAATAATGCCCGCTGCTTTTGTTACACCCAAGAAGGCAAAAAAAATCCCGAGCGCACCAATTCCAATACCTGCAAAAATCTTTATGAACAAGACGAAAAAAGTTTGCACGTCGAACCCACCGATTATTCTCTAGGTAAAGATGATCCACCCGAAGGTTGCCTGACGATAAACGGAAAATTTGATCCCGAATGTCGCTGCCGAAAAATGAAACATACCGTGTCCGGGCAAGATGCCTGCTATAGAACTCCTGGCGAAAGCGTCTCTTTTGATGGATTTAGTGGCCCCGCCGCCGCCCTTGAGGCATCCAAAGTTAACGAATCACTCGGTGAATTTACTCAAGGCACTAATCACGCTCTCGGCAAAATTTCAGAAAATGCTCTTAAGGCAAACGCTCGAAGAAACAGCAAAATCAATCGCGATCTACTGAAAAAACTTAACAGTAAAGATAAAAAGAAGGCCAGAATGATTGGTGACTCTCAAAAACTGGCCAACAAAATTCTCAAATCTCCGTCTCTAAAATTGAAGAACCTCGCACCGGCAAAACTCTCCAAAAACTCTCTTCCCAATCTATCAGCATCATCCAACAGGGCCAGGCTCGCCAAAACAAGTCCCGAAACCAACAGTGAAGAATCCGGTTCAAAGTCTTCCGCAACGCTTTCTTCCGAATCTCTCAAGGGTGGAAAAGGACTTGCCAGTCTCAACAACTCCAAAAACACGGGAGGTTCGGGAGGAAGTACCTATTTTCAAAACGAAAGCGGTATCCATAGCGGCGAATATCAATATGAAGACGATGTCAGCGAAGATTCTTCGTCGGACGCGGCCTGGTTTGATTTCAACAACGACCCCACAATTTCAGACAAAATGCTAAGCCTCTGGGAAATCATCACCAAACGCTATATTAAATCGGGTTACAGACGCCTGCTCCAGGAATAACAGCAGTGAAATACCTTCACGCTTTTTTACAACGCTTTTTGATTCATCTCATTCTAATTTTATTGACCTTTTCCCATCCCGTTTTGGCCACATCCAATATAGACCATTTTGTATCACAGTGTGATGCGATACAAAGCGCCAAGAAACTTCCTCCACGATACCAAGATGAACTCGAGGTAAATCCCCAGGAAGCAGAAGATGCTGCCACCAGAGCATCCTCTGTCGCCCTGGCCCTCGGTGCGTTTTTTATAGTGTCAAAAAAGGTCAAAAGCATAGGGGGTTGTAAGTCTGCGGAACTTTTTGCAGCAACTGCTGCGGCCTGGTTTGCTGCAGACCAACTCCTCAAAAAAAATACTAAAGATGCCCTAGTAGAAAACTGTAAAGAATATGTCAAAGAGGCCAAAAATGAAGAAAATACGGCCAATGAAAATGCGTCTTTTGAGGCACAAGTCAGAGCGTTTGAATATCTTAGGAGAGAACAAGAAATCATTGTTCAAAGCTCTCAAGACCGTATTACAGCGCAAACTGTCCTTTTAAACACATACAAATTTGCCATCCCTGGTATCGTTGTTTGTGAACTTCTTCCACCCAATATATGCCCATTCAATCCTTGCACAGGAACCAATCAAACGACACCTGACCAGCACACAGCAGAGGCCCTACCTCTCGTTGATAACTTTATACCACCTCCACCGTTGCCAACAACTGATGTGGGACATTCTGCTGGAATTGGGGCCGCTTCAGTAATTATGGCCGTTTGGAGCGAAGTCCTTATCGGACATGCCGAGACAGAAAGGGGGAAGGCCAATGCTAATATCGACACCGTAAAGAAAATTATAGAGCACTATGATAAAAATTTTGACAGTAACGCCGGAGTTTGTCCCCAAGGCAGAGATGACCCTGCAAACCTTCGCTGTTTTTGCTTTGACAAAGATGGGAATCGAGTTATTGAACGTGAGAGGTTTAAAGTTTGCGAAGAAGTTTGGGAACAAGAAGAACAAAGCTCTGGCCCTGCCGCAAATATTAGTATCTCTCTCGATAAAAGTGATGACCCAGAATCTCAAGATGACCCTGAATCCGAAAAAGAACCTCCCAAGGGGTGTTTGAATAAGGATTACCAATTCGATTACGAATGTGGCTGCCTCAAAAAAGATGCAAAAACCGGAAAAGATAGCTGCCATCAAATTTCCGAAGACGATTTTTCTCCTGAAGATAAGGTTTCCTTTAACAAACTTATCGGCGACCCCACCGCCGCCCAGGAAATTTCCAAAACCAAGAAACTTTTAAATAGCTTTATGAAGGGCACCAATCACGCTCTCGGAAAAGTATCAGACAAGGAAATTCGTGCCAGTGCTCAAAAGGCCGGCAAGATCAACAGCAATTTGCTTAAAAAATTGCGCAAAGAAAACAAAGAGGCCGCAAAAAAAATTGATGATGCCAAAAAATATGCCAAAAAAATTACCGATCCCGCGTCTTGGAAATCAAATAAAACCTCGGCGGCCAAACTTCCTCAAGAGGCCCTTTCTAAAAGACCCTTGACCTCAACCGCCAGCGCCCAGCTAAACAAAGCAAGTCTTAAGGTCAAAAATAGCGCAAGCAATGTCAAAGTGGCCCAGGTTTCTCCATCTAGCGGTACTACCAAAGGAGGGGCAGGCATTAAGAGGGGAAATACATCCACCGAAAAATACCAGTATTATGACGATGCCGGCGATTTTGAAGAAGAAGATGATGGCGCAGAAGGCTCTTTTCCAAAACAGAACACCGAAGATGCTTCAGCAGACCAAGCTGCCGCCGCCTGGTTTGATTTTAAAAAAGGCCCTACAGTTAGAAAAAGAGAATTAAGTATTTGGAAGATAATTACTGAGCGTTATTTTAAAACAGGTTATAAATATCTCTTGAGAAGGCGCCGTGAACGATATTAATTCACTTCTTACAGGATTTTCTCAAGAGCACCTCACAGAATTAGTCCAAGGACACCCGCAACTCAAAATTCACCGCGATGCCCTTGAAGATTTTAACAAGTTACGCGAGAGTGCCCTAAAAGACGGCATAAAAATATGGCCGGTGAGTCTCTATAGGAGTTTTGAACATCAAAAAAAAATTTGGAATCGCAAAGCTCTCAACCATGCTAATCTTGCAGAAAAGGAAATTATTCAGACTATCTTGCGCTGGAGCGCCTTGCCCGGTATGTCCAGGCACCACTGGGGCACAGACCTCGACGTGATTGATGCCAACGCCCTACCTTCTCCAGATTATAAGGCCCAACTCATTCCTTCAGAATTTGAAAAAAATGGCCCTTTTTGCGCTCTCGATCGGTGGCTCAAACAAAAAATTGAACAAAACCAAAGTTTTGGTTTTTTTAGGCCCTATGGGCGCGACCTCGGCGGAGTTGCCCCTGAGGCCTGGCATTTAAGTTACGCTCCCATTGCTGAAGGCCTTCTCCAAAATTTAGATTTCAAGTGTTTTGAAGATTTGATAACCAGTGAAATTTATAAACAAGTGGAATTAAAAGATACCATTTTTACGCTCCGAGAAGAAATTTATTCACGTTATATTAACAATATCTTTCGTCCTCACTGGTTATCTGCTTAATCTCATCTTCGCTTAATCCCAAGGCCTGCAACCATTTCGGTGTTGGATAGATGAGCTTGCGCTTCTTTAAATCCATAAATCCCAGTATTATGTCCACACTCGATGCCAATTTGTTGCTCTCTTGTTCAATAATTTCCTGACGCAAAAGCATCACCAATTTATTTTTCATGCCTCGAAATTGACTGGTAATCAATATTTTTTGACGATTGAGAAGTTCTCTCTTGAAATTGAGGTGAAGTTCCAACAAAACCGGGCCTTGTCGGTCTGCCTGAACTGTTTTAAGGCCAAATCCGCCCTTGGTAATGAAATCCCATCTAGCGGCCTCGTAAAGTTGTAAATAAACAGAATTATTGACATGACCAAATGTATCTAAGTCTCTTTCTATAATTTCAGTTCTGTATTCAAATACTTCACTCATAAAAATTAACCCTTTTGAGATGCCAACTCTTTAGCACGTTGATAATTGGCCTCCAATGCCTGCCTAAAAAGATTTTCCAGCCCTCCACGCTCTAAAACTTTAAGGGCCTCGAGAGTCACCCCTCCTGGAGAAGAGACTTGAATCCGCAATTCTTCAGGAGACTGGCAGGATTGTTTCATCATTTTGGCCGCTCCCCAAACCAATTCAACCATCAATTCCTGTGCCTCCGAAGAAGAAATGGAACAAGATAATTCTAGCTGACTTGCAAGTAATCGAGTCAGTTCAAAAAAATAGGCCGGGCCAGAACCTGTGTATCCAGTCAGGCGATCGAGTTGATCTTCATCTTTTACTTCAAAAACTTTTGCCACACAGGATAATATTTTTATAAGTTTTTCACATTTTTCATTTTCGACTTTTGCATTGGCCAAAAAAAGAATAATTCCTGCCTCTACAACGGAGGGAGTGTTGGGCATCAAACGAATAATATTGGAATGTTCCAATTCAATGTTCAGGGACTCTAACGAAACTCCTGCCAGAATACTCACTACTACCGAACGTGGATTTAAGCGTCCCCGTAGCCCAGATGCCAGCTCGCTAAAATGTTGAGGTTTGCAACAAAGAAAATAATAATCTTGATTTTGTAAGGATTTTGAATCCTGTAAATCAACCAGGATATGTCCCCGCAAATCTTCCGCCAATTTTTTAGCGCGCATCTGCCCTGGAGAATAAAGACAAAAATTTATTGATTCATTTTCATTAATCTTTTTGTGTATCGGAACAAGCAAGGCACGGGCCATGGTTCCCGCTCCCAAACTTAAAATGTTCATACTTCTAACTCCAACGGAGCACCATGCCTCATCGTATTGACTGCAAAACTCCGCACCCAAATAAATTCCTTGCAAAAACTCTCAAAATCATTTTTTGAAGGCAAATTATCGTCACTGAATAATCGAATAATTTTTTCATCTTTAATTCCATCACCATCAGGAATAGGCAACTCTGATAACCATTTACCTACCTTATGAACATAATTGACTGACCCGTCAACAACGACAAAATCAGGTCTTTCTTCCTCTAAAACTTTTTTAAGATTTGTCTCCGAAATAAAATGAGTACTCAAATGTGAAATTCCCAACCCACCCTGTTGGAAAAGTGCCACCAGCCGATCCCACCACATTTGGGCATTTTGATTACGAGAAGCGATAGTCACTCCAACTCCCATTCCAAGAGCACTAAGAGTTCGCAAAAAAGTAGACATTGAAGGGTGTGAAAAAGTTTCAACAACTAAACAGCAATCACCAATATGTGTAAAATCATTATAGCTCACCTGGCCGGGAATTTTGCGATTGGAATGTCGATTATAAATCAAGGCCAAAAGATTTTTATGCGACCAGCGTTCAAACCGCTCCAAAAGTTCTTTGTCTTCTCGATCAGCGCCTGCAAAAAAAGATTCAAAATTTTGCAATACAAGGCCTATCCCCTTTAATAGGGCAGAAATCCGCTGACGATCATCGGAATACTTAGGACGAGGAAGACGAAAAAGGTTCCGGCCCCCTTCCTCTTCTCTATCTTGGCCCTGCCTTCTCTCTCGAGAAATATTAAGGTGAAAACTGGGTAAATAGTCTTTACTTCCGGCCTTAGGCCCTGTTCCCGACATCTTAAAACCACCAAAAGGCTCTATCGCCACCCGCGCTCCAGTGATATTGCGGTTGACATAAATATTTCCGACAGACATAAAACGGGTATAATAATCTATTTCATCCTGAGATTGACTGAAAATACCTCCCGTTAAAGCGTATTCCGTGCTGTTAAAAAGCTTAAGTGCTTGTTCTGGGCGATCAAATCCAATGACATGGGCGATGGGGCCAAAAAGTTCTCTCTGGGCGAAGGATTGAGCATCTAATGCCCGTTCAAAGGGAAGTTCAATCACAACCGGGCCAACACAATAACCTGGTAGATTTTCCACGGAGCGATCAATGATAACTTTCCCGCCATACTGACAGGCCTCTTTAATGGCCTCTTCGGTCTGGGCCTTAAGTCTGGTGCAATCTTTTTGAGTTACAACAGGATTAACTGCACAGGCCGGATCAAAGGCCTCACACACGGCAAGACCTTGACAGGCCTCTCCGAGACGCTCAACCAAGCGCTCTTTAACAGCGTTATCGACCAGAATACGACTGGCCGCTGAGCATTTCTGTCCCGCATGTCCAAAAATGGAACTTAAAAGCCCCGTCACTGTCTCGTCTAATTCAGCACTTGCAGTGACAATCACAGCATTTTTTCCTCCCATTTCAGCAATGGCCCTAACGGGAAAGGTTTTATCAAAAAGTTTGTTATGATAAAGACGTGACAGGCATTTTTTAATAATCAATCGCCCAACTTCCTTGGAACCCGTAAAAGTTACACCCGCAATACGGGGAGAGTGAAGAAGAAAATTTCCCACACTTTCTCCAGGGCCTGGCAAGTGAATTAATACATCTTGAGGAACGCCTGCCTCGTGCAAAATCGAAACCAAAGTTTGTCCAATGAGAGAGCTTTGCTCTGCTGATTTCAGAACGACCGTATTCCCTGCCACGAGAGCGGCCGCTACCATGCCACAAGGAATTGCCAAAGGAAAGTTCCAAGGAGTTATCGTCGCTATAGGGCCACAACTCGCCACAATCTCATCACCAAGATGAATTTTGCCTTCCTCGCACGCATAAAAACGTAAAAAATCAATTGCTTCATCGACATCGGCATAGGCCTCGGGAATGGATTTCCCAACTTCATAAACAATGAGAGCGGCCAACTGCTTGCGCTTTACCAGCAATAAATCGGCCGCGCGGAAAAGAACAGAACTTCGCACCAACCAATGCGCCTTGGCCCAATTCCCAGACAAATAGGCCTTTTCACTGGTCAGGCATGCTCTTTCGGCGTCCTCTAATGTAGATTCAATAATTTCCCCCACCAATCTGCTGGGGTCTGAAGGACAAAAAACCTGTCTCCACACTCCTTCTTTCACAAATGAATTAAAATATTTTTTTCCCATTTCCGACTTTTCAAATTGTTTGAGGGTATCAAAAGCGGCCATTCTTTGCCCTGGGATACTCAAGCGCAAAGGAGTTATATTGAAAAATTCTGAAGTTAGATTGTCCTGAGCAGAATCACGCTGCAAGTTTCCTGCTTCCAACTTCGCTTGATGAACTTTTTCGGGTGGTAGCAAAAATGATTGATTTTTATGAGATCTCATCAATTGAAGAACCCCTACCTGGCTGGAATTTTCCATAATTCTTCTCACCAAATAGGCCATTCCCACCAACAGGTTTCCAATGGGAACATAATTTCTCGTCGGCCAATTCATTTTTGAAAGCCCCACACTCAATGCCTCGTAAGTCATGTGCAAACATTGGTGTTCAATCATTGGCAATTGAGGAAATTTTATCTTTCGCAAGGCCTCGGCAAAACAATGATCGACGTAGTTGTGAGATGCCAGACACAATTGCAGATGGGGAAAACTCTCAAAAATACACACCACCAATTGCCTAAAATGTAAATCTGTTTCCTCTTTATTCAGAAATTGAGGAGCATCGAAAGCATGTGCCTCCGCCTCGATGGTTTCGGCATCCCAATAGGCCCCCTTGACCAAGCGAATAGGCAAACATAGCTCTCTCTCCTTGGCCAAAGCAATAATATCCTGCAAGTGTTGGTAAGCATCCCGAAGATAGGCCTGTACAACAATGCCGGTTTGTTGATAATTTTTAAGTTCTGGAACAGAAAGCAAAACTCTGCGATAAATTTTAAAAACCAGGTCGCGGTAATCATATTGTTCAGCATCGATATTGATAAAAACTTGCTCTTCTTTGGCCTTTAAAAGAATTTTTTTAAGTCTTGGGGCCACTTGTTTATAAGTTTCTTCTTCAGCATAGGGCCTGAAATCGTTTCCGAGAGCACTTACCTTGATAGAGACATGAGCGCGGTTAATTCCAGCAGTGTTTTGAGCGCCTTTGGAAACGTATTGACCAAAACCGCAAATGAGGTTGATCACCTGCTGACAATACTGATCTGCCTCACGTTCAGAAACAACCCATTCTCCCAACTGATCTAAAGTAACATCCCGGCCGCTGGAAAAAAGCTTTGAAAAACTGGCCTTGACTTTATCAATAGACTCCCCTGCAATAAATCGCTTGGCCATAAAGCGAACTTTAAAGCGAATCAACCATGCCAAAGGAGTAGCGGGAATCAAACCTATTACCCGTAATGCCACTCGCACATACCAAACCAACCACTGAGGAAGAAATTCTTTACGGCCTTTCTTTTTTAACTCTTTAATTCTTTTGTCATCGCTCAATAACCTTCTCAAGGATTCCAATAAAATACGCTTTACTTCGTGGCCTTTAAAGTCATGGTCTAAGCTGGGAAGAATTGCTAAAAATTTGAGAAGATGAATCCTCAAAGTTGTTATCTGGGCAGTCAAATTGAGTCCGAAATCACTCAACCACTCGAACCAATTGGGACGATAGGCCCTTAAATATTGTCGCAGTTCTGCCGTGAGCTTTGCCGTCTCCTTTTCCAAATCAAGGTCTTCAAGAATCAGCAAGTCGGGCAATTGTTCCCTTAAAGTTATCATTTGGTATTGAGAAGGAAATTGACCTGATGAAAGTTGAACAGCGCTCTCAACATGCTTTCTAAAGATTTCAAAACGATCTGAATTCACAATATCAGTAAGTGCTTTAGAGTAAATTTTAAGTTGTTCCATGAGAAACAACTCTCTCCCTAAATGCGGAGAATAAAAACGAATCTCTCTTTCGGGATAAAAGATGGCCATGAGAAGGGGAGTTCCCTGCCAAATCATTTGCTGGCGAAAACTTTTAAATTTTTGGCAGGCCTTGGAACTGGTATAAAATCGCAGTTCCTCTAGTGCCTCTTTTTCAAAAATATGGGATTCAAACTCGGAATAGAAAAAAATCTGCCATTCTTGAGAACCCGCGACGTGATCAAAAGACACTTTCTTATTGTGAACCGTTGGAAGAATGATTTGGTTTTTTTGAAGAGTCTCCATCAACAGGCCTTATCGCATGCAAATACTGTGAAGTAAATGCTTATTTCGCAAAGCGCTATGGAAATATGGCCGTTTTATTGACCTCAATATGGCCCTCTTTTAAAATTGAAAAATGAAAGGAAAGTGGTCGCGACTTGCAATTTTTTTCTCTTGCACTATGGCGTGGGCGAATCCCTCCCCCGTCCATGCGGCACCAGAAAAATACTCCCTCCAAGACTTGGAAATTCTCAGCAAGCAAAAAAGCTATTGGGAATTTTTGCAACATGCCCGAGATATAAGGCCCGGTCAGCGCAATAAGCACTGGACGGAGTTAGTACAGGAAATGGCGGTTGGATTTATTGAGTTTAACCTGCGCACACAAAGCTTTGGGTCGGACAATTATACTCTCCTCCGCCAGATAGCACGCTGGCCAGTGCTGAGGGACGATGAATTTTTTCAAGTCAAGTACAATAATTATATGGCGCGTTATACAGGTTACTGCTTTAAAAATGATAAACCAGAGAATTGTATCACCAAGATCGAGCAATTTTGGCATCTCTCAAATAAAGACCCCGAAACCGGCCATAAGTTTATCCAACTCATTCAAAATATATCGCCCCAATACTCTTTGTGGAACTTTTTAAAAGATATAGTCACTCATCCCATGTCTAACTTTTACTGCCAGCGCCCGCTCATTGCGACGCAATTGAGCAAAAAAATCCTGACTGACTTTGGGCCTTTTATCACACCCAAAAAAACAAAATCTTCTCTCAATAATGCTCAAATTCGCAAGCGCCTCAAAAACTTCATGCACGAAAAATGCTGGCAATCTCTTCTTCCCTCTCTCAAGCAAAATTTATTTTCAGAACTTCCGCGCCATCAAATGATTTTACACAAAATCTTAAATGCCAAAAAGGCGCTCAATACTTCAGAAAACGACTTGTTTTATGCCCTCTATCTCCTCAAAGGCCCTTTGGTTGGGGAAGCGTTTAATCAATCCTGGAATGGCCTTGCCCGCATTGGCCAAAACTTTAAAAGGAAAACTGCCCTTTTAAAGACTTTAAAAAAACAAGACCCTTTAGAGGGCAAAATTTTTGCTTCATCTAACTACGACCTTAAAAAAACTGTCGTCCGCCATTTTGCCAAACACTTTCCAGAATATTTAGATATATACGCAAAAACCTGCCTTGATTATCGTGAAGGCAGAAAAACTTTTCATCACGGCAACCCAACCATTGAATGTCCAGAGTTTTTTAAAATCTCTCAAGGAACTAAGTGGATTTCTCAAAAGCTGCATCTGAGATTTTCAAGTACTCAAGGCCCAAGAAAAAAAACTAGGCCGGATTTTCCGAAGCTATAAAAACACTTTCGACTTGGGGAAAAGTTTTATTGATGAGTTCTTGCAACTGCAAAACACCAAATTGCTCAGTGGCATTATGGCCTCCGGCCAACATTGTAACTCCGGCCTCCTGGCTTTCGTGCCAATCGTGTTCACTCATTTCTCCCGTTAAATAGGCACTCAGGCCCTCTTTTGCCGCCAACGACCATTCGGAATTAGCGCCTCCAGTAATAATTCCCAAACTTTCCAAAGGCATAGAAAGATCGGGACAGGCCATTAAAACCGGATGCTTAAGTAAAGTCTCCAAGTGTGTTTTGAGCGTTTGGGGCAAAATGGGTTTCGCAAAATGGCCCTTAAGCCCAGTTGGCATCCCTTGGTAATCCCCAAAAGATTTTATATCACCAAGTTGAAGTGCCTTGGCAATACCGGCGGCATTGCCCACTTCCAAGTGAGCATCGAGAGGTAAATGGTAGGCAAATAAATTGATTTCGGCCCTCACCAAAGGAAGAACCCGGCGAGCGAAAGGCCCAATCAATGGCCTTGCTCCGTGAAATTTCCAGAAAAGTCCGTGGTGAACAATCAACGCCTGTACTTTTTGTTCAATCGCTTGTTCTACAGAATAACGAGTGGCCGAAACGGCAAAGGCCACTTTGTGAATACGGGCAGGGCCTTCAATTTGTAATCCATTAGGGCCATAATCAGAAAATTCATGGGAATTTAAAAGTTTATTGAGAAATTTTTCAAGTTCATCCCGCGAAACACTCATAACTTATTTTGACCCCCGAATTTTGTACTTAAGCAAGCGTTCCTTCTTAATAACTGCATCATAGCGCTGAGAGAGCATGGTAAAAATAGATTTACCCTTTTTACCGACCTCTTTTTTAAAATTTAAAACGTCATTACCCTTTTTTTTGACCTTTTTCTTGCCAAATAATTCGTCAAAAGGATTTTTGGGGGCCTTTTTCTTCTTTCCATTATTAAACTTTCCTCCAGCAAGTCTCAAAGCACCAGAACCCGAACCGCTAAATTTGAGTTTGACATCCCTCTTGCCAGAACCCCCACCACCACCTTGAGAAGCACCCGCGCCTGGCGTATCTCCTCCTCTGGCAAGAGATGCTCCACCAGCGCCACCCCCGGCGCCTCCACCGCCTCCGCCACCGCCTGGGCCTTTCTTCGCTCTTCCAGGCCTTGGAGGAGGATCAATAAAATCATTGTCATTATTTCTTCCCGGAGCAGAAATTTGCCCAATTCTGTCGGGGCGACGAGTTCCACCTCCATCGGGATTACTGGCAACTGATCTCTCTCCCTCCCCGGGAGTCTCGTTCAATCTGCCTCCAGGAGTATTACCCTGAACATCACCAAAAGAAAATTGGGTATTCATCATATCGTGCGTCTTTTGCGTATCTTCTTCTTTAGGGCATCCCTCTGCTGAAGGGTCTATTTGACACTTTTGGAAAAGTTCTTGATTGGTAAAGTGATGGCTGAGGTCAGGTTTTTCCTTTTCTTCAATACCATCCATTGACTCTTGAATTCGATTTGCCTGATTGGACAACAATTTCCCCTTGGCCACGTTTTCAACAGCATTGAGAGTTGATTTGGCGATGACCAATTTGATAGCATCTTTGGCCTCTTGATTCAAAAGCAACGCATGGCCGGCATACTTGCTTATCACTTTGTGGCAAATTTCTTCGGAAGAATCATAAAGAGATGGCAAGGAACTGAAACCACTAAAACGCTGATTGACATTGTTGTAAATATCGGCCTCTTTACATTCCTTATACAAGCTCTCCTTATCCGGCATGGCCTGATACATGGCCGTAATAGTCGCCAGCTGGGCACCATCCAGGGCCGCCCTTTCGTAGGCCAGTTGGGATTGTTGTTCAACACTTGATTTTTGCGACCCCAGAGCATCTTTATTACTCACTCCTTGCCCTGCAATTGCTTTTTGTTGCAATTTCATTTGTTCTTCTTGTTGATGATCTACCGCCCTGACTTCCTGAATACTTTTATTGGCCTGTTTGGCGATAAAAAAGCCGTCAATAGTTCGGACAATTTTTTTGCAGGCAGAATAATCCTGTGTCTCCACACCGTTGTGCCGGCATCTCAACTGCGCCCCCATAATTCCCTGTTGCCCTTGTTGAATGGCCATACATTGCGGGGGATTGGGGTGATTTTGACATGCTTCCATATTTTGAGTCATGGAACTCGTCTCTTGAACGCTTTTGGAGCGAACGTCGTGGTCTTTTAAATCGCTGTGTCCACTCATGGAAATCAAGGCCTCACACTGATAAACAAAATCCAGGTATTTTCCCAACCTCTCTGAATCTTTGTCCTCGGACAATGCTTGTGATGTAGAATCACCACCGGCATGTATGAGATAGCAGTCAGAATCCTTTTCTAGCTGTAATCGTCCGAGTGTCTTCCCCCAACGATCGGAAATATTGGATTTCAGGGCATTTTCCCAATTTAAACCATTTGCCTCCAATTCGTTTTCACACAAACGGCCTAACTTGCTGAAAAGGAGAGGGGTTTCTACAGCATTATCTTCTGCGGTTCTAAAGATGCCGAGTTCTTTGAGTTTTTCACTTTTGCTCTCGCCACCTTCTCCACAAACATGCTCGTCAGAGGCCTCATCTTGGCCCCAAGAATCTACAGGTAAAACAGTCAAATAAAAAATCAGGCCAAGAAATAAAGTTTTTTTAAGCACAAAAATACCTTTTTAGAGTTTTCCACCTCATCGGGTTTATCTCCTTAAACCTTAAATATAAAAGCGACTATTTTGATAAGAATTGGCCAAGTAAATCTTCTAAAAACTTTTTGATCCTTAAATTGACAGTTTTATGAAAATCAATCTGTGGTACATGACTTCCGTGCTTAATAGTATAAGCTTGAGAATTGGGCAAATGCCGGTGTAAAACCGCTTGAGAATGATAGGGGATAACCCAATCCCTATCACCACTCATAATTAATGCTGGACTTGAAATATTTTTAATTTTAGGAAAAACATTATATGCCTTCATCTCATCCATCAATTGAAAAAAAATGGCAGGATGAATTTCACTCAATTTCTCCAAGTATTCTTGAATAAACTGACGAGAGGTTTTCTCAGGATGAAAGCCTCCCCTGTGAACAATAAGTTCCATAATTGGACTCTTGGCAAGAAAGCTCCAAACATCATTAAGATGGCCTGGATAACGATTGACTAAAAAGCGAAGAAAAGGATAAATCAAATCTATAATATTGGTACCAAACATAACTTCCTGGGGCGGCAGAATCGTTCCCGATATTAAAACGATGCCTTTGGTTATTTCTCGGTTTTTATAGGCAAAGTCAAGAGATATATTGACACCCATACTGTGCCCAATCTGCACAGTTTTTTTAATCCCCAAATAATCCACGACTTGTGTAATGTCATTTACAATACCGTCAAACGAGCAATCTTTTACGTCTTGAGTTCCCTCTGATTTATAATGGAAACGATAATCGTGAAAAAGAATCTTGAAACCCAAATCATGAAAATAGGGAATTTGGAATTGGTAGTGATTTACATTACAAGCAAGCCCATAGTTAAAAACTAAAACTACATCCTGTTCCCTCAATTCTTCCGGATGAAAATTTGTTGTATAAAAAACTTTTATTCCGTCTGATGTCTGCAAATAATTGGAATAACTGGGATCAATCATGCCTAATCTTTACGTTCATAATCAATAAAAAGCAATTCATTTTCAAGCGACTCCAAAAGAAGCCCTTCTTCTTTATCCTTGGAAAATGGGGCCTTAATTGCATCCATATCCAAGGGGGTGTGTATTGTTTCAAAGTTATAACTCGCAATCAATATTTGAGTTTCCCCTATTTTAATTTCATCTCCTGATTGGATAAGCTTTTTTTCAAAAATTTCTTCTTTGTTGACAAAAAAAATACTGGGAGGAGTAGTTTTAATTACGACACCCTTAGCATCTGAAATGAAATAAATGCCCCTCGACGGCAGCTGCGGGTCTTCAATGGGAAGATGACACAACAAAGAATTTCCCATTTCTACTTCGGGACAAAAGAACTGATGCCTCCCTATAACTTCAGGGTCAGGGGAAGCAAGGATTTCAAACTCTATCATTTCTCTATATTATCAATTCAAAATGCATTTGATGCCAGGAAAAATCTTCCTAAGTTATTTGAGTTAAGTGATTGTTATTACTGAGCTTCACAAGCAACTTACTCACTTTAAAATGAGGGTTTTGGAACAAATAATCCACGTCTTTTTTTGCATCCATAAGCTCATTTTGATGAATCACCAAATTGGCAAGGGTTTTACTACGAATAATCCCAGATTGATCGGTTCCAAAAATATCACCTTCACCTCTCATTTCAAGGTCTTTCTCTGCAATCTCAAACCCATCACAAGTGCTTTCAATAACTTTTAAGCGCTCCATTCCCAAAGAACTTACTTTTTTATCGTTAACCAGGAAACAAAACCCTGGTTTGTCTCCTCGACCAACCCTGCCTCTCAATTGATGTAGTGAAGAAAGCCCAAATCGGTTAGGGTTCATAATTGTCATAACACTAACGTTGGGAATATTAATTCCTACTTCGATAACTGAAGTAGAGACAAGAATATCAAAATTATGGTTTTTAAAATCAATAAAAGCTTTGACTTTTTCTTTAGAATTGAGCTTCCCGTGCAAACCCAAAACCCTAAAGCTGGGGAAATACATCTTGTATTTTTTTAACACCGTTTCAAGATTGGCAATATCTTGATTTTCATTCTCTACAACAGCGGGAACAACAACATAGGCCTGCTCGCCAAGTTCGAGACGAGTATTTAAAAAATTCAGGAATTTTTCAAAGTTGTGAGGTTCGACAATCCTAGTTTTTATGCCCTTGCGATGGGCAGGTATTGTTTTGATAACAGAGATATCAAGGTCTCCATATTGAGTCAGGCCAAGACTTCTCGGAATAGGAGTAGCAGTCATAATAAGACAATGCACTCCCATGCCTTTATTTACCAATTTAATTCTCTGGTTAACACCAAACTTGTGTTGTTCATCTATAACAACCAACGCCAGTTTTTTAAATTTTATGCTCTCTTGGATAAGGCTATGAGTTCCCACAATAAGTTGGATATGGCCCTTCTCTAAATCATGTACAATTTTTTCTTTTTCCTTTTTTTTGGTGCCCCCCAAAAGCATTTTGATATTATACGCATGGGCATCAAAGAGTTCTTCAAAGTTAATGAAGTGTTGCAAGGCCAAAGATTCAGTAGGACACATAATCGCCACTTGATAACCGTTTTCCATAGACACAATGGCCGCGGCAATAGCCACACTGGTTTTTCCCGAGCCAACATCTCCTTGTAAAAGCCTCATCATTTTTTTTTCACTGGCAAGGTCTTGTGCAATTTCCGACACCACATTTTTTTGATCTGAAGTTAAGCAGTAAGGAAAAAAATTATAAATCTTGCCTAATAAATTATTGGAGACATCATGCTTGATTCCTTTTTGAACAAACATTAGTTGTCTGCGCATTTTTATTTTTACTTGTTCTCTAAAAAATTCTTCATAAATCAGACGTTTTTCTGCTTTTTCCTTTTTGCTTTCAGACCATTCTTGAGGCGAGGCCTTTCCGTGCAAGAAACGAAAGGCCTGCCCCAAAAGCATCATACCTCTCTGTTCTCTCGTGCTTTCAGGAAGATATTCGGGAATTTCATCCCAAAGACCTTCGGGAATTCTTTTAAAAAGGGCCTTAACATGAAAGGCAGGTATCTTGCAAAAAGTCGGATAATGAATTTGCAGTTCTGATTGTTTATTAATCGCACCAAAGTCTTCTGATTTGGGAACTTCTTTTAAAAGCTCAATTACTGGACTTAAAATTTGTCGTTGCCCTTGATAAACGGAAACTTTTCCACTAAAGATAACGGCCTTAAGACCTTGAAGCTGACGAACTCGATTAGAATAGAGATTAAAAAATTTAAGACAGAGATGTTCAGAAGAAAGTAAGTCATGAACAATAAGACTAACATGACTAAGCCTGGCACCTCGCTTCCCCCGCACTCTAAAATTGGGAGTCACTTTGGTACTTAAAACTTTTCCAACACCTTTAAATATTTTTTCTGGAAAAGCATTCTGAAAGCTGGAGATGGGAGGAACTTTTTCTATTTTCAAAGGAAGTATCCAAAGAAGGTCTTCCAGCACCAATATTTCAGCAGAACGCAGTTTTTCTAAAACTTTACCTTTTTTCCCACGAAATAGAACATCAACGGGAGAATCCCAAGAAAACTTTTCCATTATTTATACTCAACAAACTCAACCTCATACTCAATATCCCCCTTTGGGGCCTTTACGATGACATTATCCCCCTCTCTTTTACCAATCAGGGCCTTGCCAAGAGGACTGGCAAAAGAAATTCTACCTTCTGAAATATCCGATTCGTCCTTGCCTACAATCTTGTAAGTAACGGATTCATCAGTTTCGACATTGTGAAGAGTTACGGTAGCTCCAAAAACAATATTTTCACTTTTAAGGGTCGAAGTATCAATAACTCTCGAACTGGCGACAATCGCTTGAAGCTGGGCCACACGGCCCTCAACGAGGGCCTGTTTTTCTTTAGCAGCATGGTATTCCGCATTTTCCTTCAAATCCCCTAACTCGCGTGCTTCAGCTATGGCCGTCTTTAAGTTTTTTCTTTCAGTTTGAATAAGATGTTTAAGCTCTACCTGTATTTTTTCAAACCCTTCAACTGTAATTAAGTTTTCTTGCTTCACAACTACATCCTATACATCTTTAAAAAGTGCTTTTGCAGCAGCAACCAAACTTTCCTTATTGCCCCCATCAGACTTGTGACCAACCAATTCAAAGAAATCACAAAAGTTGGCCTTCTCTTTATCAACAATACGATCGGCCTGTGGTTCACGACACTCATTATAAGAAGACGTGTCATAAAATCGACACATTTTGCAACAACGAATACTGGAGGAACATTGGTGACATTCCTCTCTGCGAGAGACAGGTTCTTCAAATTCAAGTTTGAGTAAGGCCTGACAGTGAAAACAAGTTATTTGATCTTTCAAAGACACACTAACGAAAACCT
This sequence comes from Bacteriovoracaceae bacterium, assembly GCA_965215445.1. GTDB lineage: Bacteria > Bdellovibrionota > Bacteriovoracia > Bacteriovoracales > Bacteriovoracaceae > CBDBLK01. The sequence goes on along the minus strand of CBDCDT010000002.1, from coordinate 929,818 downwards.
TTAAAATCTCAGAAACTCCAAGATTTGTTAAATCCAAAACTGATGTGAGCAAAAAACTTGGATGTCGAACTTTTTGCTTCTGAATTGAGATAAATTTTTGGCAAGTTCCTTTTATTGTATTCCTCAATCGCCTTAGCGAGATTGCCCTCATTTGCGTTTTGCAAAGTTCGCGCAATAAGGAAATTGGCCACCGCCAAAGTTCCCCCTGAAATTAAAAGAGTCTTTTGGCCACTTTTACCGTGCGCCATAAGCCCGCCCAATAACAGCCCTGTCCCAGCAAGACCCATGGCGGCATTATACCATTTTATCTGCGTTCCCTTTTGATAGGCCTCTAAATAGGCCCGGGCCTTGGGATCCTTTTCCAGATGAAATCTTAGGCCCTCTCCTTTTTGCGTAGAGCTAATATCTACCAGAACCCTTTGAAAATTGATCGTGGCCATACGGCTACAGACTTCGGCAGCAAAAAGAGAATGGCAAAACGCGAACCAAAAAAAATGGACGCCTATCAAAAAAGCTTTCATTAAGGAGCACTATAACAAGACGGAAAAAGATTGAATAGCTAAGCGCGTTATCAGTTTTGAAACCATTTTTATTTGAAATAAATCTTTTCCACCTTCTTAGTCATCTCATCGAGGCCAAATTTTTGCCGGACGAGTTCTAAAATTTTTTCCTTCATCTCTTCGGATAAATTCTCGGAATTTGCCTTATCCAGTTTTTCTTGAAAACTCTCTAGCCGGAGGAGAGAAAAAGATTGGGCCATGCCCAACTCGATGAAATCATTGTGACCGGGAACCTTTGAAAGCAAACAGGGAAGTGTGCAAGTTATTGCCTCTAAAACACCCAAAGGCAGCGCCTCCCCTCGGGAAAAACTGAAATACCCATCGAGACATTTTAAAAAAGTCATTGGTTTTTTCACCTCCCCAAGCAGTACGACCCGTCCCTGAAGACGATAGTTCTCTATTAACAGTTTAAGATTTTTGTATTCTTTTCCATCCCCTGCCAACGCAAAAAAAACATCTGTAGGAAATTCATAAATCGCTTTTAAAAATAAATCGAGTCCTTTTTGATAATCCAGTCTGGCCAAAGTCCCCCAAATTTTTTTGTCAAGTGGAAGCTGGTACTTTTGACGTGCCTCTTTCTGTGAGATGGATGAAAACTCTGCTCGAATACCTTGAATATCTACCCCATTATAAATTACAGATAAACACTCCTCAAAGGCCACTTCGTGTTGCAAGGCCTCTTTCTTTTCGCTGTGAGAGACACAAATAAAATCGTGAGTTAAAAGTTTAAGCACCTGATCTACCTTTATTTTGACTCTATCTTTGCATCTCCTGCCAGCATGAACCCCATGAAACGTATGAATACTTCGCATACCAAAAAAGGCCAACAAGCGCCCGTAAAGGCCCGCACCCCACCCATGGGAATGAACAATAGAAATAGAATGTCGTCGACACAACATCAGTAATTGAAAAAAACTTTTCAAAGAAAAGCGCTGTCTGGGAATGGGCACAAAAAGATGGGCCATTTCTTGAAAAAGAGGGCCAAAAGGTTCTTCGTTTGGAGCACCAATAAAAATTTTGAGATTGGGATTATCCTGAAGCAAAGAACGACACAAATAAAATAAATGCTTTGGCCCTCCTCCAATATCTGAACGCACTGTAAGCATAAGAAGAGAAGAAGGCCGTTTTGTCATTTTTATACTTGTCTTAAACTGATAAATTTTTGTACTCAATTAGAGATTTAAACACACGCTTCATGGCCGATTGAACTTGGGATTTTTTATATTCCTGATGAGAAGCATCTCCAGCAGTGTTAATGTCATGGCTCTCAAAATCTAATACCTGAATTTCAAAAGGGTAAAAAAACCGTACTTCCCTGGGAACAGGGCCCATGTCCAAGTCAAGAATTTTAGCTGCTAAATCATTTTCCTCTTCGATCGCTTTTGCCTGCTGGCGAAGTTCATTAAAGCTTTTAAAAAAAGGATTTCGATACTTGATTAATTGGCGGCAGGTAAATTGGATACTTCGATAATTTTTAAGCATGTAGGGATTGTTTCCCTCCTCTAAATTTGCCAAACTATTTTTTACAACTTCATTGGCCTTAAATAAAAACTCTTCTTCTGATAACTTTTTGTGCAGGGCCTGCTTTATAAGATTTCTATACTGATCTCGAAAATAACCCAAATCAACAAGAGTATTTACCGAACGGCTTGGCTTTATATTGTGGACAATAACAACAAATTTATCGAGCAAAGACTTAACCAACCGGAGAGTATCAAAACGCGATTCAGTAATTAATCTAACCCCAATCTGATCAAATAGTTCCTCAGCTACATTTTCAACTTTATGCAGAAGTTTTATAACCGCACTATCTCTCGTCTTTCTCGACTTGGTTTCAAAATCTACTAAAGGAATACTCATATCCTCTTCCAAACGCCAAAAGAGCTTCCCCGCATCATTTCGATAAAGATATTTATAAAACCGGTCAAAAATTTGCGTTTGAATAGATTGAAAATAATTTAAGCGCAAATCCTTATCAACGTGAAGAATTGTATGCATAACTTTGAGAATGGCCTCGGCCCAAAGTGCTTCCTCTGTATTTCGCTTTAATTCACGCTTCATAATCATCAAAAAAAGTTCATCGACATTTGTAATCATTAAAATAGAATTTGGTATTTTTAAATCCAATCCATTTTCACTACCTTCTCTCAAAAAATAACGACGAATAAACTGCAACGCTTCTTGAAAATTACCAAAAAGCTCCGACTTAGCGACTGTATCATCAGGATCGAGTCCATAACCCAAAAGGAAACGCCTAATTTGTTCATCCTGAAAATTAGAACCAACAAAAAGCCTGGAATCCAAGGCCGAACGACCACTGAGAACAAGCTCCATGGCCTCCCAATCAAAAAGATATTTCGACAAATAGTTAGGTTTTTCCATATAATCTAAAAAGTAGTTTTAAAAGCCTATTTTGCAAACTCAGTATTGTAGAGAGAAGTCATGGAAGAGAAAACCGCACCAAGTCTTAAACGCCCGGAAATTCTCTTCCTCAGCTTATTTGGTATTGGTTTTGTTCCCAAGGCGCCCGGAACTATTGGCACGCTGGCAATCCTTCCTCTCCTTTACTGGCTTGGTAAATTCAATATTCCTTTAATTTTTTCTATTCCATTTCTCTTACTTTTTACCTGTCTCAGTATTTGGGTCATTGAAATTGTTCAAAAAAAAACTGGGAATCACGACCCCGGCTGGATTGTTCTCGATGAGGTTTTAGGAATGAGTGTGGCCTGGTTATTTTCCAAGGAAGCTCATTTCACCCACCTGGCACTTCTTTTTTTATTTTTCCGCTTTTTTGATATTACTAAAATTTGGCCCGCTAATTTTTGTGACAAAAAAATCAAACACGGCGCTGGAACGATTTTGGATGATATTATCAGTGGAATTTATACGGGAATAGCATATCGCATTATTTGTTTTTTCTACCCTTCTTTATTTTTTATGAATTAAGACCCTGAGCAATATAATGCCTTGAAAGTTCCTTTTTTGGTTTTCTCAACAAGTCAAAAAATCCTTTTTTCAAGGCCTTGGCCTCTCTTGATCAAAAATCCCTTTATGCTAGGCTGGGGGCTTGGCCAAAGTAGCTTTTGAGGGATACAGTGGCCACCAATTAAGATTTTAATAACCCTCAAACCTTGGAGAAACACTATGGCCACTGCACAAACCGCAACTTTCGACAACAACAAAAAAAAGGCCCTCGATCTGGCCCTTGCCACTATTGAAAAACAATTTGGCAAAGGGGCCATCATGAAACTTGATGGCAAACACGATCAACAGGAAATTCCAACTATTTCAACCGGCTGTCTCAGCTTGGATATTGCCTTGGGAATTGGCGGTATCCCCAAAGGAAGAATCGTTGAAGTCTATGGGCCTGAATCCTCCGGTAAAACAACTCTCACTCTGCATATAGCAGCAGAATGCCAAAAACAAGGAGGAGTTGTCGCCTTTATTGATGCCGAACACGCTCTCGATACGGGCTATGCCAAAAGGCTCGGGGTTGATATTCCCAACACGCTTATATCACAACCCGATAGTGGAGAACAGGCCTTGGAAATTGCAGACATGCTGGTTCGCTCTGGTGCCGTCGAATTGCTGATTGTCGACTCGGTAGCGGCCCTCACCCCCAGGGCCGAATTGGAAGGAGACATGGGTGATTCGCACATGGGCCTCCAGGCCAGACTTATGAGCCAAGCGCTTAGAAAACTAACCGGCTCAATTTCACGCTCTAACTGTACTGTTATCTTTATTAACCAATTGAGAATGAAAATCGGCGTTATGTTTGGAAACCCCGAAACCACTACGGGAGGCAACGCTCTCAAATTCTACTCCTCTGTGCGGTTGGACATTAGGAGGATTGCAACTATTAAAGATGGTGAAAATTTTATTGGCAACCGAACTAAAATCAAAGTTGTTAAAAATAAAATGTCTCCCCCCTTTAAAACTGTCGAGTTTGATATAATGTACGGAGAAGGAATCTCTCAAACAGGAGACCTTCTCGATTTAGGAGTCACCCATAAGATTATTGATAAATCTGGTTCTTGGTTTAGCTATAACAACACCAAGATTGGACAAGGGCGAGAAAACGCCAAGAATTTTTTAACCAATAATCTCGAAGTTTTAAAAGAAGTCCGCGCTCTCATCTTGCAAAAAAATGGTTTGGGCCATAATACTTCCGAACTTGACATCGACGAAGTCACTGGCGAAATAAATGAAAAGACCACTACAAAAAGGGGCAAAAAAACTCTTCAATAAAAATGATAACTACTCAGTGCAAAGATTTCTTTGCACTGAGTAAATTAGAGAGTTTGAACTGTGAAAACTCAAAAAATTCGAGAGAAGTTTGCCAAGTTTTTTCATGATAATAATCACCAAAAAGTAAGCAGTTCTTCTCTCATACCTTATAACGACAACACCCTTCTCTTTACCAACGCCGGAATGAACCAGTTTAAAGACTATTTCATCGGTAAAAGTATCCCCTCCAACAAAAGGGCATTCAGCCTTCAAAAATGTGTACGGGCCGGAGGAAAACACAATGATTTAGATAATGTGGGACACACTGCCCGCCATCATACTTTTTTTGAAATGCTTGGGAACTTTTCCTTTGGAGACTATTTTAAAGAGGAGGCCATACAATACGCTTGGGATTTCCTCACACAAGAGCTTCTTCTCCCCAAAGAAAAACTTTATGTAACTGTTCATACTTCCGATGAAGAAGCTTTTAATATTTGGCATAAAAAGATTGGAATTCCAAGCAAGCGTCTCTTCAAGCGAGGCGACACCGATAACTTCTGGGAAATGGGTGAATTTGGGCCATGTGGGCCTTGCTCTGAAATATTTTTTGATCACGGAGAAAAATTTTCACAAAAAAAATCTCAAAAAAACCTGCTTGATGATGAGTTTCGTTACGTCGAAATCTGGAATTTGGTTTTTATGCAATTTGAAAAAACACCACAAGGACAACATGCCCTTCCCAATCCTTGCGTCGACACAGGAATGGGACTTGAAAGAATTGCCTCGTGCCTACAAAATGTTTACTGGAATTATGATACTGACGGATTTAAAGAAATCATTAGTGCAATAGAAGATATTACCAAAAAAAATTATCACAATCAAAAATATGCTGGAAATATCCGTGTCGTTGCTGACCATATTCGTTCTTGTACCATGCTTCTCACTGATGGAGTCATCCCCTCTAATGAGGGGCGCGGTTATGTTTTACGCAGAATTATCCGCAGGGCCTCTCGCAATTTAAAAAAACTCGATATGCATGAGGCAATCCTCCATAAACTGGTTCCCGTCGTATTTAAACAACTAGGTCAAGAGTATCCTCAAAATAATGCCAATCAAAAAGTGGCCGAAGAATTTTTATATTCAGAAGAAAATAAGTTTTTAGAAACTCTGGATCAAGGCCTTAAATTCTTAAAAGATGCTATTAAAAACAACATTGTTGAAGGAACCCTCTCTGGGAAAAGTGCCTTTAAGCTTTACGATACTTACGGATTTCCTTTGGATTTAACTGAAACTATTTTGGCAGAAAAAAATCTTAAGGTTGATATTCGAGGTTTTAATGAATCTATGCAAATAAGAAAAAATGAGGGCCGTAAATCTTGGAAAGGCCATCAAAATATCAACAACGATATTTTTCACAAAGTTAAGGAAGAAAATGGAACTACCCGTTTCGTTGGATATGACACTCTTAATACAAAATCCAAACTTCTCGACATCATCGATGTAGGAAACCAAAAAGGCCTTGTTTTTGATATAACACCCTTTTACGGTGAGAGTGGAGGACAAGTCGGGGATAGTGGTGAAATTTGGGATAATGAAAACAAACTTGTAGAAATCCTGGACACTCAAATACCTATTGAAGGACTTTACGTCCATTATTGCAACGATGCCAACTCTTTGAAAAAAGGTAAAGAGTACCAACTTTTTGTCGATAAGCAAAGGAGACAACTTACTGCCAGAAACCATAGTGCCACTCATCTTTTACAGGCAGCTCTTATCAAAATACTTGGGAAACATGTTCAACAAGCTGGCTCTCACGTTAATGCTGAACGCCTGCGATTCGACTTTACTCACATGAAAGCTATCTCTCATCAGGAAATAGACGCCATTGGAAATCTCGTTAACGAGCAGATACAGGCCTCTCTACCTGTAGAGGCGGCCATTATGAACCTTGATGAAGCTATTAACCAAGGAGCAACGGCCCTCTTTGGAGAAAAATATGGAGATCAAGTTCGCGTACTGAAAATGGGAACTTTTAGCACTGAACTTTGTGGTGGAACTCATGTCTGTCGTACTGAAGAAATAGGTATTTTTGACCTTATATCTGAAAGTTCTCTTTCTTCAGGTGTTCGCCGTATTGAAGCAGTAACCAGCACACATGCAATCCAACGCTTGATGGAAAGAAGTCAATATTTAAAAGAAATTGAGAAATTAACTTTGACAAAAGAAAACTCTACAGTAAAGAAGATTCAAGAACTTTGCCTCAACATAAAAGATCAACAAAAACAAATCCAGGAAATTCGCAATCAAGTTTACTCAGTTAAAAGCAATGAACTTTTTTCCAAACCCACTCTCCTTAAAAATGGTATCTCCTTTATTTCAGCAAAGGCACCAGAAAATTCCGACTTGAGAAAAGTTTCCGATCTTTTTGCAGATAAATTCAACAAAGGAGTTTTGCTCTTATATGCTGAAAAAAAAGGAAAATTATCCGTTCTTCTTAGGGCCACCAAAAACCTTAAATCCATACAATGCAATCAAATTTTACAAGAAGCACTCCTTGCCATTGACGGAAAAGGAGGAGGGCAAACTTATATGGCCCAAGGCTCTGGAAACATTGATGGTGTTGAATCCCTGATCAAACGAGTTCGCTCGCTACTTGAACCATCATCTTGAGAACATAAAAGCGGCAATTTTTACCCCTACTCTTATAAAGCTTTCGCCTTTTTTACTCTGATTTATTTATCCCGATAAGATTATTGGCCACCTGCAAATAGGCCTATCCGGAGAACAAAATGAGAATAAACCTGCTTCTTGCTTCTATAGTAATTTCCTTGCTGTGGGCCTCTAAAAGACACGCTCAAGATTATATTATTTACAATGTTGTTCAAAATATCCCGATGGGAACACCAAATGAAACTATCAAAAAAAATTACTATGTTAATATCGGCCAACAACAAGGCCTATCAAAAGGAACAACTTTAAATGTCCATCGAATTATAGGCCGACTCGCTCCTCACAAAACAGAAAAAAGATACCATTACAAAATAAAGGTTGGAGAATTAGAGATTATCCATACAGAAAACGAAGTTTCTATTGCTCAAATAAAATCTTTAAATATTGAAAAAAATACCCCTCTGCTAGAAATTCAAAGTATGATAATTGGTGACCATGTTAGTGTTAAAACTAACTAGAAATTGAATTTAAATAATTTCTGCGATTTTGAATCATTTTAGCTATACTTCTTGTTGCTACCAAAACTTTTTCCATTCTATCCAGTTCTTTATCTCCCATGACTTGCTTTCGTTTTATAGCTTTTAATACCAGGCCAGACATTCCTTGTACTATAACTAATTGATTGCTAATATCATGAAGAATTTCTCTTTCTTCTGGATTTTTGGATTCAACTGCCACAAGGTTATATTATCTCAAAATAAAAAGATAAAAAGTTAAAAGAAATTTCTCTCAATCGTATCTAAAAGTTTTTGTTTTATAATCTTGGTTTTTAAAACTCCTTCGGATTCTGTAATGAGGGCCAAATATAACATATAATTTTGGCCCTTTTGAAATTCCAATTCTGAAAAAACGAATATCTCTCTAATCTTCATTCCCCATAAAACTCCCTTAAAATGAAACTGGCCCTGGTAAAACAAGCTATTGCTCATTTTTTTACAGGCCAGGCAACGCGAAACAGCAAAAAAAGTCTTCATTATCTCTCTCCCTCTAAAGATAAAATACTTACTGCAATACCAGTTGCCGTATGAGATTCTATAAACCTCTGAAATTACTCAATTCCCTCAATTTGCTATTTTGCAATTTAAAACAAAATAATGCATCGGGCTATGGAGAAGCGCTTCAAAAATTCCCTTTTTGACATATCGAGTTTTATCATTTAGATAGTGGAGTACATAGAAAACGAAATACGAGGAAGAACACCATGGCCAGGATCACTATAGAAGATTGTCTTGAAAAAGTTGAAAACCGCTACGAACTCGTGCATTTGGCCACAAAGAGAGTTAAACAACTTCGCAACGGTGCTGAATGCCTGGTGAGAAGTAAAAATAAAGATATTGTAACTGCCTTAAGAGAAATTGCCGCAGGCAAAGTCAAACACACTCCTACCTTCGAGTACGACTCAGACGAGTTTTAAAGCTCTCGATGGCCCTTGGCCTTTTTTAACACTCTTTTTCCCTGCTTTTTTTGCTTGCTCTGGTAAGGCAATTTCAAGCACTTCGTCAAAATGCTTGACGAAAAAGAATATTAAATTTTTCCGATGCCTTTCGGGAACTTCTTTTAAATCTTTCTTGTTCTCTTCAGGTAAAATAACAAACTTAATGCCGGCCCTTTTGGCCGCAAGTATTTTTTCTTTAATTCCCCCGACCGCTAAAACTCTTCCAGTCAAACTCAATTCTCCCGTCATGGCCAATTTGGGTTTGACCTTTTGTCCTACGGCCAAACTATAAAGCGCCAAGGCCATGGTTATGCCAGCACTGGGGCCATCTTTAGGAGTCGCTCCAGCAGGAAGATGCAAATGAACTTCATGGGCATCTAAATAACTTTTCTCTTCTTCACATTTATCTTTTTGAGATTGTTTTTTTACATTCGCTTTTTCTTTAGGTTGAAATTGCATTTGAAGAAGTTTTTTAACATAGCTGTAAGCGATATTTGCTGATTCGTTCATAACATCGCCGAGTTGGCCTGTTAATTTTAATCCTCCTTTGCCTTTTAAAGGCAACGTCTCAATAAAAAGAATATCTCCCCCAAAAGCAGTCCAGGCCAAACCTATTGCCAAACCTGGAATGAGTTTTCTTTGTGCCAATTCGGTCTGAAAAACCTTGCTCCCTAAAAGTTTTTCAAGGTCTTCGGGTTGGGGTGCAAATTTTCTTCTTTTTTTCTTTTCCACTTTCTCTAATGCAGCCTTCCTACAGAGTTTTGCTATATACTGTTCCATGCCTCGAACTCCTGGTTCGCGGGCATAATCAGTAATAACTCTACGAATAACCTGAGTGTTAAGACGAAAATCATCTTTTTCCAAACCATGTTTTTGAATCTGCTTGGGAATAATCCATTTAGAGGCAATATTAATTTTCTCTTCAATTGTATAACCGCTTAACTCAATCAACTCCATTCTATCCAATAAGGGCTCGGGAATATTTCCAACATAATTTGCAGTAGCAATAAAAAGAACTTTAGATAAATCAAAGGGAACATCTAAATAGTGATCGATGAAAGACCTGTTTTGTTCGGGATCAAGCACTTCCAACAATGCGCTAGCAGGGTCTCCCTGAAAAGATTGGCCAAGTTTATCTATTTCATCGAGCATAATAACAGGATTATTAACTTCTACACGTTTAAGTGCTTGAATAATTCTTCCAGGCATTGCACCTACATAGGTTCTTCGGTGTCCTTTAATTTCTGCCTCATCCCTCATTCCACCCAAACTAAAGCGGTAAAATTTTCTTTTTAAAGATTCTGCGATGGAACGCCCCAGAGAGGTTTTGCCCACCCCTGGAGGCCCCGTTAAACACAAAATAGTTCCATCATATTGTGGCTTTAATTTTCTCACGGCCAAAAATTCCAAAACCCTCGCTTTGGCCTTTTCTAATCCGTAGTGGTCTTTTTCTAAAATTTTCCTAGTTTTTTCAATATCTACATTATCTTCTGTGGCCTTATTCCAAGGTAAAACTAAAATCCAATTTATATAAGTTCTAGCAACATTATATTCAGGACTACTATCCGGAATGGCCTCAAGCCGGTCTATTTCTTCCTCAACAACTTTTAAAACATCTTTTGATAATTGAAGTTCTTTAATTTTTTTCCTAAATTTTTTGACATCACGCCTTTTATCATCTTCTTCCATCCCCAGTTCATTGCGAATGGCCTTAAGTTGCTCTCTTAAAAAATATTCTCTTTGATGTTTATTAACTTTATCGTTAACTTCATCAGAAATTTTTTTCTGAATATCTGCAACATCCTTTTCTTTCCTCAAATATACTAAAAGCTTTGCAAATCTTTTTTTAACAACCAGCGTTTCTAAAAAATCCTGCGCCTCGGGAATATCCAAGCTAATTGCAAACGCAACCAAATCGGCCAAAGCACCAGGGGATGGAGAGTTTAACATTGCCAATTTCATTTCTTCATTAAAATAAGGATTGATCTCGCTTAATTTTTTTACCTGATTAATCACAGAGCGAGTGTAAGCATCAAGTTCTTCATCAGATTCAAGAATATCTTCAAAAACGTCATAACTTGCAATAATTGTAGGAGTTTTTTGCTTGTACACAGAGGCCCGGTATCTTTTTATCCCATGCACGAGAACATTAACCGAACCATCGGGAAGTTTTAATTTTTTAACAACTTTACAAAGAACTCCCACTTTATAAATATCATTGATTCCTATTTCTTGATTTTTAATACTTAGCTCTTTATCAGAAATCACTCCTTCTTTTTCATTTCTAACATCAGATTTAACCAAGTTCAGAGCAACAAAACCACTCTTCATCAATTCTTTATCCAACTCCTGAGTAAACTTATCTTCCGTCAAAATAATAGGAGCAATCATCCCGGGAAATATAGGGTTGCTCATGATGGGAATAATAACGACTTCTTTTGGAAAGACTATTTTCTTATCATCTTGCGGTTTAATTTGAACCTCGTAAGCAGATTCTACATCAGACATAATACCCTCAATGAATTGTAAAAATTATTTCCTCATATCAAGTACGAGTCTGCCTGGTTCTTCGAGGTAAAAAATTTCTAGGCCAATCTCTTCTTTTAAATTAATTTCTGCCGAAAGAATACTTTCATCTATGGGGAAAAAATCAATGGACTTAACAAATTTGCTCTTTCCAGAAGAATAGAAAGATTCTGGCAATGAGGTCTGAAATAAACTAATGTGTATTTTTTTATTGTGCAAAGAAATATTTCCGTAAACTCTAGGTATTTTATTCTCTTTAAAATCAATCACCAATCTCTCATAATTGTCCCTTTGATTATAATGATAGCGAATAGAACTAATTGACGACTTTAAGTCCCTCATCCCATTATGAAAAATACCTTTATTTAAAAAAATTCCCCGCTTATCAGAAGAAAGTTTGCGAATTCTTTCTTCCAAAAGATTTTGTCCTCGAGAACCAGATATGAAAAAAATACAAATAATAAAAGTTAATAATTTCATCAATTTAACCAAAAGTGTTTTTTAAAGGGATAATCCCAGAAACCCAGAAATATCACCAAAAATCCAATAAATAAACTAAAAAATACCTGCCCAGGCCCTTTTCCTCCTCCATTAAAGAATATATTACCACAAGTCATTCCACTATTTTCCTGTTCATCGTTCCTCGAGGGAAATTTTGATGCAGCAAAGCGAGACGATTTGACGGCAAAAGTTTTGTTTGCATCCATACATTCCGAATTATCTTGAAGAGGCCCATAATTGTAATGAGAATAAAGTTTATGGCCTGAAATAGTTGACTGAGAAATATTCACTATTAAAAGGTAAAATATTGCATCTCCTCCAAAATTTTGTATTGAAGGAAAATAATCTTCGCTTGAAAATGGATCATTAGAAATAAAATCAAGAAAATCGCTTGGTGTAATTGTAATATCAAAAACATTATTTCCTGGATTAAACGAATCAAGTGCTATGCGAGAAATTAGGTTAAGTTCAGGATTTCCATCGGAATCAACAAAATTAGTATAGTTTCTAGTACCAGCAGGTGTATCAACTCGCATATCCCACTTAACGATAGAGTATAAATCTTGGGAAAGAAGTTTAATTTCAAAAAAAAGATCATTCCTAGAAAGATTCAAATTGCTTAAATCAATTCTAAGTCTGTCACTCCTTCTATTGCTAATATCTGCCTGAGAAAAAAATCCTGTTATTGCATCTCCTCCATTGTTTTCATCAAGATTTAATTCAACAAAATCAGAATTGCTTCTTTTTGCTAAATAATTTTTAGGGATATTCAAACCACACCTAACTGTAACTACTCCTACATTTTTATCTTCATCGAGCAAAATTCCTTGAGGGTAACCTTGGCGAGTGCTTCCACAAGATTGAAAAAAACTTCCTCGATAGTTTCCTCCATTAGAACAAAAATTAGACTGAATATTTTCATAAAACCTGGAAAGGGTGGGTAAATTGTGAGTAGGGCCAACATAGAGAAAATAAACATCATCAAGAGGAAGATTTCCTATCGTAAAAAACCCATTTTCCCCTGTAATGGCCCCTGAAACAACTTTACCAGTAAGAGATGAAATAGCTTGAACATGAGCACCAAAAACTCCTATTTCTGAATTTCCACCTGCTATAACACCACTTATTTCTCCAGTTCCAATATCTTCTTGATGGTAAAGAACTTTTGCACCTGAAACATCGTCAGTATGGAGAGTTCTTTGCCTTTTTCCAAAACTATAAAACATTGTCGAGTTATGAACCTGACCATGATCGAGACCCAAAGCATGGCCCATCTCATGTGCTAGTAACGATTCAAAATATTCCTTTTTATCTAAATCAGACCTAAAACCGTTAGTGTCTCTCAATATAATATCAGTTTCTAAAATTCTTCCGGTAGCTTCTTGAAAAGTCACTTGCGTAATAGCCAGAACTGAATTTCCAGAAAAATAAAGACCATTGTGACTAAAGACTATATCGTTGCTGTTAGTTCTGAATCCTGGGCCTTTTTTAACTGTTAATTTAGGAACATCGGCATCATTCCAGCCCGATGCAACCTCTGAAGCATAATCCAATAACTGGGACGATGAAACATCTGCATTTCCATTATTATCTGCCCAAAAATAAATCTCTTTTTTATACCTTGGCCATCTTAAAATTTTTCCGTTATCATTTATCTGAAATACATAGGCTTCAACAGAAAAAATATTTACCATAAATATAAAAAATAGAGAGAAGAAATTTAAATTCATACTTTTTAATCCCTTCTATATCTTGCAATACCAACTGAAGCTCCACCTAAAGCGCTTAAAATTATTATGAACCAGAGTATTCCATTATCCTCTTTTTCTTTCGGAACACTTGCTAATTTTCTTCCACGTGATATAGGATGTCTTTCCCTATAAGGATGTCTTTTTACAATGCTATTCTTATAAAACTTATTCCTGTCTTTTATTTTCTTCCTAACAAAAAATTCCCTTTCTTGTGAAGATATTAATTCACTTCCAAAATGTTTTTTAACTGCAACTTCAAAATTTTTCCATTCAATAATTCCGACATTTTTATGGTTTGAAAAAATATCAGACACAAGATAAATTTTTTTATCCTTATTAACAACTTTAAATTTAGACATAGATAAATTTGTGAGAGAAAATCCAAAACTGTGATGTTTTAAAAGGAGAACTACCTTCTCTCCTTTTTTAAATTTTGGTGTGCCACTAACATTATAAACAGTGCCTTGCCATCTTCCTCCTGGAATAAGAACTCTAAAAGAATAGGGATTTAAAAGTCGATTATTTGCAATACCAATCTGTTTTATTATTTTAAAATGGGCCTCTGTAACAACCTCACCGTGCTGATTTTTCTTATAAAATTGCCTTTCAAAAGTTCCAACAATAATGCCATCAGAATGAGCAATTTGATTATCAATAGGGGTAGCAATAAATGATGTAGCAAATACAGGTATTGAAAATAGGCCTGATAAAATAATGTTCAAACTACCTATTCGTAGCATAAGTTCTCCTGTAAATAATTCGTAGCAAAATTGCCCTAATTTCCGATCTTATCGGTTCAATAATATGAGAACTTTAGCCTTAAAAATAAATATTTTTAGTAATTTCAATAAGTTAGGATTGAAATAATGCAATTTGTAAAAAAAGGCCCTTCCAATCTATGCTTGGGAGGGCCTTCAAAGAAAGCAAAATAACCGACAGAAACTATCTAAGTAGTTTTAAGGCAACATTGGTCGAATTATTGGCCTGGGCCAAAACGGAAACACCTGACGCCTCCAATACGTTAGCACGGGCCAAATTGGCGGTTTCTTTGGCAACATCCGTATCTCGGATTTGAGAATTTGCGCTTAAAAGATTTTCAGATTTTATATCAAGGTGATTCACCGTGGATTGCAAGCGATTTTGAAGAGCGCCAAGCATCGCACGATTTGCGTTAACCTGAGAAATAGCATCATCTATTTTGGCCAAATTATCTTGGGCATCAAATTTGGTTAGCACTCCCAAACCGTCGATCCCTAAATCGTCAGCTCTAGCGCTGGTATCTTGTGGGCGATAAGAAATCCGATCATTTTCCTTTTCATTGGAAATACCAATCTGGAAATCCAAAGTATTGCCGCTTCCACTTAGCAATTGTCTACTATTAAAGTTTGTTGACGTTGCAATTCTCTCCACTTCTCCCTTAAGTTGTTGAAATTCCATATCAGAAAAGGCGCGTTCACTATCACCGATAGTGTCTGAAGACGCTTGCATGGAGAGTTCCCTTAAACGAATAAGAATGTTGTTGACCTCATTCAGGCCACCTTCTGCTGTTTGAATGACGGAAATGCCATCTCCTGCATTTCTCGTTGCCTGTTGGGAACTGCGAATTTGTGACTTTAATTGTTCACTAATGGCCAAACCTGCGGCATCGTCCCCAGCATTATTGATGCGGCTGCCGGAAGATAGCCTTTGGAAACTTCGTGTTTGATCATCTTTGATAATTCCAAGATTTCTTTGCGCGGATAAAGACTGGATGTTGGTAGCAATACGTAAGCTCATGTTCTCCTCCTCAAACTATCATATGACCTCCTTGTTTTTTATGGTTATTCTTTAGTATTTCATACGGCCTTGTATGAATTAACAACTTATAAAAACTCTTTGAGTTGTTACAAAAAATTATCGGGGATGTGAGAATATACTTTAAGGAAAATTTTAAAGTTATTTCTTTTTTTAAAAACAGATAAAACTGTTTTTCTTTTATATTGCTCTTATTTTTCTTACAACATTGGTCGTCGAGTAACCTTCAATAAAAGTCAAGTTATAAACACTTCCGCCTTTGCCCAAAACAAATTCAGAGCCAACAATTTCATCAAGTTTCCAGTCACCTCCTTTAACAAGAATATTGGGCCTGACTTGTTTAATTAATTCGAGAGGAGTTGCCTCACTGAAAACTTCAACGAAATCGACTGCTTTTAAATTGTCAAGTACATATTTACGATCCTTTTCAGGATTTATTGGCCTTCCTTCACCCTTAATGTTTTTGATAGAACTATCAGAATTTAATCCAACAAAAAGAATGTCCCCCAAAGATTTTGCCTCATTGAGATAACAAACATGTCCTTTGTGAATAATATCAAAACAGCCATTAGTAAAAACTATGACTTTTTCTCTCATCTTTTTTAAGAAGATATTTGCTTCCTCAGATAACAAAAACATTTTAAACTTCTATCAATTTTGTGTTGGAAATTTTATCTTGAAAATTGATTAAAAAGGGAAAACCTAAAAACATAAGGCACAATAGAGAGGCCAATGCTCGAAAAAAGCTCTGTTTCAAACTCATTGTTTTAGAATTGCTCAAATTTATCAATTGAAGTCCCATGAGACGTTTCCCAACTGTTCCTGAAGAATCAAGCAATGTAAAGTAAAATAAGAACATACTAACACTTAACAGACTTATATAAGACCAAAATTGAAACCCAAAAGCTTTTAAGATTGCCCATTCAAGAGGAATATCTACAATAGAAATAAATACCCACATTATTCCCAAATAAGACCCAATAACAATACTGCTATCTATTAAAAAAGCGCAGAATTGATCCACTTCTCTGGCATTTCTCAATTTCTTCTTTTTAGGTATTCTAACTTCTTGCTGAAAAGCAGAATTAGGTACACGAGATTTTAAAGGTTCACCATGGCCTATTTCAGAAAGTTTTCTCAATGGTACTTGAGGATATAAATGTTTTTGATAATCTGAAGTCAAGGCTTTCTCAATGCTGCCTGTATCTGGTTGTGCAATTGTTCTTACCTTCTTAACACAATGAAAGCCTAATCCCTGAGTTAGTGGATTTAATTCATAATTATCCAAGTCAAATTCATCCAGATTGAGATTAATTTTTGGAGTCCTTTCGGTTTTTTGATTATTTAAAGTTTCCATTTTGCAACCTCTCAAAAAATCAAAGTTATACCCAAATAATACTCTTTTTTTATTTTGACACAATTAAAAGAACTAGTCGAAATCAATCTTTAAAAAAGAATATAAATGGCCAAAACACGCTGAAACAGATGTTACAGTCCTCAATATGGAGGTAGAAAGACTTAATGCGTAGCACGATTTCAGACTTAAGAAAAGCTCTTCTTCCTCAACGCTAAATCCTCCCTCTGGGCCAACCATAAATCCCAAATCGCCCAGGGAGGCCCTTTCAAAAGGAATATGCATTTTCTTTGACCTCCCTGGCGCCGTGAAAAAAAGGGGATAAGTATGGTCTTTCAAGCTTCCAGCAATATCCTTAATAACATGAATTTCTGGAAAAAAGGGATTGTTTGATTGCAGCAGAGCATTCTGCAATATTCTCTTAAAATGAGGTGAAGGCCTGTACATGTATGGACTGTGTTGGCACTCAAACACATACACTCTTGCTATCCCTAATTCGGTAGCAATACGAAAAACCTCGCCGAGATATTCTCTTTTAGGGCATCCTAAAAAAAGATTAACATGGTACTGTCTCTTATGAGTTTTGACAGATTCAATAACGACATTTGCCATCTTTTTATCAAGCTTTATTAACCTGGCCTTGCCTACCTCACCATTTCCGTTGAGGACAGCAATTTCTGCTCCCAAAGCTACCCTTAAAACATTTTTCAGGTGGTGAACTTGGTCTAAAGACAATGACACAATGTCGCCAACAACAAGTGGCCCATTAAAAAATACTGCTCTCATTTTCAAATATAAAAGCGCAATAATTCCCCTTAATCAAGGCGTTGACAATTCGTAGTATTTTCTGCTTGGCATAATACGAAATAAAACATTATGATGAAGTACCCAATTGGTAAAATATGGCATCTCAAATAAAAATAACTCCTCTCGGCGGTCTGGGGCAAATAGGGTCTAACGCAATCCTTGTCGAAGCAAAATCAAGCCGGGTTTTAATTGACTCAGGAATCCTTTTTCCTTACGAAGCATGTTTCGATATTAACTATTTAATCCCAGATTTTTATCACATTGAGAAACCAGAAGCTCTTATTATCACCCATGGGCATGAAGACCACATAGGGGCAATTGTACATTTAATAAAACATTTTCCTGGGCTTCCTATTTACGCCCCGGCCTTTGCCTCTGCTCTTATGAAGAAAAAATTTGAATATTCCAAAATGCGCGTTCCTATAAATATTTATGATGAAGGCCATACTCTCAAATTTGATGAATTTTCTATAAATCCTATCCACGTCAATCACTCGATACCCCAAACTTATGGACTGCTTATCAACTCCTTTGATGATTCTATCTTTTACGTTAGTGATTTCAAAATCGACAAAAATGGCCCCTACGAAAGGCCCTTTGACTTTAAAAGATTAAAGGCCCTCACTAAAAACGCAAATCGTAAAATTCTTATGGCCGATTCAACCAATATTACTTCAAAAAATTTAAATACTCCAGGAGAAGGAGATTTAATACCACATTTTCAAGATTTAATGAATTCTCGTTCCCAAAGGGTCTTTGTTACAACTTTTTCTTCAAATATCCATCGTATTCAAACTATTATAAATACTGCAAAAGCGGCCCAAAGAAAAATTATAGCTTATGGGAGATCAGTTAACTCGTATTCTGAAACTGCTGAAGAACTTGGTCTGCTAAAGAATTGGAAAACATCTGTCGGCAATATTGAAGACATTAATTTAGAGAAAGAAAGACTAAGTGTTATTATTTCTGGTTGCCAAGGAGACCTTCGCTCAGCATTGCGCCGAGTGGCCACCAATACAGACCCCTATTTTAGGTCTGGGGAAAAAGACCTTTTTATTTTTTCAAGTAAGGCCATTCCTGGAAATGAAAAGGCCATTGGATTTATTATCAATGAACTTACTCGCTCTGGGGCCGAAGTCGTAACTGAAAATGATCGTTTTGTTCATGTTTCGGGACACCCGGGAAAGTCTGACCTCCTTGAACTTTATAAAGTCATGAGGCCGCAAGTTTTAATTCCAATTCATGGAGAAGTCCACTTTCTGCACAAACACGCTCATCATTTTTTAGAAAATTTCCCCGATAAAGAAGTCCATATCCTCCTTAACCACCAAAGTCTTACTTTAAATGATAAGATTGTCATTAATAAAAATGAGGGGAGAGCACCTATCCCAATACATGGGCATGGAATACCAATTGAAAAAAGCAAAATTCTTCAAAGAAGAAAAATGGCCAAAACTGGTGCTATTTTTTGTAGTTTAAAAGGAAAAGATTTATTATTAACACCACTTGGACTTCCAGAGTTTTTTATAGAATCTCATATTAAAAAAGCAAAAAAACTTATCCAGGAGAAAATAACTAACGTCAAAAAGAAAGAACAACAGAATCTTTCGGAAATCATCCGTATTGATATAAGAAGATATTGTCAAAAACATTTAGGCTACAAACCAGTTGTAGTTGTACATGAGATGAACTCGGACTTTTAAAATCTATTCCAAAATCTTTGTAACCGCATCCACAACCCTGCCAATTTCTGCATCACTCAAAGCAGGATAGAGCGGAAGAGTTACAGCAGAACGGTAATACAAAAGAGCATTTTTATAATCTTCCTCACATACAGGAATATTTTTTAAGTAAAAGGGCTGCAATGGTATTGGGATGTAGTGAACATTTAATGCAATACCTTTTTCAGCAAGATATTTAAAAACACTCGGTTTAGTTTTACCAAGACTTACATAGTCTATCATAACAACATAAATATGATTCCCACTCAAATGCCGTACTTCTTTTTGTAGAATTTTTAAATATTTCAATTTTTCAAAGGCCTTATCATATTTTTGTGCAATCTCCAACCTTCTCTTCATAAAGCTGTCAAGACGTTTAATTTGTGATATGCCCAAGGAACATTGAAGATCAGTAATGCGGTAATTAAATCCTAGTTCTTGCATTTCGTAATACCAAGGATTAAATTCGTGACCGGTGAAGGCCTCTTTGGCATTTTGAAAATGCTCTCTATTTTTGGTAATTCCATGACTTCGGAGCTTGATAAGTTTTTCGTAAATACTTTTATCGTTTGTTGTAATGACACAGCCTTCTCCAGTTGTAATATTCTTAACTGGATGAAAGGAAAATCCACTCATAAGTGAGTAAGCACAAGAACCTATACGCTCTCCAGTATGGTATCTTCCCCCTAAGGCATGTGCCGCATCCTCAATAATAACTGCTCCATACTTATCTGCGATTTCACCAAGTGCCTGCATGTCACAAGGAGCCCCTCCAAAATGGACTGGAATAATGGCCTTGACATTTCCCAATTCTCGGCACTTTTTTTCAACATTGGAAGGCCTAATATTAAGAGTTTCCAAATTAATATCAGCAAAAGCGGGAGTAGCGCCAACGTATAAAGCACAATTTGAACTGGCGACAAAAGAAAGGGGAGAAGTTAATACACTATCTCCTGGCCCTACTCCTGCTGCCAAACATGCAAGATGAAGACCACTCGTCCAATTACATACGGAAACCGCATATTTGGCCCCAGCATAATTTGCCACCACTTCTTCAAATTCTATCGCCTTAGGCCCTTGGGTAATCAATGGGCCATTCAGAGTTTTCATCACCGACAAAATGTCCTCATCATCAATTGACTGTTTCCCATAATGAATCAAAGAAGTTGTTTCTGGTAACAAGATTAAATCTCTTCTCTCTTTTTCTTGAGTTTTCAATTTTTTTATTTCAGTATCCAAAGAAAGATCAAGATCACCTATAAAAGACTTCAATTTTTGATTCGACAAAGACATATCAGTAGGTCTTGTCTCTAAATGTTTCAAGCTTTTAATTGATATTTTTTTTATGAGGCCTTTATCGAGATCAAATATTTCGGCAATCTTTATTCCAAAATCGTATTTAGAAAGACGTTCATCGCCAACAACATTAACGACTTCCCCAATATTTTGCTCAAAAAGCCTAAATAAACAATCGACTAAGCTATCAACCAAAATAGGTGTATAAAAAACATCATCAAAAAGTGAAATCGACTTCCCCTGCCTTAAATTGTTAATAACAAAATCACTAAATGATTTGCCATTTCTATTTCCCCATCCAAAAAAATTGCTCCTAATAATTAAGGCGTCAGGATAGAATTTTTTGATCTCATATTCCGCTTCCAACTTGGTCAAAGAATAATAATTTAAAGGAATCTCAACGGAATCTTCACCAGACATGGATTCTGAAGATTTAGAGAAATGATCAGTGGAAATATGTACTAACCGACAGGCATAATTCTCGGCCACTTGAGCAATATGACGGGCAGATAAAACGTTTGAGCAATAGGCCTCAAATTTTCTTTTTTCGCATAGCTCTATATCGGTCAATCCCGCAGTATGGATAATGAGATCGGGCCTTATTTTCTCAACAATTTCATTGACCTTATCAATATTTTCTAGCTCTACAGCATGGGCGCAAGTCCCGTCGATTTTAACAGGATTATGCCGATAAAGCAGATGGGTGCTCCATGCTGAACGCACCTTTAGGGCCATATTCATCCCTAAAAATCCGCTTCCTCCGGTAATCAGAATTGTATTTGCCATTGGCCCAACTTATAGAAACTCAACGACGGCACAAGACTATATGCATTGAAAACTTGCCACCATCTGCAATAAAGTCTAAATTGAACCGATGATTTTTCAAGACAAAAACATCCTTATTACGGGTGGAACCGGCTCAATGGGCAGCATGTTCATCCACCGGGTTCTTGGCGGAAAAGAGGGAACTCCCCGCAAAGTTATTGTTTTAAGTCGCGACGAGGCCAAACAGCACAATTTGAGGGTCAATTACCTCTCTCGAATCATGGGAGAAGATGAGGCGGTCTATAACAATTTTAAAAAAACTTTGGAATTTCGTATTGGCGATGTGAGGTCTTACCAGGACATCTGCAGCGCTCTTCAAGGTGTCGATATCGTCGTCAACGCTGCTGCGCTAAAACAAGTCCCAACCTGTGAATATTTTCCCCATCAGGCCATCCTAACTAATTGTCTAGGAGCAGCAAATATTATTCAGGCCATACAAGAACACCAATTTCCAGTGGAAACAGTTGTAGGCATCAGCACTGATAAAGCATCCAAACCAGTTAATGTCATGGGTATGACCAAGGCCATTCAAGAAAGAATTTTTACTTCTGCCAATATCCTCAATCGAAAAACCCGTTTCATTTGTGTACGTTACGGAAATGTTATGGCCTCCAGAGGAAGTGTTATCCCTCTTTTCCATAAACAAATTGCTTGTGGAGGCCCTGTTACTATTACCCTTCCTGAGATGTCACGTTTTTTACTGACTCTCAACGATGCTGTTGAAACCGTTTTTAACGCCATCAAATACGCAGAACCAGGTGAAACTTTTGTTCCCACTGCACCTTCAGCAACAGTTGAAAATATTGCCAAGGCCCTCGTTGGCAACAAAGATATTGAGATAAAGACCAGTGGAATCAGACCAGGTGAAAAAATTCACGAAATTTTAATAAGTGAAGAAGAAATTCATCATACTGTAAAAAAAGGTCACTACTACGCCATTCGATCAATGTTACCCGAACTGAGCAACGAAGCTCTCAAAACCTCACCATTGAAAAAAGAAATGAGTTCTGCCGATTATATCCTCTCTTTAGAAGAAACCATAAAACTTCTCAATAAACACAACCTATTGGAAATTAACTTAGATACTGGAAAAGAATTTCTTCTTTAATTTGACAAAAGTAGGTGACCTCTCCTAGAATGCGCATGGCGGTCAGGCCCCGACAATTGTGACTAGAGTGAACCCCGCCAGGCCCGGAAGGGAGCAACGGTAGCTTGAAGCGCATTGTGTCGTTGTCCCGACCGCTGTTTATTTTGGCCTTACGAAAGAGAACTTGTTAAAAAGTAAGACAGAATATGACGCATGAAGTCCTCTCTCTCAAGTGGAGACCTCAAACATTCCAAGAAGTTATTGGACAAGAACATATTACCCGTTCTTTCCAAAATGCCATTTTAAAAAACCAAATTGGCCACGCCTACCTCTTGGCGGGAACGCGTGGCATCGGAAAAACTTCCATGGCCCGCATATTTGCCAAGGCCTTACGCTGTGAAAACCGCCCCCAGGATGCCAACCCCTGTTATCAATGCCGAAGTTGCAAGGAGATAAAGGCCGGCCTTTCCATGAATGTGGTTGAAATCGACGGTGCCAGTAACAATAGCGTCGAAGATATTAGGGACTTAATCAATAGAATTCAAAGTCTCCCCACTTTTGGAAGCTATAAAATCTATATTATTGATGAAGTCCATATGCTCTCGACAAGTGCTTTTAATGCAATGCTGAAAACCCTGGAAGAACCTCCAGAACATATTATTTTTATTTTTGCGACAACAGAACCTGAAAAACTGCTCAGTACAGTACTCTCTCGTTGCCAACGCTTCGATTTTAAAAACGCTTCCATCGAAACGCTTGTTAAACACATCACTCATATTGCCGAAAAAGAAAATATTCAATTTAACTCTCCAGGCCTTATTAGAACTGTATGTATTCAAGGAAATGGCTCTTTTAGGGATACTCTTTCTCTTATAGACCAAATCCTTTGTTTCTCTGGCAAAAAAATTATTGACGAAAATACCATTTCAAAAGCTCTTGGTTTGAGCAATTTTTCCAGTATTAGAAAACTTACTCAGGGTATGTTGGAAGGAAATTTAAAACTTGTTGGCGAAGTTTATTGTAGCATTTTACAAGAAAATGTAGATTTAGAAAACATCTGCCGCAGTATTCTTGACCACCTTTACGAAATTTTAAACCAACCCAACTCAACAAATTACTCCATCCAAGAAATCCTTTGGGTATATGAAGCTTTGGCCCAAGATTTTGAATGGGTCCTTAAATCCCTCTCTCCAGAAAAAACAATTGAGATTGTCTTTCACAAAATTACTTTAAGGAGAAATCTTTTTTTAGATAAAAGCACTACAAAAAAAGAAATAGTGAAAGAACAGACTCTAACTCAAGAAAATAAATTGCCTGCAAAAAATACTGATTATGAACAGTTACCTGATAACAAAACAATGTCTTGGCCAGACTTTATTCATTACGTCCGCAATATCTCTCCTGTAATGGCAAGTAACCTGGAGCAAGGGAATATTCTGCAAAATATTGATTTTAGTCTAAAAGAAATCTGTGCTCAAATAGGGTTTAAACCATCTGGGAAAGTTTTTTATGATTACCTCAAAGAAAGTCAAGCTGATGAAAAATTGCGAGAATACTTGGCCAGCTATACAAGAAAAGGTTTAGACTCCATCAGTGTACAACTTATCTTTGTTGACGGGCACTCTGGCAAAAATGAAAATTTTAAAACTCAAATTGAAACGACATTAGAGGATGAAAAAGCACTAAATAAAAAAAGAGAGCAACAAATTCTGGCCCATCCTATTATTCAACAGGCAAAAGAAATATTTCATAGCAAAATAAATAATGTTGAACTAAATACCTAAAGAGAAAATGATGAAATTACCTCATATACTGCAAAATGTTATCCACCAATTAACCAAAATCCCAGGAGTAGGTGAAAAAACTGCCTTGCGCCAAGCACTTACTTTATCTCGTTGGACACCAAAAGAATTAGAAGAGTTTGGGGATGCCTTCAAAAGGCTTATGTATCTCAAAAGGTGTATTTATTGTAAGATGTACTCCGAAGAAGAAATTTGTCATATTTGTAATGGGCACAGGGCCGAAAATGGATTGCTTTGTGTTATTGAAACTGTTGCAGATTGTTTGGCCATTGAAAATTCCAAAACTTATCAAGGAACTTACCATTTGTTAGGAGGAGTCCTGAATCCTCTTTTGGGAATTGGGCCGGCAGAACTTGAGATTAACCATTTGCTTTCCAGAGTTAAGAAAGAAAAAATTTGTGATATGATTTTAGCAGTAAACCCCTCCGTAGAAGGAGATGCAACATGTGCCTACATCCGGCAACAAGTCGATGAAAGCATCAATGTTGAAAGGATAGGGTTTGGTATTCCGATAGGAGGCCATTTGGAATATTTAGATTCTATGACTATAGCCAAAGCGTTTGAAAACAGGCAGCGTATGCAATGAATTTGACTAAAGATCAATTACGCTCTGCCATAACAAGTTTTCCCTATTTGGCCGATTTTTCCCATTCAAACTTGTATTTAATAAGCCAAGATGGGTTAGTTGCTTACCACCTCGGAAGTGAAAGCGAAAATAGTATTCAATCAATTGGCGTGCTCTTGGGCAACCTATGGCAAACAGCAGAAACCTTGTCAAAATTTATTCCTCAGGAAAATTTAAACACAGAACCCTTTCGCTTATCTTTTGGCTCCTCTTCAAGAGGAATTTTTGTACTTCACCTTATGCTCGGGAGAGAAGATTATTTTCTATCTACCATTTTTAGCAATACAATAAATCCAGCAATTTTAAAAAATAAATTAAGACTGTTAAAAAACTATTTACAAGATTCTGAAAGTCAGTTTGATTTTAAAGAAACCAGGCAAAACGTTGAGACTAATAAATATATGTTTCAAAATATAACTAACGAAGAAATTGATAACCTTTTTTCTTCCCATGAGGATTAGAGAAAATGTCTTTTATTAACTACAATACACAAGAAGTTAATTGCAAAATTGTCTACTATGGCCCCGGGCTAGGTGGAAAAACTACTAATATTCAGCATATATATAAAAAGACGGCCAGGAATAATAAAGGTGACATCATTAGTATCAATTCAGAAAATGAAAGAACTCTATTTTTTGATTTTCTACCACTAAATCTCGGAGAAATTCGAGGATTTAAAACTCGTTTTCATCTCTATACTGTCCCAGGACAAGTATTCTATGAAGCAAGTAGAAAGTTAATCTTAAGAGGAGTTGACGGTATTATTTTCGTGGCCGACAGCCAAGCAGGAAAACTGGAAGCGAATTTAAAAAGTTTGGAGTCGCTAGAAAGTAATCTCATTGAACAGGGATACGATCTTTTAAAAATTCCCATGGTGATGCAATGGAATAAACGCGACCTGCCTAACACTGTCTCCGAAAACGACATGCAAAAGCAAATTAATAAATGGAATGTTCCAACTCTATCGTCAACTGCAATTAATGGCAAAGGTGTCTTTGAAACACTTAAAACAATATCTAAACTGGTTCTCATGAATCTCAAAGGCGGATTATCTTAACAAGTCTAAATAATTGAGAAAAATTAGATGAGCTTCGAGTAGCGCTTCTTGACAATAAGTACTACTCCTCGTTCCAACAAGATGATGCCCTTTAAGTACACCCAAATTGATTCCATTGAAATAATCAGGGAAAAGAGCATTTTGAGTATCGACTATACCATCGTTAGAATTAGATGATTGAAAAAATGTTTTCGTAAGAATCATCCAAAAGTGACTATTGTACCATTCCGCTTCAAAAGCAACTGCCGTATAAAAAAGATTTTTGGGAAGTAAAGAATGATTTTTTTTAAACCAATCAGATTGGTATTCACTACTCAAACTCTTTTGAAACTCCTTTAAGAGAAAATCGAATTTTTTATCAAAAAATTGATATATAGGATTATTATCATAGTTATGGATTTTTCCTAAAACTTTTAATAATTGATGGTCTACATTATCTGAACCAAGAATGGGGCTGGCAATCATAGAAAGCCCTAGTATATGTTTACTAGAAAATTCTTGATTATCTCTAACAAAATGGAGCGCATCAAGCCCTCCTTTTGAAAAACATAATATCCATAATTTTTCTTCTGGATTTTTTCTAACATATTGATAAAATTGATCTTTAATTAAATCCTGATTATGAATAGAAGATTTAGTTCCAACTACCCTGGGAGCAAATATCTTAACATTGAATTTCTTAGAGATGTAGTTAGCTCCGCGAGAAAAGGCCGGTGTTGAAAATATCTCATTTAATACCCCGGGAACTAGAACTATTGTGCAATTGAACTTAGGTAGTTTAAGTTTTGATTTGTAACAGTTATTATGGTAAGCAAACTCTAAATCATTAAAAATACTTCTAAATATATCATCGGAAGAAATATTCTCACAGTCTATTTTTTTTCCTTCGGCCACACAACTGAGAATATATTGAACTTTCTCACCATGTTCCGGGTCTGTTAAATCCTGTGAAAAATCCACCAACGAAAGAAGATAAAAAAAACCGGCCTTTCCAATCCATATTGAAGAACTAAAAAAATTTCTACATAAAAAAATAAAGTGGAGTGGCCGAGGTTGAATATAAAATTCTTTAAGGTCTTCGGTAATATCTCGATAAGAATTGAGAAAGGCCTTTTTAAACAACACTTTCCTTTTAGTTCTGCCCTGAACACAATGCTTCAAAAAATTTAATTTGTTTTTAGAAAAGAGTTTCATAGCTACCAAGAGACAATATTGTTAATTATATGTTATTAATATTTATTGTGGCCAAAAAGCCATGCCGCAAAAAGTCAAAAGCCGGGCAAAAAAATTATTATAAAATAATGAAATACAAAGACCATTATCCCGTTATGAATGAAGAAATTTTGGGCCATCTGCAAGAAGCAGCACGAAATTCAAATTCTCATTTGTTTGCTGATCTTACTTTTGGAGCAGGAGGACATGCAATTAAGATTTTAGAAAATGTCAGCAACAGTTTTTTAATTGCTTTCGATCAAGATTTTGAGGCCTATCGTAATGGAATAGGCCTTTTGAAAAAAAAATGTTTTGACAATAGATATGTCTTTCACCACAAAAACTTTGAAGACTTCAACCAACAAACAAAAAACTTATCCAAAGATTTTTTTGGCATCATAGCAGACTTGGGAGTTTCCAGTCATCATCTTGATTCTAAAGAAAGAGGTTTTTCGTTTAAAAAAGAAGCTTATTTGGATATGAGAATGAATACTACTGACTCCTCATTAAAAACAGCGGCCCAACTTTTACAAGAATTAAGCGAAGATCAAATTTATAAAATTTTGTTGGATTATGGAGAAGAAAAATTTTCTAAAAAAATTGCCAAACTTATAGTTGATCACCGTAAATCAAATAATGCTATTACCACAACTGCAGATTTGGAAAAACTCGTTTTCCATGCTTATCCAAAACGGGTAAGATTTGCAAAAACCCATCCTGCAACTCGAACATTTCAGGCCTTAAGAATAGCAGTTAATCGGGAACTAGAAGTTTTAGAAAAAACCATTCCTGACTTAATTTCTCGTTTGGATGAAAATGGAATTCTTTGCATAATTAGCTTTCAATCACTTGAAGATAGGATCATTAAAAATGCTTTTAAAAAAGCAGCTCTATCAAATACCAATCTCAAAATCTTGACAAAAAAACCACAACTCCCCAGTAAAAAAGAAGTTTTTGAAAATTTTCGATCGAGAAGTGCTAAACTAAGGATTATAAAGAAGATTGCCAAGGCGAAATGCTCTTAATCATAAGTTTAGGAGATAGAAAAAATTGAAATTTACTGCACTAAGATTATTTTTTAACTCTAATGTCTTTCCATTAATTCTAGTCTTTAGTGCCTTGGGTACCTTACTTGTTCTATTTCGTATGAATAATGTTGAAATTGGCTATAAAATAGCTTTTGTCAATAAAGATATGGAAAAGGTTGTTTTAGAGAATAAAGAGTTAAAGGTAAAAAAAGCGAAGCTTCTGAGCAGTAATCGACTAAAAAGTTTCGCAAAGAAATATAAGTTAAGGCAACCAAAACAAAAACAAATTATTATTATACCTCAAAATTAAATCTTATGAGAACTATTCAAACTAAAATAAACGATGTCTACAGAAAGTAATAAACACAAAATATTATTTGTTCTTTCCTGTTTTGCACTCCTCTTTCTTATTGTCATAGGCAAGGCCTTTAAAGTTCAAATTATTGATAAAAAAGAATTATTGGAACGCTCTTATAGCCAAATTTTTAGAGAAATAAAAATCTATCCAAAACGAGGAAATATATACGATCGAAACGGGCACCCTCTGGCGCTCAATGTCCAGACCTACTCAATTTTTACTATTCCAAAACAACTTAAAAATGATTTTAGGCCCTATAAAGCTTTAGCAAAAATTGTCCCTAATCTTAACTACAAAAAAATTATCAAAAAAGTTAAAACTAGAAATCGTTACACTTGGTTGGCCAGAAAAATTCCACTAAGTAAAAAACAAGTGGCCTCCATAAAAAAATTAAAAGGTATTTATATAGATGCAGTTCCTAAAAGGATTTATCCTAATAATGAAGTAGCTTCCCAAATTATTGGTTTTGTGGGAGTTGATAACGTAGGGCTTTCAGGTATTGAATATAAGTTTGATGAAGAGCTTCGTGGCAAACCAAAAATTGTTAAATATATTAAGGATGCCAAGGGAAGGCCAATCAGATTTGAAAGCCAAGAAATCAAATCTCAAGGAGAAAATCTTTTTCTATCTATCGACAAAGAACTTCAAGCAATTGCAGAAAAATATTTAAAAGAAATGGTTATTTTAAGGGAAGCGCTTAGGGGAGGTATAGGAATCATAGATGCGTCTCAAGGAGAAATATTGGCGATGGCCAATTATCCAAATTTTAACCCAAATAACCTCAATTCTTCAAAAATTGAAGACCGCAAACTTTCTTTTGTTACAGACCCTATTGAGCCAGGTTCTACTTTCAAAATATTTACTATCGTTTCAGCATTAGAAAATAAAATTATAAGTCCAACTACTTCATATTATTGTGAAAAAGGGAAGCTAAAAATTGGAAATCATATTATAAATGAGGCCGAATCTAAAAGTACTTATGAATGGCTTAGTGTTTCTGAAATACTCAAATACAGCTCCAATATTGGAGTTACTAAAATTGCTTTTGATTTAACCTACCCGAAATTACAAAGAACTATAAAAAAATTCAAATTTGGGCAAAGGACTGGAATCGAAATACCAGGAGAATCACGTGGAATTTTTAATGAAAAAGAAAATGTTTCCCCATTAAGTTTATCTAATATTAGTTTCGGTCAAGGAGTGGCCACAACAGGAATTCAAATGCTTTCGGCCTATGCAACAATAGCCAATGGAGGAAATTATTATCCTCCAACCCTTATTAAGGATAAAAATAAGAATCGAAAACCTGTAAGAATTATAAACCCTGATACTGCTAAAAAGATGGAACTTATGCTCGTTGATGCTGTTGAATCAGGAACTGGTGGTCAAGCAAAAATGAATCTTTTTAAAATTGCAGGAAAAACAAGCACGGCACAGAAAGCAAACCCCAACGGGGGATACAGGGGATACATTTCTGGCTTTATAGGTTTCCCGACTAATGTAAATCGAAAATATGTTATTTACGTCTATATAGATGACCCCAAAGACCACCATTATGGGAATATTGTAGCAGGGCCAATTTTTAAGCAAGTAGCTGAATATATGTTTTACAAAAACCAATATTTTAAAAAATTTGCGATAGACAATCAAAAAGATAATTTAAAAACTATTCGTACCATTCCAATAGAAAAAAACTCAAAAAGAGAGTTTGGTGAAGATAGAATTCCCAATTTTTTGGGATTAGACAAAATAAGCGCTATAAATCTAGCAGATAAATATGACATTATTTTAACTCATGAAGGAGCGGGCCTTGTTGAAAAGCAAATCCCTCCTCCTAATAAAATAATATCGAAAGAAAGTTTGGTTCAACTTTTCCATACACCTCCATCATATGATTAATTTTAAACCCTCGAGTGATTCAAATGGTTCCTAGTTTTTTAGTTGAAAAATGCAAAAATTTCATAAGAATGGAAGGGATAAAACTGCCTTCAGAATTAAGTTTATCTATTGATACGAGAAGCATTGATAATCACAATACATTTATTTGTCTCCGTGGCCCGCGTTTTGATGGACACAACTTTATTAAACAGGCCATCGAAAAAGATAGTCGTGTTGTTATTGTAGATAATTCATTTCATATCAACAAATCTGAGATAAAAAATGTTTCTCTGGTGATAGTAAAAAATACACTTGAATTTATGCAAGAATTGGCCGGTCTATGGTCAAAATTATGGCAGAGTGATAGTAGAATTTTGATTGGATTGACTGGCTCCAGTGGAAAAACAACCAACAAAGAAATGCTTGTTCATATACTAAAAGGAGTGCTTGGAAATAATGTCTATTGCACAAAAGGAAATCTTAATAATCATATAGGAGTTCCTCTGACTCTTTTTGGATTAGAAAAACACCACAAAGTAGCAATCATAGAAATGGGAACGAACCACCCTGGAGAAATTGAATTACTCTGTAAAATATCAGATCCATCAGCAGGCCTTATTACCAACATAGGCCCGGCTCATTTAGAATTCCTCAAAAACTTAGAGGGTGTTTTTTTTGAAAAAACTGCTCTCTTTAGGTGGATAAAAAAAAATCAGAAAAAAGGCCCATTGGTATTTTTTAATGACGACCTCTTTTTATCCAAGCTAAATGGAGAATATAAAACTGTTGGCATTGGGCAAACTGGAGATTATTCGTTTAAAAGAGAAAAAAACTGTTTAAGCGTTTATAATGCTAAAAACAAATACACTATTTTTAATGACTCGATTTATGGTGACCATAATTTTATCAATATTGCGCAAACATTCCTTCTGGCAATATTATTATTTCCAAATGATACCAAAAAACTGGAAAAGGCCGCATCCAGCTTTAAAATTCAAGATAGGAATCGTGGTTTCTGGCATAATATTTCAGGGAAAAAAATTTTTTTAGATGCATATAACTCAAACCCTGCTTCAATGAAAGCATCACTGCAAAGCTTCATGGAAGAAACCCAAGCTACCCCCAAGCATAAAATTCTTCTTATTATTGGAGAGATGAAAGAATTAGGAAAAGAAAGCGAAAAATTCCATAAACACCTAGGTCAACACATACAAGCACAAAAATATCCCAACGTCGTCTTTATAGGAAAATATGCCAAATCCTTCCAAGAAGGCCTGGCCAATAAAATAAATACTTATAGCGATATAAAGGAGTTTAAAAAGGATTGGCCAAAATTTCTTATGAAGTACGAAATATTCTTTCTCAAGGGGAGCCGTGCTTTACAACTAGAGTCGTGCCTGGGTATAAAGAGTGAAAATTTTGTTTTCCCTACTCCCTGAAGGCCAACCAGCCCATGCTGTACCATTTTCTCTACCCATTGAGTCAAGAAATATCAACTTTTAATATCTTCCGTTATATCACCTTTAGGTCGATTATTTCTTTCCTAGTCGCGGCCGGAATAAGCATTATGTGGGGAAAATTCTTCATTGCCTCAATGAAAAAGTGGCAATTTGGCCAGGTCGTAAGAGACTCTGGGCCCAAATCTCATTTTAAAAAGGCCGGAACTCCAACGATGGGCGGAATATTCGTTTTCGGTTCCATTTTACTGGCATTTATTTTATGCGGTAATTTTCATCCATACACAGTTATTGCAACATTAGTCGTTTTCAGTTCCTATTTTTTCCTCGGCCTGATAGATGATTATCTCAAAGTTTTAAAGAAAAACAGTAAGGGCATTAGCGTCAAAGGCAAGCTTTTTTGGCAAATTCTTATTGCTCTTGGGGTCGGGATATTTTTGATCCAGTACGAAGCAATCGACACAATGCTCTATGTGCCTTTTTTGAAAGAACCCCTCTTCGATATGGGCCAATTCTACCTTATTTTTCTTGTTCTCGTTATTGTCGGTACATCAAACGCTGTTAACTTGACTGATGGACTAGATGGATTGGCCATCGGCCCTATTATGACGAGTGCTGCAAGTTTAGGAGTACTCGCCTACACTGCTGGGCACAATGAACTTGCCACCTACCTCTATATCCCTTATATCGAAAATGCTGGTGAGCTTACCGTCCTTTGTATGGCCATAGTAGGCGCAGGAGTAGGGTTTCTCTGGTACAATTCCTATCCGGCCCAGGTTTTTATGGGCGACGTGGGTTCCCTCTCCTTAGGGGGAGTTCTCGGGGTTATTGCTGTTATTAGTAAAAATGAACTTCTTTTTACCATCATTGGAGGCATTTTTGTTATAGAAACTGTTTCTGTGATAGTACAGGTCGTTTCCTATAAATTGCGCAAAAAAAGAGTTCTTCTTATGGCACCTATTCATCACCATTTTGAACTTAAAGGATGGCCTGAACCAAAAGTTATTGTAAGATTTTGGATTATTAGTCTTTTTTTGGCACTAATTTCAGTTGCAACTTTAAAAATGAGGTAAAGCTTTAATGGAAAAATTTCGTCACAAAAAGGTTCTCATTGTCGGTATTGGAAAAACGGGATTTGCTTTAATTAATTTCTTTAATCGTTTGGAATGCAAAATTAAAGTCACTGACATTAAACCGATCTTCGACCTTAATAAGGCCGCTAAAAAGTTAAAAAAACTTCAATTGACTCCAGAAATGACGTTTGGGGAACATAGAGAGGAAGACTTTCTTGAAGCTGATATTGTAATTTATTCATCCGCAGTAAATCCCAATCTCCCTCAATTACAAATTGCAAGGAACGCAGGCAAAATTGTTTATTCTGAATTTGCGTTAGGAAATGAATTATGTGACAAACCGATTATTGCTGTTTGTGGTAGCTATGGACGAACTACTGTGGCACATATGATTGGTTTTACCTTGAAACTTGAAGGTAAAAATGTCTTTGTTGGTGGCACAAGTGAAAGTCCCTTCATTGAATTGGCAATGCTTCCCGATCGAGATGAAATTGACTACGCCATTATTGAAGTTTCAGCAATTCAAATGAGAAGACTAGAAAATTT
Organism: Bacteriovoracaceae bacterium; assembly: GCA_965215445.1. GTDB lineage: Bacteria > Bdellovibrionota > Bacteriovoracia > Bacteriovoracales > Bacteriovoracaceae > CBDBLK01. The sequence goes on along the minus strand of CBDCDT010000002.1, from coordinate 896,168 downwards.
CCGTCCCAAATTAGTCATTTTCACCAATATTGCAGAAGATTATCCCAAAAATCATTTTGAATCCATCAGCGATTATATGGAAACAAAACTATCAATCATTAGAAATCTTGCTCCAAATGGAATCCTTATTGTTAATTACGATAAATTGGCCAACAATATTTTCTTTAAAAATACCAACCACCAAGTTTATTGGTATTCAAGAAAATCTTTTATTAACCAGGAAATTATGAACGAAGTTCAAGGAACTCATTTTCATAACAAAAGGATTCACTCCAATATAAATTACCATTCTGAATTTAAAGTAAATATAATGCGGATTATTGGTCAAAAAAATCGAGAAAATCTCTTATCTGCAATTACTGCCTGCAAATCCTTGGATATATCCGATCGATCAATCCAAAAATGCATTGAAAAGTTCCCGGGAATACCTCATCGACTCGAATTTCTCATGGAAAAAAATGGTGTTTCTTTTTACAATGACTCGAAATCTACCAATATGGAGGATATGGTTGAAAGCCTCGATGCCTTTAAACGTCCAATTATCCTCATAGCGGGCGGAAAAGATATAGAAGAAATGGAATATGAGCCCTATGCAGAAGAAGTGGCTGAAAATTGTCGGGTTTTGGTTCTCGTTGGAGAAAGCAAAGAACGCTTAAACCGCTCCCTTGGAATCCGTGGGCAAACATTTATAGTAGGCTCTTTCGAGGAATCTGTACTTCTCGCTTATCAAAAATCCAGAAATGGGGATGTCATTGTCCTTTCCCCTGGTGCTCCCGCAACTGATTCTTTCCGAGATTTTGAGGAACGAGGCAACTACTACAAAAAACTTGTTTACCAATTGTAAGGCCCCTTACCCTGTTCTTTGCTAACCAAAATTTCATGTAGACCAAAAATCCAGTAATATGGATATATGAGCTTGGAAAATACCTATAAGCAAGACAAATGCTTAAAATATCTTCTTTTTTTCCTGATGTTTGTTTGCCTAATAGGTTTAATTATGGTCTACAGCGCAAGCTTTATCTATGCTAAAGAAATCTTTGGGTCGTCAACCTACTATTTTTACAAACAACTTCAAGTTCTTATGATTAGCATCTTTTCAGTTTTAATCATTTCCAAAACAAAAATTTCATTTTGGCTAAAATATGGTCATTTTATCAACATCGTTTTTATTATTTTGCTCGTACTAGTTTTCATTCCTGGACTAGGAATTTCTATGAAAGGAGCACAACGCTGGCTAAAAATTGGGCCTTTTAGCTTTCAACCAGGTGAATTTGTTAAATATACAGGCCTAATATCTGCGGTTACCTATTTTGATAATTTCTTTATCTACAAAAAAAAAGAAAGAATTGCTTATGGAATATTGCTCTTTCTTCCCCCGGGGCTGCTTCTTTACCAACCTGATTTTGGAGGTTTTTTTATTTATCTTTCTTCTTTAACTTTAGTCTGCTTTTTTTCCAATTTTCCTCGCAAATATTTTTACAGATCTTTAATCAGTGGAATACTTTTAATTATTCCAATACTCATAGCAAGCCCTTATAGAGTAAGGCGGCTATTTGCTTACTTAGACCCTTGGAAGAATCCCCAAACTTCAGGGTTTCAAATTATTCAATCTTATTTGGCCTTTGCAAACGGCTCTATCTTTGGCAAAGGCCTTGGGAACTCTAACGAAAAATTATTTTACTTACCCGAGGCCCATAATGATTTTATTTTTTCAGTCATAGGAGAAGAACTTGGCTTCGTAGGCATAATTATCTTGGTAGGGTTATTTTTCTTAATTTTATATTTTGGATTTTGTATTGCGATTTATACAAAAAATCGTCAATCTTATATCTTGGTTTCTTCAATTATATCAATTATTGGCCTTCAAGTATCTCTCAATATGGCAGTAACCTTGGGCCTTTTGCCAACCAAAGGCCTGAATCTGCCTTTTATAAGTGCTGGTGGCTCGTCCTTAATGGCCAATTTCTTTGCCATCGGACTTATTGCTGCCTCAGTAAGAGATCAAAAGAAACAAGATAATATATTGTAATATAAAAAAAATTTAAATCTATTTTTGATTAAATAAATCAGAAAGAATCTTAAATTTTTAGTCATAAGCATTTACATTAAAAATAAAGTAAGTATCCTTTAAGTTGGATGAAAAAGTTTTGTAAACTATCTTGCCTATTAAACATTAGTATTTTTTCCATAATTTTATATCCTAAAAACTTAAAATCTTTTATAGCTCTACCAAATACAATCACAAAAGTTAGATATCAGACTAATTTTGGAAAATGCCCTTCTCGACCTTCCGGTACTCTAATATTAAAATTGATTAAAACATTTGAAAAAACTCGATCTCTAGGAAAAATTAAAAACCAAATAATAAAAGAAAATCTTTTAGAAAATCATTTTATAAGTAATTATAAAGTCAGTTTTGATCCTCTCAAAAATTTTTTAAAATTTAAATTTCAATGTCCAGTTCCTTTAATGAAGGTTCAAATTCATAAAAAAGACAATTCCAACGGCCATGAGGCGATCTTAACTCAAAATGGAAAATTACTTGATCCCACCTACGAAGTTTTTTTAAGGGCAGAAGAAAAATTGACCCAACCACTCCCCTATCTAACCCTGCCTATTAATGAGATAAATACTAAAATTCCAATTCGGATATCCAAGATGATAAAAAAGACTTCTTCTAATTTCAGAAAAAAATTATCGGAAATTGTTATTAATAATAGAGAATTAATACTTATCCTCAGTATTAATAACAGACCTTCATCTATTTTTTTTGGAAAAAACGAATGGAGAAATAAAATTATCAAACTTCAAAAAATAATGGAGTATATGAAAACTGAGCAAAAAATCCCAACAATAATAAACCTTACCAATATAGACAAAATAGTTGTCAAATTTAATGGTAAATTTTAGAATTTTAGTAATATTAAACTTATGCTCAAGGAGTTAATCTTTAATAAGACGTTAGAATGATTCTAACCTAAAGAACGAGAAAGGAATCTCAATGAATCAAAAAATACTCGTAGGTTTAGATGTTGGCACAACGAAAGTTTGCACAATCGTTGGCATAGAAAATTGTAACAAAGAACTAGAAATAATCGGCATCGGAACATATCCTTCTCACGGCCTTAAAAAAGGCTCTGTTGTAAACATTGATAAAACAGTTTGTTCAATTAAAAATTCAATCGAAGAGGCCAGACTTATGGCCGGAATCAATATTAATTCTGCAATTGTCGGTATAGCGGGAAGCCATATCCACTCTTTTAATAGCTCTGGTGTAGTTGCAATTAAAAATAACGAAGTTGATAAAAACGACATTGATAGGGTTATAGAAGCAGCAAAAGCAATTGTTATTCCCTCTGACAGAGAAATTCTTCACGTCATACCTCAAGAATTTAGGGTTGATAATACCTCTGGCATAAGAAATCCTATAGGTATGTGTGGCGTTCGGCTCGAAGCGCGCGTACACATTGTAACAGGCTCTATTCCTCTCATCCAAAATCTTGTTAAATGTGTTGAGCAAACAGGTATTCACACCAATCATATCACCCTGCAACCTATCGCTTCTTCTGAGGCAGTTCTCTCACAAGAAGAAAAAGAAATGGGAATTATTTTGGTTGATATAGGGGGTGGAACAACAGATATTGCCATTTGGCATGAAGGTTCTCTCATACATTCGCAAGTTATACCTGTTGGAGGAAATCATTTTACTAATGATTTAGCAGTTTTTTTAAAAATACCCCATGCAGAAGCAGAAAGGATAAAAATCAAACATGGCCTGGTATTAGAAGGGGAATTAAATCAATTAACTAATATTGAAGTTCGAGGCCTGCACGGAACCGTGTCCAAAGAAATTCAAATTAATTATATTGCGAGAGTTCTTGGGAGTAGAGCAGAAGAACTATTTTCTCTAATTAAAGAAAGTATTAACAAATATGGATTGGAAACTAAAATTATTGGAGGCATTATTTTAACCGGGGGCGGAGCCTTGATAAAAGGATTGCCTGAACTTGGAGAATATATTTTAGAAAGACCAACAAAAATAGGATACCCCACGTCTTTTGGGGGAATGACAGATATTATACGAAATCCTCAATATTCAACAGTCCTTGGTCTTGTTTTAGAAAGCTCCAAGCATAATACTTTAAATTATGGGACTTTTATCAAACAAGATAATCATATTGATCTAGTCGGAAAAATTAGTGAATCTTTAAGATCCGTTTTCAAAGAGATATTTTAGGAGGAATCATGTTTGAAATTTCTAATGAAACAGAAAATGAATTTCAGGAAGGTGCTCGCATTAAAGTTATGGGCATTGGTGGTGGTGGTTGCAATGCCGTCAATACCATGATCAGGTCAAACCTCATGGGCGTAGAATATATTGTGGCCAACACAGACTCTCAAGCTCTTTCAGTCAGTTTAGCACCAACAAAAATTCAATTAGGGGCCGAGATTACAAAAGGACTTGGAGCAGGTGCCAATCCAGAGGTTGGAAGAAAGGCCGCTTTAGATGAATATGAAAATCTATCCAAAATTTTAGAAGGCGCTGATATGGTCTTTTTAACAGCAGGAATGGGAGGGGGAACTGGTACAGGAGCTGCTCCTATCATTGCAAAACTCTGTAAAGAGCTTAATATCTTAACAGTTGGAGTTGTTACTAAACCTTTTCTTTTTGAAGGCAAGAAAAGGTCTAGGCAAGCAGAAGAAGGTATTTCCAATTTAGAAGAAAGCGTCGATTCATTGATTACTATACCTAATCAAAGATTACTTTATATAGCAGGAGAGTCTTTATCACTTGTAGACACATTCAAAAAAGCAGATGAAGTTTTATTCAACGCAGTCAAAGGCATTGCTGACCTTATAAATAATACTGGCCATATAAATGCAGACTTTGCTGACGTTGCCACAGTCATGGCCAATAAGGGGTTTTCTTTGATGGGAACAGGGGTTGCGTCTGGTTCTGATCGCGCAATAAAAGCTGCTGCAGAAGCTATCAGTTCTCCATTATTGGAAGATGTTAGTGTTGATGGCGCTACTGGAATTATTATTAATATTACAGGCAATTCCAGCCTCACAATGCATGAAACCAACGAAGCAGTAACTTTAATCATGGAGGCCGCAGATAACGAGGCCGAAATTATTTTTGGAACTGTGATAGACGAAGAAATGCAAGAGGATATTAAAATTACAGTTATCGCCACAGGGCTAGGAGGTGAAGAAAGAGTTTCAACGACTAAAAAAAATGAAACCCCTGAGACTAGCAATAATGGCCTTAAAGAAAAGCTTAATTTTAACGAAAATAATGAATCAAAACCTCCCAATGAGGCACAAGAAGACTTAAGGCCAAATAAAGAAAATACTTTTACTGATAAGGAATCACCAGCTTCTTCTGAAACAAGTCATTTTTCTAAAGAAACTAATCAATACTCCCTAATTAATTCAGTCAAGAAGGCAGCAAATGCATATAATACCATAACACAAAGGGAAAATATTGCTCATGAAAAACCCTTTGAAACTGGAATACAAGAGACTTCAACAAGAAAAGCAAAATCAGTCGCAGAAAAATTAGGGTTTATAAATTTCGATGAAGAGGAGTTAGATACTCCGACTTTTCTGCGTAAAGATGAAGATAAAGAGGGAAATTTAAAAGGCGAAAATAACATTAAATCTATGGAATTATAAGGAGTTCCACAACATTTTTCATCTTTAAAATTTGCTTTATAAAACTAGAATTTTTCTCTAGGTTTTATCTTTTTTTCTTACTCACCAAATATGAGTGCTTTTGATTCATCTTATTTAATCAAATAAGAAAAAAAATCTCGTACCAAGTTTAAAAAAGAGTATAAAATATAAATAAAATATATTTACAACAAGGAGAATCCCTGTGAACCAAATTCTAAACATCCTGCTAACAATTACCATCAGTTACACATTGGTATTTCATCCTGTAGCTTTAGCACAATCTGATGCAGAACCTCCATCTAGCGAAAATACAGAAAGTGAAGGTAGTGCAGCAGCAGAAGAAGAAGGTGAGGAAGAAAGTGAAGAAGAGGGTGGAGAAGAAGGAGAAGAAGGAGAAGAAGGAGAAGAAGGAGAAGAAGAGGGCGAAGAAGGAGGAGAAGAAGAAAGGGGAGAAGAGGAGGAAGTGGAGGAAGAAGAGGGGGGTGAAGAAGACCCTTATAATGCCTTAAATGAAGGAAAAAGCGAAGATTGGCTGGCATTGGCCGGCTCGTTGGCCGCTGGCTTCTTGGCAGCTTCAATCGCTAGAAACTGCACAAAAAAAACCCTGGATGCCAGTATGGTCATGGCGGCGGGAGTGGCCTATTTGGGTGCAGAAATTATTTCCACGCAAAAAGATAAAGATACACGAGAAGATATACAAGAAGAACATATTGAAGATGTCGGAATAGAGAACGTAGAAGGAGACGCTTCTGAAGATGAAAACTCATCAACACCAGACACTTCTGGAGATGCTCAAACGGATGAAACAGCAGAAGAAAAAGATGCACAAATTCGATCATTAAAAGATCAGGAAGAAAGTTACAAGGACTTAGAAGAAACTGCTGGAACAAAAAAATCCTTCCAATTTGCAGCAGCAGGACTCTTTTTTGGTGCTTCGGGAGTTGCCATTTTTAAATGGACGAAAGAAATTGCACAACATGCTCTTTGCCAAAGAGCACTCAATGCTGCAGATATCGAACTTCCCAGTGCCTGTGCTGCTACTCCTGAACCTGCCTGTGCCACCGCAGCTACAACATGCCAAACTACCCTAACTACTTTCAAGGCTGAATTGTCGGCATTTCATCAAGCAAGAAATAGTACGGAAGTGACAAGTGCAATAAAAGTGACTCAATTAGAGGCCTTTAGTACCAAAACAAAGGCCTACTTTGCTCAATGTGAGGCCCATCCTCAAGTAACCCTGGCAGTAAAAAAGGCCTCACTAGCTTGTTTAGCCTATTTCACCACGCTACACGACGACATTATGCTTTGTCCTGGCAAACAAGAAAAAGACAAGGACAAAAAAGAAGGAGAAGAAACAGAAAGCGCAGAGGGAACAGATTCTACTGAAGAATCTGCAATAGAATCAAAAGATACTCCTGATACTGGAAGCGATACAGTGCCAGGCGAAACTTCCGTTAAGACTCAACCAAAAAATTCTTTGGATTCAAAAAAAATCGTAAAAAATAATCTCTTTAAACAGACCATAAAAAAAATATTTTTTACAGGAGTAAATTTCCTTGTTAATAAAGCAAATGCTTTTATTGGTGGAGGTGGTTTTGATGGACTGATGGGTAATATGGGAATTGTAGGCGCAGGCTCAGGCGCTGCTCTAACTACATATAAACCTTTGAAGGATAAATTTGATAAATTTATTGCCTACCCTCGGCAAAGAGCGGTTATATGGACGGCGATGGGTGGAGTAGTTACAGCGGCAGCAATTATGTCGGGCAATATTGAAAAAGAATTAAAAGAAAATGCTAAATATACTGCAAAAGTAGTTCAACAATACAGAAAACGCTCTAAAGAAAGTAAAGACGGAGAAATAAATCCCTTTGCACAAGACTCAACGGCCAAAGGAAATCAAAATATTTCAAACGAAAGTATAGTAGGAGGCCCCATCAATTTAGGAAGTGAAGAAGATGATGGTATCCCTTGTTTAACAGTAGAAAATCAGAGTGGACAATGTGCTCAACTAGAGCCTATTAGTTCGGACGAACAGTCTGAACTAAATGGTATCGACCCCGGCTTTGCCAATCTCTCCAAGGATGGTTTGGCATTGGCAAACGGATTAAACAATAAAAAAACTGTTTCATCAGCAACTCTCAATAGGGCCAATTCTCTTGCAGGAAGACATGCTTTTGCCGCTAAGAAAAGTAAACAACTTAGAAATATTGCTTTTCAAGAATTGAGTAAGAACAAGAAAAACGGTCAAAAAGCAGTCAAAAATTTTGAAAATCTCAATAAGGGAACCTATGGTTTTTTCAAAAAAAGTGCTGCTAATGCTTTTAAAAAACATAGTTTACCACAAGGGCCATTGGTTGCATCTTATGGTGCTGGTACATCTATACAAAAAAAGTTAAAAGAAAATGCTGAAAAAGAGAAGGTCGCTCAAGATAAACCCAAGGCCCCGGCCAATGCTGTTGGTAGTTCTTGGGGAGATAAACTAAATTTTGGAGGCCAATCCTCTGGAGGACTTAACTTTGGTGACGAAGGAAGCAAAAAAAGCAAGAAAAAATCTAAAAAGAAAAGCAAAAAGAAATCCAAAAAGAAAAAGGTAAAAATTAATAAAAATAAAGTTTTAGAACAGGGAGGAATTAATAGAAATATGAATAGCGATATTTTTAAAAGTATAAACTTAAGATACAAAAAAACACTTTATCCTATAGTTTTCGGTGAGTAAGAGATAATTTAAAAATTATTTGCGAACGTCACAAGACAAATTTTGAATTTCTTCACGAATGAGATTTTCTGCCAAATCAGGTATTACATCCCAAGCAATCTTCTCGATTGACATTTTAATTTGCGATTTTATAGTTTCTTCAATTACAGGCAATAGGGCCATTTTAAGCTTTTCAACCATACGGTCTTCGTCAATACTCTCTACTGTATCTGTTTTTGAATTATGCTTTAAGTTTATAATCGGGATTTCATTTCCTGGGTCTTCATTATAATCGTCACATTTCTTTGAATTAGAATCCATATTTTTTTCCTGGGCATCTTCCGTAACAGTATTCTCTCCAGAAGCAGTGTTTTCTAAATCTATATTTGCAGTCCAAAAATCTTCAGTACTTATATCGTTTTCAATAAGGCTTTCAAATTCTCTATCAAAAAGTTTATCCTGCAAAAGATTGGATTTTTCAATTTTCTCACCCCTTTCTTCATCTTCAACAAGCTCGCTCAAAGAAGTTAATTTAGGTGGAGTTTGATTATCTTTAGCAACTTCTCCCATATCTGGATATTCCAAGTCCTCCTGATTGGGAATCTTGACCGATTCATTTTGACCATCTATAATCTCAGGAACTTCCATGCCCCAACCTTTAAGTTCTTCACTAAAGGTACCATCTGAATCATCATCCCTCGGCGTCTCTATTTTTGCTTCAGTACTAAACTCGATAGCGCCTTCTGCTAATGGGGGATTATCCACAACCCATTCATCATCACCAGAAGATGCGTTATTAAGGCCCTGCCCAGTAAGCTTGTAACATTTTTGAACAAATTCTGCTGAATCAAAAGGCTTAACAATTATATCGTCAATTCCAGCTTCAGAAAGATCTTCATCTTTTGGGGAATCGAAACTGGTCAACATCGCAATAATTTTTGAAGAAGGTATTTTTTCCTTAATTGAACGAGATAATTGATAGCCATCATGGCCTTCACTGAGTGAAAAATCTAATAAAATAAGATCAAAACGATCATTGTCTAAAAGTTCAAATAGTTTTTCCTCAGAAGAAATCTGTACTAATTCACAATCTGAATTAGATAAAGTAATTTCAATTACTTTTTGAACAGTTGGACTATCATCGGCAACTAATATTTTCAAAGACATAAGCTATCCCCTTATTATTTTCTCTAAAATTTAGGAAACTAGCAAATAAAAGGGGTAGAGAAAACTAAAACTGCAATATCAGAGCGCTTTGGTTGTCTAAATTACCACGGGAATTATTAAGATCAAAGATCGCCTTTGTCTTGTCTTGTAAAAATTTGCTTTCTCCTTGTAGAATATTTTTGAGTTCATCATAATCTATTCTCGCATAAGCTCCATCCGTCAAAAAAATAAGTTTATCTCCAACATTCGGTCGAATTTCTCTAACATTAATATCGAGATCATCAAATAAACCAAAAGCACTTAGTGGCATTGTTTGAAAATGACGAACAAAGGAATCTTTTGCCAAAAATTCAAAGCTATTGGGAATACAAATGGGTTTCAAATTCCCTTTGCTATAAAGACAGGCCATGCAATTTCCCACAGAAACCAAAGTTAAAACACTCTCTGATTGAGAGGCCGCAATTACACTTGCCCCCCCTCGTTCACTCATTGCTTTTTCCTGATTCTCCTTCTTTAAGACAGAATGAGCATAATTCATAGAATTAATAAGGGCATTGCCTTCCAACATATATTTATGTGAGTGGAAAAACGGCATGGTAGCATCAGGATCACTACCAATTTTCCCATAAAACTTTTTAATATTTTCTTTTATCCCACCTACAGCTTTATCACCAACACCCGATCCACCAAAACCGTCCAAAATTAAGTAAATGTTATTTACAAGATCAATTTCTATAGAATCCTCATTAATTTGAAGATAAGGGCCTTGTTCGGAATGTGCTGAATACCTTTTAAGTTCAATCATAGTTTAATCCAAATATTCTTTTAATTTATTAGTCGCTTTCTTATAGTATTTACTATCAGTAGGCGAAATTTGCTGAACTTCTTGAAATTTTTCTTTGGCCTCATTAAATAGACTTAAAGATTCAGAAATAATTGCCTCACGATAGGCCTTCCTTGATTGAGATTGCAATTTTTCTCGAATAAATACCATTTCCTTTAGTGCCTCCTCATGAGCAGGATTATAATCTATAATTTTTAAATAGTTTTCGTAAGCGTTTTTTAAATCTTGATTTTTTTTAAAAAGTTGGGCCTGCCCCAACAAAGGCCCAGTAAGCTCTTTAAGTTTATTTTTAGATTCTATCAACATAGAGTTTGCTTTTTTGATTAAATCTTCATCAGTATTTTTGCGTCTTAAAAAATCTTCTAATTTTAAAATGGCCTTATACCAGCTTTCTTTAAGATAAAAAGTTTTCCCTGGTTCCAAGGCATTCTCCTGGCGCTTTCTTTCGGCCTCTTTTTCCGCTTTCTCAAGCGCTTCCCTTTCCTTTTTTTTATTATAAGCATCAATCCTAAGTTTAAGCTCCGCAACATCCTGATTATCGGGGTCTAGGGCAATCGTTTTATTCATCAGGCCTTCAGATAGCTCAATATTTTCTTTGGCAAAGGCCTCTTGGGCCTGCTTAATCAACTTCTCTATTTTTATTTTTTTAAGCTCCATGGCCTCACGTTTGCGGGCCTCCTCAAATAATCTTTCTTCTTCTTTAAGCGCTTCCTTCGTTAACTTTTCTACAAATCTCGATTTCTTGTAACCAGAAGGGATGAGTTGATGAACTCGATCAAGCTCCATAAGAGCATCTCTATATTTTCCTCCACTAAATAAATTTTTCGCCAATACATAAGTCATATCAACAAATTCTTTTTGCTCATTAGTTAACTTTACTTCAAGCTTTGACTCTGCTTTTTTTTCAGAAGAAGGGCCCCTGCTATTAGATTTGCTTCCTTGAGATTTCAAATTTTTTGCTTTAGCTTGCTTTGATTTATTACCTGCTCCCTGTTTTTTATTTCCATCTTCGTCTAAAAATACCCATCCTCCTATAAGCACAATAGCAATAATGAGTATTTTTCTCCTTTTTTCGGGGTCTTGTAAGGCCTCTTTAGAAAAAAGAGAACTATTTTGAGGGCCAATATTTCCCTCAGAGGCCTCTGTCCCCTCAATTAGACCTTCCTCATCACTAAAATCTGCTCCGACTTCAACAATTTCCCGAACCTCAACAACTTGATTTTCTTCAATTGGCATCAAATGATCGAGTTCTTGCCTGAGGAAATTTGAAACTATTTTAACGAAAAATTTTGTTGTACCTATTAAAAACTTATCACCATTATTTAATTCATGAGAATTAATTCTCTCTTTGTTGAGCATAATGCCATTTTTGGATTTTAAATCCTTAAGTATATAAATATTATTATGTTTCTCTATTACAGCATGTACTTTGGAAACTTCCGGGTCTTTTAATGCGACTTGACATTTTTCAGAATCACTTCCTATAAATGTTTCCTCACTATCAACAATAAATTTATCATAAGGTGCATGTTTCCCTGACAGTTTCAACTCAAATTTAGAAAAATTGTTAAAAACTCCTGTCCTCTCTTGATCTTCTGTACTATCACCAGATTCAACTGGAAAGTTATCAGTGTTATCAAAACCGGATTCATCGAAAGCGCCTTCTTCTTCAATAGAAGGTTGATCATCTTCAAAGCTGCTGTCATCTGATGCTTCTTCACCAGCTTCGTCCTCCGCACCAAGAAATTCATCTTCAACATTTTCTCCATCATTTTCAGCATCTGGAACGATTTCACTTTCCATTGAAGCTTCCTGTGAATCTAAATCTGCATTTTCCTCAGATGTAGTCTCGTCGTCATTTTCTTTATCTTCCTTATTTTCTAGTTCAAAAACCAACATAAAGGGGCCAATAGAAACCACATCTCCATTCTTTAAAACAGATTCTTTGGAAATGTTTCCGTTGACAAGAATTTCATTAAAATCGTTATGATTAACTATAGACCATGTATTTCTTTTACATATTAGTTCTGCCTGCTGACGGCCGATCTTCATATCTTTAAGATTGATATGGCAACCTTTCCCTCTTCCTATAAAAAAACTCAAATCTGTTTCATTATTTTCGATTATGTATTTCTTTAAATCTATTTTTGAATAATGCTTATTATTTTTAAAAACATTTATATTCATTTTCTTCATATCCTAATTTATCAGCGAGAAAGTTAACCTGTTTTCCTGCTGCAAGATAGCGTTCATCATCGGGATAATTTCTCAAATAACGAACAATTTCACACCACTGAAGAATAGAACTTCTATATCTTTTTTGATCTGTTTCATTTCCTGCTTTGCGAGCAATTGCCTGGATAAAATCATCTAATCTTTGTTGAGATTTTTTTAGAAGAAAGCCCGCCTCACTATTGCTAGGGTCTGCAATAAGTGCAAGATTAAATTGCTCTATTGCTCTAAAAAAATTTTTTTCCCTCAATTCTCTTCTTCCTCTATGCAGAATCGATTTGATTCTTTTTTCAATCTCCCTATCTGATTTAGTACTTGCTATTTTTCTTTCATTATAACTAAGATCAACAACTTTACTGCCTTTTCTTGTTTTCTTTACATTTTTGCCTCTTTTCGGCTCATCTTCTAAATAAAGAAACCCCACGACGAGCAAAATGGCTGCAAAATAAACCAGTTTTTTTTTACTTGCCTCAGGGGTTTGGTTTTCTGAATTATTCTCTACTTCTTCATCTTCTTGCGCATTATTTTCTTCTAAATCTAAATTAGATAATTCTGGTAAAAATTCATTTTTTACCTCCACAATGTTGTACTTGAAGATAACAGGGCCAATCGCAATCTTATCTCCATCAACTAAACAATGTTGTTTTATTTTAACATCGTTAACAATGATTCCATTTCTGGAATTTAAATCTGAAATTATACATCTTCCAGAAACTGTAACTAATTCAGCATGACGCCTGGAACTTTTTGAATCCATAATTTGAATATCTGACTTCTCACTTCTTCCCAAAATAACTCTATTACCCATAATAAAATAAGAAACCCTCTTCTTTTCTCCAGTCATGCAAAGCAAACGATGGTAATGACCTTCCTTTTCGGGAATCTCAAAGTTCTTAAAAATTTTGACTTTTGAAGAGTTCATAAATAATAACTACTTAAATTATTAATCATCTTTTATAAAAGTAATGTAAAAAGACTTGGCAAAATTATCTTTACCTATTAAACAAACAACACAAACTTTATAGGGAACACCTGAAAGCTCATAATGACCCTCTTGAAATGTTCCATTATTGCTTGCAGAATTGTCACATAATTCGATCACTGTAGCAGCAAATCCTTGCTCACGAGAAACATCAAGAAGGCTCATCCCCTGGCTGGCAGACTCTCTTATGCCACAAAGGTCTTCTGCTTCTAAATTTATATAGGATAAATTTTTATGGGCATCCAAAACTATGGCAGGCCCTTGTGCTCCTTGCAAAAATTCATGCAAAGAAGCAACATATTTTTCATCGCTTTCTTCCTCAATAACTTCATCTCCTTCTTCTGCGCTTAATTCTCTTATCCTTTGGAGTGAAGTGTTGATTGAATTTTTTAATTTATCGAGTTCAGAGAATATGTAACGAGATTCAATATTTTTTCTATTTCCTCTTAGGCCTTCCTCAAATTGATAACGCAATTCTTCTATTGGCCTTAAAGTTAAAAAATAAAATATCCCAAAAAAAATGACTATAGCAATTCCAACCTTTACTAAAGATTCAAGAAAATTACTATTAATTTTTTGGATGTGTTCTTTTAATGAACGCGGAGAAAACTTAATGGCGACTATGCCAATAGGCTCTTGTCGAGCACTTTTTCTACTAAAGGCCCAAATACTTTTCCCTATGAGAATAGTGTCTGAAGATATAGACCGAACAAAAGGTCTGCCTGATTGCGAGCCTTGAGAAACTTGACTTTGTGCCAATTCCCACGCCAACACAAAATGAGGATCTCTAACATACTCATTAAGCTTAGTGCTAGGGCGAACGATACGCCCTTCCATATCCATAAGCCTATATCCAACAATGCCTTCTGTTCCTTCATCTTTTTTTGTAATCCATTCGGTATCAATTTTTTCTATTTCCCCATTATTTAAGGCCTCATAATTTATACGAGATAATTCTTGAATATAATGATGCCCTCTCTCAGCAATTTCATTAATAAGAAGAACCTTGTTGCTATCCATGACAGGAAATACAATAAGTGTAATGCATATAATCCCAAACAATAAAAACATAAAGGGAGCAAGATGGTGCCACTCATATTCTTCATTCAGACCATGCAAATGATTCATCAATTTGTATTTGATAAACCATAATCCCTTTTCTAATGGCTCATCTGGTTGTCTCCCTCCTCTGATAAATTCATCTTCATCGTCTTCATCTTCGACTGCCTTTCTGATAATAATTTTCTTCTCTTTAACGTAAACTACTTGAAGAATTGTATCTGGAACAACGATCTTATCTTTATCTTTAACAGTTGCTCCAGATACCATCTTTTCATTTAAAAAAGTTCCGTTAGAGGAACCTAAATCTTTCAAATAACATGTATCTCCTGTAACAGTAATGCTAAAATGTCTTTTCGATACTCCTTCTACTTCGAGACAAACATTGCAATCCGAATCCCTTCCTGCAATATTTTCCCCTTCCTGAAGAATAAATTCTTCACCTCTCAATTTTCCAGCAACTGCAACTAGCTTATACATATAAAATCTAAAACATCTCCCTCGTTTATCTTTTCAGAGAGAGTTCCTCCCATAACCTCTAAAACCTTGCAAGACCCAAAGTATATGGGGGTTATTCTCCACGGTTTTATTTCTCTTATGATTTTTATGACCTTATTATTTTTTGAAAAAAAAATGACATCCAAACTATAATTCATAAAAAAAGTATGAATTGAATTACAAGGAGTAATTAATAGGCCACCAAAATGACCCAAACTTTTGCTAAACATAAGTCCTATAACTCGATCTCTTAAATTGCTGGCCAATCTTATATTTGGTACTAAAATTGAATCCTTTTTGACCAAATTATAATTCATCAAGGCGCTCCTCCGCTCATAGCATCAAGAGCAATGGGCGCCGCAACTACAATAAAAACGGCAGGAACAATAAGAAACAGCATCGGGAATAATATTTTTGTAGCGGCGGTCGCTCCTGCTTTTTCAACCTCACTTGATCGCTTTTGACGTATTTCTTCCGATAGGGCCTTCAAAATAGGGCCAATGCTGGCACCTACAGAGTCCGCTGCAATCAATGTGGCCGCAAATGAAGATATTTGGATAAGGTCAACTCTCCAGGCCATGTTTCTCAAGGCCTCGCTTCTGCTTGCCCCAATTTTAATTTCTTTTTGAATGAGATTAAACTCTTTAGTCAAAGCAGAAGGTTTGGCCTTTTCATTGACTTTGCTCATGGCCGCTATAAAATCCAATCCGGCCTCAACAGAAAGTGCTAACATATCCACCGCAAAAGGCATTGCTCTAACTATTTCTCTTTGGCGATTTTGGATCATTCCCTTAATCCAAATATCAGGGTAAATAAAGCCAAATGGAGCGAGGACAAACACTAATTCCAGTGCCCAATCTTCTTCAAGAAAAGTCCTCAGTCCTAAAAAAGTTATCGGAAAACCTAAAATCAAAAACAGCTTGAAGCTATAGAAATCTCCAGGTGTTAAAACATCTTGTAGACCAGCGCAGGCAAGCTTTCGCTTATATTTTTCCGTGATTTTCTTTTTATTTTTCATCGACCCAACAACGGGACTTATATAGCGACGGAAAAAGGGGCGTGAATAACGCAGAATGATACCCTGTTCTTGGATAAATTTTTGATCAACTTCAGAACTATCCTCGAGCTTTTCTCGGGCCTTAAACTCATCTTCTTCGAGGAAAATGAGGCTGGTCACCCAAAAAATGGTAATTCCGATGAGTCCGATTCCGGCGTATAGCAGCATAAAAATGTCCCTGGACACTAATATATTAAATAATATCAGGAGGTTGGCGCTTTTGCTGCGCCGGGAAATAAAATCCAAATAAGCCTAAAAAATTGTCTTTAATCAGGTACTATTTTTCTTCAAGGGCCTGTACCTGATCTTGAATATTTGCAATAAGATTTCGGGCATTTTGATCATTAATTTTTTCGTAAACCCGTGGAATATAAATTGGTTTAAATTGGCCAAGATAATCATTTTTGCATTTCAAAACTCGACTAAGATGCTCTTCAATAATTGCATTTTTTATTTTTTTAGTTTTTTTCGCTTCTTTGAGCTTTTCAAGTGCCTCTTGTGCTGCTTCTACTGAACGATAGATTAAAATATCCGCTCCACATTTTATGGCCTGAACAGCGGCCTCCCCTATTGAATATTCGTTTGTAATTGCTTTCATCTCCATATCATCTGTTATGATAAGTTTTTTAAACTGAAGTTCTTTTCTCAGAATATTATAGGCCTTGGGAGAAAGAGTTGTTGGCCAATCTTTATCTATATCATCAACTTTAAGATGGGCCATCATAATAAATTCAACTCTGGATTTTATGGCCTTGATAAAGGGTAAAAATTCTTCAAGTCGCAACTCCGCTAGGGATTTTTTCAATACAGGAAGAGTAAAGTGCGAATCTTCCAACGTATTTCCATGGCCTGGAAAATGCTTTGCACATGCCAGAATTCCGTGTTTTTGAAACCCGCGAATGGCGGCCGATACATATTTGCTAACATCTTCAGCGTTTACTCCGTAAGCGCGATCTCCAATAACTTCATTATCGGGATTGTTCCAAATATCACATACTGGAGCAAAATTGAGATTAACCCCACAAGCTAAATATTCATTTGCCTGAATTTTGGCCATGTCAAAAATAATTTTAGGAGAATTTAATTTTGCCAAACTAAAGGCCGCAGGAATTTGTGAAAAATTCTCTCTGAAGCGAAGAACTCTTCCCCCTTCATTATCAACAGAAATAAACAAGGGGTATTCTTGCCTTAAAACCTGAATAGAATTCACCAATTTTGCCAACTGGTCTGGCGTTTCATAATTTTTTGAAAAAAGAATAATCCCGCCAATATTTTCATTTTCAATAAATTTTGCTTCTTCCTCAGTAAGCTCTACTCCACTAATACCCGTTATAATTAATTGACCTAAATCACTCATTTCTCTTCTCCACCATGGAAAGCCCTTGCGATGGCCAAAACATCTTGGTCATTTCCAAAGTATCATTTACAAAGTAAAATACTGCAGGGCCATCCAATTCTAAAGCAAACTTACTTTCTCCATTGGCATTTCTACCCTCGTAGGCAAGAGAAGCACGGTGAAAAAAATTTTTGGCAACTCCCAAGTATTGTTCCTGAAAATAAGGATGACCTTCAAAAAGCAAATAAAAATTCATTCTCCCCGACCTCCGTTTAATGGCCTCTGAGATGAACCCTGTTACTGCAGCACATTCAATAATCTGAGAGAAGAAACAATAAATCCCCTGCCCCTCAGGAAATTTAAATAGCTCATCTTGATTCCATTGAGATTCAGGGCTCTTTAAGCGAACTTGCATAGCTTTTTTTTGGAGATCAATTTTACCTCGTCCTGAATATTTTTGCTTATTAAGCCAAACTTGGTATTGGAAAAATTCGGGCCGCAATATCTTCATTTTATTTTTCAAAATTCCAAAATTTGAAGAAACAACACTTTGTTCTAATACCTTCGATTTGCCTGAGTTCTCATCTAAGATTCTATACTTGGTAATATAAGACTTCTTACCTTTTCCAAAGCCGGTTTCTCTTTCAACCGTAAAACTCCCCAATTTATCCCATAAGGTATAGCGTTTTTTATAACTTAAGTTTGTGCGATCTGAAACATGAGAACGTTGTGAAATAGAGCAATTCGACAAACACAGAACACATCCCAAGAGAAGGCTAATGCTCAGAGAATTTTTCAAAATCCTTCTGCAAACTATCCATGTCAGTATTTTGGTGGATAGCTTCCATGATTTTTTGAGTGAGTTCAGGAATAGGATTAAAACTGATACCAACTTTATAAGTCACCCCATCTTTATTATGATTAGAAAAATCAACCTTGTAAACTAATTTAGAGGTAGGAAACTCAAAGAGTTCGCCATCAAAGAGCATTTTAAAAGGATATTTTTTACTTTGATCAAAATAATTTTCTTCACTCTTTCCTACTGTAAAGGCAATTCCTGAGCGACTAACGTCAAGTGCCCTAAAGCCAACTAAATTTTTAATATCATTTGTTTTTTTGGCCAGCTCCTCTAAAAGCTTTTTTTTACGATGCATTTTATAATTAAATTCCATATCTTCATCATTTGATTGAGATGAGGCCTGATTGCTTTGATTGAAAATGCTATCGGGCATTTTAAAATATGCGTAGACTTGATGGTTGGGAAATGTCAGCAATCTTTCATTAATTCTTTTTTCCGAGCGATAAACTTCTCTATCAAGTTTCAAAATTAATTTTTCAGAATCTTCTCCCATCTGAGTAAGGCCCTCTGAAAAATAGTCCATATCGTTGAGAGCAAAACTCAAGAAAACCCGTTTATTGATAATGGATTTATCCGCTTCCTTTCCCTCGGAAAAGAGATCAATAAAAATGGCCCCTCCATTACGATCTCTAAGAAGTTGAATTTCTGAAACACGATAAATATGAGATTTTCCCCCTTTAATCCATATATTGATGACTTCTTTTTGTTTAGCAAGAATATCAAGTTTGGACAAAATCTCTTTGTGACCAAATTGGATAAAATTGTTTATTCCCGTCCCCATAAAAAATCAACCCTTTTAAGAAAGCGTAGTGACTTGCTTCAAAAGATTAATCGACTCAAGAACCTTTCCACATCCTCTAACAACACAAGTGAGAGGGTCCTCTGATAAACTTACGGGAAGACCAGTTTTTTCCTTAATTAAAATATCAAAATTGGCCAATAGCGATCCTCCGCCGGCCAAAATGATACCATTATCAACAATATCTGCGGCCAACTCAGGAGGGGTTTTTTCAAGTGAAATTTTAATGGCCTCGACAACTTCTCCAATAGGATCGGAAAGAGCGTCACGAATTTCATCCGAAGTCACTTCAATAATTTTTGGGGCACCAGCAATTAAATCTCTACCTTTAACTTCAAAAGATTTAACTTCTTCATCGAAAGGATAAGCATTTCCAATGGATATTTTAATCGCCTCAGCAGTCCTTTCTCCAATTAAAAGAGAATATTTTTTCTTTATATATTGAGTAATGGCCTCGTCAAACTTGTCGCCGGCCACACGAACCGATTTAGAAAAAACAATTCCACCAAGCGAGATCACGGCAACTTCTGTTGTCCCCCCGCCAATATCGACAATCATGTTGCCAGATGGCTCAGTAATAGGCAGACAGGCCCCAATGGCAGCGGCCATTGGTTCTTCTATAAGATAAACTTCACGAGCACCGGCCTGCTCTGCTGACTCTTTCACAGCGCGTTTTTCCACTTGAGTAATTCCAAAAGGAATACAAATAATAATTCTCGGTTTAACTAATTTAGAACCAATTAAAGATTTTTGAATAAAGTATCTCAACATTGCTTGAGTAACTTCAAAATCGGCAATAACACCATCTTTCATAGGGCGAATGGCCTTGATTGAACCGGGTGTTCTTCCCAGCATTTCCTTGGCCTCTTTGCCAACGGCAAGAACTTTACTCATCCCTTTGATGCCATGATGAACGGCAACAACAGATGGCTCATTGACGATAATCCCTCTGTCCTTTGCATAAACCAAACAATTTGCTGTTCCCAAATCTATGGCCAAATCGTTTGAAAACCAATCCAGAAACTTTTTAAACATGGGAAAATTCCTTTATCTTAAAAAACTACCAATGGTAGTGTCTAATATTCTCTCCCCTATCGGCAATATCGGCCATGGCCTCGATACCATACTCAATATGCATATCAGTATATTTTTGGAACACTTTCTTGGCCGAGGCCTTGGTCTTAATCCCTCCAGGACTCATGGGGCAATCCGAAACCAAAAGAAGTGCACCTATATTGACTTTACTCACAAAACACGTTGTAAACAAGGCCGCCGTTTCCATTTCTACTGCTAAAACCCTTTCTTCAATTAAATTGAGCTTAAACTTCTCATCAAATTCCCAAAATCTAAAATCAGTGGAATGAATTGTTCCAGTACGATACTCTTGGCCATGTTCCACCAATATTTGAGAAACAAATTTCTGAACCTTAAACGTGGGAAGTGATGGAACCTGGGGTGGCAAAAAATGTCGTGAAACTCCTTCGGCCCTAATGGAAGCGATCGGAAGGATAAAGTCTCCCACTTGCAATGAGGGGTGAACAGCGCCGCAAAGGCCTAAAAATAGGACGGCCTTGGGTTGAATAACTGAAATAAGCTCCCCCACCAGGGCGGCCATGGCGCTACCAACACCAAATTCGATGATGGTTACCCGCGCCAGTTCCGAACTCGAGGCCTTAAAAGAGCTGCCAATCGTATAGTGATGGTCGCTCAACAAGGAATTGAAACGCTCCACATAATAATGAAAATTGGTGAGGATAATCTGCTTTTGGAAAGTTTCAAAGCTGTGGCCGGTATATCTCTCCAACATATCGACAGCAATTTTTTTCTTCTCGTCATTGCCGTAAATCCTCTTGGTCTTGAGTAGCGCTTTGCGTATATCTATAGAACTGCCAGACTGCTCTCCGGCCTTTTTTCTGGAGGCCTTACGAACTGCCGATTTTTTGCCCTTATTCGCCGCTTTAACCAATTTCATCACCCATTTCCTTCTGTAAAATTTACCACTTGACTCTTGCCCATGACAACAATCCATGGGATACTTTCTCGATTCACTCAGGAGGCAATTTATGGGTATGGGCAGGAAAAAAACTATCCTCAAAATGAAGCAGCGAAAGGGACAGGCCAAGAAAAAAAATCGCCTTCTCCGCAAGAAAATGGCGAATAAGCAAAGTTAATTTCTCGTCTTAATGATTTAGCTGGCCTAACCGGGTCACGTTTCCATTCTTTAAGTAAAGAGGCGTCATGTTTTTTAACCATAATCCGTTAGACTGAGTCCAGCGCCCTTTCAACCCACCTAATTCTTGGGTACTGCGAATGGTGGAATCCAGCTCACTACGGGTCAAAATTTGTCTCTGCTTGAGCAAGGAATTGGCAACCAGAAAAGAATCAAAGGCCATCATTTCAATCAAGCGAATACGCTGGCCATACTCCCCGTAAAACCACCGATTGAGTTCTCCAGAAATTTGAGTCGTTTGATCCCCAAGAAAGTAAATATTTTTAAATTTATAAGATTCATCTGACAATCTCTTTGAGCGCCAACTCGGCCCTCCAACCAATTTCGTATTAAAGGCATCAAAATAAGCAAAATTGGGAATAATTTGAATCGCCTCCATAGGAAAAGCGGGTATAAAAACCCAATCAAAATCTACTTGAGGCCTTAAAGTTTGTATCCTTCTAGTTAAACGAGTGTTTTCCAAAGCATAAATTTCTTCGAGAAGGTCGTACTCCTCTTGGCGTTCTCTAATATACTCCAACCCCAGCAACTTCTTTACCGGCCTACGGTAATCGTTAAGGCCCTTTTGATAGCTGAGAACATCCGTAACTTTGACCCCGGAGGCGTGGGCCTTGCTCCAAAAAGCGTTGCTAAAAAGATGGCCACGGTCAGTTTGAGGGTAAATGATGGCGGCCCTCTTTCCAAAGTAATTTAAATACTCATCACTAAACAAAACATTCACCATGGATTCCACCGAACCGGGCAACTCCAAAAGCAGGTGGTTTTTCTTTTCTTGGGGAAGATAAATTTGACTCAGTGAAATAAAAAAGACTCCCAATTTTCGGGCCTCCAAATATTCCTTGACCGCTTCGTCGGGAAACAGGCCACCGACAATAACCCCGACATGATTTTTTTTGACCAGTTCATGGACGGCAAAACCCCCTACAATTCCAGAGCCTTGCGAATCTTTTATTTGAATCTGATAACTCATTTCCCTTTCTCTTTTTTGCGTTCTCCTGAAAGCAGCATCAAACCCCCGCAAGGCACGCAACCCAAAATTTTTGCGAGCACCACTTAGGGGCAAGAGCAGGCCAATTGACTTTGAATTGAGTTTGGCCGAGGCCTCCATGATAAAATCAAAATGTTCAACCAGAGATTTAATTTCTGGATGATAAGCGAAATAATCCTGAACCCATTCCAATAATTCTTCTGCATCTTCGCGATTGCCAAAGTAATAGAGCTTTTCCACTTCCAGGTATCCCACATAACCCGCTACCAATGCTTTATCGGACTCCAATTCCTCAAGGATGCTAAATTTTTTCTGCCTATCCAATTTGGCAAATTCCGATAAAAGAATTTCGTAGTGGGGATCGGCCTTGAGATCGTTAATATTGTTTTTGAAACTTAAAGCGCGCAGCAGGGAAACCGCCGAATCACGATCTTTGCCTATTTCCTTGCTCAATTTGTATCTCAACTTGTGATATTTTTCGGCCTCATCCTGGGCGAAAAAACGAAAATCAAGCTCAAGCAACGTATCGTAGGCCTTTTCCTGAAATCCGAGTTTAAAATAGCTGCTGGCCAAATTGAGGTATATACGAGAGGTCAAAAGCGGGTCTTGCTGGGAAGACTCCAAGGCCTGATTAAAAAAGTTTATTGACTGGTCAAACTTTCCTTTTGAAAAAAAGATGACCCCTATTAAATTGTATTTCATGGCCCTTTCGGAAGAATTTAATTTTTCATCAGCAAGATTCCTGAGACTGGCCAAAGCAGTATTTTGGCGCCCCTCCCGATAATTCTTTTTAATGTTGTTAATTCTCTGCGTAAATTGAGGTGTATAGAGACTTCCCCGATCCCGCATCAAGACGCTGATACCGCTACAACCCTGTAAAACTATCAAAAGCAAAAAAAATGCGACGAAACTCCAGTTCATCATCTGTTTATCATAACTGGCCACTCTACCGGTCGGCCAATCCTTATTGCCCTCCACCGCACAACTAAAAAACTTTTTTAGTCGGTTTAGTTTTTTAATATTTTCTCAAAATTTCCGACAACAATATAATGAAAACAAAATTAATTGACAATATTCGTATAATTCACTGCTTGGGATTCATCTTTTTATTATCTTGCAGCACAGCTTCACGAATACCAAATTCAATAACCAATGCTTCTTGCGCGCACGATGAAAAGAACTTTCGCTGTGTGAAGTACGTTAAAAATTATGATGCGGATACGGTGACTTTTGACGTTCCAAATGTTCATCCCCTCTTAGGCAAAAAAATCAACATTCGAGTCGATGGTGTCGATACTCCCGAACTAAGAACAAAAAATACTTGCGAAAAAGAAAAGGGCCTCAAAGCAAAAAAACAAGTAGCAACCCTTCTGAAAAATGCAAAAAGAATTGATCTTAAAAATATTCAAAGAGGAAAATTCTTTCGTGTAGTAGCAGACGTTATCATTGATGGAAAATCACTTTCCCATTATTTACTCAAAAACGGTTTAGCCTACTCTTACGATGGTGGGACTAAAAAGAAAATAAATTGGTGCAAATCAGCTCGTGAAATTGCTTCTGAAAACAGAGAATTAAAAAAATGAACAAATGGATCATTTTTTTACGGCACTCAGCTTTAGGTGTTTAAAGACGAATATTAAGAGGCAAGCATGAAAAAAATGTTAAAGGTTTTAATTTCAATTCTTGGTGTAGTAATAGCAATTGCTGGTTTCATAATATCAGGAGACATTGGAAGAAAATCAGCACGATTTATTCTTAGTAAAAAGCCTGATGAAGTTGCAAAAATAATCGTTAAAGAAATAAATAGAGAGTTGTTACAAAAAGGCAGTGTTGTGTATAAAGCAAAAGAAAGATTGAGTAAAGAAGGATTGAAACTTGAGCCAGCAACTGTTAGTTCAGACAAAACTGGGATTCATTGCCAATACAATCATGTTTTGATAGATGGATTCGTTTTTAATATAAACAAAAAGAAAAAATTACAAGAATTACAAAAATTTGTATGTACAAAAATGAAGCCTATAATAAACAGAGGTATTGGCATCAAATACGCTTATTATAAAGATAATCCAAGACAACATATAACAACCTTCACAATAACTCCCAAGGATTGTAGAAAATTAAGAGAATTGGCAGGAAAGAAAGATGAAGCGTATAGACCCCAAAAGAGCCTTCAATGAAAAAGACCTTTAACCTTGTCGAAAAAGTTTTGGCCCATGCGATTACAGCGATCTTTTTCTTCCGGCCTGGACAGGCGTTCAAAAAGTTCTTTTTGTTAGAAAAAAAGCGCACTGGGGTTTCCATATGGAAAATAGTGACTAATTGACAAATTTAATATTTTTTTTAAAATAACGATAGAACACTAAAACCAAGGAAAAATGCCATGGGCGGAAACGGTTTTTCTTCGCTCAGAAATTTTGACTCTCTCAAGGAAGCAGGGTTTAACGAGACACAAGCTCGGGCCATTCTGGAAATGATGTCTCAAGATTCCGCCTCCAAACAAGATTTGGAATACGCTACTGCCGAACTAAAGCGCGAAATTGCCGAAATCAAAAGGGATATTAAAGAACTAGAACTCTCCCTCAAGCATGATCTTTTCGTTAAAATGGCCTATTTTTCTCTTGCAACCATCTCTGTTTTGGGTGGGTTAATGGGTTATCTCAAGTTTTTTGACAAATAATCTTTAATGAAAAAGGCCCTTGACCTTGTCAAAGAAGTTTTGGCCCATGGGATTGCAACGGTCTTTTTCTTCGAGTTTGGACAGGCGTTCAAAAAGTTCTTTTTGTTCTGAAGAAAGTGTACTGGGGGTTTCCACATGGATGGTTAAAACCTGATCTCCGGTGCCGTAGCCGCCCAGCTTTTGCACGCCCTTGCCTCGGAGTCGCATTTTTTTGTTGGATTGAATCCCCGCCTGAATGGGAACTTGAACCCGGCCGGTGAGGGTTGGCACTTCAATTTCACACCCAAGTGCGGCCTGGGAAAAACTAATGGGAATCGTGCAATGAACGTCGAATCCATCGCGCTCAAAAAGTTCATGTTCTTTAACGTCGATAACCACATAGAGATCACCGTTGGGCGCTCCACTGGTTCCGGCGTCCCCTTTGTCAGAAAGTTTCAGCCGTTGCCCGGAATCAATGCCGGCCGGAACGGTGACCGCCACGTCTGTTTTCCTGCGCTTGCGGCCCTCTCCATGACAACCATTACAAGGGTCGCCAATGACCTGCCCGGAACCATGGCATCGGGGACAAGTTGTCGCCACAGTGAAAAATCCCTGTTGGCGCCGGACTTCCCCCAGTCCTTCGCAAGTTCCACAATTCTGCGGTTGCGACCCTCGTTTGGCACCGGTTCCACTGCAATCATGACATTCGGCCAGGCGGGTAATGGAAAGGATTTTTTCCACTCCAAAGGCGGCATCTTCAAAAGAGAGAGATAAGCCGGTCTGAAGGTCATTTCCTGGCCTTCCCTGTGAGCGGCCACCTCTGCGACGTCTTCCCCCTCCCAAAATGTCTCCGAAAATATCCCCAAAAATATCTCCGAGATCGCCAAAATCCCCGGTTTGAAAACCGCCACCGGCCTGGCCTTCCACGCCGGCATGGCCAAATTGATCGTAACGGGCGCGCTTTTGTTCATCCAAGAGAACTTCCGCCGCAACCGATGCTTCTTTGAAACTGGCCTCTGCCTGCCGATCTCCCGGATTGCGATCGGGGTGGTATTTCATCGCCAATTTGCGATAAGCGCTCTTGATGGCGTTATTTGAGGCATCTCTCCCCACTCCTAAAACTTCGTAATAATCTCGCTTGCTCAGGGAGAACCTCCTTCACTGTGGCCTCAATTATCTATTCTAAACCTCTTTGAAATCCGCATCTACAACATCTTCATCTTTTTTGGGTTCATGGCCGGCGGTTCCTCCCTGGTCACTCTGATTTGCTTGAGGGCCTGGTTCTGCCTTTGCTGCACTTTCAGAACCTGATTGTTGACTATAAACCTCAGTGGCAACTTTGTGAGCGATATTTTGCAATCTCTCTTTGGCGGCCTTGAGTTCATCGAGGTTTTCAGAAGTCTGTTTGCTGCGGGCCTCTTTCAGGGCCTCGTTTAACTCACCTTTGGAGGTTTCAGAAATTTTACCCTCACCTTCTTTAAGGCTCTTTTCGGCCATCAAAACCATGGCGTCGAGTTCGTTGCGCATATCCACGACTTCCCTTTTTTTCTGATCTTCCGTGCGGTGAAGATCTGCCTCTTTGACCATTTTTTCTATTTCTTCTTCACTCAGGCCAGAGCCGGCAGTAATTTTAATTTCCTGAGACTTTCCAGTGGCCTTGTCCACCGCCGAAACATTGACAATTCCGTTGGCATCAATGTCAAAAGTCACCTCAATCTGGGGAACTCCACGGGGAGCGGGAGATATTCCGGTTAAATCAAATTTACCCAAAGTTTTGTTGTCTCGGGCAAATTCCCTCTCTCCTTGCAAAACGTGAATACTGACCGCCGGCTGATTATCGGCAGCAGTTGAAAAAACCTGGGATTTTTTGGTGGGGATAGTGGTATTTTTATCAATAATTCTCGTGAGAACTCCACCTAAAGTTTCAATTCCCAAAGACAACGGTGTTACGTCGAGAAGTAAAACATCTTTTACATCACCTCCCAAGACTCCTCCTTGAATGGCAGCACCACTGGCCACAACTTCATCGGGATTCACGCCTTTGGAAGGTTCTTTGCCAAAAATCGCCTTGACCTGCTCTTGTACGGCGGGAATACGAGTGGAACCTCCCACCAAAATAACTTCGTGAATTTCATTTTTGGCAAATCCCGAATCCTGAATACAGGTTTCACAAGGGGCCTTCAGGCCTTGCAAATGCTTTTCAATCAAGCTCTCAAATTTGGCCCTCGAAAGAGTCAAATTCAAGTGCTTCGGCCCACTGGCATCGGCGGTGACAAAGGGAATGTTGATCTCGTGGGAAGTGACCGCAGAAAGGTCGTGTTTGGCCTTCTCGGCGGCCTCTTTGAGTCTTTGCTGGGCCATCGGGTCTTGACCGAGGTCAATTCCCTCAAGTGATTTAAATTCGCCTATTATCCAATTGATAATTTCTTCATCAAAGTTTTCACCACCTAAAAAGGTATCTCCGTTGGTGGCCTTGACTTCAAAAACTCCATCTCCCGTGATTTCGAGAATCGAAATATCAAAAGTTCCTCCACCCAGGTCAAATACGGCAACATTTTTGTCTTGCTTGTTCTCCATCCCGTAGGCCAAAGCGGCGGCCGTCGGTTCGTTGACGATTCGCTTGACCTCAAGTCCGGCAATGCGGCCGGCATCCTTGGTCGCCTGTCTTTGAGCATCGTTAAAGTAGGCGGGAACTGTTATAACGGCTTCCGAAACTTTTTCGCCTAGAAAATCTTCCGCCCCTTGCTTCATTTTTTGCAGAACTTTGGCAGAGATTTCCTGTGGCGCCATTTTGTTGCCGTCCACTTCCACCCAAGCGTCCCCGTTTTTGTTGGCAAACACTTTAAAGGGGGCCATCTCTGCAAATTTTTTGGACTCGGCGGAATCGAGTTTGCGCCCGATGAGGCGTTTAAGACCGTAAAGCGTTTTCTTGGGGTTGGTCACCGCCTGCCGCTTGGCCACCTGACCAACCAGCGTCTCCCCACCTTTTCCAAAGGCAACCACGGAAGGAGTGGTATTGTGTCCCTCCGCATTTTGGATTACCTTTGCCTTGCCGTTTTCGAGGACGGCAACACAAGAATTTGTCGTACCCAAGTCAATTCCAATAATTTTTCCCATTTTCTATTCTCCTTCTTTTTCCAGTTTGGTGTTTTGGTTAATCGTTTTTAGCAACAATCACTTTGGCGGCCCTCAACAAGCGTCCATTGAGAAGGTAGCCTTTCTGATACTCTTGAACAACTTCCTGATCTTTTTTTCCTTCAGTTGGTTGCTCTCCTATGGCCTCGTGAAAATTTGGATCGAACTCCTGCCCCAATGCCTGAACGGCCTCAAGGCCGTGCTGCTTTAAAGTATCCAGAAACTGAGTTCTCACCATTTCAATACCCACTCGAATATTGATAATTTTTTCATCTTTGTCGTCCTTTAGGGCCTCAATGCTGCGGTCAAAATTATCTACCACCTCAATTAATGCCGACAAAACTTTTTCATTTCCGTATTTAAGAAAATTTTCCCGTTCACGCTCAAAGCGCCTTTTCATATTTTCCATTTCCGCGGCCAGGTACAAGTATTTGCTCTTATAGTCCTCTCCTTCGAGAGTATTTTTTTCCTCTGATTTCTTCGCTTCCGCCTCCACTTGTGCAGTCTCTAGTTTTTTCTCTCGTTTTTTGCGAGAACTTTTTTTGCCCTCTGGCGCGGCCTTTTGCTGAGAATCTTTATTTTCTTCACCATTTGCTTCGGTCACAATCTTATCCTTTCTGTTTAAGGTTCAAATGCTCCTGAGCTTAAGATGGGGGCATTCCTACTTATGTCAAGAGGCCGGGATTGGCCACCTGCCGGGATTGTGCCTTGAAAAGCTCTCCCATCAAGCTATCGAGGAGCAAGAACCCACGAGGATGCAGTTTGACAATTCCACTCCCATAGCTGGCCAGGCCTCTAAATTCCCAATTTTTAACGCATTTTACTATAAGCTCTTGCTCTTGAGCAGAAAAGGCCTTAGAAAGCTCAAGACCGCTATTTAAGCGCAATCCCAGATAAATTTTCTCTAAATTCAAGGACTTGGGATCAAGAGACTCCAACGAAAATCCCTCTCCCCTCACTCTCCATTTATAACGAATCCCCTCCTCTGATAGAAACCCCGTGGCCGAACGTCCCAACGCAGCAGTAGTTTGAGAAGTCCAATAGCGCAAATTATGGCGGGATTCATGGCCTGGCAAAGCGAAATTTGAGACTTCGTAATGCTCAAAACCCCGCTTGCACAAAAATTCGGACACTTGCAAATATTCCCGTGCTATCCACTGATCGCTCGGGAGCTTCTGGTACAGGGGGTAGGCGCCTTTCACAGTTAAAATATAGAGGCTTATGTGTACGGGAGCATATTCAAGCACCTGCTCTAGCTCCTTTAAAACATCTCTTTTGCGCTGGGAAGAAAAGGGCAGGCCCAACATAAAATCGACCGAGAAATGGATGCCTTCACTTTTCAGTGAAGACAAAAATTCCAGAGCATGAAAGGACTCTTCGAGAGAGTGAACCCTGTCCAGATCACTCAAAAAGTCTACATCGAGAGCTTGAAGGCCCAAGCTAAAGCGGTTAATACCAAAATCCATCCACGCCCTGATGCCTTCAGGGGTATAGGTTCCAGGATTCATCTCCATGGTGTGTTCCCCTTCGGGGTGGAGAGCTATTTCATGCTCAGCAAAAAAACTTTTCAAGAATTGTGCCCCTTGAGCACCCCAAAGAGATGGGGTTCCCCCTCCCAAATAAAACGTCTGCAAAGGCCCCCAATAACGTCCCAAAGACTCCAGCCAAGTCTGATGACTTTCCCAGGAGGTAGTAAGAAAAGCGTGGAATTGCTCAATATCCTTGGAAGATTGGGGCAACGCCTTGTAAAAATCGCAGTAATTGCATAGATGGCGGCAAAAGGGAAAATGCATATAAAGGGAGTGAAGTTTTTTTGGGGCCAGTAAAGTTTTTTTGGACATTTCCCACCGAATCGACGAAAGTTTCTTTTGCCTATGCAACATCAAAAAATTTGTCTGCGCAACCATCTCGAAACCCTTTTTGTTCAAATGGCGGGATGCCAATCTGCATCAATTCAAATGTGGTTCCGCGCCGGTTCCGCACTCGAAGAAAAGGCCGATTGGGGCATCGCTCACTTTCTTGAACATATGTTTTTCAAGGGAACTCCCACTCGCCCGGGGGCAGACATTGCTCACCAAGCGGAAGGCCTGGGTGGAGAACTCAACGCTTTTACTTCTTTTGACTATACTTGTTATTACCTCAATATCCCCTCAAAATTTCTCACTGAAGGCCTTGAAATCCTTTTGGATATGGTCGCCCATCCCTCCTTTAAGCTCAAAGACTTCACTCCCGAAAGGGGGGTCGTACTGGAAGAATACCGCAGAAGTCAGGACAATCCCGGCCAGTTTTCTTTCCAAAAATTGCAAGATGCGGTTTTTACCGGCGGATACCAGCACCCTATTTTGGGATACCCTAACACTATTTCCCGTTTTAACCGCAAACAACTCATTCAATTTAGAAAGAAATTTTACAATCTCTCCAACGCACTTCTTATCGTAGCGGGAGATTTGAACAAAAAATCCAGCGTTCCCAAACTTTCCCAAAAAATTGAATCTTTTAAATTTCCCAAGGGGCCGGCCTCGACTTTCCCCGCCTTTAAATTAAAAAAGAATCCTACCGTTAACATCCACGAAAAAGATGTCAAGATGGCACAGCTTTATATCTGTTTTCAGGCCCCCGACTTTGAAGATGGCCATGCGGCCGCAGAAGATTTGGCCCTAAGTGCCCTCGGCTACGGAGAAACTTCACGTCTTTATAAAAATCTGGTTCTCGATGGTTCCCTGGCAAATTCTGTCAGCAATTCTACCATGTTTATGAATCGAGGAGGACTTCATTCTTTAAAGATAAATTTCCCTCCCGAAAATTTAACACCCATTCTTTCCAAGCTGGAATCCACCTTGATTCAGGCCATGCAAACTGGATTGAGCGAACAAGAGGTTCAAAAAATTAAAAATCAGTACCTGGCCTCAAAAGTCTACGATCGTGAGTCCACTGAATCCTATGCTTTCTCCCTGGGACACAGCTTTGCCCAAACCGGGTCAATTCATGCTGAAAATGAATTCATTGAACGAGTTAAAAATACTCAAACTCATACTGTCAACACCAAATTGAAAGAACTGCTCAAAGAAAATATGCATTTAAGCCTGCAAATTCCCAAAGGCCTCAAACACAAAAAGCAAACTCTTCTGCTGAATCAATTCCAGATTTCTCTAAAGAAAAAGGCCATCGCCACTAAAAACCAAAGTAAGGGCAAATATAAGGCCAGTAAATCAAAGTACGATTCTCAAACACAACTTCTACAGTTAAAATCCGGGGTTCAACTCATTTACAGACACAACCCCGTCAATCCAACTTTTGTGTTACACGCTTATCTAAAGGGTGGTCTGAGTAGTGAAAATATTCTCACTCACGGCTCCCATCATATACTGGGCAAAACTTTGACCAAGGGCTACTTGAAAATCAAATATGAAAAGCTCAAATCCGATTTAGAAAACAAATCGGCATCGCTCAATGGCATTGCGGGAAGAAACTCTTACGGACTTGCTTTGCACGGGCAAAGTCAGCACTTCGGCCCCCTGACAGAACATTTTTGTGGTTCTTTGTTGCATCCCAACCTTCCTGCAAACAGGGTTAAACATGAAAAAGAAATTACTTTGAGACAGCTTAAAGTGCGTCAGGTAGACCCTGTCAAACGGTGTTTTGAAGAGGCCGCCAAGATTTTTTTCAACGGGCATCCCTATGCTCTCCCTGCATTAGGTTCTGCGAAATCCATTCACTCCATACAGTCCAAACACTTGCGAGAACTTCATGCAAAAAACCTCACGAAAAGCAATCTTCTTTTCACTTATTGTGGCGACCAATCGCTCGATGAAGTCATCAGCGCGCTGGAACCTCATTATTCCCAAATAGGGCCACGTTCTCCCAAAAAACGAAATTCTCCAAAAATAAAATATCTCTCTTCGCAAAATGTTTTTATTAAATTTGACCGAGAGCAAACTCAGATTTTTTACGGTATTCCCGTGGCCGAACTCGGACATCGTGAAAATCTCTATCTCAAAATGCTCACGGCACACCTTTCAGGACAGAGTTCAGAACTGTTTGTTGAAGTACGCGATCGCAAGGGATTGTGCTACACTGCACAGCCCGTTCATTTTTCGGCCCTGGAAGCGGGTTATTGGGGAATCTATATGGCCTCCGGGCACGATAAAGTACCAGCGGCACTCAAAAGTATCGAAGACATCATTGCCAATATTAAGGCCAAAGGCCTGCAAAAAAATCAGTTTCAGCGAATTAAACGTATGATTCAAGGCCAATCTCTTCTCGCTGTCCAAACCAACGAAGATTACGCCAACATCTACTCGGCGACAACTCTCCACGGCCACCCTCTCGATTATTATCATCTTGAAAACAAGGCCGTCCAAGACCTTTCACACCGAGATTTTCAAACTCATATAAAAACCATCTTTGAGCGCCCTTGGAGTACGATCCTTTTAGGACGCTCCAGGAGGCCTTAACAGGCACGCAATTTTTGAGTCATAATCAGGAAAGGTTCGTCTTTGGAATTCTTCTTGAAAACCTTTTGGGCAACCAAATCTATGACGATGGCAAGCTGATCAAAAATCTTGGAAAGAAGTTCATAGAATGCGGAACGGTTATAGGCCATGGGAATCAGCGCATTCAAACGAAGATAAGCGGTTTGCCCAATTCTCTGATAGTATTGAGTATCTACCAGTTTGCTTTTAAGGGATTCGGGGAAAAAACCACATAAAAATAAGGCCGTATCTCCAATGTCTTTGAGGCAACGCTTTTGTTCTACTGCAGAAAGCTCGCCCGACTCAAAAAGTTTAAGGCCCAAAATTTTTTCCCGGGTTTTTCCCTCTATCTCTTCAAAATAATTTTCACTTTCACTAAATTTATCCATAACCAAAGATGAATAATAAATGACCTCTTTGGGTAAAGGATCACTGGAATGGCGATTTATTTCCGAAAGTCGGTCGTAGAAAAAACTTTGGAGACTTGCTTCAAGTGTAATCTCTGACGATTGCTTCACAAAAGGCCTCGTAAATCCCTTTACTTCAAAACTCTTGCTAAAATTATACCATTTGGCCTAAAATGCGCTGAAATTCGGAAAACCCTTCCAGAATCTATCGTAAGTCGTTGAATATTATGAAGAAAAGTGAAGAGACAAATATGACAGAGTTAAAAGAGTGGGAATCTCTGGCCTCCAGGGAATGTCAAAACCGACCATTGGAGGAACTCGTTAAATCTTCCCCCGAAGGCCTCAAAGTCAGGCCCCTTTATACAGAGTCCGACCTAAAGAATAATCCTTACAGCAATACCCTACCCGGCCAGCCTCCCTTTATCCGTGGGCCACGGGCCACCATGTACGCCGGAAGGCCCTGGACGATTCGCCAATATGCCGGATTTTCGACTGCTGAAGAATCTAACGCTTTTTACCGCAAAATTTTGGCCAGTGGTGGACAAGGCATTTCGGTGGCCTTCGATTTGGCGACTCACCGAGGCCACGACTCTGACCATCCTCGCGTCTCGGGAGACGTTGGCAAGGCCGGAGTGGCCATTGACTCTGTCGAAGATATGAAAATTCTCTTCCAGGATATTCCCTTGGACAAAATCTCCGTCTCCATGACCATGAACGGTGCCGTTTTGCCCGTCATGGCCAGTTATATCGTCGCTGCTGAAGAACAGGGCGTATCAGTGAAAAAACTCAGAGGCACTATCCAAAATGACATTTTAAAAGAATTTATGGTGAGAAACACTTATATTTTTCCACCACAACCTTCCATGAAAATTATCTCCGATATTTTTCAATACGTCTCAAAATACATGCCCAAATTCAATTCCATTTCTATTTCGGGTTACCACATGCAGGAAGCGGGGGCAGATACTGCTTTGGAATTGGCCTATACCTTGGCCAATGGCAAGGAATACATTGAAACTGCACTTAAAGCGGGGATGAAAATTGATCAATTTGCTCCCCGTCTCAGTTTCTTTTTTGGCATTGGAATGAATTTTTATATGGAAATTGCCAAATTGAGGGCCGCTCGAATGATGTGGAATGAGATCGTTACCCCCTACAATCCTCAAGACCGCAAATCCCGAATGCTTAGAACTCATTGCCAAACCTCAGGCTGGAGCCTGACGGAACAAGACCCTTACAACAATATTGTCCGAACCACTATTGAGGCGATGGCGGCAATTTTTGGAGGAACTCAATCCCTGCACACAAACTCCTTTGACGAAGCAATGGCACTCCCTGGCGAATTGAGTTCCCGCATCGCCAGAAATACTCAAGTGATTCTTCAGGAGGAAACGGGTATTCCTCAAGTTATAGACCCCTGGGGTGGGTCTTATATGATGGAAACTCTGACTCAAGAAATTGCCGAAAAGGCGAGACAATTCATGCAAGAAATTGAACGCGCAGGAGGCATGATTAGGGCCATAGAACAAGGTATCCCCAAATTGCATATTGATCGGGCGGCAGCGGCCAAACAAGCACGCATAGACCGGGGAGAAGATGTCATTGTAGGAGTCAACAAATACCCGGCCCCTCATAATAACCAAGATGACCAAGTGGAGCTTCTCGAAATAGACAATCAAAATGTCCGTTCTTCCCAAATAAAAAGATTAACTTCACTACGATCTCAAAGAAATGCACGCAAAGTACGAGATGCTTTAACCAACTTAACCCGCTACGCGGAAGGAGGGCCTGGAAATGCTCTCGCTCTGAGTGTGGAAGCGGCCCGTGTGAGATGTACTGTCGGTGAAATGACCCAGGCCTTGGAAAAAATTTGGGGCCGTTATCAAGCAAATACAAATATTGTCTCGGGAGTTTACGGCAAACCTTTTGAACAGGATGAGAGATGGAATATGTTAAAGAAAAAAATTGAAGACTTTGAAAAAAAATATGGCCGCAGGCCTCGCATGCTGGTGGCTAAAATGGGCCAGGATGGACACGACCGGGGGGCCAAACTTATCGCCACGGCCTTTGCCGATGCCGGATTTGATATTGACCTGGCTCCGCTCTTTTGCACTCCCGACGAAGTTGCCCAATACGCCATTGAAAGTGATGTTCACGCCGTAGGCATATCTTCCCAGGCCGGTGCCCATAAAAATCTCGTCCCTGAATTGCTCAAGGCCTTGGAGAGTAAAACAAAAAACCAAAAAATTATTGTAGTATTGGGAGGAATCATTCCCAAGCAAGACTATGCCTTTTTAAAAGAAGCGGGTGTCAAAGGCATTTTTGGCCCGGGAACTCCCATCACTAAATCTGCCCAAACCGTTCTTGCCGCCATTGAAAAAGCACAACCTTGAGAATAATAAAAAATATGTCCCAAGAAAAAAATTCACACAAACTTCTGGCCCAACAACTCTTGCAAGGGGATCGACATTCCCTGGCCAAAGCAATAACTTTGGTCGAATCATCTCTTGGAGAACATCGAAAACAAGCGCAACAGCTATTGGAAAGCATTATTCCCCACATTGGAAAATCCGTTCGGATAGGTCTTTCAGGGCCTCCTGGAGTGGGAAAATCAACCTTTATTGAAAATTTTGGCCCCTTGCTCACCAATTTGAACAAGAAAGTAGCAATTTTGGCGATTGACCCCTCTGGGCCAATTGCCGGAGGCTCCATTTTAGGTGACAAAACGAGGATGGAAGAGCTTTCCCGCAACAACAATGTCTTCATTCGCCCGTCTCCAAGTTCGGGTGCCTTGGGAGGAGTCGCACACAAAACCAGAGAAAATATCCTGTTGTGTGAAGCGGCCGGTTTCGATGTCATTTTGGTAGAGACTGTAGGGGTTGGACAATCCGAGTATCAAGTTCACTCTATGGTCGATTTTTTTATGGTTCTCATCCCTCCCAATGCTGGAGATGAATTGCAAGGAATTAAGAGAGGAATCATCGAGCTGGCCGACGCTATCGTCGTCAACAAGGCCGATGGAAAGCTTTTGGAATTGGCAAAACAAACGGCATCCCAGTATGAAAGTGCTTTACAACTTATCGGTTCTCAACGTCCTTTTTGGGAACCTTGTGTTTTAACTTGCTCCTCCCTAAAAGACAAAGATACTTCAGGCCTGCAAAAAATTTGGGAGATGATAGAAAACTTTGTTCAAAAAGCGAAAAAATGCGACCAATTCTCTCAGCATAGAAATTTCCAGAATACAAAATGGGTTGAAAATTTAGTTTCTGAAATGTTGGATGATGAAATTAAAAATTCTGCCCAATATAAAAAAATTTATTCTCAACAAATACAAGATGTATTGGATAAAAAAACAACTCCCGTTCAAGCTGCTCAAGTTATTTTTCAATCCCTTCAATTTTCCGAGAGAGTTTTGCCATGAGTACCATTAAAAATATTTTTGCCCGTCAAATTTTGGATTCACGGGGATTTCCCACGGTCGAAGTCGATTTGTGGACATCAAATGATTACTGCGGACGAGCAGCAGTTCCCAGTGGGGCATCAACGGGGAAGCGAGAGGCGCTAGAATTGCGTGACGGCAATCCGGCCCGTTTTCTAGGAAAAGGGGTTCAACGGGCGGTTGACAACGTCAATCAGAAGCTACGCCCCCTGCTCTTGGAAAAAAATGTTTTTCATCAGAAAGAACTCGATTACTCCATGCTGGAACTCGATGGAACAGAATCAAAATCCCAAATAGGGGCCAATGCCATTCTGGCGGTTTCTATCGCCATCTGCAAGGCCGCGGCCTTGGAACAAAACAAACCCTTGTGGCAATATTTATTTGAAGACCTCAAAGTTCCCAATCCCGTTGGAAGGCCCTTGCTTCCCACCCCTCTTATGAACATCATCAACGGTGGGAAACATGCCTATAACAACCTCGACATTCAAGAATTTATGATTGTTCCATGCCTGAATAAAAGCTTTGCAGAAAATCTGAGAGCGGGAGCTGAGATATTCCAACAGCTCAAAAAGGTTCTCGCCGAGGCCAAACATAGCACCAACGTAGGAGACGAAGGAGGGTTTGCCCCTAATTTTGAATCACATCAAGATGCTCTCGACTGTATTCTCGAAGCTATCGAGAAGGCCGGTTACAGGCCCAATCAAGAAATCAAACTGGCCATTGATGCTGCTTCCAGCGAATTTTATCATCAAAACCAATATGCCATGCAAGGCAAGGCCTACTCGGGAAAGGAAATGATTCAATATTATTCCGACTTATGCACACAATATCCCATCTATTCCATTGAAGATGGCCTGGATGAAAATGATTTTGCAAACTGGACTCAATTGACGGCCAAAATGGGAAATGAGGTCCTCATCGTAGGCGATGACCTTTTTGTTACAAACAAAAAAATTCTTCAAGAAGGGATTCGGCAAAAACAGGCCAATGCTATTTTAATTAAAGTCAACCAAATTGGTTCTCTTACAGAAACTTTTGAAACCTTAGAATTAGCATTTCAAAACAATTTTAAGGCGATTATCAGTCATCGCTCAGGCGAAACGGGCGATACTTTTATCGCTGATTTGGCAGTGGCCACAGGGGCCGGACATATCAAAACAGGGTCTACCAGCCGCTCAGAAAGAGTGGAGAAATACAATCAACTTCTCCGTATTGAAGAAATGTTGGAATGATTTGACCATCTTGTTTGGTATTTAAGATGGCCTTAACCTAATAACTCTCACTGGTTTTTGACAGGGAGTTGTTTTTTATAAATCCAATCGGCCCATTTTTAGCTTTGTTGGGATTCCTTATTTCCTTGGATATTTTGGCAAGGCCAAATCCACGCCTTCTTTATCGCCCTTTGGCGCTCGGCCCTGCACCGGGTAATTACGAAGTAAAATTGAATGGGAGTTTGTTTCAGACCTCCGGACACTTTGAACACGATGGAACCAGTTCACCACTAGAAGAAGATTACGCATTTTCTCGATTTGATGGGGAACTCTCTCTTGGTTATGCTCTATCTCGCAGACTCTCGTGGGAAGGAGGATTCCGCTTTCGTCAAAACAGTTCAAACCAATTGCAAGGAGATGAAATTAGTACTGTTACCAATTCGGGACTGGAAAGCTATTACCTCAAAGGCCGCCTTTCCGTTCCCAGTAGTAAATCCTTGATTTATGCCTTCACTTTGCAGGCCCGGCAAAGCAGTGCAGAAAATACAGATTATAACACCATTCTGGAAGTTCCTACTGATCAAATTATCCTGGGAGATGGAGGAACGGAGTTCTCATTAGGGCTTAATCTCAGTTATTTGCGAACAAAAAAACATATCCTCAATACTCAGGTATTCCTTAGGAAGCCGGGTAATAATTTAAGTAGCGAAATGCCCTATCTCGTAACATCAGATTGGACTCATCGCCCTTGGATGTTTTCATTGGGTGTTGAAGGGATATTTAGTTTAAAGGGTGATGAATTTTCTGACGTTCCAGAGCAAAAACCATCCCAAGCAACGGGAAGTACTCACCTTTACAACAGTATAAATCGTGAATATTTTGCCCCCCGTGCTGGAATTTACTACGCCTTCAACAACTTGAGATTAGGATTTGAAATTTCTCCAGTTCTTTTTGGTGTCAGCACCGATCAAGGAACACGCTTTGGAATAAATTTACTCTGGTCTGGAAATAAAAGATTGCGAGAAAAAAGAAAAATTAAGCGATTTAAGGAATATAGCATTGAGGCCCGTGTTGTTAAAGCGAGTGCTAGAGGTAAATTTGTTCTTATTAATAAAGGGTTATCCAGCGATATAGAAAAGGGAATGAAGTTTGATATTTTTGAAAATAATGATTCTGGTAAAAATGTTTTAATTGCTGAAGGTATTGTCTACAAAACCAGTGGGAATAAGGCCGTCATAAAATTAACCAGGAAAATGAAAAGAAAGAAAATTAAGAAAGGATTCGTAGCGCGCTCAAGATAATAAAAGAGTTTAAATTTCTAGCTTGTTAAATTTTTGGCTTTGTCTAAAATAGAATTGAGAAGATACTTAAATGCTAACACAAGAGAGGTTTAATGTGAGTTCTACAATCTTGAAAACAATGTTCTTTTCATTCAGTTTATATACAAGTCTATTTGTCTCTCAACTCATGGCCAAAACATTCACATCCCAGTACTGCCAATTTGAGTTGCCTACCGGATGGGAATGTGCTTTGGAGGGAACGGAATGGGTTTGTCAATCTACTAATAAACAACGCCAAAAAGAGGCGATTATCATTCTGGCCGCCAAAATAAGGGGTTCTCAAGACTCTTTAGAGCAATATCAAGCTTATTTAAAAAAAACAAAGACCTTCACATTACCGGATGGAAAAACCCAAATTTCCGATCCCAAATATGCCAAAGTTAGTTCCGTTAATGACCATAGATGGGTAGATAGCCTGCATTTGGCCTCTGAAGTTCCAGGATTTTACACCCGCTATATGGCAACCGTTAAAGAAGACCTCGGCGTGGCCGTCACTCTATCAGTGGCCAAAGATCATTATGATAGTTATCGAAATATCTTTGACAAAGTTATCAATACGTTGAGAGTATTTCGGCAAAAAAGTCCTGATGCTTCAAATTATAGATTGGCCGCTGACGAACAAAATAAAGACCTTATTCAAGATACTCAAATCATTCCCGATTCGGGAAAAAATTACGGCATAGGTGATGGTCGCCAAGGCCGAGTTGGATCGAGAAAAGACCCTCTAGGAAGCTTGATATGGATTGTGGCAATCGTAGTTGTTGCAGGTGTGGTTTTTGCTAAATTACGCAAAGGCAAGAAAAAAACAAAATAGTTTTTTTAGGGAACGTCTGCCTTTCTTCCAAAAAAAGACTGGTAAGCTGAAGAATGATAACGCTTGGTAACGATTTTAAATAAATCTTTATTCCTGCCTACTATTTCATCGCTCTCTCCAAGGCCCTTGGACGACTTTACGGCCTTTCCTTTTGGTTTTAGAGGTTGGGCCTCACCTTGATCTAAAAAGAGACGCTCTTTATTTTCTTCCTCATCTAAAAATTCAAAACCTGTTTTTATAGGCCCTTTATTCAAACCGACAGTTCCTTGACCTGTCGTTTTGAGAGCAACCGCAGTAGATTGAGAGGCATCTTTTTGAGAAGATTTACCTGGGTCTAAATCTGGTACCAATTCAGCGAGAGCGCTTCTATCTTTACTTGATAATGAGCCTAAGGAAGAACTGACTTTATCCAGCAAGAACTTTTCTGTTTTGTCTTCTAACTTATCCCAATCTTCCAAAGGTTTACCCCCTGAAGCAACGATTTTTTTGTTGGCCAAATCAACATAATCAGACTTGTATGTTTTTAACCTTGCGGCCAGACGCTGAGTATTTTTTCCTTCAATACGAGCTTTTCCAAAGTCTCCTGATAAAATGGCATCGGCAGATTTTGCAAAAGCATTTGCCGCGTCGGCCAAAGTGTCTCCACCAGGAAAGTCAGGCCGGTCTTGCACTAAATCGGGAAGTTTAACTTTGGTACAAGTATTGGTGGCCCGACAAGAACAATCCTTATCCGCTTTTGCATCCTCAGCAATGTTATCTCCTTCAAGACAAGTATTTGGTGAAAACTCGTCTTTTTTTACTGGGCCTAACGAAATATTTTCCACCGCTTGTTTTTCTTTGGTATAAATTTCTTCATCTTCTGATATGATAATTTGACCTTTCTTTTTAAGACGACTGGCCTCCCCAGCGAGACGTTTGTATTCCTTAGAATTTTTCCTGAGTTTATTGGAGGCAAGTCCGGCCTCTGTCGCCGACCAAGTGGCAAATCCTGCAAAAACTCCAAAAATAGCACCGCGAGTATAACCACTGGCCAAAGCACCTGCCATGCTACTTCCCAACGCCCCGGTCATGGCCGAACTAATCGCAACCGCAGCGGCCGCACCAACACCAACACCGGCCAGTAACGGCCCAATTGTTCCAAATTTAACTTTGGCCTTGGCATCGGGAATTAAAGCATTGAGCAAAGACTGTGCTAAAAATTGAATTTTAGTCTCGGGAAAAACTCCCGTAGAAAAACAGTCCCCTGTAAATTTGGGAAAATCAATGGCCGCTTCCAAGATGGCAAGTACTGCTGCCACACCAAAACCTATCGCAGCAGTGGCCTGAATAATGGATTTCGCCAAGGCCGCATCAGAGGCCCTTTTCGACCTTTTAGAGGCCTCTTCCAAAGAGCCCACTTGCCTTTTATCGTATTTATTTTGCTGATAGTTTTTAAGCGCCTTATTTCCATCTTGGTAAAATTCGGTAAAAAGAGCGATTTCGGCGGTAATATAAAGTGTGGCGGCGGCCAAAAAGGTAACAGAACTGGCCTTTTTCAAACAGCTTTTGGCGATGGTTATGCCTGCAAAAGTTACTCCAAATAATAAAATGCTCGACTTGAGCAATCCCCCGGTTTCTTTGCCATCATCAATTTGACCTTGAGGAACAGCTTTTGCTTCTTTCTTACGCCTCTCATTTTCCAGATAGATTTCATCAAATTCGCCCTTAATCGCCTCTTCTTGCTCCTCCTGTTTTTTTAAATTTTCTTCATAGTTGGGATCAAGCTGATTTTCTTGAATAAGTTCTGCATTGCTGGGGGCACCTGAGACAAGTTCTATACAAAATAAATTCAAGCAAAGAAATATTATATTTAAAATTTTCAAAGTGATGGCCTTCATGGTTTATACCTTTGCCACCACTTCGGAAAAACAGAACTTTTTTTAAATAAAATTTATTTAAACTGATTAACAGATTTTGGTAGAGATGGTTTGTCTGCTTCGAGTTCATCGGCCGAAGCATCCTCTATATCCAAGTTAAATAGCTTAAAAACCTTAACAAACTCATTTTTGGCGTTACTGATACGAATCTGCTTTTTCCGACTATTCATAGTCTTAATAATTTCAGCAAAAAAGCCAATTCCCGAGCTTCCTACAAAATCCAGACGATAAAGATCGAGAGTAATTGTCGAAAAAGGGTTTTCAGAGACAATTTTTTCGAGCCTATATTTCAAAAAAACACTATTTTGATAATCTAATCCACCTTCCATATAAACTGTAATATCGCCATAGGCATCCGTTCTCGCTTGTATTTTCATGGACATCTCGTTTTTCCTCCCGAAATATAGAACAACTTTTCTCTATTACAGTACACCATGTCATTGTCGTTGAGGTCAACGGGAATGAACTTTCCCGAAAGCAGTTTGTGTAAAATTAGATTAGAATAATTCCATATCCTGGAGGTTATCATGCTAGTTAGGATAATCGGTGGACACGGTGGCGTTTCCCCCGCCTACCTGAATACCAGCTATCTCATTGACAATAAACTCTTGATAGATGCCGGCTCGGTAGCGTCGGGGCTACAAATTAGTGAGCAAAATCTTATCAGCGACATCCTCATTTCTCACTCTCACCTCGACCACATTTCTGATTTGGCCTTTCTGGCCGACAATTGCTTTGAACTGCGGAGTAAACCCTTTGAAATTTATACTTCACAAACGGTTAGAGACAATATTCTCACCCACCTTTTAAACGATGAAATTTGGCCGGACTTCACCAAAATACCCAGCCCAAAAAACCCCACTTTGCGTTTTCATATTGTTCCAAGCCATAGCACTGTTGATATTGGAAAATATAAGGTGACTTTTATCCCTGTTAACCACCCAGCGGGTGGGCATGGATTTATTATAGAAAAAGGTAAAAGTTGCGTAGTTTTTACTCAAGACACTGGCCCGACAGATGCCATTTGGAAGGAGGCCAAAAAACGAAAAAATTTAAAGGCCATTTTTACCGAAGTGAG
Source organism: Bacteriovoracaceae bacterium (assembly GCA_965215445.1). Classification (GTDB taxonomy): domain Bacteria; phylum Bdellovibrionota; class Bacteriovoracia; order Bacteriovoracales; family Bacteriovoracaceae; genus CBDBLK01. The sequence goes on along the minus strand of CBDCDT010000002.1, from coordinate 853,272 downwards.
CTTCCCCAACCGTTTGGTCAAAATCGCCGAGGAAAGCTGCCACCACACTCCTGAAACTATTGCCGTTGAGCTTAAAAAGATGCCCCCTGAAGTTCCCATTTTTCTAGGGCACATGAAGCCCTCGCATCAGGACGACATCAGCACCGAGATTGACGCAATAGGCAATGAGCGTATCAATCTTTTGGCCAACGATGATGTGAGCTTTGTTTTTTAATTCTCTTGTGCCAGTATGCGCCCATGAATTGGTTCGACTCTGTAGAGAGTCCAAAACTTAAAAATTCAAAAAAAACGGCTGCCAACAGCAGTACGCCTCCTGGATTGTGGACGAAGTGCACACACTGTGGGGAAACAATTCAAAACGACCGCTTGAAAGAGTCCCATCAAGTTTGCCCATATTGCCAGCACCATTTTAGACTAAGCGCATCAGAACGCCTTGAACTCCTTTTAGATGAAAAAAGTTTTCGGCCATTGGAAGAAAAATTGGCCACTTCAGACCCCTTGGATTTTGTCGATAAAAAGTCCTACCGGGAACGATTACAGGGCGCTTTCAACAAAACTGGCCAACACGATGGGGTCTTGGCGGGGGAAGGCGTGATTAAGGGACATCCGGTGGCCATTGCTGCTATGGACTTTGGTTTCATGGGGGGGTCTATGGGTGTTGTCTGTGGTGAAAAAATTGCCCTCACCATGGATTTGGCCTACCAAAAAAAGAGGCCTGCCATTATCGTATCTTGCTCTGGGGGGGCACGCATGCAGGAGGGGATTCTTTCATTGATGCAAATGGCTAAAACCTCCTCCGTTCGCCAAAAATTGAAAAAAGGTCGTATTCCCTTTATTAGCGTTCTCACCGACCCGACCACTGGAGGCGTAGCAGCATCTTTTGCCATGCTAGGGGATGTTAACATTGCTGAACCAGGCGCCTTGATTGGCTTTGCTGGCCCTCGCGTTATTGAACAATCCATTCGCCAAAAACTGCCCGAAGGCTTCCAACGAAGTGAATTTTTAAAAGAACACGGTTTTATAGACCGCATCGTCCACCGCCATAAACTCAAAAATGAAATCGCCTTTTTCGTCGCCATGTTTGGCCCTGGAAAGTAATTTCCACCCCGAACTCGACTGCTGGCTGGAAACGCGAGTTGGTTTTGAATTCTTCCAAGAAGACAGGGCCAACTCCAGGGCGATTCTCAAAACTTTAACTAAACGTGTTCAATCAACTACTTCTCCCTTTATCGTCACCGTGGCCGGAACCAATGGTAAAGGGGAAACTTGTCTTTACTTGGAACAACTGTTTCGCCATCAAAAAATTTCGGTGGGACTTTTTACAAGTCCTCACATTTTATCTCCAACTGAAAGATTTCGTTTTAATGGAAGGCCCGTAAAAGCTCCTTTTCTGCTCCAAAATTTTGAAAAAAATGCCCATTTGGCCAAATCTTTAAGCTATTATGAATTTCTTTTTTACTGCTTTTTAGATATTGCTCTAAAGAAAAAACCTCAAGTACTTATTTTTGAGGTTGGACTCGGTGGAAAAAGAGATGCCGTCAACCTGATCGACGCTAATATCACCGCTCTGGCTTCCATTTCCCACGACCACACGGAAATTTTAGGCCCACGGCTCAAAGATATCTTGATGGAAAAGCTGGGAATCACCCGCACCGGGGTTCCTCTCATCAGCGCTCTCAAACGGCCCCACCTCATTTCCCTAACCCGTTCCTTTTGCCAAACACATAATATTCCCCTTTGCCAACTCAGTATCAACCGAAAGTTTGATTTCAAACAAAGAAATGCCATTTTAGCAAAAGAGATTTTCAAAATAAGTTGTCAAAAACTGCAACTTAAAATGGATCCATCTCCTATCTCACTCAATAAAACCAGCTTTGGCAGGGGCCAAATAGTGACATCAAGCTGCGGAAGATTTATGCTTTTAGGGTCTCATAATACCGACGGTCTAAGGCAGGCCATGCACTGGTTGGCCACATTGGCCCTCTCACCTGAGAAGGAATACTCATTTTCGGGAGTGATCTCTGGCCTTTCAAGAAAAGATTCCAAGGATTTGGCAAAATGCCTCAAAATTATTTTGGGATCGCCCTATCTGGCCAAAGATTATTATTTCTGTGCTTTTAACCATCTCAAGGCAACACCGGCGCAACTTCTGGAAAAGGCCGTCAAACAGATGGGCAAAACGATCAGTGAATCTCAAAACGTCTCGTTTTGCAAAAATATTTCTCTGGCCTTTCAAAAAATGGGAAATAATCCATCGAAAAACTATTTGGTTACAGGATCGTATTACTTCTTGGGAGAATTTCTCAAGAACCTTCATTCCCATTGCGGTTACAGCATTGCTCCTTCCCAATCCAAGTTTTGGGCGGGAGAAATTTAGCTTCGGAACTGAAAATAATATCCATATCATTTCCGACAAGGCCTTCAGAAACTCAAAAGAACGCAAATTTTCTGCCATCGGCAATGTCATTATAACTTATCAAGGAAATACCATTTATGGAGAGAGGGCCAATTTTCAATTTGATACGGGCCTGGCAATTATCGAAGGCAATATTCGCTACGTTGGCTCTAAAACAACTCTTTATGGAACAAAATTGGAATATAATTTCAAAACCAAGTTGTTTAATTTACAAAATGCTCGCATTTTAAGTGACAATTATATCGTTTTGGGAAAACTCTTTTCACGTTTGCCCAACGGAGAAATTTTATGTACCGATGCCGAATATACAACTTGTAAAGATTGTCCTGAATCGTGGTCAATCTTCGGCAAAAAAATCAGAATCATTCCCGACGAATACATCCACGTCAACCATGCTTATATCAAAGTTAAAGGCGTCACCGTCATGTATGTGCCCTACATTGTCCTGCCCATCAAAAAGGATCGTGAAACCGGGCTTCTTTTTCCAAAACTAAGTTGGGATCTCTCCGAGGGCATACGTTATCAACAACCCTGGTTTTGGGCGATTGCGCAAAATGCCGACCTCACTCTCACTCCTTCCGCCCTTGGCAAAAGAGGCCAGGGAAATGAATTTCAATTTCGCCATGCCCCCGAAGAAAATTTTTGGTATGAATTTAACAGTTTTCATTTGAACGACAAAATCTATATCCCCAACAAGCACAATCGCGACCTTAGCGGCAACTCAACTTTTAGACATTTAAGTGAATGGGAACATCATTTTAATTCAAGTAAAAATTGGAATCATCATTTTGACTATAACTTTGCGCGAGACTTGGATACAGATCGGGGCATTGAAGATTTCTCTGATGAAAGGATTCAAGGCAGTGATTTAGGGGGCAGTACATTTATTGATTACAGAAATAATTGGCTGGCGTTGAGTACGGAAGGGCATTTTAGAAGAAATCAACTCTTTTCTCAAGCTTTGGAATTTGACCATAGCTACGTTCAAATTCTTCCCAAGATAAAGCTCAATTCCATCCCCTACCGTATATTTCAATCTAAAATTCCCATGCTCCACAATATCACCTTTGATTTTGAGGGAGATGCGACAGTCTTCAAACAGAATCACCGACAAGAAGAAGAATTTTTGCGAAATACTACACGCTACAATCTGGCCCCTACTATCACTTGGAGTTTTGGAAAACTAGGGCCGATAAATGGGAAAACAAGCACCACTCTTGATTATCAAAGTTATCACTTTCCCCACGAAGAACAAAAGAAATTTTCCAAAAGCGGGTTTACTCAAAAAACTGAATTTTTCATAGAATTTGAAAAAATATTTGGTCGGGCCCATCAGCAAGTCCTCGCTCCTGAAGAAATACCGCTTCCAGAAGGGCAAGAGCAAACACAAAATATTTCCCTTTATCAAGGCTACATGGGAGATATTCCTCCAAGTGTTTTTAAGGCCGAAAAATCTCAATATATCGTTAGAAAAAACAGCTACCGCCATACTCAAAGATTTGGGCTAACACACTATTTTCTTGAGAATCAAAAATACAAAGGAAATCAACGTTTTTTAAACCAAATACAGCAAGAAAATGGCGCTGGTCAATTTGATCTGACTGATGCCATTCGCGAAAAAGAATTTGAATACAATAATGAAATTTCCAAAACTTCATTTCCCATCAATAATACGCTTGAATTTCAATGGAATAATACACTTGTCCGCAAAATGTCCCTCAATACCAACCTTCTCAAAAATGAACGCAGTTTGAGAGACAACTTTCAATACGATAAAATAAGTTTCTTCAATATTTCTCAAGGTTATGATTTTAACAAACAAAGTTCTAACTACAAAGACAAATTGACTCGGCTATTTATTGACGCTGGAATTAATTTAGGGCGTTTTTCTTCCAACGTACAAGAGTATTATTTTCACGCCTCACGCAAACATATTTTTTTGATTGATCTAAGAAGTCAATTTGAACGCGGCAATATTTCCACTACTTTGAAGTACAACACTCTCGAAAGCCACGTTAATAAAACCGTTGCCGTAGGTGGAGAATATCAATTTAATGACCATTTTCTCTTTCGCCTTTCCTGGGACTATGATTACGAAAGGGAGAGAACCAATTACACCAGTTACGAGACAATTTATTCCCCCAGCAATAATTGCTGGAAGCTGGGCCTGAAATACCGCAAAGAAATTAATGAATCAGACTTTTCAGTTAATTTTATTGTCAATTTCAACAGCAGCGCCTTTTCTGACCCCAATAAAACTTAGAACCCAATGGGAATAACTTTCCTCAAAAGTTTGGTTTCGCAGAATCCGATATGATAAAGGGAAGTTATGATCTATAGAATTGAAGGTGTCTACGGCCACGAAATTATTCAGACATTAAAACGGCTTGAAATTAAGCATTTTGGTTTTGATTTCAGACCCACTTCTTTTAATTTCATTCAACAACACCTCTTTCAAGAATTAGTCTCAAAACATTTGGATTTCAGCGACTCCATGTACTTGCATTTTTGTAATGAAAAAGATTTTGTCGTCGAAAAAATAGTAAATGAAATTCCTCAGTTGCAAAATTCCCCTACAAAAATTATTCTCGAATTTTCCGATTCCCTAAGCACAGATTTTTATCAAAAATTCAATCTCCCCTTTATATGGCACTATCAACTTGACCGGGAACTTAAAGATTTTCTCACTCTTCCCACATTCCAAGGATTGGTTTTAAATATTTCGTTGATCGAACGTGCTTATAATCGCGGCAATTTAATTGATCTGGCCTCCAACCTCAACTCACAAATTGGCGCGGTTCGTCCCAACGGGATTCCCCTCTATTTAACACGCAAATGGGATAGCAACGTGCTGCCGAGCTTTTTAGAATATTTTGATTTTTCCATCACATCCCTGCCAGTAGATTCTTCCGTCGAAATCTGCTATCGTAAAACCAATATTCCCCGTTTTGAGGATTATTTTACAAAGTTGTCCCTCGCAGAGTAAGTGCCCCATGCGCATCCTTATTTCCAACGATGACGGTATCCGTGCCGAAGGAATCGAATCACTCACGCAAAAACTCCAAAGTGGTCACGAAATTATTGTGGTGGCCCCTCTTGAAGAACGCTCTGCTACAGGGCATTCTCTCAGTTTAAATCATCCCTTAAGAGTTGCTAAAATTGCCGACAATATCTACGGCTGTAATGGCTTTCCCGCAGACTGCGTCCTGATAGGCCTGAAATATTTTTTTCAACAATCCACCCGGCCCGATCTCATCATTAGTGGCATTAACTGTGGGCCAAATCTCTCTCAAGATATGTATTACTCGGGCACGATTGCCGCCGCCAGAGAGGCGGCCATACGCCAAATTCCCGGTATTGCGGTCAGTTTAACCGTCAACCTGACCGGCGATTGTGAAAAAACACACCATTTTGATACCGCCTCGCAGTTTATCTCCCGCTTTCTGGAAATCGGTGGAGAAAAACTGATTCCCCCCATGGCCATTCTCAATGTCAACGTCCCCAATCTCCCCTTTTCAAAAATCAAAGGAGTTGCACTTACAAGGCCAGGTTTTTTGGAATACAGCGAAGAAATCGAAGAGAGAATCGACCTCAAGGGAAGGCCCTATTATTGGATCGCCGGAACCAGACAAAAACTCGGAAAGCAGGGTACCGACAGCTATGCTGTCTACAAAGGCCTTGTTTCTCTTTCGCTGCTCGGCATCGTAGAAATAACCCCCGCTTACGATAAGGCCGCCTGGACTCAGCTTATCAGCAAATTAAATCAAGAATTTTAGTACTTTACAAAGTCACTTAAGTTTTCTATCCCTTTTTCCGAAGAGAATTTGTCGGTCTTTAATTTTTCAGAATGGATTCTATAGTCAGTTTATCTGACCAATAATCGGGCATTTAGAGGCCCCCACGAGGGCCTTGTATGAAGAAATTTGTCCGATTTGCCGCTTTGGGCCTCCTTTTAAGTATTTTTGGGTGTGCTCACCACCGCAGCGGCCATCATATTAAATCTGGCCCAAGGGACACTTGGAAATCCATTGCTCAAAAATATGGCGTACCCTTATGGAAGCTCAAGGCCTTCAATGCCAAACACCGCTACCCTCGCAATCGGTGGATTTTCGTTCCCCTCAAACGTGGTCTTTTGGGTTCCGGCAACGTCACTTCTCTCTCCCGCGCCATGTTTGACTCGGGAATGTTTGCCTGGCCGGTTCCCAGTTCAAAAAGAGTCAGCAGCCGCTTCGGAAAGCGCTGGGGCCGTCAACATCAAGGTATCGACATTCCCGCTCCCGCCGGAACTCCCATCGTGGCGGCGGCCAGTGGCGTGGTAGTTTATAGTGGAAACGACCTGGGAGGCTACGGCAACCTCACCGTCTTGGCCCACAAACACGGTTTCTTTACCGTCTATGCTCACGCTCAAAAAAACTTCACTCGAAGAGGGGAAAAGATTCGTCGCGGACAAATGATCGCCACCATGGGAAAAACCGGAAGAAGCACCGGCGTACATTTGCACTTTGAAATCCGCTACAACTCCGAGGCACTCAACCCCGGCCAATTCGCTGCTTTTCAACGGCGATAATTTTATTCTCGGAAACATTCCGGCAAAATATCTACAGGGGAAAGATGCCGAGCACAAAGACTGTTAGGTTTTTTTGTTTTTGCACCTCAAGTATTATATAAGATACCTTGTTTAAAAAACTTCAAGGAGTTTCAAAATGGAAACAACAATGAAAAAAATCACCCCATTTCTTCTGATCTTTCTTTATGGGATATTTCCTCTTTCTTTTGCCAAGACCAATCAGGGCCATGAAGCAAAAACCTTTCCCGTGCAAGAAAAGAATTCTTTATTGGGTAAGTTAACCATTACTGCTGCATTATTTGGGAAAACAAAGCCAGTTATTCTTCACGCTTATGATGCTGAAACGATATGTGGTTCCAACAAATTTAGTGCCATGAAAGGCTCACCAGTAGTGGCCTTAATTTTTCAAGATATTCTTAACGATTATTCCGCCAAATATTTTCATTCCATGAGTTTGGCCACCGAATACGCCCAAAAATATGGATTGTGTGCGACGAATGACGGCACTGAATTTAAAAGGGAGGCATTTTCCCTAAAATATGTGGCCACCCAGCACGAGAAAGGTAAATTATTCTCACATAATAATTTGTTTATGATGCGCAGTAAGTTTATCACTGCTGCTATCGCCGATATGGACAACAGTGCCTACACCATGAAAGGGTTGTATAGCGTGATGAATTGTAGTTGCTATGAAGTAGATCTTTTTTTCCCCGATTACTTGGGTTTAGTTGTAGGTAAAGGAAAAAATAGAGTGGAAGCAAGACGTAATGCGCGCAATAATTGCCCTGTCCCTGATCCGACTTCGACCGACCCCTTCACAGGGCCTGATCGCCCCAATGTCGTTTGTGAGCACTCCTATTCTCGGTAATTAAGAATCCCTTTAATAGGGAAAAAGAAAAATTAAGGCCCTCAACCCCGAACAATTCGCCGCTTTTCAAAGGCGATAATTTTACCAGGCCCTACAAATTTACTCTTGGAAGCATTTTTCCATTTGCTTGAAAAATGGAGAATATCTTAAACGTCCGATATTGAGCCAACCTGAATCTTGAGATGATTCAATATAAATCCAAAGATGTACGCCCTTCCACATAGCTATCGGTTTAATTTTGAAAATATGAAATTCTTCACCTGACCTTAATTCTCCTATTTTCTTTGGAATAGTGGTTACCAAGGGAAAAAACCATACTCTTTGAGGATGTTCCTCATATAAATCGACTCCCACTGTAGCTTTGAAAGTGCAATCTTCTGGGTCTACCTCGTAAGCATCGTAGGTATCAACCGCCATACACGGCAATAAGAGAAAAGGAACAAAAAGAATCATTGAAACAAATCGCAGCAATTTCAAAGGATACCTCCTATTTTTAAAGGCCAGTATTAATTAGATTATTCTAATTAATTTTCTCTTCGTAACTCAAAAACTAGGCCAATGGTAAGAATTATTTTACGCTCCATAACTTTTCTACTACCGGCGCAAAATTTTCAGATACATCAATGCCGTATTTCGCGCGTCCTCAAGTGCGGTGTGGGCGACCTCTCCAAATCCCAAATGTTTAGAGAGTTCGCTTCCACGAATACACTCAGGAGGAAGGAATTTTTTGTCAACCAGGTAGTGAACAACGGCCGAAAGGTCGAGTTGCCGGTGCTGGAAGTAATTCCTCATCCAGTCGTATCCCAAGTCCCGATTGAGAAAGGGAAGATCAATGGCACTCAAAGATTTTCCAAAAAGAGTTATCTTTTCGTCCCCAAAATATTTTTTTACAGACTTTGAAGCGAGGTACTCTTCCAGTTCAAGTTTGAGTTGATCTAATCCGATTCCCTCACGATGGGCCTTTTCTATAAGTTCTCGATTGTGTTCAATAACCCAAGTATCCAACTTTGGCCGAAGCTCTTCAAAGGAAGGGCAACGAACGAAAGTGTGAAAGGATAATTCCTCCGCGACTTCCGCACGGTCAGTGCAAAAAGGAATCATGCCAAACTCGATAATCAAGTCATTTTCGTTTAGCCCTGTCGCTTCAATATCAATGGAAAGATACTTCAATGCTCACTCCCCCTTGTCTGCTCGCCAACTTTTGGCATAATATGAGCACCAAATGGAACTGCCAACCCCTCGCATTGAAGGCCGTATCCTCAAGAGATACAAAAGATTTTTGGCCGATATTGAGCTGGACAGCGGCGACGTTGTGACTGCCCATGTTGCCAACACCGGTTCTATGAAAACCTGTTGGGAACCTGGCCAAAAGGTACGCTTGGCCCACTATCCCGACTCCAAGCGAAAATTGCCCTACAGTTTGGAGATGACTCACAACGGGAAAAGCTGGATTGGAGTTAACACTTCGCGCACCAATCACCTCGTTCGTGAGGCCATTCAAAACGGAACTATTAAGGAACTTCAAAACTATCAGTACCTTGTGCCTGAAGTGAAAATAAATGCTTCGCGTCTCGATTTTCTTTTACACGATGGAGAGACTCCAAACGAATCTTGCGCCTTTAAAAACCCCTGCTATGTCGAGGTCAAAAATGTCACCCTATTGGGCGAAAATAATTTTGGCCTTTTTCCCGATGCCGTTTCCACTCGCGGGCAAAAGCATCTCCAGCAACTTTCTCAACTTGCCCGTTCAAAGATACGCTCAATAATGCTTTATATTATAAACCGCCAGGACGTTTGCACTTTTGCCCCTGCTCAGCAAATTGACCCGGATTATGCAAGGCTTCTCTCCGAGGCGCACTCCGCCGGAGTCGAAGTTTTGGCCTATCAATGCCGTCTGACAGTCAATAAAATCGCCATTAGGAACCCGATTCCCGTAAAGTTATAGATTGACGAAAACAGTTTCAAACGTGTAATGTCATCTCTCATCATTTAAAACAGGAGAAGTTAAAATGAGTCTTATAAAATTGTTTCCATCCCTCAAATTTGTGCCCATGGCCTTGGCCGCTGTTGGCCTTCTTGGTTGCCTACCGTCCCAAAAAACTTCCAACAAAATGACGTTTGCCTATTGCTCGGAGGGAAGTCCCAGCGCTTTCAACCCTCAAGTCACAACTGATGGCAGTTCACATAACGCAACTGCTTATACCATTTACAACCGTTTGGTTGAATTTAAAAAGGGAACTACCAATATTATTCCCGCTCTAGCTGAGTCGTGGGATATTTCCGAAGATCGCAAGGTCTACACCTTCAACTTGAGAAAAGGCGTTAAATTCCACACCACGGATTACTTTACGCCCACGCGGGATTTCAACGCCGATGACGTCATTTTTTCATTCAACCGGCAACGCCTCGAGGATCACCCTTACCATAAGGTGGGAAGCGGCTCCTACGAGTATTTTGAGGGAATGGAAATGGGCAAACTCATCCAAAAAATCGAAAAACTCGATGCCCATAAAATTCGCATCACTCTGGCAAGGCCAGAGGCCCCTTTTTTGGCCAATATGGCAATGAGTTTTATGTCCATCATTTCAAAAGAGTATGCCGACAACTTACAAAAAGCGGGTAAGGCCCACGAAATTGACCACATGCCTGTGGGAACGGGGCCATTTGTTTTTAGAAGATATGTTAAGGATACTCTCATCCGCTACCAAAAAAATCTCAACTATTGGGACACTCCCGTAAAAATAGATAATTTGGTTTTTGCCATTACCACGGACGCAAACGTCCGCTACCAAAAACTTAAAGCGGGAGAATGTCACTTCGTTATCGACCCCTCTCCCGCCGACCTCAAGGCCATTCGTGCCGACTCCAATCTCAGAGTTGTCGAAGGCCCAGGAGTCAATATCGGCTATCTGGCGATGAACACCCAAAAAAAACCTTTTGACAATCCTTTGGTCAGAAAGGCCATCAACCACGCGCTCAATAAACAATCCTATATTGACGCTGTTTATCTGGGCAATGCCATTCCCGCAGTCAATCCCATTCCCCCCACTCTGTGGTCTTACGACACAAGTATTAAGGGTTATGACTACGACCCCGCCAAAGCAAAAGAATTGCTCACCCAGGCCGGTTTGAAAGACGGTTTTGAAACGGAACTTTGGACTTTACCGGTAACCCGCCCCTACAACCCCAACGGCAAAAAAATGGGGGAAATGATGCAGGCGGATTTGGCCAAGGTAGGTATTCGGGTAAAACTCGTCACTTACGATTGGCCCACATACCTCAATAAATCCCGAGTCGGGGAACACCAACTGATTCAAATGGGTTGGACGGGAGACAATGGGGATCCCGACAATTTTCTGGGCATACTCTTGGGCTGTGGCAGCGTCGAGGCCGGTTCAAACCTGGCACGTTGGTGTGACTCCGAGTTTAATGAGGTCATCTCCAGGGCCAAACAAATTTCCAATCAAGCACAAAGAGTTGAACTCTATCAAAAGGCGCAAAAAATATTTCAGGAAAAAGTTCCCTGGGTTCCCCTTGCTCACTCGGTAATTTTTCGGGCCATGAGTAAAAATGTTCAAGGCTATACCATCGATCCTCTCGGAGGCGATGCCTTTGGGCTTGTCGAACTCAAATAATGTGGCGTTTTCTTCTCAAGCGGTCTAAAGAGTTGGTTCTCACTCTGCTGGGAATATCCCTGCTCGTCTTTTTTCTCATTCGCCTTATCCCAGGTGACCCGGTCATGCTTTTGCTGGGAGAAAGAGGCGCAGACCCTCAAGTCTATCAGGAAATGCGCCGTGATTTGGGACTCGACAAGTCAATAGTCGAACAATACTGGGTCTTCCTAAAAAAGGCCATACAAGGGGATTTGGGAAATTCCATCATCAGCAAGAAACCTGTCACCGAAGAATTTTTTGACCGCTTTCCGGCCACTTTGGAATTGGGAATTACCGCTCTTATCCCGGCCACACTCCTCGGCATTATTTTGGGTATTATTGCCGCCATCAGACGCAATAGTTTCTTTGACTATTTTCTCATGGGGGGAAGTTTATTGGGCTACTCGATGCCCATTTTTTGGTGGAGTCTCATTCTCATTATTGTCTTTTCCGTTCAACTTGGTATCACTCCAGTTTCCGGCCGTATCGGAGTTCTTTACGATATTGAACCCATCACCGGTTTTTTACTGATTGATACTCTTATCGACCGGGAACTTCTTGCTCGTGAAGGATTGGCCCCTTTTAAAAGTGCTCTTTCTCACCTTATTTTGCCCGCAGTGGCGATAGGAACCATTCCTCTGGCCGTGGTTGCGCGCATGACCCGTTCCTCAATGCTGGAGGTTCTCGGCGAAGATTATATTCGCATGGCACGGGCCAAAGGGCTTCCCTACTACCAAGTTGTTGCCCTTCACGCTTTGAGAAATGCCCTCATTCCCATCATTACAACTGTCGGGCTTATGTTTGGAAGCCTGATTACAGGGGCCATTTTGACGGAAACTATTTTTTCCTGGCCAGGCATTGGGAAATGGCTCGTGGCCAGTATCAATTCTCGCGATTACCCGGTCGTTCAAGGTGGCGTTCTCTTCATCGCAACCATGATTGTTATCATCAACGTCCTCATTGATTTGCTCTACACCTTGGTCAATCCCAAAATGAGGGCCTAACCCTGTGGAAATTGCAAAAGAAATCCAAGAAGAACTTCAAGACGTTCCCTCCCTTAAAAGGGAGCTATGGGATCAGTTCAAACAAAACAAAGGTGCTGTTGCAGGGCTTGTCCTCATCCTCATTTTCATTTTTATCAGCTTGGCCGCTCCCCTGTTGGCACCCTACGACCCAACAATTCTCCACGGCAGCGATGCTTTGCGCCTACCTCCCGCCTTCGCTGAAGGAGGAAATACCTCCTTTCTATTGGGAACAGATGATGTTGGACGCGATATTCTCAGTCGCCTTATTTACGGCGCCCGCCTTTCCATGGGAATCGGCATGACTGTGGTTTTGTTATCGGCATCTATAGGAACTCTTGTTGGGCTTTCTAGCGGTTATCTGGGAGGTTGGGTTGATACCTTGATTATGCGAGCTGTGGACATTTTAATGGCCTTTCCAAGTATCTTATTGGCCATTGTGGTTGTTTCCGTTTTAGGCCCTGGAATGATGAATGCCATAGTTGCTGTAGCGGTAGTCGCCTTACCGAGCTTTATTAGGATTGTACGCGCCAGTGCGATGGAAGAAAAAAACAAACAATATATTATGGCCAGCAAAACTTTCGGCGCTGGACGCTTCAGAATCATGTTTTATGAAGTTCTGCCCAACTGCCTGGCACCTCTCATCGTTCAGGCCAGTCTCGGCTTTAGTGAAGGCGTTCTCAATGCCGCCGCTTTAGGCTTTCTTGGGCTGGGAACCCAACCACCACTTCCCGAATGGGGTGTTATGCTTGCCGACTCCCGCGCTTTTATCCAAAGCTCTCCTTGGATGGTAACATTGCCCGGATTATGCCTTTTATTGGTTGTAGTCGCTTTTAATATTTTTGGAGATGGGCTTCGAGACGCTCTCGACCCACGTTTAAAAAAATAAGTTTTTTACCATGTTGTTAGAAATAGAAAATTTATCCATTGATTTTGAAACTTCCAAAGGCATTCTTCAGGCCGTGCGCCAAGTATCTTTCCAACTTGAACCTGGCGAAACTCTGGGAATCGTGGGCGAATCCGGCTGTGGCAAATCAGTCACCAACTTGGCGATGATGAATCTCCTCCCCAGCAATGCTCATCTCAAGGCCGGCAAAATGAATTTTTCCGGGAAGGACTTGCTCTCTCTTACTGAAAAAGAATGGCAAAACCTAAGAGGTGGGGACATCGCCATGATTTTTCAAGACCCCATGACTGCACTCAATCCCAGCTATAGCGTTGGTTTTCAAATTGACGAGACACTTCGGGTGCATCATCCCGCCATGACAAAAATCGAGCGCCAAAAAAGGATCCTCCACTTATTGGAAGAAGTGGGCATCCCCGCACCTGGCGAACGTATCAAGGCCTATCCCCACGAACTTTCTGGCGGTATGGGACAACGGGTTATGATTGCTATGGCACTGGCGGGAGTCCCCAAGCTCTTGATTGCCGATGAGCCTACCACCGCCTTGGATGTGACAATTCAAGACCAAATTCTCAAGCTGCTTAAAAAAATTCAAGTAGAAAATCAAATGGGCCTTATTTTTATTACCCATGACTTGGAAGTTGTGGCCGACATCGCCGACCATATCCAGGTCATGTATTCTGGAGAAATTGTCGAGCGGGGAACTCCCCAACAAATCATTTACTCTCCCCAACATCCCTATTCAGAAGGCCTGCTCAACTCTCTGCCCGGGCGCAAAGATACAGCATTTCGCCAAAAACTTCATTCCATTCCAGGCATGGTTCCCCGCCTCAATCAAAGGCCCCTGGGTTGCCAATTTGCCCCACGCTGCTCTTACGCACAAACGGAATGTCATCATACTCCCCCCGCCCTAATGAATTTTAATGACCGCTTGGTTCGCTGCCCTTTTCCCACCGATAAACGCCAAACAAAGTAAGGAAAATCTGTGAGTCTTATTCTGCAAGTTAAAAATTTGAAAAAGTATTACCCAGTAAAGAAAGACTTTCAAAAGGTTCAACAAATAAAGGCCCTGTCGGATGTATCCTTTGACCTTCAAAAAAATAAAACTTTGGGCATTGTCGGTGAATCAGGGTGCGGAAAATCGACATTGGCAAAGAATCTTGTCGGAGTTGAAACTCCAACCTCTGGAGAAATTACCTATTGCGACCGGCCCATAGAATCTTTAAATCTAACCGAACGCCATCAGGCCATTCAAATGATTTTCCAAGACCCTTATTCCAGCTTGAATCCAAGAAAGCCTGCCTGGCGTCTCATTGCCGAACCCTTGTTTATCAATACCCGTCTCTCACAACGTGAATGTTATGATGAGGCCATAAAACTCATGCGCAAAGTAAGCCTCAGGCCAGAGCTGGCCCATTGCTATCCCCATATGTTTTCAGGGGGACAAAGACAACGCATAGGAATTGCCCGCGCTTTAAGCTTAAAACCAAAAATCCTCATTTGTGATGAGCCGGTTAGTGCTCTCGACGTTTCCATCCAAGCGCAAGTTTTAAATCTGCTCATCGAACTCCAGGATGAAATGAATTTATCCTATCTTTTTATTGGCCATAATCTTAATGTTATCCATCACGTCTCTGACACTATTATGGTGATGTATTTAGGTCGTATCGTTGAATATGGAAACCGAGAAGAAGTTTTTGAAAGGCCACAACACCCTTATACCAAGGCCTTGATTGCCAGTTCTCCTACTTTGAATAAAAAAACACCCAGTGAATCTATTCAGGGAGAATTGCCTTCCCCCTTTTCCCCTCCCTCAGGCTGTGCCTTTCACAAGCGTTGTCCCATAGCGACGGAAAAATGTTCTACTCAACGCCCTTCTTTAGAATTTAAAAAGAATCGTTCAGTTGCCTGCTTTCATGTCGATTGATACTATTGAACAGACACAGGGGGTCAATTGAATCAAAAAAGCTTTGTCCGGGTTGTTGATCAGGCAGAACAAGAGCTTTTTCGTTGCAGCATAGAAGAAAGGGAAAAGGCCTTTGAATTTGCCAAGCAAATGGAACATTTAGGAGTAGAAGTCACACTCCAAGAACCCAGTTCCGTTGAAACTTTGGCCACCAGCCTAGGAATTGATGCTCAAGCACAAGAAAAGCTTAAAGCGGCCATCACCCACGAAATAAAAGAACACAACTAATTATTCATCCGCCAAAGGGGTTTCGGAAGTTGTTGTACTTGCCCCTTCAACAGGAAACTCTTTGAACTTGTCTGCCAAAGTGGCCGTCTTCGCTTCTTGATCTTCTACATGCCCTTCTACTTCTTTTTTGAGAGCAGATTTTATGGAGAGAGCTATTTTTTTAACCTCTTTATCAAGAGAAAGAACCATGGCCTTGACACTCTGTCCTTTTTGAATGGCCTCCTCAGGTTTTTCAACTCGCTCTTCAGAAAGCTCTGAGACGTGAATAAATCCTTCAATTCCTGGAATTAACTCAACTAAAGCACCAAAATCAGTCACTTTCGTCACAGTAACATCAACAACCATTCCCTCTGAAAATTGTTCTTCAATTTTCTCCCAAGGATTTTCTTCAAGTTGTTTGATCCCAAGACAAAATTTAGCACTTTCTCGGTCTATACTTAGCACAACAGCTTCGATTTCTTGACCTTCCTTAAGTTCATCGCGAGGATTAACATTTTTCTTCGTCCAGGAAAAATCAGAAACGTGAATGAAGGCATCTACTTCTTCACCAAAATCAACAAAAGTTCCAAAATCCACAACTGTTTTTACTTTACAGGTTATTTTCTCACCGAGTGGATATTTTGTTTCCAGTTTATCCCAGGGGTTTGGTTGAAGCTGTTTAATACCGAGAGAAATTCTTTTGTTCTCCACATCAACATCGAGAACTTGTGTCTCAATATTTTCCCCCACCGTAAAATGCTTCATTGGATTTTTTATTTTACCAACCCAGCTCATTTCAGAAACATGAACCAGCCCTTCAATCCCATCATCCAACTCTATAAAAATACCATAATCTTTAACACTGACTATCTCCCCAGAAACTTGTTTGCCAACAGGGTATTTTGCAAGCACTTCATCCCAGGGATTGGCCTG
This sequence comes from Bacteriovoracaceae bacterium, assembly GCA_965215445.1. Taxonomy (GTDB): domain Bacteria; phylum Bdellovibrionota; class Bacteriovoracia; order Bacteriovoracales; family Bacteriovoracaceae; genus CBDBLK01. The sequence continues at coordinate 836,736 of CBDCDT010000002.1, read as the reverse complement.
AACCTGCTTAAGGCCCAAGGAAATACGCTCCTTGTCTCTATCAAATTTAAGAACTTTTACCTCAATTTCCTCTCCAACAGAAAGAATGCTGGATGGACGTTTAACTCTCCCCCAGGACATATCAGTAATGTGAAGAAGGCCATCAATGCCTCCGAGATCAATAAAAGCTCCATAATCGGTAATATTTTTAACAACACCCTTAACAACCATTCCCTCTTCTATCTGATCGAGGATTTTGCCTCTTAGCTTGCTTCGCTCCTCTTGTAAAATGGCCCTTCTCGAAAGAACGATATTGCCGCGCTTTTTATTAAACTTGATAACCTTAAACTCCATCCGCTTGCCCACATACTTATCGAGATAGCGGGTTGGACGAAGGTCAATTTGAGAGCCGGGCAAAAAGGCCTTAACTCCAATATCGACAGAAAGTCCTCCTTTAACTTTCGTTACAACCGTACCTTCCAACGGTTTTCCAGATTCACAGGCCTCAGAGATTTTATCCCAGGCCTTGAGAATTTCTGCCTTATCCCGAGAAAGCACCAAGTTCCCAAGAGAGGATTCAAGCTTTTCAAGATAAACCTCAATATCATCTCCCTCTTTAACTTTGAGAGTACCGTCATAATTCATAAACTCTCGGGTTGAAACCAGGCCTTCTTGCTTGTATCCAATATCCACCATTGTGTAATCGCCACCAACATTGGTGATTTTCCCGTTATAGACTTCCCCCTCTACAAAGGTCTGGCCTTGATGACCAGTCATCATTTTATCAAATTCAGACTGCTGCTTTTCTTCAGCATCTTCACCAAAAACGACTTCAAAATCTTCCATCCATTTTTGCTTTGTTTGCTCGCTACTCATCATTTTTCCTCTCAAAACCTTATCTCTCACAAGTCATTGATCGTACAGTACCCGAGTGGATTGCGTATGTTAAGACCTTTTATCTCATTTGGCCAGGCCACTCACGAAAATACCTCTATGCGCCATAAAATATCTCCAAAAGACGCATTTCGTTATAAAAATTATCTTAAAGAAACATGTGCAAATTCAACTACTTGAGTAATCATCTCCCTTACTTTTTCCTCTCCAGAGATAAATTCAACTTGAATTTCCAAATAAACGATCTTCTCATCATCAAAAATCCCCCTCATCTTAACCATATCTTTTTCTGTCGTCACCAAAAGGGCCTTTTTTTGTTTGGCCAATTGAAGGTATTTTTTTGCCTCGGCATGGGTTATAAAGTGATGATCGGGAAGGGCCACTTTTTCAACGATATTGGCCCCAAGTTTCTCTACCATATCAAAAAAAGGCTCAGGGGACGCAACCCCCACAATACATATAACTTTACGTCCTCGAATTTCTTCTAATGTAAATTTCAAGTGATAAGACGAATCAAAAAAACCAGAAGAAGTGTACTTAATTTCAGCAATCGGTACTTTAAAATTTAAGTGAGTACTTATTAATTTTTTGAGTCTGTCAATTTGGCAAGGTTCAACAATATCACACCTTCCAAGAACAACTAGGTCTGCATCTCTTAAGGCAGTCAATCCCTCTCTTAAATACCCCCTGGGGGCCACTTTATAGCTATCAATATCCATAAAAGCATCAAAGAGAACAATATTAAGTTGGCGTTTAAGTTGAATATGCTGATGACCATCATCCAACAAAACAACATCCGGCCTTTCTCTGTCAAAATAAAATTCCAGATTATCTGCTCTTTTCTTTCCAACTACAATCGAGGCATTTTTCAAACGGCGTGCCAATAAAAGGGATTCATCCCCGTATTTAAAGGGGTCAAATCCCAAACGACGATTTGATTTAAGTATTCCAAAACTGCTTTCCAATTTGCCCTTGTAGCCTCTCATCAAAATCATGACTTTTTTGCCTTGAGAGTTGAGATATTCTCCCAACCACAAAGTAAAAGGAGTTTTCCCTGTTCCTCCAAAATTTAAGTTTCCCACTGAAATAACCGGAACTTGAAAATAATGCCTGGGAAAAAACCCGTAAGTGTAAAGGAATCGACGAATCCGATAGGCCCATTCCCAAAGCCAGGAAATTGGATATAAACCCCAATTTAAAAGATTGCTTAAAGCTATCTTCACGTTTTCATATCTCCATCAACGTCAGGAGCAAAAGAGCTAGAGTTATCATAGGCCTTGAGAATAACTTCGGCCATATAATCCTCAATTTTTTCTTCTCCATCCAAAAGATCAGATGTTAAAACAAGCTTCTGTTTAACTTTTTGGTAAGTATCTTTATTCGTCAACCAATTTTTCAAAGCATTCGCCAAATTATAAGAACTACAAAATTCCTGAACAAATTCGGGAAAAACACTCTCTTGATGAATGATATTGGCCAAAGAAAAAAACCCTTTATAATTTGTAAAAGTATCGAGAAAAAATTCATCGAGTAAACTGACCTTATACGCGACAACTGTTGGTACTCTAAAAAGCGCACAGGCCAAGGAAACTGTGCCACTGGCGGCCAAACTCATGTCTGCCCACTTGAGCGCATCATCCAATTTTTGATGAGAAAATATAGAAGTTATAGAACCCAAGTAGGGAGAATATAAACTCCGATTGACGTTGGGACTAGGCACCAGCCCCAGTTCAAAGGAAAATGGCCTTAAATGCGATACTGTTTGAATGAAAATGCCCAAAAGGGCCTGAACTTCAAAATTTCTCGATCCAGGCAACAGCAAAAGTTTGATCTTCTCACCAAATTGATTGCTGGAAACAAACTTTATTTCATCTCTATAGGCCCTCATCAACGGATGCTGAACTGCTCTAATTCTTTCAACTCCTCTGTCGTAAAACCATTTTTTTTCAAAAGGCAGAATGGTAAATAATGTATGGACTGTTTTTTTTAAAACTTTAACGCGATAACTTTTCCACGCCCAGGCCTGGGGAGCAACATAGTAGAGGACGTCAATACCAATGGCCTTCAGGCGTTTGGCCAAACGCAAGTTAAATGTTTGAAAGTCAACCAAAATGGCCACTTTGCAATTTCTCTCTACTGCATTCTTAAATAAAGTATTTTCAGCTTTTATATAAAAAGGTATTTTAGTGATAACTTTACTAAAACCCCAACAAGAAAAATCTTTCAAGTTGTAGACTAACTCCATATTTTCTCTGGCCAATTGATCTCCCCCAACTCCCCAAATATGGAGTCCGGGGATTTTCGATTTTATTTTACCGAGAAAACTTAAGGCATGCTCCTCTCCTGATTTTTCCCCCACAACAATAAGACAATTTATATTCATAAGAATATTAAACAATTAAGCATTTCTGGCCGTTATTTAAGCTTTCAAGTACTGCTTCGGCCAATTTTATAGCATTAACACCATCATTAATGCCAACAACTGCCGAACCTCCTCGATTAATGGCCTGATAAAACATTTTTTGCTCTTCCAATAAATGATCTCTTCTAATATAATTTAACTCTTCCATTCCTTGTTCGCTATTTGATCTCACCACCTTGGATTTATAATTCATGGTATCCACATAAAAACACCCTGATTCATTTATAATCTCTAGTTCACGAATTTCTCTATGATGGCATCGCGAAGCTGTAACTGTAATACTTCTTGCAGAAGAAAACTCAAAATGCGCTGAAACAAAATCCCATTTACTGGTCTTTATTTTATAACCTTTTGCCCAAACACTTACCGGCCACTCTGAAAACAAATAGAGCATTAAATCTATATCGTGAATCATCAAATCTTGAATAACATCTACGTCTGTTACTCGTTTTTTGAAAGGGGCCATTCTTCTCATATGAACTATTCCAGAAAAGTCAAAAAATTCTGGAAACTTATTTCTTTCTTCCCAAATTTTATGGAATCGCTCGCTATGGCCTACCTGTAATACAACTTCGTTATTTTGGCACAAACGTTGAATTTCCAAGGCCTCTGCTAAATTTGACACCAAAGGCTTCTCACAAAAAATATGTTTCTTTTTAACGAGCAGTTTCCGCATAAAGTCAAAATGGCAGGATGTCGGAGTAGCAATAATAGCTGCATCAATCTCGTTTTCGATTTCTTCCAAACTTGTAACAATCATCCCCTCGGGATACTTGGATCGAAACTGAGCTTGTGCCTTAGACCCATGATCTATCGCAGCAACAAATTCACATTCTGCTAGCTGCATGGCCTTTTCGACATGCCAACGCCCCAAGTAACCGTAGCCAATAACCGCCACACGCACCATCATCGCCCATCCTAAGCAGTAAAAAAGGGCGCTATTCCAACTTTGCTCTTTTTTATAAACTCACTTAATTCATTAACGACATTATTGTCTTTGTAACCGGCCGTGCTTTTTTCACAATTCACAAAGGCCCTGGAACTCAAAGGCGAGGCCTCCATACCACGGTAGAAGTCAACAACTTCAATAACAATGCCCTGAGAATATCCCTGTCTTTTCATACCAATAATATTTGGGCCTTTAAGCCGAACACGGTTTCCGTAGGCCGCACAAAATGGAGGAATATCCCTGTCCACCACACTTCCCCCGCCTATATAGCAACCCCTACCCAAAGTTACAAATTGGCCAAAATTGCACCCTCCTCCAATAGTAACGTGGTCTTCCACACAAACATGGCCTGCAAAATTAGTTGTATTAGCGACAACACAATAGCTTCCAAAATCCACATCATGGGCCACATGAGTGTAGCTCATTAAAAAATTGCCATTACCAATACGAGTAATTTGCCCACCTTTGAGAGTTCCCCGATGAACACTTACATACTCCCTAAAAACATTACCATTGCCAATGACAACTTCAGTAGGTTCGTTCTTATAAGTTTTATCTTGGGGAACTTCTCCAACAGAAGTAAATTGAAAGAAGGTGTTGTCATTTCCAATTTTCAAATGGCCTTTCAAAATCACATGAGAATGAATTGTGCAATTATCTCCAATTGCGACGTGAGGGCCAATGACCGAAAAGGCCCCAATTTTAACATTCTCACCCAGTTGTGCTTTGGGGTCTAAAATTGCCGAAGGATGGACTTCAACTGCCATAACAAATTCCTTTATTCAGCTTTTACTGAGGTCATGCAAGTAGCTTCACTGCAAAGTTTTTCCTCAAAATAAATTTTACCTTGGTTAACCATAAAACTTCCTCGAACCGTTTTACATTCGCTTTCAATTCTAAGACGCATTTCTGGGAAAATGGGTCTTCTAAATTTTACATTTTCAAGACTTAAAAGTGCCACTTCTATCGAATTGTTACCGGCCTTTTGATAAAGTTCAGACAAACAAAAACTTGAAGCCTGTGCCATCATTTCAACTTGCACCACCCCAGGCAAAATAGGTCGACCGGGAAAATGCCCCTTAAAAATGGGATGCTCTGCCCTGGTTCTATAATAGGCCACAACTTTACGGCCTTGAATGGAATTACCCGAAGGAGTTTCAATCGATTCGACTGTATCAATAAAGAGAAATGGCTCCCTGTGCGGAAGCCATTTTTTAACTTCTTCTTCGTTTAAAACCATCTAAAAATACTCTTCATCAATCACTTCTCTCAGTTTTTTTAAGCGACATTTTTCTAAGATAGGCAAGACCTCTCATCCACTCCCACAAGGGCCTGGCAGGATGTCCACCCAGCTTGCTAGAGTCTGGACAACTGGCGTTTACAAGAGCACCACCCGCTATTTGACACATCTTGCCAATGTGAAGATTATCACCAACACCTGCTTTTCCCGCAAAAACTGTAAAATCACCAACTGTTGTAGACCCAGATATGGCCACTTGGCCACAGAGCAAAACCCCCTTGCCAATTTGGCAATTATGTCCAATATGCACCTGGTTATCAAACTTGCTGCCTGCTCCAATATAAGTTGGTGAAAATGTGCCTTGATCAATACAGGAATTAGAACCAATTTCAACATCATCTTGAATAATAACTCCACCCATGTGCCATACTTTAAGGTGTTTGCCTTGATCAAAATTATAACCAAAACCATCAGAACCAATAACAGTGCCCGCGTGAATACGCACATCGTTTCCAATTTTTACTTTAGGATAAAGAGATACGTTGGGAAAAATTTCACAACGTGACCCAATTTCTACATGAGATGAAATCACTGCACCAGAATGTATTCGCGTACTAGCGCCAATTTTAACTCCTTTTCCTATAAAAACATTTTGAGCGATATAGGCCGAAGGATGCACTTCAACTGTACCCAACTGCCGCCCATCTACTTCGTCGTTATAATTTTTTCTTTCTTCAAGGTGGTAGGGATAAGAAAGGCGCGACATGGCCAAACTAACATTTTCTACTTTTGCCAAAAAATGAGCACTGGCCTGAAGCTTTTGAAACTGTTCAGTCTCTTTAAATTTCTGCCATACCGTATGAGAAAAGATAATTCCAATTTCTCTGTCTTTTAATTTTTCAATGTTTACGATGGCCTTTTTCAAATATTTATCATTCTGTACAAAAAGAACTTTTTTTCTTTCTAAAGCACAAAAATCGGTAGGCCCATATACTTCCAAAACCTCGTCTTGGCCTTTTGGATAAATTAGCTCCAAGTTGGATTCAAACTTTTTCAGTTCTTGAAATTTCAAAGAGATGTTCCGCCTACTTAAACTTTTTATTATAGGCCTCGATAACTTCCTTGGTTGCATCAGAAAATGATTTTACATAGACTGGAGCAGTCGCGGCTTCAAAAACAAGGTCATATCCTTTGGCCTTGCTTACCTGATCGATCGTTTTTTTAATTTTATCAATAATTGGCCTCTTCCTCTTTTCTTCCAATTCCTGCATCTCCCTTTGAATTTTTAATGCATTTTGCTGAAATCTTACAACACGCTCTTGAATTTCTCTTTCTTTTTGAAATTTGGCCTTGTCATTCATAACCATACTTTGCTTTTCAAAGTTTTTTTGTATCTCTCGAATCTTGTTTTCCTCTTCCTTCATTTTGGCCTCACGTTGACCAAGAGTCTTTCTCAATTGGCCCTGCACCCTCTTCCCTTCATTAATGGTCACAAGCACTTGCTGGACATCAACTTTGGCAATTTTGACAGCAAAGGCCAAAGGCATCCCTACAAACAAGAAAGAAGTTGTTAACATTACAAATTTTCTCATTTACTACCTCCTAGTTATGTTAGAACAACTGTCCTAAATCAAAATGGAATTGATGATCATCTTCTCCATCTGCTTCCTTTCCAATAGGATAACCTAATTCAAAACGTAAGACACCAATAGGCGAGAACCAACGAAGGCCAAAACCATAATCTTTATGGAGTTTGATACGCCTATGGTCTCCAGCATGCCCCACATCCGCAAAAACAACCCATTTTAGTCCGGCCTCTCTGGCAAGTGGATGCTCAAACTCCAATGTCGAAAAAGTCGTAAATAATCCTCGGGTATTAAATGTTCTCTCGGTTCCATCGCTAAAGGTGGCCACAGATTTTGGCCCAACTGCTTCATAATCGAAACCTCGCAAATTTCTGGCACCTCCCAAAGCAAATCGCTCAGAACGAGGAATGGGGGTACCATCTACAACCTCAAGTTTTGAGCCAAAAAGCCTAACGCGAAGAGTTAAGTCCTCCCAAAATGATCTGAAATATCTTAAATCGAGTTCATTTTTCCACCATTTTTTATCAAATCCAATTCCAGCATATTCACTACCAAAGCTTATATAGTGGCCCTTGCTTGGCTCAAATTTGTTATCCCGTAAATCTCTTACTATCGTTAGCTTAAAAGAGGAAGCTCTTCCATTTTCAACTTCCTCATTGATTGTCGGATCATCTTTAGCACTAACTTCAGTTTCTTCAAGCTTATACGTTCCAAACAACTTAGTGTATTCAAAAATGGGATAACCCAAGTGAAAATCAAGGCCTTCCTTTTTATAGGAAAAAGCATCGGACGCTGTGTTTTCTGTTTTAAACAAATCCCCTCCAGCAGTCCACTTTGTATCAAAGAGATAAGGCTCGGTAAATCCTAAATTAAAATTTTTCGTAGTCTTGGAAAGAGTCAATGAAAAGGCCAGATTTTGCCCTAATCCTCTAAAATTATTTTGAGCAATAGAGGCATTAAAAAAAGCACCTGATGCTGTAGAATAACCCGCACCTAGTGAAATTTGTCCCGTATTTCTTTCTTTAAGCTGAATCTCAACATCCAAGACATTATTCTTTTCTTTGGAGCTTACAGTATTAAAAATGACTGAATTGGGCTCAAAAAAGCCTAAACGATTTACATTCTCTTTAGAACGCCTTAAATCCGAACCGGAAAAGCGACTCCCCTCCCGAATCAGGAGTTCTCTACGAATAACTTTGTCTCGTGTTTTAGTATTGCCCTTAACTGTAATTTTGCCAAAATAAGCAATCTCCCCTTTTTCAAAAGAAAAATCAACGTCAACTTTATTCTCTCCTGGAAGTATCCTCAGCGTGCGCAAAACGTTGGCAAAGGCATATCCTTCATCTTGATACATTTCCGTTAACATTTGAATATCTTCTCTCAATAAAGTTTCAGAATAAGTATCACCACTTTTAAGTTTTGTTTTTTCGATTAGCTCATTTTCTGGAAAAAGAATCTCGCCATCAAAAGAAATATTGTTCACCGTAAAAATAGGCCCTTCATTAATTTTTAAAGTAATAAAAATCCATTTTTTATCTTCAGAAATTGTTACTTCAGGCGCTCCAATATTGGCCTGTAAATGCCCTTTGGTTTTATAAAAAAACTTAATCCTTTCGATGTCAGTTTGGAAATTAAACTCTTTAAAATTCCCTGCCCCGGTCATAAAAGAGAAAAGTGACTCCTCCCTAATTTCCATAATCTCTTTAAGTTGCCCATCTAAAAAGGCCTTATTCCCAAGAAAAGTTATCTTTTTTACGCGAACTTTATCAAATTCTTGAACATCAAAAACAAGTTCCACATTCTCATCATTCGTTTTCTTAATTTGATAATCTATTTTGGCAAGAAAAAACCCCTTCTCTTCATATTGCTTTTGCAGAATTAACACATCGTTTTTGATTGTGTTAATATCGAGAATCGCAAAATCCTTTGATTTAATTGAAGATTTAAGATCATCATTATCAATTTCTTGGTTATTTCTAAAAGTAATTTTCGTTATAATAGGTTTTTCTTTCACTCGAAATTGAAGAATTTTTTTATTTCCCCTTTCAATTCTATGTGCCTCCACCCATTCAAAATATTTAAGGCCATATATTTTTTCGAGGTCTTTTCTCAACAAATAATTGTCTAATAGCATGCCTTCCTTGCTACCAATAAGTTCAAAAACGGCCTCTTTTTCTACTTTCTTCACTCCAATGACTTCAATTTCATCAATTTTAAAAAGGTCTTGCCTTGGCCCTAATTCATCAAAGGCCCACAATTTCGATAGAAAAAGGAAAAAAACCAACCAGAAAAAAAATCCTCGAGAAGCAATGCGATATAATTTTAAAAAAACCAATGTTTACGGCCCCCACGGCGAAAGCTTTACGGAAGCAAAAATATCAATAATTCTCAGAGATTACAATGCAAAGACTAAATTTGAAGGGCCTAAATCTTGGATATAACTCTCCCGTCACAAATAACAATACGCTGTTTAAACTGGGCCATAATTTGAGAATCATGAGTTACAACTACCAATGTTGCTCCAAAATCAATGGCCAATTCTTTTAGTAAATTTACTACTTTTTCTGAGTTTGCACTGTCTAAATTGCCTGTAGGCTCATCGCAGAGCAATAACTTGGGGCGCAACCCTAAAGCACGGATAATATTAATTCTTTGCTGCTCGCCTCCTGAAAGCTCAAAAGGAAACTTTTTAAGGCAATGCCCAACCCCTAAACGATCGGCCAATTCAATGACATTTTTTTTAAAATCCAAAGTCTCCTGATCAGCAATTTTGGCCGGTAATAAAATATTTCCCAAACAATTCATTGAAGACAAAAGGAAATGAAACTGGAAAACAAAACCAACAAAACAGTTACGGTACTTTGCCAATTCCTCATCTCCCAATTTGGCCAGATTATATTCGCCAACTATAACCTCCCCCAAAGTTGGTCTATCAAGGCCTCCTAAAAGGTATAAAAGCGTTGACTTGCCAGAACCACTAGCGCCTTGAATAACATATTGACCACACTCCTCTAGCTCTAAAGATAAATCATTTAAGGCCTCCAGCTTTCCATAAGATTTTGTTACGGAACACATTTTTACCAGCGCCATTAAGCAAATTTCCTTTTTAATTCGTATAAAAAAGTTTTTTCTCTAAATTTCCAAAAATTTATAACTATGAAAAAAATTAACCATGCTAACGCCAAAAAGAACACAAGAAAATAACTTTTCCAAGATATGACCAAACTAAATCTTTCCAAATAGTATATTTCTTTAGGCAAGAGGAAAAGAGACCAGTTTTCTAACGCCCAGTCAAAGACCATAACCATTCCTACGCTCAAAATGCAACTTACTAACCATAGAAGTATGGCCATTTTAAACCAAATTTTCATTATTGCCCGTTGACTTAGCCCCAACGCCTTTAATAAAAAAAGTTCTCGTCCACGTTTTTCATTTAAAAATATAATGAAGGCCAAAACATTAAAAATAGAGATGATGACAACTACTTGCAAAACTAACCCGATGGTCAGTTTTTCAATTTCAACCGCCTCCAAAAGAGTTTGATATTCATGCCAATACGGCCGAACAATATAATTAGGGCCTAGGCGACTTTTCAATTTAGAAGTGAAGTTTTCTATCGCAGAAGCTCCAATTGCTTCTTTTTCATTCGGAAGTTTTAATCCAACAATATTAACCTTTTCCTTAACATCTAAAAACCCCGCTAATTCTTTTAAATTAACATAAATTAATCGCAAATCTTTTTGATAAATTTTGTGTTGAACTATAGAGCCAACTCGATAATGTTTAAACAAGGGAAGACTATTAATACTACGATTTCCTTTCGCTAAAGCTAAAACAAAATCCTGCCCAATCTTCAGATCAAAAACTTTTGCTAATTCAATACCTATTGCTGCTTCACCAGGTTTAATTTCAATTATTGAATTTTTTGCCTCATTAAAACTAATGTTCTGAACGCCGATAACGTTGACACCTTTCGATGACTCTCCTTTAATTGCAAAGGCCTCTGTTTGAATATAAGGAGAAATTTTTTTTATATTGAAATCGTTAATATTCAATGATAATTCTTTACTAAAATTAAAAAAGCCATCCTTTGAATAAAAATAGACATCTCCAAGAGTGTATCTAAGCCTCTCTTTTAAAACGTGTTCAAAGCCATCCATAAGGCCAATAGTTCCCAAAATAATAGCAATTGAAAAACTCAATCCAAACCAAACGCCTAAAGCAAATTTCTTTGAAGAAATATCTGAAAAAATAATTTTAAACAAAACCCCAGTTGTGTTTTTAAAAATATAATCAGTCAATATAAAAGATTTCTTTTCCATATTTTTATTTGGAGCTATATTCGGAAGACCATCTCAAAAAACTGTTCAATAAATCATCCAGGCCTCCATCTAAAACTTTGTCTACCTGACCAGTTTCAAAATGAGTACGGTGGTCTTTAATCATCTTGTAAGGGTGGAGAACGTAAGACCTGATTTGTGACCCCCATTCAATTTTCTTTTTGCCAGCTTCTATTTCGTTTTCTTTCATTTTCCTTTTTGCCAACTCCAGTTCAAACAGTCGAGAGCGCAAAACTTTCATCGCTCGAATTTTGTTTTGAAGTTGAGAACGTTCATTTTGACAGGTTACTACAATGCCTGTTGGTCTGTGAGTTATTCGCACTGCTGAATCTGTAGTATTAACGGATTGTCCTCCAGCACCACCGGAACGATAAACATCAATTCTTAAATCATTTTCATTAATTTCAATTTCAATATCATCATCAATTTCTGGCGAAACAAAAATAGAGGCAAAAGAAGTATGTCTTCTGGAACTAGAATCGAAAGGAGAGATCCGAACTAACCGATGCACTCCAGATTCCCCCTTTAAAAGGCCATAGGCATAATTCCCCTGAATCAATATTAGTGAAGATTTTAATCCCGCTTCATCACCTGCTTGAGTATCCAAAATTTGAATTTTCATGCCTTTTCCTTCCGCCCAACGAATAATCATTCGTTGAAGCATATTGGCCCAATCACACGATTCAGTTCCTCCTGCGCCAGAATTAATATAAACAATTGCGTTATTAATATCGACTTCCCCGCCTAAAAGAATTTTTTGTTCTATTTTTAGAAACTCTGACACAAATTTTTGAGAGACTTCTAATGCTTTCGTCGCTGAAAAAAGATCATCATCCTTTACAGCATATTCAAACAAGATTTCAAATTCCTCATAAAAATTTTGAAGTGATTCATCATTTTCTATCACATCTTGAATTGCAGCTTTTTCTTTTTGTATCGCAGTCGCTTCAGAAATATTATCCCAAAAATCTAGTTTTTCTTCCATTTTTGATATATCGGCAAGGCGTATTCTTTTTTTATCAACTTCAAAGTGACCTCCGCAAAGAAACTAATCTCGTTTTATAACTTTCTAGCTTTGAGTTTTCCTCATTCAACTTTATTTTTACAGACTCATCCATTTTTTACCCCCCTGGCAATGATTCTTTTAATAAGCCAACCTTCCAAAGAAACCATTAAGATTTCTTCTCTTCTGTTTTTCTCATGATCATATCCCAAAAGATGCAAAAATCCATGGATCAAAAGGTGAAGCATCTCTTGTGAGTAGGTCACTCGAAATTGGCGGGCCTGCTGTTGTGCCACTTCCCGGCATACAAACACATCTCCCAATTCTAGTGGGCCATTCCAACTCTTTAATTTTCGGATATCTGCATGAACTGGAAAAGAAAGCACATCCGTGGCCTTTTTCCTGTTCAAATATTTTTCATTAAGTCTTTGAATTTTGCTTTTACCACATAAAACGAAATTTAATCTCACATGAATAACTCCCTTTGAATAAAGTTTCATTTTTTCCGATAAAAAATCTTCCATTACGGGCAGCGCCAATTTTAAAGCTTGCTGGGTCATCCGAATCAAATTTTTTGATTTTTGAGTGCTTTTGAAGCATAAAGTCAATTTAGAGGATATTGACAAAAGTTTCACAAATGAGGAACTTTATGTCTAAAAAAGTAAATCATATCCCGTTCGATTTTGACAGTTAAAAATAAAAATGACAACTAATAACTCAAAACCTGAAAAACACGCCTCTAAAGAAAAAATTGACCGCAAATTTTATGAGGCCATTTTGGCACTATCCCCTCTAATCTCGGCAAGAAGAATTGGGGAAATGACGTCTCAATTTAATTTTGACTGGGAAGATGCTACTCAAGTTAGTTATAAAGTAGAAGAGGAATGGCAGGAACTCAAAAAAGAAATTGCTCTTAATACCCAAAATAAAAAAAATACTCAAGAAGAATTGGGAGACCTCCTTTTCTCTGTTGCTCAACTGGCACGTCATCTTAATATAGACCCAGAACTTGCTTTAGAAAAGGCCAATCAAAAATTTGTTAAACGCTTCGATAGCATGGTAGCTCTTATAGAGAAGGATAAAAAAAGTGTTGAAGAGATGACTCAATCTCAAATTGATAAATACTGGAGAATGGTAAAAAAAAGTGAACAGCAAAACTAGACCACTGCTTAAAGAATCGTGGATTCGACTAACCCCTGAAAATAGACTCCATCAATGTCCAATTCCTATAATCGCGCTCACTGGTGGGATAGCAAGTGGAAAAACAACAACTGCTAAACTATTTCAAAAAAAAGGGATAAAGGTTGTCGATGCAGATGCTCTTGTAAAAGAAATTTATCGTCAAAAAGATAGCTTGAACTTTATTCAAAAGGAATGTCCCGAGGCCATCTCCGGAGGAGAGATTAATTTCTTGAAGCTCCGTCAAATTTTTTTCTCTCAAAATAAAGAAAAAAATAGAGAAAAGTTTGAATCTTTTATATACCAGCAACTTCCAAAAAAATTCTTAAACAGTTTGTCTCCAGAAGATTCTTTTATTATCTATGACATACCTTTGTTATTTGAAAAGAATTTGGATTCTCTAGTTGATGTCAAAATTCTCGTCTATTCTCCTTCCCAAATTCAATTAGCAAGATTAATAAAAAGAGATTCAATCTCCCAGGATTTAGCGAAAAAAATGTTATCACTACAATGGCCAATAGAAAAGAAAAAAGAAAAAGCCGATTTAATCATAGACAATTCTAGCAGCAAAGAAACCCTTTTATGCTCTTTTGAAAAAATATTAAAAAAGATTTTTATCCTTACCTGAAACCAATCCTAGACACTTGGAGTTTTAGGCCAGGTTTGATCATTCGTGAAATTGTATTGAGAATTATATTGATCTATTTCTAAAAGTTGTGAAATTCTTTTTTCTAAAGTAAATTTCCTCTGAAATTCTTGATAAGCATCTTTTAAATCATTCATTGCGGCTTGATTCATATCTTTACCGTAGTTTAACATCTTATTCAATTTTTCCTTAAATCTTTTGAAATCGTTTTCAAATATTTTTAATTCATTTTTAAGTTTATCGAAATCTAAGCGATCCCATTCTTCAAGAATCAAATATGCTTTTGAAACTATTATATCAAACGATTTTATTATCTCGTTAAAAGAAACTGATATTTCTTCAATTCCTTTCAATTCAAACTTCATTTTTTCTGTTTTATTTTCCAAGTATCCTCCATCTATATCTCCATTTCTTGTCGTAAGTGATATTTGTTCTGTTAGTTGACTCAATTTGCTGCTACAGTTCTCTAGCTGTGACCCAAAACCTTTGAGTTTATTTTTTATTGCATCTGTGCTTTTAAGAGTTTTTAAGTTTTCCTCAATTATTTTTTCTGCGGTTTCTCTATCTTTAACAATATTATTCTTATTCATAAATAAAAATTCAAAAAATTTTAAAAGAGTCTCAGTTTGTTTTTCTAATTCTTTATGTGTTTCCATATATTCAACAATTGATTCTTCCGATTTTTTAAATTTTGCTACCATCAATCCGTTGATTTTTTTAATGTTTGATGATAAATCCCTTGATTCCTCTTTTAATTCATTTTTATATTTTAAAGAACTTTGTAATTCTCCTATTTTTTCTATAAAATTTTCTTTTTGCTGAGCGATGATATTGTTATAATTTATAAATTTTTCAAAAACTTTAAGAATCCCAGAATTTTCAAAGTCTTTCTTTAATCCTTTATATATTTCATCTGTAGAAATATTATTTGTTAAACAATCTAACATTTGGGAGATTGGAGAAATAATTAAATCCTTTTGATTCGTAATAGTTTCCTCTACGTTATTCAAAGGGTAAAGAAACATCGAAATTTTCTTCTGTCCCTCGTATTCTATAGGAGTAATGTAAATTTCATAAGAATCTGTTTTTTTATTGCCATTATTTTTTATCTGGATTTGATAAATACCAGCAATACCTTGTTTTAAGGTGGTCAAAATAAAATCATCTTCTACTAAGTTTGTTTCTTTTTGAAAAAAACTCCAATTCAAGTAATTTTTCGTTTTGTTTTTCTCTATGCCAAAATGTTTATAAAAAAGAGAATTTGCCCAAACTAAATTTAAATTGGAGTCAAATAATGCCGAACCAAAGGGAATTGCCTTTTGAAAAATAATCCCTAGATTTCCACGTTTATGAAAACATTCTCTATATTTTTCAAATTCCTCTTTAAATTCACATCCAAAATCTATATCAAAGTTGGACTTAAAGGGAATAAGGCCTTTTTTTATGGCATCTAATATTATTGCTCCCATTTTTTTTCTTAAGGCCAAATTGCTTACACGGCACACAAAATAACTCAATATAATAGAAAAAATTAGAAAACATAATATACCCCAGTATATTATTGTTGATTTCTTATTGCTTTTTTCTATCTTTATCTTTGTTAAAGCTATTGCAGGCTCGATTTCATTCATCCATTTATAATAAGTTGAATTCAAACTGCTAAAAGATGAATTTAATGCTTCTATAGAAAATAGATATTCCTCGACCTTTTCAATTTCAATATTGAGATATTTAATTTTTGCCATAACATTTTTCTTGTTTGGGTTACTAAGAAAAGATTTCTTAACAATTCTCTCCATACTCTCAATGTCTTTAGAAGTAAAATTATGAAATCCTTTCAGCTTAGAAGAATTAAAAAAATCTTTAGGCCCTATGATAGATGAATATGCTTTTGATTTAATAGTTTCTGTTGTTCTAGTTAAAGTCCTCCATTGATTCTTTTTCACAAAAGATAAAAAGTTATTTAGTTTTTCATCAAAAGTTAAAATAATAGATTCCAAGTCTGAATGACTAGTCAAATTCACCAGACTCCTTTTTATTTCTCGCAATCCACTATTGAATTCTTCAAAGCTTTTGGTCGATGTTGATAAATTAAGATGGCCTACTCTTGCTTGAAGTGCCTTTGTATAAGATATTGCCTCCTCCAATCTTCCATCTTTTATGAGGGTTTCTATTTCTTCAATCCCGTTTTGGTCTTTTATATTTTCTAATTGCAGACCGGATTCAATAGTTGCAACTGCATTGTCTAAATCCAAACCACCATAAATTCCTATTATTAGGATAGTGATTAAAAGAACAGAACTGTAATAAAATTGTAATAAATAACCTAAATTATATTTCATAATTTAAACTCCCAATAAAAATATTATAATTATTAATCCTCTTAATTACTTACTAAAACACCATAAATAAATAATTTTTTAACAAATTAGGTATAGAAATAATAAATATTTATATCAATCTTAAATTTAAGGGCCAACCAAGGGAAACAATCAGAATATCGCCCGAAGGATTAAGAAGCTATGTCATCAGGGTGTTTAAATATTGATTTTAATTTAGACCTCAATTTGATAATTGCTTGAGTATGAAGTTGAGAAATTCGAGATTCAGTAACATCTAATATCTTTCCAATTTCTTTAAGGTTTAAATCTTCGTAGTAATATAGACTTAAAACCAAACGTTGTTTCTCTGGAAGAGATTTAATACCTTCCTTAACGCTTTCTCGAATATTTTTATAACTGACTGCATTTAAAGGATTTGTTGAATAACTATCCTCAACAATGCCCGCTATTAACTTTTTATCACATCTGCTAAAAGAAGAGTTATCGTCAACATTAAGTAGAAAAACCGGTTTGCTTTGATTTAAAATTTGATAAAATTCTTCCAACGTACAATTCAAAGCTTGACACATTTCATCGTCAGTGGCTGGCCTTCCCAGCTCTGATTCTAATCTCGTATAATTTCTTTCAATAAGTTTTGCCTTTTCTCTAATAGACCTTGGAACCCAATCTTGCGCTCTTAATTCATCTAAAATTGCACCGCGAATCCTAAATTCCGCGTAAGTTTTAAATTTATTATTATGGCTAGGATCAAATTTTTCTATCGCATCCATCAATCCGATAACACCACAAGAAATTAAATCATCAAGTTCAATATTGCTGGGCAAGCGAGCTAAAATTTTTTGAGCAATATATTTTATTAAAAGGGAATAATTTACAATAATTTCACTTTTTATCTTAGGGTCAGATATTGATCTATAATCTTTTAATTCTTTAAGTTTTTTTGAAATTGATGTCATTATGAAACCCCTAAATATAAAAATAATCTCTATTATTTTATAAAATTAGTTTTATAAGGATTACTTCCAAATTTTGAATAAGAAACATCTCCAACAGCTTCTTCGATAAATTTTCTTACGATATTAAAAAATTGGCCTTGTATAAAAGAATCGGAAAATTTTGCTAATTCCTTATCAAAGTCATCAATATTTTCTTTAAAAAAAGAAACAAAGCCCAAAATATTTAATCTGGAAGACAAAAAATTATTTACTACTCCATTCATGGCCCTTACGATTTTGTTGTATTGATCTTTATTTGAAATTTTATTGAGTAATAAATTGTTCATTCTTATGCCATAATGTTGGTCTAATATTTTTATTAAAGAATAAGAATCTGTTATAGCAGACTTATCGGGAGTAGTAATAACAAAACGGTAGTCACAATAAGCGCTAATCGAAAGAACTTCTTTGCTTAATCCAGCTGGGCAATCCAAAAAAATAAAGTCATAATCATCCTCATGAATACATATAGTATCAATGATAATTTTTTCCCAATCTAATTTTTCTTTAAATAAATCCAAGCACCCATTACAGGCTGGAAGTAAGTGAAACTTATTATCTTTATAAATAATTTCTTCAAATTTTTTTTGATTATTAATAAACTCATAAAAATTTTGATTTATTGGAAGTCCTAATTTTACCGCAGTATTAGATAAGTTCATGTCACAATCTATAAGTAATACTTTATAGCCTTCATTCGCTAGTATTCGAGATAATTTCAATGCAAAAGAAGTTTTTCCAACTCCTCCTTTGCCACTGACTACAGAAACTGTCCTGGCAGGATTAAGTAATAAACGTCCTTCCCTTCCCAACAAATTGTTTTTTTTGTGTGAATGATGAGAATAAAGCCAACGACTAGCTTTACTGACCGACATCCTGTCTCCTTTATTAAATCCCTGTCTAGGATTTAGTAAAAATTGTTTTTAACCATATACATATTATATTTATATCTTTCAAGTAAAAACAGCTTAAGAAATTCTATCCATATTTTTCATTTTAGCTGGAATATTCCAGACAAAATCCTTTCAACTGTTGCACTTTCTATATCTTCAGGGATAGTTTCACCCGTCCCAAAAAATTTAAACGGTAATTGTTTATACGCTTCTCCAATATTAAACAAATTTCCATAATCAAAACATAAATCGAGCTTTGTGATAATAAGTCCATTACTTAAAGCAGCATAGCGTTCTATTATTTTTCTATTGTAGGTTTCAGAGCAAACGGACGAAAGACAAATCAATACCTCTACTTTTTCAAAAGATCGACGTAGGCCCTCTATAAACCTCTTCGTTTCCCCTGCTTTTTGAGGAATGCTTTTATAATCCATAAAAACCGACTGCCCGTTTTCAACTGCGCTGTGAGTAAGAGAGATATAATTCGATAGGCCGGTGGCCTCTTTTACATTTAAGTTGAATATATCTTCTGTAAAAGTCGATTTATTTTTAGACTTAATTAAAACACTTTCCTTTTTTAAAACTCCAAGTTTATAAAGAATTGTTGTTTGGCCACAAGAAATTTCGGATATCAATACTGTCACTACTGGTTTTTTAGCATTTTCAGTATTACTAAAAAGAGGAAGTTCTGTATTAATTTGTGCAAGCATTTCCTTGAGAGCAAATTCAAAAACAATATCACTGTTATCCAAGTCATCTTTAGAAAGCCCAAATAAGATTTTTTTTGAAAGCTGCTGAATATACGACTCGCTAATACCTAAAGAGCGTAATGTCGTTTGCAATTGCAATATACCCAGCGGGCTGTTTTTATTTAATTTCTCAAAATGTTTTTCTAATTGAAAAATTTTTCTCTCCAACCTTTCAATTTTCTCTTTTTTGTCAAAAGTAGCGATTTCGTTGATAACAGTTTCCTCTTCTGCAAATTCTGGTTTTTTTTCCACACTATCAAGACGACTCTCTTTTACCTCTTCTTTATTGGGAACTTCTTGATTTTGAAGAAAGTTATCTAAATCAGATGCCGATTCTTTTTCCGAGGCATTTGAATAATTTGCCTCTTTTTGCTTTTTGTCTGAGTCAAAATTTTTATAGTTCTCTATAACATTAGATATATAGGATGAATTGTTGTTATAAAATCTTTTCTTTTCACTATCGTCAAATATATTATCCACTTTCATTTTTTTAGAGTAATTTTTTTCTGAGATAGCTGCCGTTATTTCAATCTTATTTTTTTTGAATGCTCCCTTAATGCCTTTATTCGTCCTTGTTTTAAGGATTATTGCATCAGGGCCTAATTCTTGTTTAATTTGCCTTACAGCATCACTCATTGTTTCAGATTCAAATTTTCTAACATACATTTTTATAACCTCACCATTCCCAATGACCTTATATTAGCATCCGGGCCTAATTCACTATGAGAAATAACCGTTAAATTAGGGATAAATTTTTCTGTTAGTCTTTTAAAATGATTTCTAATTTTTGGAGAGCAAAGAATAACCATTTTTTCTCCACTACTCGTAGCTTCTTCAATTTTTTCGCTAAGGCTTGATAAAATAGATTGTGTTATTTCAGGGCTTAAATTGAGCTTTTGCCCTTGTTCAGTTTGAGTAATATTTTGAATGATAGACTCTTCTATTTTTCCATCCAGCGTAAAAATGGGAATATCTCCTTGTCCGCTTTTTATACTTTCCGTAATAGTTCTAAAAAGTGCTTGTCTTGTATACTCTGTTAGAATATCTGCATCTTTTATACTAGCACCATGCTCTGCTAAAGTCTCCAGAATTGTTCTCAAATCTCTAATTGAGATATTTTCTCTTAATAAATTTTGTAAAACCTTCAAAACTTGACCTAAAGAAAGAATCTCTGGAATTAAATCATTAACAATCTTGGGATAAGATTCTTTAAAATTATCAATAATTCTAACTAATTCTTGTCGGCCAAAAAGCTCTGATAGATTATTTTTGAGCAATTCTGTCAAATGGGTTGCAATTATGGAAGAAAGATCAACAACAGTATATCCATTATATTCAGCTTCCTCTTTTTGTTCTTCAGTAATCCAGATTGCTTGCAGACCAAAAACTGGTTCAGTCGTTTCAACTCCACTGAGTTTTTCAACAACATTGCCTGGATCCATGGCCATAAAGTGATCTATCATAAGATCGCCTTTTGCTACTTCAACACCTTTTATCTTGACAGAATAACCACCAGGCCGAAGCTCAAGATTATCCTTAATTCTTATAGATGGTATAATAACGCCCCAATCGAGAACAAATTGTTTTCTAATATAGGTAATTCTTTCCAATAAATCTCCATCTTGACTACTATCAACTAAATTAACTAATCCATATCCAACCTCAAGTTCTACAAGATCTAAATTAAGAAGTTTCTCTAAGTCATCAGAGGACGCCTTTTCTCCTTCTACATTCTTTTTAATTATATCCATTTTTTCTTGCTCACTTGATTTCTCTAATCTATATCCTAATAATGTAAAAATTAATCCTGTAAATATGAAAGGCGCTTGTGGCAGACCTGGAATTAAGCCGAAGAATACTAATATTACAGAGGCCATATAAATTGCCTTGGGGTGGATTTTAAATTGTTTAATAACTTGATTTCCAAGATTATCCTCATTTGTATTGCGTGTAATAATTATGCCTGCTGCGGTAGATACAATAAGAGCAGGTATTTGAGTTACAAGACCATCGCCTGCGGTTAATAAAGTAAATACTTCAGCAGCATTAGAAATGTCCATTCCACTTTGAACTACACCAACAATAATTCCACCAACAATATTAATTCCTGTAATTAAAATACTTGCAATGGCATCCCCTCTCACAAATTTAGAAGCACCATCCATAGACCCATAAAAATCTGCTTCCTCAGAGACTTCTTTTCTTCTGGCCCTTGCCTCTTGTTCATTAATAAGGCGAGCATTCAGATCAGCATCAATGGCCATTTGTTTCCCAGGCATAGCATCCAAAGTAAAGCGGGCCGCTACTTCTGCAATTCTCCCTGCTCCCTTTGTGATAACCATAAAATTTATTATCACAAGCGTAAGAAAAACTATAATTCCTACTACATAATTTCCTTCTACAACAAATTCCCCAAAAGATTGAATAATTCTTCCTGCTGCTTGTGTTCCTTCACTCCCTCCATTCAATAAAATATTCCGGGTTGAGGCAACGTTTAATGATAATCGAAATAAGGTCATCACTAGCAAAAATGATGGAAATGTTGAAAAATCTAACGGTCTTTTGGTATAAATGCTCATTAAAAGAACGATGATGGAGAAAGACAAACTTACAACAAGAAAAAAATCGAGAAGAAAAGGGTGAATTGGAATAATCATCATTGCGAGGATAAAAATAACACCTACTGCAACGACGAGATCACTATTTTGCCTAAGAAATTTTAGTTTTTGTAAAATATCATCCATAAATTATCTTTGGATATTTTCTCCACTGCTTAAGGCCTTATTTTTCTTTTTTAATTTGTAAACAAATGCCAAAACTTCAGCTACGGGTTTATAAAGATTATCAGGAATAAATTGACCTATTTTAATCGTCTTATACATGGCCCTGGCCAAAAGAACATTTTCTACTATCGGTATTTTTTTTTCTTTTGCAATTTCTCTTATCCAAATTGCCAAGTTCCCCATTCCCTTGGCAACAATTTTTGGAGAAATCATTGTTTTTTGATCGTATTTAAGAGCAACAGAAATGTGTGTTGGATTAGTGATGATAACATCTGCTGTTTTGGCATCATTAAGAATTTTTTTACTTACTATGTCTCTCTGAATTGAACGAATCCGTTGTTTAACTTCAGGATTTCCTTCTTTTTCTTTAGTTTCTCTTTTCGCTTCATCTTTAGTCATCATCAGTTTTTTTCTATAACTCATCTTTTGATAAATAAAATCTCCCGCAGCAACAAATGACAATCCCAAAATAACAAAAAGCATTAATTTCACTATGATTTGTTGTGCATAAAAAAACCCTTGAATAAAATCAACATGCAAAAATTTTCCATAGTCAGAAATGTTACTTCTTACAAAAAAATAGACAATTCCTAAAACCAGCAGGAATTTAAAAAAATTTTTTACTAACTCAACAAAAGATCTAATTGAAAAAAGTCTTTTCATTCCTCGAACAGGATCAATACGCTCTGGCTTAAACTTAAGAACTTCTGTAGAAAATAAAAAACCTACTTGCATAACGTTAGATATAATCCCTGTTAAAAATGATACAACTGCCACCGGGGCTATACATATCAAAGCAGTTTTTATCGTTTTATAAGATATTGTTTTAAAAACTTCTTTTGTGATTTCTTTAGAAAAGTCTAATTTGTAAAGCCATCCCACGAAGTCAGCCATAACTTCATAAATATAAACCATACACATAAAAAGAGTTAGAGTAGAGCAAAGCAGAATTAGAATAGAGTTCAATTCTTTTGAAATGGCCACTTCGCCATGCTTTCTAAATTCTTCAATTCTATTAATCGAAGGTTCTTCTGTCTTGTCTTTTTCTGAATCTAAGTTTTCATCCATTACAAAATTGCCTCTAACTAACTAAATGAAACCATTCTTCTAATTTCTCAGTATAAATCCTGAACGCTACATGAAAAAACTCGCTGGAATTAGAAATAAAAACCAACAACCCCAACCCAATGTTAACGATAAAACTCACCATAATAATATTCATTTGGGGCACCGTCCTGGAAATTACACCAAGAATCGTAGTTACCAATATATTTGCAAATATAAAAGGCCCAGCTAACATCAAGGCCGATAAAAATATATCTTTGAATATTTCAATAAAAAAGAGAGGAGATTCTTGAAGCTTTCCTAAATCATAGATATGTATATTAAAAAAACTATTATAAATCCCTTTAAAAATAGGCATTAATGCTCCTGAACTAATCAGAATTACTATCATTGTTTGTTTGATTAATCTCTCAAAAGAACTTGTTTGTGATGCGCTGTTGGGATCAAAATAATAAAGCATTCCAAATCCGACTTGTTGATTAATAAGAGCACCTGAAGATGAAAAGAGATTTAGAAGCGAATTAACCAAATAACCTATTAGCAGCCCCACTATTGAATAAAATATTGTAATGATCCAAAAGTTCTCTATCCCTATGTATGCAATATCTCTTTCTACTTCATTTTTAATTAAAGGGAAAAATGCATAAGAAATAACAATAGTAAACAATGTCTTAACTACAACCGGAACGGAAACATTGTCAAAAATAGGAAGCTGAAAAATAACACAGGCCCATCTTATGAAGATTAACCAAAAACAAACGACCTGAACATAATTTACCAAAGTTACATTAATCATAAATCAATTTTGGTTGACAATATTTGGTATATCTATTATCAACTCTCTCGTAAATGTCGTTATAATATCCACCATCCATGGAGAAAAGATAATCATCATTCCTACAATAACAATAATTTTGGGAATGAAAGATAAAGTTTGTTCATTAATTTGAGTTACTGCTTGAAATAAAGAAACTAATATCCCCATTAATAATCCGCCTAGGAGCATTGGCGACGATATGTAAAGAGAAACTTTGACTGCTTGGTTCGCAATGTCACTAAATATATCGTATCCCATAATAAAATGCCTTATCTTTAGTGAAAAGACCTTAAAATTGAACCCGTTACTAATTGCCATCCATCAACTAAAACAAAGAGCAATAATTTAAAAGGTAAAGAAACAACCACTGGAGGTAACATCATCATACCCATTGCCATTAAAACTGACGCTATAACCATATCCAAGATTAAAAAAGGTATATAAAGCAAAAAACCAATTTGAAAGGCCGTTTTTAACTCACTGATGATAAACGCCGGAATTAAATAATAAGTAGGAACATCTTTAATATCTTTGGGACTCTTTTTTCCTGTAACATCATAAAATAATTCCACATCTTTTTTTCTTACTTGCTTATCCATAAATCCACGCATCGATTTTTCTATTTCCGCCAGGGCCGAAGTCGTTGTAATTTTCTTCTCCATATAGGGTCTAATCACCTGCTTATAAATATTTTCTCCCGTAGGTTTCATTACAAAAATTGATAAGAATAAAGCAAATCCTATTAAAAGTTGATTAGGAGGCATATTTTGAGTACCTATAGCTTGCCTGATAAAACTAAGGACTACGATAATTCTAGTAAAAGACGTACAAAGAATTAAAATAGCAGGAGCTAAAGTAAGCACGGTAAAAAGGGCCAAAACTTCTATTGTATCAACGAGATTAACACCTTGACCAAAATTAATTGAAAGACCAGGGAACATAGCACTATTTGAAGAACTGGATTGGGCCATTACATCAAAAGTAAAAAATAAAAAAAACAAGATGCCTTTTTTAAAAAATTCTAAAACTTTTCTAAATCTATTAATCATTATTTATACCATTTCCTCTTTTAATAATTAAAAAATCTACTGAAGTGGCTTCAATTCCTTAATTTTGCTCTTAATTTTATCGGATAATTTAACTTCATCTTTTATTAATTTTTCTTTCGCTGAATCGGCAAAATCCTTCCTTCCCAATGAATCTTGGTCTGGATTCTCAAGAACTTCTTTCAAGTTAAATTTTTTATCCTTAGCTTCTCTTAGATTTTTATCAAAATTAGTTCCAGATACTTGCAATTCCCCTTCTTTTAAAAGACCAGACACATCTTTAATTTCAGATAAAAGATTTACTCCTTTCTCTGTACTGGAAATCAAAAAGACTTGCCTATGAACTCTAACCAGCATTAAATTTCTTTTTGGCCCCAAATAACTGGTATTTATAACCTCGATAATTTTACCGTTGTTGAAAAGATTAAGTTTACCTTTCTTTAAAACTCCTTTTCTCGCTAAATAAACTATTCCATAAAATAAAATAAGTACAAGTGTTAAAAATACACTTGCTTTTATTACATAAGGCCAAAACGAAAAAGCAGAATTCTTATCTTTCTCATTACTACTTGTTGTTAAATTTACTTTATCGGAATTTTCTGTATGCTGATCTGAAGCTAATTTGTTATCATTTGCGTTGTCTTGGTTTATTAAATCTTTGTCTTTAAGAAGTTTGTCTAAATATGTTTCATCAAAATCAGAAACTTTTTTGCTATTTATCTCATCAATAGGAAAAGTTACATCAATTTTTTTATTATCAGTAGAAATTTCAATACTGGATTTTCTATTTTTTAAAGAGTAGGGCAAAATGACCCGAAACCTGACGTTCTCTTTATCAAATTGATATGCTAAAACCTTTGTGTCCAAATTTGTATTTAAAGAAACTGATTTCTCTATTTTGGGCCAAACAAATGCACCAGGAAGTGTCAATTGAAGAATATTATTTCTAATTTCTAAAATTGGTTCCTCTTTTAAGCTTCCTTTTAAATCTATGAAAACTTTTGCTTGCTCAAAATTTTTTGAGAACCTTAAATTTTTTACCTCCGTATTGCCTTTGGCGAAAATAAAAAAATTAAATAGAATTGGTAATATGAAACCAAAGAGTAATTTTAAAATTCTAACCACTTATATTCTCCTATCTAAGTGTCTCAATCCTTTCAATAGGACTAATAATGTCCGTTAATCTTATTCCAAATCTCTCATTGACTACAACAACTTCACCTCTCGCAACCAGTTTTCCATTAATCAATATCTCCAAGGGCTCACCGGCCAATTTATCTAACTCAATAACTGATCCCTGACCTAGCTTCAATAAATCTTTTATAATGACAGTACTTCTTCCCAACTCAACAGTTACTTTCAAAGGGATGTCTAAAATAAAATCTAAATTTTGAACCTTTAATTTATTGAGAGCATTGTCACCCGCCTTGATTTCATTGGCCAAACTATCAATTTGCCCCTCATCAAGATTCTTAATTAAGCTCTCATCTTTTTCTTCAACGGCAGAATTGTCATTATTTTTGTCATCCATAATCTACTCCACACTTTCGTTCTTTTTAATATTATTTATAGGAGAAATTATTTTAACAGCACGATTGCCTCTGCTAACACCCATCAAACACTTCAATTTCTCAACACCTTCTATATCTATTGTAATTTCTCCCGATGCATCTTTATTTAAAGGTATGATATCTCCCTTTTCCAAAGCAACAAGATCCCCTACAGTCATATCTGTTTCTCCTAATTTAACAACTAATGCAGTATCAACATCCATGATATGCTCATTCATGGATTCAATCCATACTGAATCAGCTATATCATTGTCCATTTGAAAATTAGAAGAAAGTTTTTGCTTAATTGGTTCGATTGTTGAATAAGGGAAAACTATCATGATGGCCCCGGATGCTGATTCAAATTCAACTTCCAGCGTAGTTGCTATAACAACATCAGAAGGAGGAACGACTCCAACAAATTGAGGATTGATTTCTGTTCTTAAGTATTGGGCATCTATTTTGTGAATAGGTGCCCATGCTTCTTCTAAATCATTAATGACTATATCTATAACTTTTTTCATAAAAGAAAGCTCAATTTGTGTAAATTCTTTTCCTTCTATTCTGGTAAAAGGCCTATCTGTTCCACCAAAATAAGCATCTATAATGGCGTAGGTTAATTTGGATTCAAATACCAACAATGCGGGACCTCTTAATTCATTAAAACGTAAAATGCACATACAAGAAGGAATAGGTAACGTATTTACGAACTCTCCAAATTTAAGTAAATCTGTTGAAATAATAGATATAGTCGAAACTTTTCTTAATGAGTTAGACAGAGAAACTCGCAACGATCTAATAAATCTTTCGTAGATAATTTCAAGGACAGGCATTCTTCCACGGATAACTCTATCTTGGCTAGTAAGATCATAATCTTGTATCTTATCTTCACGATCTAATTCATCATTTTCAGAGTTGTCAGAATTATCCTCATTGCTGCCATCGTTAACAGCACTAAGCAAGGCATCAACTTCATCTTGACTTAAAACTTGCGCCATTTAAAATTTCTCCTCCCTGAGATGAATACCTCTTCACATTTAAAAATTAATTTATCTGAAAACTAACGTAGTAAACATCAATTACTGCTCCATCTACTAAAAACGAATTTATGGCCGCTTTAATTTCTTCTTTCAAATAATTTTTTCCTTCCAACTTTAATAAATCCTCTGGTCTTTTACTGTTGAGGGTACTAATGATCGCATCTCTAATTTGAGGTTTGCGTGAACTAAATTCTTCAACATTTGAATCTCTATTAAACTTCAAAACTGCACTAAGCCTCACAAACCTTCTTGGCCCGTCACCTTGGGCGAGATTTGCCGTAAATCCTTCCAAGGGAAAAAGAATTCCATCCACTTGTTCTCCCTCGCCAGTATCCTCTGCCTGCTTTTCCGACGAAAGCTCTCTCATTTCGGCCGCTACAATATCGCTAACATTTGATAGAGACGATACTTCTTTGTAATTTTGATAAAATAAAAAACCCAAAACACCTGTTACTATTGTGTTTAGCAAAACCAAAATAGTTAATAACGGATTTCTTTCTGCTACAATTGGTTTAGACGGTTGGTTTTCATCTTGGGTATCTTCATCGGCCATAATTTCCCTCCAATATTTACTCCCTGTCAAAAATTATATAGTTCAGATAAAAAAGCTTCAATAGCACACCTTTATAGGGGAAATTTCTACCTCTAAATAGATTTATTGGGAAAAATTTTCCTCTTTAAAATGAAAATAATGCCAATTTAGTGACAGTATAAAAACATATCAATTATAAATCTTTAAGAAAGTGAAAACTAAAATTCCGCTGAAGGATACAAATAACCAAATTGGAAAAGTTATTTTTGCCGTTTGTTTATGCTTAATCCAGTTCTGATTGTGAGCAAACCACAAAGTAAGAAGGATAAGTGGAACTTGAACGATAGAAAATATAATGTGAGATATAAGAATACTGAAGTAAAAAATCCTCACGACCCCTGCCCCTAAAAATCGAGTATCTCCATGAAAATAATGATAAGTGAGGTAACTCACTAAAAAAATTGCAGAACTTCCCAGAGCAAAAAGCATCAATCGTTTGTGTTTATCACGTTTCTTTTTCTTTATCGCCAGATATCCTGAAATAAGGAATGTTGCTGTCAGGCCGTTGAGAAAACAATTGAGATAAGGCAGAAAAGAGGCCCATTCATTGGTAACTTCTCTAT
The DNA here is from genome assembly GCA_965215445.1 of Bacteriovoracaceae bacterium. Taxonomy (GTDB): domain Bacteria; phylum Bdellovibrionota; class Bacteriovoracia; order Bacteriovoracales; family Bacteriovoracaceae; genus CBDBLK01. The sequence goes on along the minus strand of CBDCDT010000002.1, from coordinate 808,063 downwards.
TTGGGCCGCTGTAAATCCACCACAATATAAGGCCCGTTATAAAAAACCCAAAAAGAACAACTATCAGTGAAGAAAATTTTGATCTACTCACCTCTATGCTTATAGATAACACGATAGATGAGGAAAAGGGGGATGTAAGTAAAAAGAATAAAGCCCATTAAAATATAGGCCGTTGATAAAGTTTTAGGGTCATCTAAAGAACCTGCACAGTTTGGACAGGCCAATATCTTTGAAAAAGGAAAAATGAGAAGTAAGCATAATCCTATTTTTAAAGTCATAATAGATAAACAAAAGTAAAAACTAAAATCCAGACCAAGTCGACAAAGTGCCAGAAGAGACCTCCGATTTCGAGAAGATTGTAGTCTCCTTTATCAAAGCGCCCTTCGTGCGCCAATTTATACAAATAGGCCAAGTAGAGAGTCCCTGACAAAACATGGAGACCGTGAAAACCTGTAATTGAGAAAAATGTCGAAGAAAAAAGATTGTTGCCATGAGCGTAACTAGAAAAAGTCATACCGAGGTCATTAATAAGATGAAAATACTCATATACCTGCATTAATAAGAACCCACTTCCTCCGATAACGGTTACCATAAGCCAAAAGAGCATTTTTGACCGATTGCGCATTTTGCAAGCATCAATGGAAAGAACCATTGAGACTGAGGAGCAAATTAGCCAGAAAGTCATAAATCCCGAAAGGCCAACTCCACCCAAAGCATCGACAGGATTGGGCCAATTCGGTTGAGTCGCCCTCAAAACAGCATAGGCTAAAAGCAATCCCGCAAAAGACATTCCATCTGCACCAAGAAAAAGCCACATTCCAATTTTGCCAGGAGAAGCTTTTCCAAATTGATCATCAGTATGATTGTGTATCAATCCTTCATGGGCCTTGACAGAGTTCATTATTGCTTACTCCAATAATTGGTGGCCTTGGTTGGCAATTTTTCCGTTCCAATTTCATAGATATATTTTGTTAAAGCATCAATTTGTTTAACTGGATCACCTTCTAAAATATCAGGTTCCTGGGACTCACCATCTTCCCAAAAATTAGGCATCGTTGTGTATTCCAAAATAGCTTGAGGATTTTCCATCCATTTTTTAACCCAACTCGGGCGAAGCCGTCTTTTTGCAAAATAAAGATTAGGTGCCAGGGCCTCATCATTGTTAAAACCCGAAGTATGGCAAGAATCACATGCCAAGGCCTGAAAAAGCTGGCGAGCGGCCTGTTTTTCTCCTGGTTTCCATTGAACTATATTTTGATAATTAGTAAAAATTTCCATCTCTGATTTATGTTGAAATAAAGCTACAATTTTATTTTTCTCTTCAGTAGAAAAATTGAATGATGGCATACGGATTTTTAATCCTGGGCGGATAGGATAAACATCGGAAAGGAAATGATAAAACCAATCAACCTGCACCCTATGTCCCTGTCCATTAAGCTGTGGTGGCCCCTCGTTTAAATCTTCCTCATAGATGGCCCCAATATCACCAAATTGCCCATCAATACTATGGCATCCTATACAATTGTACTTGAACGCAACTTTCATACCTTCAGAAACAATTTTTTCATGTTGATTCATATTCTTCAGACCGGCCATCGGGATAAAGTCGCCTACCTGGCCAAGAAGAAACAAGGTGATAAGCTCTGCTTCTTTTTCTGTCATATAAAAATGGGGCATTCTGGCCAAATCCTTAAAAGATTTTTCAGCACCACGATCCCAACGTCTTGGGTTAAGTAAATGGGCCTTGATCCATCCGTCCCTACTATGTTCTACATCATGTTCGTGACCAAAGCTAAATTGAGTAAGAGGTTTTGATCCTTCCTTGCTTAACTCCGGGCCAATGGGAGTTCTTCCTTCAAAACCCTTAAATTCGTGGCAAGAATAGCACCCATACTTGCCTATTGAACGATGGCCTAATTCTAAAGTTTTCTCTCGATCAGTCATTTTGGTCAATTTATTCTGAGCTGCTTTTAATGTCTCAAAGGCAGAAAAGTAGGTTAGAAGAATTTCATCTCTAACTTTTTTATTTATTGGCTCAAATGTAAATTTCTCAAAATTCTGATTTCTCAAACTCATAAGATAAGCGGTTATATCGTTGGCCTCCTTCTCAGTTAATCGAAAAGAAGGCATGATGGTGTTTTCCTGATAGTGAGATGGCCGCTGTAACCAAGAAACCAACCAGTCTGCATCAAGCTTAGAGGCCATCCCGTTTAAATATGGCCCCGCATGGGCCATGATTTTTTCAGATTCTTCTTCAAGGCCTTCAACACCATGACAACCCAAGCATCCTATTGTTCTAATAAGTTCCTTGCCTTGCTCCTTATTTCCCTCTTTATATTGGCCAAAAGGGCGATAAATTTCTGATTTGTCCCATACTGCCTCGGCCATGGCGTTAACTTCGGCAATATTTTTTACCGTAAATTCTGGAGTAGAGTTATTAGACTGGCCAAAAAAATGAGGCATTCGCGTGTGCTTGTTAAAAAGCTTGGGGTTCCAAACCCAGTTTTTGAAAAATTCTTTAGTCACTTTAGAAGCAATTTTGTGAAAACTTGGGCCTGGCCTCCTTTTGTGTTCCCAACCCTCAATTTTATGGCAGGAATAACAACCATATTTTTCAACCAAACGCTTTCCTTCATTGAGCTTATCCGCTCCTGGAATAAATTCGACTCCCTGATGACACTTTAAACAAGAGGCCTCTGTATACTTTTTCTTGAGCATGGGTTGTGAAACTTTGTGGGGGGGATGGTAGTTATATTTTGCAATCCATTCCTCGGTCTGCTTTTCTCCATCGGGAATATGTGCTGCCGCATTGAAATCATTGACCCGATGTCCTTCTCCCCCATGGCAAACAGTACAACCAATTTTTTTCATGGGGTGAGGGCTTTTAAGACCAATATAAAGATCGAGATTGGGATGGGTTTTATGAGGATTCTTTTGATCTTCGTAACCTTCCTGATCTATAAAAGTATGGCATGTAATACAACGATCAACTTTGGGAACATGCTGAAAATAACGGTCGTCAGTGATATTCTCGAGTACAATTTGCTGAATTCTCAAAGTTGGATCAAGAAAATCCAAAAAGGGTGCATTCCTGAGAGCAAAAATAAAATTAATATCTGTTTGAGATTTGGCCAATCTGACAAGATCGCGTTGTCCAAACAAATCTCTTCTCTCTTTTTCAGCTTCTAAAAGTTCTTTTTTGAGATTGGCCAACTCCGTTTCTGAAGTTTTTCTCTGGGCCTCAAGGCCTTTCATGCGGTCTTGGGATTCAGCAAATCGTCTTTTTTCTTCATGTAATTGTTTTTTTAGTTTATCAGCATTGGAGAGGTGTTGTGCATGGGCCACTCCATGATCAAAGGTCAATGCAGAAACTTTTGAGTTTAATTGTCCATTGATGATTGTCTCATCTTTAATTTTGACAATAATGACAGCAAGTTTATCTTCAACTTGACGAATTTCCTCACGGCGTTTTTCAATTTGTTTTTCCCCCTCTTCAATTTTCTGTAAAATAATCGCCAATTGCTTTTGATCGACTGCTTTGTTGGCCTCGTCCAACCTGGTTTCCAATTTTTTGCGTTTAATCTGTTGTGCCTCAACCTGAATAACTTTCCAAGGGCGGATATAATCATCTAAAAATAACCAAATCACCACAAAGAGAAAAATCACTGAAAGAAGTGCAAAAAGCCGATTGAGGACTTTAGTATCGTACGCCATACCTGGTTCTAATTGTCCACTCATTATTCGTCCTCAACCATTTTTTAGAGATTAAGCTCCCATTCAGGCAATGCAATAATATATTTCAAACTAAATGCCCAACGCAAAAACATTTTAATAGGAAGACTCAACATTAAAATAACCAAACTCATGAGAATGTAGTACCGAATTTTCCCGGCATTTTGAATAATGGCCTGTCCATGTTTTGTTCTTGCAACCAAGGGTGGAGTCACAAAAACGTACAGGAGAGTTAAAATAATTCCCAATACTTCTCGCACAACAATATTTTTAGGCATCGAAGTATTAAGCCATTTAACCCACAAAAATTCTGACAGATTGACATTATACTCTGCTACTACCTTATGAAAATCCCAAACTTCAAAAGGCCCATAAAAAGTCCAATTTGGCCCTCGCAAGAAAGTTCCTACAATAATCAAGTAAACCCACAAAACCAGCCAACCAAACAAGAAACCCCACATGGCCAAAGGGCGTTCTTTGATCGTAAAATAGCCATTTCCCTTGGGGTTAATATCAATATAGGGAATAGCGATAAGGCCTACAATAATCACACCTGGCAATACAACCCCTGCCATCCAAGGGTCAAAATAAACCAGCATTTCTTGAAGGCCAAGAAAATACCAAGGGGCCTTGGCCGGATTGGGTGCCCATGTGGGGTTTGCAGGCTCCTCTAATGGGGCCTTAAAAACGATTGCCCAAACGATTAAAAAAATTGTTCCACAAATGATGGCAAACAGTTCGGTATAAACGAGATTTGGCCAACACCAAACTTTCTCACGATTCTCAGGCAAGGCCTCGATGGGAACTTCTTCCCTCTCTATTCTTTCATCGTTGATGGCCGCCTTGTGAATGGCCAGCCAAGTTAAAAACCCTGCCAATACAACTAGAATGGTAATGGGAATATTATCCGGCCAGGTGATAATGGCAAAGAAATTGGGATCAAAAGCGGCCACTGTATAACTAAAAGCAAAAAGCCCCCCTGCAACCCAGGCAAATGTTTTGGTTCCCACAATCCTATAATATCGCATCATCAAATAAAATAATGCTATAGAGATAGGAAAAGACCGAATGGGGTCTGCGGCCCAGTTTATCAATTCTCTCATTTCTCAAAGTGGAGCAGATATTCCGCCATCTTTTCTCACTCTCCAAAAATGAATTGCAATAAGAACTCCTACTACCAAGGGAATAAAAACACAGTGGAGTATATAAAACCTTAGCAATGCTGGTTCACCTACAAAACGTCCCGCCAATAATTGAAAACGAACATCATTTTTATCAGAAACCAAAATAAAATCGCCAATTTGCGCCAAGTTAGCCCCAGGGCCACCGTGCCCTAGAAAAGGAGTGGCCTTGGCCATATTGGAACCAACTGTAATCGCCCAAATGGCCAACTGATCCCAAGGCAGTAGATAGCCCGTAAAAGAAAGAAGCAGAGTAAGAACTAAAAGAATAACTCCAACCCCCCAGTTAAATTCCCTGGGGGGTTTATAGGAACCCGTCATAAAAACTCGAAACATGTGAAGCCAAACTGTAATCACCATAGCGTGAGCACCCCAACGATGGATTTCTCTCATAATACCCAGAGGCACATGTTCTCTTAAAGCAATAATATCGTTAAAAGCATATTCTGCTGTCGGGCGATAATAAAACATTAACAACACACCAGTGACTGTTAATGCCAAAAAAATAAAAAAGGTAAGCCCCCCCATACACCATGTATAGCCCAATTGAACTCCTGATTTTTTGAGTTTAATGGGGTGAAGATGGAGAAAAACATTTCCCGCGACAACTGCAGCCCTATTTCGTGCATTATTAGGAGGGCCATGGCGAAAAATAGATTTCCAAACCTGGGTTTCTCGAACTCTGTCGGCCATGCTTTTATCGGCCATTTTTTAGTGCTCCCATCTCAAATCAAACCTCTATAAAGGAGTCAGGATGGCCCCATTGGCCCTTTTCGTGTCTATAAATTTTAGTTTTATCGACCACTACCTTTCCTTCGGCATTCAGTGAAATTTTGTATCGCTCCAACGGTCTTGGCGCCGGGCCCTCAAAGTTAATTCCATCAGCATAATAACCAGACCCATGACAAGGACACTTAAATTTTAGTTCTGCAGGAAGCCAATTGGGAATACATCCCAAATGAGTGCAAATATTGGAAAGTGCTACCAGTCTACCCTCATTTTTATAAATCCAAACCCCAAATCCATTCTTCCAACGCTCATCCACACCCTCTTCATAATCTTCGGGAACCCCGGCGATGAACTCCATTTCTGGTTCAAAATTGACATTGGGATAAGAAAAGCGAAAGGCCAGACTGAGAAGCCCTCCTGCTGCGGCCGTAAAACAAATCCAAGCGACACTTAAAAAACTAAAAAATTCGCGTCGATTTAAATGTTGCTTCGTCTCTTCTTGCACAATGAAAATCCTCCCTGCTTATTAATACCACAAAAAACTTTAAAAATCAGTCCCTTAAAAGATACCGGCAGCTTTTCTCAACTTCTAGGAATTTAAAATTTCCTTAACCTTGCCGACAATTCTCAAGTTAGTTTCTCGGTCTAGCATCTCCCTCAAAATAGCATTAAGGGCCTGCCATTGATTCCTAACAACGGCCATTAAAACATTGAGTTTAAGTTGCTCTACCTTCTCTGCGTTAAACCGGAATTGAGGGGATTCTTCCCGGGCCATTCCTGACGAAGGCAAAAATAAAATTTCTTTGAGTCCGGGCAGTGCTTTTTCCTCTCGGTAATTAACAAGACCTGTAGCAGCACTAAAACGCAACGCAGGATTGCGGTGATTTATAAATCGCAGCAAATGCTCTCTGGCCGAAGGAACCTTATGCGTCGCCAAAGTCAATAAGGTAATCTGCACAAGGCCCTCATCGGGAGAAGACAATAAATTCTCCAAACGCTTCCAGTCAAACGCTACCGGAGGAGGAATGCGACCAAGCGCTATAACTGCATCAAAATAGAGTTTGGGATCATTTAAAGCAATTTCAATGAGGGGTAGGGCCTGTTGACTTCGCATAGCTCCGGCCGCAGAAACGATAAATTTACGCGTTCTAACCTCAGTGGATTGTTGCATAATGGCAGTTAAGTTTTCTATGGCCCAAGGAATATCTTCTTCGGGAATGGAAGAATTGGAAATAAACTTGGAGAGTTCATAGGCTGCAATCCAACGATTGCCAAATGTTTTAGAACTCATCTCGCGAATCAGGCCCTTATAGGAGTGCTCACTAGAGAGAAGTTGGGCCACCCCCCAAATTGTGATAGCGCCTGCCAAGGTAATAACAATTGGCGCAATAATTCCTCCCATCCAGGAATTTAATATCAATGCTTTTTTGGGAGCGGACTGATTCATAAGATTCCTTGGCAAGTGAAAATTAGAGGTTTACTTTTCAACAAGGAAAGATTTAGGTAACAAATTCGACAAATAATGGCAATGGAGTTTGGTCGCATTGTATTACCTTTTACGCATACTTCTCATCTTAATGTTGCTGGCCACTGGCATTACCGTGGCAGGTGCAATGAGTCGTTTCAATCTACCCCTAGGACATATTCAATTGGCGATTATAACATTCCTTTACACCATTTTCATTCAAGCGTTTGTTATGTTCTATTTTATTGGAGTTAACCGACTCATAGAAAATGTCTACGGAATTATCTGCAGCAAGGACAACCTGGAAGAAATCTTTCATGTTCCACCCAAAGATATAGACCCTTATATTAAAAAAACTGCTCAATTACTTCAAAGCTCCAGGCACTGTAAACGTCAAACAATTCCCTGGACTATGCTTATTCTGACTCTGGGAAGTTTGGCCTTTCTGTTAGGAGGTGCTTACGATACCGGTCTAGTGGCCCGTACTACTCATTTGGGAGTTGTCTACGGGTTTACTGTGGCCATGCTCATAGGCGCTTTTCACCAATGGCGTCACTTAGGCACCAGCAACCGATTACTGCGAAAAATTAAGAGGCTCTACCAAATTCCCAATCAAAAAATGTAATGTTAAATGGCCTTAACCCAAATAAAAACCTTATTTTTTCCAGGAGGACCATGTCTTGTGCGAGTTCGCGATTCATATAAAACAGCATCATCCATTTCCATAACTTGGGCCATAAATTCTTTGAGATAGTGACGAGGAACGAAGATATTATAGTAAATTCCTCCAGGGACATCTTTTCCAGGTTCTACATCTCCAACCCTGGTCACTTGGTATTTCCGAATAAGTCTATCAAGGCTTGTCCTCGTACTCAGGGTATCCACCGATTTCATCATGACCCGATAAACTTTTGTATTCCCATAACGACTATCTCTATAACTTGATGTTTGACCTTCTTCATAATCTGATTTTTCAAGTTCCGCAAAATCAAAATCTTTAGGGAGGTCATCCCACAAAGTCATTACTGCTTCCGACTCTACTTCATATCGAGTATCCTCATTAAATTTCACTTCCTCAACTCCACTAATTTCTACATTCTCTAGTTCTTGAGGAGGTAACAGAAGCGGTTTCGACAAAGCACTATTTTCATCTTTAAAACTTAAAGTTTTATCCAACCATTTTAATTGAGGGCCATAAATACTAATCTTATCTGTTAGATTTTGATTCCATATTTCGTTGACTTTTTTTATCGAAAAAATAAGCGTGGCAACAGCAATTCCCATAACTGCCAACTCTCTCAAAATTTTTAACTGATCTCTAAAACTTATCCGAGATTTAATCTTCCTAAAATTAAACTGTTGATGGTACAAGTCTCTATTAATACGGTCGGCAAGATCTCTCCACTCAGGATAAAGCGTTACTTCCATAGACGTCATTACATCACTGCTGGAATCTCTATTAACCTTTAGTTTTTCTGGAAATAGTTCTTGCAGCTTTTTAAAATTTAAATGAATGTATCCATCGGAAATATGGGTAATTTGAAAAATATCAGAAAGTTCTTCATCGAGATGAGGATTCGCAGAGAGAAAAAAATTCCTTAAAATAGTGGACGTATCGGCCAAAGATAATTGAAATTGGTGGCCTAATGAAATAATTGATATATCCTTATGGCAAAAAGTAAACGCAATAAGACGATCCCGAAGCCAAGTAAACCAACTTACCAAAGGCCCAACTTTTGAACGCAAAATGGCCAAGCTAAATCTCTCAGATATTTGCCTTAGAGATTGCCCTTCTAACAAAAATGCTTCCCAAAACTCCTTAAACTCTTGACGATATTTCCCTTGCCAGGTTACGGCAGAAATATTCAAATCAATCCATTTGCGATAGTCTTCAAAATCCTGTCTCGAAAAGTAAATTTCTATCTCTTTATGCATATTCATAATATTACTAATTAATGATGTAATTTACCTCATTTAATAAGTCTATAAATAATTTACTTTTATATTTTCAAGACCAATTTGCCCACTTGATAAGAATCTCAGGTAAAATAAACTATTAAAGTAGGATATATAATATGACTGACATTAATCAGATTAAATCACATACAGCAAAACAGCTCGAAATAAAAAAAAGAGACCTTGAGCTAAAAAAAATGCGTACTGAATACGCACGTAAATACCAAAGAGAATTTAAAAATCACCAAAAAACATTTGACCGAATACGACGAGACAATGCCTTTGAAATTACAACCCTCAAAAGCAGTTTTGAAAATAAACTTGCGAAGACTCGCTTGCAACACAAAGAAATTATCTCTAATACTCAAAAAGGACTAACAGAAAAAATAAGTGATTTAAAAGAAGCACACAAAGAAAGAGTTACTGAAATGAAAATCACTCAAAGAGAAGATATTGAGAATTTAAAAAAATCTCACCAAAATATGTTAGATACCGCAAAAAGAAAATATTTTCGTGAAAAAGCAAAATGGGAGACAAAACTTCAGTCATAATATTAATTTAAAATAACTTTTGGAGTTAAAAATGAATCGAGAACTAGGAATTTTTATAAATGGCAAAAATCAAGTTATTGAGATGCTTTCACTTTTAACTTTTCAAGAACGAGAAAAGCTCGTTGCAAAAATAAAAAAACAAAATCCCCAATTAGCAAGAGAATTACTTGAAAAATCTATAAGCTTTAATTCACTTCCCGATTTAAATGATTCTGATATAAAAAACGTTATCTCCCGTATTGATGCTTCTATTTTAGGGGTAGCACTCAAAACATTGCCTCTTCAAGAACAAAGAAAAATTCTCTCTTTGTGTCATCGTTCCTATGCTGAAAAAGCTTACCAAATTATGAATACTTCTATTAATAATGAACAACAAAATATTCACCGTGCATGCGAACGCATCAAAGACGTCATTGTTAATTTGTTGAAGAAAAATCAATTAAAAGGTTAAAAAGAAATTAGATAAGTGCCCTACGCCTTTTATAGTCTTGGATATAAGCAAAATATTTTGATAAAGTTTTGGGTTCAAAATGAAAAATACCTTCCGATATATCATCTAGGATATTGTGCTCTCGCAGCAGGATTGTCGTAGCACGCAAACGCTCAGATAAATCCATCATAAGGTGTGATACCCAAGCAGAGCAATCTCGCAAAACATGGGTAACATCAGACTTTCTAATAATGCCGAGTTCTGCACGCTCTATCACAATGGCCGATGCCGTTCTTTTTTTCTCAGAATTAAATAAACTTAATTCACCAACAAAATCTTTTGCTCCAATCATAGATATGGGCAAAAGTCGCCCATTTTTTTCTTTAAAGATGCCAATTTTTCCCGTTTTAACAATGTAGAGAAATTGAGAAGGGTCACCTTCTGCAAATAAAACATGCCCTTCTTTATGAACAACAAAATCCTCAAAAACATCCATTTCTTCAAGACCTCTCTTAACGTAAATACTACACCATAATTTCAATATATTCAAATTTTAGAAGAATTTCTTGAGAATTTTTTTCCCTTCTCCCTTGAGCAAATCGTCTAATTTGCTTTTGGCCTTTTCTTTAGAGTCTTTCACCAGTTTGCTTTTTCTTTTTTTAAGATGGGATTTCGCAAGTTTTTTTAATGAATAACTATAATCTGGAGTTAGCGATAATTGTGGCCCTTTAAAAAGCATGGGCAAGGCCCCCGTCTGGGTTTGTTTTTTAAGTTGTGGTGAAATAATTTTTGTCTCTTTAAGATCAACGTAGACCACCCCATTCTTACTTTTATCGTTAGGATAAATATTTCCACGAGCATCAAGCTGAAGCCTGTTTTTAATCCCTTGAAAAGCAAACTCTGACAAGCGGTAGTGGTCTTGGCGAAATCGTCCTTTTAAACGAATCTTTTCAAAATCTCCATTCAGACCTATTTCCGCACCTGAATCAACCTTGTTTTTCAAAGTGGGAACTTTAGTCACAACATCTAAAATCTTTTGAATATAAGGCCTTATATCAACTTCTTTAAATTTTCCTTTCAAAACATTAAAATTGACATTTATATCATGCTGAAAAGATTCTCCAACACTTATAAAACCTCTACTTTCCCCTCCAAGATTTCCTTCAAGTTCAGGAATATTTGGGGGAAAGAGATCAACTAGTCCACCCAAATTCAAATTTTTCATTTTTAAGTTGAATTTACTCTTAATACTATTTTTGTGCATTGATGTATCATGCAAAAAACTTCCTGTCCCAGCGCCATACTTAAAATTCATCGAATTGGTTTTAACTCTATTAAGATGAATTTGCCATTTCCCACGGCCACTGAAACTTTGCTCTCCAATCTCAAGATCTCTCCATTGAAGCGAAACTAATCCCTTAGGCAAAAGAAATAGATTTTCAGAAACCGCTTCTTCTTTTACCGAACTTATTTTTTTATTTGATGAAGGATTATTCTTTTCTTTATTATTTTGACTATAAAATACGCTCTGAATAAAAGGTCTTTTTAATTTCATATCTGATAAATCAATCTTGCAAGTATAATTTTTTACTTTTTCATGAAAAGGCCTCTGAGAATTAAGATCAATTTCCCCTGCTAAACTAACTTTACCCTCACCATCTAAAAATTTTATCTTTGCCTCTGAAGAAAAATTATTTTTCACTAAAGAACCCTCAAGCCCGGCAACAAATCTTTCTTTCTCAAAATTCAAAGAAATCTCCGAATCTGTTGAAAATGAGAGGTTGGGGTGCAGCTTACCATCCTCAATGACCAGATTCCCTTTGATGTTAAAAAATGATTCTGAAGAGTTTGAAAATATCTCTGAATTATTTACAAACTCGTTAATTAATAACTTGATCTCTAAATTAGAGAAATTAATCTTGCTTTGCTGAATAGAAAAATTCAATTTTGCTATATTTTTTGCAAAATTACTGTCGATCTGCCCCTGCAGCTCTCCATTTCTGCTTAATTTCAAATTCATATTACTTTTAATAGAGTGCCCTTTTTGAAAAAGGTGAGAAAAGAAAGGAGAAGTAATATTAGAAACTTTTAAATGGGCCCTAGATTCCATGACCCCATTCTTAAAAAAATCTTTTAAAAAAAATTGCCCGATAAGCAATACATCTAAATTTAGCTTAGGTACTTCGTCCGAATCTCCTTCTTTTTCCGATAAAAAAAGAGTTAGGTTTGACTCCAATTCATACGCGGTTGGAGTTCTAAGTCCCAAATCTTTTACAGTAAATTGATCAATCTTAATATTTCCCGCCTTTCCTCCATTGAGATCATATCGGATAAGAACATTTTTAAATTTGAGATCAATATTTGAATTGGCAATAAAAGGAGAGATAAACATCAAGTTATTTTCCTCGTCTGCTTTTACTTGTTGGTTTTTTTCTTGAGGTTGAGGACGTCTGGCCTCGATATTATCCCCCATAGCAAGCAGCCAATTATTCTTTTTATCTAATTCTAAATAAGTAAATTGAGGGTCATTCAAAATAACTTCGATATTGCCTTGCCCCGTCAGCACTGATAAAATGGGGAGCTTCAAGGCAAAATCTTTGACAGAAACCATTTCAACTGTCTTGTTCTTTCTCGGCAAATCTAAACGAAACTTATCAATATATATAGAAATATTTAACCCTACTCCAATATCTAATTTTCCCAGCTCTATATTGGCCTTTGGAAAAACCTCTCTTATTTTTTCAATGGCAATAAGACGTATTTCTTCCTCTTTAATCTTTGTTTTAACAACATAAAACAACCCCCCCGCAAAAAAACATATCAAAGTCAAAATAGTGATTAAAACAAATTTGAATTTAAATATTTTCATTGATTAGGCATTCCTTGTAGAAACGATAGCAAGGGGTGCAAAATTGGCCATAAATCTTTTTCTGGTTCCATCATTAAATTTAATCAAAACTTTTTCGTCTTGCCCAAACCCTTTTGATTCCAACACGAAACCACCCCCATATAGGGAATGATTAACCCTGGCACCTTTAAAAAACTTACCTTTTGTAGCAATTTTGACTTCTGTTTTATTTAAAGACTTAGAAGGTACTCGATAAACAACCTTTTCATCCTCATAAGGAGATTCTTGAGAATCTGGACTATTTTTCCATACCCGTTGGTGACCACCTGCTTCATTAATATCTATTATTTTTTTCCAACAATAATACTGCTCTGGTATTTCATGTAAAAATCGACTTGGCCCATTAAATTTGAGTTGACCAAAAAGCATTCTTCCTTGAGCAAAAATTAAATAAAGTTTTTTCATGGCACGAGTCATCGCTACATAAAAAAGCCTCCTTTCCTCTTCTTCTGCGCGAATACCTCCTTCAAAAATTCTGTAGTTTGGAAATATATTTTCTTCAACACCAGAAACAAAAACGTAAGGGAACTCTAAACCTTTCGCTCCATGAATTGTCATCATGCTTATATCACCCTTGCTTTCATTTCCCGAGTCTTCGTTCTGGGAGTTAAGAGTTATGGTTTCAAAAAAACCAAGTAAACTAGGGGATACTATTGACTCTTCATATTGAGAGATGGCGTTACCCAGCTCTTCTAAATTTTCAATCCTGGCGGTAGATTCATAATCTTTGGATGCCTTAACCTGATCGTAGTAACCTGACTCGTGCAATATTTTCTTATATAAAGCAGAGGGCATTGTCCTGTCTTCACCAGGTCGATCTAAAACTTTAATATCATTAATAAGTCCCACAAAGTGGCCCAAAGATGATTTAATTTTGGCACCAAGGCGCAAAGCATTCCCATTTTCGCTTCCCAAGATGGCCTCACACATTTCAAATAATGAAAGGTTATTTTTAATGGCCTCGCCTTCCAGTTTTCTAAGGGTAGTTACACCAATGCCTCTGGCCGGAACATTAACAACTCTATTAAATGCCAAATTATCTTTGGTATTCACAACTAATCGAATATAGGCTAATAAATCTTTAATTTCTTTGCGTTCATAAAACTTAATGCCACCTATAATCCTGTAGGGGATACGGCATCCGCGCAATACATCTTCAATCAATCTGGATTGAGAATTCGTACGATAAAAAATTGCTATATCTCTGTACGATGCTTTTTCTGCTTGTCTTAATTCTAAGATTTTTCTTGAAATCCATTCTGCCTCCTTCTTGTCATTTTGACATTCAATCACTTCTATAGCACTACCTTCATGGTTTTGCGTCCACATCTGTTTGCCTTTCCGCATAGTGTTTTTAGCAATAACGTGGCCTGCGGCCTCAATAATAATTTTAGTCGATCGGTAGTTTTGTTCGAGTTTGAGAACCTGAACCTGGGGAAACATTTTCTCAAAATCCAAAATATTTTTTATCTCTGCTCCTCTCCAAGAATAAATAGATTGATCTTCATCTCCAACTACGCAAAGATGTTTGCAGCGTTTTGAAATTAAGCGAATCAGCTCAAATTGAGCAAAATTGGTATCCTGATATTCATCAACTAAAATATATCTATAACGATCTTGATAACGATTGAGCACCTCGGGAAATTGCTCAAATAGCTGAATAACACCCGTTATCAATCCTCCAAAATCAATAGCGTTGGCACGTTTAAGCTCTGTCTCGTATTGCTGATAAAGATCATAAAAGAAATCTTCTCTATCGGGTTCAAAATTTCCTGTCTTTTTTCCCGCATAATAACCATTATTCTTAATATCGTTGACAAAATAGAGGACTTCAAAAGGAGAAGTTTCCTTAATAGAAATGCCATTCCTTTGCAAAACTGATTTCATAACTGTCTTGGATTCTGACGTATCATAGATCGTAAAATTGCGACTTAAACCGAGGTACTCTGCTTCCGAACGCAAAACTCTAGCACAAAAAGAGTGAAAGGTTGTTACCTGCAAACTTCCTAAATCTTCCGCAACCATAGAGTTAACACGATCTCGCATCTCCTTGGCGGCCCGATTAGAAAAAGTTAGCGCCAAAACTTGAAAAGGGCCTATTCCTTTCTCATTAAAAAGATGTACAATTTTACTAACTAGGGTTCGAGTTTTGCCTGATCCCGCTCCGGCCAAGATCATGACCGCCCCTTCAGTGGCCAAAACTGCTTTTTTCTGATCTGCATTTAATTTAGAAAAATCCATATTGTTAGACCTCAACTACTCAACTGTTACTGATTTTGCCAAGTTGCGGGGTTTATCAATATCAGTCCCTTTAAATTTCGCCATATAATAGGCCAACAATTGGTTAACAACGTTGGCATATACTGGAGAAAGTTCACCCAGACCATCGTAATCCATGGGAATAAAGTAATCGCATATTGCCTTAAAACCCTCATCTCCACGAGGGCCTATGCCAACAACAATGCCGTTTCTTGCCTTTACTTCCTGAACATTGGCAACCGTTTTATCTCTTAATTCTGAACCTACGATGGCAATATTCACCATCTCTTCATCTATCAATGCCAAAGGGCCATGTTTAAGCTCTCCAGAAGCACAACCTTCGGCATGTACATAAGCTATTTCTTTAAGCTTTAAAGCGCCTTCTAATGCCACTGGATAATAAATCCCCCTTCCCGTATAAAAATAACCTTTTTTGTTGTATATTTCTACAGCTATTTTTTTTATGTAATCAGAATTTGCAATCAAATCATCAATCCTTCTGGCTAAAAGGTCATAGCGATCAATAATTTTTTTTCTCTCTTCTTCTAAACTAGAATTTTTTGTCCACATAAATGCCAATAGACGACCTGCCAAAACCATTTGAGTAAACGCTTTGGTCGAGGCCACACTAATTTCAATTCCCGCTTTAATAAGAAGGTTATGATCACTCTCTCTGTATAAAGTACTTCCTTCAACATTGACAAGGCCTAAAGTCAATATATTATTTTTTGAACAAAGTTCTTGTGCCGCCAATGTATCTGCCGTTTCCCCTGACTGGCTTATAAAAAGACCTAATGTTCCCGGGAAAAAAATTGGTTGCCTATAACGAAATTCGCTACCCAACTCAACTGTAGTAGGTATTCTATTTTCCCTTTCAAAAAAATCTCGAATTAAATTCCCAGCGTAAGCGGCCGTTCCACATGCCGAAATATAAATACGCTCTGGACGACATTTTGCAACCTCACTCAAGACCTTTTGCCCGTCGCCTGAAAAATAAAATTGGATTAGATCTCTGATGAGGCCAGGTTGTTCACAGATTTCTTTAAGCATAAAATGCTCAAACTTTCCCTTTTCTGCAAGAGTGTTGATTAGTCTCTGTTCTCGAACTGAGTAACGTTTAGTTGGCCTTCCCAAATGATCAAAGAAATTTAATATATTTGCGTTTTTCTTTGAAAGAGAACATAACACATCATCTTCTGGAAAATATAATTTATCAGCAATGCCTACCAACGCATAAGGATCACTGGAAATCAATCCCTGAAGGCCACTGCTATCCACACCGCAAACTAAAGGTGCCCCTCGTTTGATGGCCAGTATTTCATGTTGTTCACTGTGCATAATAACAAAAGCTGAATTTCCACGAATCCTTTCAAAGGATTTCAAAACGGCCTGTCTGAATTCCATACCTTGTTCAAGGCCTAAGCATACTAATGCTAAAAAAACTTCTGAATCAGTTTCAGACACAAAAGTTACTCCCTTGGCCAAAAGCTCTGTGCGTAGTTCATCAACGTTTTCGATAATTCCGTTGTGAATCAAGGAGACATTTTCTTTAACATGAGGGTGGGCGTTTCTATCGCTGACTTGCCCATGAGTGGCCCAACGTGTATGACCGATGGCGCAGTTGGACGGCCATTCTTTCTCTCCTAAAAATTCAAGTAAATTTTCTATCTTGCCTTTTTTCTTAAAAAATTGGAGACCATTTTCCTCATCGACAAAACTAATTCCCGCAGAGTCGTATCCACGGTATTCAAGTTTTTTTAGGGCCTTCAATACAATATTGACCGACTCTTGAGAACCTATATGAGCAATTATTCCACACATACTTGGCCTCTAGTTTTTATCTTTGTTTCTTTTCAATGCCCATTTTCCTTTAAGAAACCGCTTTGCCATATCCTTCTTGGTACTTTGTTTGCTTCGAGCAATGGCAAAAGCATGATCTGGAATATCCTGGTGAATTGTCGAACCACTGGCAACATACGCAGAATCACCTATTGAACGAGGAGCTATAATTTGAGTATCACTTCCAATAAAGGTATGGCTTCCTATCTTCGTTTTATGTTTTTTTCCACCATCATAATTGCAAGTAATAAAACCACATCCAATATTAGTATTGTTACCGATTTCTGCATCTCCTACATAAGAAAGATGTGAAACAGAACTCTTTGGGCCAATTTTTGCTTCTTTCGTCTCAACAAAATTTCCTATCTTGCCTCCCTCTTCTACAACTGTGCCACGCCTGAGTCTGGCAAAAGGGCCAACTGTTACATGATTTTTAACTTCAGAATCCTCTAAATAACTATAGGCCTTAATAACAACCTCATCATGTATTTGAGAATTTATTAGAACTGTTCCTGGCTCCAAAATACAATTTTTCCCAACTTTTGTTTTTCCTCTTAAGTAGCAATTGGGATAAACGGTTGTTCCCGAATCAATGTGTACCTCGTTTTCAATATAACAGCTTTTGGAATCAATAAAACGAACTCCCGACTCCCTTAAAAATTGAATTTTTCTTTCAAAAAGTTTTTTTTCAGCGATTTCCAGTTGTTCCAAATTATTTACTCCCAGAAACTCATTTTTATCTTCAAAAAGAACTGGTTTAACAGCAGCTTCTTCTTGAAAAATATCAGTCAGATAAAATTCCTTAGCCTTATTATTGGAGTTAACATTATCAAGAAATGACAAAGTAAAAAAGGTATTAAGGAGGTATAGGCCGGAATTGACTTCTGTAATCTTTTTTTGCTTATCGCTGGCCTCCTTTTCTTCAACAATATGGAATCCATGCGTTTTTTTATTTTTTCTTACAATTCTTCCATAACCTGTAGGATTTTCTTCTATGAATGTTGCCGCTGCGGCCTGAAGGCCCTCTTTTTGCGTGTGTTCCCAAAGGAGGTTGAGACTTTGATGTGTAAGTAGCGGAGTATCTGAACACATAACAAGGGTTTCATCCATATCTTTGGCCCAAGAACAATCCCGAAAATAGGCCTTTAATGCATCGGCCGTACCTAATTGTTTTTCCTGGACGGCAAAATCAAAAATTTTACCAAATCGCTCAATTAAATATTTTTTAACAGCATTTCTTTGATAACCAATAATAATGCCTATTTTTCCTTTAGCATTTTGCTTTTCTAAACTTTTTGAAAACAAAATTGCTGTTTTTACAGAATAGTCAATTAATTTTTCTCCACAAATGGAAACGAGAGGTTTGGAAGTGCTCAATTTCAGGCGCGTGCCTTCACCGGCCGCCAATATGGCAATTCCAACCATTTTGTTTTTATTAACAGACATAAACTTTTCTTTTATCAAGTTTTTCCCACACTAAAGAAATCAAAATAGCATATTTTATCCCAATATAACGCACATAAATTTTAAAGATATGGAACATTTTTCCCGATTCGTTTAGGTAAACAGGATTGACCCCAAGCGGCATCTTTATCGGAGAACCTACAGATGGCAACAGATTATGAGGGCGAAGGTATTGAATTTAAAGAAACCCTCCCTCTTTTACCCATTCGAGACCTCGTCGTCTATCCTTTCATGATTCTGCCCTTATTTGTAGGGCGAGAATCGTCAATTCAAGCAGTTGAGCATTCTCTTGAGAAAAGCGATCGTTTAATTTTGCTGGCCAGCCAAAAGGATGCCACCATAGAGCATCCTGGGCCTTCTAAAATTTATGAGATGGGCACAGTGGCCATGGTCATGCGCATCCGAAGGCTTCCCGATGGGAGAATTAAAATTTTGGTTCAAGGCCTTAGCAAGGCCAAAATCATAAATTTTAAGAAAGTTAAACCCTATTTCCTTGTAAAATTAAATAAGACTGAAGACCTCGGTTACTCCCCTAAAGATACATCTGTGCAAAGCTCAATACGCAACATTCGTGAACAATTGGAAAAGGTTATAGAATTTGGCAGGGTTTTAAGTCCTGATTTGCTCACTATTGTTGACGATACTCAAGCTCCAGGCCGTTTGGCCGATTTAATCGCTTCCAATTTGGAGCTTCGCGTCGAAGAAGCACAAGAAATTCTGGAAATTTTAGACCCAGTAAAAAGATTGCATAAGGTTAGTGAAATTCTCGCAAAAGAGCTTGAAATCCTTGCTGGACAGAAAAAAATTCGCAATGGGCCGCATGACGGATTAGGGCAATCCCAATCTCAAAAAGAACGTTTTCTACGAGAACAAATTAGGGCCATCAAATCAGAATTAGGAGAAGGCGATTCCAGGGCCTACGATGATGTTGACGATGAATTTCAAGAATTTCGAGAAAAAATTAAGGCCGCTCAAATGCCAGAAAATGTTGAAAAAGAGGCCAGCAAACAACTCAATCGCCTTGAAAAAATGCATCCAGATAGCTCTGAATCAACAATTATTCGTTCTTATCTTGAATGGATGGTAGACCTGCCTTGGGCCATAGCTTCCGAAGAGAAAATAAATCTTAAGGATGCTCTCGATATTTTAAACGAAGACCACTTTGATTTAAAGAAAGTTAAAGAAAGAATACTAGAACATTTGGCAGTTTACCAATTAAAGGGAAAAAGCATGACTGGCCCGATCCTCTGTTTTAACGGGCCTCCAGGCGTTGGCAAAACATCGCTGGGAAAATCCATTGCTCGATCTTGCGGCAGAGAATTTGTTCATATTTCCCTGGGTGGTGTAAAAGATGAAGCTGAAATCCGCGGTCATAGGAAAACTTATCTGGGATCAATGCCAGGTCGAATTATTCAAGCACTTAAACAAGCAGGAACCAATAATCCTGTAATTCTTTTGGATGAAATTGATAAAATGGGGGGAGACTATAAAGGAGACCCCTCAAGCGCTTTACTCGAAGTTTTGGATATTAAACAAAATAAATATTTTAGAGATCACTATCTTAATGTTCCCTTCGATCTTTCCAACGTCATGTTTATTGCCACCTCCAACGTACTTCAAGATATACCCCGTCCTCTGCAGGATAGATTGGAAGTTCTAAGCCTATCTGGATACACAGAAGAAGAAAAAATTATTATCTCTGACAAGTTTATTATCCCCAAGCAAATAAAAGAAAATGGAATCAGTGAAGATTATATAGAATTTAATACAAAGGGAATTGAATGTGTCATACGAAATTTCACACGAGAAGCAGGGTTAAGAAACCTTGAAAGAAAAATAAGTTCTTTATGTCGTAAAGTTGCACACAGGATTGCAAGAGGAGAAAAGGATAAAGTTTATATGCTTCCTAAAACTGTTGTCGATCTTCTCGGCCCTCCTATTTATACAAAGGAAGATCAAAAAACTATTGACGAAATTGGAGTCACAACAGGGCTTGCTTGGAGCGCAGAAGGTGGTGACATCCTCTATATTGAAACTACGCGTATGAAAGGCAAAGGAATTACTCTAACCGGGCAATTAGGAGATACCATGAAGGAATCTGCCCAAACAGCTATCGGTTATATAAGGAGCAAGGTTCAATCTTATGGTATTGAAGAAAATGCTTTTGAAAAAAATGAAATTCACATCCATTTTCCTGCTGGCGCCATTCCCAAAGATGGCCCCAGTGCTGGAATAGCGATAGCTGTCTCGATTGTTTCCCTGTTTACAGAATTTCCAGTAAGTTCCAAAATAGCGATGACAGGAGAAATTACCTTAACAGGTAAAGTGCTTCCTATTGGGGGCCTAAAAGAAAAAGCTCTTGCGGCCATGAGACTTAATATCAATACAATTATCATTCCTTGGAAAAATCAGAAAGACCTTGTTGATATACCCGAAGAATACCGAAAAAAAATTAACTTTATTCCCGTAAAAACCATAGACGAAGTCCTTCGTGTTGCAATTGTAGGTTGGAAAAAAAGAGACGCAAAAGAAATCAATAAAAAAACTGGGCACTTTAGCAGAAAAAAGAATATCGCCGCATAAGTTGTCTAATATTACTTACGAGCAATCAGTCTTGAATTACCAGTGTAAATATTGTTATTTGATCTCAAATGGTAAAAATCAAAATCATCTGTTAATACTGAAATATCAGTTGATTTAAGCATATTTGCAAATAAAGAATCATTAAAATCAGTGTTTTCAGCTTCGTTTATAATATCATCAAAATTCAAGCTACTAAACCTATCATCAAGCTTTATAACGTAAGGCAAAATTTTATTATTCACTATCTGCTTAACAATATTGAAAGTTGAAGTGTAGCAAGAAGAATTTCTGTAATCCCTTTTATAATCTGGATAGTCTTGATTGTTTTGCTTATGATCCATTCTCAAATAGCTATTTATAAATTCAGAAATAATACCTGATGATGTGTACATTTTACTATTATTCTGAATCATTTTCTTAAAAAATCTTGAATACTTAGTAACTGAAGCTTCTCTAGCGCCGGCCAAAGGACAAAATATAAATATCCAAATATTTGTATCTAAAAAGAATTTATCTTCCTTTTGGGGCTTGTGCAATCGTATATCAATTATCATCTTCAAGAATTTTATCTATTGTTTTGTTGAAACTTTCTTTATTTTGAAAATATTTTTTCGCAGCCTCAACAACTTTTTTTAATATTTCCAAGTCAGTACTTTCCATATCCAAAATTTCTATTTTTTGATTAAGCGTATCCCCTTCATACTTGCCATAGAGTTGGCCAACTCCTGCATTTAAAAAAGCTGTGGTTATTAGTTTTATACCCTTAAAGCTAATTTGAATTAAAGCCTCGTTCTTGAGAGCTTTATCTATTCTTTGGAAAAGTTTATCCCCGTCTTCTGTAGAAATTGCCGAGTCGCTTCCTACCAACTCTGTTATTAAAATTTTGATTGTTTTTTTCTCGTTCATGCTTACTCCTTACTTAAAAAATATTTGTTTGGCAACTTTCTGATGGCAAAATATAAGAATTAGCATCGTTGGTATTGAATTCAATATTAACAATCGTGCCATCAAAACTACTACTTAATTTTTTCTTTATATAGCCATTTGGAATTTTAGCCCAATAACCATCGTCAGAAACAATTTGAACTTTCCCTTTATTGAGTTCAATAAAAGACAATAAAGTGCTTAAACCAAGTCCTCCCGGTATTTTTCCTTGTCTCGTAGTATTAGACTCTTGAACAGCCCAATTTATTGCGTCGACAGAACCTAAAGATGGTTTATTTTGGAAATCCGAAACATTCCTTCTGATAGTTGTTCCTACATCAACAACAGTAAAATCAAGATGCCCCTTTTGAGGAAATAACTGGCCACAGCTAAAAACAGATTTGCAATTGCCGTGTGTTTCAGCATTTATAAAAATCTCTAAAATTGACTCTTTCATTTTTTTAGTTAATCTTGCTGACATAAAAGGCAAGCTGGTATTTTTAAAAAGATGTTCTTCTAAATAATTTTCAAATCCTTTAAGATTTGCTTTATCAAATTTTGCATATGGAATAGTTGTACTGTAACTATCGTATACATTTTCTATTTCTCCAAAATAACTTAGGAATTTATTTTTCTGAAATATCTCCTTTATTTTATCAGGCAAATTTTCAAGATGAATTGTATTTAACCTATCCTGCATATTGGATAAGATAGCTCCCAATGCAGCACTAAGATTAGCCTCAAACCAATTGTTTTCTTGAAAATCAACAACCACATGTTCAAAGAATAAATCCTTAGTCTCATTAAAAAAACTAATAAGTTTTTCGTACCCATTAAAATCATTTTTAATTTGTCCTACAAAGTCATACTTCATAATCATTTTCCATTATCTTTGCAAAACTCAAGCATCAGTTCCTCTAATATCTTTGCCGAAGGAACTTCATTCTCTCGACATATTTCTTTAAAAGTCGACACAATAACTCCGCTAAGCCTAAAAGTCACGTTAGCTCTTTTTTCTTGCTCTTCTTTTTCTTTAACTTTTTTTAGAAGTTCCTTGCCATTTGACTTCAAACTAAAACCTCAAATTAAGTATAATATATTTTATATTATAAAAAACATTATTACTTATAATTAAAATTTATTACTATAATAGAATATAAAATATATTACAAATTGTTAAAAACACGCCTAAAAGCAATAGCCTTCCTTGATTTTGATGCCTAGACTCCTTTCCGCACTATTAAAGTCAGAGTAAAAAATTACATTTTTATATAATGTTTTATTATTTTCTTAACAAAAATGACTCGTTGTGCATAATGCCCCAACAGTAGTTAAAATATAGCTTTCGTAAAGAAATCGTTTTTGCGCTAGACAGTTTCGCCAATTTTTTCCATATTTCTCAATAGCTACCTTATACTTCTTGAGGGCCTCCACGGAGCCTTAGAAAAATAGCGTCTAAATAAAATCCTTCTTTTGTTTGTAAGATTTTGTTTGTTTTTTATTTTGCGGCCCTGCTGCGTTATGTCTTTAGCTTTAAAAAATTGATGTGTCTAATGCTCTCATGAACAGTGAGCGATTATTAAAAAGACTTGTTAAGCTAAAATGGCGAGCGAGAAAATGCAATGCGTCTAAAGAGGTCATAAATGCAATTCAAAAAAAAATCTCTATTGAAACAGCAAGGATTCTTGAAAAAAGCTTACCCTCCGATATTCCAAAGAAAGAAAAGAAAAAAGGATCAATCTTAAAAATTATCAGCTCTTAATAGCGCATCGAGTCTTTTGCTATCCCTAAATTTATGAGATATTCCTCGGCTCGAATTACTAAAGGCATAAAGTTATTTGGTCGATAAATACCAAAAAGGGAGGAATTGAATCGTGGAAATAGAAATTAGAAGAATGTTTATTTTAGAAACACTTCTCAGTGAAGGAGAAAGCACTGTCAGCGGTATCATGGCAAGACTTTGGCACTTAGATGCTGGAAATAGAGAATCTCGTTTTGAACCTTGGGCCTGGTACTACAACGTAACCAAACCTTTTTCCCAAATGGAAAAAAAGGGTTGGATTCAACAAGTTGATATTAATGAAGACGGAAAAAAAGTTTTTGATATAACTCCTGAGGGCGAAGAAAGATTTAATGAAGCAATTGAAGAAGCTTCTTGTTTTCAAGACTCGCTCTTCAAAAGAAGAAAAAAATCTATCCTAAGTCTAGTAGGAAGTTGAAAAATAAATTTTGTTTATAAATAACCACTTGTGAAGACCTGCTCTTTTCTGCTGGTCTTGCAAGAATCTATTTCAAAGTTCGATTTCTTGCACTGAGAAGTCTTGAAAGCGAAGGCCTGGCTACTGCATTTTAAAACTTGGATTTCCCTTCTTTAAAAGATAGAGACAATTCATTTTTCGTTTTAAAAATAGAGATAATTTGCTTAAAAAGAAAATCCAACATTTAATAATGTAGAAATTAGTACGAACTTCCCTTCAGTTTCAATTTCTTCTCCATCTACCGACGCATTAGAATTAATATCGCTATTCATTGTCTGATGAACCAAACTGAAACTGAATTGATTATACCGATAAATTAATCCTAATTCGTATGAAAATCCTATTTTAGAACGAGTGTCTATTGAAATGCTAGTTGTTCCATCAGTTCGAGTTCTATTGTATTGCCAATCAAAATTTACATTGCCTAATCCTAATCCAAAAGAGGGTAACAAACTGGACTTATTTTCTAATTCTACATTGCCGCCAAGATATAAGTGAAAACTCATAGGCATCATTTTTACACCATTATCATTATTCTCATATTTTGATTTAAAACCAAAATTTCCACCAATGCCAATTGCTGGCGATATTGATTCCTTTTGTGTCGGCAAAATTCTAAAAAGCTGCCCTTTAATTCCAAATGATTTTTTAATTTTCTGCTCATCAAAACTTGCTGATTCACCTTCTACTTTATAACCTTCTACATCTAATTTTGGCGAAGATAAAGGATATGTTATAAATAAAAATCTTTGTATAAACTCGTTTTTCCTAGCGCTCACTTCCTGTGCAGGAACTCGTTTTTTTTCAGGCCATAAAGAAGAAGTATCTTCTCTATTTTTAACATTTTTATTTTTATCATTGTTAGCATTATTGTTAATATTTGTCCTTTTTAATTCTTCAAGCTGTATTTTCAATTTTAAAATTTCAATCTCCTTATCTTTTTCAGATTGAGAACTTGCAGATATGAAATACAATACACTGAAACAGGCAACTATTCTTTTCATTTTTTCGTCTTTCTTTCTAAACATCCTTAATTAAAGGTTAACATGTCTAAACCCTGCTTCACAATTGCAAAAATGTTTAAGGGTAGCAAGATAAAGTAATTTTTTCAAGAAAGAACTTAAGCCAAAATTTCTTGGCTCAAATATTTTCTAGTACAGAAATGATTAAAGTATCAATATCAACAATATTTCTAAAAATATCTACACCTTCACTCTTCATATGATAATAAACATCTTTCTCTTCCAAGACGTAATTTATAAGGAAGTTTTTTACTTCTTCGTCTATGGCAAGTCCTCTATTCCTGATAAGATATTCATATTTCAAGAAAGAGAACATTTAAAATAAAAAACTTTCAGACATTATAAGAAAAATTTTTAGTATCCCAAAATTTGAGAAATATTCAAATTCCAAGATTTCCTCCCACCAAACTTAAAAAATTTCCTGAAGTTTGACGTACTGGATACTAAAGGAGATTGAGAAATTCCTTGCCGCCAACGAAGACGATTCACTTCACCTTATCTAAGCTCTGGCGTTCAATACGGGACTCAGATCAAAGTTGTTCGGGCATACCTCGGTGGAGATGACGGCAAAAAAATACGCGGCCCTTCATCCTCGATTTATGAAGGACGTTGTGCAGACAATACAATTTGGCAAAGTTGTTTCAGAGAGGTTGGTTGCGGTTTAAAGTTGTCCAGAGTCGTTTAGTGGTAGCCCAAATTTAGCCCATGACCAAAATTTAAGGGCCTTTTTGCCTTGAGAAAATCCTTAAATTTCAATCACTTGTGTTCGGATACTTTGACAAATGGCGGAGGACACAGGATTTGAACCTGCGGGGCTTACGCCCAACGGTTTTCAAGACCGCCGCTTTAGACCACTCAGCCAATCCTCCGCAACAGCGGCATGGTAATCATAGCGAAAGAAATTGGCAATAATAATGCATGGGGCTAGAGCTTTAAAATGCGGATATTGGTTTTGACTTGCGATCTATCTGGAGCATTTGGATAAAGATTAAGGTATGTTTGAAATTCTTCCACTGCAAGTTCGCTTTGCCCGATTCCGGCATAAACATTGCCTAGTTCTCTCCTGATCTTTGGGTCTGAAGGGTCTTTGTTCTTTGCGTTCCGACAATATTGGAGGGCCAATTCAAGATAATTCTGCCTCCGCTTGATCCAACAAAGACCGTAAAGAGATTCTGGATTGTTGGGACTTAAAGAAACGGCCTTTTCCAAGGCCTGGGTGGCCCTGGCAATATCACCTTGCAATCTGTGCACTTCTCCAATTATATAATGGCCATGATAAATTCTTGGATTAAATTCAACTTCTTTTTTGCCCATTTGTAAGGATTCTTCAATATTTCCCATTTTTAAATGAACTTTTGCCAGGTGGTAATAAACAGTTGGGTAAGCTTTCAAACGAGTAGCAACAGCATTAAAAGATTCAAGTGCTTTTTTGTATTGCTTGTTTTCCATATAAGCGATACCCAGCTTTAATCGAATTTCATTATCGCCAGGTTCGATTTCCAACAATTTTTCTGAATATCCGATTAAATCATCGCTTTTTTCTTCGAGTAATGCTGTTTTTATAAGAAATCTAAAAAATTCTGGACTTTTATTTTTAAGTTGAGAAATTTTCTTTTTATATTCTTCAAATCGCTTTATCTGACCACTCTTATAATAAAAAATAGCAATATCTCCTAAAAGGATGGGATTATCATCATTTTCTTTTAATAAATTCCTAAGATAACCGATGGCCGTTCTTTCTCCGCTAAGTTCATATATTATTTTGGCATTCAAAGAGTGATATTCCATATTCAAAGGGTCTAAATCAATAGCACTTAACAATGCTTTTCTGGCATCATCATATTGCCTATTTTGAATGAAAATTTTTGCTTTCATAAAGTAATCTTGATCTCGAAGAGGATTATTTTCCAAAGACCTATTTAGAAAATGAACGGCACGTCTCAAATCTCCCAATTGATAATAAAACCTCCCTATTATACCAAAATAATCTGGATGATTTTTCAGTTTTGAATTTGAAATTTGGTTGATGAGATTTCCGGCCTCAAATTTCTTATGAGAAGCAATAAATGCCTTTACCATAGAAAATAAAACTTCTGGTCTACCAGGATTAACCTTTCTTATTCTTTCTAATCTTGAAATAGCATCTTCAAAATATCCTTTTTTAATTTGCAAATTTGCCAAATTTATTTGTGATGGAACAAAATTACTTCCTAAGTCAGAGGCCTCAACGGCCAAAAGAAAAGACTCATCCCACTTTCTTTCTTTAGCAAGTTTTTTTGATTTTTTTATTAAATTGATAATCTTTGATTCAAGAACAAGGTTTTTTACATTAACATCTCCACCTATTTCTAAAGACGCTAATTTATATCTTAATCTAGGATTATTATGAAATTTCATTGATTCTCGAAAAAAGAACACCGCTTTTTTATTATCTTTTTTATAAGCACTCAACATACCCATGTGCTCTAAAAATTTAGAATAATAAACAGGATTTTTTTCCGATTCTAATTGGCCTATTTCCTGAATTACTTTAGCGTAATTTTTAAAATTTTCTTCACGAAAAAAATAATCGGCCAATTTTAGCCTCAATAAAACGCTTGCTCCTTTTGATTTTAATCCTTGAAGTATTGTTTTCTTCGCTTCTTTATACTCTTCATTAACTTCATAAAACTTGGCCAAAGCAAGAAAAGATTCTTCTGGTTTATTGGGGACATCTACTATCTTGGTAAAAACCTTTTTAGCCTTAATTAAATCACCAGTTTCGATGAGAATTTCTAAATAAAAAGAAAATAACTCAACAGAGGGTTTATTGCTGACTCTAAGATAGTTTTCTATCATCTTTAATGCTGTAAGATGTTTTCCTGAATAAAAATAAAAACGTGATGTTCCCAAAGTTAAGTCTGAGCTTTTAAAAGTCTTTGCCCTGGCCACTTTAATGAGATTAAATAATACTTGAGATGCTTTTCTCTTCCTCTTGGCAGAAGGCAGGAGTTCTGAATAAACTCTTATCAACATCCCCAAACTGTCACTGTTTAAATAGTTAACTTCTAAAGATTTTCTAAAGCTTTGGGACGCTTTAATTTTTTGTCTATACGTTCCAATACTATAATGATTCATGCCTTCATAAAAAAGCTGCTTTGAAAGCTCTACATTCCCTTTTCTAACTTTTCTTTCCAAGGGTGCTCTAAAATTTACCCAAACAGGGCCTGATTTTTTTTCTTCTTTTTCATCTAAAAGGAGATAAATAACAAACAGTGCTAAAATAACGACAATAATGCCTTTCTTTTTCTCTGATTTTTTTTCATTTTCTATTTCTTCATATTCTTCCTTGCTAATTTTTTCTTCTTCAATTTTTTGTAATGCTTTTTCAAACTCTACAACTTCTCTGTTTGCCTCCGAAAGAGATTTGTTTAAATCAATGTCCTTGGTACTATCATCATCAACATTTTCATTATTATCACCAGTTTCTTCTGGTTTATCCTCCTCTAAAGAAACTTCATCTTTTAGAGGCCCTTTTTCATGCTTTTCTTTTGAATCTTCAGCTTCAAAAATTTTTTCTGTTTTTTTAGAAATCTCAAATTCTTGTAACAACTCTCTTTCTATTTGTGAATTGTCTTGATCTAATTCTTCCTCACCATTAATAAGTTTTAATATAAGTGACTTCAATTCTGGGATGCCATGGAAAGGTATCCAATCTTCCCAAGGTGATATTTGAACCATTTCAGTACCATCAATATGGCCCTGTTCATATAATTCTTGAATTTTGCTTGAATTGATTGGCCCTACAATCTTTTCTGAACGAAGTTTTATTTTGTATTTTTTTTCCATACTTCAAAAAGCGTAAAATGAAATTAAAAATATAATAACTATTATAACAAACAGTATTTTTATAAAAATAAATTCAAGCAGATGGGTTGAGTTTTCCCTTTTTTAGGAAAAATGTTCTGTCTTTCCTGAAAAACTCAGAAATCACCCAAAATGAAATTAATTGAGAGAGACCCAAATAAACCGCATATTCAAAAAATAGTCTCTGCTTATAAAATGGCAAAGCAAGTAATGCTTTTGAGAAAAATACCGCACCTAATGGGGCACCAAACAAAAACCATAAGACGAAAGAATAAAGGGGCCTGGGTATTGAATAGTATTGGTTTAAATTATTCAAGAAGCTCCAAATTATCGTTGGTACCAGAACAGATAATAATAACCACTGAAATCTATCTACAATAAGATTGTTCTGCCCTAGAAAAGGAATAAGTAAAGCAATAGAAAGATTTAAAAAACAAGTTGATACAAATTTATTTTCCCAGCCTCTATTTTTGGCCAGGAATTTTAAAATCCAAAATACAAAACATATAGAAAACATAAATCCTCCAATTTCCCAAAAATAATCCTGAAATGAATTTGGAAGTTGAAGGAGTAAAACCTGGGCCATCCATGTAAATTTAGACAAAAAACCGTAATAAAATACAGATATTGGAAAAATTAATTTGAAATTAAAAACCCTCTCATTAACTAATTTGTCTGAACACACAAAAGGAAATAAAAATAAAATGGAAAAAAGTGAAAAAAATAAAAACGATAGCCCAATAGAATAATGAATAGGAAAGTGAATTGAAAGTTTATCATAAGAGGAAAAGTTCGAGCTTAATTTTAAACATAAAACAAAAATAAAAAATAATATAAATAAAATAAACAAATTCACATAAATTTTTAAAGAATCTTCAAATTTCTGTTCTTTTTCTTCTTTGTTAAAAATTATAAATAATAAAATAATAATAGAAGAAACTATTGATAAATCATAAACCAAGTTTTTGCTCAAAGAGAAAAAATAAACCATAACAAAAAGACAAGTTGTATATAAATTGATAGAGCTTTTTAAATTTAAGAAAATTTCGGTCAATTGAAACCCTAAAAATAACAAATATAACACCTTTAAACCAAAAATCTCTCCACTCAAGGTAAAAATAGGAATGCTCATTAAAAGAGTAGAAAGAAGAATGAAATATTTTCCTATCTTTAGGTCATTGATCTTGGAATTTTTCAAAATTCCACACAAAATCAAAGGCAAAAAAGTAAACAAAATGGAGGTTTGGTTAAACAGCATTTTCAGAACTTTGATGGTTTAAAGAGTTATTCGATGCAGAAATATAAGCAATCATTTTGTGAACACTATAAAATCCCAAGAGAAATAATGTACACTGCACCCATAAAGAACCTATTATTGGAGAATTGAGATATTGAATAATAAGAAAGAACAAAGGGGAAGGAGGGGCCAAGGACAATAGCAATACGCATGTTTTTCTAAAAGTGAGATTCTCTATATTCAAATACAAATAATAAACAAAGAAACTCCATGTCGTGGCGAGGACAAAAAAATCGTATTCAATAACATTTGTAAGAAATGCATTTATCCCTAAAAGAAATGGAACGTGCATAACATCAACAATTTTCTCTTTAGGCCCTCTATCAAAAAGCAAAGACACTGCACACAAGGCAATAACTATAAAGAGGTTAAAATGAATAGGCCCGATTTCGGCATTGTCACTGAAAGGCCCTAAAATTAAACCCACAAAGAGAAAATATGGGAAAAGATAAATCTTATTTGCCATTTCATATTTCAAGAAAAATAAAGTAGAAAGTGACCTTAAAAAAATGAGAATTATTGCCATCCATTTCAATACTTGATTAAGTCCCGTATAATTTAATAATTCCATTATACTGCTTGAACTTGATAAAATACTGTAACCATAATTAGTCATCTCCACAAATATAAAAACTGCAAAGAAACTTCCTAGAGTTAGATGAACAAGCTGTACAATATATCCAACTCCTTTAGATTCTTTGTTTTCAAAAAAATACAACCAGGCCAAACTTTCAAAACAACAAATTAAAATAAGATAAGAATCTACAAAAAGAGAAATATAGGTTAAAAGGATAATCCAAAAATAATTTATCTTCTTTAGTGTATTTTTTTGAAAAAAACTTTCCCATAAGACAAAAAGATTTAAAAAAATAAATAAAAATCCTTTCTTCAAGCTAAAATTTATAAAAAAATTGAATTCTGACTCAAGGTATGATTTGAAATAATCATGTTCCGATATAAAAATAACATTTCCCACTGAACATAATGCTATTGCTGATAATATAAAAAAATAAACAAATATGAACTTTCTTTTCAAGCGTAAACTTGAGTATATATTTGTCGCAAGCCCTAGAAGAAATGCTGCGATTGCCAAGAACACAAAAATGGATGACTGAGTTAAAGACA
Organism: Bacteriovoracaceae bacterium; assembly: GCA_965215445.1. Lineage (GTDB taxonomy): Bacteria > Bdellovibrionota > Bacteriovoracia > Bacteriovoracales > Bacteriovoracaceae > CBDBLK01. The sequence continues at coordinate 776,494 of CBDCDT010000002.1, read as the reverse complement.
ACATTACAAAAATAGCCCTGCCAACATAAAGGCCATTAATAGAAAAAAGATGGCCAATGCAATTTTCAATCTATCAGCTAATAAATCGACAAAGGCATCACTTGAAATTGTAAAAGGCCCACTTTGTTCCTTCATGATTTTTTGACTATCTACTTTTTTTGCTTGGTAGAATTTTTTTTGCCAATAATCATTTAATGAAATTATTTTTAGACAACTTTTTTCCCACCATAACCTCCATTCTTCTTTAGAGCAAAATAGAAATCCTATCGTAATTCCTAAAATAATCGACAAGAAAGAAATAATAAGATCGTTGGCATTCCAAGCAATTTCATAGCTTCCTATCCTGCCTGAATAAATATTATACTGATCTCTCAAATTAAAAATCCAAAAACTCCAAATAATCAAGATGCTGCCAGAAAGTGCAAACAAAGATTTAATATATGGCCTTCTTGCTTTGTGACTTAAAAGGCCAAGATACATTTTCACGACAAAAACTACGCAAATAAAAATATTCCAAATTGAACCAATTGCCTTTAACCATATTTGAGAGATGTCAAATATAACATTAAAAATAGTGTAAAGTGGAAATCCTGGTGCAATAATAAATGTTAGCTTAAGTATTTGATTAACTATACTTTCTTCAAACGACATCTCTTTGTTATTTAAACGGAAGTATCCCTTTAGCATCAAAATAGCAAATAAGACCAAGAAAAATTGTGCTGAATATGTTCTGGGGGCCACATACAGACCTGCCAATAATATTGAAAACAATAATGCCACTAAAGAAAAAGGGAATTGTTTTTTTAAAGATTCTAACGGCCCTCTTATCGAGGCCTGCACAAAACCTATAATGATAAGTAAAACTGCGATCATTTTGTTATCTTGAATATTCCAGTTTGACAATATTTGAAAATTGGCCACAAAAAGAGGTATTGACAGGAAAGCATGGCGGATGTGGTTACTCGAACTTCCGCTAGTAAATATATATAAGCTATTTATCGCTAGTAAAGGCCATAGCGAATATTCTGTCCAAAACTCGCCTGTTAATTCAATTGGTATAAATAACCAAGATAATACCAATAAAGTCTCGGTGATGAATTTTATTTCTTTGCTCTTGGATTTCAAAAAAATGAGATCATAAAGCAAAACTAAATTTATTACAAACAATTGCACGATAATATTTGAGAAACAAACGGATACCAAAGTTAATATTTTGACAAAGATACTGAATAGATTTAATGAAGGATGAATAAACATATTCAAACTAAAAGCAATAATCCCATAAAGAATCAGAGAGGAGCCTAAATCAACACGAGTGATAAAAGATTCTGTAATAACAGGGTCATAAAATTGAACTAAAACTATGCCAAGTATTGTTAAAAGAATTACTAAAACCATATGGAAATAACTCAAAAAAATCTGGGTCTTAATTGTTCTCACAAAGAAAATAAAAATATCCAAAAATATTGCTGAGAGTGTAACCAATATCACTTTAAATCTTTCCCAACCATTTTCTTTCTTAAAATAGTCATATAAGTCACCAAAGTGAAAAAACCAAAAGAATGGCCAATTAACACATATTGAAGCAATCCGTACTGATTTCCAAATTTCAAGTCATAAAAAGTGATTAAAAGAGTGCAGGAATTAAAGAAAATAAGTATGGATATAGGATAATCCAAAAAATTTTCTACAAAAAATAATGATATAAAGGGAATGACAATTAATGCAAAAAGAATTGCATAATGTATATCTATCAACATCTTTATTCCTTCAACCTATTTTTTTCTCTACAACAAAACAAGTTAAAATAAATCCTGTAAATGCTAAAATCAGCAAGTATCCTTCCCAATATTCACTGAGAGATTGAATATTAATAACAGAATTATTGAATGATTGAATTATTTCGTCTTTGATACTAATAAAAATTCCTAAAGCAATACTCACAAAAACAGAGGCCAAAGGCATCAAGTACCCTCTTAAAAATTTTCTATCTGGAGCAATTTCTGAAGGCCTTTGATCATAAAGAAATATCAAGATGAAACTTAGACTATTCATTATAGAAAAATAAAAAACCATTTCTGCTAAAACCCAGTAAGAGATGAGAATGCTTGAAAGCATCAAATGAATAAAAAAATAAATCAGCCGTCCTCGAAGATTTCTTCTCCAACAGCATAAAGTTCCAGTACATAAGAGAATAATCAGGATAAATTTTTCAAAATCGGCCAATGCTAAATACTCCAAATCCATGAATAAAAGATAGAGGCCGCCCCCAAGGGCATAAACCAACTTGCTACTATTCTGCCCATATTTTTATTGGTTAAAGACATTAAAAAATAATTTACAAAAGATAAAATGCCAAATAAAAAAATAAACTTAATCAGCCAAAATATAACCTGAATGGATGTTCCAAGATCAGAATTCTGACTAATCATTTCTGGGAAAAAATCAATCTTGCCAAGACCTCCTAAAAATAAATGAATAAAAAGTGTTATCAGGCAAATTAATCTTATTATTTCAGAACATTGCTCAATAAAAATGTGATTATTACTCCCATAAATACGTTCTCTTTGCTCTGAGGCCAATCTCCCGGAACTTAAAATTATTAAAATAAAAAAAAGTAGTGCATTAAAAGGATTCAAAAATATCCCCCACTTAAAAATCCCCAAAGAAGAAATGTTTTTCTGAAGTTCAATAATGCGAAAAATATCTGATACTCTGTAAGTTATTAGCAAGCTTATATATGTTGCCAAGGACACATATACAATTGATCCAAACCGAACCACAAAATGACTTAAAAGAAGAAATTTTTCTTTCTTGTTGAACATTTCAATTTTCAAAAGAGGTATCGTGTTAAAAATAATAATAAGAGTTATAATGACAATTAAATTGTTTTCTGATTTTATAATATTTAATTCTCCCCAATTGGATTGGCCTGACATTCTTTCTGGAAACTGCAATATTGATAAAATAAGGACTGCAATTGTCAACTCTATCCAAAAGAGGATAAAACTCCAAATATCCTTTCTATTTGAAAATCCTAAACATAATGTCTTTATTGCCATTTTATAGTAGTATCCAATGTTAAACTGAGTATGACGAACTCTAAAAAAATTGGTTATAAATCGAGAAATTGCCAAGAGCAGAGGTATCAGCAGCAGTATGCTTAAGAGCTTGGTTAAAATAAGAATATCAATCATCAATCTTGTTCCTTAAAGTAATTCAAAATACAAAAATAAATTCCAATCAAACTACCCACAAAAATGTATAGCGAATACTTGTGAAAAAAAATCTCATTTTTCAAATCGAGCAATTGATGGATAAACGGAACTGATGCCAGAAAAATTGTTAAAAGAGGGATAATGATAAGAAGAAATTTTGGCCCATTATAAAGATCAACAATGCTTCCCTTCTCTTCAATTTTTTTTTCTCTTTCTACTTCCGATTTTTTCTTAAAAATAAGAATAATTAAAGAAAAGCATAACCCCAGCATGAGGGCCGTTGCAAAAAAAAGTAAAATTTTGGATTCCAAATGTCACTCCACTACTGGAGAAAAATTTTTGTTCCATCGATAAAATTTACTATCTTCGTAAAATAAATTCCTAGTAGAACAACAGGGCAAGCAAAAATAAGAACTAAAAATTGGTTAAAGACTCCGAAACCATCAATTGTACTATCAGATTCTATTGGTCGAAAAACCATTATTCTGACAACTTTCAAATAGTAATAGAGACTTACAACTGAATTTAAACCTGCAATAATTGCCAAAATATAATATTGCTTTTTAACAATCAAATTAAGAAGGTAGAATTTTGCAGCAAATCCGGCAAAAGGCGGTATTCCGGCCAGTGAAAACATCACCAAGGCCATGGCAATCGACATCAAAGGATAACGGTAAATCATTCCACTAAAGCGCTCAAAATGATCGTTTCCATATTTGTCCTGTACAAAAGACAAAATATAAAAAGCAACCATTGTCATAAAAAGGTAAGCAATAATGTAGAAAAGAACGGCCTGAACACCTATTTCATCTACTACCAAAATACCGAGCAATATCATTCCAACATGTGAAATGGAAGAATAGGCCAACATCCTCTTGATCGACCGCTGTCCAATTGCTGTAATATTGCCCACAGTCATCGTAAGTGCTGCTACAACGCTGAGAAAACCGACCCAACCAACACCCAATATTCCTGAATTTTCTCCAAAAAGAACGTGGGATACTCTTAACAAGATGGCAATGCCGGCAACTTTGGGAACGATGGAGAAAAAGGCCGTTACAGGAAGGGGAGAGCCTTCGTACACGTCGGGTGACCACATGTGAAAAGGCACTGCCGCAATTTTATATCCTATACCTACAAAAAATAACAAGAAGGAAGGTAAGATAATTGCTATCTGAGATGTGGAAAGCTCTCCGAACTTGATCGCCATCTCTGGAAAATAAATAGTCCCCAACATCCCAAAAATGTGGCTCATTCCAAAAAGCATAATTCCTGAAGTAATGCCTCCATAAAGCGCATATTTCAGTCCTGCTTCAACTGAACGGTCATCTTTCTTTTTCAGTGATGCCAAAACATAAGAGAGGATCGACAGTGTTTCAATTCCAATATACGCAATTAGCATATTATTGGCCGAGGCCAAAAGCATACCTCCAACCAATACCCCCAAAACAATGACCGAAAATTCGCCCTTGAGGTCTTGGTAAATATCTTTTGATTCTTTTGCCAAATAAATGACTGCGCCAGTGCCTAAAACCATGACCATCTTGGATAATGTAGCAAATGAATCAATCACTAAGGCCTTGGTAAAGATAAGTTGAGGTTGTTTGCTCAGGCCTGAAGCTAATATGACAAAACTTGAAAGAAGCCCAAGAAATCCAATGACGTAGGGCCACCCACGATTTTGGCGACCTTCATCATAAGATGATTCAATCAAAATCAACGTAAACATCGTCAAACAAACCAAAAGTTCAGGAATAAAGTGAGAAAGGCTAGCTAAATAATTCAATCCCATAAAAATTCTTGCCTAAAAAGATGCTAACAATCCCACCAGTTTACCAACTGATGCTTTCATAATATTGAGAATTGGTGCTGGATAGATTCCAAAAACAATTACCGCCACACAAAGAGGTGCCATATAGAAAATTTCTCTTCGATTAACATCGGTATAAGACTTGCACGATTCAAGAACCTCGCCAAAAAACATCCGCTTAAACATCCATAAAAGATAGGCCGCACCTATAAGTAAACCAAACAAGGCCAAAACTGTAATGGTCGTAAATTTTTGGTAAATCCCAAGAAAAATCAAGGCCTCTGAAATAAAGCCCGACAAACCGGGAAGCCCCATTGAAGCAAACATGGCAATTGTAAAAATAATCGAGAAACGGGGAAGTTGAGTGTAAAGCCCTCCATAGCCTTTGGTTCCATCGGGACGGACGATCCAGCGGTGATGAGAGCGTTCGTAAAGAATGCCGACCAAAAGAAACATCATTGCCGTCGAAGTTCCATGATTAAACATTTGCAGAACTGCACCGTTCATGGCAGGTATTGTCATCGCCGCCAATCCCAACATGACAAAACCCATGTGAGACACGGAAGAATAGGCAATCAATCGTTTGACATCTGTTTGCGCCATGGCACAGAGGGCACCGTAAATAACATTAATGAGTCCCAGCCAGGCAATGCAAGTTGAAAAATAAACCGAGGCCTCGGGAAAGATGGGATAGGCGATTCTTAAAAATCCATAGGTTCCCATTTTGAGCAAAACCCCGGCCAGTATAACCGACACTGCTGTCGGGGCCTGAACGTGAGCATGGGGAAGCCATGTGTGAAAAGGGAACACCGGAACTTTAATGGCAAAACCGATAAATAAGAAAATGAAGAAGAGTTTGCTAAAACTCCATTTCGTGCCCAAAAGAGTTAACTCTAAATCTGAAAATTTGCCACCAGACAGGGCCAATAAATCAAAAGAATCTGTTGATTGCCCTGAAGCGTAATACAGGGCCACCATACTCACAAGCATAAGAATAGAGCCAAAAAAAGTGTAGAGAAAAAATTTGATGGCCGCATATTCTCGATTCTCTCCGCCCCAAACGCCAATCAGAAAAAACATGGGAATAAGCATAACTTCCCAATAAACGTAAAATAAGAAAAAATCCAAGGCCAAAAAAACTCCCAAAACAGTATTTTGCAATAAGAGGAAGAGGGCAAAGTAAGTTTTAACACTTTTGGTGATCGTCCAAGAACTTAAAATGCATAGGAAAAAAAGCAGTCCCGATAACAAAATCATCGGTAGAGAAATTCCATCTACGCCCAAGGAATAAAAAATATTAAATTGTGATATCCAAGGAATCTTGACGTTAAAGGCCTCTTGCATTCCAGGAATGTTTGGATCAAATTTGCTATAAAGTATCAAGCTCAACAGCAATGTTATCGCCGTATTGGCAAGTGCCCACCAACGAACCATTTGTTCTTTGGCCTTCGGAATAAAGAGGATTCCCAGCACACCCAAAAAAGGCATCCACAAAATCCAATTGAGCAGATGAGAATGATTGGTCACAAGTTAACTCCTTATTTTGCTTCTAAAACCCATCTCAAATATTTAGTGTCCATACATAACCGGCCAAAACCAAAATAATCATAATAAAATAAAACTGGATTTTCCCAGATTGTAACATTCTCAAGATAACATTAAAAAAGCGAACACTCGCTCCCGACCCATCTACGGCTACGGTATCAACCATAACATCGTCAAACCATTTGGATGCCGTGAAAAAAATTCTGCTTACCGTTTGTTGTCCATCAATAATAAACCGATCATAAATTTTCATATCTAAAAATGCGAAGAAATTGTTTAGAGGCAACAATGCCTTCTGAATAACTCCTTTCAAATAAAAATCGTCCATATAATATTTGTTTTGTAAAATTCTACAAAACAAACTAAAAGTGTTCACCCACCAACGAGGGTTCCAATAGTGTAGAAGGTACATGGCCATGGCCAAAAGTACACCTCCCAAAGCAATAATAATCGAAAGCAATGCCCCAATGTGGTGTCCCCTGTGAACCCGGTGGGCCTCCTCTGGACTTAATCCATAACTCGGATCGTATTTGGCCCGCTCAAGCATGGGGCGAGGTCGATCGTCAGTGGCCCCAAACGCTTGGCGCGAACGATTGACGAATTTTTCAGGGTTTGGTTTTTCAACCAAAAGAGCAAACCATTCTTTCGCAACGACGGGAACTTTAACCAATTTTTGCCCTGTCGCAGAACCCGAATACCAAAGGCCCAGTGTAAAAAGGCTTAAAATAAGGAGGGGAACATTTCGATTCCACTGCAATTTTTCGGGTTTGATATGATCAAAGAGTTCCCGGTCGGAAGGATCTCCAAAAAAGGTTAAGAAAACCATGCGAAACATATAAAATGCAGTTAAAAAAGCACCGCCAAAACCCAAAACTGTGGGAATCCAATAATAGGGTTGAACGCTGGCCAAAACCAAAGCATCCCCCAAAATGCGATCCTTGGATACAAAGCCTGAAAAAAATGGAATCCCGGCAATGGCCAAAGTACACATCAAGACTGCTAAAAAAGTCCAAGGCATCTTTTTTCTAAGCCCTCCCATGCGCGGCATCTCCTGCACATGAGCATGAGTAAAAGGGTCGTGCAGTGAATGAATGACAGAGCCGGCGCTCAAGAAAAGACAGGCCTTAAAAACGGCATGAGTTATCAAATGCATGAAAGCAGCGTTATAGGAACCGACTCCAATACCCAAAACCATATAACCAAGCTGAGAAATCGTTGAGTAGGCCAAAACGGCCTTGAGATCAGTTTGAACCAAAGCGATACTGGCAGCACCAAAGGCCGTAATGCCACCGATGATGGCAATAGCGTAAGTAATTCCCCCCAATTCCATCAAGGGGAAACACCTCAAGGCGAGGTAAACTCCCGCCGCAACCATAGTGGCGGCGTGAATGAGGGCAGAACAGGGTGTAGGCCCAAACATGGCGTCTGGCAACCAAACTTGCAAAGGAAATTGCGCCGACTTGCCAACAGTTCCCATAAAGAGAGAAACGGCGGCAAAAGTGGCCAAGGGAATACCGATGGCCGTCACTCCATCAAATTGTTGGTTGGCAATAGCGGCATAAATATCGACAAACGTGACATTTCCCACGACAGACCAAATGGCGAGAATACCCAGGAGAAAAAAGACATCCCCCACCCGCGTGGTCATAAAGGCCTTGAGGGAAGCATTTCCCGCTCCCTCTTTTTCGTAATAAAAACCAATTAAACTGTAAGAACAAAAACCCATCAATTCCCAAAAAACAAAGACGGCGAGCAGGTTGTCCGCGAGAACAAGGCCAAGCATCGCCGAAGTAAACAGGGAGAGGTAAACAAAAAAGCGTCCGTAGCGGGCATCATCATGCATATAGTAGTGGGAAAAAACGTGAATCAAAGTCGCCACGCAAGTTACCATCAACAACATAATGGCGGTCATGCTGTCGATATAAATTCCCATATCCACCTTAAAGGGAGTATCGCCAAAAGAGAGGTCAAACCAGGTGAATGTTTTGTGAATAAAGTAGTCTGGACTAAAAGTGGAATAAAAATCTCTAAAGATTTTCACTGCGCAAAAACTCGACCCCAACATGGCACCAATGCTAATCCACGCGCCAACCCGGGGAAGACGCTTCACCAAAAAGGCGTTTATGGCAAAGGCCAAAAAGGGAAGGAGAACAATCGGGGTTACGCTGTAAACGGTATAATCCATACTTTTTTTCGGCCCTATCCTCTAGTTTTGCAGCTGAGTGGCATCATCAATATGAACACTTTCACGCAATTGAAAAAAGCGAATGACAATGGCCAACCCTACTGCTGCTTCTGCCGCCGCAATAACAATAATAAAAAGGCCCATAATATGGCCTTCCAAATTTTGGTTTACAAAACGTGTATAGGCCACAAAGTTAAGGGCCGCTGAATTTAAAATCAATTCAATCCCCAACAAAATGGCAATAATATTCTTTCTGGCGATCATGACGGCCAGGCCGCAAACAAACAAGATCGTTGAGATAATGAGGAAAGAAGTTAAATTAATCATTTTTTAGACCTCTTAAGACTCCTTAACTGCGGCGAGGACGTGCAATCACTGCAGCGCCGATCAATGCCCCTAAAAGGAGCACTGAAGAAATTTCAAATGCCAAAACGTGGTCTGTCACCAAGAGAGTTCCGATCCTTTCCACCGTTGTCGAAATAGGAGGCAATTCTCCTTGCACATGAAAACGTATCAGGCCAATAACAATTTTAAGTATTACTGAAAGAGCAACAATACCCACCAAACCGGCCACAATATAAGTTTTCAGATTTCCCATGGCCGCAATTTTAGTTATTCCAAAACGATTGGGTTTGTTCTCGGAACCTCCCGTCAACATAACTGCAAAAAGCATGAGGATAACGACTCCTCCGGCATAAACGACCAATTGAGTTGCGGCCAAAAAATCAGCTCCCAAAATGGCGTAGAGGCCCGACACTCCAAAAAGAGTTCCCAAAAGAAATAGACAGGAGTGCATCAAATTCCTGGAAACCACGACGAGCAAAGCACACACAACCGTAAGCCCCGCCGACAAAACAAAGAATAACTGTTCAAACATTAATGCCCACCTTTGCCGGAGGTAAGAAAACCCGCCATCATATTGCCCATGGATTCTCCGCTAAAGAGATACATCCAGACTGCACACCCAACCAAATTAAAAAGAGCAATCGGAGTTAAATATTTCCAACACAAAGTCATCAACTGATCGACCCTCAAGCGTGGAAATGTCCAGCGCACCCAAATAACAATGTAGTAGAGAACCAAAGTTTTGGAAACAAAAACGGTGACTTCCAAGACTTGCCCCAAGGTTTTGCCAATCGCCACGGGATCAAACAAAAAGGCGGGCAGGCCAAAATTTACGGCAGCTTCCCTAAGTCCCGCCCGATGCAGAATCTCGACAAAAAACTGGCCACTGCCCAGATCGAAAGGCACTTGGTATCCGCCGAGGAATGCGGCCACGGCGACACCCGAGAGAACAAAGACCTCGATGTATTCCGCCAAAGCAAAAAAACCAAATTTCAGGCCGGTGTATTCAGTGTGGTACCCTGAAACCAATTCCGATTCAGCTTCGGGAAGATCGAAAGGAGCGCGGTTGGTTTCGGCCAACATCCCGACAAAGAAAACAAAAAAACCAATAAAGGTGAAAGGGTTGTGAAAAAAAAACCATTGGTGAGGAAGCGCACCCTGCCCTTGAACAAAAGAAGCAAAGTCCAATCCTCCCGCCAAAACCACTATCGAAATTAAAGTTATGGTAACTGGAACTTCGTAAGAAATGATTTGCGAGGCCCCACGCATTCCTCCCAACATCGACCACTTTGAGTTGGCAGCGTACCCTCCAATAAAAACGGCCACTCCCACCAAAGACCCCACACCCAAAAGATAAAAGGCGCCTATATTGAGTTGCGAAAGAGTCAATCCACTGGAAAAGGGCAAAACCGCCAAAGTCATAAAAACCCCCACCAGGGCCATGAGTGGGGCCAAATTGAAAAGAAATTTATCGGCCTGGGCGGGGTAAATATCTTCCTTCATAATCATTTTCACGCCATCGGCTAAAAACTGAAGAAGGCCATAAGGGCCGACTCTATTTGGCCCTTGGCGCATTTGAATATCCGCCGAGATTTTTCTCTCTGCGTAAGTCCCCAATCCTCCCAAAAGCGCCATAATATTGACCAAAATAAAGCAGGCCACAAAAAAGACGATAAAGGTCACAAAACCGGCAAGATTCAGGCCCGTCCACTGGTTCAGCGCCGCGACAAGCCATTTATAACCGTCAAATTGCGCTGCAAAAGAATCAACTGTCGGATTCACTTGGAGTGATCTCCTTGGTCAAGCTGAAAGCTTTTTACCCAATCAAAATCTCCCTTGCGCCAACAATAAACGACACCAACCGCCAAAACCATGATAAAAATGAGGAGGGAACCCAGTAAAACTCCCCCTTCCCCAATATCGTTAAATTTTTTGAAAACCGCGGCGACGGGAAACATGAGCGCACCTTCGACGTCAAAGATAATAAAAATAAGCGAGACGACATAAAAGCGAACATTGAAATTTGACCAGGCCGCACCCACTGGCACCTCACCACATTCGTAGGGTGTCATTTTAAGCTGGTTGGGGTTAGAGGGCCTTAAAAGGCGGCCGACCAAAAAAATGGCCCCTCCAAAGGCCGCCATGGCAAACGCGGCCAAGAGGATTACGGGAATATAAACGTCTAAACCGTGCGAAAGCATTTACCTGCTCCATTACCAAAGTCAATAGAAATACCCTACAGTACAGCGAAGGTCTTGGAAATAAAAGGTTCATTTACCATGCTTTTCAACGCTGTTTATCAAAATCTTACCCGCTGGATAGGAAAGGCCCAATCCCCCCATTTCAATTTGGTGGGGCCTTCGTGCGAGCAATGGGTTTTTTTATTCAAGCAATATTTAAAAACTGAGGTTTTTTCTAGGAAAAACCATCTTTTGATTTTTCCCTCATCCGAGCAATGTGAAGATGCCTACTCCACCATTGCCGGCCACTTTGAAGAATGTGAAATTCTTTTCATTCCCGGACTCGAAGTTAATCCCTATAGCAGTATCATAACTCCCGAAAGCAATCTCTACCGACGTTTCCAAGCTCTAGGCCGTTTGGCCAATTTAAATGAACAAAGGCCAATTTTAGGATTGGCCTCCATCGAATCCCTAATGTTTAAAAATCCGCCGATTACCTTTTTCCAGCAAGAAAGTTTTCGCCTTTCCATAAGCGATATTCTCGGCCCTTTTGAATTGGCAACAAAACTCGTAGAGCTGGGTTACGTTCGTGCCGCATCTGTCGAAGAAGTCGGCCATTTTGCTCACAAAGGAGAAATTTTTGACCTTCACCCCATGATCGGAGGGCCTGTCAGGATTCATTATTATGATGACATGATTGAAGAAATATTTGGCATAGAACCCTCCAGCAACAAAACCAATCGCAAACATACTTTTGAATCCCTTCTCATCACTGCCACACCGGGAATTTTAGTCAGGCCAAAATATGTTCACCATTTGCACTCCTCTATAAAAATACCTTCCACTCAATATCGGGAACGTCTGGAAAAGAGAAAGCTTATTTTATCTCAACTGCGCCAAGGGAATTTATTTGAAAATTACCCTCCATTTACTCCTCTCTTTTTTGAAGAACAAGCATCTTTGCTTGACTTTTTTGAATGTGCAGGAAACCAACGAACGACAATTATTCAAATGATGGAGGCCTTCAAAACAAATGAAAAAATATCGACCTGGATTGATACTTGTCACCAAGAATTTGAACGCTCGGCCCTGGATCTTCAAAATGATATGATTTTGCCCTCTCCTGAAAAACTTTATTTTGACAATCTCGACGTCCTTGTAAAAGATAAACCTATTTTGCGCGTTGATGAAATAGAACACCTCACGGAATCATTACACATCAAAATAGAGAAGGTTGATTTTTTCCTGCGTCAGCATATTCCTTCTGCTTCTTCAAAGAAGGAACTTGTTTCAGAAGGACTTAAATTTCTCAAAGATAAATTTCAACATGACGGCCATTTGTATTTTGCCTATGAACGGCCTTCTGCCTTAAAAGAATTTCAATACCTGACCAAGCTGACGGGAGTGGCAGAGGCCTTAGGGCAAAGAATACATTTCTTAAATTACCCGTTGGAGGAAGGGTTTTACTACGAAAATGAAAAATTGTTGGTGCTTTCCGAAAGAGACATTTTTTCAGGCCAAAGACGCAAAGTCGAGAAATCAACTTCTTTGACCAAGACCAATGTTGACCTCTTCGCCGAACAATTGGCGACTTTGAAAGTTGGAGATTTTGTCATTCACAACGAGCACGGGGTGGGGGAATACCTGGGACTGCAATCCATGAACATAGGAGAGCAGTCCATGGACTATTTGGTTCTACTCTATGCCGACAAAGATAAAATTTACGTTCCCGTCTACAAAATGAACCTGATTCAAAAACACGCCGAGCATACAGCGCAACTTAAAATTGCCAGTTTGAGAAATAATAAATTTTCCAAGGCCAAAACGCGTGCCCGTGAATCAATAAAAAAACTGGCCTTTGATATTTTGAAGTTGCAGGCCGAAAGAGAATCTTCCAAGGCCTTTGCTTTTGGGCCGCCCGATCACCATTTTAAAGAGTTTGAACTTTCTTTTCCCTTTCAAGAAACCGTCGATCAGGCCCAGGCCATCTCCAATGTTTTGGAGAGTATGCAAAGGCCCAAACCTATGGAGCATCTGGTTTGTGGTGACGTCGGTTTTGGAAAAACTGAAGTGGCCATGCGAGCGGCCTTTAAAGCTGTTCTCGACGGCAAGCAGGTGGCGGTTTTGGTGCCCACCACGATTTTAGCACTTCAACACTACAACAATTTTAAAATCCGCTTTCGAGATTACGCCGCCAATATTGAATACATCAGCCGCTTCAAGTCAAATAAAGAGGCCTCTCTTATCCTGGAAGAAATCAAGTGCGGAAAAATTGATATTATCATAGGGACGCACGCCCTTTTGGGTAAAAATGTCCACTTTAATGACTTGGGGCTGGTTATCATTGACGAAGAACAAAGGTTTGGGGTCGGACACAAAGAAAAATTGAAACTTCTGAAATCCAGTGTTGATTTCCTTACTTTGACAGCAACTCCCATCCCCAGAACTTTGCAAATGACCTTTTTGGGACTAAAGGAATTTTCCCTCATCAAAACGCCTCCCCTCAAACGTCAATCTATTAAAACTTATGTTGTCAAAGAAGACGATTATGCTTTGAAAAATGCCATTGAAAGAGAACTGGTTCGAGGAGGCCAGGTTTTTATTGTCCACAACCGGGTGCAAGACATTGAGGAATACGCTCACTTCATTCACCAACTGGTTCCCATGGCCTCCATGACGATTGGGCATGGACAACTTACCGAAAAGGAACTGGAACGACGGATTAGTAATTTTTATAAGGGTAAATATCAAATTCTGGTGGCCACCACAATTATTGAATCAGGCCTGGACATTCCCAATGCTAATACCATGATTGTCAATCAAGCACATAGGTATGGATTGGCCCAATTGCACCAGTTAAGGGGAAGAATTGGACGCTCAGACCGCAAGGCCTACGCTTATTTTGTCATACCCAAGCAAAAAACATTGACTTCTGTGGCGGAAAAGCGCTTGAAAGCATTGCAAACTTATGCCGATATGGGCGGTGGATTTAATATCGCCAGTTGTGATTTGGAAATTCGCGGGGCCGGAGATTTACTGGGCGGAGAACAAAGTGGTCATATTGAGACAATTGGGGCCGAACTCTATATGGAACTTCTTCAGGAAGAGGTTCGGGAACTCAAGGGAGAGAAAAAGAGATTTAATAAGGACATCGAAATCAGTACTCCTTTTCCGGCCTCACTTCCCGCAAGTTATATCGAAGATTCTGGAGAAAGGCTCAAACAATACAAGCGGCTCTCGAATTGCCAAAGTCTTGAACAGCTTCATGCCTTTCGTGAAGAATTGGGAGAAATTTTTGGGCCACTTCCAATAGAGGTAAAAAATCTTTTTACCATTTTGGAAGGACGAATTTTGATCCAACATCTCGGTCTTAAATCTATCGCCTTAAATGGAAGAAGGCTTACACTCAAGTTTGACAAAAAAATCCTGGATAATGCTCCTCAATTAAGCAATAAAATTACTCGCTTTTTCTTGGAGCAGCCAAAACTGTACCAATTCAATCCCGACTATAAAGTCTTTTATCATCACGACTTGGCCTTTGATCCCGAATCTTTTTTACAATTCTGCCGCAAACTGGCCGAGCAAATTCTTCCCATTTAATATCTTGTATTATTTCACTCTTCCTTGTTATAATGGCAGTGAAGGAAAACCCAACACCAGTAAAAATATTTCGAGGATAAATCCGTGAAAACAGTAAAATTTTTTGTGTTTTGGATGTGTCTCATTTCCCCTGGAATTTTAATCGCTCAAGACCCTGTCGTCGCCGAAGTTAACGGCACTAAAATCAAAAAAAGTGAATTGGAAAAGGCCTACATGCAAAACCTCTTGTTTGTTTCAGATAAAACGGTTTCGCGGGAAACGGTTTTGAACAGTATCGTTGACAAAATGCTGGGCATCCAGCGCGCCAAAGGCGAAAACCTGCACAACGACCCAGTGGTGAAGAGTAAAATGGAAGAGGTTCTCTACCACGCCAAAATATCCAAAGATTTAGAAGGTGAGTTCAAAAAAATTAAAGTCTCAGAGAAAGACGTAAAAAGCTATTATAGAAACCACCCCGAATATCACACCGCTCACATTCTTTTCCGAGTAAAAGTAACGGCATCGCCCGAAGAAATTGCCGGGGCGCAACAAGCGGCCCTCCAGGTTTACCGTCAAGTTTCCAAGCAACCCAATAAATTTACCGAGCTTGCCAAAAAACATTCCCAATCAAATTTGGCCTCCAAAGGGGGTGATATGGGATTTCAACCGGCGGTTCGTATGGCCCCCGAGTATTTCCGTGCCGTCAAAGGACGCGCCAAGGGCCATATTTCACCTCCCGTGAGAACTCAGTTTGGCTACCATATTATCAAGGTTTTGGGGGTTCAAGATTATGCCTCCATTAACCAGTCAGTTTATAAAAAAATTGTCTACGATCAAAAGCGGGATGCTCTTTTGGCCGATTATTTTGCCGGCCTTCGCAAAAAGGCCAAAATTGTCGTTCACAAGGAACATTTAAGGCCTCCGCCCATCGACCCCGACAAACTCAAAAAATAACTCTTGCGCGCTGAGTCTTTCCCCTGTCCTCCTATTTATTCTAAGAAGGAAGTATGTTGCAGTTTTTAACTTGTTTCTTTCTCATCATCTCCCTGACCGCCAAGGCCCGCCTGCTCGACAAAACTCTGGCGGTTATCAACGAACGCATTATCACTCTCTCTGAAGTCAAGAGAGTCCAAAATACGATTAGCGCCCGCCGGAATATCATTCCCCAAATCTACAACAAGGCCAAACCAACACTTCAAGATGTTATTGAAATCAAGGCAAAGGGTATTATCGTTCACGAAAAGTTAAGCGAGATTGGCTATGTCGTCAGTGATGAAGAAGTGGAAGCGACCATTAAAGAGCGTGAGGCCGCGCTGGGAATCAAACGCCAAGACCTGATCAACTTTTTAAAAAACAGCAACCTTTCTTTCAATGAGTATTTTGAAATTACCCGCGAGGCCCTGGAATACGGCCGTTTTAATAGTTGGGTTATTCAACCTTTGGTTTCCATTACAGACCAAGAAGTAAGAAATGCTTTTTATAAGGAAAATATCAATAATCAGGCGCTGGGGCTTAAATACAACATCACCGATTATTCTCTCGCAAGATCAGAAATTACCAGGCGTGAACTTCAAGAATTTAAAAAGGCCTTGGAGCGCTCCCAAACAAGTGGCATCATGCCTTCCAAGTTTACCAATGTCCAAACCAGCAAATTGGGGTTTATTTCAGAAGACGGACTGGAAGATGGACTCAAGAAGCTATTAAAGGGCACCAACGAGGGTTCTTTTTCGCAATCTTATCTCATAGGCAACCGCTATCACATCTTTTATGTGAATAAAAAAGACTTGGTCGAATCAGAAATGTTCCAAAGAGAAAAAGAGCGTATTAAGGCAAAACTTTTTGAACAAGCTGCCCAAAAAGTCATTGATCTTTGGTTTGAGTCGGAAAAAAGTAAATACTATATCAAATATTTTCTGTAATGATTCACATAACTCCCGGTCACGAAAAATCTGTTTCTCTGGAAATATTCTTTAAAACTTTGAGAATGTTACCTAAAAAAACACATTCCCATCTCATGCTTCACGCAAGACAATCGGAGCTTTCCCATTTTTTTAGAGACTATCAAACCCCCCATGAGTTTGGAGAAGATTGCCTGCAAGTTGCATCCGACATCATTCCGTTAAAATATTTTCCGGAAACTTCTTCCAATGAAAAAAGTTTTGCACAAATGGGCCTGGAATCGGCACTGGAACACCTCAATCCGGCCTGTGATATTCTGTTTACCTTACCAACCAACAAAAACTCGCTGGTTTTGAATGGCAAAGCAACTGGCGGTTACACTGAATATTTGCGCCAAAAATATCACCTTCCTCATCTGTGCATGGGATTTAAAAACAAAAACTGCATTTTTTTGCTGCTGACAGACCATATTCCCTTGAGACAAGTTGCTTCTGCGCTTACTCCAAAATTTGTTGAAATCAAAATTCACGCTTCAATAAAACAAATTGAAAAACTCTTTGGAAGGCCCAAGGAAGTTTATCTTAGCGGCATCAATCCACACGCTGGAGAACAGGGATTGTTGGGCGATGAAGAAGAAAATTTCTCCTTTCTTGCAAATCACCCCAATCCCCAAATGAGAGCGATCCAAGGCCCCTTGCCGGGAGATACTTTGCATTTTTATTTTAAAGACCATTTGCAAGTATTTATTTACGCTTTCCACGATCAGGCCCTGCCTTTGTTTAAAGAAAGGTATGGCCTGATGGCCATGCACATGACTCTCGGTCTGCCTTTTCTTAGAACCAGCGTAGATCATGGAACTGCTTTTGAACTCTACGGAAAAAATCAGGCCGACCCGATGGGATGCTATTATGCTCTCATCGAATCCTTGCGCCTGCAAAAGGTTTAGTCCATGCCCAACAACTCCATCATTATCAGCAAGGCCAAAGTCCACAATCTCAAAAGTGTTGACGTTAAAATTCCCAAAAATACCTTGACTGTCATCACTGGGCCTTCGGGTTCCGGGAAATCAAGTCTGGCCTTCGATACCATTTATGTTGAAGGACAGAGGCGCTATATAGAATCACTCTCTTCCTATGCCCGCCAATTTTTGGGGCAGTACCAACCTCCCGACGTGGAATCTATCTCCGGCCTGTCTCCGGCGATTGCCATAGACCAGAAATCGACATCCAAAAATCCGCGCTCTACGGTGGGAACCATTACCGAAATCTATGATTACTTGAGAGTGCTTTTTGCCCGGATTGGAGAGCTGCACGACCCCGAGACAGGTACTTTGGTTCAAAAATATTCTCCCGTACAAATTGCCCGCAAACTTTCCAAGCTAAAGGAAAAAACCAAACTTTTTTTGATGATTCCTGTAATCAACCAACAAAAAGGTGATTTTAAAAAAGAAATGGCCAAATTTCTTTCCATGGGTTTTATTCGGGCACGAATTAACGGCGAATTAGTTACCTTGGACGAAAATATCAAATTTTCCAAGGCCAAGACTTACACCATTGAAATTGTCATTGATCGCATTTTAGTGCGGCCAAATATTGAAAAGAGGCTCGTCAACTCCATTGAACACGCTCTCAAACTTGGAGAGGGAAAAATGACTGTTTTGGCAGACAAGCGTGAATATTTCTTTGGTGAAAACAATATCAACCCCGAAACGGGCGAAGCTTTCCCCGATTTGGAACCACGCCTTTTTTCCTTTAACAGTCCCATCGGGGCCTGCCCTCAATGCAATGGTCTGGGAGAGCGAAAAAGTTTTGATATTAATCTGATGATTGAAGATGAACACTTGGGAGTTTTAGACGGTGCGATCAGGCCGCTCCAAAAAAAGCACAGTTTTCTTTTTAATATGGTGAAATCAATTCTCAAAACTGAAAAGATACCCCTTTCAACACCCTTAAAAGATATTGAAAGGCCCCTATTTAAAACTCTCTTCAAGGGTTCTGACAGAGTTTATAAATACACTTTTAAATCGGAAAATTCTCATTTCGAGTTTTCCAAACCTTTTCCGGGAATTTGCAAATGGCTGGAGAAAAAATTCAGCGAAACCGGCTCTGAAAGAGTCAGAAAAAACCTGGAAAAATATATGAACATAAAAAAATGTAATACTTGCAAGGGGACGCGCCTCAATCCCATTGCTTTAAACACTTTTGTTGGAGACAGCAATATCTTTGATTTATGTTCCATGAGTATCAATGAGACTTATGATTGGATTTCTCACTATTCCCCCAAGGGAGAAAAGGCCCTTATCAGTGAAAAACTTATCACCGAAATTAAAAATCGCCTGAAATTTCTCATCGACGTGGGCCTTGGCTATCTCAACCTCAACCGCTCAGCGATCGGACTTTCGGGCGGGGAAAGTCAGAGGATTCGCCTGGCCACACAAATTGGTTCAGCACTCTCTGGAGTTCTCTACGTTTTGGATGAACCCAGTATCGGGCTTCACCAAAGAGATAACAAAAAACTTATCAGCACCTTAAAGGGCCTGCGCAATATTGGAAACACTGTCTTGGTAGTAGAACACGATGAAGAAACCATCCGCGAGGCCGATTTTTTGGTGGATATGGGGCCAGGGGCGGGGGTTCACGGCGGCCAGGTGGTCGCTTTTGGGCCTTTTGAAAAAGTTGTCAAAAACAAAAAAAGTCTGACTACAAAATTTCTCACCCAGCGTGAAAATATTTTTCTGCCAGAAAAACGAAGAAAGGCCTGCGATTTTATCGAACTTTCAAAAGCGAGTCACCACAACCTCAAAAGCATTGATGTGAAAATCCCTCTGAATATTTTAACCTGTGTGACGGGTGTTTCGGGTAGTGGAAAATCAACCCTCATTCACGAAGTTTTGGTTCCCGCCTGCCGCAGCACTTTTTCCAAAGTTTGGCGTTCAATTTATGCCCGCAAAAATTTTGATTCGATTTGTGGTCTTGAAAAGATAAAAACCATCATCGAACTCGACCAATCTCCCATTGGAAAAACGCCGAGGTCAAACCCCGCCACCTACACCAACGTTTTTGACGACATCCGAAAACTTTATGCCCAAACTCCAGAGTCTCAAATTCGGGGATACCGCCCCGGGCGCTTTAGCTTTAACGTCAAGGGTGGAAGGTGTGAAGATTGCGAGGGGGATGGCGTGCGAAAAATTGAAATGCACTTTCTGCCCGACGTTTATATAACTTGTAGTCAATGTAAGGGAAGGCGCTACAACCGGGAAACACTTTCCGTGGTTTACAAAGAAAAAACCATCGCCGACATTCTCGCCATGACCGTTGTCGAGGCGATCCCATTTTTTCAAAACCACCCCCGCATCCACCGCATTTTAAGCACTCTCGACAATGTAGGCCTTGGGTATATGGCGCTGGGGCAATCGGCGACTACTTTGAGCGGGGGAGAGGCCCAACGCTTGAGACTCGCCAGAGAATTGGCCAAAAAACCCTCGGGAAATTGCCTTTACGTTTTGGACGAGCCGACTACCGGACTTCATTTTCAAGACATTAAAATTTTACTCAAGGCCATCAACTGCCTCATCGACCAGGGCCACAGCGTGGTCATTATTGAACACAATCTCGACGTCATTAAATCCGCCGACTGGATTATTGATCTTGGCCCCGAAGGGGGGGACGGCGGCGGCAAAGTCGTGTGTACCGGCACACCCGAAGTCGTCGCCAAAAACAAAAATAGTTGGACTGGGCGGTACCTTAAAAAAATCTTAAATTCTTCAAAAAAATTGCCGAAGAAGAGAGGAGTATGAAAGCACTTTCTGCGTATCCTGCCTTGCAATAGTAGCTTGAGTGCAGTATACGACACCATGAGTAATTTTCTCGCAGAAGATGAGATTTTGATGCGTCGCTGCTTTGAGTTGGCAAAGAACGCTCGGGGATGGGCCTCACCCAATCCTCTGGTGGGCTGTGTGATTGCCAAAAAAGGGGAAGTGCTGGCCGAGGCCTGGCACGAGCGCGCCAAGACCCCTCACGCCGAGGCGCTGGCGATCTCAAAGCTCAACAAATGCGAAAACGCAGAGGGCATGACTTTGTATGGCAACCTTGAGCCGTGCTGCCATACGGACAAACACACGCCTCCCTGTCTGCCTCTGATTCTTCAAACCGGCATTAAACGCGTGGTGATTTCCAACCTCGACCCCAATCCGAAAGTGGCGGGGAGGAGTATCAAATTGCTGCAAAATCACGGTGTTGAAGTTGCTGTGGGGATTCTCGAAGAGGAAGGCAAGGAACTGAACAAAACCTATTTTAAGTGGATGTCCTCCGGGCTTCCCTACGTCCATCTCAAGTGGGCGCAAACTTTGGATGGGCGGATGGCCTCACAAACGGGAAATTCCCAGTGGATTTCCAATGAGAAGGGGCGCAGTGAGGCCCATTTTCTGCGTTTTCTCTACGATGCCGTTTTGGTGGGGAGGAAAACCGTCGATGCGGACAACCCCTCGCTCAGTGTGCGCATGGTGAAAGGCGTGGAAAAAATGCCCTGGAGGATTGTGGTTGGACTTCCCAGGCGGGCGCTTACCGCCAAAGTCTTTTGTGACGGACACCAGCATAAAACTCTCCTGGCGGTTCCCAAAGACACACAAATTCCCAAGGCAATCATGGATAAAAATGTCCCGATATGGGAATGTCCCTCGACAAAAGAGGAAAAGGTCAGTATCCCGGCGTTATTAAAAGAGTTGGGAGGGAGAAAAATCACTTCCGTCCTGGTTGAGGGGGGTTCAACTATTCATACGACTTTTTTTGAAGAAGGCCTGTGGGATGAATACACCGGATATATCGCTCCCCGCCTGATGGGCAATGGGCGGGGGCCGTTTGAGTCTTGCTTACGAAATTCTGTAGATCAGGCACTGACATTGCCAAATCCCCATTTTAGAACTCTGGACGATCAGGTCGTTATCGAAGGCAGGAGGGCATTTTGTTTACCGGATTAATTAAAGAGGTGGGAACTGTTTCCCATTTTGCCCCTTCTTCTGGAGGACGAAATTTGCGCATTTG
Organism: Bacteriovoracaceae bacterium; assembly: GCA_965215445.1. Classification (GTDB taxonomy): domain Bacteria; phylum Bdellovibrionota; class Bacteriovoracia; order Bacteriovoracales; family Bacteriovoracaceae; genus CBDBLK01. Next base: position 754,694 of record CBDCDT010000002.1, on the reverse strand, counting down.
TTCTCCCCTTTTGTCTTCTCAAATGCAGATTGGCGATTCGGTGGCAGTCAATGGAGTTTGCCAAACCGTGGTTGAAATTGAAAAGCAGGAATTTAAAATTCAGGCGGTGTCTGTAACTCTTAAAAAAACGACCTTGGGAGAACTCAGGGAAGGCAACAGGGTTAATTTGGAACTGGCACTCACACCACAAGACCGTTTGGGTGGCCATTTTCTTCAAGGGCATGTCAACGGCGTGGGACGTATTGCTCAAATTCAAAAGCAGGGGGGAGACTACCGGATTTTTTTGCGGATTCCCACCGAATTGCAAAGATATATCATTCAGGAGGGTTCCGTGGCAGTTGATGGAATTTCACTCACCGTCGCCGAATATCAATCTGGTGCTGCCCAAATGGTTCTGGCGATTATTCCCCACACCTGGGAAAACACCACACTCCAATACAAAAAGGCGGGAGACAAGGTCAATATCGAGGTTGATATTCTGGCCAAATATGTGGAAAGTATGCTTTCGCGCCTGAATCCTTCAAAGGAGCTTCGCTATGTTTAATACCATCGAAGATGCCGTAGAAGATATTAAAAAAGGGAAAATGGTTATTGTGGTCGATGACGAAGACCGTGAGAACGAGGGCGACTTCGTTATGGCGGCAGAGGCAGTCAGTGCTGAATCAATCAATTTTATGAGTCGCTTTGGTCGCGGAATGATTTGTGTGCCGATAACTCAGGAAACCGCCGAATGTCTGGAACTTGACCTGATGGTTTCCCAAAACTCAACCAAACACAGCACCGCATTTACCGTCACCGTAGATGGGAAAAACTCCAGCACCGGAATCAGCGCCCAAGACCGCGCCAACACCATCCTCGACCTGGTTAACCCCGACACCAAACCGAACGACCTCAAACGGCCGGGACACATTTTTCCCCTAATCGCACGCTCCGGCGGAGTCATTCAAAGAGCGGGGCATACGGAGGCGGCGGTTGATTTGGCCCGTTTGGCGAATCTGCATCCCAGTGGAGTGATTTGTGAAATTATGAATGAAGACGGCAGCATGGCGCGCAGGGATCAATTGGCAAAAATGGCCAAACTTTGGAACATGAAATTTATCACCATCAAAGACCTGATCGCCTTTCGCAGGGGCCATTTTTTATCCAACCGCGATGCCATTGAAGAAATGCACGTTTTGAAGAGAGAGAGCATTGATTTTCCCAATCGCTATGGCCATTTCAAACTGCATATTTTTGAAAGCAAAATCGGAAACAGGGAACATCACCTGGCCCTTACCAAAGGCCAGGTTGACTGTGGGGAACCCATTTTAGTGCGAGTCCATTCAGAGTGCCTGACGGGAGATATTTTTGGTTCCAAACGCTGTGAATGTGGGGAACAACTGGCCCTGGCCATGCAAAAAGTGGAAAGCGAAGGGCAGGGAGTGGTTATCTACCTCCGCCAAGAAGGGAGGGGAATCGGGCTTTCCAACAAAATCAAGGCCTATGCCCTTCAGGAAAAGGGCCTTGACACTGTTGAGGCAAACCGCAAACTGGGCCTTAAAGACGACCTCAGAGAATACGGAACCGGAGCGCAAATTTTGAAATCTCTGGGAATCAAAAAAATGCGCCTGATGACCAACAATCCCCGCAAAATTGTGGGCCTTAAGGGTTTTGATTTGGAAATCGTGGAACGGGTTCCACTCGAAATTGAGGCCCAAAAACACAACTTGAGCTATTTAAAAACCAAAAAGGAAAAATTGGGGCATATCCTCGATACTATTCACTAGAAACATGGGAGAAATAATGTCTTTAACTACGGCCACTAAAACGATTGAAGGAAACTTGTCTGCTGAAAACCAACGGCACGGAATCGTGGTGGGGAGATTCAATGAATTTATCACCCAGAAACTCTACGAAGGAGCGTTGGATTGCCTGAAAAGGCATGGGGCCGACTTAAACAACCTCGAAGCGGTGTGGGTTCCGGGGGCGCGGGAAATTCCTCTCATGGCCCAAAAATTGGCGCAAACCAAGCGTTTCGACGGCATTATTTGTCTGGGGGCAGTGATTAGAGGTTCCACCCCCCATTTTGATCTGGTGGCATCAGCAGTCAGCAAAGGCGTGGGTCAGGTTTCTCTCGATGCCAACATTCCGGTCATTTTCGGAGTTCTCACCACTGATACTATTGAACAGGCGATAGAGCGCGCTGGAGCAAAATCCGGGAATAAGGGTTGGGAGGCCGCACTCTCGGCGATAGAAATGGTTTCAGCGATAAATTCGATCAACGAAAACCAGCACTTAACCTGACTCCGTTCATCAAATAAAAATTTTGCTTAGATACTTTACTTCAAAAAACTTTTGTTAGTAACATGGAAGAATACTTACAAGGAGGTTTCTATGTCTTTTTCAGATTTCAAATTCTTTTTTGCGGGATTTTCTCTTCTCTTTGCCATAAACCAGTCTCTTGCAAATTGTGTCAATCTGGCGGGCCATTATCAGTGTGATAGCAGAACTTCGGCGGAAATATCCCAAACGACAAACGGCCAGGGTACTACTATCTACACCTTTTCCAGTAGCAAACAACGTCCCATTCGCTACGTTGCCGACGGCAGAACACTCACGGAAGGCAGCCTCATCGCTGTTTGCAATCAAAACCGTTTGAGAGTTTACTCCGGCAACTTTGGTTTCCTTATGGACTACGAATTGGATGCTTCGGGAAACCTCAATATTAATGCTTACTCTACCCGCAGAAACGAAACAGAACCCGATAACATTTTAGACGAAGACCTGACACCCATTCCCTCTTCTGGAAGGTCTTGCCGTCGAACTTAAATCAAAGGAGATTTTGCATGTCTTTTTATAGCTTGAGATACCTTTTATGGTTGTTCTTTTCCCTTTTTATTATGGGAGGCCTTTCCGCAGAGTGTGTTGATCTTTCTGGAAGTTATATATGCCGACGTTCCAGTTCAACTCAGGTTTCCCAGACTGTCAACGATCGAGGTGTTGCAGTTTATCAATTTGTTCTTGGAGATGGCATTACTTTCCAATACGTTGCCAACGGAAGCAGAGATGTTTTTGGAAATATTTCTGTTTGCGACCAGGGACGGTTAAGAGTTTATAACAGAACTTCAACCCCACCCCTCGTTGTCGATTACGAATCAGATGGCCGGGGAACTGTCCTCAACATTAGCAGTTACTACACGGCAAAGGAAACTCTTCATCCATTTGATATATCCGATCGCGATTTAACTCGTATTCCCGGTTCGACCTATTCTTGTAATAGGATATGAGTTAGTCCTTGCCAGTGACCAGTTTGATAATATTAAAGTTGAACTTTAATATTGCCAGAGGGTCGCCTAGACAAGGCTGACTTGTTCGATGATCGCCTTGGCCTCTTCAACAAATTTTTGATCTACACTTATTCTGACGGGGATTCCAGGAGAACCGAGTCCCGGCTCGACATTTGACCCGCCGGTAACGGTAAAGGGGATATTGTGATCTTTGAGCGCCTGTTCGATAATTCCTAAAAAAGTGGCATCAATTGATTCGTAAACAACGACTCCATTCATTTCTATTTCCTCGCTTTAAAAAAAAGGCCCACTAAAAAAAGTGGGCCTTTGCTTTTTGAGATTGCAATTAAAAATTAGCCCATCAAGAATGTTGTGGCCAAGGTAAAAATGACCAGTGATTCGATGAGGGCAAGACCTAGAATCATGGGAACAAAGAGCTTGTCGGCGGCGGCGGGGTTGCGGGCGATTCCTTCGAGGGCCACAGAAGCGGCGTTGGATTGTGCCCTGGTTCCGGCAAAGGCAGCAATGGCCACTGCCAAAAAGTAGATCGGCGCTTTGGTGTACTCGTTCATTTCGATGAGCGTAAAGCTCCCTTCTGCAAACGCAGTGCCTGCCATCAAGAAAGTCGAAGTAGCGAAAAACAGTTTACCCATAACATTTTCTCCTTTGGGTTGAGGGTTGAGGTCTACGCAGTTGCTGGTTCATGGTGGTCATCATGATCGTGATGCTCCACCGCCATTTGAATGTAGACCATGGTTAACACGGTAAAAACGTAAGCCTGAATCAAGGAAACCAAAATCCCCAGAATCATAAAAACAATGGGAATAAATAGGGGAACTAATTTTGAGAACTCGGATAGGACAATGTGATCTCCCATCATATTGAAGCGCAAACGAAGGGCCAGAGAAAAGGGACGAATAAAGTTGGAGACGACTTCAATGGGAAAAACCAAAATCGCCAAATACCAAAGAGGGCCACAAAAATGTTTTAAATAATTGAGCGTCCCCTGGGCCTTGCAGCCTTGAATGTTGTAGTAAATGAAGGAAAAAGCACCGAGCGCCAAAGTCGTGTTGAGGTATTCCGTCGGCGGCAAAAATCCGGGGATAAGGCCGATTAAATTGCAGGTCAAAATGCAAAGGAAAACTGTGGCAATGAAGGGAAAGTAGCGAGAGGCCTCTTTTTCTCCGATAACTGCCTGGCATTGGCCATAGATAAAACTTCCGTAAAGCTCTACGATATTGCGAAAAGTAATCCCCTTGTCGGGAATGACAACTTGAGAAACTTTGGCCATTTTCACTCGGTAGGCAAACCCCAAAAACACCAACACCAGCCCAACAAAGGCAAATGTCACTGTCGGTTCAGGAATGTGAGCATACTTGGTCAAAACTCCGGGCCAGGTAAACGCTCCCTCTGCTCCCCAAGCGGGAAGGGAAAGTCCTGAAAATATTCCAAAAAGCCGTCTTTTCACTCTATCCAATCCGAATGCGAAAATTTGGCACCAAAATAAAAATTTGTGCCGGCAGGTTTATCAAAGCAATGAATAACTCCTTTCCCATAAATTGCCAACCCATATAAAACATTCCCCACAATAAAAGGAGTTTGCCGAAGAGAAGGCAAAAAATTTTCAGGAGGCCCGGCCTGGTTTCTTTACTCTCTGCATTTAAAAATAAATACCCCACAATGTGCACTGTGACTAAAAGCCACACCACAATACCCAGGTAGATGGCCAAAAATATAAGGATTTGCTCTTTGCTGCTCAAGAAAAAACACAGGGCCGCGCTGGCCAACAGGGAAAGGAGAATACTGTATTTAAGGCGAATGTTTTTTACGACACGCATTGTAAACCATTGCCGCAAGTAAAGAAAAAATCACGGCCAAGAAGAGAGCGATTCCCAGACCTCTTGAGATCAGACCGAGCTTGGCCAACGTCATAAACCCCCAAGCGGCCGCAAAAACCGTGGAGGGTAGTGCCAAACCCAGGGCCAACACTCTCAGCAGGCGGCGCTCCCTCATCGCTTGCGCGCCACCCGACGGGTGTAAATACTATTGAGGCGGTTTTGAATAACTTCCGTGTTGGGGTATTTTCCCAGAATGGAGTGGTAAAGGTTATAGGCCTGTTTAAGCTCTTCCATCGTCTCGTAAGCATTGGCCATCAAGAATTTCACTTGAATTAGGCTATCACTTCTGGTTTCAAATCGAACGTATTCTTTCCAATAATCAATCGCCTTCTGCCATTCTTTCCTTTGAAAATTAATCAATCCCAAAAAGTAGATCGAGCGGATGTTGAACTGGTGGCGTCTGTCACCCCTTATTTGTTTAAAATTCTTTTCCGCAAGTTTGAGATGGCCCAGCTTAAAAAGGCATTGGGCGTGCCTCAATTGATAAAAATCCTGTCTTTTGAGTTTGGGTGTAAAGCCTTCCAAGCGTTCGTAAATCGCCAAGGCCTTTTGGTAGTCCTTTAAATAGTTAAAGTAAATTTCAGCGATTCTTTCCTCTGTCCGCACCAACCACAGTGGGTCTTCCGAGATTTCAATAATTCTTTGATAGTATTTGATGGATTTTTGGTTTTGAGAGAGGTAGATGCTGTAAAGATCGCCCAATTGATAGAGAACCTTGACCTCAATTTCCTTATTTGGGTTTTGCTTGAGGATGTATTCATAGCGAAGGGCCGCTTCCTCGTATTTCTGATTGGCAATCAAGTTTTGCGCCTGCAAAACTTCCTGGTGAATACGCGGGCCAAAATCAAACACCAGGCCTGCAACTAAAAGAATTGAAACGGCAATCAGGGAATTTTTTAGTACAGTTCTCACTCTTGCGCCATCTTCTCGACAGCGACAACTTTTTCATCCTGTTTCAGTCTGATAATGCGAACCCCCTGAGTGGCACGTCCCATCAGTGAAATTCCCGATACTTTTACCCGAATGACCTGCCCCTTGTCGGTAATAATCATAAGGTCGTCACTATCGACAACTGGCCTGATTGAACAAATTTCCCCGTTCTTTTCGGTCAGTCGCATGGCCAAAATACCCTTACCTCCGCGAGTTTGTCTGCGGTATTGCCCCGTTTGAGTGCGTTTGCCATAACCATTTTCGGTTACGGAGAGAATTTCTAAAGTGTCATCAATAATTTCCATGCCAATAATTTTTTCGCTCTCATCAATGCTAATTCCCTTAACCCCTTGGGAAACCCGCCCCATCGGCCGGCAATCACTTTCAGCAAAACGAATAATTTTTCCGGAAGTTGAACACAAAAGAATGTCCTTATTGGGACTCACCAAGTGCGTTGCAAGCAGGTTGTCCCCATCCACAATTTTAATTGCCCTAAGGCCACTTTGCTTGATTCTCTTATAATCACTCAACGCCGATTTTTTCACCAGGCCACGCTCAGTGGCAAAAATAACGTACCTATCTTTTAGATTTTCAAGATCATCTATGCACAAAATATTTTTAATTTTTTCCCCACTGGGAATGGGGATAAGATTGGCGATATTTCTACCCTTTGAAGTGCGGTTTCCTTCGGGAACTTCATAAACTTTTTTGGCGAAAACCATTCCCTTGCTGGTAAAGAAAAATAGTGTGGAGTGGGTGTTGGCCACAAAAATATCGGTGAAAAAATCATCATTACTGGAAGCGCCTTTGACACCCTTTCCGCCGCGCTTTTGGGTTTTATAGGTGTCCGTGGCCATACGCTTGATATAACCCTTATGAGTGATCGTAACGATGACATCTTCCTTTTTAACCAGGTCTTCGATTTGAATCTCTCCCGACCTGGCCATAATTTCTGTTTTGCGTTCATCTGCATAACTCTCTATAATCTCGTCAAATTCCTTGGAAATAATTTCTTTAACCAAATCTTCACGGGCCAAAATTTGCTCCAACCGCTCTATTTCCTTCACGATAGCTTCATAATCAGCAATAATTTTGTCCCTTTCAAGGCCAGTCAACCTTTGCAGACGCATTTCCAGAATGGCCTGTGCCTGAATTTCCGAAAGGGAATAATGCGATATTAATTTTTCCCTGGCCTGTGCCGGCCCTTCCGAGGCCTTAACCATTTCCACCAGACTATCAATATTTTCTACCGCAATTTTCAGACCTTCTAAAATATGTGCTTTTTCTTTGGCCTTTTTAAGTTCAAAGATAGTTCTTCTGATAACGATTTCTCTGCGGTGGTCAATAAAGGCCACTAACTGGCCTTTAATATCCATCACTTTGGGAGTTCCATTTAAAATGGAGAGAAAAATAATTCCAAAAGATGATTGAAGCTGGGTTTGTTTATAAAGGCGGTTGAGAATGACCGAGCTAATTTCACCTTTCTTGAGGTCAAAAACAACGCGAATGCCACGGCGATTGGATTCATCCCGAATATCTGAAATTCCGGTAATCTGCTTGGCATTTACCAATTCGGCCACTTTTTCAATAAACTTGGACTTATTGACCTGATAGGGAATTTCCGTCACAACGATTCTCTCTCGATCATCATTTTTGCCAAAAGTTTCAATTTCCGCCCGGCCCCGAAGCTGAATAACCCCTTTGCCCGTTTGGTAGGCAGAACGGATTCCCTCTACACCATAGATAATGCCCCCGGTGGGAAAATCGGGGCCAGGAATGAGCTTCATAATTTCTTCAATGCTGCAATCGGGGTTTTGCAGTAATACCTTCAACGCCTGCATGACTTCCGGCAAGTTGTGGGGTGGAATATTGGTGGCCATGCCCACCGCGATGCCTGAAGAGCCGTTGACTAAAAGATTGGGTATTTTTGTTGGAAGAACGCAAGGTTCTTGTAGAGAATCATCGTAATTCGGCTGCCATTCGACCGTTTCTTTATCCAAGTCGCGCAACATTTCTTCGGCCATTTTTTTCATGCGGACTTCGGTGTACCTCATGGCCGCTGCCGAATCGCCGTCGATGGAACCAAAATTCCCCTGGCCATCAACCAAGGGATAGCGCATGGAAAAATCTTGTGCCAAACGAACAATTGTTTGATAAACCGCCGCATCCCCGTGGGGGTGATATTTACCAATCACATCACCTACAATTCTGGCCGATTTTAGAAAAGGTTTATTGCTGACATTGCCCAATGTATGCATGGCATACAAAGCGCGGCGGTGAACTGGTTTCAAACCGTCGCGCACATCGGGCAGGGCACGCCCGATAATAACCGACATGGCGTAATCCAAGTAACAATTCTTCATTTCATCTTGGATAAAGATGGGAATCATATTGTTGTGAGTTGGTGTATCTTGTTCGCCTGCGCCGTTATTCATAAAAAATTCCTAAATATCCAAATTCCTCACATTGAGTGCATTTTCTTCTACAAATTGACGGCGCGGTTCTACATTGTCTCCCATTAAAACTGAAAAAACCTGATCCGCCTCTATCGAGTCTTCAACTTTAACACGCAAGAGAGTCCTGTTTTCAGGATTCATCGTCGTCTCCCAAAGCTGTTCAGGATTCATTTCTCCAAGCCCTTTGTAGCGTTGGATATAGGCCCCTTGCCTGCCGTCTTGAAGAATAAATTGGGTGAAACTTTCGAGTGATTTAAATTCTTTCTTACCGGATTTTTCTTTTTCGATGGCAAAATGAGACTGTCCCAGTGATTGAATCCCGTCAAAATCGTTAATTAAGTCGTTAAATTCCGGACTGCCTAAGAAATAGTTATTAAGCTTAAAGCGTTTCGTGCGCGCCGTAGCCTGAATACGGCAATTCACTTGAAAACTGTTGTGTGCCTTATTTTCCACAATATCAAACGAATATTGCTTCAACGTCTCATTTTCATATTTTTTAAGCAAATTTTTGAGTTTATCAACTTCAACTTGAAGTTGCTCTTTATCTTTCAAAGTTTCGGCCCTGATGTTGGAGTCCTCTATAATCATTTTCAAAAGAAGAGCATCAAAATGAACGTCATAAGATTGCAGATTTTTGGTATAAGTAATATATTTATTCACCAGTTTTTCAACTTCTTCTTGGGAATAGGGATTACCATCGAGGTAGACAGAACTTCCCATAACCGAATTGGAAACCAAAAAACGTTCCAAAAACTTTTCATCTTTTAAATATTTTTCCGACTTTCCCTTTTTGTATTTATACAAGGGAGGTTGGGCGATATAGATATGGCCATTTTCAATAAGTTCGGGAAATTGACGATAAAAAAGCGTCAAAAGCAATGTCCTGATATGCGAACCGTCCACATCGGCATCGGTCATAATCACAATTTTGTGGTAGCGCAATTTATTCAAAGAAAAACTGCCTTTACCAATTCCTGTGCCTAGCGCTTGAATCAGCATTTTAATTTCAACATTGGCCAACATCTTGTCGTATCGGGCCTTTTCGACGTTGAGGATTTTTCCCTTAAGAGGCAAAACTGCCTGAGTACGGCGATCGCGACCTTGTTTGGCCGAGCCTCCCGCCGAATCACCCTCTACAATATAAATTTCACACAAGGCCGGGTCTTTTTCCTGACAGTCTGCCATTTTGCCGGGCAGGCCTCCAGTTTCTAAAACCGACTTTCTTCGGGTTAATTCTCTAGCCCTGCGGGCGGCCTCACGAGCGGCGGCGGCATCCACTGATTTTCTAATCACTGTTTTGGCGAGGTTGGGATTTTCTTCAAAATAAGTTTTCAATCCGTCACCGACTAAGGAATTGACGATTCCTTCAACTTCCGAATTTCCTAATTTATCTTTGGTTTGTCCCTCAAACTGCAATTCGGGAAGTTTAACCGAGATAATGGCGGTCAGGCCTTCACGCATATCATCTCCGGTCAGGTTGGTTTTAATATTTTTTAGAAGATTGTTCTCTTTGGCGTAGGCGTTGATAACACGGGTGAGAGCGGTTTTAAATCCTGAAATATGGGTTCCCCCGCCGGGTGTGGCAATGGCGTTGGCATAACCGGAAATGACTTCGCTGTAAGAATCAGTCCATTGCAGGGCCATTTCAATTTCATAATCTTTTCGCGCCTGGGAGATATAAATGGGTTTGCCGTGAATGGGATTTTTGGCCCGATTCAGATATTTTACAAACTCAACCAATCCCCCCAAATAATGGAAAATTTCCTTTTTTTCAGTTCTTTCATCTTTGAGACCAATTCTAAGGCCCTTGTTTAAAAAGGCCATTTCACGAAACCGATTGGCCAAAGTATCGTAGGTAAATTCGTGAATTTCAAAAATTTCATTATCCGGTTTAAAAGTCACCGAAGTTCCCGTCTCTGAAGATTCTTCGAGTTTTGAAATTATTTTCAGGGACTCTTTGGCAGCACCTTTTTCAAAAACCAGTTGGTGAACTTTCCCATCCTTTCTGATTTCCACACGAACCCATTTAGAGAGAGCATTGACGACCGCTGCCCCCACTCCGTGCAGCCCTCCAGAAACTTTGTAGGCCCCATCTTCCTGGTTGAATTTTCCCCCGGCGTGAAGCTTAGTAAAGACCAATTCGGCAGCAGAAACTCCCTCTTCAGAGTGAATCTCCACTGGAATACCACGGCCGTTGTCAACCACGGTCACCGAATTATCCACATGAACAATGACCTTGATTTCAGTGCAATACCCCGCCAAAGCCTCGTCAACGGCATTGTCGACAATTTCGTACACGCAGTGATGCAGTCCTCGAAAAGAGGTGTCACCAATATACATTCCCGGCCGCTTTCGGATGGCCTCAAGGCCTTCCAAAACTTGAATTTGGTCTGCGGTGTATTTCTCACCGACCTTGGAAATGGAAGAAGATGTCAAACCTTCCAAAGCGCCTCCCGGTTCCCCATCACGACTAATAAAACGAAAACAATTTTATCCTTGAGAAGCAGAGCCCAATTGGATAAAAATCCGATTGGCCCCTTCTATTCGACTTAACTCCTCTCCAAATTTTTCGTTGGCCGTCGTAATCAAAACTTGAAATGACTTCCTTCGCAAATAATTCACCAAACGACTCCATCTCAAGCTGTCCAACTCCCCTGAAATATCATCCATCAGGACGATGGGGGAGGATATAAGTCTATATCTAAATAACTCTATATAGGCAAATAAGAGGCCCAAATAGGCCATTTTTTGTTGCCCCAGGGAACAATAATCGAAAGAGTTCATGCCATCGAAGAAAACCGTGTAATCGTCGCGATGCACACCACACTTGCTGTGTCCCGCCATTTCATCCCGGGGAAGGTTCTTGGCCAACATTTGGAGATATTCTTGAACATCTGCGTTAATCATCTGCCCGTTGAGACCGAGTCCTAACTTGTGTTTCTCGTCAAATAACTCTCCAAAGATTTTCTCCGCAAAAACCTCCAGTTCTTTGAGAAATTGTTTTCTGCAAGCAGTCAGTTCTACAGCAATCGGGGCCATATCGGAATCGAGAGCGCTAATCTGCTGGCGAAATTCGACTGGTTTGTGAGAAAGGAGTGAATTTCTTTGCCTGAGTCCGGCCTGATAGCGGGATAAATTTTTTGCGTAAGTAGGATTTAGTTGCGAAAGATGAGTATCAAACCAATGACGACGGCCTGAGGCCGAAGCATAAAACTTTTGGCCGTCGAAAGGGTCGATAAAAATAACTCCCACCGGAAGTTTTTTTTTCGTCGGTTTGCCTTTCAAATACCATTCAGCTCTTTCTTTCCACAACTTTCCAGAATAGGGAATCAGTTGTCGATCTTCTTCAAAGGCAGCAGAGAGATAAATTTCAGGGTTTTCCCCATCAATCCCCAAATATTGTGGAAAACGGGCATTTTTACGAAAAGATTTTCTGGTAATGAGAAGATAAATGGCCTCTAAAATATTAGTTTTGCCATTTCCATTTTCTCCCAAGATGCAATTAATTCCAGAGGAAAAGGAAATAATACTGTCATCAAGATTTCTAAAATTTTGAGTTTGCAGCTTCCTAATTTTTAGAGGGCGCATTGAAAATATTATAATTTCAGAGGCATAATAACTCCCAAGTAGTTGGGAGTTTGAGTTGATTTGACGACAATGGGACTCAGCTCATTATTGAGTTCAAAAGAAATATCTCCTTCGGAAACAGTAGACAGAGTTTCAATCAAATATTTGGCGTTCAGACCAATTTCCATTTCCTTGCCTTCATATTGAATGGGAATACTCTCAAGCCCGTCTCCAAGAGCGGGGTTTCTCGCCGTAATAGTCATGGTTTTTGGTGTTAGCTTGACTCGCACACCGTTTGATTTTTCGTGAGACATAATTTTGACTCTGCGAATGGCATTAAAGAGCGTATCGCGATCGGCAATCATCGTGTGGTGAACTTTAGTTGGAATAGCGTCTTTATAGTTGGGATACTCTCTGGAAATAAGGCGGATGATAATTTTGTAGGTATCATCGGAATTCACATAGAGGAAGGCATCGCTGACAGAGACGGAGAGAAGGCCTTCGCTGTTGGATTCGGCCACTCGCTTGAGTTCTGAAATACCTCTTTTGGGGATAATAATCCCTCCCGCCAACTCAGTGGCCTTGTTGTCTTCAATTTGAAAATCAACCAGAGAAAGTCTATGTCCATCGGTGGCCACTGCTCTTACTTTTGAATCAATTTCCTGGAGGTAAATGCCGTTTAAATACAATCTGGTTTCATCATTGCTGATAGCGTAACTGGTCATCTGAATAATTTCTAAAATTTGCTTTGAGGTTAAATCAAAAGGCCGTTTTGAATGATCGTCTTCGTTGAAGGTAAGTTTTGGAAAATTTGAATTGTCGTGAATGGGGAGAGTGAAGTGAATGTTGTCGCAGTCTATTTTGAGAGTATTTTCACCTTCTTCAATTTTAAAGGAAATGGGTTTGTCGGGAAGCTCCCTGACTATATCGGAAAGATTCTTCGCGTTAATGCAAAAACTCTTTTGGCCTTGGGATTCGGCCTTTATGAGAACCTGGGCCGAAATATCCAAATTGGTTGCACTCAGTTGAAGTTGGTTGTTTCCAATCTCTAATAACGCGCACGCTAAAATAGAACGGTTATCTTTGTTTTCAGCAACTGGTAAAACCTTACTAATTGCCTTGCGCATGGATTCAGCATGAACTGTGATTTGCATGAGAATTTCCAAAGTTTTTTAGTTTTTTAGTTTTTTAAGAAATGTATCTTTGTAAAGAAAATTTAGCAAGTCTTGGAAGCTCTCTATAATAGATTACCTTAATATAAGAATTATTATTATTATTAGTGTGGATATGTGGATAACTCTGAAAATGCCGTCTGGGACGTGCTTTTTGAAATTTTGGAATGTGGATAACTTGTGGATAACTTTTTATTCATTGGGCCAACACAAGGGATTAACGGGAGTTATCCACATTCTTCGGGAGTTATCCACATAGTTTTCCACATAGTTATCCACATAACTAAAAAATATTTTTTCAATTAGCATTAAAAAGGCCTTTTTTTGAAAAGTTATCCACATTTTTAGGAAAATGTGGATAACTTCCTGTAAGAATGTGTAAGATTTTTAGGTGAAATTTTGGCAAAAATGTGGATAACTTCGGAAACGCCGTCTGGGACGTACTTTTTGAATTTTTTTAATGTGGATAACTATGTGGATAACTTTTCAAAAATGTGGATAACTTTTTGAATTAGATATGGCCTTCTAAAAAGCTCGAGTCTTTTTCCACATTTGCGTCGGTTTTGACTTGCTCTTCCATTTTATTAATGCCATGAATAATAGAAGAGTGATCCCGTCCGCCATAATATTGAGCAATCTCTTTAAATGTTGCATTAATAAGTTTTTTAGACAGGTACCAGGCCATATGGCGCGCTTTGACAATATCTTTATTGCGCGATTTTGATCTGAGATCGGCCAGGGGGATGCGGTAGTATTGGGAAATAGATTTGGCAATTTGTTCAAGGGTAATAGATTGGGACTCGTCGGGTGGTGCTAAGCGTAGAAGCTCGCGGGTTGTCTCAACATCAATTTCCATCCCCATAACATTTGCTGAGGCGCTTAATTTTATAAGGCTGCCCTCTAGTTCCCTAATGCTGGTCTTTACCGAGGAGGCCACCAGGTAGAGAACATCGTCGGGAAGAAAAAAGTCAATGGAGAGGGCCTTCTTTTTGAGGATTGCCATTCTGGTTTCTAAATCCGGTCTTTGAATGTCGGTAACCAGTCCCCATTGCAATCTCGTAATAACTCTTTCTTCAATGCCGTCGATTTCTTTAGGTGCTTTATCAGAAGTGAAAATCAGTTGTTTTCCCTGAGAGCGCAATTCGTTGAAAACGTGAAAAAATTCTTCTTGAGTGCTGGTTTTATTTTTGAGTTCGTGAATGTCGTCAATCATGAGAACATCGACGTTTTCACAATAATGTCTTTGAAATTCAGAGAGGTTTTTGTCCTTAATAGCATCAATCATTTCCTTCATAAATTCCCGCGCTGAAATGAGGCAGACTGCTTTTTCGGGGTGTCCTTCTAAAATACCGTTGGCCATGGCCTGCAATAAGTGAGTTTTTCCCAATCCCGAACTGCTGTAAATGTAGAGGCAGGGATATTTCCCTTCCTTCCCGGGGGATTGGGCAACGGCACGAGCGGCGGCGAAGGTGAGGTTGTTGGATGGGCCAACGACGAAGGTATCAAAGGTTTTGCTGGGATCGACGGAAATTTCATTGGCCCTCGATTGCTCGATATGTTCAATATACTTTGATTCAACGGTTGACATGAGGTCGTCTTTGGTTGGATTGAGGTCGAGGTCGAGGGTAAAATGGGGTGTTTTCGCTTTATCGGGGTTTTGGTCTTCAAGGGCCTTGTCTTTGGGTAGGGGAATCTTACTGTGCGAAGAACCCGAACTCTGAAAAAAGCGGTTAAAGGGAAATTTATCAGTCATTTTGCATCCTAGTGGGCGGTGATTGTGCCACTAAAGGGATTTAAAAAGAAGGCATAGCTTGGCAAGGTTTTGCGTTTTGAGTCAAAAAGAGAAAACTCTCGAGAAACGATTTCCCGAGAGTTTGCTTGGTTTGAAACATTTAGTCGAGGGTGAGGACTCCTTTTAGCGAACACTTTCCCAGTGTTGCGGAACTAACAGCAGTTTCCTCGATGCTATTGACATAAAGCGAACATTCCCACAAGAGTTCTGTTTCTTCGTGAAAAACAGAAATCGCCGCTTTTAGTCGCACCCAGTCGGCAAACATTGAGCCAAACAAGAGAGGTTTTACGGATACAACCTCAATATGACTGGCCCTGCTCAGTTTGGAATTCTGACCAACTGTTTCAATGACAACGTCGTGAGGTACTTCAATTCCATCTACAAAGCTGCTGTCTTGAGCGTAAATCGCTCCATGGGTCACAAAAGTTAGAGTCAAAAACGCATTTTTCAAAAATTTCATAATTTCCCTCCTGTTTTGCGTTGCCCCAATCTAACCTTTTTTACCTATCGTGTCAAGCCAAGACCCCAAACCGTGTAATTTTTACATGGTCGTTTCTCGATTGCCAAAATCAGTGAAAATATGGGACAAAACAGAACTGGTTAATGGGAAAGGATTTTAAGCTATGACTAAGAGAACTTGGCAACCTAAAAAGAAAAAACGCCTGCGTGTCCACGGCTTCCTTGAACGTATGTCTTCCGTTGGAGGGCGAAATGTACTCAGGGCCCGTAGGGCCAAGGGACGCCAACGGCTTACCGTGGAAACGGGTTCAAAATAGGGCCTTTTGTGGAACATTTTGAGTTTGGGAAAGAAAGAAGGCTGCTGACCTCTCGTGATTTCAGCTATTTACGAGGCAAAGCGCGTTCGGCCCAATCTTCTTATTTTAGGGCCTATTTCCGGGAAAGTGCCGCCAAGGCGGCGGGGCACACCCGAATGGGCCTTTCTGTCTCCAAAAAGGTTGGCAATGCAGTGGTTCGCAACCAAATCAAGCGCCAGTTGAGAGAAGAATTTCGTCTTTCTCCCTACAGGGAGAGGGGCCTCGATGTGCTTTTTGTCGTTTCTCCGCGAATTGGGCCAATTTTAAAGGGAGAAAAAGGCCAATCTTTAGTGCGAAAAAAATTTCACTCTCTTTTACATGAAGTTTTTAAAAAATCTTATTAGGATGTTTTGCTTGGGCCTGATTAAATTCTACCAAATGGGAATTTCCCCCTTCTTGGGAATCCGATGCCGGTTTTCGCCGACTTGTAGCGAATACGCCCTTCAGCTTTTTCGGGAATTTCCCATTCACTTGGGCCTGTGGTATTCCGCCAAACGGGTTTTAAAATGCCATCCCTTTTGTGCGGGAGGAAGTGACCCCATTCCAACTTTGCCCGCCGAAGAAACGAGACAGTGATATGGAGTTATCGGATCAAAAACGGGCCTTTTTGGCGGTCATTTTGTCGGGCATTGTGCTTTTGGTGTGGCAGACCTACTTTGCTCCTCCACCGGCAACTTTGTCTGAAACGGCCGTTCCAACGTCTGGTCAAACTTCTCCCTCAAGGACAGGTACGCCTTCCCAGGCGGGGGGCCAAAATCCCGTTCCCGAAACGGCGGGAAAAATCGAGACTCCAGCAACCAGTCAAATTGAAGTTATTCACGGAGAACATTCGTTTACTCTTGGAAGCAATCTTTCCGTGCAAAGGGCCTACAACCCCAATCAGGCCGACAACTTCGAGCAAATAACTGGTGCCAATCCCTTAAAAATTCAGGTGCTTCAAGGTGCTCGCGCCATAGATTTAAATTTTGAAGGGTTGCAAACTTCCTCTGATGGCCGAAGTTTTGAGGGTGTTCACTCTGGATTGGGAATTACTCTTAAGGGATACCTGGACGATCAGGGCCGATTGCAAGTGTCTTTGACTTCACCTCAGGCCTATTTATACCGTTTGTCCTACAACACAAGGCCCGACGATCTCGGCAATAATAGGATACGCCAGTACCTTGTTCACACCAAAGAGGTAGAGCGCTTTAATGTGGGCAGTGAAGAGTTGGCCGATGGCCAAGTCAATTTTGTGGGGATTGATCATTATTACCACCTTTTTGCCTTTGCTTTCAAAGAGCGCCTGGTGGCCCGCTATAGAAGTTTTGCCAACGGAAATATGTGGGTTGATTTTGTCAACCCCACCCAAAACCTTGAAGGCCTTTTGGTTTACACCAAGAAAAACTATGACCACCTGACGACGTTGGGAAATAATTTTGAATTGTCGGTCGATTTTGGCTTCTTTGCCATTTTGGCGATTCCCATTTTGCGCGGGTTGCAGTTTTTTTACGAATATTTTCCCAACTACGGGGTGGCGATTATTTTTCTCACCTTGATTATTCGGCTCATCACTTTTCCACTTCAATTTAAGAGTTTTAAGTCGATGAAAAAAATGCAGGTCATTCAACCGGAATTGCAAAAACTCAAGGAAAAATACAAAGACAACCCTCAACGGATGCAAAAAGAAACGGTTGAACTGTTTCGCAAGGCGGGTGCTAATCCTCTGGGTGGGTGTTTTCCTCTGCTTCTCCAAATGCCTGTCTTTTTTGCCTTTTATCAAGTGTTAAGTAGCGCAGTGGAATTAGTTCGAGCACCTTTTTGTTTGTGGATTTATGATTTATCGGAAAAAGACCCTTACTACGTTCTTCCCGTCCTCATGGGACTGGCCATGTTGGGGCAAACCAAACTCAATCCTTCTGCCGCGACGATAGATTCCACTCAACAAAAAATTATGATGATTATGCCCGTCGTATTTGCCTTTATTATGAAAGATTTTCCCGCCGGCCTTAACCTCTATATTTTTGTTTCAACATTGTTTGGAATCGTCCAGCAATTGGTGGTGTATAAGGCCATCGACTAGCATGATTCACGCTCTTAATGATGACCCCATCATTGCTTTGAGTTCGGGGAGTGGAAGGGCGGCGATTGCCCTGCTTCGTTTGACTTCGCCTCAACCATTTGAGGATTTGAGAGCGGCCTTTTCTTTTCGGGGTGATTTTCGCCCCAGAGAAGCGATTACCTGTCGTTTGCTCCACGGAAAATGCGTTCTCGACCAGATTGTTCTGACGTATTTTCCAGCACCCAACAGCTATACGGGAGAGTTTGTTTTGGAACTTTCCGTTCACGGAAACCCGTTAAATGTGGGCCGTATTCTGCGTTTTTTCCAAGACCAATACCAATTGCGTTTAGCATTTCCTGGGGAATTTACCTATCGCGCTTTAAAGCACGGAAAGTTAACCCTCTCCCAAGTAGAGGGCCTTGATCTTTTGCTCAATGCCCAGAGTGAATTGGGTTTGGCCAGTGGCCTGGAGGGATTGCAGGGGGAATTGCATCAGCGTTTTCTTTCCCTGAGAGAGGCCTTCATTTCTCTTGCGGCCTCCTTGGAGTTGGCGATTGATTTTTCCGATGATGTAGGCGAAGAAGAGTCCCGTCGCAATTTCAATCAATGCCTCAAACAATTTGAACTTCAATTGCATATTCTCCATCAACGCTGCCGGGGGGATTTGAGCAGTTTGCTAAATCCTTCTGTCGTTTTGTTGGGAAAAACCAACGCCGGCAAAAGCACTCTGTTCAACCGGCTTTTAAATACTGGGCGAAGTTTAGTAAGTAACGAAGAGGGAACGACGAGAGATTATATAAGCGAATTTGTTTTTACCGAGGGAACGCACTTTCAATTGATCGACACTGCCGGAATCAGAAAAACCGGACAGGAAATTGAAAAACAGGGCATTGAAAAGGCGCTGGATTTGGCCAAAAAGGCCTTTTATACCCTTTACGTCTGCAATCCCTTTCAAGCGACGGAAGGTTCACTCGTACCCGAGGGCCTGAAAGCTGATGGCATTGTTTTTACCCACGCCGATTGCGAGGGTTTTTGCCAGCGCGTAAGAGAGCTTGATATTCCAGTAAATTTAGAGACTTATCTCAGTGCTGCCCCTATGGGGGCAGGCCCAGAAACAGGTGGTTCTATAGGGGCAAAACTCGCGCAAAAACTCAAAACTGCCCCTATAGAACCACTTTGTATTGAATCTCTATGGGGAAAGCTGGGCGAACGCTACCGAGAAAAGACTGCTTGCCACCCGATTGCCTCGATAAGACAAGAGCAAAAAATTAAAGTTTTACATCATAAGTTATTGAAATTTAAGGAAATTGTGAGAGAGTCCGACGATATTTGTATAGTTTCCAACGAACTCAATTTACTAGCGAAAGACGTGGATGAATTAGTCGGAATTGTCAGTCCCGACGATGTTTTAAAGGAAGTGTTTGCCAATTTTTGTATTGGAAAGTAGTTGCGATTCCTGTGATAACTATGCCTAAATAGTTTGGTGGTAGATAATTGCCACTTTCAACTTGAGCAAGGAGATTTGTTTATGGCCTCTTTCCCAAAAATGTTTGTGACCTTCTTCGCTGTTACTGCACTTCAATTGCTGGTTTTATTGGTTCCTGCCAACGCAGAGGAGCAGCAATGGAACGTACTTCCCCCTGGCTTTTTAACTTTATCGCTCGAGGAAATGAAATCATCCGCATTGGAACTTGAAAGAAAGGAACTCATGGCCAAAATTGGTGCGGAAATGGCGACGTTTCAAAGAATATTCGCAAGCAGTATCATTGAGATTACAGAATGGGAAGAAGAGCATGGCCTTCGCACACTTGAAGAAGCAGATAATGCTAATGTTACATCAGCAGGAGCGGTGTCCTTCGTGAATATTCTGTTTAACGAAGTTAAAAGGAGACTGGAAGAGGGGAAAATGCCCTTAAATCAGCTTAGGAATTTGCATAATAAGGTGGTCTCGATGACAGAAGCTATTGAGGAAGTGACGCTCGAGGATAGGAAGGCAAGGGCAGCAGCTACAGTTAAGCAGTAAGAAGAAAAGCAAACTCGATTTTTAAAATCAAACAAAACTCCCAGGGAATCGTTTTTCTGGGAGTTTTTGCTATAGGGGCAAAACTCGCGCAAAAACTCAAAACTGCCCCTATAGAACCACTTTGTATTGAATCTTTATGGGGAAAGCTGGGCGAACGCTACCGAGAAAAGACCGCTTGCCACCCGATTGCCTCGATAAGACAAGAGCAAAAAATTAAAGTTTTATATCATAAGTTATTGAAATTTAAGGAAGTTGCGAGAGAGTCCGACGATATTTGTATAGTTTCCAACGAACTCAATCTCCTAGCGAAAGACGTGGACGAATTAGTCGGAATTGTCAGTCCCGATGATGTTTTAAAGGAAGTGTTTGCCAATTTTTGTATTGGAAAGTAGTTGCAATTTCTTGATGGTTATGCTTAAACAGTTCGGTGGTAAATAATTACTGCTGTACTAGAGGTAAAGACTATGAAATTTCTAAAAAACACGCTTTTGGCCTTGTCATTTGTAATGCATGGGGCACTTTATGCTCAAGAAACAAATTTTATTCATATTGCATCGTGCACTGGTGCATTAAATGATAGAACGTCTGTGACTCTGGATTTTTTTGAAGAATTTGACGATTCAAGTACGATGAATAGAGGTTATGTTGTGCAAACAATGGGGCTTTTACCTGGTGAAAACATAAAAATGATGGAAAAAATAACTTTAACTGGTTATAAACAAATGGAAAAAATAACTTTAACTGGTTATAAACAAAAGATAATAACTATGTATGCTCTGCTAAATCCTCCTGTCCCATTTGCAAGTTTTGTAATTGATTTGGAAAAAAAGACGGATGTGGAAATCTTTTCTCCTGGGTTTGGTGCTGTTTGGGGAAAGTTCTCCTGCAAACCCTCACCCCTTGGCGAACTTTTTAATAATTCAAATTTTTGAGGGCTATTGAGCGCAAATAAAACTCTCGCTTCTCGTCTAAAATTAATGAAAACCTTGGCCATTGACAGAGAAATGTTCCACATGGAACTTTTGAAAGGCAATGGATACAGAAATTTTTGACATTTTCGTGGTCGGCGGAGGCCATGCAGGCTTGGAAGCGGCGTGGATGGGGCAGCAATTTGGCCTGAAAGTCGGAATAGGCAGCCTTCCGGGGGTTCCTCTGGCCTCAACTCCCTGTAATCCCGCCATTGGTGGGGTTGGAAAAGGCCAGGTAGTGAGAGAAATCGACGCTTTAGGCGGATTGATGGGCCAATTGGCCGATTTGGCCGGGATTCAATACAGAACTTTAAATCTAAGCAAAGGCCATGCGGTTCGTTCCACACGGGTTCAGGTAGACAAAGACCTCTATTCCGAATGGGCCGAACGCTTGATTTCCGAATCCCCCATCAAAGTTATTCGTGGCCAAGTCTCCCAAATCTTTTGCCGCGACGGAAAATTTGAGATTGGTTTTGAAAATCAGGCCTCTATTTGGTCAAAAAAGCTGATTGTCACGGCGGGAACCTTCCTCGGTGGCGTTTTACACACCGGAGAAGAGCAAATTTTGGGGGGTAGGCTCAAATCAAGGGCCAGTATTGCCCTAAAAGGCCTCTTTTCTCAGTTTCAGTTTGCCTCCAAGCGCTTTAAAACCGGAACTCCGGCCAGACTTAACAAATTTTCCATTGACTACTCGGCCATGGAAATTCAAAAAAGCGACCCCCAAACGCCAAATTTTCACTTTGCTCACTCTCTCGAAAGGCACGTTTCCCAATTATCCTGCCATATCACCCGCACAAACGCCGAAACCCACGCCATTATCCGGGAAAATCGGGAACGCTCTCCAGTTTTTAACGGGCAAATTACGGGAATTGGGCCACGTTACTGCCCATCTATCGAAGATAAGGCCTTTCGCTACCCTGATCGGGATTCTCACCAGATTTTTATCGAGCCTGAAGGGCATCGCGCCGAGACGGTTTACCCCAATGGAGTTTCCACCAGTTTGCCCAAAGACGTGCAAGAGCGGTTCTATAGAACCATAAAAGGGCTGGAACATTGCCAATTTGAGGCCTATGGCCACGCAGTGGAGTACGATGTGGTGGATACTTTGCAACTTTCCCGAAGTTTGGAGCATCAAGATTGGCCAGGTCTTTATTTTGCGGGCCAACTCAACGGAACCAGCGGCTATGAAGAGGCCGCAGGACAAGGGTTGGTGGCCGGAGTAAATGCTGCATTTGCCCTTCTGGGGCGAAAACCCTTCATTTTGGAGCGAAAAGACTCCTATATCGGGGTTATGGTTGAAGATTTGGTTACTCAAACCCGAGATGAGCCTTATCGGCTCTTTACTTCGAGAGCGGAAAACAGGCTTTTTATTAGAGAAGACAACAGCGCCCAAAGAATGAGGCCATACCGCAAAATAATGGGCCTGGAAAAAGAGATCGACCGCTTTCAAGAGGCCTTTTTGGGGGAAATCGAAGAACTTGAAGGCCTGATCGAAGGCCACCAACCCCTCAAGGCCCAACTCAAAAGGGCCAATGGAGATGGCCCCGGCCATTTGGAGCAAGAACTTGAAGCGATGGAGGCCTCTTTTCATCCTCAAGTGGTTAAAACTGTGGCGATTTCCATTAAATATCAGGGTTATATCCAGCGTTTAAAGCGGGAAAACGAAAAAATTCTCAAATACGCTGGGAAAAAGATTCGTTGGAAGAGTTTGGCCGCATCTCCGAATATATGCCACGAATGTCGGCAAAGAATTGGGGAAGTTCGCCCCGAAACCTTTGGTCAACTCCAAAAAATGGCCGGAATCCGCCCTGCGACTCTGGCCTATGTGGCCGGGAGTTTGATTTAATGCGGGAATTTTCTCGTCAGTACCTTAAAATTCTCAAAACTGACTTTTCAGGGCTTAATTTGACTAAAATTTTGCAGGAAGAAGAGTTTTATCAAAAGCAAATTGCCGACGGCCTCTTACTCCTGGAGGCCTTGCCGGAAATAAAAGAAAAAATCCTCGAAACGGGCCTGCTCATCGACGTGGGTTTTGGAGGGGGATTTCCCATTTTACCCTTGGCCAAAGCATTGCCGGAGGTTCGTTTTTTAGGCCTGGAGGCCAGGAAAAAAAAGGTTGAAGCGGTGAGGAGTATCGCCCGGCAACTGGCACTTTCCAATGTGGCTCTTGTTCACAAGCGTTTTGAAGAAGTTGAGTTTGACCGGGAGTGCGTGGTGACATTCAGGGCCTTTGGCCAAATTGAAGAGTGTTTGGAAAAAATCAGGGCGACTGCTCCCGTGACGGCCGTTTTTTATAAGGGGCCAAATTTTGATCAATTGGAGGGCGTAAAAACTCCCCCCGCTGGTGTAGAACTGAAATACAGTGCCTCGGCCGAACTTGAAGGAACGCATGGCAGACAGTTTTTGGCCTATCAGTGGAAAGGGGAAAATGTTCCATGTAGAACTCAGGCCACCAAAAAAAACCTTGCCAACCTCTCTCAACTCATCGGACAATTTTTTTGAGTGCATTATTTTCTGAGGAGAGCTAAATGTCTAAAATTATTGCTATTGCAAACCAGAAAGGCGGAGTGGGAAAGACGACAACGGCGATTAATTTGGCCTCCTGTTTAGCAGTTGCAGAAAAGAAGACGCTTCTTGTCGACTTAGACCCACAGGGCAATGCATCAGTAGGTTCTGGCCTGGATAAATCAGAATTTGAAAAGGCCAATATTTATCACGCCCTGATTGGGAAGGTGGCCTTGCAGGAGGTGATTAAACGCACTGAGTTGCAACATTTTGATGTGGCCCCGGCCGATCAAAACCTTATCGGTGCTGAAATTGAACTGGTTTCCGAATTTGCCCGTGAGCAAAAGTTGAAAAACGTGCTGGAGACAATCAAGGAAAAGTACGACTATATTTTGATTGACTGCCTGCCTTCTCTCAATATTTTGGCGGTCAATGCTCTCACCGCGGCCGATGCGGTGCTAATTCCCCTGCAAACCGAATATTACGCCATGGAGGGCCTTGCGCAGCTTATGAACACCATTAAATTGGTAAAAAATTCCCTCAATCCTCCCTTGGCAATTGAAGGAATTTTATTGACTATGTTCGATATGCGTACGAGTTTACACAAACAGGTGGCCGAAGAGGTGCGTGAGCATTTTGGAGATAAAGTTTTTAAGTCTGTTATTCCCAGGAATGTCAAGCTGTCGGAAAGTCCCAGTTTTGGCCGGCCAATTATTCTTTATGACGTTGAATCCAGAGGCAGTGAGGCCTATCTTTCTTTGGCCAGGGAGATTATTGCAAACAATGGAGAAAAATCGGCGATTCCGCACACTCAGGTTGAAAATCATCGGCCGCTGGAGTGGGATTTTAGGGAAGTGGCCATGCCACCAGAACATTTGCGCATAAATGAAGAACTGCAAAAAAATGATAATCGAGGGTGAAATATGGCCAAAAAAGCAGCACTAGGCAAAGGGATCGCTTCGCTCATTAACGAAACTCCCAATCAGTTGCTTAGAGATCAACTTACAGAACAGGCAGAACAACAAAAGGCAAAAAGCGAGGCCGCGCGAGATAAAGGCCCACTGATGGTGGATGTTCACTCCATTCGAGTAAATCCAAACCAGCCCCGCAAAATTTTTAAAGAAAAAGAACTTCAAGAGTTGTCAACCTCCGTTAAGGAAAACGGCATTATCCAACCTTTGATTGTCTCCAAGGCGGAACAAGGTTTTGACTTGATTGCGGGAGAGCGCCGTTTGAGAGCGGCGAAGATGGCCGAAATTGAAAAGGTTCCGGTGATCGTCACTCGTGGGACGGAACAAGACAAAATCGTCATGGCCATCGTGGAAAATGTTCAGCGCAGTGACCTCAACTGTATTGAAGAGGCCCTGGCGTACTACCAACTTTTAAACGACTACCATCTCACCCAGGAAGAAGTGGCCAAAAGGCTGGGCAAAGAGCGTTCGACGGTTGCCAACTGTTTGCGCCTTCTCAAACTTCCCCGCGAAGTTGTCGAACAATTGCAGAGGGAGCAGTTGAGTTTTGGCCACGGCAAAGTTTTGGCGGGAGAAAAAGACCGGGACAACATCATTCAATTGGCCCAAAGAGCGGTTCGTGAAAGTTTATCGGTGCGCGAACTTGAAAAGCTGATTAAGCGCAAAAGCAAACCACCCCGTGAAACTCCAGGCCGGGAAACATTTTTGGAATCTCAGGTGGTAGAACAATTAAAGTCCAGCTTGGAGGAAAAAACGGGTTTTCACTTTGTGATTCACGCAGGCCCAAAAGAAAGCGGCGAAATACGCATTAAGTTTGGCGGCAAGGACGAATTTAACAATATTTACGAATACCTCCTTAAGAGTCGATGAAAAGTCAGAAGGGCGAAATCTCCGCAGTCATTGAAGAGGGGTGCAAATTTGAGGGCAACCTCTCCTTTAGTGGTGTCGCCAGGATTGCAGGCATTGTTAACGGCAGCGTCTTTTCCAACGATACGGTTGTGGTTTCGGAAGGGGCAGTCGTCAATGCCGACATTCACGCCAACATCATTCTTATCTCCGGCACAGTCAAGGGCAATATCAAAGCGTCGGGCAGAGTTGAAATTATCAAACCGGCGCGCTTTGAGGGAACCATCACCACGCCCAGTTTAATTGTCGAAGAGGGAGTTATTTTCCACGGAACTACCAAGATGCGTGAGAAACGTTAATTTTCTTTTTCCCATCGCTTTAACTTTTCCCCTCTGGTTGCAATCGACCTCCGTCGTTTTGCGTTCAACGGATGGTATAGTCTACGCCTTGGTTGCCAAGGAATTATCCCGCCTCCCCATGGCCGATTGGGGAGTTCCCACCTGGTTTGGCAATGCTTTTTACGAACACCCTCCCCTGTTTTTGTGGTTTATGGCCCTTTTTTTCAAAGTTTTTGGCGTGTCCACATACGCGGCGATTGTTCCCGCTCTCATTCTCGCCTCTCTCACAATTTTGGCCTTTTATCTGGCAGTCAAAGAACTTGTGGGAGAAAAACTTTCTTTCATCTTTTTGGCGGTTGCTTTTTTTGACTATTCTTTTATCAAATATTCGAGGAATCCCATGCTGGAGGTTCCCCTCACCTTTTTTCTGACTTTGTCCCTATTATTTATTATCCGTTACTCCAAGCGCCCCTCGAAAAAAAATGCTTTTCTCTCTGGCCTTGCCGTGGCCGGGGCGCTCGCCACCAAAGGCATAGTCGGCCTTCTTCCGGTTGGAATGTATTTCCTGTTTTGCCTTTTCGACAGAAAAAATTCACTTCGGAAAAGTTTAAAATACTATTTGGTTTGGTTCGGTTGTGTCTCTGTCGTTTCCATTAGCGTTTTGGGGGCCATAGACCTTTGGCATTTTTCTCTTTCGGGAGTTTCCTTTTGGAAAACCTATCTTTTGGGCCAAGTCTTTCATTCCGTACAAGGAAGGGGAGGGGGCCAGATTTTTCCCATTATCCTCTATTTGAAACCCTACTTTGCCAAATTCGTACCCAATGCTTATTTGGCATTGGCGGCACTGGGGCTTTTCTTTGTGAAGAGACGCTATTTTGCAGAATCAAAAAATGCGCTTCTTTGGGGTGCGTCTTACCTTCTATGTTTATTTTTCGGTTTATCCTTGGCCAAGCACGCAAGGGATTGGTATATCAACGTCCATTTTCCGGGAACCTGGTTGATGATCGGTTCTATGTTGTGTGCTTTTGTTGGGAAAAAATCTTTCGAGGAGCAGCACTTTAAAAAGGCCATAGTTGGCCTGTCTCTGGGCCTTTGTGTGTTCTGTGCATTTTTCCCGATTCTCACTTCAAGGGAGAGGACGATACCAACGTTTTTTGAAAAGGCGGCCCAATATTCCCATCTCACCAAGGGCAAAAGAGTAGGCGACTGCATCAACCTGGATTCCTGGAAAGGACGTTTTTCTATGGCCTTTTACCTGGATGCTAAAATTGCTCCATGTCATGAGCAAACCGAATTTCTTCTCACCACATCACGCCAACTGCTTAATCGCCGAGGGCCTTACCAATTGCTTTTTTCTCATAAAGACCTCCACCTTCTCCAATTGCTTTCTTCTTGGTGATACTGTGTGCTGAAAACTCGCAAAAAGGCCTATTTTCTTTACAAAACCAAACCCAGTGTTTATGTAGTTAGGGACTTATGGATCAATTATTGCAGATTTTTACTCAGCTCGGCGTTGACCAGTCCATTTTTTATCAATTTGGTCTTTTTTGTATTCTTTTTTTGGTGCTGAAATCGGTTCTCTTTGATCGCCTGCTTTTTGTGCTTGAGGTTAGAGAGGCCAAAACCACTAAATTGGAAAGTTCCGCCAAGGCCAAGCTCGACGAGGCCAATCGTTTGGCTACTGAATACAATTCTCAAATAGAGTCATTTAATCAAGAACTTCAAAAGCGCCTCACCGAAAGTAAAAAAGAAATCGACAAA
Source organism: Bacteriovoracaceae bacterium (assembly GCA_965215445.1). Taxonomy (GTDB): domain Bacteria; phylum Bdellovibrionota; class Bacteriovoracia; order Bacteriovoracales; family Bacteriovoracaceae; genus CBDBLK01. Next base: position 727,348 of record CBDCDT010000002.1, on the reverse strand, counting down.
AAGCAGTCGGACGCAATCAAAGAGGAAGAGGCGGTTTTATCCAAGGATTTTGCGGAAAAAAAATCCCAATTGGTGGAACAAATGTCCGCTCAGGGGAAAAAGGTCATGCATGGCGCAGATGAACTCTCCCGTGAGTTGGTGAGGAAACTTTCAGCGTGAAAGGGGTTGCCATTTTTTTGTATTTGATGTGGATGCTCCCAATTGCAGCGGCCGGAGAGGGAGGTGGCAGCATTTCCGATCTCAAGTGGCCGGCGGTGAATTTCATTGTGCTTTTATCTTTTTTGATATTCAAATTGAGGGGGCCAATGCGGGAGAGTTTTGACAAAAATGCGGAGGAAGTCACGTTTTTGGCCGAACAGGCGGAAAACAAAAATCGCCAGGCGCAAATCCGGCTCGATACTTACAAAAAGAAAATCGCGGCCATAAAATCCGAACATCAAAAAATGGTCAAGGATATGGAGAGAGAAAGAGAACGCTACGTTATTCGGGCAGAGCGAGAGATGCAAGAATATATTGACCGTTTAAAGCAGGACTTTGAACGCAAGATGATTCAAGAAAAGCGCACTCTCGGAAATCAAATCAATACTGCATTTATAGACGAGATTATGAAGAAGGCCAAGACAGTCATTGCCGGGGACAACGCTCTCAAGGAAAAAGTGACTCAAAGGCTTATTTCTCACATGAACTAGGAAGATGATGAAAGAAGCGACCGTCGCAAAATGTTATGCCAAGTCGATTTACCAGTTGGGGACTGAGCAAAAAATTGATATTGCTGGTGAACTGACGAAATTCAGTGAGGTTGTCAATCAAAGCAATTCGCTGGAGGCGGTTCTCTTTCTCGATGTCTTTACGCTGGAAGAAAAAGCGGCAGTCGTAGGCGAAATTATGGATCGTCTCAAGTTGTCTGCTTTGACCAAAAATGCTTTCAATTTTTTAATTGGCCAGGGCCGTATTGGAATATTTCCCCTGATTTTTAAGGAATTGGTGGTTTTAGACGATGAGAAAAAAGGTTTTTTGCGTGGAAATATTGAAGGGAGTGACGATCAACTCTCCCCCCAGTTTGAAAAAGCAGTTTACAAATATCTCAGTCAAAAATTAAATGCCGAAATAAAACTTGAATATAAACCCAATCACCAGATGACGGCGGGACATCGAATCACAGTGGGAGACTTCCAGTGGGATATTTCATTGGATCGCCAGCTCGACCGTCTCAAGGCCCAAGTTTTGAACTCTTAAAAAGTAAACCAAGAAGAGGTAACAAATGTCTATTGGCCCAGAAGAAATTACCAGTATTATTAAAGACCGCATCGCCAACTTTGAGGTGCGTCTGCAAGTTGATGAAGTGGGAACTGTTCTCACCGTTGGGGATGGAATTGCCCGCATCTTTGGCCTTCGCAATGTGATGGCGGGGGAATTAGTTGAATTTTCCACCGGAACCAAGGGCATGGTTCTCAACCTGGAATCCAGCAATGTGGGCGTGGCCATTCTCGCCGACGATAGCGATATTAAAGAGGGAACCACTGTTAAGCGCACAGAGAAAATTGTCGAAGTTGCCGTGGGAGATGCGCTGCTTGGTCGGGTGGTGAACGCCATTGGAGTGCCGATTGACGGCAAGGGCGACATCAACTCCAAAGAGATGAGAAAGGTCGAAGTCAAGGCCCCGGGGATTATTCCCAGAAAGTCGGTTCACGAACCCTTGCAAACCGGCCTTAAGGCGATAGATTCCATGATTCCCATCGGGCGCGGCCAGCGCGAGTTGATTATTGGTGACCGTAAAACCGGCAAAACCGCCGTGGCCATCGACACCATCATTAACCAAAAAGGCAAGGATGTGGTTTGCATTTATGTGGCCATTGGACAAAAGCAATCTACTGTCAGGCAAGTTGCCCGCAAACTTACCGAGGCGGGAGCGATGGATTATACCATTATTGTTTCGGCTACTGCCTCACATGCAGCACCTTTACAATTTTTGGCCCCTTACACGGGATGTACTATGGGGGAATACTACCGCGACAACGGCAAGCACGCTGTCATCATCTACGACGATTTGACCAAACAGGCCCAGGCCTATCGCCAAATGTCCCTGCTTCTCCGCCGCCCACCCGGGCGCGAGGCCTTTCCGGGAGACGTCTTTTATTTACACTCAAGATTGCTCGAAAGGGCCGCTAAAATGTCCGATGCACAAGGCGCAGGTTCCTTGACGGCATTGCCGGTTATTGAAACTCAGGAAGGAGATGTTTCGGCGTATATTCCCACCAACGTGATTTCCATTACCGACGGACAAATTTTTCTGGAAACAGATTTGTTCAACTCGGGGATTCGCCCCGCCGTCAACGTCGGCCTTTCGGTGTCGAGAGTGGGAGGTTCTGCGCAGATTAAGGCGATGAAAAAAGTGGCGGGAACTTTGCGTTTGGATTTGGCCCAATATAGAGAATTGCAGGCATTTGCAGCGTTCGGTTCCGACCTCGACGAGGCCACTCGCCGCCAACTCGATCGTGGGGCCAGACTTGTGGAATTACTCAAACAGGGCCAGTACCGGCCCATGGATGTTATTGAACAAGTCATTGTCATCTACGCTGCGACCAAAGGCCATTTAGATGCGGTTCCTGTAGATAAAATTCAAGTGATCGAAAAAGATTTAATCGACCACTTCAATCACCACCACGCTGATTTAGTGAGTTCCCTCAAAGAGGCCAAGGTTATATCCGATTCTGAAGCGGAAGAGATGGATAAAATCATCAAAGATTTTTTGGCGACTAAAAAATACTAGGAAAAGGAAAGGCGGTAAGGCGCAATGGCCAATATCAAGGAACTCAAGAAAAAAATCAAAAGCACTAAGGGGACTTTGAAAATTACCACAGCAATGAAGCTGGTGTCGGCGGCCAAATTGTCCAAGGCCCAACACGCCATTCAGAGTGCCCGCCCTTACGCGCAGGAATTGGAAGAAACCATCAAAACAATTTCAACTTTACTGGAAAACTACACCCACCGCTATTTGCAGGGGGACGCCTCCAACAAGCGTTCCGTGCTTTTGGTTATCTCCGCCAACAAGGGCCTTTGCGGAGGATATAATTCTCAACTGGCCAAAGAAGTCAGGCGCTATTTAGGTCAAAGCGAAGAAGAATTTAAGGTTTATTTTATCGGCCGCAAGGTCAGAGAATTGTTACAGGGCCAAGTCAACGAGGGCAAAACCTTTGAGTTTGAGAGGATAGAACCGAGTTATCGGGAAATACAAAATGTGGCGGCCGAGTTGGCAGAACTTTTTACCAGTGGAGAATGGGGGCAGGTTTACGTCGCCTATAATGTCTTTCGCTCGGCGATTTCTTTTAAACCTACCGTCAAAAAAGTTTTGCCCATGATCTTGGATAAAGCGGAAAAAGAAAAACTCAAAGAGAAATTTCTCTTTGATTTCAAATACGAACCCAATCCTCGGGAAATTTTGGATGCGCTCATTCCCGAGGCCTATTTGAGTGCGGTTTACACCTGTTTGTTGGATGCGCTGGCGTCAGAACACGGGTCGCGTATGGCGGCCATGGATAGTGCCGTCACCAATTGCAAAGAGGCCATCCAATCACTTACTTTGAAGATGAATAAATTGAGACAAGCGGCGATTACGACAGAACTTATCGAAGTCGTTTCCGGTGCGGAGTCTCTCAACGCTTAAAGAGTAGCTATAGGAGCTAATACAATGTCTGAAGGAATTATCAAACAAGTTATGGGGCCAGTGGTTGACGTTGAATTTACCGATGGCAATGTGCCCGCTATTTACACCGCCCTTCGGGTAACCAACAAAGTGATCGACGATCGTCAGGGGAATTTGGTTCTCGAAGTGTCCCAGCATCTTGGAGACAATATGGTCAGAACCATTGCCATGGATGCTTCGGAAGGACTGGCGCGCGGCCAGAAGGTGGAAAATACGGGAAAACCAATTCAAGCACCCGTGGGAAAGGAAGTTCTCGGTCGCATTATCAATGTCACGGGCGACCCCATTGATGAGATAGGCCCTCTTTCTGCCACAAAATCTTATCCCATTCACCGTCAAGCACCAGCTTTTGAAAAGCAATCGACGGAAAAAGAACCTTTTTTTACCGGCATCAAAGTCATCGACTTGTTGGCCCCTTATCTCAAAGGGGGAAAAATTGGACTTTTTGGAGGTGCTGGAGTGGGGAAAACTGTTTTGATTATGGAATTGATTAACAATATTGCCACCCAACACGGAGGTTTTTCTGTTTTTGCCGGAGTTGGAGAACGAACCCGTGAAGGCAACGACCTCTATTACGAAATGAAGGAATCGGGGGTGCTCGACAAGACCGCCCTCGTTTACGGACAGATGAACGAACCTCCGGGAGCGCGGGCGCGGGTGGCACTGACGGGCCTTTCTGTAGCGGAATATTTCCGCGACGAAGCAAAGCAGGACGTGCTCTTTTTTGTCGACAACATTTTTCGTTTTACCCAGGCCGGCTCGGAAGTGTCGGCACTGCTCGGGCGCATCCCCTCGGCAGTGGGTTATCAGCCGACTTTGGGTACGGAAATGGGTGCCATGCAAGAGCGAATTACCTCTACCGATGATGGCTCCATCACTTCGATTCAAGCGGTTTACGTTCCCGCCGATGACTACACTGATCCTGCACCAGCGACGACGTTTGCCCACTTGGATGCTACCACAGAACTTTCACGACAAATTGCAGAGCTTGGCATCTATCCGGCAGTAGACCCGCTTTCCTCTTCTTCTTCCGTTTTGGCACCGGAAATCGTGGGCGAAGAACATTATCAAGTGGCGCGTTCCGTGCAGGCCATTCTTCAGCGCTACAAGGAGTTGCAGGATATTATTGCCATTTTGGGAATGGATGAACTTTCTGAAGAGGATAAAATTTTGGTGGCGCGAGCGCGAAAGGTTCAAAAATTCCTTTCACAACCTTTCTTTGTGGCCGAACAATTTACCGGCATCCCCGGCCAATTTGTAAAAATGGAAGAGACTATCGCTTCTTTTAAGGCCATATTGAGCGGAGAATGTGACGATATGCCCGAACAGGCCTTTTACTTGGTGGGTGGCCTTGACATGGTTAAAGAGAAAGCACAGAAATTGCGTGCTCAAGTGACAGCGTAGCATGAATTTTTTTACGGTTGATCTTCTCACCCCAAACCGCGTTGTGGCGCAAAACATTCCGGCCGAATCGCTGCTTATTCCCACCGTGCGGGGACAAATCAATATTCTTCCCGAACATACTCATATCATTGCTCAACTTGCTGTGGGCCAAATTTCCCTCTTTGGCGGTGCTGGTGATCCCGACCGCCATTTTGCCGCCTCTTATGGCATTGGAAAAGTTTTGGGAAATAAGGTCACCATCCTTTCTCACACTCTGGAAGAACATCACGAGATTGACCAAAGTAGGGCCGAATTGGCATTAAAGCACGCCCTCGATCGCCTTCAAGGCGTGAATGGTTCCATGAGTGACGAGAATATCACCAAATTTCACCGCAAAGTGGAAAGGGCCAGGTTGCGTATTCAATTGGCAAAATCGGCCAAGTAATTTTCAGCACTTAACTCATTTGCCTACCCACCTCATAGAAAGTTTTGAGGGCTGCTTAGTCACACTCGAAAGCACTCCTTTTTGTCTGATTATTCATGAAACCTCACTGGCCACTCTAAAAATGCTTTTGTTGGCCAGAAAAAGGCCACTCGAAAGTTCTACCCTGTTGTTCCCCATGGGGTATAGACAAGACAATAGTAAGGATGGCAATGGAAATCAAAAGCTTCTTTCTCTTCGTACTCTACGCTTTTGCCGAGCTTTTTCTCGGTTCAGGGGGAACTGTTTCGTCAGTGCCACACTTTGATGAAGAAGAGGCCGTTTTTATCGACATTGGCCAGGCCTTCTCAAGCGTTCGCAAACTTGGTCAAAACCTCTCTCAAATGAAAATTCCCGAGGTGAGCTTCAGGACTGCTGCCCTTGCGCCGGCACCGGCCAAAAAGGTCGCTAGAAAAGTGACAAGGCCCAAGAGAAAAGTAGAAAAAAGAATTGTTATCCAAGATGTCCCCAAAAATCTCAACGAGGAAAATGGCCTTTTACTTTTAAGTGATAAGGAAATTGTTCTTGCAAAAAATATTCAAAGTGATCAAAAAATAGAGGCCATCAACGACAAGGAACTCGTCGAACATTATGGCTTTGTGGCCGAACCTATCCAAACAATCACATGGAGTAATTACTTTCAGAAATTGGACTTGAATAACCGGCTCGCACAACTTGAAAAAGAAGAGGCCTCCAGGCAACTTTTGGCCAGGCAAATTCCCGAGATCCCGGCCTCCGCCCCTCTTTCTGTTGAAAAAACCCCTCAAATTGCTGAGAATGCTCAAGAGACTAAAGAGGAAAAGGCCTTGCAAAATGCAGAAGGCAGCAATGATCTCCCTGTCTTTTATGCATACACACAAGAGGACGAAGGACACGAAATTCAGAAGACTCAGGCCGTAGAGGATGTTGTGACCAAAACCCATTCGGGCACAAAGCTTCCCGTGCAAAACTCTATTCGAGCACTGTCTCAAGTGCCCCTTTCTTCCACTGTAGGTAAGGCCATCCATCGCGAAATCAAAAACTTGGGTACACCAAAAAGAAAAGTGGCCACTCAAAAGGCAGCACAAACCCCCGTGACTATCCAAACAGTGATGACTACTCAGGCAATGAGTATGCAAAAGAGGGAAGAAATATCGACTCTTCTGCGTGCCTTTGAGGTCGAAATTAATAACCAAAGCGGGCGCGCTATTTCCTCCTTTCAGCTCATCCCCGATTATGACAAGAATCAAACATTTAGTGCCGATGAGTCAGGTAGCATTTCTTTTACTGAGATATTAAATGATTCCGAATCACTCTTGCGGGGCACGCTTATCCGCCAAGGGGTGATGCGAACAAAAATTGAGATTCCTCTCAGTTTGGATACCCAAGAACTCGTCGTTCCCATGCTTACCCAAGGGACCATAGAGCGTTTTATCGAAGAAAACGCCATCGGTGAATACGGCGGATTTTTACTCGTCGATCTTGGAGAACACCTCGATGATGTAGACATTGACAGAGAATACCAGGGCCGTTTTTTCTTGAACCAAAATTTTAAAGTTGTCGATGCCCTAAAAGATTGTCGTTACGTTCTTTACGCTGGAGTCGATGCGGGCAACGTGCTGATTCAATTTTTACTGCCGAATGGTCAGGCCGCCCAAAAAATAGGCCATGTGGTTTCCGATGAAGTGCTTTTTGAATCGGGGCACATTGCTTCTACTGAACTCAAAACTATTTCCCTTTTTGAAAGGCGTTCATTGAGCGTCAAGGCATCAGAGTTGGAGTTTCCCCGCGAAAATATTCGCGTCTTTGGTGCTGACGTTGAATTTGCCAAGGAAGGCCTTAATCGCTTTGAAGCACTTTTCCCCGCGCGTCCTCTGGGAGCACGCCATTTTGTCGATTTGGCCCGCACCGATGGCCGCCTTTTTGTAGGTTTCAACAATCGGGAAAAATTAGAAATTCCCAGCCAAGATTTTATTGATAACATTTTTGCCGTACACGAATTAAACGACCTCGAAGGGCCATGTATCGTGCAGATGAACTTCGACAAACCCTTGCAAAACTTTACCGCTGACGGCGACGACCGCCACGGTGCCATGTCCTTTAGAAAAACCTTCCTCGACAAAAATGGCATTTTCTCCGAAGACGTAACCAACGCCACTCAAAAGGCCTTTCTCCTCGGCGAAACCCCAGGCATCTTCAACATCAAGGTCGAATATCAAGACGGCACAACGGACTATTTACAATCATTTTGTTCCGAGTCAGCGTATCTTGTTGAAGTGCTTTAAGCTTTATGCACCTTTTATCTTTATTGTGGATATTATTTTTTTCTTTTTCGTGTGAAAAATTTAGAAGAAAGACAAAAATATAATCATGGATACTAGATGCAAGTATTTCTGTTCTCATTTCTACAATTGCTAACTCTGACAAATTTGTAAATCTTCTTGGCAAGAGCGAGCGAAATAAATTAATGAAAGTGATAGAATAACAATTTAATACACTGAAATAGATAAAGCAAAGCATGATGATAAAAGAAAAAATAAAATGTGTTTTTAAAAACCGTGAACGCATTGAAATTTTAATTCAAGTTTTAATAATTGCCTCCGTCTTGCAGGCATCATTAGAAACTATGCCAAGTTTAAAATATAAGTATAAAAGTTTTTGGGATTGGTCAGAAGTTTTTTTTGTTTCAGCCTTTTCTTTAGAATACTTGGCAAGAATTTACTTTTCTGAAAGAAAATTTAAATTTATTTTTAGCTTTTATGGGCTTGTTGACATCATTTCTATTCTTCCATCAATAATCTTGTCCATGAATTTCCTTGATTTTAGATTTATTCGTGTATTAAGATTCTTAAAATTTTTTCGTATTTTAAAATTAGTAAGATACTCTAAAGCCCTAAATAGATTCAAAGATTCTTTTCTCGATATAAAAGAAGAACTTGTTGTGTTCTTTTGCCTTAATCTTATGCTGCTATATCTGTCAGCCACAGGAATCTATTATTTTGAACATGAGGCCCAGCCTGAAATATTTAAATCTATTCCTCATGCACTATGGTGGTCTGTAGCGACTCTGACAACTGTAGGCTACGGTGATATTTATCCTATAACGACAGGTGGAAAAATTTTCACCTTCCTTATACTAATCATCGGAATTGGTATTATTTCAGTTCCATCAGGACTTTTTGCAAGTTCATTTACTAGAAATAAGGAATAAAAATTTTAATACAGCTATATCTTTGTCTATTTTGAATTTTTTCTTTCCAAAGAACTCTATAATTAAAAAACCTACGCTGCCATCAAAGCTGAAGTGTCGATAGTAATTCGATAGGCCTTTCTTGGAACGGCCTCTTGGAATTCTTCATAAGTTTTTTGGAAAGTCTTGGGTTTGAATTTATAGGCAATGGCCAGTCGAACATCCTTTTCCGTCGCCCAGTTCATATTTGTGGGTTTGTCTTTGAATTTTTCCCATTTGATGACGGCAGAGTGGGCCACATCTCCAAATCTTTTGCCAAAGCTTTTTAAATCCATTTCAAAGTGATGACGGATAAACTTGATTTCGTTGCCAGTGAGTCGGGTTGGTTTAAAGGCCAATGCAAGGAGAATGACCTTTTCGTATTTTTCAAAATTAATATCCAGTACCCATTCACCTTGAATTTTTACTAAAGGGGCATTGATGATTTTTACTGCGAAACCAAAACCATAATCAACATAAGATTTTTGAATTTTTTTGTTCATAATCATATCCTTTATTTGTCTAAATCTATTACGGTAATGATAAGCATATTGGATTTATCAAAACTTATTGCAATTCTTAAATTCCTCTCGTCTATTGTTCTTCCACGGATAGAGTAGTTCCAAACACCATACTCTTCTTTAAATTCATCTTTTCGTTTTTCATGGTAGCCGTTTTTAAGTGCTTGCTTGACTTCTAATCGGGTTATGGCCCTCTCTTGAAGTCTTTTATCAGCATGGCTACCATATCCATATTTACCGGCCTCTAGCTTTTTATGCACCTGTTCTATCAGGTTGCTAATTTTTAAAGGACGGCCCATTTTTGAATTGTAACTTAGTTACACAACCTTGTCAACACAAATAAGTTCTCAGAAAAATGCCGTATAACCTATTGATTTTACTGAGATTTAAGGTGAAAAATTAAATGCTATACCCCGCCGCCTCTGAATCTTGCTTGAAGGTCAAAACTGTTTTGAGGCTGGCTTCTGTGAGGTCGCTGCCAAAGTTGTCGATTTTTCCAAGCATCGGATGGGGGACGGTGATGATATGGCAGCCGGCCTGTTCGGCCTGAACCACGTTAAAAACTTCTCTGGTTGAGGCCCACAAAAGTTCAATATTGCTGTCTTGTGAAAGGCAAATGCCCGCCGCTGCGGCCATGACGGGAACGGGGTCAATGCCCGCGTCGGCAATTCGGCCGGCGAAAACCGAGGCCACGGAAGGCGCGCCCCCTTTGAGTGCCAAGGCCACGGAAGTGAGTTGTTCGAGAGTAAAAATGGCAGTGATGTTGAGTTTTATGCCTGCGTGAGTAAGCGTTTTGATGAGGGGAATGGTAGATTCTCCCTTGGAATTGGTGACGGGGATTTTGACGTAGACATTGTTTGCCCAACTGGCGATTTCTCTGGCCTGCTTGTCCATGGATTCAAATTCGTCGGCAAAGATTTCAAAAGAAATGGGTTTTTGCCTGATTTCCTGGAGAACCTTTTTACAAAAGGGTGCGTATTCGCTGACTCCGGCCTTTCTCATTAGTGACGGGTTGGTGGTAAATCCCTTGATATTCGGGTTTTGCGCCAGTTCGATCATGGAATTATAGTCGGCACCATCGGCAAAAAGTTTGATTTTTTCACGATAGGGCGAGCAGTGTGTAGGCATGGGAGTCCTCCTGTGGTATTGATTTGGCATATTAGCACAGGGCTGCTTTGAGGGCATAGTGCTAAGAGTCGAGGTCAAACGAGTAATGCTTTTGGGCCGTCAAAAACTTTTTCTCCACGCTCAAAAAGGGATTGATATTTTCTCAATTTCTCTTTGTTGGGGACTGGCCTATCTTTTTCGTTTTCACTATCTGCCCGACCATGAAGAAGGGTTGGAATCGCTCTTTTTGAAATTAACCCCTGTTGTAGTGATTTTCACACTTTATTTTTTTCACAAAGGCCATCTTTATACAATTCAGAAGCTAACCATCTATGATTACTTTGGAATTATCAAAGCAAATATTTTTTCTCTTGTAAGTCTGATTATCTTTATTTATTTTTTTGGTGAAGGCCGAGTCTCAAGGCTTATGCTCATTTTTTATACTCTTTGTTCAACACCATGTTTTATAGTTACCAGAATTATTACCAGAAAACTTTTGAAAAAGGCAAAAATCGGGATAAGGCACGCTCGCCGGATTCTTCTTGTTGGCAACGGAATTTCTCTTCTACACTACGCCAAAGAAATTAATAAATTTCGCGGTCTGGGAGTTCAGTTTTTAGGTTGGATGGATTCGCAAGGACTGGCACAAAAGTCAGAAATTCCGTCAATTGAAATTCCCTACGACGATTTTCGCAAAAATCAGAAGATTGATACGATTGTGGTTTCTTATCAAGGCAAAGAAGTTGAAAAAATGGAAAAATTTTTAACCCTTTATTATAACGACACCATTCCGATTCAAATTCTTCCCAATTTGTCCCACGCTTTGGTGGGTTACCATGTTGAAGAATTTGCGGGGATTCCCATTATAAGCATTAACCGGCCGGAATTTAGCAGCGTGGATATGTTTCTTAAAAGGAGTTTGGATATTGCAGGAAGTTTTTTTGGCCTGGCATTACTTTCGCCTTTCCTTTTTCTTATTGCCATTTTTGTCAAGCTCTCTTCTAAAGGGCCGATTTTTTATGGCCAAAATCGAGTAGGCCTGGATGGGTTAGTCTTTACTATGTGGAAATTTAGAACCATGGCAGTTAATGAAAAAAAAGAGATTGAACCTGAATGGTCTAACCCTGAAAATCCCAGAAAAACGGGGTTGGGAAATTTTTTGAGAAAGACTTCACTGGATGAACTTCCTCAGCTATGGAATGTTTTGCGAGGGGAAATGACTTTGGTCGGCCCAAGGCCGGAACAACCATTTTTTGTAGAGAAGTTTAGAAAGGAAATTCCAGGTTATATGTTGAGACACAAAATGCGTGCGGGAATAACTGGATGGGCACAAGTCAATGGTTGGCGAGGAGATACTTCCCTAAAAGAACGCATTCGCTGCGATATTTACTATATCAGGCACTGGACGTTTTGGTTGGACATAAAAATATTATTTCTCACTGTTTTGAAAGGGTTTATTAATAAAAATGCTTATTAGAATAAAGAAAAGATTGCCAAAATAAGAAAAAGATTTTCTCCGTCTCCAAATGTATATTGAGTCATTCCTGAAACCAGAAATGCCACAACAAAAGGAAAAATAAATTCATTTTTTTGGTAGGTTTCTTTTAACCAGAAAAAACAAAAGAGAAGAAATGCAATAAGACCGATCGTTCCCGTGCCTGCCAAGTGCTCCAGAAAATTGTTATGAGCATGGCCGCTCTGATTTTCCCAAGGGATATTATATCTTTTTTTCAGTGCTTTGGAATGAGGTTCGTAATTTTTGTATCCATATCCCCAGAAGGGCCGTTCGTAAACTGCTCTTAAAGCGGAACTAAAAAAGGCCAGGCGTTGCGAATTGGAGGCCTCTCTTTTGAAAAATGTATCTCTGATTTTTTGAGAACTCGCAAAACCTATTCCCAGTGCCAGACACGAAATCGCACAAATCAGAGAAAACATTTTTTTATTTTTTTTAAAAAAGAAGAAGGGAATGGCAGTCAAAACGCTGATCCATGCTCCACGGGTATAGCTGGTGAGAAGTCCCACAAAATTGATGGCCCATGCGGAGTAGAGCACCCAGTTTTGCGTCCATCTTTTTAAAATATCCCGGTGAAGGATTGCCCCTGTAAGTAGCACCATGAAAAAGGCGATGCCGTGCCCATAAGTCATATACATTCCATAAAAACCACAATTGCGGGAAGCATGGCAGGCCGCTTTTAATTTGATGGGGTGAAATCCTGTATAGGAAGCAAGAAGCCCTGTAAGTGTGGCCAGAGTTGCAGTAGCTATAAAGAAGTTTAAGGTCCAGGCAATTTTTTTATCGTCGAGGAAATCCCTTTTTAAATACTGAAAAGAAAAATAACTGAGAAATGCCACTACAAAGTATTTGAGTTTAAAAATGTTTTTCCAGGGATTTTCAACAATATCAAGATTGAAGATAACGGAAAAAAAACAGACAAAAATCATGGCCAAAATGGCCCAAACACTTTTTTTGACTTCAAAATCTCTATTCTTAAGCCAAACACAAAGAAAATAGATGCCTGCAGGAAAAAGCAGGATATGTCCGAGGGCGGAAAGGGCAATTGAGGTAAAAATACCCAACGCCAAAGTGAGAACGCCGAAATAGGTTAATTTAAGGCCGTAAATTTTTTTTCCCATTGATAAGCGGTACTGATGATTGTGTCCAAATTGTCATACTTTGGATTCCAGCCGAGAGTTTCTTTTATTTTTTCTGCCTTGGAAATCAATCGAGAAGCGTCACCAAGGCGGCGCCCGACAACCTTAACTTCAAAATTAATTTGTGCCACCCGCTTAACTGCCGCGACAATTTCTTTAACGGAATATCCGTGTCCATAACCGCAGTTGAGCGTGTGGGATTTATGATTTTTTTCCAAATAGAGAAGGGCATCGACGTGGGCCTGGGCCAAATCATCGACGTGAATGAAATCCCTTTCGCAAGTTCCATCCTTGGTTGGGTAATCTTCACCAAAGATTTCAACCGATGGGCGTTTGCCGATCGCACATTCACAGGCGACTTTTATGAGGTGGGTAGATTGAGGGGAACATTGACCAATTTTTCCCTCAAGATTGGCACCTGAAACATTAAAGTAGCGAAGAATGACGTAATTGAGTCCAGAGCTTCGGGCGACATCCTCTAATATCCATTCGATCATAAGTTTGCTGCGGCCATAAGGATTGATGGGGTTGGTGGGGGTTTCTTCGCTGCAAATGCTTTCGGGATTTCCGTAGACAGCGGCGGTCGAAGAGAAAATAAAGTTATTAATTTGATATTTTTTACAAAGGTTAATCAGTTCCAGGGATTTGGTGACATTATTTTCGTAGTATTTAATGGGGTTTTGGACAGATTCGGGAACGACAATAGAGCCGGCAAAATGCAAGCATGCGGAGAATGATTCTTTTTGTATCAGTTGTTCCATAAACTCCAAGTTTCCAATATCCTGTTTTTCGTGCTTGCCAAAAAGGATGGATTCTTTGCGCCCGGTAGAAAGATCGTCAACTATAACCAATTCATATCCTGCTAACCCTAAAAGGTTGACGACGTGACTGCCTATATATCCGGCACCACCAGTGACTAAAATCTTCATGACGCCATGGCCTCTTCAATTTTTTTGTATATTTCTTTTTTAAATCGGTCTTTAGAAAATTCTTGAGCGCGTTTGAACAAGTCATCTCTTTGAAAAGATTTTTTTTCAAAAGAAATAATGGCCTTTTTAAGGCCTTCGGCAGTTGCTTCTTTAAAAAAAACTGCCGTTTTAGAATTCATGCTTTCAAGCACTCCTCCTTCCTCTCTGGCAATAACCGGAGTTCCCGATGCCAGTGCTTCCAGAGGCGTAATTCCAAAATCTTCCACTCCCGGAAGGATAAAGGCCTTGGCCGCAAAAAAATGGGAAATGACTTGATGGCGCTCTAGTTGCCCCAGAAATTTAATATTTTCTCTGGCCTTGCTTTTTAATTCACTTTCGGAAGGCCCCGAACCAACAATTTTAAGCACCTTGGAAGGAAGTTGATTGAAGGCCTCAATGGCCAAGTCAACCCGCTTGTTGGGGGCAAAAGCACCAACCATAAGGTAAAAATCTTTTTTACAGGGGAAAGATAAGTTTTCTGATGGGAAGTCATCGAGGTCGACGAAGGGATGAACCACATGACAATCCCTTTTATAGTATTTTTGTACCCGGCCGCGAACAAAATGGGCATTGGCAACCATGACATCAACATTTTGATTGGAATGAATATCCCAGCGAGTAAGGTACTTCCGAAAAAGTTTCATCGCCATGCGTTGATGCAAAGGCGCATCAGGCCCAAAATAGCAATGGAATTGGTCGTACAAATAGCGCATTGGGCTATGGAGATAGCACAAGTGTTTGGCATCTTTGGGTTTTTGAAGACCTTTGATAACGCAATGGGATGAAGATAAGACCAAATCTGCTTTTTCTCTAATTTTCATAGAGTTAACGGCAGTGGGAAAAAGTGGGAGCAGTTTCCGATAGTGCTTGTAGACGCAAGGCAAGCGGTCTAAAAAGCTGGTCACAATTTTTCTCTCTTCAATGCTGGGCGGGAGAGTGCCCTTTTTATGCAAAAGAGTATAGATCGGGGCCTTGGGGAACATTTCACAGAATGCTTCGAGAACCCTTTCACCTCCCCGAAGGCCAGTTAGCCAGTCATGTAGTAAAACGACATTCATCATCGCATTTTGCCATACAGACCACAATTGGGGTACCAAAAGGTATTATGAAAGTTGTCGAACATCTCGAAAAAGGCCAAGGCCCTTTTTTTTCCTACGAAATTGTTCCCCCACCGCGTGGGCGGACAGTAAAAGAAATTATTGAAATCGTCAAGGTGTTGGTGCCCTTCTCTCCCTCTTGGATTGACGTTACTGCTCATCCGGCCGGTGCTTTTTACAGTGAGAGAAGTGATGGTTCGATTGAACGCCGTATTTATAAAAAGCGTCCAGGTACCATTGGCATCTGTGGAATTATTCAAAATCGTTTCAAAATAGATGCAGTTACTCACCTTCTTTGCAATGGTTTTACCCGGGAAGAGACAGAGGATGCCCTAATTGAACTCCAATACTTGGGAATCCACAATATTTTAGCCTTGCGCGGAGATGGACTCAACTACAGCAAAAAAGTGACTCCTGACCGCCGGGTTAATCGCTACGCCATTGATTTGATTGAGCAAGTTGAAAATCTTAAAAAGGGATATTTTCTCGACGAGCTTTCAGGGGCCGAACCTCTCGATTTTTGTGTCGGTGTTGCAGGCTATCCAGAAAAGCATTTTGAAGCACCCAATTTGAAGTCGGATTTGTACTGGTTAAAGAAAAAAATTGATGCTGGTGCAGAATATATTGTCACCCAAATGTTTTTTGACAACCAATATTACTGGAAATTTGTTAATCTTTGTCGAGAAGAAGGAATCCAAGTTCCCATTATTCCCGGAATAAAAGTTCTTAAATCGGCCAAGCAGCTTCAGAGTATTCCACGGCTTTTTCACGTTAACTTTCCAGATGTGCTGGTCGATGAAATTGTTTCCAATCCAGAACACAGTCAGGAAATTGGGCTTCGTTGGGCCATACAACAAACCCGGGAACTTCTGGAAGGTGGAGCACCTTGTGTGCACTTTTATGTTATGAACGATGCTGTCCAAGTAGCTGACGTTGTCCGTAAATTTAGATAGAATATTTTTATGAGCAGGCTTTCAAGTCCCGTCTACCGGGAACTCAATAAACTTTTGGAAAAAAGGATTGTTTTTCTCGACGGTGCCATGGGAACCATGGTTCAAAAATACCAACTAAACGAGCAAGATTTTAGAGGTCATCGCTTCGCGAGTCATCCCACTGACTTGAAAGGCAATAACGATCTTCTCTCTTTAACCCGCCCAGATATTATTGAAGAAATTCATCTCAAATATTTGGAAGCAGGGGCCGATATTGTTGAAACCAATACTTTCAATGGCACCAGAATTTCTCAGGCCGATTATCAATTAGAAGAAATTGTATTCGAGTTGAATATCGAAGCGGCCAAAATTGCCAAGCGTGCTTGTGATCAGGTTATGGCCCAAAATCCTGAAAGAAAATGTTATGTGGCAGGTGCGATGGGGCCAACAAATAAAACGGCCTCTCTTTCACCCGATGTGAACAGGCCTGACTTCAGGGCCATTTCTTTTGAAGAGCTTCGTAAAAATTATTACGAACAGGCGAGTGCTTTGTTGGAAGGTGGGGCCGATATTCTTCTTCCTGAAACAACTTTTGACACTCTCAACCTCAAGGCCGCTCTTTTTGCCATTGAAGAGCTTTGTGAAGAAAGAGAAGAAAAAATTCCGGTTATGATTTCTATTACCATTACCGATAAATCCGGCCGAACATTAAGCGGTCAGACTGTTGAGGCCTGTTATAATTCCATTAGGCACGCCAAACCTTTGAGCGTGGGAATCAATTGTGCTCTCGGTGCAGAAGAAATGTATCCCTTTGTCAGCGAACTCTCCAGAATTTCAGAATTTTACATTTCTTGCTATCCCAACGCAGGCCTTCCCAATCCCCTTTCTGAAACTGGATACGATGAAACCCCGGAGATGACGGGAACTCTTATGCGTAAGTTTGCAGAGGATGGATATTTAAATATCGTGGGTGGATGTTGTGGTACGACTCCCGAACATATAAAATCTATTGTTGAAAAAACTGGATCACTTGCTCCACGCAAAAAGAAAGCTCCAAGCAAGGCAAGCCATTTTTCAGGCCTGAGTCCTTTAAAAATAGATTTAAACAAGGATAATTCTTTTTTTGTTATCGGGGAGAGAACCAATGTTACGGGTTCACCCAAATTTGCCAAGCTTATCAAGGCAGGGGATTTTGAAGAAGCGGTTAAAGTGGCCCGGCAACAAGTCGCAAATGGTGCCAATATCATCGACATTAATTTTGATGAAGGAATGTTAGACTCTGCAAACTGTATGAAAAAGTTCTTGCACTTGATTGCTTCAGAACCCGAGATCACTTGTGTTCCCGTGATGATTGATTCTTCCAAGTGGGAAGTTTTGGAAGCGGGAGTACAATGTTTGCAGGGAAAATCTATTATCAATTCGATTAGTCTCAAGTCGGGAGAAGAAGACTTTAAAGCACAAGCACGTCTGGTAAAAAAATACGGTGCTGCAGTAGTAGTCATGGCCTTTGATGAAAATGGTCAGGCGACAAGCAAAGAACATAAAGTCAGAATTTGTACAAGGGCCTACAATATTTTGGTTAATGAAGTAGGCCTGGAACCTTACGATATTATTTTTGACTCCAATATATTGACTGTTGCTACCGGGCTTAAAGAACACAACAATTATGCAATTGATTTTATCGAAAGTGTTCGTCAGATTAAAAAGGCCTGCCCCGGTGCTTTAACCAGTGGGGGAGTTAGCAATCTCAGTTTTTCTTTTCGTGGTAATAATGTCGTTCGAGAGGCCATGCATTCGGCCTTTCTTTATTATGCTATCGAAGCGGGACTTGATATGGGCATTGTCAACGCCGGGATGCTCGAGGTGTACGAAAATATTGAACCCGAATTATTAAAAAAAGTAGAAGACGTTATTCTCAATCGAAGCAATCAAGAAAATCAGGCGACAGAGGCCTTGATTGAATACGCCCAAAAATTTCAAGGACTTAACTTAAAAAAGAATAAAAGCGATCTTTCTTGGAGGGAGAAAACTCTTCAAGAGCGCTTTACTCACGCTTTAGTCCAAGGCATACCCGATTTTATTGAAAAAGATACGGAGGAAGCACGCAAACAACTTGAAAGGCCGTTAGATGTCATAGAAGGGCCGCTTATGCAGGGGATGAAGGTTGTCGGTGAACTTTTTGGTGCTGGAAAAATGTTTCTACCTCAAGTTGTAAAATCTGCCAGGGTCATGAAGAAAGCAGTGGCCTATCTCGAACCTTTTATGGACGAGGAAAAGAAAAAAAATAAATTGTCTCGAGCAAAGGGAATCTTTGTTATCGCTACAGTCAAGGGAGATGTTCACGACATAGGCAAGAATATTGTGGCGGTGGTTTTGGCCTGCAACGGATACCAGGTTATAGACCTTGGAATTATGGTTTCTTGTGACAAATTGCTTGAAGAGGTTCGCAAACACAATGCCGATATTGTTGGTCTTTCTGGGCTTATTACACCATCTTTGGAAGAAATGATTTTTAATGCCAAAGAAATGCAAAAACAAAAAATCAATATCCCTCTTCTCATCGGAGGTGCGACGACTTCCAAAATTCATACTGCTGTAAAAATTGCGCCTCATTACGCACATTCTGTTTGCCATGTGGGAGATGCCTCTTTGGTAGTTGAAGTATGCAGTAAGCTACTAAGCGATAGAGAAAAAGATGCTTTTGTTCAAGACCTTCACCAGAAACAAGAAAAAATCAGGAAAAATTTCTTACATCAAAAAGAGAAAAAATTTGTATCTCTCGATGAGTCCCGTAAACGTGCAACTCAGATTGATTGGAATGAAATTAATCTTCCACGTCCCGAAAAAATGGGAGTTCAGGTCTTCAATTCTATTTCTCTCGACGAGATTATCCCCTATATAGATTGGTCGCCTTTCTTTTGGGCCTGGGAAATGAAAGGCAGTTACCCCCATATTTTGAAAGGCCCCAAATATGGGGAGGCAGCACAAAAACTTTTTTCAGAGGCCCAAGTTTTTCTTCAAGATATTATTGAGCACAAGCGTTTCAGGCCGAAGGCCGTTTTTGGCATTTGGCCGGCCAATTCAGAAGGTGATAGTATTCATTTTTATAAAAACGAGGCACGCAAAGATATTATCGAAACCTTCCATTTTTTAAGACAGCAAAGCGTCCATGACCGAGATAAAGAATGTAAATCCCTCGCTGACTTTGTAGCTCCAAAGGGGTACCAAGATTATGCTGGTGCTTTCGTCGTTACGGCGGGAGAAGAAGTAGAAAAATATGCGGCCACTTTTAAACAAAAGGGTGACGACTATAGTTCTATTTTCATTAAAATTTTAGGAGACAGAATGGCCGAGGCCTTGGCCGAAATGCTACACAAAAAAGTGCGCGATATGTGGGGATGTGGAAAAAAAGAAGATTTTAGCATCGAAGATTTAATTAAGGAAAAATATCGAGGGATTCGCCCTGCCCCAGGGTATCCCGCATGCCCTGACCATACAGAAAAAAGGAAAATATGGTCTCTTCTGGAAGTTGAAAAAAACATCGGCGCCAGTTTGACGGAAAATCTCTCCATGGTTCCAGCAAGTTCAGTTTGTGGCCACTATTTTGCTTATCCCCACTCAAAATATTTTAACTTGGGCAAAATTGATAAAGATCAAATTCTGGATTACTCTCAGAGAAAGAATATACCGCTTGAGGAAATGGAAAAATGGTTGGCACCCAACCTTGGGTACTAACCAGCTTTCATACATTATTGATGATACTATTAATAAGAGTATGATAAGGAGATGCTCCCCAGATTAAAATTTGTTTTTCCTTCGTAATTTCGTTTTGGGGATAAAATTTACGTTTGTTTTCTATCCTTTTAATAAAGCATTTAATATCTTCCAGTTTGCTCTGCAATTTTTTACGTTCTTCTTTAGTAAGCCATATTTTTTGAATATTTAATGAAACATCACTGCTCTTCTCTTTTTTGTAATATTCATTAACCAAGCTGGAAAAGAGTTCTTTTAGTTCCACTTTGACAAAGGTTTTATCGTTAATATTATTCACCCAATTGGGTTTTTTGGATAAATTTAAACTGTATTCGGAATTCTTAAAATGAATCATTCCCCGCATAAGCAAAATGGAAAGAACATTGATTAAAAGATTATGGTTAAGTCCAGTATCTTTTTGAATGGCAAAAAACCTCTGTGGATACTTTTCCAAACATTCCAAAACAATTCTTTCAACGACCAGAACACCTTGCATATTGTCTCCTTGTTTAAAGTTAAATCATTCAACGGCCAAACGTGTTTTTTTGATAATTTGTTGCATTCGCTTGGCCCTGAGAATAATCATAAATAGGTCTTGTTGGGTTTTTGACCCAAGTCCTGTGATGCTGTTATCATGGCCTTCTGCCCGCAGCTTCTCATCAATTGCCTTTTTCATGGTCAGATATTCGGAGAGCTTCATTTCGCACCCGTTGAGAAGTCTAAAGTAGCGAGTTTTTTCAATACCCAAAGAGTCGGCCATTTCTTTTTGAGTGGAAGCAGAGTTGAGGGCCTTAAATTCTCCGATAATTTTTCTTTGTTCAGAAAGCATGAAATCTCCTTGCGTCAATCTTGTTGTTCAAGAGAGATGCAAAATAGATGCCAAGTTGAATGCCCTGTAAGTTATTGAAAATCCGTATATGTTGCAAAAAAAAGTGATGAATTTTTACAAAATCTTGTGACTATAACAATTTCTTGACGGTTTTTTAGTTGTCTTGCCCGAGAACTATAAACTTATAAGTTTTAAAACCGGCCTCGGCACAGGAGTGCATTAAGCGCTGCATAATGCTGTAGCGCATAGATTTATCCAAGACGAGATTAACCACTCCTGAAAAAGGCTTGGCCTGGGGAGATGTTTTTTGAATTTGTTCGACGATACTTTTTTTCTTAACTAATTCGTCATAGACGGGATAGATGATGTTCATTTGATCCAGTGGTGTTTTGGCCTCTTCTTTCCGGTAAACAACTTTATCATCAACATAGATAATGTCTTCAGAGGCCTGAATATTGACTCCCGAAGTGTTAAGAGAAATGGATTGAGACGGAGGTAGTTGAATTTCTTTGGGAACATTAATCACAATTCCCGATGAATTGTAACTTTTAAGTAGAAAGACCAATATAATGACCAAAATATCGAGGAGAGAGGTAATATCAAACTCGAGAACCCCTTCCTTTCTCCTGCTTCCTCTATGGCGAATACTTCTTGTTCTCATATCATGCTCTTGTAATTATTTGGCAAAACTTTGGATATTACCAAAGACTATTTTGTCGAAAAGATTAAAATGTCTTTCGTCAAAAGAGCCAAAATCCCCTGTCTTTTTGGTGAAAAAGGCAGGATCAGTTTTCTTTAAAACGCGGACAGCATCCATGATTTTAACGATAACTTCGTATTTTAAATCAATTTTTGGTTCGAGAATAATTGATCGCTCTTCGGGATGCTTCTTTTTAATCTTTTCAATCAAGTAGTTGCGTAAATTTTCAAAATCGTATTCACCTTCCCCTACTTTGGGAAATGTTTGAATAACTCTGCCAGGCACTCCCGTAAGCAAGGCGATGTTTGAATCTTTGATGTGGAGAGTGAGTGCCAGCGGTTTTGTCTTGGGAGGGGGCGAAGGTTTTGCCGAGATCAAGGGGACGTCGCTGGCAATCTCATAAATCTTAATAAAGCTTGCCGACATGATGAGAAAGAAAATTAATATGAAGATGGCATCCAAAATAGGAGTCATATTCGGTTTTGCTTCGGCCGAAACTTTTCTTCTGCTGCTTGGAGGCCTTAACATAAACAACTCTCTCCGAAATTATGAGTTCTTTTTTTCTTGCTTGGTTCCCAAAAGGTCGAGCAACTTGACCGAAAATTCGTCGATTTCATTGACAATTTTATCGGCCTTGGCCTTCAAATAAGTGTGGATGACAATGATCGAGATTGCCACGAGTAGACCTAAAAACGTGGTATTCATGGCCTTGGCAATCCCCAATGTTAAAAGCTGTTGCCTTTGGGCAGGATCGGCCTGTCCTACTGCTGCAAAAGATTGGATAAGTCCCTGAATAGTTCCAAGAAGTCCAAACAAAGTGGAAATATTGGCAATCATTTGAAGATAATTCAATCGAAGTTCAACTTTGGGAACGACTTCCAATGCTGTTGCATCGACGGCGTTTCGGATTTGCTCTTCGGATTGATCTGCTCGTTTCAATCCGCTCTTGAGAACTTTGGGAAGTGCTGCAAGACTTCCTGAACAGGCGCGGATGGCCCCTTGAATGTCGTTGGAAAGAATATATCTTTGAAGTTCGTTCATAAAACTTGAACCATCGACATCGAATCGAAAACTTAATTTGGCAAAACGTTCAAAAGCAATGGCAATGCCAATCAGGCCTACTATGAGGATGATCCACATAAAGACACCACCACTTTGAAAAAAATCGGCGAGGGTATTAATCATTGAGTTTCCGGCCCCCATGCCTCCAACGGCATTGTTGGCAAATTCGGGGTTGGCGGCCATATCATTAGCACCATTTGCAATTGTTGAATCATCCATGTTCACTCCTCCGGCGACAGAAATGTCTATTTTTTAAGTTACTCTTCTATTCTAAAGGAATTTTGCGTTGGGTGGTTTACTTTTTTGAACCTTGGAAAATTGTTCCCAAAAAGGGGTTGGCAGAGTTTATAAGTCAGTTAAGAATAATTTTCGGGAAACAAAGACCGCTCAATACCCTCAATAAAAAGGTGAATGATTTTAATATGAATTTCCTGAATACGGTCTGTGATGGGCGAATCAACAATGATGGGAAGGTCTACTTTATCCTTGAGCTTTCCTCCAGTTTTTCCCAAAAGTCCTATGACTTTAAGTTTTTTTTGAGTGGCGACCTCTGCTGCGTTGATAACATTTTCTGAATTTCCCGAGGTCGATATGGCCAAGAGAACATCACCTTCTTTGGCCCAGCCTTCGAGAAAGCGGGAGAACACATGAGAGTAGCCAAAGTCATTAGCAACACAAGTCATGTGAGCGGGGTCGGCGATAGAAAGGGCGGGCAAACTGGCACGGTCTTTGCGGTAACGGCCAGTCAGTTCTTCCGCAAAATGCATGGAATCGCACAAACTACCACCGTTTCCACAACTAAAAATTCTGGATTGAGAGCGAAGGCCCTCGACCATGAGTCGTGTGCCCTCCTCTACTGCCAAGACGTTCTCGGGGCGGGCAATGAACCGCTCTAACGTCTCTTGGGCCTGCAATAGGGAAGCTTTGGCAAAACCTTCCATCAAGGGCCTAAGTCAATTCTTCCAAGGCCTTTTTTAGCTCTTCCTTGGACTGAACTCCTACCAATGTTTTGGCATTTTCTCCGCCCTTGAAAAAAATCATGGTGGGAATACCGCGAATACCGTATTTTTGCGCCAATTCGCCATTATCATCGACGTTGACTTTAACGATTTTGGCCTGTTCTCCCAATTCTTGGGCCAGTTCTTCTAAAATGGGTGCCAAAGAACGGCAGGGGCCACACCACTCGGCCCAAAAATCGACCAAGACGGGTTTGTTCTTTTCTTGAAGAACAGATTCCTCAAAATTATTTACGCTAACGGCCGTAACTGAACTCATATTTTCTCCAGTTTTTTCAAAAATGAACCCTAAAGAGGATTCAACACGATTTTTAACCGAAAAAGAAGTAAAATGTAAAAAATTTTGAATAGGCGAGCAATTCACAACAGGTTATGATGAAGGACATGAACAGCGTAAAGCAAAATTTTATCCTCAAAAGGGCCATTCGCACTGCCCGAATGACGAGGCTCATCGCCAAGGCCATTGACTTGTTCATTGCTTTAATCCCCTCAATTTTGTTTTATCCGGGGGGCCTTATTTTGGCCTTGATTTATGTGAGCGTTGCCGATGGCATCCAAAATGGTCAATCGGTGGGTAAGAAGCTTATGGGCCTTGCTGTCATTGAACTTGAAAAGGGAAAGAATTGCACGATGCGCCATTCGCTTGTGCGCAATCTTCCCTTCTCCATCCCCCTTTTATTTGGAATTATCCCCATTTGGGGGATTCTCTTTTTTCTTTTGTTGGGATTTCCACTCATTACTTTGGAGCTTTACCTCTTGTTCAAGCTCGATAGTGGTCGCCGCTTGGGGGATGTTATTGCCAATACTTCGGTTATGGGGCACGACGGGGCCAACTCAAAAGTTGAAAGTCGTCACGTTTCCTGGTTTAAAGAGAATCCTTACGCTTAAGGGGATTCGATGAAACGTCTTGTTATTGTAGACCTCAGCAATTTTATTTTTCGCGCCTTCTTCGCCATTCGCCCCTTGCACGCTCCAGATGGAAGGCCGGTAAACGCTGTTTACGGCGTTCTAACCATGTTAATCAAACTGCTTTCAGAATACCGCCCCTCTCACCTTCTTCTCGCTCGAGATATGCCGGGAGATTCCTTTCGCAACGAAATTTACCCCGAGTATAAGGCCAATCGAGAAGAACCCCCTGAAGAACTTGTTCCCCAGTTCGATTTAATTGGGGAACTCATTGAAAAGATGAAAATATCTCATTATGCGGATAGCAAGTACGAGGCAGATGATATTATTGGTTCGGTTTGCCACCAATGGAAGGGCCGGTTTGATGAAATTTTTATTGCCTCAGGGGATAAAGACCTCATGCAAATGGTGAATGGCCCGGTCAAAATGCTCGATACCATGAAGAATAAAATTTACGACGAAAAGGGAGTCTTTGAAAAAATGGGCGTTTGGCCCCATCAAATCGTTGATTACCTCTCCATGGTGGGTGACAGTTCCGATAATGTACCGGGAATGAGAGGGATTGGCGCCAAGGGGGCGGCCAAGCTTTTGGCAGAACACGAGACGTTGGAAAATTGTATTCAGGCCAAAGATTCTTTTAAAGGGAAAAAACTAACCACTGCTTTCACCGAATGTCTTGAAGATGCTTTTTTGTCAAAGCAATTGGTGACTATTGTTCCAGATATTAATTTAAAACTTGAGATTGACAACACTCAATATGCTTTGCAAGCAGAAGAAGAACTCATTACTTTTCTCAAGGGATTGGGATTTAAGAGCATTGTTCAGAAATTGGAAAATTTTAAGTCTGCTACGAAAGAATCTCACAGTAAATTTTCTTTTGAACATAGAGTCATTGAAACTCCCGAGCAGCTTGAACAAATTGCAAAAAAGATTGCCCCCTCTTCAAAATTGGCCATAGATACAGTATTTGATTCCCCAGATTTGGTTTATCAAAACATAAAGAGATTTTCTTTTTCTTTGGATGGGAAGGTTTCCTATAGCTTAAATCTTGCACCAGGCGAGTTAAGGCAATTTCTTACGAGAATTTGGGGAGATCAAAGTTTGAAAATTGGATCGGTCGATTGGAAGCGCAACATGGCCTATGCCCAAGAGTTTGGATTGCAAGTCAAGTGCCAGCGTTTTGATATTTTACAAATGCACTATATCTTGAACCCCGAGTCCAGTCACAAACTTGAATTATTGGTTCAAAATTACTTCTTACATGAACTAAAATCTTTGGATAATGAACGGCAGGCCTATTGTGGAGAACGCGGTTGTTTTATCTACAAACTTATGCAAGTTTTTGAAAAAAAATTGGAAGAAGAAAATCTCGTTTCCGTCTACCAAGAAATGGATAATCCCCTGATTCCCGTTTTGGCGCGAATGGAGCGCCAGGGGATTCTCGTCAATCCAGAGTTTTTTTATGAACTCGAAGAAGAAATGGCCAAAAAACTGGAAAGTATTGAGAAGAAAATTTTTGCTTACAATGACGGAGAGGCCTTGAATCTCAATAGTCCCAAACAAGTCAGTGAATTTCTTTTTGAAAAACTAAAAATGCCGACTTTCAAGAAAACAAAAACGGGCGTTTCAACAGACAGTGAAGTTTTGGAGAGATTGGATGCCAAAAATATAGGCCCAGTGCCGGGGCTTATGCTTCAATACCGGGAAACGGGAAAGTTGTTATCAACTTACGTCAAGGCCTTGCCAAAACTCATTCATCCTAAAACCAAGCGTTTGCACACTCACTTTAATCAAAATGTCGCGGCTACGGGGAGGCTTTCATCTCACAATCCCAACCTGCAAAATATTCCCATTAGAACGGAATTGGGAAGACGTATCCGCAAAGGGCTGATCGCCTATCCGGGAAAACTTCTCTTAGGTGCCGATTATTCCCAAATAGAATTGCGCCTTCTCGCCCATTTTAGCGGCGACGAAACAATGCTTGCTTCCTTTAGAAACGGAGTTGATATTCACCGGCAAACCGCTTCGGAAGTTCTGGGAGTTCCCCTCGATGAAGTGACTTCAGAACAACGTTCAAGGGCCAAGGCGGTCAACTTTGGCCTGATGTATGGCCAATCCAGCTTTGGTCTGGCCAATCAACTAAAGATTAGTCGTCAGGAAGCAAAAGATTATATGACGACCTATTTTGAACGCTTTAATCGCATAAAGGGTTATCTCGATTTACTAAAGGAAGAGGCCGAAAAAACGGGATATGCCACGACCTTCTGGGGCCGAAAGCGCCCCCTGCCCGACATTGCTTCAAAAAACCGAACCGTCAAGGCCTCCGCCGAGAGAGTGGCGATTAACAGTCCCATTCAGGGAACTGCCGCCGACATCGTCAAAAAGGCCATGATTGCCGTCGATGAGCGCATATTGAGAGAAAATTTGCAAAGCAGAATGCTTCTACAAGTCCACGACGAACTCATCCTGGAGGTGTTGGAAGACGAACTGGAACAGGTAAAAACTTTGGTCAAAGAGGAAATGGAGGGAGTCGTCAAACTAGACATTCCCTTGATCGTGGACATTAAGTCAGGGGTTAATTGGCACGATCTCAAAGAATAAGTAAAAGAACTCCCAGAAAAGTTTCCCTAGGAGTTCTTTTCAGTTTTTTTATTCTTTTGCGGCAGCAGCATCACGAGGTTGGGGTTCACACACTAAATAAGCAAGAGAACTACCAATGACTTTTCCTGCAATGAATGATCCTAGTGTAGGCATAAGGCTTAGGCTAAAAACGCTCGATGCCATTACAGCAAGTATCCCTTCGCTAGCTCCCGCTACCACCTTTGCCGCTACAGCACCAGGAGGACGCAAACCAGGGGTGGCATGGAGGTGAATAGCGCAATCGTAGCCAAAATTCAAGATTGCAAAAGTTGAAGCAATCATGGCCATTCCTTGTACCGGTCTAGGCACTCCCGACATAGAAATTTCTTGTGGGTTTAGCACAAATTCGGCGTAGAGTTCGTCTCCGTTATCACACTCTTCCAAACTATCGAGTTGATTAAGAACGTCTTTTGCTTGAGGATTTGTTTCGACAAAATCATCAAAGTGTTCAGAAGACAAAAGGCCAGATTCATTTTGCACGATTTTACAGCGAGGATTTCCATCCTCATTCAAAAGTACGGCCGTCACGATTTGAGAAGTATTTGCCTGAGCCAAACCGAGAAAGCCGACACAAAAGAGAAACAAGGATTCCTTTGCAAGAGACATAATTAACTCCCATATTGAAATTTAAGCACTCTACCATAGTGCCGTGAGACTTATAACACCAAAACATATTAAAGTATAGGGTTTTTTTCACAGTGTAATTTTTTTCGATTTTTTAGTTATTTCAAGGAGTTAGAAGAAATGATTTTGCTCTTTCAGGTCTAGCTTTCCCTAGGCGTACAGGTTCACCAAGACTCAGTGCATTTTCAGAGTTTTTGTTGAGAATAAAAAAATAGGCCTTATTTCAATAATTTCAATAGCTTGGCCACCTTGAACATCTCTCTATTTCTTCACTTTTCATCGTAACCTATTGAAAATAGGTATCAGGCACTCGGTGTATTTCAGGTAATTTTTTCATTTTATGAGGGTCTAGGGCTTGACACAAGCCCCACAGATATTAAAGTGCCGAGCGAAGTACTAACTAAAAGGGTGTCCCTAAAAGAAATTGGACAGCCCAATGTGTCAAAAAAAGGAGAGGAACGATATGCAAGTAAGACCTTTGCAAGACCGTGTTCTAGTCGAAAGAGTGGAAGAAGAGACCAAAACCGCAGGTGGAATTATTATTCCCGACAATAATAAGGAGAAACCTGCTCAGGGGAGAGTTGTTTCCGTTGGTTCAGGGCATCGCCAGCAAGATGGAAGTGTTCGGGCCTTGGATGTTAATGAAGGTGATACAATTCTTTTCGGAAAGTATTCGGGAACTGAAGTTAAAGTTGAAGGCAATGATTATCTCATCATGCGTGAAGATGATATTTTAGGTGTCTTTCAACAATAGTAGTAAAACGACAAACTTTAACTCAAATGCCAAAAATTGAACCAATTTAAAGGGGGTAAGTAAAATGGCAAAAGAATTGAAATACTCAGAGGATGCGAGATCCTTAATCCTACACGGGGTGAATTCTCTCGCTAATGCGGTCAAGGTAACTCTTGGCCCAAAGGGACGAAACGTAGTCATCCAAAAATCTTTTGGAGCACCCACCATCACAAAAGATGGTGTTTCGGTAGCAAAGGAAATTGAACTCGAAAATAATTTCGAGAACATGGGTGCTCAAATGGTTAAGGAAGTGGCCCAAAAAACCAACGATGATGCCGGTGACGGCACGACAACGGCAACTGTTTTGGCCCAGGCCGTTTATCGAGAAGGAATGAAACTGGTCACGGCCGGACACAATCCGATGGATCTCAAGCGCGGGATTGATCGGGCAGTTGATGTCGTTGTTTCTCGATTGAGAGAAGTTTCCAAGGAAGTCAAAACCAATGATGAAATTGCTCAGATTGGAACTATTTCGGCAAATAGCGATGCCGAGATTGGTAAACTCATCGCTGAGGCCATGGAAAAAGTTGGCAACAATGGTGTGATTACCATCGAAGAAAGCAAGACCGCAGAAACCTCTCTTGAAGTTGTTGAGGGGATGCAGTTTGATCGCGGGTATCTTTCACCTTATTTCGTCAACAATGCGGAAAAGATGGAAGTTGCTTTTGACAATCCCTACATTCTGATTACCGACAAAAAAATCTCCAACATGAAAGAGCTTCTACCCATCCTGGAGAAAGCAGTTCAGGCCTCGAAACCTCTTCTGCTTATTGCTGAAGATGTCGAGGGAGAAGCTTTGACAACTTTGGTTGTCAACAAATTGCGTGGAACCCTCAACGTTGCTGCCGTCAAGGCACCTGGGTTTGGCGATCGCAGAAAGGAAATGTTGAGAGACATTGCCGCTCTAACGGGAGGAAGCGTGATTTCCGAAGAGTTGGGAATGAATCTTGAATCGGCCGAACTCACTCATCTTGGAACTGCCAAACGAGTGACCATCGACAAAGAAAATACAACCGTTGTAGATGGTGCCGGGGCAAAGACGGAAGTCGATGCTCGCGTGTCTCAAATCCGTAACCAAATTGAGGAAACAACTTCCGACTATGACAGGGAAAAGCTGCAAGAGCGTTTGGCCAAATTGGCCGGCGGTGTGGCGGTTATCAATGTTGGCGCTCCTACAGAGACAGAAATGAAGGAGAAAAAAGACCGCGTTGAAGATGCTCTTAATTCTACTCGTGCAGCAGTTGAAGAAGGAACGGTTGTCGGAGGTGGTTGTGCATTACTCCACGCTGGTTCTACCTTGAGTGAAATTAATACAGACAATGAAGAGCAGGCGTTTGGCGTGCGCATTGTTCGTCGTGCTTTGGAAGAGCCTGTTCGCCAGATTGCCCAGAACGCTGGCCTCGAAGGCTCTGTTGTAGTCAATGAAGTGCGTTCCAAAGGCAATGCTACTTGGGGTTATAATGCTCGGACAAACGAGTACGAAGACCTCGTTCAAGCAGGCATCATTGATCCTACAAAAGTTGCCCGCTCGGCCTTGCAAAATGCCGCTTCGATTGCTGGCCTTATGCTGACAACCGAAACAATGATTGCCGACCTTCCCAAGGAAGAGTCAGCAGCTCCTCCCGTGCCAGGAGGTGGAATGGGCGGAATGCCAGGGATGATGTAGTCTCAAAGGCAAATTAACTTGCCTGGAGGATAAAAAACATTAGAAAAGGGCCGGCCTTGTGGCATGGCCCTTTTTTTATATTTTATATTTAGAGTGAGAATGGCCTAATGTCCTCAGAATCAATGCGCCAAAAAGTTGTTAAAGAACTGCTCTCCTACGTTTTCATTTTTGTAGGAGTTTTTGGCTTTAAATCAGTTTTTTTTGAACCCAATCATATTCCTTCCGGTTCCATGCTTCCAACTATGGCCATCGGAGATTTTATTTTGGTCAATAAATTTGCTTACGGATTTAAAATTCCGTTTTCGGAATGGGTGGGAGATTCCATTTATTTGACTAAATTTAAACCGCCAGAGAGGGGCGATATTGTCGTTTTTGAATATCCCAAGGACCGCAGCACTTTATTTGTAAAGCGTGTTGTTGCCGTCCCCGGTGACGAAGTGGAGGTTCTTGGCCATAGAGTTTTTCTCAACGGAAAAGAAGTTGAAAATTTGGACGTTAAAGAAGATGAGCACAAACTCTATCATTCGTTGTACGACAAAAAGGGGGCCTTGATAGATTTAAGTTTCTATCAGGTTGAAACAGGGCAAGCAAAGCATGTTATTGCTCACAATTATGCTCGCAGGCCCCATCTTTCTTTTCCTAAAAGAAAAGTGCCCAAAGGGCATCTTTTTGTGATGGGTGATAACCGTGATTTTTCCAGCGATAGCCGTTATTGGGGGTTTGTACCATTTGGCCATGTCAGAGGAAAGGCCCTTTTAGTGTGGTTTAATATGGTCTATCCGTGGTCTAGTGAGCCTTTCAATTTTCGTCCCTGGCGGATAGGTACATCCTTTTAGAGTTATTCCGTCCTATACTATTAAAAAATAACATTATAAAGCCGAAGTAGGGAGTATGAACATGAAAAGGCCCTCTGAAGAGGCCATAAGGGTACTTACCCTTTTAAAATTGGACGCTCAAAGGCTATTTGAAAGAATAGAGTATAGGCGGCCAGAGTATATACAAATTTTTTCAGTCAAGAGAACCAGAGAGCATTTCCCCAAAATTTTTAAGAATAGGTACGATGAAGTAAAGCTCTCTGAATTAAAAAGTTGCTCTCCCGAAGTTATTGTCGGCCTGGATAACTTTTATAGCAAAGTCGATGAATTAAGTTGGTATTTAGGTGTGACCGAGGATATGCCTATAACAGTAGAGGAAAAGATTAAGTCTTTTATAGGCGAACTTAAAGTTCTTCATCAGGTTCTTCAAACTCATATCAATGCGGAATTAAACATCATTTGATCTTATTTTCTGCTTCGGACTTGAATTTTTATTCTCAGGTACAATTATTTTATGCGTTTCATCTTGGGATATTTGTTTTTTATGGGAGCTATTTCGGCCTTTGCTCAAAGTGTTCCCAGGTCTGAGCAAGGTATTTTTTCGGGGCGAGTTTCTAAAATCAATAATCGTGCTGAACTTATCCGAATCAAAGTTGATTTTGTCAATTCCAAATATCTTAACAAAGGAGATCAGGTAGAAATTTGGAGCGAGCAAAATACAAAAACTCATTGCAAGGCCTCCATTGTGGGTAAATCAAATGATTATATTCTTTTAAAAATTCTCAATTTAAATTTTTGTAGACGTTTTTTTCTGATTGCTCCAGGAAGTTATCTTAAACTTTTTGGCCAAGATTTAGTCAACAACCTTAAAACAGGCAGGGAATTGGTGAAAATTCTCCTGAAAAAAAGATTGGCGTTAAAGGGCAAGTTGTCTCGATCTCAAAGGGAATTAAATAAACACATTGAAAAAATTGATGGTGCCAACAAGCGTTATGAAATCTTACGGGCACAACTTGAAAGGGAATGGAGGGATGAATTGGCGGCACTTGAGGAAGATAAGTTAACGATTTTGAGAGATTACAAACAGTTAGAACTCGATGTTGTCGATATTGAAAATAAATTGGAAAAATACCGTATTGAAGACACTAATTTAAAATTAGATCGTTGGGCCTTGGACTCTCGACTTTATTACAAGAAATAGTAAAAGTTGCCTTTTTTTGATAGGAAAAGGCAATGAAAATTTTCCTTCTACTGGTATTTCTTTGGGCGAATCCTGTCGCTGCTGTTCGTCTTATCTCTACATCTCCTGCGATTACGGAATTTGTCTTTGAGTTGGGATTGGGGAACAATTTAGTGGGAGTTTCTCATTATTGCAATTACCCAAATGGTGCTCTAAAAATCACCAAGATAGGGACGGCCCTTCATCTCGATTATGAAGCTGTTCTTAAGTTGAGGCCAGATTGGATTTTTATTCAGACTACACAAGATCAAAAAACTCTTAAATCTCTTGAAAAGCTTAATTTGAAATTTATGAAACTAAATTTTGATTCCCTGGATAATATATTGGAGAGTTCTCAAAAAATGGGAGCAGCTCTTGACCGAAAAGAAAAAAGCAAGGCCTTTTTGATTAAAACTCAAAATCTATTGAATAAACTTCCTCGCATTAATCATTTAAAAAATTATATCTTTGTCATTAGTTCTCAGCTTTCTTTTGGGGCGATAAAAACAATTCGTTTGGCAGGAACAAAAACTCATTTCAATGATATTTTGGCATTGTCGGGATTGAATAACTTGGCCAAAAGTACTTATCCCTCTATCGTTTGGGATCAAGAAAAAATTATTCAAGCAAACCCTGAACGCATTTTTCTCATTTTTCCAGACCACATTTCAAAACAGTTAGTGGAAAAACATTTGAAGGCCTGGAAAAAAATAAAAAATATTGATGCTGTAAAAAAAGAAAAAATAGAGGTTATCCACGGAAATTTTGCCGTTATTCCAGGCCCAAGGATTACTCAATTGATAAAAAAATTTGGAGATATACTTTCTCGATGATTGAATGTTCAGGCCTTACTTATTCCGTCGGTAACGCGAAAATATTGAAAAACCTCTCTTTTTTTTGGGAAGGCCCTGGCATTTATAGCATTATAGGGCCTAATGGTGCTGGAAAAACGACACTTCTAAGTGGTGTGAGCGGACTTTTTCGATTAAGTCACGGAAATGTTTCTTGGTATGGGAGGCCAGTGATGTCTATTCCTCTCAAAGCAAGAGCAAGAATGATGGCCTATCTTCCTCAAAACCTTTCGGCCACAGAGGGCGTGAGCGTATGGGAATTAATGCATTTTTCCAGATTTCCCCACATGAGTTTTTTTAGGCCTTTAAGTAAAAGAGAAATTGAATTTGGTGAAACTCTCCTTGCTTTATTTCATCTGCTTAATTTTAAAAATAGGTATCTCAATACTTTGAGTGGAGGGGAACTGCAAAAAATCCATCTTATTTGTTGTCTTTTCCAAGAACCGAGGATTCTTTTTCTCGATGAACCTTTGGCAAATTTAGACATCCATTTTCAAGAAGAGGTTTGCATTGCTCTTAAAAAATGGTGCCAGTCCCACGATACACAAGTTATTATGGTGTCTCACAATATTAACCTGGCATTGCTCTGGTCTGATGAAATATTATTCCTCAATAAAGGAGAATTGTGTTTTGTTGGAACACCAAAGAATTTGGCGTCGTCGGGGCTTATTGAAAAGATTTATCAAAAAAGTTTAGAGGCAATTCAAAAAGAGGGGAAAACACTTTTCCTCCCTAGAGCGAAATGAATAAAACGATACCAAGATTTCTTGTTATTATTGGGGTTTCAGTTTTTATTTTGGCCATCTTACCGGTCATGGGGCGAAGTTTTGAGTTTGGGAATACCATTTTTTGGAATATTCGACTCCCTAAAATGTTGACTTGTTGGCTGGTGGGGGGTGGTTTATCTGTGGGGGGATTGGTTTTTCAGGCCATGTTTCGCAATGACTTGGCAACTCCCTATGTTTTAGGAGTTGCTTCGGGGGCCTCGCTGGGGGCCTCTCTTGCTGTTTTTTTTGGTATTGCTGAAAGAATATTTGGTTATTGGAATTTGATGGTTTTGATGGCCTTTTTGGGGGGACTGGGCAGTAGTTTTTTGATTTACTTGATGGTTCAATATCGGAAGAATTTTAAAATTGAAAATTTATTACTTACTGGAGTAGCGTTGAGCATAATCTGCTCCAGCCTGGTTTTATTAATCCAGTTTTTAGGTCATGAAAGAAGTGTTTTGCAAATAACCCATTGGTTGGCCGGGGGAGTGTATGTCGTAGGAATGGAAACCCCTCTATCACTAGCACCTTCCATTTTATTAAGTCTCTTCATTTTATTTTTCCAATCTGGGAAACTTAATGTTTTAAGCGTTGGCAAGATTTTTTCTTTATCTCGTGGAGTAGACCCTGACAAAACACTGAAGTTTCTTTTTGTTGTCGTTTCTTTTTTAATCGCTCCCATTGTGGCCGAATGTGGGCCAATTGGATTTGTTGGACTCATTATTCCCCACATCGTGAAACGCTGGCTTGGCAGGGATCACCGTTTTTTGATTTGGGCCTCTTTTATGGCAGGGGGGGCCTTTTTGGGCCTTTGTGACCTTCTCGCTCGCACTGCAATCCAACACACTCTCATTCCGGTAGGTGCGGTAACCGCTCTTTTGGGAGGCCTCTTTTTCTTGTGGATGCTTTTAAAGCAAACGAGAGGCTAGAGTTTCATCAATTTGAGCTTGATGCTTTCTCTTTTCCCTTTTCTGAGGTAGTGAAGTGTGATTTCATCGCCAACTTTGTATTTTTCTAAAGTGTGATAAATATCGTCGTAAGTGTTAACTTCACTTCCATCAATGGCGAGAATAATATCTCCAATGTGATAGCGTCCTTGACGATCGCGTCCCATGCCGACAAGTCCCGCTTGCCCTGCGGGAGATTTGGGATTTACACTCCTGATGATAATTCCTTTTTTGATGCCGAAGTGTTCTTTAAGTGGGTCGTCGAGAAGGCCAACGCCAAGGCCAGGACGACTTATTTTCCCATGTTTGATTAATTGAGGAACAATTCTGCTAATGGTATTAATGGGCACTGCAAAGCCAATGCCGGCGCTGGTTCCCGAAGGACTGTAGATAAGGGTGTTCATTCCAATCACATTGCTGTTACTATCCAACAGTGGTCCCCCCGAATTGCCTTGGTTAATCGAGGAATCAGTTTGAATCATTCCGTGAATTTTAACGCCTCCAATGCCTTGAATTTTTCTTCCTAGAGCGGAGATGATTCCGGCGGTAATGGTTTGGTCGAGTCCAAAGGGATTGCCAATAGCTATCGCCTTTTGACCGACTTCAAGTTGGGAAGAGTTGCCGGTTTCGACAGGATAAAGTTGTGCAGGAAGTGTTTCGAGTTTGAGAACGGCAATGTCTTTTGTTCGCTCCGTACCCACAATTTTGGCCTTATATTTTTTGGGATCCTTGTGGAAAGAAACCTGAAAAGAATTGCCTTTGGCCACGACGTGATAGTTGGTGACAATGTGGCCGGATTTATCCCAAACAAATCCCGACCCTACTCCGGCCGGCACTTCCGTCACATCAAAGTCGAGAAACCATCCACGGTGGACGTGTTGGATACTGGAGACGTTAACCACCGACCCAACATTTTTTCTAAAGACATCAATGGTGTTTTTTTCATACTCAAGAAGCGTTTTGGCCTCTTTTTGAATTGTCGTACTGTTCCCAAAAAGGGCCTGAACCCCGTCAGAAAAAAAGGCGGCGATAAAAAACGACCCCAAAAGGGCGAGGGCAAAATTTCTCAAAAAGTTTCCCTTCATTTGTAACCTGTGATAGGTCTTCTTTATCTTTAACCTAAGGGCCGTGTCAAGAAAATAATGCAAATAGAGTACTTTAACCGCAATACTCAAAGGGTGGAGGTGGAGAGAGTTTATGGAGAAAATGCTCTCAAATGGCTTTATACGAGCTTTCTAGGGCGTTTTTTTTCCTGGTTTTTAACTCATCCATTCCCGAGCCGTCTTTATGGCCATCTTCAATCTTCCGCGCTCTCCAAGCGCAAAATTGCCCCTTTTATCAAAAATTTTGGCATTTCGATGGATGACTTCTTGCCATCCGAGGGCCGAGGGCCAAGCGACCCTTACAGCTCTTTTAACGAGTTTTTTATACGGCGTTTCAAAGAGGGACGGCGGATTTTTGTGCAAGGAGAAAAACTCTCTGCCTTTTCCGAGGCGCGTTATTTTGGTCACGAATTCATAAATGCGCAGACGGCAATCCCCGTTAAAGGCAAATTTTTGACCGCCTCTCAAATTTTAAATCATCCCCATTGGTGCCCCTTTTTTGAGGCCGGGTCACTTTTGGTTGCCCGCCTATGCCCTGTGGATTATCACCGTTTTCACTTCCCCGACAATGGCAAAATACTGGATTTTTATCGCATTAAGGGGGTTCTCCATTCTGTAAATCCTCTGGCCCTGAAAAAACGCCCGGACATTTTTATGATGAACGAAAGACAAGTCTCCATACTCGAAACTGAAAACTTTGGGAAATTGGCCTATATCGAAGTTGGGGCGGTTTGCGTGGGGAAAATTTGTCAGAGTTTTACGGGGGAAAATTTCAGCAGAGGGCAGGAGAAAGGTTATTTTTTATTTGGTGGTTCAACCGTCTTGGTCTTTGGAGAGCGGGGAAAATGGAAACCTTCGCAAGATATTATTGAAAATACTCAGAGAGGCCTGGAAACATATTTGCATTTGGGTACTGAGGCAGGGATCAAAGTTTCTGATTAATTCTTTTTTAAAGAGAACATTCCTTTTATAAAAAAAATTGTTCCCAAGGCCCAAAAAAACCATACTATAGTTGGAATATCTCGGAAGGTTTCTATTTTTAGCGGGGAAATAAAAGTTGCTCCACAAATAATAAAGACTGATGCCAAGAGACAAAAACCAAGGAAGATGAGAGAACTATTGATTTGCCCCAAGGGCCTTTGATGGCCCTGGAGTATGAGTTCGTGGGCATAACCTTTTTTTGACCACTCTTTAAGAAACCATTTGAGGTGCCTGGGAACACTTCTCCCGAAAGAGGCCAAGTCCTTCATGGCCCATATTCCCTCTTCGATGAGTTCGTCTTTATTGAAAGAATCCTTTACAATTTCGTGAATATCTTCCTCAATGGTAGTGTAAAGGTCAAAGTCCATACCGATGGAACGTCCCACACCGTCGAGAGTGGCAAGGCCCCGAAAGAAAGAAAACCATTCTCTAGGTAAAAATATCTGATGCTTTTTTAGTGTTTTGACAATGGATTTTATAATGACGCTGAAATTGGATTGTTGGGCGGTAAGTCCGATAAAAGGAGAAAGGGCCTCTCTTACATCAACAGTGAGGGAGTCAATGTCGGGGATGCGTTCGTATTCGGCAATATCGAGAAATTCAAAAACCAGATTCTCATAATTGAATGTGAGTAGGGCATAAACAATGGCGATAAAAGATTTTCTTCCCCTGCGAGATAGAGAACCCATAAGACCAAAATCAATAATTCCAATCTTTTCGTTGGTGAGAAGAAAGAAATTTCCTCCGTGAAGGTCAGCATGAAAATGGCCTTCCAACAAGAATGTTCTGATAAAAGTTTTCAGGCCTTGGCCCAGCTTGATTTCGAGATTGTCTTTGTATGGCCCTAACGCTTGAATGTTGCTAAATGGGATACCTTCAAGGTATTCCATAATCAGCAGATTTTCTCGTGAAAGGTCGCTATAGATTTTGGGAATGTAAAAATAGTTTTCAGAGTCGTGTTTCTTTAAGACTTTACTAAATCTTTTGGCATTAAGGGCCTCAATATTAAAATTGAGTTCGTTGACTAACGCAAAAGTAAAATCGTTGACGATTCGACAAATACCTAAAAATTTGGCCTCTTCCGAATTTTTTTCAGCTTGGCCGGCAATAAATTTTAAGAGATAGAAATCAGTCTTAATGGCCTTTTCAATACCAGGTCTTTGAACTTTTAAAACGATCTCGTCGCCATTTTTAAGTTTGCCTTTGTAAACCACTCCAATAGAGGCCGTTCCAATGGGATTTTCTTCGACGTCAAGAAAAACATCTTGAATTTTTTTACCCAAGCTTTTTTCAACACTTGCGCGCACTTTGGAAAAGGGAACCGGGCGAACGCGATCCCTCAAAAGTTTCATCTCGTCTACAAAAGACGAATCAAAAAGGTCTTCCCGCGAGGCCAAAAGCTGCCCAAATTTGATGAATGCCGGCCCTAATTCTTCAAAACAAAGGCGCAGACGAGAGCCGAGAATTTGGCCTCTATCCAAGCGGCCTTTCCTTTCTAGTTCCGACTTAATGCTGGTTTTTGATTTGGGGAGTACAAAGGAGGGGATTGAGGAGATGACCCCACTAGAGATAAATTCAGCGAATCCATGTTTGGCAAAAACCAAGACAATCTCTTGTAATCTTGAGGCGTTACGAATCGTTTTAGAGATTTCAAGGCCAGTTTTGATGAAACCCATTTCCAAAACCCTTTTCCCCATTGTACCCTAAATTTTATAATT
The DNA here is from genome assembly GCA_965215445.1 of Bacteriovoracaceae bacterium. Classification (GTDB taxonomy): domain Bacteria; phylum Bdellovibrionota; class Bacteriovoracia; order Bacteriovoracales; family Bacteriovoracaceae; genus CBDBLK01. The sequence goes on along the minus strand of CBDCDT010000002.1, from coordinate 688,906 downwards.
GAAGCGTTTTTTAACCTTTTTCGTCGCTTTATGTCATTTATGTTTAGATTGAAAACAAATTTCCGATACAAAACAGGCCTGGTCATGGCCTACGACATTTTTTTTATTGTTTTTTGTTTTTTTGCCTCATTTTCTCTGCGCTATGATGAACTGTTTCCCAGCATATTTGGTCAAAAGTATTTTTGGAAGGCCTTGGCCATTTCTAGCGTTGTGCAATTTACCTGCTTTTATTTTGCGGGAATGTATAGAGTTATCTGGCGCTTTTCCGGGCTTTTAGATCTCCTCAAAATTTTTAGAGGAGTTGGCACGGCCATTTTACTCAATGTTTTGGTTTTATTCTTAGTCACTCGTCTGGAGAATCTGCCTCGTTCTATTTTTTTTATAGATGCTTTTTTGCTTATTGCTTGTTTGGGTGGAGGACGTTTCTTTTACAGAATCATTGCGGATAGGCGCAGGCTTTTTCATTCCGATAAATCTCAATTTACCAAAGTTATCGTTGTGGGAGCAGGGAGAGGCGGAGAAGGAATTTTACGGGAAATTAAGAATAATCCCGAATTTAAACTTAATGTTGTGGGATTGGTTGATGACGACCCCAGCAAGCAGGGAAAAACACTACACAGTACTAAAGTTCTCGGTCGCATAAAAGACATTGCTAAATTGGCCGAAAAAACGTCTGCTCAAAAAATTTTAATCGCCATTACTTCGGCCACTCGTCAACAAATGAAGGGTATTATAAATGCTTGTCGACAAACCTCCTTGGAAATTAGAACTTTGCCAAAACCTAATGCCATTTTTTATGATTCCGTAGGATTGGCGCAACTGCGTGCCTTGACGTTAGAAGACCTCTTGGGGCGAGAGCCTATTCAACTCGATGTGAGCAAAATGCGCAGTATGATTGGGGAAAAAACGGTTTTGGTCACAGGCGCAGGAGGCTCGATAGGTTCGGAACTATGTTTTCAAATTTTAAGACTTGGCCCTAAGCGCTTAATTCTTTTTGAACTCACTGAGCTTTTTCTCTATCAATTAGAAAAAAAGTTAAAAAATTTGGAAGAAGTCGCCTTTCAAATTATTCCCATTATTGGTGATGTTCGAGACAAAGATGCTTTAGAGAAGACGTTTCTTCAATACAGACCGGATATTGTCTTCCATGCGGCAGCTTACAAACACGTCCCCATGATGGAAATGAATCCTAGAGAGGCGATCAAGACCAATATTTTTGGAAGCAAAAATGTTGCCGAGTTGGCCCTAAAACACAAAGCAGAAAAATTTGTTCTCATTTCTACAGATAAGGCCGTCAATCCGACTAATGTGATGGGAACGAGCAAGAGGATTGCCGAAATGATTTGCCAATCGCTGGATGGTGTAGGACTCACTAAATTTATTTCACTGCGTTTTGGAAATGTGTTGGGTTCGAGCGGCTCGGTAGTTCCCCTGTTTAGGGAACAAATCCAAAAGGGAGGGCCAATAACTGTCACTCATCCTGAAATCAAGCGCTATTTTATGAGTATTCCAGAGGCCTGCCAACTTATTATACAGGCGGGTTCTTTCGGTAAGGGACGAGAAATTTTTATCTTGGATATGGGAGCACCAGTTTATATTAAGGATTTGGCCAAAGAAATGATTAAACTGGCAGGTACTGAAGAAAAAATAGAGATTATTTATACAGGGCTTAGGCCTGGAGAAAAACTTTATGAAGAAATGGCAGGTGGCAAAGAACATCTTTTGCCCACCGTTCATCCAAAAGTTAAAGTGATTAAGACAAATGAAATCCCCAAAAATTTCCACACGTTATTGCAAGAACTTGAAAATGAAGTTTCCCTACTCGATACAATTGAATTGAGGTCATTTTTAAAGAAACTTGTGCCAGAATATGAAATGATCTCCGAAGAACTGGATCATCAAAACAATTCGATGCACTGAAACGATGAAAAAAATTAAACATTTAATGGATTTTTTTTTGGCGCTCATTTTATTGTTATGCCTTTCTCCTTTTTTTACGTTGGTGGCCATCGCCATTTGGATAAAACTGGGCAGGCCCATTTTCTTTTCTCAAATAAGGCCAGGATTTCATGCAAGGCCTTTTAGAATTTATAAATTTAGAACTATGACAACGGAGCGGGATCAACAAGGAAACCTTTTGCCTGATGAAAAGAGATTAAAAACTTTGGGCAAAATTTTGCGAGCATTGAGTTTGGATGAATTTCCTCAACTGATTAATGTATTAAAAGGGGAATTGAGCTTGGTGGGGCCACGGCCTTTGCTTATGGAATATATGCCTTTATATACGGAAAGAGAAAAAAAACGCCACCAAGTCAGACCTGGCATTACCGGTTGGGCACAAATTAACGGTCGCAATAGTATAAGCTGGAAACAGAAGTTTGAACTCGATATTTGGTATGTTGAAAACTGGAATCTCTGGCTCGACTTAAAAATTCTCTTTTTAACTTTATGGAGAGTTATTAAGCGGAACGGAATTCAAAACTCCAAATTGGTGACAATGCCACCCTATGATGGCCATGAATAGTGTCCGATCGGAGAAAAATTACGATAAAAGCAGGGTAAGTGCTTACAATTTAGGCCAGGTTGGGGGGAAGCAAACTGGAGTGACTGAGGCGTATGTTGAGAAGTACGCCGCAGGGAGCGACAGTGCAGCTGACTCCCAAGATGGTCTGAAGTGTAAGCAGTTACGAGTTTTGAGAGTTGTTTCCGTATCAATGGCATTTAGTCATATATGGGGACAACTGGAAATCTATAAAGAAGAAGGGCGAGATATTGTTTTGGCCTCAGACCGTGATGAATTTTTCTCTCAAGTAAAAGAGCTTGGTTTACCCCATGAAGAATTAAATATTTGCAGAGAAATTTCTCCTTTGTGCGACTTAATAAGCATTTATCAACTTATAAAAATTATTCGCAAAATAAGGCCCCATGTTCTTCATTCTTCGACTCCTAAAGCAGGACTCCTTTGCGCAATTGCGGGGGCCTTAACAAGAGTTCCAGTAAGAATCCATACTTTTACCGGGCAAAGATGGGCCACATTAAATGGATTTAAAAAATGGTTGTTAAAAAAAATTGACACCTTTATTGCCGGTATAAATACCAAAGTCTATTCAGATTCTCCTTCTCAAAATCAATTTTTAGTTGAGCAAGGTATAGTCAAAAAAGAAAAAATTTCTTGCCTGCATAAAGGCAGTTTGGGAGGAATTGATCTCAGGCGTTTTAACCGAAATGCTGCCACTTCCAGAGAGGAAATTTTAAAGCAATATCAAATTTCATCACAGGCGACAATCCTTTTATACTTGGGGCGCATTCATAGAGACAAAGGCATAAATGAGCTTGTTACAGCATTTATCGATCTCAACAAAAAAATAGAATCAATATATTTATTTTTAGTCGGCCCTCTTGAAGATAAGTCTATCAAGTTTTCTGAAAATATTGAGAATATGAGAATATTGGGAGCAACTCTGAATCCGGAAAAATTTTATTCTATCGCCAATATTTTTTGCCTCCCCAGTTATCGAGAGGGTTTTGGAACAGCTGTCTTGGAGGCCTCTGCCTATGGCATTCCCTCCGTGGGAACCCGCATCCCGGGACTGGTGGATTCCATTGAAGATAATGTTACGGGATTTTTGGTTGAACCGAGAAATGCCCTCACGCTAGAGACGGCCTTGGAAAAAATGATTTGCCAAAAAGATTTACGAAGGAAACTCGGCCAAAACGCTTATGAAAGGATAGTGAGAGATTTTGATTACAAACTTATGGCAAAAAAACAATGGCAGGAATACCAATCTCTTATCTCTTAAAAAAATATTTTATTTTTTCAACGACAAATTCAAGTTGCTGAAGAGTCATTGCAGAACCCGAAGGCAAACAAATTCCTTTTTCAAAAAGGCCTTTTGAAATATCAGTATCGTGGCAAAAATATTCACAATTTTGAAATAAAGGCTGCATGTGCATCGGTTTCCATACATGGCGGGCCTCTATATTTTCCGATTTTAAGCACTGAATGAGCTCACTGGGAGTTTTTCGGCAATCAGAAGAGATAAGAAAAGTACTTAACCAGCGGTTGCTGAAATATCCGTCGGGTTCTTTCAAAAATTGAATTTCTGGAATACCAGACAGATTTTCATAGTAAAAGTTAAAAATATCTCTTCTGGCCCTGACTCGGTCTTCAAGGACTTCGAGTTGTGCTTTTCCTATCGCTGCACAGATATTGCTCATCCGATAATTGAAGCCAACTTGAGTATGTTGATAAAAAGGAAAGTCTTCCCGTGATTGAGTGACGAGTTTGAGAACTTCTTTGGCCTCTTCAGAGGATTTCGTAATCAAAGCACCTCCCGAAGAAGCAGTAATAATTTTATTGCCATTAAATGAAAGTATCCCAAATTTTCCAAAGCTGCCACAGACCCTATCTTTATAACGAGAGCCAAGGGCCTCAGCAGCGTCTTCTATAACAGGAATGCCAAAATGACCGCTGACTTCAAGGATGGGGTCAAAATCAGCACTCATCCCAAAGAGATCGACAACGATAATGGCCTTGGGTAGTTTACGAGACTTCGCCTTTTTTTCCAGCGCATCTCTCAAAACCTCTGGTGACATATTCCAAGTCTGTGTTTCTGAATCAATGAAAACTGGGGCCGCATTTAAATATAAAACTGGATTAACGCTCGCAACGAACGTCAAGCTGGAACAAAAAACTTCATCTCCAGGGCCAACTCCAAGCTTTGCAAGTGCGGTATGAAGTGCAGCAGTTCCCGTATTGGTTGCAACCACAAAGTTCTCATCGTTGCCCATGCATTGGCCGAGTTCTTGTTCAAAAGAAGTTACAAAAGGGCCAAGGGGAACCACCCAATTAGAGGAAATCGCCTCGGTTACATATTTGATTTCTTGCCCGCTCATGTGTGGTTTTGATAGTAAAATTTTATCCATTATTTTTTCAAGCAACGATTAGCGGGAACTCCCACGACTGTTGTATTGGCCTGAACATCTTGCAAGCAACATGCCTGAGCGCCACAGATTGCATTATCTCCAATTTCTATAGATTGCTTTGTCACCGCTCCCACCCCAACAAAAACACAATCGCCAATGCGATTATTTCCCGAAATATTGGCCGATGGATTAATCGTACAAAAATCTCCAATAACAGTATCATGGCCTACAGTGGCATTGTAATTAAGTAAAACATAGTCTCCAATTTGTACATCAGCGGCCACCACAACCCCCGGAGCAATAATACCCCCCATCCCAATTTTCTCAGGATTTTGTACGAAGGCCCGAGGATGAATGAGCGTCGGTGCTGGCCGCAAACCATTTTCCAAGGCCTTGCAAACCATCGTCTGTTTTGCTAGAGGGTCACCAACCGCCACAATAAAACGTATGCCAGATTTTGCAGAAGGAATTTCAGAAGTATCAGAATCGGAATAAGTTTCTATTTGAAGACTTGGGCCAAAAGCATCCTTAAGATAATAACAACACTCCTTACCTAATCCGCCTGTTCCTAGAACGAGTATTTTATTCAAGAAGTTTTTCTCCAATATTCTTCCCATAAATGGATTCTCTTACTACAAACGGCATCCAGTACGATCTTATCATGGGCAAATTTTTTTTGAAATTCTAAAATCTCATTAAAATTTCCCCTAGAAAGTTCTGGAGAGGCCAAACAAATTTTTATTCCAAGAGATTGAAATTTTGCATATGTTTTTAAATCTAAAGGATTGCCTAAAAAAGAATCTATCCAAACCCAATGAATAATGGGGGCCAGGTTAATAATAGTATTTGAGGATTCAAATTCAGAGTATCTAGCACAGATTTTTTTTTGCAGTAAGTGATTGTTTTTTACAAGAGAAGGGAATGAACTGTCTAAAAAGAAGAAATTTGTGATATCACGTTTTTTCAGTATTTTATGGATTTCAATTTCCAATCCCTCTTCTTTTACGTTAAGGATAAGAAATTTGTGTCGATAATATTTCAACCAGGAGTTAAAATTTTCACCTTCAATAAAGGGGTCATGTGAGAGATAAATTTCTTCAAGATTGGAACGAAGGTCAATTTCTACTCCATAATGAAAAGGAGTTTTTTCTAATTCTTCAATAGTGTTAACTCGGTGTTGGACTAAGATCATACTAGAGGTTCTGGTTATTAAAGCTTGATAATACAGAAATAAAGTCTTAATGAAAATTTACTTGTGAAATTTACCATGATAGCGTTGGAAAGGAGGGGAGGCTATTTTGCGACGCGCGGCAGGATTGGAGCAATGATGGGTATTTTACCAAAAACTTATTTTCCAACACATAAAGAAAATCGAATGAAAAATGAAGGAGAAGTGGAAAAAGCGAGAAATTTTTTCTTGAAAAATAGGCTGAATAATCTCAATTTTCTTTTAAAAAAGCGTTATGCGTGGATGTCGCCTTATCTTAAAAACAAGGAAAATATCTTTGAGCTAGGAGCAGGCGCTGGTTTTAGTAAAATTATTCTGAATGAATCGAATATTACTCTAACAGATATTGAAAAGTATCCATGGATTGACAAAAAAATAGATGCGTTAAGTCTTCCTTTTGAACCTGACAGCGTAGATGTTTTTATCTGTTCTCATATGATACATCATGTGGCATATCCTGGCCGTTTTTTAAAAAATTTAGCAACTGCACTCAGACCTGGAGGCACTATATTAATTAATGAAGTTAATACATCCTTTTTCCTTAGATTTATCTTAAGAATCATGAGGCATGAAGGCTGGAGTTATGAGGTAGACGTGTTCAATGAAAAATTGCCAGCAAACTCACCCGAAGACCCTTGGTCTGCTAATTGTGCAATTCCCGAACTTTTGTGGAAGGATCAAGGTAAATTTGAAACAAATATTAAAGACCTTGTAGTTGTGCGGCATGAATTTTATGAGTTTATGATATTCCTTTTTTCTGGAGGAGTTATTGCCAAGACAAAGACAATCAACCTTCCTGACTTCATGTTAAAACTGTTAGATTTTATGGACAGCACTTTAATAAAAGCAGGTTCTAAAATATTTCCACTTAGCAAAAGATTAGTGCTCCAGAAAAAAACAGATATAGTGCTAAATTAAGTTTTAAGATTTTTTCTTAATATTAGAGAATAACTTATTGTTTTTTTCGCCAACTTAAATTTTGTTATAAGGCCTGAATTCCAAGAAGATCTTCCGTGTATTCTTTCTGGAAAGAAGACATCAATTCTTTTAATGCTAAGATTTTCCTTTTTTGCCTTGATGTAGGCAAAGAGATCAAGAGAAAAATCCCAAGGTGGATTTTTCCAAGATTCAAAAAAACTTCGATGAAATATAGTTGGTTGAGCGTTGATTTCCCTGAGTTGGCATCGAAATAAAAGGGAAAGCAAAATGGCCATTCCCCAGGTAAAGATATTGTCTTTGAAAGGGCGTCTTCGACGATACCCTTTGAGGAAAATATTTTTTGCATTTTTTGCAGAAAGAATCTTTTGAATGCCTCTAAAAATATCTCTTGGATGAGTTTGCAAATCTGCGTGAGTCCAACCTAAAAACTCACCATTGGCCCTTTTTAATCCTTCAAGGATTCCATATCCATAGCCTTGATTTTTTTCAACAATAACTAATTTTAAAAAAGAGTATTTGCTAAGAGCATTTTTTATGGTTTCTTGTGTTTGATCAGTTGAACCATTATCCACCAAAATAAGTTCAAACTTATCATTTGTAATTTCTCTCTCTATTTTTTCAAGCAATAAGGAGATATTTTTTTCTTCGTTATAGCAAGGAATCACTATAGAGAGGTCTAGTGGTTTTTTCATAATTTTACCATTACTTTTATTGCTTCAAACTTCTTTTTTTTCTCTTTGTGATTATGAAGCTTTTCCAATAATTTTCCAATAGATTCAATGTCAATCATTTTTGTAATTAAAGAAGTCAAGTCTAGGCTTTGTGAAAGAAGATCAACAGCATTTGTCCAATTTGATTGTTTAGTTCCAAAATAAGTCGAATTCCATGATCCCTTAATGGAAATTTCTTTTCTTAAAACAGAACTTACCAAAGATTTGGGAAGTGAGAGATCATCAACAATATTTCCCATCCAAACTATTTGAGCAAAGCGTGCGGCCAATTCAATAGATTTAATATAAGTAGTACTTGAACCACAAGATTCTAAAACATAATCAAAATTATCTTGATAATCTTTAAGAATATTGCTCCAAAGTGCTGTATTGCCAATAAGCTTTGTTGGAAATCCCATTTTTTCTGCCATGTCAAGTTTGAATTGATTACGATCAAAAAAAGTTGTTTTTAAGTTAGGATATTGTCTTTGAATAATAAGGCCTGCAATTAAGCCTAGGAAACCAGTTCCCAAAATGGCGAGACTTTTTCCCTGCTTATTAAAATCAAAGAGTTCCAAAGCATGAAGAACAACAGAAAGAGGTTCTAGCATCGCCGCATTTTTTAAGTTTATATTTTCAGGAATAGGGATTAAATTCCAATCTCTTACGTTTAAAAATGTACTGTATCCGCCGTCTGTTCGTGACCCATAGTAACTATAATTGAGGCACTGAGCATATTTTTCTATTTGGCAGCTTGAACACTTAAAGCAGGGAAGTAGAGGAAAGATGGCTACTTTCTGCCCTACTTTAAAGTAGCTCTGTGGAGAAGTTTTTTCAATTTTTCCTGCAAATTCGTGTCCCATAACCAAGGGGTAGAAATAAGCACCATGTGCAAAACCTCGATAAATGTCAGAACTACAAATACCTGTATAATGGATTTTTATAAGAGATTCATCATCTTTAGGTGATGAAAGCTGTTTTTCTAAAACTTCAATTGATCCATTTTTTATTAAAACTGCCTGTTTTGTTTTCATCTCGAATCTTTTTGTAAATGATAAAAATAATCTTCCCAATACTCAAAAATTTTTAATTCAAAGGGGTCACCGTAGGAAACCCATTGCGTAACATCAAAAATGACAATTTTTTTCCCTTTTTGAATTAATTGGTTAATGCTAGTTGCTACATAATATTCGTTATTAACGGTGATATTTTTTTCTATCATACTCTCAGCACTCCAAATGAAATCTTCTCCTTTTCGATACCAAAATGTTCCTATGACCATAGGGTCTTGTTCTGGATGGTCTGAAATCGTTTGTTTTTCTACTATATTTCTGATAGTCTGCCCATCGGTATTGATTTGGCAATAAGCAAAAGCAGTAGGGTTTTTGAATATTCCTTTTTCTAGTCGAGAAACCCATACAGCACCATCGATTTTTTCATCTTCTAGAATGCTCCTCCATTCTTCGGAACTGTAACGAATTTCATAGTCACATGAAGCAATTAATAATGGCCTATCTCTAATAATTTTATCTTTCCCCAATAAGCATGTTGATGCTTGTCCCTTGGTCAATCTTTCAACCTTAATTATATCAAAATTATAGGATAACTCTTGTAAAGTTTTTTTAATGGGGTATCGTTTCATTAAGTTGCTATTGATGAAGAAAACCCATCGGTTTGCTTTTGGAAAGGAGCAACTGGCACGAATAAACATCGGTTTACTGCGTATTTGAATAAAGGGCTTGCTTACATGATAGCCTACTTTGGAAAAACGGTTTCCTGCTCCAGCCATGGGAATAAGATTAACTTGTTTATTGAAGGGATGAGGTTCTTTTTTATCATGTTTTTCGTGGAAAAAGTTAAACCAAAATTGATATTGAGTAAGGTCTTTGGGAGTGCCATAACAAATAAAATTTTTTACGGGGAAAACTAAAACTTCCAAGTCATCTTTGACCATGAAGTTAAATAATAAACTAATATAAGCTTCTGGGTCTTTTGGTCTTCTCTTGTGCAAAAAATTATTACCGTATTTTTGGAAAAGCTTCCAATCTCTAAAATAATATATTCCAACTGAGGCAGGTTCTTCATGGCGGTTATTTGTGAAACTTGCCTTTTCTTTTAATTCAAGCAGATGGTTTCCTTCAACTCGCATATATGCATAGTAGGTGTTTCCAAATGAGGCCGGGTGGAGGCCACTAAAGCTAATAATGGAAGCATCAAATCCCTTTACTTCTCGCAAAAAACGCTCGTAATCCCAACGAACAGTGAAATCACAATAACTAATAATAACTTCTTCGTTATCGGAAATATTTTTTACTTGAAGTGCTGAGTGTATTGGGCCTATATCGTGACAAAGAATTTTAACAATATGGCTGTTTTTAACAACAGTTTTCAAATATTCGATTTCTTTTGGATAGTTACGGACTTGTTCTTCACTGACAACAAAAAAAAAGCGATCTTTATCATTGAACATGGATATTACATGGTCTATCATTTTACTGTGGCCAACTTGAAGGAAAGCTTTTGGTTTTGTATAACCTGCTTCATGAAAGCGTTTTGATTTTCCGGCCATGGTAATGATGACGTTGATAGGTCGTCTCATTTAAATGCTCACATGTGGACGCCAAAAATCAACGGATTCTTTCAGTACTTGTATAACAGTGCTATCAATGGGTTCTCGCTCTCGAAAGCTAAGCTCAAGAAGTAGAATAGTTTTATCAAATGTATTTCTTCCATTTTGGCTCAATGTATTAATGACTTTTTCAGGAACGATACGTCCTTTTTCATTATACTTATTTGTAAATGGCCAATGCCCACTTTTATTTTCTGAACTTTGTTTTAGGTGAACCAGTGGAGAACAGTGGGCAAATTCTTTTAGCCAACAATAAGGATTAGTATCATCAGGGTTGTCGGACATGATGTCACCATGGTCAACATCTAGGCAAATAAAGAAAGGCAAGGGGGAGTTTTTATTTATTTCTTCATGTAAAGATTTTGCTTCTTTTAAGGTTTCTCCTTGCTCACGAGAGATGGACATAGGTTCCCATGTTAGATATTTCAGCCCGTTAGCTTTTGAGTAGTCAGCGATTTTATGCCATCCTTCAATATTTTGTTTTTTTCTCTCTTTTCTTAAGGCTTTATCATTATTATCTTTGGCGGTGAAAATTCCCAGATGGGAACCCATGCTTTCTGCTCCTAAGTCGGCACTGATGTCAACATATTTTTTGAACCATTCCAGCCAATATTTTCTTAATTCAGCATCGGGATGAGCAAGGTGGTTAACTCTTGTAAAAGCACCTGTAAATGTTGATGATATTTTTAAATTATATTTTTTAATCGCTTTGAGAATTTTTTTTGTTTGAAGAGAAATAATTTTTGAAGGAAGCGAAGGATTGAGAAGATCAGCCGTAAATTGAATATGTTTCAAACCAAGTTCTTCTGCTATTATTTGTGTCCAGATTTCTGGCTCGGGATATCGGTTGATAGCAAAGCCTGTGTTGATTCCCAGTTTAAAGTTCATGATTTTCCTCTTAAAGAAATGCCTCTTTGAATTTGCTCACGCATACAAGCAATGGCCGTTGGTAAATCTACGTCTTTTCGGAAAAGACCAGAACTTCCGCCTACTAGAATATCTCCTCCGGCATGGGTCATTTCACAAATAAGTGAGGGTGAAACATTGCCATCAATTTCAATTTTAAAATCCCAATTAAGATCTTTTCTTAAACGGCAAAGAGATTCAATTTTTTTCAACATCTGAGGAATAAGTTTTTGACCTTTAAAGCCTGGATTTACCATCATAATGAGAACGACATCAATATCATCTACAATATAATCAAGGACTTCAAGAGGAGTGGCCGGGCAAATGGCTACTCCGACGCGTGCTCCTTTTTGTCGGATTCTTACCAAGTCTCGATGCAAATTTCGGCAGGCCTCTTGATGAATGGTAAAAATATCCCCTGGCGCAATATCATAAGAATCGAAAATTCTGGAAGGTTCTTCTACCATGAGATGGTAATCTGATCGCATAGTAGTGTATTCGCGAAGTGTATTGATAATGCTTGAACCCATTGTGAAATCAGGAACAAAAGAGCCGTCGGCAATATCCCAATGAAGGTACTCAATGCCTTCTTTTTTTAGGATATTCATTTGTTCATGGGCGTTCAACCAGTTTATACACATGATTGAGGCTGAAATTTCGACAATGTTTTCACCCTTATTACGGATTAATGACAATTTTTATTCCTTCCTTGTTAATGGCCTTTTCAAACCCAGAATGGATTTGCTCCAATGGTATTTTTGAAGTAATCATCTTTCTTAAATCAATTTCCTTTGATTCAAGCATTTTTAAGGCTTGGTAATGCTGTTTGGGTGTCGAACCGTGAGAACCTGTCAAATAAATTTCATTGTAATGCAAAAAATTAGAAGAGACCTCAAGGGAAGGAGCGGTTTTTGGCAGGCCTCCAAAAAAATTGATAACTCCCCTTTTGGAAACTAGGCGCATGGCGCTAAGATGAGTTGCAAAAACCGGAGCGGCCGTAAAAACCAATTGTACTCCAATTCCATCTGTTCTTGATTTGATTGCATCTTCAACAGCATCTCGTTCTGGATTGAGGAGGTAAAGTTCATGAAATTTTTTAAATTCTTTAATTGCATTCAATCTTCTTTGTTGAGGGTCTATTACGAAAATTTTTCTGGCTTTATACAAATCGGCTAAAAGCACGAGCATAATTCCTATTGACCCTGCCCCCAAAATAGCTACATCATGTCCCGCTTTCATAAGTCCAATTTCCATGCCATTGAGACAGCAAGCTAATGGTTCGGCCAAAGCAGCCTCTTCATAGCTTAAAGAGGCATTAAATTTTTTTAAAGGGCCTCCGCTGACAATGTTTTGATTCAGTGCGATATATTCGCTAAATCCCCCTTTATATTGGTAACCAATGGCCAGATTATTTTTGCAATTGTTTGGATGTCCTGTTTGGCAAAAAAAGCATTCTCCACAAGGAATATCGGCCCCAACAGAAAGGCGGTCACCAATATTAAAATTGGTAACTTCATTTCCTACATGGATGGCCTCACCTGAAATTTCATGTCCTAAAATTTGAGGAGGGGTTATTCTATCATTACCATGAAAAAAAGTGCGTAAATCAGAACCACAAATAGCACAACTCTTCACTTTTAAAATGATATTATCCTTTTTGCGAGAGGGGCTATCAACTTCTTCGAGTTTCAATTTTTCTTTACCATACCATAGAGCGGCCTTCATTTTCTTTTTCATTAATTTTTTTCTCTTGTATAGAGGTAACCATGTTTAAGTTTCATCCCATGGAAGAAACTGGGAAGATTTTCTAGGAGTTTCAAACTATAGATTTTTCGAATACCAAATTTCTCTATAGAACTTTGTAAATTGGTATTTTTAAACACATCTTTTAACTGTTTTAATTTGAAGTTGTTTAATCTGTATCCCATTGTAAATTCTTTGTGAAAAGCAAAATTGCTTCCAATCCCTTCTTTAAAAAAATTAATAAATTCTTCATTTGAAAGAGCATAAATTTTAAAGTTCAAAGCGTATCGCTGGATTATTTCCTCGGATGCTTGATTCGAAAAAAAATTATTCCCCCATAAGGGATTTCTCTTTGAGTTTAATATAAGAAAAAGGTTTTGATAAGACCCGTTGACGACAATTTCGTTTCCTTGGATATTATTAAGATCTTTTGCAAATCTTTCATAGCTAGAATGCATATATTTAAAATATTGATTTCTTCTCTTAATTTGAGAATTCCAAGAAAAAATCCATAAAAAAATTAATGCTATTGCAGGAATTAAGTTCTTGAGCGGAAAAAAGAAAAATTTTAAAAAGTGGTCGATCTTTCTTAAGAAAGTATATCCCTCAATTCCTCTTTTTGAAACAAAATACTGTGGGGCATTGAAGTAGTAAATGAAAGGGATGAAATATAATAAGTGCAAGAAGATGAAAAAACGAGAAAATATCCATTGTCCATAGAGTCCTTTAAAAAATAAGGAATCAGCAAGGAGAATTATCATTTCTGTAAGCATTAAAGTATAGATATGACCAAATCTCATGCCTATTTCTCTCGGATTAATTTTTCTGATTAAAAAGACTAATATGGTTAAAAAAGAGGGAATAAGACAATAGAACGAAAAATAAAAAGTTGTAAAAATATTAAAAGGGCTATTTTGTATTAGCTCAAAATCTTGCAACGATGGTCTTGCAATATTAGAGAATAAATATTTTGAAGTTTGCCATAACCCTAGAGAAAGAATTGTAATATGGAAGAAGTAAGTTTTCCAATCTTTGGATATTTTTTCGAGTGATTTAACTAAGGTTAATATAGCGATGGGGAGTCCTAAAATAAAACTGAGAGGATGAATTGATGCTTGCATGAACCAGAGTAAAGATTGGATATATAGTGATCTAACGGAATGCTTCTTTCTTCTGGTAGAGAATGTGAGCGCAAGTAAAAAACCAGTGATTGACACGAGAGGGAAAGGGAATCCCGTTATTGTGGCTTCAGTATAAGGCAATTCAAATTTTCCTTGAATTAAGTTGGAAAAAAAAAGCCTAAAGGGAAAATTAGAGAAACAAATCAGGGAAAAATGGAGAATAAAAACCGTATAAAGAATATTTAAGCTTCTTCTAACAATTTTATACATCAAAAGATGGATCATAAAAACAGATGAGGCCCTTCCCCAAAAATATCCGGGGCCTTGGTCAAATAAATGAAACCAAAATTTTTGAATGGCTATAGTGCTCCAAGGATATTTAAGAGATAGTTCTTCATTCTGAGAGATATTAAACCAAGAGAAGATATTACTGATAACATCGGACGTGAGCAGATAAGGGCCATAGGGAAAATATTGATCCTTTGTTATTGTCAACTGTAAATCGGGGAAAAACACCATTCCAAAAAAAATAAAAAAAGAGAACCAAAACAACGTAAACTCAGATTTTTTTGGGAAATGGGCTTGAAGAATGTTTTTTATCCAAGAAAGAGCTTTCATTCGTCAATTCCACATCTTTTTAGTTTCAGTAATGATTTTCTGACTTAGAGGGAGAATTATGTGCCGAAATTCCAATTTTTGTTTTCCTTGCTTAATATTTAATCCAATTTGAAAATTATTGACAGTAAAAATATTCTGTTTTTCCCCGTTAATAAAAACTTGCCACCAGGGAGTCATAAAATGATTTAAAACAAAAAGGCCTTCCCTTTTAACATCAACTTCAATATCGTAGCCATCAGGTACTTTTTTCAATTTTAAAATAGAACCTTTGCCGACTTCTTTTTTTTGATTTGTAAAAGCACATGTTGAACAGTAGTGAAATGAAATATAGCGATATGTGGCGTGTTGAGATTGTTCTTTTAATGGAAAAATTTTGGATGGAAAATAAGCTCGAGGAGTAAAACTTCCTAGGGAGTAAATGTAAATATCATCAGGTTGTCGTAAAGTACTTAGTTTTTTTAATAATTTTTCTTTGGATGGCAAACAAGCAGTAGGGATGGTATGCTCTGGGCCTGAAACTTTTTTAATATCTTTTCCGTTGAGAGGGTAGTAACTTACAATGTGAGAAACATTCGTTAATCGTAGAAGGTTGAGGTCAATTTTGCCGTTGCTTAAATTTCTCCATTCCTTTGAACAAGCACTATTTCCTTCCGGCAGCATTTCACCAACATTCCCTCCAGTTCCGTAATGGAGAAAAAAATGTGCTCCTACTAAAAAGGGAATAGGTTTCCTTTGTTTGTGAATTCCGTAGTACCAGAATTCTTCTTGGTTTTTAAGGGCGAAATTGACAAATCCATCCAGGCTTTCCAAGTTATGGCCCCAGACGTAGTTTGGATGAAAAACATCTGCATTTCCTGCTGTAACAACCCTAAAGGGTTGATTGGATGGTCGCCAGCCGTAACCAGCGAGATTTTTCACGGCGTGCAGACGTTTCATGTTGGAGCCTAGTATTCCCCTAAAGGCCAGAGCTTTCAGGTTAAAGTTATAGAGAAGGTAGACGACAAAAAAGAGTTTTCCCCACACTCTGGTTTTATTTTTTCCAAACGTTAAAGGGAAACGAGATATCATGAGAGTAAGCGGTATTAGGCTTGCATAGGCTAAGCGTTTAAATTGGATTGATTCTACAAATCCAAGTTTTAGAAATTGCCAAGGAATTATATGAATGATTTTATTAATATAAACAAAAAATACAATGCATAGAAAAACTGGAATTAAGGGCCGAATTTTTCTTTTTTCTTTTATAATTGTCGCTACTAATACAATTAACGCTAGAGAGAGAAGTGGTGAAAAGGATGTTCCTGTAAGTGTTGATATACCATTAAGATAGGGAATTGCGCCTTGGATAAAATTTGATTCAACCATAAATTCTTTGCCATGAATAAATCGAGAACTGGAAGAGGCGTATTCTTTTGTAATCCACAAATAATCGATCCAATTGGCTAAATAGGTTAATCCTAAAAAGCTGATTGATAGTATAAAACGCCAACCAATTTTTGAAGGGTAGAGAAAGAAAGGTAAAAACAAAGTTCCCAAGAAGATAGTTGGAAAAGCATGAACAGGTGAAATACTGATGGAAATAAGTACTGAGAGCAAAAAAGAAGAGAAGAGATGATATTTTTTCCCTGATCTGAAAACTAAAATATACAGTGTAAGCGGCAATACGCCATATCCAAGGCCATTGTAGAAAGTAAAGTGAATCATAAAACGACTGAAAGTGCTATAAAAAGCACTGAGGAAAAAGGCTTCTGATCTTGGCACTGAAGAGGACTTTCTGAGCAGAAGGTACATACCAATTGTTGTTGTGCTGGCGACTAAAATCTTGTGAAAAATGAGTGCTAGAGATAGGGGAAAAGTTTTGATAAGCCACCTTTCCAGAGAGAAATGTTGGCCATCAGTCAAAAGAGTACCTGCGAGACTGATGCCCCCTTGAACTCCATGAAGAAAATTTCCTCCTACATGGCCGATTGCATGGTATAGGTAGCGTGTAATGGCATGATTAGCATCTTCGTTAACGGAAACAAAGGAATATGGCCCTAAAAACCAGTATTCAAAAGTGAGGAAAAGAATCCAAAGGATTATTGCGCACCTTGTCTTTTTTTGATTCCATTCTGAAAGAAAAAATTTCTCAAAGCAAAATTTTATCACTTTAGTTTTTCTCTATTCATCGATAACTCTCCACGGGGGTTTTAGTTCAAGTTGCGAGCCTATTGAGAGTCATAATGCCTTTTTTCATATCCTTAAACATTCCTAAGGCAATAGCAATATTCTTTACCCAGGCTTGCTATTTCCAATATGAGTATTTTATTCAAAAGAATACTTTCTTAGTTTTTTACTCAATGGAACAATAATGTGCCGGAACTCTAATTTTGATTTTCCCTGTTTGAGGTTTAATCCAATTTGAAAATTGTTGATAGTAAAAATATCTTTCTTTTTTCCATTTATAAACACTTGCCACCAAGGGGTCATAAAATGATTTAAAACAAAAAGGCCTTCTTTTTTAACATCAACTTCAATATCATAACCGTCCTTAACTTTTGTTAATTTCAAAATAACTCCTTCTGATTTTTCGAGAGTTTTTTGATCAGTAAAGACACATCTTGGGCAATAGTGTTTGGAGATATATCGATAACTTTCTTTTAAAGGAAGGTCTGAAATAATTTTTGATGGGAAATAGGCCCGGGGAGTGAAATCGCCCAATGAGTAGATATTTATATCGTCGGGATCAAACGTATTTTTTAATCTTCTTTGTAGCTTTTCTTTAAAGGTGGGCAAGCAACTGGGGTGAGGTTGATTCTCTGGCCCTGAAACTTTTGTTACGTTAGTTCCTTTGAGTGGAAAATAGCTGATAACATATCCGACGTTGGCCAATCTTAGTATATTGAGGTCAATTGTGGAATCCAAATCGATGAAGGGTTGCTCACACCCATGGATTGAGGTTGAAGCAAAAATATTTTTATCACTGTAATGAAGATGTAGGCGAGCATTCTCAGTAAAAGGCAAAGGTTTTGAGTTGCTATTTTTGTGAAGTCCGTAATACCAATATTCTTTGTGTATGCGTGGAACCAAATTGGAAACTCCATCCAAGCTTTCCAACCCATAGTTCCATACAAAGTTGGGATGAAAAGAATTTCTGTACCAATCCCCTGCAGTAACTACTCGAAACAAATTATCCCTTGAATTCCAATTATGATTTAACAAATTATCTATAGCATAAAGTTTTAAACGATTGGAATAAATTGTTTCTATGAAAGCACGAATTTTTAGATCGAAGTTGAAAAAGAGGAAAGGGAGAAAAACACATAATCCCGCAATTCTCTTCCCTCTCTCTCTTATAGTTAGAGGCAATGCGGCCAATGTAAGAATAAAAGCAGTAGTACTTACGTGTGCTATTCGTGAGTAATTGACACTATTTAAAAATGTTAGATTAATATGCGCCCAGGGAATAGAATACATAATTTCAGGGAAGTAAATAGGAGTAAGTATGGCTAATAAAAAAGGCCATGAAAATTTTAATTTGTTTTTTATAGCTATAGCTGTTGTCAAACCAATGATAAGGAAAGGCAGAAATGAGAATCCTTTGAAAAAAAGATATTGAAAGGATGATGAACTTTTCAAAATTCTCCATGAACCCCAAATTTTATTTGCGTAATATTGAGTTGATTGGGGGTCAGAAAATCGTATTGTAGATGTTGCATATTCTTTTATAACAGAAATAGCGTCAATCCAATTAAAACAGACAATGAATATTAAAAAGCTTACTGCCAAACAAAAACGAAGATTTATGTATTTTCGATAGATCAAAAAAGAGATGGTTATGAGTCCAAAGAAAACTGCTAAAAAAGTATGAGAGGGAGCGTTGCTTATCGAAATTAAAATTGAAAGCAAAAAGCATGAAAATAAATAATATTTTTTGTTAGTTCGGAGGGTAAAGAGATAGCATGCTAAGGGCAAAACCGAATATCCTAGGCCATAATGAAAAGTTTTATGAATCATATAAATATTGCTGGTGCTAAAAAAAGCACTCAGAAAAAAAGCTTCAGACCTAGGAATCAAAAATGTCTTTGACTTTCTAAGGAGAAGGTACATTCCAATAGTAGAGGTACATGTAACCAATACTTTATGAATAAGAATGGCCAGAGAAAGAGGAAGCCAAGCGACAAGACCTCTTTCCAATGAAAAATACTGACCTCCTGTGAGCAATGTTCCCCGTTTATCCACACCTCCTAGGACTCCATGAAGAAAATTTCCACCAATATGACAAGTTGTATCATGTAGAAATCGTACAATGCCAAGATCGGCTTCATCGTGATAACCGACAAAGGAATATGGCCCTAAAAACCAGTATTCAAAAGTGAGGAAAAGTATCCAAAGGCTTATTGCGTATTTCGTCTTTTTTTGACCCCACTCCGAAAGAAAAACTCTCCAAACCCAAGATGGTGTCACTATTATTCACCAAGTTTTTTGAACAATTCAGAAATTTTGTTATCATCAGAATTTATTCTTCGGAAGATTTTTACCGCTTTATCCGGAGCCTCTGTAAATGCCAGTCTTAGCAAATCCATCCAATTCACATTATTATTGCGACGTATCTTTTCAATTTCATCAATCAAAACTAATTTTTTATTTGAATGGGAAATGCCTAACTGATCCAACCTGTTCAGTTCTTCCTTGATATTTGTATCCCAGCCCGAAAATTCAATCGGAAGATCTTTTACAAAGTGATGAGTACCGTTTCCTCTTTGCTTAAAAGGGGCAAGATCATTATCTAAAATTTCTTGTAGATGGCCTTTAAATAGTGATTCTATTTCATGTATAAGTCTGTTATAAGTGGTTTTAAAAGTAATTTCGCTTTTATCAAAATTAACATATTTTTGGTAAAGGATGTCTCCAGTATCAATATTTTCATCAATATGGTGTATAGTGATTCCACTTGGAGTGCCTTCAAAAAAAGACCAAAAATTAGGATGTGCTCCTCGGTTATATGGCAGGTAACCAATATGAAGGTTAATAATTGGCCGTTTTATTTTTGCAATGATTTTTGGAGATAGAATATATCGATACCCAAAACTTATAATTAAGTCAAATTCTGAAACGGAAGTATTATCGATCTTGTGATTTGTATGCCAGACTTTGCAGTGATTCTTTTCCAAAAGATGTATTAGGGAAGTTTCCGTTTCATCACGTCCTAAAAATAGAATTTTTTTCATATTTATTGTGCAAGAGTGCTTTTCTGTTGAAGTGGAAATTAAACGGAGGTTGATCATTACTGACCTTTTGGAGAAGTGCGTTGATTCTTATGTGTCTGAAGCCACATGGGAATTAACATATTACCTATTTGAACTTGGTGACAAGCCTAAATTATCTCAGCTATTTTATCCTTGGCAAGCAACTTAAAAAAGGCTCAAACTATGGAACAACTCGACCTTATTATTTGCACCAAAGACCGCCCTTACGACCTGGAAAGGCTTTTTAAATCCATTCAAATTCAGACCTTTATGCCGCGATCTGTTATTGTGGTCGATGGGTCTGACCACCCCATTAAAGAAGTAGTGGAGAAATTTCCCGATATTCCAACAGATTATGTAGCAGTTCGCCCCCCTTCTTTGCCCAAACAGAGAAATGTGGGAATAGGGAGGCTTCCCCAAGACCTCCAAGGCGCTCAGTGGGTGGGCTTTTTGGATGACGACTTGGTTTTGGAACAGGATGCTTTAGAGCAGGTGATAAAAGCATCGAGGGAATTTTCAGCACAAAGGCCACTCGGTGGAATCGGAATGATGATTACCAATACTCCAGAGATTAGGATGCAGGGCTGGAGAAGGTTGTTTCTTTTGGATGATGGAATTGGAGGGAAGCTTACTTGTTCCGGCATTAATACTTTGCCGAGAAAGCGGGAAGATACAGTCGAAGTTGAGTGGCTTTGTGGAGGAGCTACTTTTTGGCATAAAAAGGTTTTGAATGAATATTCTTTTGACGAATGGTTTGAGGGAATAGGCTACCTCGAAGATGTCGATTTTAGCTATACCGCAAGTAAAAAATACGCCCTTGTTCTTTGTGGAAAATCTCGTGTACAACATTTGGATCACCCCATTCCCAAAAACAAACAATTTTCCATGGGTGTATGGCAGGTGGTGGCCTTGTGGTACTTCGTCAGAAAGGCCGGTGATTTTAATCCTCTTGCCACATTGTGGTCGATGCTTGGCCTCTCGCTTAACAGTTTTATCGTGGGAATTTACAGACCGGCAGGACACAGGTTGAGAAGATGTGCCGGCAGTCTTTATGGCATTGGGCTTGTTTTAACTGGGAAGGCCATGCAAAGAAGGCCCTGGCATAAATGAGCAAGACGCGACAAGAGCATCGGCCCGTCTTTATCATTATTCCCATTCTCAACAGGGCCTCCTTAATTTCTACTCAGCTTGATGCCATAGAACGGCAAACATTGAAACCTCATGCGGTTGTTTTTGTCGATTCCGGTTCACAAGATAATTGTGCCGAAGTTATTAAAAAAGAGGTACAAGGAAAAAACTACAAAGTTCATCTTTTGTCCTCAGTTGAAAAAGACAAAACGAGTATGCCGGGGCGTTCCCGCAATATCGGTATTGAATTTGTTCCCAATGATGCAATTATTGCTTTTTTGGATATGGGAACTTATCCCCAATCAGATTGGCTGGAACTACAAATAAACTCAGATGAATTCCAACAAAATAGTGGGGTCATGGGGTCTTGTCTTTTTCGTGCTCATGGCCTTTGGGCCTTCACTGTTTGTGCTGTTTCATACGGGGTAGAGGCGGTTCGTCCTTCCATGCCCGGGTCAGTTCTCACCAAAGGACTTCAACTCAAAATAGGGGCCTTAAGGGAAGATTTACGAGCAGCAGAAGATTTGCTTTGGAAAAACAAATTTATATCTCTTACCGGACAGAGCAAAGCTGGGCCTGGGCGCATTGTCTATGACCAGTTTACCAATTCTCTGTGGGGGGGCATCAAAAAACACTTCCTTTACGCGCAGCATATTTATAGGGCCGGCATGGGCAGAACTCACGTTCTATTGGCCCTTTTATTGATTTTCTTAGTAATTTTAAGTTCTTATACTTGGTTGGGAGGCCATTTGATTTTGCGAGGGATTATAACCCCTCTTCGGCGTTCTCAGCAATGGTTTTGGTTTAGGCAAAACCCATGGGCCTTGGTGCTAGCACCCTTAGTTGTTTTTTTGCTGGATATAGCAAGATTGTGTGGATATACCTTGGAAATATTTCGAGGAAGAGGAAAGCAATGCCGTGAATTTTGAAAAAAACCATTACTACGGAGAAAGAGCGAGAAAGCTTATACCGGGTGGTGCTCATACTTATAGCAAGGGAGATGATCAATTTCCTGCTAACGCTCCTCGCATTATAGAGAAGGGAAGCGGATGCCGCCTGTGGGATGTCGATGGCAATGAGTGGCTCGATTTTGCAATGAGTCTAGGGACGGTCATTCTTGGCCACGCCTACAAACCAGTTTTGGAAGCTGTGCAGCTAGAATTAAAAAAGGGAGTTAATTTTTGTCGTCCCAGTCTCATTGAAGGGGAATTGGCCGAACTTCTTCAAAGCATTATTCCTTCCGCAGAAATGGTTAAGCTTGCCAAACACGGAAGTGACGCGACTACGGGCGCAGTGAGGCTGGCGCGTGCTTATACGGGACGGGATAAAGTTTTGAGATGCAAGAACGACCCTTTTAATTCCATTCACGACTGGTTTATAGGTTCTACTGTTATGAATAGCGGGGTACCGTATGCAGTTCAGGAACTTACGCTCCAATTTGAGTACAACAATTTTGATTCTCTTAAGGCCATTTTTGAGGAAAACCCGAATGAAATTGCTTGTGTGCTTTTAGAGCCAATTTCTTTTGAAAGGCCACAAGATAATTTTCTTCAAGAGGTCAAAAAACTTTGTGAAAAAGAAGGTGCAATTCTTATTTTTGACGAAGTTGTCAGTGGGTTTCGTTTTTCTTTGGGAGGTGCTCAAGAAATGGCAGGAGTGACTCCTCATCTCTCCGCTTTTGGCAAGGCAATGGGAAATGGCTTTTCAGTCAGTGCTTTGGTTGGAGATCGGGAACTTATGAAGCTTGGAGGGATTGATCACAGAGGGGAAAGAACGTTTTTGCTTTCTACAACCCATGGCGGAGAAACACACGCTATAGCTGCGGCCATAAAAACTATACAGGAAATTCAAAACAAAAATGTTATCCAACATCTTTGGAATGTGGGGCGGGGGATAAAAGAGGTTTTTGAAGGGATTGCCAGAAAGGCGGGCCTTGAGAGTTTTATTCATGTTGATGGTTATGATTGCAAACCAGCATTAATCATTACGAATGAGCACGGAACTCCAGACTTTTTATTGAGAACGCTATTTTTGCAGGAAATGGCCAGGGAACAAGTTTTGATTCCCTATATTGTTCCGAGCTTTGCCCATAAAGAAGAAGATTTGGCAAAACTCGCCATTGCGCTAGAAAATGCTTTTTCTGCTTTAAAGCAAGCTATCGACAGTAAAAGACCAGAGTCTTTTCTTATGGGGAGTCCTATCAAGCCTGTTTTTAGGAAAGAAAATTAATGAAAACAGTTACAATTGTAGGTGGAGGTATTTCAGGTCTAGTTACCGCCTTGTTTTTGAAAGACCATTTTAAAGTTAATATTATCGAAAAAAATTCAGATGTTGGAGGGTTACTCAGGTCAATACGCAAAGGTGATGCCGCTTCTTTTGATTATGGCACTCATATTGTTAAAGAGACTGGAATAGGTGAAATAGATAAATTGTTATTTCATCCGTTAAAAGAGAAAAAGCAGACATGGAATACATTTCCTACTGTTAAGGCAGGTAATTTTTTTAACGGAAAATTGTATAAATATAGCCCTTTTGTCAATCTTGGTCATCTTTCAAAATCAGATTGTGAAAACGCAAAAAGAGAAATTTTGGCTTGTTCAAGAAAAGAAAAGAAAAAATTGGGTAGTTTGGATGAAAAATCGCGCTTTCATTTTGGTAACACGGTAACTGATAAGATCACCCAAATTTTAATTGCCAAACAATTTAGTAGTGATCTCAAAGAATTAAGGCCGTGCAATCCCTTTTTTTTAAGTAGGGTTATTGATCCGTCGGGGGAAATGACTGAAAAAAAATCAAGCGATCCTTTTGTTGATGCAAGGTTTGCATTTCCATCCTACGATCAAGGAGTTGGGTCGTTATTAAACTATTATCCTTGCTCTGGTGGGATAGGTAAATTTATAGAGCATATTAAATCACTTCTCGGCCATCCTAATATAAAGTTTTATTTAGGTGCAAACTTAACAAAAGTTGAATACAAAGGGAATCAGGTAAAGGCCCTCGAAGTTAACAATAATGAACGTATTAATACAGGCGTATTAATTTGGAGTTTACCAACTTTTATTTTGCTTAAAATGTTGGAGTTGAAGGATTTTAACAGTATTTTCAAGGCAAAAAGCTTGTCTATTCATCACTTCAGTTTTGAAACACCCCTCTTATTGGACAATCACTACATTACCAATTACGACTTGAACTTTTTGACATTTAGGGTAACATTATACCCCAATATTGGTGCGATTCGCCCAGAGCGTGTTTTTAATTTAACTGTTGAAGTTATTGAAGACGGTAAAATGGAAATGGCGACCAAGGAAAGTTTATTGAACGAACTCGTAGAAATGGGAGTTATTGGAAGGAATTCAAAACCTGCTATCTATTTTAAAAGCAATTTTAAAATGGGATTTCCTATCTTGTCGCATAGCTTCTATCAAGAAATAGATCGTCAGGTTACTACTGTTGAAGAAAAATTTAAAAATGTTGTCTTAATTGGAAAATCAAAATGCAAAACCTTTTTCATGGATTCTGTCTTAAAAGAGGCATATCAAACTGCAAAACAACTAACCAGTGAAGTTTGAAATTGGAACTATCGGCAAAAAATTTAGAAAAATATTTTGATTGGCTCTGGCCGATATGTAGAAGCATTACGGGAAATGGATTAAGAGAGTCTTTTTCTATTCTTAAAGAAATAATTCCTTTGGAGCTTGTCGAAGTCCCTACCGGAAAAAAGGTTCTCGATTGGGAAATTCCCAAAGAGTGGAATATAAGAGATGCTTATATCATCGCTCCAGATGGAGAAAAAATTGTCGATTTCAAAAAAAATAATCTTCATGTTGTAAACTACTCTGTTCCTGTTGACAGGGAAATAGAATTGGATGAATTACAAAATCATTTACATTCTTACGAACATCTTCCCGAAGCTATTCCCTATGTCACAAGCTATTATAAAGAAAAATGGGGTTTTTGTTTAACACATAATCAAAGGAGTCTTTTGCGCCCAGGAAAGTATAAGGTTGTTATTGATTCCAATTTAAATGATGGAGCACTTACTTACGGGACTTGTCTACTCCCTTCAACTTCTGGCAATGAACAAGAAATTTTACTTTCATCCTACTTGTGTCACCCTTCCATGGCCAACAATGAATTGAGTGGGCCTTTAGTAATTTCTTTTTTGTATAAAGAATTGGCAAAAAAAGAGGATCGTATTTTTAATTATCGCTTTGTTATTGCTCCTGAAACAATTGGGATTATTAGCTTTCTTTCTGATTGGGGAGAATATTTAAAAGAGAACTTGTTTGGAGGTTATGTTATTACTTGTTGTGGAGATAACAAGCAATACACTTATAAGAAATCAAAAAATGGTGATTCTGTCATGGATAAAATTGCTATCCAATATTTAAACAAACACGTTGAGAAAAAAAATACAGAATTGAAAATTTATGATTTTTTCCCTCTTGGAAGTGATGAAAGACAATATTGTTCTCCAGGATATAATTTTAATGTGGGTTCTATCATGAGAAGCATGTATGGAAATTACAAAGAATACCATACATCTTTGGACAATAAGGATTTTATATCTTTTGAAGGCATGAAAGAAACAGTGGAGATTTATTTAAATGTCCTCCAATCACTTGAAAACAATAAAACTTTTATCAATTTAGTAGGATATGGCGAACCCCAGCTTGGGAAGTATGATTTATATCCATCTACCGGTGGGAAAGTAAATAATCAGGAAATTCAAAGATTTGTTCTTTTAATGAATTATATATTGAGCCATAGTGATGGCAAACACGACCTTTTATCTATTGCCGAAAAAGCAGATTCAAATATTATGGAACTTCAGCCTATAGCAATGAGATTAAAAGAAAAAGGACTCCTGGAAGATGTTAAAGCTATTTCATGAAGAGTTTTTAGACCGTATCGCTTATATTGATGATGGTAAGTTAATTTCCTATAGAGAGCTTTACTCAAAAGCACAAGAAGTTAAGATCAAAATTTTAGAGAAAAATGGAATCGAAAGGCAATGTCCAGTTATCGTTTACGGACACAAAAGTTTTTTGATGCCGGCCTGCTTTTTAAGTTGCATATCTAATGGTAATCCTTTTGTTCCCATTGATGAGAGTATACCCTTGAGAAGGGTCAAAGAAATAATAGAATTATCAGGTGCCAAAATAGTTCTTAATTGTAGCAACTCTAATCTTGATGTTGATTGCTTTCGGCTAAATGACACAATAAATTCAGATAATATTGAATTTGATTATCTCAATTCTAACGTAACCAAAGAAAAAGAGTTGGTATATATAATGTTTACTTCAGGAAGCACTGGTCTTCCTAAAGGAGTTAAAATACCTGCCGAAGCATTAGGAGACTTTCTTTCTTGGACAACGCAAACATTTAATTTTGAGCAAGAAGTTTTTATCAACCATAGTCTTTTTAACTTTGATGTTTCGGTTTTTGAAATTTGGATAGCATTTTCTTGTGGATATTCGATTCTTCCTTTAAATCATGCAAATAATTTGAACACTCGAAAAAATATTCAAGAAATGAGTGAATACGGAGGAACGGCACTTGTTGCGACCCCTGCTTTTCTGGATTTATTACTAAAAGATCAACATTTTAATGGCTCTAAACTGCCAAATTTAAAAAAGATTTTTTTGGCCGGAGAGGCATTACAGAAACCAACAGTAGAAAAAATTTGGCAAAATTTTAAAAATACTGAAATTTATAATATGTATGGGCCGACGGAAGCCACTTGTGTTACTACTTCTATTCTTATTACCAAAGATTTTTTAGAAAAGTATCCATCAATTCCTATCGGTCACCCAAAAACTGGAACAATCATTGAAATTGACAAGGAAAGTGACCAAAAAACTGGTGAAATAATTCTTATTGGGCCTAATGTCAGTACAGGCTATCTCAACGAAGCTAATTCAAATAAGTTTTTTGAGAAAAATGGGCAACGTGCTTACCGAACTGGGGACTTGGGTTTTTATCAAGATGGGATGCTTTTTTGCGAGGGTCGGATAGATCGTCAAGTTAAAATTCATGGCCATCGCATTGAATTGGATGAAATTGAAATTCGCTTAAGGGATATTTCATTTGTTCAAAACAGCGCAGTCTTTATTAGTGGAAATAATCATAATAAAAAGATTATTGCAGCAGTAGTCATTTGCGAGGAACGAAGTATCAATGTTAATAAAATCTACGAATTTCTAAAATCTTCATGCCCCCAATATATGCTTCCTCACGATATTTTTTTTCTTGATTCTATCCCTTTTAATGATAGAGGAAAAACTGATCGCAGGAAATTAGAGAAATTCTACTTGGAAAAAGTTAAGTGTTGATGTTAATAAGATAGTTTTTATCCTTTTTAATTTGAGAAATAATAAAGTTGTGAATTAAATGCGCTTTCATGACCATGATTTTTTGTCCCAAATATAAATTTGTGGTAATAATTTTTGTTTCAGATGCATCATTTTCTAACTTTTCCCAAGAACGAATATCACCCCATTCCAGATTGCGTACAAAGTATTTAACTTTAATAGGTGACAACCTCGAATTTTGGTCTTTAATGATTCCTGAAAATTTTTTTATGTAACGATAAGGAACCATGGCCATTTCTTCCGCATGATAAACAAACGTTGCTGCTTCCAATAAACTTACTCCAAGCATTAGGTATTTGAATTTTTTTTCGCGCATATATTCAAATATGGAGTTTTGGCCAAAACAGGTGTGATAAGAACATTCTAGGAGTTCTTTTTCAAGATGACCTTTTGCCGCCAACGAAAAAATAGGGTGATGTGTTCTTTGGACTCCCGGATATTTGCGAAAGTGTTCTGTAAGTAAACCAACTGTAGAAGGTGTTTCTTGTGGGTCAAATTCTTCCCCGTTGCAGGCACTATAGGTATAGGTTGGCATAACCAGTGTGCCTTCAGCTTCTAGCAAATCTAAAAATGTTTCGATATAGGAATCAAGTAAATATTTAATTCCTTTTTGTTGAACTTTTTCTTTAATGGATTTAGGAACTCCAAAACGGTGCAAACTGCTGGCCACATAG
The DNA here is from genome assembly GCA_965215445.1 of Bacteriovoracaceae bacterium. GTDB lineage: Bacteria > Bdellovibrionota > Bacteriovoracia > Bacteriovoracales > Bacteriovoracaceae > CBDBLK01. The sequence continues at coordinate 660,685 of CBDCDT010000002.1, read as the reverse complement.
AGATGGTCTTTGGGGCCTATTTTGAGATTGCTTAGAGATTTTTTCAGTTCTTTGATGAGCACTTTTCTTTTACGAGTTGAATAGCGTCTTGTAAGGTTGTAATATATTCTTCAGGCTTAAATTCAATCCCAAATTCATTTTCGATTTTCATTAGGAAATCAATATGTTTAAATGAATCCCAATCGTTATAGGACATCAACGGAGAATCGAGATTCAAATCATCGCAAATATTTGATTCTAAACTAGAAAAAATTTTCAAGACAGAATCTTTATAATCAAGCACAGGGTTTCTCTAAAACTAAGCTCCATGCAGCTGTTCGAGTCTTTTCTAAGAAATTATCATGGATGGTATGCTGTAGATAAATTAAATTAAAATCAGCAGTTAATTCATCAATATGTTTTTTGTCGAAGAAGTGCGCTTTGCCCAGACCTTGAAATGGGCCTGAAATAAAATTAGTACGGGTAAAATCATCACCGGTTGGGTCGCCAAATTTACATTGATCCGATTCTGTGGAAAACCAATCGGTAATGATCATTTTGCCACCAACTTGTAGTTTATCTCTCGCCAGTTTCAAGCTACTTTTTACGCCGTTTGTATCGTTATGGGTGATGGAACCCCGATCAATGATCAAATCAAACAGGTCTTTAAATGGGATTTCTTTGGTAAAATCTCCAACGACAATATTTTTTATGAATTGGGGAAAATTTTTATGCAGTTTGTCTACAATGCTGGAACTTCCCTCAATGGCGTAGTACTGAGGCGTATAGGTTTGGATGAAAGGGATATTGGCTCCTGCACCGCAGCCTAATTCAAGAACTCTGAGTGGTTTTGTCCTCAAATCAGTGTGTCTGAGGCAAAGACTAATCAAGGTACTCCAAGGCCAAACAGACATATGCTGATTATTTTGATATTGCTGGTTCCATTCGTTAGAAAAACTCATAATCATTTTACCTCTTTGCGAGATTTGAAAGCATGGTATTCATATTGTTGTATAAAAGCAAATATGTTGTCCTAGCGCAAAAAAAAAGGCATAATACCGGATTATGAATACAGAAATTAAAATATTAGAGAGAAAAATAGGCCAAACGCATCCTCCCTTTATTATCGCGGAGTTATCTGGAAATCATAATGGTTCTCTTGAGCGTTGCTTGGAACTCGTAGACGCTGCCGCCGAAAGTGGTGCTGACGCTATTAAGCTCCAAACTTATACTGCTGACACGATTACCCTAAATTGCGACAGTAAGGACTTTAGAATTGACAATGCGGAGAGTCTTTGGAATGGCCGAAGGTTGTATGACCTCTACCATGAGGCCCACACCCCTTGGGAATGGCATGAGGCTATTTTTGATCGTTGCCAGGCTAAGGGATTGCTTTATTTAAGCACTCCTTTTGATGAAACGGCAGTGGATTTTCTTGAGGAATTGGATGTTCCCTCTTATAAAATAGCATCGTTTGAAAATAATCATTTTCCCCTAATTAAAAAAATTGCTCGCATGGGAAAACCCATGATTATTTCAACGGGAATGGCCGAACATTCGGAATTGGTCGACATGCTCAAAGTTATTAGGTCTGAAGGCAATGAACAAATTATTTTGTTGGTTTGTACCAGTGCCTACCCTGCCAAAGCAGAAGATGCCAATTTGGCCACTATTGCGCATATGCGGGAAAGTTTTAATGTTCAAGTGGGTATATCAGACCATACCATGGGTTCTGTGGTTCCCGTCGTTGGCGTGGCCCTTGGAGCAACTGTTATTGAAAAACATTTTACTTTAAATCGTAATGATGGAGGTGTTGATTCTGCTTTTTCTATGGAGCCACAAGACTTGAGAGAACTTGTTAAAGTAAGCAAGACGGCATGGAAGTCCGTTGGCAAAATACACTATGGGCCTACTGCTAACGAAAAGGCTTCTATTCAGTTTCGTCGTTCCATTTATGTGGCAGAAGACGTTCAAGAAGGTGATGTTTTCAATACTTCCAATTTGCGTGTAGTGCGCCCGGGATTTGGCCTTCATCCCAAGCATTTTGAGCATATATTGGGAAAAAGATGTGTTCAGAGTATTCAACAAGGAACACCTTTAAGCTGGGAGCTTGTTTCTGAGAAAGAAAGATGATTTTGGCAATAACACAAGCTCGTATGGGATCGAAGCGTTTCCCTAAAAAAGTTCTCAAGATATCGTGCTATGGTAAATCTCTTTTACAACATCATATTGAAAGATTAAAAAAATCGAAACTGATTGACGAATTTTGTTTGGCAACTACAAAGGAAGAAGGAGTAGATGCCATTCTTGATATTGCCAAGAAAACAAATACCATGTTTTATCAAGGTAGTACAAATGATGTTCTCGATAGATTTTATCAAACTGTACAATTCCAGAGGATAAGGCCAGAGTACATAGTAAGAGTGACTTCCGACTGTCCTTTAATTGATTTTCGCATGGTTGATGATGTTATTGTAGAAATGAAAAAATGTTCATGTGATTATGTTTCCAATACCATTTTCCCTACTTTCCCCGATGGTCAAGATGTTGAAGTTTTTACATACAAATCTTTGGAAACAGCGTGGAAAGAGGCAAAAGAAGGATACCAAAGAGAGCATGTAACGCCTTATATATATGAAAATTCTAATTTAAAAAGTGGTAATCTTTTTTCAGCAATAAATATGAAAAGTTCGGAAGATTACTCATCTTTTAGACTCACTCTCGACTACCCGGAAGATTATATTTTGATCAATAAATTGCTTCAAGAATGTGGAGGAGATGCATCTTGGTCTAGCTATATAGAATTTATAGAAAGGAATCTCGAATTTAAAGAAATAAATATCATGCACAAGAGAAATAAAAAACTGTTATGACAAATCATAATCTTGTTAACATCAAAAAAATTAAGCATAATGACCTTTGGTTTAAATATGTGTGTTCTATTTTGAATAGAGCAGAAAAGAGTTTAAAAAATTATTCTGATAAATATCCTTCGATAGCAAAGCGAATTATACAGGTTATAAGTAGGGATTTTGAAAAATTAAGTATTTCTGATGGTCGAGAAATTTTAAATGATGAAGATAGTTTTTTCTCTTTGCAAAATAGATCAAAAATTAAAGGGAAATTTTTATACTATGATTGCAAAAAGAAATTAATTTATTTAACATTTTTTGGTTGGTTCTACTATTTCACTAGGTTTGTAGTTTTCTGGATAGCTATTACGATTTTGGGATTGGTTGCTATACTAAAAAAAGGGAACCAGAAATCTGTTGGCATTATTTATTCTTTAACTGAAGAGCAGTATCTAAAAAACGGCTCTACTAGAGAATTTGAAAAATTTTGTCTTGATGGCCCTATCCAGGAATTGCGTGAACCAGAATATCATATATGTTCTTCTAAAAGCTTTTACCATAGTCAAGGGAAATTTCATTATTGTAAGTATCCACATCTTGCTGCCATTGAAAAGTGCGAAACAAGTATTTTTGATATTTTTTCTTTTCTTGGCCTTCAATTAAAATATTTTTTAGAATTTTGTCTTTCTTTATTTTCCAAACCTTTAATTCTTGTACTCGATTTGGATTATGCAGAGTTTGGGGTGATTGAATTTCTCAATTTAAAAAAATTTATTAAGAATTATTTTTTGACTCAATCGTCTTTTTACAACCAAAAATTGTGGCTTACTGACCTTCCAAACAAAAAATTTAAGGCAATTATGCTTTGGTATTCAACCAATAGCATTCCGATACTGTCAGGAATTTCAGAAAATTATAACATTTATCCAGAGATATCGCTTTTAAGGGTTGATATTCATTATGTTTGGAACCATTTGAAGAAAAAGTGGCTTGAAAATTATATTTCTTATGGTGAAGTTCGTGCCTGTGGATCGGTTCTTTTTTATAACGATACCTTCAAAAGCATTAAATCCTTTTCATCTAATCAATCTGATATTAGTATTTCTGTTTTTGATGTTGTTCCTAGAAAAGATGATTTTGCACTTTTTTATACGTTTAATTATTGGAAGGCATTTTTAGATGGAGTATTGGAATCTTGTAAGGAAATTGAAAAAGCAACTAATAAAAAAATAAAAGTGTTTTTAAAACCAAAAAGAAAGATGACTTACTTTTCTTTCAGTCCAGAATATATACCGTATATAGAAAGCAAGAAAAATGACCTTATTTTGCTCGCCATAGAATCGAGTATTTATGAATTGTGTGATATTTCTGATGTTGTAGTTACCATTCCATTCTCATCTCCGGCAGTTTTATGCCACGAGAGAAAAGGAAATTCTACATATTATGACCCCTCTGGAGTATTTGTTAGACCGGAACCTCGATTAGGTGTCCCTATTTGTTTTAGTAAAGAAGAACTAAAACAATTTATTTATCAGAAAATTGGTTGATAGCATTATGCCTTGGTCTTTTATTTCAGATGTTCATATTAAATCCCCAGGAGACTCTTGTGAAGAAATGATAATATCTTTTTTGAAAAAATCTAAAGATTTGAAAGTAAAAAAAATTTTTCTCTTAGGAGATATTTTCGATTTTATGGTGGGAGAAAAATCAGAATATGTAAATTGTTATCGTGGGTTTTTTAAAGCACTTGCAAATTCCAATGCGGAAGAAATCCATTTTTTTGAAGGGAATCACGACTTTCATTTGCAATCAGTTTGGAATGATTTTCAAAAAATCTATTTGCACTCTCCAAAGATTATTTACCACACAAGGGGAACAATTCTAATTAAAGATGGAAAGAAAATTTGGATGTCACATGGAGATGACATTGAAATTGGAAATTATGGCTATAAAATTTATAAATTTTTTATTCGTTCTTTCTTGGTCAGATTTATTTCGAGATGGCTTCTTCCTTTTAGCCTTATTCAAAAACTAGGCCAAAAGGTGGCCGAATCAAGTAGAAGGAGAAATAAATATCGGTATAAAATTTATGATGAAGAGGGAAGGGTCAAGGAAAAGTTTCGAGTTTCTGCTGCAAAGATTGCTAGTCAAAAAAACTCAGACTTAGTTATTATAGGGCACAGTCATATTAAAGACATAGTTCACCTAGATAATTGTACTTACATAAATAATGGTTATGTTCCAATAACTCGATGTTTTAGTTTTATTGATGAAGTTGGAGAGGCTAAACATTTGTCGCTTTGAAATGAAAAAAAATCCACAAAAAATTGGTCTGGGAACCGCTCAATTTGGCCTTCCTTATGGAATTAGCAATACTTCTGGTAAAGTAAATTTAAAGGAAGTGAGAAAAATTATTGAAACAGCAAAAGAGCATAATTGCACGGTTATTGATACTGCTCCTAGTTATGGAAATGCAGAGGCCGTTTTAGGAAAGAATAGGGATATTCTTTCCCATTTTCGCATTTTGACTAAAACTCCTGTTTTAAAAAACTTTGCTTCTCATAAGATTAGGTCTTATTTAAGATCGACTTTCTTCAAATCTTTGAAAAAGATTGGCCTTGAAAAAATAGAAGGCCTTCTCGTTCATCATGTTAACGATCTCATGGGAAATAATAATTGTGATGTAATTTCCACTTTAAAAGAATTAAAGGCAGAGGGGTTAGTGAATAAAATTGGTTTTTCTTGCTACACTCCAGAAGAAGCGGAAAAGATTTTAGATTTTTTTACACCGGATGTTATCCAAATTCCAGTTAACGTATTTAACCAAGAATTTGTCCATCATCCAATTTTGAAAAAACTTAAAAAAACTGGGTGTGAGATTCATGCCCGCTCATTATTTCTTCAAGGACTTGTTTTTCTTGCCTCTCGTCAATGGCCCTCTTATTTTGCTCCTTTTCAGGAAATTTTGAATAAATTTCACTACGATCTGCAAGAGAAAGGAATTTCTCCTTTGGAGGCTTGTTTACATTATGTATTGCAAATTCCCGAGATAGACCATGCCATCATTGGAGTTTGTCAAAAAAATGAACTTCGCAAGGCCGTTAAGACTTCGCTTCTACCCATTAAAAATATTTCTTGGGATTTATATCGCAATTGCAATCCACGACTGATTGATCCAAGCCTTTGGAAGTTATGACCCACAAGAGTTAAGATATGGCCTATACCAGTCGCCAATTGTATTTTTGCATCTAAATTGTTCCTGCATCTACATGAATGACTTCGCCAGTTATAGATATAGCTTCGTTAGTCATTAGCAAAAAAATGGTTTCCAAAATACTTTCTTTTAGTGTTTCTGATTTCAAGCTTGTTCGTTTAAAAATACGGTCTTTCATATCGATTGATAAATCGTTTGTCATATCTGAATTCATAAAACCTGCAGCAATACAATTAGACCTAATTTTTCGTTCACCCCATTCTCTTGCTATATTTTTAGAAAAAGCTTCAAGTGCTCCTTTTGTAGAAGCATACATTGATAATCCCTTATATCCAGTATGAGCACTTACTGAAGAAATATGAATTAAACTTCCTTGTATATTATGCAACAACATATTTCTTATCACTTTTTTGGTTATAACAATAGGAGCGAAAACATTAACATTGTACATTTTAGTTAATTTTTCAATGTTTAAGTTGGTAATAATATCATCGTAGGCAATGGCAGCGTTATTAATGACTCCATGAATTGGAATTGATAAATCAATAAATTTTTTGAAAATTTTTGATTCTATATCGTCTATATTTATTAAATCAAATTTTAAGTATTTAAAGTTGTCATAACTGTCTAATAACTTAATATTTTCATTAATAGATCTAGATAATCCATATACAAAATAATTTTTTTCAAGAAGTCTTTTTGTCACAAAATAACCAAGACCTCTAGAGACTCCAGTAATTAATATATTTTTCATTTTTTCATTTTCCTCAACTTTTTATTACCTTTTGATATTTTAACATCATCAACAATATTAATGATGCGAGGGATTTTGTAATTTGGTAATTTTTTTCTTAAATTTTTAAAGATATCTTCTTCTGTTCTTTCTTTCTGATTGATAATTACATCTGCCATCAATATGTTATTGACAACGCTATTTTTCTTGGCATATACTATGGCTTGCGATACAAAGGATATATTTTCTATAGCTTGTTCACATTCTTCTGGATTTATCTTAATGCCACCAATATTGATTTCCAAATCTTTTCTTCCAATGAACTTGAATTGAATGGGGGTTTTATTAAGAACGTTTACCATGTCTCCAGTATGAATCCAATCTTCTTTTTGGTCTCTTCTTTCAAAATATAAAGATTTATGAACTAATAATTCATTTTCTTTTATTTTAATAAATTTTTTCTTTTCCTTGGATATCTCAAAATAATTACTTTTGCTTCTTAAGATAGATCCCAGTTCTGTACTTGCGTAAATGTTTAAAATTTTACTTTGGGGAAAACTTGTTATAACCTTTTCTCTCAAATCATCATCGAATATTTCTCCACCACTTGCGATTGATTTAATATTAGTAATTGGTGGAATGATTGGTACAAGTAGCTTAAGATAAGTCGGAGTAGCTGAAAGGCGTGTTATTTTAAACTCTTTAAACGCATCAAGAACTTCTTTTTTATTAAGATCAGTCAGGTCGATTAAAGTTGCTCCATTTAACATTGTTTGAAAAAGCACTTGGATTCCGGCCATCTTGTCTAATTTGAATGTCAGACCCCAAATATCACTTATATATTTTTGATTAATTTTAATTCCTTTAGTAATGGATTTAAATGAATGCATAATTTTCTTATGTCTGCCTGTTGTTCCTGAAGTGTATAAAATTATTTTAGAATCATTATGTGTAAATAAATCAAGGATATCTTTAAGGTTTTCTGAATAATAAGAGACTTGATCTTTGTCTATATCTTTAGCTGTACTAATAAATTCAACATCTTTTTTAAGAGCTAGACTGCCAACTAATATTTTTAACATTTCGTAATTATTACAATCGGTTAAAATATAATTTTTTTGAAAAATTGGGACTAATTTTATATCTTCAAGAAAATCTTGATATGATTTATGAATATTTAAATTAGGGGCAATAAAAAAAGATTTATTCTTATTCATCAGGTTTTAGTTTTTTCATTATATCTTTAACATTGCTTACTGCTTCATCTGTGAATATATCAATATTAAATTTATTTTCTACTCTTACTGTAAGTTCGGCCAAATCGAGGGAATCAAAATCTAAGTCTTTTCTCAAATCTAAATTTTCATTTTTGGCCATTACATTACCGAGTTCCTTTTTTGAACGAATATAATTAATAATTTTATATAATTCATCTTCTATATTCATGTTTCCATCGATTTTTAAATTAAAGGTAGTAAATATTCCTTTTTTTTGTTCCAATTCTCTTTGCTTAAATTAAAGTAAAACGAATTTTTATTATACTTTATCTGCATATATTTAGGAAGCTGTTCTTTGTCCACATCTATAAATCCTAATCGGTTTAAAAATTCATAAGATTCTCTATTTGTCTTTTTGCAACCAACATTTATTTGTTCTATTTCTCTAAAGTTTTTGAATACATAGTCTAATAATAGGATAATTGCTTTGGCCCCTACACCAATCGAGCGAGCTAAATTGTCTCCAACAAGCAAGCCGTAGGTTAATGATTTTGAGTTATCTTCATTAAAATGTGTAATAGTAATGTTTCCTACATGTTGAGATTTTTCACCATACAAAATAGCAAATATTTCTGTTCCCTTTTTACTCCTTACGTTATTAATATATTTAATAATTGATTTTATATTATAAATAAAATTTTGTGTTGATACGAGACCACTATTTATATCTGGATTATTTAGCCAAGAAACATAGGTTTCATTTATTTCCGTTCGAGAGATTGGTCTTAAAGTAATCCTTTTACCAACAATAGTCTCGTCATAGTTGGGAATAGATAATAAGTCGAACACCATTAGATTTAGAAAACACATTTTAATCCAAATGGAAAATAATCAAACTTGAACCTATCATTTGTAAGCTAAGCTGTCTATATTTTGCGGTGCTTTTCATTCTATTTTTATTGCCCAATGCGCTATTTCTAAAGAACTTATTTGGAAAGTTGCGCCATGTTAAAACTAATTTAAATTTCTCCCATGAGTAAGCTTTTCTCTCAATGTAGAAAAATAAGAGCGATTGGGATTTTTGACCATTTTGAAATAATGCGTAGAGCTTTTGGTGATTTTGACAAACTGTTTCGGCCGTACAGAAAGTAAGGCCTGTCCATCAAGGGTTAGATTCAGTTCCTCTTTTTGGTGAGGGTTTTTTACAATAACTTTTTTATTATCGTTTATGACCAAGGGCCTGTGATTAAGACTATGCGGGCAAATGGGGGTGAGAATTAGGGCCTTGTTATCCGGGTGGATGATGGGGCCACCTGCTGCCAGGCTGTAGGCGGTTGAGCCAATTGGGCCAGAGATAATAAGTCCATCTCCTGGAAGGTCAAAAATATGTTCATTGTCTGTTTCAACACTTAAATTAATTAGCCTTCTAATATCATTTTTATTAAAGACAGCGTCATTGAGGAAATAATCTTTTGCGAGACTCGTGTTTTTGGAAAAAATTTCAACTTTAAAGAGATGGATTTTTTGAAGTTCGAGTTTTGATTGCAGAATTGATCCAAGAGAATCAAAAAATTCAGATTTTGAAAATTCAGTTATAAACCCAAGTCTCCCCATATTGACACCAAGAATAGGTGGCGAGTTCTTTGTACATTTTCTTGCTATCCCTATAAAAGTTCCGTCTCCCCCCAGTGAAATAATAATATCGGATGACGTATGCAATTCTTTTTTTTGAATGAGTTTAATTTCGGAAGGGAGACGGCGAAAAATCTTTTTTAAACGGTTTTCTTCAGAATTGAGGAACTGGACACATTTTTTTCTTTGTTTAAAAAAATTGAAAAGATTGGGTAAAACACTATTGAAGTCGGGAGTTTCTTTGGGTTTAAGGATAACACTAATATTTTCCAACTTGATTTTCTCTTTCATTTCTTTAAAATATACTATTCCTATCAAACTTGTCCAATACTATGATTTATCACTGGGCGATGCTGCTGGTCATGATCTTTTGACAGAGGGAAGGGGATTCGGCAAAAATGGCGCAAAATGAGTCTCCTAAGATTTGCCAACACCATTATAAGATATCTTCCCAAGCTCTTTTTCTTCAATTTATTTATTGTGTGTCTGGGAGGATTTGTTGAAGCATTTTCTGTTTTATCCATAGCTCCCATTATTGACTATATTACAGACCCTGGGCTTGAAGCTCCTTCAAAAATCACATCTGAATGTTTAAAAATTGTTCGTTGGTTTGGTCTCTCTCCTTCCTTATTTCTTTTTATGGGAATATTTGCTTTTTTGATGTTTATGAGAGCGATCTTCAATATTAAAATTAATTACCTGGAACTTCTCATAAAATACCGTTTTCTAGGTCATTTTTTGACCGGCTCTTTCGGTTCTTTTTTTCGTAGTGGACTTTCTTTCTTTAATAACATTCAGCAAGGTATGATTATCAATACTTTTTCCAGTGAGGCCAACACAGTAGGAAATTCTATTGCCTCATTGACTCGCCTTATTGCCAGTGCTGTTAAATTTATTTCCTTTATCATTATTCCTTTTAGTATTTCATGGCAGCTATCCCTTATTGCTATTATTGCGTTTGTTCTCGCAGGCTTGCCAACGCTTGTTGTCAATAAAATCAGCTATCGCAAAGGAGAAAAAAATGTTCTTGCAACCAATAATTTACAAATTATTCTACAGGAATCTATCACTGCAGTGAAAACGATTTTTGCCTTTGCTAACCAGGAAAAAATGATTCGTAGCTATGACCAAAGTTTTCAAAAATACGAAAAAATAACTATTCCTTATCAACTTATATCTCCTTCTCTGAGAAATATTCTTGAGCCGGTATTTTTAACAGTTTTTTTTATCATTTTCTTTTTGGGAATAGAGCGATATCAAATGAAATCTTCTGAAGTCTTAACGATGCTTTATGCTTTCAGAAGTGGACTCCCTCACATTTTGACAATTTTTATGGAAAAAAATAGAGTTTTTAGTTTTATCCCAAGCTATGAGCAAATGCTAAGGCTTCAAAAAAGCGCCAATTTACATAAATTTAAAAACGGAAAGGTCATTTTTCAAGGCCTAAAAAATTGTTTAGAGTTTAAGAATGTTCAATTTGGTTATTCTGAAAACAAAGATATCCTTAAAAATATTAATATAAAGATTTTTAAAGACCAAACCGTTGCTATTGTTGGCAAATCAGGTTCGGGAAAAACTACCTTTGCAGATATTATGATGGGATTTTATAGACCGAAGCAAGGAAGTATCCTTGTTGATGGTCAGAACTTGAATGAGCTTGAGATAGGCTCTTATCAAAAAAGGATAGGCTATATATCTCAAGAACCAATCCTTTTTAACACTACCATAAAGGAAAATCTTCTTTGGGCCGATGAAGCTGCTAATGAAAAACAACTTTTTGATGCTCTTGAAAAAGCGTATGCTATCGATTTTGTTCAAAAATTGCCCGATAAACTTGATACTTTAACTGGTGATCGTGGAGTCAAGCTTTCTGGTGGAGAAAAACAAAGAATTGCTTTGGCCAGAGTCCTTCTGAGAAATCCTGAAATTCTTATTTTAGATGAGGCCACATCTTCTCTCGATACAGAATCGGAGAGATTCATCCAAAAAACAATTTATGAAATCTCCAAAAACTGTACAACCGTCATTATTGCTCATCGATTATCTACTATAAAAGAAGTGCAAAACATTTATGTATTTGAAGATGGAGAAGTAAAAGAAGAGGGTGGTTTCCAGTTTCTAGTAGAGCATGGGAAGATTTTTAAACGATTAGTTCAAAATCAATTTCTTTAAACAATACTTTTAAATAAAATTGGAATAACTTGTGTTTTCCATTGGTTTAAATTGCCTATAAGGTCATTTTCTAATAAATCACCAATCATAATCATGTCTTCTTTTTGTTTTGCTGAAAGTATATGTTTTAAAATGGAAAGTAGGCCCGTCTCCAAGTCTTGAATCGCATCTATTTGTTTGACTTTAAGAGAGTAGGTGGATTTTATAGTGTTGTAAGTTTTAGAAAAGAGCTGAGTATAAATATCTAAGATGTCGATAATTTCAGAAAATATTTTATTTGCCAAAAGGAAGTCGCTTTTTTTATAGCACGCTGCAAATTCTTGTATTTTTTCAACAAGGGCATCAATATAGACATAGCAATCGTCAAGGGATTGAGATACAAGATCAATATTGCCTTGGAAATTTTGTTCATATTTCATTTTTTGCTTTAAACTTCCTTTAGTTTTTTTTCTGAATGGAAACTACTTTGAATAATAGTATTTTCTATCAAATTATAAATAACCTTATTCATCAATGAGCAATCTTGGTAAATATTAAAACTTGCGTCGGCCAGTTGTAGAATATTTTCTTGTTGCATGTTGCTTTTAACAACGTCATAAAAATCAACTATGGGTGCTAGAAGAGGGTAGCTTTGTTCTAGTTGTCGTTTGAGGCAATCAATTTTATCAATTTGTTCACACAGACTCTTTATTTTATCTATTGAAAGTGTTTTAGATTTTGCTTCTAAAAATACTTTTTTGGAATACTCTTTTCCAAATTCAGATAATTCTTGTAAATATTGAGTTCCTTTTTTTAGATGTTCAAGTTGAGAAATAGTCTGCGCATCCAGGTCAAAATGTTCGTGATTCTCTTCTTTTTCTAAAAATCTAAAAAGGTATCCAATTCTTAAAAGTTTTGCGAAGACTTCTTTTGTCGATAAAAAATTGGAGTTTATTTTTCTCAAATCTATGAATCCTGTTTCGTGAAAATAAGTTTCATAGATATTTAAATTTTTCAAATATAATGAAGAAGTGATTTCTTTTATTTGATTGTAATTAATACTTCCTTCATTTAAGAACGATTCGATAATATTTACAGCAGCATGAAAGTTTATATCATCATGGCATTGGTAATAATCGCATTTATCTTTGGGAAAGCAAGGGAAGCATTTTGTTTTGGGAACTACAACAAAAGATTTCTTTCCATAAGGAATAGTTTCTATTGGCCTTGCTGTTCCAAGAGCAAAAGTTAAGGTTGGTTTGTCTACTGTTTTTGCCAAATGACTGGCCATCGAATCGTGGCCAATAAAATGTGTACTGGCCTTTAAAACTTCATATAGGCCCTCCATAGTTGTTTTTCCACAGAGGTTTTTGATGCGCTTTTTGAAATTGGAAAGAATAGGGTTTTTGGTTATAGAATTTGCTTTTTCGATTTCGTTTTCGCTACCAATTAAATATATACTTAAATCTCTTCTCGATTTCAGCATGCTTACAAATATCTCGGCCCATCTATGAGGATGCCAATGCTTTTTAGGGTGGCTTGAAAAGGGGTGGACAATAACTTTCAAGTCTTTATTTCTAGTTGCTATTTCATTTGAGAGCTTTGAATTGCAGTTTAACCCAAGTATTCCTTTGTAGATATCGACGAGATTAAATGGGTTATTTGCTCCTCTCATAACCATGGAAAAGATTAATTGAGACCATTGATCTGTGACAATGATTTTATTATAAGGGTCTATTCGGGTTCCCAATTTATATTTTGATTTAATAGAAGAGCATAAATAATTTGAGGTTTTAGAGAAGCTTAAATTGATAAGAACATCTATATTATCATTGCTAATTTCGTTGATATTGTTGTTGATAGCATCTCTGACATCTTTGAAACATTTAAATTCTTCTCTAATGATTTTCTTAAAATCGAGGAAGTATAATTTGTCAAATGCTTTTTCTAAGAGAAATTTAATAGGGACTCCAAACTGAGACCTGGATATCAATGATAGATGGATATTTGGGTGGGTTTCTTTAAACATTTTGGCCAGTTGTAGAACTTGTAGGATGTCACCAGTTCTAGCAATCTGAATCAGGCATATTTTATAATTATTCTTGAATTCCAATTTCTTCTCTTATCAAATTAATACATAGAAGGTTTATAATATCTTCTTCAGATAAAATTTCGTTTTTATTCAATCTCTCTTGAATTTCCGAGATAATAGTTTGAGATTCTTCAAAGATGGCATTCAAAATATGTGCTCCTGGGTATGTGCCTTCGCGATCGATGTTTTGGATGCGTTTGCTTTATATATTTGTTTTTTATGTGCCACCATAGTTTCTAACTCTTCGAGACAAATCATGGTAATTTGGGCATAATTTTTTAATTTATAAATGATATTTTCAACTTCCTTAAAATTATTTTTCTTGGGGCCTGTTGAAATAGTTTCCAGTTGCCCTCTAAAAATTAAAACGAGTGCTGTGGCCAGTTTGTTATCATAACAATGGTCAAGAAGATGCCCTAACGATTTTATAAAAAGAGACGATTTCATTTCGTTTTCTTGGGCCTGAATCAAAAATCTTAAAACGGAGAGAATAGATTTAGTTAGATTAATGACTCCCATTTTTTCATTTTCAATCCATGATTTGATAACATCTTCATTAAAATTATTAATAATATATTCTAATATTTTTTCAGAAGGTGTTTTTTTGGAAATTTTTAGAATTATTTGTCTGGAAAAAACTCTTCTCAATTCAAAATCTGGATTTATAAATCCACTTTCGTTTACTAAAAATGTTCCAAATTCATCTTTTATGGGAGAATAAAGGCTCCATTGCGTTTTTTGATCGAAAATAGAATTTTTATCTAAATCTCCCAAAACTAATTTAGAGCATTGAAAAATATCTTGAGGACTTAATAATTTTCTGTCTAAGAAATCATCAGAATTGGTTTTATAAGAAAAATGTCTTTTGTCGGTTCTGTAACTTAATATTCTACTTTTAGGATTAGATGTGCCTTGCAGAAATAATGGTGCTGGGCCCAAACTGATTTCCAAACAAGGAGTTCCAACTATATCACAGACATGTTTTACCAAAGTATCTGGAGTTATTACTATGTCTAATTTTTTGATTACGGAAGGAAGTGCGGTAAGATCCGCTTCAATATTGATAATTTTTTTACTTAAGGCCTTGTTGATTTTGTTGGCCATGGATCGTTCTTCATCGTTGGGAGCTATTAAAATAATTGGAAGTAGATCAGAAGTATCCAAGTACATTTGTAAAAGTTGAGTAATGATCTTGAAAGGTATTTCTTTTTCTTTTTTAGATGATGTAATTTGAAATCCTAGTATTTTTTTTAAAGACTTATTAGAACTTTTTAGTATATTAAAATTATTGATGACAATTTCATCGTATTGAATATTTGTTTGTACTTTACTTTTTTCGTAGGCAAAAACTAGATTTGATTGCAAATGTATAGTATCTATTGCATTGAATGGGGATGGAAAGTCGGAGCTTAACACATCATTGTAAAGATTGGCCCAAAAATTACTGTACTCAATAGTTTGTTTGTCTGAAAATCTTATTCCAGAGAAATGAGAGTTGGTCGATTTGCTTATATAGCTTGTGATGTAGGTGCTGGTCAAATCTTTTGAAAAATTAATAATGCTATCCCAAGAGAGGTCTATAATTGGGCGAAGTGATTTTTCTAGTTCATTAAGACCAAGGCCCATGCTGTAGATAGGATTTTTGTAAAATGTAATGATTTTTTTTCTAGGGATTGTAAAAGTTTTTTGAATGTTGGGAAAACAATCTGCCACTTGCTTAAATTCTTCAAATATCAGATAGTATATTTTGCTTTCAGGACTACTCTTATATATTGAATTGACTAAATGTAATCCTTGATAAATATCCCCTAATCTTTTTAGATTTATAATTAAAATATTCTTCATGTTATTTTTTTATTCTCACTATCAGCAGACATCCCTTTAAGCGCGAGAAAAAGATGATCTGGAATTTTAAGAAGGTATTCTTTCTTTGAAATATTGTTGTAAATTTCTTCTATAGAGCTATTTGCGTGATTGGTTTCTAAATAGTTTTTTAAATGAGTGCTCTCAACAAAATGAATCATGGAATTAATATCCTTTGGGGCCTTATATCCCATGAACGCTTTAAAAAAAGATTTATATAAACCAAAACTGGCAGGATGTGGAAGAACCGTTGGGCGTTCAGACATAAAATTAATTAAATCTACATCTTGAAAATAATCTTGAATCAAATTTTTACAAAATATTTTTATCCTATTATTAGGACTGCAAAGTTTTTTTCTTAAACACTCTTGATAAACATTTTGATTCGGTTCAATGATATAAACACTATAAGTTTCTCCATAAATCATTTTCAGCTTGAATTCTAATTGATGAATGTGGTATCCAAAACCTAGTCCAAACAAGAGAATACGGCCCGATCTTGAGATAATGCCTTCATTTTGCGTAACAAATCCTTCAGCCTCTCTTTCAGGATTATAATTAGAATGGAGATGCGTTCCATTAACGAGGGGAATGGGGAGACCGGTTTTTGAAAATTTTATTTCTAGGTCATAATTAAAATCAGATTTTTTCATATTATGCCTAAAGAATATCTTTGAATTTGTAACAACAAATGTGAATGGCCAAACACAACGACCATTTCAATGGTATTTATACTTCCAATTATCGTCTTTGATTGGCATATTTGTCAATGAAACTTATGTGTTTAAACTTATTTCTTTACATTATTCAAATTATAGCCTTTGAACTTTGATTGAAATTCAAAAATAGAGGCAATTTCTTTAGACATTTTACTTTTTTTATACATAAGATAATCAATCAGATATTGATTGGTATCTTGAACTATGCTCGATAAAGCAAAAGAATCTTTGATCCAAGATTTAATTAGGGTGGATTCTGGGCCATGAATTTTTACAGATGTAAATTCATTAACTAAATAGTCTATTTTTTCTCTGACTTCAGCAAGTTGATTAATGAGCCTTTCTCGGTTCTGGATGGAGGATTCCATTTCTTCAATGTGATCATTTTTGGCATATTCTATTATATGTATTGTTGACGATAAGATATAATTTACCAAATCAATATATCTTGCAATAAGCTTTCTAGCAGATTCCAGCATAAACGATTTTACTTTTTTTCAATTTGTAGTTTTTTGATGGCCTCTGACCAACCGTCATAGAGAGTTGTTAAAACTTGTAAACAATCTTCAAGGTGTTTTTTTTCAATTTTTATATTGGCCTGTGTACTGGAGAAAAGCAGATAATCGTAAAGTGCGCTAAGGTCTTTTGCGACATCTCCACCAACTTCAAAATCAAGGCTATTATTAAGTTCTATGATAATATCTTGCAACTTTCCTATGTATTCGCCTTTTTTTGCTACATTTTTTTGTTCAATAGATTGTATGGCCTTTTTGCAGTTTCTAATGGCCCCTTGATAGAGCATAAGAAGAATTTGTTCTTTACTTGCAGTGTGAACAGATGTTTTTTTGTAGGCACCAAACCCATAGCTCATGTTTTTATTCCTCCTAACAAATTAGAGTTGAGTAGTAGGCACAGTTGGTGCCGGTGCTGAAGTAAGTGATGCTAATCCGGCACCTTGAGTTTTAATTTTTGCTATGATTCCTTCCAATCGAGCAAATTTATCTTTTAGTGTGCGTTCTTTTTGATCTATAATTCTTTGACGATCTTCTATTCTACGATCAATTTGACTAATCTTGCTTTGAAGCCCTTTATCTCTATTGATTAAAGGGCCATTGGGGAATGTCAGAAGCGCATCAATTGTATTTTTAAAACTTCCAAGAAATCCTTGGGTTTTGACTCCATTTGAACTGGTTCGACCTGTTAGAATTTCAGAAACCATTTGCCAATTTTCGGCCAGTGCGCTGTCAAACTTTTTTTTATCAATATTTAATTGCCCATCTCTTTGAAAAGTTATCCCAATGTCTCCGATTCTTCTATATCCGGAAGAAGTGTCAATATTTTTGAAAATGGCAGACCTTATTCGGGATTCTATAGTTTGAAGAATGAGGTCACCACCCAAAGTTTTTGTCGTATCGGAACTTTCATCGAGTTCATTTTGTTTTTTTATAAACTCAAGGATTTTATTGATGCCATTGAAAATATTATCTATTTTGCCAGAGATGGCCTCATTATCTTGAGTAATCTTAATATCAAAAACATCGTTGGGATTTGCTTTTTTAAGATCGATTGTCAATCCTGGGATAATATTCTTGATTTTGTTTTCAGGGGCCTCAATTTCAAAACCATCAATCTTGATAATGGCGTTTTGTGCCTCCTTTTCTTTTTCAAGATAAAAATCGCTTTCTCCATCTACAAAATAAAAATAAGGAAATTCTGCTAAAAACTCTTGCCCGGAATCTTTTAAACTAATTAAAAGACGCCAAGGATTTTTTGATCCCGAGCCATCATTAATCACGTTGGCGCGAACTCCACTTCTTGAATCAGAATTAAGAAGTCCTGCTATTCCATTCAAACTGGAATTGTTTGAATCTATATAGATTTCTTTTGTTTCGCCGTTGGGAAGATTGTATCGTATAAGGCCTACGCCAATGTAGGATTCATTAGGGTCCTCAAATCCCGAAGACAAAGCAGAAGACCTTTGGGCCAATTGGAGAACTTCAAATTGATGACTGCCTACGCTTGCTGCATTTTTATCAACACTGACGTCAACTAATTCATTATTTGCTTCGATTTTAAGTTCCGATAAGGAAAGAGAATTTACATTGTTGGTAAGGTCTTTTTTTACAGCTTGTGTTAGATCAATGAGTTCTCCGACTAATTTTCTTTGTTCCTCTACATTTTCCTTTCGATTTTCCATTCTTTGAATGGGAACCTTTTCTGCCTCGATAATCTGTTTGACTATGTCTTTAGGAAGGCCTGTATTAATGGAGCCGAAAGAAATTCCCAAGGATTTACCTCGCAAAAGTAAGAGAAATTAAAAAACTTGCTCTTTATTGAAGATTAACACGACAGAAAAATGAAGCAACGCAATATAAAAAAGGCAGATTTTGCATGAAATAGCGGCCTTAACTTGTTAAATTTGAGGCCATACAAATCTTACAAATCCCGATAAACTATAAAAGCTTAAGTTGATTAAAATACTAGATGTTGTTTGTGACATGAAAAGTTTTGTGCATCAAAATCCAGGAATTTTAGTTTTAAAATCAAAATTTTTTTTAATCCGCTTGATTACTTACTTTAGTTTTTTACTCATTCCCATTTTAATTCCAAAATCATTGCATCTCAATCAAGGCCTTCAGGCCTTGATGATTATTTTTTATATCCTCTTTATTATTGGTCAATGGTTTTTCTTAGGAAAGGAGATTGACCATAGAATCGAAGTTTATTTTCGTATTAATTCTTCCATGGATAGGGTCGTTTATAGGCTTTTTTTGGGAAAATTTTTCTTTATTTTGTATTTCAATCTTATTTCTTTCTTTTCTCATAAATGGATTTACAATATTTTTTGGATAACATGGGTTTTATTGGGATTTTTTTACTCATGGCCAACTCGTGGGAAAATTATCCGAGAGTCTGTTTCAACCAATTTTTCCGAATTTAAATACCTTGATAGATTTGAAAAAACTTTAGTTGGATTAATATTTATTTTATTTGTTGTTTCTGTACCCGAACTTCCTAAAATTAATTTTGAAGAGGCATTGAAGTTCTTTTTTGATGAAAGTGGCCAAACGCATACTCATCTGTGGCATTTTTTGCGTATTAATTACTATCCCTTTTATCGTTATCCCGATTTATTTAAGTTGGCATGGAGTATGCATTTTTATTTTGTTGATATAGGTTTTTTTCTACTTGTTCTTTATACATTTTTTAGGTTTTTTGTTTCTCGCAGATTAAGCTTATTGGGAGTTTTTTCTTTATTATCTTCTTGGTCATTTTCTAAAATTCTTGCTTTTGACTACGGTGCATCTTATCAGGCCACTTATTCATTGCTTTGGGTTTGGACATTTATGTGGGTAATTAAATCTTCAAGTTATCGTACTGGTTTGTTTTTAGGCCTTATGAATTATTATGGGAGTATTATAAATCAATCTTGGAGTTTTTTATTTTTTATCCAAATCGTCTTAATTTATTTTTTCTTTCTGGGTGAATCAACTACTTGGTTTCGTCGTCAAGTATTGAAGTATTCTCTTTTGGGCGGAGGATTGTGTTTATTTGTTATACTTACACATCCTAATATTTTTTCTGGCCCCAACGCTTTAAATTACAATTATTTAAAGAGTCTGGGAGATATATTTAATCAAAAAGCGTTTTTTATACTTGCTTTATTTGGTATTTTCATTTTTATTTTAAAATATCTTATTCCAGGTCAAAAATACTTTGAAGCTTTTAAGGTAGATAGTGAACGTTTAAAACAATTAATTGCGGCCCTAGCAGTTTTATTTATTTATGGCCTTATTTTTGATGCGAATCTGGTTAAAAATTTCTTGCCGATATGGGTTATTGTCTTGCTTAGTTTAATTTCTTTGGAGTTTATTTTTCAAAAAATGAATAGAAGGCGTTCTCATAGGAATATGATTTACCTCATATATATGCTTATTTGTCTGCTCGATAGTCACTTTGAAGGCAGAGTGAAGATATTCCTCAAAATTTTTGAACTCTGATGATGCGCTTCGCTATTGCGAGATTTGCCGATCAGTACCTTCAAGTAGTATCTGGAAGAACTGGGTATTTCAAAAATGAATGCGAAATGGAAAGTTAAAGATCACTATTTTCTAAAGGCCAAAAAAGAAAATCGCTTGGCCAGAAGCAGCTACAAACTCGAGGAGATTGATAAAAAATTTAGAGTCATCAGACCTGGAGATAAGGTTTTAGATATTGGTTACTTTCCAGGTTCCTGGACTCAATATGCGCTTTCAAAAGTCGGGAAATCTGGGTTACTTGTTGGTATTGATATTAAACCAGTTAACAATGATCTTCTTCGTTGCGAAAATATAAAACTTTTTGAGAAAGATATTTTTGAATTGAACAACCTTGAAGATATTGGACTCAATTCTCATTTCAATGTTGTAGTAAGTGATATGGCACCAAATACTGTAGGAGTCCGATCTGTTGATCAGGCAAAAAGCTTCAATTTAACAGAGGCCATTTTTGATATTTTGCCTAAGTTTCTTAAAATGAGTGGAAATTTGGTTATAAAATTTTTTGATTCACACGAAACCCAATCTTTTTTAAAGAGTCAGAAAGGGTTTTTTTCGAGTTTAAAATTCTTTCGACCAAAATCGACTCGTCCTAGGAGTAAAGAATTGTTTTTTATAGGCAAAAATTATTTGAAATAGACCGATTCTTAAGGCAATGGAAACGATTTTTAATTAAAATAAAGAAAGAGCAGGCGTTGTCCTTAATTTTGGAGATTTATGAAGTTTAAAACGGGTGCAATCGGGTGTATTTGCACGATTCTTTTTACATTCATCATTTTTTCTTTTCGAGTGTGGAATGAGGAAAGAGAAAAAGAGAAAATTAATCGAATGAGCAAGTCTCTTTCGCATAAATTGGGCCAAGTTATAAGAAAACAAAATTTATTTCCAGAAAAGATAAAAATAGAAGATAAGTCATTTTTTTTAGAATATACAATTAATCAGAAATTACAAAATTATGTTGAAAAACTTTTAAGGAGATACCGTACAGATTTTGCCAGTATTGTTGTTATTGAAAATTCTACGGGAAATATTTTAGCGGTAACTGGTTGGGAAAGAGAGAGAGGACGAAACATCGGCCTGTCCTTTACGGCCAACCACCCTGTTGCAAGTCTGGCCAAAATTATAACTTCTGCTGATTTAATTGAAAACGCCAACATCACAAATGAAGCAAATTTTGCTTTTGTTGGAAAAGGTTCTACCCTTTATGAATACCAACTAAAAAATAAAACAACTCCTTATATGCAATTTTCTAGCTTGGAAAAGGCCTTTGCTTTTTCTAATAATGTTGTTTTTGGAAAAGCGGCAATAGAAAACACGAATGCTGTTAGTCTTTATAATATGGCCAATAAGTTTGGATTTAATAGAAAAATAATGAACGATATTGATTTGATGGCATCACATTTTGATGTGCCGGAAAGCCAATATAATTTGGCCGAATTAGCTTCTGGCTTTAATAAAGAAACTCTAATAAGTCCGATTCATGCTGCTGTTTTGGCGTCCATCGTATCTAATGAAGGGTTTATAGTAATGCCTAAAATATTAAAGCAAATAAAGACAGAGGATGGACGTTTGGAAAAATTTTTCCCTCTTCAAAAACCGAAAAGAGTTTTTGAACGAGATACGGCATTGGCCCTAAAAAGAATGATGAAAAAAGTTTTATCTCAAGGAACCGCAAAGTATGCTTTTCGCAAAATGAATAAGAAACTGAAAAATATTCTTGATTTAGGGGGCAAGACCGGAAGTATAACGGGAGGAAATCCTTTTGGAAAAAGAGATTGGTTCGTTATGTACGCATTGCCAAAATACAAAAAGGCCCAAGGCATATCTATTGCGGTTATGAACGTCAATGTGGAGAAATGGTTTATTAAGGCAACGGATTTGGCCCGCTTGGTAACTGAGTGGTATTACAAAAACAATCTCAAATGAATTTTAAAAAATTAAGTCTAACTTTTTTGATTATTTTTTGTATATTTGTTTTTAGGTCTGTTATCATAGAGCCTTTTAGAATTCCCTCTGGGTCAATGATGCCAACTCTTTTTTCTGGCGATTTTATTCTTGTTAACAAAATGGCCTATGGCCTGAAGGTTCCTTTTTCTGATTTTAATTTATTTGGCCTTAATTCAGATCCAATTTATTTGTTCAAACACCATTTGCCCAAAAGGGGTGATGTTATTGTCTTTAAATATCCCAGGGATAAATCTATAAATTTTGTAAAAAGAATAGTGGCGCTTCCAGGGGATGTTGTAGAAATAAAAAATAAGGAACTATTCGTAAACGAAAAACTGATGTTTACGACTGAAATAAAAGAAAAATTGTTTATAAAAAAAATAAATAAAAAATTTAAGAACGCAAATTTTAATTTTTATACTGCCATGACGGGGAAGAAGCAATATGTCATTCAATTAGATGAAAACAGTTTTTATGGAACAGAGTTTTCCGCTAAAAAAATACCAGAAAATATGTATTTTGTTCTTGGTGACAATAGAGATTTTAGTTACGATTCTCGTTTTTGGGGCCTTGTCCATAAAAAAAATATCAAAGGAAAAGCACTTATGGTTTGGTTTTCTTTGGATATTAACAGGAATAGCTCGGAAGATTTTTTTGAATTTAATCCACAGAGAATTGGAAAAATGATTCAATAGAAATTGTGATGAATATTGACCTTTATAGTTTGGAAGTTGTAAAATTTTTTCAAAAGTGGAAAGGATTATAAAATGAAGAATTTTTTAAGCACGCTCTTGTTGGTACTTTTGTTGAATCTCAAAAATGCTATAGCAGCACCTTGGGCCTTGGTTCTGAATAATCTTAAAACTTCGCTCAATAATGACCTCTCTTTACTAGCAGATCAGTCGGGATATGCTTTGGATAGAAATTTTTCCAGTTTCGATTTTACTGGAAGTATAGCGGCCACCGTTATTTTGAAATCTACTCTCAAAGAAAATGGGTCGATTATTTTTGCTTTAAAGGATTTTATCAATACCGCCTCTTTTTTTTATAAACTCGTTTCTAAGATGAATCACTCACTTCATGATGTTATTGAAGGGAAGTGTTCTATTTTTTTTATGGTTGAGGATAGGAAACCTCCCAGGCCAGGAGAGGGGAGGCTTGTTTATGAAGTCCATAGTTGCACTTCATCTGAAATTTTTGCGCAGGGCCAAAAGAGTGTTTTGGGGATAGAAGAGGACTCAAATCTTGCATCCAAGGCGGTAGCGGTGGGAATGGCCGATCTTTATTGGGATGCTTCTCAGCTTTTGAAAAATGCCAATGGCCCTTTTAAAATGTGGAGAGAGGGGGATGCTCGTGAGTGAGAGCGGGGTTTGGCTATCTATAACGGATTATGCAGAGTATCGAGGAGTGAGCACTTCGACAGTACGCCGTTATATTAAGGCCGGTCAAGTTAAGCTTAAACAAGAAAAGGGCAAGTATTTTATTTTTGTAAGCGGAGACAATTATCGAAAAAGAGAGCAAAAAGAAAATCGAGAAATTTTTGAATTGCGTTTGGTTATCAAAGAACTGGGGGCCAAAATTAGAATGTTGGAAGAAGACAATAATGATTTGAAAATGTTGGTCAGTCTCTATGAAGGTAAAAATCTCAAAAAACCTCCTTCTCCCTCTCTTAATCAATAAGGTTGTTTTTTGAAAATATTAAAATTTTTCATTGTCGTGTTTATTTTATGGATTTCTTTAGGGACCGCATGGGCCATGCCCAGTATGCGGCATTGTCTTTTGTTGCCGGTAAAAGATGAACTTGATGGCGAATTGGCATTTAAAGTTTTTGAAACGGTTGAGGAATATCTCAAAGAAAGTGATTGGTGCTTTTATAAATCCAATTCTGAAATTTTGAGCATTCTCTCCAATCATAGGAATAATCTTAATGATGTTTTAGAGGATAAAACAGTACTTCGGATTGTATCTGAAAAAACGCAGGCGGGGTCGTTGATTAGAATAAAAATTATTAATCGAATCCGAGGAATAAATTTAGAGATGAAAGTTTTTGGTGCCAACGGAGAAGATATTTTTTTTCAGCGAGAAACTGAATTGGAAGATGAGGCGGTGATAGATCAAACTCTTAAAATGTGGTTGGGGGCCTACGAGAAGAAAATTCCTTACGATGCAGTAATTGTGGGAATGTTGGGAGATCAGCTTACAATCGACATGGGAACGATTCGAGGCCTTCATTCCGGGATGAAAATTAAACTTGTAAGGCCCGAAGGGAAAAAAAATCATCCGTTGTTAAAACAAATTGTCAGTTGGGAGACGAAGGATGTAGCACAAGGAAGGGTTGTTCACTCCGAAGCAGTTCAATCAATAGCAAAAATTGCAGAAAATTACGAGCGAGGTCAACCGAAAGTCGGAGATTGGGTAGTTTTGGAAGGAAAGAACCCTGCAGTCGTTGTGCAATCGGGAGCGAAAGGTTTTATATCCGATAATGATGATCCCTATAAGTTTGGAAAATTGGGAACATTGGGGATTTTTTTTGATGTAGGCAAAAAAACTGCTACAAGCATGAGTGGCCCTCTTTTCGGAGCAACGCTTGACAGTGAAATTTGGATTATGCGCAACTATTGGGCAACAATTGAAATTGCCCGAGGCCTTAGCACATTGGATGCTGAAGGCGAAAGGAGTGATGAGAATTCCAATCAGGCCAATACCTCAAAATTAGATTTTAAGGTTGGTTACCGTTATTTACCTCTAAATTTCTTTTATGGGCCTCGTTTGGATGCCTCCATTGGGTATGCCAAATATAGTTTTGGTTTGGGTAGCAGAGAAAACGGTTTTGCAGAAGCTGACCTCAAGGGTGTCTCGGCAGGTATTAAAGGTTCTTTGCCTTTAGCCAATTCTTTTCGGTTTGCTTTGGGACTCAATTTTCTTTTAAGTCCCAAATATTCAGGCCAGTACGGAAGGCCGGATTCGACATCTCTCTATAATATTATTGTGGGAGGAAGTTATGCTTACCACCCCAGTATGACATTCAATTTTGCTTATGATGTAACTGTTGCCAGTGCTCGGTTTGGCGAAGAAAACCAACGAGGCAAAGAGTCTAAGCTCAAGACGGGAATTAGCTTTACCTTCTAAAAATGAACCGCATAGAAGAACTTGAAAAATTGATAGCTCATCATAAGGCCTTGTATTTGCGTGGATGTCCAGAAATCTCTGATTATGACTACGACAAGCTGGAAGATGAGCTAAGAGATTTAGACCCTGGCAATAAGGTTCTTGAAACCGTAGGGGCCATCGGTGAGGCCTGGGCCAAAGTCAAACATGCCACTAAAATGCTCTCTTTGGGTAAAACTTACAAAGTGGAGGAATTGGCCGCATGGGTGGGAGAAAAAGAGGTAGTTTCTACTTTTAAGATTGATGGAGTGAGTGGCTCACTCCTCTATCAAGGAGGAAGTTTCTGGTTGGGAAAAACCCGTGGAGATGGCCAATACGGTGAGAATATAACTCAAAAGGTAGATCATATAAACTGTATTCCTAAAAAAATAAAATTGTCCGATCAAATGATCGAAGTGCGAGGAGAGATTTACTGTAGTGGCGAAAATTTTTTTCATCTTTCGCAAGAAATGGAAACTTTGGGATTGGAGCGTCCCAATAGCCTACGCAATATTGTGGCGGGGTTGCTAGGGCGTAAAGATCATGCAGAACTTTGTCGCTTTTTGGATTTTCAGGCCTTTGAGTTGATTTTGGAAAGGGAACTTTTCAAAACGGAAGTGGAAAAAAAAGAGCAATTAAAGAATCTGGGTTTTAAAATTCCCAATTTTACTTTTCACGATGGGATGGAAGGAGTCGAGGACAAACTGAAAGAAGCACTTCTATTTATGAATGAAAGCGATTATCAGATTGATGGAGTTGTTTTTAGTTATAATGATTTGGCCCTTCAAGAGGAATTGGGGGCGACGGGACATCATCCACGCTACAAAATAGCATTTAAATTTGAAGGCGAATCCAAGACTTCCAAAATCAAAAAGATTGAATGGTCTATTTCTCGTAACGGAATTTTAACTCCGGTGGCGATTGTGGAGCCGGTACAACTTGGTGGGGCCAGAATATCTCGTGTTACGTTACACAATTTTGGAGTGGCCAAACAGCACTGTTTGAAATCAGGTGATACCATTAATATTGTTCGTTCGGGAGGAGTTATTCCTAAATTTCTTTCGGTGATTCAATCGGGAAGCGGTCAATTTAGCTATCCTGATAAATGTTCTATTTGCCAATCTGAAACCCGTGTGGAAACTATTCGCCTTTTATGCAGTAATCAGGCCTGTCCTGGAAAAATTCGGGAATCCGTACTCAACTTTATTCAAAAAATTGGCATTGACGATCTTTCAATAAAACGCCTCGATGAAATGATGAGGGCAAAATTGGTAGAAGGTATTCCCGATTTATATAAGTTGACTCCAGAGAATTTAATGACGCTCGATAAGGTCAAAGAAAAATTGGCAAATAAGTTAGTGTCTTCTATTCAAAATTCAAAGACAGTCGATTTAATAACTTTTCTTTCGGCCCTGGGTGTTCGTGGAGGGGCCTACAACAAATGTGAAAGAATTGTGCGCGAGGGATTTGATAGCATTGAGAAGGTAAAAGCAATGACTGTCGAGCAACTCAGTGAAGTTGATTTGTTTGCTGAAAAATCGGCATTGGAATTTATTGCAGGCCTACAAGAAAAGGTGCCTCTCATTGATCAGCTTTTGAAATCTGGATTTCAAATAACATCTGGTCTGGAAGTGGAAAATGCCATTGAAACTCCATTTAAAGGCAAAAAAATTTGCCTGACAGGCAGTCTTTCGATTAAACGATCGGAGATGGAAAGACGTTTGCAACGGGCAGGGGCCATTATAGTAAGCAATGTGTCAAAAAATACAGATTATCTTTTGACTAATGAGGTCGAATCCCAATCGTCCAAGTTTAAAAAGGCCAAAGAACTGCGAATTTCGATCATTTCTGAAGCAGAAGTAGCAAAATCTATTTAAGTTCGTGAAAGTTTGAACCTATTTTCAGGAGGTTAAGAGACTTGGTTTGAGCAAAATCCCGTGCTAAGAAAAAACTATGGCAAAAAAAAAATTGCTTTATATCTGTCAGAATTGTTCTCACTCAGCACCTCAATGGATGGGTTGCTGCCCTGAATGTGGTGAATGGAATTCTTTTGAAGAATCTTCGCAAGCGACGACTTCTCAAAATCATGGGAGGCTTAAGTCTTTGTATTTGGATAATCAGGCCAAAACACTCTCTCAAATTCAGACTTCCAAACGGGAACGCATTTTTGTTGGTATCGGTGAATTTGATCGGGTTGTAGGAGGAGGGCTTGTGCCGGGTTCTCTGTGCCTCGTTGGAGGGGCGCCCGGGATTGGGAAATCGACTTTGCTTATGGAAGTTGTGGGGCGTCTGGCTCAGCAATGTTCTGAAGATAAAGTTCTCTATATTTCGGGAGAGGAATCAGAATCCCAAATAGGAGGCCGTGCCAAGAGAGTTGGCCTTAGCGCCGAAAATCTTTTTATCCTTCATGAGACTAATTGGCAAAATATTCTCATCCATATTGGTGAAATCAAACCCAAATTTTTAGTTTTGGACTCTATTCAAACTACGGTCAGTAGTGAAATCCAGGCCGCTCCAGGAACAATCTCTCAAATTCGGGAAATTACCTACGAACTTATGAATCAGGTGAAATCAAAGGGAATGACTTCATTTGTGATTGGCCATATCACCAAGGAAGGCAATATTGCAGGCCCTAAAATTTTAGAACACATGGTGGATACAGTGATTTATTTTGAAGGGGATCAGTTTGGATATTACCGCATGTTAAGAGCAATCAAAAATCGTTTTGGCAACACCAACGAGGTGGGCATTTTTGAGATGAGCGAAAAAGGCCTCAAAGAAGTTCCCAACCCTTCTCAATGTTTTTTGGAAGAACATTCAGAAGATTCTTACGGGAGAAGCCTCACTTGTGTATTGGAGGGAGGAACCCGCTCCCTTTTTGTCGAAATTCAGGCATTGGTTGTTGAAAATAAGTTCGGCACTGGTCGTAGAACAACGGCGGGGATTGATTCCAACCGCGTGGCCATGATGGTGGCGGTGATAGAAAAATATATGGAATTACCCTTGGGGTTTAACGATATTTACCTCAATGTCGTGGGGGGGGTGAGACTGACGACGAGGGAGTCAGACCTGGCGATTATTGCCTCTTTGCTTTCGAGCCATTATCGTCTTCCCATCGACCCCGATGCCGTTTTTATCGGTGAAATCGGACTCACTGGAGAGGTGCGCAGTGTTCCCTATATGGAAACGCGCTTAAAAGAAATCCACCAACTCAGTTACAAACGCGTTTTTGCTTCCCCCAAAGTCGCCAAAAATTTTAAAAACAAATTTGCGGGACTGCATATTGTTCCCATTTCTCGGGCCGAAGAACTCAAAGAAGTTTTCCTTAAAAAAATTGAACACGCACAAAAAAAGAAAGAAAATGTTCGTGCTTCACCGGCAGTTAATTAAAAAAAGGCCGAGAATTCTATCTCGGCCTTTTTACTTGCTACTGTTTGGGCCTGAACTTAACTTGGGTTTGAATTAAGGGTAAATGAAGAGTCAATTCACCGAGATTGGCCTTGTAAACAGGGTTTTCAATCTTGGTAATATCGACATCAATATCAAAAAAGGCCTTAAGAGAGATTCATTTGGCGTTCAATGTCTTTATTTCCGTTGGCACTACTTTGCGTAAGAGTATCTATACCTTCTCGTACGAAATTTTCGTAAAGAGAAATTTGGCCTTCAGAAGTCAGGGTAAACTCGATAGTTTCTCCGTCCAGGTAATCGGCATAAGTTCCCTTGATTAAAACGATGTCTGATAAAAAGGTGCGTTTTGAAGAGGGGCCATAATGAAAAGTCGTTACCAATTGCAAGTTGCCTGTTGGAGCATCCATTAACAATCTTATACTTGCGCGTTCTGTCATGATGCTGGCGCTAGACTCCTCTTTGGGGATGGCACGTTCTATGTCTCTAAATATTCCCGTTGCCTTTTTAAAGGTAAGCGTTATCTTTCCGGTCGTTAATTGATCCAACTCATAAGTTTTACTTTCTTTTGACCACTGATAAACGCCTCGTTCATCGCTGACTGTGATTTCTATGTCGAGGTGGTTTTCTCTCACTTGGGCAAAAGTGCTCCATTGGCACAATAGGGCAGTGAGTAAAATACCCTTGATAAAATTCATGATCTCTCCTTTGTTTGGGCCAAGAATTTGGCCATGGAAATTATGAAATTGTTTTTAGGTTGTGGCAAGAAAAAGCTGTTTAATGGAGGTTTTCCACTGCTGAAGCTTTTTTTGGCAGTAGTCTTGATTGCTGGATTCTGGATAAAAAGACCGCTCTGATTTCCACAAACTTTGTATTTCTTCCACCGAAATTAAATTGCTGCCCACCGCCGCTGCCAAGGCCGCACCATACGCAGTGGTTTCAATGACTTGCGGGCGTATAATTTCCAAGTCGCTGAAATTGGCCTGGGTTTGGCAAAGGAAATTGTTGGCAACCGCTCCGCCGTCAACTTTGAGATTTTTGATTGTAAGTTTGGTATCGCGGCGCATGGACTCGATAAGATCGTTAATACTTAAACAGATTCCCTCCAGACAGGCACGCGCCAAATGAGAGCGGCCGGTATCACGAGTGATTCCCACAATGGCCGCTTTAGCTCCACTCACCCAATAGGGTGAACCCAGTCCTGTAAAGAAAGGCATAAACAACAGATGCTCCATCTCTTGAAGATTGGAAACCTGTTTTGCCAGTGCTTCAGATTCGGGGGCAGAAGAAATAATTTGCAAATTATCTCTCAACCACTGTACGGCCGCACCGGCAATATAGCTGGCCCCTTCCAAGGCATAATAAGTCTCATTATTTCCCCGGAAGGCAATTGTGGTTAGCAGACCGTGAGGAGAACGCTCTAATTGTTTGCCGGTATTGAGGAGCATGAAGGCCCCGGTACCGTAAGTGCACTTCATGGCCCCGCGATGTGTTCCCCCCTGCCCAAAAAGTGCCGCCTGTTGGTCACCCAAAATGCCAGTGATAGGGATGCCATCGGGGAGGAAGTCCAATCCCTGAGTTGTTCCAAATTCACCCCACGAATCACGGATGGGTGGAAGTGTAGAGCGGGGAATTTCAAAAGTGGAGAGAAGCTCATCATCCCACTCGCCGTTTTTTAAATTCATAAGCAAAGTTCG
>CBDCDT010000002.1:0-625000 GCA_965215445.1 Bacteriovoracaceae bacterium | reverse complement strand
TGCATTATGAGCCGCCGAGTTACGGTGAGTAGCCAGGTTAAGTCGTTGCAGACGTAGCCGTAGGGAAACCGAGTCTTAATAGGGCGAATAGTTGCTTGTCGTAGACCCGAAACGGAATGAGCTAACCATGGGCAGGTTGAAGCGGGGGTAAAACCTCGTGGAGGACCGAACCCGTTAAGGTTGAAAACTTTTGGGATGACCCGTGGTTAGGGGTGAAAGGCCAATCAAATTCCGTGATAGCTGGTTCTCTCCGAAATGCATTTAGGTGCAGCGTCTAGCATTGTCCATCGGGGGTATAGCACTGACTTGGCTAGGGGGCTTAGCGGCCTGCCAAACCATATCAAACTCAGAATACCGATGAGTCGAGCTAGGCAGTGAGACTACGGATGCTAAGGTCCGTGGTCGAGAGGGAAAGAGCCCAGATCGTCAGCTAAGGTCCCTAAATCATATCTAAGTGGTAAAGGTTGTGGAGTTACTCAGACATCCAGGAGGTTGGCTTAGAAGCAGCCATCCTTTAAAGAAAGCGTAATAGCTCACTGGACTAGTGATTCTGCGCCGAAAATGTAACGGGGCTTAAGATATGTACCGAAGCTACGGACTCTTTTTTAAAGAGTGGTAGGAGAGCATTGTGTTTGCTGATGAAGGTGTACTGTGAGGAGCACTGGAGGTTTCACAAGAGCTGATAGCGGCATGAGTAGCGATAAGGGATGTGAGAATCATCCCCGCCGAAAATCTAAGGGTTCCTGGGCCAGGTGAATCCGCCCAGGGTTAGTCGGATCCTAAGGTGAGGCCGAAAGGCGTAGCCGATGGGTAACAGGTTAACATTCCTGTACCTAGTAGCAATCGTTTGACTTGAAGGAGTGACGGAGAAAGGTAGCGAATCCACCCGCTGGACGTGGTGGTTGAAGTGTGTAGGGGGATCGAGTAGGCAAATCCGCTCGGTCGCTAACTCCGAGACACGAGTACGAGGTCTATGTGAATAGGCCGAAAGTTCGTAATCCTATGCTTCCCAGAAAAGCTTCGCAAGGAGATTGTTATTAGTCCGTACCGTAAACCGACACAGGTAGATGAGGAGAGAATCCTCAGGCGCTTGGGTAAACTCTAGTTAAGGAACTCTGCAAATTGGTGCCGTAACTTAGGGATAAGGCACGCCCTTGATGGTGAAACCACTTGCTGGAAGAGCTGTTGGGGGCCGCAGTGAAAAGGGGGTAGCGACTGTTTATCAAAAACATAGGTCTCTGCGAACTCGTAAGAGGATGTATAGGGACTGACGCCTGCCCGGTGCTGGAAGGTTAAGAGGAGGGGTTATCCTTCGGGAGAAGCTCTGAATTGAAGCCCCAGTAAACGGCGGCCGTAACTATAACGGTCCTAAGGTAGCGAAATTCCTAGTCGGGTAAGTTCCGACCTGCACGAATGGCGTAACGATTTCCCCACTGTCTCAACGAGAGTCCCAGCGAAATTGGAGTGTGCGTGAAGATACGCACTACCCGCGGAAGGACGAAAAGACCCCGTGAACCTTTACTGTAGCTTGGCATTGGCTTTTGAATAACAATGCGTAGGATAGGTGGGAGCTGTTGATCTGCACGTTTCGGCGTGTAGGGAGGCAACCTTGAAATACCACCCTTTGTTATTTGGAATCCTAACCTGCGGTCGTGATCCGGCCGGGGGACAATGTCTGGTAGGCAGTTTGACTGGGGCGGTCGCCTCCTAAAGAGTAACGGAGGCGCACAAAGGTACCCTCAGGCCGTATGGAAATCGGCTTCAGAGTGTAAGCGCATAAGGGTGCTTGACTGCGAGACAAACAAGTCGAGCAGGTGCGAAAGCAGGTGTTAGTGATCCGGTGGTTCCGAGTGGAAGGGCCATCGCTCAACGGATAAAAGGTACTCCGGGGATAACAGGCTGATCTCCCCCAAGAGTTCACATCGACGGGGAGGTTTGGCACCTCGATGTCGGCTCATTGCATCCTGGGGCTGGAGCAGGTCCCAAGGGTTTGACTGTTCGTCAATTAAAGCAGTACGCGAGCTGGGTTCAGAACGTCGTGAGACAGTTCGGTCTCTATCCTCCGTGGGCGTAAGAAGTTTGCGAGAAGCTGTCCTTAGTACGAGAGGACCAGGACGGACGAACCTATGGTGTATCGGTTGTGGTGCCAACTGCATTGCCGAGTAGCTAAGTTCGGAAAGGATAACCGCTGAAAGCATCTAAGCGGGAAGCCCATCTCAAGATAAGACTTCTTTTAAGGTAGCTTGTAGACCACGAGCTTGATAGGCCAGAAGTGTAAGTTCAGTAATGAATTGAGCTGACTGGTACTAATCTGCCGTTTGCTTTTTTACCTACCAATTTTTACTTTCTTTGCGAATTTCTCGTTTATGTTGATCCTGTTTTGTGAATGTCAACGTCTTTGGTGTCTCGTTAGCGGTGGGGAAACACCCGATACCATCCCGAACTCGGAAGTTAAGCCCATCATCGGTGAAGGTAGTGCTCGGGGAACTGAGTGTGAGAATAGCAAGAGGCACCATCTTTAATAATAGGGCCACTCAATCGGGTGGCCCTATTTTTTTAGGGAAAATTTTTCCTTTGTTCTAAATATGATTTATTTAATTTTAGGGATTACCAAAAGCAGCGATAAGCTGCTTAATGAATAAAATTAAATTTTATTTTTATCTGTTTTTCTTCTTGGCATTACCAAACTATGTTGTGGCCCAAGTTTTTTGGCCTAATTTAATTCCTTTAACCAAAGGAGCAAAAGGATATGGCCTTCTTGCCAATCAACAATGTTCCATACCTAATTTTACAAAGCTTGAAGGAATCAAAATAAAGGACGAAACTCACGTCCTTTTGGTTTGTGACTTTGATCAGAACAACAAAGCAAAACTATCTTCAATTGCCTTCCTTCAAGAAATACCTAAACAATCGAGCATACGGCCTTATTTTAATTTTACAGTGTCCAACGATCAAAGAATTTTGCGTGGGAGAAATAGTGCCAATAACGAAGAATTTAAATTAATTTCCAAGAGATCGAAAGATTTTTCGGTGGCCGCAGGATTTAAAAATCAAAAACATACTTATGAAATAGCATTCAGGCAAACGGCGTGGGAATGGAACCGTTCTCAAGTTAACAACCTTTCCAAGCACGAGTCGGAAAGGGCCATTTACTCTTTATCTTATTTAAAAGAAATTTGGCCTAAAAGTGAGCTTTTTGTCCGTCTGGATTTTCAAAAAGAGACGTTTTATGTAAACGAAAGTGACGTTATTGAACCGAGAAGTGCTTTTCATATAACTCCCAAAGTTGGCCTTCAGTTTGATTTTGACTTTGATAAGGATATGGCCCTGAAATCATCCCATCTCTTAGGCCTAGGAATTCATGGTCGGATGTCGGGAAACCCGGTAGGAAAGAGTTTTTCCCTCGGAAATAGCATAACATTTTTGAAAAAATTCAAATGGGGCCAAGTAGGAGCAGGTCTTTTTATTAACAATAGTGAACTTGGTTTTTATTCTTATGAAAATAAACACAGTGATACAGGCATTTCATTGGGCCTCGAAATTGATCTTTGAGTAGACAGGTTTTACAATGAAGTATGTTTAATATTTCTAAAATCTTGAAAGTTGAACTTTTTATACTCTTCCTTCTCACCGTAATAAGTTTTATTGTCTTCTATTATCAAAACGCATTGCCTGACAATTATTTTACAATAAGTTCAGAATCTCATTGGCCTGGTTATACTATCTATTATTTTACAAGTTTGGTTGCTTTTATTGGTTATTATGTAGGGCCTTGGGTTTTTATTCCATTTTTTCTTTTCTCCCTATTTTATACTTTTTCTTTTTCTAATCGAGAAATGATGTGGGATGTATTTAATGCTTTTGTTCTTACTCTCGCTTGCCTTTTGCTGACCAGAGTTTTTCTACCTGACTTTATGGGAGTTGGTGTAGCCTATTTTATTGAGCAAAAATTGGGTTTTTATGCCACTGCAATTTTAGGATGGGGACTCACAATAGTTTTTTTAGCTGGGGCCTTTCGCTCGATAACGGAAAAGGTTTCAATAAAAATAAAGGCCTATTTTGACGGGATTTTCACCAGATACTTTCCGCCTAAGAAAAAGGATCAGGCCTTGGAACCCACTTTAGATTCCAAGGAAGAAAACGAAACAAATCTAGTTCCTGCTGTGTCACACGCAAGACTTGAATACAAACCGACCCCAAAACAAGTTTCAAAACCTAAGTCCGTGGATTATCAGAGTTTGGTCAATTTTTTAGAAACCAAGGCCCGAGGGCCAGAAGAAATTGCTCCGAGAAATAATTATTTTGCAGATATTATCGCCAGAGTTGAGGACAAGCTTGGAGAGTTTAAAATCAAAGGAAAAGTCGTCAATATATTGAAAGGCCCGGTAGTGGATACATTTGAGTTGGAGTTGGGTCTAGGAGTTAAAGTTTCCAAAATCTTAAACCATGAGGCCGATTTGGGCCTGGCCTTACAAGGATTACCCATCAGAATTGTCTATCCCATGGTTGGGCGAACAACTATCGGCATAGAGGTTCCGCGAACTCCTCGCAAGTTTATTTACTTAGATGAAGTTTTAAAATCCAGCGAATTTCAATCCTCTCAGCACAAACTTCCCATTGCTATGGGAAAAAATGTTTTTGGTGGGATTTTTGTTGTCGATCTGGCCTATATGCCCCATATGTTGGTAGCAGGTGCGACAGGGGCTGGAAAATCTATTTTTATTAATGGACTCCTCATTTCTTTGCTGGTCAAAAAAACTCCCGAGCAAATGCGGCTTATCTTGATTGACCCGAAACATTTGGAACTTGCTGTTTATCAGGGCCTTCCCCACTTGATTATGCCAGTTGTTACAGGCGCCAGGGAGGCCTCTTTGGCCCTCCTGTGGGCATGCCAGGAAATGGAGAGGCGCTATCTCCTCCTCAAGGAATTTGGAGTGCGCAATATCGAGGGCCTTAAAGAAAAAGTCCAAGAGGCCACTCCCGAACAATTGGCCAAAATATGGCCTGATTC
Source organism: Bacteriovoracaceae bacterium (assembly GCA_965215445.1). Classification (GTDB taxonomy): domain Bacteria; phylum Bdellovibrionota; class Bacteriovoracia; order Bacteriovoracales; family Bacteriovoracaceae; genus CBDBLK01. The sequence continues at coordinate 619,989 of CBDCDT010000002.1, read as the reverse complement.
CGAAAACTATGAACTTCCCTACCTGGTTATCATTGTGGATGAATTTGCAGATATTATGCTTACTAAAGTGAGGCAGGAGGTCGAGACAAATATTTCTCGCCTTGCTGCAAAGGCCAGGGCCGCGGGTATTCACCTCATTTTGGCCACACAAAGGCCATCAGTGGATGTTATTACTGGTGTCATTAAATCCAATTTTCCCACTCGCGTTGCTTTCAAGGTAAGTTCACAACAGGATTCGCGTACAATTCTGACCACAATGGGAGCGGAAAAACTTCTTGGCAAAGGAGATGGCCTTTTTCGCAGTGGGGCAGAAAATTTACGTTTTCACAGCTCCTATGTAGACGAAAAAGAAATTGAGGCCCTGGTGGGGAAATTGAGTACCATGCCTCAAAAATTTCACAAGGGAGCAGTCGATTTCCTGGAAGAGCAAAGGGATAGCGCGACTGCAGAATTTCCCTCTGCAGTCGAGTTTACTACGGATGAGGAACTTCTCAAGCGCTCCATTCAATTGGTTATTGAGCATCGCATGGCGAGTGCTTCAATGCTGCAACGCCGCCTTCGCATTGGCTATAACCGAGCTGCCCTTCTTATCGAAAAAATGGAATCTCAGGGCATCATTGGGCCTGCTGAAGGAGGCAAAAAGCGGCAAGTCTTGATGAATTCTGGAGATATCTAGGCCCTTTTTTTTGGAATACTTGCCGCTTTTGTGCCCCTGTGTTATCAAGAACCCCTTTGGCATAATTTTTTATTGTGATTAAAGGCCAAACAATAAGGAGTCGTAATGGCACAAGATTTAAAATTACAGGATTTGCTGGATGCTGGAGTCCATTTTGGGCATCAAACCCATAAATGGAATCCGAAAATGAAGAAGTATATTTATGGGGGAAGGAATGGGATTTACATTATTGACCTTTCCAAAACGGTTAAGCTGGCGAGAGCGGCCTATGATTTAATTAAAAAATCATCTTCGGAGGGCAATCCCATTCTTTTCGTAGGGACTAAAAGACAAGCATCAGATGCCGTAAGAAAGGCCGCAGATGCTTGCGGTGCCTTCTATGTAACCAATCGCTGGTTGGGAGGAATGCTTACCAACCACAAAACAATTGGCCTTTCGGTCGATAAACTTCGCAAAGTAGAAAAGATGAAGGAAACGGGGGACTTTAATCTTCTCACTAAAAAGGAACGTGCCAAAATTGAAAAAAATGTGGCCAAATTGGAAAGAAACCTAGGTGGCATTAAAAATATGAGAAAGTTGCCAGGAGTTGTCTTTGTAGTTGATCCCAACAGTGAAAAGATTGCCGTTAAAGAGGCCAGACGGTTGGGAATCCCAGTAGTGGCGATTACCGATACAAACTGCGATCCTGAAGGGATCAATTTTGTTGTACCTGGCAATGATGATGCCACCAGGTCGGTAGCACTTTTTGCAGAGTATTTTGCGGAATCTGTTCGAGAAGGCAGCAAGAATAAGGCGAAAGTCGGCAAACAAGAAGCTTCTGCTAAGACAAGTGGTGATGCTTCTCTTGAAAAGGAGATTATCTCCAAGTTTGAAAAAGATATTGATTTGCAAACGGAAGAAGAGGAAGACGAAATTGAGAGCAACAAGGAGACTGAAAGTGTTTAGCGCACAAGATGTGAAGAAACTTCGCGAGCAAACCGGAGTTGGTATGATGGCCTGTAAAAACGCCCTTTCCGAGTGCCAGGGGGATTTTGATGCGGCCATAGATTATTTGCGCAAGAAGGGACTTGCTGCCGCTCAAAAAAAGCAGGATCGGATTGCTGCTGAAGGGTATGTGGTCTGCCTCGTAGAGGGCAATATCGGTGTTCTTGTCGAAGTTAACTGTGAAACAGATTTTGTTTCCAAAGGTGATGATTTCAAAGAATTTGTTCACGATGTGACCAGCACTATTGTGCGAGAACGCCCTGCCGATCTCAAGGGTTTGGAGAATTTCACTCGAGAGCGAGTCAATGAATTAACTCTTAAAGTTGGTGAAAAAATTGCAGTTAGACGTTTTCAAGTGATGGAGGCCGCTTCTGCAATTGGTTCGTATAATCATGGTGGACGTATCGGTGTTTTGGTTAACATTCAATCGGATGCGGATACCAGCAATGAAGAGTTTCAAAGGCTTATTAAGGATGTGTCCATGCATATTGCTGCTGCCGGGCCTAAGTTTGTAAGTGCCAGTGATATTGATGAAGAATTTCGCACTAAGGAGGCCGAAATCTATGCCGCTCAATTGCAAGAGGAAGGGAAACCAGAAAATATGATTGGTAAAATTGTTGAAGGAAAACTGCGTAAGTTGGCCACAGAAGTTTGTTTACTTGAGCAAAAATTTGTTAAAGACCCGGATATGTCCGTTGGAAAGCTTTTGAAAAATTTTGGACATCAAACCAAGGTGGTAAATTTTCAAAAGTTTAATTTAGGTGAAGGTATCGAAAGAAAAGAAGACAATTTTGTCGAGGAAATCTCCAAAATGACAGGGCAATGAAATATAAAAGAGTTCTTTTAAAACTTTCAGGAGAGGCCTTTGCGGGGGAAAGAGAGTACGGTATTTGTCCCGAGACTTTAACCTCTTTTGCCGAGGAAATTCAAAATGTTCATCAATTAGGCGTGGAGATGGCAATTGTTATTGGCGGGGGCAATATTCATCGTGGTGTGTCCGGCTCTACCCGTGGAATGGACAGAACGGCCTCAGACCACATGGGAATGTTGGCAACGGCCATTAATTCAATTGCGCTTCAGGATGCTCTTGAACGATGTAACGTAAGTACCAGATTGCTTACTGCAATTGAGATGAACAAAATTGCCGAGCCTTATATTCGCAGGAGGGCAATCAGGCATTTGGAAAAAAAACGGGTTATTATTTGCGCAGGAGGCACGGGCAATCCTTACTTTACAACAGATACCGCTGCTGCCTTGAGGGCCAGTGAGATAGATGCAGACGTTGTACTCAAAGCTACAAAAGTTGACGGTGTTTATGATAAAGACCCTTTGATACACAAAGATGCAGTAAAATTTAAATCCCTCAAATATATTGATGTCCTCAATAAAGGTATTAAAGTGATGGATTCAACGGCCATCACATTTTGCATGGATAACAAAATAGATATTGTTGTGTTTAATGTTTTTGAAAGAGGCAATGTTCAGAAAGTCATCAAGGGGGATGAGATCGGTACATTTATTCGTGGGAAAAATGCTTCAACCTAAATTTAAAGGGGTAAAACCATGCTCGATGAAATAAAAGCTAAATTAGAAAGTGAAATGGGAGAATCAATAGAATCTCTCAAACGTCAACTTCTAAAAGTCCGCACGGGCCGTGCTTCTGCTGATACCTTCGATGGCATTTCTGTCGATTACTATGGCACTCCAACTCCCCTCAAGCAGGTTGGACAAATTTCCACTCCCGAGGCCCGGCTTTTACAAATTCAACCCTTTGATAAAACTATGATTGCGACTATAGAAAAGGCCATATTAAAGGCAAATTTGGGTTTGACCCCGTCTAACGATGGCAATCTCATTAGAGTGCCTTTTCCCGCTTTAACTGAAGAACGGAGGAAGGAACAAGTAAAGAGTATTAGAAAATTGGGAGAAGAGGCCAAGATTAACGTTAGAAATATTCGCCGTGAGCAGAATGAACTAGTCAAAAAAATAGAGAAATCAAAAGAAATTTCTGAAGATGATTCCAAAAAATGGCAAGCTGAAATTCAAACAATAACTGACGAACATATCAAGAAAATTGAAAGTATTATGAAATTAAAAGAAGAAGAGCTTCTTACAATTTAGTGCAACGAGGATAATAAAAATTGAACGAAAGGCAGCATCCTTTCAAACATGTGGCCATTATTATGGATGGCAATGGCCGTTGGGCACGAGTCCGCTCACACTCAAGAGTGTGGGGACATATTCGCGGCGCTAATGTCGTTGCTGATATTGTTAGCGAAGCTGATACTCTTGGCATCGAAGCACTTACTCTTTATGCGTTTTCCACGGAGAATTGGTGTCGCCCCTTGAATGAGATAAAGACACTGTTTAATTTGCTCAAGAAATTTTTGTTAAGAGAACGAAACAGAATTTTAAAAAATAGGATTTCTTTTAGAGTTATTGGCGATATTTCAAAACTTCCTCAAGAAACTCAAAACTTAATTTTAGATATTGAACGAGAAAGTCACAGTTTTGAAGGCCTGAAATTAACTTTTGCTTTCGGCTATGGAGGGAGAGACGAGATTATAAGGGCCTGCAATAACTTTATTTGTAAAAATCCTGGAGAACTCTTGACTGAAAAGAATTTAAGAGATTTTCTTTTTTTACCCGAATCCGGCGATGTTGATCTCCTCATTCGTACTGGAGGAGAACAGAGAATTTCCAATTTTTTGCTTTGGCAAATTGCTTACGCTGAATTGTATTTTACTAGAACAAATTGGCCTGATTTTCAAAGGTGCGAATTTAGGAAAATTATTCAAGAGACGTCTTTGAGGGAGAGAAGGTTTGGTTATGTAGATAAACTTCGTGATCAATCGGAAAGTACATACAAAGCCAAAGAAAATCAGCTAAAGATTTTGAATAGCATGGGAGCTTGTTAGTGTCATCTAATACCGTCAAAAGATTATTTTCTGCTGCAGTACTAATTTTTACAACTTTTATATGTATTGTATTGGGCAGGGATTTTGTAAATGCTTTTATTCTTATTTTGGGTGTTTTTGGTGTCGATGAAGTCTATAGTAATTTTTTTAAGAAAAAGAGATGTTCTTTTCTTTATATTTTATCTCTATCCATATTTTTAATTCCCTTCGTTTATTTAAATTACATTAATGTATCTTTTTATTTTTATCGTTGGGCAGTTTATTTAGCACTTCTCCAAAACCTTATCTTGATGGTCTATCTTTTCTTTCCAGCCTTTTTAAAGAAAGAAAATATATTGGAGCAAAAATTGAGTAAGATAGAGTACTTTGGTGAAAAAGTACCGTGGATATCTGGTTTCTTTTTTTTATTTCCCTTGCTTTCGCTTTCGGCCTTGCTCTCGCTCGAACATTGGAAGGCCTTGTTATCAATTTTCCTTGTAATTGTCTTTGGTATGGACACTGGGGCGTGGTTTTTTGGAAGCAAATTTGGGCGTATTAAGTTGTGGGAAAAAATTAGCCCTAAAAAGACAATCGAAGGCCTTTTTGGAGGAATTTTTGTGGCCGGTCTTCTATCGGGGATAGGTTGGCAAATGTATTTTGTTTCCCTGGATTTTTTCTCCTTGGCCTTATTTTGCTTTTTAGGTATGTTAGGCCAAATTGGAGATTTGGTTCAATCCAAAATTAAGCGTCAAGTCAAAATTAAAAATAGCTCTAGTATTATACCAGGCCATGGAGGAGTTTATGATCGTATAGATGGTCTTCTTTTCTTGGCCCCTTTTTTTCTGGTAGTATTAGAATGTTGTTATCCAAAATTGCAAACGGTTTTTTAACGGAAAGAAGTTATGCTTGAAAAAGTAGGTATTTTTATCCTCTTCCTTGGCCCCTTGGTTTTTTTCCATGAACTGGGGCATTACTTTTTTGCTCGGCTTTTTGGTGTTCGCGTAGAGGTTTTTTCCATAGGATTTGGCCCAAAGCTGTTTAAGCTCAAAAGAGGGTTTACTGAATATGCCATTTCCGCAATTCCTTTAGGGGGATACGTCAAAATGTTTGGTGACGACCCCTTTAATCGAGATTCCATTTCTCCAGAAGAGAAGTCAGAAAGTTTTATTTTTAAGGGGAAGTGGGCACGTTTTTGGATTGTTATGGGAGGGCCTTTGGCAAATTTTGTTTTGGCCTGGTTTATTTTCTGGTTCCTTTTTATTTCAGGAGAAAAATTGCCGGAAATGAGAATTGGTATTGTTCCTGAAGCTTCAGTTTTTTATTCCGTAGGATTGAGATCGGGAGATGTTGTCAAAAGAATTAATGGAACAAAAGTTTTTGGCCCAACAGATGTTGTTTTGGAAGAAGAAGATTTCATTAAAACAGTAACTGTACAAAGATGGGAAGCAATACATACGCTTGCAGTCAACAAGACCAAGGAAGATTTTTTTAAGGAATTTGTAAAATATACTCCGGCATTGAGGAGGCCCGTAATTATAAATTCTCAAGGGCAACTGGCCGCTTTGAGTTTTGATCCTCAAAAAGTAGATTGGGAAATTTCCTATGAGGAGATTTTAGAAAAAAGTAAAAAAATGGCGGAAGTTTATATTTTTTCGATTAAGGGGGATAAAGATTCTCCTGCTGGATATACAGCAGAGAAAAAGTTTTTTGAAAAAATTAGTTGGAGTCTCGAAACACAAGATATTTCAGGTCTAAATAAAGCATTATCTGCCAAAAACTATCGTTCTTTGGATTTAAAAGTTCAATCGGCCCAGGCCGATTCCCCTGCAGAGAAGGCCGGTCTTAAGAAAGGAGATATTGTTTGGGGGTTAGACGACGTTCCTGTACACAGCTTTGACCAGTTAAGACAAAATCTTCAGGCCAGTCCCCAAAAAGAAGTTATTCTTAATTATTGGAGAAAGGGTGAAAATATCAGAACAAAAATCAAACCTAAAATCCATAAGGAAGGTGAAAAGACAGTCAAATTAATAGGTATTTATTCGGGAGGAGAGTTTTTAAATTTGCGTTTTGTGACAACAGACCCCTTAAATCCTTTGGTTGCTTTACCCAAGGCCCTTAGGCGTACCTGGCAGACAATCGTTAAAACTGTAGATTCTTTCCGAAAACTATTAGTCGCAGAAGTTTCTCTTAAAACAATTGGAGGCCCTCTTTCTATAGGCAAAGTGGCCTCAGATTCATTTCAAACCAGCATCTCTTATTTTTTTCAGCTTATGGCTCTTATCTCAGTTAATTTGGGCGTTCTCAATTTGCTTCCAATTCCTATTTTAGATGGTGGTCACATAATGTTTATCCTTTTAGAGCTTGTCAATCGAGGCCCTATTTCTCAAAGAAAAATGGAAATTGCTCAACAAGTGGGACTTTCAATTCTTTTGATACTAATGTTTGGTGCTATATTTAACGATTTTGGACGGCTCTTTTAATATCATGGACACTCTTTTTTTGGATAGTTCAGCTTATCTTCAATTGGGGATACTCAACGAACAACTTGAATGGGTTGATTTTAAAGAAATAAAAAATAAGAAGGGATCATCTATTTTTCATAGAGAATTGTATGAATTCTTTGAAGAAAAAGGGCTTCAAATTAAAAATTTAAGAAAAATTTTTTTAGGAAATGGGCCTGGAAGCTATACCGGGGTGAGATTAGCAGAAGGCATGGCCCAAATTTTTGAATGGCAAAATGTAGATGTTTATTCGTTTTATTGTTTTGAACTTCCTTATCTTTCTGGAGTTGAACGAGGGGTTTGGTGCACGGAGGCATTTAAAGGAGAGATATTCTTTTACAAGTGGAATAGAGAAGAATCACAAAACTATTTTATCAAAATTGACGAATTTAAGAATCATGTTCAAAAGATAAAAAACCTTTATCATGCTGAAGAAGGAGTTTTGAACCAGTGCTTTTTAAATACAACTATTCTATTGAAACAATGTCCTCAAAAAATTTTCAGCAATATTTTGAAAAGAAAGAAGCGCTTTTCTCCCTTTTATTTTCGGAGTTTGAAAAAAGAATTTAAGGTAAAGAGCGTTAAACAATGTTAAAGAGTTATCTAAATAAAAACACACACGGTATTTTTATTTTTTCTATTCTCTTGATGTGGTTATTAAAATTTAATTTTCTATTAGGGTTAATTCTTTTTTCTTATATTGCCTTGTTGTATCTTTTCCGTAGACATCAAATTCGTTTTTTTAATGGTCAAACCAGTAATAAAGAAATAGTTTATTCTCCAGTTAGTGGTTATATTATTTCTGTAAAAAAAAAAATTGATCACGCATTTTTTGGAAAAAATTTAAGTGAAATTCGTATTGCTATTCCTTGGTGGCAGGAATTTGGCGTGCGCTTGCCTCTTGCTTCTGAAGTAATAGATTTAAAAATGAATCAAGGCAAATCCCTATACCGATTTTCTCAATATGGCCTGCTTTCACAAGAGGTTCAAATAGTACCCAGTTTAATGGTTCTTCTTAATAATTCCCAAGGAAATTCCTTGGGAATCCAAATGATTAAGTGCCCCTTTGGAATGTGGCCTAGAATAAGGGTTACTCCTGGTGACCGAGGAAAAAACCAATCTGATATAGGATATTTTCCTTTTGGAGGAACCGTTCTCTTATATTTGCCTTCCAACTATGAAATACTTGTAAGCGATGATGCCAAGGCCAGCACCGGCCTTACCGCTTTGGCCAAGTTGGTTTGTGATCATGTGAGGACATAAGTTGGAGGAGCGTTCCAAAAGAATATTTTTCTTGCTGCCTAATATCTTCACTGCGCTCAATATGGCCTGTGGCTTCGCTTCAATTCTTTTCTCTATTAAAGCAAATTATTATGAGGCCGCAATGGCACTTGTTCTAGGTGCTGCTTTTGACTCCGTAGATGGCCGTGTGGCCAGATTGACGAAAACACAATCAAGTTTTGGAGAACAGTTCGACTCTATATCAGATATGATTTCTTTTGGTCTTGCTCCTGCAATCCTTATGTATCAAAAATATTTGTATAAATTTGAAAGACTAGGGATAGCGATTGCATTCGTTTATGTTCTTTTTTCAGCGTTGCGCTTGGCACGTTTTAATGCCAGCATTAACAAAATACCTAGCTCTTATTTCCAAGGATTACCCAGTCCTGCAGCGGCCTTAGGCCTGGTCGGTTACGTCCTTCTTTCTGAAAAATATCCCGGAATAAATAATTTTTTGTTTATTCCAGCAGCATATACTCTGTTTTATGCAATCTTAATGATAACCAATATCCCGTTTAATAGTTTCAAAGATTCCAAATGGGTACATAAACACAAGCGTATTGCTTTTTTATTATTTCTTATTGGGATAATTCTGACATTTGTTTATTATAGAATTATGTTTTTCTTTGTAATAGCAATCTATACTTTTCTTTCTTTAATAATTTATCTCAAGCGATATAGAGAATTTGGAAATATATTTCAATGGAAAGAAGGAGATGAGGATTAGTTCTTACTTTTTAATTGCTTTGATTTTTTTTATTTGTTCTATTTCAATCTTTTCAGAAGACTATGAGAATCATATTCCAATGTCGCAAGAGGGAAAGGAACTAGAAATTCATGGAGAAGAGCGAGAGGCCTTTAAAGCATATCTTCCTGAAGTGCCATCTTTGCAACCTTTGCAATTCGATCAAAAAAAAGAATTAGACCCCTCGTATTATTTGATTCCTGAATCAGGAAGGGAAACTCAACCTACTGAAACTTGGAAAGAAAAAACTTTAGGGGTTGAAGGCCAGATTCCATTTGAACACGAAAATAAATTTAAAATTATGAAAATTAGAAAGCATGATAATTTCAAAAAAATTTATAATAAAGGTGAAAGTACATTTACGTTTGCTTATATTGATGACAGATACAGTATTATTGATCCTGGTAGTATATTTCAGAAAACTTTTAGAGAAAGACCAAATAGGGTTAAAATGGGAACCTTTCATTTAGGTTTTGACTACTATTTATACCGTGGGAAAATTAGTTTTGCTTACGGAGGAAATTTAGGTGTGGGGATGTATAGTGGTCATGGAGCATTTATTGGAGGGGATAAGTCCAAAAAAATGAGATTTAACTTGTGGACAGTTCCTTTAGATTTCTTATTCTCAGTAGAATGTGCGGTGTGGAGATTGGCCAATTTACAAGTTGGAGGAGGACCGTCCATTATGGGGCTTTATCAAAATCGCACAGATCGTGAAGACGGAGAAGATGGAAAGCGCAGACGTCAGGTAAGCCATGGTTATGCAGGGTTTGGGAGATTAAAAATTTCTCTGGCCAATATTCTTAGTGCGAGTGCTTTTGAAATATTTAAAGAGTATAATATAACAAATTATTATTTAAATTTAGAGGCTAGACATCAAAATTACCAAAAATTTCGAGATGAAATTAAAATTACTGGAACCAGTTTTGGCATAGGATTTTCCTTCGATTTTTTATAAATTATGCCAAGTTATTGTCTTACTCTCCAATACAAAGGAACAGATTTTTCAGGTTGGCAAATTCAACCTAATCAAAAAACGATTCAGGGAGAACTCAATCGAGCATTGAAAAAAATAACACAATCAGAAGATATTTATTCTTTGGGGGCAAGTCGAACAGATGCAGGAGTTCATGCTCTCGAACAGGTTGCCAGAGTTGATCTTCCTTTTGAGATAGAGTGCTTGGGATTACTCAATGCTCTTAATAGCTATCTTCCAAAAGATATAAAAGTTTCTCGTCTTTTTCGATGCTCTCCCAATTTTGAACCAATTTTTCATGCCAAAAGGAAAACCTATCAGTACAAATTTGCTTTTAAATATCATTTGCCACCTCATTTCAACGATTTTATTGCTTGGAATAAACACGATTTGGATTTAAGTCTGATACAGAAAGGATGTGAGATGTTTATTGGAGAGCATGACTTTAGAAATTTTTTTACGACGGGAACTCCAGTAAACTCTACTGTCCGTAGGATTTATTCTTGCCGGGTGGAACCTGTTGAGGTTGATAGTTTTTGGAGTGAGTATTTGGAACGTTATTTCGTCCTTCATTTTGAAGGGAACGGTTTTCTTAAGCAGATGGTACGCTTAATGGTAGGGGCGCTGTGGAATTTAGGCCAAGGCAAGATAAGTATAAAAGACCTACAGAAATACCTTCAGCAGACCCATCAGATTGCAGGTGGAAAGCGTGTAGGAGCGGTTGCCCCCGCTTGTGGACTTTATTTGACGAAAATTATTTACTAAAAGGGATTCCTTAATAATTTCAAGTAGTTAGAGAGGGAATGCTCATTGCATAATAATCTCTTGTATTGACTTCTAGGGTATCGCTAGCTAAGTTGGCCTTCAATATCAACTTGGGATGCAAAAATGTCTTATACAATTGAAGAAATCAATGGGTGTACAAAAAAAATTCTCTTTCATTTTGATTCACCTAATTTGACTGAAGAAATTCAACAGGTTCTCAAACAAAAGCAAAAGACGGCCAATCTCAAGGGTTTCAGGAAAGGTAAAGCACCCTTGGACATAATTAAAAAAGTTTATGGCCCTCAAGTACAAGCTGATGCTGTTGATAAGTTTGTCCGTGGACAAATTTTTGATGTCATTGACAAAGAAGAACTCAATGCTATTGGAAATCCCAGTTTAAATAATATGCAATATAGGCCTGGTGAGAAAATGAGCTTTGAAGTTTCTTTAGAGGTGGCCCCAGCGGTAGCATTAAAAGAATTGTCTCAATACCATTTTACCAAAGAAAAGATACAAGTTTCCGGGCAGGAGTTTGAAGATTTGAAGAAAAATTACCTTGAATCAAGCGCACAAATGGTGCCATCTAAAGATAGCGTTGTACAAAATGGTCATTTTGTGGCCATAAATTTCAAGGGAGAAATGGTCGATGGAACTTTTCCCAAGGAAATGCAAGGAGAAGAATTTCTTCTCGAAATAGGTTCGGGAAGTTTTATTCCAGGCTTTGAAGAGGGAATCATTGGCATGAAGCTTCAGGAAAAAAGAATTTTGGAATTGGTTTTTCCAAGCGATTATGGAAAACAGGAACTTCAAAATACCAAAGTCAAATTTCATGTCGAGCTTTTGGAAATTAAGGAAAAGCAATATCCTGAATTGACTGAAGAAAAGGCCAAAGAGCTTAATTATGAATCAATTGATGATTTTAATAAAAAAATTCGCCATCATTTGGAAAATAGAAAAAATAATATTAGCAAAGAAAAACTTAAACATGCCATTTTAAACAAACTCATTGAGGACAATAATTTTGAGGTTCCGGTATTTCTCATTGCTCAACAAGAAAAGCATTTGAAAGATCAGCTAGAAAAATCTCTTCCAGGAAAAGGATTTACCGAGAAAATGATGGAGGAATATTTTACCAAGCATAAAAAAGATTTAACGGATAAAGCAATTTTCCAAGTTAAAAGTTCCCTTATCCTTGAGTCTTTGTGCGAAAAATTGAGAATAGAGACTTCCGAGTCAGACCTCAATGCCAAAATAGCTGAAACGGCGGATAGTACAGGCATGAGTGTTGAAGAAGTAACTAAATTTTATACTGCCAATAAAGAAACCAAGAATAATGCGATGTATTCTATTCGAGAAGAAAAAATCTTTGAAAAAATTTTCGAGCAAGTTCAAATATCTGAAGTTTAAATGCTATTTTTGAATTTGCGCTTTCATAAGTCGCTCTAGCTGGAATACGTCGGTACATTTGAACCAATCATTTCCTGCTCCTCGTCCGACAGGCCTTAGTTTTGAAGTTACGATTTTTCTATCAAGGAAGATGGATTCGTCAATATGAACCTTAATCACTTCACCTGTCATGATTTGGCCACTGCCATGATGATCTCCGTAGTTGAGTTGGTCGCGGAATTGACATTCAAAGTGGATTAAGCTCTCTTTGATGCGCTTTGGCCGTATTTTGTGTGAATCAATTGGTGTAAGTCCTGAAACTTTAAATTCATCTTCTCCGTAAGGGAGTTCTTGCGAACAGAGATTAACTTTTTTGGCAATAGATTCAGAAACAATGTTGATGACAAATTCTTTTTCTCGCAAAATATTTCGAGGTGTATCTTTAATTTCACCAGTTGAGCTTCTAATCAATGGGCAAAAAGCGACGATCATAGGTTTGGCAGAAACACCTGTAAAAAAAGAGAAGGGGGCAACATTATTGCTGCCGTCTTCGTTTAAAGTAGATACCACTGCAATTGGTCTTGGCAGGATGGAACCAATGAGAAATTTATAATTTTGAGAGAATTCTCCATCTGTATCAAAATTTAACATATTATTTTTCCATCCAGCTTTTCCAATAACCCTTATTTTCATTTTCAAAAAACCAAGGTGTTGGTTTTAAAGGGTGACGAGAGTCGAGCATGACGGCGTATTCATTAGTGTAAGTTTTTTTAGAACCCTTTTTAAAAGCATTGGGATGAGGCCCATGGTGGATGCCTTGGGGATGAAAGGTTAGAGAGCCTGCATCTATATTGTCACGGCTGAAGAAATCACCCTTGTGGTAAAAAAGAACTTCGTCGTAGTCAATGTTGGAATGATAAAAGGGGACTTTGAGAACACCATGTTTTTCATCTTCTAAAGGCCGTTCGACAAAACTGCAAACTACAAAATGGGAAGCAACAAAAGTTGTGTGCCCTGAGGGGGGAATATGGTAGCGATGGCTCATAATGGGACAATAATCGTAAATGGAAATTTTCCAAGGATAGAGACTGCCTTTCCAGCCAACGGCACTAAGAGGGTTGTAAGAATATGTAACGGTAGTTATCTGACCTAGGCGTTTAATTTCTAACTGGTATTCGTGCGAATCATTTTCTGAGCCGGGTGCGGCCTCGGGAATAAATTTAGCGGTTTGGTCATAAAGGGCATTTGGCCCAAGCAGGCCGCGGGAAGGTTCTTCAAATTCCGAGCAAGATTCTATTTTAAGCAGTTTGGTGTCACTTTTTTTATATAATTTATAGGTTGTACCGCGTGGAATAACGATATAATCTCCGGCCTCATAGGGAATATGCCCGTAGCTGGTTTCAATTCTGCCCTGACCTTCGTGAATAAAGAGAAGTTCGTCGTAGTCGGCATTGCGGAAGAAGTTTTTAAAACTTTCGGTGTAGACACCTGTATTGAGAATGACATAATCGTTTTTGAGAAAGGCAAGAAATTGATTTTTGGGCAGACTCTTTGAAAAAATTGAAGGAAGAGAGTGGGGCCTAAGGTCGCCTTCAATGTGCTTCCAACTGACGGGTGGAGTTTCATGGTAAAGTTGACTAACTCGCCCAAAGAAGCCTTTGCGCCCGTGTTCTTCTTCAAAATGGCCTTCAGGAATTTTAACATGGGCCTGTTTGGTATAAATTCCACTGGCCTTAAAGCTCTCCATTTCAACCCCTTACACTGGTTAATATTGCTAGCGTTTTTGTTTTGGCCCGACTTTATTTTTCAAGCACCCAATATTTTCCACTATAAGCTCAACTTGATCCCTTGGTTTGATCCAGCGATCGAGTTCAACTCCGCAACCTGTGCCAACAGTGCCGGAACCCAAAAGGTCTCCCGGCAAGAGCCATTCATCCATGGAAGCGTGGGCCATCATTTGGGCAAAACTAAAATGTGCTTCACCACTATAAGCACGCGACCACTCTTCCCCGTTGATTTTTGCCGTCATTAAAAGATTGGGTTCTTGAAAATCAAATTCGTCCATGGTGGTAATGACCGGGCCAATGACCGAACAAAAATCTTTTCCCTTGGCAGGGCCTAAGCGAATGGTAGTCTCTCTTTTTTGCATATCTCGAGCAGATATATCGTTTAAAATAGTCAGACCAAAAATGTGTTGGACGGCATCTTCTTCTCTGATGTTTTTTCCATCTTTTCCAATGACCGCTGCCAATTCAAGTTCATAATCCAAGGCATCAGTATAGTGTGGCCATAAGATTTCCTCGTCAGGGCCGATAAATCCTGCCGTAGCACCTTTATAATAAGTGGGGATTTCGTACCACAACTCGGGAATGTTACTTCCCCTTCTTTCAAATCCTTTTTTAACGTGCTTTTCGTGGGTATAAAAATCTCGGTAAGTGGCGATTTTATCCAAAGGAGAACACAAGGAAATGTCGCCTTTTTGTTCTAGTGGAAAGCTGACGGCAACTCCATTTGCAAGATGGTTGATACCGACTTTTTGAAAGAAGAGATAAAGTGCATAACCTTCTTCGAGTCGTTCGATGGGCCTGTCAATAGTGTTGAGAAGTTGAAAAAGGCCGCTGGGCATAATTATTTCGGCCCTTTCAAGCGGGTTGTAACGCCCTTCTCTTTGATAATCCAAAGTGAAGCACAAATTGGGGTCGACAATGGTATGATCTTCTAAGAGAATCCCTAAACGGGGGCGTGAAAAAAAGTGAGATTTGTGAATATAGCGACAAATTTTCATAGACTCCAAATTTCGTCGGAAAGGGACAAAAAGTAAAGTGACACAGTTTAAGCAGCAGCATTTGCAGAAAATCAGGCCGGGAATAGTGCTCTACAACCAAGAAAAGTTTTGGGAATGTCACGAAGCACTTGAAACTCCTTGGATGGAAGACCGCGGCGACCATGCGCGCAACGCCTATTGGGCAGTCATTCAAGTGGCCGCGGCCCTCATCCATTATTTAAATAAAAATTATGAGGGAACAGTTGGCATGTTTTATAAGGCCAAAGAAAAAATAGAAAGATGTGAAAAATTGAAAGTTGAATCTCCCTTGATGGAAGAGTTTCTACATTGGTCACAATTTAAATCTTTAATCATGTCTATTCCAGAACCGCCGACCCTAGAAGATTTCAAGGACTTGTACCAATTTAGATTTCCCGATCCCAAGCATTGGAAGCTTCCCAAATGATTTTAAAAAATATAATTGAATCTTTTTGGGAATCCTTTGTGGTCATAAAAAAAGATAAGGCCATTCTTTTTTACGCAATGATTCCCATTCTCATTGGGTTCACTTTTTATGCTCTTTTATGGTCATGGCCATTTTATAGTATTTTAGAGCGTAGTTGGGCCTGGATTGGTCAACAGTCTTATTTAGAAAATTGGTCGGGCCTTATTTATTATGTTGTCATGGGAATTGGGATTATAGTTTTTTGGGTATTTTTAAGTTTAACCTTTTTTTTAGTTGTTTCTTTAGTGTCTGGCCCTTTTAATGACATTGTATCAGAGCGTGTTGAAAAAGTTATTAAAGGTGGAGCTTCGGTTTCTATAAGTGATTCTTTTTTTCAAGCGTTAGGTCGTTTAAAGAGGACAATCTTTAATGAGATCAAAAAATTTTTTTGTATTATTTTTATATCCTTCATTGCTATTGCAACTAATTGGATCCCTCTATTCATTCCCTTTTCAATAGCACTATCATCACTTTTGATAGCAGCAAGTTTTTTGGATTACAGTTGGGTTCGTCGTGAGATGGCCTTAAAAAAGTGTTTTGAGGATATTAAATATTCGATGATCCCTTATGGGTTATCGGGAGGAATTTTTCTATTCCTCATTTCCTTGCCATTTGTCAACGTGATAGTGTTTCCCTTTGGTGTTATTTACTACACCGTTTTATTTTTTAAGCAAAATGCTTCAAGAATTAGTTAGGGTAGATAAAGTTTTTTTCAGCGAAGATAATTTTTGATCCAGGCCTTTGAGTTTGTACTTTGCTTCAAGTATTGCCGACTCTTTGGCATTATCAAGAAATTTTTGGTTGGATAGTTTGTAACGAAATTTTTCCCATTCTTTTGTGGTTTTCTGTACGTCTTTTTGCAAGCGTGCAATTTGTTGATCAATATCAATGCTTCCCTCTAGTTTGAGAAATACTTCTGAGTGAGGAGTCACGGCCGCAATAGATTTAGATGGTCGCAGGGCCTCCTTTGTTGCAATGGAAACTGATTTTGCTTTGGCCAGCGTGGCAATAGAAGATTTATCTTTTTCAAAATAAGATATAATTTTTTTATCTTCACAAAATATTTCTACTTCAACTTCTTTTTTTAAGTCAACATTTACTGAAGCACGAAGATTGCGAATAGCAGATACGACATCAACCAGGTTATTCATTTGTTTTTGCTCACTTGCAAAGACAAGTTTTGCGTTGTGTTCAGGGTAATTGTGTACAATGAGCAAATCTTCATTCTCTGATTTAAGATAAGTCCACAACTCTTCGGTGATATATGGGCACAAGGGATGAAGCAAGGCAATCAGTTCTCGGAATACAAATTTTAAAATAGTCGCTCTTTTTGTGGCGATCGCCTGATTTTCAGTTTTGAGGATGGATTTTGAAAGTTCGATAAACCAACTGCAAAACTTATCGTAAACAAATGTATATATGGTTGTGGATACTTCGTCGTAGCGATAGGTGTCAAATGATTGAGTGACACTTTTAATAACAGTATTGAGTTCGGAAAGAATCCAGCGTTCTTGAATATCAAATTCGCTTACTTTGGGCAGTTCATTCTTCGCTATTTCGAGATGTGGATGAATAAAGCGGAAGGCATTCCAAATTTTATTGATAAAATTTCGATAACCGCTAATCCTCGCGGTATCGAGGTTGAGACCATGATTGTATCCAGAGTCGATTGCCAACGAGAATCGAAAAGCATCAGCACCATATTGTTCAACCATATCCAGAGGGTCAATGCCATTATTAAGAGATTTTGACATTTTTCGGCCAAATTTATCGCGGACAATAGCATGAATATAAACTTCACGGAAGGGAATTTCACCCATAAATTTTATTCCCATCATCATCATTCTAGCGACCCAGAAAAATATAATATCGTGGCCTGTAACGAGAACGCTTCCAGGATAAAAAGATTCAAATTCTTTCTTTTTCATTCTGTCTTGGCAAGGCCATCCCAACGTAGAAAAAGGCCAAAGCGCAGAGCTAAACCAGGTATCGAGAACATCGGGGTCTTGCTTCCATTGAGTGTTTGAACATTGAGGGCATTTTTTGGGGTCGCTTTCACTGGCCCATTGGTGGTTACAACTTTGGCAGTAATAAACAGGGATTTGGTGTCCCCACCAAAGTTGGCGGGAGAGACACCAGTTTTTGGGTTCTTTCAACCAGGAAAAGTAAGTATTTTCCCAGCGCTTGGGATAGAATCGAGTTTGATCATTTTTTACTGCTTTAACAGCTAACTTCGCCATTTTTTGGACGTTCAGAAACCATTGTTTGGAAATCATGGGTTCAATAATGGCACCTGAGCGGTCTCCATGACCAACTTGATGAATGTGTTCCTTCTTTGCCTTGAGAAAGTCTTGTTGTTCCAAGGCCGTAACAACTCCAGATCGTGCTTTTTGACAACTCAATTCTTTCCATTCAAGGCCGTGGTGGTTGAGTGTTCCATCTTTGTTGAGGATATTGATGATTGGCAATTGATGTCTTTGCCCAATTTCAAAATCATTGAAGTCATGTCCTGGAGTCACTTTGAGGCATCCTGTACCTTTTTCACGATCGACGTATTCATCAGCAATAATGGGAACTTCTCTATTACATAAAGGAACAATAGCGGTTTTTCCAATCAAATGTTGGTAACGAGAGTCTTTAGGGTGAACGCAAACAGCAGTATCCCCCAGGAGTGTTTCTGGACGGGTTGTTGCTATTTCCAGTTTTTGAGAGTGATTTTTAACTGAGTAGAGAATATGATAAAAAGCACCTTTAATTTCTTTGTGTTCAACTTCAGCATCTGAAATGGCCGATTGAATGACAGTATCCCAATTGACGATATAGTCACTCTGATAGATTAATCCTTCATTATAGAGATCGACAAAAGCTTTGCGAACGGCCTGATTGGCCTCTATATCCATAGTGAAAATGGAATAATCCCAATCGGGACTGGCCCCCAGTGAGCGTTGTTGTTCGTGTATTATATCGCCATACTTTTCTTTCCACTGCCAAATTTTTTTAATAAACTCTTCTCTGGTAAAATCTCGACAGGTTTTCTTTTCTTGTTGATAAATCAATTTTTCAACGACATTTTGAGTAGCTATGCCGGCATGATCCATTCCTGGAACCCATAGCGTTTTGTACCCTTTCATTCTTTTAAAGCGGATAAGACTATCTTGAGTGACGACATCCAGAGCATGGCCTGCATGTAATCGTCCCGTAACGTTAGGAGGAGGCATGATAATACAGTAATTAGAATTTTTCTTCCCGGCCCTTGGTTTAAAATACCCTCCATCTTTCCATAGTGGGTACCATTTCTTTTCAATTTCCTTGGGAGAATAAGTTTTAGGCAAAGTCATTTTGAATCTCGATCCGAAGTTTGTTCAATAATCCAACGAAAAGCAGCACTTACTTGATCAAGCCCAAATTCAACTTGTTGTTTTGTATGCCTATTTTTTATTTGAAATTTACTTACTTCTAACTCTTTTTGCCCTAAAAAAAGGATATAGGTAATGTTTCTTTTTTCAGCAATAGAAAAAGTTTTTGCAGGTTTTAGGGCCTCAAATTGAAAAAGAACACGCAGACCTTTTTTGCGAAATTGATCGGCCAGTGAATTGGCCTTAATGAAGGCCTTAGGGTCTTGATGGGTAGCTAGAATGTCTACCTTACCCTTTTCCAAGTTGGGCAGTAATTGATGGGTACTGAGAAAGTTTTTAAGTGTAACATCTCCTAATCCAAAACCAACTCCTGGAAGATTTGGCCCATTAAAAATTTCAAGTAGATTGGCGTAGTATCCACCGCCGCATAAGGCCCTTTTATTATCGGGGTGACGATCGAAAATTTCAAAGACGATACCAGTATAATAATCCAGGCCTCGTACGATACTGGGATCAAATTTTACATAAGAATCAAGACTTAAATCTTGCAAAAGGGAATAAAAATGAGAAAAATTTTTGATAAATGCTTCCTGATGATGCTTGGCCATATATTGCTGTAGTTCTTCAAAATTTTTTAGTTCAAGGTATTGATGCAATTTTTTTAAAGAATCGTTTGATAGCTCTGTATCGAGTAGCATTTTATCGAGGGCCTCTGGAGAAACTTTTTTGCTTCGATCAACAATTTTATAAAGCTTGCGAATTTGTTTTGGTTTGGCCTCTAAAATGTTCTGAAAGATATGGCCGATTAAGGAGCGATCGTTGAGTAAGATTTCAAAGTGCTGTGAAGTGGCCCCAAATTCGCTAAAAAGGGCAACGGCAATTTGCAGGATTTCAATGACACCATGGCTTGCATCAGCACCAAAAATATCACAATTAAATTGCCAATGTTCCCTCAATCGACCCCTCTGTGGTCTTTCGTATCTCATCAAATTGGGGATTGAGTACCAGCGCAGGGGTTTTGGCGTCTCTCGATGAATATTGGCCACCATTCTGGCCAAAGTCGGAGTCATTTCGGGGCGTATGGCCACATAGCGTCCTCCGCGATCAGTAAAGGAGTAGATTTGTTCTTGAATAAGCTCTTCTCCAGATTTGGCCTTATAAAGCTCAAGCTCTTCAAGCAAAGGGCCGTCATAGGCCTCATGGCCGAAGGATTCGGCCACTTTTCTCATTTTAGAAAACATAAAATCTTGAATTCGCTTATCGGCAGGGAAAAAATCTCGTGTGCCGCGATAAGGCTTATGATCTAAAGGCACTTTTATTTCCTTTTCATTTCAAAGAGTCATAAGGCCTGTTGCCTTTACTTGGACTATAGCAAACCCGGGAAAAAGGGGGCAAACGGTCATATTTGCCAATTGCATCATTAGAAAAAGGGAGGGTTGCCTTCTGCTTACGTTTGTTTTACAAATAAAACAATTTTTTGGTACACCAAACAAAAAGGAGTCGATATGAATCAGTTCGTTTTACTACTTGCCTTTTTTGGCTTTTTCTTTTCTTGTGCAACTTCCCAAAATGAGAAAATTCCTGTGTCTCAGATGGAACGTGTGAAAGATTATCAGCAATTTGCAGGCAAAATCGTAAGACAAATGAGAGATGGTGCTGCTGAAGGTGAAGTGGCAGAGATGGGTATGCATCTCATAACCATGGCCAGGC
This sequence comes from Bacteriovoracaceae bacterium, assembly GCA_965215445.1. Taxonomy (GTDB): domain Bacteria; phylum Bdellovibrionota; class Bacteriovoracia; order Bacteriovoracales; family Bacteriovoracaceae; genus CBDBLK01. The sequence continues at coordinate 599,443 of CBDCDT010000002.1, read as the reverse complement.
CAATTGTTGACAATTTTCAGACCGCTTATCCTGACTGCTCTCCCTTGCTTGAAACTATATTGGAAAAATCGTCAGAAATAACAGAGCTTGATCTGGAAATGATTGAGCGAGGTTACCATGAGGGAGAGTTACTTCCTGAAGCGCCGGAACATTGTCATGCGGCCAAAGAGCTTATTGTTCACCCCGCTACGGTTGTGGTGATTGCTAGAAGAGGTTATCTCCAAGACGGAAAACAAAAGATTTCTGATGAAATAGAGGAAGTTGTTGAACACGCAACTTTGCTTTATTGATAATATTGCCTTCCCGGTTATTCAAAGGCCCAGTCGTCAACAGGGTGAGGCAATTTTTCAGGTGGGGTGTAATTTGGTTCTGGCCTTTGGTCTTTTAGGACAGGGGTAAGGGTTGAAGCAAAATCAGATGTATCAATCTTCCAATCGTCAATTGGTTGGGGGAGTTCTTTTGGTTGCTCGCTTTTGACTATATTATCAATAATTTCCGGTAGTGTATCTTTTTCGGTTATAATCTTTTTTTCTTGATGTTTAAACCAAGTGATTTCAAAATTTTGAGGCCAAATTATTTTGTCGCCAGTTTTTAGCTCCCAGTATATTTTCAGTTGAGTGCTAAGTTGAGAGAGCATTTTGTTGAGAGTTGGTTGTAGATCCCAATTAATCTCTCGAATACTTCTTTCTTGGAAGAAAACAAACCATGGGACAATGAGGTTAAGGCGTTTTGCAATTTTGTTGGTTTTTGAAGTAGCAAGATTGGGGTTTTTTCTGGCCTTTAAGTAGTTTTTATAATCAGGCATTTGGTAAATTTCATTGAGGTCGCGCAGAATGACGGAAATAAACCATTCCCCGAAAGGGATAAGCTCAACATCTCCTTTTTGAAGTTTAAAATTGAGGAAGGGATTAGTCTCATAAAAATCACTTGGAATTTTGCTGAGGGGTCTGTTTCCAAGAAGATATTTGTAGGTGGCAGTTTTGGAAATAAAATAAAGATCGTCTTCGGAAAATTTATTCATCATAAAATCTATTTTGCCTACATTGGTCTGAATATTTTTCTTTAGATCATTTTCAAGGTGGTTCCATTGGATGCTTTTAACAATACTTTCAATTTCATAAGGCATTTTTTTTTCAGGTACCCAATAGGTCGGTTTTGATGAAAAGGTTATGATGAGAGAAAATGATACAAGGAAAAAATAATATTTATTTTTCATCTTTTTCTTTCTTGTTAGAGGAGGAGTATGTTTTGAGAAGATCAAACTGGGCCATATTGTTTTCCCCCAATAAAACTTTATAGTTTCCATTATGTGGCAACAGAAGATTTCCATCCATTTCAAGTAATTGGGTTGCAAAGGAAACATCACTTATAATTTTAATTTCTTTGCTCTTGGTGTTAAGTCGAGCAACTTCGTAAAATAAATTTCCTTCCTGATCGGAGACATTTTTAATAAAGAAAATGGAGTCTGTAGATACTTGGCAAGAAATCTGACCTATATCATTTTTGTCCGAACTATAAATAGCCTTTGATTTAGTGTAGTCCAACTTTTCAGGATTTACTTCTCTTATTGTTGTGGATTTTTCAAGACTGTCGAGTCCGTACCTCATAATATAAATTTTTTTGTTTTTTTTGCAAAATTCAATACCCAAGTTGGGGGATTCAAATTTTTGAAAAAGGCCTATTTTTTTTACATTTTTTTCAAAAAGAAGAATCCCAGGAAATCCTTTCTCATTTAAATCAGTAAAAAGAATTTGGTTATTATTAAGCATAAGTGTTCTGGGAATGAAATAAGGGTTGCTAATATTGGCAATGGGGATAGAAAATTGCAATCCTTCTTTATTGAGGTTTAAGAACTTTATTCTTTTTTCTTTGGGTGAAAACCAACTGGCCCATTCATCTCCCAAATGAAGCTGAGGTTCCAGACCTTCTCCGATAAGTTGGGATTTACTTTTTCCAAAGGGAATTTTATAAATCTTTAAAGAGTTGCGCAGAGAGTAGTGAGTTTGGAAGTTTTCATTAGCACTTACCAGAATCCATTTTTTTGCGTTGGATGCCTTTGCCTGAAAGTGAGTATTTTTATTTAATTTGATAGATTCTTCAACATTGTAATTTGTTGATAGAATAAAGCTCCCTGACTTTCTTTGATAGTAAGTAAATTTTCCGTTTGAGCTTATGAATCGTAAATTTGTGATTTCTTGTTTAGTAGTTAAAACAGGAAGTTTACTTCTGGCATAAATATTTAATGCCAACGCAGAAATTAAATATAGAGATAAAGACTTAACTTTTAATTCCATGCAGCGTCCATAGGCCTAAAGAATGAATTTTTTTGAAATTACTAAGAGCAGAGAAAACAAAACCCCATAAAATAAGCCTGGGAGAGTGAACATCATCAATGGCCGTTCTTAAAACTAAAAATCTATTCTTATTTTTGCGAACTACATTATCTATAATGAAAGGCATCGGTTTGCATTGATTGAATGTTTTAGTTTTAAAAAATTGTGGTAATAAATCTTCGGCACATCCAATCCCATGTATAAGCGAAGATTTATTTTTTTTGAGAAAAACTTCAAGATCTGTTAGATTATTGAGACGAATTGATTTTAGTTTATAACTATTTGCCAGCATATTAGTAGCACTAAATGCCTTTCGGGTATAATCAACTGGGAAATATTGAAGATAAGAATTTCTCTTGTAGGTAATATCACTTATTAATTTTTTATCCAGGAAGATATTTCTTGAACATAAGGAAGAATCACATTTTTCATTATCTATAACAATAAAACAGCCATGCTTGTAATCGGTTAAATTAGGGTTATATTTTTTCTTTTTAATAAGGACACAACGACTATTTTTTGCCATCCCTCGAGTTCGTTTAAGAATAGAGCTTACAACGAATTCTTCACCCAGAGGCCCTTCTTTTAGACTTCCTGGAATATATGCTTTGCAAATTTCTTGGTCTTTAATTCTATCAAAGTAACACAGGCGAAGGGGCCATTTGTCGGAGTTTTTAGAGTCAACATTTAGTTTGTTGAAACTATAGTAAGTTTCTCCAAAGCAGCTTAAAGGATTGGGATCAATTTTTCTTGGTTTAAAATGATTGATAATTCTATGGATGTTAACAATAGTTAAATTGTCGACATTGGCAGGACAATCATGATAAGAAGTTCTAAGTGTTGAAGCATTGAGAGCAGTGCTTAGCAAGTGACAATTGGGTCTGGGGAAAAGAGAGGGATATCCTGATGCCGTTTTGGTAGTGCAAATTTCAGGAGCTTTATTCATCATAAAAGCGCAGTCCTCAAGAGTTTTCATGTCTATATTTTCTTTTTGTTTTAAATTTTTGCATTTATAAAAAAGTTTTTCTTTTGGATGTTCTCCGTTAACAACTTTTGACCAAATATCCTGGGTCAAATAGGGATTACAAAAAAGATTTTTAGTTTCAAGCCCATTACATAGATTATTTAAGTAATTACGTTTAAAAAAATCTATGTTCTTAGTATACCATTGATAATCTCTAATAAGGGGAGATAGTCTTTGAGACAACCTAAAATTTTTATTTTTAGCATTGTTCAAATGCAGTTCAGCTTTCCTCCCTTTTGAAATGGCTTGTGTTATTTGGCAGAGATAGGGTAGATAATTATTGGTTTTCCAGTTATCAATGATTGTATTACATTCAGCTTTTTTTTTAGGAGTTGGATATTCGAATTTTGAAAGAGTTGTTTTTACGTTCTTCTTGGAAAATAACTCCGCAATTTGTTTATTGTTGAAGCATTTAAACTCCAAGGATTTTTTAACGAATTCATTTTTAGAGATAAGGATATTTTCTCCTCGATTTGTTATGAGTGGAATCTCTTTTATATCACCAGACGCTCCTTTTATAAGATTATTATGCAGAAGTGATAAAAATGAACAATCATTTTGTTTTAAATAATTAAGCCATTGAGAATCAGTATGAAGAAAAATATTTTTTAAAAACTCTGGATTTAGTTTGGATGATTTTAATGTTTCTTGACTAATAGAAAAATTTGTGTTTGTCCGATTTATGGATTGAATTTGCTTCTTATGATTTTCTCTTTGAGATTGAATAAGAGTTTGTAAACTTTCTATAAGTCCAGGAGGAGGGTTTTCAGATTGGCAAAAAACCGTGCTAGAAAACAACCCTATTAATAGAGCGGTAAAGGCAGTATTAAAGAGTGGATTGGGCCAAAAGGTTGGCGACATCTTCAATTTCAATATCCTCAGTTTCCTTGACATGTGTCTTTGAGCTATTGAAGTTAATTAAGCAATAAGGGCAAGAAGTTGCTAAAAGAGGGGCCTTGGTTTCACCTACCTGTTGTAGGCGTTGATTAGAAACAGATTCACCTTCTGGCAATTCATACCACATGTTCCCTCCACCCATTCCGCAACAGAATGAGTTTTCCTTATTTTTTTTCATTTCTTGAATTTTAACTCCAGGTATGGATTCCAAGATATTTCTAGGTGCATTGTATTCGCCATGATGGCGGCCAAGATAGCAAGGGTCGTGAAAGGTTAGTTCTTTTTCAATAGTTTTTTGGGGCCTAAGGCGACCAGCTTTTATAAGTTCCGCTAAAAGCTCTGTATGATGGATCGTTTCAAATTCACCATTTTCAAACTTGGCATATTCCTTACCGATAGTGTGCAAACAGTGTGGGCAGTGAGTAACTATTTTATCGAACTGATATTTTCTTATGTTGGTGATATTTTCAATGGCAATTTCATAAAAGCTATATTCATCTCCAAAACGTCTGACTGGGTCTCCATTGCATTTTTCGCTTTTTCCCATAACTGCAAACTCAACATTTGCTTTTTTAAGAAGAGCAATGGTATCCCGTACAATTTTTTGATTGGCAGAATCGTATGAACCGGCACATCCGACGTAATAGAGGTATTCAACTTTTTTTTCTGGAGTAATCACCGGGATATTTTGACCATCGGCCCACTTAAAGCGGTCTTCTTGATTAATTCCCCAAGGGTTTCCGTTGACCTTGATTTTATTAATCGTACTGGCCGCAGTGGGAGGGAGTTGACCTAAAGTGAGAACTTTATAGCGTTTTGCCTGCATAATCATGTCAATATGTTCAATACCTGCGGGACATTCTTCAATGCAGGCCCCGCAGGTTGTACATGAATCTAGTTCATTATGGGAATAGAGAGGATTGTTGTTCCATAGTTCGGCATCTTGCTCCCCTTTCATTTGGGTTTCAAAGGCCAAATCCCTCGCTTTGGTGATAATAAGTTTGGGGTCGAGTGGTTTCCCCGAAGCGTTAGCAGGGCAGGCCAGTGTACAGCGCCCACATTCTACACAGGCCAACATATCTAATCTGTTTTTGAGAGTAAGTTCAGAAAGTTTGCCCAACCCAAAGGTTTCAGCATTTTCATCTTCAAAGTCAATAGGGTTGAGAACTCCTCCCCTTCGTTTGGGAGTTATTAAGGCCTGAATGGGGAGTAAAAATATATGGAAAAATTTACTATGCCCAACGGAGGCGATAAAAAGCGCCGTGTTGGCCATGTGAAAAAACCAGAGTGATTGGTAAAGCGTGGCCCAGGTTTTTTCTGATAGGGAAAAGCTTTGGAGAAGTAATGCGAGAGCATATCCGAATGGAGCATAAATTTTTTCTCCGGCAGGCATACCCGTTCCCAGTATGCGTATTCCTTCTAAAAGGAAACCGACGATAACTAGAGAGAGCAACATAATATACATAAATAATTCTTGTCTTGGTTGGGTTGCGGAAAGATGGGTTGGTTTTTTTATGTAACGTCTGTAGTAGGCAAGACTTAAGCCTATGAGCAGGAAAAAACCACCGAAGTCTGCCAAAAAAGAAATTATGATATAAAGTGGGCCTTGAAAAATTTTAAAAGGCGTATCGTAGTGAATGGCAACAATATCTGTAGCAATCCATAGAATAACAAAGCCGTAAAAGATCATGCTGTGAAAGATACCTACTTCCAAATTGCGATGAATTTTTCCTTGGAAAAAGAGAGTTTGGAAAAAAGAGGGCCAATTGAGAGAATCGGGTAAAACAGTTTTCAAATAGGTGATTTTTTTACCTTGAGTTGCAAATTTGAGTTTGCCGTAGACGCCCATAGTCATAATCGCCAACCCTACAAGGGTCAGGGCATACATGGCCATTTTCATCCATCCTGGGACGTTCCACATAATTTCACGAGTTGCGTTGATATCCACCGGCCCCCTCTTAATTTTTTATGGCCAGTTGAAGATAGGCCATCTTCAGTTTACTCTTTCAAGCATAAGGAAGTTATAAGAATAAGTGAATCTTTTCAATAAAAAATCAAGGCGAAATCATCGGATAATATTAGTCAATTCCTATTGGCCAAAGCAATTTCTGTTTATGTTCATTTTGGCATCCTTTGGTGCTTGCTCCAGGACTCAGACACTTAATTTAGAACCTCATCGTTTCGGTGAGAAAGGTCGAAAAATAGTATGGCTTCAAATTGCAGGCCTTTCAGAAGAACATTTGGCCTTCCTCAAATTTAGCAGGGAAGACCTTGCACAAAAAATAGAATTAGAGAAGTTCCAATGTTTGGGGAAAATGTGGTCTCACAATTATTTTAATTTAAGGCCTCCGCCTGATCGCGGATTTTTTTCACAAATGGTAGGAAGCCGCGATGTTGTCGGCAGTTGTTCGGATTTAAAACACAAACCTATCTGGAAAATCTTGGAGCAAGTTCAATTTAAAGTTGGGATTGTTGAAAATGCTAATTCAGGCCAATATTCCTTAGGGCAATATTTTAGTTGCTCAGATAAAAACAGTTTTTTTAATGATATTTCATTTTGGAAAATGATGTTAAAACCTCCAAAGGATAAATTGGCAAAATCGTTTCATTACCAAGAAAATATCTCTTTTGTGCCTGGTGTTTTTTACGACAAATCTTGTCAGTCTGAAAAATGTTTTAGCAGTTTCTTGGGCAATGTACGCGCTCTTTGGGATGCTTTTGCAAAAATAAAGGAACCATCACTTTTTATTGTGAGAGATTTCTCGTTTTATGAGGCCTTAAAGTTGGGTAGTTTTGAAAAGGCAAAACAGAAGCTAGATGAAATTTCTAAAATTGTTGAGTTTGTAAGAAATCATTCTGAGAAAAATGATACAACTATTTTATTAACGACATCAGCATCTCTTCTTTTTGAATTTCCCAAGCAAGGAAAAAGTTGGGCCAATTTTATAAAAAAAGGAAAAAATATCATTTTTCATAAAAGTTCTTTGCTTTCCTCCGCATGGGTATCCGGGCCAGGAGCTGAAAATTTTTGTGGAGCTTATGGAGAGTCAGAAGTTTTAAAAAGGATACTTTGGTTTCCAGAAGAGAAGGGATTCAGTTGGAAATTTTTTAAATAAAAATAGTTAGAATTTATGCAAAAAATTGTCAGTTATCAATCCCAAGAAGAGCTTTTACAGTTTTCTTTTGTAAAAAGTAAATTTGAGATTATTTGCCCGAGCATTTCAATAGCAGACGATATTAGATTGAGACTTTCTCAGCGCAATCAATTTGAAATAAAAATTTTTGCTATTTCTAATTTTTTGGAATATCTCAAACAAAAGGCCCAATTCGATATCAAAGTTTGCAAAAAACCAGATTTGATGTTGGAACTAGGTGCTGTATGGAAAATCAAATTTCAAGATTTTCCCATTAGTATTTTTTTCAAGGCCTTTCAATCCGTTTTAGGTCTAAGATCATTTAATTTGGAAATGTCTTTTTTTGACGAAATATCTAAAGAATATGATGTGCGAGTAGCTAAGACAATGCGGTGGTTTTTGGCATACATAAAACAAAAAAAAATTTGTGATGAACACGAAAATTACAGGGCCATAACCAATTTTATTGATGATTTTCCTAACAGAGTTCAATTTCTCAAGAAGAAAAAATTTTTATTTTTAGGGTTTTCACATTTGTCTTTAGCTCAAATAGATTTTATTACTTCCTTGAGAGAAATGTGTGATATTTATATTGCTATTCCAGATGATATTTTAAAAAAATCAAAAAATTCAGACTGGATTAAATGGATTGCTACTGATGATAAAGATTTTATTTTTTTAAAGAATAGTAATCAGCAGAAAAAGTCTCGGTTGCATTATTTCGTTTTTCCAAAAGGAAGAATGGCAGAGTTTTATAGTGGTATAGTTAGAAAAAAAAATGAAAGACAAGTTTTTTTAGGAACAAGAAATCCTGGTTATTCCGAGATTTGTGAGATTCCCGATGAGCATTTGTGGTTTAAAATCTCTTCGGAATTTCTAGAAATTGTAGTAAATACGGTTAACAAAGAATTGAAAGATATAATATTGAATAGTCAAGATAAAAATTGTTCTATTGCTAATTTTATTGAATCAATTGATAAAAAAATATTTATTGCAATTAGAAATGAAGAGTTTGGAAGATTTAAAATTCTAAATGAATATAAAAATACGATTCTTTCTTGGAAAGATTTGTCTGAAGTTAACGAGTATATCTGTGAATCTGTTTTTTCTATCATTGAAGAAGTTGTCAATCTTCGATTGCCTAAGGCGTATGATGTTCCTTTTTCTCGGGAAAATCGTTTTAATATAATTCAGGGAATTGAGGGGTTGTGGAGTTTTAGCTCTAAAAAAGAAGGAATCCTTTGTGCAACCAGCAGTTACCTTAATCTCAATGAAGAAATTCATGAACATAGTGAGGATGCAAATAAAATACTTTCTTCTTTTGGCCCAATAAGAAATAAAACACTAAGTTTTAAGTTTATTAAATTTCAAATCATGGAATTTTTAGCATCAAAAAATTCAATATTATTTATTGAAGAAGGGCTAGTTGAAAATAATATGTTATGGAACGAAATTTGGAGAGAGTTTGATGAAAAGATTTTAGTTGAAGGTCGTGGAGAAAAGAAAATTAACAAGATTAAGGGCCTGATAGACCCACTTGCAAAGCTGGTTAAACTTGATAAGCAGAAAATAGCTAAAAGAGATTACTCTCTAACTCCTAGTAGACTGCAATTGTATTTAGATTGTCCTCGCAAGTTTTATTTTTCAGTTTTGGGACCAGTCCCACGAAAAGACAAGTTGGCGAACGCTCTTAATGCTGCAGAACTGGGAGAAATTCAACACAGAATTATTGGTCAATATTTATTGAAGCACAAAAGAGAATTTTCTACTGAATTACACTTTAAAGTTTGCCAAGAGGTAATAAATTGCTTTTTAAAAGAACGAGAGAAAGCTGTTGGAAAATTGGATTATGAAAATTATAATTTAGAAATTGTTTCTTTTACAAAAAGTGTCATTATAGAGTTGCAAAAACTGTACAATATTGATTCAGAGGGTATTTTTGAATTTGAAGTTAAGTTGGGAAATCAAGTCAATGGAATTATTGATTGTATCTTTCACAGTAAAAAGCTAGGAACGGGAGTATTAGATTTTAAAAGATCAAGTTTTTCAATTCCTTCTGTAAAAGATTTTGAAGAAAAAGAAAAGATACAGATTTGGTTTTATTTGAGTTTATTAGAGAAGGCGCAGAGGGAGAAAACTTTTTTTGGTTATGTCAATCTAGCTTCTTCAGAGGAGTCGTTGATTTACACCAATAACGAAAATACAAAAGCATCTTTAGAGGAGTCATATTTTATGAAATCTTCATATATCAAGATTTTTAGAGAAGACTTGGAGATGCATATAGATTTTTTTAAAGAGTCTTTGAAAAGGTATTGGACAAGTCTTCAAAAAGAAAAAAATTTTCTTGCTGCTCCTCGAAACGCTGATGTTTGTAAGTGGTGTCCGGTAAGTATAAGTTGTTTAAAGGGCAAAAATGGAAGTCATATAGTTGAAAACGCCTAATCAAGAACAAAAATTAGCGATAGAGCATGAAGGGGGAGTGCTTTTAAATGCTGGTGCTGGTTCGGGTAAAACTTTTGTTTTGGTCGAACATGCCATTTTTTTAACTCAATCCTTTTTTGAGAAGAATACTTTTTCACATCAGGATAATTATGAAGCTCCTTTAAAATCGCACTTTTCTAAAATTGTATATATGACTTTTACTAAGAAAGCTACGGGAGAGCTTTCTGTAAGACTCAAAGACAGGTTTGAAATGGAAATTTTTCAGGCCAGTAAAGGCAAATCTCACCTAAAGTTATGGCAGGCAGAAATGGCGCTAAAGTCTTTAGAGTCTTTAAACGTAACTACTATCCATGGATTCTGTCTGAGGTTATTACAGCAGGGTTATTTTCCCAACGAAAATTTTAAACAAGATATTATCAAAGATATTGAGTTTCGAGATAAAATTGAATATTTGGTGAATAAGTGGTTTCACTCGGAAGAAAATAATATTAATGAGCACATAAAAGAAGTTTTAATTTTAAACAAAAGTTTTCTCTGTAGTGCTTTTGCCAAAATTTTCATGTCTCCTGAAATAAGAATTTTATGGAAAAAGTTAGATATTAAGAAAATAGATTTAACAAGTGATAAATATCTCATTAGTAAAATTTTTTCTCTCCTTGGGATTGGAGAGCTTCAGACCCTTGATCTTGATTTTAAAAATTTCAAACAAAAAAGACCTCAATGGTCAATTTGGGGAGAAGCTTTTCTAAAAAATATTGAGGGAGTTAATTTAAATTCCTGCGCTGGAATTTTAAGTCTGGAAAAAATTTTTGATACTTTGGGGAGAATCCCTCCTACATCTCAATCAAAAACTCCTGCAGATATTTATGACTTCTATCAAAAAGTTAAAAAATTGAAAAAATTTATTAAAAACTATGGAGATGATTTGGTTGCGTATTCAGAAGACAAGTCAAAATATTTTTTGTTATGGGCCAATACTGTAAAGGATTTATACCTCTTTATTGAAAAAAATTACCATACGGTATCAGGTTTGACATTCTCTGATTTAGAATATTTTGTTTTTATAGGTTTGGAAAACACTCCTTCACGAGTTAAGGTTCAACAACAATATAAATATTTTGTCATTGATGAATTTCAAGATACTTCAGAAATTCAATTTAATATTGTTGGCCAAATAGCAAAAAAAGATTACTCCAATATTTTTTGTGTTGGAGATATGAAGCAGGCCATTTATGGTTTTAGAGGTGGAGAATTGAACGTTTTTAGAAATTACTCCAAGAAGGTCAGCAGAAACTTGATTTTAAATTATAATTATAGGTCATGCGGAGAAATTATAAAATTTAATAATAGCGTATTTGAAAATATCTTTTCCAAGGAGAACGAGCAGGACAAAATTTTTTACCAACATCAAAAATATCCAAAAAATATTGTTTCAGGAAGTATAAATAAATATAATATTGAGGTTTTGGCCAAAGAGGAAAAAAAACTGAATGGAGGAGAACTGGATTGGTTAGAGTCCAAAGAAATCGTTAATTTTATAGAAGGAAAATGGAGAAATGAATCTTTAAATATTTGTATACTCTACAAACAATTAACTCCTTTGAGATTTTTGCTTCCTCTCATTATGCAAAAGAATTTGCCTTTTACATGCCAAATAAAAGTTAAATTGGAGGAAGACCCTTTGCTCTATCTCTATTTTAATCTTTTAACGCCTTTTGTAAATGAGGATTTTTTTAAGGCAAAATTAGAATGTATTCAATTAGCAAAAATAGTTATCGAAATTCTGAACGGAGATGCATGTGAAGAAACAAACTTCAAATTTGATGATTTTTATAAAAATGTAAAGATATTTGGCATTTGGGAATCTTTCAAAAAGCTATTATTTAGTCTTGGAATACACAATTCAAATTATGAAAATAACTTTGAGCTAATAAAATCATTTTGTTTGATTGGGAATGACAATTTTTTAAATATTTTAAAAAATATTAAGTTGTTTGATCGCAATTATTCGGTAGAGATTCGTTCTGGATTGGAATTTGAAAAAATTAGAATTATGACAGTTCATGCATCCAAAGGATTGGAGTTTGATCACGTTGTATTAGCAGGAATTCACACCAATGGCCGTACAAGATCAGAAACACCTCCTTTTGGAGAAAGACCGTTAAGTTTTAAGTGGAAAAAAGAGGTAGGGAAAAATATATTTTATAAATCGCCAGAATATATTTATGAATTTCTTATCAATAAAAAAAAATATTCGGAAGAAAGCATGCGCTTGCTTTATGTTGCCTGCACCAGAGCAAAACAACAGCTAACTTGGTTTAATATAAGTTTGAACAGCAAACCTCAAAATATTAAAAATAGCTGGATTGAGAAAATGCGTTGTTGGGAAGATGAAAAAGATTTATCAGAGATAGTTAATCTAAAGGAAATTAAGATAGAAAAAAATTGGAAAAGAGGAAATATTGATCAGTTAGAACACTTATTGCCTTTATTTCATAGGGATTCCCTAGGCCTTTATTTAAGGCCTAAAACTGGTCGAGAAAAAATGGTGCTTCTACCAAAACTATCTGCGACAAGAACGTTATCTCTTATTGAATGTCCAAGAAGATTTTACTTTAAAAATATTTTGGAAATTTCAGAGCAATCAGAATTTGAAAAAAACCACAAGATGAATCGGCGGCATACCGCTTTGAAAGAAGACAATGGTTTTTCTTCCAGTAAAAGAGGGGAATCCATTCATTTAGCAATCTCATATTCTCTAAAAAATAGTTTTAAAAGATTAGATTACTCAGAGGAAAAGGATAATAAAGCAATCAATTGGGCCTTGGATCAACTTATACCTTATAGAAATGATTACCAATTTATATCAGAAAAAGAGATAAGATTTCCTTTTTTTAATTTTATGATAAATGGAAAACCTGATTTGGCCTTACTGAACAATAATACTAAAAAAATATCAGAAATATGGGACTTTAAAACTGGGATAATGTCTCCGACAAAAATTGATAGTTATTGGTTTCAGTTAATGATTTATGCTTACGGGTTTTATCAATTGGGTAAAATTGATTTTAGTGAAACAATTAAATTAGTTTTATCCTTTGTAGATAAAAAAAATATACAAACAAAAATGCTTTCTTTCTCTGCAATTTCAGACTCTCTTTATAGAGAATGGGAAAAAATTGATTCTTTAAACGAGAAAAATGAAAATTTTTGCCCAACCTGTTCATACGGAAATTTATGCCATCCCAAATAGGTTCTTTTAAAGCGTATTAGTGCCTATGTTAAAATAAATTTGATCTCAAAAGAGATTTTCAACTCTATGAGCTAAAAAGGATTGGGGTGATATGGTTAAAAATTCTTGCCTGCAAATTTTTACTACTCTCATTTTTTCTTTTACAGGGTGTTTGACCTTCGCTGCAGAAGGCGACACTTATAATTTTTCTTGGCTTGATTCTGATAAGGAAGTTTTTGTTCTCCAGAATAGAAAATATAGGAAAAGGGGAAAAACATACGTCAATTTTGGTGTTGGAACAACAACCAGTGGTGGGTTTACCGACGCAAAATTTATTCAGGCCCGAGGTGGTTACTTTTTTTTGGAAGAGTGGGGCCTTGAAGCAATTTATTTCAAGCATAGTGGTGCAGAAAATGAAACTTTTGAGAGTATAAAAGAGAGGGTTTTTCCTTATTACAACCTTATCAATGGTTACAATGGGTTGATGCTTTTATGGTCTCCTTTTTACGCTAAGATTAATACATTCAATCAAGTTATTTACCTCGATTGGATGTTTGGGTTTGGATTTGTACAAATAAATTATGAACATAACGCTGCCGCTTTTAACGCAAGTAGGGTAAGAGGTGCAGGGAGTGGCAATAGTGGCCCTGTAGATAGAAATAACTTTCCCAATGAAGATGACAAGGCGACAGGGCTGGTTTGGGATATAGCACTTAAAATTTTTCTCAGTAGAAACTGGGAGGCGAGGGTCGATTTGACAACGATTCATTATCAGACCGATGTATTAGGTGAAGCGGAGTGGAATGATAGTTGGGATTTGGGATTTTCTCTAGGTTATAGTTTTTAGGAAAATAATGAAAATTATTCTTTTAGTAACAGCTTTATTGTTTACGGGAACGCCTTGCTGGGGAAGTGTCAACAAAGCTTGGTTGGCACTAAAAAAGAGCAGGGGAAATGTAAAGAGCAATCTCAAAGTTGCCAAATATCTTACTCGTTCAGGACTCTATTATGTTTCCATACCCTACATTAAGGAGTATTTGGCGAGAGCTGGGAGTTCTCGATCAAGGAGACTCGACAAGCTTGTAGATAAAGTAGTGAATAATGTTGGAGTGAGGCAGTTTGAGATTTTTCCAATAGAAGTTTTGGCGCGTTCATCCTCTCCGGTAATTCGTTATATAACTGCAAAAAAATATTTTAGAATAGGTCAATATGGAAATGCTCTTAAAGCACTTAATGGCACTATTCCCAGGAATCATCCCATCAGGCCATTTGCTCTTTTTTTGGAAGCGAGTATCTTTGGTTTCCAAAAAAAATATCGTTCGTCAATTTCCAGTTATAAAACTTGTGTAGAAGAAACCAAACGCAGGATGAGAAGAGTTAAGGATGAAAATCAATTGCGGCAATTGGCAATTAATAGAGATTATTGCTCCATTGGAATTGCGCGAATCCAATTTGCTGCAGGAAAATATGGCAAGGCAAATTTGAGCTACTTGGATTTGCCCAAAGACAGTTTTATTTGGCCAGAAATGTTGTTTGAAGAGGCCTGGAACAGCTTTTATCAAAAAGACTATAACAGGACATTGGGAAAACTGGTTACCTATAGAGCGCCTGTGATGAGGTCAATCTTTAATCCAGAAATTGAAATTCTTAAGGCACTAAGTTATATGGAACTTTGTCTTTGGAATGATGCTCAAAAAACTGTAAATGAATTTTATAAAGAATACAAAAGGGGTTTTTCTGGATTGCAATCTTTTTTGGCCAAACATGGAAAGAATTATAGATTTTATTATTTGTTGGCCAAGTCTTATCAAAATGGAAAAAGATCGGGAAATAGGTTAATTAATAGAATTTTAAGAAATATCACAAAAGACCCGGCCTATATTGAAATCAGAGATAGTCTTAACAAGGGAAAAAAAGAAATTGCTTTATTAAAATCTCTATCCCGTGGAGGGGCCAAGAGAGTTTTTACAGCAAATTTAAAAGAGACACTACTTATTCAAAGAAATTTAGTGGGGGCCTATGTAAGGAAAGGGATTCATATTTACAAGGATCAAATAAACAGTGCTTTTGAAGGAATGTCTTATATTAATTTAGAAATTTTAGGAAGAGAAAAAGAAGCAGCTTATGATTTAAATACTCAGAAAAGTGAAAAAAGAGGTGATATTAAATATCTCAAGAGAAACGAAAGACAATATTTTTGGACTTTTGATGAAGAATTTTGGGCCGATGAACTTGGAGATTATGTATTTTCTTTAAAATCAGAGTGTGGTAAAGAACCATGAGAAATAAAAGATATATTTGGATTTTATTCATTTTTTGCTCTTTTTCTGTGTTAAATGTTTCTGCTAATCTTGATCAGAGAAGAAATAAAATTATTAGAATCGTCGATAAAGAACTGCGTGAAATTAAACGGCTCAATCGTCAAATTAAAGGCCGAGACCCTCAATTATTAACCAGATTGACAGAGCTTTATTTAGAAAAGGCCAGATTGCTTCGTGACAGAGAAGTTGCCCGGTTCCTTAAGCTAAATTTGAAACAAAGAAGAAGAATCAGTAAAAAAAATATTCATAGACAATCCAATAGATATTTTCTTGAAGCGGAAAAGGTTGGCCGCCTTGTTCTCAGAAAGTTTAAAAGATTTAAAGATAGAGGAAAAATTTACTATACATTGGCCGTCAATGCCCAAGATTTTCAAAAACGTGAAGATAAAGCAAGAAAATTTTTTCAACAAGCGATCAGAAATTCTCCGAGAAATTCATCTACTGCCATGAAGTCAAAATTGGCATTGGCCGGAATATACTATGGGAAAAAATCTTATCGAAAGGCCATTCCTCTTTATCGTGATGCTCTCAGAAATCGCAAGCAAAAAAATTGGACTAAAGATGCTTACAATTTAGCTTGGTGCTATTTTTATACGAAGCAAAAGAACAAGGCCATTAATCTGATGGGGAAAGTTCACAGATTGAGCAAAAATTCCAGTTATGTTGATATGAGAAGTTTGACCGAAAGAGATTTGGCATTTTTTTATTCTGAAAGCAAAAATATTGAAAAAGTGGCCGATCTTTACAGGGGGAGAGGTAAAGATGTTTCTGAAGGACTTCTTGAAGTGGGGAGGCATCTCCAGAGTCAGGGAAAAATTGTAGCGGCAGAAAGAATGTTTTTAGGTGCCAGGCGCTATTCAAAAAGCAATCAACTAAAGGCAGATGTAGATTTGGAACTACTGGTTCTTTATGAGAAATTTGGAAAAACAGGCAAGCACCTTATTGCATCAAAAAGGCTATTGAAGGCCTATCAAAAAGGAAATCTTAGTCAGGAAGGACTTGAAACTTTACGTTACCAAGTTGCCAGAATGTCTGGTTTGCTTCAAAGGCAAGTGGCATCCAAAAGGTATCGCAAACAAAAGAAAACTTTACACAAGAAGAGCCAGTACACGGTAGAATATTTCAAAATTCAATCAGTATTAGACAAAAAAGAGGGATACAAGGCTCAATTTCATATTGCTGAGACTTTATACGCAGCAAAGAAACATAATCAGGCAGTTAGGGCCTATGAAGTGGCGTATTCCAGTGCAGAACAAGCAGGTGACAATAAAATTGCGAATTTGTCCTTAGATGGAATGTTGGCAAGTTTGGGCCAAAAGGGTATTAGCAAGGCCACTGAAAATCAATATCTTGATAAATCTTATTATCTTTATCTTTCCAAAAATCCAAGAGATAAGCGATCCTTTAAAATCTATCAGCGCTTATTTTCTCGTTATATGAAGAAAGGCGAAGTTCGTAAAGCAGAGGAAGTTTTATTTAAATTCAAAAAATATTTTCCCGATGCCTTTGCAAAACAAGAAGTAATGTTGGCACAAATCATTGATTTTTATGTTAAAAAAGGAGACAAACAGGGAATTGCAAGATGGGTGGATAAAATTAATAATAAAGAATTTAAAGTAAGTAAAAAAGTGGTTGAAAGATTAAGGCTTCTATTCTTGAAAATGCAATTTGATAGTGTTGAAAAAATAGGCCCTAAAAAGAAAAAATTGGAAGGGTATAAAGGTATCTACGATAATAAAAGAAGTTCTGCTGAGGCCAGAAAAAATGCAGCTTATAATATTGCTGTTATTTTGTATGAAATAGATGATGTAAAATATTCATATCAATGGGGAATGAAGGCCTTAAATATGATGGATAATAAAGATATTGCTAAATTTCAAGACTCCTTTGTACTCATAGCTTCTAATATTTCCGATCAGGGTGACTATCTGCGAGCATCTAAATTATATGAAAATGTGATGGGAAGATTTTGCCTTTTAAAATCTAAAAATAAACCCATTATTTTTAAGAATTTAGTTGTACTCAATTTGGCAGAGGGAAATTTAGATAAAATTAGAGGCATTATTGAAAAAGGAAAGCAGTGCAAAATTAGGAATGAGCTTATAACTGAGGCCTTGCTCGACTATTCCAAAGACCTTATTAAGGCCAAAAGATGGGGAGAGTATAAACTTGTACTCAATGAACTTGAGCGTGATTCTACAACTTGGCCTTATTTAATATTTATGAATTATTTATTGGGCAAGGCCTATGCTGAAGAGGGAGGGCGAAATCTTGCAAAAAGTACAGAAGATAAAGTTATTGACCTTTATAATAAATCTGTTTCAAGAAGAAAGGGTATCCCACTAGAATCATTGGATGCTGTTGCTGAAATTAGATTAAGAAAATTGCGTAATGCTTTTGCGCAGTTAAAGAGTGCGAAGTTGACGTTTCCTGAAAGCAAATTTCAGGCCAGTGTACAAAATAAATTCTCCTTGCTTGATAGAATCATAAATTTTGGATCAGATGTTTTAAAAGTTGGATCAGGAAAAGGCATTGTTGAAACTTATGATATATGGGTGTCTTCTCATAGATATTTGGCCGATGAAATTAATAGCTTTATCCCTCCAGGGAAATCAAAGGAATATGTTACAGCGTTTAGAAAAGATATGGAACAGATTACAAAACCAATTTTAGGACAAGTGAATGGGTATCTGGCGAAAGGAAGGAGCGCTATTTTAAAAGATAATATTTTAACGTCTCTAAACTATAAGTTTTTGGCAAAAAAATCTTTGCCTGTTCAACCATATTTTATTTTAAAGCGAAAAGGTTTTATTATGGATAGAGAAGGTCGAAGATGAAAAACTATTGGATAGGTTTTTATTTTTTAAATTTCTGCATCTTGGCCTTTTTAAGCTCATGTGCCTCTAATAGCGTCGGTAATTTTAAAGATGCAGATTTTTCTTCTCCACCTCTCAAAAAATTTTCTAAAGGAGATGATTTTCTAAATATAAGTTCTTCAGAAATAGGAATTTTGAGTCATGAATCAGCACATAAATCATTGAGCAGAGGATTAAGTAATTTGGATGACTCTGAAAACTTGCTAGATCAAGGTTTGAGTTCTTGTTATAAAAAGAAATTTTCAAGAGCTGGTAAAATATTTAAAAAATTATATAGGACTCACAAAAAGTACCCCGTTTATTGGAATCATGTAGGGTCTTGTAGATTATTTGAAGGTAATCGTCGCAAGGCCTTAATTGCTTACAACAAATCGAAGAGTTTAGCACCAAAATATTCTCCTCCTGTAAATAATTTGGGAGTCCTTTATCAAATGGATGGTGAAGACCAAAAAGCATTGTTGGCCTATAAAAAGGCTAGAGGAATGAATCCTTTTGCCAGAACACCATTGTTCAACTTAGGGAATCTCTATACAAAATATGGATTTTTTGAAAAAGCAAAAGGTGTTTTCAACTCCCTTCTCAACAAAGATAACAGCGATGCAGATGCTCTGGCCGCCCTTGGTTATTTATATCTGGTCAATGGGGACTATAAAACAGCTATTGGTACTTATCTAAAAATAGATGATGATTATTATGAGAACCCTCGGGTGGGTTTAAATTATGCCATGGCGCTTTATTTAGACAATCAAAAGGATAAGGCCAAAGATATTTGGGATGATGTGGACAGGCCAGATGGAGAAGAAGAAAGAGCATATTATGAAAGAGTTGGGGATTTTATAAATAATCAACGGAGTTAGCTATGAAAAAGTATATAGCTTTTATAATTTTATTATCAAGTGCGTGGGCACAAGAAATGGGATCATATAAAAAAGGCAGGACAATTTACAAATACCGTAAATATCAAAAATTTGACTTTGAAAATTTAACTATTGATGGAGAAAGGGGATTGCCGGAAGCATTATCTGTAAGTAGAGGTAATCGCTTCAAATATAAAAACAGACTTCCCTACAGAAAAAATTTTAACCCTGAAATTAAAAAAGGGATAGAGAGAATTCGTTAAATTTTTTAACGACCTAGGGAGGGGTTGTGAATCTTGATAAACAAAAAAATACCAACGTTTATGAAATTTATTCAAAATCTTCAATAAATTTTGAAGTTTGTTCAATACTGAAAAAACGTATTCTCATCGGGAGTTCTCAGATATGCGATGTTCTCCTTCCTTTTCAGGGAATATCACCTATTCACGCAGTTATAGAAATAATCACTGAAGGACAGTTCAAAATTTATGATATGAACTCTTCTTCTGGTACTAGAATTAATGGACAAAAAGTTGTGACAGGGATATTGAATGGAGGAGAGATTATATCTTTTGGCAATATTGAATTTGGAATTCGCCAGCAAGATACATCAACTCAACTTCCCCCTCCCATTAAAGCACCATTAGAAATTTTAGAAAAACCGTATCATCCAACTCGCAGGTCGATACCAAGACCTCCTGTTCAATCACCTGCTGCATTGCCTCCTGGCCCTCCTTCTGGAGTTCCTTCTACTCCCTCCGCCCGTCCTGCGCCTTCTCACCATCGAGTCGAGGTTGCTCCAGAATACACTCCAGAAGAAGTACCTATTATTGAATATCCTCTTGCTAAAGACCCTAGAGCAGAGTTTAGCGAATATATTTTTGAAGACGTGGAAACTTTATATCCTATCTTTAATTATGAAGTTGGAAAAAGTGCAGTTGAGGTCATCATCATTTTTAAAGACCTTATCCAATCAATTGACTATATTCCCGAGAAAGATGGAACTTATAATTTAGTAAATAGAATGCCATCAAATAAAGAGATAGAATTCCCTTATCTTGGAAATAATCAAAAAGTTCCATTAGTTGAAATTAAAAATGGAGAGATATTTGTTCATACTCCACAGGGGTTTGAGTTTAAATCCCTTGGGGAAGAGAACCGCAGTAGTGGGACGGCCTTTTGTTTGAAAAATGATGAAATTGTCTGTTTTTCTAAAAAAAATATGCAAATTTTTGTACGGCAAACAGAAGCTCCTCCAAAAGTAAAATGTGCCCCATTAATAAGAAGAGATCCTGAATTTAAAAAATATTTGGCCTTAATTTTTTTATTTGCAATTCCTTTTATGATTGCTATGAGTTCTTACGTTGTGAATAAGAAGGCCGATGAAGAGAAAGCTCCAGAACGAATTGCAACTATTTTATACAAAAGAAAGAAAATTATAAAAAAGCAACCCAGACCGAAACCTAAAATAGTAAAAAAGAAAAAACCTGCAGCAAAGACTCCAGCGCCCAAGAAAGTAGAAAAACCGAAACCAAAAGTTGCAGTCAAAAAATCTAAGCCTAAAAAAATAGTAAAACCTAAAGTGGCGGCCAAAAAACCAGCACCTAAAAAACCAGCAAAAGTAAAAAAAGCATCTCCTAAAAAAGGGCCTACCAACAAACTAACCCGAGTTAGAAAAAAAGCGAGTAATAAAGATGGTGGACGAAAACCGAGAACTACTCCCAGACCGGTTAAGCGCAAATCAAATGTTGCTTCTAAAGGCGCTGTGGAAACTTACAAATCTTTTAACTTCAAAAGTTCGGTTAGCAGCTTGGTTAGAAAAGGAGGGGGTGTTCGTGGGGCGGTGAGCGCGCGAGGGACTGTTTCCAATATTGGTGATTCTTCTTTGGCCCAAGCAGGACGAAGTGCAACTGCACGAACTGCTAGAGTGAATACTAGTGTGGGTAATATTGCGGGTGCGGCCAGAGGAACATTGGATACGCAAAGGGGAGTCAGTGGTCTGGTAAGCAAAAGTGGAATATATACTTCAGGCCTTCCTTATAAAACAGTAATCTTGGGAGGGATGTCACCGGATATTATTAGAAAAATTTTAATTGACAATATTCCTAAGTTCAGATACTGCTACCAAAGCGAGCTAGGACAGGCCCCTGAATCTTCGGGAGGAGTCGTGCGCTTAAATTTTGTTATTGGTGCCAGCGGACATGTTTCCAAAGCAGGACTTTCAAGCGTTTCCAGTCTCTCTAATAACGTAAAAAGTTGTGTTGTTAGAGTTCTGAAGGGAATTAGATTTCCCAGGCCCTCTGGCGGTGGAGTTGTTGAAGTTAATCAACCCATTAATTTTTATCCCAAGGCCCGCTAATAGTATGAAGCTTTAGCATTTTATTTTCTTTTATATCTTGACATAAGAAATCAATCTTTAGGGGTTCAAAATGACCCCATTTCGATTTTTAGTCCTAAATTTTTAATGCTTTCTTTTTTATGGCGATGAGTAGGGTAGAAGGAATTTTTGGAGATGAAGTAAAATCCAAAAATTTGCCACTGTGAAAGAGTCTCAGTGGGCCCACAATCAAGGAGGATAAAATGGGACTTCGGATTAACACCAATGTGGCCTCCCTCAATGCCCAGAGGAATTTAAGAGGCACGCGTTTAGCGATGGATAAATCGCTTGAAAGACTATCTTCGGGGCAGAGGATTAATCGGGCAGGGGATGATGCGGCCGGCTTGGCCATTTCGGAAAACCTCAAGGCCCAAATCAGAGGCCTTAAACAGGCCGAGAGAAATGCGGAAGATGGCATTTCGTTAGTTCAAATAGCTGAAGGAAGTCTCTCTGAAGTATCAAATATTTTGATTCGCTTGAGAGAACTTGCCGTTCAGGCCGCATCTGATACTATCGGTTTAAGGGAAAGGAAATTTCTCAATGTTGAATTTGAGCAATTAACTTCAGAAATCGATCGTATTGCCAATTCCACCGAGTTTAATGGGGTTCCGCTTTTAAACGGTACAGGCGCAGTTTTTGATGTGCAAATTGGTACTCGCAATGATCCCATTAGTGACCGCTTAACTTTTGATGCATCTAGTGCGGATATCAATGTAGCGGCACTTGGACTCAATCTGGCATCTGTTGCTGATAAGATTTCATCGCAAAATTCTTTATCGGCCATAGATCAAGCGGTAATTTCTGTTTCAGGCATTAGGGCCGATTTTGGTGCCCTCCAAAATCGTTTGCAATCTACAGTGAATACTATTGCAGTGAGTGTAGAGAATCTTTCAGCGGCCAATTCTCGTGTTCGAGATACTGACGTTGCTGCTGAAACAGCAGAACTCACAAGAAGTAACATTCTTATGAATGCAGGTATTTCTGTATTGTCTCAAGCAAACATTTCTACTTCTGGTGCCCTGAACTTGATTCAATCGGCAGCAGGGACTTAAAAGTAGATTGGGAGGTTTGAGAAGAAACAGTTGATTGACCTGCAATAATCAATTGAGCTTGTTTGGATAAAAAAGGAAGTTGTTTTATCGCAAAGACAAGAGAGTAGGCTTCTATTATTAACCCTTGTCTAACATGATGTTAGACGTAAATTTACAGGAGGTAGAGTTATGAAAGGAGATTAGTTATGGGATTGAGAATTAATACAAATGTGTCGGCCCTTTCAGCACAGAAGTGGATTTCTCGGACGAATAAGGAACTGCAAAGTAATTTGAGAAAGCTTTCTTCAGGACATAGGATTACTCGTGCCGGGGACGATGCAGCAGGTTTGGCGATTAGTGAAAACCTGAGAGCGCAGATCAGAGGAAATAGGCAAGCAAAAAGAAATGCTAATGATGCCATTTCTCTGATACAGACATCAGAAGGGGGACTCAATGAAATTTCAAATATTATCATTAGGCTTCGAGAACTTGCTATCCAGGCAGCATCAGACACAGTAGGAGATACAGAGCGTGGATTTACTGATATTGAATTTCAGCAGCTTAAGGAAGAAATTGACAGAATTTCACAGAGTGTTGAATTCAACGGTATCAAGCTTCTCGATGGCACAAGTGGGATACTTGAGTTTCAAATTGGAGTTAACAATGACCCTATATTGGATCGTTTGCGCTACGATGGCACTAATATCAATACCACACTTGGTTTTTTGGGAATAACTGGAGAAGGTATTAATACCAAGGAGGGAGCACAATTGTCTCTTAAAAAACTTGATGATGCTCTTGTTCAAGTTAACGGGATTCGAGCGGGATTGGGTGCAACTCAAAATAGATTGTCATCCACTGTTCAGAATTTGTCGGTTTATGATGAAAATCTTAGTGCTGCCAAATCCCGTATTAGAGATGTTGACGTGGCCTCTGAGACAGCAAATTTGACCAAAAATACCATTTTGCTGGAAGCAGGAGTAAGCGTTCTCGGGCAGGCCAATCAAGCGCCCCGAGCAGTGCTTAAGTTACTTTGATACAAACAATTTTCCTTTTTTACACCCCTTGCTCCGAATGGAGCAGGGGTGATTTTTACCAGACAATCGAGTAAAATAGTAACTATGTTTACGGAAGAAGAGAAGGGAAATGGAAAAAAAACAATCGTTATTTTTGGAGTTTCCAGCTTTGTAGGATCAAATTTAGCGGAGACACTTAAAAAAGATTATAGGATTATTGGAACTTATTATAGCAACCCCACTCGAATATCGGGGATTTTAACTCTACCTTGCAATGTTTTAACCAAAGATGAAGTTCAATTAATACTCTTTACATTTAGGCCGGATATTACAGTTTACTGTGTAGGCCTGTCTTCTGTTTATGAGTGTTCTGTTAGCACCAAGTTGGCAGGGGCCTTGAATACTTCTGGATTGTTCAACGTCGCTGAATTTTGTCAAAGGTATAAATCATTGATTTGTTATTTTTCTAGTGGCTTCGTTTTTGGAGGGGAAAAAAGAACACATTCTGATTTAGATACTTTAGGCGCAAGCACTGTTTACGGCAAAACTCAAGCTGCCGCGGAGTTTTATCTTCAAAAAATGGCATTAAGCTATATAATTTTTAGAACTTGTAAAATTTATGGGCGCAGTTTGAGAATAGAACAATTGACATGGTTTGAAGAGATGCAGAAAAAAATTAAAAATAGAGAGACAGTAAGTTGTGACAATTCTCTAAAATTGGGTTTTATTGATGTTTCTTATATCGCAATGATTGTGAAAACATGTTTTGATCGAGATATATACAATCAGCTTTTTCAAATATCATCGAAAGATATTATATCTCATTATGAATTTGCTAAAATTTATTGCTCAATTTTTAAAGAAAATGAACAGTTTTTAATTGGTAATAATTGGCCTTTTCCAATTGTAGAAGATAGTTCATCTTTATTTGAAGAAGATTCCAATGCTTATTTTCAACTTGATGTAGAGGGAACTGAAAGTTCACTTGATATAACTTTGCCTACGGTGACAGAATCTTTAAAATTAACGCACCGGAGATTTTTTGGTCAGGACAGGAAGAATAAAAAAGAAAAATTAAGTGATGAAATTAGCTTTATATAGAGTTTTAGCGAGCAGATTGTTTGATAAACTCGCTAATATAGTAGCGAACCAAAGCATCAATTTCAATTTCTTCTCCTTGAAATCTCCATGTGGTTTTATTAAAGGGGCCTAAATGAGCATTAATTTCATGGAAGTTAACTTGTTCGGGCCTATGAATCTCAGAATGTGCAGGAATAAATTCTCGGCCATTTGACAAGAAACCGATAGAAATCAAGTCATTGGATTTCCGTGCGAAAACCAATCTTAAGGAGTGGCGAAATAATATAAAATCATTGACTGTATTGGAGATCTTGAAAATTTTTATTTGGGCACCAGAGGCCTCATTCCCGCGATACTCGTTAAATTTGGAAACATAGAGTTCAAAGCGATCCCGCAGTTGATTCATAAGTTTTATTGAGGATTCTTCCAGGAGGTGTACGGGGTTGAGGTGGTCATGGAGATCGACGACCCCACTTTCTTCCATATTGAGTTCATCCAGGGCCAAACTTTCAATCCAGTTTGTAGAAATGTCCCGATTCTTTTCAAAGCCTTGCATAATTTAATGATGAGGCGAAAGGGGAAGGCCGTCAAATACCGGAGTTGAAAGGAAGGACCTTGTCGGCCTTAAGTTCCCACCCTGGAAATAAGGTGGACGCAGTAAATAGTCACTTTAGGCCTCTCACTGCCGCCTGGAAACCAGGGGATGAGCTCGCTCACCATGACCAGGGACCGCTTCCGAAAAAGTAAAGTTGTCGGTGGAACACATTCCGCCAAACAAGGCCCATTTGAGAGTATACTTGAGTCTGAGAGGAGGTTCAATGTCAAAAAACGAGGTTGAAAAGTAGGGTATTTTCTTGTGATTTCAATGGGTTATGATTAAAATATTGCAATGAGTAGTAATTTTGGGGTATAATAATCTGATATTTCTTTAATTAAGGATAGATAGGGGCCAAGATTCAAGTTTTTTAAGGCCCCGTACGATAAGGCCTTTATAGAGTGACTAAAGGAGGTGGAGTTGTGAGAAATTTATTTCTCTCTTTTGTCAAAGAAGAGGATGGTCAGACGTCCACCGAGTATATTCTCTTAGTGGCAGTAGTGGCCCTTATCGTTTTTAAATTTAAAAGTACTGCTGAAGAAAAACTCGATGGGATCACCCAAGGTGTATTCAATGGTGCTCAAAACTGGGTTGATGAGATTAATTCCGGTGGCTAGAGCGCTCCTATAAATCTTAGCTTTTGTCTTTTCTTCAAGAATCGGGAATATCCTTCCATTGTTCTCTTTTTTATGTGGTTTGGCCTTAAAATTTTTCTATGAGTCAGAACAGTCGAGGCCAGGCACTTATAGAGTATCTGCTTATTTTCAGTTTTATTGCCTTGATTTCAGTGGGTATCGTTAGCGGTCTGGGCAAGGCCTTGAGCGTGTCTGTAGGAAAGCTAGGCCACGTCCTTACACAGCAGTTGTCGGTGGGAGTTTGTAAAACAAATTGCTATTTTGGAAATTATAAAAATAGTACGGAATAGTCATAATGCCATTGCCGATTTATCTTTTTTTGTTGATTGAATTGGTATTCGTTAGCTGGATAGATTATACGAGTAAAAAAATTTCAAATTACTGGTTTTTCATAAATATTGGTTTTTATTTAATTTTTTTAATTTTTATTCCACAATTTTACTTTTTTTATATTGATGTTTTTTGGTATCCGATAGGCCTTCTTGTGGTTGGATTTGGACTTTACGCAATTAAAATTGTAGGTGCCGGGGATGTCAAATATCTTTTTAGTTTCTTTTTGTTGGTTCCTCTAAAATATCAAGAAACTTTTTTTCTTTTTCTTTTATATTCAACACTCATTTTGGGAATATTGTTACTTTTTTATAATACCTCAAAAAATTTTGGTAAAATAAAAGAGGCCTTGGAACTAAGAAATATTGCTTGTATTTGCAATATTTATGGAAAGAGATTTGCTTATTCTCCAGTTATAGGTGTGGCATGGTTATGGTTCGGATGCAGTTTAGTATTTTAAAATTTTTAAAAAATAATAAAGGCCAGTCAGTTATTGAATATGTGCTTTTAATGGCAGTTGTTATGGCCCTTGCTTTTGGTGTTTTTAACAGTCAATATTTCAAAGATTTTTTTGATAGTAAGGGTACTTTTTTTTCAGTTCTTGCTACTCGTATACAGCATACTTATAGGAACGCTTTGTATGTTGAGGAAAACGATTTAGATTATAATTCTCCCCATCCTTCTTTTTATAATTCCGATACTGGTGGAGAATCCAGATTTTTCTTGAGTAAAGATGCTTATCCATTCTAAAAATAAAGGCCAATCTACAATAGAGTTTATTGTAACGTTTGTTTTTGCAATTGGTTTTACATTTTCTTTTTTTAAAATAGCTTCGATTTATACCAACGGTTATTTGGTTCACTACGCAACTTATATGGCAGGACGTGCTTATATGGTTTTTGACAATAATTCCAATAATCCTGCCGGGAGTGATAATGGGGCCAGTCTCTTGGCCAAAAAAGTTTTTGAAGGATTTAAACTTGGAGGCCTTTTAGGTGGGACAATTAACGAACTTCAACTAAACGATCCCGAAAGTTTAAACAATTACAGCAATAATTTATATGTTGGGGCCTGGTTTGATTTTAGTCAAGTATTGCCGACGCCAGCTTTGGGTTCCGGAAGGGAGTTGGAGTTAAGGTCGGAATCTTTTTTAGGTAGAGAGCCAACCCGCTCTGAATGTTATGATAGAGTTTGTACTGCTATGGGAGAGGCAGCTTTGCAAACAGAATATTGTTCTATTCATTCAACTTTATTTGACAATGGGTGCTAGAAAGAAAATTTTTTTTGCGAAGGAAGATAAGGGGCAAGCTATTTTTGAATTGCTTGTTTTTATACCTTTTTTGATTTTTATTTTTATCATTATGGTTACAGTTGGTGATTCTATTAATGCTTCCATTAATCAGCAAAAAGTAACGCGTAGATATTTTTATTATCTCTTAAAAGGCAATAGTACGGCCCCAAAGCAAGAAGATTTGGGGGAATGGATGAATTCAGGAATCACTTTGGCAGGGATGTCCGCCATTGGCTTCAGGGCAAAATCTGAAGGAGAGCTTTCCTTGGCACCTTGTTTTAAATTTACAACACTTTTTACGGGAGATGAGGGTGAAACCTGCTCTGAACCGCTTAAAGGTGAAAGTAAGAGCACTTTTGTCAGAGTTTTCACTTTTTATGGGATTTGTGGAGAAACATATATTGTGGGAAGAAATTACTTCAAGAACTATCACAATTTTCCTTATTTACCCAACCGATCTGATATTATGACAAGTTCCTCTTGTATTTTGCAGTAGTTAAAGAATCTTGTAGGGATAATTATTCCCTTTTTCATTGCTTTTCATTTTGCTCTGCTAAAATTTAGAGCAAAGGATTATATTAATTTTTTTGGAGATGGATACGAATGAATACACGGGCCTTTACGCTTGCTCTGATTATTTCTGGTTTGGCCATGTTTATGGTGCACACTTATGTAGAAGATAAAGAAGGCGAATATCAACGTAATTATGGAAGACCAACGACAGTTGTTGTGGCCAAAAGGGATATTCAAGAACTCGAATTGATCGACGATACCAAAATTTCTGTTAAAACAGTTCCTCGCAAATTTGCCCACCCAGATGCCTTTTCAGATATTAAAAGTGTAGAAAACACCATGGCCACCATCCCGATTGTTCAGGGGGAAATTATTACCAAACCAAGGGTGACTTACCCAGGTGCTAAAACCGGTCTTTCTCGCCAGGTGAGTCCCGATAAAAGAGCATTCGCACTTAACATTACAGAAAGGCAAGCGGCTGGGAAACTTATCAAGCCAGGAGACAGAGTGGATGTCATTGCTGCCATTGATTATTCTTCTGGAAGAAAAGATATGCAGAAGACAAAAACAGTTCTTCAAGATGTGCTGGTTCTTTCGACTGGTAAATCCATGACTAACTCTCTTCCCATTTATGGAGTTAAAACTCCTAGAGAAATTAAAACCATGAATGCCAACGTATATGAAAGGTATAATACGGTGACATTAGAACTTAACCCTTATGACGTGCAAAAATTGGTTTTTTTACTAATTTATTCAGGCAACAAGCCATTTTTGAGTTTGAGAAATAATTCAGATCAAAAACAGGTCAGGATCAAAGCGACAAGTATATTTGATGTTTTAGGCCATGATGAGGTTGCTGACGCAAAAGCATATTTTTCTGAGCAAAATAAAAAGAGAGGCAACTAAATTTGGTTAAATATACGGGATCAATTTTAGGATTTGTTTATATTCTTTTGCTTGGAAGTGTGTCCAACGCGCAATCAGAAGCACCTGTTCCAGAAAAATCAGTAGAAGTTATTTTGGGAATCGACAAAATTATGCAACTTGATTTTGCTCCAGACCCGAGAATACAAATTGGAAATGAAGCGATTCTCAGGACTACGCTGATTCCCCAGAGAAGAGAGATCGTACTTCAGGGACAAAGAGCGGGAAAAACCTCTGTGGTCATAAGGGATTCAGTGGGAAATATCAAGGCCAGATTTTTGGTAACCATAACTGCTACAAGCCAGTCTAAAATTGTTCAAGAACTCAGAGATTTTATTGGAGATGTAGAGGGAATTGAGATTGGAATAAAAAGTGGCGTCGTTTATCTGGGCGGCAAGATTGTTGTTCCCGAAGATATTGGCAGAGTTGTGACCATAATAAAGCAAAGTAAGTTTAGCAACGTATTGTTTTTAGTAGAAGTTTCGAGACAAACGCAAGAGTTGATAGCTCAAAAAATGCAAGAAGAAATTCAAAGGAATCAATTAAAAGACGTTACAGTCAGACTGGTCAATGGCCTTTTTTGGTTGGAGGGAATCGTCTCTTCTGAAGCAGAAAAAAATCTTGCCGAGCAAGTGGCCAAGGCGTTCTTCCCGGCACAACTTCCATCCTTGGCCGAAAGAACAGATGCCGTCAAGACTGCTGTGAAGGCACCGATTCAAAATTTTATTGTTATCAATAAAAAAAAACCTCCTCCCAGTGTACCCAAACTGGTAAAGATAACCGCCCAGTTTGTAGAACTTAACAAAGATTATCGCAAACTTTTTGCCTTTAACTGGGAGCCTTCTTTAAGTGCTGGACAGGGGTCAATTAATTTTGGCAAAACAGCGGGCGGTGAGGTTAGAACCAGGTCACAAGGCACTTTGTCGGGAACAATATCAAACTTGTTTCCCAAACTTGCTTCGGCCAAAAGTGCCGGATATGCAAGAATAGTTCAGTCGGGAGTTCTTTTTATAAAGGATAAAACCGAGGGAACAATCAATAAAACGGAAGATATACCGTTTTCTCTGGGAAGTGGTGAATTTACTAAATCGGAAAAATCTCAATCAGGATTTACCTTGAGAGTAAAGCCGACGTTGCTTCCCCAGGATAAAATTGACCTGAATATGGGCCTTGACGTCAAGGCCTCATCTGGTGACCCCCCCCGCACACTTACTAATTCCATTTCAACGGCAATTATTATCAAATCCAAAGAATCGGCAATTGTCGGCGGGATTGTAGTCAGCAGCAATACCAAAGATTTTGATAAACCGGCCGGTGAGAAACCTCCACAACCAGAAGGAGCATCACCATTTTTTTCTTTTGTCCGCTCCAAAGATTTAACTGTTTCAAAATCACAATTTGTCGTTTTTGTCACCCCGGAAATTGTTGAGTCGGCCTCGGAAGGAGTTGCTGACATTAGGCGAAAATTTAGGTCTAGGGGAAGGTAAATGGCCGGGCATATTGTCACAGTTCTCGGTGGGAAAGGTGGGGTTGGAAAATCCCAGGTTGCCGCTAATTTGGCCTTTGCCTATGCTGTTGAAAAGCGCTCAAAAGTACTTTTGATGGATTTTGATCAAAAAGCAAGTGGCGATCAAAATTTTATTACTGGAATGACATCCAAAAAAACAGTGAGAGATTTGGCCGAATTTAATGGTTCGGTTGATCCCAGGTCTTTGGTTCCTTTTTTAAGTGTTGATGGTTCTGGAGTCAATTATATTGGGATGCCTACAGATCCGACTTCTGCTGAAGCAACTGATGCTGAAGGTATCGGTAAAACTTTAAAAGCACTACCAAATATTTTCCCTTTGACTATTATTGATGGGGGATCGGAGCTTACTGCTCTTACACTGAAAGCACTTGAATTTTCTACGGCAATTCTTTTGGTCGTGACTCCAGATATTCTGGCACTCAATCAAAGCAAACGCTTATTTTCCAATTTGGTAACCATGTTGTTTCCTAAAGATATGATTTTGGTTTTGGCCAATCAGGTTCAAAAAGGTCATCCGGTAACGCCCGAGGTTATTAATAAAACAATCGGAAAAGCAGTTTTTTCTATTATTCCTAAAGATGAGCAAAGTTTGGTTGGTGCGCTCAATAAGAAAAAGACATTATTTGCTCTTAATAGAAATGCACCTTTTAGTAAATCCATGATTGAAATGGTTCGCAAACTAGTTCAAAAAAATGTCTTTAAGGCCCTTGAAAAATTAAATAAACCAACTGATACCAAGCTAAAGAAATCTGAGGCATCGTCTTCAGGAGGCAGTCAGGAAAAATCATGGATGGCATTAAAGGCCAGGTTGCATACGGCGCTGGTCGATGAGATGGATTTTAAGAAGCAGGATGATAAAGATCCCAAAGCTCAAATTATTCTTAGGGAAAAAACAAAAAAATTAATTGTAGAACTTGTTGAAAAAGAAGACACAAAAGGAATTTTAAATTCCAGAAATGATATGAATCAATTAGTTAAAGAAATTCTGGATGAGGCCTTGGGACTTGGCCCATTAGAAGATTTATTGGCCGATAAGGAATGTTCTGAAATTATGGTAGTCGGCCCCAGTAAAATCTATTTTGAAAGAAGCGGAAAAATAAGGAAATCGGAAATCATTTTTACAAATGATCGTCAAGTTTTGAATGTCATAGAAAGAATTGTTGCTCCCATCGGAAGACGTATTGATGAAAAAACTCCTTATGTAGATGCCCGCTTGGCCGATGGGTCGAGGGTTCATGCCATTATTTCTCCTTGTGCTTTAGACGGAAGCACCATCACCATTAGGAAATTCCCTGAAAACAGACTGACTTATAAAGATTTGGTTAAGTTTGATTCATGTACGCAAAATATGGCCGATTTTTTGAGAATTGCAGTTGAAGCTCATCGCAATATTGTTGTTTCTGGAGGAACTGGTTCTGGTAAAACAACACTAATTAATATTTTGGGTGGATTTATTCAGGCTAATGAGCGTATTATAACCTGTGAAGATTCCGCAGAATTAAATTTTCCTCAAGACCATGTTGTTAGACTGGAAACGCGTCCACCTTCTCTTGAAGGAGATGGTGAAATAGATATTCGTTGCCTGGTTAAGCAAACTTTGAGAATGAGGCCTGATCGAATTGTAGTTGGTGAGTGTCGGGGAGGAGAAACTCTGGATATGCTTCAGGCGATGGGTACAGGGCACGATGGTTCAATGACGACAGTTCACTCAAATAATCCCAGGGAATGTATTGGCAGGCTTGAAACTTTGGTTCAGTATGCTGGTGCGGGATTATCTCCTAGGGCGATCAAGGAAATGATTGCCAATTCAGTTCATATGGTTGTTCAACAATCCCGCCTTGATGATGGTTCTCGTAGAATAACCCATATTACAGAATTGGGAGGTATGCAGGGAGATGTTGTTATCCTGCAAGATATATTTCTTTTTCAACAAAAGGGTATTGGAAAAGATGGAAAAATAAAGGGGGAATATCAAGCGACTGGCTTTATTCCCAAATTTGTCGAAAATTTGGAAAAGAAAGGCTACAATGTTCCTCGAGGCCTATTTGCTAATAATACCAATGCTCCTAAACCTCCTCCTCCATCTTCTAGTGCATCTGGCGGCAAAGATCAAAAAAATACAGACCCTAAAAAAACTGGAACCCCCAACAAAAAAAAGTGAATTAAAAAGCGGGTAGAATATGAATGATCTCGTTTCATTGCTTGGCCTTAAGGGAGTTCTGGGTGTTATCGGGATAGGTATATTCCTTTACTGCTATCGCTACTCTGTTTTCATTTTTGATTGGGTTGAAAGACAAACTTTGGGAACCAGAACCTATATTATGGAAAAAATGGAACTTTTAATGATTCAAGTCGATCCTGACAAATTAACCATATACCTTTTGGGGCTAAGTTTTGGCCTTTTTACAATAACAGTGGTTTTATTTGGGATGTTGATTAACTGGGGTGTAGGTTTAATTTTTGGTATAGTTGTAGGTGTTCTTTCTTTCCGTATTCCCCGACCTATTGTGAATAAAATGGTAGAAACGAGAATTAAGCAATATCAAGGCCAAATGGTGGATGCTTTACAGCTCTTGAGCAATGGGATTCGTGCAGGCCTTAGTGTTCCACAAGGCCTTGGAATGGTTGTTGCAGAGATGCCTGCCCCTATTCAACAGGAATTTAATCTTATACTTCAACAAAATAGAGTAGGTGTTCCTTTAGAGGAGTGTTTTGAAAATTTAGCAAAAAGAATTCCTTTGGAGGATAACGATATGTTTGTATCCTCTATTAATATTTTGAGAGAAACGGGCGGTAATTTGGCCGAAGTATTTGATACAATTGTGGACGTTATTCGAGAGAGGGTACGCCTACAGCAAAAAATTGATACCTATACTGCTCAAGGCATGTTTCAGGGCTATACAATTGCGGCCATGCCTTTTGCTATTACTGGTATTTATGCTTCTTCAGACCCAGATTCCATCATTAATATGTTTACAAATCCCATCGGCATTGCCCTCGCTATTGTAGCACTTCTTTTAGACCTCGCTGGCCTATATGTGATAATGAAGATTGTAAAAATCAAGATTTAATACGATTATTTCATAAATTACCCGACTGTTACATTTTTATTTTTTGATAGTGGAAAAATTCCTTAAGTTAATTTCAAAAATTCCGAAAGGCCTAGTTGTATGGCATTTTTTAAAGGGAGGATTTTATGAATCTGTTAAATCTAAAATTATGGCAAAGAAGGGGCCTATTTTTTCTTTTTCTAGCGGTAAGCGTGAATACATGGGCCGGTGTCAATCTCAAAAATGGAAATTTTTATATTTCCTATACAGATATAGTTATTCCAGGAGAAGGAGAAAAACTAAAAATTACCAGAACTTATAATTCCAAATCTACGCGAGCAGGTTGGTTTGGTTTTGGTTGGGGATCGTTGTATGAAACACGTTTGGAAGTAGGGGCAGATGGTTCCGTGACCGTTTATGAACATGGGGCGGGTGCTCAAACCCGTTTTTCTCCGAAAAATGCCATTGACCCGAGTGTGGCCGCTCAAAAAATTATAGCGGCAATGAAAAAGGCCGGGAGAGAAATTCCGAGAAATTTTGCCAAAAAACTTGCCAAAAATCAAGAACTTCGCCAGAGCTATGCTCGTCAGTTTAACGTCAGTGCCAACCTGTCGAAGGGCTCGGAGCTTTATGCTAGCACCAGAGGTTTTCAAAAGTTACGGGTTACCAAAAAAGGATTTGAAAGAGTTTATAGTGACGGAAAAATACAGGCCTTTGATAAACAAGGAAGATTAACCAAAATTCGTGGCAAAAATGGTCAGGGTGTAGATTTGACCTACAAAGGTAAAAATTTAGCCTCTATTAAAGACAGTTCTGCAAAACAATTTCTCTTTTCCTGGCATTCCACTGGAAAAGTAAAGTGCATTTGGTCGGCAACTTCCAAGAAAAACAAGTCTTGTTATAAGTATAGTGGGGAAGACCTTATTGAATCAAAAGACATCGTCGGCAATATATATAGATATTCTTATGATGGAAATCATAATATGACTTCCATTACATATCCCAACAAGTCGATGATGAAAATTGCTTATGCTTCGGGAAGTCAGTTTGTGAAAGAAGTTGTCGAAAAAGATGGGGGTAAACGAAGTTATAAATACGAATCAAATTCCAAGAATCCCAAGTTGCATTATTGGACTTCGGTTACCAACCACCTCAATGGAGGAAAGAAACAAACCAACAGGTACGAATATCAACAAAAAGTTCGCAAAGATGGTTCGCAGTACACCCATAGAACAGTTATCAGCGTCAACGGTGTTACGACCGACACAACATACTCTGAATCCTGTAACCTTCCTAAAAAAGTTAAAAAAGGAAAGCATGTTACAACTTTCAAATATAATTCAAAATGTTTTTTGAAAAAGAAAGTCTCTTCCCGTGGCGAAAATGTTGAACTTCAATACCACAAGAAGTTTAACAAAATAACAAAAATTACTGACAAAGGAAAGAAAACGTGGTCTGAATTTAAGTATAACAAAAAAGGTAATCTCTCCAGCGCTAAAAATAGCTTGGGTCAAAAAGTGGCGCTTGTTTATGGCTCGGATGGAAGGGTAACCAGAATGATTGACATGGGCAAAAAAGGCGGCCGTAATCTCGCCAAGGTGAAAAAGAAAGGCAAGGTATCCATGGATTTTACCTATAATTCCTTGGGAAAACCTGAAAAAATTAAGATGAGTGGGGTTGGAACGGTAACTCTTGTCTACGATCGTTTTGGCAAAATCAAGAATGTTAAAAATTCTAAAGGTTCAAAAGCAGTTTTACAAAAAGTTACTTCAACTTTTCAATCTTTGCTGAGTATTGTAAAACCAGCGGGTGTGAGCTTGGGCGTATAGTATGGACAGACAAAAAGGAGGTTCCATCATGAAAAATTATTTTTACTACCTGAATATATTTTTATTTTTTGGTTTTTTCTCGGTTTCTCTACATGCCGATAATTGCAGTGTAGAGTATAATGCACCTGATCTCTGTTCTCAAAAAAATAATATTTTACAAAGGTGTCAAGGTAAAGACAATCTTAGAGATGTACAGGCAGTTTTAGATGCCAGGTGTGGTGAATTGGGAGAGCGGTCTGAAACAGAGTGTGTTGCTGGCAATGATTCCAGTCGCCAGGGAACAAGACAAACTGGAAGTGGGGGTAGCGCTCCTGCTAGTGGTGCCAGTGGAGCAAATAGATAATAGCAGTTTGGTTACGAATGGATAAATTCCAGCAACCAATTAACAGGTTCTTTACCTACTTCGGCGAGATAATGATTGGCCATGGAAAAGTGTCGGCATCCAAAAAATCCCCTGTGCGCGGAAAGTGGTGAGGGGTGTGGTGCTTTGAGAACTTTATGTTTCTTGAGATCAATACAGGCCCCTTTCTTCTGGGCATGACTTCCCCATAGGAGAAAAACCAAGTTTTTACATTCTCGATTGAGGATTTCAACCACTTTGTCGGTAAAAAACTCCCATCCTTTTTGCTGGTGAGAGCCTGCTCTGCCTGCCTCGACTGTAAGGACTGAGTTTAGTAACAAGACACCTTGACTGGCCCATGATTTAAGATGTCCGTGGGAGGGCGAGGAAACTCCAAGGTCTGAGCTAATTTCTTGATAGATATTGAGTAGAGAGGGTGGGATGCGTATTCCCGGCCTGACGGAAAAAGAAAGGCCATGGGCCTGTCCGGGGCCGTGGTAGGGGTCTTGTCCGAAGATAACAACTTTGACTTCGCTCAAAGGTGTAAGATTAAAAGCAGTAAAGATTTCTTTGCCGTGGGGATAAATAACCTTACCTGCTGTCAGCTCTTTTTGCAGGAAGGCCTTGAGTTTTAGCATATAAGGCATTTCAAATTCTTCTGATAAATGGGTAAGCCAATCGTTGGGAAGTTGCGGGGAGCGGCCCTCACTGGCCTTATTAAAGCTAAAATTTTGCTGTGCTAATTGCATTGGCCATTTAATACCCTCTCAAATGAAAAGTGGCAAATGAATTTAAAGACTGGGCGCATTAGTTTTTGCTGTTAATTTTGTTTAAGAATTTTTTCAAGTAGCTCTCGTTCTTCGGGCGTATAGGATTCCTTGGTCACATCTTTTCTAACTTCTTGCTTCTCGTCTGTGTGAGCAGTATCTTTTTTATTCGGGGTTGAATTGGTAAAAATTTTTTTACTCCAACTGGAACTTCTTTTAATACCAATTTCAATTTTTCGTAAGATTGTTTTTGATACAGGAGCAGTCATTTGATTAAGGTGTGCAAAGAGCGTCTTATCGGAAACGGGAAAGGATAAGATGGCAAAACTCACAATGAAGTAAAGGATAAATTTTAGAATAAACATCATATTGATTTTACTCCGTTTCTATTTCGGATTCGATCTTTTCAACGGCCCTGATAAGCTCCATTGGCCCAAAAGGCTTTGGCAAAAAATCGGCGGCGCCACTGGAGATTGCTTCGATAATAGTTTGCTCATTATATAGGGAGGAAATAATGATAACTTTGGCCTTCGCAAATTTCTCAGTTATAATACTGGCCATTTCAAGACCACTGCGGACGGGCATAATGGCATCGACAATATAGAGGTTTGCGTTTGATTTTTTCCCGTTGGCCAGCCCTTCTTTTGCGTTATCGCATGAGCAAACAACATTGAAACCTTCTTTTTTGAGAATATTGACAATGCTATTTCGAGAGAAGTCAGAATCGTCAACAACGACAATTTTAATATCGGAGCGATCTAGTGCGGCTTTGTTTGTCAGGATCAAAACTTTTCCTTGTGAATTATTCTCCTTCTGACAATATATTAAACCATATCGCAAAAGTGTAAAATTCTTGACAAAGTTATGTTTAAAATCCCTGGCAATGGCCTAAGTTTGGTTTTTATGCTCTGTGTTGCTGTTGTTTTTGAGAATATCTTCAAGCTTTACAAGCTCTGCAGAAAAAGTTTGTAAACACTGGCCGATACCAAAGGCCTCGTCGGCATTAAAAGAAAGCTCATGTCCCGTTTTAAAAAGCGCTCCCAATCCGTAAAGAGAGCCTTGGACATTCCAAATTTGCTCAATAACCTTTTCTATAAGTGCTTCGTTGAAATGATTGGGTTTCATCAATAAATAACTCTAACATCTTTCCCAAGATAACTAAAATTTATTTTTTTTAAGAGGAAAAGTTCGTATACTTTGGCAAATGGCGGAGAATGGGAGATTTGAACTCCCGAGGGGTTGCCCCCTACACGCTTTCCAAGCGTGCGCCTTCGACCGCTCGGCCAATTCTCCACATTTTTATAAGATGCAGCTAATCAGATATTTTTAGAAAAGTCAAGTTTTTTCTTTCCAGGCTTTGTAAGAATTGCGTCTTTCCTTGAAAAATTGGGAGAGGATACGGCCCGTTTCGTATTGGAGAATGCCTCCAGTAATCATCAGGCCAGGGGAAGAGCGCGCATTCTTGTGGAGATAATGGCCCAGCGAAAGTGCTCCTCCCTTGAGGTCATACGCGCCGAACAGAATATGCCCTATACGCGCTTGAAGTGCTGTTGCCAGGCACATCACGCATGGCTCTAGGCTGACGATAAGACGGCATTTGGGGAGTCTCCAACTGCCCTTGATTTGCGAGGCCTCCTGAAGGGCCAAAATCTCGGCATGTCCACAGGGATTGTTTTTACTTTCTCGGTTATTGTGGGCCTTGGCCAAAATTTTTCCTATTTCATCGACGACAATTGCACCTACGGGAACTTCACTGATTCGGTAGGCCTTTTCTGCTTCGGACAGGCAGATCATCATGAGTTGTTCTGATTCGTTTGTTTCCATGGAGTTGTTTGGCCAATTTAGGTCTGTTTTTGTTGAGTAAATTTTTTTCTAATTTTACTTCTTCTTTTGTTTTTCCAAAATTCACAAAATTCATTAAATAAATATTTTTCATCATTGTTTTCCAGAAGGAATCGGACTCCATAATGGTAGGGGCGACCTATGGAATACTGTCGGCAACTCATGACTTCACATTCTAAATTGAGAGTTTTCCATTCTTCAAAAAAATTTATATGTAATTTCTCTCCCAAAGTTATTTTTTCAAAGGAAGTCACGCAGCCAGAATTCCTGCGGAGGTCTGTCAATCGACCATCGTAGGTCTTTCCGTCTAACTTGATTTGAATTTTGAGGTCGGTTCGATAACGAAAATCATACTCCCACCAATTGATAATAGGATAGTAAATGGGGGAATGGAGCATATACATTTCAATTCCAAGAACGGTCAGTGCGATAAGATAAAGAATAAACAAACTGCTAGCAAAAGGTGTTTGGGCCATTTTAATCAAAAAATAGAGCGCGAGAACAATGGCGAAAGTCCAAAAGGAATAGTAGAGATTTTTCTTTGTTTTGGTAAAGAGATAGTAATGGCCTGTAATGATGCCAATTTTAAGAACGATAAAGAACCCGAAACTGCCTCTAAGAAACTCTATTGTAGTTGCCAAAAGCAGGCAGGAGAGATGTCCCCAATGAAGGACATCAATTTGATCAAATTCTCTTTTAAGTTTGAAACTAAATTTTCCTGGCCTCATAACTAAAGTGTAACAATTTTCCAGGCCATGGGGTTAGTGTTCGGATACTTTGATAAATGGCGCACCTTGAGCGATTCGAACGCCCGACCTTCTGATTCGTAGTCAGATGCTCTATCCAACTGAGCTAAAGGTGCGCATGCATGAAAATACAACACCTTTCTTTAGAAAGATGATTTAATTTTGTCAACTATGCAGCGCGCTCAAGAAATTTTATTAAAAATCAAAAATTACTATTTTTTTACTTTTCATACTGTTGATTTTGACCTATTAAATTATCAGTATCCTCGGTGGGCCAACTTTTCGCCTATTGGGATAGAGCTTTTAACTGCAAACCAAGGGGAGGATGTATGAAAGCTGTTACTCTGTTTTTTGGAATTTTACTTTTTTCTTTAAATTTATGGGCCGAGCAGGAGGTCGAACCAGCACAACAGGAACCCATTCAAGCAAAGGAAGTTCGGGAAATTTTGCACTCTCTCGGTATCAAAGAGAGCACCAATGATTGGATGGTCAACCTATTTGAAACAGTATTTTTTGATTCACCAAGGATTTCTACGGTGCTCTGGGGAGGGGGTTTCAATGCGGGATTTATTGTTGATAGGGATACTTGGGAATTGGATGCATTTCTGAAAAGAGAAAATGAGCTTGTCCGTGTGACGGAGTTATTCGATGCTCGGTATCAAAATGGAGGGTTAAAGGCCGAACTTGTTTATAAGCACTTCCTTATTTTTATTCCCGAGGGAGTCGGCCTTGATCAATTGGATGGGGCCGTTTTTTATGGAGGGGCCTTGGGACATTCTGGATTGCCCACGTCTCCTTTAGGTGTTGAGGTTGGGCTTCTCAAGCATGATTCAATGAGTGATGTTGCACTTGTTGTTGCTCTTAAGGCCGGTTTGATGGAGAGCCATTTTTACAGGTTTTGGAAGAAAGCGATACCTTTTGCCATTCCTGCAATTCTTGATCCCAGGATTGAATTTAGGCAAAAAAAGCTGTTGCCTTGGTAGAGGCGCAGGGCGTCACTTGGCTTGAATTGGCCTTTTTGCAGGTGTTGACCGTGTAATTATGGCCTTGACAGGGTCTTCAGGGGTGATTTTCTCTTGATATTCCTGTAATGCTATTCAAATGTTTATTCAACGCTTGACGGCCGTTTTTTTCTTGTCTCTGATTTTTTGTGAGCAGAGTGTTTTAGGGGATACTTCCAAGGAGGACTGCTCTAGCCTGGTGCGAACTATCGTGCAAAGCGTTAAAAAGGGTGTAGGTTTAAAGAAACACCTGCCCTATTTTTATTTTTTTCCTTTTCCAAGATTTATAAAAAAGCTTGATTTCGACTTGGTTGATTTAAAAAAGGAGGAGTATCTCCAAGGATTGAAAACCCTTTCCCTGTCGATTCCCAAAAGCAATGAAGAGAAGTTGGCCCTTGTAGAGGCCATCATCGAATTTGTATCCCATAACCCAAAAAACTCTGAAGACTTTGCATCTAGTTTTAGGGAGAGGCAGAGAAAAGTTGCCAAACTACTCAATAAATGGAAACCACTCGAAAAACTTCTCTCACCAGAAAAGTTTAAGAAGATTATTGATCAGCACTATCTGCAGAACCATTCTTCTTTTTTTCAAATAAAACATACCGGACGTATGTTTCATCCCAGCGAATCTTTGGCAAAAATGGCCAGACTGAGATGGGAGCATGAAGTTGTGAAACAAAATTCTTTGAAGTCGATGAGGGAACTGGGTATGGTTCAAAACGTAGAATATACGAGGGAACGTTACAAGAACGCTTTTGGTAGTATATTTAAGCTCTTAACATTTTACGAAACTCCCAGCTTTTATAATTTTTGGTTGGTGAAAAATAAAGTGGAAACCATGGCCAGGGCCGCGAAAACACCGAGAAGTTCCGAAGAAGCGTTTTTGGAATTTCAGAAAAAGTTTAGAAAGCTGGAAATTGTTGAGTTTTACAAAAATTCAACTGTTCCCTTTATTCCTTATGCTTTTATAGGTTTTATAGCTTTTACTACCTACGAACAGATACAGGAAATCAGAGAAATGGTACGACTGCAACGAGCCTTGGAACCGCTAAACGGCCTTGTCTCCAGAGAAGAAATTGAGGAGTGGCTTATGCTGCACTTTAATGTCAGGGTCGAAGGAGTCCTCGGCGAACCTCCTCCTCAAGATGAGCAGCAGGAATTTAAGGTTTATCTTGCGTCGTTAAAATTAGTTGAACTCAATGATATGAAAGAAAAAGTTGAGAGTGGAGACCTCAGGCCTTTATTTCGGGCCATTATTCAAGACTCAATGAGTCATGATGGCCCCCGGGCCTTTTGATGTGATAGATTATTTTCACTGTGAATGTTTTTCGGGAAAAAATTCAAGAGGCCTTGTCGAAAGCAAAATCGGTTATTTTTGGTCAGGATGAATTGCTTGAAGGGATTGTTGCAGCGCTGACTTGTGAAGGACACCTTCTTATTGAAGGTATGCCTGGACTTGGCAAAACCATGAGCGTTTCCGCCATGAGCAAGCTCTGCGACCTCTCATTTAACAGGATTCAATTTACTCCCGATTTATTACCCTCTGACCTGATTGGTACGATGGTCTACAGTCAGAAAACGGAAACTTTCTCTACTAAATTTGGCCCTATTTTTACACAAATTTTATTGGCAGATGAAATCAACCGCTCCCCGGCCAAAGTGCAAGCGGCCTTACTTGAGGCCATGGCAGAAAGGCAGGTTACCATTGCTGAAACAACTCATAAACTACCAGGCCCTTTTGTGGTTTTGGCCACTCAGAATCCAATAGATCAAGAGGGAACCTACCCCTTACCTGAGGCCCAAATGGATCGATTTATGATGAAACTCAACGTAAATTATCCTGATTTTGAATCGGAAAAATCAATTTTAAATTTAAAGAATGATTTTTTAAATGATTTGGTTCCCATTCTTAATGTTAAAGAGCTTGCTCAAGTGAGAAGAGTGGTGAATGAGATTTATGTCGATGAAAAATTAAAGGATTTAATTGTCAGAATAGTCCATGCAACCAGGCCGGATATTGCCGGATTTAATAAAGATTATGAGGGCATTATTGTTGCCGGGGCCTCACCCCGTGCAAGTATATGGCTATATAAAATATCAAAATTTGTCGCTTTTATGGATGGTAAAGATTTTGTTTCTCCGGATCACGTTCTCAAAATTGTACCGGATATTATGGGCCATAGAGTAATTTTGTCTTATGAGGCCAGTATAGACAATCTAAGTGCCAGGAATGTGGTATCCAAGATTGCTCAATCAGTTGTTTGATTAAATTATGGATATAAAGGAGGTCAGAAAAGCTGTCGCCAAAATGAAGGGAAGGCTTTTTAAAAGGGCGAATTCCTACAGCATAGGAATGTTAAAAAGCTCTTTTAAAGGAATAGGCCTTCAATTCAAGGAACATAGAATTTACGAAATAGGTGACGAAATAAGATTCATTGACTGGAAATTGTTGGCCAAAACATCTGCCCCTTACGTTAAAACCTTTGATGAAGAAAGAAATGTCGAGATAACAGTAGTGATTGATGCTGGGCCAACTATGTTTATGGGTTCAGATGGAATTTCAAAGCTTCAAGCAGCAATAGAAATATGTTGCCTTTTGTACTTAATTTCTGAAGAAAGTAAAGATTTTGTTCACGCTATAATCTTTGGTAAAAAGATAATAGATATTCCAAAGCAATCTGGAGAGAAAGGCATCTCTTATCTTATTTATTTGCTGGAAAAGGAAGGGATATTAACGGCCTCCGGGTCGATTAATTTAACTTACGCAAATCAAAAAATCATTGATGAAGTAAAACGTCATGCTGAAATTATGAAACATCTTGCCAAAAAAAGAGAAGTTGTAATTCTTTCGGATTTAAATGAATTTAGAAATATCAAGGGCCTGGAAAAAATATTTTTTAGAAGCCATGTCAACTGTTTCCAAATTATTTCGCCAATTGATATAAATCAAGAACGGCCTTATCTTGTGTACTCAAAAGATGATGTAGAGCAAAGGAGTGGTCGTCAAAGACAAGTCTTTTTTGCAAGAGAAGAGGATGAAAATAAATTTTTAGAAAAAAAGGTAAAGAGATTAAATGTAGAAGAGAGATATTTAGAAAAGTTTATTGGGGAAATGATTTAATGATAAAGTTATTCTTCTTTACTTTATTTTATTCAACCTCTACTTGGGCCATTCAGGGCAGGATCGAATTTCCCGAAAGCAAAGAAATTGTTGTCGGAGATATATTCAAGGCAGATTTATTTATAGAAGGTTATGATAAGCTTGATGAGTCAAAATTTTTTGAATTAGAAGGCCAGCTTCTGTCCGATTCTTTTTATATCGTTGCAATAAATGGTGTCCAGGAATTAGGGGGTGAGACAAAGTATTTAAGAGTGCCAATGACTTTAGTTTTAAAAAAAAAGATTTCAGGAAGAAGTGAAATCCATTTATGGCCTCAAGGTTTAAATATTCCCATTTCTTTATCACAAATAGAAATTGCAGATCAGAAGTTAAAAATACAAGAATTTAAAAAATGGAAACAAAAAGAATTACCGAGAGGGTTTCATTATTTGTGGTTTTTAATCATTTTAATTCCTTTTTTAGTTTTTTTTATAATTTTAATTACCAGGAAAAAAGAAAACAAAATGGAAATTGAGAAAGCAAAAATTATTCAATTGGTTAAAGATCGGATTAAAACGGCCAATTCGAGAGAGTCTATTGAGGAAATATATCAATACAGATATTTTTTAGAGGAAATTTATGGAAAGAAAAACGCAGGAAAATTTTTAAAAGTACTTAATGAATGCCAGTATAAACCACAATGGACTGAAGGTGATCAAGCAAGAGTGGAAGAAAAATTGAATAAATTAAGGATCCAAAATTGACTTACGTTACACCTTATTTCTCTCTTTTGGCCTTGCTAGGCTTAATCACTTGGGGCATGAGTTATTTTAAAATACTAAGGCCTGCTGAAATATATCTTCCTCCCAAGTATTGCAAAGGAGTGAAAAAAATACCTCAATGGTTTGGATTTCTTTTAGGGGTTGTGGCCTGGATCCTGATTGCCCATTCTCTTATGCGGCCTCGGATTCCTTTAGGAATTGCAAAAAATAAAATTGAAGTGAATGATATTT
The DNA here is from genome assembly GCA_965215445.1 of Bacteriovoracaceae bacterium. GTDB lineage: Bacteria > Bdellovibrionota > Bacteriovoracia > Bacteriovoracales > Bacteriovoracaceae > CBDBLK01. Next base: position 555,319 of record CBDCDT010000002.1, on the reverse strand, counting down.
ATTTTGTTGTTGATGTAAGCAGGTCTATGATGGCCGAAGATTTTAGGCCTAATCGTTTAGAGGTTGCAAAGAGAAAAATTTTAGAATTTATAGAATTAAGGCCAACGGATAGAATTGGAATTATTATTTTTTCAGATCATGCCTTTACACTTTTACCCTTATCGACAGATTTGGGTCTGATTAAAGAAATGATATCCGAGATAAAAATCGGATTTTTGGGCATGGGAACCAATATCGGGGACGCTTTGGGATTGGCCGTTGCCAGAGGAGGCCAATCCTTGACCAAAAATAAAGTGATTATCCTTTTGACAGATGGAGTAAGCAATGTAGGAAAGATAACTCCCGTTCAAGCGGCCGAGCGGTCTCGAGATCAAGGCATTAAGATTTACACCATTGGCATTGGGCGTGAAAGCTCTCAGAGAATTTTGCGTATGGGAGGAAGCTATCAAAGAATTCCGGGAGGCAGTATTGACCTTGAAACTTTAGAAAAAATTTCTAACATAACCGCAGGAAAAACCTTTTATGCTGAGAACGAATCAGCATTAAAGGAAGTTTTGAACACTATTCAACAAATGGAGAAAACCGAAATTGATAATAGTTCCAGAACATTATACAAAGAGATTTATTACAAATTTCTTTTGTGGGGGATTCTTTTATTGGCCATTGCTGACCTTTTTAGAAAAAGGGTTTTAAGGGAGGCAATATGAATTTCCTTTATTGGAAATGGTTCCCTTTAATTTTATTAGGGGCAAGTTGTTTTGTTTTTTATATAATAAAGTATGAGCTTTCTTATTTTAAATGGATAAAAAAATATTGGTTTTTTGAAGAAAATAGAGTAAGCAAAATTCGTCGAATTTTTTATATCTCAGGATTTATCTTTTTATCATTAGCGCTCTTAGATTTAAGAGGGCCTAGAGAAAAAATAGAACTAGAAGTCCCTGAGCAAAAGACAATTATTGTTATAGACGCATCGGCCAGTATGTTAGTTGAGGACGTAAGGCCTAATCGTTTTAAGAAATCCTTATTAATTGCACGACATTTCATCAAGAAAGCTGCGGGGCATCGAATTTCTTTAGTGCTTTTTAGTGACACTCAAAAAAATTTGGTTCCCTTCACAGATGATATTGATTTGTTGGATAGTCGTGTTGCTGGTTTGGAGAATACAGACATAAATAGCGGTGGATCCAATATAGCACAAGCTTTAATGGAGGCCCTTCAATATTTCAAAACTAGTGGAGGAACGAGCGAGATTAAGGGCAATATTTTACTTTTTACAGATGGCGAGGAAAATGAGGAAATCTTGAAATTAAATATCCCAGAGGGTATATCGTTAGGGGTTGTTGGAATTGGAACTTTAAAAGGAGGAGTTATTCCCATAAGGGATCAACGTGGTATTTTAAGAGGTTACAAGAATTATAATGATGAACGAGTTGTATCCAAGTTGAATGAAAAATTCTTGAAGGATATGGCCAATTTGGCAATTCATTATAAGTATTGGATTGCTTCTAGTTACACGCTTCCCACAGAAGAAGTTTTGGCGTTTTTTAGGGCATCTTATGAGGAAATATTATCTAAAGGAACAGTTCAGATTTTCCCTGTAAAACTTGAATATGTGGCCCTTCCTGGAATTATACTGCTAATTTTGGCAAATATACTTTCCATGCATAAAACTTTTAAAACTTTAAGTTTAGTATTTTTTTCGTTCATTTTTGCTACTGCATTGACTTCCCCTAATACTTTGGCAAACGAAGAAAAAGAAAAAAAACCTTCGACGCTAAACTATGATCTATGGAAAAGACATAAATTAGGAGAACTAAATACTTTAGAGTCACTTAAATTGGCAGAGAATTTGTTAGAAAATGAGGAATACGAGTTGGCCTTAAACTTATATGAAGAAAATATTAATATTGAAACGGCCTCTCCTGAATCAATGATGAATTATGCAATTTCTTTGGCCAAAATGAAGCAAACTCTGAAGGCCTTAAAGATATTTGAAAAATTGTCAGGAAAAATAAAACAGGAAAAATATTCTTACCTCTCTCGGGAAGATTTGCAGCAAAATGTACTTTTTGCTTTGCAGAATCAAAGTAATCAAGAAAATAAGCAATCCAAAGACGAAAAACAGCAAAACAACGAGAATGACAAGGGCAAAAATCAGGAAAAGAAACAAAATCAACAAGAAAAAAGTGAACAGGAAGAAGACAAGCAAGATCAAAATGAGAACGAAGATAAAGGCCAGGAGAAAAATCAAGACGAAAATCAAGATGAAAAGAAGGACAATGAACAAAATGCTCAAAAAGAGGAAAATTCAAAGGATGGAGATTATCAAGAAGAAAAAAGCGAAACGGCGAAAATTCCTGCCATTTTAAAACAGATACTTGATGATGACAGAGAGTTGCAGAAAAAATTTATTGATACAAGTACTAAAAACCCTCAGAAAAACCAACATAAGGATTGGTAATATGTTAATTAAAACAATCACTGTCTTCTTGCTTTTGTTAAATTTTATAAAACTGGTTTCGGCCGATCCAGTTAGAATAGATATTTCTCCTCAATATCCTCAAGTAAGAGAAAATTTTTTAATTCGATTTAAAATTCAAACAAGTTCAGGGGGAGCACCCGAAATATTGTTTGATTCCAATGATATGGATATTTTGTCAAAACGCAGTGAAGGCGTATCACTTCAAACAGTTATGATTAATGGAAAATTTTCCACCAGGAGGGAATTGATTTATGCCTTCGAGATGAACGCTCCGAAGTCGGGAAATTTCAAGATCAGTAATATAAAAATTAAATTGGGCAATAAAACTTTCAATCATCGAGACGTACAAATCAAGATTCTTCCTAGAAGAGAAGCGTACGAAGATGTTTTTGTGGAGGCCGAAGTTTCAAAGAAAGATATCTTCGTAGGCGAAGGTGTTGATGTTCGCTATTACCTTTATACGAAATTGCCGATAGTTGGCATGGAGGTTAAAAAATTTCCTTCTTTAAATAAAATGATAAAGCGTTTTCATCATATTAATGAGAATGAAGAAACAGTTAATTATAAAGGTGTTATCTACAGAAGAAGTCTTAAATACTCTGCTCGAATTTATCCCGAGGTAGCGGGAAAAACCTATATAGATTCTCTGGATCTCCGAATTCAATATAGACAAGAGCGTAGTAATAATCCTTTTGGTGGTTTCGGCCTTTCTTTTGGCCGTATATTTACTAAAACACTTAGAAGCAAGCGTTTAATGTTGGAAGTAAAAAATCTACCCAAAGAGAACGTCCCATCTCACTTTACGGGATTGGTTGGCAAACATGAATTTAAGATTGATCAAGGAAAGAGCAAATATTTGGTTAACGAGGCCATTGAATTAAGAATGGAAGTTCATGGGCCAGGTGCTTTAGAAAATTTTGAAGCACCCATGCTTTATAGTGATAGTGCGTTAGAAAAGTTTGATGTTAAAAGCGAAATTATTGAAACCGGAAAAGCAAACGCAAAAAAAGTTTTTGATTATACCTATTTAGCACGGGCCCCTATTAACAAAGAACCATTTTCCATAGAGTTAAGCTATTTTGATCCTGACAAATTGGCCTATGAAACGATTGCGCTACCTTTGCCTGGAATACAGGTAAGTGGTGTAGCGACGACGGAGGGCCAAAAAACGACTTTGGATTCACAGAATCTTTTGAGAGAAGACAACGAAGAGGGTAGACAAAATGATAATTTAGAACAAAAAACTTTAGTGGCCCCTATTTTTGAATTGTCTTATGGGCATGCTTTGAAAACTCAAGGTATGAAATGGTTATTAATTTCCCTTTTTATAATAGTTTTAATTCAATTATTGGAATTGGGAGTATCCAGAGGATGGTTTTTTAAAAGAAAGGATTTTGATGAGAGAGAGCTATATAGAAAGATACAAAAGGAGGGATTAACTTATTCAAGATTGTATGCTTTGCTCAATTTATTAAATCCTGAAGAAGTTGATTTAAAATTATTAATTAATAATAGCTCATTAAAAAAGGCATCAAAAGATTATTTTTTTGATCTTATTTATTCTTTAGAAAAAAAATCTTTTGGAGGAACAGATATGAAGCTGGAGTTACCCATTAAAAGGAATTATTTTAGGGAATTATTAGAGGTGATTAATCGTGGCAGAAAGGGAAAAACCGTCTGATTTGTCGGGAGATACATATCGTCTTGTTATAGGAAATTTTGATGGTGTTCATATAGGGCACCAAAATTTGCTTAAAACTATAAAGCAAGATTGTATTAAAAATAATAATAAATTAATTGTTGCAACGTTTATTCCTCACCCAGCAGTTATTCTTTTTAACAAAGATTGCTTTCTCATTAACTCTTATCGTGAAAGAAAAAAGCTACTTATCGGTGAAGGTGTTGATATAGTAAAAGAGTTTGATTTTAGTAGAGATTTTAGTACGCAATCACCAAGTGATTTTTTGAAGAACTATATTATGTCTTATATAAAACCAAATGTTATTTATGTAGGTTATGATTTTACTTTTGGTGCTAATAGAGAAGGAAATTATCATTTTTTAAAGAATTATTGTGAATCTATAAACGTGAGCGTTGAGTTATTAACAGAATTTAAAAGCAACAATCAAACAGTAAGTTCCAGCTTGATAAGAAATTTCATTCAAAACGGAGATATTCCCATCGCAAATCATTTTCTTGGAAGACCCTTTTTTATAACCGGGAGAGTAAAGAAAGGTCAGGGTAGAGGCAGAACTATAGGACTTCCGACTGCTAACTTGGATTTTGATAAAAACCGCCTAATTCCTGCCTGTGGAGTTTATTCAACAGAAATAGAATATGCTGGAAATAGGTATTTAAGCCTTACCAATGTCGGGCATAACCCTACTTTTGGAGAGGATGAAAAAATCAATATAGAAACTCATATACTCGATTTTGAGAAAAGTATTTATGGTGAACGTATAGTTGTTTATTTTTTTGAGAAAATTAGAGATGAAAAAAAATTTTCTTCTTTAGATGAATTTAAAAGAGAGATAAAAATTGATTGTGAAAAAAGGAGAAATTTATATTGATTAACTTAGGTCTGGTGGGAAAAAATATAGCTCATTCAAAATCCCCTGATATTTATAAAAGATTTTTGGGAAAAGTTTCTTATGAGTTACTAGATTATCAAAAAGAGAATTTCATTCCTAGTTTGAGAGAATTATTTAACAGGTATGAATTTTTAGGTTTAAATATAACAGCTCCCTATAAAGGCCATTTTTTAGATCAGGTTGATGTTATGAGTTCTGTCGTGGAAAAATTAGGAGTAATAAACTGTATAAAAAAGAAAAATGGAAAATTTTTTTCGGATAATACGGATTATTTTGCTGTAAAACATTTTTTGAAAGAATTTTGCCAGCAAGGTTATAAACAAATTGTTTTACTTGGTAATGGAAATATGGCCAAATTAACATTGGATATTGTTGATGAATTAGGTCAATTTTATGATATTTCCTGTTTCCACTACTATAGAAAAAGTAAGAATAATTCTATACAAAAATTAAATTTTAAAAATCATTTACCAAAAGAGAAAACCTTGGTTATTAACAGCTGTTCCCGTGGATTTCAGTTTGATGGAATTCTTTCAAGAAACTGTTTATTTTGGGATTATAATTATTCTTATTTCCCTCACGCTAATAAATTTGAAAACTATATTGATGGTTATGAGCTTCTTTTGCTTCAAGGAAAGTATTCTTCTAAGTTTTTTAAAGACAATAATTGACCAGTAATCTTTCTTTAAACAAAACTCGTGTATTCAAGTCTTTTGTTCATAATTCCGATTGGTTTTGAGTTAACTATAAATTTTAGATTCTGGTGGTTTATGTTTCGCAAAGAGTTTGCAGAAGTTCTAAGTAAGATGGGTACGGTTCCGGTCAAAGATTTAAGACCGTTACTTTTAGAAAAAGACCCTAAAGAAGTTTCCGAACTAAAATTGTTAAATTTGAAATTTTTTGATGATATGAAATTTGCCCAACAATTGGCAAAAAACTATCAACTTCCTTTTATTGATATTAACAATGCACAGGTAAGAGAAAAAAGCATCAAGTTAATCAGGAAAAGAGATGCAATAAAATACAGAACTGTTCCTGTGAAAAAAACAGAAAAGTGTGTAACTTTAGCAATTTATGATCCCACTATAACTGAGTTTAAAGGGGAGTTACAAAAGGTTTTCCAACATCCTATTGATTTTATACTTGTCAATATAGCAGCTTGGAAAAAAATATTTGTTAGAATTAGTGAATCTGTAGACGAATTATTATCTACTATTCAAGAAATTAAAAGCGCTTCCAGCAATGATGACGATAATTTGGATCAAGAAAAAGATGTTGGCCAGAACATTGTTGTTTTTGTTAACAAAATTTTGGCAGAGGCGTTTCTTAGAAAAGTCTCTGACATTCACATGGAATCTTATGAGAAAATATTTAGAATAAGGTTTCGTGTAGATGGGAAATTACAAGAATTTGATAGGCCTCCCCAAGTATTTGCTCGTTCTATTATTTCAAGAATAAAGATTTTAGCACAATTGGACATTTCTGAAAAAAGGAAACCTCAGGATGGAAGAATAAAATTATCTATTGGAGGAAGTCCGATTGATTATAGGGTATCAACCCTACCGTGTCTTTTTGGTGAGAAAGTAGTCATGCGATTATTGGATCAATCCAATCTTCAGTTAGACATGACCAAACTTGGTCTTGAAACCAAGCAGATGCATTCTTTAAAAAAGGGTATTCTCAAACCTTACGGAATGTGCTTGGTTACAGGCCCTACAGGTTCTGGCAAAACAACGACATTATATTCGGCCCTATATGAATTGAATAAACCCGACAAAAATATTTCTACTGCTGAAGACCCGGTAGAATTTAATTTGGAAGGCATTAATCAAGTTGACGTAAAAAAAGGCTCTGGTCTGACTTTCGCCAATGCTTTCAAGTCTTTTTTGCGGCAAGACCCTGATATTATTATGGTTGGAGAGATTAGAGATTTGGAAGTTGGAGAAATTGCCGTGGAAGCGGCCCTGACAGGGCATTTGGTTTTAAGTACATTACATACAAACGATGCAGCTACGACAGTAAGCAGACTCTTGAATATGGGCATTGAGCCTTTCCTTGTGGCAGATTCTTTAAATGCCGTAGTTGCTCAAAGACTTTGCCGTAAAATCTGTGTTGAGTGTAAAGAAATTATGAGTGTTCCTATTGATGAACTTGTTGCCTATGGCATAGCTCCTAATTCTGCCAGTAAGATAAAAGTTTATAGAGGCAAAGGATGTGATGCATGTAATGGAACCGGGTATAAGGGCAGGGTTGCTATTTATGAAGTTATGGAATTAACACAAGCAGTGAGATCAATTATTATAAAAGATGGAACCAGCGAGAGTATTAAAAGGCAAGCTATTAAAGATGGAATGAAAACCTTGAGAATGGCCGCTCTTACAAAAGTGGCGCAAGGGCTTACGACATTAGAGGAAGCAGTTCTCAACTCAGTAGCGGATAAATTTTGAAATATTTAGAGAGGTTGAAATGAGTTCAAAAACTAAGGCAGACAAGACGAGAGAAATAGGTATTAGTGAGAATATAAAGATACAACAGATTTTTAAATTAATGGTTGAAAATGGTGCTTCAGACCTTCATCTCACTTCTGGAACACCTCCCAGTTTGAGAGTGAATGGAGAAATTGTTCGCATTAAAGTTCCAGCTTTAACAAATGCAGATACGAAACGTTTAATTTATCAGATACTTACTGAAGATCAAAAAAATGAATTTGAAAAAGAGATGGAACTGGATTTTTCCTTTGGAATTAAAGGGCTTGCACGATTTAGGGCAAATGTTTTTTATTCAAAAGGTGGGGTTGCCGCCGTTTTTAGAACTATTCCCAGCATTATTCCCGATTTTCAGGCCTTGGGATTACCCAATATTTTGCTCAAAATGACGGATGTGGCCAGTGGGATGATTTTGGTAACAGGGCCAACCGGGTCGGGAAAGTCGACCACTTTGGCGGCGATTATCAATCAATTAAACGAAAGTGAGGCAGGGCATATTATTACTTTGGAAGACCCTATCGAATTTGTTCATTCTCACAAAAATTGTTTAATTAATCAACGTGAAATAGGCAATGACTCCTTGAGTTTTGCCAAAGGGATTAAATCTCTGTTGAGGCAGGATCCCGATATTGTACTTGTTGGGGAGCTAAGGGATCCAGAGACGGTTGAGGCCGCCTTAACCATTGCAGAAACAGGACACCTTGTTTTTGGGACTCTCCATACAAATTCGTCAGTTCAAACTATAAACAGAATTATTAATATGTTTCCTGCTGATAGACAAAATGCCGTTCGGTCTCTGTTGGCGTTTGTTCTTCAGGGAGTTGTAGCACAGCAATTAATTCCCAAATCTTTTGAGTCGGGGAGGGTTTGTGCTATGGAAATTATGGTCACAAATCCGGCAATCAAAAATTTGATTAGAGAAGACAAGATTCACCAAATTTATTCTCAAATCCAGGTTGGTCAGGACAAAACTGGAATGAGTACAATGAACCAAAGTTTAAAAAAATTTGTAGATACGGGTATAATAGATGCTGAAAGGGCAATGGGTTATTCTCCAATTCCTGAAGAATTGTCCCAACAATTGGGCGTAAAGCTAAAGTAGAGAACGGAAGATATGGGTGCTTGGAAATACGAAGGTTTTAATAGGGAAGGTAAGAAAGAATCGGGATCGATTCAGGCCCCTAATGAGCGAGAGGTCCGTAAACTATTAAGAATCAAAGGTGTTCGACCAAAGAAATTAACTCCTCCCTCCTGGCTGGAATTTGATATCACTGAATATTTGATTGCAAAAGGCCTGGTGGCCCAGTTTGGAACCAAGGATGTTATTGTCTTTACCAAGCAATTATCAATTATGATAAATGCTGGTGTTCCGATTATTCAGGCCATGGAGATTCTTTATAAGCAGCAACCAAACCCGTCATTAAAGATGGTTATCAAGAGAGTTGCTCAAGATGTAAAGGAAGGCAAGACAATTGCGGAGGCGATGTCTGAGCACAAAGGTTTTGGTAATCTCTATATCAATCTTATTAGAGTTGGCGAAGTAGGAGGTGTATTAGATCAGGTTTTAGATAAGCTTTGTTCTCATATGTCCAACCAGGAAAAAGTTAAGGCCAAAGTAAAGTCGGCCATGACCTATCCTGCAATTGTCGTATCGGTGGGAGTTGTAATTGTTTGGGGTATGTTGGTTTTTGTCGTTCCTCAATTTGTGGGGATGTTGAAAGATACGGGTCAGGAACCTCCTTGGATTACTCAAATGGTTATTGATGTTTCAGCTTTTATGGGTAATTACTCGATTCATATGCTTATTGGGTGTATGGTATTATTTGCTTTCTTTAAGGCTTGGGTTAAGGAGCCTTCAGGGAAATTTGTTTTTGATCGTATAATGATGAAAATGCCTCTTTTAGGTGGAATTGTTATCAAAGGGAATTTGGCATCTTTTGCCAGAACTCTTTCAACCATGATGGGAGCGGGTGTTTCTTTGATAGATTCCTTGAATGTTTGTATCGAGATTGTCGACAATGGGATTATCGTTCAGGATTTAGAACATGTAAAAAAGAAGGTGATTCAAGGTAAAACTCTTACTGACCCGTTGAAAAGAATTGAGTACTTCCCTGCGATGGTTGTGGAAATGGTCAATGTTGGTGAACAAACTGGAAAAATTGATGAGATGCTTGAGAAATGCTCTATCGTATTTGAGGATGAAATTAATAGTCTTGTTGAGACTATGAGTAAGATGATTGAACCACTCGTCATTGTTGTTCTAGGCAGTATCATTGCTGTTGTCTTAATTGCCATGTATCTCCCCATATTTATGTCGGCCGGAGGAACAGGGCCGTAAAAATAATTTTTTTTAATTAATTGTTTTTAATTTTGCCCACCTTCTTTTCACAAAATCAAGCCCAATATCTCAATTATTTTAGTCTTTTAAGTAGTTATCTTGCTTACAGATATTATTCAGATAAAAATAATTTGTTTGTTTTAGTCTCCTATAGGGCATAAATTGAGAGGACAGAGGGGGGAATATGAGATATTTTAGAAAGCAAAATTGGGACAGTGGATTTACGCTCGTAGAACTTATGATCGTAGTTTCTATCGTTGGGATTCTTTCGGCAATTGCCATTCCCAATTTCAGAACTTACCAGGCCAAGGCCAAAACTTCGGAGGCCAAGATTCAGTTATCTGCCGTCTATTCGGCCCTCACCGCTCTTCAGTCAGACTACGAGGCCTATGCATCTTGCTTAAGGGACGCAGGTTATGTTGCTCCCAGTGGCAATAGCTACTATGCGGTCGGTATGGCAGACAATTCGATCGCCAGAGAGCTTGTAAAGGATAACGGAGGGGAATGTGATAAGAGTCCCCATTTTGATGCCAGCAGAAAGGTGGCAGGAGTTGCCATGCAAGGTGCTCAAGTTAATAGTATTGATACCAGTGATCTTACTCCTACTGTTTCAGTCAGCCCGCCTTTGGCGACTCCCAATGTTGATGATACCGGTTCATATTTTGTCGTCGGGGCCATCGGTGTAATTGACCCAAATAACAGCAGTGCCGCCAACGCTTCTAAATGGGCAATTAACCAGGATAAAGTACTTCGTGAAATCAACAGGGGTTACTAAAGGGGGGAGTTGCTGAGGGATTTAGCAACATTTGAGGTTCCCTGGCCCTTAGGAGTTCTCTCTAGGGCCAGGGAATTTTTTCTTTAAGGCCCATAAATTTGTGGGCCGCCTCTTTTTTGAGGCGCTTTTCAAACTTTGATTTCGCTTTTTTGCCTGTTTATTGAACTCTTCTCACTCTTTTCAATCAATAGATAACCCACTGAAATCACTTGAAATTTAAATATTTTTAACAGGAATGGTTAAAATCCTTTAAGTTTTAGGCGTTTTAACCGAGTAAAATATTAGTTGGTGGGTACTGCTCCGACGATTTCGGTTTGCTGCCGGACTCTCACCGGCCAGGCGAACTTAGAAAGGAGGAAGGAGATGAAGAATTTTAGAACGACAAAACTGTGGAGCAACGCAAGTGGTTTCACGCTAATCGAGCTTATGGTCGTGGTGGGGATTATTGGAATCCTCAGTGCTGTGGCCATTCCCAATTTCAGGACATATCAGGCCAAGTCGAGAACTGCAGACGCCAAGATTCGGCTTTCTGCTGGCTATTTGGCCCTAAGTTCGCTTTTTTCAGACTATGATACTTACGCGAGTTGCCTTGGTGATGCTGGCTATCAAAGTGGTTCAAGTTATTACACTGTAGGATTCGATAATACTTTGCAGCCCGGTGAGATAGCAACTGCTGGTGGAACTTGTGGTGCTACGAATTTCTTTCTTGCTAATAAGAAAGTTGGGGGTGCTATATCCACGAGTAGTGAATTGTTAGGTACTTGGACCGTGGCCGCTGGAAATTTTAGGTTGGGAGCCGTTGGCGTGGTATCTCCAGACCACACAAGTTCAGCTAATATGGATAAATGGTCCATTAACGAAAATAAAGACATGAGTCACGATAAAATGGGATACTAGTCAAAAAACTTTTGCTATAGATTTTATAGCAAAGTTTAAAGAGAGAACAAGGAATTTTAAAAATAAATAGGGGGAGTTTTCCCCCTATTTTTTTTGTTTTTGTGATGCTGTTGCCCGGGAGCGATAAGGCTTCCACTGCCTTTGGGCCTTATATTTTCCATTGGTCGTGATGTAGGGTTTCCCCTCAAAATCTTCTCGTACACATTCCTTTTTCTCATTTTGGTTATTGAGGCAGTTGAGGTCGATTTCTGCTCTGATGGCGTAGAGGTCTTCAAACAGGCGCTTCCTTAAATTTCCTTCGGGGGTGGTTTGGTAGACGGTATGAAGGGCGATAAAGGCCGCTTCCATTTCACCCGTATCTGCCTTGAGTCTGGCAACCAAACGGTGAATCAAAGGAGGTGCCTTGGGGTGGTGTTCGATTTTCTCCAATAGCTCGATGGCCCTGGGTTTATTGTCCAGTTGATGAAAGTAGTTAAAGGCGGCGTAAAAATTGAGGAGATAGTCGTCGGGAAAATGTTTCAGGCCCTCTTCATAGAGGTCTGCCGCTCCCAATAAATCATCTTTGATAATCGCCAGATAGATTCCACCCCAAACATAGGCATCATAGAAGAAGGGGTCGAGGCGGACAATATTGTTGAGGCGCAAATACATCCAGGATTTAAGGTCCCTATTTTTATATTTTTCCAGGTCGGAAAAAAGCAAAGTTTCAACCCACAAGAGAGAACTGAGCATGCGGTATTGGCCGATGCTTCCAAACCTCATAAAATCAGTATCAAAATTGATGGTTTCTTTTTGTTTACTGACATAAAATATAGGTTTTTTACTGGGTTTATAGAGAATATTAAAAAAAGTGAAAAAAATGGTTACAATAAAGGGTATGAGGTATGGAAATATCTTCGTTGGAAAAGGATTTTTGGGTAACATAATATTATATTAAGGCCTAAAATATGCCTATGCTGAAGTTTGAAAATATTTCCAAAAGTTTTCGATCCGATTTTTTGCTCAACTCGACCAAAGTTTTGGACAATCTCACTTTTGAGATTCACCGAGGTTCTTTATGTGGTTTTTTAGGCGCGAATGGGGCCGGTAAAACCACTTCCATAAAGATTCTGTTTAAATTTATCAGGCCTGATTCTGGTAAAATTACTTTTGACAGGAATTTAGGACAAGACTGGGATTCTATCCGCAGATCTATCGGATATTTTCCCGAAAGGCCCTATTTTTATCCCTATTTGTCTGCTCGGCAATTTGCCCATTACATAGGCCGCATAGAAGGCCTTGCCAGTGGGGAAATTGAAGAGAGGTTAAAAAACCTGAGCGAAAGATTTAATATTACCCATGCCTTGGATGAAAAAGTAAAAAATTTTTCTAAAGGAATGCTTCAGCGTTTGGGCCTTATTGTTTCTATTATTCACCGGCCGCAGATTTTGATTTTAGATGAACCTTTATCGGGACTCGATCCTTACGGACGTGCGGAATTTAAAAATATTTTTAAAGAACTTAACTCTCAAGGCACGACTCTATTTTTTAGTAGCCATATACTATCGGATATTCAGGAAATTTGTGATAGCTTGGTTGTTATAAAAAAGGGAAAGTTGATTTTTAATGGCAGTACCAGCGAGCTTATGGAAAAAGGCTTTGAAAACAATTCAGAAATTAGAGTTAAGGGCCAGAGCGGGGCTTTTTCTGACTTTGGAGGCAAGGATAGCCTCAAGGTAGGTAATGATACTGTATTTCAAATTGAAAAAGACAAGATCCGTGAATTTTTAAAAAAATGTCTTGATAACAACGTTGAAATTATCTCCATAAAACCTATAGAAAAAACGCTGGAGCAAATTATTTATTCTCAAGAGGAGAATGGATGAACCATTTGAGATCAATAGGCATCGTTTTTTATTATACGCTCGTAGAGCATTTCATGAGTAAAATCCTGTTGGGAAACTTTTTTGCAGGGGGAGGGCTGCTTGTTGTTTCCTATGTTGCAGCAGAACTTTCTTATTCTTCAGCCCCTAGAATTGCTTTGGATTTTGGATTGGGGATGTTGAGTTTGACGACTATGGGAGTTTCCATTTTTATGGGGGCCAGACTCATTACTCAAGAAATTGAGAGTCGTAATTTATATATGGTTTTAAGTCGGCCGGTGAGGCGTTGGGCATTTCTTTTGGGTAGATATTTTGGGCTGTTGGGAGTTTTGGGGATTAATATTATTTTGTTGAGCTTTTGGTGCCTGTTGGTTTTTTTCTTCCTAGGGGGAAAGTTTTCTTATCTTATTCCGTGGTCAATTTTTTTCATTTTTATGGAGGGTGCCCTTCTCTTGACAATTGTCATCTTTTTTTCTCTCATTATTAGCAATATATTGGCCATTATGTCATCAATTTCTCTATTGTTGGTCGGGCATTATGTCGAGTTTGCCAAAGAATCAACTTTGGCCAAAAATGTGGAGTGGTTGTCTGTAGCTCTTGACTACTATTCTCGTTATTTCCCCAATTTTACCAAATTTAATATCAAAAGATTCGTTTTATATGAGGGACATTTAGAAAATGTTTTTCTCTATTCAAGTCTTTTGTATGGAATTTTATACTGTACATTTTTTATTTTTCTAAGCTGTTTGATTTTTAATAAAAAAGAACTGGTTTGAACGATTTCATTCTTTTACCTCTATTTTTATTTGTTTTAGGTTCTATTATTGGCAGTTTTTTAAATGCTGTTATTTATAGACTGCCAAGGCAGATTCCCATAGGGCTGCCAAGATCGAGATGTACTAAATGTGCCAAAATAATCTTTTGGTATGAAAATATTCCTATCGCAAGTTGGGTTTTTTTAAAAGGAAAATGTTCTGGTTGTCACACTAAAATTTCCTTTAGGTACCCTGCCATTGAGTTATTAATGGGGGTATTTTTTCTTTTTGTTTTACAAAAGCACATTATTTCAGGAGATTTTGTAACACCAATTTATTACTCAATTTTATTGGGAATTTTTGTCTGTATGTTTTTTATTGATATTGACTTTCAAATTATACCCGATGTTATGAATTTTATGTTGGCCATTTTACTTTTGGCCTTTAACTTGGGAACTCTTTCTTGGGAAAAAATGGTGATGGGTGCAAGTGTGGGCTTTTTCTTGCCTTTTTTTGTAACGTGGGGGTTTTATCAAATTAGAGGCAAAATTGGCCTTGGTGGAGGTGATATAAAATTATATACGGCCCTAGGCCTAGGTCTTGGCCCTTTAGGCATTATACAAAATATATTTTTAAGCTGTTTTTTGGGGGCCATCGTGGGAATTTCGCTTATTGGATTCAGGGTAATCGATAAAAATACTTCGATTCCTTTTGGGCCTTTTATCATTACTATAGCAAGTTTACAGATTTTGATGGCCGAACATTTTTTTAAATACTGGTCTTATTTGTTTCCTTGAATCTAACCCTTGACTAGGGGTATAATTTACCTAGCGTATATCTTATTTTTCTGTTTTTTATGAAGAGTGGTTTTTAAAATGCTCGATAAATTTCAACAGTTGATAAATACTGCTTCTGGCCTTTTTAATTCCGATGGCAACGCCATTATGGCATTGGATATTGGCCTGAGTGCTGTCAAAGTCGCAGAAATCAAACCAAAGCAAAACCGCTCCAAGTATACATTATTGAGTTATGCTTCAGTTCCTCTTCCTGAGGGGGCTATTATTGAGGATGAAATTCAAAAGCCTGAGGAGATTGTTAATGCTATTAAGCAAGCAATAAGTCAGGCTAATATTAAAGTTTCTGGTTGTTGTTTTGCTCTGGCAGGGCCGAATACCTTTGTAAAAAAACTCTCTCTGGCAGGAGGTTCGGATGAAGAAATTGAAGATCAAGTAATGTGGGAATCCGAGCAGTACCTTCCTTTTGAAAGTGAAGGCGCCAGTATTGATTTTCATGTTGTGGGAGAAAATGAGGGTGGAGGTGTTGATGTTATTGTTGCTGCTACCAAAAATGATGTCGTAAATAACTTTAAAGAAATTGTTGACAAAAGTGGACTCAAAGCAAAAATAGTAGACTTGGGCGTTTTGGCCGTTACCAATGTTTTTGAATTAGTTATGAAAGAAAAATTAAAAGAACCTTCTCAATCTTTTCTCATACTGGATATCGGTGCTCAAAAAACATTCTTTGTCATTTATAAAAATTATATGATTGTATTTGCTAAAGAAATAAATATGGGAGGAGTTAACATTACGGAAGAAATTCAAAGGCGCATGGGAATTAATTATTATGAAGCAGAAGATTTAAAAATAACGGGCGATGAAAATGGAAACCTTCCAGAGGAAATTTTAGAAATTATAGATGAGATTGTCGTTTTATTTTTTTCAGAAGTTAAAAAGACACTCGATTTTTATATTAGTTCGACTTCAGATGAATCTCTCGCAGGGTGTTGTGTTACGGGAGGGGGCGGATTAATGCCGGGAATCCTTGAAGGACTGGAAGCTCTTATCGGTGTCGATGTCTCCATACTCAACCCTTTTGATAAGATCGAGTATAATAAAAAAAGTTTTTCTGAAAAAGAAATTTCAGAAATTGTTTACAAAGGCGCAAGCGCCATCGGTTTGGCCATGAGAGCACCTTAATATGATCGAAATCAATCTGATTGCCAAAAAAGAAACTTATAAGCTTCCTGTTATAATGGGATTAGAACTCTCAGAGGTTCCTTGGATAAAATTAGTTATTTCTTATCTTTTATATTCCCATGTACCTTCTTCTGTGGATGGGTTTTTTGTAAAGCAAAGAAGTGTTATGGAGGCCAAAGTCAATGAATTGGGTAGTGCCAATAGAAAATTATCATCTGAATTAAAAAAACATAAAAATGTTAAAATGTTGTTGGATGCTTTTCAAAAACAAATAAAAACTCTTAAGGATAAATCCAAATATGTTGATAAAATTGTGAAAGCGAGAACCAATCCCCACATGGTTTTAAGAGAAATTGCAAGGACTATTCCTAAGGATATCTGGATTGATGAATTAATTATTGGTGATAAAAGAGATATTGTTATAAGCGGTGGTGGAAGCAATTATAGGGCGATAGGAGATTTTATTAAAGAAATGAATAGATCACCCTTTTTTAATAATGCTCTTCAATTGAAAGAGACAAAAACAAAAAAAGAAACTCAACAGGGAGTGGAGATTAGAGTTGAGTCTTTTAAAATTGTGGGTATCGTTGACTCCCTTGGTTCTATTAAATAGGTGACTTTATGTTAGTAAAGCTTATAAAAAATGTTTGGATAGTATTTATTGTTCTTATAGCACTTGACGTTGCTCAAAAATGGGAAAGTCATGCAGAGCAAACAAAGATTCTCGAAGATCAAGTCCCTTTACTAGAGACGAAAAAAAGGCGTTTGATAAAAAAGCAAAGGGAAATTAAAAAATACTTGAAGGATGTTGAAGAGGCCAAAAAAAAGATTGATCTTGTTGCCGAGGAAGTGGAGAAGATTAGCCGCCAACTGCCAGACATCATAGATGATACCAAGAATCTTGCATCGCTTAATAAATTGGCCCAAGGTCTTAATATCAAAAATATTTTTTTAGAGCCATTAACAGAGGAAAACAAGGAATTCTTTGTATCCAAAAAATATAAATTATCTGGTGAAGGGACTTATCTTCAATTTTTGATTTTTATGGAAAAAATTTCCTCTAATGATAGTTTATTAAATGTTAGAAACTTTAAATTTATGCGTTCAGAAAAAAGCCAAAGGGGACGATTCCAGTCTATTATGGCAGAGGTTTTTGTGGAGGCCTATCGCTATAACGGCGAATATAAAGAGGATCGGGGAATTGAAAAAATTAAAAGAGAATTTGAGAAGGAACAAAAAAGAAAACCTGGTGGTTCAAAAAAGAAGGCAAAGAAAAAGGTCTAAGCTATGAAGAAGTTGAGCATATTTCTATTTTTTATTTTATGGAAATGTCTATTCGGGCAGGAAAATTCAGTTGAAAAAAAGGAACCAGTTTCAGATCAATCTTCTCGATCAATTTTTTTTGAGAGCGTTGGTGGGAATACAGATGAACTGCTTAGAATGAGAGACCCCTTCAAAAGAAAAAAAATCAAATCGCGTAAATTGCGAGATTCAAAAGGTTTTTTTTTAAAAAATAATAGCTATTCCAATCTTCCTGTTCTGGGCAAAGTATCTTTGGAGCAGATTAGAATTACAGGTATATTTTTAGGCAAACATAGACGTGCTATTGCCAGAGTTGTACAAGGCGGTACTCTTAGCGCGGAGACTTATCTTTTGAAAGAGGGAATGAAACTAGGAGAGCACGAATCTGAGATTAAGGCCATTTTGCCCGGGGGAATCGTTTTGGCCGAAAAAATTGTCAACGTTTATGGTCAAGATGAATATATCGAAACGATTCTTCCTATCTCAAAATAAATTGTGCGCAGGGTCGTCAATTGTGAACAACAATTGAATTTAATTAATGTTATAATATATTGAATCGTTAATTTTGATCGTTGAGAAAGAGAGTATTATGAAAAAAGGATTTTTTCTATCTCTTGCCTGGGTATTCCTGCTATGGGAAATATTTTTTTCGCTTTGTTTTGCCCAAGAACCTGTTGAATTAAAATCCCTTAACTTTCGCCAACGAGGCGACATTAGTCAACTTGAAATGGTCTTTGATCGCGATGGAGTCATAGCTGAGAAACTCCATTTGTCTGAGGCCAAACAAATTGTAATAGACTTGAAAGGGGTTGTGGCCAATCAAAGAGTCATGCGTGCCTTCGATACTTCAGAATTTTCGGGTTCTGTTGTTTTTGTTTCGGCCTATAAAAAACCAGAAAAATCTTCAGATATTAGAATTACGCTTCAATTGAGGGATAATGTGCGGACGCTTTTAAAACGAGGGCCTCGGAGAATAACTCTTGAACTTGAAAATCGTTTTGGTGTTTTTGGCCAACAGGAAATTACTGATAATGAGACGGTCGTTGCAGAAGAAGGAAGTGATAGAATTCATATCCCGAAATCGGGTTCTTTAGAAGATATTTTAGAAAACCTTACGTTATCTGGAAGAAAAAGGTATATAGGGAAAAAGATTTCTTTAGATGTTAAAGATGTTCCCGTTTCAGACATATTGAAGATGCTTGCAGAGGCCTCTGGTTTTAACATCATTTTAACCAAAGAAGTTCAAGGCCTTCCTCCTTTAACATTGAATTTGACAAAGGTTCCTTGGGATCAAGCTCTCGATAATATTTTAAATTTAAATAAATTAGTCGCCAAGAAAAACGGAATTATATTGACGATCCAATCTCTTGAAAGTGCTATGAAGGAAGAAGAAAGAAAGGCAGCAGTTAGAAAACTGGCGGAACAAGAAGAAATATTAGTAACAAAAGTCTTTCCCATTAGTTATGCTGAAACTAAAAATTTAATTAGTATATTGGAGAAATATCTAACTAAAAATAGAGGAGCAATATCAGAGGATGTTAGAACCAACTCTTTGATTATTAAAGACACGTCCAATGTTCTTGAAAAAATAAGAAAAATTATAGAGGTTCTCGACACTCAAACCCCACAAGTTCTTATCGAATCAAAAATTGTGGAAGTTAGTGAATCCCACTCAAAAGAAATAGGATTTCAACAGGGGATCAACTTTGGATATGACCCGATAGGAAGTGTGTCAAGGCAAATCCCCTCAAGGGTTGGTCTGGAAAATCCAACTTCAGGCATTGACGGAGGCCCGGGATTTACATTTAGTTCTGCTCCAGCAGATGTTGAAGGCAGTCCTCGCTCTCTTTTTGGTCTTATTGTCAGTCAGTTTGGCCGTCTGACTAATCTCAACTTTACTTTACAAATGCTTGAGGCTGAATCCAAGGGAAAAATTATTTCTAGTCCTAAAGTAGTTACTCAAAATAAAAAGAGGGCCACTTTGAGATCAACCAAGACAGATGCATTTCGTAAAACTACTGGCTCGGGAGAAGAAGCGCAACATACGTTTGAAGAAACACAGGCCAGTATCGTTTTGGAAGTCACTCCCCAAGTTACCAACGAAGGTTCTATTGTTTTAGAAATGAGTTTGAGAAAAGAAGATTTTGGCTCACGTCTTTTTACAGATGGTCCTCGTCAGAGATTGGGTAGCGATGTTCAGACCAGTGTTTTGGTTGAGAACGGGGGAACAATTGTTTTGGGTGGATTGTACGAGAGCAGCAGATCGAGCCAACATTCAGGAATTCCTTTTTTAAAGGATGTGCCTTTGATTGGTTGGTTTTTTAGAACACCTCACGCTCCGAGGAGTGAAAAGAGAGAAATTATTATTTTTATTACTCCCCGAATAGTCAATCAAGAAGAGGCCGGGCTTGTCGACAGGGGGTGATTTTGACTAGCGAAAATACCCTTTCTCATCTTATTGTTAAATATTTGGATATTTTAGAAAAAAATCCCCAGTCGTTGGTTTTTGCTCCGTTGGCAGAATCCTATAGAAAACTTGGACTTATTGATAAGGCATTGAAGGTTTTAAAGAAAGGAATTCAACGCCATCCAGATTACCTGATGGGACATTTAAACTTAGCCGCTTGTTACGTTGATAAAAATCAAAATCGTTTGGCCTATACGATTCTTCGGCCGATGGTGGAAATTCACAAAGATAATCTCAAACTCCAAAAACTCTTTGCTAGGATTTGTATAAAATTAAATCTTTCCAAAGAAGCGTTGGAAGTTTACAGGCATATTTTATTTCTTCATCCAAAGGATCAAGAATCTGCTAATCAAGTTCGAGATATAGAAGGAAATTTGGGAAAAACTCAGTTAAGTCGAGAGATTGAATTAGAAACTTTTACTCAGGTTGACTTATCCAATTTTGGTTTAAACCCGTTATCAAGTGAAGAATATTTTGAAGAATGGGCTAAGGTTGATTGGAATGAACAGAGAAAATTGAATAAGGAGAAAGAGTCTCCAGGGAGAACTTCTGGGCCAGTGCCTACTCATACTTTGGTTGATCTCTATATTCGCCAAGGATATTTGAATAAGGCCAAAGAGGCCTTAAATAAAATGCTGAAACTATATGTAAATGACGAAAAAATATTGGCCAAGCGGCGGGAGGTAGAATTCCTGCTCGAAAGGCAGCGAATGGCCCCCACCCAAAATTTAGAAGAAAAAGGCCATCAAAACCTTACTAATCTCCTCGAAAAGATGACTTCGAGAAGTGATAAATCTCAATTTCTTCTTCAGCGTTTCAATGATGCAGTACGAAAAAGGGCCAAGGAGAGACGTATTCTTTCGGCCTGATTCGCGTTTTTTAAAAGAATCAACTTTACATTACTTGCAAAAATGGATAATTTGAGTCATCTTAAATGACTGGGTGTATTATGTCAGAAACTAAAAGAATTTTGGTTCTTAATGGCCCTAATTTAAATTTATTGGGTCAAAGAGAATCGGAGATTTATGGGGTCGAGACTCTTGATCAAATTCGGGAATTTGTTGGTTCTCAATTGAGAGGGCCTTATCCTGAGTGGGAGTGGTTTCAATCTAATAGTGAAGCAGAGTTGATTGAAAGAATTCACGTTGCCATTGGTGAACCCTGGAATGGCCTTGTGTTTAATCCTGGTGCTTTGGCACATACTAGTGTGGCACTTCTTGATGCTCTTAGGGCCTATTCCGGCTTGAAAATTGAGGTTCATCTTTCAAATACCAACGCACGGGAGGAATTTAGAAGAAACAAGTTGACGGCCCGTGGAGTTGATGGAGTTATTGAGGGTTTGGGCAAAAATTCATATTTGCATGCGATTGAAGCAATAATAAATATTTCAAATCAAGGAGATTGAGTTGGAAACTACGGAATTAAAAAAAGGGGCCAAAGTAGAGTTAGATGGAAGGCCTTTCGTGATTATAAAATCAGACTTTACAAATCCTGGTAAGGGGTCTGCATTTGTCAAAGTTAAGCTAAAAAATTTAGAAACTGGAGCGGTTATAGATAGAACTTATAAATCGGGAGTTTCAACAGGTCTTGCAAGGCCAGATTTGGAAGAGCGCAAGGTGGAGTACATGTATAGTGATCAGGATGGATTTAATTTTATGGATCAGAAAACTTTTGAAACCATTCATATTGATCATAAGCAAATTGGTGACGATAAAAATTGGCTACAAGAGGGAATTAAGCTTAAGATTCTTTGTTTCAAAGATAATCCCATTTCTGTTGAATTGCCTAATTTTGTTGAATTAAAAATCGTGCAAACAGACCCAGAGTTAAGAGGTGATACAGTACAAGGAGGCAGTAAAAAGGCAGTTCTTGAAACTGGTGCGCAAGTAAACGTACCTCTTTTCCTTAAAGAAGGAGAAGTCATCAAAGTGGATACTCGCTCAGGTTCCTATATCGAGAGAGTTAACAAATAATTAGGAGTCGTATGAATTTTGAAAAATTAAAAGAGTTGATTCAATTAGCTAAAGACCATGGCCTTGCTGAATTGAAAATAGAAGATGGAGATAAAAAATATTGTATTAAAATGCCTTATGCAAATTCTTTATCCCAAGGACAGATTCTTCAGACCTCTAATTTGTCTTTACCGGAAAATGTAGAAACAAAAATGGAATCGAGCGGATTAACAGAGATTAAATCTCCTTTTGTTGGGACTTTCTATCGATCCAGCTCTCCAGAAAGCGATGCTTATGTTTCTCTTGGTCAAAAGATTACTTCTGGGCAAGTATTGTGCATCATTGAAGCTATGAAAATTATGAATGAAATTGAAAGCGAAATTTCCGGTGAGATAGTGGAAATTTGTGTAGAAAATGAAACTTATGTTGAGTATGGCCAGGTTTTGTTTAAAGTTCGTCAATCATAATGAAGTTCAAGAAGATTCTTATCGCTAACAGAGGTGAAATATCCGTAAGGGTTCTCAGAACTTGTAAAGAATTGGGAATTGAAACAGTTAGCGTCCATTCGAGTGCTGATGAAAATAGTTTACATGTAAAATGTGCAGATGAATCGGTTTGTATTGGCCCGGAGAAACCAACCCTAAGCTATCTTAATATTCCATCAATATTATCGGCAGCAGAAATCACAGGAGCGCAGGCGATTCATCCCGGTTTTGGTTTTTTATCTGAAAATAAAGAATTTGCAAATATGTGCAGAAAGTGGGAAATCGAATTTATAGGTCCTAGCGTAGAATGCATAGAAAAACTTGGCGATAAAATTCTATCGAAAGAAATTGCAAAAGCTGCGGGTCTTCCCATTTTGGAATCAATTAAAATTAATGAATTGACTGAAGAAGCTATTTTAAAAGAAGTTAAAAGAATAGGTTTTCCCGTTCTTATTAAAGCATCTGCTGGTGGTGGTGGGCGTGGTATGCAAAAAATTGAGAAAATTAAAGATTTATTCCCCAGTATTCAAAGGCTTAAAGCAGAGGCCAAAGCAGGTTTTGGGTGTGATACCTTATTTATAGAAAAATTTATTACGAATCCTCGTCATATAGAGGTTCAAATTTTAGCAGACAAGCATGGCAATGTTATTCATTTAGGAGAGCGAGATTGTACTATTCAAAGACGTTTTCAAAAAATTGTTGAAGAATCACCTTGTCCTATTTTAACAGACAAGAGGCGCAAGGAAATTTGTGAATCTGCTGTCTCATTGGCCAAGTATGTAAATTATAATTCTGTTGGTACAGTTGAGTATATTTATGACCAAGATGAAGAAAAATTTTATTTTATGGAAATGAATACTCGGATACAAGTTGAACACCCTGTTACTGAGCAGCGAACTGGTATAGATTTAGTGGCCGAGCAAATTTATTCAGCACAAGGAAAGAAGTTGTTGATTAAGCAAAAGGATGTGAAGTTTTTTGGTCACTCTGTAGAATGTCGTATCAACGCGGAAGATTCAAAAACAAATATTCCTTGTCCGGGGACAATTCTGCACTACCATAGACCGGCTGGAATTGGTATTAGAGTTGATGATTTCATTTATTCCGGTTACAAAGTTTCTCCGTTTTACGATTCCATGATTGCCAAGATTATTGCTTGGGCCCCGGAGAGGGAAAAGGCATTGAATCGAATGTACAGGGCCTTGGACGAAATGGTCATAGAGGGCATTAAGACAAATAAAAGTCTCCACATGGAAATTATTCAGGACGAAGATTTTAGGGGAAATAATTACTCTACCAGTTTTCTCAATTTTAAAATACAGTAAAATTAAAACCTGTTAAGTGTTTAAAAATACTACGAAAATAGATTTAACAAAGGCGTATTTAAAAGCACTGTGGAAGATTTTAAATTGGCCCAAATTGAATTTGAGAAATTAAACTTTCAGAAGGCCTTGGAATACTATGCTAAATCATTAGATTTAACATCGTTGAGTTCTGGAGAGAAAGTACATTGTTGCCAAAAAATACTTTTGATTTCAGAAAAGCTCAATTTAAAAATTTCGGATAAGCTTTTGCAAAAACTTGGGAAAGTTTATTTACAAGAGAAACAGCCTAGAGAGGCAGTTGAGACATTTGAGTTATTGATAATGAAAAATCAAAGCTCTGAGCATTTTGAATTAATTTATTCAGCTTTATTGTCTTTGGGCGAACTTAAGAGAATTAAAAAATTTGCTGTTCGGCATTTGGATTTTTTGTCAAAAAGAAAATTGTCGATGAAAGGATTAAAAATTTTGGAGAACCTTCCTCCTGGTATTTTAAATAAACACGATTATTTTTCAAAAAAAATTGATTTTGCTTTTCTTCAATACAACTTAGAGAAATTATCCGACATTTGTTTGGAATTGAGTGCTGAAGGTCAAGAAGTTAGATTGAAGTATTTGAAAATTTTATTTAAGTTTTTAAATAAGTCTGAATATCGCTGGATGGCCCATTCTTCTTTGATAGAAAATCTTTTAAATCTTCTTCCAAAAGATTTGAATTTAGAGCACTTTGTTTTAAAGAGAGAAAAAAAGGCCTTGGTAAAGTTAGCGATAGGCTGTTTTACCAGCGAGCAATTAAGGCAGAGAGGTCTTGAATTAATAAAGCATTATGCTAAATCTTTTAAAAAGGAAAAATTGAAATACTTGGCGGATTATTTTATTGGAAATGTAGATAATTTAGAGCATATTTCTGATCTCGAAAAAAGTAAGTATCTTAATGTCAACGATTTAGATAAAAAAGACGCCGTTGGGGAAGCTGACCTCCTGGCAAGAGACATAAAATTTCTTTTTAATACCAAGCAATCTCATAGGGCCTACGAATTGGCATTAAAATTGAAAGAAATGCATCCAGAACATCCCATTTTAAGAACGCTATTTGGTGACACTTTGGATTGTAAAAAAGATGATAGGAAAAATATTTCTACCTTCCCAGAAGCAAAAAAGGCCTTTGTATTTAAGAAAAATAATGAGAGTATTGTTAGAAAGATCATTTTGACTATGCCTATGGAAGTTCTTCGAGATTATTACTCAGATTTTGTTTTTACCCTCAATAGTTTGGATTTTCCCAACTCTTCAGTAGATGTATTGAATTATTTAGAGGGGGGAGATAGTAACAGAAGGGAGTATTTAACACGACAATATTTATTAATTGAAGCGTTAATTTTGGCACAGAGAAAATATGAGGCCTTAGATATAATTGATAACATTATTCAAAAAGGATATGTTTCGGAGAACGAAAATTTAGAGTTTTTTTATTTAAAGGGTGAAATACTTGCTGATCTGGGATTACAAGAAGATGCTTTGAGAGCATTTGAATTTATATACAGATTGAATCCCGAATTTAGATTTGTCAGAGAAAAAATTAAAAAATTTAAAAAAGGCCTTCAAGAAAAAAGTGTCGCATGACATAGCTCAAAGGAAAAGTTTGAAAGGTTTAAATAAAAGAATTTTTATATTTATCTTGTCCATATTAATGCCTTCCATATTGCTATGGAAAGCTATTCAAACTAGAGAATTTGCTGGCATTGTTTCTTCTCGCATTAAGGGCACTTTATATAGAAAATTTGGATTAGAAATAAATTTTGAAAGGTTTGATTTAAGTATAATTCCTCCTCAAACAGCACTAAAGAATATAGTTGTAAAAAAATATGAGGGTAAGAAATTTTTTATGGAGGCCGAAGATTTAGAGCTTCGCTTTAACTTTTTTGATCTTATTTCCAGGGAAATCTCTGTTGGAAAAATTTCTGTTAAAAATTCATCAATTCACTTTTTAGAAAAGGTTAAAGAATCTAAAGATGGGATGAATAAAATTCATACTCAACTTGATTTAGCTAAAAGAAATTTACATAGAATGCTCCCTTTTAATTTCAAGATGTTAGTTTTTGAAAAAGTTGATCTTGTTACTAACTACGGAAGATATTTTATTCACAAAATGGACATTGAGTCTGATAAGAACGCAATAGCAATGAGTGGAGAGATTGAGCATATTAATGGCATAAAAAAAATAAATAGATTGCTTCCTGATGCTGATATTATTTCTTTCGATTTTCGTATATTGAAAAACTTATTGACAATAAAGGCACTTTCTTTGGAAGAGAAATTGAATAAAGTTGATATTAGAGGGGAAGTAAAACTACATGAGGAGATGTTTTCTGACTTGAATATCAATTTTAAAGGAGAAGCAGGTTTTATAGGAAGAATTTCTAATAATTTTTTTGGTGTAGATGTAGAAAAGTTAGAAGGCCTTGTTGACTTAAGAGCATCTTTAAAGGGGCGATTAAAAAATCCTGAAATTAGAATCTTAACAAAATGTCACGATTTTGAATCAAAGTTTGTTAAATTTGATGACTTAGAATCAGAAATTAAAATTACCAATTACAAGATGACAGTTTCCAGTTTGAAAATTTTTTCCTCTCAAGGGTTATTGAGATTGGTTAATTCTGTGGAATTGGCAGATATTAAGTCAAAGAGAATTACTTTAAAGAGCGCAAGAGTCCATACAAGCAGAATAAACTTTAGTGATATAACTCGCTTCCTTGGGAGTAAACTAGATAATTTAAAATTTAAAATTAGTGGTTATGCCAACATGAATTTTTTTGAGAATAGTTTAGATATAATTTTTGATAAAAATTTTGAAATAGAAGAAATGGTTTTAAGTGAGGATGAAAAAGGGAAACGAGTCATTATTTCAAATGATTATATTCAAGGTTTTGATGAATTTAAAACGGAAATTTTTTATGATGGTTTAGTGAATTTGAAATTTCCGATTAAGTTTGGAAATAGTTTTTTTGATGTAGAAAGTTCGATTGATGAAAAAGAAATTGATCTTTCCATAAAAGACTCTTTTGTTGATTTTAAAGAGTTTAACCCTATCGCAGGGGTTGCGTTGCAGGGAAAAGGAAAAATTGAGGGGAAAATATCTGGCCCTTGGGAAAATGTAGTTTTTGATTTAAGTGTAAATTTAAAAGACTTCTCATTATTGGATATAAACTTTGGAAATACCTCAGGAGGAGTAAAATTTTTTCTAAAAGATAATAAAATTGAATTAGATAGAGTGAAGGGTCTTTATGGCCAGCTTGCATATGATGCACATGGAAAGATATTTCTTGCAGGCAAGGAAAATTTAGCAATAGATTTTAAAATACATGAAGGTCAATTGAGAGACTTAAAGAAGATGATACCTGATGTTGTCGGAGATATTGAAAACTACTTGAAGTTTTTTCAATTTGGGTTTCAGTCAAATTTTTCTATCGGTGGCGGATTTCAAAGAAAATATTTGAAAATTGAGGGTCATGCCAACGGAGAGAATATTTTTATTGCAAGAGAAGGGTTTGATAAATTCTTAATATCATTTTTATATGAGTCGGAAAAAATATCAGCGAAGAATTTGCGTCTTGAAAAATCAAATGGTATTTTTGAGGGTGTTTTTTCTTATGCGATACCTTCAGATGAATTTAGTTATAAGTTTGCGGCATCAAATTTTGATTTAGATAATATTGATTTTTATAAGCTCTTTAATTTTGGATACAGTGGAAAAATCTTTGGCAAATTCCAAGGCAAGAATGATAGAAAAGGATTTTTTTCAGAGGGGGAGTTAGAGATATTGGAAGGCCGTATAAGCAATAAAAGTGTTAGTAATTCTGTTTTAAAAGTTAAGCAAAATGGATTTGATATCTTTGTCGACGCTAAATTTATGGGTGACAATTTAGAATTTAATTCTCATGTTGACTTAGACCCAAAAAGAAAAGGGAAGAATTCCCATGTGCAGGGATCAGTCAATATAGAGGACATAAAATTACTTTTGGGTATAATTTCTGAACATAATACTAGAGATGAGACTTTATCTGGAGAAGTAAAACTAAATTTTGTATCAAGTTTTAATTTTAATAATTGGAGGAACTTAGACCTTGATGTAGTTTTAGAGAAGTTGCTTTTAAATAGAAAAAAGATATTTTTTATTTTGGGCGATCTTAAAAAAATAGTTGTTAAAAATGGTGTAATTGAAGATTGGAATATAAAAATTAACGAAAAAGGGGTAAATTTTGAAACTGAAGGAAAAGGTGATTTAAAAAATAAATTTTATATAAATTCTAAATTTAATGTAGATGGAAGTTTTGTTGAAATATTAAGCGGAAATTTAAATAATGTTTTGGGTGTTTTGGAAGGACATTCTCAAATTGTTGGAGAAAATAAAGAGAATAAATATTTTCTTAAAATAGAAGGATCAAAATTATCTTTCGGAATCAAGGATATTCCAAAGACATTTCAAGATACTGATTTGAAAATAGCAGTGGATAACAACAATATTTTTTTAGAGAGTTTTAATTCTAGTTATGGGGGCGGAAAAATTCATGGCTCTGGAAAAATTGATTTAAAAATTCCATTTCCTGAAGTTAATGCTCATTTTAAAACAGATCGGGTAAGAGTTTCTTATCTCGATAGGTCTAGTTTTATTTTAAACAGTAATGTTTCCTTAGTTGGAAAAAATTTCCCCTATTTTATAAAGGGCGAAGTTGATATTGTTCACGGCGAAATAAAAAATGAATTTAAAGACCTTACTTCTAATGTTGCAATCAATACTGGTCACCAACGGTTTTTACCATCAATTTCTTTGAATACAAATGTTAATTCTACGGAAAGTGACCTGAGACTAAGGATTTTAAAACCTGTCTTGATTGAAAATAGTATTTCTGAGATTTATTTAAGTGGTGGAGGCCGTATTTTTGGTTCCTTAGACAGGCCTTACTACAATGGAACATTTGAACTTTCGGGAGAGGGAAATAAATTTTATTTCCGAGGGCATGAGTTTGAACTTAGCGAAGGAAAAGTAGAATTTAATGATCGGCAAGGCCAAAAGGCCTCTGAAATAAAATTTGTAGGAAATAGTAGGATAAATGAGTATGACATTTCTATAGAAATAGATGGGTCTTTAGATAATTTAAATGTCAATACCAAGGCCCTGCCAGAGTTATCCCAGGAGGATATTTTGGGCCTTCTTACTTTGGGATTTACACCTAATGCATCCAGGGAATTAGATGAAAGAGAGAGAGAGTCTTTGGCAACCTTGAGTATCGGTAGCTTGGTTATGGATCAGTTGGGAATTAACAAAAACTTGAGTGAAAATCTGGGACTACGCTTACAGGTGACTTCCGAGCTTGAGCAGGGAAATGATTTGTTGGGTGGAACTTCTGAAGATTCTTTGACATCTACAAATAAAGTTAGATCGTCGACCAGAATTCAAGTTAGAAAAAAAGTAAATGAAAAAGTAGACCTTTCTGTAAGTAGCAGGCTTGGTGGTACAGGCCAGAATAGGCAGGAAATGGCATTAGATGTTAAAATTCAAGAAGACCTTTCATTAAAAGGAGTTTATGAAATTTTATCTACAGATGATTTAGATAATAAAAATGTTGAGTCTTTTGGAATTGATTTTATTAAAAAATTCAAATTTTGAAGATATTAATAATTCTAGCTTCTATTTTATCCCATCAATTATTATTGGCCTTTTCGCTTAAAGAAATTTGTTCAAGTGGGGAAGGGTGTGAAGAAATTAAAGGTGAATTTATTCATGGGTTTGAACAATTAAAGGTTGATAAAGAGAAAATTAACTTTTTAAGGTCATTTGCTTTAAATGCAGGATTGTCTAAATTTACAGTGGTAAAAAATTTTCAAAATGATAAATATTTATATAAATTGATAGTTTCCAGAGACAACATATATAAGTTGGTTAATCTTAAAGTTAAGGAAAATTTTGATATTGAAAATGTGCAAAATTTATTGAGTATAAAAGAAAATGATCCTATTGATTTGAAATATTTAGATGCCGGCCTATTAAAAATTAAAGATTTTCTTCAAAAACAAGGATGTATTGGCGTTAAAACACATTATTATTTTGATGAATATAATAATAATTTGAGAATTAATGTTAATGTTGAATACGAAGATATAATAAGGATTGATAAAGTTATTTTTAAAGGCGATACTAAGACCTTGCCTGCAAATATTATTTCTAAGTTTTTAAATTATAGAGGGAGCAATTTTAATGAAACCAACATAAGGATTCAAACTGAAGAAGCGAGGCGATATTTTTTCTCTAGGGGATTTTATAGGTCTGGAATTTCCCCAGAATTTAAAATAGGAAAAAACGCAAATTTAAGAAATATCATTTTTAATATCAATCTAGGAGAGAAAATAAATTTTAATTTTAAAGGAAATAATTATATAGATAAATATGAAATTTTAAAAGAAATAGAAGGTTCTGTTCAAGGTGAGGATCAAGGAGTTAGTAGAGATTTTTTAAGAAATGTTATTACTGAAATATATGAACGAAAAGGTATTTATGGGAGTAGTATATCTATAAATGAAAGGACAGGAATTTACAAAAATGGTCTTAAGTTTTTAAATTTTTATATCAACATAAAAGAAGGAGAAAAAATAAAAGTTACTGCGTTGGAGTTTAAAGGTATCTCTAATGCGGATTATAATGAGTTTAAATATTTATTTTATAAAAATGCGACTCCCTTGGCCTCAAATAATTATTTAGACCGAGAGTATTTAAATAAATTTAAAAATGATATAAAAAATTATCTTTTAGCAAATGGCCATGTTTCATCTACAGTTGGAAATCCTGAAGTTTTTGTAGAAGAAAATGGAAAAAGAGCAAAAATATCTTATGAAATTAGAAAAAAATGGCAATGTATAGTTAGTGATATTAAGTTCATTAATGTCAATAAAGAATTATCTTCATTAATCTTAAAGGGTATGAAAAATGCTATAGGAAGGCCATTGGATGTAGTTAACATTGAAAACGATTTAAACCATGCTTTAGATGTTGTTTATCGAGAAGGATATCTTTTCGCAAATATAAAAAATTTTCCTGAAAAAAATATTGTTGCTTACAAGGCAAATTATAAAAGGGCCGAAATTGTAATTGAATTTGATCTTCAAGATAAGATAGTTTTCAATTCGCTTATTATAAAAGGCAATAGAAAAACAAAAGATAGTGTCATTAAAAGAGAAAATCAATTCAAAAAAGGGGATGTTATTACGCCGGAAAAATTAGAAGACTTTCGTAAGCGAATCACATCTCTCGATATATTCTCCAGCGTAAAAATTGTTCCCTATAAAATACAAAATAGTTCTTTACCTGAAGGTGTTAGTGAAATGAACCTGCTAATAGAGCTTCAGGAAGAAAAATTTGGACTTGGAGAACTTGCTCCTGGTTTTAGAACAGATTTGGGTGCCAAACTTTCTTTTGATTTGGCCTATAGAAATTTATGGGGAAGAAATCATTTAATTTCTCTAAAAAATCAAGTTAATAGAAGATTCTCTTTAAGCGAATTGGATAGCAGGAGAAGAGATTCTGGACATCATAGAATTGAAGCTTTGACACATTTAAAGTATACTTGGCCTTATTTAACTCGTTTTTTTGACGGGGATATGAATCTCTCTTTTCAGAGGAGGAGATTTGCAAGTTTTGATGCGGATATTTGGAAAATCTCTCCTGAAATAAGAAAAGAATTTAACAGTTTTTTTTCCAGCTCTCTGGCCTATCGTTTTGAGCGAATTCACCAGTTTGATGCTAGCGAGATTAAGGATCAAGAAACTTTTAAAATTGGTGGAATCACGCCTGCTTTGCAGTTTGATTTCAGAGATAATCCTATTATCCCCAGGTCAGGTGCTTTGTTCAGTTTGAGTTGGGAATTTGCGAATCCCTACTTTTTATCAAAAAGTGATGAAAAGTCGGAGATCAATTTTTCAAAAATTATTTCTCGCAATCGCTTTTATTACCCTTTGCTCGATAAATCCTTGGTTTTGGCCTTGTCCATAAATGGAGGATACCAGGTCAATTATGCAGACAAAGTGCAATTAAATGACAGAGGTATGCCTGAAGTTAATGAAGATGGTAGTTTGCGCACGGTGGGCTATATTCCCTCGATTAAGGTTTTTCGTTTAGATGGGTTTGACTCTTTGCGAGGATTTTCTGATGCAGAGGCCAATCGCCTCATTAATGGGCGTGATATCAACGAACTGAGAATTCAGGATTCTGCTTATTTTACCAATGTAAAGCTTGAGCCAAGATATTATCTTAATGATTCCATTGTGTTGGGAGGATTTTTAGACGCGGGCAGTCTTTATGTCAATTCTTTTCGTCCCTTGGATTTTCGTTCCTCTGTTGGTGCGAGCCTAAAATTTTTAACCCCTGTAGGCACCCTCGATTTTGACTACGGGGTCAAAACCAGAAGAAAATATCTTGGCGATGGAAATAGGGAAAATTTTGGGCGTTTTCATCTCTTTATTGGCTTTTTTTGATATTTAAGGTTTAAAGCTTCTTGACGGCGAGCTTAATTGACCTGTATAACCGCAGCTAATCTTCTTTGTTTTAAGCAGTTTTATGAAAATTGGGGGAAATGAGAGTGTACGTTGAAAGGTCATTTGTGCTTAAAGACCGTGATGTTAAAAGAGGGTGGACTCTTTTTGATGCTGATGGTCAAAATGTCGGTCGTTTGGCAACTCAAATTGCCAACGTCTTGAGAGGAAAAAATAATCCTCAATATACACCTCATGTAGACTCGGGTGGGTTTGTTGTCGTTGTCAACGCTGAAAAAGTCCGATTTACTGGCAATAAATTACTTAGTAAAAAATATCATCGACACACGGGTTATGTTGGAGGGTTGAAAACTCGAACTGCCCAAGAACAGCTTGCCAAGGCCCCAGAACTCATCCTCAAGAATGCAGTTAAGGGAATGTTGCCTCACAATTCCTTAGGGCGCAAGCAGCTCACGAAACTCAGGATTTATGTTGGCCCTGAACACTCTCATGAGGCGCAAAATCCTGTAAAACTCGAAGCATAGTTTGAGAAGGAGATAGGTTATGGCCACAAAAGGTAAAAATTGGGAAGTTCAAGCTGTAGGTCGAAGAAAATCTGCTGTTGCGCGGGTTTATGCTTCTGGCGGACAAGGAGCGCTAACAATCAATGGCCGTGACCTTAAGACCTATTTTCCCTTGGCCACCAGTCGATATATTGTAGGGCAACCTCTGTCCCTTTTAAGCTTGGCAGATCAGTACGATTTCAAAGTTAATGTCAGAGGTGGAGGAACTACTGGCCAGGCCGGTGCTATTCGGCTTGGAATTGCTCGTGCTCTATTAAAGCTAACTTCTACTTCTCATCCTGAACTCAAAAAGGCCGGCCTTCTCACCCGCGATTCTCGTAAAGTCGAACGCAAAAAACCTGGACGCCCAGGAGCGCGCAAGCGTTTTCAATTTTCCAAGCGTTAGGCCTTTTTCTGTTAAAATTGCCAACTTTTGGAGGCAGTGCCAAAAGTTATTTCTCAGGTCTTGGGTAGAATTAAGGCCTCGTACAAGATTGTAACCTATTGAAATTACAGAAAAGTATAAAAAACTAAAGTATTTCATACTATATCTCTAAGGTATTTCGTGGCCCTGTCGATGAATAAATATCAGACAAAAATGGTTTTATATGGGAATGAGGCCACCAAAACCCTAAAAGGAGATGGAAAAATGAGTCTAAAAATTGCGACAAACATTGCTAGTGAGAGTGTCCAGAAAAATTTGAGACAGGTTTCAGAAAAGATAGATTCTTCTCTTGCAAAACTGTCTTCAGGAAAGCGCATCACCAGTGCTTCCGACGATGCTTCTGGCTTGGCCATTGCTACCAACTTAGAAGCACAAGTCAGGGGGCTTCGCCAGGCCACAAGAAATGCAAATAGAGGTGTTGCTTTGGTTCAGTCGATGGAAGGTAGTTTAAATGAAACCTCCAATCTTCTGATCCGTATGCGTGAATTGAGTGTGCAAGCGGCGGGAGATGGAATTACGGGGAACGAACGCAAGCTTCTCAATGAAGAATACAAATATATTACAGAAGAACTTGATAGAATTTCGGAACAAAAAACATTTAACGGTCTGAAAATGCTTCAAGGAGAAGGGGCCGAACTCGATTTTCAAGTGGGAATTTCGGCCAACAGGGAAGACAGGATTGAGTTTGATGGAAGCATGACAGATGTAAGTTCAAGGGGAATTGGAGTTTCTGGAACGGAAATTGCCGATAAAGACGATGCTAGAGATGCGATTGATTCTGTTGATAATGCTATTAACAGCGTATCTGAACAACGTGCCAACTTGGGTTCTGTTCAGGCCAGGCTTCATTCAGCAGTATCTAACTTGGAAACACAGACTGTTCATCAAAATAATGCACGGTCTATTATTCAAGATGTTGATGTTGCTGAGGAATCCTCGAATTTGGTTTCCAAGCAAATTATAAGACAAGCTGGAGTGGAAGTGTTGTCTCAGACTAATAAGTTGCCTGTTCACACTTTAAAACTTCTTGGCTAATATTTGGTATCGAGAAAATGAAGAGTGCCACTCAATATTGAAATGAGTTGGCACTTTTCTTTAAGGGATGTAGAGGGAATTTCCAAGATGGCATCTCCTTGTGGCCCTATTCCTTTGAAAATTCCTTTTTGAGCACTTTGTAAATCTCCAATTTTAACTGAAGTATTCAGGTGGCCACAAAAGTGAGGCCATTTGGAAATAACCTCTTGCTGGGTTAGGCGATTTTGCTGAACAAATTTGGCAATTTGGTAAGGCAAGGTTTTTCTGAATTGGTCGTCGGAAGGAATATCAGTAAGCAATCCTCCCAGTTTGAGCTTATAATTTTCATTTTGCTTTTCATTTTCTTCCAGGTAAAGATTGAGTCCACAACCTACGACGATGGTATCCAGCTTTAAAAAATGACACAATATGCCTCCCAGTTTTTCCCTTTTTTGATTGATCAGATCGTTGGGCCATTTGAGATAAGGCCTGACCTTGAAGTGTTTTTGAAAATAGCGGCAAAGAAGAATACCGACCTCCAGTGAAGTTAATGTCACTTGAGCGTGGGCCTTGAGATTGAAACTGAAGGCCAAATTGTTTCTAAAGTGATTCCAAGCATTTTTGCGTCTCCCAATGCCCTTGGTTTGGTTTGTTGCAGAAACGACAAAATCGTTTTCATGGGGGTGTTCGGCCTTAAATTTTTTCCAGTTTTGTTTAAAGTATTCTTGTGTGGAGCCACATTCTTCGAGATGGATTTGGAACATCAAATATCCTTTGTCTTATAAACTTTTTTGAGGCACACTATTTCATTAACACAAAGGACTTTTCATGTCGTCAATTATAAGGCAAAGGCCTCGTTTGATTAAAATTTCCAAAGGGGTCAATCCCTACGCCGATGGGAGTGTAATTGCTGAATTTGGTCAAACCAAAATTCATATTACGGCCAATATTGAAGAATCAGTTCCACGGTGGATGAAAGGACAGGGCCGTGGTTGGGTCAGCGCTGAATATTCCATGTTGCCTGGTGCAACCCGCGAGCGTACTTCCCGTGAGAGGTCTAAGGTCAAGGGCAGAACTCATGAAATTCAACGTTTGATCGGACGTTCTTTGCGCTCCATAATGAACTTGGAGAAATTGGGAGAGCGTGCCCTGGTTGTCGATTGTGACGTTTTGGTTGCCGACGGTGGAACTCGAACGGCCTCTATTTCTGGGGCCTATGTGGCCATTAAAATGGCCATGAGAAAATTGATAGCACAAAAACTTATTGTAGAAGATCCCATTTTAGAGCAATTGGGGGCGGTAAGTGTTGGCATTAATCGGGAAGGAAAGATTCTTGCCGACTTGGATTATGCAGAAGACAGTACTTGCTCAACCGATATGAATATCGTGATGACCAAATCGGGAAAATTTGTAGAGATTCAGGGCACGGCCGAAGAAAAACCGTTTACCGGAGAGCAGCTTACGGCCTTATTGAAAGCGGCCGATTCGGCCTTGAAAATTATTTTCAAGGAACAAGACAGGATTTTAGAAGATTAGCTTATGGCCTTGGACTTTTTTTTTGCCAGCAGTAATCACCATAAAGCTCGTGAATTGACAGAATTTTTTGATTCTCAAGTTCTTGTGATTCGGCCACCACCTGAAAATATTGAAGTTGAAGAAACTGGCCAAAGCTTTACGCAAAATGCTTTTCTCAAAGCGGTGAGCTATTATCAGAAATTTAAAATGCCCGTAATGGCCGATGATTCAGGACTTACGGTGGCGGCCTTGCCCGAAGAATTGGGTATTTACTCGGCCCGGTTTGGGGGAGAGGGATTAAATGACAGAGAGCGTGCCGAATTGCTTTTGCAAAAACTGGAAGGGAAGGTCGGCAAAGAACGCGAGGCCTTTTTTACCTGTGTGCTTTGTTTTTATCTTTGCCCGGAGGAAATTTTTTATTTTGAAGGACGTTTAAAGGGAGAAATTGCTTGTGATTATATTGGAGAACATGGTTTTGGCTATGATCCCGTTTTTATTCCCAAAGGAGATTTGCGAGAGACATTGGGGATGAGGCCAGAATGGAAAAAAAAGCACTCTCATCGCTTTCGTGCGTGCCAATTGGCAGAGCAATTTTTTTCCAATTACTAGACGTTAAATCGGAAATGGATAACATCTCCATCTTCTACAAGATAATCCTTGCCTTCAATTCTTAGCTGCCCCATCTCTTTGATTTTATTTTCTGACCCCAGTTTAAAAATTTCCCGACAATGAAAAACTTCCGCTTTGATAAAACCTCTTTCAAAATCGGTGTGAATAATTCCTGCTGCCTGCGGTGCTTTGGAGCCGGCCTTGAAAGTCCATGCTCTTACTTCTTCAGGGCCTGCGGTGAAATAAGTTTTTAATCCAAGCATTTGGTAGGCCGCTTGAGTAAGCAAATTCAGGCCAGATTGCTCTATGCCTGCAGCATTCAAGAATTCCTGCTTTTCTTCTTGAGTTTCCAGGCCTGCAATTTCAGACTCAAATTTTCCACACACTTTAAGGATTTGAGCGTTTTGGGAGGCAGTATAATTTTTTACGGCCTTGAGATATTCGTTTTTCTCATTTTCAGCGATGGATGTTTCCTCATCGACATTGCAAAGATATAAGACCGGCTTGAGGGTAATGAGGTTGAGTTCTTTAATACTTTCTAAATCTTCTGCTGAAAGGGTTTCTTCTCGGGCAGCTTTGCCGGTTTCCAGGCAGGCCTTGAGTTTTTCACAAATGGGCCGTTGTAACCTGGCCTTGGAACTAATGTCTTTATTCTGGCTTTTGAGTGCTTTGGGAATGTTTTGCAGTTTTCTTTCAATCACTTCAAGGTCTGCCAGGGCCAATTCCAGGTTAATGCAGGAAATGTCGTCTACGGGATCGACTTTGCCGTGGACGTGAACGATATTGGGGTCGTCAAAACAGCGCACGACGTGGACTATCGCCCGAACTTGTCTGATATGATCTAAAAATTGGTTGCCAAGGCCCTCTCCTTTGGAAGCACCTTTGGCAAGGCCTGCAATATCGACAAATTCAATCGTTGCCGGAATAGTGCGCTTGGGCCGGATGATTTCGGCCAAACGATACAAGCGGGTATCGGCCACGTTGACGATTCCGACGTTGGGTTCAATGGTGCAAAAGGGATAGTTGGCAATTTCCGCAGGAGCAGCAGTTAATGCTTGAAAAAGAGTTGATTTTCCAACATTGGGAAGCCCTACGATACCGCAGTTAAGACTCATGTAATAAACCTTTTTTGTTAAAGTGATTGGCAGCCTTTTCAAGTCCATCGTCGAGTAAAGATTGGATGGCCTGGCATGCCAGTTCAAGAAACTTGTCCAGGATGGCATTTTGCTCACCAGAAAAGCGAGAAAGGACATAGTCCGAAACAGTTCCATGTGCAGGTCTGTCCACTCCCATTCTTAGTCTTTTAAAATCTTTGGTGCCCAGTTGCTCAGCGATGGATTTTAGACCGTTGTGTCCGGCCAGACCGCCACCGGGGCGCAGTTGAAGTCTGCCGAAGGGAAGATCGACTTCGTCGTGAATGACGATTATCTGCGAGGGAGGAATTTTAAAGAAATGCATACAACGAACGACGCTTTCACCACTGAGATTCATATAAGTTTGAGGTTTTAATAAGATGATGGGTGTTCCCTTGTGAGAGTGTTGGGCAAATTCGCCCTTGAATTTGCTTTTCCAAACCGGAGCAAAGGGTAAGGCATCTAAAACTTTGAAGCCTATATTGTGAAGTGTATTTTGGTACTCACGGCCGGGGTTTCCAAGTCCAACAATTAACCAGTCCATAAACTCCTCACAGGTATTCAAATAAAGAGAGATGAGACAGAATCATTGTTGAAAGTTCTATGAATTGCCTTGGAGAGAAGTTCGGCAGTCGAGAGAACTTTAATTTTGGAAATGGAGTTTCCTTCAGGGTCGATGGGAATGGTATCGGTTACGATCACTTCATCGAGGACATCATTTTGAGCAATGCGCTCCAGTGCGGGGGGAGAAAAGACAGGGTGGGTGGCACAGGCATAAATTTTTGTGGCCCCGTGCTTGCGCAAAGTTTGGCAGGCCTCAATCAGGGTTCCTCCGGTGTCGATAATATCATCGACAATGATACATTCTTTGCCTTGAACCTCTCCTACAACATTCATGGCCTTGGCAACATTTTTGTCGATGCGGCGTTTGTCGATCATGGCGATGTCGGATTTGAGTTTTTTGGCGTAGTAGCGGACTCTTTCAACCCCTCCGGCATCGGGTGAGACAAAAACAGTATTTTCGGTGATGATTTGTTCTTCAATGTAGTTGAGCAGAACCGGACTGGCATAGATATTGTCAAAGGGAATGTTGAAAAAACCTTGAATTTGGCCAGCGTGAAGATCCATGGTGATAACCCGAGTGGCGCCGGCAGTGGTTAAAAGATCGGCCACCAATTTGGCAGAAATAGGAGTGCGCGGTTTTACCTTGCGGTCTTGTCTGGCATAGGGATAGTGGGGAAGGACTGCCGTAATGGAATTTGCCGATGCTCTTTTAAGGGCGTCGATAACAATCAAGAGTTCCATTAAATTATCGTTGACGGGACGATGGAGGGTTTGAATGGCAAAAACGTCCGCCCCTCTCACATTTTTCTCGATTTCACAAAAAATCTCTCCGTTGGCAAAACAGGTTAGCTGTGGATCGACGAGGGCCACGTTGAGAAAATCAGAAATCTTTTGGGCCAATTTTCGATTGGACTGCCCGGAAACCAGCACGATTCGCTTCATGACATTTTAACCTATTAATCTTATAGGAATTAAGCAATGGCTGGGGTGGTAGGACTCGAACCTACGAATGGCAGAATCAAAATCTGCTGACTTAGCCACTTGTCGACACCCCAATTAATCCAGTGAGCGGCAATAATGGCCAATTTCTTTGAGATTTGTCAAGATGAAGCGGTGCATTTATTTTGACGGCAAACGGGTGGCGGTGTAGCTTAACAATGCCGTTGGTTTTGGGTTTCGTTTTGTTTTGAGGAGTTCCCGGTGAAATCTCGATTACTTCCCACCTTTTTGGCCTGCTGTTTTTCGGTTTTTTTCCCTTTTTCTGCTGTGGCCCTGCCGATTGATTGGCACGGGGTTTTGGGTTTTGACACTACGAGCATAGATAATTACCGTCGGCTTGAAAAAGAAGTTGATGGTTCTCAACTCGGCGACGTGAGTGGCCGTCGTGGAACGCAGGAAGTGCCTCTAGGGGCCGGGAATCATGTCAATGCGAATTGGCAAAGTTCACTTTTTCGCCTCGAACCCACCCTGATTATCAATGATGCTGCCACGATTGGGGGCGAGCTTTCTTTTGGTTATGGGCGGGGGAGATTTCTTGGAGATGACAATTCCCAGTCGCTCGAATCGGGATTTGGTAACGCTTTGTATCCTTAC
Source organism: Bacteriovoracaceae bacterium (assembly GCA_965215445.1). Classification (GTDB taxonomy): domain Bacteria; phylum Bdellovibrionota; class Bacteriovoracia; order Bacteriovoracales; family Bacteriovoracaceae; genus CBDBLK01. The sequence goes on along the minus strand of CBDCDT010000002.1, from coordinate 515,670 downwards.
CATTTTTCTGGTGGCAGTGAAGTTCTCGCTTTGGACAAGCTCTATGTCGAGCTTTATTCCGATGTGGCCACCTATGTTCTCGGCAGGCACTCCGCTCACTACGGTCTTGGAGCGGTCGTCAATGGCGGAGAGGGCGCTTGGGACAGGTTTGCATTTATGCGAGATGGCATTACCGCCAAGGTTAAAATTGGTGGTTTTGGCCTGGAAGCATTTTGGTCGCGCCCGGGCCGGGGAAATTCCCTCACCAAGGCCACGCGAACCAGAGAAATTGGCGTTGCCCTAGTTTACCAAAATATTGAACAGGATTTGAGTTTTGGATTACTTCACTCGGCCAAACAGAGTGCCCCTTTTTCCCTCGGTTACGACTTGACGAGTGACACTGATGAAAATTTTTGGTCGATTGGAAAAACTGATACCAAATTAATTGACCTTTTTCTTCGCAAAAAATTTGGGCCTTTGCAATTGGGAGTTGAAGTTCCGATTATGAGCGGGCGTATAGGAACGCTTTTGAATCAGGACGATCCGGCCGTTTCCGACGTTCATTACAAGGCCAAGGCGGTTATTTTTGAATCGGATTTTGAAGTTAACGATCAACTCAAGCTGGGATTGGATGCCGGCAGTGTTTCTGGTGGGGATGGATTGGGGACTCAATTTTCGGCCATGTATTTGAATCCCAACTATCAAATTGCCAATTTGCTTTTTCGCTATAACCTGCGCGCTATCGGCAACTCCAATGGGAATGTGTACGACAGCTATGTTCACAACGCCACCTATCTCAAATTTGGGCTAACCTATGAGACGGGAAATTGGATTTGGGATGCTGCTTTGATTTGGGCCAAGGCGCAGGAAGTTGCCCAAGCGGGGCAGTCAGCTTACAACCATTTGACCAATAAGCGCTTTGAGGCAAACTACACTCAAGAAAAAGACTTGGGCCAGGAATTTGACATTAACTTCCGCTATTTGTGGAATAGCGAAATTTCTCTTGGTGGTGCTTTTGGCTATCTCTTCACGGGGGATTACTTTGCCTACACCAATTCTGAAAGTCCCAACAGTGTTGGCAATTCCTTTGTGGCCCAGTTGAATACTGCCATCACTTTCTAGGAATTCTCTTTTCTTAGTCTTTTGTGCCATTCTCGCTTATGATGTAAGAAGAAGTGATATGCTAGGATTTGGTATTTGAGAAAGATTTCTTGGGCCTTTTTATTAATTATTACTTTCTGCCCGATCTGGGCAGTGCCTTTTCAAGTTTTTATTGAAGGCCCAACCTCAGTGATTGAAACCCATCAGAGGCAGGCCGAGTTGGCAATGGCCAGGAATGTAGATTTTTGCCGGGGCTTTACCATGCCGGGAAAGCTGAGTGGCTGGAAATGCCGGCGCGTGGGCCGTAATCAGAACAAGTGTGAAGCACAATATGATTGCCGCTTGATTAAAAGGAATTTTTCAAGAGTTACGGAAACCCGGCGCCTTTTGCGAATATTGGAAAACCGTCCTCGCAATACGATTCCCCTCAAAATGTCTTTTTCGCGCAAACCTCCTATTTCTAGCTCCGCTTTGGTTTCCACAAGGGTTGCGGTCACCACGCCACCAAGAAGGCCTGCGCCTTCGGTGAGAAAAGAACAACCTCGCAAACGAGTGCGAAGACAAAAAAGGCCTTCTCCAAGAGATGAAAATGCAGAACAGGATTTAGAGGAATTGGAAGAAGTTTTTGATGGGGAAGAAGTGGACGAGCAGGGCGAGGAAGACGAGGAAGATTGGGAAGAAGATGATGAAGATGAAGACGAGGCCGAGGAAGAAGGTGTCAAGAGAGTGAGTGCCAGGAGGAGTGGGGCAAAACTATCTTACGGATGGAAATCCTTGGAAGTTGCGGGAGCACAGATTGTTAATAATGAAGAAACTTCAAGTTTGACCTTCGATTTTGCCTGGACGCCATGGCTGGCCTGGGGCCAAAGGTGGCGCTTGGAAGGGCGTTTGGGGGGACATTATTTGAGCCAGGTGGAAGAAACAGAAGAAGAGGAAATAGAGGAAGTTTTTTTGACTTATCACGCTTTGGCGCGAATTCGCTTTCGCGTGTGGGCAGGGCTTCATGTGTGGGCAGGGCTTGGAACACAGACTTGGCGTTCTGAGGAAGGGGGGTCGTTTTCCATGAAAACGGTAGGTGCAAGTTGGCATTTTGCATCTCCACGGTTTAAGTTTATAGACAAAATTTTTGTCAGTCAGGATTGGACTGACGATGATGGTGAACATGTCGCTATCAAAGTGGGAGTGGGTCTTGGCCTTTGAGAAGATTGAAGAATTTAAACAGCGTTGGGCCAGTGCCATTGTTTCGGCAGCCCCCGAGCAAGTGATGCCCTTGTATTCCCCAAAGGCACTTTTAAAACCGACGCTTTCAGAGCAGATTCGCCAGGAGAATACATCTATTCACTCATATTTTGCGGGCACTGCGGCCGGTGATAGTGGTTTTTTAAAGAAAGGGATTACCGAGGTTCGTTTTGGTGAAGAATGTGTGCGCGAAATGGGAAATACGGTGGTTTTAATGGGGCATTATCAATTTGTTTTTTCAAATGGGGAAAGCACTAAAGCAGATTATACGTTTGTTTTGATACCAGATGGTGAAGGTGGGAGCTTGCATATTTTGGCCCACCATTCTTCCCTGTCTTTTAGAAACGATAAGTAGCTCCGACAAACATTTGGCCGCTTTGGAATCCCCTGAGGGCGGTAATATTGCCACCAGTTGGATTTTCAATTTCCTCAAGCCCGCCAAGGGTTAAATGAAAAAAACTCAGTCCGGCTACCAGACCCAATTGGTTTCGAGGAAAGAGTCGGGCCATAAGGCCGTATTCGATCCCATAGAATAATCCCTTGTATTGATCGCCTTCGGGAAAAGTGATGCGAAAATCTCCCGAGAACAAAAATCCGGCAAAGGCCTCGGCCGAAAAGAGGTGTGATTGATAGGGCACCCAGGACAAATGTCCCCTGACTGCAAGGGTTTCATAGATCGCAGACTCGGAATCCATCGCCAAGTAGTCAAACCCCAGTCCCCAGTGCCACTGCCGACGGGGGTTTTTATGTTCGAGAAAGAGAGAAAAACTGGTGCTTTCCTTGTCTTCGTTTTGAAATTCGTAGTTGGCACCGGATGTTGGTGGGGTATTGACTCCATCTAACTGAATATTGGACAGTGTCCCATAACGAAAGAGAAGATAATTGTTTTGAGTGAGGTCGTCATCGTCTTCTTGTCCTACAGCGCCGATCATTTTATCAATATCGTGTTCAAAAATTTTTTCGCTCTCTGTTTCGTTGTGTTCGGAAGTCTTTTGAATTTGAATATCGACAATTTTAATCCAGGCCAATTTTCCGTTGAGTGCCATGGGCAAAACCGTGCGGTGATTTCTTTTGACTTCGCCGACGCGGATTTTTTTACCTCGTGAGAGCTTACCGATGGGAGTGATGAGGCGGTGGTCGGCGTAGACGAGGGCATAGGGTTTGGTGACGATGGCCCACTGGGCGGCCTTGACGGCGGAAAGAGAGAGGGAAATAATGAATACCCAGAGAATTTTGAGATTGGACATGGTTTTATGATACCAGAAAATTCTGCCAGCGAAGTCATTGGAGTTTATACGCTCCTTTCCGAACAAAAGTTGGCCCATGAATTGGCCCATGCTTTGGTCAAGGAAAAACTGGCGGCCTGTGTGAATATTGGTGCCGAAGTGACCTCATTTTATGAGTGGGATGGCAAAATTGAGCAGGAGCGAGAAATCCCGCTATTTATCAAAACACTTCGGCAGAAGTTTCGCGTTTTGGAGGAGTACATTTTAAAATTTCATCCCTATGAATGCCCTTGCCTGATGGCCTTTTCCATCGCCGACATCCACTCTCCTTTTGCCGATTGGGTGACCGGGCAAGTGAAATTACCCAAAGAAGACAATGCTCAAAGCAGGGGTTAGAGAAGCGGCCAAAATGTTGGCGGCGCTTAATCTGGCGCAGAGAGAAAAGGTTCTCGCTCTAATAACAGAGCAAGATGCTCAATTGGCCGATCAGCTCAGGCAGAACATGGTGGTCTTTGAGGATTTAAAATTGCTCACCGTGAGTATGCTGCAGGAATTTTTACGCGAAATCAAAGTGGGTGATTTGGCACTGGCCTTGAGGCGGGGAAGTGCAGAATTGCAATCTTTCTTTTTCGAGCATATTTCTTCGGGAATGAAAAGCGAAATCGAAGAGGTTTTAAACGGCCCTCCCCAAAAATTATCCCTGGTCGAAGAGGCCGAAGAAAGAGTGATGAGTGTAGTGCGGAAGATGATCGACGAGGGCAAACTGGTTCTTTCGGAAAAGGGAAAGGAAGAATACGTTTGAGGATTTTTTAAATTGATCTTTAGGTTCCCAGTGCCTGGGGATTCGCAGGCCCGCCCTTACCCGTGTGGGTGATGAGCAAGATGCCGATTTGAGCGGCGAAAGTGGAACCGAGAAAAACCGCTCCGCCCTCGCTGAAACCGTAGCTGTGCAGTCCCGCCGCCAAAATGTAGTTGACGCCAAACCAGGCCATCAAAATCGAAAGGAAGGCACAGGCCGTCCAGGCCATAAAGCGGTGGGGGGGAATCCAGTTGGTGTAACGTCCGTGGAGAATGGCCATGTAGAGGCAAAAGGCGATCAGGCTCCAGGTTTCCTTGGGATCCCAGCCCCAAAATCTTCCCCAAGAGTAATCCGCCCAGACTCCTCCCAGAATAACGCCTGCTCCCAGCATAATGGTGCCGTACTTCAGGCAGGTGTAGGCCAGGCTGGAGTAGTAAGTTTCATCTTTGGAGGAGAGTTGTCCGAAGCGCTTTTGAATCAAAACGGTGTTGGCCAAAACCCAAGACAGGGCCAGCGCTCCATAACTCATAATGATGGTGGTGACGTGGGTGGAGAGCCAAAAGTTGTCCCGCAAGACGGGAACCAAGGGGTTGAGTCCTTCGTTTAGCATGCCTGTGGCAAAATTCATCATCATTAGAGTGCAGGCATTGTAGGCCAGGCCCATATAAAGGAAGGTTTTTTCGCGTTTGGCGTACCCGATAAAAAGGGCGAGTACGAGGGCGCCGAAACCACTGAACAAAACCGTTTCATACATATTGGTGATGGGGGCGCGGCCGGAGATGATAACCCTGATGGTGAGGATGGCAATTTGAACCATGACGGTAAGGCCGGTCATAATCATGGCCACTTTGAGGCGACGCCAGAGGGTGAGGGCCGCCAGGGCGAGCAAGGTGAGCAACATGGCCACAGTGGGTAGGCGCAGTTGGACGAAGCTGTATTCCAGTTGGTGGAGTTTGCCGTGTTTTTCTTCAAAGCGCTCAGCGGCCGTATTCAGGATGGAAGCAAAGAGATTTTCCGGGCCTTGTATGCTTGAACTTTGGGCCTGGGCCTCCATGATTCTGTTCTTGGTAAAAAAACTTCCCAAGGGCAGCCAGGTGGTTTGTTCGGGGGTGACTTCGGGGATAAACCAGTTTTGTCCCGAGGTGATGTTGCGGTAAAGGCCCGCACGCGAGAGCAATTTTTGTAAGGCCTTGCGGTAGGAAGATTCCTCTTCGGCCAGGAACATTTCGCGGCGGATGTCTTCGCTGCGTTCTAAAAGCTGGGTGTAGGGGATCGCCTTTTCACCTTCGCCTAGTTCCAAAAATTGGCGCACTTCTGAGTGATCCACTGAGGCGATGAGGGGAAGTGCTTCCCCAAGGCCCAATTGTTCAAAGGAGAGCAGGCAATAGGTGGTTACAGGGTGCTTTCCCAGGGGATTGGTTTTGCCGGAGAGATATTTTACCACTTCCCGGGCGTGAACCAGTAGGGGTTTGACTCGACCGTTTTGTTGGATGGGCAAAGTTCCCAATTCAGGAGAGCAAAGGGTGGAGAGAAAGGAAGTTGGCAGGGCCTTTTGTGTAAAGAATGATAGAGCGGAAAAGATCAAGGCGGGGAAAACAAATTTTTTGAGTTTCATTTTCAATCTCCTCCTTAATTTCCCCTCAATTCCCCGAGACGAGAGGCACGGGGCGTGAGAATTTTGCAGGGGCCTTGTGGGAAACTCGGCGATTTAAACGGTAGTGCCAGATGGAACCCAAGACCAGCATAAGACAGCCGAGGTATTTCCAAAAGCGGCCGGGGTCATAATTGACGCTTAGCGTGCTAGAGTAGTTGCCCTGTTCATCGACGGAATAGCTGGCCTGATAGAAAGTCAGGCCCTGGTATTTGAGGGGGTTATTCATAAAGATATGGGCGTCGCGGGGGCCGTCTTCGGTGAAGAGTTTGACGAAGGATTCATAGCTGGCAGGGTCATCGGTGCCGGGGTTTTTATCCATTTTAAATTTGGTGAGGACAAACTCAAAGGGGAGCCGCAAGCTGGACTTGAGCAATTGCAGGCCGATGAGCTTGCCACCGGCGGTCAATTTGACTGGAGTCTCACGGGTGACCCAATGCTTCTCACCTTCAATTTCAATTTGAATGGCGCGTGTGCCTCCGCGAACAAACTCACCATTTTTTTGAATGGGAGTGGTATAGACGGGGTGATAGGCGGGGACGCTATGGGTTTGGTGGTCTAGTAAGGTGAGTTCAAAACCCATCCAGGGGAGTTCGGCAGGATGGCCCTTTTTGAGGGTTAGGGACTGCCATTTTTCCTCTTCCTTGTCGTAAAAGGCGGCGTGTTCCCCAAATAAAAAGAGGTAAGGTTTTTGTTCAAACATTTTTTTATTGAAGACGCGGAAGGGGGCCTCGCGGTGAACCTGGAAATTTTCATCCATTGGCCAGGGTGAGAGATCGGGAAAAAAACTATAAATTTTTTCTCCGTCTGCATGAGTCTCCCTGATGACAAAAAAGCGTTTGCCCCCTTTGCCCGCTTCCCCTCTGGTTTTTTGCAGGGAGATGCCTCTTTTTTCCGGGGTGTCACAGATCTGGTTTTTACTGTCCCAGAGGATGAGCTGGCTGGGGTTGTTTTGGACAAAGCAAGTCGCCAGGCCGCTGGGAAGATACTGAATGGAAAGGGGGCCGAGATTGAGATTGCTTTTGAAATCTGTTGCTTCCGGGTGTAGGGAAAGAGTGAATTTTTCTTGCACATTGGGGTTGGCCAGCAGGAAAACCCCGGAATGTTGGGCCGCTTGTGCCTCTCCCGAAGGCTCGCGCCAACTGAACTTTTTTTCGGCGTAGGGAAGGTAGTCGAGTATTTTGACGTTCTGGTAGCTCTGGCCGATGTGCTTGGGGAAGGGAGTGTAGGGCAGGCGGTAGGAGACGACTTTGCCCTCTTCGAGGTAGTGAATTTTGAGAACGTCGTCGTCGAGAATAATGTCCCGACTGGGAGTTTGGGGCAAAAGCGGGAGATGCCCGTCAATTCCGGCGTAGTAGGTGATAAAACTGCCGGCACCGACGATGATCAGGCCCGCGTGGACGGTGTAAAAGCCGTAGAGGCGTTTGCGAGGGGGAAATCTTAGCAGAGCGGCAAAAGTGATGCACAAAAACATCGCCAGTTGCAATGCCATAAAGGGCGGGGTTTTGTAGAGTGCGCGGTTGGCAAACTCCGTGCCGAAATAGCTTTCGCAGAAGGTGCCCACCGCCATGGCGAGAGAAAAGAGGATGAGCAAGACCATCGCAAATTTCAGGCCGCCTAACGTTTGTTCTATTTGAGAAGAGAGCTTCATTAATAAACTTTTTGGCCATCTTAGCTGGAAAGGGCCAGGGTGACAAGATAGATCAATCCCAACAGGATGGGTTGGTGAAGTAAATAAATCCCCAGGCTCCAACGTCCCAAAAATACTATCCAGCGCGTGGGCCTTGCGTCGGGAAGCTGAAAGCGGTGCAGACCGTAATTTTGCAGGCAAATGCCCAACAAAACGACGCCTACCCAGGGAAGGGCGGGGATATAATCCATGCTCGAATGATCCATTCTGACCCAGGGGTAGTGCAATCCCGAAACTGCGGAAATGAGAATCGCGCCTCCTAAAAATCCCGCAAGTTTTGGACGGTGGATAAAGGGGAGTGCCATTAAACTGCAAACCGAGATACAGTGGAGAGTGCCAAAGTAAATCCAGCGCGTGGGAAAGAGTAGGTAAGTGACCAGCGAAATAAGCCCGGCGGTGAGGGCCAGCTTGGCCCATCTCTTCCAGAAACTCGGCCATTTTATGCCATCCCTGTGGGCCAAAGGCAGAGAAAGGCCCATGGACAGGAGAAAGAGGAAAACGATAATTTGGGCAAAAGTCCTCATGGGAAGGTCAGAGGGAAGGTAACCGAACCAACGCAGGTCATAGAGAGTGTGAAAAATAATCATTAAGATGACTGCTGTGCCCCTGATCTGGTCTACAATTGGGTAACGGGGAGTGTGGGGATCGAGGCGAATTTCGGTCATATTTATTTACCCTAGCACGAATATCTTCTCTATGGTATGGGCCTACTGATGGAACGAATCGAACAACTTGCCAGGAGAACGGATTGCGTTTTTGACTCCGAAGCGAAACCCCCTTTGGGAGGGGGTTTTTATGCGACCTGGAAGGAGCATGGCAATTGCCGGATTGACCGCCTGTTTTACGATCGTCGGGAGGTGGAGCGCCGGTTTTTTGGGCCAAAAAGTGCTCTCTGGGGAGCAGCAGCAGGATTGTGCTTGTTGCTTCAAAATGCTGATTTCTTTCGCTGGTCGAAGCTGGAGTACAGAGAGCTTGAAAGCTTTTTGAGGACAGCAAATGGCAGGCCCGCTTTTCAGGGGATGGTCGAGTTGGAAAAGGCCGCCCAGAAGATGTTGTCAGGACTCAAGGAAAACCTTCTTTTTTCCCATTTACATTCTCTTTTAGGGCGTTTGGGCAAGCTTTCCATGCCTTGGGAAGGGCGGCACTTGCGCAATATTCAAGCTGCCTTGGAGTTGCAAAATCTGGTTTTTGCTCCCTTTTGTCAGGAGTTTGGTCTGAACTGGGAGCTTTTTTCTCTGGAGGGAGAATCGTTTATTTTCAAGGGTGGCCCAATAGAGGAGTGGGAGAAATTGGCCCTCGGGCGCTTCATACGCCACGTTTTTCAAAAAGAGGCGCTCAAGGTAGTTGCGGAAGCGTGAATAAGGGGATACATTGTAGGGGAGAATTACCGGCCTTGTTGGAGACGTTACCATGAGAGCGATGAGAATTTGGGAGGGGAGAAGGCATTTTTTCTTATGGATGGTGGCCTTGGTGAGTCCTTTCGCACTCTCGGCGGATGCAGAGCGGGGGCAAACCCTCTATCAAAATTGCGTTTCCTGCCATGGTACAAACGGCGAGGGCAATGTGGCGGAAAAAACCCCACGGGTTGCCGGTCAGCACGACTGGTATATCATTTCCTCGATTAAGGCCTTGCAAGCGGGAAAAGAGCGCAAAAATCCAGAAATGTTACCCTATATCAAAAATTTGAGCGATCGGGATATTGAAGACCTTGCGGCCTACTTATCAGGGCTGGCCCCTTTGTGAGGCGGGGTAGGTTTGCGTATGGGCCTGACTTTTTTCAGAGTGGAGAAGAGGGAGGAAAGCCTCGAAGAAGTTTATGGTTATACCATCGACGCTTTTTCAGATTCTCCTGATTTCAACTGGACGATGGAGGGCCTTTGGTGTGAAATGGAAGCTGGCTGGGAGCTTTTTGGTGTCAAAAATGAAGAGGAAATTGTCGCTGTGGCACTTATGAAAGAAGAAAATTCCAGTTTGCTGACAAAAAATACGGGCCTTCGTATTGACCATCAGGGAAGCGGGTATAACCATGAGATTAAGGAATTTTTTGAAACCGAGGCCAAAGAACGGGGCCTGAACAAGGTTTTTCACTATTGCAGGATTGATAATTTCCGTATGTACAGTTTAAATGAAAGTCACAATTACCGCAGAACGGGCAACATTTATTCTGATGGCACCATCGTTGAATGGGTCAAGACCATCAGGTAAGGAACTTTTAGGCTAACCAAAGGAGGAACCAAATGGCCAAGAGAAAGACAACACGAAAGAAGACCGCGACCAGAAAGACAGCTACCAGAAAGACTGCAACCAGGAAGACAGCGACGAGGAAAAAAACAACAAAAAAGAAGGCCACTAGAAAAAAAGTAACTAGAAAGAAAACAGCTACTAGGAAAAAGGCCACCAGAAAAGCAGCGACCAGAAAGACTGCTACCAGGAAAAAGACTGCCAGAAAAGCGGCCACTAGAAAGACTGCTACGAGAAAGGCCGCTACCAAGAAAACTGCAAAGAAAAGAACCAAGAGGAAGCCAAATGCCGCTTTTATGAGGCCTTTGACTCCTTCGGCCGATTTGGCAGCAGTGATTGGAAATCGGGCAGTTCCTCGAACTCAGGCCACCAAGAAAATATGGGAATACATTCGCAAGCACAACCTTCAGAATCCAAAAAACAGGCGCAATATCCTGGCGGATACCAAGCTGAGAAGGGTTTTTGGCAAGGGCGAAATCTCTATGTTTGAATTGGGAGGCTGTCTAGGTAAGCATCTCCGTTAGTTTTTATTTTACTTACAGAAGGCCCACTTACGACAAACGTGGTGGGCCTTTTTTTATGCTTTCCCAGACTGTTTCAGGGGAAAAATTCTTGAGACATTCCATACTGGAACAAGTCGCAAGCGGGCAGTAGTGTGCTTGTTGAGTGCGACATTCAAGTCCTTCTTTATAGAAATAAGAGTGTTGAGAAGTATCGTAGGGATGCCATTCGAGGGGTGGCTCTGGCCCAAATAAAGTCCAGGTTTTTATTCCCAAGGCCGCACTAATATGTTTAAGCCCAGTGTCATTACCGATATAGGCCCGCGATCGCGCCAGTATTTGTGGCAGTTTTTGTAGTGGTGCTTCTACAAATTGAACTTGTGAGGGCAATTGGAAGCTGCGTAGAGAATGTTTGATCTCACGATCGCACTTACTGGTCGACAGGGGAATTTGGATTTGAGTCTGGGGATAGTCTTTGCAAATAAGTTGGCATAAGCGGGCGTAGTGTTTCAAGGGCCACATCTTCGTCTCTCGCGTGGCCACCACTCCCAAGGTAATGACATCCTCTTTTTTAGTGGGATATTCCATTCGAGGAGGGAAATCGAGATGAGAAGGCAGGGGTGAGTCTCGTTTTTTTCCAAAATAACTCCAAGCACCATCCAGGTCTCTTTGAATATTGGGTTTGATGATTCCTTGTTCATAAACAGGCCCTGTTGAGAAGTGGTGGTTGTGGTAAAAATAGGGGCGGGGGAAAAGTCTGAAAAATTTTTGTGTTCGACCAGTTTGAAACATTTCAAAAATGGCCTCTGGGCCTAATTGATGGATTTTTAAGTAGTGTCGCAACCAATCGACCCCATTTTTCAGGGAGAGCGGGTAAATTTGGTCGGCGGCGGTTTGGACTTCGGAAAAAAGAGGGGCCACCCAGGCGGGAACGGCATAGATGAGGCGGGTTTGGGGGAGGATTTTTTTTAAATACTGAATGGTGGCCAGTCCCAGGACGGCATCCCCCATGGCGCGATTTTTAACGATCAAAAGACTTTGAGGGCCGATTTTAGGCATGCCCGTCTTTGACAGAAAAAACGCTCTTTGTAAAACTTGGCCATCATGATTCAGTTGTCGGCCGCCATTATCACGCTTAACGAAGAACGTAATATTTTGCGCTGTATAGATTCCTTGGAGGGAGTTTGTGACGAAATTGTGGTGGTGGATTCCTATTCCAAGGATCGGACGGTAGAACTCGCTCAGGGCCGTGGCGCTCGTGTCGTGCAACACCCTTTTCAAGGCCATATCGAGCAAAAGAATTTTGCTTTTGATCAATGCCGGTTTGATTACGTTTTAAGTCTCGACGCCGATGAGGCGCTGAGTCCAGAACTCAAAAAATCGCTTTTGGAGGCCAAGACGAACTTGACCAGTGAAGGTTATCGTTTTAACCGCCTGACTTGCTATGTTGACTACTGGGTGCGCCACTCTGGTTGGTATCCCGATACAAAATTGCGCTTGGTAAAAAGGAGTATGGCCCGTTGGGAGGGAGTCAATCCCCACGATATTTTAAAACTCAAAAGTGGTGCCAAGGGGACACTTCTTACAGGCGATCTTCTTCACTACAGTTACGATAGTGTGAGCGCTCATATCGAGCAAACCAACAAATTTAGTTCTATCGCCGCCAAGGCCGCTTTTAAACGGGGAAGGCGGTGCCATTGGGTTGATATTGTTATCAGGCCTTGGTTCAAATTTTTGAGAGACTATATTTGGAAGCGGGGATTTTTGGACGGATATTACGGTTTTGTTATTTGCTGTATTAATGGACTCGCAACTTTTCTCAAATATACCAAACTGAGAGAACTTGCCCGGGCCAAAGAAATCTAAAGTTGATTCTGTGGAAGTTGCTTCCTGTTGAGAATATAAGGGAGGATTCCCAGCGAATTGACCAGCGCCTGACACAAAAAATAGAGATTGAAGTAATTCGCTCCGCCTGAAATTTCTATAAGTCCAAAAAGCTGCTCAAAGGCCATGTGGCCCAACCCAATTCCCGCCGGGGCCACGGGAATGGCCACGGTAATAAGACCTAGAGGAATGAGGGAGAAAATGTATCCCAAGGGAATATCGACGGGATAAAAGGGGCTGCCGATAAGATAAAAGGCAAAGCAGCAGATGAGTTGGGAGGAAATGCTTAGCAGCATGGATTTTGCGATGACATTTTTATTTTTGCCTATAGTGCAAATTTGTTTGTAAACGCGCGACAAGGTTTTTCCCACCAAGGGGATTTTGCCCGCCAGTTGGGACAATTTTTCTTGCCATCTTGCAGGAGCAAAGAGGCCCGCAAGGAAAAAAATGGCCCCCGTAAAGAGGAATAAATTGAAGTGGACGAGCTTTTTAACTTGGGGGGTTATTGATGTTATCTCACCATAATAAAGCAAACTGGCCACCCCCATAATGCACAAAAGGCCGACCAGACCAAAGATGCGATCCATCAAAACCGAAGTTACCAGATAAGTTTTACTCAAGCTCTTATCGAGGTCTCGAATATAGATCAGTTTGATAAAGTCTCCGGTGACCGCACCAGGAAGAAAATTGTTGAAGAAAAGGCCAATCCAGGAAATTTTGATGATGGAAAATAGGCCCAGTTTGTGTTTTGAGTAAATTTCGAGAAGCGCGCGCCAACGGACAGTGGCCAGGATGCCCTGGATAGCGATAAGGCCCAAAACAATCCAGAAATGCCCTCGTTCTATGGACTGAGGAATAAGAGAAAAATCGAGTTTTTCATTCTCAAGCAACCACCATATTATGGAGGCGGCAAAGACAATTTTGAGAACGGTTTTAATTTTGCCAATTCTGCTTTGCAAACATTACTCCCTTGGTTTACTTACAGGAAAAAAAGAGGGAAAGGAATATGAAAGTTTCCATTATCGGAGCAGGCTATGTGGGGCTGGTGAGCGGAACCTGCTTGGCCGAAGTTGGGCACAGCGTTTTTTGTGTTGACATAGTGCCTGAAAAAATCGAACAACTGCAAAACGGCAAGTCTCCCATTTATGAGCCAGGATTAGATCAGCTCCTCGAGCGCAATATTCGCGCTGAGCGTTTAAAGTTTGCAACGGATTATCATTCCTGCGGTGATGCCCAGGTCATTTTTTTGGTAGTGGCCACTCCTTCCAGTGAGGATGGCAGAAGCAATCTCGATTATTTAAAGGCCGCGGCCGGCAAGGTGGCCGAGTCTATATCTGACGGTGCTTTGGTGGTTATTAAATCTACCGTTCCACTTGGAACCACTTCCTTGATAAAGGAACTTATAGCTTCCAAAACCAATAAGAATTTTTATTTGGCCAATAATCCCGAATTTTTAAGAGAGGGAAGAGCGATCAAGGATTTTATGCATCCCGATCGCATTATTGTAGGCCTTGAGGATGCTTGTGTTCGTGAAAAAATGGATGAGTTATACGCTCCTTTGCTCCAAAATGGCCGTACGATCCATTATATGGATTATCTTTCCTCTGAAATGGCCAAGTATGCGGCTAATTGTTTTTTGGCCTTGAAAATTTCCTTTGTTAATGAAATGGCCAGATTGTGTGATTTTACGGGGGCGGATATTGAACAGGTCTGCCTGGGAATGTCCACGGATGAGAGAATTGGCAAACATTTTTTAAACCCGGGACCTGGATACGGAGGTTCCTGCTTTCCCAAGGATGTTAGGGCCTTATTGCATACGGCACGCAGATTTGAGACAGAGCTTTACTCGGTGAAGGCCACAGAAAGAGCGAACAAGGTTCAAAAACTTTATATGTTTGAAAAAATAAAACATTTTTTTGAAGGCCGTCTTGAAGGAAAGTATTTTGCTTTTTGGGGTGTGGCCTTTAAGGCCGGAACCGATGATGTCAGGGAATCCGCGGCCATTGATATGGCCAAAGCGTTGGTTCGAGAGGGAGCACTGGTCAATGTCTATGACCCAGTTGCCTCAGACAATTTTCTGGCGGTAGAATCTCTGGCTGATTGTCGCAAAAAAATTCAAAAATTTGATAATATGTATGAATGTCTGAAAGATTGTGATGGATTGGTGATTATGACCGAATGGGAAGAGTTTAAAAATCCTGATTTTGTCACTCTTCAAAGAAACCTCAATGCCCCCGTGATCTTTGATGCCAGGAATTTGTTGGATACAAAAGAAGTTTTGCGGGCCAGTTTTCATTATTTGGCGATAGGAAAAAGAACGTCTTTATAGGGAGGCCCATGCGTATTGCTATTTTCCAATTTAGTGGTCAACTCGATCCCGTCCATAATATGCAAAAAATTGAAAAGGCGGCACGGGAAGTAAAACTCGAAGGTGCTGAAGCACTTTTTTTGCCGGAGTGTTTTTATTCCATGGGTGATGGTGTGGCCCCTACACCGCACTTAGTTTCAGAAAAAGGCGGGGCCTTTGAGAAAATTCAGAATGTTGCCCTTCAAAACCAAATTTATCTTTTAGGTGGCAGCGTGGCCTATGATCGGGATGGAACTGTAGTTAACCGCGCACTTAACTTTAATCCCAGTGGAGAATTGATTTCTTTTTACGATAAAAGGCATCTTTTTGCCTGCGATTTTTTAAGAAATGGAAAGCGTAAAAAAATCAATGAGGGAGATATTTATCAAAGGGGAGAAAAACTTCTCGTTGATCAGATTTCCGATCTTAAAATTGGTTATGGCATTTGCTTTGATTTGAGATTTCCGGTTCAAAGTTGGCAATTAAGAGAGAAGGGGGCCAATCTTTTGACCTATGCCAGTGCTTTTACCGTACCTACGGGGAAGGCCCATTGGCATACTTTACTGCGGGCGCGTGCCATTGAGAATCAATGTTTTGTCATTGCCGCCGCCCAATGGGGCAAACACAATTCGCGTTTGCAAAGTTTTGGACACTCTCTGGCGATTGATCCCTGGGGGGAAATTTTGTGTGACCTGGGAGAAGGAGAAAAGTGGGAACTGGTGGATTTGGATTTAAGTAAAGCTCTTGAAGTTCGCGGCCAAATCAAAGTTTATTAGGCTTAGAGCTATCTCTTTTATATCTTGCGCCCTTTAATTTCAGAGCGGCATTGATCATTTCAATAAAGGCGAGAAGAACTTCTTCATCCTCAATGGAGGCAATAGTTTTGATGAGTTCATTTTGAATTTTGACGTGTTTTTTGAGTTCACCCCTGCGAATTTTCAGATTCATCAAGGGTTCAATATCAAAGCCCGCTTCTATCAGGTAAGACCAAAAGGTATCGAATGATGGGTCACTTCTGCCGTTGATAAAAGAGCTGAGGAAATTGCTTCCTTTGCCCATCGCTTCAGCAAGCTGTTTGGTGTTGAGGTGAGATGAGCGCTTTCGTTCTGTTTCGGCAGATTTCCAAAACTTAAGTTTAATTTCTCTTATTTTACTTGTCTGATTCACTTGGGAGTCCACATTTAGGTGATTACGACGCACTGTAAAAGAATATCAAAACTCTAAACTCGTGTTAATAGTTCTATAAATGCTGTTAAATATTGTTAATTGTTGATAAATAGCTATTTCAGTGCTATTTTTATGTATAAATTGTTTATAAATAGTCATTATAAACTTTGAATATCTTTTCAAGGAGACAAGGCAATAGAATCGGAAGATGATTCAGAAAAAGAGCAAGACACTAACGAGGTCGTCGAAAAGGGCCTGGAGACTTTAGGTCTGGACTTGCCTTTTTTAAAAGGTATTGCTGGAGAAGATTTGGCCGGGCATTTGACCCCGGAGGGGCAACTTGACCTTAACGACGCCCCGGGCATCGAGGTCATTTCTATACTCGAACTTATTCACCTCAGTTCTTCACACTTGTACGGGGGGTATGACCAGGAAAAACATTTGGCAAATGTTTGCCACGCTATTGAAAGAAAAGAATATCCCTACAAAAAGGGAAAATTGGTCAAACTTGCCTGGAAAAATTTTAAACGGGAACGCTGGAGGTATGAATCGGAAGCTTTTGATTTCAAACTGCGGTGGAGAGTGAGATTAAAGCGCCTTCTTTCAATCTTTTGAATTAATCATCTGGGCAATAAGAGAGGCCGCCTTTTGAATATTTTGGGTGTCACTTTTAAATTTTTCAACAATCTTTTTTTGCAGGGCCTTGGCAGTAATCTTATCTGAGCAAAGTTCTTCTGTTTTTTTCCCATCTTGCTTTATGCCCGTGCTCTTCTTTTTTTGAGGTGAACGATACTTATAGAGCGAGAGGAGTTTTTTATCAGGCCTTTCTTTTTTCATGTTGAAAGGCCCTTTTGGTACATTCTTCGACAATGTTATAGAGTTCGAGTTTATCTGTATAAGGGTTTACACCGTGGGGAAGTGGTGAATAGATGACTTCATTGTCAATTTCAGTGAAAACGTACCAAGTATTTCCTAGCTTTTGAAAAAGAACTTCACGTTTTGAATCGTTCATGTATTCCTCCTGAATGTTAAACTGGAGGCCTCTCATCCTTGAAAAACCTCCTGTGCTTTTTACTTCTCGCCAGGAGAAAAAAAATCTTTAGGAATAAAGAGATAATTTTTTTCGGGAAAATTTTGCCTCTTTGAGAGGTCTTTTAGTGATAAAATTGAAATCCGATTAAAAAATTCCACTGAGTACTAAAGGGAATGGCAAAGACGTCATCTTGAGGGGATTCGGTTCTCCAGCGCAAGGAATCGTCACTGGGAGTTGATGGCCGAAGTTGATGGGGTGTATGAATTTGGAAATCAATTCCCATCAAAAAATTGCCATTGGGGACAATGTCTCTAATTTGAAAAAAAGAACTCAAACGCGGGGTCAGGGAAAGGCCATAAAAGTTCCTGAACCGAAAGCGTTCTCCCCCGGATTTTTGAGCAATAGTAACTCTATTTGCATTTAAACTTAAAGCGCCCTGAAAAGAAATTTGGTAGTTTGCTTTTCGCCAGGTCGTATAGGTGATATAAGGCCCCAGCCCGACTTGATTTTTGATTTCTCGTGAGGAGATGCCATTGTCGAGGACAAAATCAGATTGCGACGTTAGGAAATAACCCATTCCTCCGAAGTAAAAGCGGTTTTCCTTGTCCCAATCGGCCTTGCGTCCGTAGGCAATAGTGAATCCCTTTCGCAAACTATATTGTTCTTGTAGAACATTATTGGGGTAGGGATATTTTGTTTTTAAATCAGGCCCCATGGCAAGCAAAACTTGATGCTGCTTGTGTATCGCTTCAGTTATGGGATAGCTTTCCGACAAGGGTTCTTTGATACGGTAGTCACTGGGGTCGGGATTAAAGGGAGTAATATTTTGACTGAATTCGCGAACATCTCCAGTGATAAGTTTGACAAACTTTCGTAGAATATAGGCATCGCGCCCGCTTTTGTCGACAGTGAGATAAAAATCGGGGTGGTCGTCTCTTTCGTCCCATCCTATTTTTCTTAAATCTTCCAGAGAATGGGCTTGTGGTGCCAGAGGATTATCCAGAAAGTGTTTGCCGTGAATAGTAATTTTTTGGCCCTTGCGAACAGTTTGCACAATTTGAGATGTTAAATTGGGTTCTCGAAGGAAATAGGCCTCTAAAACAGTGACAACCCCTTCGTTTCCTGTCACTTTGAAACAAAAAAATAAACAGAATCCCGATAGCAGTATTTTCTTCATAAGCTCCATCCATGTGAATATCCTAGAGAAATACTGAAGGCGTTGACACTGTTGGTTTGTGCTGGGATAACCAAGGGTTCGGAGGTGCTTTTAAGAGAAGATAAGGTTTTGCGAAATCCCAGCCCCGCTAGAAATTTTCCATAAGATGTTTGTTTGGCCACCTCTAAATCAAGTTGCATTGTGGTTGAATCGTAATTGTGTTGTTCCAAATCTCTTTGTGAACGATGAAAAAGGGCCTGCCCGGCGCCGAGATGAAAATGCCAGCTAAGGCCTTTTTCTGCTTCCAAATGAACATGGATGTTTGGCCCTAAAAAAATTGCACGCCAGGTAAAGAAATTGGTGTACGGATCGCTCCAGATTCCCGAGACGTGTTGGAAATTAATGCCAAAATGAAGTGGCAATTGGGAAGGGTGATAATATCCTTTGAATTGCAATCGGTGGGCCGAACCATTGCGGGAGCTAAATCCAAAAAGGGTGGGGTAATAATCTGAAATAATAGTTTCAAAATGATAGTTAAAAAAATATTCAAAGGGGAAAGTGGAGTCTAGCGAGCTAAAATCGTTTTTGTCTCGGTAGATTTCCAAAGCATCCAATTGCGGGAGCGTTTTGAGGTCTTCCTCTATATCGACAAGGCCAGAGGTTTTCGTTTGATAGCGTGCTTCGCCCTTTTTATTTAAGATATAGGAAGTTTCACCTCCGACAATTTTTTCTTTTGCCTTGGCATAAAAGGTCTTTTTGACTGTAAAGACTTGATTGGAATCAAGGTCTGTTAAAAGAACTCCCTCCTTGATTAAGACGGAAAATATTTTGGGTTCCCAAAATTCTCGAATCCGCCTGCCGGTATTCTCTTCGCCCTCATCGGGCATCTTTTGTTTAAATTCCTTATCTTTTGCTACAAAAGTGTCGACAACCTCAAAATTTGCGGCCTCTGGATTGTTGAGTTCAACTGTTGGATCGTCGAAGGCAGAAAAATCAAGGCCGCCGCTTTCTGTGCCTTGCAGAAAATCATCTAATTCATCGCAGCGTAAATCGACCGCTGCCAAGGCCCAAACGAGAAAGGGTGTTATTACGCATAGCGCTATTCGTTTTGGCATCTCCCTTCTATTGTACTCGATGAAAAGAAATGACGATAAGCAAAATTATGATTGTCACGAATAGACCAGAATGCTATGTTGGGAATCATGAGCAATGCAGCACTTTTACGTTTGGTCACAGGCCTGCCTATTTTTTTACTGTCTATCGTCTTTCATGAGTACGCTCATGCCTGGGTTGCCAAATCCTTCGGAGACCCCACTTCTGAGCGAGAAGGACGTCTCTCCTTCAATCCCTTGGTTCACATGGATCCCGTAGGTACTGTTCTCTTTCCGTTGGTGAGTATTCTCATCGGTGGAGTTATGTTTGGCTGGGCCAAACCCGTTCCCGTTGATCCCCGCTATTTCAAGAATATTCGCTCGGGCATTTTCTGGGTAAGTTTTGCCGGTCCCTTGGCCAATATTGCTTTGGCCATAGTTTGTGCATTTGCCTTGGCGTTGATTGACACTCAAGTTTCTGGTTCACGCCACGTCTCAGACCCCTTGCTTATGATGTTTCAGCAAGGAGTTGCCATCAATTTAATTTTGGCCGTTTTTAACCTTATCCCCTTTCCACCTTTGGACGGCTCTAAAATGTTGGCCTCTTATTTGGATTATGAAACGGCCAGAAAATTTGAAGAATTGGGACGTTACAGTTTTATTTTTGTCATTTTACTCTGGACAACTAATATTTTTAGCTACTTGATGATTCCCGTTAATATTTTTATGAGCATTATACTCAGAACATTTTATGGATTATTAGGCTGATTTTTATGTTAGATACTTCTATTCAAGTTAAAACAGAAAATTTTGATGGCCCTTTAGGGCTGCTTCTTTTGCTCGTTCAAAAAGAAGAAATGGATGTCACAAAACTGAATCTCACCAAAATCACCCAGCAATATCTAGCTTATCTCAGACAAATGCACGAACTTAACTTTGATATTGCCGGGGATTATCTTTTTATGGCCGCGGTTTTATTACTGCTCAAATCCAAAAAGGCCCTAGATGAAGATGAGACAGCTCGTTTGCGAGAGCAAACTGAAGCAGCGATGGAGTTTTCTATTGCTTCAGAAATGGAACTTATCCGGCGTTTGGAAGAGCTTCAGCATTTTCAAAAATTGGGACGAGGGTTGTGGCAACTACCCAAGAGAGATTCGCAAATTTTTGTTCGCCCCAAAGTCAGGCGTAAAGTATTGCTTGACTCTGTTCTCACTCCGGTAGAACTGCAAAAACTTACCCAGTCCATGATGGGCCTTATCTCCAAGCAAGAGAGAAACTACACAATTGTCGAACGCGATCGCTTTTCAATCAAGGAAAAATTGCGCTCTTTAAAAAACTTTCTTGTTAGTAATGCTCAACACGATTTTGATGATCTTTTGCAATTAACCAAGGGCAAAGATGCTGAAATTGGAAATAAGGTAATAACATTTTTAAGTCTTCTCGAACTGGCGCGATTGGGTCTGGTCGGACTCTTTCAAAACGAAGCGAGTAAGACTATCTACATTAAAGTATTGAAACCACTTGAACATTTTGACGTCGATCAGAGTAGTGATTTTTTTCAGGTTAATCAGGGACAGAAAGATGCAGAGAAACTGACAATGCCTTCTCTTACAGGATAAAAAATATGGAATTTGAATTTCAACTCGATTCTTTTGACGAACAAAAACAAGAAGAGCATTTATGGATGGCGCGTACTGGCCTGAATCGAGAAACACTTTGTGGAGCAGTAGAGACAGTTATTTTTATGAGTGATCGTCCGATCTCCCTGGAAAAAATCCGAAATTTAATTGATCAAGGTCTTTCCATGGAAACTTTGCGCAAAACCATTCAAAATTTGCAGCAGACTTACGACAATTCCCAGACTCATGGTATTCAATTAATGGAAGTTTCTGGAGGATACCAGTTTAGAACCAAGAGTTTTTATGCTCAATACGCACATAATCTTTCCAAAACAGCAGGCCTGGTTCTTTCTCCTTCGGCGTTGGAAGTTTTGGCCATTGTTGCTTACAAAGGGCCTGTGGCCAAAACGGAAATTAATCGCATTCGTGGAGTCGATTCAGGGCACATTATTAGAGGGTTGATGGACAAGCGTTTGGTAAAAACTAGTGGGCGCAGCGATGACCTGGGAAGACCTGTCCTTTATTCAACAACCTCTGAATTTTTGGAAGTTTTTAACTTGTCTGATTTACGAGACCTTCCTTCCGAGCACGAATTAAAAAGTATGCTTGAGAGTGGCAAGAAAGATATTAGTGATATTAAAACTTTGGTGAAAGATAGAAGCGGAGAAAATTTCAACTTGAGCGAGATTCAAGAACTCGACCAGTTAGCGGCATCCATTAAGAGTATTTCAACAGAAACTGATTTTACAACTTCACTGAAGTCCGAGGAGCAAAGGAAGAGCAAAGGGGAGGAAGAAACGCTTTCTGCATTTGAACTGCTTGAACAGTATATTGCTCGTCAAACAGTGGCCCAAAATAATAAAAATGCTTTGGAGTCGGAACAACTCTATCAAGCAGTCAATCCAGGTGTTATTGGAAATTTTTTAACTGGCCCTTTTAATCTTCCCGAAAAAGAAAATCAAGATAGTGATTTTCAAATGATTGACTTGGAAACGGGAAGGCCTTTAGAGGAAGATCGGGAACAGTCCAAATTAGAAGACAAAATCGAAAAATTAGAGGCCAAAACAGACCGCGTGGCCAAAAAAGCGAAAGAATTGGATATCAATCTCAATTTTATAAAAACTGCAAGGCGGCCAGAACCTTCAGCTTGAGGTAGTTATGATGAAAAAAAATACGGTTAGACTCCATAAATTTATTGCAGATGCAGGTATTACTTCTCGCAGAAAGGCAGAAGTTCTTATTTTAGAAGGTCGGGTTCAAGTGAACGGCATTTGTATTACCCAATTGGGGACGCAAGTTGACCCTCATAACGATGTGGTTATGTTCGATGGGGAACCTATTGATTCTCGTTATATTAAAAAAGTTTATCTCGTTCTTAATAAACCCCGTAGCTATATGACCACGCTTTCAGACCCGGAAGGGCGTTCTACAGTTATGGATTTGGTTCACGATTGCACAGAGAGGATTTATCCTGTTGGCCGTTTGGATTATCTTTCTGAGGGGCTTTTAATTCTAACTAATGATGGGGAATTGGCACAGCAAATTATTCATCCTTCTTTTCAGCTTACAAAAGTTTATGAAGTCAAAGTTTTTGGATTTGTTAACGAAAAAATTCTTAAAAGTTTGAGAAATGGGGTGACTGTTCAGGGAGTTTTTTTGAAACCCAAAAGTGTTCGCATTATCAAGTGCCTGAATAACAAAACATGGTTGGAGTTTCGTTTGAATGATGGAAAAAATCGAGAAATTCGAGAAATTTGTGAATCTTTAGGTCTCACCGTGGACAAACTCAAACGCGTGGCCATCGGAGGACTTACCGTTTGTGGAATAGCACCAGGCAAATATCGTTATATGACCAAAAAGGATTTGCTTAAACAAATTGATACTCAAAATGAAAAAACTTATTGGTCAAATAAGAGAACTATTCGTTTGAAATCCGATTCAAAGTTCAAGAGAAAAAAATCGCAAGAAATTCTCGCTGACGATAAACTTTTTTTAAAATTTAGAAAGGAAAATTATTTTAAAGTAGTTCAGCAATCGTAAGTAATGACTTTAGAGCCGGAAATGTATTCTTGCAAAGTAGCGATACTAAATTCAAGAACTTGTTCAGAATAGGGAATGTTTCCACCCTCCGCCTCTTCAGCAAATTGGGCCTGTTGAATAAGGGATGCGCATAGACGCAGGGCCTCTGCACTATGTTCAAAATATTCTTTTTCGGAATTGGTCGTGAGCAAATGCGTCAACGTATTGTGAAGAGTCTTCATAAGGCGGACGTAATTTGGACTAAGCTCGCCAGTGTCGAGTTTAATATTTCCGTTAGATTCTCTTGGCATGGGGCCTCCTGGCCCTTTAAAAGTAAAAGGCCTTAGTAGCTTATCGTTTAATTTTCAAATAATTTTAAGGATTTATACTGTATTAAAGAATTTTTATCAGAAATCTCCAAACCGCGCTGGACATTTGGAATGGCCTTGATTAGAATGCGAGGGAGTTTTTGCTTAGCATTGTCAGCGATCTAACGCGAGGTGGAGCAGTCTGGTAGCTCGTTGGGCTCATAACCCAAAGGTCGCAGGTTCAAATCCTGCCCTCGCAACCATTTTTCTATTTTGGTAAATAACAGTGCCATCAAGTCAGAATAATTCACAAAAGAAAAAAATCGTTCTTTCCGGTTCAACTGTGACGGGGGATTTAACTCTGGGCAACTACATAGGGGCCATTCAGCACTGGAAGCAACTTCAGGAAAAGTACGATTGCCTGTATTTTTTGGCCGATCTCCATGCTTTGACTACGAGGCATGGAGGTTTGCAATTAAAAGAAAAAACGGACTCTTTTTTTGCTCAATACCTGGCCTTGGGATTAAATCCAGAGCGCAATACTCTTTTTGTTCAATCTCATGTTCGTGGGCACACCGAGCTTACCTGGATTCTCACTTGCCTGACACCCATGGGGCATTTGGGCCGTATGGTTCAATTCAAGGAAAAGTCTCAGAACTCTAAAAACGTAGGTGCGGGCCTTTTTACTTACCCCGTTTTAATGGCAGCAGATATTTTACTTTATCAAACAGATTTGGTTCCTGTTGGCGAGGATCAAAAGCAACATTTGGAACTGTGTCGGGATATTGTGAATTTTTTTGATAATTGTTACGGAAAAGGCGTTTTAACTTTGCCTGAGCCTTTTATTGGAAAAATGGGTGCCAGGATTATGAGTCTTCAGGAACCTGATAAAAAAATGTCGAAGTCCGACCAAAATCAAAAAAGTTTTGTTTCTATTATTGATCCTCCCAAGACAATTCAGAAAAAAATTAAAAGCGCAGTTACGGATTCTGGTGACCATATTGCTTACGACCCCCAAAACCAGGCCGGACTGGCCAATCTTCTTACTATTTATGCCGCCTTTTCAGGGAAAGATATTCAGGCCATTTGTTCTGAATACCAAGGCAAACTCTATGGCCATCTCAAGGTCGATTTGGCCGATTTGGTGGTGGAAGTTTTGCGTCCCGTACAAGAAGAATACAATCGTTTAATGCAAGATCGACAGTATTTGAGAGAACAAATGAAAATCGGTGCAGATAAAGCTCAAGTTAGAGCGGAAAAGACTTTGAAACAGGTTTACGAGACGATTGGCCTTAAATAGTTAAGGTCATTGATGACAGGTAAGCATAAGTCTAAACTTCATTTTTTTACGTTCATCATAAAGTTCCAGGATTCCTTCATCATAAAGTTTCTGATGAGAGCAACTGACAAAAGTGGTAACTCTGCCAGTGTCTTGAATGCTATAACTACAAGTTAAACTTTTCCTTTTAAGCATTGCTTGAGGCAGTTCTTTGGTTTCAGTTGTTCCTATCCAGCAGCGCCAGGAGGTTTTTTTAAGATAGGGGCGGTGGAGTTTATTGTCTAGCAGTACGTTTGTAACTTCAAAACCGGGATCAGTGATTTGGAGATTCCAGCGAAAAGTTGCAGGTTCCACAGCGTGAGCATGAGCGGATAGGATTAGTATCAAAAAATAAAACAGCAGCTTCATTTCAACTCCTAGTTACAACTCCAGCCAAAAATCATAGTTTGATAAATTTTTTTCTTTTGGTTCCAAAAAGAGCGGCAGTAGGCACCTTGATAAAGTTTTTTTGGAGTGGTGTGACGGGCAAATCTTTCGTTCAAAGCTTTAGGACATTCAACGGATTGAGATTTATGATTGGGTGTTTGAGGTGGAATCACAGATAACCTTCCTTGCGATTCGATACGCAATCCGTAATAGGCCCCCTCTGTCTCTTTGATATAGACTAGCGCATCTCCATCCAGATAAAGAGGGCCACTCCCTCTCAAAACTAAATATTCTTTAATGGTTCCCGACATCTCAAGTAAAAATGCTCGGGAAATATAAATTTTTTTCTCACGTTCTAGTTTGGCCAACTCTATAAAATTTTTAGTCAATGCCAACGTCATTTGTATTTTATGGCCCTTTTGATTATGGTTAGGGCAGTGTCCATCCCAATGAATCAGGCCTTCAATTTTTTCTGCTTGAGGAAAACTCCAAACTTCCAGAGGAATACCATTTTTTTTGCGAAAATTTTCCAGTGTTCTCCAGCGTCTGGCCCCTTTGGGTGATTTTTTTTTGAGAAGATCGACCCATTGTTTGTAGCGCTTGCCGGTTTGGGGAAGGCAACTGGAATTGGTAGGACAACCTTCATTGATGTGGTCGAGCATGTGGGGTTTAAACTCGGGGGAAAAGTTTTTATTGGTGTTTCCTTCAACCAACGGTGCGATTGTGAAACTGAGAAAAATGATTACAAAGGCCAACATACTCCATATCCTACTATAGCTATGAGCATTTGAATACGGTCGATTTTTTGAAAAGCTGAAGTCCCATACTCAAGGCCAGTGCTTGAAAAACGGCCAAAGTAGCACCTACGGGCAGTTCCCAAGCATTGGCCAAAATAAGGCCTAAAACACCAGTCACCAAAGCAAAAACAGGAGCATAAATAAAGGTTTTTTTAATTGAGCGGGCGGTCTTGAGCGCAAAAACGCCAGGGATAAGGAGAAAAGAATTAATCAGAATGATTCCTGCCAGTTTGACACTTGATACAATAATAACAGTTAAAAGAACAGTTAATCCGTAGTGAAAAAAATGGGTTTTTACTCCTTGGATAGAAGCACTTTCTTCGTCAATAAGATATAAAGGCCATTGAAAGCGCAGAAGGTAAAAAAGTGCAAAAACTGTGCCTGTAAGAACAGCGAGTAATATGAGATCAAAAGTGGTGAGAAGTAAAATATTTCCAAAAAGGTAATGTAGAAGATCACCTTGGTTTTGGGTAAAACTTTGATGAATAATAATCCCTAGTCCCATGGAAGTAGAGAGAAAAATGCCAATCGCCCCTTCGTTGGGAAGAGATTGGCGAAAAGTGAAGTAGGCCAAAAACAGGGAAAGCAGCGTAGTGATAACAAGTGTAGTAAGAAAAAGATTAAATGGACTTGGTGAAGTCGAGGCCTGTCCAAAAAGGCCTAGACCAATACTCAGGCCCAAAAGGCAAGCGTGAGAAATGGATGCTCCCATGAAAGCATGGCCCTTGGAGATGATGATTGGAGATAAGAGTCCTGTACACAAAGAAAGTAAGATAATCGCCACTAATGCTGTTTGCAAGAAAGGGTATTCTAAAAAATCGTTGATATTCACTGATCTTCCTTGTCTTTAGTGTGATGTTGTGAGTGGTGGTGTTGAAGAATATTACCCCCTTTTTCATGTATGAGAATGTGTTCAAATTCACAATGATATGTTTTTTCCAGAATTTCATTATTGATGGCCTGGCGGGTGTCATGCCAATGAAAAGATTTATTAAGGCATAAAATGCGATCGCAGTGTTTAAGCACTTGTTGAATGTTATGATCGACCAGGATAATGCCAACTTGTTTTTCTTTGCGTAGCTCTTTTATTAAGAGGAGAAGGCAGTCTTGTCCGTTACCATCAAGGCCTTTGGTAGGCTCGTCCATTAGGATAAGTTTACTTTGAGAAAGCCATGCTTTTGCCAGGAGAAGTCGTTGATATTCACCGCCGGAAAGCTGTGATACCAATGTTTGAGGGTGTTTGGTAAGTACGACTTTTTCAAAAATTTTATTAATTTGTTTGAGTGATGGCATGGATTTGGGAAGGCATGCAATTTTTAGCCATTCTTCGAGCGTTATGGGTAAAAGAATTTCATGTGGGTCTTTTTGAGGGAAGTAAGTAATTTGGTAACGCAAACGCAATTCTTTATAATTTTTTCCCTCGTAGAGCAGTCGCCCTTGAGTCGGGGTATAAAGTCCGGCCAGGATTTTTAGCAGAGTGGACTTCCCTCCTCCATTTGGCCCTATGATTCCGAGAATATTACCTTTTTCAAGGTGTAGATCAATTCCCTCTAAAGTTTTTGTTGAAGAAGAAGGATAGCAAAAGCTTAATTTTTGGGCTTCTATCAAAAATGTTTTCAAAGTTTCTGTTCCAAAATTTCAATAATTTTGTTTAAGGGAACTTCACGTTTCTTTTCAGAGGGAAGCGGCCTTAGGGTTTCAAGCTCGATGACTTGAAAGGCCGGTGGTTGGATATAGGATTGCAACTGCTCAGGAATAGCAAGGTGTTTCTCACGCAACCAAAAAATTTTTTTGTGCTTGCGTATTTCCCGTAAAAACTCTTTAAAGGTTTTTGAAGAGAGGTTTTCTTTTTGGTGAGAAGTTCTCAGAGCAAAATATTTTTTCTTTAGAACTAACATAAGGGGAATTAAAGAATCGTGGGTCAGGACAAAGAGACGTTCATCTTTTTGCGAAGTCATTTTTTTTATGCTTGAAGCAATTTGCAAGGGGCAATTTTTTGTCATTTGATTTTGAAACTGGGGGTACCAAGCGCTAATGCCTTGAGATAATTGTTGAAAGATTTGACAATAGGTTAAGGGATTTGTCCAAAAATGTTCCCACGCAACGGAGCTTACTTTATTTTTGTATTTGGGGGGAGGTGGTGGAGAAATTAAGCGCATAGTATCTTGCGGCGGACGTTTGAGTTCTATATTGCGACTCCAAGGAGATTGAGAAAGTGGTGGCAAGATGAGCTTTTCACTTTTCAGCATGGTTTTCATGGACTGTGAATCGAGATCAAAGTGATGGATGTCGCCTATATGTTTTGGCACCATTTGAAAATTGATGGCATTGGAGTTGGCAAAGATCAGGCGGGTCATATGGCATACTTCAGGATGGGTGCAACTTATGGTTGGTGCGGTTTTTGGGTGAGTTGAGGCCCCGATTATGAGCGAAGCGATAAAAAAGAGAGTTTTTCTGCTTTGCGATAACATGGCCATACCATGGCCTAAGTCTTATCGAGTGTCAATTGGATTCTTCAGAGCTGGCACAATAGATGTGGTGATTCCATTTAAAACCGCCCAAAAAGTAACTAGCACCAGTATTGCTATCAGGGTCGGAGTCATAAAAGGAATCGACGATGGAATATTGGCGACCGTCCTCAAAATCGCCTTCCTGCTCAAAATATCCGTTGTTGGGTTCGGGCAGAAAGTTACCCAAGGCCCCTCCTCTGGTGACGGTTCCTCCGGCACATAAGGATTCACCAATGGCCATAATTTTGCTTTGAACTGTGGAAGTGGGTTTGGGTTCTCCCGTTTCGGGAATAAAATCTTCTTCGAGAAGGCCACCTTGAGGTAGTTCTTCACCAACTCCCTCGTTGGAAATAAACTGATTAAAATAAACATTGAGATTAGTACCATCAGGAATTTTACAGATTTTTTGCTGATTTCCATTTTTTCCTTCATCGACGGCAAAATGGCTACAACATTCAGAATCTTTTTTAACGGCATAATTGGATTTTACACAACATTGAAATATACTGCTGGAAAAAATGGGATCGAAGGCAACTCTGTCTTGAAGGACAATGCGCGAGTTGGGATTGGAGGCATCTGCGAATGTATTGCCGGGGTCATAAACGCTTTGTAAATTTCTTCCGTTAATTGTTGCATTGTTGCTGATAAAGGAATTTGCATCAAAGTTTGTACGGTTATCTTGGGGTATATCAAAAAGGCCGGGAATCAGTAGAGAGCGGTTTGAATTGCAGTAGACTGGTTCATAAAAAATTTGAGGAATACCTAAAAGTTCAAAGCGTGATAGCTTGGTGAGATAATAGAGGTCATTGCCCGACTTTAGTCCAGAAATGGTAGGATCGGCGGCAATGGGGATAGTATCGTAAAGATAAAATTCCCGGCCCTGAACTCGAAATTCGAGAGTGACGTAGGCATAATCCCAATTAGTGCCGAGAGTGGCCTGGTTTTCTGCTCTGGCGTGAAAGATTTGAAATCCATTCTCGTTTCTAACGCAATATTCATTTTCGTTGAGACTAATTTCGGGATTTTGAAAGCCCGGGGAACAAGTTACGAAAGTGGGACGCCCTGTATAAAATTGTTTGGGATTTGCACTTTCATCAATATAAAGTATGAACACGCTGAGGAGGTTATTGGTAAGTCCGGGGGGAATGGTGTCAATATATCCAATATAAATGGGCATATAAAAACTTGTCCCAGTATAAGTGGCACCATTTCTCATGTAGTTATAAAGGCTATCATCTGATACATCCATGGGGACTGCATCGACGTAGGGTACGGGAGCGTAGGGAACTTCACCGGAAAGTTCAATACCTTCAACGCCACCTTGAGTAGGAGAATTGAGAGGTCTGGTGGAGAGAATGGCGGTCCTTTCATTAATCGTAAATTCTCTGGGATTAAAAATTTCAGAATTGGTGGATTGAAGCATTTCTCTTTCGATACAGCCACCGTCGGCAGGAGAGAGGCACAGACGTTGATAATCCTTTTGATAAATGGCCTCTGTTACAAAGTCAATGCGTTCTCGATAAATTTCACTATCGTAATTCAGACAAGAGAAATTTTCAATATCGAGCGAGAGCCGATTATTATTAGTCCAATCGTGAGTTTCATCGGCAAATTTTCTCATCCATCCGCCTCCACAGCAGGTTGATCTTCCAGTATCTTGAAAAGTTTTCCATTGAAAGGATTTCGGATTGCTATTGGCCACAACGATAGGAGCTTGTGGGAAAACAGTGTTGGGGTTGGCCGCTGGGTTTCCGTCGATAGCATTGGCCACTTCATAACGACTGTAGCGACCTATTGCTCTGGGATTATCGGCGGGAAAAGTTGTTACACTCAGACCTGTATTGTTGGCCGTGTGGTCATCAACAAGGCCCGTGTAAGTTTCAGAGAACATGGTAAATTCTTTGCCGGCGGCCCGGCAACAGCGGTTTTGAGACATGTCGTATTCATAGTAAAGATTGTTGCGCAATCCTGGAATGGGTGTGGCCTGACCGCAAGTTAAAAATTCCTGCCAAAATAACAGTTCGGCGTCGGTGCCTCCAAAATTTTGTCGATCGAGAAAAATAGTTTGTTCTTCATGAAGGCGATTGGGGGAGCAGTCGAGGTCGGTATGGCATAGTGAACCTGCTCGGCGCAAGCATGCATCGGCAACCAACCCTTGTTCTTGAATACTGGATAATTCACCAAGCGAAGCAAATTCAATATTGGCAAAAGGAGAAACCCATTCACCTGAACTGTCGTTGTATTGCCCTTCTCCTCCACACATATTTTGAGTGCGGGACAGTGCCGGATTATTGGCCAAAATAATATCACCTTGAAGAGTATCTTGATCTGATCGAGTTTCAATAGCAGGACAGGCGAGTGTACGTTGATTTCCCGCAAGAGAAGTGGAGCAAGAGCTAATTTGATTGATGTAGTCGGTTCTCTGCAAATTATCTTTTCTAGTATGCCGTTCTAGGTAGTTGGTTGAAAGAGATTTTCCGGGGCGGCAGATACCGAAATCTTGGACTTCGTTGAGAGAAACGTAAATCTGTGCATTGTAGCGGAGATTTTCCTGAATAGTGCTACTTAAATTCCTATCTCCACTGACATAACCTAAAGGACGGCCCAAGATATTGGCCTCTTGGCCAAAGAGAAAATTGTCTATATGGTTGGGACTGCGTGCTATTTTGGAGTTGTAATTGTTGGCACCGAGATCGGCACAATAAAAATTGGGAGCACAGGCAAAAAGTTTGTGTTGGCCTTCTTCCAAAGTCATATAATCTTTTTTACAAACAGTTCCAGCACCACGATAAACACAACGCTTTCTTGAACCACTGGGCAAATTTCCTTGTAAGATGCGCCCAAATCCAATTTTTTCATACTCCTGATTGCTTAACTCTTCGGCATTTATGTTAAATTTTGGCCAATGGGTACGGAAACTCGAAACATTGGCACATTTATATTCCCAGCCCAAGCGGGAAATGCAATCGGAATCAGTTTCACATTGATGCCAGCGTTGGCAACTGGCCCCCGTCGATTGATTGGGGTCTTCGGGTTCGAGTCCTGGGTCATAGTCGTATATGGGTGCTTGACTTTTTCCCCGATTGGTATCTAGTACAATTTGTACTGATAAGCTGCTGGGATCAGCTAAATCGGCAAATGGTTGATTGATTGCTAGAAATAGTTTTTTGGTTTTGGCAACTACTCGACGTGCTTTTCCTATGGCAAACCAAGTGACACCATCAAATGAACCAATCAGAGCGCCTTTGTTAAATCCATACCAGTCTCGTTGATAGCCGTTCATATAGAGAGCAGTTTGGGTTTCAAGCCGGGCGCGGCGTTGAGAGGGTGTATCGGCCTTCTTTTGATGACCGAAGGGAAGCATGGTTGGTGGTATCCAGCATGCTCGACCAAAGATAGTATCCTCATAATTACCTAAAGAAAAGTTGTCACCAAGGATTGATCGGTTGGTAGTGTAACCGACAGCTTCAAGTCCTGTGCCTTGATCGGATTTTGGGTGTGCCGAAAAGGCATCGAACCAGTTGTCGTGGGAGCATTGATAGCAAGGAGTATAAGAACCTTTTGTCGTTGTAATAACATAACTTTGATCGGGTTCCAGTTGAATAACTTTGGCGGGGCGGGCCTGATCGAGAGCAAGAGAAAAAACGCCAGTCAGTGTATTCATGCTGAAGGGAGCAGCACTGTAATGATCGGATTTAAGGAGGTTGTCGAAATAATAAAAGGGATCGCCTTCGGCCTCCGATTCTCCTTTATATTGGGATAGATCATCAACCGCTTGGCCATTATCTTGACGAAAAAAACGATGAGGTGCTGTGTTGGCAGCAACGTCGATATTGAGTTCCTGAAAGGGTTTAGGTGGCAATTTATTGAGGGGAATATCACATACAATTTCAGTAATACTGCCTCGTCCGTTGCGAATAGCCTTGAGACCAAAATCAGGACAAAGAGATTCATCAGAAGCATTTATTTCGTTTGGAGAAGGGGCATCATCACACCCGCATTTATCCCAAACTCTATTTCTCGTTTTTATATAATCATTCTGATTGAAATTAGGCCCGCAGACTCTCGTTCCAGAAAAATCAGGCTCTTCTTTTTTCCCCTCTTCAAGACATTCGTATTCGGCAATTAATCCCTGGAAATGAGCATCTGCCGATGTGTCAGGATCGGGAAAAGCGGTGAACTCTTCTTCTTTGGGGGGAATGTTTTGAGGGCACACAAAATAAATATGTGGCCATTGAATAAAACGTTGAGGATCGGCGGCAACCTCTGCTATTGCCTGAGCGTAATCAGGTTGTTGCAAGGCCTGTGGCCTGAGTGTTTTATCTTTTACACATTGATTTTCCAGACAGCAGTCAAATCCTGTACTTAAGCATTGCGCCTGCGTACAGGTTTGACCTTCATTGATTCTGGAAGATTCAGTGTCAACTCGAAAGCTCAAGGAATCAAAAACAAGTTTTTCTTCTGCAATCCTTGAGTTAATATCAATAGCACTGTTAATAGATTTATAAAGACTGACATTCGTAGAGTGAATAATTCCACGGCAGGTAGGGCACAATTCTGGTAGTGAGTAAGCAACTCTGGAGGCGGCAAAGGAATGCTGGGGCGATTCGACAATTCTTAATGCAGAACCGTCACAAACATCGGCGTTGAGGTTTCGTTGGGGAACATCAATACGCAGAACTTTCTCCATCATCCTCGTAGTAAAGTTTTTAAAACTTTCAGGTACGGCACGCAAGCGCAAATTGTCGGCAATACTTGCCGAATTAAAGCTAACGACCAAGCAAAAAACTTCGGACATATTTTCATCGCTATCGAGAAAATTATGCAATTCCTGGCCTCTCAAATAGGTTACAGTACTGGAGTTTTCATTGAGTATAAGAGAAGAACCTATATTTTTATTGGCATTGTACCAATAGGGGGAATTTGAGTTAAAAACCGGAGGTTCTGGTTCGGGTGCAGGGTCTTCGTTGGTACTGCCGGCAAAACTTTGGCGCTGGCCTGAAATTTGTTGCTGAGGCACACACGAAGCAAGCAATAGGCAAAAGAAGAGAATAAATATCAAAAAAGTACGAAACTTCATACCTTTGGCATCGGTCAGTGTTTGAATCAAGTCAAGGCAGGAAGGCCAATGGGGTCAGCTTTGCCGCCGGAGAGTCTTATTGGGGAAGACCGTAATTAGGCCGGTATGCTGGATTAAATGAAGGGCCATAAGGCACATGTTCCAAACGGGTTCGATTAAAATAAGCAGGATTAGCAAAAGGGTTCGGAGAACCTGCGCGTTCATCCATATATTCAATATAGCTATTCCAAGTTTTTTGATTGGTAAAATTTGCCCAAGGGTTATTTGCAGGAGGAGTATAATAAAATAATTCGTTATTTATTAAAGGGTTTGATAGATAATTTTGTCTGGGAATATAATCAGTTGTAAACCAATTACTGATAGAAGCGGTAGTTTGTGCTGTGGCCATCAACCAGGGAACATGACCTTTTGCCCTGGTATATGACCCTGTAACACTACCTTTGCTGTCGCGATAAATTGTCGTTCTGGGAAATTTACCAAAAGATGGTGTTTGAAAATAGCGCTCAGTTGTAGGATTTTTTGTTGGAGTTTCCAAATCGGGACTTTCAAATTGAGAATCGCTATTTTCCGTGGTGGTAGCTTCTTCTTCGCTTGCTTGCTGAGTAGTTTGTTCTGTATTGCTTTCTGCGGTATTGTTATTTAGTTGTTGAATTGATTGGGTTCTTTGTCTCGTTTGTTCCGGTGGGGCGATATTGCTATTAGTTGTATTTTCAACAAATGTTGTGGAAGGTAGCAGAGAATTATCAGGTCTTTCTTCATTTCCAGAAGCTGCTTCATTGTCTTGTTGTGAATTGGCAAAAAGAGGGTTTGTTAAAAAGGGTGGAGGTTGTGTACCTGATTGCGAACTTGCGCTGGGATTGTCAAACGTAAAACCTTGAGGTAGAAGTGGTTGTGTAGTTCCAGAGGAAACAGGAGGCGTTGTTGCTTTAGTATCAGATGCTGTGAGAGCTATGCCTTCTTCTGTTGTTGTGCCATTATTTGGTTGTTGGATAGAGGGGTTTCCGCCAGATTCTTCTTCCGTTGCACCACTGTCTGCTTGTTGGTTAGTTTCAGCATCGGTTCGAGATGGCATCGTTAATGGTTTCGGAGGAATTATATGGGGAGGTAGATTTTCTGCAATGACATTGGCCACATCATTAAACCAGGGTGAACAAAAAGGAGCGTAGACTTCGCGATAATGCTGGAGTGGCCCAATTAATTCATCGCTTTTAAGAGGTTGTAGACGTCTGTGTACTCTTGCACATAAATCTTCTAAATCTTGTGTTATGAGTGATTCGCTTTTGCTTCGAGAAACAAAGCCTACAAAGTCTCCTGAAAACATAACTAATTCCTCTTTAATTCCACCAAGCAGGGAACTTTGGAAGCAAGTTGAATTAGAAAGTGGTATAAATTGGAAATCTTCTTCGGAGCATGTCTGGCCCATTTTAAAGGCCACATAATTTTTGAGCCAATCAATTTCTTCATATCTGAGATCAGTTTTAATTTCTTCGATGGCCTGATTGAGGTTTTTTAAACTACTTGTTAGTTCTTGAATTTTGGCATTAATATTTCTATGATCTATTTCGGGGATATCTTCTTCAAGTTTTTCAGGACTGTAGTACTTGCTAATTTTTTCATAATACTCACGAATTTGACCTTGTTCGTCCTCAATTTTATTTTCTTCAAGTTTGAAGTAGGCCCTGTTGAGAATCCTTTCAGTTTCGGCATTGTCGAATAATGTATGAAATTCTTTTACGAAAGGAGAATTTTTTATCCTCGAAGGGCTGGGATTATGACGTGCTATTTCGTAAGCAATAATTAAGGAATCGATCAGAAAAAGAGTTTCAGTATTTTCGATGTCGTTAAGTTGGCAAAACGCATACTTTGCACTTTCACTTCGGCATTTGTCCTTAATATGCTTTGTAAGTTGTTGGTGCATAGACTCTGAAGCCGTTGTATTGTGACTAAAATCTTCGGCCATTTCCAGAATGTTTTCAGCTATAACGAGATTCACGAAAGTTTCTCTAAATTCAGAGCTAGGATTGGTTTTTCTGGTGAGGTGAATAGTTTTTTCACGCAATGACTGAAGGCCTTGATAGATGGAAAGCTGTGCCGAAAGTCGGTCAAATTCTTCCTGAATATCAACGAGTTTTCGTGGTTCCCCTTCATCGTCTTTGAGATCATCAGAAGGAAACATGAAAACATCCATTTGCAAATTATCAAAATGGATTTTGTACTGTTCACAGGTAAGTTCGGGTGAAAGGGTATTATCTGAAGGGTCAGCGTCTGCCATTAACAAAGAACTTTGCGTGGCAAGGCATAGGAGAATAACCGGATAGATTTTCTTCAGAAATGATAAGTTCATTGGCCCCCCTATAGGGAGTGTTTCGGCAATTTTTTAAATTGTCTTTAATAAAGTGGATTGATATACTCGGATTACTTATTTAAAAGCATTTTTCTATTACTTTTAATAAATTCGGTGATAGTAGCAGTGTTTAGTTTTTTGTTTTCTGGATAAGTCATCAAAATTTGATGAGTATGCTGTCCAGAGAAGTAATGGTGTTCAACGAAGGTAATTTTTTGGCGTTTGAAATTGAGATAGCTTCCTTGGATTTCAAGTTGGTAGAAGTTCCCCTCTTTCTTCCAGGTGTGTTCTAGGGCCTTCCACTCGGTGATGCCCATAAGGGCGAGAGTTTCTTGCTTGTCTCGGACGAGGTTTTCAAAAAAGGCCTTGGAGGGAGTCATCACCGCATCTAGCGACTTTTTTCTTTTTTTCGATCTCAAAGTACCCACCACTTTAGCATCGCTTTTGAGTTGCCAAAGCTCTACGCCACCATCTTTGCGCACCAAACGCCACTCTTTTTCTCGTTCGTTGGCAGCAATGACTTGAAAAAAGCCTAAGCAGAATATAAAAATGAAGTATTTCACATTTTTACCATACACGATGTTGACTCCCTCCTCCATTTGGAGGTGATGGTTTGGGAGGAGTTTCGGGAAGAATATCTTTAAATGGCACCCACTCTTCTCCCTTTTGCCCTCTCCAGTTGGTGAAACTGATTTTTACCCGACTGCCTTGGACACTTTCCACTTTGCCTGTCGATTTCCTCCCGAATGAGCGAATATAGGAAATTTCATCGCCGATTCCGAGATGACCGTTGGGAACTCTCAAGGGGCGATACAAATGACCTTCTTCGACGACTTTTTCCCAGGCATGGCCTTCTCGATCTCGGTAGCGAACTCTCACTCGGTTAGGCCCTGTGGGATTCAAGTTGGATCTTCCCAGAAGTTCTACAATTTCTGCGTTGTAGGCGTTGCCTTCCACGGTGATGGCACTTTGTTTTCCCACTTTAGGTTTGACTAAAGCGGGATTGGGTGGCCTAGGAGCAGATGACTTTGCTGGAGGGGGCGCCGTAGCAATGGCACTGCGGTTTGCAAGTTCAATAGGTTCAGTAGTGCCTATTGAAGAGGGCCGGTTGGTGTTTCTGTATCTGCGACGAAAAGAGCGTGCCAGGCGATCATAAGTTTTTTGTTCATCGGGAGTCATACCGTAAAATCCATTAGTGGGAGATTTGAGGCGATTTATTTCCATGGCGTACTGAGTATGAGGTGGGCGTATCCATTTTTTGCCATCCCAAAAAATTTCTCCGGCGGTAGACGTCCAACCCCATTTTGGAACTCTCTTTTGGCCTGGTGGTGGAACGTGCGCCCGAAGGGCATCATCCCAAACTTCAGAAGATAGGTTGTGGCGAATTGCTGGCGATACCGTTGGCCTAACAGGGGTGGTCGGTGCAGGTGTTTTCGGCTTGAGGGCGTTGGCCGGATTGAGTGGTGAATTTGCGGGAATTTCAGAGCGAATACCAAAGGAAGAGGCCGGTACTCCGCTTTTCGTTGCTTCCACTGCCGTTTCGGCCACAGAATCATTTTTACGAAATTTTTGAAGCAGTTCACTGGTTTTCTGTTTGGCAGAACCGGCCGTTTGTTGAAGAAGTCTGGCACTGTCGGCGATGGCCCGCCTCGATCTGGCGCTGCCTTCGCTGGCCTTTTTGGCCCCCGCTTTCAACGCTTCTCCAGTCTTGGCAAGGCCTTGACGGGCACTTTGACCGGCCTGTCTTGTGCCTTTGAGACCCTTACCTGCTAACCTCCCCGCTCGATAACCACCTTGGGCAACCTTATCTGGAATTCCCAGGTGGTCACTCCATTCCTCCAATTTTTTATATCCCTTGTAAGAGTAAGAGACACCTTGGCCACCGTACTTGATAACGTAGGTCACGCCCTTGCCCACGGCCACGGTTCCTTTGGTGAGTCCTCCTACCACAGGAATTTTATAAAGAGTTTTTTCAAGGGCCTGTTCAGCAACTTGTCCTGCTTTTTGCGCACCTACCTTTGCGTGTCCAGCGGCCGTTTTTGATGCTTCAACTGTTTTTTTAATGGCGGCAATCACTCTTGGGTCGTTTTTAAACTTGGAAAAAGCGCGACCAAGTTTTGGAATTTGTTGAAGTGCTTTTGGCCCAAATTTAATGAGTGCTATGGCCCCTGCAGGAGGGAGAAAAATATCAGATGCGAGACGGCAAAAAGCGTGCGCTTTTTCGTCGGGAGGCAGGCATTGAAAGTTTTCCACTTGATCGCCTATAACCTGAGAAATGCGGGAAAACGCAAAAATTCCCATGGCGCTGACTGTATTTTTCAAGGCCCGTGCTTTTCTTGCCAGTTTGGGTAAATATTCTGGGGTTTCGTCATAGGCGCGCTGGTATTCTGCATGCAAGTAAAGCTGGGCCGAATCCATATATTCACTGGCCCACTCTGAAGTTTTTGAAATGGCATCACCGCTTTGCGCTCTGGCATCAGAATTGGTGGCATTTCTCCATATCCACTTCATAATATTCCAAACAAAGCTTAGAATTTCTCCTACGGAGTCGAGTATTCCTTCTCCACATCCCTTAACTACATCCCATAAATTTTGACTCTCACTTTCAAGTGTTTCTGCTTCACAATTGAGTGCGAGAGGTGGCAAATCTTCTTCGTTAATTTCTATTTCCCGAGAAAGCGAAGCTTGTAAAATGGGTTCAGGTTCTTCTGAAGTCGATTCGGGTGGGCATGGTGGAGCAGGAGGGTTGGTAAAATTATCTATCAAGGCGGCCACTTGTGCTTGAAAGTTGGAAATTTCCCCAATTTTTTTCTCAAAGGTGTATCGGGGAAGGTAGAACAATCGAGCGGGCCTTTCATCTTTGAAATGAACCCTGAATGCCCGTTTAAGGCCTTGGTCATTTTCTGGGGCGAGTTCAATAGAGGCCACTTGTTCGGGATACAATACGTCTGCGTGAGAATGAAACTCACTCTTGGCTTGGTCGTATTCTTGCACCAATGTAGGATTTTTTAGGTAATAAAGTTTTGATGTCGGAAAAGAAGTCTCATTTCCCAGCAAAGAGCGAGAGGCCAAACTCATAAAAAGGAGCAAAAACACAAAAAGAGGCATTTTCATACCTCTTTTTCGGGCCATTTGAAATGAACTTTATTATTTTAATTGAAAAAGAGAAACAGAGTCAACTATTTTTGTCTTACTAGCTTTTCCCTTTCTTAATCCATTTGTGTTCAGGGCGAGACAGAATAGAATCGATGAGTTGTCTCACACGCTTGGCGCTGGCACTATTTTTATTGTGAAGAATTTCTCTGGCCTGAGGGATAAGTTCCATATAAAAGCGTTCGGAGACTTCAAACATTCCGTGCCAGTGAGCATAATCGGGTGCCATCATCGAAGCGCCATGGCGGGCGCGGCGGCCTTCGTGGTGCCAGAGATAAAACCAAGTCCACTCGATTTCTTCGTCAAAAGGCTTTTCGGTGATAAATCCTTCTTTTTTGAGGGCCGCCATAATTTGACTTCCAGGCTTGGCAAATTTTTCGTTGTAGAGGTGAATGAAATCGTCATACTGGTTATAAAAACCGTTGACGTAGGTTGAAGAGTGGCAATGCAAACAAACATTTTTCATGCGACTGCGTTTGTTGTCGGCACTGTCGGCAATCAGTTCGCGCCTTTTTTCCGGGTCGGTCTCTTTAATCACTTTATGGTTTTTGTCGGTATCCATTCTCAAACTGATGGGGGGGCGGTTTGTCCAGGAGATGCGTTCTCCCGGGTCGTGAGTGATCTTGCCGCCGTTTTTGCTGTTGCCAGACATATGGCAAGTCGCACACGTTGGTGCTTGATCGTAATCCTGTCCTAAAATCCAGGTTTCGGCGTCGAGGTTCATGTGCTGTTTGAGGTCTCTGAAAGCAATGCCGTGTTTGGATGCCTCATAAATTTCTTTTTGGGGATGATCTGGGCCAAGGTGGCATTTTCCACAGTTTTCAGGTTGTCTGGCACGGCGGGGTGAAAAATCGTGTCGGCTGTGGCAAGCAGAGCAAGAACCTAGTGAACCATCGAGGTTAATTCTTCCAATACCGGTATTTGGCCAGGTATTGTGATGAAAAATTGGTCTGCCGTTTTCGTCTCTTTTAATCCTCGCTACGGCCTCTTTATTGGTGGGCCTTCCCTCTTCATCGGGTTTGAGATCATCGACATTAATTTGTCCACCATCGGTTGAGTGAAAACTTACTTTACTGCCGTGGCATTGCATACACCCGACGACGACTGAGGCCATGCCGTTGACTTTGCCGCCCTGGAGTGCGCCCAGATATTCTGCTCCCGGCGTGCGGGAGTGGGGATCAAAGGGAACGCGTGACCCCTCGACTGTTTCGGCGAGGTAGTTGTCGAGAGAGGCCAAAATATTGCCTCCTTTGGCGTGGTGGGATTGTGCAAATTCTTCGTACACTTGAACGTGGCATTTAGCGCAATCTCTTGGTGTAACAATGGTGGCAATCCTTTCACCTTCATGGATGAAGGAATCGGCGTCTTCCTCGTGGGCGGTATGGCATTCCAAACAGCCAACCCCTTTCAAAGCGTGAGTACTATTTTTCCAATGAGAAACAGTTGAGGGTGTACTTTGTTCGTGGCAATCTACACACCTTTGAGAGGATGTCGGAACGGCAATATGAGGCGTGGCGTGTCCCACTTCAATTTGTTGCCGTGTAATTTCTTTCCATTGCACCAATAGAAGAGAGCCTAGAAAAATCAAGCT
The DNA here is from genome assembly GCA_965215445.1 of Bacteriovoracaceae bacterium. Lineage (GTDB taxonomy): Bacteria > Bdellovibrionota > Bacteriovoracia > Bacteriovoracales > Bacteriovoracaceae > CBDBLK01. Next base: position 475,440 of record CBDCDT010000002.1, on the reverse strand, counting down.
CAAAACACCAATGACTATTTTTTTTGCTTCTGTGCTCATTACTGATCCCCTTATGTCGAAAGTTTAGTGAGCAACCAATGCTTCCCAAACGGTTAAGCCAATAATCATAACAGCGGCCCCTATCCCGATCCATACGCTCGCTTCCTGATAGCGGGTTTTGGTTCGTAAATATTTATCTACAAAGGGCCAGCTAAACATGAGAAAGACGATGAAACCGATACTGAGCATGGCAAATGTTCCCGAAAAGAGCTTTAACCACCTAAAAACAGTGTAAAAATACCATTCGGGTTTGATAACTTCGGGAGTTATAAGGGGGTTTGCCTTGCTGCCCAGATGAGCGGGTAAAATTGTTGCTAGAGCACTGAGTAAAATTAATAAAACCAAGACCATGATACCTTCGGTAAGCATGTGATCGGGGAAGAAATTAAAAAACTTATTTTCTTTTTGTTCTTTGTCTTTTTGGAATTCCATCTCTGAAACTCCTTGAATGCGAATGATGGCAATATGTATAAAGAGCAAAATGGCCAAAACTGCTGGCAAAATTATAGCGTGCAAAACAAAAAAGCGATTGACTGTATTGGCGTTGTAAGTATCTCCTCCCAGAAGCATGCGTTTGGCAAAATTGCCTAAAATGGGCACACTGTCCGAAATATTGGCACCGACTGTGGCACCCCAAAAACTCAATTGTTCATAAACCAAACTATAGCCGGTAAATCCTAGAGTTGTAGCACAACATAGGATACACATGCCGATCATCCAGTTGATTTCGCGTGGGTAACGGTAGGCACCCGTAAAATAAATTCGTATTTGGTGCAAAATAATGGAAGCTATAAAAAAAGTGGCACCCCATTTGTGAAGACTTCTAATATACCAGCCATAGGGGAGTCTGTGAGTAATAAAATCGACGGATTCATAAGCGGTTAATGTAGAGGGAGAATAGTAAAAACACAACAAAATGCCGGTTATAATTTGCAAAACAAAGAGAAAGAGCGGTGTTCCTCCCAGGCAAAACCACCAGTGTTTCATGTGATTGGGGACAGGTTCGTTGGTAAGGCCTTGAATTTGTTCGCCGGATATAGGGATGCGTTCTTGAACCCAATCTTTTAACTTCAACGCCAGATTCACGCTATTTTCTCCCCATTTTCTGAGCAATATTTGTGATGATTACGCCTTAAATGTGAAAATCTTATGAGAGATTCAGTGGAAATTTTAATATACAAAAGACCGTTTTCAATCTTGAGCGGAAAGCGAATAAGTTCCTGGTTGGCCTTGGCCGGAGGCCCTTCTGTCGGTTTTCCGACGGAATCAAATCTTCCGTTGTGGCAAGGGCAGAAAAAGCTTTTGGTATTGCTCTCCCAGAACACTTTGCATCCGAGATGTGGGCAAACGCTAGAGAGAGCTATAAAATCTTTGACAGTGCCTGAGTTACCTATGCGGGAAATGACCACTGATTGGCCATCGGGCGTTTTGTACTGTATGGAATTTTTGGTTTTGAAGTCTTTTACTTCCGCGACAAGGCGCTGAGTATCTTCCTTTTTTACTTTTGATTGTTTTTTAGCGGTGAACCTTTTTAACGTAGAAACAAAGGCCCAATCTCCACTTCTTTCTTTAGGGTGGAGGAAGCGCAGAATAATGAGAATGAATTGGCCAAAAGAAGCAATCAGGCCAATCAACGTGCCTGCTATCAAAGAAATATTCAAAAATTTTCTTCGTGATGGGTTTTGCGTTTCAAGATTTTTCACGACAACTCATCCTAAAAAATAGTGAAATCAAGCTCTTATAAAATCTAGCATAAACTTTTATCGTGCTTCCGTCTACATTTAAAATAAAAGGATATTTTATTTATATATTATTTTAAGGCCTGAAATCTTTTTCCTTTTCCAAAATTTTCATCGCCACGCGGACTCCATCTGCTGCCGCTGAGGTAATGCCTCCGGCATAACCGGGGCCTTCACCGCAGGGATAAAGGCCCTTTAGGGAAGGGCTTTCCAGGGATTCAGTGTCGCGTATGATTGTAAGCGGTGCCGATGTTCGAGTTTCCGGTGCCAGACACAGGGCCTCAGATGAGATAAATCCCCTCATTTGTTGATTAAAGGCCTCAATAGATCGCCGTAAACATAAAGTTATAAAATCTGGGAATAGATTTTCAAGAAGAGTGGAGAAGGTTCCCGACGGGCAGGAGCTTTTAGGAATTTTTTTTGTGAGGCGATTTTCCATAAAATCTTTGAGATTTTGAGCGGGCATTTCTTTACCCGATGCTAATTCTAAGGATTTTTGATAAGCAAGTTTTTCAATTTTTCTTTGAAAAAAAAGTCCGGCCAAAATATTTTTGTCAGAAAAATCAATACCCGCTTTTACTTCCACAACAAAGGCCGCATTTGACCACGGTGAATTACAGGCCCGATTGCTCATTCCGTTGACAACTATGCCGTCGGGATCACTTCCACTGGAGAGAACATGGCCTCCAGGACACATACAAAAACTGTAGGTGCTTCTTTTTTCTTTTGATATTTCATCATCAGTTTGCCATTTTAAATGGTAGCGACTGGCACCCAAGTGAGGATTCTCAGTGAAAGGCCCATATTGAATTTTATTAATCAGGCGACGAGGGTGCTCTATGCGGAGGCCTACGGAAAAATTTTTCGGGCGCATGGCAATTCCTTCATCAGACAAGTAGTGATAAATATCTGTGGCCGAATGGCCTGTGGCCAAGATTACACACGAAGAATCAAAAGACCGGCCATCTTCGGTTTCAATTCCCGTCACCTGACCATGATGATGTTTTATTTTGACGATCTTGGTATTGTAATGAATTTGACATTTTTTTTCGATTAAGAATTTTGTCATTTTTCCAATCAGACGGCGAATGTGATGGGAGCCGAGATGGGGGTTGGACGAATAGGCGGTTTCCGCAGGCGCACCCAAGGAAACAAATTTATCCATAACATACTGAACATGGGGAGATTTAATGCGTGTAATGAGCTTTCCATCGCTGAAAAGGCCGGCACCACCTTCTCCAAAACAGACATTATTTTCGCTATCTAGTTGGCCATAACGCCAATAGCGGGCAATTGCCAGCATACGCTGATAAGATGGGCCACCTCGCTCAAACAAAAGGGAGCGAACTCCATATTCGGCCAATCTCAAGGCAGCAAACAAACCGGCCGGCCCGGTTCCAACAATAATGGGAGGCCCTTTTAAGTCTCCTAAGTGAGGAAAGTTATACGGCCGCTCCTCAAAATTTTCTCCCTTTTCTTTTATTTCCAGAACGTAATGATATTTTGGAGTTTTGCCTTTCCAAGCATGACGGGCATCCAAACTCTTTGAAAGAATACGGTAATCATCGATTTCAGGGTGTTTTGTTTCGAGGTATTGGTGAAGGTCTTGTGAGTAATTGAGAGTGCATCGCAGTTTTTTTCTCATAAGTGCAGCATTTTATCCTCGTTGGCGATTATTGACTATCTCTTTCGGTTATTTTATATGAAAAAGCGGTATGAAAGCTAACCTTATTATTGTTGGTGATGAGCTTTTAAGCGGAAAAATCACTGATTGCAATGGCCCTTATTTGATGCAATGGCTTCAACGCCGAGGATTTCGCTTGAATGAGCTTAAAATTGTTGGTGATGATCAAAGAGATATTGGTAAAGCTCTGGGTGATGCCTGGAAAAATGCCGATTTGGTGATCGTGGCGGGCGGTCTTGGCCCTACGGAAGATGATCAAACCAAGGCCGCCGTGAAGGATTTTGTTCAAGAGGATATGCAAGAAAACGGCGAGGCCAAAAATATACTTAAGCGGCAATACCAACGTTTGGGGAAAACTTGGTTTCCTCAACTGAATTTATATCACTTTTTGCCCAAAAATTGCTTTCCTGTGGAAAACCACTGTGGTCTGGCCGTGGGCCTTGGTTTTGCAAAAGATGGGAAGTTGCTTTTGGCCGCCCCTGGCGTTCCTTCCGAATTAAAAGGTATGGCCGAAAAGGAATGGCCTGCTTTAATGGCCCAATATTTGCCTCAAGAACGTATCGAGTTTCAGCAAATTACAGTGAGGTTTCATGGTATTGGGGAAGAACAGCTTTTCAAAATATGGCCTTCTAAATTGTGTGAGCAACTTGAATCTTTTGGCAAACTTAGTTCTCTTCCTCAAATTTTGGGATTAGACTTGGTTTTTTCTTTTCAAGGAAATGAAAGTGAAAAAAAGAAGCGCCTCGAAATTATAAAAGCATCCTTGAATCAAAGTCCGATTGCGCCTTATATCTGGCAGTGGGGAGAAGTACCCCTTCCCCATTTTTTAATTCAAAAATTAAAACAAAAGAAAGTGACATTGGGTTTGGCCGAAAGTTGTACCGGGGGGCTGATCGCAGATAGTGTTACCGATGTTTCCGGCGCCTCGGAAGTTTTGCGAGGGGGGATTGTTGCCTATACTAATCAAATCAAGATTTCACAACTAGGTGTTTCTCCCGAAATTTTGCGAGTTCATGGGGCGGTTAGCGAAGAAGTGGCCAAGCAGATGGCAAATGGGGCACGCAATGCTTTTCAAACCGATTATGGGGTCAGCGTGACGGGATTGGCCGGGCCTGATGGCGGAACTCCTGAAAAACCAGTTGGCACTGTTATTTTTGGTATGTCTTCATCTCAATTTACCGAGGCCAAAACGTATCATTATTATGGCCATCGAAGACGTTTAAAGGAAATTTTTGCACGACAGGGACTTTTTTTGGCCCTTCAAAAATTTCTTTAAGATTGCCATCTTAAACATTCGATAAAAAGTAAGACTATGAAGTATGCCAAGTATATTAATCAAATTTGGTTTTTTCTTCCAATATGGGGATATATTTGCCTTTTTTTGGGTGGCTGTATGCAAACCACTCCAAGTACACAAAGGAAGGGAACACTAAATCAGTCTTCAAGTACCGAGGATGAAAGTAGGGATCCTTATTTTCCCAAAAATTTAAATTATTTTCAAAATGGTTCCACTCTATCGAGCGGAAATTTTCCTCTCCCACACGATTTTGAAAATATTTTTTATTTAAAAGGGAAAGAGATTCACTCCTTTATTAAAGACGGTTATAAAGAGGATGTCCAATGTCTTGCCTCTATTTTTGAATCTTCTTCTGTTAATCGCATTTTTATTATGGCCGCCGTTCCCAGGTCTTTTGTCGATCTTGAAAATAATACGCAAGAGTTTTACTATGCGTTGGAACCAAACAATACAAATAACAATCAGGCCCTATGCCAAACCCCGGATATTATTAACCTATTGGGACGTCTGCATCCTACAAAGAATTTGGTTTTTTCAGGGACTGCTGTTTGTCCCAATTGCATGACAAGTCGTTTGATTTCAAGTTCAGCAATACTTTTAGACCAATCTGGAAGGCCTTTAAAAGGGTCTGTCAATCTGGATTATTTGCATCTCAATCTTCTTATGACAACTCCTGAATCTTCCGTGCCTGTTTTTGAAAATAATTCTTGCAAAAATACACCTGAATGTCAGAGCAAAGGGTTTGATTGCTGTTCATTTGGTCAGTGTGTAAATGACCGTCAACTTAAAAATGGTATTGATACTTCCAGTAGTGATTACGCACAGTCCTTGGTTGATATTCAAAAAGACCCCAACGCTATTTACAATTATCCACAGTTTTATCATTTGTGTTCAACCTTGGTTGCTAAAAGTGATACGGACGATGCGGCTGAAAATAGTGAGAACTATCAAGAGGAAGCACGAAAGCGTTTTTTAGAATTGGAAAGGCTCTATCAGTGTACAACACTTCAAGAAGGAGAAATGTCGTTGTGTACGGTAAGCTATTCCGAGATTTTGAAGGCCACTTCTAATCAATTTGCAACTCGTCCCGATGATCGCAATTTTAATTCCATTTATTCTGGAACGGGCATTTTACCTGCACATTCCATTTATAAAATTATTTATGCTGGAGAAACTCTTTTTGAAAATAATCGAATTATCGGTGGAGTAGCTTTTGGAGGCCAGGGAGTGCAGTCTGGGTTTGGTGGCAATGATAATCTCAATGATAGTCAAATTATCAGAATTACTCATACTGCCTCTTCTACCGCACCTGATGATGATTTGCATATAACTTATAAAATTGACGGGTCTTGTGAGAGGGTTAATTCTACTCTTGCCAGATGTTCTAAAGAATATATTCAAGGGCAAAACTTGGGGCGGGTTAACGATCATTTTCCGGCCTCCAATACTTTTGTTCTTCCCAGGTATGCAGACCTCAATAGAAGTATTCGTGTTGAAGTAAGTGGCAGTATAAAGGCATCGGGAACGCATTGGGAATTTGCTCATGTTCCCAAACCTGGAATTAGGTTTGTCGGTGATGGATTACAAGTGCACGATACGCAAATTGTTACTATTGATTTTTATGCCGACCTTACCAGCAATCCCAATTTAGCGTTTTCAAAACAAATGTCTCTGGAAAAAATTAGAGATATTTGTGAATGTATTGATACCAGATGTCGCCTCAGACCCAAATATGATGAACAAAACCAGGTTGTTGATTACTTATGCCAATATCCTCAACCCAGATCAATTGATCCTCCTTTGCAAAAAATTATTCAATTGAGTTCAAAGACTGTGCCACATCTCTATTATGACAGCGAAGGCGTTTATCATGCACAAAGAGACAAGGATATGCCCAGTCAGGAAGGCAAGGCATTTCGCTATATCAAAGGCGATTTGTTAAAACCCAATAACGTTAATGACTATATTGGCTTCAATGAAATTTATGGATCGTTTAGACCCCTTGAAGATAGTGCTCAGGCGGCCAAAGAAATTTCCGTTAAAAAGGGGCGAACTTATGACATTTATACCGAAGAAGGACGATTTACCAATTGTTTCTTTTGTGGCAACGATTATTATTCTTATTTAATGAGGATATTCCCCGAAAATTTCAGACATAAAGGTGGAGGCTATCGGCCGGATATTTTTTCTTCTGAACCTTTTAAAACGGAAACATATAGAAAAGATGATCTTCTCTTTGGGCGTGCTTGTTGGCTTCCTGCCACCATGATTCCTTGGTCGCATAGACCGCAATCGGATCTCAAACAACAGAGATTGGATCGTCTAACAGCACAGCATTTTTTATTTGCCAATGGTTATCAAAGAGATTGGTATGGTTTTGATTATGGTTCAGTTATAGGTTCTTGGGATGGAGTGACGTGGTTTTCTATTGGCAATCAACGTCGGATTAAGGCCGAATCAAACAAACTCTTTTTGGCGATCAATGCTTACTTTGCCGATCTTACGAATCCAACTTCGTTTCGTATCATGGTTCAAGATACGCCTTATATTTATTCTGCGGGTACTCAAGTCATTGATAATGCAGAAAGCGACGGGGCCGAATGCCAAAAATTTCACTTGTGTGACAGCGATCAGGATTGTGCTGCCAGCTTAGGCTGGGATTATCATTGTGAATCAGTGGCCAGATTGTCTTCCAAATGGCCGGTTTTTGATGCAAATGGTGTGGAGATTCCTAACGCTGAAAGAACTATTAATTTGAGAAAAGAATTTGAATCAAATCATAAGGGAGTCAAGCGCTGTATTTATCGGGGAAGAGGCTCTCCTTGCCAAAATCTTTATGATGTCACCAATCCTGACTTGAATTATAGCATGAGTGAAGAGAGAGGCCTTCATCATTGTTCTTATAATAATTATTGCCAACCCCTGGTGGAGGGTGTTCCAGTACCATTATTTAATGCAAAAATTTCTCGCTATGGAAAATCAGTTAAGCAACAAAATACCCTTTCTACTGTTCCTGAAGATAATCTCGATACTTTTGGAATGCATATTAGAAGCCTTGGTCGCCCCTACGCTTGGCGTGGCAATGAATCTCTCCCTTTTGGGGCCGAGGCCACTTTCTATTATAATAAATTATCTTCGGTTTGCCTGCCTGGACGTGAACCCGGCAATTTTACATTAGAAGAAGGTCACAATATAAAACCCTCGACACCTTTTCTTGGAGATAAAGTTAACGGCATAGGCATGACTCCTGATGGAGTGGGTTTCCCAGGATACCTTTCGAGCTGTTCCATTATGGATGAAGACGGGGAATATCTTTATAAGCAATTTGATCCCAATACGTTTGCATCTAATACCGATATTGTTAATTTGGCGGCCAAACAGGCCATTGCTACCAATGCTTTAATTATTTTTGAATCTCCCGATATGGCCGATGATGAAATTGTCAAAAATTTTGAAAGTGAACAAATAGAGGAAGTTTATCTGCAAGAAAACCGATGCTTGAGAGCACCGGGTTCTGCTTGCTTTTCTTCCATGGATTGTGCTCCCAATTCTTATATTTCCAGCAGGATTGCTCATGTCAATCCCGATGATACCAACTTGTCTTCAATTCTTAACCCTTATGAAATCAGGTTTTGGCAAGAAGAACTTATTTGTTCTCAACCTTACCCTGAAAATGAAGAAGATTTTCATCCCAAAAAAAACCGATGCTGTCGTGATGTTGGACTCAATCTCAGTATTGGAACTGCCGTTGCGGGTTCAGGAACGCTCAACACATCTCAAATTCCCGGTTTGGGAGCAGTTCAATTTAGTGATAGTGAACGCTACCATCGCATGAGTACAGTTTGGGATCTTATGACTGGGAGTTCTTCTGCGTCCTATCCTGCTCTTGAAGTAGAGGCCGATGATAATTGTGTAGCTCGGGCCAACACTTGTCCCTTGGGAACATTGACCGACTCGCAGCATAATACGTTTTCTGCTACCGCAGAACGAACTTGTTGCTCAGAACATTGGGTTAGGGAATTTCACAAGGAAGACAATGGTGGTGGCCATCAATGGGGGCCAGACAAATTACAGACAATTCCCAAGGAACCTCTGCGCTGTCTCAATTGGTCTCCTTGTACTGTCGGTGTTGATTGTGGAGGTGAGGCCAATTTGGGATATTTTAGTTGTGAACACACTAATGGGCCGGAAGACCCTACTTGCCTTATGGTTTCGACATCCCTTAATCAGGCCAAACCCTATTTTGAATTTTTAGGCACTCTTGAGCTTACCGGAATACCCGGAATTAAAGTCAAAACCAAAGATTGGGAGGATATTCATTGTAAAGTCAATCCCGAAGACCAATCGAGTGCGACGGGAATTGATGTTCCCTTACCCGACCTTATTGCTGATGCTGATGTAGAGCCTTCCGAGTATAAAAATGGACTTCTTACCACAGATAACCGTTACTTTTCAGCAGGTGACCCTGAAAATTTTAATGCTCAAAATCTTAAAACGGTTTTTGAACCCGATCGGATTGTTTGTTGTCTGCCTGCCGGAACTAAAGTAAGTGAAGATACAGAACCTGAGCTTTGTTGTACTGGGTTTATCAATCAGAAAAATCAGCGTTGCCAACTTCCCGATTATACTGATGTCAGTGTTTATACTAATCGCAACATTTCTTCGGCCGCAAAAGCAAGGCCTTTATCTTCATTTGATGAATCGACTGGTTATCTTAACTCTCCTGCTGATGTCATTCATGTGGCCTGTTCGGAGAGGATTTGTGCTTCTGGGCGTTTGGCCGTCGGTGTGGCGCTGACGAGTCTCAAATTTCCAGGCCATGAAAGTGAAGACAAATTCATTCAACGCTTTCTCGATGGTAATGATGAGGCCAATAATTCTTTAGGTCTGGCCGATCTTTACGATGAAGGTTTGCGTTGGAACACCCACGTCTATTGTGTCCCTGAAAAACTGGAAATCAATACCGCCATTAATTGCTCAGACCTTTAATTGTATTTTATTTGTCTTAGGGCCTCATAAGAGGCGGCAGTAACGCTATTGGAAAGATTGAGACTGCGAATGTGTTCGCTAAAAGTGGGAAGTGCGTAGCATTGATCTCGATTGATAATTTCGCAAGGAAGCCCCGATGTCTCTCGTCCAAAAACCAGATAACATCCCAGCGAAAAAGATGCATGAAAATAAGGTCGATTTTGAGCAAAACGGCTAAAGAAGAAAAGCTGGTCTGGCCTTTCCCTTTTTAAAAAATCGGGCCAGGACTTATGTTCACAAAGATCGACAAATTTCCAGTAATCAAGCCCGGCACGGCGCACGGCCTTTTCATTCAATTCAAAACCGAGAGGATGAATTAAGTGCAGGCGCAGGCCCAGTGCCAGGCATGTTCGCCCAATACTGCCGGTATTACCGGGGATTTCCGGTCGAAAGAGGACAATATGAAATAAGGGTTTGATCATAAAAAAAGAGCACCTGGAAAAACCAGGTGCTCGGATTCAAGATAAAAGTTGAAAATTTTAGAACGTATAGTGTAAGGCCACACGACTCATTAAACGATCGAGGGACAAAACACCAGATTCATTGTTGGCAGCGATCACACCATCGGGGCCACTGTTGCCGATAACTCCGTCAATTCTCAGGTTTCCGAAGTTCAGCCCCATGCCCGCTTCTACGTTGGTTGTATTCTGATTGGTGCTGCTGGCAGTTTGGCCACTACCAGTAGATTTGGAGGAATTGAGCACAACATTTTGAGAGATGGAACCTCGTAGAGTTAACCATTCTTTAACATTGGTTTCGATACCCATTGTGATAGGTAAAGAAGTTCTGTCTACCTTGAGATTGCTCACAACATCAGTTCCATCTTTGTCTTTTGAAGTCTGCGTAACGTAGGCCCCGGCGACAAAGACCATGGAGGAGTCGGAGAGGTTGGCGACGTGTGCGGCCTCAACTTTGATGGTTTCCTGTTCTGTAGTGTTTTTCACTGAGCCATCGCCGGGAGTGTAGTCGGCCCCAAGGGTTCGATAGTTAAAGGTAAAGATGAGGTCGTTCATATTGTAACGTGCGCCGACTTCAAAACCACTGCCTTCCCACTTTGCGTTATCATTAACAAGCGGACTTGGCGGGGTTGCTGTGGAGTCTTGAGTCACATCCCCTTTGGATTCATCGGAAAGAGAAAGGTGACCGTAAAGACTTAAGTTACCCATGACTGTTCCGGCACTGAGGTTGAGGGCGGAATGAGTGGCCGTTGAGGTGCCAAATGCTTGCTCTTCGCCTTTGGAATAACCTAAGCGGATACCCCATTTTGCGCCCATATCACCGGCCAAAAAAAGGTCGATTTCATTATCCCGTGCAACAAATCCAGGAAGACCGAAGCTGATACCGGAACCGGCATATCCTGAGTTAGCGGCACCTGAACGGACACTATTTTGAGAATTGAGATCGGAGCCGAGATAAAGGCCATAGGCAAAAGGGTTGGCATTGTGAAAAAAACCACCTTCGGCACCTGGGTCAGCAGCAGTGCTGGTATTTCCACTGGCAGCACCCCATTCCGTAATAACTGTATTTTCCATTCCCGAAAGGAGGGCGGGATTTTTGAAAATATTGCGAAAGTCATTAATATATCCCGAACCTCGGTCGGCATCCTGGCCCAGGGCTTGAAGCCGGGCCTTGGAGGCCCATAGATTTCCGCTCGCAAAAATTGCAACCATTGCTGCACTTACAAAAATAAACTGCTTTTTCTTCCACTGTTTCATAAATTCTCCTCCTTAAAGGGTGTTTGGGTACACATGATAAAGACTTTAGTGAGTACCCCTTGAGAAGATTTTGAAAAATTTTTAAAAAAAAGTCAATCTTTTTAAGAAATTGTTTTTTATTTATTTCAAGTGGACTGAAATGGTTTGATTCAAACTGAGTGCCCCACGGGCAAAAAAGGAAAGTTCGCAAAGATCAAAATGATTTTTGAGTGGCGCGCTTGAACTTATCATGGAGAGGTTGGGAAACTCGCTCCACGTTTTTTCAAATAAAGAATCGTTTACTTTAAGGTCGCTCAAGTGGGATTTTAACTTTACAAAAGTTTTATACGGTGTAGATGAGAAATCTTTAAAAATTTTATTCAATTTTTTCTTGATAAAGCGAATTTTGGCCGAAATTTGTTCTTCGGAAGTTTCTTCAAAATCGAGATAAACCGCAAATTCGGCCGTTTGACGGCCTTCATTTGAGTTTTTAAATTCTCCTATAAAATGGCCTCTGCCGTGAGTATGGTTGAGTGGGATAAAAAGAGTTTCGCGCAGATCAGTAATGGGGCGTTCAAATTCAAAACAGACATAGAGAGCACTGGGAGGGCCTGGGGATTGATAAAATTGAATGAGTTTGCTATCCAATTGAGCTTGGTTTTGGTAAAGGTCGATAAAGGTTTTGGGGTGTCTCCCCCAGTGAAGGTATTCACAGCCAATCTGAATGTTATCAGCACAATCCAGCGTAAAATGAACGGGTTCAACGAGATCGTAAGGTTGTTCCCTGAAAACGATATTGGACAAGGAAAAAGTCAGGCATTGATGAGTGAGAGATTCAAAAAAAGCATCTTCCTTTAAGAAAGGATAAAGTTTTTCAATATCAAATTCGGCCTTGGGCCAGGTAAAAAAGATTTCATCTTCAAGGAGTTTGTTGGAATTTGTTTTGTCATTAAAGGGCCGCCATTTAAGTTCTTTGAGGAAAAGTGCGGGTTTATTTTCCTTATTCCAGTCGAGTGCAGGAAAAAGTTTGGCCATCTCCTTTATATTGGTATTTCCTCGAAGAGTGCCAGGCCCGAGGGGATAAACATCGTTTTTTGCCAGAGGGTGTTCGCATAGCAGGGCCACTCGTTCGCTGCCCCATTTTTCTTTAAGCAGATGATAAAGACACAGGCCGAACAAGTTTTCACCGACAACCAAGTGTTGTTTGTAAAGTTTTTTCTTGGCAGTTGGAGGCCGTTTTTTAAGTTCGAGAAGTTGTTTCAGTGCCATTGGGGTTAACGTACGGCCAATTTGTCTCCCGCACGGATCATTCTGCGACGAATGAGACTATAATTGGATTTGATAAGAGTGTTGAGATTAGTGCCTGTTTTGCGTGCCACTGTCCACAAACTATCACCTTTTTTGACAGTGTAATATTGAGTCGGGTTGGCGATTTTATTTCCACGCCGTAGTGCCCGGCGGATGAGACGCCGATAGCGTTGATAGCGCAGAACACTTCGCCTCGGTCGTTCGTAGAGATCGGCATACATGGGTGCCTTGATAGATTGATTGGTGTGAAAAGGCAGGAGTATGGTTTGCCCGCGCTTGAGGCGCTGATTTGAAGGTGCGTCGTTTAGCCAGGTGAGGACTTCTTTGGATTTAATTTTGAACCTGCGGGCCACGTTGTTGAGGCGGGTGCGTGACTGCTTTACCGTGTACGCTTTAAAATCCTGGGCCTTAAAATTTTGTTGGGAGGCAGTTTGTTGCCAGGTTCTCTTTCGACCTACGGGAATACGCAAACGATAATTCTCCTGATTTGGTGGAGTAAACCAGCGCAAAATTTCAGGGTTGAGTCTTTGCAATTCTGTAAAATCAACTTCCAAGGCCTCGGCCAATTTGTATAAATCGGTCGCCGATGGGACTTCAATTTCTTCAAAGTCGAGAGGTTCATGAAAATTAATCTCGTCAAAACCAAACGATTTGAGATTTTTTCCAATAATGGCCAAGGCCATGATTTTGGGAACGTAGTTTTTGGTTTCTCGTTTGAGGTAGCGCCCGCGTGTCAGGCGCCAAAAATTTTCTGTACCGTAACGGCGTATGGCGCGAGAAACTTTTCCTTCGCCAGCATTATAGGCCGCCGCCGCCAATTCCCACGCACCAAAATCGTCGTAGAGTTTGAGAAGATATTTGGAAGCGGCCACAGAGGCCTTGATCGGATCGTAGCGTTCATCGACATACCAGTCGATATGAAGTCCGTAGCGTCTTCCCGTGTAAGGCATGAATTGCCATGGCCCTACGGCCCGCGCCCAGGATTTGGCCCTGTTTTGAAAGCCCGACTCGGCCATGGCCAAAAAAATCAAGTCTCTGGGAAGACCGTGCTCTTCGAGGATTTTACCCAGGATTGGTGCGTAGCGTCCTGCCCGCGCAGAATAACGCTCAAAAAAGCCCCTCCCCCGATTGAGAAAGTAGTCTATCCAGTACTTGACTTTGGCGTTGTAAACTACGGGAAGGTCAAAGTAGTAATTGTCCAGTTTTAAATGCTCTGCACCATAGAGAAAGTAAGTTTTGGCAGAGTGAGGCCGTTCAATTTTAGAAGAGCCTACAATGCGGTGAGACTCCTTGCGAAATTCCGCAATCCTGGCCGCCTCGAGGGCCTTGGTTCGAGTGGCAGAGATAGGTACAGGTGCTGAGGCCTCCTGTTTTTCGCTGGAATTTTGGCCCTGGGAAGGCCCTTCTGCTTGGTTGGATTTTTGAAAATGAGACAAGCATGCGACGAGTGGCAGACAGAGGATAAAATGGAAGCTTTTGAGGAAAAATTTTATCATATTGTTATTTCTGCCGAACAATTTACTTCCCAACACCTCTTTTCGTGTGTTTTTCGGCATTTACTTCCTTCCTTGATGAAAAACCGACTGCCCTCACAAAATCCGGTAAAATGGTTGCAACCCCATGCGTGAAAACAACCGAAGGCGGAAAAACCTGGTTTTTTTGACCATCTTTTTAGTGATGACACACTCTCTTCTTATCCAAGGGCAGACATTCACGCAAGCTAGTCCTTCTGATAGTAACTTTTTTATAGACTCATTGCAAGTTTTCTACCCTGGGTCAAAACTCACTCTGGTTCAATCCCAGCATGGCAAAGGGGAGCTGACCGAGGAGCTTAAAGACAGTCAAATTTATCGCTTTTCGATCAAGGCGCAAGGGTATCAATTTCCACTTTTGATCCAGGTTAAGGATGGGGTTGTTCTCGATTTTTTGTTTCGTTTGCCGAGCTATTTTTCCCACGATACGTTTCATCAAGGCCTTCTCGATCGAATGGGAAAACAAGACCATTATTTCAAAAAAGAAAATACCGCCATTTATCGCTGGAATAATACCAAGAATCATCGCATTTATTACACTGCCGCCTGTACTTTGGTTTGCTTTCCCGTTTCTCTTGCGGGAATGATTCGTTTGCCTCCTTCCGGTTTAAAATCTTACATTCCCCTGTTCTATCGTTTCGAGACTTTCCAATCTCCGTAAATCTGGCCACAATGGCGTATGGTTGTCGACTTTGATCCGGTCATTTTTTCACTGGGTGCTTTTCAATTTCGTTGGTACGGACTCATGTATGTCGTGAGTTTCATCGTGGCGAATTTTTTATTCAAGGTTTTGGTTTCTCGGGGATTTTTTAAGGTTCCCGTGGAAAAAATAGATGGATTGATGACTATTTTATTGGTTGGTATGTTTTTGGGAGCGCGCTTGACCTACGTTTTTGTCTACAACTGGAGTTATTATTCGGAAAATCTCACGGAACTTTTTTCAGTCTGGAAGGGAGGCCTTTCCTTTCACGGTGGGCTTTTAGGGATTTTTGTGGGTTGTTGTATCTTTGCCAAAAAAAATCATATCAGCTGGTTGCAAATGGCGGACGTGGCGGCCTTGGGTATTGCTCCAGGGCTTTTCTTCGGTCGCATGGGTAATTTTATCAACGGGGAATTGTACGGAAGGGTGACCGATTCACCTTTGGGCATGATTTTTCCTGCGGGAGGGCCTTATCCCCGTCACCCCAGTCAACTCTACGAAGGTCTATTAGAGGGCGCGCTACTCTCTTGTATCCTGTGGCTTCTTTTGAGGAAGGTAAAGCACTACGGAATTTTGGCCTCCACTTTTCTGCTCGGTTACGGTATTTTTCGCTTTGGTGTTGAATTTGTTCGCGAACCGGACGTTCAATTGGGGTACTATTTGGGAGGCACAATCACCATGGGACAGATTTTGTGTACGCTTATGGTTGTCGGTGGTGGGTTTATGCTCGCTTATGCTAATCGGGCCAGGCTACAGAGCTAGATCGGTTTTGGTTCTAAAAAATTCCCGCCCATGAACGTATCCTTGTCCCAGAGAACTCAGCTTTTGAAGAATTTGGCGTACGGGTACAGGATGTCTGCTGATACTCAAGTAGGTATTTCTTCTCGATAAAAGGCCTAAGAGTTCTTCTTGGCGCATGGAGCGATTTTGTTGTTCGAGATTTTTATCCAGTTCCAAAATCTTGAGAGGTTGGGGAAACGAGCGGACTTCTCTGCCAAAAATCATTTTTCTATTAAAAATGTCGAAAAAAACGGCATTGGCCTCTCCCTCTCCTGGGCGAAGAAGGGCAACTCCCTCTTCAATGGGGACTCCCCAAAAACCTAAAACACCGTGGGGAACCAGTGCCCAAGTCAGGTAGCGGTTGATGACGGAGCGGTAGGCGAAGAGGTCTTTTCCGCTGCCGAAATCGGAAAAACAGCCCATTTCCCAAAAATTGGTGCGCTCGGAATAGACCATTAAGGCGGTATTTTTGAAGCGGTAGACTTTATAGCCCTCGCGGGGAACGACTGATTCCTGTCCAAAACGATCTGATTCTAGGGTGCGTTGAATTTGTGCACTTACCCTTAAACTGGCCTCAACCAAGGTGAGGATTCGGAACTTATTGTTTTCTCTCGGTTTTTTGGCCATTAACTCGATAACTTCCCTTTCTTCCAAGGGGTCAAAACCCATATCTTCCAGGAAATTGGCCAGCTTGGGGGAAAAAATTTGCTCGGAGTAGCGCAGATAGACGGAGTGTCCCAATTCCCGGCAATACTGGAAATACTTGAAACCATTTTCTTCGGCCCTCATTTTCGTGCTCATACCGCCCTTATCGGCAGCTCGATACAATTATTAAAAGATTCTTGGCTTGACATTGAGGCCAAATTTTTTATAAAAGGTTTTGAGTCAATTTAAAATTGGAGAGACTGAGGAGAGTATTATGTACGGTATTGTTGAAATTTTGGGCCATCAATATCAGGTTAAAGCGGGGGATGTCATTGATGTTCAGAAGCTCCCGGACGATGTAGGTTCTCAGATTGAGCTGGATCGCGTGCTTTTCATTGGGGGAAAAGGGCCTCGCGTAGGTCTTCCCGTGGTGGAAGGGGCCAAAGTGAAGGCCGAGATTCTTCGTCAGGGACGCAGTAGGAAAATCACCGTTTTAAAAAGAAAACCGGGGACTTATCAGAAGAAAAATGGCCATCGCCAGCCCTACACCTCCCTTAAAATTCTCGAAATTGCAGATGGTGCAGGCAATACCGCCAAAATTTAACGGAGAAGAGGTTTATGGCACACAAAAAGGCCGGTGGTTCAACCAGTAATGGCAGGGATTCCAATCCCAAAATGCGTGGAGTGAAATGTTTTGGTGGAGAATCAGTAGTTCCAGGCAATATTATAGTGCGTCAATCAGGCACTCAATTTTACGCTGGAGACAATGTTGGGATGGGCAGAGATTTTACTCTGTTTGCTCTGATCAAGGGAAAAGTCCAATTTTGCCGATTCAATAAGGCGAAAAAGGCCGTTTCCGTCGTTCCCGCTTAAAAACTCATTTCAATGCTTCAAAAGCTATGCGTTTTATAGATGAAGTTCAAGTTTCCGTGTCTTCAGGCAAGGGAGGCGATGGGTGCGTGAGTTTCCGTCGGGAAAAATTCGTTCCCCGTGGAGGCCCCGACGGGGGAGATGGAGGCGACGGGGGCAGCGTTTACTTTCAAGGGGCCAGCGCCCTTAATACCTTGGTGAAATTTCGAGGGCAGAAAAATTATGTTGCTGAGTCTGGGGAAGCGGGCAAGGGCAGGCAAAAGCACGGGCGTTCCGGCCAAGACATTGTACTCAAAGTCCCGGTAGGTACTGTTGTCCGCAATGTGGCAAATGCTGAGATTCTCGCCGACATTGTAGATACCGAAGTGCCGGTTTTAGTGGCCAAAGGAGGAAGGGGTGGGGCCGGGAATGTTCATTTTAAATCCTCCATCAATCAGGCCCCTCGAAAACATACTCCAGGAGAGGCCGGAGTTACGCTCGAGCTTGAACTGGAACTCAAACTTTTGGCGGATATTGCCTTGATTGGACTTCCCAATGCCGGAAAATCCACTTGCATCTCCAGCATCTCAGCGGCCAGGCCAAAAGTGGCCGACTATCCCTTCACCACTCTTGAACCCAATTTGGGAGTGGTTAAGATAGATGACGAAAACTCGTGGGTGGTTGCCGATATTCCCGGGCTGATTGAAAAGGCCTCAGAGGGAAAAGGATTGGGAATAAAATTTCTCAAACATATCGAAAGAACCAAGGCACTGGTTCATTTAGTGGATATTTCCTGGTGTCTCGACGAATTTGAGGCCTTTGAGCAGTATGTGACTGTCAGGGAAGAACTGAATAAATATGGCCATGGCCTTTTAGATAAGCGTGAAATTGTTTGCCTGACTAAAGTAGACACCATGTTGGAGCAGGAATTTAAGAAATTCGTTCAATTTTTCGAAGAACAATTAGGCCAAAAAGTGCTTCCCTTTTCTGCAGTCAGTGGAAAAAATACCCAAGCACTCAAAGGGCTTATGTTACAGGCATTAACCGGGAGTTCTTGTGAATCGTGAATTTGTCGCCCGAGAAGTTGAAAAAATTATTGAAGATGAGCGCTTTCCCCTCTCTCGCAATATGGCCTTGGCCTCGGCCTGGATTTTGGGCAATATCAAGGGAACAGACCTCAAAATTTTTGATTTGCGCACGACGAGTGACTTGTGTGATTACCATGTGCTGGGTTCTGCTCGCAGTACGGTCCAGCTCAAGGCAATGGCCGATGAAATTCTCTTTTATTTCAAACGCTTTGGATTTTTTGTCCAATCAAAAGAGGGGGTTCTCCATTCGGGATGGGCCTTGCTCGATTTAGGCGATATTATCGTCCATATTTTTCTTGAAGAAACCCGCAACATTTATGGACTGGACGAATTGTGGAGTGGGGCCAAAACGCTGGATATTCCCCAAAATTACTATTTTTCCTTTAACGGAGTACGTTCCAAGAACGAAACCGCTTGATTCTTCCCCTCATTTGTGGGAATTTAAATAGGTGGTGTGGTTTCAAAGAATAACTATCTTTTGTTTTGGCCTGGGATTTTGTGTCCATTTATTGGCCCAACAAGAAATATACGAATACGAAAACATTGAGACTCGATCGGAATACGGCAAGCAAGAAAAGATTCAGGTTACAATTCGCAAAGACCTGCTGATTCCCCTTTTGGAACAGTCCTTGAGCGAGAGCGGTCGGGTGAAAGTCTCCTCGCTTCAAATCGACGAATTACCCACAACAAACTTTTACTTGGGGCCATCGGCCAATATCCCTTTATTGCTAACCCTAGCGATGGGAGGACGGACTTATGAAATTTCTTGCCGTCTTAGAGTGTCTGCGGGGAGACATCTTATTGAGACTTCTACAATTATAAGGAGGTTAAAAGTTTCCAGATGTCGTCAGGAAAAAAAGAGACTGATTTTTCCCAACGATTCAATTCTGGATATAAGTTCGTATGATTCGAGCATGGAAGATAGCGATGAATTTATCGTCAAGGTCACAAAAGACAGTATCGTTTGCAAAGAAAACGTACTTCTTGCGGGAGAAAAATGCACCCGTTGGATGCAGACATCTCTCAAGGTAGCTTACTGGTAGTTAATTCTCCACATCGTCATGGTATTCATATCCCATCAGTGAAAAAGCTGTGGGTGCCCTGCACTCCCCTTCAGTGGGAGTTTTGTCAAAATTTCCTTCAGTGTCGTACTGACGGAGCAATTCAAAAATCCTGATGAAATCTCGCTCCTGTGAGAGTTCAATAAAGAAAGGTGATTTCTTTAATGAGGCGATATGGCAAACGTCAACTTTGGCCCCTGATTGCAGAAGAAACTCAACGATACGGGAATTCATTCGGCGGATGGCCCTGGACAAGGGCCTGCCAAAAGAAGCTGAATCCAGGCCGTTGGGGTCGGCACCTATCACCAAGAAAGTTTTGACCGCATCGAGGTCGCCGACGCGAATGGCCCGTTCAAATTCCACTTGCAGGGCCTTGCGATCCACTTGAGCTTGGACAGTGGTTACAAATATGATAGAGAACAGGATTTTTTTGAGGAGTTTCATTTTTTCTTCCTTTAGGTTTTAAAAGTATTGACGGCGAAAAATGATTTGACTGCGTTCCGGCCCATAGGCCAAAACGCCTACTTTGATTCCAACTGCTTCTTCAACAGTTTCAATATAACTTTCCAGCTCTCCCGACAATTGCCCAGAATCAAATTTGTCATTAAAAGACTTCATTTTTTCAAAAACGGGTTTCACCTCGGCAAGATCAATGCCGGGATAGGCACAATCAATTTCTTCGCCAAGGTAGTGGTACTTGCGGCAAATGTAAAGTTCTTCAAGTTGAGTCAAAACGTCAAGTTTGGTCAGCCCCAAAGAAGTTAGACCGGAGGCCTTGGCCGCATATTTCAGCAAAGGCAGGTCAATCCAACCACAGCGCCTCTTTCTTCCGGTGGTCGCTCCAAATTCATTGCCCACGGTTTGTAAAAATTCTCCCGTTTCTCCATGTAATTCAGAGGGGAAAGGCCCTTCTCCAACGCGTGTCATATACGCTTTGGCGACACCTAAAACTTCGTCGATACCCGAACTTGGAACTGTGGCACCCGTATAAATTCCCCCAACACAAGTGTTGGAAGATGTAACAAAGGGATAGGGGCCATAGTCTATGTCGAGCAATACCCCTTGCGCCCCTTCATAGATAATTTTTTTGCCGTCGGAACATGCTTGGTCGAGAAGGTCAAAACTGTCACAGAGAAAAGGGGCCATCAGTTTGCCAATTTCAAAAAGTCGTTTGGCCTCTTCTTCACAAGAAGGGTATTCGGCCTGATAAAGGTGTTTAAAGAGGACTTCCTTTTCTTCAAGACCTATTTTCAATTTGTGGGTTAAGCGTTCGCGGTCGAGGAGGTCTCCGAGTTTAATGCACCTTCGTGAAACCTTGTCTTCGTAAGCAGGCCCAATGCCTTTACCGGTAGTCCCGATTTTAAGATTCCCTTTGGATTCGCGTTTTTGGTCGAGCAGTTTGGCGTAATGGGTAACAACTGGGCAATTGCGGGAAATTTTGAGTTTGTCCGGGCCAACGTCAATGCCACAGGCACGCACATATTGAAGTTCTTCACAAAAGGCGTAGGGGTCGATGACTACACCGTGAGCGATAACCGATGTGCAATGGTCGTGTAAAATACCCGAAGGAATGAGGTGCAAGACAACCTTTTTGCCTCCCACCACAATCGTATGTCCGGCATTGTTGCCTCCCTGGTAGCGGACGACAAAGTCGCATTTTTGCCCCAGTAAATCGGTAATTTTGCCCTTGCCCTCATCCCCCCATTGAGCACCTACGATGGCCAAAGATTGCATTAAAGGCCTGCCTCATTGAGAAGTTTTTGCTGGCAAAAAAAGGCCTCAAGCTGATCAACCACCATTTCACCCACCCGCCTTTGCGCTTCTTCAGTGCTGGCCCCCAAGTGTGGAGTCATAATCAAGTTGGGAAGTCCGCGCAGTCGGTGATTTTCTTCCAGTGGTTCGGTGGCAAAAACGTCGAATCCCGCCGCACGAATTTTATTTTGCGAAAGTACGTTAAAAAGAGCGTCTTCATCGACAATGCCTCCACGGGAAACATTTACTAAAATGGCGTGAGCGGGCATCATTTCCAATAGTTTGCGTGAGACGAGTCCTCTGGTGGATTCCACCAAGGGAGTATGCAGGGTCACAATGTCGCAAGTTTGGAACAGCTCTTCCAGGTTTTGGGCCTTGTGGGCGTATTTGAGCGGACTTTCTTTCACGAAGGGGTCGTAATAGAGAATTTTCGGTTCAAATCCCGCCAGGCGTTTTGCTACAATCTGGCCTACGCGTCCAAAACCTACAATGCCAATTTTTTTGTGGGTAAGTTCGTTGCCAGTCCAAAGGGATTTTTCCCAAGCACCTTTGGCCATACTGGCGTGTGCCCAGGCGGTTTTTCTCAGTACGGTAAGCATAAGCGCCAGCGTGTGCTCGGCCGCAGAATTATTGTTGGCACCGGGAGTGTTGGAAACCTTGATACCCTTTTGGGCACACAAAACTTTGTCGATATTGTCGGTTCCCTCACCAGCGCGGATGACATAGCGAAGTTGTGCTGCCTTCGCCAGAACTTCCTCATTTACACGCGTTTGAGAGCGCACCACCAGCCCTGAAACTTGAGGTAAAAGTTGGTTTAATTCCCGGGGTTCTATGCGTGATTGGGGATGGACTTCAAGTTCTTCTATTTGTTGAAGTTTTTCAAAGGCCTGCTTGTCCATGCCGTCACAAACCAAGATAAAAGGTTTCATAAAAAATCTCTCAAGAAAAATTCTTCTTTGGCCGACCAGTAGGTGAGGGGGATTGGAATGGCAAACTGGTTTTGGCCCATTTTCATTTTGACCACTTTTTTATCGTGTTCGAGTCATGGCCCAAAAAATAGGCCTTCTTCACGAGGCACAGCACCCTACCACGCCTTTCGGGATAAAACGAGGGCCTTTTTTGTTCCCAAAATAAAATCCATTCCCTTTAATGAGGCGCAAGTGCGAAGGCCCATTGGCCGAGGCTTGGCGTCGGTTAAACCCAAGCAAAATTCTGGCCTTTTTAATGTACCCAAAAGCAACAAGCGCCTCTATTTTGTCACTCTCTACGGCCAGTACAAAAAACTGAAAAGTTTTCTGCCCCCGTCTGAATTGCAACATATATCCGAAGTCAAGCATTGCCCAAGTTTTCACACCAGTTTTTTGAATCACAAGGAAACCTTTGTTCATTCCGAGACCCAAAAGAGAATTAAAACGACTCCTTCTTTTTTACAGGAGATAAGAAACCCCAAATCTTCTTCCGCCCACTTCCCCGAATTAAACCTTCCCTTTTCCAGTACCAAGCTCACTCGTTGGGGGCCTCAAAGAGGGGCCTTGTCCAAACTTGGAGAAATTTTACAAAATCCGGTTCAGACCAAACGCTTCGGAGGTGCAAATGCCGTTATCGCCAAGGCGTTGGCCTTGTATGTGCGAGAAGTTCGTGATGAGCTTGAAGAATTGTGTGAAAGCGGCAGCAGCCAAAGTCACTATATCTATGTCAATTTGAGTGCTCATCTTAAGGGTCAAGAAAATTTTTCTCCCTCCAATAAAAATATGGATATTTTACTCAAATCCAGATTGTTTTCCAATTGGGCCTTGATTCAAAGTTTTTCTCAGAGGGCCGAGTCGGTGAAAGATTCAGGGCCTTCCAGACTTCCGGCCTCGTCTCCCTTGATGCCTTCTCACAAACCCGACCCTTCCCACGTCTATCAAGAGGCGCTGGTTCAAAGGCATGGGCTTGAGTGGGTTAAGCGCTATTTTGAAAGAGTGGCCAAACCGAACTATTGAAAAGCGTACAACCTGTTGCGGCCGGAGTAGGCGACCAGCTTTCCGTCTTGAACCTTTAATTCTCCAAAGATGGCACTGCTTTTATGACCGAGATGCAGTGAGGCCTTGACGGTCAAGTCTTTGGCGTCCAGAAACATGAGGTGGCCATCGACAGTTGAGGCGGCCAATCCGCCTTTCCAAAAGGCCAGTGAGGAAATGGAGGTATGGGAAATTTTTTGGGATTTCAGTTCTTTGAAATCGCGGTCGAGAAGTACAACCTCCCCATTGGCGGTTCCCAAAAACAGGCGCTCCCCACTTCTCAAAGGGCGGCGGGTAATTTGATATTTTAGACGGCGGTTGATGAGTCCATTGTCCTTGTTGATAATGGCCATCGAGTCGGCGAGGCCTCCAATGATGAGTTGGTCGTTGAAGATAAAGGGAGTCGTGTCGACGTCGATGAATTTTGGGCCTGAGAAAATTCTGCTTTCCCACAATAAAGCACCTTCTTCCATCGAGAGCGCAATCAGAGTTCCATCGGCAAACCCAACGTAGAGTCTGTCACGATGAATCAGGGGGCGGCCTACGCGTTGGAGGGTGAGAGTGAAGGGAACCGAGCGCTTGTAGGCCCACAAAATTTTTCCGGTTTTGACGTCCAGGCAAAAAATTTGGTGATTTCGTGTGTGGTAGTAGAGCCTTCCTTTTGCCACCACTCCTTCACTTTCCACCGCCGCGCCTAAGTCGACGTTCCAAATGAGTTTGCCATTTAAACGTTCGCGGGCGTAAAGCCTTCCGTTTGCCGAGCCGTAAATAAGGGCATTTTCCGCTACAATCGGCCCTGCGTGATAATCTCCATTATCTTTGGCCTTCCAAATGAGTCTGCCGTTTTCCAACTCGTAAGCGCGCATTTCTCCCAATCCATGGCCGGCGTAGACAATGCCTTGGTCGATCAATGGTGTTTGCAGGCCAATGGGCAGGTTGCCGCTATTGTATTGAGGATCGTGATTTTTAATCCAAATCGGCCTGAAAATTTCCCGCGCCCGCTTGGCCATTTTTGAAGGCCCAGGTTTTGAGAGGGCGGAGCATCCGACAGTGAGAAGCAAAAATAAAATTTGGAGTGTGCCACAAGACATTTGCACGTTAGAGTTCGCTCAAATAGAGTTTGGCCATTTTTTTGAGTTCGTATTCCGAAGACTGTTCGGCCACCCATTCAAAGCTCACTTTGGCCTTGTCCTTGTCGCCTTTGAGATGGTAGAGCCGGCCCATATCCAAGTAGATTTTACCTTCGAGTGGGCGCACTGACCCCGAGAGCAATCCCTGTAAAGACTCAATAGCGCGATCGTACTCACCACTATTTTCGTAGAGAACCGCCAGGCGGGTCGCATACAAATAGTGTAAATAGGGTTTTGAACTGGAAAGGGTAAGACCTTTTTCCAAAAGGGTTTGTGCCTCTGTGGCGGCGTTTTGTTCGAGAAGGGCATCGGCCACTTTTAAATGTTGATGGGCAAGGCCTGGAAAAGACCCCATGCCGGCGACAACTTCTTCATATTTTTGCAAAAGGGCGGTGGCCTCCAATTCTTTTTTTTCAAACTGGGTGAGTTCGTTTTGAGAGAAGGCGAAGAGTTGATCCCTGTACTGGCCATAATTTTGAGATTGAACGTAGGAAATGGCACCGTGGATGAAAACTCCGGCAACGACTGCTGCCACCAGCGAGATGACCAGAATTTTGTGGCGGGAGATGAAATTCCCCAATTCAGTCGCCGACAGAACTTCGTCGAGAAACTGGAGTGGAGAGGAATTTCCGGTTTTTGGGTTTGCAGGTGAGGTATTTGCCAAATTGCCTCCTTGGGGAATTTTAACGAGAAACCAATGCAAAAACTAAATCACTTGGCCCCAAATTGTCAAAAGTTGTCAAAAATGGAGTCCCGAGACTACCATAAATAAGGGGGATTATGAAAATAGCGTTGGTGTGTTTGTCGGTTTTAGTGGCCTTTTTGGGGCCAGGCGCAGGGGGAGGCCAGGCTTTGGCCGCCGATCGCCGTGGGCGCTTGGGGATTGGCCTTAGTCATCAACTCAAGAATCAGGTTCCGGCCTTGAGTTTCAAGCTCCAACAATCGCGTTCATTTTCCCTTGGTGGTTTGCTCGGTTATCGCAACAGGGCCTCTGAAAGCAGTCGCTACGGGGCCGGACTCAAATTTTATCGCAATTTTTTTGAAGAGCCTCAACTCAATTTTTACGGGGCGCTTTTGGCCGCCTGGCCACTCAAAGTCGATGCTTCTGGAGGGCACAACAACTTTCAGTTGGATTTTGCGCTAGGCAGCGAGTTCCATTTTGCAGGCCTGGAATCTCTAGGGTTCGGCCTGGAATTTGGTCTTTCCGCATACAAAATTGGCCGTTTTGCCTTTGAGACGGTGGGCGACAAATTTATCGTTTCCTCGGCGCATTTTTACCTTTAAGAGTGAGCAGCTACCTTGAAAAAACACCTGCTTCTCCTTTTTTCTCTGTTGCTTTCCCTTGGAGCAAGGCCCAATTTTGACCCCTTTGCCGACGAAGATGCCGAACTCAATATTGGCGGGGATATTTTTAGCGATTTCAGTGAAGATGCTGAAAATGCCGAGATCATGGAAGATGAGCGCTTTTTTCGCTATGGCCGTTTTTTTACTTTTCAACTCTCCTTGGGCCTGACCAGCTTTGGTGGCAACCGCGGCCGCGCTTACCGCAATAATCCCCCCAATTACGGCATTGGGGTCAATTATTTTGCCGACTTCAAGAATACTTTTGGAGTGGGTTTTGAATTTTCCAAACACCACTTCTTTTTAGACGACGAGGTCAATGGCCACCACGACGGCGAAGAGGGTTCCGAGAGTGGTCCCGGTCTGGTGGACGTTTCCATGCTGCGATTTTATTTTTCGGTTCGTCGCTATTTGGATACCAGTGACCTGGGAACCGCAATTACCTACTCCAACCCCTATTTTGTCGGGCGCATGGAATATTGGTATCTCACCAACAAATTTCAAGACCAGGATGGCCTCATTCCCAACGATTCAGGGGGTGCGCTCGGCGTGGGGCTGGGGTTTGGATTGGAATTTCCCATCGAACTCAAAAGAAGCTATCTGGGCGTTGAGGCATTGTGGCATTCCGTCAATTTTCACGATAAATATACTCAAGATTACGCTCCCGTTCCCTGGGGTTCCGGTGCTGGTTACAAAGACCTTGCCGGCAGTGTGTGGTCGGTTATGACTAGCTACGTTATTAACTGGTAGGCCCTTTTGGCGGGGCCATTTCTTCAAAAGTTCCCTTGCTCTTATTTTTGCGTACGCCCGGAACGCGAAAAATGCGGTTGTGAAAGCATAGATAAAATCCAGGGGCGGCCAGTTGGGCCGCCAGCAGGGCCTCGGCGACGTTTTGAAAGGCATCGCTACCCTCGACACTGAAGGGGCGGATGGCCCCAGTGAAAACAACCGGCACGCTAGGGGCCTTGATTTGCTCAAAGGCCAGCTCTGCCGTGTCAGTCATGGTATCCGTCCCGTGTACGACGACGATTGGATGGCCCTTTTTACTTTCACTTTTGAGCGTGTCTATGATGAGAGTGCGATCCTCGTCGGTGATAAAAAGGCTGTCCTTGGCCATTAGCTTGATAATATGGGTGTGCGTGTAGGGTAGTTTGAGCCGGCCTAAAACATTGCTTTCCAGCCTGGAAGATTGATTGGTGAGATTGCCGTCGAGTTCGTCGTAGGTTTTTTCTATGGTTCCACCAGTGACCAACACGGTAATATGACAAGGAGCGTTCATGCGCAAATCCATAAAGTTGAAATAGATGCGGTGAGTCTACAAAAAACTTTGCGCTAAGGATACAAACTTTGTTTAAAAAAACAAAAGGAGGGACGCGTTAATATGAATACTCAATCTACTTCGGCCAATTCCAGAAAGGGCCAGATTTCAGTTCAAACCACGGACATTTTTCCCATCATCAAAAAGTGGCTTTACTCTGAACACGATATTTTTCTGCGCGAGTTGGTTGCCAACGCCACCGATGCCATCACCAAGCGGGCGGCACTGGCGCGCACCCAAAACGTGGAGCTTCCCGAGGGAAAAATTCACTTCAGCATCGACAAAGACCGCAAGTGCATCAGCATCGAAGATAACGGTCTGGGCATGACCGAGGAAGAGGTGGAAAAGTACATCGCCCAATTGGCCTTTTCGGGTGCTGAAGAATTTGTCGAGCAAATCAAGAGCGAAAATCAAAAGGGTGAAGATATCATCGGTAAATTCGGGCTGGGCTTTTATTCCTGTTTTATGGTTGCAGGCAGGGTTGAAGTCGAAAGCCTGAGCTGGGAAGAGGGCGCGCGCCCGACCAAATGGGTTTGCGAGGGTGACACCGAATACACGTTTTCAGAGTCCCAGCGCACTGAAATTGGAACCAGCATCACTTTGTTTATCAATTCCGAGAATGAGGAATTTTTAAATGATTGGAAAGTTCTCGAAACCTTGAGGAAATTTTGCAATTTCATGCCCTACCCCATCGAGGTAAAAAAATCCGAACCTCCCAAGAATAAAGAGGGAGAAGAACCTCTTCCCGACCATTGGGTGGTCAACGAAGTTGAGCCGCTTTGGAAAAAAGACCCCAAAGACATCACCGATGAACAATACAAGGAATTTTACCGCACGCTTTTCCCCATGGAAGCGGAACCCTTGTTTTGGCTGCATTTGCGCATTGACCACCTTTTACCTTGGAGGGCATTTTATATTTCCCCAAAATCAATCCCAAAATGGCGGTGCAAGACAAAAATATCAAGCTCTATAACAAACAAGTTTTTGTTTCCAGCGATACCAAGAGCATTGTTCCCGACTTCCTTTCGCTGCTAAAAGGAGTGATCGACTCCACCGACATTCCGCTTAATGTTTCTCGCAGTTCACTTCAGGGCGACCCTACGGTGAGAAAAATTTCCAACTATGTGGTCAAAAAAGTGGCCGAAGCGCTGAAAAAACTTTTTAACAGTGACCGCCAGCGCTTTGAAAGTATTTGGGAAGACATCGGCATCCTGGTCAAATACGGCTGCGTTTCCGATGATAAGTTTGATCAGTCCATGCGCCCTCTGGTCATTTTTAAAACCAGCGACCATAAATGGCAGACTATTGAAGAATATCGCGAAAGTATTCCCAAAGAACCCGCTCACCTCAAAGAAAAACTGGGCGACAAAATTCTCTATTTTGAAAAAGATAAAGGCGACCCCAGCTTGTTGGGCCAGCTAAAAGCGATGAACCTCTCTGCCTTTGAAGTTGACGATCATATCGACCCCCACTTTATTCAGCATTGTGAGGGCCGTGCAAGTGAGGGACAAAAAATTCAATTTTCTTCAGTCAGTACAGAAATCGACCAACTTGCAGAAACCGACAATACCAACGCTGAAGACATCAAAGTCAAAGAATTGTTTCAAAAAATCCTGGTCAAAGAAACTTCTTCAAGCGAAAAATCGGCCGATGCCGAACCCGACAAAATGGAAATTGAAATTCAAAAGTTCAAACAGGCAACCACTCCCGCTTTCTTCAAGGTCGATGAACAGATGAAGCGTTTTGCAAGGATGAGCGAAAGCATGGGCCAGGGACAAACCTTTCCCCTCAAAAAGACGTTGGTACTCAATCCCAACAGCCCACTGATTCAACACACCTTGCAGCTTCACGAAAAGGGCGGAAGTGAAGCATTGGTGGAAAAACTTTGCCGGCACATAAGCGACCTGGCCTCCATTTCAGGACAGGGCCTGAGCAACGAAGAGCGGGACGGTTTCATCCGCCGCAGCCAAGACCTGATTCAGGAGTTTACCCAAGGGTTGACGGGATAAAGTGCAACCCATCGTCTTGGCCAGTGAATCTCCCTACCGGCGCGAACTTTTAGCGCGCTTGGGAGTGAGTTTCGAGTGCGCGTCTCCCCATCTCGATGAGGATTCCACCAAGAAGCAAATTTCGGATTCCTTGGCGTTGGCAAAAACTTTGGCGCGCTTGAAGGCACAAAAAATTTTGGCCAATTTTCCCAATCACTTGGTGATTGGAGCGGATCAGGTTTTGGATTTGGAAGGAGTGATTTTTCCAAACCGGGCACACTTAAAAGAGCGGCCGAGCAACTCGAAGCACTTTCGGGAAAAACCCACAAATTAATAACCGCCGTGTGCCTGGCCTCGTCTGAAAAATTGATCGAATTTGAAAACGTGGCCAAACTCACCATGTATGCACTCACCCCAAGGGAAATCCAGGACTATGTGGAAACCGACAAACCTCTAAACTGCGCCGGCAGCTACAAGATCGAGAGTGTCGGCATCAGACTCTTTAAAAAAATCGAGACGGATGACTTTACTTCCATCGTCGGGTTGCCGCTTATTCAGTTGAACGCCCATTTGCGGGGTCTGGGATATAGCCTTTAAAAATGTAGGTAGAAGGTGGATGTGGCACAATTATTTTTAAACCTTCGTCTTTTTATGTCAAGTCAATTCCAAATTTTGTTCAAAGCCGTTTTCCAAGGCAGGCAGGTGATTTCGCCAATCATTTTTTCGTGTTCTTCGCACGACCAGAGTTGTGTCTCGCAGGGTTGATCCCAGCAAGAGGATATTTTCGAGAGTGTTTTGACATCGGTTCCGGTAATATTGCGAGAGGATTTAATTTCGACGAGAATGGGTTCCTTCTTGCCCCTATCTATGATGAGGTCGATTTCCAGGCCTTGTTTATCCTTGAGGTAGTAAAAACGATAATCCGTTTTAAAGTATTCGTTGAGCCTGTGGCATTCCAATATGATAAAGTGTTCAAAGGCTTGTCCAAAAGCAAAAGTGCTGGGTACGGCAGGGGAGTCCAAACTTCTTTCTAATGCCTTTTTTACACCAAGATCAAAAAAATAAAACTTAGGCGAGGCCATTTGCTGTTTGCGCACGGAGCGGTGATAAGGCGGCAAGAAAATCCCGATAAGAGTGTCTTCGAGAATTTGGAAATATTGGACAACTGTTTTGTCGTCGATGTCCACTTCTCTCGCTATTTTGGAATAATTGATAATCTGTCCGTTAATCTGGGCCGCGATTTCCAGAAAATTTCTAAAGTGGTTGATTTTGCGGACAATTTGTTCCATTTGAATTTCTTCTTTCAAATATGTTCGGGCATAACTTTTGAGAAAATCTTTTTTGTCCTCAACATTTTGATAATCAAAGATTTTGGGAAGACTGCCAAAATTCAAATTTTCGTCAAGAGAAAACTTGTCTGCGAGTTCACCATGGGTGAAGGGATAGAGATAGTGGACAAAGGCCCTGCCCGCCAGGAGATTAGCCGAACCCCGCCGCAATTTGCGAGCACTTGAGCCGGTCATGACAAATTGAATATTTTTATGGGCCTCTATACATTTATGGATAACGTCCAAAAGTTTGGGACTCTTTTGAATCTCATCTACGATGACTTTTTTATACTTTCCACTCTTGAGAATGGACGATAACTCATCGGGGTGTCGGCCAAATAACTCCTCGTCCCTGTCGGTCAATAAATCTATCCGTAGAATTTCTTTTTTTTTCTCGAATAATTTTTTGAGCAGGGTGGTCTTTCCCGTTCCCCTGGCCCCAAACAGGAATAAACTATGGGAATTATTAAGTTTTTGCGTTCTTCGGAGCATACTCCGAAATTATACGCTAAATTCGGAGTATGGTCTACTTTTTGGCTATCCAATGCAGTGAAGAAATAAGGATTTCTCGATATATTAACCTCAATATATCGCAAAAATGGCAATTCTTCGATATATTGATCTTGATATATCGAAAAAACGGCAATTCTTCGATATGTTGTTTGTGATATATCGAAAAAATGATGGTTTTTCGATATATTGGTTATGGTATATCGAAAAAATGCCAATTCTTCGATATGTCGGTTTTAATATATCGAAGAAATAAGAATTTTTTGATTTATAGGAAAGAGGGCTATGTTTAATTCAGAAAACCCATTTAATTTAGCGAAACTTCCTCCCTCTATCAGTATTCAAGATCGAGAGAATTTTAATGAATTTATAGGTATTTACCATACTGCATTGAAAAATATTGCAGAACTCAATGGGATGCTAAGAGAGATTGATAATCCTGATATTTTATTTAGTCCGTTATATCTCTATGAGTCAATTGGCAGTTCTGCTGTAGAAAATATTTATACCACGGTTGAGTCGGTTTTGGAGGAAGAAACTCGGCCGGAAAGGGAAAGAACGCAGGAAAACAATAAGGAAGTTTGTAGGTATAGGGAAGCGCTTTTAGAGGGTTTTGAATGTATGCGGAAATTTTCTTTATCCTCTCGAACCATCAAGGCCATTCATAAGAAATTGGGAGTGCCCAAAGGAGTTTCCGGGGAATTTCGTAAAGTGCAAAACCAAATTGCTCATCGGGATTCTGAAGGTCAACACACTGTTATTTATACACCACCGAGTATTTCATCGCTTGATGAGTTGTTAAGCAATTGGGCAAA
The DNA here is from genome assembly GCA_965215445.1 of Bacteriovoracaceae bacterium. GTDB lineage: Bacteria > Bdellovibrionota > Bacteriovoracia > Bacteriovoracales > Bacteriovoracaceae > CBDBLK01. The sequence continues at coordinate 443,811 of CBDCDT010000002.1, read as the reverse complement.
ATTTGTTCACAAAGATGATAAATCCTTTTTCCTTTTAATTAAAGTGGCCATTTGCCATTATCAATTTGAAGCGATTCATCCTTTTGAAGATGGTAATGGAAGAACAGGAAGAATTTTGTTGGTACTTCAACTTGTTCTCGAAAAAATTTTGGATATTCCGGTTTTATTTATCAGTTCTTACTTAAATCGTTATAATAACAAGTATAAAGAGTTATTATTAAATATTAGTAAAAAAGGAGAGTGGTGGGAGTTCATTCAATTTATGTTAGAGGGATTTTCTCTTCAGGCGTTAGAAACCAAGAACTTTCTCACACATATAAGAAAAGAGCGCAAGAAAATGAGAAATTATTTATATAACCAGAATCAAATGAATATTTCGAGAGGCAATGTTTCTAGTATTGTCGATCATGTTTTTGCTCATCCTATAACTCATCCTACGTTTATGGCCAAATCAACTCAATTGCACTGGCAGACTTGCTCACGGTATTTAAAGTTTATGGTGAAGGCGGGTTTTTTGAGAGTGAAAGAAGCTGGGAAATATAAATATTACCATAATAAGGCATTTGCCCAGTGGTTAAGTTAAATAGTATAATGAGCTATGGAAAAAAAATTGACCTTTAATACGCGCGTTTTTTTATTGATTTTTACGCTGATTTTAGTGGTCAACGTGTGGTTTTTTCAACAACTTGGACACAGCTTTGCCTTTGGGGCGATTATCGCCGGAATTTTTTATCCCCTATTTCTCAAAATAAGAACGCAACTCAAGGGGCGAAATGAGTGTGCGGGACTTCTCACCTGTCTTTTGATTTTGTTGTTTATCGCTTTACCTTTTGTTTATCTTTCCATGCAAATTTCAGGAGAAGCGGTTGGGCTGTATTCTCAAATAAAATCGGCGCTTGACGCCGGTGAAGTCCACAACTTTTTTTTCGGCGATGGCCTTTGTTGTCGAGCGTGGACTTGAAATGTTTAATTCGAGTCTTACCAAGCAGGATATTTATAGCTTGATTTTGCACAAAGCGCAGGATTATTCCGGCATTATTTTTGAAACACTCAACGGGCAATTGCAAAACTTGGTCAATTTTCTCTTTCATTTTTCCATGATGATGGTGGTTGTTTATGGACTTCTCACCGAAGGCGAGGCACTTGGTTTTTTCGCCTTTCTCCCTTGCCCGATGATGAAGAACAAATCGTCTTTGAAAAATTTAAACAAATGAATTTTGTATCACTGGTTTGCAATGGACTGGGTGGTCTTATTCAAGGAGTTTTGGCAGGGATAGGTTTTTGGCTGGCGGGAATCAATTCTTTGTTTTTGTGGTCGAGTTGCATGGTCATTTTGGCTTTTATTCCCTTGGTGGGAATTTCATTTGTGTTTGTGCCGGCCTGTGTGTATCTCTACCTTGCGGGAAGTCCGGTGGCGGCAATAACCTTATTTATTTATTGCGGCCTGATTTCTTTTTTCGTTGAAAACTGGTTTAAACCGCGCTTTATTGGGGAGCGCGTACAGGTGAGCAGTGTCCTTTTGCTTTTCTATATTGTCGGTGGAATGTTGACTTTTGGCATGGCCGGAATTTTTTATGGCCCTCTTTTGTGTGTCATCTTTCTCACCGTCGTCGATCTTTTTCAAAAAAATTATCTTCCGCGCCTACAATAGGTTTTGTACGCAGTCGCGCACGCCTTCTTCTAATTTATAAAAAGAATGTTGAGGACAAAGGGTACAGTATTTCTGCATTTGTGCCTGAGTGTAGTATTGGTATTGATTGCGCAGTTTCAAGGGCATCTCGATAAATTCTATGCTTGGGGGAAGCTCCATCGCCTTGAAAATATTGCTTGCCAAATCGAAGAAGGTTTGCGCCTGGCCGGTTCCCATATTGTAGATGCCGTTTAATTTTTGATTGTGGTTTGCTGCTTCTAAATTGAGCATCGCCTGGACAGCATCTTTGACGTAGATGAAATCGCGTTTTTGTTCTCCATCTTTGAAATCCTTGCGGTGAGATTTAAAGAGTTTGACTGTGCCTTGGGCATGAATTTGCTCAAAGGCCTGGTGAAGCATCGAGCGCATTTCTCCTTTGTAGAATTCGTTGGCGCCGTAGACGTTAAAAAATTTGAGTCCATACCAAACTTGTGGCGTTTGAACCTGAGATAATGCCCACAGATCAAAAAGCTGTTTGCTATAACCGTAAGGGTTAAGGGGGCGTAGATTTTTGATGTGTTCGTGGTTGTCATCGTAACCGAGTCCACCATCTCCATAGGTTGCCGCCGAACTGGCGTAAATCAATTTGGCATCGGTTTGAATCGCCACTTGCCAGATTTTTTTGGAGAACTCTACGTTATTTTTCATTAAAAAATCGACGTCACGTTCAGTGGTGGAAGAACATGCTCCCATGTGAAAAATGCTGTCCAGGTTTTTTAAGGCCCAGGCATATTCGGGAGTGAAGAGGTCGTCGGCGTGAACAAATTCGGCATAGGTGAGTGAGCGCAGGTTTTTCCACTTGTCACTTTTTCCCAAACGATCGACGACAATAATGTCTTTGCGATGATTTTCGTTGAGTGCTTCAATTAAAGATGAGCCGATAAATCCGGCACCTCCGGTTATCAATATCATGTTTGTCCTTTTTGTATGGCGTTTCTTTGGCGCATGAAACGCCTTTCCAGATAGGGGTGAACCAGCAGGGCAACGGCGATAATTCCCACTTCAAAAAGTAAAATTAAGGGGAGCCACAAACCGAGCATAGTATAGGGATCGGGTGGTGTCAGCATGGCCGCAACGACGGCAAAGGCGACGTAGATATAACGGCGCATATTGCGTAGTGAATATTTAGTGACCAGCCCCATGAAACCCAAAATCAATAAAACATTGGGCAGTTGAAAGACCAGTCCCAAAAAGACCAAAACTTTGCATGCCAAAACCAGGTAGGCCTTGAGTCCAATGGTCGCTTGAACCTGTTCTACGCCAAAATTGTGAAGCATTTCAAAAGTCAGGGGAAAGACAATGAAGTGGCCAAAGCCGACTCCCAGCCAAAACAAGACCAGACCAAAAAAGAGAAAGGGGCGGATAACCCGTATTTCGTGCGGGTGCAGGCCGGGTTTGACAAATTTCCAAATTTGCCAAAACCATAAGGGTGAACTCAGAATGATGCTCGACCAAAAAGCGACCTGAAATTGCCCCATAACCTTGTCGAGGATTCCCAGATAGACAATGGAACTATTTTCCACCCCTTTGAGAGAATTTCTAAGCGGGTAGAGAATCCATTCCACGATCAACTCGCCAAATCCGTAAGTGACGAGAAAACTGGCCGCAAGGATGAGCATAATATTAATTAAGGCCCTTCTCAATTCTTCGAGATGCTGGGCAAGCCCCATTTCCTTCACGAAAAAAACTCCCGCTTGTAAACTATGGCAAACCAATGTTTAATCAAAATATGTTTCAACAAAAACGCCACCCTTATGCAACCCATTTTTTGAAATTTTTAGTATTGCTCTACGCCCTGGGTGAATCTTGGTCTTTTTGCTATGCGAAATCAGAGACCTTGCTCATCTGTCTCGGACGCGAGGAAGAGACTTACCACCGCGCTAAAAAGACGGGGGCGGCCTACCAACTCAACCAAAAGCTGATTGCCAAGCTCGTCACCAGTGGAGGCGTGAGGCCCAAACCTCGCTATTTGCGGCAAATCTGTCACTCCAAAGATTTTGTTCCCTCCGTTGCATTTTTGCGGACTGTATTGCTAGGTGGAAGTGAAGTTTTTGAGACTCCCAAAACTGGAAGGGTAAACTTTGATTCTCAATACAGGGCAGATATGAAAACTCTCTACGAGGAAACTCCCCGCCTTTTTTTCGATTATCTTGCAGGCCTTCAGTCCTTGGTGACCCATGCTCGCTGCCTCTCCCAGACCATACCTGAGATTGATTATTTTATGGGCCGTTATAAATATCTCGAAACGGATTATTCCGCCAGTCAACTTATCGACGATCGCACCAAAGTAGAGCAAATTTTTCAAAAACTCAAAGGCCTCGATCAAATTGTAGACCAATGCCAGAAAGAGGTTGAACAAAAATCAGGGACAAACCGTTAACAACACTTCATCTCGAAAATGCTCTGATAATTCTCGTTCCAAGTCGGCCATCCATAAGTGCATTTCAGAGAAGGGCATGGACTGGCCTTCCCAGCGAAAGAATAGTTGGCGCCCTCTCGTGTATAAAAACTCGACGCTGCCTTGAAGTTTGGGCCTTTGTTTGAAAAATTGAAGAGCTATATGATGTGCCTCCCATACTGCCTCCAGTGGAGTTCGGTCGCCAATTTTGTGCCTCTGAGAAGAGCTTATGGCGGTATCCTCAAGGTTTGCTGAATTTCTCAAGGAGATCAACAACCTACGCAGGTCTTCTTTGCAAGTGGTGCAACCTGCGCCCACCCGCAAGTGATTGGCCACATCCTTTAGCGTGGGAGTGTGCAGGGATTGAGTCAAGGCCTTAATGTCTTCAATCGAAACTCCAAAACAGCGGCATAACAAGTTTTCTCCGCGATCCTCCCAACAGGGAATATCTCCCAACCAATTTTGAAAGGCCTGGTTCAACGCCCAATGGGGAATGGGCATATAGCTATCTCCTTTCCAGGGGAGTTTGAGTGCTTCAGATAATTCCAATCCAGTGGCACATTTTTGGAAATCGGCCAGGCGATTTTCCAAGGAAGAGTTTTTTTCAGACAGATTAAAATGCAAGGCCCGAATAGTTGTTTGTGGAACAAATTCCACTTCTAAATTGAGAGCGAGTTTGCCTCCGAGGCGATAAGAGGCATGAGCGTTGGGGAGGAAACTCAGGAGTGAAACTCCACACTTTCTTCCGGCCTTAAAGTGAGGATTTCATGGCCGCCAGGGGCCTCTTCGCTGACCAAGATTGTGTGTTCAAATTGGGCGCTCCATTTACCGTCTGTTGTAACTACCGTCCAATCGTCTTTCAAAAGTTTGCAATCGGGAGAACCCAAATTAATCATTGGCTCAATTGTAAAAGTCATGCCTGGCCTCATCTCCGGCCCCTTTCCTCTTTTTCCAACGTGAAAAACTTGCGGTTCCTCGTGAAATTCGCGGCCGATACCGTGTCCGCAGTAATCTTTGACTACAGAGTAGCCGTGGCCATGGGCAATTTCTTGAATAACCGCCCCTATATCACCAAAGTGTCCCCCAGGGCGCACCTGTTTGATTCCTTCGCGCATGCACTGATAAGTAACTTCCACTAATTTTTTGTGAATGGAATCGACCTCGCCGACAAAAAACATTTTATTGGTGTCTCCGTGAAATTTGTTTAAATAAGTGGTGACATCAATATTGAGAATATCTCCCTCGCGAAGGACTACTTTTTTGTTGGGGATGCCGTGGCAGATGACTTGGTTGGGGCTGGTACATATTGACTTGGGAAAGCCCCGGTAGTTCAAAGGGGAGGGGTAGGCATTGCGCTCCACAATATATTGATGGCAGAGTTGATTGAGTTCCTCTGTGCTCACCCCGGGCTTGACGTATTGCGCTATATGGCCCAAGGTTTCAGATGCCAAGCGGGAAGACTCCCGCATCAATTCAATTTCGCGCTGGCTCTTAATGGAAATCATTCGATAAATACCTCTTGTTTACGTCGCTTTTTGTAACTTTCCCTTCGATATTCGTCAAGGACTGTTGAAGGCAAGGCCCTGAGGGACTATATTACGCTATAAGTTATGGGTCTTCAGGGAAATTCTGTGCTTGCGGTTGTCCGTCTCGACTATTCTGCCTATCAGGCCGAAGACTTTTCTGCACGGGAACGCGAGACTTTCTCCAAACTGAATCTCAACTATTGTGACTTTTCCGAGAGTATTCCCCGGGGGGAATTGATTTTGATTTCCAATTCCCACAGCAATCTTGAGGCCATTCCAGAGGAAGTATGGCGGCGAACCCGGCTTTTACTTCACCCCAATAGTGGATACGACAATATTCCCATACGCCTGTTACGGGATTATTCCTTTCCGATCATTGTAGGCAATCCCATCCGTGCCGAGGCCGTTGCCAACTATGTGGTCGGGCAAATTTATCGCCATTTTAATTCGCCTCCCTTGTGTCGGGAATGGGATTCCAAGCGCAAGTGGCCCCGTCGCCTCACTCAGGAATTGAACGTATTGCTGATTGGCATGGGCCACGTTGGGAGTCTGGTCTATAAAGCGCTCGCTCCGGCAGTGAAAAAAATTGTATGTTACGACCCTTTTAAAGGCCATCCTTTGGATAATTTGATCGAACAGGCCCGCCTTTGTCACGTCATTCTTCCTCTGTGTAGTTTGAATGCTACTTCTCAATATATGATTGATGACGATTTTCTTGCGGCCTTGCCTCAAGATTTCGTTTTAGTCAATGGGGCGCGTGGAAAATTGATTCGTCAAAAGGCACTTATCGAAACTCTCAACCAGCGTCCGATGGCCTTTGCCTACCTGGATGTTTTTGAGCGGGAACCGTTTTTGCCTCAGGATTTTGCTGATCTAAAAAACGCCAACCTCAAAAGCTCCGGCCATGTGGCAGGAGTGTACGATGGACTTGATGATGCTATTATCAAATTTAATTTTTCAATTTGCCGGGATTTTATTCAATCACAATCGGTTTGCCTGTATAAATACCGTGACTTAATTTTACAAAACCGCTTGATAAAAGGAGTACTCATTTAAATGGATGTGTTTGATGATTTACAAAAATCATTTCAAGAATCTCCCAAGGCCATATTGATGAATATTTCCGTTGATTGTGTTCGGGCGGAACTTTTAGAACTTCCAGGGCGTGAAGACTTTTTTGACTTGGGGGATATTTGCGATATTTCTACTGCTGAAGAAGTCCTTGTTGCCCTTTATAGCACCTGTGTGCCGTTGCGTATTTTGGGATTGGGAGGCGATAATTCAGCGAGTCATTTTCTGATCGAAAACTACCTGAGGCAAAAACAACGGCAAAATGTGACGGCGGCGATTTTATATTTTGATACTGATTGTCGTTTTCAAATTGGGGGAGAAATAACTCGCTTCAATAGTGACTCAATTATCGATTCTCTGCGTCAGCGAGGCGTTCAAGAATTCTATACCAGTTTTGACATGAGTGTTCAGGAAAAGTTATCTCTCGATCCGATCTTGCTTATTTTAAAAAAATTAACTTCTCAATTTCCCCTAACTGGTGCTGATTTAATAGGAATATCTCCTTTTTCTTCTATGAAAAGGGGAGTCAACCCCGAACCGGATGCGACATTGGCCATGGGGGCCATGATGAGTAATTTTTTCTTGACGGAGTTAAACCGTTCGATCAAAACCTAAAGGAGTTGAAATGGAGAGTGAAGATGGCCAAATGTAAGTATTGTCAAAATGAAGTTACCTGGATTAAAGAGGGCCATAAGAACGTCCCCATCGAAAATGATGGCGGCATTCATGAATGCGCTGAGAAAAAAAATGCCCTCGATAGTTATAAGAGGTTGAATGTACAAAATATCTCCCCGGAAGATATTCAAAAGTACGAAGAGGCCATTAATCAAAAAGTGCAAGATACCGTTTCTAAAAAGAAATGAAAGATGGCGGTGACTGATTTTCCTCCCGCCCAAAATGCTGCGGGAAATGGTCTGATTGCCATAGGTGGCGATTTAAAAACTCATTCTCTGGTTTTGGCCTACAGGCAGGGGATTTTCCCTTGGCCGATTGCAGATGATTTTCCTCTCACCTGGTTTAGTCCCGATCCCCGGGGAGTGGTTGATTTTTCCGGCATCAAGATTTCCAAGCGGTTGCGCAGATATTTTAAGGCCTTGGACTTGGAAATTTTTACCAACACCCAGTTTGAATCGGTGATGAATCTTTGTGCCCAAGTGCGAAGAAAAACTCAGCTTGGAACCTGGATAACTCAGGAAATTATCGACAGTTATGTAGATTTTCACCGGGATGGCTTTGCTTATTCTGTCGAAGGCAAAAGAGATGGCCATTTGGTGGCGGGAGTTTACGGTGTCGTCGTCGATGGAGTGGTTTCGGCCGAAAGTATGTTTACTCTCGAATCTAACGCCGGCAAGGCCGTTTTTTCGGCACTCATGCACATCATCCACGAGGCGGGAATCGAGTGGCTCGATACCCAGTCTATTACCAATGTCGTTCGCAGCTTGGGCGGGAAAAAGATTTCGCGCGAGAGTTTTTTAAAGCGTTGCAACCGCGCTCCCGATCTTTCCATGCAGGATATTTTTGGACGGGGAAGGCGGGAGGTTTCATTTTTTTAAGATTTAAGTAGGGTGAGGCGCACCGGTTTTCACTCCACGCCCGCCATTGAGCGACGGCCTAAAGGCCAAAAAGTGGTGATCCCAAACCCACTCCTGTTCGGCATGGCCTGCCAGCACTGTTTCTGGCCCCATACGGATGGCATCTTCAGGACAAACTTCTTCACACAATCCGCAAAACATACATTTGAGAATTTCCAGCGTGACCCCTTCGGGAGGATTGCCATAGGCATCTTCAATTCTACCTTCAATTAAAATGTGCAAGCAATCGGTGGGGCAAATCTCCTGGCAAAGTCCACAACTGATACACGCCAATTGGTTTTCCTGATTGATGAGAAGATAGGGAAGTCCTTGCAGGCGTTGGTTTTCCGATTGGAAAGAAAAAAAACGGGGTTTTTTTCCGAAGAGGCCAAATAAAAAATACAGGCCAGCGTTTCCCAATCCCCGCAACAGGATAAGGGTTGAGCGCAGCAGGGAGTTTTTCGAGTAAAATTCTTTTTCTAAAATCATAATATCTCGTTTTAACGGTCAATTTCACCGGGAACAATATTGAGTGAAGTAAAAGTAAGCAAGGCCTTTTCATACCAAGAATTTTGCGCAATCTTGGAATAGGCTTGCCCCAGCGCAAGACTGGGTGGTCGGATTTTCAAACGGTAAGGAGTATTTTTCCCATCGCTAACCAGAAAAAATCCCAGTTCGCCGTTGGCCGCTTCAATAAAGTGGTATAATTCACCTTCGGGCAATTTGGGTACTTCCTGGCCGCATATCTGCCATTGCTTGTCTTCGGTGAACACTTTGCCGGAGGGGAGGTTGTCCAAAACTTGAATGATAATTTTCAACGATTGATTCATCTCTTCAAGTCTTACCAAAAAACGATCGTAGGCATCGCCGTTAATCCCCAGAGGAATTTCAAAATCGACATCTTCGTAAAAATAATACGGATTGGTTTTTCTAAGGTCGTAGTTGACACCGCAAGCGCGCAGGGTGGGGCCGGTCAAACCCCAATTGATGGCGTCAGATGCATTAATGGGATTGGATTTGGTTTTTTCCATCCACGACCTACCTTGAACTATCGCCAAATGGAGTCTTTTTATTCCCAGTGAGAGCCATTTTGTCACTTCCAATGTTGCTGTTATCCAGCCCGGAGGAAGGTCGCAGGCCAGCCCTCCAATGCGTATGGCCCCATTTAAATGGCGAGGCCCGGAATAAGATTGCATGGTTTTGCAGACGTGTTTTCGCAACTCCAAACAGTCGTGATAATTTTTGATGGCACCGGCATCGAGCAGTGAAATGCCCAAACACAAAAGATGATCCGATATTCGGGAAAATTCCATTAAAACCATGCGCATGGCCTTGGCACGATCGGGAATTTGCAACTGAGCGGCCTTTTCAACCGTCATACACCAACCGACAGAGTTAATTGAAGGAGAGTTATAATTTAATCTCTCGGTATAGGGAGTGATTTGTTGGTAGTTCCTTTGTTCGAGCAGTTTTTCCACTCCACGGTGAAGCAGACCGACTTCGCATTTGGCGTCACAGACTTCTTCCCCCTTCAAAAGTAAAAAAATGCGAATATTATCCATCACTGCAGGATGGGTTGGCCCTAGTTCCACCCACTCGGTATTGGGGTTTGTTGGAGGCAGTACGGGAAATGCTTTTTTGACTCTTGGAAGTTTTGATCTATTTTTGGGGTTAATGGCAAAATCTTTTCTCAACGGGTAACCTTCAAAACCTATGGGAAGAAATAGGGATTCTTTCTCGGCATCTTCGATGGGAATGCCCAACAGTTCTCCAATTTCTCTTTCACACCATTTTGCATTTTCCCAAATTTTGGAGACACTTGGAATTTGGTTTTGATCATCTATATTGATTTTTATTTGCAGACGGTAATGTTCTTCCATGTTGAGTAAAATGTAGGTAAGCTCAAAGCGATGGCGTGTCTTGCGTGGAAGGCCTATGCGGTCGACTCCGCAAATATCAAGTAGTAAAATGAAGTTGGCCTCAAAACGCAAAAAGCGCATTTCCGAGAAAAAGTTTTTTAAATCCAGTTCTAAAACGCCAGATTTTCCAAAGCGTCTTTGGAGTTTATTCCTCAGTTTCTCTGCCGTTTCTGAAGTCATAGTGTTTTTGCCGCCATTGAGCGAATTCCGTGGGCAGCACAAACGCCTTTCTCCACCCGTTCTTGAACCATTTTGACGGCATTTAAAAGGGCGTCGGGAGAAGGTGGGCAGCCGGGAACGTAAACATCCACGGGAATATGTTTGTCAATACCGGCGATAACATTGTAGGTAGGGTAGGGTGCGCCAGTAGCGGCGCAGGCACCAACCGCTATCACCCATTTTGGAGTGCTCATTTTTTGATAAACTTCCAAAACGTAAGGCAAGAGATTTTCCGTAATTGTTCCCACTACAATCATTAGGTCACTTTTTTCAAATGGCCATTGTTTGGGAAGGTCACCTAAGTGTTGTGGCCCTAGGTCGGAAGTATAAGTTAAATGATATTCCATTCCACAGCACAAAGTGCCCACAGGAAAGGGCCATAACTGATTTTTTTGACCCCATCGGCGCATCCAATCCAAAAGGCCTTGGGCCTTGGTTGTGTAAACCAACTGGCCCAGTTTTTCTGATCTGTTGATGGAGGTAGAAATATTCTCTTTATCATTCATGATTGAGTTTAAAGGAATTGGTTTTCTTGTTTTTGTGGAGTTTCAAAGTTATCCCATTTGACATCTTCTGGAAAAATGCTTTTTGATAGTCTTTTGGATTTTCCAGAAACGCAATTTAGGCCTTTGCCGTTGACATGTATCCAGTTATAGATTTTTTCTTGGCTGGCGCCCACTCCTGAGTCATAGGTAATATATCTAAAGTGTTCTTGCCCCAGAGAGGCCAAATTTTTCAAAACCTCGATGCTGGAAGTGAAGGCCACGTTTAATTTGGAAGTAGTGCAATATTCTTTGCGTTCTATTGTTGCTCCACTTTCGTTTCTATTCCAGGCCTCTGCCAGGCAATCGTAGGATTGTCCCAACTCTTCCAAATGTACAAAGGCAGCTAAATAGGCAAAAAACCAGTGCCTCTCATGATCGTGACTGATATTAGAGGGACGTACATACTTTTGGCAAGTAAGAAATCTATCTCTATAGTGTTGATGAAAGTGCTGAAAAAAAAGTGACCAATCAGTATCCGGTTTAGTTTTATTTTCTTTAGGTCTGACCACTGGGGTATTCTGCCTATATCCTGTGATGCCCGCTTCTGCATCATCCTTGATAACATTACTGCTACCTAAATCTGCTTCAATTTGCTTGAGGCGAACCAAGATAGTATCGTCGAGAGGTTCTTGAGGTTCCTGCATGATACTTTTGTCTTTTTCCTGATGGCCCTTTTCCGCTTGTGTGCGGGTATTGAGGCGAATACGTTGAACGGAATTCCAAACGTAATCGTAGAGGTGAAAGCAATTTTTTTTAAGGCCCGCTATTTCTTTAGCTTCAAAGTGGTGCCCGTGCTCAGAGATGAAGTCGAGAATTTCTTCCGCTTCGACCTCCCCTACAATCCGATAGGCCGGATTTTCCCCAAAGGCCAAAAGACCGCGTCCAAATCCGTTTTGAACGAAGGCCTTGACATAATCCCAATCGACTTCAGACTTTAATTCGGACATCGTTTTAATTGCCTTCATATTGGGATCGAGATCGTTGACTGCTACCAAAACGGGACTTCCCTGCCATTCATCTTTTTCGCGACAGGGATAGCGGGCGCAGTACTGTAAAATAATGCCCCCTAAAACTCTCGCGCTTTGAGAAATATCCCGCTCACTTGCTTTTTGCCTGAGAAAATACGAGTCTCCAAAAACCCAAATCCGTTGAGGCCTGCCCTGGCGATTTAAGAGCCTGGGGATGATACCCTCACTAAACGGCGGCCGTTCAATGACATCTTGATAGTTTTGCCAAATATCTTTTTGAGGGCAGTAGCGAAACCTTTGATATTTTTTTCCACTCACTAAATCAAAACCATAGTAAAATTCGCTTTCGGCAGGAGTGAGAAGGACATAGTCAATCAAAGTATTGTCACTATCTTGATTGGAAGATAAATCAAAGAAGGCGTGGGTGTGGTATTTATCCTTTTTGGTTCGAGCGGTAAAGCGCTCGGGCACTTCAAACCATTGGGGTTGTGCTATGGTGAACGTTTCGCCAAGCTCGACCTCTTCCTCATCATTTTCCTCCTGCGGAGGCAAGATGCTGCAACCCACACTCATCACTAAATATGCGAGCGCAAAAATTGATTGACAAGAGCACCTAAAGTATTTCAAAATTCGTTTCCTATACGCCCTGGTGGCGAAATTGGTAGACGCACGGGACTTAAAATCCCGGGACTCGGTATCGAGTCGTGCCAGTTCAAGTCTGGCCCGGGGCACCATACACCAAACTACTGGAACTACTGATATTTCGCCTTTCCAGTATAGTAGCGAATTTTCACCCTATCCACCCCCGCTCCGACCTTATGGGCTAATCAATAAATTATATTTCCGAGAATTTACATCGGAAATTGAATGACCTTTCAGGTCTTAAAATGACGACTTATAAAGAAATATTGGCCATTACAAGAAATTAAAGAATCTTAACCGCCGGCCCGATAAGGCCATGTGCCGCTTCAATGACAATTATTTTATTTGGAGTCCTCTTCTCTTGCGGAAAGAATTTCAAATTTCTAGGGTTATATTCCAATGTTTAAAAAATGCTTTTTGATTCTCTTTTTTGTTACCACCGCCTCTTTGGCCTGGTATCTCTTGCCTTCTGAAAAAGAAAAAGAATGTAAAGCAAAATCTGTGTCTACTTTAAACATTCTGACAACAGAGACAGAGGCACAAAAATTTTGTCAATCTCAAATTTATGGTTGCTATGAAGTATGTAAGGCAAACTTTTCTAAAAATTGCCAAAAATGTTGTTACCAAAATCTTGTTGATTCTTGTATATCAGGTTTGTAGTGATTCTTATTCTAAGTAACTTTTCGAGGTGGCAAGCTTCTGCGCTTATGGCTAAAAAGATTTTTAAATTCTTTAGGAGAGAGACCATTAAGTAAATCTTTTATTTCTTTTATAATTATCTTGTTATAATCATGAGTGTTTTCAAAAGGAGAAATAATCGAAAAAATGCCTTTGGGTAAGTATAAAAAATCTTTGATCATACCATCATAAGGCAAGGCTTTTCTTTTCATTGTTGCGGGCCTAGGCTCATATTTAGATACACTTAGCTCGCCTGCCTTTTCTTTCCCTAAAAATAAATCAAAATTTGTGTTTATGTTGTGTTTCTTCTTTAAACCATTAGACACAAGGTTAATTTTATTTTCTGGAAGAGGGTTAATATCAATATTATCGGCACAATGAATACGAAAGCCGTCAAGGCCGCAGTCAAATAATGATTTGGCGCACTTTAGTTTTTCTGATAAAGTTTTATTAGTAGTGAATTTTTCTTCAGGAATTATTTTTAAAATATCGAGAAATAATCTATAATAATTAATTTCTCCTGTGTTTGTTTTAATATGTGCTTGTTTACGCTCCATTAAGCACCAATGGAAATCCTCAGTCGTTTCATCTCCAATAATGATAATTAACTTCTTCAACAATATTGCTCCGCCTATTTCCTGATTGCAAAAATTACTTTCTTGTGATTTTTTATTTGCATATAATAAAAACACGTCACACTTTTTTAATTTCGATTTAATTTCCTTTACATAAGCACTGCCGCCAGGAATGTCTTCATGTGCTAAAAAGAAATCTATTTCATGAAAACTAAAAATGTTTTTTAGTTTAGATAAAATCTCTTTATCTTTGTTATCATGACATGCAAAAACTCTCAAAGACTCAAAAGAAGTACATTTATTCATACCATCTCCATAAGATTTTAAAACGATGGTTCATTTTAAAATCTAGATTTTCAAAATATAAAGTTTATCTAATTTTAGGTGCAGCAACAGACCCTTATCAAGTGTTCTTTATAGGCACAATCTAAAATATCTTCGGTTTGAAAGACTTATCGTTGAGCATATTGGCGACGTTGCCAGTCACGCTGATGACAAAAAGGCCCTGCTCAAGGGCGTACTCGGCGGCATCTTGTCCCACTTCCTCGTCTTTTCTTGGGTCGGAGTCTTTTTTGGATTCGAGAAAGGCAACAGCACCATAAATTTTTTTATCTTTGTATTCGGGGAAATTTTCTCTCACCTTTAAAAGTGTGTCTTTAATAAATCGTTTAACCTTGTGGATGGATAAGGTTGTTTTGGTTTCCACAAAGACGACTTCCTCTCCATTGATCGCCATGGCATCAACTTCCCATTTTTTCTTAGCCTTGTCTGTTATGTTGGCATAGATACGAAGGACGTTGATTCCATGAGTTTTTAAAAGGCGGGCCAGATTTTCTCTCGTGATGGCCTCGACGAAACCACCTCGGTCATTTTCAATACTGCCCGTGACGAAGTTTTTCGCTTCTTGTCGCCATTTCTCAGTATCCTTAATATTTTTTTCAATGGCCTTGGCATTTTGCTCTGTTATGACCTGGGTTCTTTCAAGATTTTCCTGCATAATCTTGAAATTCTCCCGAATTTCGGCCATGTCTTTTTCTTTTTGGTCGTCAAAAGTCATAATTATTATCCTTCTCAAAAATAGGTTCCAAGGCTTTTGTTTAGCGCATTTGCACGTTAAAGCGCAAGAAAAAGGGCAAGGGCTGGAGTGCGGTCGTAAAATAGGACTCGATACAAACCAGACCATTGTAAAAATACCATAAAAAAAATTAGATTTTATCAAGATATTGACGACCTTTTTTCACTCACTTTTTCTAATAAATTCGAGAACTTGTTTATTTTTGAAGGTTCTGGCCATCAAAATCTTGTCAATTGGTGAAATCTCATGCTCTTGCAATGATTTCATATATTTAAGCTGAATTTTGCTTTGCAAAATATCAAAATATTGATGAAATATGGCCTTTTTGGTGTTTATTTTGTAGTAAATAAGCCGACTAATATCCTCGTGTTTTCCTTATGAATCAGTGATTTTGCGAGGTTAGGGTTTTGGCATGGTTTTTGCACTAAGGACGATAGGGAGATACAAAATGAAACTTCTTGTAAGTGCCTTGGCGATTATTTCTTGTTTAACTTGGTGGAAAATAAGCACTTTTCCATCCTATCCAGATGACCATATTTTGGAAGTCGCTTTTCCAAGCGCAAATAGCATTACCGCCTATGAACCGGCAAAAATTCGCTTTGCTCATCAATACGTTTTACTCGAAAATATTTATTCTCCGTTGATTGATCTTGGTGACTCTAATAGCGAGCCTTTTGCCGCCGTTGCCAGAATGTTTTACTGGAAGGACAACGAATTTCACCTCGTTATTCGGGAAGATTTGAAAACGAAAGATGGATACCTTATAAGTGTTGACGATGTCGAAGCATCTCTTAAACGTCTCATGATTTTGTCTGAAAACACTCACGGCGATTTTAAAAATTTAATTTGCCCTGAGACAGAACTTAAAAGTATGCAAGACCATTGCCCGAGGATGGTGAAAAAGGGTAATACCTTAATTTTAAGGCCTAAACTCAAACAAGATTACTTGGTTCCCATGTTATCCTCAATTGATTTTGCCATTATTCCCAAAACCAGTTTTGATCCCGTAAGCCTTAAAATTACCGACTATAAAAATACTTCTGGCCCTTACTATGTAGAAGAAGACAAAGGACAAGGCCATATCATTTTGAAGTCTAATCCTACACACTTTCGCTTTGAAAAAGAGATGCCCCAAGAAGTGCATCTCATTCCCACCAAAGGGATGAAACGGGACGAAGTTATAGGTCTTTTTAATCGAGGAAAAATCGACCACATTACGACTATTGACAGTCTTGAAGTCGGAGATTTTAAAAAAGTTGATTCAAACAAAAGTAATTTTCATGAAACCATTCATATTCAAACAACAGTGGTCTATATCACCGAGAAAGGCAAAAAGAGAATTCCCCTAAAAAGGCGCTTGAGTTTTGCCAAGGCCTTACAAAAATCATTTGGTGATTACTGTGCTAAACAGGAAGGTTGCAGACCGACTCGTGAGTTCTTTTTTCCCTTGACGGTTGGGGATTTTTCCAGAAAGGAAGAGGCCGACCTTAAAAACTTGATGGATTCCGTAGAAATGGAAACTTCCGGGGAAGGTATCCATTTAGGCATTTTATTATCAAACCCGATTGGACTGGAAAGTCATGTTGAAACTGCCAAAGTGAATATGCCTAAACTAAAAATTGAGAAGGCAAAAGGAGAATCAAGTTTCACAGACCCACAAGATAGCAATAGGCCCGATTATATTATGGTTTTTACGGACTCTGGTTTTTTAGAAAATATCGGTCTCATCTCTTACTCTATGAATGAAGGAATACTTGGCCTTTCAAAAAAAGAAGGCAAGGCGTGGTTGCGAGAGTATATGGATATTGAAGACAAGTTGGAAAGAATTGAAAAAGTCCGGGCGATGCACTTGAAGTCTTTGACCGAGGGGTGGATGATTCCTCTCTACCGCACGCCCTATGTGGCGATTGCGCGCAAACCGTGGAAGATGCACTTGCCGGAACTTTTTGCGAACAACCCATTTTGGAAAATTAGAAAAGGGAATTAGATTAAGGCCATTGCTTCCTGCCCTTAAATCAGTTTTGTTGGCAATTGCATTGGCATTGGAAATTTGACAGGTGTGGAAAAAAAGTCCATCCTCTGAAAATGAAAAAAGAGACTAAGCATAAAAAAACTTCCGTTCTTCATACCGACCCCCACAACGCACTTTTTAAGGGAATTATTATCAACAAAGAGTACAATCTCGAACTACTCAGATTGACCTTGCCTGCGGAGTTGTTTGTCGCCTTTGATTGGGAAACTTTGCGCTCGGAAGCGTGTACCTATATCAACAAAGAGGGACAGGAGAGGCGCACGGATTTGATTTTATCGGCCAGCTTTAAAGAGTCCCAAGGCGCGTTCAAGGTGATTTTTGTGGTCGAGCACAAGGCTCAAAAGGCCCCTCGTGAAGTGCTTTTGCAGTTGCTTGAGTATCAAAACGTCATTTATCAAAACACCGAAGGTCCCTTGATTCCGGTCGTTCCGATTATTGTTTATCAGGGTGAAGTAAAAACTTGGTCTGCCCCAACAAAACTCCATGATATTCTGGAATATCCAGAAGGGGAGATGAGGGAACTTCTCAAGCGTTTTGCGCTGGATTTTGAATGTTGCCTTCTCAACGTGCACGATTTGAAAGTAGAGGGGAACGAAGGCCTGATTTTAGGGCCAATCTGGTATATTATGCAAAGCGTCTTCAATTTGGATAAGGACGTGATAAAAAAGCTCTTTGCTCAAGGGAAGCATTTGCCGGATAATGAGTGGGAGTGGCAAATAATGATGGCAATAAAGTATATCCAGCGTGTTGACCCAAGTTTTAACTGGAAAATTATTAGGGAAGCAGCAAAAGAAGAAAAAGGAGAGGCAACGATGGTCTTATTGGATAAAACTATAGATCAGATGGTCGTAGAGAGCCGGGAAGAGGGCCGGGAAGAGGGTCGGGAAGAGGGCCGGGAAGAGGGCCGGGAAAAGGGAGAGCAAAAAAAAGCGCGAGAAATTGCTAAAACCCTTCTCGCCTCTGGAATGACTCCCGAATTTGTGAGCCAAAGTACCGGCTTGTCCCTCCAGGAAGTCAAAAAACTGATTAAAGAATAGATCTTTTGGACGCGAGTTCAATCGGTGCCATTTCGTTGTAACTGTGCTGCTCGATTTGAAATGCCTTTTTTGGTGCTTCATACTATCTCGGAAGGATTTTCCATCAAAGTCTTTGGAAAAAGGAACACTCCCAGTCGTTTGCACTCTCTTTGTAGTCTGGGGTCTTGAAAGCTATTGCTTACGAGGTAGCAAAATGATTTTTGATTCAGGGCCTCTACGATATTTAACCCGGTTTCTTTTTGCCCTCGGAGTTCGTAATCCAATAAGAAAATCGTTTTTTCGTTGAGGCCATCAAGTTTTTTTAGAAGTTTTTGTGCGCTCGTAAATTTATGAATATTGGCCGAAGTTTTTTCTTTGAGTATTTTATCCCAAATTTGATGGACTGATTTATCGTCGTCTAAAATGACAATATTGTCTACGTTTTTCAGAGGGATTGTAGAAGATGCCCATTCAGGACTGATTGCTCCTGGCAATACCATTTTGGTCTGTGTTCCCGTGCTTTTGTTTGAATGAATATTCAAGGTTCCATTCCAAGATTCTATTTTCTTTATCGCTGAATAAAGGCCTAGCCCTTCACCATTTTTCTTGCCAAAACTGAATCCTTTTTGGCCTACTTTGTCCAGTAGGTTTTCAGGAATACCTTTACCGTTGTCGGTTACGCTAATTTTGAGATTTGAATTTTCTGTTTTCATTTCAATAAAGATTTTTCCAGATTTGGTGATGGAATCTATAGAGTTTTCAATGATATTGGAAAGCACCCTTTGAAGTTCAATGTCATCTACCAGCAGATAGGTTTTTTTATTTTCGTCAGAGCATGAGATTTTTATGTCGATATTTGAATTTTCTCCCATCCGTGCTTGTTTTTCTTGAACGACGTTGAGAATAGAAGAGTAGATATGAGTTAAGGATTTGAGTGCCTTGTTTTTTGATTTATCTCTTAAAATATCTTTAATACTTTCCGGGGATAAGTCTCCAAGCATGGAGATCATTTTGTTATAGGCGATGGAGAGAGTTCTTTTTTCGGAATCTTTGAGATTGTTTCCTTGATCTATAACGGATTTAATTGCCATGAGAGGAGATTTGTAGTCGTGTCTCACTTGCCTGGCCAATTCTGAAATGGCCTCGGTTTGGTTTTTTATCGCCTCTTTTTCAGAATTTTCGAGAAGCAGTTTTTTGTGTTTTCGAGTGAGGGGATAACTTGCCAGTAATCCCAAGAGAAAAATAGATACTGCCATGGGTAGGAATTGAAAAACTTCAAAGGTAAACAAAATAGTGGCAGCAATATCGTTATTTTTTATGTCAAAGAAGATTTTTTTTTGATAAGTCGCATGGGTCAACTTTCGCCATGATTTTTGATATAGGGAAATATTTCTTCTGAAACTGGTGGGAAAGGTAAATTGTAAGTTGGAATTTTTGTCGTAAAAATCAACAGCTATAAAGTCATTGGTTTCGGAATCGGATAAAATATTAATAATTTCTCTGGTATCTCCCCTTTTGACCTTGCCTCCAACTGTTCGTACTGCCTGGTTGGCGAGTTCCCTTTTTAAAAGATGGGTTGAAGATACCATCAAAGCGACCAGAGATAAAAAAACGATGATTTGAATAATGAGAAGATTCCTGGTGAATTTATTGGAAATCCTTTGAATTTCATTATTTTTCATTTCGCTTATCCCAGTGGGTGTGGCAGTTGGTTGAGGCCAGATATATTTTTTATGGAATTTTTTGAAAATTTTTGGATTCTGTCCAAGTTTATATTTTTGAGATCAAAATTTCCGTAAAAAGATTTTTGCAACAATGGGTTTTGGCACTTTATGACCACGATCGGACACTCTCGGAGAAGTTTGTTTTGAGTTGCAAGTTGTTTGTATTCAAAGCTTTCGGGAGGGATTGATTCCGTGTATGATTCATTGTTCTCTCCATTGAAAATCCATTGATTATTTTGAGTTAGTTCGGATTCTTGGAAATAGAGGCGTCGGTGCAATTCTGGCCGTGACCGTGAACTTGATTGAAATTCTTTTAGGTCTAAAGGCAAGGTTTTTCCATGAAGGGCCGCTACAGTATTCATTAAACATTCCGTGAGGGCCTTTTGAATGGCCACACCTTTATCGCATGAGGCCCCCAGTCCCAATACCCATCCGCTTTTTGATCCTTGAGAAATACAGATGATTGAACTTGTCGAGTTGAGGTGGTTCATTTCAAATACTTTGATTTTGGTGCCAAGATTTTTTAGCTTATGTGAAATTTTAGGGAAGTCAATTGTTGAAATATCAGGGTTGATTCTTTTTAGCGGTGTTTTAGTCAGATAGTGGCAAAAGAAGCGATCTCTTTCGATGAGTTCATTTTTAGCGTTGAGCTTTGCGTATTCAAGGTTTGTGTGAGCAGCAACACCACAAGACGAAGTTTTATTTTCAAAACAAATGGCCCTCTCGAAGGCCTCTGTACTGGCCTTGGCAAAGGCGAGATGAGCACTTTCGCCAATTCCTCGTCCTATATGGGTTTTTCCGTCTATAAAAATAGATACTTGAAAATCATGGAAATCGAGAAACCATTCCTTAACCCAATCGAGTTGAGTGACTCTCAATTGAAGTTCTTTATGATTGTTTAATGCCCAGTGGACTGAGTTTGTTTCCATTAAGTCACAAGTTGATTTTCATAAATCTTGGATTCATTTTCCTTTTTGAAAGAGTTATGAATTCCCAAGTCTTGCATCAGCCAGATAAAAGTGCTGCGTTTCATACCTAAAAGTTTGGCGGCCTTGGATCTATTATTTTTTGTTTCTTGCATGACATTTTTTATGAGCAATCTTTTTTGTTGTCTCTGATTTTCTTCCAAGTCGGCCATGGTCATGCCATTTTTGATATTGACCATGGAGGCATTTTGTAAAATGTGAGAGGGAAGGTCGGAGTGTTGAATAATACTATTGTCTAAAATGAAGTAAAGTTCTCTAATCGTTTTTTGCAGTTCTCTGACATTTCCTGGCCAGTGATATTCTTTGAGATAGCTTAGTGCTGTAGAGGAAAAGCGTTTAAAAGTTCCAAGACTTTCTTCAATATTTTTTTTAAAGAAGTGAATGAGCGGCGCAATATCTTCTGGTCGGTTCTTGAGCGGCAGGATTTCAATATTGAGAGATGAAATCCTAAAAAATAAGTCGATAAGGAATTTATTATTGATAGAATGTTCTCGCAAGTTGGGTTTGCTGGCACAAATTAGGCGGAAATCAACAGCGTATTCTTGTTTGTCTCCTACCGGTACGACGACTTTTTCCTGAATGGCACGAAGAATTTTGGCCTGTTGATCAAGGCCTAAACGGTGAATTTCATCTAAAAAAAGTGTGCCGCCATCGGCCTCTCTAAATTTTCCAAGTTTGTTTAAATTTGCTCCAGTGAAGGCCCCTTTTACATGGCCAAAAAATTCACTTTCAAAGAGGTTTTCTGTGATCGCTGCGCAGTTGATGGCGACAAAAGGACTTTTGGGCCTTGATGATCGTTGGTGGATAGCACGGGCCACTAATTCTTTTCCTGTTCCAGTTTCGCCTGAGATGAGCACGGTTTCGTCAGTTGGGGCAAATTTGTCGATCAGTTTTATAACCCTTTTCATGTGGTGAGAGACGCTGACTAATCCGTAACGATTGCTGATGCTACTTTGTGTTTGAAGATTTTTTTCTTGGAAAAGGGTAAGAGCGTGTTCGCAAAAGGCATGAATTAATTCTTTTTTAAGAGGCTTGTAGACAAATTTTTCTATTCCCGAAGAAAGCCAGGTGTGTAGCGCCTCTTGGGAGTCGTCGCCCGACATCATCACAACGTAGAGTGCAGAATTAGATTCTTTGAGCTTTTCAGCGATTTTATGGCCAAAGGCCTCTTGCTCTCCAAATTCATTGAGGAGCGTATAGTCAACAAAGGCCCCGGCGTAGTTGTGGGGTTCAGCTTGAAATTGCCTAATCGCTTTGTAGGGGGATGAATTGACGACAAGTTCAATCGGGATGTTCTCTAAATAGAGTTGGAATGAATTGAGCACAGAGGTGTCATCATCAATAATTAAAATTTTGGGATTCATTTTTTATTCTCCTTTGCAGAATTTCAAAGCAAGATTGATGCCAACAGTTCTAACCTCAAGAAATCATTGGCATTGAGGAAAAGAGTGAGTGCATTAATTGCTTGTTTAGCTACTATTTATGAGTAAAAAAGGCAAATATTTGTCAATATCTTGATATTTTTGCAATAAGTTAAAATGTAAAAATTTAGGTTAACTCTTGAATATTATTGGGAAAAATAAATTTATTTTTGTTTTAGGGGAAGTCACAAGATATTGATAGTGCTTCGGGCTAATCGGAGAGGAGGTCGTGAAAGAGTTCTTTTTTGACTTCTTGAAGCTGGAGAACTTTTTCTTCGACGCTATCTTTCATAATCGGGCGGTAAACGGTTAAAGGGTTTTGTTGTCCAATGCGGTGTGCCCGATCAATCGCCTGATTTTCCACTGCCGGATTCCACCAGGGATCCATAATGAAAACATAGCTTGCTGCAGTAAGGTTGAGTCCGACGCCTCCCGCCTTGAGAGAAATAAGAAAAATGCGGCATTGCCCGGCCTGAAATTTATCGACTTCTCGTTGCCGGTGCTTCATCGTCTGGGTGCCGTCGATGCGTGCTAACTTCCAATGGTATTCCTGAAAGATGTTTTGGATAATGTCCAAATAGGTTGTGAACTGGCTGAAAATAATGGCCTGATGGCCTTCCTTGATAATGGGTTCCAGCGTTTCAAGCAGGAATTTAATTTTGGTGGAGTCCACGTTGGCCAGAGGGAAGGCGGAGTGGGAAGTGCGTTTTTGCCATAGGCATTTTTGGCGCAGTTTTAAAAGGCCTTTGAGAATTTCTCCATAGCGGTATTGTGATGGCAGTTGCTCTATTTTGTGGCGGACGTCTATCAGGGTGTGAAGATAATTTTCTCGTTCATCTTTTGAAAAGTTAAGGAATACATTATTTTCAACTTTGGGAGGAAGCTCTGTTAATATTTGGTTTTTTGCTCTACGCAAGATAAAAGGGCGGGCCGTCTTTTTTGCCAGCATACGGGATTTTTTGGTTGAAGTTGTGCGCACAAAATGCAGGTCTCCCCAGATGCCGGGAACTGAAAGATCCAAAATATTATAAAATTCTGCCAGGTCGTTTTCTATTGGGGTTCCGGTCAAGCAAATTCTGTAACGGGCATTAATCTTTCTGGCGGCATGAGCACCTTGGCTTTGAATATTTTTTAAATGCTGAACTTCATCTAAAATGAAAACATCGAATTGTTGGTTTGAGAATGTGCTTTCGACCTCTCTTTTCATAATCCCGTAGGAAGTAATTAAGATTTTTGTTTCAGGAAGCAGCGTTCGATTTTCACCGTGATAAATAAAAACATCCATGTCGGAGAATCGTTTAAACTCTTTTTCCCAGTTAAGAATAATAGTGACTGGGCAAACTATTAAAATTTTATCGACAGTATCGTGGATAGATTGTAAAAACGCAATGGTTTGTAAAGTTTTCCCCAGTCCCATGTCATCGGCCAAACAAGCACCTAATTGATTTTCGTACAAAAAACGCAACCAAGTGTAACCTGTTTTTTGGTACGGGCGTAAAACGGAAACAAATTTTTCGGGAATCTCGAATTGAGGCATTTTTTCCATTGAGGATAATTGCTCACAAAGTTTAATTTCTTTTTTAGTTAATGCCCCATCTATCCCAAGTTTTTTCAATTCAAAGAGTTCAAAAATTCTTGAGCGGTTAAAATTTAAGATGAAAGTGTTGGAAGTCTCTTCATCTTTTTTCTTTTTACGAAATTGTTTTTGTTTTTCGTAATGGGTATATTTTTTAAGAAATTTGAGCAGGTATTTTTGTTCTTTGCTTAAAAGGATAAGTCCTTTTTTGGTAAAGGCCAAATTGGAATCGGTGTTTGCTTCTCGAATAATTTCCAAATCGTGATCAGTTATGCTGAGTTCTAAATCAAACCAATTGATGGCCTCGGATTTTCTTTCAAAGCGGATTTTAGAAGTCCAGGGGGTGATTTTATCCTGGTCATAAAATATTTGTACTCCGAAGGGAATGACTTGATGATACAGGTGATAGATTCCTTGAAATGAATTGGAGTGGTTGAGTTTAAAATACAGGGTTTTATTTTCTGGTTCGTACTGTCCCGACCTAAACAAATTTTCTTCAAAATGGGAAACTAAAGATTTATAGAGCACAATTAAGCAACGAGAATCGTATTGATAGAGATGCCGGCATACAGGATCGTAAGAGTAAAAGTTTTTTTGAGAGAAAGTATAATTTAAAATCATTTGCCAACGTGCTTTTTGTGAGGATAGGCTTAGCGATTTTGTATGACTGAGAGGATTTTGAAGATCAATGTTTTTGGCCAGTTCCCGAATAAAACTGAGGGCGTCGAGTTTTCTGTGAAAGCTTTCGAGGAGTCCGCCTTGAAAAGTAAATGCCGTCAAAAAATCCGGTGCCGGGATAATATTTTCTTTTTCATCACAAAATAAGATTTCAAGGCGCATACGGGAAGATTTTTTTACTTTTCTGAGGTGAATATGGCAGCATGTATTGATCCGAGGGATTTCGTTTAAGGGTATGTCGTCAATAAAAATTTTTAAGTGGTTTTCTTTAATGTCATTTGTCAGTTTGATGAAATCGTCGGTGTGAAAATGCGTTTCTTGAAATTGAACTTTTTGAACAAAATTTTTGAGGTTGCCGGGGAGATAGATGGCCTCACCTGTGGCCCAATTGAAAAGGTAGATTGTTTCAAAAATGGAAATTTTATTATGGATTTTTCCGTCTTCGCTTTCGTAAGCAAAACGCAATGAGGAAGATGATTCGCTTGTACTCATTTTGGCGATTAATTTGCCATTAAAATTTTCAGGGATGGGAAAGTTGGTAATTTTGTTACTGGACAAGAGGTATTGCAAGTTGGAATAAGTGGCCTCGGGGGAGGTATTATCGAGTTGTTGAACCCCATTTAAAATAGTTCCGTATTCTGAGACACTGACTGCAGCATCAGAATTTATGGAGATGGGCAGATGGCCTTTGCTTGTTGGAGAAATATTCAGTTGGCCATCATGGTATTCTTGCAACAAAAAGAGAATATACAAGGTTGCTGCATGTGAGCAATGATTGTTTGTATTCCACTCGGAACAACTACACAGAGAAGAAACCGGGCCGGTTTTGCTTTTTTCAAGTCTTTTTTTGTAACTAATCTTTGATTCATAGGACTTGTGTCCTTGCTCATCTTTGACGATACCACTGCAAATAAAATAAGTTTTCCTGGAACCCTTGGAAAAAGAGATCAATGCTCTCGCACGGGCCGCAGATTCCATGGCCTTGATAACCAGTTCGGGAGCAAAATATTTTTTCCCCTCGCCAATAACAAATTTAGAGAATTGCGGTAGGTCTTTTTTGGCAGCATGAATCATATTTTTCCTCAAAGCTGTCATTATAGGACAACTTGTGAGGAAAGTCATGCTTAAGGTGCCAGTTTATCAATTTTTGTTGTTGCTACTGCCATTATTTGGTTCTGGGACATTGTCTTCCAGATAAGCGCGGAGAAGTTTTGTCCGAGAAGGATGGCGCAGCTTTCGCAAGGCCTTGGCCTCAATCTGGCGGATTCGCTCTCTGGTCACAAAGAAATCCTGACCGACTTCTTCGAGAGTATGGTCGGATTTTTCACCAATTCCAAAGCGCATGCGTAGAACTTTTTCCTCTCGTGCGGTTAAGGTTGAGAGAACCGAGCGAGTTTGTTCAGAGAGAGTCACAGACATAACGGCATCTTGGGGAGTAATCACTTTTTTATCTTCGATAAAATCTCCCAAGGAGCTATCCTCTTCTTCTCCGATGGGAGTTTCCAGTGAAATAGGTTCTTTGGAAATTTTTTGTACTTTTTTAACTTTTTCAATGGGTAGTTCCATGCGCTCGGCAATTTCTTCAGAGGTTGGTTCACGGCCGAGCTCTTGAATGAGTTGCCTTTGCGTGCGCACCATTTTGTTGATGGTTTCAATCATGTGAACGGGAATTCTAATGGTTCTGGCCTGATCGGCGATTGCTCTGGTAATTGCCTGGCGAATCCACCAGGTAGCATAGGTCGAAAATTTATATCCGCGACGGTATTCAAATTTGTCAACTGCTTTCATCAGGCCAATATTACCTTCCTGAATGAGGTCTAAAAATTGCAGGCCTCGATTGGTATATTTCTTGGCAATGGAGACGACCAATCGAAGGTTGGCCTCGACCAGATGGGCCTTGGCGGAATCGGCCTTCTTTTCACCGTCGAGAATAATTTTGTAAACTTTCTCAATATCTTCAAATTCCATGCCGGCATCTATGGAGAGGCGGCGCAATTTGCGAATGACGTCTTCTTCATTGCGGATGAGCTGTTCTATTTTTGCGTCGGTAATATAGAGTTTTCTCGCCAGTTTGCGTTTGAACGAGTCACTTTTCATCACTTTTTCGTAAAGTGCCCGGTATTCTTCGGCATCTTTGACTTCCAAAAAGCGGAAAATGCGTGCCTCCTGGCCATAAAGCTCTTTGAATTGCAGATAGTATTTCTTTACTGGTTCTACAAAACTATTGATGATTTTTCGGTTAAAAGTAAGGTCTACTAAATTTTGAGCAATATCGTTCATGTCATCTTTCTGTTTTTTTGAAAAGCTTTTTAAAGTTCCATCTTCCTGTTCAACTGCCTGAAGGAGGACTTTAAGGCGGTCACAGGTTTCAAAAATACTTTTTTTCATTTTCTCGATTTGCTTTTGATTGGAGTTATCGTCGAGGCTGCGAACCAGTTCTTTGACAAATTCAGACTGGTTTGTCTGTGATTCTATTCTATTTTTGAGGGTGACAATTTCTTTCAAAGCGTGTGAAGACTTGAGTGAAGAGAGTATGATTTCCCGCTCCCCTTCTTCGATTTCTTTGGCAATGACAACTTCGCCCTCGCGGGTTAAAAGTGCTACTGAACCCATGCGTTTGAGATAAAGTTTTACCGGGTCGGTGGATGCTGAACGCAACTCGGCCTTTTCTTCCTTGGAAAGGGTTTCGACGATAATTCCGGTGTTTTGATCCAAGGTGACACCCTCTTCGTCCTCTTCACTTTCTTGTTCGAGAATTTCGATTTTGTTCTCTTGGATTTTGGTCAGAATTGCATCGACGGCCTCACAGGCGACAATACTGGCGGGAATGGCCTCGTTGACTTCTTCTGGGGTTAGGAAATTTTGATCTTTGCCCTTGTCGAGTAGCTTGGCAAAGTCTTTGGAGTCGATGAAAGTGTTCAAAGTTGACATTGGTTTTTCCCGGTTAAATTGTTTTTTCAGTCAAGCGATCGGCCTGATTCCGCTATTTGACGGTCGAGCATTGAAAGTTCGTTGAGTAATTTTTTGCCCTCTTCCTCTGTTTGGGCCTTTTTTTGCCGTTCCTCAATTTCCCGTCTCTTGCTTTTCAATTGTTCCTTCTCCAACCTGTACCTCAAGTCCTGCGCCATTCTGGAAACGACTTTGTCCTCCAGTTCGGAACCTTGATATTTGCTCAAGGCCTCACAAGTGACGTCGGCCAAATCTCCACAATACTTGGCATCGGCCAAAAATCCTTTGACGACATTAGTATATTCTGCCCAGTCTATATCGTACATTAGCCCAGAAAGCTTCAAAATGTAGGCCTTAACTTGCTCTGATTGGGTAAAGCAAAGGAATTGCTTGTATTCAGGGTCATCGCAAAGTTGGGGATATTGAATCAAATGCCGCAGCAAAATCTTTTCTGCCGAAGAGAGAAGAATTTTTTTCCTTCCCCCTATTGCCTTTTTTTGACTCTCTGCAATATCGAGAGAGGGTTTTTCCTTTTGGGAGGGGGCAGTTGCACTGACTTGGGGTTCTGTCTGGATTTTTGTCTGACCCTGAAGGCGCTTTAAAAAATCTTCGTAACGCTGAGTGATATTGCTGGAATCAGATTGCAGTCTTAGACGTTTGGCCAGTGCAATGACTCTTTCAGTGGCGGAAAGCGTTTTTCCCAGGGGGGCCAGGATTTCAAAAAAGCGTGTTAGGGCCTCCAGCTTTCTTTCGGGAAGTTCGGGAAGAGGGCGGGGAAAGGCCCTTTCAATTTGAACGTCGAGAAAAATTTTCGCCTCGTCGATGCGTTTTTGAAATTCCAAACGGCCCTCTTTTTGAATCAGTTCGTCGGGGTCTTTGTATGGCCCTAGTTCGAGGTGATAGGCTATAACGCCTTGACTCATAAACTCCCTATTTATCCTTTCTGCTGCCTTTTGTCCACCTTGATCGCTGTCCAAACACAAGTAAATTTTTCGACTGAGGGATAGGATTCGCGTTGCTGTTCCCGTGCGAAATCCGGTTCCCATAATTGCCACAGAGTGTTTAAACCCGGCCTGGTGGAGGGCCACTTGATCCATATTTCCCTCTACCAAAATGAGATACCCGTGGTCGCGAACCGCTTTTTTGGCCAAGTGGAATCCGTAGAGAATGTCGTGCTTGCGAAACAAAAAAGAGTCGATGGAGTTAAAGTATTTGGGTTTTTGATCAGTGAGAGTCGCCCGTCCGGTAAGCCCGATAATTTGTCCCGAGGAATCCCAAATGGGAAAGATGATGCGTTCCCGAAATTGGTCGAAGTAGGGGCAATCGCCGTATTGGCTGGGTTTAATAATTCCCAATTCCAGTGCCACTTTGAGGGCAAACGAGCGCTCTTTTTCTTCGGGAATGGATAACAAATAATGGGAGAGAGGGTTTTGTTTGGGCGCAAAACCCAGTTCGTAAGTGCGCGCAGTTTCGTCTTCCAGGCCGCGTTTTGTAAGAAAGGCCTGAAAGGCGGGATATTTCCCCGTTTCGGCCATTTTTCTGTACAATTGTCCCGTTTTGGTGAGAATTTTTTTGCCCATTTGGTATTTGGGGTTAGTTTTGGGTTTGTATATATAATCTTGAAAATTCCAACCCAAAGTATCGCATAAATCTTCCAACGCCTCTTTAAATTCAAGACCTTTGAGCCTTCTCACAAATTCAATGGCATCGCCACCAATTTGATCCACAAAACAATACCAGAAACCTTTATCATCATTAATTTGTAAAGAGGGGTCGTGGTCGTCGTGAAAGGGGCAGACTGCCTTGGTTTGAGTGCCCACCCTTTGAACGTGCAGGTATTTGCCCAGAATTTCCGAGAGGGGAAGATCGTGAATTTGTTGTTTGAGATCGTCAAGCGTGGCGGCCATATTCGTCTCCAATGCCCTTTTGGGAAATGAGTTCAAAGGCCTTGATGGGAGTCCCCTGCTTGCGGAAAATTTTTTCAAACTTGGTTTGAAATTGCGCCAAGGGATGACCGGGGTGTTCCCTCCAGAGGTCAAAGGTTGTCAGTTTGGGCGCAAACCACTTTTGGGATTCAATTCGCTCGCACATCCACTCGGCGTATTCGGGATGGTCTGTTTTGATTAAAAGACTTCCTCCAGATCTCAAAACGTGATGAGTGGCCTTCAAAAAGGGAGTTTGAAAGAGGCGGTTTTTGTGATGGCGCTTTTTCGGCCAAGGGTCGGGGAAAAAATAAAAGATTTGATCCAATTCGCTCTCTCCAAAAATCCACTCAATCCGCTCCGCACGCGCCCTCAGGTAACGGAAGTGGCGGTGGGGAATTTGGGCCAGCTTTTTGGCCAGACGAAACCCTCGCTTAAAACGCAAATCCATTCCGATGAAATTGACGTGGGGATTTTGCTCGATATATTCGAGCATAAAATGCCCGTAACCTGCGCCAATTTCCAGGCGCAAAGGGGCCTTCCTTTGAAAAACGTCACAGTTCCACTTCCCTCGGTAGCTTTCCGGCACTTCGTCTCTCAAGACAAATTCGTCAAATTGGGCCAATTGATGGTGGTAGGGATTTTTGTGGGTATATTCAAAAACTTCCTGATAGATGCGGTTGAGATTTTCTCTGGGTAGTGGAGTTGACACGGGGGTCTTTCTTACCGAATTAGGAAGGCCCAGTCAAGAGTCAAAAAAATTGCTAACGGCGTCTGTCACCGTCTGGATTTCCGTTTCCAAAAGAAAGGGATGGATGGGAAGGCAGAGGGTGCGTCCGGCCAGTTTGCATGCCATTTCGTCTTCTCCCGAAAGGCCAGACAGGCCCACTTCATGAGAAAGCGCCTTTTCATAAAAGGGAGCACTGGCAATTCCTTTGGATTTAAGAAAATCCTGTAAGCGTTTTCTGATTTCAATTGAGGCCAGTTGAACCGGGTAGAGGTGCCAGGAGGAGCGGGGAAGAAAGGATGCGGGAAGCAGTTTTAACCCCTTTTCTCGAGAGTTTTCAAAAACGGCAAGCCGTTTGTGATACTCAGCGGCAATCTGCTTGCGCTTTTGGTTATATGCGGGAAGTTTTGCCAGTTTGTGCTGCAAAACTGCCGCTTGGATGTGGTCGCAGCGACTATTTCGGCCCAATTTATGGGTATGGCCCCGCCCGTGATTGCGCAGGGACTTGATGAGTTCGGCCAGGTTTTCATCTTGAGTGAGCAGACAGCCGGCATCTCCGAATGCACCGAGGTTTTTAGTAGGATAAAAGCTAAAAGTCGTCAGGTTTTGTGTGCTTCCTACTGGCTTTTGTTGCTTATCGTCAAAAAAAGTCCCTTGGGCCTGGGCCGCATCTTCGATCAAGGGAATTTTATAAGTCTGGCAAATATTCTCAAGTTCTTTTATGGGGGCGGGAAGGCCATAGATATGCACGGCCATAACCGCCTTGAGGTTGTGCTTGCGGCACATTCTCTCCGTTGATTGGGGGCAGATCAGGCCCGTTTCATCTACGTCAATGAAAACTGGTTCGGCACTTACGTTGAGAATGGCCTCGGCACTGGCGCAAAAAGTAATTCCGGCAACCCCGACCTTATCCCCCGGTTTAATGTTGCAAGCTTGAAGTGCCAATTCCAGGGCGTCAGTCCCATTGGATACCAAAAGGCAGTGCTGTGTTTTTTGCATGAGAGCAAATTCGCGTTCAAATTGGAGGTTGAACTCCCCCTCGATAAAAGTATTTTGCTCGATAATATGCTGAATACGCTTTTCAATAACATCCCTAAATTCTCGATTGTGAAGGGATTTAAAATCGTAAAATGAAATTTCCATCTCGAAAACACAACTACCTTTTCACTTGTTACTTGGCAAACCACCGCACTCGACAAAATTTCCTCATTTTGCTCAATTTTAAAAGTAGTGTGAAAATAAATTAATATTGTTTATTTGAAAATATGAAGTTTACCAAATATTTATTTTTTTTACTGCTCTTTTTTTTGGCCTCTCTCTGGGTGGAGGAAGCAGAGGGACAGGCCTCCCCTGAGCGCAAATTGAAAAAATCGAGAAAAGATAAAAAACCCAAAAGGCGCAAAAAGCGGCTTCGCGGGGAATTTCTCTTCTCCTTCAATGGCATTTACGACAGTTTACATCGGCGCAGGAAAAATTCCACTGGAAGCAGCGATTCGGTCTTGGTCAGCCACCTCCAACCTCAGCTTGTTTTGGCCTGGCAGTTATATTGGAAAAAGCGTTGGTATGGCATTTTCGATGCCGAGCTTATCTCCAGAAATTACGAGGCCGGAAAATCCAATAATCAAAATATTTTAGACCGCAAATTTCGCCAAGGCAGTGTGTACGCAGGTGTGGGTTACAAGTGGGGCCAGTGGTCTTTTGCCAACGCTTATTTGGGCCTTGACGAGTGTTTTTACTACCGACAGGCAGACGAGGAATTTTATGTGCTGGAAGACCACAGAGTGCCCGCTATTAAACTCAAACTCTCTCAAAAGATTGTCCGTTTTGGGCGTTTCCCAGTATCCATTATGGGAGATTTTCAGTATTTAAACAAAAGCGGTACTTCTTTTGAGGGTGGAATGCGCTACGGGGGCGGACTGGAGATTAAATATCTCATGCGTTCCAGCTCTTTTGGGTCGGGGTTTTTTTTCCAGCAAGGCGTATTCGATTCGGTGTGGTCTACGTTTGACTACAAAGCAGTCGGAGCTTCGTTTTCCTACAGCAGGAAATTCTAGTCCATGGACAAAGTAGACTTAACTCCACTTTGTCCATGAAAAAAGTAGACTTGACTCCACTTTATGGATGAGCATAAAATGGGTTTATGGCCTCTTTTATCCCCCGCAATCTCGCAAAAAACATCCAACAGGATTTAAAAGAAAAGATGGTTTTTTTGGGTGGCCCGAGACAGGTGGGCAAAACCACTTTGGCCCAATCTCTCATCAAAGATTATCGTGATGGACACCCCGCTTATTTAAATTGGGATGATGCTATTTCCAGAAAAAAAATCCGCAATCGGGAATGGCCATCCGGTGAAAAAATCATCATTTTTGATGAAATTCATAAATATACCAAGTGGAAAAATTTAGTCAAAGGACACTATGATATTCTCAAAAATACCCATTCTTTTATCATTACTGGTTCATCCCGATTAAATGTTTTTAAGAGAGGTGGGGATTCCTTGATGGGACGCTACTACTCTTATCGCCTGCATCCTTTTTCTTTGGTTGAACTAGGTTTTACCAAAAAAAACCTTAATCGCCTTATGCAATTTGGCGGATTCCCGGAACCTTTTAGCAAGGCCTCTCCCGTCTTTTTAAAAAGGTGGCATAGAAACAGACAGGAGCAGATTATTCGTGAAGATTTGAGGAATTTGGAGAGAGTACGGGATATTCACTCTCTGGAAATTTTGGCAGAGATGCTGCCGGAAAGAGTGGGTTCTCTTCTTTCCATCAAATCTCTTTCTCGGGATTTAAGCGTAGATTTTAAAACTGCTAAACATTGGATTGAAATTTTTGAATCGCTCTATTACTGTTATCGGATTCAACCTTATGGCTCATCTAAAGTTCGGGCCATCAAAAAAGAGCAAAAACTGTATTTATTTGACTGGACTCAAATTGAAGATAAAGGGATTCGCTTTGAAAACATGGTAGCATCCCATTTGCTGAAATTTTGTCATTTTTTAGAAGATACTGGTGGTGAAAAGATGGAACTCCGCTTTCTTCGAGATACTGACAAAAGAGAGGTTGATTTTGTGGTTCTCAAAAATAAAAGACCAATGTTTGCTGTCGAATGTAAAAGCGGCCATGGCCCTCTTTCCGGCCATATAAGATATTTTCGGGAGCGAACCTCTATTCCCCAATTTTATCAAGTCCACCTTCAATCGGGAGAATCTTCCCCGCTTTCCAATGTTGCCATCATGCCATTTGAAAAATTTGCCAGATTAAAAAGAATATAGGTATACCACCAAGGCGATGAATGACTTGCTCAAAATCTGTCTTTTCATTTGGTGTTTTCGTGCCTGGGGAGACTCGTGCACAAACTCCATTCGCGCAGGCTTGGATGTAGGTAGCGGCACCACCAAAATGAAAGTTTATCATTACCGTTTTTGTGCGGGTGGGCCTGCTTCCATAAAAGAGGCCGAGGGCCTTGGCTGTGCGGGGGAGCGCAAGGTTTCCTACGCGGAAGATGTAGAGAGCAACGGCAAGATTGGTGAGCAAACTTTTAAACGGGGGGAGAGTGCCCTGAAAGAACTCAAAAATCTGGCGGCCAAATGTGGAGCGCGGGATTTTATGGGTGTGGCCACATCCGCTTTTCGGAGGGCAAAAAATGGCCAAAAAATTGCCGAGCGCTTGAGTCGCGCGTCCGGCATTTCAGTCAAAGTCATCTCCCGCGAGCAAGAAGCGCTTTTGGGTTTTCGCGGTGCCATACACAAGTCGGGGGCCAATTCAAAAATTTGCGTCTGGGACATTGGTGGCGGGAGTATGCAAATTGTTTGTTCGCCGGATGGAAAAAAAACCAAAATGTACTTGGGTAATTTGGCATCGGTTCCCTTTAAAAATGCCATCATAAAATTCCAGGCCCGCCAAACTTCAACTCCCAATCCCATATCCAGGAAGGATTATCATAAAGCTCTAGGTATAACTCAAAAAGAGGCGGCCAAAGTGGTTTCAACACTTGGTAATGAACTTCAAAAAAGCACGGTTGTCGGCATTGGAGGGGTTCACTTTTATGCCGTCGGAAAAGCGTTGGGAAAACGGGAATACACCGCCGGTGATATTCGCGCAGCACTTGCGGACAAACTTTCCAAGACTGACCGGGAACTTGGCGGAGGCGAGTACGTCAATACGGCGGTATCCAATCTTATTTTGGTTGAGGGTATGATGAAGCATCTTCAAATTGCCTCGGTCAAGGCCTTGAAAATCAATTTGACGGAGGGGTTGGCCCTTCAGGGGCCACCGGAAATCCCGGCGGTGAGCGACTGATGGACTTTGTTCTGCATAATTCAGCGTAGTCTCGAATATAGGCCGCTTCCCGGTCTTCTTTCTGGTTTTCGCTTTCTCCTGCTTTGGGGACAGTAGCTCGTTCGTAGGCCTGATCACAACGGGTAGTGCGCTCTTTTTCCATTTTTTGCAAGGCCTGCCTCCTTTCGATCGGGGAGATGTGGGCAATCCATTCTTCTACGAATTGAAGGATATTTTCAGTTTCCATAAGGCCACTATTTGGGGGGCAAACCAAAACGCTGGAAGGTGTATTTTCATTTGCTTCTCTCGAACAGTTTTGTTGCCAATGGAGAGCGGCATAATTTTTAAACCAGTTTACTTCTCTATATTCATCACTATTGGAAGGCGTGTTGGAAATTTTTCTTTGGAGATTTTGCAAATGGCCAAGGTATTGTTGGCAGGAAACTCCAGGAGGCCCGGCGTGGCCGGTAGAAGGCCAGGCGAGCAAGATAAAAATAGGAAATGAAAAAAAAAGTTTCACTCTTCAATATTGTAAAAGAGAGATGCTTGGCCCGTAAAGCAAGGACGATTTTGGTCTTAAAAAATGGGGTAGAGGTTGTCGAAGTAAATTTGTCCAGTAAGGACTGTCGTCAAAAGACAGGAGGTAAAAAAGCTCGTACCTTCTTGCAGGCCATACCCTACTTCAACATTGGCCATGTCTTGAGTATTTTCGTTTTTATTTGCCAATTGAAACAGGAATTTGAGTCCATAGATGACGACAGGGAGAATAATCAGAGAAAGCAGAATTTTAAGGATAATTTGCACGGTGTACCATCTGATTTCGTTGAGTGGATTGTCCAGGCCCGATGAAATAATGAGGGAAATGCCCAGAAAAAAACCGGTATAGCTGACGGCAACGGCCATATTTTTTTGCATTAAAAGGCCATTGAAATTGAGCTTGCTGGTTAAAGGGTAGGCCTTGGTGGCAAGTCCTAAAAGTACCATGGTGAGCAGCCATAAGAAAAAGAGGACGAGCAAACTTTCTGATGCCGCTTGAAAAATTGTTTTGATGCTCAAAGCGATACCTATAGCGTGGGCAAAACACACGAGAGCGTAAGACAAATTTTTTGCTCTTATAATTTCGTCTTTATATTCAAAATTGTAGAGAACAATGCCTTCAATAATATATAAACTTCCGAGGTAGAGCACAAAAGCACTCATGCTTCTTACAAAAAAATCAAAACTGGTAAGAAAAAGGCCCTGGCCCACGTTAAAATGAAACTCCGAAAAGATGATGCCAATTCCGAGGATTCTGCTGAGGAGGTGAAAATTATCGGTGGGATTTCGGCCGGGAAAAAATCTTTGAAACACTTTAGATCGAAAAGAGGGATAGAGGATGCGGTGGGTATGCTTGTATAAAAACAGGCCTAAGAGCAGGACGAGTGCAAAAATAAATCGAAGGGCCAGTTTGTCGAATAATTCATTCATAAGTGCCTCTTTATATTTTCCAGGGGGGAATGAGAATAAATTTTTTAATGTGTTCTCTCAAGTCAATATTTTCCTTTTTGAGTATTTCTGGATTCGAGGGAATTTGACTCTGCGTGACGACACCGTTTTTACCAAATTCGTTGTACAGACCAAAAAAAGGTTGTTTATTTTTTTGATGGGTTTGCGTCGTTTTATAAAATGTAAAACTGGGGCGGAATTTTCCCCAGTGAAAAAAATCGGGAAAATTTCGGTAAGGCCGGTGAAATTTCCATATTCTGTCTTGAGTTTCAGGGCCAATCCAGGAGCCGTAACTGGGGTTGCCGACGTAGAGAACTCCCGGAGGAAGGGGAATATGTGATTCAAAGACAGCTTCTTCCTCAGCTTTTTGGCCTTCTTTGCGAAAGATGGACATGCCTTTATATTCTTGGATTTTGCTCCAGAAAAGCTCGTGTGTTCTTACAACGATGGTTTCGGGAAATCCAAAAGGTTCAACCACTTTAAGTTTGAGGTAATAAGTTTTAAATAGCAATCCCGCCTGAAAATTTTCGATGAGGAGAACGGAAACGGGGCCTTGGGGAAATATTTGGGAAAGAGTGCTTTCATCGACGAGGTAGGGAGTCTGCTTTTCCGAAGGGGCAAACCATTTGGACAAGCTAAGAAATACCAGAATGAGCAAAACGTAGAGAGAAAATCTATTCATAATGCGCTTTTAAGTTTGAAGCAGTTTTTCCAGTTCTTTTCGCTGTTTTTCCGGCAGGGCCTCCATATTGCAGTGGAGCCTGCGGATTTCCCGGGCCTTGCTGAATTTTTGAAAAAGTTCTGTCACCTGATCTATATCTGAAAATTGTTGACTTGTATTTTGGTAGAGTTTCCTTGCCACTTTGATGGGATAGTTATATTGAGGGCCATTTTCTTTTTCTGAGTATTTGGAAAGTCGGCCTTGGGCGGAACTTTTAATATGGTCGATATTTTGTTTTTTAAGGTATTGGCAGATATTTTCCAATTGTTCATGTTGTTTATCGCTGAAGGATTCATAGATTTTGGTGGGAATTTTATTTTTGATGATGGCCTGGGCATGAGGGTTGGAACTGTCGCGCAAAACATTCATAAGATAGTGGTCGTCGTGTTCAATATATTGCTCAAGATCACTGGGGATTTGGTACTCCTTTGGCGATGATTCAAAGTAGCGGTACAAAAGTTGTTCTAAGCATACGGAACGGTAATGAAAATAGACGTTCACAAACATATGATAGCGCCCCAAAAGGAAATCATCAAAAGTGATGATAGCGCGTTCATTAAGGCCCAAAAAGGCCTTTTGTCCTTCGACACAAATTTCCAGGTTGTCAATCAGCCAATCCAGGTCGAAGGTACCATAACTGACGCCACAGAAATAACTGTCTCGAAGAAGATAATCCATGCGATCGCAGTCCAGTTCGGAAGATACCAGTTGGTGCAAAATGGGGAAATAGTCGATTTCTTTCAGAGTAAAATAAGCAGAGTCGTGACTGGTTCCCCGAATCAGGTCGGCGACATGACGTCTGGTCACTCCGTAAACTTTTTCCACCTCTCCAAAACTTTCGCTCAAAGTTCCATCGGCAATGGCCTTGACGGTGTAGTCTTCATGGGAGGCCTTGCGGTCAGGCCCTCCGTCTTGCTCATTTAAAAATTCACGGGGAATATTTAAACTTGAAAGTTTGGGCATGGCGGTTTCCGTCGCATGACTCAACGGTGCATGGCCGATGTCGTGGAGCAGGCACGCCAGTTTAAAAGTTTCCCTCAGTCGGCAAAATTCTTTTTGCAGAGGTCCGGTCAGTTGTTTCCCAAAGAGAGAGTTAAAGGATTGAACTCCGACATTCATGGTGCCGATGGAGTGAAGGAAGCGGGTGTGGGTGGCACCGGGAAAAATATATTCGGCAAGACCCAATTGCTTGATATTTCTCAAACGTTGAAAAAAAGCACTTTGTATAATGGGGATTTCATGTTTTTGAATGGAGATTGAGCCGTGAAGAGGATCTCTAATTTCCAAAGTTAAACCGCCAACTGGTTCCGGTTTTGATGGAGCCAGTCGATTATCTCGTCCGACTCAAACATGGGGTTGCCGTCGATATAAAGACAGGGAACGGTTTGCCGTCCGGTATCGGCCAGCAATTTGTCCCGATTTTCTTCGTCGGCATCGAGGTCTTTATATTCAACTTTGACTCCAAGTTCATCAATGGCGGAAACCACCTTCCGGCAGAAGGGGCAGGCATCCATTTTATAAAGGATCAGTTCAGGGTATTTCATTGTTCCTCATCATCTTTGTTTTTGGGATATCCCCTAATATAAGATTCATCTTCATCCAATTCACTTTCATCTTGCTCTTCTTTGTCATGGTCGTCAAAATCGTCATTATAACTCCACCCGTAAACGAAATCATCTTCCTCGTCTTCATCATCGTCTTGGTCTTCGTTGTTAATATCTTCATAATTCCGTTCATATTCTGCGTCTGCGGCGGAATTGCCCTCCCCATTGACCAGGTCTGACAGGTCTTCAGGCCCGGAATGGTGGGAAGTGTTCTCGTTTGTTGCGGTTTGTGTGGCCTTATATTTGACTATTGCCACCTGGGGTTCTAAAGGCAGGGGGCAGGAATTAGTCTCTATCGGGAGAGTGTTTTTTTGCGGCACAGTCGTTTTTTTTGCGACGGCCTTTTTGCGGGTGACTCTCTTTTTTGTCGCCTTCTTCCTTATTGCTTTTTTCTTGGCCACTTTTTTCTTGGTCGCCTTCTTTCGAGCAGCGGCCTTTTTCACGGTCTTTTTCTTTGTCTTTTTCTTTGTTGTTTTTTTTGTGGCCTTTCTCTTTGGCACCTTTTTTGTGGTTTTTCGCCGGACTGCTTTGGTGGCCTTTTTGGCCTTCTTTTTGTTGGTTTTTCGCTTTTTATTCGCTCTTTTTGTCGCCACTTTCGGTATCCCCCTCTAATTTAAAGTGGAAATTTGAGAACATCCCCCCGAGTATATAGGGCAGTCCCTTGTATTTTCAAGTAAATTTAGAGGTCGAGAAATTCCCATTCGGAAAGCTCGCCAAGGCCTATGAGATTGTGGATGCGAAGACCTTGGAAATCACTGGAAGCGGTGAAGCGCGCCCCTGAACTGGCCCCTTCCATAAATACGGAGGGAAGGTCAAAACCCTGTTGATCTCCGGCCCGGGCCTTGCCCGCGGCGTTGGCGACTATTTTTTGCATGGCAAAAAATTTGGTGGAATAAAAATTGCGTTTACTAAAAAGGGTTGCTCCCCCGCCGAAAGGTCGCTGCACCTCGCCTTCGGGACTGGCCCCCTGGCGTCTTCCGGGAACAAAACCAGTCATCAAATAGCGGGGGTCTGTCTCAAGATTGCGCTTAGGCGCCGCGTTCCGATCCCTGGTTTCGTAGCTGGAGGTGAAGTAGTTTTGGAAAATGGGATTTGAACGGCTCAATTCATTAAAATATTCAACGATGCGTACTTGAAGTGGCGAAATATTGCAGACTTCCACCGTCCCCTTAAAAAAGGTGGCAAAAGTTTCGGCCAAAGATGGGTTGCTACAGCCTAGACCTCCTTGGCGAAGGACTTCGTCAGGGGTTCGATTGCGGTTGATGGAGGCGGCGGCGGTTTCGTAGAGTTTACCACTTTCTCCTGCAGGAGAAGAGTCCCGGACTCCGCTGGCGACGTTCTGGAGGGCCGCAATATATTTGTCTATGGCGGGGGTGTTGGCATTGATATAGTCAGAGATAGCGTTGGTAATGGAGGCCACTTCGGGATAGAGAGTGTTTGGGCCAAAGAGGGGGCCAAAAACATTATAAGATTTGGTCTTGGTCAGGGGATGGGGATCGGCCTCGGAGTGGTAAAAATAAAAATTGTGATCGACTCCGGCCGGATTGTCTCCGTCTTCGGCAATAACTGGAATCAGGTAGTTGAGGGCCTCGTAGCGGGTGGGGCGGCGGACGTTGAAGATGGATTGCAAAACTTGCTGGTTGTTCATTACAGGGCCTGCCGAAATATCTTGATTGGCCTCAAAGAGCGCAAATTGCTTTTGATTGTAAAGGCCCGCTTTCTCGGAGACAAAGGATTCATAGGCTTGGGTATAATTGGTTTTTTCTTCAACTCTTTGGATTTTCCATTGGGGTGCTTTTAATTCGGTTACATTTTCAAAGTCGTAGAGCAGGTTGGGAACGGTAAAAAAGACTTGGTCGCCGGAGCCGGGAATACCGCCGATGGTGGTATTGGTGGAAATATTGGCCCAAAAATCGTCAACTGTGGGAATGGGAAAGCCACCCTTAATACTTGGTTCTATTATTCCCAGGACGTCGAGGGCGCTGGCGTAGTTACTGGTCAATTTCCTTTCCGCTTCTTCCCGAGGGAAGATGGAACTGCCTTCAATCTTGAAAAGTTTTGGCCCGATTCGGCCACCCATGGGCTTGGCGGCGGCGTAGGCCTTCAAATTGATGCCACTGGTTTTGCTGAAGGGAAAGAAAAGTCCCACAAATTCGGCCTCGCCCTTGACTGCGTAGTAAGTCAGAACTTCGGGATTTTTGGTAAAACCCAAAATATATCCGGGTACTGGCAGGGCCGCCTTAATCGCCCCGCAATCGGCCTGGGTTCTGGTGCCATCAAGTGACGCGTTTTGCGAAGTGAACATGGTAAAAAAATTGATGTAGTTGATGGGATAAATTTGCAAATCCAGGTAGGGTTTTTCCAAGTAGGGACTGTCGGGGGGAATCAAAAAACCACTGGGAGAGAGAGAGTCGGCGCTATAGGGGTTGGGGGCGAGTTCAGTCAGGCGGAACGTGGAAAAGAAGGGATCGGTGGAAGCGCCATTTTCTTTGTTCACACCCCCTCCAAGATTTCTAAAGGCCGAATTAAAGGCCTTCACCGACCGCTCGTAGTGGGGCAGGTCAGTGATTCTGGTTTCTATATCCTGCACAGTCGTACACGCCGCCCCGGCGGTGGGAGAGTGGCAAATGGGATTTTCCACCGGGGGCGTGTTGATGAGCGCCTCCAGGTTGCGGATACGAACGCCCAATTCGAGGGCCTGAACCCAGGCCCCGGGCCTTTCGGCGGCAATTTGGGGGGAGTTGGGGGGGAGACTGTCAAAACCCGTGCCGTAGGCCCACAGCATGGCGGTTCCCATGTTAACTTGGGAGCGCGCCGAACAGTCCTCCGCTTTGCTCTTGACCAGAGTATCCAAAAACTGCTCGTGGTGTCTGGAAATACCGGGAAGGCCCACCGTCTTAAAGCGGGGAAGGCCCGGAACCGAAACAATGCCGCAAATGTTGTGGGGAGAGCCGTAGTGAATACAGATGCTGGGGACGTTGAAGCGGTCGAAGTTTTTTCCAGTAAACCCAGCTTCACCGCTTCGGTAAAAACTCTGCAACCTAAAGTTCATGCTGCCATTGTTATAGCGATGGCCTGCTATGTTTTCGCGCTCGGTTTGTTCGATGCCCTTTTGTCCCAGAACGTAGTATTTAAACATCCACTCCTTGAACGTATTTCGCAATTCCCAGTTGAGGTAGGCCACGTTGGTGAGTTGCCTGGCCTGAACTGAAGCACCGGCAAAGGCGGCGGCATCGACGGCGTTTTGCAAATTGATTTTGGCCTTGACGAAAAGGCCCACGTTGATAATGAAGGCCAAAAAACTAATGACTACCACCACGACGATTCCCAAGAACAGGGAAACCTGGCCGGCCTCTCGAAAATCCTTTTTGCTCGGGCGGAAAGTTAGCAGTTTCATATCTCTCATTTAAGAGTAAAGGAAATCATTGCCCGTTGCCACCGACATTTTTTCTCCCCTGTTAGGATGAAAGGTAAATGCGGGAAACTGGTCACATTACACCCATCGAATTGAGAACGTTTCGCTTTAAAAATCCGGCGGTAGAGTTTTTTTGTCCTCTTTGCCGAACCGCCAGGGCGATTACCGTTCACTATAAATTAACCGCCTTTCACTTCCTTCAAATCGCCACCATTTGCTCGATTTTGGCCATTTTTCTGTGGCCGTTTGTCGGTTTTAAATCCCTCTTTTCCTTTTTTTTCGTATGGATGATTTTTGAGGGAGTTTTGCGGCGTTTGTGGAGAAAAGAGGTTCCCTGCCCTCATTGTGGTTTTGATGCATCGTGGTATAAAACCAATGTCAAAGTTGCACGCAAAAAAGTCAAAGAATTTTGGGATTCCCAAAATCAAGGCGGGGAAGAAGTGCCACCAGAAACTTTAAATCAAGAAACAGAAGAACCCCAAGCACCCGAAACATCTTAATTGGCAGTTCTCACCAGGCGGATACCGATAACGGGAAGCCCGCGCCCGGGATAAGTGCGTTTATAGGTGTAAGATGCCGAGCGCATTTGCCATGCATGGCCTATGTAGCTATTGCCGCGGGTAGCACTCAACAGTTCGCCTGAACTCGTCTTCAGGGAAACCCACTCCCACACATTCCCATAAAGGTCATACAACCCCCAAGGATTTGGCCCTTTGAGTCCCACGGG
Organism: Bacteriovoracaceae bacterium; assembly: GCA_965215445.1. GTDB lineage: Bacteria > Bdellovibrionota > Bacteriovoracia > Bacteriovoracales > Bacteriovoracaceae > CBDBLK01. Next base: position 401,671 of record CBDCDT010000002.1, on the reverse strand, counting down.
ATAGGTTTGGCGCCTGCGATTTTTGTTTCTCGAATTTTGACTGTACCAGGCGTAATCTCCCATATTCCACCCATCATCTCCAAAAAAGTACGTCGCTACCGTTCCCGCTCTGGCGGCGTATTCCCATTCCTCAGTAGTCGGCAGGCGGTAGGTGTAACTGTCGTTTTTGATTTGGTTGAGCTTGGCCAAAAAATTTTGTACGTCATGCCAAGAAACCATTTCCACCGGATTGTCGGGGCAGATTTCGACTTTCTCCAGCACCCGATGCTGGTCTTCGCAGTATTCCCGACTTTTATAATGAGAGGGATTGCTCCCCATGACCTCAAAATATTGCCGTTGGGTGACCTCGGTGGTTTGAATCTCAAAATCTTCGGTGAGGGTGACCCTTTGGGCGTGGGCCGCCCGATCTCTTTTCTGTTCCCCGTCGGGACTTCCCATGCTGAACGTTCCGGCGGTGACGGCGACAAAGGCCATTTCGGAGTGCTGGGTTTGGCGAATCTTTTCAGGTTGTGGAATCTGCTTGGGTCGCTGTCTAATGTTTTGCACTGCCTTTAATTCTTGTTGTTGCGGTGGCCGCTGGACGGTCTGGACGGGTTGGGCCATCTGAACGGGTTGGGCCATCTGAACGGGTTCGGCGGGTGGGTCGAGCAAATCGACAAATTCTTTGCATTGGGGAAGATTCTTGAGCCATTTCATTGCCTGGCCATTGGGATTTCTCTTGGCCTGGCGGAAGAGACTACGACACTGGTTGGCATTTTGAGCGGCCCAAAGGGCGTTTGTGTGAGAGGCAAAAAGAAAGAGAATCGTCCATGTGATTTTGGCCATTTTGCTTTCCTCCGTAAAAGTTGTCTTTTCACCCTATTGTAGATGGATTTTTTGTGGAAGGTAAAATTTCGAGGCCAAAAGTGGGGAATTTTAAAATGCGATGCAAAATTTGGAATGGTGCCCTTTACTTCACTTTGAAAATCGCCTAAGCATGAAGACTCATTTTTTTAGAAGGAGAAACACATGAGTATCAACAAAGTCATTCTCATCGGTCGGCTCGGCCAAGACCCCGAGCTAAAGTACACTGCTGCGGGAACAGCAGTCACCAATTTTTCGGTGGCCACCAACGAGTCCTGGATGGACAAAAGCGGCCAGCGCCAGGAGCGAACCGAGTGGCATCGAATTGTGGTTTGGGGAAAGTTGGCGGAACTTTGCCAGCAGTATCTAAACAAAGGGCGGCAGGCCTTTATCGAAGGTTCGCTGCGAACCCGTTCTTGGGAGGATCAAAGCGGCCAAAAAAGATACACCACTGAAGTTGTGGCCAGAAATATCCAATTTCTGGGGGCACAGGCCTCTTCCGGTGGAAACCGTGTCGAGCAAGGCCCGGCCTCTGCTGCGACCAACGGTAATAGTGAGGCGGCCCAAACAAATTCGGATAATTACGACGGTGTTTCTTCCGGCCAGGATTATAATGCCGCTAATAACAATAACGATGCCAATTTTACGGCGGACGATATTCCGTTTTAAGGGTTTTTAACTCAGAGTTTTTCTAAAACCTGGATAAGACGGCCGACTTGTTCCCTATCGTTGAAAAGGTGGAAACTCAAGCGCAAGCTGCCCTCTCTCGTCGAGGCGTCAATGTTGCTCTTTTTCAGTTGTTCTTCCAGGTGAGCTGAATCGCTTTGATGGCGGGTTTTCAGGCAAATGATATTGGCCATGTGGTCGCGCGGAGTGATGAGTTCAAACTTCTTTTGAGGAAAGTTATCCAGGAAAAAAGTGCACAGTTTTTGGTTGTGCTCTTGAATGGCCTGCAATCCAACTTCCGTCAGAAGGTCGAGACTCGATTCAAGGCCCGCATTTAAGAGCATATTTGCCGGCTGTCCCCGTTCAAACTTGCGGGCACCGGGCAGAGTTTTGTCGGTGTAGTCGAGCAATCCGGAAATATCTTGGGCATTGGCCGAAACCGTCCAGTTACCGCTTTGGTGGCGGACTTTGCGGGTGGCCTCTTCGGAGAAATAACCGAAGGCGTGGCCATAGGGTGCGAGCATCCATTTATAGGTCGAGCAGGCCAAAACATCAATAAAAGAGAGTTCTTTGGGAGTGATGGCCATGCCACCAAAACCTTGAGTGGCATCGACCAAAAAGAAAATATCCCTTTCCCGGCAAAACCGGCCGACTTCTTCGAGGTCACAACATTTGCCACTCTCGAAGGCCACCCATGAGATATTGAGGACGCGGCAGTGCGGGGGAATATTTTTTGCCAACCATTCTTTGGTGGGAACGGCGTGAGCTTCGAGGTCGAGAAGGGTAAACTCAAAAGGGTAGTGGTTTTGTGCCACCATCCAGGGAAGAACATTGGAGGGGTACTCCCGGTTGAGGGAGCAAACTTGATCGCCCTCTTTCCAGTCCAGCCCATTGGCCACCAGACTGACTACATCCGAAGTGGAAGTGGAGTGAAATAGAGAGTCGGGTGAGCATCCCAAAAGTCCGGCGATTTTTTTGCGCAAATTCTCGGCGATGGCCATCCAAATTTGATAGGCATAAAAACTGGGGTCTAAATCCCTTTGCAAGGCCTGTTCAACTTTTTGCTTGCTACGGTACGGAGAGGGGCCGAAGTAGGCGCTATTAAAATAGAGGGAATTTAAATGGGCAAATTCCCTTTTAATAAGGTCAGCGTTCTTTTTTTCCATGCTTTAGGGAGTAGTGGCCTGGTTTTCTGGCCCATCCCCAGTTTGGTTTTGAAGGGCATCGGAATTAAGTGGCCTGGCGATGGGTGCTGTATCGTCAAGCAGAGAAGATGCGGCCTTCTCCCCTTGCAGTTTGGCCAATAAAATAGAATTACCCATAAAGAGAACCGAGAGAACAATGGTGATTTTGGTAAAGATATTTTTTCCCTGCCCTCCGGTGAAAACGGAATCGGTTCCTCCCCCGGAAATCAACCCGGCCTCGGCACCTTTACCGAATTGCAAGAGGACGACGATAATGAGCAGAACGGAAACGATGGCCTGAAAAATCATCAATGTGGTGGTCACGAAATTCTCCTTTTAAAGATAATCCAGAGTTCTACTTAGCACGGGGAGCAATCGCTGGCAAGTTGGCATAGCTGGACAAAACTTTCGGCATCGAGACTGGCGCCGCCGATCAGGGCACCGTCAATGTGCTCTCGGGACAAAAGTTCAACAATATTGGAGGGTTTTACCGAGCCGCCGTATAAAAGGGGGGTCGATTCGGGGTTCAGTCCCAATTGGGGAAGCTCTGAGTAAATATCGCGGTGGGCTTCCTGGGCTTGCTCGGGGGTGGCACTTTGCCCTGTGCCAATCGCCCACACCGGTTCGTAGGCGATGAGAAGCTGGCCAGCGCAGGGCGGAAGTTGACCCAGGCCCAGTTGTAATTGGCGGGTGATGATTTGGGCGGTGGCGCAAGACTCCCGCTCTTCTCGGTTTTCTCCCACGCAAAAAATGACCTTGAGCTTAGATTCCAGCGCTTTGAGCACTTTGCTTCTCAAAAATTCATCATCTTCCGCAAAAAGTGTGCGGCGCTCGCTGTGGCCGATCAGGCAAAAAGTGGCCCCCAATTCCTTGAGAGAGGCGGGGGAACTTTCCCCGGTATAGGCCCCGTAGTCGTGGGAATGGACATTTTGCCCCCCCACTTCAAAACGTGAATGGGGCCTGACACATTCGAGAACTCGGGCCAGGTGAAGTGTCTGGGGCGCTATCCACGCGTTGCAATTGTGCGGTTTTTTTTCCATGAGTTGGTGCGCGCGAGAAAAAAAGGATTCCACTTGTTCGAGCGTTTGGTTCATTTTCCAGTTGCCGACGATGTATTTTGATTTCATAAAAACTCCTGGGGATTTTGAGGCAGGCCGAACTTGAGTGCCTGGATGGCGGGTAAACTGCCTTGCCTGAGAAATTCAAGCATCGCCCCCCCACCAGTGGAAACGTGGGAAATTTTGTCAAAAAGGTTTGATTGTTTGAGGGCGGAAACGGAATCGCCGCCCCCTACTACCGTAAAGGCATCTTTGAGTCGGGCCAGGGCGCGGGCCATGCCCAAGGTTCCCTCGGCAAATGCGGGCCTTTCAAAAACACCCATTGGCCCGTTCCAAAAAACCGTTTTGGCATTTTCGAGATGAGAACAAAACAGCGCCAAACTGGAAGGCCCAATGTCGAGGCCGGCCTTGTCCGGGGGAATGTCGCTGCAAACAGTTTGGGGTGTAATGGTATGGTCTATGGGTAAGACCATTTTTGCAGAAATGGGGTTTGAGAGGATTTTTTTCGCCAGAGCAAAATCTTCGTCACTACACAGGGAACTCCCGATTTCTTTTCCCCGCGCTTTTAAAAAAGGATAGGCCATGGCACCGCCAATAATCATGGTTTGGCAGCGGGGTAAAAATTGTTCGATAACCCCCATTTTGTCGGAAACCTTGCTGCCTCCTAAAACGATCACAAGGGGAGAATCTGGCCTTTCATAAATCCGGGTGAGGGCCTGAATTTCTTTTTTGAGCAGCAATCCACCGACAGCGAAGCGCGGTTTGTAAAAAGTGTTGATGTCGTAGACGGAAGCGTGCTTTCTGTGAGAGGCCCCGAAGGCATCGTTGACATAAATGTCTCCGTAACTGGAGAGAGTCTTGGCAAAATGGTGTTGATTGGCCTTTTCTTCTGGATGAAAGCGCAGGTTTTGCAGCAAAATAGTGCGCGGTTTTGGCGACCCAAGGAGAATTTTTAAACTTTTGTCGAGGCAGGATTCGGTCAAGAGAACTTCCTGTCCCAATTGTTCGGCCAGGTAGTGGGCGACGGGTTCCAGAGAAAATCGAGAAGTCTTTTTACCATGGGGGCGACCAAGGTGTCCCATCATCACTAATTTTTTGGCACCTTGTTCGAGGATGTAGCGGATGGTGGGAAGTGCGCAGTCGATCCGGGTGGTGTCCTGAATGACGGATTTTTTTAGGGGAACATTGAAATCAAAGCGCGCTATGACCCTTTTTTCGTTGAGGTCAATTTCATCCACATAGCGAAGAATGTTGTGAGCAAAAGTCATGCCATAATAAAGCGAACCAAGTCGATGATTCTGTTGGAGAAACCCACTTCGTTATCATACCAGGCCACAACTTTGGCCATGTCTTCTATGACGTTGGTGAGTTCCAAATCCACGCAGGAGGATTCCCGCATACCAATGTAATCGTTGGAAACCAGGGGCAGGGATTCGGTTTTGAGAATCCCCTTGAGTGATTCGCGGGCGGCGTGGACAAATTGATGGTTGATGTCTTCAATGCTGGCATTTTTTTTGAGCCTGACGTTTAAATCCACCATGGAGACGTTGGGGGTGGGAACGCGAATCGCAAACCCATCCAATTTTCCGAGAAGTTCGGGGATGACCATTCCTACCGCCTTGGCCGCTCCGGTGGTGGTGGGAATCATGGACATTGCTGCCGCCCTGGCCCTTCTCAGGTCGAGGTGTGAACGGTCGAGCAGGGATTGGTCACTGGTGTAGGCGTGAACGGTCGTCATAAACCCCCGCTCAATCCCAAATTGCTGGTGCAAAACCTGTGCCACCGGGGCCAGGCAATTGGTCGTACAACTGGCGTTGGAAATAATGTGATGGGAATGAGGGTCGTAGGTGTGGTGGTTGATACCCATGACAAAAGTGGCGTCAAGGCCCTTGCCGGGGGCGCAGAGAACAACTTTTTTCACACTGTCTCTTTTGTGCAACGCGAGAGATTCCCTGTCTTTAAATTTTCCGGTGGCATCTATGACCACATCGACAGCATTTTTTCCCCAGGGAATATCACCGGGATTTTTGCAGTTGGTAAATTGGATGCAGCGCCCGTCTAACTGAAAAGAAGATTTTCCCTGGCGGTATTCCAGTTTTTGCTGCATTTGCCCATGAACGGAATCAAAGCGCAATAGGTGAAGATAGGGGCCAGGGATGCCGGGATTGTTGACCGCGACTACCTCCATTCCCTGCTCGCCGCAGTCTGGGCGGCCGACCATTTCGCGCAGGAGCGTCCTTCCAATCCGCCCCATTCCATTAATTCCTATTCTCAACCTGGCCATATTTTCCCTCTTTTTTTCTTGGGCCTGTCTACCATAATTGGTACAAGAATGGAAAGGGGTCACAATGATTCGACAAATGGAAAAACTTCTCGATGAAAAAATTCGCCCGGGACTCAAGGCCCACGGAGGGAATGTCGAGATTGTGGATATTGACAACGACAGGCTATATCTCAAATTGAGCGGAGGTTGTCAGGGCTGTGCCAGTTCAACCGCCACCCTCAAAGATGGGATTGAGCGCTTGGTAAAGCAGCAATTTCCCGACGTCGTGGAAGTTGTCGATGTAACTAATCACGCTGCGGGGACAAATCCCTTCTATAAATAGAGTGAATTTATTCGGGCCGAAAGACTTTTCCCAAATAATCTCCATGACTGGCCTGATAGCGTTTGAGAGCAATGACAACGTGATCTGCCATGGGAATTCCCGTGTGATTGGCCATTAATTCCAAATTGGAAACTACTTGTTCTTCAATTTTGACTTTGAGTTCTTTTAATTTTCCCTCGTTGTGAACTTGAGACTTCATGCTTTTTCCCTCCCCGTCTGCCTTGTGAAAAGCCGTTTGAAAAATCCTTGCTTGCGATCCCTCCCCATTATCTTATCAAGTTTGGAAGCAATTTGCGTGTAGGCATTCCAAACAGGCCGTTCTTTATAAGCAGAATTGTCCATATAGGGCCGTCCAGAATCCGAACTTTCCCTCAAGGCCATTTCCAAAGGAATCTCGGCCAAAAGATCAATTTTGAGTTCTTTTGCCAAACTGGCCCCTCCCCCCTGACCAAAAATATAATGTTTTTTGGGGGAATCGTCGGCAACAAAATAACTCATGTTTTCAATCAGGCCGGCGATGGGAGTTTTCATTGTTTTAAACATTTCCGCTCCCTTGCGGGTGTCGAGCAGGGCGAGATTTTGAGGAGTGGTGACGATAACGGCGGCATCAACTTCCGTATTTTGTAGCAGCGAGAGCTGAATATCCCCCGTTCCAGGGGGTAAATCCAAAATCAGGTAATCCAGTTTGCCCCAGTCCGTATCAAAGAGAAATTGGTTGAGAACTCCGCCCAACATAGGCCCTCGCCAAATGACCGCCTCTTCCTCTTTGATAAAAGACCCAAAACTGATAAATTTTATTCCCTTGGTTTCAATGGGGGCCATTTTTTTCTTTTCAGAGGCCCGTGGTGTGGTTCGGCGCTCTCCTAAAAGCGCCGGTATTGAAGGGCCATAAATATCGGCATCCAAAAGGCCCACTTTGGCACCCGCATTTTTTAAGGCCAAGGCCAGATTGACGGCAACGGTGGATTTTCCCACTCCACCTTTGCAACTCGATACCGCCAGGACTTTGCCCGCGTCTTCAACTCTGCGCTTGTTGCCGATACTTCCGTGGCCGACTTTGAGTTGGGCCTGCTCCGTTTTAGGTTTAGGCCTTGAATCCTGTGTTTGGGTCGTTCCAACTGTCTTAACTATGACTTGGAATTCATTCCACTGATCCTCAAATTCTTTCAGGGCCTCGAAAATATCGCTTTCAATTTTTTTCTTTTGCTCAAACGATATTCCGTCGCGACCATAAGTAATGATAAGTTGCCCATTTTTTTCGGAAATATCCTTCCAGCGTTGTTCGTTAGACAAACTCTTCCCAGTCGCCGGATTGTGGATGGAAGAGAGTACTTGTTTGATTTTGTCGAGATTTTTTTGCATTTTTTCTCCAAATTTTTTGTTGTGCGGATTTATAGTCGTATTGCCCCCATATAGCAAATCTTTCTTCTCAAAGTGTTCTGGCCCGAAATTGGAAAAATGTTTAAGATTAAAAGAGAGACAGGTATTAAGAGCATTGGGAGAGGTGTGATCTCATGGCCAAATATAGAAGGACAAAATTTGTTGTCAATCCTAAGTTTCAACTCAAACTGGCGCTTTCCATTACAGCTATTGCCCTGGTGACCAATTTTTTTTATTTCTGGGTCATCGACGGACTTCTTGAAGGGGTTCACAATCTTCTCGTCGAGCTTCCCGCTCCCACTGATACGATTGAACAATTTGGCGAGGAACAGGCATCAGTTGTAAGCGACGTCTATATCTATCAATCTTTAGTCTGCTTGGTCATGTTCTTTGGCTGCCTGCTTTTTACCCACCGAATTGCAGGCCCCATGTATAAATTGAGACTTTATCTACGGCAATTTTGTGAAGGAACCGCGGCCAGAAAACTGCGTTTTAGAAAGGGTGATTGTTTTCAAGAAGTGGCCGATGAAATTAACATGACATTCGACAAATTATCGGCCGATAACCCCGGCAATTTGGCGGCCTTGAATGCCATTAATGCCGATCTGCGGGGATTGATTGGAACTTTGCCGGAAGATAAAAGGAAGGATTTGGAAGAGATTTCAAAAAGGTTAGCAGCAGTGCAGTCCCCTTCTTCTTGAAAATCCAAGGCCCTTGCAAAAAAATTTGGAGTCGCAACGACATGGAAGTCGTTTTGAAATGGGCCATGCTCTTGTTGGTCATTGTTTTTTTAGCAAATTCAGAAATCTGGGCAAAAACCAAAACTCAAGTCAAGCGCGACCCTGAAATGCTGGCCGCCAAAGAGTTAGTCGAGCTTTATAAAATGCTGGACAAAGAAATTCGTTCCAAACAAAAAAAACAGCTTCAAAAAATAAAAAAGAATCTTAAAAAATCCAAACTTTTTTCTGAATATGAAAATTTTGCCAAAACAAAACATAAACTTGCTTCCAATGCCATGACTACGGGGTATTTAGAACAATGTTCATCTCTTGTTCAAAATCCGCAATCAAAAACGATAGTCCTTTTAGACTCATTATTTCGCCACAAGCTAAGTCGCTATTGTTGGAAAAAGTTTTTCAAAAAATTTTCAGGAAAAAATAAAACTTATATACCTTTTGTAACAAGCGGAATTCAACGCCTTTTGAAAAAAGATTTAGTAAAAGTATTTGGAAAGTTTCTATCGCGCTTGGGAAAGGATTCAGTGGAATTGGTAACGATTTCTGAAGAGATAAAAAATTATTACCAAAAAGAACAAATTCGACCGAGTGAACACATTCTTCCTCACCTGGTGATGGATGCTAAATTTACCAGCTTTATTCAAAAAAATGGATTCTTGGATAAAACTTCGGAAAAGTATTTCTATATTGAGTTCAAAAGCGTTGTCGAAGAAATTAGGAATAATTATTTACACAGTGATTACGAAGAAGTTCAGGAAGTCATGCAGGAAATTACTCGCTTCCACGAGGCCAATAGAAATTATCTATCCAACAAAAAAACCTGGAAGAGCTTGATATTGGCAGGTAAGCGCATGGTTCAATTAAATAAAATGAATCTGGCCTTGGAGTTTTTTAAAACTTCTCAAGAAATTATTCCGGGAGAAAACAAATTTGAGTCGAGTTTTCAAAGACTATTCACTCTTTTACTTGACAACAAAATTTACGAGGGGATGAATTACATCAAAACACAGGAAATGATCGAATATTTTCCTCATTTGGGCAGTAAATTTCAATTTTGGATCGCCAGAACTTGTGAGCTTAACAAGGAATATGCCAAGGCCAAGCAGCTTTATCTCAAAATTATTGACATCAATCCTTTATCTTTTTACGCCATTCTTGCTTTGGACAAGTTAAAGCAGTTTCAGCCCGATTACAACCATGAACTTTTTATTGAGGATGAGCGACCGAAGGATACTTTTAAAGGAAAGTTTACTCTCGAAGCACAAAAAAATTTAAAGCGCATGGTCTATTTTGCCAAGGCCGACTACGTTTTATTTATTTCAAAAATGGTCAATCATATATTGAATGAATCGGTTAAAAATTTTAGCAAAATCAAGGATAATGATTACCCGGCGGCAAAACAGCACCTTTTTATTACTCTGATTAATACCTTGAGTGAAAACTCCAGGCACCTTGAGGCCTTCAAGCTGATCTCGCAATTGGTTGACAGAGATGCAATAAATCTTGACTACCGTGTTTTAAAAATTCTCTTTCCCAAAAAATTTCTCAAAGAAATTAAAACCAGAGGCCCGTCGTTTGACCCCTTGATTGTTTTGGGCCTTATTCGCCAAGAGAGTGCTTTTGATCCCAAAGCAAAATCACGAGTGGGGGCCAGGGGGCTAATGCAAATTATGCCCGCCACGGCGAGACGTTATCAAAAATTAAAAAGTAGAAACAAGCTCTATGATGTCAAACTCAATTTAAAAATTGGAATAAAGTATTTGGAAAAATTGCTCAAGGAAAATGAAGGCAATTTAATTTGGGCACTGGCGGCCTACAATGCTGGGGAGGGAAATCTCAGGCGCTGGAAAAAATCCATTTTGAAATCTAATGATCCCATCACCAACATTGAACTCATTCCTTTTAAAGAAACACGCAATTATGTCAAACTGGTCTATAGAAATTTGTATTTTTATAATCTCTTGAAGGGAAATAAAAAATTTCTTGAAAAGAGTGTCGAAACCAATTTCAAGGTTTCTTTCCAGAGTGCTCCCACAAAATAATTTTTACTCTGTAACTACTTACACCCCAATGAAAAACTACGATAAAAGCAGGGTAAATGCTCACAATTTAGGTCAGATTGAGGGGAAACAAGCTGGAGCGACTGAGGCGTGCAACAAGCACGTCGCAAGAAGCGACAGTGCAGTTGATCCACAAGATGGTCTGAAGTGTGAGCAGTTACTTTACTCTTTAAAAAAACAAATCATATCGGTAGTCAGAGCGGCCGCCAAAAAAAGCGCCTTTTCAGAATTCTTCCAATCTTTGGGAAACTGAAGAAGGAAAGTATCGTCGTCTTGCTTTTTGCAATTGAAGATTTGGCCAACCTTGTTTGCATGGGAATCAAACAGGGGAAAAATTTGTGAATTTTGGTGAGGAACGTGGATTTTTCCAACGGTGCGGCCGTCATGGGCCGAATACAATTCAAAGATTTTTCCTTCGGTATCGCTATTGTCTAGGCCCCTTTTCTTGATTTTTCCAAGATGGAGTTCCTGGGTAGAGACATCGATGGTTTGCTGTCGATTTGAGTAATGGTTCATGTGGTCAAAATTTAGTACCTCTTCATCATTGCGGTCTAAAACGATCATTTGTTCAAGGACGGGGTCGTCTTCGGTCACAAACCTGAGCTTTCGGTTTTGTGGAGAGAGAAAGTGATACTTGAAAATAAAGGTTTCAATCTCGACCCATTTAAGTTCCCGTTTGACGATGAGAGTATCCAGGCCTTTTTTAAAAAGCTTGCCCAAATGTTTCTCGGCGGCCAATAAGGCCTTGGCGTTTTCATGGCAATCACCACTGGCCCAGATGGGCCAAGTGGGCACTGCCATCCATAAAAAAGAAAAAATGAAGAGCTTTATTGTCTGTGGCAATCTTGTTCTCTCATGGCCGTTGGCCTACCATCATTAACATCTACGGAAAGACGTGTGGTGAGGGTTTTATCACTCAAAATGGCCGTTATTGTCATAGTGCCGACATTAAGTATTTCAAACTTGGTTTCGACTTGGTTTCCAGTACAGGTTGTCGTCGGAACCGTTCCTTCAGTACGGTTGTCGGCAAAGGGTATGGTTTCTTCCACTCCATTTATTTTCGCCGTCATGGAATAGCCAAACAGGCCTTCCTGGTTTGAAGTTTTGGAAAGGGTTATGACATCACCTTCGCATGAATAAGTTCCGCTCAGGTCAACACATTCGGCGGCGAGATTTCCGAAAAGGAGAAGGTACAGGGAAGCAGAGGAAAGAAATTTGAGAAAAAGCATAAAGGCCCCTTGGTTTTGTGGCGAAAAACAGTATTCGCCAGTACGCAAAATATAGTTTTCTATTGTCGATGACAAGTTTCTTCTTGCACCGTCATTGAAGTGCCATCTAATTCTACGGCCAAGCGCATGGTGAAGACTCCCTCTCTCAAAATAGCTGTTAGTGTTACGGTGGTATTACCAGACTCCTGAAACCTGGTTTCGATTTGGTCTTCACTGCAGACTGTTGTCGGAGTCGGCCCTTTGGGAAAGTTAATAAAAGAGGTGGTTTTCTCTATTCCATTTTCTTTTATCGTCGCGGAGTAACCAAGCGCACCTTCTGCGTCCGAAGTCCTGGAAATTGTCATGCCCCCGCCTTCGCAGGAATAAGTTCCGCTCAGATCAATACATTCGGCGGCGAGATTTCCGAAAAAGAGAAGAGACAGAGAAATGGAAGAGAGAAATTTGAGAAAAAGCATAAAGGCCCCTTGGTTTTGGGCGAAAACAGCATCGGCCCATGCGCAATCTAGGAGGGAAAGGGGTAAAAGTATAGACTTGGAGCAGTAATTTAATCCTCTTTTCTAATCTTCCAAAATGGATTGTTGGCAAAAAGCTGTGACAAGTGCATCTTCCATGGCCTGCGCGCAACCGCCACATAGGGCGTGCGGTAGAGCGGAATCATGTGGCCCTCGGTTAGGGATTTTAAATGCATGGCCCGGAGTTTTGCAATCCTCTCGAGTTTTCCCTCCGTATCCATATAGTCTCTCAACCAGGCCTTGCCTTCTTCTTTGGGAAAACCAAAAATCCCTGATTTTGCAGTATAGGAGATAAGCCCAATATTGTCTAAAAAACCCGAATCGGTAAAAACCATCAGGTAGTCGGGGGTATCGCTGGATTTGTTAAAGGCCGGCATTCCCTTGGCCTTTTCAACTTTCAAGTTGGGCATATACTTTTTGGAAATTTGGATGTGTTGTTTTAAAGCACTTAATTTTGATTCAAGAATTTCCAAGGAAATGTTTTCTCCCGAAGTTTCCCCGTCCACAGAATCCATAACCTTTTTAAGTGCCGCTTCTTCTTCGCGGGAAAAATCCCCTCCACTTAGAGGAATAAAAAACTGCTGTATCGGTCGGCATCCTTCCTCTTTTTCACAATATTCATGGAAACTTTTTTGCAGGGCCTTGGCAAAACCCAAACGCTTTTTTACGGGAATTTTCTTTTTGCCTTCTTCCGTAATATACGCCACTGCTGTCCGAATATGAATGGTTTCGTGAAAAGAACTTTTATTCAGGTCAATCTTTTGCAGGTCTGGGATTTCAAGTCCCTCAAGGGTGGTAATGTGGTCAACTTTTCCTTGGTTGAGAAGTTGAATCACTTCATCGCGATTCATCTTTCTGCTCGACACCAGTCGAACTTCACGGGCCATAGACTCTTCAAAATGAAAATGTGTAGGGTTGAGTTTTAAAACGATGTTTCCATCCCCATTGTCTTGATCGACGTAATAGGGGCCTGAAGTGTTTCTATAATCGGTGATTTTAAGGCTGACTGGATCAAAACTTTTTTGAGGAATAATCGCAAAATCAATTGAGGCGAAAATATCGAGCAAAAAGCTACGTCTGTGCTTTGGCCTTAAAATTAAAGTATTACCCTTTTTGTGTATGCCTGGACAATCATCCTTTAGACTTTTAAGTTTGGCATCTGGACAAACCAGGTTTTTAAAATCTCCGTGAGTATTTTCCGACAAAATCAGCAGACGCTTGAGTGATGCCTCGACATCGTCCACAGTAATTTGGTAACCATCTATCGTTTTTAAATCTTCTCGAATGACAAAGTGAAGTTCGCTGCCTTCCCAATAAAACATTCTGGCCACGGCGGCAAAAGGCTCACTATTGGTATTGGCCAATTCAATCAAGGGCGAGTAAATACTTTCGAGTAAAATATATTCTTGAGCAAAGTGAATTTTCGCCGGATCGTAGGCCTCAATTCTTTTTTCGTATGGAAAGGCAATGTCTAAAACGTGGTCTTCCGGGTAGGATTGGTGCATGGTAATTCCCCTGTAAATTAAGAATGAAATTGAAACTATAAGAAAGATTGCAAATTTCATTTCTATGGATTTTTGCCGACGACACAAGTCTCAACTGACTCAATTTTACTACGATTTAAAATCCCAAGCTGATTGAGATGGTTAACAAACGCATCATCATCCTTTTTATTGAGTGGCAGGATGTTCGATCCTTCTGGGATAAAGAGATTGCCCCAACATTGTCCTTCTCTTAGCACAACCATCGGCACTATTTGGTTATCCCTGTCGAGAACATAGCAAATGGGCAACTTCCACTCCGGGGCCTCTTGTTCACCTTTTTCCGTTTCCGCTTGATCTGTCGATTTCTCTTTTCCAAAGGCCCAAAAGGGGGCCAAGAGCAAAGTCATAAAAAAGAACCATGTTTTCATCGTTTACCTCCAGTGATGAAAAGTTATGAGAATGTTTTTTCACTCTCTTACAAGGCCTTAGCAAAAGTGATGCCAAAACCCTCAACCCTGCAAAATCATTGATTCACAAGGAAAATGCGAGGATATTTGTCGGCTTACTGACTACAAAACGAACACCAAAAAGGCCAATATTCGTCAATATCTTGATTTGTCGCAAAGCAAAAAAACCATAAGATTTAGCTTAATTAGCTAGAATTATTGAAAGAACATGGCATCACCATCAACTGACAAGATATTGATAGCTAAATCTCTCAAAAACGCACAAACCCTTGGATTTATTGAAAAATTCTACCTATCAATATTTTGATAAAAAAAAGAATAAAATCATCCGATAAGTCCTTCAGGCATTAATTGAAGGGGACTTTGAAAATGATTAAAAAAATCAAGTACTTTTTTCTACCGCTTTTTTGTTTGGTATTTTGGCAGACCCGTGCCGGGGGAGAAATCACTTGTGAGACTCCCAGGAAGTATCACCGTTTGGTGATTAGAAAAAAGTCGGTGAGTATTATGATTCCCAAAGCGAGAAGGGTGGCCTCGGAGCTTCACGCCCGAACCAAGTTGCAAGGCAATGGGATTACCAAAATTGTCTATTTGGATGGAAAAAAATTTACTGTTCACATAAATGACAAAGATAATTTTTCTGAATCCAAGGACTATTTGGTGATTCGTTCCCGCGATCGGCACGAGATCACTTATCCTCTATCTTGTACGGTGAAGTCTAATTCCCAAATTTGAAATCCCGGATGAGTTCTTTCGATCCCTTGCTGTTGTCGTCTTTGCCCGGGAAGTAGTCGTTTTTGCATCCCCTTACCACAATTTCCTCAATGGCCTTAACCGAGGCGGCCTTTTTGATTTTCAACCAATTGGAAAGCCTTTGTTTTTTCTCTTGGTTGTATAAAGCGACTTCCAGATGGTAATTACCCTTTAATTGGTTGCCGCCGTTGACTACTACCGGATGGTAGGAAATGGCCTCTACTTTTGGAGAGACATAAAAATTGTCAGAGGGAAGCGAGGTCAAAGTCTGGCGTTTTTGTTGGCTGGTATTGGAAACTTCCATTTCTGTGATTCTCTTGCGATGCCCGAGAGAAGGGCAACTTAAAGACCCCAGGCGCATGGAGATGGCCGAAGCGGCGTAATCAATTCTAAGTACTCCACCACTGGGACTTTGGTAGCGCACGTTTCTCGAATTTGATTGATTGACGAAGGTGGAGACAAAATGGCCAATGATTTTTGAAGAGACAAAGGTTTTTCGCCTGAGCCTGATAAGCCAGGAATCGGCCTTTCTCTTTTCGTGCAGGATTTTGGCGGCATCGTTGGTGATGAGAGGGAAGCTAAAGTGAACTCTTATACCGCGTGAGAGTCGTTGCTTTTGGTAAGGCCCAACTTTCCAAGCCACTTCTTCGACATCTGTCACTTTTGCATCTGTTGTGTGAATGTAAAAAACTTTATCTTTGACTATCAGTTCAGCATTTTTGGTACAGGAGGAAAATGTAGACAGCGCTATGAATACAATTAATGCACTAAAAGGCAGGCCCATGATTTTTCTCCGGAAATAAGGACTTTTTGGGCCATGGGTAAACAAGATTCGCATATTTTTAACTCTACACCGTTAATTTTAACTTTTCCCTCTAAGGCTATTATCGCAGGTTGGCGATTTCCTTCAAGGGGGAAATGCCAGCTTTCTTCCGTAGAAACCAATAATTCCACATGAAATTGTGGATGTTGAATTAAAGAGATTCGGTTTTTGCTGTTAAAACTTAGTAGTTCTCTTTTCCTCCGAAAATTTGAGGGATGGTTGAAAGAATCTTCAAAGCGAATGACCTGCATTGCTTTCTTGAGATGGAGTGGGCGAGGGTTTCCGTCGGTATCCGTGCGGTTCCAGTCCCAAACCCGGTAAGTTATTCCTGAGCTTTGTTGGATTTCGACCAGGAGAACTCCTTTTCCTATAGCGTGAATTGTCCCGGCGGGAACGAAAAAAAAATCACCTCTTTTGACCTGATAAAAGGCCAGTAATGAATCGGGGCCGGCACCATCTTTTTCTTGTGCCAGGGCCTTGTCAAAGCTTTCTCTGGTCACTCCCGGTTTGAATCCCAGATAAATTCCGGCATTTTCCTGCGCTTCCAAAACTAACCAGCACTCTGATTTCCCCTGATCTCCCTCGTGCTTTTGGGCAAATTCATCGTCGGGGTGAACTTGAACACTCAGGAAATCATTAGTGTCGATAAGTTTTACCAAGTAGGGCATTTGTTCTTTTGAGAACTTCTTTTCCAGCGATTCTCCACCGTCTATTTGGGCGGGGCCGTCCGGATGTCTGGAAACTTCCCAGGTTTCTCCCACAGGTGGCATAGAGGGCGCCAGAGAGGGAAGATTGCGTAGAGGGACGAGACGATGCCCTCCCCACACTTTATGGGAGACGTGAGGCCTCAGCTTATGGATTTTATCGGCCATAATTCTTCCCAAATCCCTTTTGTGCCACAAATATGGGCCAATTTCTCTACCTGGAAAAACTTAATTTCCTGCCATTATAGCACTTAACTATTGGAAATAACATAGGTTTTATTTCCTTACCCACCTCTTGAAGGTCTTTGTGCCAAAATAGTATCCAAGATGAAAGAATTGAGTGTTCCCATATTGCCGATTCCAGAGGTCGTTTTTTTCCCCAACACCTCACTTCCTCTTTTGGTGGCAGAGCCGGCCTATACCAAGATGATTCGAGAGTGTGTCGAGTCTGGCAGGGATATTGGCATCGCCATGGCCGAACCCATTCAAACTTTCACCTACCATACAAAATATGTCCCCCACAGAATTGGAACTTTAGGGACGCCTGTTATTGTTGAAGAGTTTAGCGACGGAACCTTGAAGATTTTGCTTGAAGGGGTTGGGCGAATCCAACTGGAACAAATTGAACAAAATACACCTTTTCCCATTTGCAGTGTGAGTATGTTACCCGATGTTCAAGAAGCAGGGCCTCTTTCCAAGGTCGGTGATTCAGTCAAGAAACTTGGAAATATGCTCAATCATTGGGTGAGTGATACGGTTTTAGACCCCGGCCAAAAGAGGCATTTTATAGAGGTTAAAGACAACCCTCACCACATGGCCGATTACCTGAGCATGTTTTTGGTCAAAGACAGTGAAATGCGACAGATACTTTTGGAAAATCGCAATCTTTACGACCGTATTCAGATTTTGGATTCACTTTTTCGTGAAGATGGGGCCTCGTCTGAGGATTATGGTGCTTTAAGAGCGATGAAAAAATATGAATACTTGGAGAAAACTTACAAGATTTCTCATTAAAATTTTTTTTAAAAAGACAAATAGTGCATTTATTACTTTCAAAGTTGTTGAAAAACCGAGTAAAATTTCTTATAGGAACTATACATTTGATAACGGATTATCAATATGACTCTTCCCTTGGATGACCATTTACCACTTTGGCCTTCTTCATCGGTGGCCAACAGTCGCGCTAAAATTTGGGCGATTGGAGGTGGCAAAGGCGGTGTGGGAAAGAGTTTAACCACCTCCAATTTGTCAATTTGCCTGGCCTTGATGGGCCATCGGGTGGTGGCGATAGACCTAGACCTTGGTGGTGCCAATTTGCATACCATGCTGGGAGTGCCGATCCCCGAGGAAACGCTTTCCGATTGTTTGACAAAAAAACTTCAATCAATGGAAAAACTCATCACTCCGACTCCCATAAGAAATTTGAGTTTGGTTAGCGGTGCCCACGACAATATCGAAATCGCCAACCTCAAGCAGATTCACAAGGCCAAGATTTTGGCCAAAATCCGCGAGATTGATGCTGATTTTGTACTCATGGATTTGGGTGCGGGAACGGCCTTTAACACGCTTGATTTTTTCATCAGCGCCGATCAGGGCATCTTGGTTGCACTTCCCGAGCCGACATCTATTGAAAATACTTATCGGTTTATCAAATCGGTCTACCATCGCAAACTCAAGATGACTGAAGAATTTTTGGAGGTAGGCCCAATTATCGACAAGGTTATTAACGATCGGGATTCATCAAGTTCCGTTCCGGCCGACCTCATTCATCGAGTGAGCAGGATCAATCCCGATATGGGAAGTCGGCTTCAGGCGGAAGTTTCGCGTTTAACTCCCCGATTAATTGTTAATCAAGCGCGTACACAGGCCGATATTAATATAGGTTTTTCTATGAAGATTATTTGTAAAAAATATTTTGGTATGACTTTGGATTACGCCGGTTATTTGGAATACGATGCGACGGTATGGCAGAGTGTGAAGAAGCGGCGTCCTTTGTTGATGGAATTTCCCAATTCCTCTTTAGTTCAAAATTTTGATCGGGTTGTTCACAGATTGCTGGAGGCCAGTCTCGATTGATGAGGTTCAGGAGAAAATTTTGTTAAATGATGAAAAAAATTACTATGAGGTTTTGGAAGTCGCCAAGGATGCAGACCAGGACGACATCCATCGCGGTTATATTCAAACCAAAAATGCCTATTCTCAGGACAGCTTGGCGCTTTATAGCCTGATGACCCGCGAAGAACAGGAGAAGACTTTGGAGCTGGTTGAAGAGGCCTATGAAATCCTCTCAAACCCAGGTAAGCGCGCGGCCTATGACGATGCCAGGGGCTTTAATCAAGAAGAGGGAAAGGCCTCTTCGCGTGCTAAAACTCGCAAAGGGAGTCGTCATATTTCCCACTCCGGCCTTTCCATCAAACAAACTCAGGATTCTACTTCTCAAAATTCCATCACTAAAATTGTGGCCAGAGAGCGTTTTAGCCTCAATTATGAGCCAGACCCCCAGTTTGAAAAAGAAATTGAACAAACCGAAGATTGGTCGGGAGAGTGGCTTAAAAAAATTCGAGAGTATAAAAAAGTGGACATCCCAAGGCTTTCCGATATGACCAGAGTTTCCAAAACCTACCTGCGCGCCCTCGAAGAAGAACGCTTTGAAAATCTTCCTCCCAGCGCCTATATTCGCGGTTTTGTCTATCAGTACGCCAAATGCCTCAAACTCAATCCCGATCTGGTTTGTTCAAGCTATCTCTGTCGAGTCAAAAGGGCCAAAGGGGAATAATTCGAGATGCAAGAGGAAGAGCGATTCCTCGAAATCACGGAAAGTGATTGCAAGGCCTTCAAACGCCTGGATCAGTGTTTGGCCGCCCACATGAGCGATTTGGGCCGCAACTTTATCAAGAAACTCTATCATAAGAATCTGATTGCCGTAGGTGATGGCCCTGTCTCGCCGGGGAAACTGGAACTAAAAAAAATGCCTCCGGTGGGAACCAAAATTATTCTTCACATTCCCCCGCCTGCCCCCGCTTGTGCGCCTGAAAATATTCCTTTGGAGTGCTTGTTTGAAGATCAACACTTGGTGATTATCAATAAAAAAGCGGGCATGGTGGTTCATCCCGGCGCGGGCCAGACACAGGGAACTTTGGCCAATGCCATTGTCTACCATTACCCAGAGTTGAGGGAAATGAACCAATCGGACAGGCCGGGCATTGTTCACCGTCTGGACAAGGGAACCAGCGGAGTTATGGTGGTGGCCAAGCAGCGCGAATGTTATGAAAAGCTGGTTTTACTTTTTTCGGCCCACGATATTGAGAGAAAATATTGGGCCTTGTGTTTAAAGGGAAAGTTGCCCGCACAGGGAACATTAAAGTCAATGATTGGGCGCCATCCACGCCAGCGTCTGAAAATGACTACTCAAGTGGAAAAGGGCAAGCGGGCGCTCACTCACTACAGGGTGCTTGAAGATTTTGGCCCTTGCTGTTTGGTGGAATTTACTCTTGAAACCGGCAGAACCCACCAAATCCGGGTTCACGCCAGTGAACTTTTAAAGTCGCCGGTGGTGATGGATTCCCTCTATGGCCGTCCCCGCATCCATCTCAAGAGTCTTCCCCAAAAGGCGGCCCAATTTTTGGAGCATTACCCTCATCCCCTGCTTCACGCCGGCCAGTTGGGTTTCAAACACCCCATTACCGGAGAGCAACTTTCATTTTGCGCTCCCGTGCCAGAGATTTTTGAGAGTGTGCTGGAAATTTTACGGGACTCAGGCCGCTCCCGATTTCTTTGAGATCAATTTGCCATCTCTGACAACCGTATTGCCATGGATGCCAAAGCCGTTGGGCCACTCTAATGCTCCGTACTCGACCCAAACTTGCTTGAAAAGTTTGACATCTCTCAAGGGTTCGATAACTTCACCGTCTTCCTTATTGATAAACGACATGTCGTATTCGTAAACTTCTCCGTTTTCCATTTCACAGACGAGGGTAAAGTCATCTTTCGGCGTAACTGTAACCACATCTCTTATCATCTATCTGCTCCCTTTATCTTTTTAAATATTCCTTTCGTTTTCATAAGTTCCCAGTTTTTCAATAACGGCCCTTTGTTGATTTCTGCCCAGCTTTGTATAATGCGTTCTCCGTTCTTTGGAAATGTTCCTGCAATTCTTTTGCCTGTTTTTATATCATAAGAGGCCTTAAAATTCTGGTATCTGGCGTGGAAGTGAGGTGGATCGTGATCCATATAGAACATCGTAATTCTGATTCCAAAAAATCTCGATATTTCTGGCATTATGACACCTCATAATAATTTTTTTACTGAATCTCTTCTGCTTGTGCCTTGTTTTTATTTTCATCCAAACACTGAACCCCGTCACTCGTGACCAGTGCGTCCCTTTCTCCACAGATGGCCTTGATGGTTTCTTGGAGGTTTTTTTTGTCGTCACTTTTTCCGGTTGGAACTATCGCCATCGTTATTATCCCGATAAGTCCCATCGAAGTAAGTATAATTGCCATTATGGGGCTGGGGGCTTCGATTGCTTCTGCTAACTTGAGATCAGAAAAAACAATTTCAGCGTAAAAGGCATCATCCTCATCGCACGGGCGAAATTCGCTGACCTGGGATTCGCCAAGTTTCACCGCCAGGGCATCTTTTTGAATCAGATTTTCCAACTGTCCCAGGGAAAAAAGTTTGACCGTTTCGGGAGTGATTTGGCAGCGAAGCTCTCGCTTCTCATTCATCAAAAAAACGGTCTTGGTGTTGGAGGGATAGGCGTTGATCGAAGTCAAAAAGATGGCCTGAATCAGAAAACTCGAAATTAGTTGGCGCAAAATCATGGTAAATTCTCCAAAGTAGTGAGCGGCATTGCTCTGGTTTGTAACTACAAAAGGGGAGAGTGAAAGTCAAATTCTTTTTTTTGCATATTGTCAAGAACTTCACGAACCCAATTGGCCACTATATACTCGAAAAAATTGAAACTCCAAAAAAAAGGATGCGATATGTCAGAAAATCATTCCAGAGGCAGTTTTTATAGCGATGCCTCGGCCACATTCCACGCCCTCTTTATTTTGGCCGCAAGTTGTATGGTGGGTTTTTCGGCCTATCTGACTTCCCACTACTTTGAAGTCAAATACCCCGAAGGTCTGAGTACGGCCTCGCTTTGCTACATCAACAGTTTTTTTAATTGCGACGTCACCACCAACTCCCCCCTGTCCAATATTTTGGGCGTTCCCATTTCCCTGTTTGGTATTTTAATTGGCCTTTTTGTCTTGGCGGGTTACTTCTTTCAAAGCGAGCGGGTGGAGCGCACCAACCGCGCTCTTCTAGGGGTGAATGTCGTCGGCTGCACGCTGCTTTTTTTGTATTCCCTGATTGCCTTGGGGGGACTCTGCCCTTTTTGTACCCTGTACTATCTGGCCAGTGCCCTGGCCGCTTTTGTATTTTGGCGGCGCGACCGTACCTGGGGTCTGGACTGGGTGACTGCTGGTTCTTATTTGGTGATTGCTTTGGTCGTAGGGGGGATAGGTTATAATCACGCCCACCAAAAAGAACTCGCAAAAGGCAAAAAAAACCAGGCCTTGCTAACCAGTTTCTACGCTCTCAAAGACCTGGGCAAACCCAATTTTGATTCGGAATACCGCCTGCTTTCCGCCGCTCCAGAATTTAGTGCGGCCCCCATCCGCATTACCAAATTC
The DNA here is from genome assembly GCA_965215445.1 of Bacteriovoracaceae bacterium. GTDB lineage: Bacteria > Bdellovibrionota > Bacteriovoracia > Bacteriovoracales > Bacteriovoracaceae > CBDBLK01. The sequence continues at coordinate 379,484 of CBDCDT010000002.1, read as the reverse complement.
AGCGATTTTGAGTGTCCCGCCTGTCAGGGCCTGAGCGAAGTTTTTCATCGGTTGGGAGAAATCGAACGCTATCGGGGAAAAATCAGTTTGCAATACTTTTTTTATCCCTTGGATCAAGGCTGCAATCCCGAAATGAAACGTCCCCTCCACCAAAACGCCTGTCGGGCGGCCTATTTGGCATCTTGCCTCCCCGGAAAATTTCCCGCCATTGAGGCAGAGATTTTTGCCGGACAAAAGGAACTCTCACAGGATTGGGTCAAGCGCGTGGCCGAACGTGAAGGAGTTTCTTCATGTGTGGAGGCCGAAGAAACGCGCCTCAAGGTCGGTCGTTACGTCGAGGCCGCGGCACCCTTCAACATACGCTCAACCCCCTCCTGGTTGCTCAATGGCCGCAAAATCGAAGGCGCTCTTCCGCTGGCTTCGATCACCGCCATTATCGACGATCTTTTGACTAAACAGAAATAGAGTCGTGGGTAAAGTCCAGCGTGAAATCCCGATTTTTGATGGGCCTTTGATTGAAACCCATTGCCACTTGGATTACCTCAAAGAGCTTCCCTTGGAAGAGATTCTCGCCAAGTCTCGGGACAAGAAAGTAGAAAAGATGGTCACCATTTCGGTGGAACCAAAAAACCTGAGCGTCGTTCGCCAACTGGCCAAGGCCCATGCTCCGGTTTTTTGCACTCAAGGCATCCACCCTCACGAGGCCAAACAATGGAACGACGAAGTTGACCGCGAAATTTGTGAATTTGCAAGCAAGGCCCGTGATTATAAAATCGTGGCAATTGGAGAAATCGGGCTGGATTTTCACTACGATCATTCTCCCCGAGAAAAACAACACGAAGTTTTTTGCCGCCAACTGGAAATTGCCGCCGAATTTGATCTTCCGGTGGTGATTCACACCCGCGATGCCGACCGGGAAACCGGGCAGGTTTTGGCCGATTTGGCCCCCTCTCTCAAAAAAAAGGGAGTCGTCCACAGCTTTACCTCTGGCCCCGAACTGGCCGAAAAGGCCCTTGAGTTGGGATTTTTTCTGGGCCTCAATGGAATTATCACGTTTAAAAATGCCGAAAATGTTCGCAACATCGTAAGACTGTGTCCTCTTGAGCGCATCCTTTTGGAGACGGATTCACCCTTTTTAACTCCCGACCCTTATCGCGGCCGGGAAAACGCCCCCTACTACCTTCCCTTGGTGGCGGAAAAAATCGCTGAAATTAAACAAGTGGAGATAGAGCAGGTTTTGGCCCAAACCACTTCCAATGCGCAAAGGCTTTTTGATTTACGGACCTAACCAATGTGAGGGTGCTGAGAGGTCTGAGAACTCTATTATACATTTCGAATTTTCGTATCGACAGCGCGAGAGATCCTGATATGCACCGCAAGTGCAATGCGCTTGTTGAATCTCATATATTTTGATGGATCCAGTGCAAGTATGACTATCCCAGCATGCTTGTACACAGGCCTTGTTACAACTCGATTTTCTGCCATTTGGACAGCAATTAGTGGCAGACGGCGTAGGTGCCGCTGGAGGTGGCGGCGGCGGTGGTGGCAGAGGTGGCGGTGGTGGCGGAGGAGGTGGAGGAGGTGGAGGCGGCGGTGGTGGTGCTTGTGGCGGCGGAGGAGGCGGCGGTGGTGGCTGCTGCGTTGGTGTTAGCGAACCGGTATAGTCGCCACAAATAAGGCTCCCGTCGTTATTAAATCCGACCACATAGTGCTGACAATTCGAGCCGACAAATGGTAGCTTGCATTTGCCGGTTCCCGTATCAATGGTTCCACCGAGGCTTTTGCACGTTACTTCTTGGGCGTTTTGGGCGACACGGGTGAGGGAGGCATCGGGGTTGCAAATCACCGCACCTGAAGTTTGTTGAATCGACAGGGGGATTCTTCTTATTTCTTCTTTCTTTCCCGTGATAATCTTGGCAGTTTTTTCAAAGGTAACTCTTAAGTGCAAGCTGCCATAACCATCGGTCGCCAGGTCCAGTTTTCCTATTTTCATGGATTTGATCTGGATCAGGTTTTGTCCGTATTTCTTCCCTTGTTGAAAAATAGTTCTGCCGCTAGCGTTCTTGATCTCCGCAATAGTGTTCCCATTGGCAATATTGCTAATGGCACTCAAGGTGTTGCCACAGGCCTGATCATTGTTTAATAGCTGGGCCATATCCAAGGCCAGCATATCAATTTCAAATCCTGCCTCGATCTTTTTTTGAGATTTATCGTGACTTTGGGAAATTCGCAGGTATCCCAAGGTGAGCGCGCCTGTTAACCCTATTGCCACCAGAGCTTCAAGTAGAGAGACACCGCGATAGCTAAAGCAAGGCCTTAAAACTTGGCGAAGTTTTACCAAATAGGTTAAAAGGCCGTGCTGTCTCATATCACCATTCTAACTAAAAACAGAAATGAGGGAAATTGTCGGGATTTTCAGGGCATCTCATGGATAAATTTTAAAAGCTGCAACTGCCCCAGTGCCACGCAGGCGGCGGCCTCAACTTTTAAGATGCTTGGGCCAAGACTTACGGGGCGATGGCCGTTTTGCAAAAGTTGTTGTTCTTCCTTTTCAGTCCAGTCCCGTTCCGGCCCTATGGCGATAACGATGGCCTGCTTGAAATTCGGCCGAACTTTCGCAAAAGTTGTTTGTGTGTGCAGTGAGAGAAAATATTTTTGCTTTTCTTTTGAATTGGGAAAAACTCCCGGCGCATGAAGTTTCCAGGAAGGCATTTGATAATAAACTCCAGATACGGAAAGTCCGTGGCAGATGGCGCGTTCTGCCCCACCAGTGCGGAAGAATTTGCTGGAAGCATAGCTTTTTTGGCTGAGTTCTGTGTGAAAAAAGGAAAAACTGCCAACTCCCAGCGAGGTTCCCGCTTCGAGCAGCTTTTTACAAGTCAGCGGTCGGGAAAGCCCCACTTCCAAATGAATGTTTGCGAGCAGACCCTGCGAGTGTTCCAAGATTTTGAGGGTGAGCGAGTGATCGCTTAAAGATTCTACCCGTGCGCAGGCCAGACCATGGCCCACCAGACAAAGTTTGAGCCGGTCGCCAACGCGAGGGCGGATGACTTTATTGATATGAGTCAGGCGTTCAACGTCTTTTACCTCAATCGTTTGTTTTTGACTCCATTCCTGTTCAAAAATTAAAATTCGGTTCATTGGCAACGCCTATTTTCCATGACTTAGAGCTTGCGATTTTGGAAAGGACTTTTCAATAGGGAAGGCATGAATTCAAGGAACAGCGCTGTGCTGAGTTTACTTTTGGCCCCTCCGGCGTGGGGCAAAACCAGTTTACTGATCGAGTTATTTACTCGTGGCCATGGGCATTGGGTCTACATTTCCCCTTTGCGCGCGCTCGCCGGCGAATTTTACCAGCGCGTGCGTTGCCGCGTAAACACTTGCTACCTCACCAGTCAAAGTGACCTCAGGGCACTTGTACAAAAAAAAGGCCGTCCTCCGACATTGATAGTGGCCACACCTGAGACGTTTGGAGAAGACGGGGTCGCCTGGGTCAGGCAAATAGACGCATCCTTCGTGCTCGATGAAATTCACTTGTTTTATTTGTGGGGGGAGAGCTTTCGCCCCTGGCTCAGGGAATACCTCTACATTGTGGGCGCTTCCGGTCAAAATGTCGTGGGCCTGACTGCCACCCTTTCAGAGCATTGGCTGGAACAATGCCGCCGCGAATTTTCTTGGGCGGGTTATCAGGTATGCGTTCAGGATTGGGGCAATTTTCAGTGGGGCCATCCGCCTCGAAGTGTGCGCTATTATGGGCCTTTCGGAGCAAACCGCTTGCGGCGCCACTTTGTGATGGGGCTTAAACGGGGGCAAACTTCGCTTTTGTTCGTCAAAACCCGCAGGGAAGTGGATTACTGGCTGGATTTTTGCCATCGCCACCATCTTTGCGCACTTGGTTGCGTGGGGGGGGAAGTCGCAACCTTTCAGCGACAACTTGCAAAAATTCCCCGCCCTTTGGCGATTATTTGCACTTCGGTTTTGGGGCACGGGGTCAATCTCCCCAGTTTTCAGGCGGTTTATTTGAGTTTTGCCGTCGAAGATGCAGCGCTATGGTTGCAGATGGGTGCCCGTGGGGGAAGGCGGGGCGAAGATTTCACACTCCATTGCTTGAATTGGCCAGGTCTTTCTCTGAGGCAAAGGCTTTTGATCTGGTGTAAAAGTTTTTTAGCGGGCGAGTATGAACAGTGGGTGCTATAAGTTTTAGGTGAATACTTCTCTGGAAGGCCTTTTGATTTATAAGATTCCCTATCAGGAATGCCATCTTATCGGTCACCTTCTGTCTCGCAAGGGGCGACTGGCCTCAGTTCTCTTTTTCGGTGGCATGGGAGGGGGCAAAAAGAAAAAATCCTCCTGTCTGGAATTGGGGCATATGCTCCAAGTCGAACTCGCTCGCTCGCGCCCGACATTGGAGCTTTACCGCGCTAGAGAATGGAGGCCTTTGTGGGTGCATGAAAATATCCGGCACAATTACCAGGCCTTTTCTTTGATGTGCTTTTATTTAGAAACAATGCGCAAGACGTGCCCGGCCGAAAATTTGCACGACGAAAATTTGCAGAGCGTAAACGTCAATGAAGGGGGATTTCGCCTTTTGAGCAATGCTCTTTTTCACTTGGAAAAATCCACTTCCTGTGACGTTCGTGGGAAACTTTTTGTTTTTCTCACCAAATTGCTGATTGAGCAGGGCCTTTTCCCCCAGCGTGAGCACTGCGTTTTGTGTGCCAGGGTCTTGGCCCCTTGTTCCCAGCTTTATTTGATGTTTCACCACGGCTCTTTTGCCTGTTTTGACTGTATTCAGTCTGAAGAGAGGGCGGAAGTGGGCGATGGGGCATCAGGGCGAGAGCTTTGGGAACTCCTGGGGACAATCGCTCAGCATAAATACAGTGACTTGGGAGGTTTGAAATTGGTGCGGGTAGAGGCAGTTCACATGCTTTTTTCCTATTTTTGTTTTCAGCTCCATTTTGGGCACAAAGATTTCAAATCGGTTTCTGCATTACTTTGACGTTTTAAAAGAGAAAAAATTAAGATGCCCGAACATGTTTGAATTGTTCTTCAAAAAACTTTTGCCCTATATTTTGCCCTATAAGCTCAAGGTTACAGGGGTTGTCATTTTTTCCGCTTGTCTGGCGGGCATTGGAGGGTGGCAGGTCAGTCTGGTCAAACCTCTTTTCGATACCGGCCTTTCTCCGAACGCTTCCGGCCGTGAAGTCTTTTTTCTGGCGGCGCAACTGCTGGTTTTGGGCATTTTCAACTTTCCCTGCCGTTTTTTTCACTTTTATTGGTTGCGCTTTATCAGGGATCGCGCCACTTGCTCTTTGCGCTCAAACCTTTTTAATAAGCTTCTCAGGTTGCCGGTGAGTTTTTTTAACCAGAGCAAACAGGGGCAAATTATCTCTCGAATTGTCAACGATAGCGATATGTTTGCCATGGGTTTCAAGGCCTGCATTGATCTTATTCGTGAACCGCTCAAGGCACTGGTGTATCTGGGTATGGCCTTTTGGGCCGATTGGCAGTTGACGCTGGTGATTCTCGTTACCGCCCCTTTTTTGTTGTTGATTTTTCAAATTACCGGGCGTCGCATACGTCAGGGCCAGGGCGAGGTTCAAAAGGAGCGTGGGGAACTCACTCACAATATTGCCGAAAGTTTTGGAGCGAATAAAGTTACCAAGGCCTTTAATTTGCAAAAATTTATTTTTGGCCGTTTTAACGGTTCTCAAAAGGGATTTTTTTCGGCCCAGATGAAAACCACTTTTATTGAAGAAATTGCCCACCCTTTTGTGGAGTTGGTGGGGGCGTGTGCTTTTTCGGGAGTCATTATTTTTGCTCACTACCGCATCCAATCCGATGCCGTTACAGTGGGAGAGTTCGTTGCTTTCATTGCCGCCTTGGCCCTCTTCATGGATCCCATCCGCAAATTTAGCGAGGCCAATGTTCATTTGGGCCAGGCCTATGCGGCCTCGGATCGCTTGCAGGAAATTTTTGACCTTCCCGAGGAAGTCAACCAGGGGAAAGTTGAACTGGATGATTTCAAGCAAGGGATTTTCGTGCGCGATCTTTATTTTTGTTATGGCGAGGGAGATGTTATCAGTGGTCTGGATTTAACGGTCAAAAAGGGAGAAAAAATTGCGTTGGTGGGAACTTCCGGTTCGGGAAAATCCACTTTCATCGACCTTTTGTTGGGATTTTATCCGGTTGAGCGCGGAGATATCCTTATCGACGGACACCGCTTGTCCGACCTCACGCTGGCCTCATTGAGGAATCTCTTTGGCCTTGTCGGACAGGAACTTTTTCTTTTTCACGACAGTGTCAAGGCCAATCTCTGTTTGGGGCGGGAGTTTTCGGAAAGGGCCATTTGGGAGGCGCTTGAAGTTGCCTACGCCTCCGGGTTCGTCAAAAAACTACCCCATGGATTGGATACCGTTATCGGTGATCGGGGGGTGCGCCTGTCCGGCGGACAACAGCAGCGCCTGACCATTGCCAGGGCCTATCTTCAAGACACTCCCGTTTTACTTTTTGACGAGGCCACTTCGGCACTCGACAATGAATCGGAAAAGGTCGTTCAAAAAGCACTTGATAATCTGGCCGGTCACAAGACAGTCATTGCCGTGGCCCATAGATTGAGTACCATTCAGGACTTTGATAGGATTTATGTGATTAAAGATGGGAAGTTGATTGAAAAAGGTGGCCATCGAGAATTGATGGAATTGGGCGGGGAATACGCCAAGCTCTACGAGTTGAGTATTAAAAATTAAAGGGGTTTGGATTGGAACGAAATTTAGAATCAATGAGCGATTTGGCCGGCCTTTGTAAAAGGCGCGGGTTTTTGTTTCAAAGCTCGCAAATTTATGGGGGAATGGGAGGATGCTACGACTATGGCCCCTTGGGAACTGAACTTAAGAGAAATATTCAAGATAGTTGGTGGAAGTCCATGTGTTATCGGGAAGACGTGGTGGGCCTGGATGCTTCAATTTTGATGAGTCCGCAAGTTTGGCAGGCCTCGGGGCACACTGAAGGCTTTAATGACCGCATGGTCGATTGTAAAAATTGCAAGGCCCGTTTTCGTGAAGACCATATTGACCTTCAAAAAAATTGCCCCGACTGTGGTGCCAAAGATTCTTTTACGGAACCCAGAAATTTTAATTTGATGTTTAAGACCCAGGTTGGAGCGGCCGAAGGCAGCGCTTCGACGGCCTATTTAAGGCCGGAGACGGCACAGGGTATTTTTGTCAATTTTAGTCAGATACAATCTTCCATGCGCATGAAACTGCCCTTTGGAGTGGCCCAAGTGGGCAAGGCCTTTCGCAATGAGGTCACGCCTGGCCACTTTATTTTTCGTATGCGTGAATTTGAGCAAATGGAGATGCAGTATTTTCTAAGGCCTGGAACACACCGAGAGGCCTTTGAACAGTGGAAAGACACCCGCTATCAGTGGCATTTGTCCAACGGTATTCGTCCCGCCAGCTTGCGCCTGCATCCCCACGGTGAGGACGAGTTGGCCCATTACGCTGATATGGCCGAAGATATTGAGTACCACTTTCCCCACGCTTGGGGAGAGATGGAGGGGATTCACTCGCGCACGGATTTTGATCTCTCCCGCCACGAAGAACTTTCGGGAAAATCGCAAAAATATGTCGATCAGGCGGATGGAAACAAAAAATATATTCCCTACGTTGTGGAAACTTCGGTGGGCCTGGACCGTTGTTTTTTGGCAATTATGTGCGATGCTTATAGAAAGCAGGACTTGGGAGACGAAGGGGAGAGAATTGTGATGAAATTGAGTTCCCAAATGGCCCCCATTAAAGTGGCGATTCTTCCCTTGATGAAAAAGGACGGGCTTGGAGAGTTGGCCCATGCCCTGTTTTCCGATCTTCAAGGGGAATGGAGGGCCGAATTTGATACGGTTGGCTCGATCGGCAAGCGCTACAGACGGCAGGATGAAATTGGAACGCCTTTTTGCGTAACCGTGGATTACGAAACCAAGGATGCCCAAACGGTAACAATCAGGGATAGAGATTCCATGCGACAGGAACGAATTGCGTTGGATCAGGTTAAGGCCTACTTAAAAGATAAATTCTAGCTCACAATGGTCATTTTAAATCAAATCAAGGAAGATTGTTTTGGATACCTTCAGCACAAAGGCCCCAAAGACTTGGAGATATGCGATTGCCTGGCCTTTGGAATGATCGACTTTGAGAAAAAAACCTATCAATGCTTTACCATTGCTCACGGTGAAATTCTCTCTTCGCCTTCTGCTTTGTGGTTTGACCTTTCAAGCCTGACCAAACCTTTGAGTCTGGGGGCCATCTATTTAAAATTTCCAGAGCTTTTTAACCGTGAGATGCTGTGGCTTTTAGAGCATCGGGCGGGCCTTGTTCCCTGGGGAATCCTTCCCCGGAATGGATATAAAGAGCAACTTTTGTCTTATCCCATCAAGGAATCCCCAACACATTATTCCGATTTTTCAGCACTTCGCCTGATGCTTGAAATTGAACAAAAATTGAGCAAAGACCTGAAAGTTGCGGCCTCTTATTTTTGGGATAGCGAGCTTAAATACTGGAGGGATCTTTTCGGAACCGAAAAGACCTCTGTTACCGGTTGGAGAAAAGGATGGATTCGCGGAGAAGTTTACGACCCCAATGCTTTTAATATTCAAACCGACACGCCTCACGCCGGACTTTTTGCTACCATTGAAGGGTTGTGCCGCTCGCTCATCAGTCTCGAAGAAAAAACTTCTTTTGGTGACAGGATAAAGCGGGAAATTGAGGATCGAGAAAAAAAGAAGGCCCAACACCGCTTTGTTTGGGGCTGGGATCGCGCCGAAGGCGAAGATACCTTGGCGGGAAGTGGTTGCAGTGAGTACACGTTTGGCCATTTGGGCTTTACCGGAACCATGATGTGGGTCGATGCTGGAAAAAAACGCGGTTATGTTCTTTTGACCAATGCCACCAAGTATTATGGTTACGAAAAGGCCGGCCTCAATCAATTGCGCCGGGGAATCGGGCAGAAGGTCTGGAATTTGAGGAGTTAGGTTGTCTTTCCAATTAAAAAACTATTTTGATCGAGAAACTCTAAAAGGGAGATTTTTGAGGAAAATCTTTTTTTTTAGAATTTGCGGAACGGGAATGGGGGCCACCGCCTGCCTTTTGAGAGAGGCGGGATTTGATGTCGCTGGAACCGATACGGAATTTGCCCCCCCCATGTCGGATTATTTGAAGTCAAGTGGGATTCAGCTCGAATCCTATTCTCATTTTCGTCCGCAACACTTGCAAGAATACGATCTGGTCGTCGTGGGCAATGTCGTACCCGGAAATTCTGACGATGCACGAATGATAGAGCAAAGTGGAGTTCCCTTTTGTTCTTTTCCGGCCATTTTGGGGGCCTTGATATTGAGTGACAAGAAAGTGATCGGCGTGGCCGGAACCCATGGCAAAACCACGACCGCCTTTTTTATGACTCAACTCTTTGAAAAATTGGGACAACCTCCGGGTTATTTTATCGGCGGGGTTATTGCTGGAAGGCCTAGCTCTTCTTTGGGGAGTTCGGAATATTTTATTATTGAGTCGGATGAATACGACTCGGCCTATTTTGAAAAAATATCAAAATTCAGGTCTTACGGGATTAAACGCCTGATTCTTACGTCATTAGAGTTTGATCACGCAGATATTTTTGAAAGTGTAGAGGATATTAAAAGGGAATTTCATGCTGTTTTGAGCGAGCTTAAAAATGAAGTAATTTACGATGAAAGTTATGTTCACGCTAGAGAGCTTCTCGGAGAGTATTCTCATCTCAAATTCATCTCTTATGGCGGGGAAGAACAAATAAAAATTCTCAAGGAATCATCTGAGGGAACCTGCTTTGAACTACTCATGGGAGAGTCCTTTCAGCGCTTTGAAACCAATATTATAGGCAGACACAATATTCTCAATTTATCGGCCTGTTTGCTTACCGCTTACGCAGAGGGATTTGCGATTCCAGAATTGAAAGAGGCGATTCGATCTTTGGAGATGGTCAAGCGTCGTCAGGAAAAGAGAGGGTATTTTTTAGATGCTCCCGTTTATGACGATTTTGCTCACCATCCCAGAAGTGTGAAATACACGATTGAGGCCATCAAAATAAAATATCCCAATAAAAAAATCCACGTTGTTTTGGAACCTAATTCGGCAACGGCGAGGAGCCATTTGTTTCAGGAATCTTTTGCACAAGCTTTAGAAATCGCGGATTTGGTGATTATGGCAAAACCTGGGCGAAAAACAACAGTTAAAGGGGCATCTGATCTTGACTGTCATTTGATTGTCGATCATTTGAATCAAAAACAAATACAGGCCTTGGTAGTTGAGAATTTGGAAGTATTGGTAGAAAAAATAAAATTTTATAACTCAAACGAAAATGTATGGTTGGTTTTAAGTAACGGAACTTGCCTAGGCCTTTGGAAGTCTTCATTTTTGAAAAGTTTGACCGAAGAGTGCTCTGAGAATAATTAATGAAATTATTGAGGAGAAAACTTGAGATTACAAAAAGGCCTGTTTCTTTTTTCCTTCCTGTTTAACAATAGTCTTGTTTTTTCCAATCCCCTTGTTTTTAAAGAGCTGGAAGGGGGTAAGGTCAATAATCGTGAAATTGTTAAGAAATATTTTAAAATACATAGAAAATTTTCAAAACAGGTTTGTTCGTCGGGTACTGAAAGGAAATTTTGGAAAAAAATGCAATCGTATAGAAGGAATAGCCGTTTTATCCCCCTTCTTTCCGAAGAAAAACTGGATAAGTTGAGTTTGCGTCGGATAATTCCTGAAATTGAAAAGAAGATTGTTTGGCTCGACTTGGAAATTAATAAAGTAAAAAAAATAAAAAATTTTAATGGTCACAGAGTTGATATAACCAAGCTGAAGCGCATACTCAAAAGGCTTTTATTTTATAAAGAAAAATATTATGACTATAAAGACAAGAATTTAACTTTAAGGGAGAAAATAAAGGATCAGTCGCGCGACTTATTGGTAAAGTTTGAGCGTCAAATGATTGATTTTTTTGAAAAGATTTCTTTTTTACGCTCCTATGGTTATCCAGTGAATCATTTGGAGCTTAGAAGAAAATATGATCTTTTAAAAAAGAGGAAAGATTTAAAATCAAAGCAAAAGGCGAATGAAATTTATCTTTACAGAAGAATCGCCCAAGACGGAACGTGGGATCGCAGACGTATAAAGAAAAATATATTTTTCAGGGCAAACCTAGATACAATTCAATACAATTTTGGAGAAGTTCAGGATTTTATTTCTGAAGATTTACGCTTTGATATTTCTTCCGCCTTGGAAAAGATAGATAAATCTCTTCGCAGTGGCCCAAGAAAAAAATTGGCAGGCCTGCAAGAATGGAAACAGCGCACGCAGGAGACGCTTAAATTTTATAAACTTTTATTAAAAAATGAAGAAAAAGATCGCAATATTGGCAGTTTTTCAGAAGACAAAAAATGGATTTCTTCGGTTGTGCAAGCGACTCGGGATTTGAAAGATTTTAACTTTCAAAAACAAAGTCAAGTTTATGCATTTTGGAAAGAGTATTCAGATTTATGGCAGGCCATTTTTGTCATTGAAACCATTCTTTTTAATGAAGTGGGAAGACTCGATCAAAAATCGGGATTGGAAAAACGCGATATTGCCCAAGTGGTTATCAATCGGTATGGGTTGCCCGAATACAACAGGATTCCTTCTAACGATGAGTTTTATTCCTATTTGTATCCCTCTTTGGTTCAAAAAGACGATGCGGGAATGATTGCGCAAAATCCCTGGCCCAATGTTCTTTTTAAAAAAGGGGAGTTTTCTTTTACTTATTTTTTTCTTGCAGCATCGTTAAAGGTCTTTTGTCCCGATATGTCCCGTGCGGGAAGGAGGCTTCGCCGAAAAAATGTTCAATTGGCGCTAGAGCTTTTGCAAAGACCGAATGACGTTTTTCAAGGTGTGCGCTACTTTTCACGAGGTGCCATGTTGGGAAGAATTGATATGGGCCGTTTGTGGAAGGACTTTGTGGCCATTCCCGAAAGGCCAGGAAGGAAAGTGGCCTCGGTCAAAGAACTCACAAAAAAATACCAACGGGGAGAGTATAGCTATCGTTATCACTTTTCTAATAACTCCAAGCGTCTTTATAAGGCCATAGAGATACAGGGCGAAGATTACGTTTTAGACCCCTCGACCATGGAGTTTTTTGAATATCGAAATCCCCACCATTTTCGCTATTTCAAGGCCAAATAAAGGTTCCCTAAATCCTTTTCTTACTGTAGAGTTGGCGTGCCTTTAAGAATCCCTAACCTAAAAGGAGGGCCTGGAATATGTTGAAAGACTATGTATTTACTTCGGAATCGGTTACAGAAGGCCATCCCGATAAAATGGCCGATAGCATTTCCGATACTCTTTTAGATGCCATGCTAGAACAAGACCCCAAGTCCCGGGTGGCCTGTGAGACGATGGTGACTACCGGCATGGCGGTCATTGCCGGAGAGGTCACCACTTCGGCCCAAATAGATTTTCAAGAACTGGTTCGCCGGAGAATTAAAGAAATAGGTTACGACCACGCCGATAAATCTTTTGATGCCCAAACTTGTGCAGTTTTAGTGGCACTGGATAAGCAATCTCCCGATATAGCCCAAGGCGTCAACGAAGGTGAGGGCAGTTTTTTGGAGCAAGGGGCCGGAGATCAGGGTTTGATGTTTGGGTACGCCATCAACGAGACGGAAAATTTGATGCCTGCCACTATCGACTTTGCCCATAAACTGGCCGCGCGTTTGGCCGAGATTCGCAAAGAGGGCATCGCCTCAGAATTGGGGCCAGATGGAAAAACTCAGGTTTCCGCAGAGTATATCGATGGAAAAATTGCCAGGCTCAGCAATGTTGTGGTTTCCACCCAGCACATGGAATCCCTTTCTCAGGCCCAAGTCGAAGAACTGGTGCGTGAAGAGGTGGTAAAAAAAGTTCTTCCCTCTGAATGGGTTGATAGTAAAACCAAAATTTGGGTTAACCCCACGGGAAAATTTATTATTGGTGGCCCTTTGGGAGACTGTGGGCTTACCGGCCGAAAGATTATTGTCGATACCTACGGAGGGCATGGCGCCCATGGGGGAGGTGCTTTTTCTGGAAAAGACCCCTCCAAGGTTGATCGCTCTGCTGCTTATGCTGCGCGTTCAGTGGCCAAACATATTGTGGCGGCCGGTCTGGCCGAAAAAGCATTGGTGCAGGTCGCCTACGCTATTGGAGTTGCCGGGCCGATGTCTGTGCTGGTGAATACTTTTGGCAGCGAGAAGGTTGACAGTCAAAAACTTTATCAAGCGGTAAACTCAACTTTTGATTTAAGGCCTCGGGCCATTATTAATTGGTTGGATTTATTGCGGCCGATTTACACCCCGACCTCTTCTTATGGGCATTTTGGCAGAGCTTCAAAAAATGGGCTTTTTCCTTGGGAATCCTTGGATAAACTTGAGGAATTAAGGTCTCATTTTTAGGAATAATTGTTCCCCTGGAGGCCTTTCTTCTCCCCCTCAGTGTGTGTTAGTCTTATGAGGTGAGCTATTTTTTTATTCGTTACATTCCTTTTTGGGCCATACCGCTCATCCTGACTTGCCTCCAATTTGGCTATTCCCATTGGGTAAAAAAGAGGAAGAATATTTCTTGCTTTCTCTTTTCTCTGGCCGGGCTGGGTTTCGGGTTACTTGTGTTTTACATTTCCCAAGGTTCACCCGATCAGGCAGTAGAAACTTTTGACGCTTTTTGGCGAAATTTTTAATTTTATTGTCAAAAGTGCCAGTCGCCATTTTATTGACACTATAGAAATGTTCCAGTTACCCTTTGGGATAGTCTAAATTTACCAGGAAAACTGAGTGAAAGATTTTGATTTCCTTTACGATTCTTTTGAGTCTCTCAGCACTGAAAAGAAGAGTTTGGAAAAGCAGCAATCCCCCCCCATCCTCTATATTGTCGAAGACGACTTGTCGCTTGGAAAAACAATTCACAAATACTTGGGCCAAATTTTGGGCCTCAAGGCCTATTGTTTTGACTGTCCAGAGCATCTTTTGAATCAGTTGAATAAATCGAGCGTTGACACCAATCCCGATGAACATACTCCCTTTTGCCTTATCAGTGGAACCCATTTTTCTCAAGGTACAACAGATGGCCTCGCATTGATTGGCCTTCTTAAAAAGCAGGGGTATCGCTTTGTTTCCATAGTCATGGCCGACTCGGGTTCTATCGAAACAGCAATGCTTTCGACAACCAGAAGAGTTTTTCGATACCTTGCCAGACCTTTTAAATTGGAAATCCTGGGCCATTGGGTGATTAAGGCGCTGGTGCTCGAATTGGGTTATCAAAAAAAGCAATTGGATCAATCAATACGGGAAAGTGAATCTTCGGTTTCCTTGGAAAAACTGAAGTCCGTAGATATTTTTTGCGGAATGGTTGGCCGCTCTAATCAGATGAAAAAAATTTTTGAAGATATTCAACAAATTTCAAACTCCCGTTCGAGTGTTGTCATCACAGGTGCCCCTGGGACGGGGAAAAAATTGGTGGCCAAGACCATTCATCAACTTTCTTCGCGTCGGGAACATGCCTTTGTAACAATAAATTGCAGGGCCATTTCCAAGGAAATTTTGGAAAGTGAACTTTTTGGACATGCCAAAGGCCCTCTTACAGGTTTTCTCAATGATCGCAAGGGCCGATTGGAATTGTCTCATCATGGAACTCTATTTTTAGACAGGATAGAAGTGATGCCTTTATCTTTGCAACAAAAACTTTCCAGAGTTTTACAGGAAGGCAAAATAGAATCTCATGGAGGAACTCTTATTGAACCCTTGGATGTTCGTTTTATTGCGTCTACACATGAAGATTTGGAACAGGCCATCCGAGAAAACCTGTTCAGTAGAGAACTTTTTGAGAGTTTAAATGTCAGAAAAATACAAATTCCGTCTTTGAAAGAGAGGAAAGAAGATATTCCTCTCATGGTAAGCTATTTTCTGGATTGCTTGAAGGATGATTGCAAAGTATCCGATTTGGCATTTCATCAAGAGGCATTGAGGGTTTTTACAAGCTATAATTGGCCAGATAATGTCAGAGAGCTTGAAAGACTTATAAATGAATTGGCCGTCCTGGGAAATAAGAAGATCGTGCGGGCGGAAGATTTACCTGGCAAGTTATTACAATACAAACCCCGCAAAGCAAAAATTGATGAAAGAGATAAAATATTTATCGACTTGCCTTCAAAAGGAATTGATCTTAAAAAAACGTTAAACGAAATAGAAAACGACCTTATTTTTCAGGCCCTTAAATTGACAAGTGGAAATAAAAATCAAGCCTCCAAACTACTCAATATAAACCGTACAACATTAATTGAAAAAATGAAGAAAAAAGGTTTAACCAAAGATGATTGGCTGCAAAGCTCGGCCGATTTATAAAAACTGTCAAAAGATTGATGGGCAAAATAGTCCATCAGCAAAAATTTCCTTTTATTTTTTGCTGAGCAGGATTAAAATGGTTATGAGAGGAACTCAGGGATGAGTTTCTTGTGAAATCGAAACCGGCTTGTTGGGGAATAGGAACAGGAAGTTTCACTCATGACAAGAAAAGCTTTACCCAGGCTTTTATTTTTTGCTTTTTCTATCCTTTTGGCGAAAGGGGTTTTTGCTACAGTATTTAAGCAAGAACAAACTGGAACACACCTTCGTTGGAATTTCTTTATTCCAAAGGATACGTTGGTTTTAGAGAAGAAAAATACTAGAGTTTTTTTAAAGACCTTGAATTCAAATTTTTATAAGGAATTTGAAAAGATTCTCCATAAACTAAATTTAAATTCTCGTTATATTAAAGGATTTGAATCTTTACCACCTTCGCAGGATGAGCACAATGTTTCAACTATTATCGTTGAATTATCTGACCCCAGCGTAGAAATATTTGGCTTTTATAGAGACAGAGAAAAAAAATATGTCTTGGATTTTTGGAAAGACAATAAGAAATTGGAATTTCAAAAGACTGGAAATATTAAAGAAGGGGCCAAAGAAAAGATTTCTAAATTATATAAAAAACCTGACCCAGAACTCAAAGGAAAGAAAAAAGAGAATCTCAAACAATCTTCTCCAGCGAGAGCACCCGCCCAAATAGTCTCTCAAGAACCAAAAAAAGAGAAGAGTAAACCGAAGAGTATGTTTAGAGATTATAGATATGGGGCCACATTTGTTTGGGATTATCCAGAATTAAAACCTAAATTAGAAAAGATTGTCGATATTAGCAGAAAAACAGTGGAATATTTTTATCCCATAAAGGATCGCGATTTCAAGAAAAACAAAAAAGAGGCCCATCATCAACTTACCATAAATTTGTATCGCAAGAAAAAGTACGGGTTAATGTATAAATCAATAAAACTATATAGGGAGCAATACGATGAATATTCCGAGTTAAATGAATATTTGAAGGCCAATGCTATTCTTCGAGACAACATAAAAACAGGTAATGCAGAGTCTTTGAAAATGGCAATTAATATACTCATCAATATTGAAAAGGGAACCAATAATTATGAGCTTAAAAAAGCAATTATGAAATATTTGATTCAATACTATATGGACAATAAGGAAAGTATTGAGGCATTAAAAGTTGCGAAAAGGTCTTATGTTGCGTCCAAGGAAAGTTTTGACTACGAGGAATCACGTCATGCAGTCAAGGCCATTCTCTACAATTTGGCCGAACTTAGTCAAGTCGATAAAATTAGGGAAATTATCAATGATAAATCCATGTCTATATTTGCTGCTGATCAAATTCTGACGGCATACGAGATTTATGCATTAAAAAAACTTGGGAAAATTGAAGAAGTTATTGGTATTTATAAAAAGAATGAAGAGAAGTTTTCAAAGCAAGTTTTGCCTTCAATTCTTTACAATGTGGCAGAATCCTATTTTAGATTGGGGAATTTTGAAGAATCAACTAAATTATTTGATAAATTTTTATCCCAGCATTCGTATCATAAAAATGCAGAAAGAGCGCGTGTGAGAATTGCTTTGATTTATGAAATTATGGAAAAAGACTTTGCTCAAACTTTGGCACTTTATAAAAATGCAATTAATCGAACACAAAGTTTTGAAATTAAGACTGAAGCAAAGATTAGATATGTCGGAATTAGAAATGCACGAAAAAAAGAGATAGATGAATCAGATAAAGAGCTTAAAGTCTTATTGGAAATTGGGCCTGGTAAGAAATTGACCAAAAATTTGAAGAAACTTTTATGGCTTGTTAGGTTGAGAACTTTTATAAACGAAAAGGAATACAATAAGGCTTTGAGTTATATTGAGGCCTTGCCCCTCATTGAATTAAGATCATCGGAGAGAAGAATTTTTCAGGCCGATGGTTCTGAGATTATTTATGGTTTAATAATGGATTATTATAAACAAGCAGATTATTCCAAGATTATAAAAGTTTGGACGCAGTATCAAAGTAAATATATTTCACAAGTGGCGAACGATCCATATTTGAATTTTATTCTGGGGCAATCGTATTTGAAATTGGGATTGCATGAAGGGCTTGAAAGAGTTTATGCAAATTTTAAAAAATTCTCTACAGATTTGGAAAAAAAATTCCCGATTTGGGTAGAGCGGTTTGAAAGTGGGGATAAAGAGGACATGATGATCGAACTCAATATCGCCAGAAATATAAAATTGGAAAATTTAGATTTGGTTCGATCTGATATTAACAAACTAATCAAAAGAAGACCGCAATATGAAAAAATTGATTATTATAAAGGGTTGGTAAATTTCAAAGATAAAAATTATAAGAGAGCGATAGAATCTTTTGAAAATTTTTTCACCAAGAAAAGAGATGCAATGGTATTTGATCCTCAAGATTTGGCCAATATGATGAGGTATTATACCACTTCTTTGTACGAGCTTAATTTGTTAGATAAGTTTAAAAAAGTTTCCAAAGCAATTTTAAGTGATACAGAAAATTATGCTCCCAGTAATCCTTTTGTAAAAGATTTAAGGGAAAATTTGGAGTATCTGAATATAGAAATACTTGTGGGAAAAGGAACTCCTGCTGATTATATTCAACTTGAACCTAGAATCAATGATTTTTTAAGTAATTATCCTGATAGCGATGTTAGAGGAAGAGTTCATTATTTGCAGGGACTGTGTTTCATAAAAAATAAAAAACACAATCAAGCAAAAAAGGTGCTAGAGGAACTTATGAAAAAAACTGGGGTATCTAACTATATAAAGGAGCTTGCCAAGTCTGAGCTTTATTTGCTCAATATTAAAGAAAAAATATTGTAATTTTAGTCCCAAGGATGGGACTTATTTTGATAGGAGGTCAAATGAAAAGAGTAGATGAAAATTTATTCGGGAAAGACCCTAAAATACAAAGGGCCGTTGCTATTGCAAGAAATGTATCAGTAACAAAATCTCCTGTATTGATTACAGGAGAAGTCGGAGTTGGGAAAAAAACTTTTTGTCAATTTATCCACGAAAATTCAAACCGTTCGGAAATGCCCTTTGAAGTCGTTGATTGTTCCGGCGATCAAAATGCAGTCTCTAACGAGATATTAGGTCATCGGGATGAAGAAACCGGCCGTTTCCATAAAGGTGTTTTGGAGCGTGCCAACGGTGGTACAGTAGTTTTTTCTAATGTTGATGGTCTGGAAGAATCTTTTCAAAAGAGACTACATAAGATTTTATCAGAATTATCAGACTATGATATTGATGTAAGAATAACCGCCACCACAACTAAAAATTTATCCAAATTGGTAGGGAGTGGTAATTTCTACAGAGGTCTTTATACAATTGTTGCCGGCAATGTCATCAATCTTACTCCTCTTCGAGAAAGAGTTAATGATCTTGAATTGCTGATAAATCATTTCATAAAGCACTTTTCTCCAACGAAAGAAATTACCATAGATTCCAGTGCTTTAAATAAAATTTTAGATCATTATTGGACTTATAATATACAAGAACTTAGAGCAGTTATAGAAAGTAGTATTGCTAATTGTGAGGGCGAGATGCTTACCGAGACCGATTTGGAAATAGGTGAGAAGAAGGCAGTAAATTTGATTTTAGAAGAGGACAATGAAGGAATACGTTTGATGAGTTTGAAAGAGGCAGAGAGATTGCTCATTAAAAAAGCTCTTATGCATACTAGTGAAAACCGCACTCAAGCGGCAAAAATTTTAGGAGTATCCATTAGAACTTTGAGAAATAAAATTAATGAATATAGGAGTATTGGCAATGCCTATTTTGTCAATTTGCGTTGATTGCAATTGCTCACAATTTGGCCAAAATTGTGAGCAATTAATTTGGGAATTGATATGAATGTTAACGATAAGACATTAGAGGCCCTTGCAGCATCTTTAAATTTTAGGCAGATGCGCCAGGAAATTATTTCTTCAAACATAGCTAATGCTGATACACCCAACTATAAAGCAAAAAGATTGGATTTTGAAAATGCATTGGCAAGGGCCTTGGATGTTGATGGTCATTTGGGGATGAAGTCTAGTGATAAGAAACATTACAATGTAGGCAATGGAGAGTTTGATAATCTTGAACCTGAAATTTATCAAGATCCAAATGGTGTTGTCAGCGAAGATGGCAATACTGTTGATCGTGAAAGTGAGTTGGCCAAAATGGCCGAAAACAAAGTTTTGTATGATGCAACTGTACAGCTTTTGAATAAAAAACTTGGCATAATGAAATATGCCATACAAGGCGGGCAATAAAACCAGGATGATTTTATGGATTTTTTAACCAGTATGCAAATTAGTTCTTCTGCTTTGGCAGCAAATCGCAAGCGGATGGGAGCAATTTCTTCCAACATAGCAAATGCTCAAACAACGAGAACCCCAGAAGGGGGAGCGTATAGAAAAAAAGAAGTCGTTTTTGGTTCGGAGCCTGCCCGACAATCTTTTGCAGATATTTTGGAGGGAGAATTGGGAGAAAATGCCCAATCTGTTCACGCAACTGAAGTTGTTTCATTAAACAAACCTCCCATCTTGAAATATGAACCGAATCATCCAGACGCAAACGAGCAGGGATATGTGGCCTATCCCAATATTAATGTTATGGAAGAGATGGCCAATATGATTTCTACTTCCAGGGCCTATGAGGCCAATATCAGCGCTCTTAATACCAGTAAAAATATGGCCATGAAGGCCTTGGAAATAGGACGTTAGATTAGAGTTTAAATTAGGAGAATAAAATTATGGCAATTTTAAATATAGACAAAATGGGAGATATGTTAAACCGCTATGATTCAAAAGATTGGATAGAAAAGGCAGATTTTGATGATTTTTATAGCGAAAATTTTGAATCGTTTAAATTGGATAAGGTAAATTCAACAGAAGGGAAAAAAACTTTTGGAGAATTGCTATCCGAATCCTTAAATAACGTCAACGATTTACAAAACAAAGCAAATTCGGCCATTCAGAAACTTGTTTCGGGAGAAAGTAAAAATATCCACGAAACTGTGTTGGCCGTAGAAAAAGCTGAAATTGCTTTTAAAATGATGAATCAGATTAGATTGAAAGTTGTTGATGCATATAAAGAAGTAATAAAAATGCAAATTTAATTAAGATAAATTTGGAGGGTTTGATTTGCAAGATTTTTTAATGAGGATTTATAGGAATTTAGAAGAATTTTTTATGGGTTTAAATACCAATAAAAAATTAGGATTAATTTTTATTATAGCGTTTGTTTTTGTTTCTTTAGTTGCAATTCTCACTTGGATAGGCAAAACCAGATACGAAGTTCTCTATACCGATCTTAATAGGGAAGATAGTAAAAAAATAGCGACATTGCTTGAAGACAACAAAATTGCTTATCAGATTTCTAAAGATGGAAAGACAGTAAAAATTCACGAAGACATGGTAAATAAATGGAGACTCCAGATTGCTACATTGGGAGTTAATTTTAGTGGTACTGTAGGTTATGAAGTTTTCGACAATCAATCTTTTGGAACTACCAGTTTTGTTCAAAAGATAAATAGACAGCGTGCTTTGGAAGGGGAGATGGTGAAAACCATCACTTATATAAGGGGAGTAAGGAGAGCAAGAGTTCATTTAAATATTCCTGAATCCAGCCCTTTTGTTTCAGAAAAAAAACCACCTACTTCCTCAGTTGTTGTCGATTTGGAAAGAGGTTCAGTATTAACCAGCGATGAAATTAAAGGTATAGCTCAATTAATTTCGAGCGCCATAGAAGGAATGAGACCGGAAAATGTTGTTATCATAGACAGTCGTGGAAAAAAATTATCGGATAATATTGGCGATGAAATGACAAGCTATACCGCTAACCGGGTGGCCTTGGAGCAAAAAATTAATCGTCAATATGAAAATCAAATTGAAGAAATACTTTCTAAAGTAGTTGGAGAAGGAAAAGTTATTGCCAAGGTATCAGTTAATTTGGATTTTACGCAATCTGTTTCTACTGAAACGACATACGATCAAGGAAACAAGGCCGTTGTTTCTGAAGTTGTTAATACTCAAAAATTGAATGGTTCAAGACCTTCACCACAAGGGATTCCCGGAGCAAGGTCAAATTTGCCTGGAGAACTTCCTCAACCTGGCATCCCCGAAACAACTAATAATGTGGACAAGCAGTTAGCAACAAAAAATTATAATGTTCCCTCAAAAGTAACAAAATCCAAAAGTCCGACGGCAAAAATTCAAAGTATAAGTGTGGCCGTCATGTTAGATGGGAAAAAGATTCCAACTCTTGGCGAGGGGGGAGAAGCTGTTTTTGATGACAATGGCGAAAAAGTTATGAAATACGAGCCTTGGTCAGAGGCAGATTTGGCCAATTTCTCGGCGATAGTTGTTTCAGCGCTGGGCATTAATGAAAGAAGGGGAGATAAATTAGTAATCAAAAATATGGAATTTGCCCAAGAAGACCTTAAAGAAGTTGAAAGAATTATAAAGGAAAAAGAAAATAGAGAATTCTTAAAAAATATAGTTAAATATTTGACGATAGGTTTTTCTATAACATTATTTTTCCTTTTGGTCGTTCGGCCTTTTGTGAAATGGGTAACTGATAATACTGTTGAGGCAGTGGATGACTTTCTTCCTAAAACTTTGGAAGAATTGGAGAAAATTCAGTCTAATCAAAAATTGCCTGGTCTTGAAGAAGCACTTCCAGAAATTGAAGAGAAATTTAATCCTGAAAAAATTGAAGGGAATATGCTAAAAGAGAGAATTATTTCTTTGGTTGAGGCCAACCCTTCTAAAGGTGCTCAAGTTATTCAAGATATGATTGATGGTAATGATTTTGATAAATCAGTTGCTTGAAATTAGGAGTAAGATGTGGCCGCAGAAGTAATGGATTCCGATATAGAATATGGACTTTTATCAGGAAAGGAAAAGGCCGCCATCTTATTAAGTTCTTTAGGGATGCAAGTAACTCAAATGATTTTTGCTCATTTGAGAGACAACGATGTAAAGAAAATGATCAACGCCATGGCCAATGTGAAAAAAGTTCCGGTGTGGATGCTAAAGAAAATCCTGGAAGAGTTTTATTCACAAATTAATGAAGATGAAAATTTCCTTTTTTCTGGAAATAGTGGAAGAGACTTTGTCATAAATGCGCTTGGTGAATCCAGGGCCAAACAACTTCTAGGTCAAGTTGTTGACATGAGATCTAACAATACGCTTGAATCCTTGGAACTGGTCGATGTTCGGACTCTTTCAAACTTTCTTATCAATGAACACCCTCAGACAATTGCTTTGATTATGGCCTATTTGACGACTGAAAGAAAAGTGGGAGTTCTAAAAAGATTGCCAGAAGGTTTGCAAGCTGAGGTTGTTTTGAGAGTAGCTAATCTTGATTATGTTTCTCCTGAACTCATTGCCCAATTGGACGATGTTCTCAAGACTGAATTATCCA
Organism: Bacteriovoracaceae bacterium; assembly: GCA_965215445.1. GTDB lineage: Bacteria > Bdellovibrionota > Bacteriovoracia > Bacteriovoracales > Bacteriovoracaceae > CBDBLK01. The sequence continues at coordinate 356,611 of CBDCDT010000002.1, read as the reverse complement.
ACCTCGGGTCTATTGATACCAATCAAATTGGTGGTGTTGAAACAATCGCAGAAGTTTTTAACTTGATGGATAAGGCAAGTGAGAAAAATATTATATCCAGAGTTGAGGATAAAGACCCCGAATTGGCAGAAGAGATCAGAAAACTAATGTTTGTATTTGATGACCTCATTTTTGTTGATGATCGTGGTATTCAAAATATTATAAAAGAAGTTGATGGTCAAAAACTTGTTGTCGCTCTGAAAACTGCCAACGAAGAGATTAAGAGTAAGTTTTTCAAAAATATGTCAAATCGAGCAGCGACGATTATTATGGAAGATTTGGAAGCACTTGGGCCAACCAAACTTTCTGATGTAGAAAAAGCTCAAATGGAGATTCTACAAAAATGTAAAGACCTCGAAACACAAGGCAAACTCTTCATTAATCGTGGTGGCACCGAAGATGCTCTTGTCTAAATGGAGCATATTTTGAAAGAAAATTTTAAAACTTACGAATTTGAGAGATTTGAAGAAGACAGCACAAGACAATCCGATGTTGATAATTATGAATTTCAAACCTTGGCAGAATTTCATGAAAAAAATGGTGAGCGCGAATTTGATATTAAAGATTCCGATGGAGAAGCATTTAGAGTTTCACCAATTGTTAAAACCCATAAAAAAATAAACCATTATTTTGAAATTTATAAAGAGAAAAAAATTAAAGATGAAGTGGAAAGAAGACTTTTGAAATTAGGGGAAGAGGGTTTCAATAAAGGTTTTAATGAGGGAATTAAACAAGGAGAAGAAAAAACTTATAGAGAGCGAAAGAAATTTCTAAAAAAAGAAATGGATGATTTTTCTAAGTTGGTAGAAGATACTTTAAAAACAAAAAAAACAATATTGGAGCGTGAAAAACATTCTGTTTATGAATTGATAAAGAGTCTTGCCAAGTGGGTCATTTTAAGAGAATTAAAAGATGATGATAGGTATCTTTTGAGGCTTTTGGAAAAATTGATGTCCGAAATAGAAAACAAAAATAATGTTCTTATTCAAATAAATCGTGAAAATTTTGAAAAAAATAAAGATATTTTTCAGGAAATGCAAAGTGTTTTAAAAGAAACTTCCAATGTTAAATTTGATATTAACGGAGATATTGATACTCAAGGCATTATATTGACAACTGAAAATGAGGTTATTGATGGAACTCTGGAAGAACAATTTAAAGGCCTTGATAAGATATTTTCACAAATTGGTTTGAGAAAAAATGAAACACATAATATTGATGAAAAAGAAGATGTGTCGGAAGGTTCCAATGAATGAAAATTTAAATATTAGAGAGATACATAGATTGCATGAATACAGCGACCCGTACAGAAGAGTTGGGAAAATATTGGCCAATCGTGGTAATTTTTATGAAGTTGGGCTTTCTAATGCCATAGTTGGAAGCAATGTAGAATTTGTAACAGAATTTGGTGACAAGTGCTTGGGTGAAGTCATTTCTATCAAAAAAAATAGTTGCGTGGTTATGCCTTATGAAGAACTGTCAGGAATTAATAACGAAACCAGAGTTTCTTTGAAAGGATTGGCCACGACTATTAAAATAAGTTCAGATATGTTGGGAAGGGTTGTAGATTTTCAATGCAATCCGATAGATGACAAAGGGGCAATAGGTGATATTGATGAAGTCCGAAGTATATTTGGTCAAAAAATTAATCCATTAAAAAGACCTACAATAGATCGTTCTTTAAGCACGGGAATCCATGCTATTGATTGTTTTACAACAGTTGGGAAAGGGCAAAGATTGGCCATAATGGCCGGATCGGGAGTTGGAAAATCGGTTACTATGGGGATGATTGCTCAAAGAACTTCTGCCGATATTAACATTATTGCGTTGGTTGGAGAGCGAGGAAGAGAGGTTCGGGAATTTATAGAAAAAGACTTGGGCGAAGAAGGGCTTAAAAAATCGGTTGTCATTGTGGCCACATCAGATCAATCTCCACTGATTAAGATCAAGGCGGCCTATACGGCATCTACTATAGCGGAATATTTTCGTGACAAAAAATTAGATGTTGTTTTGATGGTTGATTCGATAACTCGGTTTGCCATGGCCTGCAGAGAAATTTCATTGGGAGCGGGAGAACCACCTGGCCCCAAAGGATATACCCCGGGTGTATTTTCCAAACTTCCTCTCATTATGGAAAGAGCGGGAACCAAAAAAGGTGCAGGTACAATTACTGGATTCTACACTGTTTTGGTAGAAGGTGGAGATATAGATGAGCCTATTTCAGATGCTGTCAAGGCCATTTCTGATGGTCACGTTATATTAAGTCGGGAATTGGCCATGAAAAATCAATTTCCGGCGATTGAAATTCTTCAGTCTTTGTCACGGGTTATGAACAGTGTAGTTTCTCGCGAGCATAGAATTGTTGCATCTCACTTGAGGGATTTATTGGCCGTTTATAGAGAAAATGAAGACCTCATTAATGTAGGAGCGTATTCAAAAGGTGCTAACCCTAAAGTAGATAAGGCCATTTTGATTTACGATGACATTGTAAATTTGGTTAAACAGGAGCTTGACTCAAAAGAGTATTACTCGACGAATGAACTCTACGACAAAATGGTGGAATTGGCGAGGAAAGCGGAAGGAATAGATGGCGAATGACATTTTTTGAGATATGAAAAAAGAATTTAAATTCAAATTGGAAGGGCTTTTAAAATTTAGAAAATTGAAAGAAAAAAATATCAAGATAGAACTCGGTAGAATTAATCAAGATATATTAAATCTTAAAAATGAAATTATTGATTCAAAAAACAGAATTGAAAGGTCTTATGCTCTTCAAGAGGAATCGTTGGCAAATAAAACAAAAAGCTCTTTAATCGAAGCGTTTCCATACTATATCCAGAGTGAGAGAGAAAATATCAAAAACAAGGAAATATTAATTGATTCTCTCAAGAAAAAATACCAGGGAAAAATTAATGATATGAAAATGGCAATGGGAGAAACCAAAGTTATTGATAAAATTAAAGAAAAAAAAATGCAGGAATATAAGATTAAATTTGAAAAAAAGCAACGAGAAGATACTGAAGAAATGGTGAGGATGCGTTCTTATCATTTAAAACAAGAAGCAAAATGGGAGAAATAATGAAATTGTTACTGGTTCTTCTTTTGATAACATTTTTTTGTGAAAAAAATGAGGCCCAGGATGAAGACTCATCAGCAAAAAAAGTTAGTAATGAAGATATAGAAGAGGCCTTAGTGAGAGAAATAAAACGTTTCAGGCCCAAGAACTTGGCCAAATTGGGTCAAGAATTGTGGGAAAAAGAAAAAAAACTTGATGTGAGAGAAATGAAATTAAAACGTAAAGAAGAGCAAATTACTCTTAATGAGAAAATATTGGAGAAAAAAATTAAAGATTTTCAAAGTAATCAGGAAAAAATATTGGGTTGTATTGATAGAAACGACAAGGATAAGTCCAAACGTGTAAATCACATGGTTGAAGTCATTTCGGGTATGAGGACAGTTAATGCGGCGGAAATTCTTTCCGTGCAAGAGGAAGAAATTAGTATAAAAATTTTAGGCCTTTTGCCGGCAGAAAAAGTCTCTAAAATATTTAATTTGATGGATAAGGAAATATCTGCCCGGCTTCAAAAGCAATTTATGGGTATGAAACAATGATGCTATGCGTTTAGATGAGAAAATTTATGCAATTTGTACGAAATACTAACCACTTAGGCCTTGCGGGCCTTTCTTCGTCTCAAGAAAAGGACATTTCATTTTCTGGTGATAATACCCACCAGGCGAATCAAGTGGTCAAAGGACAAAAATTTTCAACTTTTTTTGAAAAAGAGATGAAAAAATCTCGCCCTTACCCTCATCCTTCGGCCCGACCTCGATCCCCCTCCCCTGCTTTGTTTTCACCTGATCAAAAAAACCATAAGAAAATAACAAAGCAAAAAACAATTTTAGAAAAGTTGACTCCTGCGAACTTGACTAAGAATTTAACTAAGAATTTTAAGATTAAAGATATGCCGACTCATACTCATAAACAAGTTGTCCGAAGTATTGTAGCATCGGCCCCGGCGATTTCAATGACTTCTGGAAAATTAAAAAAAACACCTACTCAAACAGCAGAAGTAGGTTTGGATCAAATCTTAAGTCCTTCTCGAAATACAAAGCATTTGAAAAAAATAGAGGAACCATTTAACCAAAAGATTATTACAAGGCCTGAAAATGAAGTGGGTTTTGAACAATTAAAGGACTTGGATTCTCCAAGACCGGAGTTTATAACTTCACCTAAATCAAACATCCCCAAATATCATAATAGTCATCTTCAACAAATTTTAGCTAATAAAAAACCAGCTCATATCAAACAAGACCATGCTATTTACGAGGTATTGGATTTACCCAAAGGGAAAAAGAAGATTCAAGATAGTGGTGGCAATCGCAAAGAAAATTTGATTGAGAATATCCATAAAAAAGGTCTTAAAGAAAATAAGGTTTCTTTTCAATCTCTGCGAAAACCTTTCTTCATAGAAAAATCGGAAGTAACCAGACCTGAAACTGGGTTTGAGCAAAATCATTTTATACCTCAAGCTAAAGAATCGGGGCCTTCATTATCAAACATAAAGGACGTCCAAGTTCTCGATTTGAGCGCAATAAGCTCTTCAAACAAACAAGCAGTGATAAACCAAATCAGTACCTACATTGAGCAGTCTTATATAGCGGGAGCAGATCATTTGGATGTCGCCGTTTATCACGATGAATTGGGGACTTTTAAAGTTAGTGCTCAAAAAGAAGGAATTGGGAATCAAATTAATCTTCAAATTGAAGTAGGTACTGAATCGGCCAGAGCTTTTTTCACTGAACAAGAATTTGAATTGATTAAATCGTTGGATAGTGCTGGTATTAAACTTTCTGATCTTAAAATCATTACATCCGGCCAGAGTTTTATTTCTGGTGATCAAGAATTTTCTCAACAGGATATTTTGATGTCAAAGGAAGAGCAGGATTTTGACCAGCGTTCTCGTGAAGAGTCTTCGCAGAATGATTCAGATAGAAGAAAGAATCTTTGGCAAAAATTTAAAGAAAGTCGCAATAGAAATTTTGCTTGACGAGGAGAAGAGATAAATGCCCGGTATTGGTCGCCCTCAAGCCAACAATCCCTTTCAGAATATTAGAAGATTTGCCAACGAGGCAGCAGAAGAGGATGCCAATGTTGGCAAAAAACTTAATCGCTTGGCAGGGGCCTCTGAAGAAAATCAATTTGTAGATAAAAATGCGCATGGGAAATTGGATAAAAATGCATTTTTAAAGCTTTTGGCCAATCAATTACAAAATCAAGACCCTTTCAATCCGGCAGATCAGAAAGAATTTGCAGCAGATTTGGCCCAGTTTTCACAACTTGAACAATTGGCCAATTTAAATAGCAGATTTGAAAAGAATGGTAAAAATAATTTTCACCAAGAAAAATTTATGAGTGCATCGCTTTTAGGCAAGGAAATACTGACTCATGGGTCAAGCATTGAACACTCTGGAAAAACTCAAAATATTAATCTTCCCTTTGGATTGTCCAGGCCTGCCAAAAAGCTCCTTGTGCAAATTTTTGACCAATCCAATACGATGGTTAAGCAAATTGAATTGGATGGGCGCGGCCGTGGAGCACAGAGTGTTTCTTGGGATGGTGTGAGTTCGGATGGAGTGCCGGCGGTAAAGGGGGCCTATCATTTTAAAGTGTCCGCCTGGGATGAAAATTTTAATGAATTTAAGGCAGATACCAAGACCAAAGGAATTGTGACAGGTGTCTCTTTTGAAGATGGTGAAGTTATTCTTACTGTTGATAATAAAAGTAAGGTTTTTTTAAGAGATGTCGATAATTTTTCTCTTCCTCAAAAATGATGCGATGTGGAAAAAAACACCTCGTTGCACAATGCATCATTATGCCTCAAAATAAAAACTAAGTCATCTCCCAAATTGCTAATCGGCCTGGATCGGAGATGATAATGGAGGGTTGAGATATGTCGGGCGTACTTGGTTCTTTTAATTCAGGATTGTCGGGCCTTTCTGCTGCCGGCGAGGGAATGGCGGTTATTTCCGATAATATTGCCAATATTGGAACTTTTGGTTTCAAGGCATCTCGCGCGGAATTTCAGGACATTTTCGCAAAATCTCTCAGAGGCATTGATGGGGGAGACCAGATTGGTGCCGGGGTCAAGTTGTCACATATTAAACCGGTAATGACCCAAGGAGATTTGGCCAGAACCGGAATTGCCACTGATTTGGCAGTCAATGGAGATGGATTTTTTAAGATTCAAGCACCCTTTGGTAGTGCCTATACTCGGGATGGGTCTTTGCATTTTGATAAAAAAGGCCATTTGGTCACCGCCGACGAATATCCGGTGATGGGTTTTGCTGCTGATTCAAAGGGCAATATTGGCCATAAGGAATCGGAAATCAGACTCGGCAATACCACAATTCCTGCTGAGGCCACACAAAAAGTCGGCATTAATATGAACTTTGATTCCCGTGCTTCGGTGGTGGAATTTGACCCGAATAAACCGGGAGAGACTTCTAATTTTAGCCACTCTGTAACCGTTTATGACAATGTTGGAACTGCTCGTTTGGCAAGTATTTTTTATAATAAAACGGCCAATAACAATTGGCTTTACCGAGTGATGGTTGAAGGCAAAGATGTTGAGGGTGGAAATCCCGAGCAATTGGTTGAAATGGCCAATGGAAGTCTGGTTTTTAATGACAAAGGAATACTTCAACAAGAGGTAGATGGGCAAAATGCTTTCAATTTTAACAAAGGTGCGGCCCCGGGGCAGAAAATTGCTTTTGATTGGGGAAAGTCGGTAGTTGAAGGCGGGGATGGCCTGGAGGCCTCAACACAATATGGCTCTGAATCGACCATTAATCGCCACAGCAAAGATGGCCATAGTGCGGCCACTTTGACTTCAGTTTCCTTTAATAACGAAGGGGTTTTAACTGCGGTTTATGACAATGGTGTTATCAAAAATATTGCTCAAGTTGCCATTGCAAAGTTTGAAAACAGTGAGGCCCTTTTTAAAATGGGAAAAAACCTTTTTAAGGCCACCCGCAAATCGGGTGATGAAGCGCTGGGAAAACCGGGCGAGGCCGGGAGAGGTGAAGTCTTTTCCAGGACGATAGAGCTTTCAAATATTGATGTTGCCAATGAACTGATTGCTTTGATCAAGGCGCAGAGAAATTTTTCTGCCAGTGCTAAAACTTTGCAAACGGCTGACCAAATGCTCAAAGAAGTTTTAGATATTAAACGGTAATTTGTCAGACTGGGCTTCCCAAGTCTACATTACCGATCGGGCGACCACGGCTATTATAAGGGTCGGTGTGGAAGCGAATTTTGACCCTGGAACTGAAAGCGTAGCCATCTTTTCCTCTGAGAATATACTTGCACCTCTCACCCTGCTCATTCTTGGGTTCAATGAGCTTTCTCAAACGGCTTACGCTGGTGTAGATAAGTTTGTCGTGGATGAGTGGATTGTATTCACTTTGCCAAATTTTTTTGACCAGTTCTTCTTTATCGTAATAATGTCCCGGATTGCGTGCCAGCAAAAAGAGAATTTCCAACAAAATAAAACGGTGTTTGAAATCAATGGTTCCTTGGGTTCTCTCTGTAATTTTGCAGTTAAAGCGGTCGAGATAAATATCGACGGTTTTGTCAGTGACTTCTTTAACTTCGTCGTCGAGAAGTCCGCTCAGTCGCCTGTAGGTTATTTCGTCGATGGTGTCCCGAGAGAGTTGAAATAAATCCAGTGCTTTTTCGTAACGGCCGCTGCGCTTATAGACGATGCCTTGGTCGAGCAAGATATGGCCAAATAAATTCCAACACTTCTTTTCTTGTAAAGCTCGGTTGGCCAGGCGGTAATGGGATAAGGCCTTTTCGTATTGTCCCAGCTCGGCGAAGGTTTTGGCCTGGTAGAAATAGGCCATGCCCAAAAAATAACCTTTGTCGACAACTTTTAGCAGTTCGGTAAGTTGGTTGATAAATTTTAAGCAATGTTCAAACTCTCTGCGATGAAACGCATTGACTGCCAAGGCGAGCAAGGTTTTAGATGACAATTCCGATTGATCTTCTTCGCAGGATTTTCGATAGGCCAATTCATAATGTGTGTAGGCGCTTTGAAAGTCGCCCTTATAAGTGTTGACAACTCCCAAGTGATAAAAATACTCGGCACCCAGATTGGACATGGTGGCAGTCAGGGACTCAACTAATCTTTCGGCCTCGTGGATATAAGTTTTGGCCTTGTCGTCCTCTAATTTTTCGGAGGAAATGCGGATCAGGAAGCCCAGGATTTTAAGCGTTTGAAAGACGTTTTCCGGCCCCTCAGTACATTGGTAGGCACAGACAAAATTTTCTTCTGCTCGCAATAAGTCAGATTTATCGTAGTAGACTTTGCCCAGGCTATAAAAGGCCCGACCTATTTGACTTTGTGCAAGAGATGAAGAGTTTTTCAAAGATTGGAGAGGGCCAAAATTGTCAGTGAGGCCATTTTCCTCCAGGAGCAGGGCAACCGCCAAATCGAGGGCCTCCTCCTTTTCTTCGTTGGAATGGGTTCCGTTTTGAATCTTGGTAAAGCTGGGAATTTCGGCATTTGCCGGCCTGTTCGTCATTGACTCAAGGGTTTGGCCCATTTTTCCTCCCAGCGGCAAATGATTCACCACCAAAATTGTTCCCTTTTACAATACGAAAATTAACTACCAAATGGCAAGAAAGCGTTGCAATACTCCATCCACCATTGAAGTCAAATGTTTTAAGGGTATATAATGGCCAGACTGGTAATAAAATTTGCTATGAACTCAATTGACCTTGATACAATCCGCCACTCGTCGGCCCATCTTATGGCACAGGCCATCCAGCGCCTTTGGCCCAATACCTCTGTCCAATTTGGGGTGGGGCCGGTTATTGAGACTGGATTTTATTACGACGTGGATATGGATTACCGCTTGGGAGAGGAGGATCTTCGCAAAATTGAAAAAAAGATGAAAGAAATCATTAGAGAAAAATTGGCCATTGAGCGCCAGGTTATGCAGCGCCAGGAGGCCATTGATTTTTTTTCTTCTCATGGCCAGACCCTCAAAGTGGAATTGATTGAGGCGATTCCTTCAGATGAGGAAATTTCATGTTACAAGCAGGGGGAGTTTATCGACCTTTGCCGAGGTCCTCACGTTGAAAATACGGGCCAGTTGCCGACCAGCTTTAAACTTCTCAATGTGGCGGGAGCGTATTGGCGGGGTGATGAAAAGCGCTCCATGCTTCAAAGAGTTTACGCCGCCAGCTTTCTTTCCAGGGAAGAACTCAAACAGCATTTGCACTTCTTACAGGAGGCCAAGGCGCGCGACCATAGAAAGCTCGGTAAAGAACTTGCTCTCTTTCATTTTGAGGCAGTGGCGCCGGCAAGTCCCTTCTTCATGCCCAAGGGGGCGGTCGTTTACAATCAACTCATCGAATTTATGCGTCGGATTTATCGCTGGTATGGTTATCAAGAGGTGATTACGCCCCAAGTGCTCGACAGTGATTTGTGGCATACTTCCGGCCACTACGAACACTATAAAGAAAATATGTACTTTAGCCAGATTGACCAGCGCGAATATGCGGTCAAGCCGATGAATTGCCCCTGCCACATGCTTATGTTTAAACACTACAAACATTCTTATCGCAGTTTGCCTCTGCGCTATGCGGATTTTGGCCGTCTTCACCGTTACGAAAAGCATGGTGCCATCTCTGGCCTTACCCGGGTGCGGACTTTTTGTCAGGACGATGCTCACGTTTTTATTGCCCTCGACGGTATTCAGGAAGAAATCAAGAAGTTGATGGAAATGTTTTTTATTTGTTATGAACACTTTGGTTTTCAAAAAATCAGAATTAATTTATCCACCCGCCCCGATCCCAAAATTGGCGACGATGCCACTTGGGATCAGGCCGAACAGGCCTTGACGGGGGCATTGGAAAGCGCAGGACACGAATATTTTGTCAAAGAGGGAGAAGGTGCTTTTTATGGGCCGAAAATTGACGTGGAAATTGCCGATGCCCTCAACCGTTATCACCAATTGGGCACGATTCAACTCGACTTTCAGCTTCCCGAAAGATTTGATTTACATTACACCGATTCGCACTCAAATGAAGTTCGTCCGGTTGTTATTCACCGCGCCTTACTGGGTTCCTTAGAGCGTTTTATGGGAATTTATATTGAACATGTGGCCGGTGCTTTTCCCTTTTGGTTGGCCCCCGAGCAGGCGGTTATCGTTCCGATTAAAAAGGAAGCACACGGTGATTTTTGCCACAATTTGCACGCAGAACTCGAACAGCGCAGATTTCGCATAAGTCTCGACGAACGTCCAGAATCCATGGGTTATAAAACCAGGCAGATTCAAAAGGCCAAAATCCCCTTTATGATTGTCGTCGGCGATAGAGAAGTGGAAAATGAACAAGTCTCAATCAGGGCCTACGGGGAAAAACACAATCAAACACTTTCTCTCAGCGAATTGATTGATAAATTCACCGAATTGCAAACAAAAGAAATACCGGCGAAATTAAGGCCTTCACGTTGAAACGGGTTAATGTTTTACTTTTATGCGGAGGAGGTAGTGCCGAACACGACATTTCACTTAAAAGTGCCGACTACTTTTTGGATCAGCTTCAAAAGCTCGATTTTGTAGAGACTTATTATGTTGAAATTGGTAAAGACGGCACGCGCAGAGACATTGACGGAAAAATTTGTGAATTGCGCAGAAGTGGGGAGCTTTTTTATTTTGGCGACACTCAAGGCATACCTCTGGATTTTGCCATTCCCTGTTTGCACGGTTTTCCGGGGGAGACGGGGGATATTCAAAGCGTTTTTGAATTGATGAATCTTCCCTATCTCGGTTCCGGCCCTGAAGGGAGTCAAATTTGTTTTAATAAGGTGACCAGTAAATTGTGGCTCGACGCTCTTCAAATTCCCAATGCCCCCTTTCTCTTTTTCTATCGCGAGTCTCTCGGTATTGGGGAACGGGCACTTACTTTTTTTGAGGCCCATGGAAAAGACGTTTTTGTCAAGGCCGCCAGACAGGGTTCCAGCGTTGGCATTTTTCATGTCACTGATGCTTCCGAATTGGAGACAAGTATTGAGCGGGCCTTCGAGTTTTCATCCTACGTCTTGTTGGAAAAAAAAATTGCCGGCCGTGAATTGGAAGTTGCCGCTTATCAATACAACGGGCAATTGCAAACGACTCATCCGGGTGAAATTATCTGTCCCAGTGGGAGTTTTTACGATTACCATCAAAAATACGGCAAAGAGGGGCAAACCCGCACCTTGACAAAGGCGCCCGATTTGGAGACAAAGGCCCTCGAAAAAATCGAGCGCTATAGTCGCGTTGCCTTTGAGGGCCTTGGCGTGCGCCATTTGGCGCGCATTGATTTTTTCTTGAACCAAGAGGGAGAACCCATCTTGAACGAGATTAACACTTTTCCGGGGCACACTCCGATTAGTATGTTTCCCATGATGCTTGAGGGCCAAGGCCATTCTTATGCGCATTTTCTCGGTCAAATTATTAAAAAGGAAGTAGATCGTGCCGAATAAAAATCTTCACTCCGTTCCCTTGATTGAGGGCAGTGATGCCGAATACGCCAAGCGTGAGTTGCAAAACTATTACGCCGAGGATTTTATACCTCCCGATAAAAAAACTTATCTTGTCAATTTGAGGAAGGGACAAGGGCCGTATTTGGCGATTTCCACAGCCGAGGGAAAAACCCGCTATATGATGGATGCCGCCAGCCAAATTGCCTCGTTGGGATTGGGGTTTAATGCCTCCATTTTTATGGGTACGGCACACTTTCAAGAGGCGTGGACAAACGACTTTCAAGGTGAGCATTTTCTGGGGTTGCGTTCGGGGTTTCAAAACTTTTTAAAGCGCCAAACCAGTTTTGAACACATCACAATGCTTTTGTGCAATAGTGGTTCTGTCGCCAACGAGACAGCACTGGGTCTGTGTTATCGGCGGCGCAAGCATCAGCAGGCACATAAAATTTTGGCCTTTGAAGGAAGTTTTCACGGCCGTACGTTGCTAAGTTTGTTTAGCACTTGGAGTCCTTCCAAGCGCGAACCTTTTCAGATTCCAGGCCTTGAAACAACTTTTTGCCCCTATCCCGAACTAGAGGGCAGCGAGATGCAATGCCAGTTTCCCGAGAAATGGCGCAAGTTTTGGGAACATGCTCCCGACTCTGGACAAAAAGTTCCCTCGGAGTGGTTGCAAGAGGGGATGCTTGAAAGGGAAGTGAAGGCGCTGCTTCAAGTCCGCAGTGAGCTTTCCTCTCAAAAATTTTTTGCCATCATTATTGAACCGATGCAATGTGAAGGAGGTGATCGCTACAGTTCGGATCGCTTTCATACGGCACTTTTATTAATGGCAAAGAGCTTTCAAGTGCCCTTGATATACGATGAAATTCAGACCGGTTTTCATTTGGGACGAACCTTTTTTTGGCATCGGGGGTTTAATTTGTTGACCAGTATTGGGAAACCACTTTATCCCGATTATATAACCTGTGCCAAAAAATCCCAATCCGGCCTGGTGATAAGTTCTCACTCTTTAGAGCTTTCAGAGTTGGAAAAGGATCAGCACTTTCAGGTCGCTTCACTCGTGCGCGGTTACCAACACGCCCTGGCCTTGGAACAATCAGGGCAGCGCATTGAAAAACTTGAAGAAGAGGCCACCAAAAGGCTTGCTCATTTTGTTCAAACTTACGCTCAATTTATTGAAAGACCTCGTGCTCAAGGACTGGCCTTCGCCTTTGATTTTAAAGATGCCGATTTGGTCAAACTTTTTGTCAAGCATCGCTTTGACTATGGCCTGCTTTACTATCCGGCAGGAGAGAGGACTTTGCGTTTTCGGCTCAATACTGCTTTTAGCGCATCCGATTTTGATTTTCTCTTTGAACGTTTGGATGCCTTGGCACAGAAGATTTTTCTGAATCGCAATGAAGCAGTTCCTGAGACACTTCCCATTTCTTCAGGGCCTTTCGGTAAGCAAGTCGATGATATTTACCAGTGGCACGAAATGTTAATGCGTATGCGTTGGAATAAACTTCACGGCAAAGATGTTTCTGAATCCAAACTTTTAGATGAGATCGGCCAACTTATGCGAGCGCAAGGGAAACTTCAAGAAGGGGAAAAAATTGTTGTCGTAGATGGCAAAAACTTTTCCCGGTACGATGACTTGATTCAAGAATTGCAAAAAATTAGTTACGAACCGGCACGCCAAACGGGAAGAGAAAGTTTTGCAAAAACTGCTTCCAGCGCTTTTGGTCTGAGTCTGTTGCTCGAATCAAAAGAAGTGCAAGCTAAAGGCCGTGAACTCAAGGCGATTAGTTTTAGCTCGCTTCCCCAAGACCACCCTCAGATTAGGGGAATTCGCCAAGACCCTTATTGGCATGACGACGAGTCTTTATATGCGCTGGATACCACGGTTCATCCCAACCATAGAAATCTTGGTCTGGGCCGTCCCATGAAGTACGCTTTGGCCATTTTGGCGATAAACCGTGGGGCCAAGCGTATTCAAGGCCGCAACCGCGATAGAGTTGCGGCGAGTATGCTTTCCATCAACCTCTCACTGGGGGCCTATGAACAATGTTATCTCAAAGAAGACTATCTCGATTTTGAGACATACCGGGATGTGATCTATTACACCTCTCCTCTCCAATGGAAAAAATTGCGGCCTTCTTTGTCTGATAGAATTGATGCTCCCTTGGGCCTTGGCGAATTGGATTGTGATTATTTGAAAGAGCAGCTTCCCTGCTTGAATAACAAAATTTGCCTTTCCAATTTTGTAAGTCTTCGTTTCCTTGAATATCTGAAAGCAGTGGGTGAGCAGGCACCGACAGAATTGAGACATTTTTATAGTGCCAGTGGGCAATCAGAATGTGTTGATAAAATTTTTAAAAGTTTATGGCACAAAGGCCGTTGCAAAAAGCGCCTGCTAACTTTTAGCGGGCATATTTTTGGCAATGAGACTTTTTTGGCGCGTGCTTTGAGCGGGGAGTCCACTTCACTTTTTGACGTGGATATTTTACCCGAGGAAAATTTGTCGAGCGTAGAGGCCTTGCTCGATCAACACGATTATATGGCGGTTTGGATTGAACCCGTTCGCCAGAGGGATTTGGTTCCGGTCGTATACGATTTTTTAAAAGGATTAAAAACTCTTTTGAAAAATCGCGGGATTCCTCTCATTTACAATGAAACGGCCGCACAAATGTTTAGCTGGTCTGATCAGCATTATTTTGCTTCTAACGATTCAGACCTCACTCCCAACGCCAGTTTTGCCTTTTTGGGAGGGCAGTCGGCAGTGGCCATGCTGGAAAAAGATATTTTTGTCAAAGAACCACTAATGATGATTTCCACTTGGGATGGAGACGAATTTAGTCTGGCCCAATACTGTCGCGCCATGAAGCGTATAGTGTCTGATCCCAAGCGCTTTTTTGATGTGAGAGAAAAGTTTCATCAAGAGCTAGAGCGTGTGCTTTCCCGTTATCCCATCCAATCCCAACTCAAAAATGGCCGGGGAACCTTTTGCGGGGCGTTGCCTTTGCCTCTCCAGCATTTTTTCAGAAGTCGGGGAAGCTTTTTTGTCGTCGATCCCAGTTATGCGCAGATGGAACGCTTTCTCTCCTTGAAAGATGAAATTTAATTGTCAGGCGCGCACGCTCATCTTGCAAAACCTGGAATTTCATCTCAAGCGTTACGCTGCCAACAGCGGTCTGGCCCCGGCCTATACTTATGCCGTTTTGCCGTCGGGAAAATTGTTTCGGCCACTTCTGGCGGTTTCAGCGTTTGAAGATTCTCAAAAAGATGCTTTGAAAGAACTCGAAAACCCAACTTCAGACTTGAGTTTATTGTGTTCGGGTTTGGAAATGCATCACGCTTATACATTGGCCCACGACGACCTTCCCTGTATGGATGATGACGATTTAAGGCGGGATCGAGCGAGTTTGCACAAAGCTTACGGCCAGTGGCAGGCGGTTTTGGTTGGTGATGGTTTACTCAACGCCAGTTATGCTCTGTGGGCGAATTTAAACGCCTCGAACGCTGTTCTTATTCGCAAAGTGTGTGCCTGGGCACTCGGCCCTAAGGGACTGATTGATGGTCAATGCCGCGACCTCTCCTATAGAATTTCCGGGCCTCCTTCTTTTTCCCACCTTTTGACAACCTATGAGCTAAAAACTGCCCGCCTGATTCAAGTCGCTTTAATCTCAGGTTATTTATGCAAAAAAAATGAAAGAAGAAAGGCCTTGTGGTGGTGGCGTACAGGTCTAGCGCTCGGCCTGGCCTTTCAACTTTTAGATGATCTGGCAGAGTGCACGCGGCCCTTTTCCGAGCACGAAAAAATGGTTAATCCCTGGCCGCACTTTTTTTGTGAATGTACGCGCAAGCTGGGTGAACTTCTCGCCTCTCTTGAGAGTACGCGGGAACAAACACCTATTTTTTATTCCCTATTTAAAGAATTTCGGCAAAAAACGACTGCTTTGTTGAATGAAAAAGAGGCCGCTTTGAAATCCCATTTTGATAAGCAGCAGATGGCGGCACTTAGAAACGCAATTGGAACAGGTTAAGGTAAAACAGGGGAAAGTCGGGAGGGTTCCAAAGTTGGGTTTGCACTCCCTCAAGAATATTGTAGGTGTCTGCTTGGCCGGTTGGAGCGATAGTGTCTTGTTGGCCTCTTTGCCTCATTATGTAGTGGGAACCCACCACATAACCTCCAAAGAGCAGGCCGGCATAAAGGCCCAGAGAAGTGCCCCGCGAGATACTGCGGCCATCTTTGTGGAAGGCCAGGGAGGCCGTTCCCAGCAAAAAACCGCCGATGGTGCCGTAAAGGGCCATCACCGTGACCGCCTTGACTCTGGGGTCGAGTATCTGCGCTTGCGCGCGGGGCGACCAGGTCGCCAACTGCAAGAGGAAAAAAAACAGCAAAAGAATCGGAGTTCTCACCCATTCAGGTTAGAGGAGGTGGAAATATTTGGCAAATTTGCAACTTTAAGCATTGTGTAAATTTTGGCCTTTGGATTCTTGATTTTACCTGTCCGGTTTGGAGAAAACCCTTTTAATTCTCATAGTTTGCGATGGGGGGGGTGCATTAAAGTTCTTTAAGGCCAAGGCCGATAAGGGGGGAAGTAGCAACAAAGAAAAACAAAGGAATGGTCAAATGAAAATTTTTCGCAAAACTCTTCTTCTCCTGACGACGGCAAGTCTCACTTTCTCTGGTTGTACCCACAAATCGGCAAAAATGGCGGCCTTATCTAACGGGCAGAGCAGGTATCCTGCCTACGCCGGAACCCATATACACCAGTGAAGTTCAACAGCGTAGAGAAGAAAGGGCCTTTTGGAAGGAGTTGACCGCCGATCTTCCACGCATAAGAAATTTTTATGGCCGCAGGCCGGACTTGGTGGATGTCATCAAGGCCTACCGCCGGGTGGTTGATAAAGAAGTGCCGATGCACCTCTTTCTCTGGACGACGTGGCGGAAATGTGCCGCCAGACAGTAGAGAGTCAAACCTGTACTTCCGTTCCCGAAGAAGAACGCTTGAGTTGTGCTCATATTCGTGAGGGTGAAGAAGGCAGGACAAAGGCCAAAGAGGGTGTTGTCGAGGGAGCAAAAAACGTCTTTGTTGAAATGGGAAATATGGTTGCCGTGGGACTGGCTTCGGGGAACCAGTGCCAAAGAGAAAACAGAGCAGACGGTGGAACTCGATACCAAAATCAAAACAGGTCTGGCCTCTGCGGCCATTAATTTCTACAAATACGCCAAAGGCGAATTTTTTCAAAAGCGCAGTGAGGACGATGAGGTGACTTTCAAGGCATCCGTTTTTGCCGCAGGGGAAACTGCAGGCCAGATGGCAACTGTTGCTGGAAATTCAGTGTCTATGATGGGAAATTTTTATATCAACTTTACGGACACCTACGCCTGTAAAAATACCAAACACCGCGCCCGATACGCCGGCGCAGTCGTTGGAGAAGTTGGGTTTGAGGGAGCAACAAATGTCATGTTTGCGGGAGTCCCTCTCCTCTTTTCCATTTCCAGGCGCGGATTGATTTATGCTCACAAGGGAGCGAGAGCTTTAAAAACGGCCGACAATATGCCCGAGTTCTTGCGTGCTTTGAGGCGTTTGACTGCAATCTTCCAGAAAATGGAGAACGACCTGATTCCCGAAAACGACGGTCTGATGACGCTTCAAAGGGGAAGTGACGAGCTTGCCGAAGGTTATTTTGTGTCTCCAATTCCTGGTGGGCATGAAATCCCAACTCGACCAGGCCAAAGCGGATTTTTACGCTGGTATGGTTCGCAGCGGACAGTGGAAATATTTGGTAGCAAATTTGGCGAAAAAAATCTGGACCTGGCAAGACAATTGGATGAACACTCTTCAATATTGGCCAAGCGTAATGAATTAGAAAGTTTTCTTAAATATTATCGTTATAGTTATAATTCAAAAATGGATTATGACACTGTTCAAGTGGTTAACGTTGCTAAACCTGATGATTCCCCAAAGTTTCTTCTGAAAGCCAGGAACCTTTTTACAAAAAAAATCTTTCCCTTGGATGCAAGCTTTAGCGCTTTAAGAGGACCATCAGTATTTTTTGGCGCGGGAAGATTATGAGAGAATGCTGGATTGATTTTAACAAGATTTGAAAAAGTATCTTCGAGGATTGAAGAATTGAATGAACTGGAAACGGCTAAAAGTTAAAACAGTCGCTAGGTGCTGCTAGACAAGAGATAAATAGGCCACAACTTTAAGTCAGGGCAAGGCCTATGACCCATTGAGGGTACGCGGTTGTTGGACTTGCGTATTGCAGAACCCATCGAGGGACTTGCCGAAAACACCAACCGGCAAACTTTGTGGCACATGAGACAGACCATCGTTGATCTTGAAACCCAAATTGCCCAAAGAGAGGCCGCAGTCAGGGCCGCCGCCGAACAGGGTGTTCAGGTTTTGGAGTGAAAGAGGCGTAACTTCAACTGGCCCTTCTGCCTAATAGGCCTGGGCCTTTTGTTTGGCCAAAGAAATCTTGGTGGGACGATTAAAAAGCCAGGAACACAGTCGGGCGCTGCGCTTTAACCTCATTTTTTGGCGCGAAGAGAGAGTGCTGGGGTTTGATTTGACTTCGCAAAGTTCAATCAGGCCACTCGGCAAGAGCCTGGCCAGATCGACCTGGCCACAACCTTTTTCTCTAAGAACCAATTCACTCAGGACTATGGGGATGCCGAAAAGCTGCGGGAATGGGCCAACTCGAGAGAAAGTCCTTTCATGGCAAAACGACTCCGCGAAAGGTTTTTCGGTGTTCGGGAGTGGGGCCAAGGCGGAGGATGGCCTCTTTGTGTTGCCTTGTGGGGTAGCCGGCGTTTTGGGCAAACCCGTATCCAGGCCATTTGTTGCCGAGCTTTTGCATAAGGTTGTCCCGGTACTCTTTGGCGACGATGCTGGCGGCCCCGATGATGCGCGAGCGTGAATCGCCCTTAATCATTGCCTTGGCCCAAGTCTGCCCTTTCCAGGCGGGGGGCAGGTGTGGCCCATCGACTAATACCGAATAGGGAACATCTTCGTCTTGCGCAAAATGGTTTTGCAGCAGATTTTGGTGGAGTTTTTCAAAGGAAAATTGCATGGCCTCCAGACTGGCCTTTAGGATATTGATTTGGTCGATTCGGGCGGGTGGGTTTGCAAAGACACTAAATCCCATCCAGCAGCCAGGGGTTAGTTGCACGAGGGGAGTCTGATTCTTTTTAAAATCAGGGAGGGAAATTCCCCACGCCTTGATTTTTTCTTCTCTGGCTTGTTGAGTCAATTTTTTGCTGTCGGTGACGTTTTGCTCGGCCAAATAGGCAAGGCCTGGTTCAATATCTCCCCACAGTGCGGCAGTGGCGGCCACCACGGAACCGGCAAGTGGCCCGCGCCCGGCCTCGTCAATACCGTACAAAATGCGCAATGGTGGCATTTTTGCCTACGATTTACTTTGCTTTGAGGGCCGGCGGTCGTAGTCGATGGCGATACGCGCTGATTTTCCAGAGCGATCGCGCAAGTAGTAAAGTTTGGCGCGTCGGGATTTGCCCCTTTGGTCGAGTACCACCTTGTCAATATTGGGGGCGTGGAAGGGAAAAACCCGTTCGACGCCGATACCGGAGGATACTTTGCGCACGCGAAAATGCCCCTCGACATTCCCCCGCCTGCGGATGGCGATGACTACGCCCTTGAAAACCTGAACGCGGCTTTTGCCTCCCTCTTGAATCCGGGCGTGAACGCTGACCGTATCGCCGGTTTTAAAAAAGGGAATGTCGGCCACTTTGGGGTTGGCGTGATCCTTTTTTACCAATTCTAACAAGTTCATTTCGTCAGCTCCCTTTGATAGCGTGCGGTGAGTTCAGTCGATCCAGATAAATGGCCACTGCCGAGCGCACGGACAAGTGATTGTAGTCTCCGGGAACCTTACCTGAAATGGGTTCCAGCGTAAAGTCGGAACTTTCAATCAGTGAAGGATGAAGTCCCCAGCCAGTGCCGAATAGCAAAAAATACGGGGCCTTGTCAAGGGACATTTTTTGACTCAGGGAATGGCAGGAATGGTCAAAGCTCTCCAGCTTGGCCCCGGTGGCCACCAGGCGGGGGGAGGCCCCTGCCTCTGTCGTTATGACTTGGCACGCTTCTTCTATATGCTTGGACAATTGAATACGGCCCAAGGCCTCAGTGCGGTCGGGGTTGGTACCCTGTGGCCCATTTTTGCTCCAGTGTTCGAGAATGCGCTCTACCAAATCCTGCTGGGCCTGCAAGGGAGTGATGATGAAGTATTTTTTTACGCCAAAGGTGCGGCAACTGCGGGCGATGTCGTGGATGTCCAGATTGGTCACTGAAGTGGTGACCAACTCGCCCTTTTTGTTTTTGATCGGGTGGTGAACCAGCCCCAAATAAAGGTTCACGAGGGCCGCTCCCGTTTTAAGAGGTCGGGGCGACAGGTGCGTGTTATGCGCAAACTCTCAGCATTGCGGTATTCTTCAATGTTGTGGTGATGGCCGCTGGTGAGAATTTCGGGAACGGCAAGGCCTTCAAAGACGGCGGGGCGGGTGTAGTGGGGACATTCCAAAAGTTGCTGGCGATAGCTCTCCGCTTGGCAGGATTCGGAATTTCCCAAAATCCCGGGAACCAGTCTCAAGCAGGAGTCGAGAAAGATTATTACCGCCAACTCTCCCCCACTGAGGACAAATTCTCCCAAACTTATGTGTTCATCGACGTAGTTTTGTAAAAAGCGCTCGTCGATGCCTTGGTAGCGGCCGCAGATAAAGACCAAATCTTTGTCACCTTCAAACCAACTGTGCGCTTTTGTCTGTGCCATTTGGTGGTTCCACACCGGGCCTCGCGGTGAAGGATAAACAATGTGCAATTGCTTGAGGCCTTGTTCGCCGTATCCTCCGGCCTCGATGACTCCTTTGAAAAGGGCCTCTTTGAGGACGTCGGCACGCATGACCATGCCTGGCCCGCCACCGTAGGGAGAGTCGTCCACGTCTTTGACTCCCTTGGGGGCGTAGTCGCTGATGAGAACTGTTTTAAAATTGAGAGGGAGTTTGCGTTTGCCTTGCAGGGCCTGGCCGGTGACTCCGGTTTGGCCAAAAGATTTCAAAAAATCGGGGAAGAGGGTGAGTACCCACACTGTACGTTCGCGCATAAGTTAAATCATTTGTGGAGGGACGACTTCGAGCCATCCCGCCTGTACGTCGATGGCGGGAAAAAAGGCATCGACGAAGGGAAGGGTAAAGAGTATTTTCCCTTCACTGTGAATTTCCAAAAGGGTTTGGGCGGAATTGTCTGAAAAGCTGGCCACCTCGCCGATTTCCTGCCCGCTCTGGTGGTCAATTGCTTTGAGTCCCAAGAGGTCGGCCAGGTAAAATGAGTCCTCTTTGCCGGGCAGTGGGGGAAAGTCTTGGCGTTTCAGGAAAATATCAAAAGGGGTGAGTGCTTCAACTTGCTCGCGCTTGGAAATATCTTGCAGATAGGCCACTTTTTTCTGGTGATGAAGTTTTGTAAGGCGGTAGCATTTCCCTTCGAGAGGTAGGGAACTCTCAGAGTTGCAAGGCCGAAGTTCGATTTTCATTCCGGCATCGAGAACGCTATTTTCCCCGCTAAACAAATGCAGGGCGAATCCTCCCTGTATTCCGTGGGGCCGGTGGCAATTCCCTAAATGAATCCAGCTTGACATGCCTTGTAATTGCAGAATTTATGCCAAAAGGCCAGAGAAAAAGCTCTTTGATGTTGCGATGTGTCTTATTCGTCCTCTAAAGTTTTGGAAACAATCTCGTAAGTATTTTTGGAAAGTTTGGGCGTTTCCTGGATGCGGGTCAGTTGCTGGCGCATGGAATCCTTTTGGACAGGCAAAAGTTTTTTGAACAGTTTAAAACTCCTGGCCAGGGCGCTCGCCATTTGCGGGTTGAAGCGGTCGATTTCGATAATTTTTTCGGCCATCATTTGGTAACCAAGGCCTTCGGGGTGGTGGAAGTGGGTGTAGTTGTGGATAAATCCTCCCCACACACTGCGCACGAGGTTGGGCACAATCACATTGTAGATATCCAACTTTTCCAAATTGGAAACCCGCTCAAAGGCACCTTCTATGGGACTGTTGGCCTCGCCGTAGAGCCACTTTTGCATGACCAAGGTGTTGGATCGCCACTTTTCAAAAAAGGCCTGGGAAATTTCATTGCGCGTGGGTGTGTCTCCCTGCCCGATCGCGCGCAGAGCGGCCCATTCATCGGTCATGTTGTTGGCGTTTTTGAAATGTTCCCGACACAGAGAAAGGATTTCTTCGTCGCCGAAAGCTGCCGTGACCAGATAGTGCAGGCACAGGTTGGCAAGGGAGCGTTTGCCGACACTCACAGGGTCGAGAGAATAATTTTGCTCCCGGGTTTGGTTGCTCTCGTAAGTTTTGATGAAGGCGTGGCGATGGTTTTGAACCAGAGAGCTTATCAAATTTTTTCTGACTTCATGGATGGCCTGAAAATTGATCGGATTGCAGTGTTGATGCACAATATTTTCTGCCGGCACCATCAGCGCCATGGCCTTGAGAGCGGGATCAAGGGAGCTGTTTTCCAATAATTTTCCATAAGTTTGGACATAGGAATCGGTATTCGATTCTCGATTGTGTTCGCGGGCATCGAGACTTTCTTTGATGGTTTCAAGGCCCAAAGTCTGGCCGGCCTCATAGCGGTTAAAGGGGTCGCTATCGTGTTGCCACAAAAGGGCGAGTTCTTCTTTGCTGTAGGAAGCACACACTTTGACGGGTGCAGAGAAATGGCGGTTGAGGGAGGGAATCGGCCTTGTTTTAATGCCTTCAAAGTTAAAGGACTCTCTCGCCTGAGTCATATTTAGGACATCTTTGCCCACGGCCATTTCTTTTCCTTGATTGTCCAGCAGTCCAAACTTCAAGGGGAAGTGGAAAGGGAGTTTGTCCTTTTGTCCTGGAGTAGGTGGGTAGTTTTGTTCGATCTCCAAGTGGTAAACCTGTTTGTCGGCATGGTAGACCCCCGAGACTTTGATTTCCGGGGTTCCGGCCTGAAAGTACCAGCGCTTAAACTGGGAAATATCGTAATTGCCATTGGCCTCGCTCATGGCCCGCAAAAAGTCTTCGGTGGTCACCGCCTGCCCGTCGAAAAGTTCAAAGTAGCGGTCTATTCCCCGGCGGAAACCTTCTTTGCCCAAAAAAGTGTGCAACATACGGATGACTTCAGCGCCTTTTTCATACACGGTGGCAGTGTAGAAATTGTTAATTTCCATGTATTGCTGGGGCTGAATCGGGTGTGCCATGGGGCCGGCATCTTCGCTGAATTGGGCGCTCTTTAACTGGGCGACATCCTGAATCCTCTGGACGGCGCGGGAGTTGAGGTCGCTGGAAAATTCCTGGTCGCGGAATACGGTCAGGCCCTCCTTGAGAGTCAGTTGAAACCAATCGCGGCAGGTGACCCGATTGCCGGTCCAGTTATGAAAGTATTCGTGCCCGACAATGGACTCAATACTTAAAAGGTCGTCGTCGGTGGAGCTTTTGTCGTCGGCCAAAACGCAAGAGGAATTGAAAATATTCAGCCCCTTATTTTCCATCGCCCCCATGTTGAAGGAATCCACCGCCACAATCATATAAATATCCAAATCGTATTCAAGCCCAAAAGTTTCCTCGTCCCAGCGCATGGCCTTTTTCAACGAGCGCATGGCGTGCCGGGAGCGGGGCACATTGCCCTTGTCGCAATAAATGCGGCAGTCAATTTTCCTTCCGCTTTGAGTGGTGTAGTGGTCTTGAAGCAGATCGAGGTCGCCGGCCACCAAAGCAAACAGGTAGCAGGGCTTGGGAAAGGGATCGCTCCACCTCGCCCAGTGGCGCCCGTCCTCCAAATCACCTTGCGCGATGGGGTTGCCGTTTGACAGCAGCACCGGATACTGGGCCTTGTCGGCGATGATTTCGGTGGTGTATTTGGCCATCACGTCGGGGCGGTCGATAAAGTATGTTATCCGCCGCATACCTTCTGGCTCATTTTGAGTGCAAAAAATAGTTCCCGATTTATAAAGCCCATTGAGAGATTTGTTGGCCACGGGGTCGATTTCAACTTCCGTCTCAAGGACAAACTCGGCGGGAACCTGCCCTATCGTGAGCGTCTCGCTCGTCAGTTCGTATTCCTTTTTGTCCACTTCCCGGCCATCTAATCTCAAACGAATGAGCTTGAGTTTTTCCCCGTTGAGCACCAGTGGAGGCGCACCGGATTCGGCCAGTCTCTCAATTTGCAGCTTGGAGCGCACCCGCGTGCGGGAGTCGTGCAGATCGAAGACCAAATCGACCTGGGTAATCCCGTAATGGGGTTTTTGGTAGTCTTTGAGGTAAATCATTTGGGGAGCGGGATTTTTCATTTTTTCATTCACCTGATTAATGTTTGCAGGGTGGTATGCCAGTCACAGGAGCATACAAAAAATCCCGCCAAAAATCAAGGTAAAATGGCGCGCCAGCGTTTGTTGTGCGTTATGACTTATTTCAGGTCTTGGCGGCCTTGCTTGCGAAAAAAGTAAACTTGTTGCAGTAGAAAAAATTGAGCGGC
Source organism: Bacteriovoracaceae bacterium (assembly GCA_965215445.1). Classification (GTDB taxonomy): domain Bacteria; phylum Bdellovibrionota; class Bacteriovoracia; order Bacteriovoracales; family Bacteriovoracaceae; genus CBDBLK01. Next base: position 332,524 of record CBDCDT010000002.1, on the reverse strand, counting down.
GACAATATTTCCCTTAAATAGACTTGTTGGAATTTTTCAGCATCAAACTCCCCCAGAATCTTTTCAAAATATGGCCGCAGTTGACTAAATCGGCCTCGCCATTGCTGATGCTCATGTTTGCGGTCTTCTTCGCTGTAAAAATTGGCCAAAACGTGATTTATGCCTTCGATTTTAAGGCCAGAATTAATCAAAACTCTGGGTATCTTTTTACAAACATAAGCATCAAAGTTATTGCTTATTACAGAAATTCCTGTTTATTTTTTAGTAGTCATTTAAACTCAATATATTGTAAAAATATGATTATAAGAAAAAAGTAGCGACTTAACCAAATGACTAAAACAATTATAGAAAAGGCAACCTTTTTTAAGTCCAAACCATTTCTAAAGTGGGCCGGTGGTAAAACACAGTTACTTAATGATTTGTTAAGAAAGGTTCCTGATAAGTTTGAAAGATACATAGAGCCATTTATAGGCGGGGGCGCAATGTTTTTTGCGTTACGGCCAAAAAAAGGTATTATTGCCGATTCCAATCTTGAGCTTATAAATGTCTACAGGTGCATTGCGACAAATCTTGATAACGTAATTTCTCATTTAGAAAAATTTCAAAATTCTGAAGAGGAATTTTATCAAGTCAGAGGATTAAATTTTGATAACCTTGATCCTGCATATGCTGCAGCGAGAACTATTTATTTAAACCGCACTTGTTATAATGGTTTATATAGGGTTAATAAGAATGGCCAATTTAATGTGCCTTATGGCAAATATAAGAATCCTAATATTTGTCCTTATGAAGTGTTAGAATCAGCAGCTTGTGCATTACGGGGTATAGAAATAGTATATGGTGATTATAGGGATGTATTAACTAAGACGGCTAAATCTGGAGACTTAATATTTTTAGACCCACCTTATCTTCCTGTTTCAGAATATGCTGATTTTAAGCGATATACAAAAGAACAGTTTTATGAAGAAGACCACAAAAATCTAGCGAAAGAAGTCAAAAGATTGCAAAGATTGGGATGTTATGTTATTTTAACTAACTCCAATCATTCTCTTGTTCATGAACTTTACGGATCATATGAAATGGAGATTATTAAAACTCGCAGGAATATTAGTTCAAAAATAAGATCTAGGAGTGGAAAAGATGTCATTGTTACTATTAAACCTCTCCTCAAGTCTGGTTCCAAATCTTTGCCTAGACAAATAAATCCTAAGTCCCAAGATTATCCGCCAACGCGCTATATGGGTTCAAAAGAAAAGATATTACCATATATAAGGGATGTTGTTGATCAATTCAAATTTGATTCAGTATTAGATCTTCTTTCAGGTTCTGGCGTTGTAGGGTATCTATTTAAAACTATGGGAAAACAAGTTTTTTCCAACGATTATATGGCCATGAACGCTACTTTTTCGAGAGCTATGATTGAAAATAATAATCAAACTTTGAATCAAAAAGAAGTAAAGGGGCTTTTCTTACAAAACAATAATATGGATACTTTTGTTCAAGATACGTTCTCAGGACTTTATTTTTCAGATGAGGATAATTTTTTAATTGATATGGTAAGGTCAAACATAAAGAACTTATCAAATGCTTCTAAGCGTGCAATCGCTATGTCTGCTCTAATACGAGCATGTCTTAAAAAGCGTGCGCGAGGCATTTTTACCTATACAGGTCTACGTTATGACGACGGCAGATCTGATCTAAAAATTAGCATGGAAGAGCATATTCACAATGCTATAGAGTTAATTAATAGTTCTATTTTTGATAATGGCAAAGAAAATAAATCTCGTCAAGGCGATGCCATGAATTGTCGCTATAAAGCTGATCTTGTATATATAGACCCACCCTATTATAGCCCATTTTCTGACAATGAATATGTGAGGAGGTATCACTTTGTTGAAGGGCTTGCTAGAGACTGGCAAGGAGTCAACATGCAATGGCATACAAAAACTCGTAAGTTTAAAAGTTATCCAACACCGTTTAACTCTCTTGCTGGCACAGAAAGCGCATTTAATAAACTTTTCTCCAAACTTAAAAATAGCATTTTACTGGTTTCTTATTCTTCCAACTCTCTTCCAACTAAAGAAAAAATAATATCCATGATGTCAAGATATAAAAAACATGTAAAGGTAATTGATATAGATTATCGTTACAGTTTTGCGAATCAAAAACGTGATCTGCGTAATGAAGTTAAAGAGTATCTTTTTGTAGGATTTTAAGATGCTTTGGCATATAGGAAATACTACTGTAAGAACTCCATATAGGCTTAGAGATGCTTTAAGAGTCCTTCAAGGGTCACCACTTAATGGAAATATATCTGGGAGAGAGCAAGAAAATGCTTTTGCAAAACTGCTGCATACAAAAGGAATTCTTGATGCTCCACGAGTTGCTTCAGGGCAAGATGCCTCAGACCTCGGACGCAAATGGCGTTCTGCTTTATCTCAACTTGGATTTATTACCTCTCAACTAAATAGAAATATAAAGAGTGGTACAATTGGTACTGATTTGTCTGTTGTTGTAGATAACATTGAGAAACTTTCAGGTCGCCCCTACGAGATTACGCCAAATGGCCATAGATTAATTGAATCTGGGATCATAACTGCTCAACAGGAATGCTTTCTTAGATCACTTGTAAGTTATCGTATTCCATCGATTCTTGAAAAAAAATATAAAGTACAACAATTTTCTCCATTGCAATTTGTCTTACAAGTCATGGAAGGATTAGGTGCTGGGGAATATGAGAAACGGCTATCATTTCAAGAGTTTGCTTTATTTGTGCAAACTGCATCACCTAAAAATGAAAATGTGACCGTAATTAATAATATTCTATCTTATAGAAAAAAAAGAGAGGTTACTAAAGGCAATTTCAGAACTTTAGACAGAAAATTGTATGAAAAAATTTCTTCTAAATTAAATAAAAGGCAAAGCACTTTAGATGATTATGCTGATCTATCTTTGAGGTATCTCAAGGCTACGGGTGTTTTTCGGGCAGTTGGTCGTGGGATAACATTATCATCATCTCGTATTCAATTGGCCAAGTTGTTGCAAACTAAAGAAATTGTAGAACTATCTAATCAGCAATATTTGCGGTCTATATGGTTGGGTGCTGAGTTGCCTACAGATGATGCAACGATTTCCTATTCGGTCATACAGGATATTGAACAACAGCTTAAAGCAAGGGGAGAAAAAATTATTCCTTTGCCGGCAGATACTTCTTTACCAGATCTTGAAATACAAAGACATGTCCTTGAGGCAAAAATTTTTCGATTGGATGAGGAAAACTATGCAAATCAACAAGCAGAGAATATTGACGAAATAGTGTCATGGATGAAAGCAATTCAATCAAACAAACCTGCACAACTTCCGAACGGAGAAATGGCTTCTATTCCAAGAGGGGAAAGACCTGCTTATTTTGAATGGGTAATTTGGCGTTCATTTTTAGCCATTGATAGTTTACATAATAAGCCTTGGGAAGCAAGAATGTTTCAAATTGATCAGGATTTTTTGCCAGTAAGCTGTGCTCCAGGGAATAGACCAGATATGGTTTTTGAGTTCAAAGACGTAATCGTTGTTGTAGAAGTAACTTTAACTTCTTCTTCGAGACAAGAAGCAGCCGAAGGAGAGCCTGTAAGAAGGCATGTTGCTCAATATAAGGAAAATGCTCCAAAGCCTGTCTATGGATTGTTTATTGCTTTATCAATAGATAGCAATACCGCTCATACATTTCGTTCTGGAGATTGGTATCTTGGTGACGATAGGAAAGTAGCACTTGATATTGTTCCATTAACTTTACATGATTTTAGTAAGTTTCTGGTTTCTGGAAAAGGACGTTTTTCTCGCATGCCTGCACTTCTGAAACAATTAATAATGGAGTGTAGGGCAAAAGCAAACCAAGATGCACTACAATGGAAAAGAACAATTAGCGCAATAGTCTCTAAAGTTATAGAGGCGTAAAGAACTATTGTATTGGTTGTTCATAGTTTTCCTGTTTGTCTCGTTTCTTAATTGCTTCTTTTGTGCTTTCAGGGATTAATTTTGAATATGCAGCATCAATATTTTTAGGCCTTGTAATCATTTCCTCAGAAATTATATTAACTAATCCAAAAAGATTTTTTGCAACTTCGTCATTATCTTTTATTTCAATTTGTCCTGGATGAAGGGCATTATTGCCGACAACTCGAACAATATCCAAGGCCTGTTGTATTTTTTTGTCTAGTCCTTTTTTTACGAGGCTTCCAATGTCTTGATTAATATTTTTGCCCTTTTCCCCGAGATGTTTGCAGAGTTCTTGAATACCAAGTCTTAAAAGGGCAGCAGCTCCTCTAGGAGATTTTTGCAGGATAGATGCGGCTTCAAGATATATCTCTTTAATATTTTCAGGTAAATCTGGATTTGGAGATGAAACACTGGAAGAATTGGGAAAAACCATTTTTTGATAAGCCCATACAGAAAGTTTTTTGCAATGTGCACAAAAACAAGTTTGAAGAAAAGTTAACTCATAGTTAGGGGAATTCCACGATTGATTGGCAAAGACATTACAAAAAGGACAGTGAAAAGATGAGCTATTATATTTTGGGGGAGTAAATGCTTGTTGCGTAGCCGAGACTCCTTGCATTATTTTGAAAAAGATTTAGACAAATTAACTAAAATTTAGCAATAGGTCAAACCTTTTATTTCGCAAATTCTTTCAATTTTTTTTTTATTGACAGCAAAACATGGCCGGAGTGACAAACGGGTCTAAAAGAACGGCCCAATATATCCCATTCTGGGCGTAGGGTATTACATACCCGCTACATAAATAAGTTATTGAAAATATTAACTTTTTCCCTTTGACACACTTTAAAAAGTACATACCTGCTACATAAAAATGGGCCTTTTTTGGCCGAATAAAGAAAAAATGTTTTCTTATGATTCGATGAGTCTATTAGGTAAAGCAGCCCAAATTTAGCCCAAATCAATTTGCTCCGCACAAGCGTAGCGCATAAAAATCAACAAAATTCAGTAGTTAGGTAAGGCGTTTTAACATGGCGCGGAGTGAGGGATTTGAACCCCCGACCAACTGGTTCGAAGCCAGCTACTCTATCCAGCTGAGCTAACCCCGCGCTGGTCGATAACTGAGAGAGGTTATACCAGTTGCTTGCGGGTTTTGTAAAACTCGATTGCAAGCACGCTGGCAAGGCCAAGCATGATCAGGCCTATGGCGCAGGCAGTTTGCGTGTTGAAGGCGTCGGGAAGGATGTTGGCCTCGCGGAGGATGTGGGTTTTGCCGCGTATGGTTCGGGTTTCGAGGACTTCCCGCCACGGCCAGACTTTTTTGATGGAGCCGATGAGGATGCCGGTGAGGAAGGCCATGGTTTGGCAGTGGTGGCGCTTGAGCAGGTGGTTGAGTAGGCGGCCGGAGCTTAGGATGCCCACAGTTGAACCGGCGGCGAAAGTGACAAGGATTATCATGCCCCCCGGTTGAAAGGGGTTTTTGACGATGCCGGTGATAAATTCGTATTTGCCCAGGATGAGCAGCAGGAAGCTGCCGGAAAGTCCCGGCAAAATCATTGCCGAAGTGGCAATCATTCCGCATAGGAAGAGGAACCACAGCGCTTCCGGCGTGGTGACGGGGATGAGATCGACGACAATCCAGGCGGCGATGGCGCCGGCCATGAGTGAGAGGGCATTGGAAGGTTTGAGCGGTTCAGCTTGTTGCCTGAAAATGACGATGATGGAGGCGGCGATCAATCCCAGGAAGGCCGACCAGGTGAGCACGGCGTGGTGATTCATCAGGTAATGCATGAGCCTGGCCAACAAAAAGATGGCGGATAAAATGCCAGCGAATAGGGGAATGAGAAAACGGGTGTGCAAGAGGCCCACGGCGGCCTTGAGATGTCCTTTTCCAAGAGTGGTCAGAAAAGTTTTGTCGATGGAGGCGATGGCCGCCAAAAGTTCGCGGTAGATGCCACTGATGAAGGCGATGGTTCCCCCCGATACTCCGGGGATGAGGTCGGCAATTCCCATGGCAAAGGCCTTGGCAAAGAGCTTGCCAAATTCTCTCGGTGAGCGCGGGCCTGGGCCGGAACAAAAAACTTCCTTCCAAGATGGGGTTGGCATAGGCTAAGCGATTTGTTGGCCCTCGTGGGCAATTTGGGATTGGTTTTGGGTTTGTTCTTCACTAAAGGGCGTTTCTTCCCAGTCCAATTTGAATTTGCATTTGGGGCACTGGAGTTGCTTTCCTTCGCGCTTGGTTTCACGATAGACCATCAGGGCATAACCGCACGAGGCGCAGTCATGTTTGAAAGGCCGTGACCAGAGCGTGTTGCTGCAATCGGGGTAGTTGGTACATCCGTAAAAGATTTTTCCGTAGCGGCTTTTCTTTTCGGCAAATTTTCCGGTTTTGCAGTCGGGGCATTTAGTGGACAGGGTGTAGGGAAGAGTGGTTTCGCAGTTGGGATATTCTTCACAGCGAACAAAGCGGCCATAGCGGCCGGTTTTAACTTCCATGCGCTTATTGCACTCGGGGCAGGAGTCGTGGAAATAGTTTTTGGGGAGAACGTGAATGGTGCCGTCCAATGTCTTTTTAAAATCCTGGGTTCCGTTGCAATCGGGGTAGAGGGAACAGGCCAAAAACTGGCCGTTTCGGCCCCACTTGATGAAGTATTCACCCTCTTTGCATTTTAAACATTTAAGCCCGGTGGGGATATTTTGCTTTTTGAGGTTTTTCATCTCCTCTTTGGCCTTTTCGAGAGTTTTTTCAAAGCTCTTCCAAAAAGTTTTGAGGATTTTCTTGTAGGTCGCCTCACCCTCTTCAATTTGATCCAGCAATTGTTCAATTTGAGCGGTGAAGTCAATGTTCATAATGTCGGGAAAACTTTCAATCAGCATTTTGCAGACCACACTACCGAGTTCCGTGGGCAAAAAACGGTTTTCAATTTTTTCGACATAGCCGCGATCTTGAATATTGGAGATGATGGAGGCGTAAGTGGAGGGGCGGCCGATGCCTTTTTCCTCCAAGTCTTTGACCAGTGAGGCCTCATTATAACGGGGTGGAGGACTGGTCCAATGTTCGGCTTCGGAGGGGTCTTTTTTGGTTTTTAAGGTTTCGCCTGTGTGCACTTGGGGAAGCACGCCGGATTTTCCAACGCTCAAGGCCTCTTCATCTTTGCCTTTGCGCGAGCGTGCTTCCGCCACTGCTTCGAGATAAACCGCCCGGAAGCCGGGAAATTTAATGACCGATCCGGTGGCATTGAAAAAATGTCCCTGACATTCGTTCATAATTGTGGTTTGGTCGATCACCGCCGGTGCCATTTGGGAGCTTACAAATTTGTTCCAGATCAGGCGGTAGAGTTTTTCCTGGTCGGTGTCCAGGTCGCCGCGAACTTCGTCGGGGGAATAGAGTAAAGAGGTGGGGCGAATCGCCTCGTGGGCGTCCTGAACTTTGCCGGAACCCTTTTTCTTTTTGTAAACAATGGCATCGGCCGGTAGATAATCTTTGCCGTATTTTTGGCCGATATAGCGGCGTACTTCCGAGAGGGCCTCGGGAGCGGTTCGCACGGAATCAGTACGCATATAGGTAATCAGACCTTGCATCCCGTGGTCAGCGAGCGAAACCCCTTCGTATAATTTTTGGGCCACGGTCATGGTGCGTTTGGCGGTGAAACCCAGTTTGTGGGCCGCCTCTTGTTGCAATTTGGAAGTAGTGAAAGGGGGAGTGGGGTTTTGTTTGCGTTCCCTCTTTTTGACATCGGTGACGGTAAAGGTTTTGCCTTTAACATCCTTGACAATTTTTTTGACAAGTTTTTCGTCGGTAAGTTCGGTTTTTTTGTTTGCCTGTTCGCCGTAATACCTTATTTCAAAGGGGATTTTTCTCTTCTCGACGATGCCTTCAATGGAAAACCATCGCTCCGATTTAAAGGCCTTGATTTCGTCTTCACGCTCTACGATCAGTCGCAAGGCCACGGATTGCACTCTTCCGGCGGAAATTCCGCGCTGAACTTTGTCCCACAGAATGGGGGAAATTTTATAGCCCACCAGGCGGTCGAGGATGCGGCGGGTTTTTTGGGAATCGTACATTTCCTGGCGCAAAGTCATGGGGTGAGAGATGGCCTCTTGAATTGCCGACTTGGTGACGGCGTTGAAGACAATGCGGTGGATTTTTTTCTTGCGCCCGATCTCTTCTGCCAAATGATGAGCTATCGCCTCGCCTTCGCGATCCATATCGGGGGCGAGGTAAATTTGACTGGCCCGTTTGGCCAGTTCTTGGATTCTTTCCACCTTGTCCCGTTTGCTGGGGATGGGAACCAGGTCGATGGCAAAGTTTTTCTTGGTATCGACTCCGAGTTTGGATTTGGGAAGGTCTTTGATATGGCCATTGGAGGCCACTACCTGGAAGCCCCTGCCTAAATATTTTCTAATGGTTTTGGCCTTGTGGGGAGATTCCACCACCACTAAGTCGTAGGGGCCACTGATCCTTCTGGCAGTGCTTTTTTTGGCGGCCTTCTTCTTGGCGGTTTTCTTCTTGGTGACTTTCTTTTTAGTGGTTTTCTTCTTGGAAATTTTTTTGGAGACTTTGCTCACTTTCTTTTTGGAGCGCTTTTTTGAAGTCTTTTTTCGACGCGAATTATTAGTTTTTAGTGTCATTTAGTTCCTCAAGGCCCTTGAAACCTTTGATGTTGCAGCAGGTCGTAAACAGTCTACTGCTCAGTATTCAATAATTCGTCGATTTCTTCAAGATCGAATTCAGTCAATCCGTAGGGATTTTCTTTGGAATTGAGGTCTTCGTCCATAAATTTTACGCCAATTTCCTTTTCAATGTCGTCAAGAGATTCAAAAGCATTTGGGTCGGGTTTTTTAACATCCTTTTCAACTTGTTCGAGGTCTTGTTCCTCTAAAAATTTGTCTTCGTCAACTTTGCTCTCGTTTAGGCTTAGCTCCGCATCTAAAATTTCATTTTCGAGGCGTTCCAATTCCTTGAGGTCTTTTTCGTGATCTTGAATAATGGATTTTTCTCGTTCTTGACGCTCTAGTTCTTCCAGTTCGTCTTCGCTGAGTTGAATTTGGTCGGCCTTTTTGAGTAGGTCTTCATTAATGTCGTCGAGGTTCAAGGCCACGTCGAGTTCGTCGAGAGATTCTTTGGTCAACGCTTCAATTTTTTGTGAAGAACCGCGGTCTTTGAGTTGGCCTTCGATGAGCACTTGTTCTTCGGTTTTAGTGAGCGCGATGGTTCCCAATGTGATGGGTTCGGAAGATTGGGTAGTCAGTGCGGTGGCAAAATTATCGGTCAAGCTGATGACTGTGAGTTCGCCAATTTTATAAGTGGGGTTGGGGGTGAGGCGCTTTTCGGTACCGCGATCTAAAAAGGAATAGGCCTCAAAGACGGTACCCATTTCCACTCCGTCCGCTCGGCCTCTGTCCAAATACAGAACATTGCCAAAGGAAATGTATTCGGCGCCTTCCTTGTAAGTACCCACTACTGCCGCTTCAATATTGCGCTTGTTAAAGGTCTTGAGGATTCTTCCAATTCTGGGTGTGTAGACGGTGATGCGGTCATTTCTCTGGACGGTTCCCGAAAGCTCGGTCACCAGACATTCCCATTGCTGGTCAATTTTTCGGATCGCCTTGATTTGGGCACCGATGGTGTACTTGCGGCCGGAGCGGTCGGAAATTTTGTGGGAGATAGTGCCTCCAGGAATATAGACGGAAAACATATCTCCCGGTTTGACGGTCACTGAATTATCAAAAGCAGCGTAAATTTTGCTGAACTGTTGGATAAAAACATTTTCTTGTCTGGCCCCAGAAATATACCCCAGGTCTTGAACGATATTGGAAGTGACAAAAGTGTTGAGGAAAAAACCTTCTTTGAAGTCGAACATGACCCGGGAGCTTTTATCGAAGCCGGTTTCATCGTAGTCGTCATTGGGTTCCTGGACTATGGCGTCGGATGGGGGAGGTTCGTATTTGTTGTATTCTCCAGTGAGCATATCTTCGGCGCTTTTCTTTAGGTCGTCCAAAGTTTCCTCAGAGGCGTATTGAAAATAGACTCCACTGTCGATCAGTTGTTTTCTTTGGCTCATCCAGGAGGGTCTGACTTCTTCGCCGAAACGGGTGAAGTCGATGTAGTCTTGAGACCTGTCTTCCTCTTCGGCATCTTCCGCAGTTTGCACATTAAAATCGCTGACTTGTACGTTGGGCATGTCGTCCGAGTCGCCGGTGGAAAAAATCAACGTCATGCCGGGTTCAATTTCGTGGGGATTGCCGATGTGGGGGTTGAGTGACCAAATTTTGGAATAATAAAAGCCCGAACCAAAAAGTTTTTGAGAAATTTTCCACAACCAATCACCTTTTTGAACGATGTACCTGTCAATTTGTGCCGAGGCCGCAACTTCATCCCAGTCGCTGTCGGGGATTTTGGTTTCCACCAGTTTGGAGAGTTCCAGTAGTTTTTCTTCCTCCGAACCGACTTCAAAAATCTCCACGTTTTGATTTGTATTTTGCGCCTGATTTGGGGCCAGCGTTGGGGGCGGCGCTGGAGATGGAGTAGGCGGTGTTGGTATCTGTGGGGGAGGTTGGGGGTCGCCGTTTTCCAATGATTGAAGGTCGTCAATTTCTTCAAAATCAGAGAGGTCGAGTTCTCCTTCTTCCGCAGAAGTGTCGACATCGACGGCATCCAGCAGTTCAAGTTCCCCGTTATTGTTTTGGGGTAAAGCGTTTTCCGGGGCCAAAAGCAAGGCGAATAATAAAAAATATTTGGCCATTAAACTTCTTCCTCAAAAAAATCGTGGAGAATGGAGTGATACTTTTTTCTCTTTTCCTCCAACTCAAGTTTTTCACTGCAGACGATAAGCCTTTTCAAAGCACCCAACACCAGCCCGGAAAAGGCGTGCTTGGTGATGATTTCCTCGTAAACTTGCATCGCCAGGTCAAATTCCTCCTGGTGAAAAAGCGCCTCTCCCTGTAAATATTTGGCCCTCACTGCGATTTGCCGGGCGGGACTGCCTTCCAGTTGCTTGATTTGATCCAGGGCTTCTACAAATTGTTTTTGTTCAATTTGCTTTTCAATTTCCCGCAAAAGGGCAATTTGTTGTTCAATGACGGTGTCGGGAGGCATCGGCCGACTTGCGTCTGTGGGTGCGGGCGTGGATTCGGGTTGGGGGGACTCTGCCGCTTGCGCTTCAGTCGGCCCATCAAAAGTGCTGACTGTCTCGCCCAGTTCTTTTCCCGTTCCCGTCTGTTGGCCTTGAGTTGAGGAAGATTCAACTTTGGGGGCGTTGGGGTGTTTGCGTACGCCTCCACAGCCGCTCAATCCGAGCAAGAGGACGAAAAGAATCAGCAAAGGGTGAAATGGTAAAAATGCCACATTCATATCAAGGCCTCCATGCCGCCTTGCGCAATTCTCTCGCAAATCGAGACGACTTGCCGACGGCCCTCCTTATGCCTTATGACCATTGTAGGCCAATTCAGATTGAAGTCAATGTAGAGAAGGTTCATACCATGACCACTGCTTTAATTTCGAGACTTTATCACTGCATTATTCGCATCCCCAAGACTCAAGCGGTCTTCACTTACTGCATTTTGGAGGCCAATGAGGGTTTGGCCTTTTATTCGACTCTAAGCAGTAGTCTGGGAAGGCCCTTTCGTGATATTGAAATCTTCGCTCCGCTTCCTTGGAAAGGGGATGTCTTGGGGCTTTTGGATTCCTTGAGAGAGCAGTATCCGGTGGAGGTGCTAGAGGATGGAGAACTCGAAGATGCCAGGGGCATTGGCCGAGAATTTTTAACGGAATTGTAAGCAATGCGTAATAAAACTGAAGAAGCGAAGCTTTTCAACAATACTTCCAGCGTCTATGGCCCGGTCAAAAGCTGGCGCTTTGGTATGAGCTTGGGGATCGACCCCATCTTTGAGACTTCGACCTGTTCTTTTAATTGTATTTATTGCCAATTGGGTTCCATTCAGAGGGTGACCCGCGAGGTGCAAGTTTACGTTCCCACCGCCCGCATTGTGGAAGATTTCAAAAAATCCCTAAACTCTCAAAAGGCAAAAATCGACGTGATTACTTATTCGGGTTCGGGAGAGCCGACTTTGGCCGCCAATCTCGGCGAAGTGGCAAGCGAATTGAAAGCGCTCTATCCCCAAGGGGAACAAATTATTCTGACCAACGCCACGGAACTGCACCGCCGTGAGGTGCGGGAAAATCTTCGCCTTCTCGATCGGGTGATCGTCAAAATCGACGCTCCCAACGAAGAACTTTTTGGCAAGATCAACCGGCCGGCGGAGGGGGTGACGCTGAAGGGTTGTCTGGAGGGGATTTTTAAACTCAAAGAAAACTACAACGGTCGTCTCGAAGTTCAAACCATGTTTATGCCCATCAATCAATGCGAACTCATTCAATTGGCCGAAATGCTAAAAAAAGTGGGGCCTTCGGTGGTTCAGCTCAACACCCCCAAACGCCCCTACCCTCTCGAATGGCACAGGGAAAACCGGGGCAACCACCAATTGGCCTTTGACTACCAAACCCGCACGCTCAAGGTTTTGTCACCGCAAGAAATCCAGGAGGTGGGGAGCAAACTTTTTGAACTCACCGGGCTTTCCGTTCTTTGTTCCCAAGGGTAAAGGGTAATATGAAAGAACGTAAAGCTGTGCAACTTTTTGAGTTGGATTACTTGAAAGAGTGCCGCAAATTGACACCCATGCAAATTCTCCACTTCCTCGAAGATTTTCGCAAAATTCATGGCAAAAGGCTAAAAAGAAGCGTTGCGAAATCAGAGAATTTTGAGCCTACTCAAAGTTGAGTAAGATTTGCTTTTCTTACTCAAAGTTAAGTAAGATAGGGAAATGAGTCCGAAAAACCCTTTTATCACTGATTCCATCGTCGATGGGGAAGATTATTGCTCCAGGCGGGAACTGGAACAGAAGATTTTGGCCAAATTGGAGAGTGGCCATAAATTGGCCCTGATTGGAGACCGCAGGGTGGGCAAGTCCTCCACCGCTCATTACGTTGCAAACCGGATGAAGGGTTTTTATAAGATTGATGTTGACCTCTACCATATTGCCGAGGCGTCCGACATTGCTGAAAGTTTGATTGATGCCTGTAAAAAAGTTTTGGATGAGGTGTGGGATTCCAAAAAAGTTTTGCAGATGGCCGCTGGTCTGAGTCCCCAATTGAAAATCTCTGCCGATGGGGTTTCTCTGGGATTTGACAGCAAAACCAAAGAATTTAGAAAAACTCTCAATATCAGCTTTGAATTTTTAAACCAGACCATAGAGCGAACCAAAAAGAAAGTCATCATTTTGTTTGATGAATTTCAGGCCATTAAAGACATTAAAAACAGCAATGCCATACTGAAATATATGCGGGGAAAAATTCAAAAGTTGAATCGAATACCCATTCTCTACGTTGGAAGTGTGAGAAATGAAATGGATCATATTTTTAGGAATCCTGGTTCTCCATTTTTTAAACAGACGGAGATATTGTATTTTGAGCATATCGAAGAAGAGGTTTTTTACCCTTTTATCTGTCGCAAATTTCAAACGAAAAAGATATTTTTGAAAGAAGAAGTTTATAAATATTTATATAAAATTTGTTACGGCATTACAGGCGATATCCAAGCATTTTGCAGGGTCGCTTTTGACAGTCTTGAGGCGGGTGCGGAATTGGATTTTGATACTTTTTTTGAGGTTATGGAAATCATTTATAAAAACGAACTCAAATATTTTAAAGAGGCCATAGAGGGAAAGGGCCTTACCAAAATACAGCAAAAATTACTTCTTCAAATGGCCGCTGCTCAAGAACGGACAGAGATCAAACTATTTGGCCGGGAAATGGAAAAAGTCGTTGGAGTGCGTGGCCCTGGAGCGCTGAGAAGCGCAGCACTGACGTTGGAAAAAAAAGGCCATATCTACAAAAGCGAGGGTAGGTATTGCTTTTCCAATCCCTTTTTCAAAGAATGGTTGCTGGATTATAAATTGTTGATTCGGGTAAGTCTCGGCGATGGCGTTGCCGGTAGCTCCGTGGCCAAGACTCGTTTGGAACTGGGACACAGAGAAACCATAAAAACGGGAAAGTGATCGGAAAATCCGGCCGCTTTGCCCGTTGCCTCATAATTAAATGTTGCCGGGGGTTTACGCATCTTGCAACACTATCCCATAGTGTAGTATAGTGTATCATGGCTCCTTTTTTGGCTTCTCGAAAACGAGTTATTCATTTTTGAATGGGACGAAGGGAATAGAGAAAAGAACGAAAAGAAACATGGGGTTGAAACAACAGAAATTGAGGAAGTTTTTCAAGAAAGATTATCTTTCCCTTTGGGGGTGCAAATAACTCCGAAAGTTGAGGAAGAGCGACTGGGAATTATAGGCCCGACAAAACAAGGAAGGATACTCCAGGTTGTTTTTACCGTTAGAGAAGGAAAAGTGCGCCCTATTAGTGCCAGGCCTGCTCACAAAAAGGAGAAAAAACAGTATGAAGAAAATGTACGCCAAATCTCTGAAGGAATATGAAGAACCTTCATATTTTGATGAAAAAAAACTTCTTGAGGCCATGAAAAAAGCTGCCAAACGTAGAAAACCCACCAGCGTGGCCTTGGAAGAAAAAACAATTAAAGAACTTAAAAAATTGGCAGACAAAAAAAATGTTCCTTATCAGGTTTTAATGCGGATGTTTATTCTTGATGGCCTGAAAAAAATAAAAGAAACTGTCTAAATGGTCGACTCCCAATAAGGCCCTTCGTGTGAGTATTTGTAGAGTTATCAATCCACGTCGATTTTGACGACTACGGGAAAGTGATCGGAAAATCCGGCCATATCGGGAGTGACGGCGCGATGGCGGTATCTTTTGGGAATGTTGGTAATGCGGGTTCCGAACAGGCCGCTTTTGGGGTCGGTGTACTCGTAGACGTCGGTGAGGAAATTGGGGGCGTAGATTTCGTAGCTGGCAACATCGGTTTTTGCGCCTTTGCCTTTGAGTAGATTGCGCGAGATTAAAATGCAGTCGAGGCGAAACCAAGTCATATCTTTGGGGTAAAAATGGGTTCCCTTGGGAAGGCGTTTTTTTGCTTCCGGGGAAACTTTTTTGGAATCCATAAAGGCCTGGTGAACGTCGATCATTCCAGGTGCTGCATCTTTTCCTTCGGAAAGCAAAACTTGAAGTGGGTTGGGGTGTTCTCTGGGTGAAGTGTTAAAATCCCCTATCGCCATCAACAAATGTTCGGGTTCTTTGGTCGCAATCTGGTCGATGCGCTTTCTTAGAAGTCTCGCCGCGACCAGGCGTTTTTCCGTGGGGCCGGCCAGGCTCGGCCAGTGGGAGACAAAAATGGTGAAATCGCGATTGGCCTTTTTGCCCACCTTAAAGTGAACTTCCAAAATGTTGCGCGTGGGACTGGTCGCAAAGTGTGGGCCTTTTAATTCGTGTTCCCGAATCGACTTGAAGACCAACTGGGCAGAGGGGTTGTAAAACAGTGCCGAATTGATGCCGTTGGGGCCTAAATCTTTGGCCATTTTAAATTCGCGGTAACCCAGGCGCTCGGCCAGGTGTTCGGCCACATGAGGGCCTTGGATTTCGTTGACTCCCAGAAAATCGGGAAGGGATTTTCTTTCTTTGAGGATGGCATCGGCGATTTGGCCCAATTTGAGGTCGAGTTTTTCCGGAGTCCAAAAGGGATTTTCCTTTCTTTCCGAGTCGGGGACGTTGAGCAGGTTTTGCACATTATAGCTCATCACCTCGTAGATGCGAGCGTGAATGGCGGGGAAACAAAAGACGAGAGCTAAGACGGCGTGAAAAAAGAGCTTTGGCACCAGAATCCCTCCAGGTTTAAAGCAAGTTTGTTTTTACCCAGTCCAAAACATCGTGGTGGTGGGTTTGGGTTTTTACCTTTTCTATAACGTGTTGAAGACGGCCGTCGCGGTCGATGATAAAAGTCGTGCGCAAAACGCCGTCGTATTCTCTGCCCATAAATTTTTTGCGCCCCCAGGAACCGTAGGATTCGGCCACCTGGTGGTCCTGATCGGACAAAAGGTCAAAGTTGAGGCCCTCTTTTTCGATAAATTTGGTGAGCCGCTTGGGGGCATCGGGGCTGATGCCAAAGACTACCGTTTGGGCGTGGGATAAGTTTTTTTTGCTGTCTCTGATTCCACAGGCCTGAACGGTACACCCGGGAGTCATCGCTTTGGGGTAGAAGTACAAAACCACATTTTTACTTCCTCGAAAATCTTTCAGGGAAATGCGTTCGCCGTTTTGGTTTTCGAGTTCAAAAACAGGGGCCAAATTTCCGGTTTTGGGGAACGCCAAAACTCATCTCCATGTTCACCAAGAGTCTCGTCTCCTTCGGAGTTCCAAGAATACTTGCTTGGATGCCAAAGGGCCACGCTTTTCTTGCGTCAACGCCGCTTGGACGTTCGGGTGTGTCAAACGCAAAAAGGTATTGATGTCTTTTTCTTGTCCAAAATGGGTGGCATAGGGGCGCTGCTTCCAATCGACCTTGGCCCAGGTTTGCAAAAGCTCTCGGGCGCGCTGGTTGCCGGGTTCTATGGAGAGGGTAAAGCGCAGGTTGTTTTGCAAATACTCATGGCCAGGATAGACCACTAAATGCTCGGGAAACCGGCCATAAATCTGGGAAATGGTTTCAAAGAGTTGTTCGGGATTTCCCCCGTTGCGGCAATTTCCTACTCCGGCGTTAAAAAAAGTGTCGCCGGTGAAGATGGCGCGCTGGGAATCGTCTTCTTGAAGGACAAAAGTAAGCCCTGCACAAGTGTGCCCTGGCGAGTGCAGGGCCGTAAGATTTCGCTTTTTTCCCAAGGGAATATTCTCTCCATCGCTCAAAAAATAGGTCGCCTCGGCAATCTGGCCTTTGGCCGCAGGGTGCGCGTACACAGGGCAGGAGGTGCGTTGAATTAAATAGGCATTGCCGCAGGTGTGATCCCAGTGTTCATGGGTGTTGGCGATGGCCCGCAAAGTGCCCCCTCGCGCTTGCAACCACTCCCAAATGGCCTCTCCGTCGTAAGGGTCTATGCATAACCAGGCGTTTGCTTCACAGGCGAGCATATAGCTAAAGTTGCGCAGGGGGCTTTGAGTGAAAATTTGTTGTACGCCTTGGATTTGGGTTTCCATGTGTGTCGCCTCGGTTGCCTTATTCTATCTCCAAGGGTTAGACTTTGGACATTCTGGAGGAGAAGTGTACGCTGATCTGGCAATGGGAACAGTCATTACCACGTTTTTATTTTTTTTACTCGTCAAGAGAGTGACAGAGGGTTGGCTGGTGCGCAGAAACAAGGCCTGGATTTTGGCACATCGCGATGCCGTCCCCGACAAATTCGAGGAAAAAATCAGCTTGGAGGAACACCAAAAGGCCGCCGACTATTCCCTCGCCAAAATCAAGGTCGGGCGTTTTTTTGGATGGTTGGATTTGGTCTACTTTTTGGGTTGGACTTTGGGCGGGGGAATCAGTCTTTTGGATTATTGGGTGGCCCACTTGTCCCTGTCCGACATCTCCCACGGAGTCGTCTTTTTTGCCCTCTTTGGTTTGGCTTCTACACTACTCTCCCTTCCCGAAAACCTTTATTCGACTTTTGTTATCGAGGAACGCTTTGGTTTTAACAAAACCACTCCCAGGCTTTTTGTGCTCGATCTTATCAAGGGGCTTGTCGTCGGTGCCGTCATCGGACTTCCCCTGTTGGCGGCCCTGTTGTGGACAATGCGGGAATTGGGGGAATATTGGTGGGTTTACGGTTGGGGGCTTTTGACCCTTTTTCAACTGGCCATTTTGTGGGCCTATCCGCGCCTGATTGCCCCCCTCTTTAATCGCTTTTCTCCACTGGAAGAAGGGGAAGTCAAAGAGCGGGTTTGCCAGTTGTTGGAAAAGACCGGATTTCGCAGCAATGGCCTTTTCGTGATGGACGCTTCCATTCGCAGCAGTCACGGCAATGCCTACTTTACCGGACTGGGCAGAAACAAGCGCATCGTCTTTTTCGATACGTTGATAAAAACCTTGAACGCTTCCGAAGTGGTCGCCGTCTTGGCCCACGAATTGGGCCATTTTAAAAGGAAGCACGTTCTCAAAAGATGGATTGGCAGCACGTTGGGCAGTTTGGTGGGCCTTTATGTCTTGGCCCAACTTTTGGATTCATCGTTTACGCCGTTCTTTTTTCAAGGCCATGGGGTAAAGATTCCGGCAACTCACACGGGTCTGCTTTTATTTTCCATGGTGGCGGGGATTTACACCTTTTTCCTTACGCCCTTGTCGTCTTGGTGGAGCCGCCGGCATGAATTTGAGGCCGATGCGTTCGCCGCCAGTCACGCCCGCGCTCACGATTTGATTGCCGCTCTGGTAAAACTTTACCGCGACAATGCCAGTACGCTTACCCCGGACCCCCTTTACTGCGCTTATTATCACTCCCATCCGCCGGCACTTGAGCGCATCAAATTTCTCGAATCTCTGTAACTGCTCACACTTCAGACCATTAAAAAAGAGTCAGGCCTTCGTGTTTAAGCAGTGCTTTTTTCCACGGCAGTCCGGCACCAAAGCCCACCAGTTGCCCGCTCTGGCCAATCACCCTATGGCAGGGAACGACGATGGGAAATTGGTTGTTGTGGTTGGCCCCTCCCACCGCACGGCAGGCGAGAGGATTCTTTATTCCGCGGGCAACCTGAGCATAAGAGCGAGTTTGGCCAAAGGGAATATTCATTAAATATTTCCAAACGGCAATTTGAAAAGTTGTCCCCTCAAGTTTGAGAGGAAGATCAAAGGTGCGGCGGGTTCCCGAGAAATATTCATCGAGTTGTTGCCAGGTGTTTTTGGCCAACTGGGGACATTTAGACCAAATAGGTAGAGTTTTATTTCGGTGCTGTCTTCGTGGGAGAAGTTTCAGTTCAGTGATAAAACTTGAAGTTCCGGTTAAGCGAACACTCCCATAGGGGGAGGGATAAGTAAGACAGAAAAAGTCATCTTTTGTCGAATTTGAATTTGGCATTTTCACTCCTCAAGAGTAATCTTAGTTCTAAGTAAGACTATTAAAATTAAAAGGGATTTTACTTAGCACAGGAGGGATTCGATGGCAAGTTATGGAAAGCTTGGAAGTGCTGTTTTTGTAAGCTTCAAGCTGGTTTCGATCGTTTTTCTGTTTTTCGTAGTCAGTTGCCAAGAGGCAAAATCGGGTCTGAGGATAGATTCCGGTGGGCCAATTAATAGTTCCAATCAGAAAACATTTAGGGTTTCAGGGGTATGTCCCAATGACGGAGACTCGATTGCCATTGTCGAGGCCGGCAAAGGTGGGGACAGCGTTTTAGGTCAGAGTAATTGCGTCGGACAAAAATTTGCTTTAAATACCGATCTTTCTCAGAAGGATGATGGAGAAGTACGGCTCGTTGCAATTACCAAGCAAAACAATAATGGGAATGAGCAGGTTTTGGTTAGCAAGGAGGCGCTTTTTCTCAAAAATACCAACTCTCTCGAAATTGAAATGACATTGCCCTGGACGGGAGGTTTTATCAACGCCCAGAATGTGTCCCGCAGATTTGTTCGCGGAAATTGTCTCGGCGGAGAGCGTATTTCCTTTTCGGTGAATACCCAAACCTTAGGGGAGGCAAAATGTGCTAGAGGGCGTTTTAGTGATTTTCTCGACTTTAGTGCTGTCTCCGAAGGGCCTTTTTCTTTGGTTGCAGCTATCCGGGACAAGGCCGGTAACAAAGATACTCACGCCGTTGAATTGGTTAAGGATACAGTCGCTCCCGAGCATAGCGTAACCAATATTCCCGAGGGGAGTTTTATAAATATTGAAAAAGATAAGGGCCTTATACTTGCGGGAAATTGCAATGATGCTAAAGCAGGGGTGTATTTTCTCGCTGGCCCAATTCCCATGGGATACTCTTTGTGTGATGGTAATCGCTTTGAAAGTGTTCTCGATTTCAGTTCATTGGGGAACGTTCAGGGAGAATTTTCTTTAATTGGTATCGTTAAAGACATTGCCAATAATACCAGCAGTTTTAGTTTTCGCTTGTTGAGAGATACGATTGCCCCTCAAATTTCTCTTACCGCACCTACTCACTTGGCCAATCGGGCCGGGCAGAAAGAATTTGTTGTCTCCGGCCTTTGTGATGAACATGAGGCGATGATTCACTTTTCCAGTGGAGAGGTCGATTTGGGGACTACCATTTGCAAGCAGGGAGTTAAGGGCAGTGAAAGCGGTTATTTCCGCACGGAATTTGATTTAACTACATTTCCCGATGGAATTATTGCTTTAAGTGCAACTCTTGAAGACCGGGCCGGCAATTCTTCCATGGCCTCGTTTTCCATTACTAAAGATACAACACTACCAGATATTGCCATCAATAATTCTTTGGCGAGTGGTTTTGTTAATTCTTCCGATATGGCCAAAGTTTTCATTGATGGAAGTTGCGATGAAGAAGGTGCGACGATCTTTTTTGCCGAAGATGATCTTTTACAAGAAGGGCCTGAAGGCGTTTTAGGGCAAACTGAATGTGAAGGCGGCCGCTTCCAGACCGAACTCGATCTCAGTCGCAGTGGAGAAGGCAATCTCCGCGTGGTTGCCGCCGTGGAAGATTCCTTTGGCAACAGGGGAACTTCGGTGCTGGTTTTGGTTAAAGACAGTATAACCCCAATGGTCGCTTTGACCAATCCGGCGGCCGGAAGTTTTGTTAATCACTCAAGTGTCGCTTCTGTAAATATTGCGGGCACTTGTAATGATGTCGAAGCAGTTATTCAAATTTCTTATAGTGAGCAAGTGTTGGCAACGCCAGCTTGTGATGGCAATAATTTTAAGGCCAATTTGGATTTAAGTGCTGTGGCGGACGGTGCGCTTGAATTGGCGGCAAGAATTAGCGACCGAGCGGGAAATTCCTCATCTTCAACTCTGGCACTTGTTAAAGATGCCACTGTTCCGGTGATTGCCCTTACAGTTCCTGCCGCCGGGAGTTTTGTTAATCACTCAAGTGTCGCTTCTGTAAACATTGCGGGCACTTGTAATGATGTCGAGGCAGCGATTCAAATTTCCCATGGGGCGCAAGTGTTGGCAACGCCAGCTTGTGATGGCAGCAATTTTAAGGCCTATTTGGATTTAAGTGCTGCCGCAGAAGGGGCGCTTGAATTGGTGGCAAAAATTAGCGACCGAGCGGGAAATACTTCATCTTCAACTCTGGCACTTATTAAAGATGCCACTGTCCCAGTGATTGCCCTTGCAAGTCCGGCGGCCGGGAGTTTTGTCAATCATTCAAGTGTCGCTTCTGTAAATATTGTGGGCACTTGTAATGATGCCGAGGCAGAGATTCAAATTTCTCATGGGGCGCAAGTGTTGGCAATGCTAGATTGTGACGGCAATAATTTTAATGCCAATTTGGACTTAAGTGCTGCGATAGATGGCGCGCTTGAATTGGTGGCAAAAATTAGCGACCGGGCGGGAAATTCCTCATCTTCAACTCTGGCACTTGTTAAAGATGCCACTGTTCCAGTAATTGCCCTTACAAGTCCTGCCACTGGGAGTTTTGTCAATCATTCAAATGTCGCTTCTGTAAATATCTCGGGCACTTGTAATGATACCGAGACAGCGATTCAGATTTCCCATGGGGCGCAAGTGTTGGCAATGCTAGATTGTGACGGCAGCAATTTTAAGGCCTATTTGGATTTAAGTGCTGCGATAGATGGAGCGCTTGAATTGGTGGCAAAAATTAGCGACCGAGCGGGAAATTCCTCATCTTCAACTCTGGCACTTGTTAAAGATGCCACTGTTCCCGTGATTGCCCTTACAAGTCCTGCCGCCGGGAGTTTTGTTAATCACTCAAGTGTTGCTTCTGTGAATATTTCGGGCACTTGTAATGATGCCGAGGCAGCGATTCAAATTTCCCATGGGGCGCAAGTGTTGGCAATGCTAGATTGTGACGGCAGCAATTTTAAGGCCTATTTGGATTTAAGTGCTGCGATAGATGGCGCGCTTGAATTGGTGGCAAAAATTAGCGACCGAGCGGGAAATACTTCATCTTCAACTCTGGAACTTGTTAAAGATGCCACTGTTCCAGTAATTGCCCTTGCAAGTCCGGCGGCCGGGAGTTTTGTTAATAATGCCAATATGAATGCTGTAAAAATTTCCGGCACTTGTAGTGATGTCGAGATGAAAATTCAAATTTTTCTTGGATCACAAACTTTGGAAACAGTAACTTGTGATGGCAAAAACTTTAAGGCCTATTTGGATTTAAGTGCGGCCGCAGAAGGGGTGCTTGAATTGGTGGCAAGAGCAACCGACAGTGCCAAAAACTCGTCATCTTTAACTCTCAACCTTGTAAAAGATGCCATTGTTCCAACGATGGCCTTCACTAATCCAACAGAGGGAAGTTTTGTAAGTAATATTAACGTGAGTTCAGTGAATATTTCTGGAACCTGTGATGATGCTGAGGCGGAGATTCGGATCGCACATGCTGAGCAAACACTGGGGTCTGTGGATTGTGATGGAAATAATTTTGAGGCCAATTTAGATTTGAGTGCCAATGCGGAAGGAGAACTCAACTTGGTGGCCACTATAAAAGATCGTGCGGGTAATATTGGTCTTTTTATTCATCCTTTGATTAAGGATACAATAGCACCTCACCTTTCCATGATTGCACCAGTTCTTTTTGCCTCTCTTGAAAATCAGAGCAAGTTTATGGTTGCGGGAACTTGTGATATTCCCCAAGGCAATATCCACTTCTTTAGCGGAGAGACTCGCTTGGGCAGCACCTTTTGTATTCCCGGTGGACATTTTCGGGCCATGCTCGATCTCTCTAAAATTTCCGATGGGACTTTTCCTTTGAGTGCGGCCATTCAGGATCAAGCACAAAATATTTCTGAGGCGTCTCTTTTGGTTACCAAGGATACTGCTGCTCCAGAACTTGCGATGACAAACTTGGCCGAGGGTGAAAGTTTTATTAACTTTGATAACCAAACACTTGTGCCTATTAGCGGGTATTGCAACGAAGAAGGAGCAACTATCGCTTTTGTTGGAGTTGAATCTGGTTCAAGCAACCTGAAAAAAACTTTGGGAGAGGCGCGTTGTGAAAATGGTTTATTCCATACTGACCTTGATTTAAGTTCCTACTCTGAAGGGAAACTTAATATAGTGGCGATGGTGGAAGACGGGACGGGCAATTCGGCGACATCTATTGTTGAATTAGTCAAAGATGCTACTGTTCCAACGATTGCTTTTGTTCACCCGTCACCTGAAAGTTTTGTCAATAGTGCCAACGTGGCCTCTGTGAATATCTCGGGAACTTGTGATGATGCGGAGGCAGCGATTCTAATTTCTCATGGATCGCAAACTTTGGCGACAACAAACTGTGATGGAAGTGTTTTTGAGACTAGCTTGAATTTGAGTGAATTTAATGAAGGTGCACTTGATCTGGTGGCGACTATAGAGGATGGCGCTGGAAATTCGACCACTTCTTCTCTCAGCTTAATAAAAGATGCTACTATTCCGGTGATTGCGTTTAATCATCCATCACCAGGAAGTTTTGTAAATAGTACCAATGTGAGGGCAGTAAGTATCGCAGGAACTTGTGACGATACTACGACAGCTATTCGCATCTCCGATGGAACGCAAACTTTGGCGACGACAAATTGTGATGGTAGTGCCTTTGCTGTTGATTTGGATTTGAGTGCGATGGTAGAGGGATCACTCAATTTGATGGCATCAGTAACGGACAAGGCAGGGAACTCGCAAACTGCTTCTCTCGAATTAATAAAAGATACCATTATCCCCACTATTGCTTTTACTCATCCAGACTTGGGAAGTTTTGTAAATAGCACAAACGTAGGTGCTATGAATGTATCGGGAAATTGTGACGATAGTGAAGCGCAGATTCAAATTTTTAATGGAACACAAACTTTGGCCATCGTGGATTGTAACGGCAGCACTTTCGAGACTAGTTTGAATTTGAGTGCTGTTGCGGAGGGAGATTTTACTTTGATGGCATCAATAGAAGATAATGCCGGAAATTCAGCATCTTCTTCTCTCGATTTAACCAAAGATGTTATCATCCCAGAAATTGCGTTGACTGTTCCGCTAAATGGAAGTTTTGTTGGGAGTGCCAATGTAGGCTCTGTAAGTATTACGGGAACGTGTGATGATACACAATCTCAGATTCAAATTACCGATGGAGCGCAAACTTTAGCAACTGCAGTTTGTAATAATGGCACTTTTACGGCCGATTTGGATTTGAGTGGAAGTGCAGAAGGAACACTAAATTTGATGGCCAGAGCGGAAGACAGTGCAGGAAATGCTAACAATTTTGACCATATTTTGATTAAAGACACTGTGGCCCCTCAACTTACTGCCGTTCCCGCTACAATTTTTGCTGGCCAGGCAAATCAAAAGCAATTTATTGTTGCCGGTTCTTGTGATCTTTTGAGTGCCAAGGTTCATTTTTACGTTAATGAAAATTCTTTAGGAAGTGTGGATTGTGTGAAGGAAGCGGAAGAAGATGCTTTGGGTTATTTCCATGCTGCTCTTGAAGTAGATCAAATTTCTGATGGTACGTTTTCATTGAGTGTGAAAATTCAGGATTTGGCAGGCAACGCTTCTGAAACAAATTTCTCTATCATTAAAGATACTGTCGCTCCCAATATCGTCATAACTAATCCAGGCAATGAGAGTATTGTTAACACGAATAACGCAAATTCTGTATCAATTCAGGGCAATTGTGATGAAGAAGATGGCAAGATTATTCTTATGGAGGGTGATTCCAAATTGGGAGAAACTCTTTGTGATGGAAATAATTTTAGGATTGATCTTGATCTTAATGATAGAGATGAAGGCCCTCTTGTTATAGAGGTTCATATTCAAGATCAATTGGGCAATACCGAAGTGACGGAGGTTTCGCTACTCAAAGATACGACACTTCCCAAAACTATTATTGTAAATAATCAAAGTGAAAATTTTATTAATCAGGCCAATAGTCAGACATTTGAAATTTCTGGAAATTGTGAAGAGCTTGGTGCCGAGATTCGTTTTTCGTTTGAGTCGAAAAATTTAGGGACGACTGTTTGTGATGGAGAAAGTTTTGATACGACTTTGGATTTAAGTTCTCTTCCTGAAGGAAGTATTCTCTTGACTACTACTATTGAAGACGCTTCTGGCAATTTAAATACTTCCTCCTTGGAATTGACAAAAGATAGCGTGTCGCCAACTTTTGAATTAATCCATCCAACTTCAGAAAGCTTGGTAGGTGCTGACAATGTAGACTCAGTGATGGTTGCGGGAACCTGTAACGACGCCGATGCTTCAATTAAAATTGTTAAAGGAAATAATGTTTTGGCCACAGTGGATTGTGATAATAAGTCTTTTAAGACTTATCTCAACTTGAGTTCCCACGCTGAAGGCCAAACTAACTTTACTATTATCATTTCAGATAAGGCCAAAAATTTAGCAACATCATCTTTCAATTTAATAAAAGACACTATTGCTCCAGAGATGGCCTTTACCAGTCCGATGGCAGACAGCCTTATCAACGCTTCAGATATGAAAGCAGTGCTCGTTTCAGGAACTTGTAACGATCCGGCAGCAAAAATTCAAATTCTTGATAAAGTGATAAGTTGTGATGGCGGAAAATTTGCCACTAATCTTGATTTAAGTGCAAGTCGGGAAGGGGCACTTAATTTAGTGGCGGCCATACGAGACAGGGCGGGAAATTCTCAAACTTCGTCTCTTGATTTGATGAAAGATATTACTGCTCCGGCAATTGCGTTTACTCATCCAGCACCGAAAAGTTTTATTAATATTTCCAATATGAATTCTTTGAGTGTCGAGGGAACTTGTAATGACTCGACAGCGAAGATTAAAATTTTTGATCAAGCGATAAATTGTGATGGTGAAACATTTGCCATTAATCTCAATTTAAATGCGGTCGATGAAGGAATGCTTGACTTGGTGGCAACGATAGAAGACAAGGCCGGCAATTCGAGCGTTTCATCTCTCAATTTGATTAAAGATACAACTGCTCCCGTAATTGCTTTTACTAATCCTAGTGCAGACAGCTTTATTAACGCTAAAAATGCAAGAGTTGTTTCTGTTTCAGGAACTTGCAACGATCCTAAAGCAAAAATTCAGGTTCTTAATCAAGTGATAAATTGCGATGGTGAGACATTTACCACTAATCTTGATTTGAATGAGGCCGATGAAGGGACACTTAACTTAGTGGCGACAATAAAAGATCAGGCCTCAAATTCAGCAACTACTTCTCTTGCTTTAATGAAGGATACAACTGTACCGCTAATAGCTTTTACCACCCCCCTGGCAAATAGTTTTGTCAACAGTATGAATATGGAGGCCATCTCCGTTTCGGGAACTTGTAGTGACTCGACAGCAAAAATTCAAATTTTTGATGAAGTGATAAATTGCGATGGTGAAACATTTACCACGAATCTTGATTTAAGTACGGCCGATGAGGGAGCACTTAATTTGGTGGCAACGATAGAAGATAAGGCCGGAAATTCTGGGTCTGCTTCTCTTGCTTTAACCAAAGATACGATTATTCCAAGAATTGCTTTTGCGCATCCCCAAACAGGTAGTTTTATTAATAATGCCAACATGAGTGCCGTTGCCGTTTCGGGAACTTGTAGTGACTCGACAGCAAAAATTCAAATTTTTGATGAAGTAATAAATTGCGATGGTGAGACATTTACCACGAATCTTGATTTAAGTGCGGCCGATGAGGGAGCACTTGATTTAGTAGCAAACATAAAAGATGGTGCTGGGAATACGGCAACTGCATCTCTCAATTTAGTCAAAGACTCGATTGCTCCCGATATTGCGTTTGTACTCCCATTGGCAAATGATTTTGTAAGTAGTGCCAACGTCAGAGCAATCACCGTTTCGGGAACTTGTAGTGACTCGACAGCAAAAATTCAAATTTTTAATGAAGTAATAAATTGCGATGGTGAGACATTTACCACGAACCTTGATTTAAGTGCGGCCGATGAGGGAGCACTGAATCTGGTGGCCAAGATAGAAGATAAGGCCGGCAACTCACAGAACGCATCTCTTAATCTTATTAAGGATACGCTTGCCCCGACAATAGCTTTTACTCGTCCGGCAGTAAAGAGTTTTGTGAGTAATGCCAATGCCAAATCATTTGCTGTTTCTGGAACTTGTAATGATTCGGCGGCGAAAATTCAAATTTTTGATCAAATGATTAATTGCGATGGTGAAGCATTTGCCACTAATCTCGATTTGAGTTCTCTTTCAGAAGGGGTACTTGATGTGGTGGCAATGATAAAGGATACTGCCGGAAATACGCAAACCTCTTCTCTCAATCTCATCAAGGATACCCTTGCACCAACAATCGGTTTTTCTGGTCCTGTAGCACATAGTTTTATTAGCTCATCTGATATGGATTCGGTGAATATTTCAGGGAATTGTAATGATCGAGAGGCAAAAATTCTAATTTTTAATAAAGTGATAAATTGTGATGGTGTATCTTTTAGCACTAATCTTGATTTAAGTTCTCAGCAAGAGGGAGCGTTTCAGTTAGTGGCGACAATAGAAGACAAGGCCGGAAATTCAGCAACATCATCTCTCAGCTTGGTTAAAGATACTGTTTCTCCGTCAATGACTTTTTCTGCGGCCTTGGCAAATGGCTTCGTCAATAGTGCCAACGCAAATGGATTTCCTATTTCTGGTAGTTGTGATGATTCAGCGGCGAAAATTCAAATTTTAGACAAAATGATAAATTGTAATGATGGGACATTTGCCACTAATCTCGATCTAAATTCTTACGCAGAAGGTGAGCTTGATTTAGTGGCAAGAATAGAAGATAGTGCTGGAAATTCGGCAACGTCATCTCTTGGCTTGATTAAAGATACAATTGCCCCATCCATGGCCTTTGCCAATCCTTCGGCAAACAGTTTTATTAACAACTCCAATGCAAATGCTTTTGCTGTTTCAGGCAGTTGTGATGATCGAGAGGCAAATATTCATATTTTTGATCAAGTGATCAATTGTGATGGTGTATCTTTTAACGCCAATCTTGATTTAAATTCTTATCAAGAGGGAACGCTTGATTTAGTGGCGAAGATAGAAGATAAGGCCGGAAATTCGACTACATCATCTCTCGGTTTGATTAAAGATTCAGTCTCTCCATCTATGACTTTTTCTGCTTCTTTAGCAAATAGCTTTGTCAATAGTGCTAATACAAATGCATTTGCCGTTACTGGCACTTGTGATGATTCGACAGCAAATATTCAAATTTTAGATAAAGTGATAAATTGTGATGGTAAATCTTTTAGTGCCAATTTTGATTTAAATTCTTACCGAGAAGGAACGCTTGACCTGGTAGCGAAAATAGAAGATAAGGCCGGAAATTCGACCGCATCATCTCTCCGTTTAGTTAAAGATACTATTTCTCCATCTATGAACTTTTCTGCTTCTTTGGTCAATGGCTTTGTTAATAATTCCAACGCAAATGCATTTGCCATTTTTGGTACTTGCAATGATTCAACGGCAAATATTCAAATTTTAGATAGAGTGATAAGTTGCAATGGTGAATCCTTTAGTGCCAATTTTGATTTAAATTCTCATCAAGAAGGAACGCTCGACCTGACTGCAAATATAGAAGATAGGGCCGGAAATTCGGCGACATCATCTCTCGTTTTAG
Source organism: Bacteriovoracaceae bacterium (assembly GCA_965215445.1). GTDB lineage: Bacteria > Bdellovibrionota > Bacteriovoracia > Bacteriovoracales > Bacteriovoracaceae > CBDBLK01. The sequence goes on along the minus strand of CBDCDT010000002.1, from coordinate 303,921 downwards.
TAAAAGATACAACTCTTCCAATAATCACTTTTACTCATCCGGCGATAGACAGTTTTGTAAACAGTACCAATCTAAGAGCGGTAACTGTTTCGGGGACGTGTAATGAAGAAAATGGCAATATTCAATTACTCGACGACGGAAGGATTCTATTGGGACAAACAACTTGTCAAAAAAGCAAGTTTAGTCTCGCCCCGGATTTTTCTTTAAGTGTAGAGGGTGATTTGAATTTAATTGCTACCATCGAAGACACTGCCAAAAATACTGGCCAGACTACTTTGCAACTAAATAAAGATACTGTTGTTCCTGTCGTTTCAATAGAGACACCCATTGATAAAAGTTTTATTAATGTTTCTAATGTGAAGGCCTTTGAGATTTCAGGCCATTGTGATGATAAAAACTCTGATATTCAATTTTTAATGGGTGAAAAGATTTTAGGAAATACGAAATGTGATGGAAGCAAATTTACAGCAATTTTGGACTTAACTACAATTCCCGAGGGCGCATTATCCTTATTGGCTAAAATTGAAGATAGTGCAGGAAATTCTCGAAGCGCCTCATTAAGTTTAACCAGAGATACGATTGCTCCTGAAATTGCAATAACTGATCCAATTAATGAAAGTTTTATTAATGCTTCTAGCGCAAAAACTGCAAGCATTTCAGGAACCTGTAGTGAAAAAGCGGGAGCGATTCGTCTTTTAGATGGAGAACAAGTTTTAGGTAGCGGTTCTTGTGACGGAAGTCGTTTTAGTATTAATTTGGACTTATCTTCAAAAAAAGATGGAAAACTTGATTTAATTGCGCTCATTCAAGATGCGGCCAAAAACGAAGGTCGTTCAAATTTGTCACTGGTTAAAGATACGCTTCCTCCAGAAGTGGCCATTTCTTTTCCCTATCCTCGAAGTTTTATTTCGGCCGAAGAGGTGAATGCTTTCAACATTAGGGGCACTTGTAATGATGATGGGGCACAAATTTATTTTTCTGATGAGGAAGGAGATTTAGGAAGTGTCGTGTGTGATGGGGGAGTATTCAATACCAATCTCGATTTTTCTCTAGCTTGGGACGGTGCTTTAATTCTTACTGTTGAAGGCCAAGACTTGGCAGGCAATACCAACAGCATGACGCTACCTTTAATCAAGGATACGGTAGCACCTAAAATTTCGATCAACACTCCTTACCGAGGCAGTTATTTCAGTGCTGCCAGCATGAAGTCGGTGAGTATTAGCGGCAATTGCAACGACCCTCAGGCCACTGTTCGTCTTACGGAAAGTGGTCAGCTTTTAGGGCGTAGTGCTTGCGATGGAACAAAATACAGTGCTGTTGTTGATTTTTCAGTTATTCATAGAAGAAATTTGATCTTGGAGGCCACCATTACCGATGTGGCCGGCAATTCCAGATCGACCAGTATCAATTTGACTAAGGATACCAGCCCGCCCAGCATTGCCTTGGTCAATCCTATTGATGGTTTTAAAATTACTTCGGCCAATGTTTTGTCTCCGGTCAATGTGTCGGGTAATTGTAATGAGGCAGAGGCCTTGATCGAGATTGCCGTTGATGGAAATGTTATCAAAAAGGGCATCCCCTGCGATGGTACCAGTTTTGATGCCGATGTTGATTTTTCTGCAATAAAAGAAGGAAAGAAAACATTGGTTGCAAATATTATTGATAAGGCCAAAAATACTACTCAAACCAGTATAAATTTCAGCAAAGAAGTAAGGCCTTTCGTCTCAGTTTGGGAAACCAAAAAAGCAAATGAATCAATTCAACTTCATTTAAAACAAAGTGGAAGTTTTGATTTTATTGTAGATTGGGGAGATGGCAGTCCTAACGGCCGTGTAACTTCTTATGATGATGAAGATATTGATCACACTTATGCAGTTCCTGGAAAATATAAAGTTGTTATCAATGGACTTTGCAGTGGTTTGGATGGAGTCCACAATTTTGGGAATAATACGCACTATCGAAGACAGCTTGTAGAAGTTTCCAATTTGGGAAATGTGGGTTGGACGGATTTGTCATCGGCATTTTTTAATGCTTCCCAATTGATTCAGGTTTCAGGTGGGGATACTTCTCAAGTGGTAAGTATGAGAGATATGTTCCGAAAAGCAAGGAAAGTCGTGCCTGATACTTCTACTTGGCAAACGAGTAATGTTACTAACATGAGCTATCTCTTTGCAGGCGCAATTAATGCCAATCCTGATGTGAGCAAGTGGGATACAAGCAATGTCGTTAATATGGAAGGCATGTTTTATGGTGCTAAAAATGCTGTTCCGAATACGTCTTCTTGGGAAACTTTTAATGTTACCAATATGAAATATCTTTTTGCCAAGACTGAAAAGGCCAATCCCGACGTGAGCAACTGGGATACCAGCAATGTGAGAAGTTTAGAGGCCACATTTTATGGAGCATTGATTGCTGACCCAGTAGTTACAAATTGGAATGTCGATCAAGTTGAGACTATGGCCCAAATGTTTGAACGTGCCACAAATGCCAATCCCGATGTCAGCAAATGGAAAACAGTCAGCGTTTCCAATATGATGGCCATGTTTGCTAAGTCTGAAAAGGCCAATCCCGATGTGAGCAATTGGCATACGGACAATGTGACCAATATGAGAAGTCTTTTTGAAGAGGCCCAAAGTGCTGAACCCAATGTCAGCGAGTGGAAGACGGGAAATGTGGTGAGCATGAGGCGCATGTTTAGAAAAGCGATTCATGCCAACCCCAATGTGAGTGGGTGGGATGTAAGTCTGGTAGAAGATATGAATGCCATGTTTGAAGGAGCAATCAAGGCCGACCCCGACGTGAGTAATTGGGAAACAGGAAATGTTGTCAATTTTATGAGAATTTTTGCAGGTGCGGTCAGTGCCAATCCTGATGTGAGCGGATGGGATGTTAGTCAGGCAGTTTTTTTATTGAGTATGTTTGATGGAGCAATTAACGCTAATCCAGATATGGGTCAGTGGAATTTTAAAACAGGTGCCATTTCTGTACAGAATTTTATTGATGATTCCGGTTTATCGGATACACATTATTCAAAGTTTTTGGCCCATCTCAACAGTATCAATCCTGATTTTAGGCCAAGAGTAATCAAAACAAATGCCAAATACCAAGGGATTGCAACAGATGCACGCACCCAGTTGAAAAGTAAAGGATGGATTATTGACGATGGAGGGCAATCGTCGAATTAAGAAATAACGGGAGGCCTTGTGCGAATTTATGAATATATTCAGGCCGGTGGTTGGATCATGTATATTCTCGTTGCTTTCAATATTATTGGTTTTGCCATTATGGCCAGTAAGTTCTTTATTTTTGGAAAGCAAAAAAGGAAGTCTTCGGAAATAGCAGATAAAATGAGCAATCAGATTCGACCTTTTATTCAAGATAAAGGGGCCGATACCATTATTGAAATTACCAAACAAGAAATAGCGGCCTATATTTCAAATATTGAAAAGGGCCTTAATACCATCAAGATTATTGCTTCAATTTCTCCTCTGTTGGGACTTTTGGGAACAGTGTTGGGAGTTCTTGTGGCCTTTCAAATTATGGCCCAAAAGGGACTGAGCGATCCCAGTTTTTTTGCTCAAGGAATTTCGATGGCATTGATTACTACTGTTGGAGGTATGATTGTGGCCATCCCTCACCTGATTGGTCACAATTATTTGGTAGGTGTATTGGATAATATTGAATCCAATCTGGAAAAGAAAATCTTAAGGCAAGTCCTTTAATGAGTTCTTAAGATTTATGAAAAAGCGTACGCGAGAACCTGCCACTTCTGATATTACATCACTGATTGATGTAGTTTTTTTGCTTCTCATCTTTTTTATGGTGAGCACTGTATTTAAAAAAGAAGAATTGGCCTTGCTGCTCAATCTTCCCGAATCCTCAATGGGTGAAGAGAATCAAGGGCAAAATAAAGGACTAATTATTGAACTTGGTAAAAATGCCGTAGCGGTTAATGGAAAAAAATCTACTTTAGAAGAAATTCGGGCCGTTGGTGGGCCACTTGATAAAACTATTGACAAAACCAAGGATAAAAATATTTCCGTTGATCTAAGAATTGATAAGGAAGTTGTTTACGGTCGGGCCATCAAGCTGCTGGATATTCTCAAACAAAAAGGTCTAAACAATTTAAATCTCGTATCTGCTCCTCTAAAGTAAAGATTGATAAAGGTTCATAAGTTTTCGAGAGGTTTCACTCCAATGAAATTGTTTGGCATAGATGCGCCCTTGTGAGGACATGGTTTGTTTAAGATTTTCGTTCAAGAGAATCTTTTTCATTTTTTCGGCCAAGTCTTCAAAGGAATAAGGGTCGATATAGAGAGAATTTGGTCCTGCCGATTCATGCAGGCAGGAACCTTTTGAAGTAATGACTGGTACTCCACTAATAAGGGCCTCAACATTGGGTATTCCCCATCCTTCAAAAAAACTGGGGTAGACAAATAAGTCCGCTTTTTGGTAAATGGCGGGAAGTTCTTGTGAAGAGATTTGATCGAAGAGAAGAATTCGATCATTTAAAGAGTGATTTATAATTTCTCTTTGAATTTTTTGCTTGTATTCTTCGCCTTTTCCAATGATAAGCAGTTTGTGTGGGATTATGTCTTTTAAGTGTGCGAAGGCCTGCACCAAAGTCATAACATTTTTTCTTTCCTCTAAAGCACCAACGTAAAGAATGTAATGTTCTGGCAGTTCTAATTTTGCCTTTGTTTCTATATAGAAAGAGGGGTGGCAGGCCTGGTGCATAATCTTAATTTTTTCCTCTGGTACGTTAAGAAATTCCATCAAATCTTGTTTGGTCTGCTGACTGATACTGATAACGATGTCCGCTTTTTGGGTAGCATGACGATATTTTAGATTATAAATTTTTCGATCAATCCATGGAAAAAATTGTGGGTATCTCATAAAAATAAGGTCGTGAATAGTCACCAGTTTTTTAGTTTTTAAGGTATGGACTCCCCGTGGAAGTTCGTGTGAAAGACCATGATAAATGTCTAGTTTTCTCAATTGAATATCTTTCGTCATAAGGTAACTTCGCCAAATAGATGAAACTCGACTTAAATAAGCAGGAGGCATTTGAAGAGTTGCCTCCTTGAATTTTTGTTGCCACTCGATGGCGTGAGAATCTTGAAACGGTGGAGTAAAAAGAAAATATTCTTGTTGGGGATAGTATTTAAGCAGGCCCTCGATTAAAGTGCGGGCATAATTTCCAAGGCCTCTGAAATTGTGAAAAATCCTTTTGGCATCAAATCCCAAGCGCATACTATTTGAGTTTAAAACGGCGTTGGATATGGGAGCACGTTCTTTGGGGCCAGTTTCTTCCCCGGTCGAGTTCGGAAAAGCAGGATGCTACAAAGATAGAATCAATTTTCTGAGAATCCCAAAACTCGGTTTGAAATCGAGGTTTGAGCACTTTTCTCAAAGAGTAAACGCCGTCCGAGTTTTGAATTTTTCCGTTAAAAACGCCTTTTTGGCGCAGGATTTCGTTCCAGGTCTGTCTGTGGAGGTCGTTGCTGAATTCTGAAGGTTCATAAAATTGGGCAATGGTCACTCCGGTTTGGTGAATTTTCTTTTCGTGTATTTCCCATGCCAATATTTTAGGCGCAAGATTTTTTCCAATATCATAACCCATGCGCGCAGTGACGGTGGAGTCGTCATTCAATTTTAAATTGGGCACTTGGGTTGAGTATTTGTTGTCTTCGATTTTCAAAACTTTTTTAGCGGTGTATTCAAGTTTTATCTTTTCAAAATAAGTGGGAAGCCAAACTTTGGGGAGCGCCAAAAACTCACTCCATTGTTTGGGGTTTCCCGAATAACTGAGAGTCAGTTCATGGACATTTTCCTTGACCAAATCCATATACCCTTCGTTTTTGACTCTGGCCCAATGAATATCGACCAGGCATAAAACGCCAGAGGGTAAAGAAGTTGCGTGAACGGCGACAAAAGTATTGTTATACAAAATGTGCCAGAGATAACTCGACCAGGGCCTGCCGAGCCGATCTCTCCACTGGGAAGTTTCTTGGGCCTTGCCGTAACCGAGAATGGGAATCCGCTGCCCCGCCATGGTTCGATTGGCACCTAATCCAATCAGCAGTGTTTTGACCAGATTTTCTTCGTCTTGAATTTGTTCGAGCAGGTTTTTTTGAGGAGGAGTTTCAATGACAACTCCGTAAGAAAAAATACTGCCTTCTCCATAATAAATTGCCTGTTGTGCGGCAATGGCCATTTTTTTTAATTCCACGGGAGAGACATTCCATTGATTGAGGTTGGTGTCTTTGTCTATTTCTCCTATATAAAGCGGTGAATTTTGTGAGCGCAAATATTCACGAAAGCGCGGGTGGACGGGAAAAACGGTGTCGGCGTAAGTCGTTTTAAATTTTTTTACGAGAACCCTATAGAAATCACTTTTAGAGGGAATGGCCTTTTCTCGAAGCGATTCCAAAGTGCCGGGCAAGGGAGCGCTTTCTTTCCAGTCCTCACTTACGACTTGGGTGCCGTCTTGAATTTTGAGTCCACGAATAAAAAATTCGGCACTGCTTTCGCTTAAATTTTGAAATTCTTGTACGGGCAACGCGTAGTTGAGATTTTCGGCCTGGCTTTTCATCACCACGACTCCAACTGTTTCACCTCGGGAGTTGACCAGAGGGCCGCCACTGTTGCCGGGGGAGGCCGGACTGGAAAAACGAATGTATTTCCAGGAGCCGCTGACGTGTTCGGGAGTAAACGAAGAAACTTGTCCTCCACGCGTAGAGATGCCTTCACCTTGGGCGTTTCCGACGGCATAAACCCGGTCACCGATTTCTACCTCATCAGAGAGAGATAAAATGTTAAAATTTTGGGGATAGCTTTCCAATTCAAACTCGATATAGTCTCGGTATTGGGAGAACTTGACGATTTTTCCTACCTTGTGAACTTCTCCCGAGGCATTGCGCACATAGTGATCTTTCCAAAAGGTAAAGCTGTCGATTCCAAAAACGTGGGCAGCACTGGCCAATCGCTTGCGGGAAATAAAAAATGCCGTTCCGATGGGGTGGTATTTGTCGTTTCTAATGTGAAAATCTTGTTGCTCGAAGGGAAGCGGGCGGGCGTAGGAAATATGCTGGTCTTCCCTTTTGGGAACGACGACTTCCACGATGGCCGGGTAGATATGCTTGATGATGCTTTTTGAGAGGTGTGAACTCTGGGTTTCTTCTAACGTACAAGCGGAAAAGAAGGCGGACAGAGCAAAGAGCAAGAAAATCATTCTTCTTCCAGTGTGGACAAGAATTGGCTCAAACATTGAACGATTTGCCCACTCCCTCCACTTTTGGCAAACGGCCCCGCTTTCCCGTCTTTCCAGGCGTAAATATCCAAATGTGCCCAGGGAAGGGAGGCGGTAAATTCTTTTAAAAACATGGCCGCGCGGATGGCACCGCCAAATCCGTTGGCCGAGTTGGTAAGGTTTGCGACACTACTTTGCAGGAGTTCTCTTTGAGAGGGCATTAAGGGCATACGCCAGAGTTTGTCGCCGCGGGTTTGGGAAGAATGCAATAAAATTTCGGCGAGTTCGTCGTGGTTGGAAAAAAGTCCTCCAATGTCAGTTCCGAGTCCGACTTTGATAGCACCGGTTAGAGTGGCGACGTCAATCAGGAAGCGGGGTTTGTCGCGCCCTTTTTTTTCACTGGCCAAGGCCAGAGCATCACCTAAAACCAGGCGTCCCTCGGCGTCGGTGTTGTCGATTTCAACTTGTAATCCGTTGCGGGCGGTGAGAACATCGCCCGGCCTGAAGCTGTGGGCATCTACCGAGTTTTCTGCCAGGGCCAGGTAAAAATCGCAGGGAACTTTGGGGCGCATTTGGGCCACCCAATACGCCAGCCCCACCAGAGCGGCCGAACCGCCCATGTCTTTTTTCATCAGGCGCATGCTGTTGCCGGGCTTGAGGTTGAGTCCCCCCGTATCGAAAGTAATTCCCTTACCCACCAGGGCCACGGGAGCAATTTTTTTGGCAGAGGTCGGGCGGTAGGAAAGGTGAACCAAACGGGAAGGTTGGGCCGAGCCGGCGCCCACTGCCAAATGCATGCCCATGCGTTCTTTTTGCAGGCGTTTTTCATCCCAAATTTGAACTTTAAAATTCTTCCCTGTAAACAGGCGTTTTATCCCTTGGGCATAATCACCAGGCCGCTTTTGTGCCGGAGGCAGATCGACCAGATAGCGGGCAATGTTGATCGCCTTGCCCAGTGCTTTAGCACGGGCGTAAATGCGTGCCAACTCTGTTTTGGAAAGAACTCCATGGTAATTCAAGCTGAGAGACGGGGCCTGCTCTAGGCCTAAAAAACGGTAGGCGGCCATTTCCAGTCCAACCAGGCAACCTAAAATTTCTTCTTCATTTAAACCCAGACCGTGCCAACTTACGCTCTTGATGTGTTTGAAGTCGAGTTGGCAAAAAAGGCCTCCAACGTGGTCGCGGGCAAACCCATAGGGTGATTCTTCGAGAAATCCCCAGTGCGCTTGAGAGGGAGAATTTGCAGGTTCGTCAGGAAGGATCACCACGTTGAGCGGCCCCTTGGGCGTTTCAAAATGAAAACTTCCACTGGCCCACTTTCCCGATTGAACCATGCGCGAGAGTTGCCAGGGTTCCAAGAGGTCTTTCAGTTGGGCCTTGAGTGTTTTGCCCTCTCTGATACAGGCAACTAGAAAACAGGCACAAGTTGCCCGCAGGGAAATCTTTTGGCCCATGTTCAGTTTGCTATGCGACAAAAAAAGAGGAACGTCGAGTTTCATAATAGGTCAGGGATTCTATCACGAAAGTTCGATTGTTGTCAGGGGGGAGGTCTTTATTGCAACGCAGTGAGCAGGATGAAATATATTTGACAAAAAAGACATTGTTGCTCTATGTTGTCTGGAAATCTAAAACCAACTAGGAGAAAACCATGCGCACCCTTCTTTATGTTTTTTTGCTTTCGACTTCCATCTTTGCCCAACAGGAAGAACAACTAACCTCAAAGGCACGGGCAGTTTTAGAGGCGGAAGAACAATTTCTCGTCCCCCTCAACCAAACACTATCGGCAGTGGCCGAAGAGAATGGTTACGCCATTGACGAATCCTATACTTATGTTGATGCAATTGAAGGTTATGATAACTTTCTTAAGACTGGATTTGAGGAAGGAAACTTATTGAACAAAATCTTTACAGGTAGCATGTTGATTCTAACACCATCAGCGCTTGTGGCGAATGCTTTTTTGAAAAAACGTTTTGCACCTATATTTCTGGCCTCGTTGCTAGTTTCTCTTCCGGCCCTTCCTCCCATTATGTTTGACAGAAACTATCCGTATAATAGGGTCCTTGATCTTGCTTCGGATTGTGTGAGCATGAATCCTTATCGTAATTGTTCTACTAAAAAGTTATCTAATTCTTTTGATTATGTCGCAGAATTGCACTACAAATTGGTCTCATCGGGATTTACGGGGGGTTGTTTTATATGGTTTAAACCTAACAACTTGCCTACCTCTCCACACGAAGGATACGCGCTAACTCCGGTTAATCATTACACACCTTTTATTGAAGCGACAAAACTTGATTATGAGATAACAAATTGCACTCATAAAGGAGTTTTTCCGGGGCAAAACGACGTGGTGGCCACGGGTTCTATAGATTTGAAACGGGAATCCCTTTGATGATCCCAGCGAGCGACGACGAAGTTGTCGACAAATCCGTGCTTTGTCCAAGAAGCTAAAACCAACCAGGAGAAAACCATGCGCACCCTTCTTTATGTTTTTTTGCTTTCGAGTTCCATCTTTGCCCAACAGGAAGAACAACTGGCCTCAAAACTGCGGACAGTTTTAGAGACGGAAGAACAATTTCTCGCCCCCCTCAACCAAACACTATCGGCAGTGGCCGAAGAGAACGGTTACGCCATTGATGAATCCTATACCTACACTGATGGAACTGAACCTTATGATCATTTTTTTAAAACCAAATTCAAGGGCAACTTATTGAAAAAGATATCGATTGCAGGTGTTTTTATTGCAGCACCAATAGCGCTTACGGTCGGTAGTTTTTTGAAAAGAAAATTCACTTTAATTCCTTATGCATTGTTTTTGGCTTCTATGCCAGCAATTCCCTATGAGATGAATGTGTTTGCTATGGGTCCAGACTATGTGAAAAATAGGATTTATATTGCTTCAGATTGCTTAGACTCTTTTCTTAATTGTGTCGCCAGGAAGAAGTCTGGGTGGCCTCCTTACTATATAATAGAATTACATTATAAATTGGCATCTTTGGGATTTACCGGAAGTTGTTTCGTGATGTTTACACCTGATAACTATCCTGTTTCCAACACAGAGGGATACGAATTAGTTCCAATTGACGACCCTCTTTTCCCCTTTAGGGAATCAGCAAAACTTAACTTTGAAATAACAAATTGCACTCACAAGGGAGTTTTTCCGGAGCAAAACGACGTGGTGGCCACGGGTTCTATAGATTTGAAACGGGAATCCCTTTGATGATCCCAGCGAGCGACGACGAAGTTGTCGACAAATCCGCGCTTTGTCCAAGAAGCTAAAACCAACCAGGAGAAAACCATGCGCACCCTTCTTTATGTTTTTTTGCTTTCGACTTCCATCTTTGCCCAACAGGAAGAACAACTGGCCTCAAAGCTGCGGACAGTTTTAGAGACGGAAGAACAATTTCTCGCCCCCCTCAACCAAACACTATCGGCAGTGGCCGAAGAGAACGGTTACGCCATTGACGAATCCTATACTTACGTCGATTTGACCGAAGCTTACGACTATTTTTTCAAGACCGAATTTAATAAGAAAAATTTAGCGCAAAAAATAGTGATTGGATCTGTTAGTGTTGGATTGCCCACGGCACTTACCGTTGGTGGCCTTTTAAAGAAAAACTTCCTCGCAATGGCCTCTGGATTGCTTGCGGTTTCGTTATTCTCACTTCCTCCTATCTTGGATGCAACATACATGGAGAATCTTATAACTATTGCTCCAAATTGTCCGGGCCATTTACTTGTTAGCAAGTGTGTTGCCAGTAGGTCGAAAATGAGAACTTCGTCTTATTATTATGTATCAGAACTGCACTATAAATTGGCATCATCGGGATTTACTGGAAGTTGCTTTATATGGATGACTCCTGATAATTACCCCGCCTCCACTAAAGCTGGGTATAGGTTCGCTCCGATTGACCCTCTTACTCCCTTTCTCGAATCGGAGAAACTCGATTATGAGATAACAAATTGCACTCATAAAGGAGTTTTTCCGGGGCAAAACGACGTGGTGGCCACGGGTTCTATATTGCGGGAATCCCTTTAATGGCCGTCGTTTTGACGATTTCTTCTCCGTCACATTCCCTGGCCGAGCAAATTCTGGAGGATTGGCAAAACCTTCCTTCGGAATTGAGAGTCAGTTGATAGTCGGTTTCTCCTTTGGTCAAAATGCCTTCGACCAGGCCGGTGTCTAGGTTGAAAACCGGCGCTCCGCTACTGCCGACAAAGGCATCCAAATTGGAGATAAAATAAGGTTTATGTGCGTAGTTGCGTAGAACCACGGCGTTGTCCATGACTTTGATAGGAAGTCCGCCGGGATATCCAATCATGGCCACCCTTTGGCCAACTTGAATATCTCCATAAGTGCGCATCTTGAGTGGGGTGCGACCGTGTGCCGGGCGGTCGAGTTGAATGATGGCGTAGTCCAGGCCAGTATCCAAATCTTCAGAGTGTTTTATGATTTTATTACAGCGATAAATTTGTCTCTGATCGAGTTGAGTCGTACCTTCGACGTAATCTAAAACCCACAAATATTGCCGGCACATGGCCTGGTTGCTTACGCAATGTCCGGCGGTAACCACAATATCTTGCCCTACCAGAAAACCCGAACACGCAACAGAAGACAATTGGTTAAAGAAGCGTTCGTTGGAACACAGAGAAAAAACATCACCTTGCCTCATGGAGAGAAGATTGAGGTTTCCATCTACCAAAGTGCTTGGAATTTGGGCAAAAACCGAGCGTCCCCATTCGAGGAATCTGGGGTCGTGACTGTCGGCCAGTTCCACGCGGTCGTCTTCGTCGTAAATGACTTTAAGGTCTGCCAGGGAAGAATATTTTTGATGGGAGAAAAGAAGAAATATGAGAGTGGTAAGTGATAGAGTCTGTGCAAATTTCATTCTCCCTCCTGAAGATTCTTAAAATTTCAAGGCGCCCGGTTGGCATCAAAGTCAAGATTGGCATCATCTGCATTGGAGTCGAAATAATTAAATTCGACAAAAAATTTACCCATCCAACTTTCCATGGGAGTAACGATGGTAACGTACTCAGAGGGAGGTTTCCATGTGGATTCTTTTCCCTTTAGTGAAATGGTTTTGGATTTTTCTATGAGGTAGCCTTTGTTTTGAAGTTCAGTGTTGGCCTTGCCCACCACCATTTGGCAAATTTCTTCTCCCAATTCCTGAATATTTTCCACCAACTCTTTATATTCTTGACGCAAAATTTTACTGGCGGTTTTTAAATACGGATCCATCGGCCAGGATAAAAGCATGATGCCTTGAAAATCTTTATTTTTTAATTTTCCATTTAATGTGAGTACGGCACTGATGTCTCCCGGAAGAATATAGTTTTCTTTGATATAAGGATTTTTAGGTTCAAGGTTTGTGCGCGCCATATTGGCGTAGATATGTTGCAGGCCTTTGATGCAGGGATGACAAAAATCTAAGTAGCGTTTATGAAATTTTCGCACAAAATTTTTCCCAATAGCTTAAAGGTTGTAACGCATTTTACTGGGCCGTTTTTCAACGGGCAGGCCCAGGTCTTGATCGAGATGCCAACGGTCAATCATGGGTTCGCTTTTATCCACCCGATATATTTCCAGATCGCGGTCGAGCCGGTCTATGCGCATAACCAGTTCTTTTTGCAATTTGATATTCTCTTCCTTTTTTGCCAAAAGGTCTTCGAGAGCGCGTTGCTTTTCCCTTTGCAAGGCGATGATTTGTTGGTCAAAATTGGCCACTTCTTTAACTCGTTGTTGATTGTAAGACCAAACAAAACGATTAATGCCGTTGAGTTGGTTAAAAAAATCTTTTCTACGCTTCATTAATAGCAAGCGATAAAGGGCCGCATTGCGGACTCTTTCGACAAGGTTTTGAGAATAAAAAACCAACATGCTTCCCCGTCTGAAATATTCTCCTTTGGAAAAGCACGGTTCCCAATCACTAACGTGTATGATGAAATAACCTTTTTCCACCGAGCGCACTGTACTGTCACACATTTTTGTTTTTTTCGAGGCCATGCGAAAGCTCAGTTTGTCCCCGGTTTGAAAAAAACGCGTGTTTTTATTTTCTGAACTCACTTTGAGAATATGAGTAGTTTTATCACGGTCAGTTACCCTTCCCGTAAATTGTGAATAGTCGAACTCGGGGTCAAAAAAAGAATCGTTTGTTTGCTCTTCTAGCTCGCGTTCGTCATCTTCAAGGTTTCGCCCTTGAGAAAATTTTTTAAGCATTTCTTCATAGTATTGTTTCTTGTAATTGATACCTTCGGAAAGGGATTGGCCTTGAATCTGGAATGCCAGAAAAAGAGCGAGCAAGATAAATTGGAGAGAGATAAGTTTTTTCACTCTTATATTATGCCTTAATTTGGGTTGCGGGCGCGATTTGGAAAAAACTGCTATGGCCGACTTTTTTCTTTGACTTGTACACTGTTTTGAATATGGGCAGCTATAAGTTTTTTGTTTTTGAGAGTGGCCAGTTTAACGATCAGGTGCCCTTCGGTGATGGCGTTGATTTCCAAGCGGGGGTGTATGACTTGGAGTCGCACAATATCGGTGCGTTCTAAATTGTCACCAGGGCCTTGTTTGGCAATATGGATGAGGGCGTTGGCGGTTTGGCGGTAGAGGTAGGTTTTGAGTTGGTTTTGGTCTTTAAATTCAGTGGGGGAAGTGAGTTCGATGGTGACTGCCAAATTGTTGTAGCTTTTTCCTTCACAATGGGTTTTCCAAGAGTCGGGAATACGGCGGTCAAGTTTTACCCGCACAGACCGGCAACTGCTGGGAGTTAGCTTGGCCCTGCGAGATTCTTTGAAGTATTCCCAAAAGGATGCCAATAGACCCCTTTCTTCGAGTTGGAAAAATAAAATGGTCACCATCAAAATACCCATCGCCAAAAACGGGTTTTTGATGAGCGAACTCAGGGACTTGAGGGATTTGAGGCCCATGAAATCCATTATGGGCCTTTCGGGCGCAAAAATCCAAAGTGCTAAATTTACCTATTTTCAAGTAGTTGAGAGGGCTAAAGTTTTGCTGGGACTTGTCCGAGTAGAATAGTATGATAAATGGCAAAAAATTATTAAACCAACCCGGAGATTTTTGGCGATTTCTTCACTATGTGGAGAATCTCTCTAACCCCCAATCACTGGAGGAGGTAGGGCGGGGCCTTCAGGCCCTCCATCAAACTTCGTGGGATGATAAAAAACTCAAAGAGTGGACGGCCCTATTGCAAGAATGGGGCCATCCCGTAAGCGAGAAATCCCTTTCTCTTCCTCGAAATGCCCGTTATGGGCCTTTGAGTTTTGGCCAGTGGTTGGCCCTGTGGGTGCGCGCGGCCCTGTTTGATTCCTTCAAAGGCAAAATCTTTAATCGCCATCTGGGCAAGCGTTGGAAGCATTTGGAGGAAGTTTATCCTCTTTCCGATTTGGAGGCACTTCTTACTTGTAAGATTTCTTCAAAAAGTTCTCTCGCCAGTGCTTTGGAAAGGGCCATCTCGAAGAAGACGTTGTTGCTCTTGGAGCTTAGAAATGGAAAGCGCTACACCCTTTTTCTTCACCGCCTACTCATCTTTAATGGAAGTCTTGGAGTGCTTGGAGAAGAAGTTAAGAGTTGCAGTTTGCTCTTTTTTGCTCTGGAGAGTATCCAGCACTGCAAACCTGTTTCTAAAAACCAAACTTACCGGCCCAATTTTACTTCCCGGGAGGTAGAACGCTTTATCCATGCCATGCGCGAGATGGAGGGAACCGAGGAGCGTCTGGTTTTGAGAATCAAAGACCCCGGCAAGATTGATTTGGATCACCCCTACCATTTTTTAGGTGCTCCTTACGTCACCGCCAACCGGGAAGGAGAAGTGATTTGGGCCGCATCGGTGGAAATTAGTGAAGAATTGTTTCACTGGTTGAGTTCCATGCGCGAACACATTGAAATTGTTGACCCTTGGGAATTGAGGCCCGAATTTGAAGAATATTGTAACAATACTCTTTTTTCCCGCTTGCAATCTCACAAGCATTTCAAGAAATCTTCTTAGGGGCGCGACTGTTGCTGTACGGCCTCTTCGTGAATAAGGCGGTAGAGCTTTTGGATAAAGCGAGGGGAAAGGCCTTGTTTTTCTCCCTCAATGGTGAGACTTGAAAGCACTTGTTTGGCGCGTTCTTCCTGTAAGATATTCATTTGAGCTTTTTCTTTGATATTTCCCAGCTTTTTAACTATCTGGAAGCGTTTGCCGAGGGATTCGATAATTTCGCGGTCAAAATTGTCTATGTGGTGGCGCAATTCTTCAAGTTGATTTTGTGGATTGCTCTCGAAACTGTTTTGCAGGCCTTCTATAATTTGTTTAAGTTGGGCACAAGTGACCTGTTGGTCAGCATCGCTTAAAGCACTATCCGGGTCGGTGTGGGCCTCAATCATCAACCCTTCCATGCCCAATCTCAAGGCCTCTTTGCAAAGTGCCTCAACATTTTCTCTTTGTCCGGCAATGTGAGAGGGGTCGCACAAGAGAGGTAATTGCGGCAGCAGGCGTTTGAGTTCAAGGGGAAGATTCCATGCGGGAGAGTTGCGGAGGGAACTTTGAACCAAGGGAGCGTGGGCAATGCCCCGGTGAACGGCCGCAAGTTTTGAAAGGCCGCTCTTTTCCAAACGTTCAAAGGCCCCTATCCAAAGGCCCAAGTCGGCGTGGGGCGGATTTTTCACTATCACTGGAATGTCGTGGCCGCACAAAGCATCGGCGATGTCTTGCACGGAAAAGGGATTGCCGGTGGTTCTGGCCCCGACCCACAAAACGTCGATGCCCGCCTTTAGGGCCGCTTCGACGTGCTTGGGAGTGGCCACTTCGGTGGCGACGAGCAATCCGGTTTTTGATTGCACCTTTTGTAGCCATGTAAGGCCTTTTTCTCCCACGCCTTGAAAAGGCCCTGGGCGACTGCGCGGTTTCCAAAGTCCGGCCCTAAAAATGCGCACACTTTTTATCTCGCAGAGCGATCTTGCCGTACTCAAGACTTGCTCTTCCGTTTCCGCCGCACAGGGGCCGGCAACTACCAATGGGGAGTGAAATTGGGGAATCCACTGTTTAAGCGCTACGATGTTCATTCTTGGGCCTTTAAAAAGGAGCGAGTATGGCCGTTTTGCTGTTCAAAGTCTAGGATGGGTCTGTGGAATTGATTGATCCCAAAATTGAGGCCTACGCCCGCCAAAAATCCACGCTCCCATCAAGTGTGGCCAGGGAATTGGCAGAACACACGCGACAACATGAAGACATGGCGCGTATGTTATGCGGGGAAATGGTGGGTTCGTTTTTGGGCCTGCTGGTGCGCTTGAGCGGGGCCAGGCGCATTTTGGAAATCGGAACTTTTAGCGGCTACAGCACTCTTTGCATAGCGGAAAACCTGCCCGAAGGTGGGGAAATTCATACTATTGATGTCAAACATAGGGACTACACTGCTCGGTTTTGGCAAAAATCCGGGCACGCTGAGAAAATTACCGCCCACACGGGTGCAGCCCTCGATGTGATTTCTACTTTGGAGGGCCTGTTTGATTTGGTCTTTATTGATGCCGACAAGGAAAATTACTCTCCCTATTTGGAACTTTCCCTTGAGCGTTTGAGTGAGCGCGGAATGATTGTGGTGGACAATGTTTTGTGGTCGGGAAGGGTGCTTGAGTCCGACAGCGATTTGCGCGGGAAAGAGTACGAATCTTCAACACTGGCGATTAAGCGTTTGAACGATCAAGTGGCCGGGCGGAACGATCTTTATGCTACGTTATTGCCCGTTCGCGATGGGCTTTTTCTCATTTGCAGAGCGTGATTCCTTCCCTTAGAATAATAAAGGGGAGTGTTTCGTGTCCGAAACTGATTTTGATCTCTTGACCAAGATGACTTTGGAACTCTCCGAGCAGTGTGAGCTTCCCCCACAAGAACAAAGTGAATCGGAAACGCCAACTTCTGGCCGGCCGTCAGCTCCCGGCCTTGTTTTTTTTCTGGAAACCGGCGCTCATACCTTTTGTGTGCGCGCTGTGGCCGTGGAAGATTTGGAGGAAGAGTACGCTTGGGCCACGGGAGGGGATTCCAGCGCCGAAGAAGTGCTGCGTGCCAAGATACCCCTCGAGCGTCGTCAGTACAATATCTTTCCCACAAATTCCAAAACTGCAGCGGAAGTTTTGGTGGATCAAATGGCCAACCGCCGGCACTCTCTTTCCAGAGAGTATTCGAGCGACCTTTCAGACCCGGGCCTTAACTGGTGGATGTGCCATTCCAGAGATCGCTTCCAGATTTTTTTCCACAATCACGCCAGTCGGGCGACTCATTTTGTGGCCTTGGGGCCTTTGGGGGACGCGCATATCGCCTGCAAGCGCTTTTTACAGGCGCTGCCTTTTTTGAGGGAGCTTTTTTCGATCAATGAATTTTCTGTCAGCGAGCAAAGTATAAGTATCGGCGTGACCACCCCCGATTGTCCTGGCCTTGCAAACCTTCAGGAGCTTTTTTTAAAAGGAAAAATTGATTGGCGGGAGGATGTTTTTGCGTCTGCTGGATCGTGTGCCAAGACGCTGTCTTTATACTTCCAGGAATTGGCACTCAAGCGGCGCTTTTGGTGCAAGATCGAAACACTTTTGCCCGAAGCAAAGAGTTTACCCGTTGAGAATAGACTCTAAAGTTCCAGGAAATTTAAAAACTGGTCATCTGTAGGCAGCGACCATTCCCCTATGGACGGGTTGAGCAGAAGGGCCGTATTCAAGTCGGCCTGTGCTTCCTCGTTGTGGTTTAAGGCCTTTTTGATGAAACTTCGCAAATACAATCCCCTGGCATCTTTGGGGGAAAGTTCTACAGCGCGGTTTAAATGTTTGAGAGATTCATCCAAAAAACCGTGGAGAGACAAAGCGTATCCGTGAAACAAATGCACATTGTATTCTTTTCCAAGTCCCCCTTTCAATGCCGCCCGATAATGTTCCATCGCCTCGGGATGCCTTAAAAGGGTATGGAGTTTGGCCACCTGGAAGTGGGCCAAGGCATCTTGCGGGTGAATTTTGAGCAGTTGGGTGTAGTCGTCGATGGCCTTGCCAATTTTACCCTCGGCAATGTAGTGGGGTGCGCGCAAGTAATAGGCCACGGCAAATCTGGGGTCGTCTGTGGGAATCACTTTGCTCAGGTCTTCGATGATTCCCGCATTGTCGCTCAAAAGGACTTTCGTCACCGCTCGAAAAAGGTACACTTCGCCAAGGCCCTCGCTGCTTCCTATTTCGGCCGCTTTATCGAAATCTTCTATGGCCCCGTGAGCATTTCTTCTCATAGAGCGGGCGAGTCCCCGGTATTTGTAGGCCTGAAAGACCAGTTTGGAGTCGCCTCCCTCTTCAATGGCCTTTCCGAATAGTTTGATGGCCCAGTCAGGCCCTTCCTTATATTGTGATTTAAAGACGCTTCGGCCTTGCTGAACCAGGTTTCCACCTTTCGTTGGCCAGTAGCGCGATGTATGGGGAAAGGCCCTAGAGATGAATTGTAAATAGCTTACGATGGCATCGTTTTTGGGAGAAAAAACAGAAGGGGCCCTCGCTCTTTTGAGGTTTTCCGCCATCCGCTCTTGAACCGTCTCACTTTCGTATTTATCGGCCCCAAAAAGGAGCCTTGAAAAGAGGCCACATTTCTTCTGGGCCAAGGAGTTGCCGATTGTGAGAAGACATAAAATGGCAATAATGCTTTTAGTCATGAAAATTCCTTTGTTGTGGTGGAGATTTAACTTGGAGTGGCCCTTTTGTCCAGGTTTTAGAAAGATATATTGCGCAAAATTATGAAAACTGGATGAAAGAAATATAAATGCAGCCGGTGTGGTCTTGATAGTGGCGATTGCCGCCGGTGCGTTCCCGTTCAATTTCCTGTTGGTTCAGGGTTTGCGTCAGGTGTCCGCCTGAAAAGTCGGCCAATTCTGACATTTCCTGGGTGGTGTAGCGGCAAAGAGGTGTTGGCCATTTGAGCAGGGAGCGGACGTTTTCAAAGTTGTTTTTGTAATGAATTGCCATTTCCGGGTGGGTGAGGGCCTCGTTGGGAAGGGAGTACTCGATGGCCGCCCCTCCTTTGTCAGTACGCAAGGCCTTCAGGGTTTCCCTGAAAAGTTCTTTGGAAATGTAGTAGGTGATTCCCTCGGCGACGACTAATGTGGGCCTGTCTTTTTTGTAACCGTGCTGGGATAAGGTATCGACCACTTCGCGGGCATTGCTCACGTCGGCCTGGCAAAAGGCGATATTGGAAGGCCCTGCAATTTTTTTGTTGATGTCTGTCTTGGCCTGCATATTGTCCATATCTACATCAAAGACCGACGTTTTGGGGTACAATTCCGCAACGTCGATGGATTTGGGGTCTATTCCCGAACCGAGAAAGACCACTTGGGCATCTTCACAAGTGGAGAGAAATTGATCGCAGAATTTTTTGACACCATATTTTCGGTTGGTGATTTCCTCTTTAATGTGGGGAATATCCGTCAATTGGTCTTTAAGTCCTTTCCCCGCATCCAGGTTGATATTTTGAAAAAACTTTTTTGCCGAAACGCTTTCGTAAATGCGTTGGTCGGTCCAGAGTAGAATGAGCGAAGATGTTGCGGAAACCTGATACATTTTTTTTCTCCGACAGTAAAACCAGCATACCAGTAATGCCAGGGGAAGTAAAAGCAGCAAGGCCCGATTGCCCTTTTGGATCATCTCGACGGCGTTTTCTCCAAACGTGTAGTAGACAGCAAAATAGGCGCTACAGGAAAGCAGGCAGGCCAAAAGATCGGTCAGGGCAAATTTCCAGACATTCATTTTGGACAGTCCCGCCGTAAAAAAGAGAGCGTTGCGTACTCCGAAGGGAATAAAGCGGCCGACGAGCAAAACTATCACGCCGTATTTCTGGTAAAACCGGCCCACTTTTTCAATGCGTTTTTGTTTGACCAGCTTGGAAAAAAACCTGATTTGGAAGACTTTGTTTCCCAGATAACGGCCCAAAAAGGCATAGCAGATAAGGTCTGAAAAATAGGCCCCCAGAAAAACGCCGGTAAAAAGCGGGGCGAGCTGATCCGGGTGCTTGGCCGCCAGTAGGGCACTGGCCAGGAGCATGACGTCTTCGCTGACGGGAAGGCCAAACCCCGCCAAGAGCAAGAGGCCAAAAATCAGGTAGGGGGCCTCGGCGACGTGGGCGTGGATAAATTCAAGGAGAGTTTCCACTGTAGATATTTTAAAAGAACCTCCCCAAAAAGGCATGGGGAGGTTTTAAGACTGAGGTTTATTATCAGGCGTTTTTGCCAAACCACTCCTTTGAACCGTCGGGATTGGGTTTCATGGAGTCGGAACCAGAAGTCCAGCCGGCGGGGCAGACTTCTCCGTGTTTGGCGGTGTATTGGTAGGCCTCCACCAGGCGCGCCACTTCTTCTACGTTGCGGCCTACGGACAAGTTGTTGATGGAAGCGTGTTGGATGACATTTTTGTCGTCGATGACGTAGGTGGCACGGAAAGCGACACCGCCATCATTGAGACAACCGTAAGCGGTGGATACCGCCTTGGTGACGTCGGCGAGCAGGGGGTAACGGATTTCGCCCAAACCGCCCTGGCGGCGATCCTGCTGAGTCCACGCCAAATGAGAAAATTGCGAGTCGATGGAACAGCCGACCACCTGGCAGTTGAGATTTTGGAAAAGCTCGATTTTGTCTGAGAAGGCAGTAATTTCCGTGGGGCAGACAAAAGTAAAGTCGAGGGGGTAGAAAAAGAGGACTTTCCACTGGTTTTTGTAGTCGGAAAGCTTAATGGTCTGGATTTGTCCGTTGACCACTGCCTGCCCTTCAAAGGCCGGGGCGGCCTGCCCCACCAGACTCCAGGGGTGCTGTGATTGGTTTTGTGTTGTTGTCATACTTGCTCCTTTGTTTTTTGGTTAGTATTGTTGGCCAGTTGTATGGTAAATAAGTCCGCTATTGTTAGCTTGAGCGGGTTACTTTTACAAGTTGCCCTACAGCAAGGCCTTATGTCCAGTAAATTGGATTAAGGCCCGCGCCCCGTCGGGACGATAAAGGGGTGATAATAAGTTTTGAGAGGAGAAAAACCATGACTGACCCAAAGGCGTACATTCCCAATCCCATCGTTATTGAGCAGACGGCGAGGGGAGAGCGCCAGTACGATATTTATTCGAGGCTGCTGCTCGACCGGATTGTCTTTTTGGGGACTCAGATCAACGATACCGTGGCCAACCTTTTGGTGGCGCAAATGCTGTTTTTGGAGCAGAGCAGTCCAGAAGACCCAATTCACTTTTATATCAACAGTCCCGGAGGTTCTGTTTACGCAGGGCTAGGGATTTATGACATAATGAATCATATTTCCTGTCCGGTGCACACCTATTGTGTGGGCATGGCCGCTTCCATGGGTTCTCTCCTTTTAAGTGCTGGTTCGGCGGGGCATCGTTATTCACTTCCCCACGGGCGGATTATGATTCATCAGCCCCTCGGTGGTGCCCATGGCCAGTGTTCCGACATTCAAATTCAGGCCAAGGAAATTAAACTTTTAAGGGATCAACTCAACGATATTTATGTGCGACACTGTCCCAAGGATTTGACTCGCAAGCAGATTGAAGAACTTACCGATCGTGACAATTATATGAGTCCCGACGAGGCCATTGAAATCGGCCTTATCGACCAGGTTATAGGGCCAAAATCCAAGTGAGTTAATTATGGCAAAGAGTAGTTACGGCACCACCCTACATTGCAATTTTTGTGGCAAAAACCAAAAGGAAGTCAAAAAGTTGATCGCTGGCCCGGGTGTCTACATTTGTGACGAGTGTATCGAACTGTGCAACGACATTATTTACGAGGATTCCCTGCACACCACTGTTCAAGGCCCGTTGGACAATGTTCCAAGGCCTTCCGAAATCAAGGCCCATCTCGACCAGTACGTCATCGGTCAGGATCGCGCCAAAAAAATTATTTCCGTGGCGGTTCACAACCATTACAAGCGAATTTCTTATTCTCAGCAATTGGATCGCAAGAGCGACGGAGTGGAGTTGGATAAATCCAATATCCTCTTGGCCGGGCCTACGGGTTCGGGGAAGACGTTGATTGCCCAGTCCCTGGCCAAATACCTCAACGTACCTTTTGCCATTGCCGATGCCACTTCTTTGACCGAGGCCGGATATGTCGGAGAAGACGTGGAAAATATTATTCTGGGCCTTTTGCAAAACTGTGACTACGATGTTGAGCGCGCCGAAAGGGGCATCGTCTATATCGACGAAATTGATAAAATTGCCCGCAAGAGCGAAAACCCCTCCATTACCCGGGATGTCTCCGGCGAGGGAGTCCAGCAGGCATTGCTCAAACTTATTGAGGGCACTACTGCCGCTATTCCCCCCAAGGGTGGGCGCAAGCATCCCCAGCAAGAATTTATTCAAGTCAATACCAAAAATATTCTCTTTATCGTCGCCGGTGCTTTTGTGGGTCTGGACAAAATCATTGAAAAGCGTCTGACCAAGCGGCCGATGGGCCTTTTGGCCAAGGGAAAAGAGGGAGAGGGTGCTGGGAAAAAATCGGTGCTGGAAAAATTGGGGGGCATCGAACCCCAGGATTTGTCTCAATTTGGCCTGATCCCGGAATTTATCGGTCGCCTTCCCGTGAGTGCTCTTTTAGAAGACCTCGACGAAGAGGCATTAATGATGATTTTAACCGAACCCAAAAACGCCATCACCAAACAGTACCAAAAGCTGCTTGAAATCGACGGAGTGGAGATCGTTTTTGAAGACGGTGCTTTGCGCGAAGTGGCCAAAATGGCACTCAAGAGAAAGACCGGCGCCCGTGGTCTGCGCGGCATTTTGGAGCAGACCATGCTCGATGTCATGTACGAACTTCCCCACGATAGCAAAACCAATTGCGTAGTGGTCACCAAAAAGTCCATTCAGGGCCTGGAGCCTCCCCGGCTGGAAGAAAGGGAACGGAAAGCTACCTCTAAACGAAAAATAGAGAGTAATCCCTTTGCCAAAAATAGCAAGAAGCAAGTTGAAAGTGCCTGATAAAAAAATTGCAACTTAAAAAAACTATCATTCGAGGGAATTTTCTTCCTTTCGCAAAGTGTTGTTAGTCTTTTTAAGTATTTCTTTACTCAAGTTGAAAAGTTTAATGAGGGAAAATTCTTCAACTTTAAATTTTTTTTATCCTTGGTGCAGGCCAGGTTACAATAAAGGGGAAACTTTAAAACAGTAGTACAAGAGGTGCTATGCCAGCTAAAAAACTTGAAGTTAGAGGTCTTCCCCTACTGCCCCTCAGAGATGTCATTATTTTCCCCCACATGGTGGTTCCCCTCTTTGTGGGCCGGGAAAAATCTATTGCCGCTCTGGAATCTGCGGCCAAAAGAAGCAATGAACTTTTCCTGGTCACCCAGAGAGATGCCAGTATTCTCAACCCCGGAAGAGAAGACATTTACGACATTGGAACCGTGGTCAGCATTATTCAAATGTTGCGTTTGCCGGACAATACGGTCAAAGTTTTGGTTGAGGGCAAATACCGGGCCAAGATCAAAAAATTTCATTTTTCCGCAGCGGGACATATTGTCGAAGTGGCCAAAGAAGTTTCACGCTTATCCAGCGAAACCAATGTTGAGGCCCAGGTAAGATCTATTAAATCGGTTTTTGAACAGTACGTCAGGCTCAACCGCAGGATTCCGCCGGAACTTCTCATGAGTATCTCTTCAATTACCGATCCCGGCCGTTTGGCGGACATTATTGTGGCCCATTTTACCATGAAAATTCCCGAAAAACAGGAAATTTTGGAGGCCATTGACGTCGGCAAAAGATTGAGTTTGTTGCTGAAAAAAATGCAGGGAGAAATTGAAATCATCAATGTCGAGAGGAAAATCCGTTCCAGAGTGAAAAACCAAATGGAGCGCTCTCAAAAAGAGTATTATCTCAACGAGCAGATGAACGCCATTCAAAAAGAACTGGGACAAAAGGACGGAAAATCTGAAATCCAGGAAATGGAAGAAAAGCTAGAAAGCAAAAAAATGCCAGCAGAGGCCAAGAGCAAAGCGGGCAAGGAAATTAAAAAGTTAAAGTCCATGTCTCCCATGTCTGCCGAGGCCACAGTGGTGAGAAATTATATTGATTGGATTTTAAGCTTGCCCTGGGAGAATTACAGCGATGACAACAATGCAGTAACTCATGCGCGTGGAGTTCTCGACGACCACCATTACGGCATGGAAGATGTTAAAGAGAGAATTATCGAGTATTTGGCCGTGCGCTCTCTACTCAAAGAGGAAGGCAAAGGTACTATTTTGTGCCTGGTTGGGCCTCCCGGAGTGGGAAAAACGTCGATTGCCCGCTCACTGGGGGACTCTCTCGGCCGTAAATTTCAAAGAATTTCTCTCGGTGGAGTGAGGGACGAGTCCGAAATTCGCGGACACCGCCGGACTTATATCGGTGCCATGCCCGGCAAAATTATCAATGCCTTAAAAAAGGCGGGGACTTCCAACCCCTTAATTCTTTTGGATGAAATTGATAAAATGTCTTCGGACATGAGGGGCGATCCGGCATCGGCGATGCTGGAAGTTCTCGATCCCGAACAAAATAAAAATTTCAGCGACCACTACATCGAAATAGAATACGATTTGTCGAAGGTCATGTTTATAATGACTGCCAACGATATTGGCCGCATTCCGGTGCCTTTGAGAGATCGCATGGAGATTATCAAACTTTCGGGATACACTCCCTACGAAAAGCTCCAGATTGGAAAGCGCTACTTGCTCAAAAAGGCCATTAAAAACAACGGCCTGGACGACTACAAAGTGAATATTTCCGACAATATCATGGGAGAAGTGATTGCCGGTTGGACTAAAGAGGCGGGCGTGCGCGAATACGAGCGGTTGCTCAACACTATTTGCCGCAAAATGGCCACCAATGTGGTTATCAAAGAAATCAAAAAGGGAAGAAGGTTCAAGGTTTCCGATGCACAACTTTCCAAGTACCTGGGAGTGAGGCGCTATATTTCAAACGAGGCAGAAAAGGAACCCCAAGTGGGAGTGGTCAACGGACTGGCCTGGACTTCCGTTGGTGGAGAATTATTGCATATTGAAGTGGTAAGTGTTTCCGGCAAGGGAAATATTCAAATTACCGGCAAGCTCGGGGAAGTCATGACCGAATCGGCGAAGGCGGCCTTGAGTTACGTCCGCTCCATCAGTGGCCGCTTGGGCATTAAATCCGAATTTTACGAAAAGACCGATCTGCACATCCACGCCCCCGAAGGGGCCGTCCCCAAAGATGGGCCTTCTGCCGGCATTACCATGGTAACCGCTCTGACTTCGGCCATTACCGGGATCAAAGTTCGCCAGGATTTGGCGATGACCGGTGAAGTGACCATCCGTGGCAGGGTATTGCCCATCGGCGGGTTAAAGGAAAAGCTTTTGGCCGCCAAACGCGCCAATATCAAAACCGTGGTGATTCCCGCTAAAAACAAAAAAGACCTGATTGAAATTTCTGAAGAGGTCAAATCCGGCCTTGACATCCGGCCTTGTGACAACGTCGAAGAAGTTTTGCGGCTGGCACTCGACTTGCAACGGCCCGAGCGTTTTATGCAAGTGGTGAGTCTCAAAATCCTGGAAGACGAAAGTCGCAGTCGGGGCGGTATCGGCGTGGGAGTGGCCAACTAATCTGGGCAATTTGTTATGTTATTGCCGCTCTCGCACAAGACAACATGGCTATAGATACCAATAGGACAAATAGAGGCTGTTGTTTCGCCTGTCGGAAGACCAGCGCAATAAAATACTTCCTTCCCATTTACTGTTTTTTTCTTGGCAGGATAAATGTTAGTTTGTTTCTCAATAAGAGTTCCATCGGGGTGCAATGTATTGCATCCTACCACACATTCTAAGTTGCATGTATTTAATACTGTTTTTTTATAATGATGATGAGTAGTATTTATCCTCACTAGCCCAGGATTATTCTTGAGAATATTTAAAGAAATTGGAGAAGAATTACGGGGGTATGTACCACGAGGAACAGCGACCATGGTTGGAATAGTTCCGGAGTTGTATTCATATAGTATGAAATCCATTTCCTTATTTGTTTCACAGGCCGGAGGTGACGGAGGACTTGGAGTCGCCGTCTTACAGGTACAATCCGAGGTATCCAAAGTCTGTCCCGGTGGGCAAATCGGGGTGTGAGTTGAAGCGGCCAAAATCAGAGTGTTTAGGATGAGGGCGCAGGAAAAAATTAAAAGTTGGCGGAATCCACGGGGGGGGGCGTCAAGAGGGTGTTTTGCCGTTTCATAGGTTTATTATGGCACAAAAGTCTGTGAGGTGGAAGGAAGGCCCGGCCGTCTCGCTTTAATGTTGAGAAAATAACTCGAAAAAATGCAAAATCTCGCTAAGTACATATTTTGTGAATAAGTTTGGAAATATTGTTAAGGGTCGGGTTGCCTTGATCGGAAAGCATCCTAAAAAGGGTTCTTTTAGAAATACCTATTTCTCTACTGATTTCCTCCTTATTTGTTAATTCCAAATGAGTTCTGAGAATATCTTTAAATCCGTCTATATCGGAACTTATAAGACACTCCCACAGTGCTTTTGAAATAAGTTTTTTATTTTTCATTCTTTTGGTTGCACTGAATTTTTTCAGGGCCATACCTTTTTTTAATTTAGCTATCGGCATATCGTCGAAAGAGGGACTTTGCCTTTTTAATATCCTTTTTTTGGTCATTTTTTAAACCTCCGTTGAGAAGCAAAATAATTTTATGGCCAGTTCTGGCAAAATAAACCCGACGGCCATTTTTCCATCGGAGTTCTGCTACGCTATCACCTAAATACTTCCAATCTCCAAAATGCTCAAATTGTTCAATTTTTGAAATTCGAGCATCTACTATCATGCGTTCTTTATGTGCGAGATGAGCATACCAACTGTCAAATTCTTTCGTGGTAATGACTTCCATAAATATTAATAGTGCCACAAATGGCACTCTCTGTCAACTATTGGATAAGATATGGAAATTGCAGATGATTTTGGACGAAGAGTTAGGTTTGACCCTGCTGGGTAAAAAATATTTTTCTACGGGTGGCTTAACTGACTGGGATAATTATATTCGTAATCCGGGTAAGAAAAGGAAGGCCCGGCCGTCCCGATATTGACCAAATAACTCAAAAGACAAACGGCCCTGCCACCAAAAGCGACAAGGCCGTAAAATTAATGAAATTTACAATTCTACCAAATAAGCATCCAGACGACACTCTTGATGTTCAGCTCTTTTATTATAACATGTCCAACGGTATGGTTCGGTTGGATCGTTACCTCTAACTTTAGGTGCAGATTGTCCTACATCACATAAATAGGGTTTTACTTTCCCGTCGCTCCTATCCCAAGAAATACATTTAGGTTCAGGTGCTGTTGCTGGTTTTATAGCAGCACCTTCCGTGGGAGCAGCACACTGAACGTACCCTAGCACTTTGAATCCTCCAACGCATTCCCATAGATAAGAACCTGGAGGATGGAGTTCAAGTCTCAGTTGTCTCAGCTTACCCCTTTTGCAAGTAAATGGAGTTGTACCGCATATCTCTTTTCTCCGATATTGGTCATAATAGTCTTCTTGAAACCAGGGCGGGTCTTGGGCAAGTACGTTTTGACTGATACTCAAAAACGTCCATGCAATCAGAGAAAAAGATAAAAACCTTGTAAAAGAATCTCTCGACATCGCAAACCTCCTTGTTTTTATCAACGCCACCATGGCCTTGAAATTTTTATATAGAAAAGATCATCTGCAAGAGCAGGTTCCATTGTTGAATGTTTGCCCATTAGAGCATTTATCAGAGCAGGTTCCTTGACTAAGGCATGAAGAGCATGGATGAGCGTGGCTAAGGAAACTATGGGTATATGAATATCCAGAAGGACAAAGAGTGGATGCAGTTTTGCCTGGTGGTAAAGTCGGGCAATAATATCCTCCAGGTACACCAGGCAGTGGAACGACAGGGTAGTAAAATCCTTTTTGAGTGCTGCCACCGCTTTCGATACAGACGGCTGTACACATGAGATTGCACATACTGGGATATCCGGTCAGGCCGGAAAACTTGAGTTTTATACTAACAAGAGAAGCAACGGAGAGGTCAGGACATTTTACGGGACTGTCGTTAATGCTACAGGAATTACCGGTTTTGGGCCAGATAATTCGAGTCTCGGAATAGTTACTAACCGTTAAAGTGCTGTGCTTACAACTAATAGTACACAGACTTGTCCAGGTATCCTTGCACGCTGCTGGCGCAGGAGACGGTGGACTTGGAGTCGCCGCCTTACAAGTGCAGTCTGCGGTATTTAAAACCTGTCCCGGAGGACAAATAGGCGTGTGGGTTGAAGCGGCCGAAATCAGAGTGTTTAGGATGAGAGCGCAGGTAAAACTTAAAAGTTGGCGGAATCCACGGGGGGGGGCGTCAAGAGGGTTTTTTGTAGTTTCATGGTTTTATTATAACTCAAAAATCAATTGTGAGCATTACTGGATCTATTCTTGTTCCTCGGCGATGATGGTTGACATGACCGAAACCAAAACCGCCATAAAACCCAGGAAAAAAGTCACCCCTACAATAATTAAGAAAACTGCTATGGTTCTTCCGAGAGTGGTGACGGGAGCAATATCGCCATAACCGACGGTGGAAATCGTACACAGTGCCCACCAGGCAGCATCCCAATAACTGGTCACATTGGGATTGGCCCCCCTTTCAAAATAGTAAAAGGCGTAGGCCATGGTGAAGGTGAGGAAGTTTCCCGTGACTGTAAAATAAACGAGCAGAGGAGTGTTCAAAGCTTTGAAAAGAATAACGGAGTATTTTGGAATGTCACGATGGGGTTTAAAACGGTGTACTGGTTTAGTTTTCAAAAGGTTTAGCTCCCGTTGGTTTGTCATTAAAATAGTTTTTATTTGGCAATGATTTCTTATAAAATCTTACTTTCAACAGTTATAGCTTATAATGCCCCAGTTTGAATACATCCGCTTTGAAATTGCCGTTTTGAAATACCGTTTTTGCTTGCCTACTTCATTCGGGGATGTCATCATGCTTTCTTAGATACTGTCGATTGAGAGGTTTTTATTTAGTTAAAAAAAACTCTCAGGTAGCAGTTTCGTTTAAGTCAGATTTTTCGAGTTTAACAATGGAGGGTGATTTTCATGAATTTAGTCGAACAGTTTCACGCCGGTGGAGTCTTCATGTACTTCATTTTGGCCTTCGGCCTGATGACCTTGGTTCTCATCGTCGAACGCTCTTTTGCTCTCTACATTTCTTACCGATCGGCCCCTTCCGACTTTCGCAAAAATATTTTGAGTTTTATAGCGCGTGGAGATTTCACAGCGACACAAAATTACGTTGACGGGCTTCCACGCACCTCAATGGGCAGGATCGTTTCCGTAGCTTGTCGCTTGCGCAGTAGCGGGGCGGGCGATGAGGCCCTTCAGGCCAGAATGGATGAGCAACTCTCTCAAGAAATATCTCGCTACGACAAAAGAGTTGGCTTTCTCGCCATGTTCGGCAACGTCTCGACACTTTTTGGACTTTTAGGGACGGTTACCGGTCTTATCAGTTCTTTTGCCGGTGTGGCCGCGGCCTCTCCAGTGGAACGCGCCAACCTCCTGTCGGCGGGGATTTCAGAGGCCCTCAATTCAACTGCCTTTGGTTTGATCGCAGCGATTCCCGCTCTGGTGGCCAGTGCCGTTCTCCAAAACCGAGTGGAGGGCATTATTACCGCTCTTACGGAACAGGCGTCGGAACTCTACCACGACTTCCTCTTTTATACGGAGAACTATTCTCGGAGCAAAGAGGAAACTGGTACCTTGGCCACTCCTATGGCGACAACTTCAGAAGAAATACCGGCCAGTTCAATGTAATTTTTTTGGCAAAGAGGTAGTGCCGTATGCGCAAGAAGATGGGATTGGGAAAAAAGCGGAATTTGGATGTTCAGCTCAATTTGACACCTTTTATTGACCTGCTTTCAACTTGTGTTTGCTTTCTTCTGGTCACAGCAGTTTGGATTGAAATTGGGTCGCTGGAAGTCAAACAAAGTTATGGCACCGATGCGGCCGAGAGCAAAAGCGACTCTTTTGAGTTGGATTTGGTTTTAAGGAGTGCTTCCCGGGCGCGTCTCAATCTCAAAAAAAATGGCCGGCGCATGAGAAGTGTCAGACTCAAAGGGGAATCTTTTGAACAAATGCTTTCCAAAATGGAAACGGCCCTCAAGGAAAAAATTCTGATGCGGAGGGGAAAGGTGATTGAAATTGCTTCGGCGACAGTCACTCCTCACCGTTCGGTGGATTACGGCAGTCTGGTTTCCGCTTTGGATGTTTTGAGAAAGAATAGAATTGTCAATGTGGGTGTTCTTACGGAAAGAGGAAACTAACCCATGATTTTAAATCAAAGTTTGGTTGCCGCCGACGGTTTTGAAAAATACCTCATCAGTCGCAAACGCAAAAAGGCCTTTGGATTGAAGGCGGTCGGGTTTACCTTAATGCTCACTTCCATGGTGGACATGTTTAGTATGTTGGTGGTTTTTCTTCTGCAAACCTTTTCCAGTTCACCGGAAATTTTAGTGACCAAGGGCCTGATCCTCCCCAATTCCGAAACCCCAGACATGGTGAAGGAGGCCCCTACTTTGGCCATATCTAAAGAGGGCAATCTCTATCTCGATCAAAAACTGGTAGGTAAAGTCGATTCTGTCACACGCAATCCCGAGCTTCTTCTGCGCAGACTCGACCGCATCAAACGCAATTGGGGCCGTTCACACCTCACTCCCTTTACGGGGGAGATTAATTTTCAGGCCGATGAAACGATTAAAAGCACCACAGTGGCCACCATTATGAGTATTTTAACCAGTGGCCAATTTCAATCAATCGGCCTGGCAGTGATAGGGCGTTAACTATGGCAAAAATTTGGGGAAGAATTTTTATCCTTCTCTCGATCCTTGCTTTCAGTGCTGCCAAAGGCGAAGCAGAAAAAAAATCTTTAAAGGGTATTTACTATCTCATTGGTGAAATGGAAGAACTGCGCAGTTCATTGCCTTTGTCTGACCCCTCTCACATGGAACTGACTTTGAGGTTGGCAGACCTTTATTTTGACGTTTCCATCAAAGAGGGGGCGGAAGTCAATCAGGAAACCCTCAAGGCCAACCGTTTGCGTGCCCTGGCGCTTTACCGGACTGGTCTGTCCGGTGCTCGTTCCAAGGCCAAAAAAAAGGTCACACCGGTTAAAATAAGGTTTCAAATGGGCCGACTTCTCACCCGTCTGGATGAACACCGGATGGCCGAAAAACACTACCTTTACGTCATTCAAAATAAATCTTCCTCCAAAAAAAT
The DNA here is from genome assembly GCA_965215445.1 of Bacteriovoracaceae bacterium. Taxonomy (GTDB): domain Bacteria; phylum Bdellovibrionota; class Bacteriovoracia; order Bacteriovoracales; family Bacteriovoracaceae; genus CBDBLK01. The sequence continues at coordinate 272,393 of CBDCDT010000002.1, read as the reverse complement.
GCGCGAACAAGCGCATTTGGCACTGGCCGAATGGTACGACGAGGTCGGGCGCTACAAACGCGCTTTGTCTCACTATGTAGCAACCCTTGAATTGTGTGAGATTCGTTCGACCTGCAATTACGTTCACTACCGCAAAGGCTGGTTGCATTTCAAAGACACCAAGCTCGATTTGGCGATTCAGGAAATGAAGCTTTCCCTGTGGGTTTCGGAAAATGAAGTGAGGGAATCATCTCTGACAGACCTTGTTTTATTTATGTCCAATACCAGCGGCCATGGCGTGGAAGAATTGGCCTATATAAGGGAATTGGCCGAGCGGATAAACAGGCCCGAATTGGTGCAACAACTGACCGAGGCCTACTATGTGGCGGGGAATCGCCGGGCGGGTTCTCATTTGCTGGCGTATCTCAACCAACAAAAACCCAACCTCTATTACGAAACCCGCCTGTTGGAAGAATTTTACGGCTTTCGCAATTGGGATGAAGTAGATGCTTACCTCTCTGCCATGTCCGGCCGGTCGAGTGCCGACATTCCCACCAAAAAGGAAGAGGCCAAGGAAGTACAGAAAATTTTTCGCCGCTTTTTGGTGCAAGTGGATGCCGAGGCCCAGGTTATTACGGAACTTAACGACTTTCTCAAGCGCTCCATCGACATTTATTTGAATCTTTACTCCAACGATGACCTTCGCAAAAAATTGCAACAGGGATGGCTCAAGGCCGAGGAAGACAAGGCCAAAAGGGTGGAACGGCTCGGCCGTTGGATCAAAGAGGATATGGGTTTTGGCCACGACACCAAAGCTATACGGCAACTGCGCCAAAGTCGTTTAAGTTTGGCCCAGGAACTCAAAATGGATAGTGTTGTTCTCGAAGAATCTTTGGCGCTGGCCGAACTTTTAAAAGAGACACCCGAGGAAGATCAATTCCGTTACGTTGCGGCCAGACAGTATTATGCTCTTAAAAACTATGAAAAGGCCTTGCCCATTTTTCAATCTCTGGTTGATCGGGCGATTTCCGGCCAGTCTTTTAATAAGTGGGCGATTCTCTCTCAAAATTTGGCCCTCGATATTTTTAATCACCAAAAGGATTACCAAAAAATTATTGACCAAGTGAGTAAATGGCAGGTTGCTACCGTAGAAGTTCAAGATGAGCAGGTTTTAAAAGAGAAAAGTGCCATGGATAAAATTCTGATCGAAGCGCGTTTTGAAAAGGCCTCTCGTATGCAGGATGGCCCGGAAAGTTTGCAAGTCTTCTACGATTTTTGTTTCCAAAACATTTTTGCGGAAAAGTCCTGTTCCAATGCCAAGGTTTTGGCGGTCAAACTGCAGGATCAGGGTAAATTAATTGCACTTTTAGAGCGAGCAAAAGATGAAAAAACCCTGATGGTAGAATATGAATTGATGGGAAATTTTTCCAAGGCCGCTCAGCTTCAGGAAAAACTCAATCTTAAACCCAAGGGATTGAATGCCGAATACGAACTCTTTTTAAAATTGGCGCTGCTCTACGAACTCGACCAGAATTGGAGCGAGCGCAACCGCGTTCTCAAGAATATGATAAAAAAAATGCGACGGGAAAAGGCCCTGCCCAAAGATTATGAAGACGTTCTCTTTGCCACTCTCGACGAGGCGGGATTGATTGGCCCTCGATCCTTAACGCTACCTTGGTCACTTCCCAAAAAATTGTCCCTGGCCGGGCGTCTGGAATTGGAAAACCCAAACCGTAAAACTCAAGAACTTCTGCTCTCCCAGGAAGAAAGTCAGGGGGCGGCGTGGTCAAAGCTCATTTTAAATAAAGTGCAGCGCTCTTTTGCTTCGCTAAAGAGAAGCAAGTTTTCCGGAAGGCGCGGCCAGCGTTTGTTCAAGCGGCGCACGCGGGACATTGAAAACTTTGTGAAAGTTGCCAGCAGGCATTTGGATGGGGCCGATTTGGAAACCCGCACTTACCTTTTACACATGTTAAAAACCACCTATGTCAGAATGGTGGAGGATATTTTGGCCACGCCTGTACCTCCCGGCCTTGATGAAGAAACTCTGGCCAAAGTCCAGGCCCAACTCAAGGCGATGGCCGCACCTTTTGAAAAAACCCAACAGGATTACCAGCTTCTTTTGGAAAAGCAGCTTGCCGATTTTCAAGATACTGAGGAGCGGGCGCGAGTGGGACAAAACTTGCAAACCGAAGTGGCCGACTATGCCGCTCTTATCCCCGTCAAGAAGCACCAGTCCAAAAATTTTGAATCACTGGATTACGTTGCTATTAAAGGGCTTCGCCAAAAATTGGCGGCCGACCCCGATGACCAAGGGATTCTCTCCCAACTGCTCAATTTCTACCGAGAACATAAAATTGACCGATTGGCGGCCTATTACACAGGGCGCTTGGAAAATCTGAAAGTTGTTACTCATACTGATACAAAGGGGTAATAAATTGAAAGTTATGCGGATTTTTTTGGGGTTGTGTATTTTGCTAGGCCTTTCTCTTGGAGCGCAAGAAGTTGCAAAAACCAAAACGAAAACCAAAGTAAGGTATAGAAAGTCGGGCCGAATTGATTTTGAATCTTTGTTGATTGAAGGGGAGAGAAAGAGGCCCGAGATGTCGGTGGTCACCGGCAACGTGGGAGAAAAAGATTCCGGCCTTTTAAAATTTAGGAAAAATTTTGTGGATATGATTTCCAATGATTTGGGAGAGGCGATTCAATGATTACCGTAGAATCGGAAAATGGAGAATTGGTTAAAGTCTTCAAGAATGTCTCTCAGGGCAATTTTGGACTGCACGGAAATTTTGGTTTTATCGGCCAGGAAAGGGCCAAACAGAGAGTCTATGGCCGAAAACTTCAAGGCCATGAATATACCCGCGATGATTGGCACTGCCGTTTTAGCATCTCCCAGAAGGGAGATACTTTTTTAGTCAATCACTTAGAGGGTTGCAAGGCCTTTCAGGCACCAAAAGGATGGTGGTTAGAGACACCGCTTGGCAAGTTTCAACTGGGGTTGCAAAGCAATGCCGGTATTCAAGAGTTGCTTGGCCCCCACGAAGATGAAGACAAATGGTTTAACCGACTACCCGAATGGGGCCTGCTTTTAACATTCCTTTTGATTCCCGTGTTCCTATACTTTTTAGAGCGCCCACCAGAAGAAGAGGTGGTTGAAGAAGAACAGATTGAGCCAGTGGTGGTGAAAATTGTCAAACCTGCTCAAACGGTTAATGTCAGGCGCGAAAATAATCCCAATCTCAAAGTCAAACCACTGACTGCTGCCCAGCGCTCACAAAGAGCGGTCAAGAGAAATTTGGGCTTTTTGGGAATGTTGGGTTCCAAGGAAATTAAGGATGTGGTGGGAGGTGTTCCCCAGGAACTCAAAGAGGCCACTGCGGGGGCCGGCCCGGGAGGTGATGCCGGCAGTGGCGGTGAAGTTTTAACCGGTCTGGGCAGGGGCCTGAAAAAAGTTACCGTGGGAAATACGGGAGTGAGGGGACTCGGCGGAGTGGGCACCAAGGGTGCTGGAGGTGGCCGGGGTGGTTATGGAAATACGTTGGTCGCCAGTGGTGGCGGTGCTGGCATTTCGGCGATTTCAGTTTCCAGTTCCGATTTGCTTCTCGAAGGGGGAATCAGTCGCTATGCCATCAACGCAACGATAGCCAAATATTTAAATCAAGTGAGGCGTTGCTATGAGGAACAACTCAAAACCAAACCCACTTTACAGGGATTGGTGGAAGTTCGCTTTGAAATTAATCCGGCCGGGCGTCTCAATTATTCCAATGTGGGCCGAACCACGTTGAAAGATACACTGACTGAACGGTGTATCACCGGAAAAATGATGTCCTGGCAGTTTCCCAAACCCAAGGGAGCGGTGAAAGTGCCGGTCAAATACCCGTTTATGCTCAGACCTGTGGGGTCTTAAACATTGAGGTTTTGCCATGTTTAGAAACTTTATTTTTTTGATAACTATTTGTTTGCTGGCAAGTTGTCGGCAAAATCCCTATCCCGAAGAGGGAACTTTTCGGGAAGTGCAAAGACTTGAGCCGGTCGAACCACTGCCCGAATTGTCGATGGCGGTCAGTGATGTCATTGAATTTAATGAAGGCCGTTACCGCGAATACAAAATCCGTGTGGCGGTCAAGGGAGAAGGGACTCCCGTGGTGAAAATTGAAGACCTTCCCAACGGCGCCATTTTTGAGCCTGAAACTTATACATTGAAATGGAGACCTTCATTTTTTGATGGAAATAATTCCAATGATCCCAGTGAAAAGTTACAAATTTATCCGATTACGGTTTGGTTGCGCAGTTCGAGCGATTCCATCCGCGCCTTGCGCCGGAGAATCAACCTTCTGGTCTACGATGTTCCCCGGGATGTAGAAATTAAATTTGAGAAAGGGGCAAGTAAAAATAGTGTAAGAGAGGGAAGCCTGTATTCCCATCCCTTTGAAATTATTGACCCCGACTATCCCAAGGGCGATTTTCGGTTGGCCCTGGAGGGTATGCCTACCAATATGCAGCTTAAAAAGGAAGGCGATAAAGATTACCGTCTGATTTTTACGCCCGATCATTTGCATGTTCATCGGGCCAAGCGAGGGGCCAGTGTCACTTATAATGGGAAAGTCATCGTCTCCAACCCTGCCAACCATACTTATCAGCAGGATTTGAGAATTACCGTTCACGATGTACGGATTAATCCCAAACTCGTCGCTCCGAAGGAAATTACCCAGGGACTTGATGTCAATTTGCAGGTTGTGGCCTACGACCTCAATCAGGAGATGAGCCCCTCTTTGGAGATGAGTGGCCGTCGCCCCGAATTTGGAAATTTTAAATTGGAGACTACCAAGAACGAAGAGAATTTTTCCACTGTCCTCAACATCAACTGGAGCGATATTCCTCCTGCAAAAAACGGTGAGGTTCACAGACTGGTGTTTCGCACTTGTGTGACCGGCAGGGATGGGCGAAGAAATCTCTGCAAAAATGAAACGACCAAAGTTACGACTTTGGTACGCGACCGGGAGCCTCCACATATTGATCGTGAGAATTGGCCGATTGGAGAATTGGTCTATTTGGGATTCAATCAAAAACTTGAGCGCTTGGTGAGCGTTATGGATCGGGAAAACCGACGTTTGCGTCCCGATGTGGAAATTTTTCCGGAAAGTATGCGGCCTTATGTGAAGTGGCAGTACGGGAGATTGAGACTACAATTTGACCAACCTGGCATTTTTCAATTCAGTTTGCGCGCTACTTCTCTATACAAAATGTCGTCGGCGGAAAGTTTTATCGTCGAGGTATTTCCCGAAGACCGCAAAAGAACTTTGTTGTTTGCCGACTCAACCCGCGATCCCGAAGTGCGCTTTTATAAAAAGGCCTTTGACAATATGGATATTATGAACCCGGCCATTCAAAATGTAGGTTTGAGAGATATTTCTGGTCGAAATCTTTTGGTACTGACCACCAGCACTTTGATGGACGAAACTGTTGCTCCCGAAGTTTTGGCGGCCATTAACCAAATTCCCAACGTGATGATTGCTTCTCCTTTGATTGATAATTTGCCCAGTGAACTTTTGGACAAGTGGACGGAGAGGTATCATTTTCACCCAATTGGGCGCTATTCCCAGCTTCCCAACTCTCCCGGTTTAAATAGAGCAAAATTGGCCAAAACATCTCAATTCGGCAATTCCAAGCATCCAGTGGCCCTCAAAATGAAGACCACTCCCGAATCTTTTGATCCCATGATTTTTAATGGTGGCCTTGATGAAGTTGACAAAATTTGCAAGGGCGTTTTGGGCCTTACCAGCACGGGTAATAACCCTTACGTTTTGGGTTTGGTTTGCCAGCGCAGCGATCGACAGGGAGGTGGGCGTTTGGCCATTTTGGGAACGGAGTGGGCCGATTTTGACGTATCCAGTGATGACTCAAGGATTCCGTTTCAATGGTTTAATACTATGCTTTGGGATAAGTTCTAAAATTGTAAAAGTGGGGAGAATTTGTGAAACTTAGAATTTGGTGGCCGGTTCTTTTGCTTGTCCTGTCTCTATCTGCCTCCAAGGCGCAAGTGTCGGAAGAGAGCGAATTGGAAGAAAAATTGCGGGAGCTTCACATTCCCGATGACGAAGTTTCACCAACTTTGAGTGAAGACCAGCTTCACGTCGTTAACACCCGGTATTCGAGTCTGGTGAATCGTCATGAGGTTTCTTTGCAAGCGGCCCACAATTTCACTTCGGAAAGCCACTTACAGGTCAGGCAGGCCGCTTTATCTTACCGTTATCACCTTAACGACCGTTGGTCTTTTGGGTTGCGCTACGTTCGCCATTCCAACGAATTGAGTGAAGATGGCAAGTTTTTGTTGGACGATCAAAAAATTGTTCCCGATACCGATTACGCTCTCAATGCTCAAGAAATCTTCGCTTCTTACAACACCATTTACGGCAAAATGCGTTTGTCAGAGCGCCGGGTACTTTATTTTGACCAATATGTTTCACTGGGTGCTGGTCAGGCCAAATTGGCCTCGGATAAAACTCCACACGCCTTTCTCGACCTCGGTTTTGCTTTTTGGTTGTCCCGTTGGGGAAGTTTGAGAGTCGGGATGAAAAATGAGATTTATGAACAACTCAAGCGTAGTGGTGAAGAATTTCGCTACAATGCCGTGGGGTATTTGGAATTTGGTTATCTCTTCGGCATGGGTAATTATCTGTGATGAAATTTGCTTTACTTTTTAGCTTGATTTGGGGATTTAGGGCCTACCCTGATTCGTCCAAACTTCTCATGGAAGAGGGAGGAGCAGATTTAAATATCTCTGGACAGATCTCCCAAAAGGCACAATTTAAGCTCGACGATCCTTTTTTAATTCAGTTTTTTAGTTCCTGGAAGGCCAAGGCCGGTTTAGGCCCATCCGTAAATGCTTGGATGGAGGTCTTTTTTTCTGGAAATTCTTTGCGTGCTTTACAAACACTTGAAACTCTCCAGAGAAAAGGAATTGATCGACTTCAAAAAGCGGCAGAACTCTACTTGCTCTACCGTTTGGGACATCACCAATCATTTTTGAGAAAGTGGATTGATTACAGCAGTCGGGGAAATTTTTTGCAAACAGAATTGGGCCTGTCTCTGGATCAGGTTTTAAAACCGCATATCAGTTCACTACTGGCATCGGGGTTTTATTTGGAACCCCGGCAAGAAAAAAAACTGCTCAAGATTTCGTCCCAAAATTCTGTAGTCAATCACTTTTTACAAGGCACGAGAACGGCCTCTGCGGGGAGTGAGGCGGTTCGATGGATTGGGAATCTTCCCGCCGATGATCCATTGCGATTGCAATTGGCCTTTTCCGCTCTACTTGCTTACGCCAGTGAGGGAAAATTGGGCGCTTCGGGCAAATTGCTCAATGAAGTGATTGATCCCTATATGGAAAAAACCGAGAATGCTGAAAAAATTGCTTTTTACTACCTTACCGTTGCGCGCTTGCTTTATCAGGCGGAGGAGTGGAGAGAATCCGAGCGGTTCTATTACTTAATTCCCGAAAGTTCCCGGTATTTTGTGCAGGCGAGAACTGAAGTCCTGTGGATTTACCTTCGTGATCGCAATTTTTCAAAAGTTAAGGGAGAATTGGCCTCTCTCAAACTCGATATTTTTAATGACCGTTTTTATCCAGAAGTTTTCCTTTTAAGCACAATGACGGATGTTATGTTGTGCCACTTTATGAGTGCCAAGAAAAATATTCATCGTTTTGTTCAGATTAATACAAAATGGGCGCAAAGAATTAAACGGGAATTACGGAACTCCCGTCCTTCAATTGTTCACCAAACTTTTGCCGTTCGCAATTTGAACAAGGCGCTTGCCAGTTTGAAAAAAGAACAACTGGCCTTGAAAGAGCAGCAATTTCCTCTTTACGCAAAAGAATTGCTTCCCTTGGAGGGGAAAATTGAAAGTACTTTGGCCAAAGAGGGTAAGTTGCAGTGGCTCAACCGTAAAAAAATTCTCGAAGAAACTCTTTATAAAATGAAATTTGTACGCATAGAGCTTTTAAGTCGAGTGCGCAGTTTTAGACAAGGTATCGCCAAGGAGGCGATAGCAGGTACAGATCAAGTGCGCTTTTATACTTCGGCCCCGGCCAGAAAGAATCAACTGGTTTTTCCCACAGATGGGTCTCTTTGGGGCGATGAACTTTTTCATATGGATGCGAGGGTAAAAAATGGATGTTTTATCGAAAATGGGTCTGGCCAAAAATAAACTTTGGCCTTTGTTTGTGTTTCTTTTGGCCTTTGGCCTTTTTGATTGTGGCAAGAAGAAAACAGGCTATCTCTTCCACGATGTTGTGCCACTCCAAGAGGTGGATGATCGCATTTATCCCCTCAGTTATTTAAATACTGACAAGAGGATTGATGTTCTTATGGTCATTGACAACTCGGGGAGTATGCAGACTATCCACAACAATGTGATTACCAATGCCGAACTTTTTTTTCAAGAATTTGTCAATCGCAAATATGTTGATTGGAAACTGGGCATTGTTTCTACGAGTGTAAGAGATAAACCCTATTTGGGTTTTGACCGGCCTTTTAATTCTTCTTTAATTGATACCAACGATCCGACAACTTTAACCAGAACCATTCAAACTTTTAGTTCTGCCGTGAGGGCCTTGGGAACCAACGGCGACCCTTACGAATATGTTTTTTATAATGTCAAGCGTGTTTTGGACAATTACGGATCAACTTCGCCAAGTCCTTTTTTGCGCGTAAATTCTCACTTGGTCGTTATTATGATCAGTGATGAAGAAGAACAAAGTGATAAAAAATATGGCTCTCTTTACCGAGCGACAGATTTTTATGACCATCTTGTACAATATATTGGAAGTGATAAAATATTACGTTTTTATGGTGCTTTGGCATTTCGCGATTTGAAAGATTGCCGAACAGCGTATAGGAATTATACTGGAAGTCCGTTTGAGGAAATTATCGACCATTCTGATGGCATTGTCATTTCCGCTTGTTCTTCAAAATTTGGTTTGGAGTTGGCCAAAATTGGAAGGGATATTGTTTCTATTGTGGGAAATCCCAGTTTGCTTTTGAAACGCAGACCAATAGTGGAAACACTGGAAATTTACTATAAAGGAAAGCTTATCGCACCGGGAAAGGAAGAGGACGGTGGGCTTTGGTTTTATGAAGAAGAGACAAATACCATTAACTTTTATGACATCAATTTTGTCGAAGATATCAAGAATGATCATTTTCGCATTGAATTTGATGTTGACGATGGGGTGAATCGCGATGAATGAAAAAATTCGCATTTTCAAGTGCTGGCCTTTACTTTTACTGGCCCTGACTTTTGGTTGTGGGGAGAAAAGAACAAATTATCTCTATCACGATATCTTGCCTTTTGAGGAGAAAGATGATCGCATTTATCCCATCAGCTATTTAAATACCGACAAGAGAATTGACGTTCTCATGGTGATTGATAATTCGCAAAGTATGCAATCTATTCATAACAATGTGATTACCAATGCTGAACTTTTCTTTGAACAATTTGTGGATCGCAAATATATTGATTGGAAACTAGGCATTGTTTCTACCAGCATAATGAATGCTCCTTTTTTGGGTTTTGACAGACCTTTTAGTTCTTCCTTGATTGATCCCTACGATCCGGCAACTTTAACCCAGGCCATTCATACTTTCAGTGCTGCCGTAAGGTCTTTGGGAATTAATGGAAGCACTTCCGAATATGTTTTTCATAATGCTAAACGCGCGTTGGATAAGTACGGGGCAAATTCTACCAATCCTTTTTTGCGTAGAGATGCCCATTTGGTAGTGATTATGATTAGCGATGAGCCTGAGCAAAGTGAAGACGAATTTGGGGCACTTTATCGTGCGGCAGATTTTTATGATCATCTCACGCAATATGTTGAAAGTAATAAAATTTTGCGTTTTTATGGTGCCTTGGCGTTTGCTGATCTTCAAAATTGTCGGATGGGATTAAAAAAGTATGCTGGCAGTCCGTTTGAAGAAATTATTAACATTTCTGAAGGAATGGTTATTTCTGCTTGCTCTCCAGATTTTGGTTTGGAACTGGCCAAAGTTGGAAGAGATATTGTTTCCATTGTAGGAAGTCCCAGCCTGCTTCTCAAAAGAAGGCCAAAGGTGGAAACATTGGAAATTTATTATAAGGGAGGCCTTCTTCCTCCAGGAGTAAAAGAGGGTGGTGGATTTTGGTTTTACGAGGAAGAGGTGAATACCATCAACTTCTACGATATTAATTTTGTTGAAGACATCAGAAACGACCATTTTCGTATTGAATTTGATATTGATGATGGTATCAATCGCGATGAATAATAGTTAAAAAAAATTTATTGGACTTCAATCACCACGACAGGCAACCTGAAAGTATAGCGGGTTGCCTAAATGTTAAAAAGTTTTCGAAGGCCATCCTTCCAATTTAGTCTCAGCTTTATGCTTTTTTCGGTCACTCTTGTTACTGGCCTGGGAGTGACTTTTCTCAATTATTATGATGGCAAGCAAACCATTCATAAGTTTTCCAATCAAATTTTTGGGGAAACTTCTGCCAAAATATTCTATTTGGTTAAAAATAATTTTGAGAAGGCCGCTCAAATTGGCATTTTAAACGAAAAAATTGCCAGAAATTTTTTGTCAAATGATGAAGAGTTAAGAGATTTTTTTTATAAAACGCTAGAGATTTTTCCCAGTTTTACTTATATGAGTGTTGCCAATGAAAAAGGTTCGTTTATTGGTGCTGATAGAATTACCCGAAAATTGAGAGTTCGTCATTGGGAAATGGTGGGAGAAAAAAAGTCACGCATGAGAGAGTATGATGCTTTATATGAACAAGATAAAAAGAGTTATCGACTAACTTCAGTTAAAGAGAATACAAGTAATTATGACCCGAGAATAAGGCCTTGGTATCAGGACGTTAAGGCCGCCGCCACTCCAATTTGGTTAGACCCTTTTGTTTGGGCCAATGAAAATGTTCCTGGTATTACTTTTGGAGTTCCCTCTTTTAATAAAAAAGGAGTTGTCGATAAGGTTTTTACAGTAGACATTCTTCTCGATTTTATTAGCAAGGCCTTGAGAGATTTTTATCCATACAAGTCGGGAATTATTTTTATTGTTAATGAACAAGGGGGAATTGTTGCTCATGGGTGGCCGGATTTTATAAATGATATGAAAGCGGGAGATACCGCTTTGCCTAATGCTAAAAATATCCGCCACGAGCAGACCAAAATTGCCTTTAGCAAGTGGATGAAATCTGAGAGAAAGAGGAATTTTACATATTCTTTTGAAAATCAAAATTTTGTAGTTAAAGCACATGCCTTAAATATTTCTGAAAATATTTCCTGGCATATTTTGATGAGTGTTTCAGAAAACGAAATTTTAACCAGCGCATTGAATTCGCTTTACCGCTCAATTGGTCTTTCCCTGGTTATTTTGGTCTTAATGATATTCTTTTCCGTCCTCGTAGGGCGCTATTTATCCAATCATTTTAATGAAGTTTTTGAAGAGATGAGTAATATTTTTACTTTTTCCCTGGAACCGACCGAGCACAAATCTTCTTATATCTACGAAATAGATAAAATTGCCGATTATCTTTCCAATATTAAATTGAGTCTTAAATCTTTTAAGAAATATGTTTCTCCTACGTTGGTTAAAAAATATTTACTGGAGGGAGTTGAAGCGCGTTTGGGTGGGCACGAAAAAGAAGTCACAGTTATGTTTATAGATATTGAAGACTACAGCAAACTTTCAGAATCTTTGGATGTAAAGGATTTGTATAAATTAATTAACCAGTTTTCCATGGCGATGGTAAGAAATGTCGATCAATTTTCCGGCACAGTCGATAAATTTATTGGCGATTCCATTATGGTTTTCTGGGGAGGTATTCAAACTTTCGAGAATGAGGCCCTGTTGGCCTGCCAGTGTGCGATCAAGTGTTGTGAAGACATAAAAAAACTGGGGTTGAATATTAATATAAGAATTGGAATCAATACCGGTATGGCAGTGGTGGGAAATTTTGGCTCCCATGAAAGGTTTAATTTTACGGTTTTGGGAGATAGTGTTAATCAGGCCAGTCGTCTGGAAGGCACTAATAAAACTTATAAAACCAATATCATCATTAATGAGTCAACTTATCTTAAAATAAAAGATAAAATTCAAATGAGAAAAATTGGCAAAGTGATTTTGAAGGGAAGAAAAAGCTCCAATACGATTTACGAAATTGCCAATTTTGAAAATGAAAATCGACAAAGGGTCAAATCTCTTTACGAAAGCGCACTTTCTGAATATCAATCGCAAAACTGGGATAGTGCTTTAAAATATTTAGACGATGTTTTAAAAATTGAAAGTGATGATGGTCCGTCTTTACATTTGATTCAGTGTTGCAAGCATTATAAGAAAAAATCTCCTCCCCAGGATTGGGAAGGTACGCTTCTCTAAAAAGAATCATTTTTTGGAAGCTTTCTTTATTCCGGTAGTATCGACCCCTCTTGTGAGTTCTTCTTTTTGTTCTTTGGAAAGAGTCAGCAATTGAGTGACGCCGACGGAATTGGTTTTGACATGCTTTTTTTCTTCTTCTATTTGTTGTTCCATTTCTGAAATTTCTTGATCGTCAAAAGAGAGGGCGTACATGGAATCATCATTTTCTCTGCCAATTTGCTTTGGTTTGAGTTTGGTCGATTTTGCGATTGTTGACCCAGACCGCTTTTCCTTTTCCTTGTAGAGCTGATCCAGGATTTTTTCGTATTTTTTAATTTGTTCGTCTAGCTGTGAATCTTTGAGGTCTTTGATTTTTGCCATAAGAAAAATCCAGAAATTATTTTTTATTTTAAGAAGTGAGTTTTTCCTTCACTTCTTATTTATAACACAAAAAACGATGAAAAACAGGGGCCATAAAGCTGTTTGATGAAAAAATGACTATTTCTCTCAAAAACGAAGGATGCTTAACTTTGCTATAATTTCATTATGTTAAGATTTTTTCCCAAAATATTTTTACTGGTGTTCATTTTTGGAATCGTCGCGACTGCCTATTATGGAGAGCTTTCAGAATTCTTAACTTTTGATTATCTCAAAGGCCATCGTGCAGATTTGCAGCATTACTACGCCCAAAACGCTTGGGTGGCAGTTGCCTTTTATATGGCCGTCTATATTTTAGTTGCGGCACTTTCTCTTCCGGGGGCGGCCATTTTAACTCTGGCGGGAGGAGTGCTTTTTGGAGTGCTTTGGGGAATAGTCATCGCCTCTTTGGCCTCGACAATAGGGGCCACGCTGGCCTTCTTTTTGTCCAGGTTTTTGTTGCGGGAGTGGGTTCAGCAAAAACTTCAAAAGAAATGGGGTGACAAAATTGAAAGGATCAATCGGGGAATTGAAAAAGACGGTGCTTTTTATCTCCTGACTTTGCGTTTGGTTCCCCTCTTTCCCTTTTTTCTTGTCAATTTGGCCATGGGCCTGACTCGTATTCCCGTGAGGACTTATTTTTTTGTGTCACAAATAGGCATGTTGTTGGGAACTGCCATTTTTGTAAACGCCGGCGCGCAACTTTCCCGAGTGGATTCTCTGGAAGATATTTTCTCACTGAAACTTTTCCTTTCTTTTACCGCCTTGGGGGTTCTTCCCTTGGTGGCAAAAAAAATCATTTCTTTTTTGAAATCGCGAAGAATTTATCGTCCCTATCAGAAACCCAAATTTTTTGACTACAACACGGTGGTGATCGGTGGAGGGGCGGCGGGCCTGGTCACTGCCTATATCGGAGCAACGCTGAAAGCAAAAGTGGCCTTGATTGAAAAGCACAAAATGGGGGGCGATTGCCTGAATACGGGTTGTGTTCCCTCCAAGGCGCTCATCAAGTCGGCCTCACTTTTTTCTTTGGCCAAAAATTCTGCCCAATATGGAATCAAACGCATGAGCGTGGAATTTGATTTTGCCGATATTATGCAGAGAGTGAAGAGAATCATCAAAACTGTCGAACCCCACGATTCAATTGAGCGCTATGAAAGTTTGGGTGTCGATTGCATCCACGGCAAGGCCACATTAATTTCCCCTTGGGAAGTTGAAGTGGGTGGCAAAAAAATCAGTGCCCGCCAGATTATTTTGGCGACTGGTGCAAAACCGCACGTTCCGCCAATTCCGAATCTCGCCCAAATTGATTACCTCACCAGTGATACTTTGTGGAACCTAAGCGAACTCCCCAAGCGCTTTCTCATTTTAGGTGGAGGCAGCATCGGCATGGAAATGGCCCAGGCCTTTTGCCGTTTGGGTTCGGAGGTGACCGTGGTGCAAAGAGGGCAGCGCATCCTGCCCAGAGAAGGCCCGGATGTTTCCAGAGAAATTGTGCAACAACTGGAAAGCGAAGGAGTGAAAATTCTCACACGTCATGTACCCAGAGAGTTTCAAGATAAGGCCTTGATTGCCGATTGTGATGGGCGAGAAGTGCGCATCGCTTTCGATAAAGTTTTGCTGGCGGTGGGAAGGCGTCCAAACGTCAAAGGATACGGACTCGAAAAGTTGGGAGTGAATTTGTGCCCTCGGGGTTTTATTGAAACCAATGCTTATTTGCAAACCAATTACCCCAATATTTGGGCCTGCGGTGATGTCTGTGGCCCTTTTCAATTAACCCATGCGGCCGCTCATCAGGCGTGGTTTTGTGCGGTTAACGCTCTCTTTGGCGGGTGGAAGAAATTCAAGGTGGATTATTCAACTCTCCCCTGGGCGACTTATACCGACCCTGAAGTGGCCACGGTGGGACTTGGGGAAGAGGCCTGCCGGCAGAAAAAGATTTCCTACGAAGTCACCAAATACCATCTCGATGACCTGGACCGCGCCATTGCCGACGATCAAAGGCGCGGATTCGTCAAAGTTCTCACCCGCCCCAAAAGCGACAAAATTATTGGGGCCACGATTGTCGGCCAGCACGCCAGTGATCTGCTCTTGGAATTTGTGGCGGCGATGAAACATGGTTTTGGTCTGAACGCCATTTTAAGCACGGTTCACGCCTACCCCACGATGGGCGAGGCCAACAAATATTTGGCCGGAACCTGGAGAAAAGCGCGCACACCTCAGCGCTTGCTCGCGCTTCTTCAAAAGTATCACCAGTGGCGGCGGGGTGCATAGTGCAAAAAAGATTGCACTATCTCAATTTTTTTTGTACATTTATGTGTCCTCAATGGTGAGGCAAAACAGGAGCAAAGAAAATGCGATTTTGGTTTTTTGTGATGACCTTTATGTCTGCAACAGCATTGGGAAATCAGTTGGCCGAAGAACACTATAGACAAATTGTGCAGGATTTCATCAAGGGTGATATTCCCGAAATTGAGAAATTGGCCGAAGTAAAATGGAGAACGGGCCGTTGTGTTTTTCAAGAAAACCCTGGTGATTTGAATGCGGCGATTCTTCAAATCGACATCGAAAATAATGGGCCGTATTATGGCAAAAACTATACAATTCGTTTACACCAATTCCTGACTGCTCCTGATACCTTTGATAACTATAGTGCGGATGACTTTGCTCTCGCTATTTATGGGGTTCCAGAAAATGGAACTTTATACCAGAGAATTGGACGGACAGGTTATACTTTAGTGATTTCAGATTATGACAATTTCATGCGATCTTTTGAAGAAATACTGTTGCTTTCGATACAAAATGGAATGTGTTATTTCTTCAGAGAAGTAACAGAATAGTTAATCCTCTCTCCCGTTCACGCTTTGGACGGGAGAGGGTAATTTTCGAGTGAGCGTCCAAAAACCGCATCGGTGTGTTTGAGAAAAATCTTTTTAATTTCTTCAAAGGAGGGCGTAGGAAGGTTGGCCTTTACGCCTTCCGCCTGCAATATCTCAATTAAAGTTTGGTGGAAGACCTGGGGACTGGCGCTCTCTTCGGCGGCGAAGGCCGCCTTTTGTACATAAATGTAGAGTTCTTCTCGCCTCTTTTCTGTTGTGCCGATGAGGTGGTGCAGGTAATAGCTGGAAAGATAGTTGTACTGATTTTTAACTTTGTCTTCGATAACTTCCCGGTGAAAAACCAAGTGCCTGGCCATATCTTCGAGTCTTGCGAGGGCGTAGTAGAGGATACCGAAGTTGTCGGGCAGATACAGGCGCTCGGCAGAGCTGTGGGAAATATCGCGTTCGTGCCAAAGCACAATATTTTCTTGAGCGAGCACGGTGTGACTGCGCAAGAGGCGTGCCATGCCAGTGAGGTTTTCGCTGGCGATGGGGTTTTTCTTGTGGGGCATGGTCGAGCTGCCCTTTTGTCCCGGACGCATACCCTCGTGAAGTTCACCCACATCCGAGCGGTGCAAGTGCCTGATTTCGACTGCGAATCTTTCGATTGCCGATCCAATGAGGGCGTGAATGTGCACCATCTTGGCGATGCGGTCGCGGGGGATAATCTGGGTGGAGAGGGGTTCGACCGCCACTTTCAAATTGGCCGCCGCCGCCGCTTCTTCGCCGGGGGAGAGAATGGCATAGGAGCCGACTGCTCCCGAAAATTGGACGGTGAGTTCCCGTTTGTAAAAATCTTGCAAGTCCTGGTAGCGGCGGGAAAATTCGTTGTAGTGGCCCAACAATTTTTGGCCGAAGCTCATGGGTTCGGCAAACATACCGTGACTGCGCCCCAGACAAATGACGTCTTTCATCTCATGCGCCCGTAGGTGGAGCGTCTCCAGCAGGCGCTGGAAAACCGGAAAAATCTCGTCCAGCGAGTGCTTGATTTGAAGGGTGGTGGCACTGTCTAAAATATCGCTGGAAGTGACTCCAAAGTGAAAGTATTTGGCCACTTCGGGAGGCAATTTTTCGGTGATCGAAGTGCAAAAGGCGATCACGTCGTGGCGGGATTCTCTTTCAATTTCTGCAATTCGTGCGGTATCTATAGCGGCCTTGTCGTTTATTTGTTGGGAGATTTCGACGGGGATTTTGCCGCTTGCTTCCAGTGCTTTCAAAATGGCGAGTTCAACTTCCAGACACGCCTGCCATCTGGCAGATTCACTCCACAAGTCGGATATGGCCTTTTTTTGATAACGGGGAATCACGCTTTTTTTTGGCCCAAATGAAATCAAAAGTAAAGGCTTAGGTCGAATCCCAGACTGAGAAAACTCAAGATTTGAGAACGGGGGGCGGAGGGTTCACCGTCAAAGAGGGGTTCCCGCTTGACTTTGGAGAGGTGATAACTGGTTTTAAGGCCGTAGTGCCAGCTTTCGCCAGCGCGGTAGTGAAGGCCAAAATCGGCCTTGAATCCCAGGCCTGCAAAGTTATTTGATGCGCCCCCATCGCTCATCACCACATAGTTAAGACTGGCGGCGCTGGTGGTGAAAAGGCCCTTTTCATCGGCCAATTCTTGTACCCAGGTGGAGGGAAAGGACAATCCCGCACTGAAAATGGCGATGCCGATTTCAGCGTCCAAAGCATTGCCTGCGGCCACTGGCCCGTCAAAGGCCGGCCAGGAGATTTTTTCTGTTTGCGCTGTCATTCGTTGAAAGGAAAATTCCGGCCAAAGCTCTCCCCAGCGATAGGCGTAGAGGCCTTCAATTCCCAAGAGGCGACCGGTGTCGGCCAGGTTGTGAGGGGTGTGGAAGACCAAACTCCAGCGATGTTTTTTTACTTCTGCTTCGCTTTCAAAAGTGACCTGATTTGTGAGTGGGTCTATCCGCCTGGATTCGGCGAATCCTTGAGAAAAAGTGAAGTGTGGAAAGAGAAATGTGGCCAAAAAAAGAGAGAAAAAAATCATGGCGCCGCCTTTTCCTTGACGATGGTTTCAAAGTTTTGCCCCAGTTGATTATCTTCGCCGATACTTTTGGCCAGCAACACTTTTTCCTTTGAATGGAGGTAGTGGTATTTGGCCAGCAAAATATCGGATTCAACCATTTTTATCAGCGTGTCTTGAAAGCGCAAAAGGTTGGTTTTGCCTTTCAGGTAATTGTCGAGAACCACGTCAAAGGCCTTCTCCAGATTGCTTGTCTGGGCCTGTTCAATTTTAATTTGGTTTTCGAGTTCATGGATTTGGTAGAAATGGGACTGGATGCGGGAATTTACCTGGTGCCGATGGCCCACCAGGCGGTTTAAGGCGCGGGCCTTAACCAGGTGACTTCTGTCTGTTCGCCGTTTTCCAAACAATCCGTTTGGCCCATTGAGTGCCCACTTGGCGTTGAGTGTGGTGACCAATTCAATGGGTTCATAACCACTTTGTGGAAAATCTCCAAAACGGTGAGTGTAGGCCCCCAGTTTGAGTTCAAATTTTGGCAGGGGCAGATTTTCTTTGACTGCTACTTGATAGTCTCGGCCGGCGTTGGCGACTTCCACTTGGGAGTCGAGAATGTCGGGGTTTTTTATGGCCGCTTGCTTGCGTGCTTCGTCAATGGTGAGTTGAAGACGGGTGTAGTTGAAGTCATTGAGCAAGCGGTAGCGGGTTCCGGCGGGGTCGGCAATCAGACCGGCCATGCGCTCAGTGGCCAATTCGCGGCCTCGTTTGGCGGTGTAGTAGTCGTCCTGGGCCTGAAGATATTCCGCTCTCGACTGGTAGTATTCCTGCCTTCCCGCTTTGCGCAAGGAAATTTTTTCGCGATTGAGGCGATACACAAAAGAGGCGTGTCGCAGTTGTTTCCTGCGCGCTTCCAGCACTGCTTGAATGTAGAGAAGTTCCAGATACTGGATGGCAATGCGGTATTTGAGTGAACGCTCCTCTTCTGTGAGATTGCGTTTGGCCTTGTGATAATTGGCCTTGGTGTTGAGGAAGCGCAGGTATTGTTTGCCCCAGTCAAAGAGTGTGAATTCTTCCAGACCAAACCCAAAACTTCCCCGTGGTCTTGAAGAGGTCGAAAATCCATAAGTTCCCCGGTAGAGGCCGCCGACTCTCTGGGGAAGTGTGCTGAAATTCAAACTGAATTGGGGCAGGTAGACCATTTCCCAGGCACTTTTGAAATCCATATCCAAAATGTCTTTGGTGTGGCGGCGGCCCTTTTGTTTGTAATTGAGTCGAAGGCCTTGTTCAATGGCATCGGAGAGGCGTAGGGCCTGGTAGCTGTCTTGATTTTTTTCACGTTCGGCCAGTTCTTGAATATAACTTTGGCCGTCTTCTTGAGCAAAAATAGCGGAGAAACAAAATGCCGCTAGAAAAAGTCCTTTTTTTCGCATAATCAAGCATAGAATGAATTGACAGCAATCGACAAGATGACGTTTTAAAAGGCCTCTTTAAACTGAATGCCAACTTTAAAAAGGTTGTCTTTTTTGACCTGGCGGATGGAAACCACGGTTCCCTTGATGGGTTTGGTGAGTTTGGTGTTGTTGACCATCAAGAGTAGGATTTCCTGACTTTTATCAAATTCTCCGGGATCCTGGCTTTTAAGTCCCATGCCTCCGGTGGAAATATCATAGATGGAAATGCGTTTGGGGCCTTCAGAATTGGGTTTTTCGACCAGTACGGATTGAATACCGTAGGCGCGTTTGCGGGGGCTGCTGCGTTGATCAAGATTGTCTTCCTCATTTTCCCGTTCAATTCCGAGACAGTCGGCAATGGAAAACTCCTGTGAGGGGACGCTGAGTTTGCTGGGGAAGGGAACGAAGATTCGCTGGGTGCGAACCTGGCGGGGTTTGAACTTGGTGGCCACATTTCTTTCATCGGAATAGAGAAAAATATCTCGGTTTTCCACAAAGCGCATTCCTTCATCGGACATGGATTCAAAGACGATAAATCTTTCCACCAGATTGAGTCTGGTAATAATCGCCACATGAATTTGACGTTTGCTGGAGCTGTCGGATTTCGTTGCTGGTCGAGATTGCCATAACCACAGCCTTTCCCGCGTCTTATGCATAACTCTGAAAAAATCAATAATTTCCAGGTCGTCGACAATGGTTCTGACTTCTTTCCAAAAACCGGTCATATAATCATTGTCTTGATAACTCGGGGAAAAATCTATCTCGGCAAAAACGTGGCGAAGAAACTCCCATTTAGAGAGATTTCTCCGCCAAATCTTATTTAGAGGTTTTGGTTGGCAAAATCCCAATTGACGAGGTTCCAAAAGGCCTCAATATACTTGGGACGAGCGTTTCTGTAGTCGATATAGTAGGCGTGTTCCCAAACGTCGATGGTGAGAATTGCCTGAGCATTGTGCTTCATCGCCGTATCGGCGTCGTCGGTATTTAAAATTTCCAGTTTGCCGGCCGAGTTCTTGATCAGCCAAGTCCATCCCGAGGCAAAATTGCCCGCGGCGGAGTCGCTGAACTCCTTCTTGAAGTTTTCAAAAGAACCCCAGGTGGAGTTGATGGCGTCGGCCACGCTGCCGCTAGGTGGGCCACCAGCATTGGGAGCGAGGCAATTCCAGTAGAAGGTGTGGTTCCAGACCTGGGCGGCATTGTTAAAAAGGCCTCCCGAGGCCTTCATCACAATGTCTTCGAGAGAGGATTCGGCAAAAGGCGTTCCCTCAAGTCCGGCGTTGAGTTTGGTGACATAGGCCTGGTGGTGTTTCCCGTAGTGGTACTCGATGGTTTCAGGCGATATGTGCGGGGCCAGGGCATCGTTACTGTAGGGCAATGGGGGCAGTGTGTGTTTCATGGCGTAACTCCTTGCTAGTTTGGAAAGATTTATCTTTTGGTCGTTATAAAGTCATTCACTCATTTATTCAAGCCCAAAAATTGCCTCCGGTTTGATGCTGCTGTGGGGAGATTTTAGGCCAAAGGCCCCATTTCCGATGCAGTCCCTATGGGATTGTTGGGAATGGCCGCTTGGATTGGCCTTTTTTATCTTTTAGCGCTAGAGGCAGCACCAGAGGCGCGCCTGTTTGAACGCAAAATTCATACCATAGAGAAGACCTCTCAAATTTCTTTCCAGCAACCTTGGAAAAGTTTGGCGCCTTCCGAGCGGGAGGCGTTGAGTAAAATTATCCAGTTTTTAAAACGCTCTGCCACCGGAAGGAAGATTTTAGCGCAGGCCGAACTCAGGGCCAGGCAGCAGGGGGAGTTGCTTTTAGACATTCTTCAGGCGGGGCAACATTCTTTGATTAATACCACTTTGGTGCGCCGTTTTTCTCCCTCCCAACCTTCGCGGGTGAGTTATCAAACCCGTTCTGAAGTGGCGATTAACCGAAGCTTGTCGGTTCTCGATGCGGTTTTGGACGTGGCCCATGAACTGACCCACTTTGCCTGGAAAGAATCTTTTAACCCCTACCGCGAAGATTTTGACCTGAAAGGCCTGATCGTCTCCACCATAGAGGGGCGCGGGGGAGAGGTGGACGCCCACCTCTCCGAGTGTCGAGTGTTGTGGGAATTGTTTCCCGTGCATTTGAGAAAGAGGGGGCACTGCCAAAAAATTTTTGATTCGGAGAAGCAACACTTTTCCCGCGCCAAGAGCATTAAGGAGTTTTATAAGGTGGGGGAGCATTATGACTATTTGCGTTCCAAACTAAAGGCGGCCCTGCCTGCCTTCAAACACGTCAGTCGGGAAACACCCCATCTCATTTCCTCGGTTTACGGAATGCCCTATCCGGTGGCGGCGGTTTACGAATATCAATCCATTATGGAGCGCGTTTGTCACAACGACAGAGAGCGTTTAAAGCTGTCTTCACGGGGGCCGGCCCGGTTAAGGGAAAAAAAGCACTTTTTGTCCCAGCGTTGTTCCCATTTCCCGTCCCAGCGTTTAGACTGAAGGGATGCAAGATAGTGTTGCTCTGGTCAAGCTCGACGATTTTTTCAATTGGGGCCGCAAAAATTCTCTGTGGCCGATGACTTTTGGCCTCGCTTGCTGTGCCATCGAAATGATGGCGACGGGGGCCTCCAAGTACGACCTGGAAAGGTTTGGCTGTGGCGCTTTTATGGCCACTCCCCGGCGCGCTGACTTGATGATTGTGGCGGGCACGGTGACTCTCAAGATGGCATCGAGAATCAAACTGCTCTACGAACAGATGGCCGACCCCAAGTACACCATTTCGATGGGTTCTTGTGCCAACAAAGGGGGGCCGTATTGGCAGCACGGCTATCACGTTCTCAAGGGAGTCGATGAAGTAGTGCCGGTGGATGTCTACGTTCCCGGTTGTCCTCCCCGCCCCGAGGCCCTGATCGAGGGGTTGATGACGTTGCAAAAAAAGATTGCCGGTGAACGCCTCTTGCGCGACAAATGGGTCAAACATGCTTGAAAATGTAGCGACCTTTCTCAACGCACGCGTTCCGGGTTGCCAGGCGCGCGCCGAAAAAAGGGAAGTCGGCGACAGTCTCTTGTGGATCGAGTCCGCCCATGTGCGGTCGGTTTGCGAGGCCTTAAAAAATGCGCCCGAATACGACATGACCACCCTGCAAGTTATCACCGGCTGCGATTATGAAGACCGCATTGAGGTGAGCTATCTTTTGGCCTCTTTCACCAAAAATAGTGAAATCGTGCTCAAAACCAAACTTCCCAAACCGGCACCGACGACAGTTCCCAAAATTGAATCGGTTTGTGGGGTTTGGAAGTCGGCCAATTTTCAGGAGCGCGAGTGTTACGATATGTTGGGAGTCGAATTTTCGGGCCACCCTGACCCGCGCCGCATTTTGTGCCCCGACGACTGGGAAGGGTATCCCCTGCGCAAGGACTACCGCGTTCAAAAAGAGTACAATGGAATGGTGGTCAACCCCGAAGACAAGATTAACAATGAAGACCACTTTTTTTATCAAAAATTGCAAAACGAAATCGGCGACCCCAAAAAGGTGGCCTTTAGTTGGAAGGAAGAGTGACGCTTACAGATCAATTCGTTGATGAACAGCAAGCAGGTGAGGAAGAACAGCTCAAGTCCGAGCTTCTCACCCTCAATATGGGGCCACAGCACCCCGCCACCCACGGGGTTTTGCGGATTGAGATTAAAACCGACTCGGAAATCGTCGCCGAGGCGATTCCCCATCTCGGCTACCTTCACCGTTGCAAGGAAAAACACTCCGAAAGTTTGGACTATCGGGGAGTAATTCCCTATTGCGACAGGATGGATTATCTGGCGGCCATGAATATGGAATTGGGTTACGTTCTCGCCGTGGAGAAAATGCTGGGAACCGAAGTCCCCCGCCGGGCCGAGTACATCCGCATTTTATGTTCCGAATTGCAAAGAGTTGCTTCGCATTTAATGTTTTTTGGCACTTACGCCATCGACCTGGGCGCTTTTTCTCCCTTTTTGTACGCTTTCCATGACAGGGAAACCATCTTGCGCCTATTTGAAGAACTTTCGGGGGCGCGCCTGCTCTACAACTACATTTGGATTGGCGGCGTTTGGAACGACATCACCGACGGGCAGTTAAAAAGGATTGCCGCATTTTGCGATGAGATGGAAGAAAATCTCAAAAAATACCACTCACTGGTCGGTGAAAACAAAATTTTTGTCGAGCGCACGGCACGGGTGGGAGTGGTTTCAAAAGAGATGGCCTTTGACTACGGGGCCAGCGGGCCAGTGTTGAGGGGTTCGGGAGTGGAGTGGGATTTGCGCAAACAGCGCCCCTATTCCATCTACAGCGAATTTGATTTTGATGTTATCACCGGCCAGGGGGCCAAAGGCGTCTTGGGGGATTGCTGGGATCGCTACTACGTCAGAGTGTTTGAAATCTTTGAATCCATCAAAATTATTCGTCAGGCCCTGGAGGGAATTGAAAGCGGCCCGGTAATGGGCAAGGTTTCCAAAATTATCAAGGTTCCCGAGGGAGAAATATACCTGCGCACCGAGTGCCCGCGCGGAGAATTGGGGTATCATCTCATTTCCGACGGGGGCAAAATGCCCTACCGTCTGAAAGTTAAATCTTCTTGTTTCACCCACGTTTCGATGATTCCAGAACTTGCCCCCGGACAGATGGTGGCCGATCTGGTGGCCACCATTGGCTCCATCGACATCGTTTTAGGGGAGGTGGATCGGTGAATACTTCTCTTTCCGATCTCTCGGAATTGGCCAAAAACAATCATCACTACCAAGAAAAGCTAACGCCGGCGCGGTGGTTTCGCCACATCTTTGAAGCGGTGACGACCTGCCTGAAAGGCATGGGCATCACTTTGCGCTACATTTTATTGGTCAAACCCGTCACCATCGAATACCCCGAAGTCAAAGAGGAACTGCCCCCCAATGGCCGCTCCAGGCTTTTTAACGATGCAGACAACTGCATTTCGTGTATGCAATGTGCAAACGCCTGTCCCGTCGATTGTATCTATATTGCGGCGGTACGCAGGGATAAAGAGGCCCCCAAAATCAAAACCGACGATGGAACTCCCATCCGGCTCGATTTGCGCCAATACTCCATCGACACCGCCCTTTGCTGTTATTGCGGATTGTGTACCACCGTTTGTCCCACTGAATGTCTCACTCACACCACCGACTACGAATTTTCCCAGTACACTTTGTCCAGCATGAAGTACGACTACCTCGACGCCGATATTCGCGCCTGGAAACCGCGCTTGTTGGGTAAGGAAATCGCCGGGCGGAATAGTTAGTGCCTTGAATGATTTGAGTGTTTCACTCAGAAATCTTGCAAAACTTGTTGTATAAATAAATTTTTTTTATAATGGAGAAGGCCTTGAATATTGAGCAGGCCCTATTCATTGGAGGAATAATGAAGGTTGCCCTTATTACTTCGGAAGACTCTCAGACGGACTATTCACAACTCAGTCACCACTCCCAAGACCTCATCTTGGCCTTTAAAACCCCTGAACAGTTCTTTTTCGACCGCAGTCCCTATGATTTTGTCATTTTGGAGGAACAGGTTTTCGGAGAGGAGCATGGCCTTCAAAAATTTAAAACCAAGGTTTCCTTCGATCGCATTTTTTTAATTTTAGAGGAATCCAAGGCCAATCAGGTCGATTCTTACCTTTTGGTCGGAGTGCGGGATGTTTTCGTCCTGCCCATCAACTTTATGGAATTGGCCACCAAGCTGAAACACGCCGCCGACCTTAAAAAAAGCCCCCTTTTTGCTAACACTCAAGCGGGCATGAGCCTCAAGCAAATTCTCATTTTCGAGGTCTTGAGAATGAATGGCCCTCAAGGGGCCGGCCGCGATCAACTTCTCAAAGAAATTTGGGGCAACGACAAGGTTGAGTCCAAAAATGTCGATGTTCACATTCACAATTTGAGAAAAATTCTCAAAAAGCAGGGCAAGGAAATCACCTGGCGGCAGGATCGCTGGTTCCTCACCGGCTAGGCCCTTCGCGATTGACATTTATGCACAACTTTTCTAAGTTAAAAGGCCGTTGTGGTCGTGTAGCTCAGCGGGAGAGCACTGCCTTGACATGGCAGGGGTCACAAGTTCAATCCTTGTCACGACCACCATACGTCAAAGTCCTCGAACCGCCGACCGCGGCCGTAAAATCGGGAGCTTTGACGCAACTAGCAAGATTTTACATGGGAATTAAAAAGCAGTAGGTTTGAAGTTTTTTGCATTGATGATGCTGGCACTGCTACCAGTGGCACGAATGACGAAGAATCCTTTTTTTATTGCCCTTTCGCTGGAGCCTTCGTTGGCCTTGAGGTAGGCCACGGCCCCGTAGACTTTTAGGTTTTTATAAATGGGGAAAATCTCTTTGAACAGTTTAAGTTTGGCCTCAAAGTGGTTAATGTCCTTTAGTCTCAAAGTGGTTTTGACCTCAACGACGACCATTTCTCTACCGTCAATGGCAATAATATCAAATTCGTATTTTTTGCCTTGAAACGTCTTTTCCCTCTCCTTGGCAATATCATCTACGTCGATGCCTCTCTCTTGAAGAAGTTTAAGCAAGTCGCCCTTGACCAAGCTTTCCATCAGCTTGCCCCAATGGTCGGTAAAAAGTTTATCGAGTTCATTCATACGCTTCTGGGCCGCTTTCCGGTCTTTTTCCCCCTCAGCAATCATTTGCTTGATTTGAAGGTCGGTTTTTTGGATTTGGAGGTCAGTTTTTTTGCTGCTTTTTTCCGCCCTTGCTGTCCTCGCTACCGCCGCTTTCCGGTCTTTTTCCGCTTCGGTTATCAATTTATTGATTCGGCGGTCGGTTTCCTTCTGAAATTTGAGTAAATCCTTGATGGATTTTTGGATTTCTAGCGAGAGTTTGCTTTTTGTTTCAACGGCCATAATTTCAACCCTTTACAATTATTATCCCTCAACGGGGTAACCAGTGTAGACTTTAGCATGGCTAAAGTGGTCATACAATAAAAATCAGGTATTAATTGGGCCTAGGAAGGCCTCAAACCCTCCCTAACCCGTCCAAACAGCGAAAATGGCCCAATTCTTCGATTGAGAGGCCTTCTCGTCGCTTTTTTGCCAATTCAAGCCAAGGTTGATTTTAGGCCTTTCTAAGCCGTACCCTCACCTCATGGATGGTGGTTAATAGTGGTTTGACCGCTTTAAAAAGCAGTGGGCCTAAAGTTTTTTGCGTTGATGATGCTGGCACTGCTACCAGTGGCGCGAATGACGAAGAACCCTTTTTTCATCGCCCTTTTGTTGGAGCCTTCGTTGGCCTTGAGATAGGCCACGGCCCCGTAGACTTTTAGATTTTTATAAATGGGGAAAATCTCTTTGAACAGTTTAAGTTTGGCCTCAAAGTGGTTAATGTCCTTTAGTCTCAAAGTGGTTTTGACCTCAACGACGACCATTTCTCTACCGTCAATGGCAATAATATCAAATTCGTATTTTTTGCCTTGAAACGTCTTTTCCCTCTCCTTGGCAATATCATCTACGTCGATGCCTCTCTCTTGAAGAAGTTTAAGCAAGTCGCCCTTGACCAAGCTTTCCATCAGCTTGCCCCAATGGTCGGTAAAAAGTTCATCGAGTTCATTCATTCGCTCTTTAGTTGCTTTTCGGTCTTTTTCCGCCTCGGCAATCATTTGCTTAATTTGGAGGTCTCCCTGCTTACGGTCTTTTTCCGCTTCGGTTATCAATTTATTGATTCGGCGGTCGGTTTCCTTCTGAAATTTGAGTAAATCCTTGATGGACTTTTGGATTTCTAGCGAGAGTTTGCTTTTTGTTTCAACGGCCATAATTTCAACCCTTTACAATTATTATCCCTCAACGGGGTAACCAGTGTAGACTTTAGCATGGCCAAAGTGGTCATACAATAAAAATCAGGTATTAATTGGGCCTGGGGAGGCCTCAAACCCTCCCTAACCCGTCCAAACAGCGAAAATGGCCCAAAAAAAGCGGTTTTAAGCCTCTCTGGCCTTCCGAAGGTGCTCTTTAATCGTAGTTGTGCCCCAACCAAAATAGCGGCCCAATTCTTCGATTGTAAGGCCTTCTCGTCGCTTTTTTGCCAATTCGAGCCAAGGTTGATTTTAGGCTTTTCTAAGCCGTACCCTCACCTCTCGGATGGTGATTAATAGTGGTTTGACCGCTTTAGGGTTACGACCACCATTTGCATACGGCCTTTAGAGTGGGGAAAAAATTGTCCTCTGTTCAATCATAAATTTCCTGTCTGTAAAAAGTATTTCAAAGAAAAAGATCGGGTATTTTGGCAGGAATTGATCCCTTTTACAGGTAAATTTGGCAATGAGGGCCTATTCAGGAGCATTTTGTTTGGAAAATTTAACTTATAGAATTAATCGGAAAACATTTTTTTATTTTTTTCAAAAAAATTTGTTTTTGGCTATTGATTTTTGCTCTCGGCACTCCGACAATTAAATTTGCAGCTATCTCGTTTAAAGAGGGTACGGGTTAGATGAACACGCCCGCATTTCAGACCAATGGGTTCTCAAGTATACCATAAAGGAGGGTAGACAAATGAGACTGATTTTGACTTCTTTTGTTTTTGCGACTTTGTTCTTTGCCGGTTGTAGCGACGATGACGACAGTACGGCAGCAGGCGGCTCCGCTGGCGGCGGTGGTACTGCAATGTCGATTCCCTTTCCGGCCGTGGGGCTTCTCTCTGTGGGTGGCAGTCATGCCTGTTTAAGCGAGACTGATGGTACTACTCGTTGCTGGGGTAGTGGAGTCGATGGCCGATTGGGAAATAACTCTACGAACGGCCAATCTGGTCCAGCCAGAGTACGTTCTGTCGAGGATGGTTCCGGAAATGGTAGTGCTGCTGCGGTTACAACTGCTGCTGGTCTTCTCCCTGGGCGAACTGGTATTGCTCACGATTACGACCCTGGGAGTGACTTTGAAAATTATCTTGATAATATAGTGCAAGTTTCGGCTGGAGGAAGCCATACCTGCGGATTGGGCTTCGATAGTATTTTGCGCTGTTGGGGAGACAATGGAGAAGGGCAAGTGGGGCGAATAAGGCTTTATGTTGCTGCTGGTGGTACCGGTGGATTTCTAGCTGACGGTGGAACTTCGTTTAATGTGGCCGCATTTGTTTATGGGCCAGGTGACCGTTCAACAACGGCGGGGACACTAACTCCCTTTACAGAGGCCTTTTACGATGTGACTCAAGTGGGTTCAGGAGGTAGTCACACTTGTGCCGTCTACGATACTGCTGATGAAACTGGACTTGTTTCTTGTTGGGGATTGGGTCAACAAGGTCAGTTAGGAGTTAACAATCTTTTGCCTTCGCCAGGTACCGCCAATGCTTCTGCAGACAGCCCTCAACCAGTAGCATTGGATGATGCCAATTCTGCCACTGATGTTTTAAGTGATATAATTCAAGTAGCTGCAGGAGGACAACATTCCTGTGCACTTTCTGAAGATGGAGATGTTTACTGCTGGGGAGGAAGCACTGCTGGACGACCTGAATTGGGCGTTGGGACAGTTAATGCTACTCTTGGAAATACTGTCTTGGTAGCGAGTACCGATGCTCCTGTACAGGTGGTTAATGTTTCTGGAGATAGTGGGAATTTGGGAATGGTTACTCAGATTGTTGCTGGAACCTCTCATACTTGTGCCCTTTCTTCTGGTGGAAATGTCTATTGCTGGGGATTGGATCAGCAAGGACAGCTTGGTGCTGGAGGCGGCATGGCTTCAAACCGCGACGTGGGTGCTGCTAATGCTAGTGCGGACACTCCTCTTCAAGTGATTAATGTTTCTGGGGATAGCGGTAACCTAAGCGGAATTATTCAAATTACTGCTGGTGCCAACCACACTTGTGCTCTTTCCAGCTCTCGCAGAGTTTATTGCTGGGGACAGGATAACCTTGGTCAGTTGGGTGCCGGAGGTGGAATGGTAACTAACCGCGGAGTAGGACCTGCTGCCGGTGTTGGAGCAGGAAATATAGCCAACTATACCCACTCTAGTTCTGATGTCCCAGTAGCCGTCGTTGATGTCTCTGGTGATGGAGGTCAGGGCCGACAGGGAACACTGGCTAACGTTGTTGGTATCGCCGCTGGTGGCGATAACACCTGTGCTCTTCAATCCACTGGAAGAGTGGTTTGCTGGGGTAGCAATGACAACGATGAACTAGGAACAGGTATAAGCGAGGCTTCTCTAGTTCCTGGTGGTGCTAGTTCAGACGTACCCGTAACTGTCAGAGCCAATGCTTATCTTCCAACTCCTTACGAGTATAGATAGCCAAGAATTTTTCAAGTTCTTAGATTTTGTAAATAAAAGGCGCGCCGGAAGGCGCGCTTTTTTTATAGCTTTATTATTCAACCAGAAACCAGCGATTTTCTCTCCAGACGATTTGTTTGCCCTGTTTTCTGTAAATCTTCCTCAAATTGTGAATGTGGACGTCGACATTTTTTGATTCCACTTTTTCTCCGCCCCAGACTTCTTCCAAAATCTTTTGCCTCGTTACGCCTTGAGGCCCATACATTTTGAGAACTTCGGAGATGAGAATTTGCTTGAGGCTCATGCCTTGCCTGCAACTGTCAAAGACTGGGCTTCTCTTCATTTGGGTGGCGTGCTTGAGCTTGATGGCAAACTCGGTGAAATTGAGAGGTAAAACGAAAACGTCCCGAATCCTTTGCTCCAGGTAACTGTCCATCATTCCCACTCTGGTGGCCTCGAGAATTAGGAAAATGCGATCCAGAGAGATTTTTTCTCTCAAACGCTGGATGTCCGGTTCGTTTCCGATCGCCCGTTGTTCGAGAACCAGGAAGTCGCAAGGATTCCTGTCGAGCAAAAACTCGGTCAGGGTTTGGAAAGACAAGGCCAGTTCTTG
This sequence comes from Bacteriovoracaceae bacterium, assembly GCA_965215445.1. Taxonomy (GTDB): domain Bacteria; phylum Bdellovibrionota; class Bacteriovoracia; order Bacteriovoracales; family Bacteriovoracaceae; genus CBDBLK01. Next base: position 242,460 of record CBDCDT010000002.1, on the reverse strand, counting down.
TGAGTTGTTGTTGATTTGGGTGTAGTCGAACTGGGAATCATTGGCCGCGACTAAAACTATTTTCATTTTTTACCTCCAAGTTTTGAGTGCGCAAACTTTTATAAATGTTGTTAGTATAAATTAAACAAGTTTAATTTATGGACGGCAAGTAAAAATCAACTTGAGTTTTTTGCTTTCTTGACTTCCGTGCAGAGTGCTGCCGAGCGTCCGGACTTTTGCATGGTTTTTCAAAAAAGAAAAGGTTAATTTTCATTTTTGATAAAAATTTTGGGATATTTTAACAATGCGTAGCAATATTTCATCTATTTTGTAAAAAAAACAAATTTAGGCAAACTTTTGCTTGCTTTTAAGGCCCGGAGGATTTATACGAGTTTGGAAGACTCGAGGGGAGGGTTAGGAGTACCAAGGTTGTATTATGCTGGTTTTGACAAGGAAGCTCGGTGAAGGCATAGCTATCGACGATCATATTAAGATCGTCGTAGTTCAGATTAAGGGAAAGCAGGTTCGATTGGGTATTAAGGCGCCCCAAGAGACCAAAATTCATCGAGAAGAGATTTATAAGGCCATTCAAGAACAAAATGCGCAGGCCTCGCAGACTGATATGCAGGCCGTTTCCGAGCTTGCCTCAGAGCTTGGAAAAAAGTCGTGATTTCATTCTTGCCCTTTTATTGGTTTACCCTCTAAAATGAGATAGCCATTTCTGGAGAAATCAAATTCGGAGGGTGCCCAGTGAAAATGGACACAGAGCGCTTCGGGGAGCTAGAAGTTGATAAGAACGATATTGTCGTTTTTAAAGAAGGTCTTCTCGGTTTTGAGAAGTTTAAAAAATTCTTTGTGGTTGATCCCGGAGATCAAACACTTATCCTTTGGCTCCAATCTGGAGAGCAACGTGAAGTCGCCTTCCCGATTATAGAACCTAAAATTTTTAAACCCGACTACGTCGTCAAACTCCTGCCTGCGGAATTGGCGGGCCTTGAGTTGGAGTCCATAGCTCATGCCAGTATCTATTGCGTGCTGACCATTCCCAAAGTGGTGACGGAAATGAGCGCCAACTTGAAAGCACCTATTATCATCAACAACCGAACTCGCGTGGCCCAGCAGGTTGTTTTGCAAAATTCCAAACTCGAAGTTTGCTATAAGATGTACCAACAACTCAAAAATGCCATCGCCCATTACTCCATCCCGACAGCGCAAGGCGACGCTTCCGGGGAGTCAGAGGCCCTTGAAAGGCCACTTCGAGGCGGCAGCACTCAAGTCGTTAATTTAAGGCGAACGACGCTTCAAGAGTAGCCGTCTATTGTGGAGGCCGCACGGATGTTTCCGTGGCCGCCTTGGAGAGATTCATATAGGTGCGCGCTTCCTGATTGTCTGGGTCTTTGGAGATCACCCGTTCCCACTCAGTGCGCGCTTCGAGAATATGGCCGCTGCCATAATAGAGAATCCCCAGGGCGTTGCGGGCGGGGAGATAATGGGGAAATTCGTTTTTTAATTTCTTGAGTTCATCGACCGCCTTGTTGGCGAAATTTTTCTTGGCGTAAACTTTGGCCACTTTGAGGCGCGCTTCAAGGTTGTCGGGGTTGAGCTTGATGGCCTTGTTGTACTCAAATAAGGCCTCATCAAAGCGCTGGTAGGTCATGTACATTTCTGCCAGTTCGTAGTGCTTGTGGGAAAATTTGTGGTTGATATGTTGGTCTTCAAAATTTCCCGAGGATGTACTTCCCGATTTGACTCGGGTATTGGCGCGGTCAAAAATTTTCTTGGCCTCGTCGTAGCGGCCGATGTCGTTGTAGAGAACCGACAAGCTGATGGCGGCGTCGGTGTGGGCGGGTTCCAGCCCCAAAACCTTGTTAAACGCCTTGATCGCCTTGCCGATTTCTCCCTGCAAATGAAAGATGTTGGCCAGGTGGAAGTAGGCCTCTACCAGCAGATTTTTTTCCACCTCTTTGGTTTCGATAATTTCACCAAAGAACTGGATTGATTTTTTATACTCTTTGCGGCGAAGAAATTCTTTTCCCTGGTGTAATAATTCTCTCGTCCTGGCCAGTTTCAATTTTGTTTCCCCGCGTTTTGGCACATTTGATGGGCCTTTTTTAAATCTTCCTGAAAATCTTTTCCCCTGACTTCGGTTTTGTAGAGGTTGTAATACTTGAAGCAGTCTTCCCGGCCACCTAGGAAAGCGGAGGCGTAGACAATCCTGACCATGGAATGATCTCTCAAGTCTTGTTGATGCCGGTATTGATCGAGAATCTTGAGATAGCGAAAGCGGGCGGAATCGTAGACATTGGTTTTATAGTAAAAATCGGCCACATAGCGCTCTTTGAGTTCAAATTGTTTTTGGCAAAAATCAATTCTCTCCCGCGCTTGGGAGACGTGTTCGGATTTGGGATACAGGCGAATGAGTTCTTGATAGTACTTGATCGCCTCCATGCCACTGGTGAGGTCGCGGTCATGGGTGCTGGGCAGTTGGTTGAAAAAAGATTCTCCAATGCGCCAGATAACGTAGGGCAAGCGCTGGTGTTTGGGGTGGAAGTCTTTAAAAACGATATAGGCCGCTGCGGCCTCGGCATAGTTTTCCTGGGCGAAGAGAACGTCGGCACCGAGAAGTTCTGCGTGAGTGGCAAAGTAGGAGTAGGGGTGTTTTGAGCGGATGGTGTTGAGCTTTTCTATGGCCAGCAGGTAGCGCTTGCTCTCCACTAAGTTTTGGGCCTCTTTATACAAGATTTCGGCCTCGGTTTTGCCCTCGGGCCTGGGTGTGGAGCAGCTTAAAAGCAGCGAGCATAAAATCAAATGGAGTGGCAACGATTTCATTGCCATGACAGTAACACTTTACGTCTGAGAACGTCAAAACCTGCCAGGTGTGCGGGCGTGGTAAAGCTCTCCGTAAATCTCGGTAAAAATCAGCTTTAGGGCCGCAGCGGCGGGAATGGAAATCAACATTCCAATGACTCCCATGGCCTGTCCCCCGAGAATGACACTGACGACGACGACAATGGGGTGAAGATTGACAATTTTGGACATTAAAATGGGGAAGACAAAAACGATGTCGATGGCGTAGGCAATGGAATAGAGCACAACAATCGCCCCGGTCGTCGCACTGCTACCATATTCCGCCAGGGCCAGCAGCAAAATGGGAATAAGTCCAATCACCGGGCCTAAATAGGGAATAATGTTGGTCACGCCGGCCAAAATTCCCAACAAGAGGGAAAAGCGCATACCAATTGCACTGAGTCCCAAAAAAATAATCAACCCGACGATGGTTGCCTCCACCAGCTTGGCAAAAATATAGTCCCCCAATTGCGTGTTAAATTGATGTCCGAGGTCGTAAGTGCGTTCAAAGAGAGAATTGGGAACCCACTTGAGTGCCAGGCGTTTAAAAGTTTGACCGTCCTTGAGAAAGAAGAAGAGAAACAGGGGAACCAAAAAGGCCCACTCCAAAGTGAGTGCCAAAACTTTGGGCGTGGCGAGCAGAATATTGGTGGAACTGGTCTGCACATAGTTGATCGCTTCATCAATGTATTTGCCGCCAATATCGTAATCGGTATATCCCTTGATATTGTCGGTAAAAAGCAGGTATTTGTGTTTGATATAATTTTCAATTTTAGGGATGTGGTATTGAATGTTTTCCGCTTCGGAGATGAGCGAGGGAATAATTTTGACGACGGGGTAGACGGTAAAAAGATGAGTCCCAAAAAAACGATCAAGACCGACCAGATGTGGCGCAATCCCAGATTTTCCAACGCTGGAACCGCCGGAGCGACCACTAAGTAGATGAGGTAGCTGACGATCAATGGGGCCGAAATTCTGGGCATCAGCCACAGCGAAAGCAAAAAGGCCGCCACCATGGAAAAGAAAAAAATCAGGCGCAGTTTTGCCTTGAGTGTTCCCGACATCAGGGGCAACCCCGGCCGCTTTCGCCCATATTTTCTGAAAGGAAAATCAGGCGGTCGGCCAGCAGGGAGGCCAGCGATTGTAGCAGTTTGGCGGCAATCGCCGGTCTTCTGGCGATGAGGTCGTCTAAATCGGGGCGGAAAAGGCCCAGCAAAATGCAATCTCCGTGGGCCGTAGCGCTCACATTGCGCACGTTTTTTTCCTGCAAGAGTGCCAATTCTCCGAAGTATTCGCCCTTTTTCAAGGTTAGGTTTCGCCCTTCACCCAGAGATTTTGCCTTAATTTCGACTTCGCCTGCGTAGATGAGATAAAACCCTACGCCGGCATCATTTTCTGAAAAAATCACTTCTTGGCCGGAAAACGAGCGTTGGTGGAAAGTTTGGGCCAAAGTGCGCTGTTCAAGGGAGGTGAAATTTTTGAAAATATCCAATTGTTGCAAAAAACGGGGAATGGTGTCGCTTCCCTGGCCGATCAGGGGATTGGCCTGCCAGAAATATTGCAGCGTAGAGAAGCGCAGTTTGGAGGGAAGTTCCCGCTTGTCGTCGATATCTGCCTTGATGTCTCGTTCGTAACTTTTCATAGTGGCCTTTGGTTTAAAGAAATCCCAAGTCTTGTCGGCCTATCCAGCCACCGTGATTGCGAGGATACCTGATAAAGTACCAATTTCCACTTTGCTTTCCGACGATAATTTTGCTCCCCGCCTGAAGCGAGGTACCTTCGGCGTAAATTTGGCTTGGGCCTTCGCGGATAGGGGAGTCTTTTAAAACCACCGCCTCTTTGAGTTCGGCCAGAAAAAAAAGGTAAAAAGCACTCGGCAAGGCCGCAAAAATCAGGCCGCTTATAATCTTAATCCAGGAAACGGCGAGACTTCTTCTCACAAAATAGAGTCCAATGGTCAATAAAAGCAGGGAACTTGAGATGTAAGCGTCCCGTGGAAAAGCGAGCGCCGTATTTAAGGCGTATTCGCTCCAGGATTGGGAGCTGTCCAAACCCACCAACCCCGGTTTGGCCTTGGCCACGCTCAAATTGTGGTATTGGGCCTCACTGACCAGGCCCACCTTGAGTGCTTTTTCCAAGTGGTAGCGCCCCGGCCCCCACTGTTCGTTTTTGAGGTAGAGGGTTCCCAAATTAAAGTGGAAAAGGCCCAAGTCTAGCAGCTCCCTATTTTTTGTCAAAGCGTCGATTGCTCCCTGATAATCGCCTTCGAGATAGAGGGATTGAACCGATTGAAGCAGTTCTTTTGCGCTGGGTTCCGACATAAGTTTTATTATCTTTTTCACTCGTCCTTTCGGCAAGACAAAGAGTGGTTAATGCAAAGCGCGTGAGTATTGTCACTTGAGGCACAGAACGGATATGATCGGCCCTATGAAATACCAAATGCAAGGCAATTATTTTGATGGTGCCTGGGTGGACTTTTCCGAAGAGCGGGAAAGTGTCTCCGAAAGCGTGATGACACGCACCTGTCCCGGCGATACTGAAACCGTCCTTTGGCAAATGCAGGCCAACTATGCCCACGTTGAAGCGGCGACAAATTCGGCCGTTCGGGGTTACCACGACTGGCGCAAAATTCCCCTGGAACAAAAAATTTCCTTTCTCAAGCGCTATCAGGAACAACTCTTGGTAGGGCGGGAGGCGGCCGCTGAAATGATCGCCCTCGAATCGGGCAAACCTCTCTGGGAGGCCAAAACCGAAGTGGCCGCAGTGATCTCCAAGGTTGATGTCACCATTGGCGAATCCTTGCCGCGCATAGAGGCCCAAACCTTTCCCGAAATCATGCCTCACACTACGGGGCATTTGCTGTTTAAACCTCTGGGGCCGGTTTTGGTGATTGGGCCTTTCAATTTTCCCTGCCATTTGGCCAACACTCAAATTTTGAGCGCTCTTTTGAGCGGCAATTCCGTCATCTTCAAACCCAGTGAGAAAGTGGCCCGCAGTGCCGAGTGGTTGATCGACAGTTTTCACGCCGCCGGATTTCCCCCGGGAGTGGTCAATTTGGTTCAAGGCGATGGGGAAGTGGCGCGCCGGTTGGTAAATCAAAAAGACCTCAAGGGGATTTATTTCACGGGTTCCAAGGAGGTGGGGATTTCCGTCTTGAAGGATACTTATCGGGACTTGTCCAAATTGGTGGCCCTCGAATTGGGGGGAAAAAATCCGGCCATATTGCACCGAGATGCCGATTTGGAAACGGCCCTGGTCGAACTGGTTCAAGGCGCCTTTTTGACGACGGGGCAGCGTTGCACTTCCACCGGCGTAGTCTTGATTCACCGTTCGATTGCCGATCAGTTTATCGCCCGCTTTCACCAGGTCGCCAAGAATATTATCGTCGACCATCCGGTCGATTACGGTGAGGAACCCCTCATGGGGCCGCTAGTGGATCAAAAGGCCCTCGACAGTTATTTGGTGTTTATGGGCATGGCCAAACGCGAGGGTTTTGAAGAGGTTATGCGCGGCAAGCACCTCACCGACAAACCCTGGCCCGGCCATTACGTCAGCCCCTCCATCCATTTGGCCTCCCGCTTTGATCCCCAAAGCTATTTTTTCCAAAGCGAAATTTTTGGCCCCAATTGCACGTTTATCCCCTACGACGACATCGACGAGGCGATCGAAATGGCCAATGCCACCGATTACGGGCTGGCAGCATCACTCTTTTCCAAAGACCGCAAACTTTTTGAAAAGTGCCGCCTGGAAATTGATGCAGGCCTTTTAAATTTCAACCGCGCCACTTGCGGGGCCTCGGCCAAACTCCCCTTTGGCGGAGTCAAAAGCAGCGGCAATCACCGCCCCATGGCCGTGGCCGCCATCGACTCCACGGTCTACCCCCTCGTGTCGCTGGAAGTTTCAAAAAACCGGCCCGCGCCCAAAATGCCCAGAGGCGTGCGGGAATTGGGGGCCTCCAGTGGATAAAAACGGGCGTCCATGCTATGAATATCTGAACTCATTTTTTTGGGGTGTGGCGCAGCGGTAGCGCAGCGGACTGTTAATCCGTTGGTCGTCGGTTCGAATCCGACCACCCCAGCCATTGTTTTTACTTCATTTGACATATAGTGTAATTACAATGGTATTAAAAAGGGATTTTTAATGACGCCAAGAGAAAACAAAATCGAACAAGACTTAATCAAGAAATTGACTGATCTTAAATACACCTACCGCCCGGATATTTGCGATAGAGATACTCTCGAGCAAAATTTTCGAGAAAAATTTCAGGCCTTAAATCGGGTAAACCTGACCGACTCGGAGTTTGCTCGCTTGCGCGATGAAATTGTCAGCAGTGATGTTTTTTGGGCCTGCCTTCAGTGTAGTCGCTTGTCTAATCCAAGTTGTTAGTGCGCCTTGAATCGGGATTTGAAACAGGGGTTTCTATTCCATGAATATTTTTTATGGTATAACCGGGATATTCTTTTGTTTTAATGAGAGAAACAAACTCTGATCGTGAAAGTGCTTGTTTTTTTACTAAATCAAAGAAAATTTCGTTTCTGCCTTTATCATCTTCAACCAAGACAATGACAGGTCTCGACTGGTTGATAGGATTATTTTTGGCACCTCCATATTCTCGTGAATCGTCGATATTGGTGATAAGTTCGTCCTGTTTTAATGCTTCGTGAACGGCTTCCAGAAGTTTTTGGCGGCTTTTAGTTTTTTTACCATATTTCCTGCCGATACTGTTATTCCAGAGATCCATATTATAGGCCTTCGGATTTTTGAGATTTGAATATAAGTGGGAAGGCCAGTATTCATTTAATCTTCCAAAAATGTTAGCGGCAGTTTCATTATATTCTTGGGTAAAAACTCCGCTTACATAAGCGTGCCTAAAGGCATCCACTTTATTATCTGCTAACCCATGGGCCTTTGGATCAACAGTTCCATCGGCCTGTTTGGTAAGCGAATGAATAAACTTATCAAAATAGGCGTAGGCCTCGCTTTCAGCTTTTTTATACAAAGCATCGGGCATTTTTTGTCTTATTTCAGACCACTTCATTTCACGCTTTGCTCCGAATCAGGTCATAGATCAACCACCAGTGAAAAATGAGAGTAGTACAGGGAAAGGCAAGGGATAGTAAAACGGGAGAGTTCAGACCAAAGGGGTTTGCAATAAGAGCAGTTCCAAGGCCAGAGAAAAAAAGGAAAAAGGCCAAAGTATATTTCCACCTGGTTCGCATGGTTTTAAAACAGCACAACCAAAGACTTCCATGCACAAGTAACGCACCGATGAGGCCATCTAAAGTGGCAATGTGTAAAGGTCTGGGTTCGCCGAACTCTCTAAGTACGATAGTACTGGTAAAGGTAAAAATAAGGGCCATAATTCCCAAGAACCAGCTTTTTTTATCGGTTGGTTTTACAGCATTTGCCAACATGATTAGTTAACCTTTTAAAAAATTGCGCAATTGGCAATAAAATAAAATATTTTTAACCAATGAGTCAAGGTTGTTTTGGCCTTTTGAGCTGATTAATTATCTTATAAACCCTTGAAATTACGAAGGTACTGGAAACTGGCCTTAAATCCCGGTCAATTTTGAGGGGCGAGCTAAGTATCTAAAAATACTGATTTTTTATGGGGTCAAATTTTTTATATGTAAAAATCGGGCCACATTTTTACATATAGATTTTTATATGTAAAAATCCGGCGATATTTTTACATATGGATTTTATATGTAAAAATAAGGCGATATTTTTACATATGGCCTTTTGGAACCTGGGGTAAGAGATGGTTGCCAGTTTTAGGGCGGGAAAATTTATCATTCAACACGACCGTAAAAGCTATGAGTACAAAAGCTTCAGGCCAGGGCCTGTCAATAGAGCGTTTGGCCTCGATGCTGACATTAATATAACGCTTGCAGAAGCAACTCACCTTTTGGGGGAACTCAACGCCTATTCTCAATTGATACCTGATGTCGATTTTTTTATTCACATGCACGTTTTTAAAGAGGCCACAGAATCTTCGAGGATTGAGGGGACTCAAACCGAGTTTGATGAAATCTTTTTGAAGGAAGTGGATGTCAAACCGGAAAAAAGAGATGATTGGGAGGAAGTGCAAAATTATACAAAGGCGATGAACTACGCCATTAAAAAACTTGATACATTGCCCTTGTCGATGAGGCTTTTAAAAGAAACCCATAAAACCCTTTTGTCTGGAGTGCGTGGCAAAGACAAACGTCCGGGAGAGGTGAGAACTTCGCAGAATTGGATAGGTACTTCGCTTAAAGACGCTCTTTTTATTCCTCCCCACCAAGATGAATTGCCCGATTTATTATCCGATTTGGAAAAATTTTGGCATAATTCTGAAATAAAAGTTCCAGACTTAGTTAAGGCAGCGATCAGTCATTATCAATTTGAAACCATTCACCCTTTTTTGGATGGCAACGGAAGAATAGGGAGGTTGCTAATCACGCTTCATTTGATAGACAGAAAGATTTTGTCAAAACCAGTGCTGTATCTCTCTGATTTTTTTGCAAAAAATAAAGGGCAATACTTTGATGCTTTGACGTTAGCACGACAGTCCAACAATCTCAAACATTGGCTTTTATTTTTTATGAATGGAGTGATTGAAAGCGCAAAAGTGAGTAAAAAAACTTTTGAGCAAATTATTAGTCTGCGAAGCGTGTGTGAAGAAAAAATTTTGGGAATGGGCCAGAGGGCCGAAAATGGAAAAATATTATTGGAATACTTGTATTCTTATCCCCTTGTCGATGTTAAACAAGTTTCCAATCTCTTGAACTTAACACCTCAATCGTCAAATACTTTGGTAGGCCAATTTACTGAATTGGGGATTTTAAAAGAGTTGACTGGATTTAAAAGGAACAGGCTTTTTTCTTTTGTTCCCTACCTAAAAATTTTCAAATAAAAACGTCAGGACTTCTTCCCCACCAAAGTCAGAATGGTTCCTATCGCCACACTTTCTTGAAGTCCTTCGGCCTCGTCGGGAGTTTCGCTCAAAACATCGACCTGCCATTTGACCACGCCGCGAGGGGCCTCGCCCTCTTTATTTTCCTGGTCGATTTTTTCCTTGACCGTAAGTTTTACTTGGAGAGTGGCCCCGGCGTAGACCGGTTTGATAAAGCGCAGTTCATCGAGGCCATAGTTGGCCATGACCGGGCCTTTGCCGGGATCGACAAACAGGCCGGCGGCCGCGGCCAGGATGAAATAGCCGTGGGCCACGCGCTGGTCGAAGAGTGTGCCCTCCAAACTGGTGGTGTCGGTGTGAGCGTAAAAATGATCCCAACTCACATTGGAAAAATTGACGATGTCGGATTCGGTGATGGTGCGTTTGTGGGTGGTCAAAGTTTGTCCGACGTGCAGTTCTTCAAAGTGATAGCGAAAGGGGTGGCGTTCGCTTTCGGGACGTTCGGCACCCGGCAAATAGACGCTGGAAATTTTGGTCAAAGTAGTGGGATGTCCTTGCAAAGCAGTTCTTTGCATATAGTGAAAGACGCCGCGGATGCCGCCCATTTCTTCTCCGCCGCCGGCGCGCCCAGGCCCTCCGTGAACGAGAGTGGGCAGTGGTGAACCGTGGCCGGTGGATTCGCCGGCGCAGTGGCGGTTTAAAACCAAAATGCGGCCATGATGGGCGGCGGTTTCCAGTACCACCCGTTTGGCCCAGGCATTGTCGCCGGTTACGATCGAAGAAACCAGCGAGCCTCCTCCCATTTGTGACAAAGTGATGGCCTCTTCCGTATTCGAGTAGGGCATAATCGTCGAAACTGGGCCAAAGGCCTCAATGTGGTGAACTTCCCGCTTGCGCAAAGGGTTTTCACACAAAAGCAAAGTGGGTGCCATAAAGGCCCCCTTTTCCCGGTCACCTCCCTCCAAGGAGAAGTCCGGGTTGCAATAGAGCGTTTGGCAGTGGGCCTCAAGTTCCCTTACCCTCTGGCCAACTTCTTCGAGTTGTTCCCGGCCGGCCAGCGGCCCCATGCGCACCTGGGGATTTTGCGGGTCTCCCAGTACAACCTTAGAGAGGCGTTTTTTTAAGGCGGCACTTACGTCTTCAACCAGATTCTGCGGGACGATGATGCGTCGGATGGCGGTACACTTTTGCCCCGCTTTGACGGTCATTTCTCTGCACACTTCCTTGATAAAAATCTCAAACTCCTCTGTGTTCGGAGTGCTGTCTGCGCCGAGCAAGCAGGCGTTGAGGGAGTCGGCCTCCACGTTAAAAGGTACGGCGTGTTCATTTAAGCGAGGGTGTTCTCGCAAGTGTCTTGCGGTCGAGGCCGAGCCAGTGAAGGTGACCACGTCTTGGGATTCGACGTGGTCGAGGATTCCGCGCACTGGCCCACATAAAAGTTGCAGCGAGCCTTCGGGGAGAATTTGGGAATCCACGATTTCCTTAAAAATCGCTTCGGTCAGGTAGCTGGTCAAAGTGGCGGGTTTGACGATGGCGGGCACTCCCGCCACCAGGTTGACCGCTATTTTTTCCAACATACCCCAAATGGGGAAATTGAAAGCGTTAATGTGAACTGCCACTCCACACTTGGAAAAATAGGCGTGCTGGCCGATAAAACTCCCCTCGCGGCCCAAAATTTCGGGTTTGCCGTCGAGGTAGATGACATCGTTTGGCATTTCCCGGCGCGCCTTGGAAGACATGGCAAAGAGATTGCCGATACCGCCTTCAATGTCGATCCAGGAATCCCGCTTGGTGGCCCCGGTGAGGTAGCTCACTTGATAAAATTTTTCTTTAAGGGAAGTTAAATGCAGTGCCAATGCTTTTAATTTGCGGCCGCGTTGGTGGAAGGTCAGTTTTCTCAAATTTGGCCCACCCACATTGCGGGCGTATTCAAACGCAGAGGCGAGGTCAATGCCTTCCGTCGAAGCGGCGGCGACCGCCTCTCCCGTGGACGCATTGAGTAATTCGCGACCCAATCCACCGCCCTCGTACCATTTACCCATGACGTAGTTTTGCAGTTTCACGAAGACACTCCTCGGCAGACAATTGTTAACTGGTTTGGCGGATGTTAACATATCGCCTCGCTGGCGGGAAGAGCAAAGGAGTTATCCCTTTTGGTGCAATCCAAGAATCATTCATTGGCGGTTTTCGGTGCCAATCTCGGTTTGGGCCAGCCCAAAGAGGGAGTGGAGCGAACTTACTCCTGGTTAAAAAGTGAAGGCCTGTTTGGCCAGGCCTTTGACGCAGGAACTCTTGAGCAACCGTCCCGAGATGGGGCGGAGAATTTTTCTCCCGATTCTCCCTTGCGTAATACCAAAAATTTTTCCCGGATTTGTGCTTTTTGCCGTGAGTTGTCTGATCGCATTTGCGATTTGAACGCGCGCTTTGATCTCTCCTTAAACGTAGGTGGGGATCACAGCGTGGCGATGGGAAGTATCGCCGGGAGTTTGCAATCCCATCCCCAAACGAAAGTCATTTGGGTGGATGCCCACGCCGATTTTAACACCCCTCGCACTTCACCCTCGGGCAATGTTCACGGTATGCCTTTAAGTTTTATTACCGGATATTTCAAACATCCCGAAACCGATGCTCACTTGCAGTGGATGCCGCGTTTGAATCCCGCCAATCTGGCGATCATTGGTCTGCGCGACCTTGACATCAAGGAACCGGACATTTTAAAAGAGTTGGGTGTTTTGCACTTCAGTGCTGAAGACGTTCGCAGGCAAGGTATCGCCCACGTTATGCGAGAAGTGGTATCCAATCTCGATCCCGAAGCAAGCGCCCCCTTGCATTTGAGTTTGGACGTTGATGCCATCGACCCTGCGTGGTTTCCCTGCACGGGAACGACGGTGGAGCATGGCCTTACTTTGGAGGAAGGTGAAGAAATTGTGAAAACGCTCTTTCAAACCGGCCGGCTTAAAACTTTTGATCTGGTAGAAATCAACCCTGCTCTCGGGGACGAAAACGATGTGGCAACTACGCTTGCATCGACTCGGCAACTTTTGAGAGCGCTAAAATAGGAGGATCGTGTGAAGTTGAGAAATCTTTTGCTGTTTTTTGTTTTTGTAGGGAGTTTTTTTGGCGTGTATGCCACTGAATGTGATGTCACTCCGCTTTTTAACTCCAAAAAATCTTCTCTGGCGGTGATCGGTGCCAATCTCCATTTGGGGCAACCGAGAACCGGCACCGAGCGTGCTTATAAATGGCTTAAAGGCAAGGGCCTTATTCCCTATTTGAAATCCAAATTTGCAAAAGGTGCTTTGGATGCGGGGACTATCGAGCAGGTTCAAGGTGTACCGGACGATCTTTTTTCCAACACCATTTTTAATAAGGCCAGAAATTTTCCCCAGATCAGCACTTTCAATCGACTCTTGGCCGATCAAGTGAGCAAGCTCAATACCTCTTACGATCTCACTTTGACCATAGGGGGAGATCACAGCATGGCCATGGGGAGTGTGGCGGGTAGTTTGAAGGCCAACCCCAACACCCGGGTCATTTGGGTGGATGCCCACGCCGACATCAATACCCCCATGACCTCTCCTTCAGGTAACGTGCACGGTATGCCCTTGAGTTTTTTGACGGGATACTTTCGCCATCCTGAAACCGACGCCCATTTGGAATGGATGCCGCGTCTCGATCCTGCCAACCTGGCGATTATCGGTCTGCGCGACGTGGATGCCGAAGAACCTGCCATCCTCAAGGAGTTGGGGATTCTCAACTATTCTGCTGAAGACGTAAAAAACAGGGGTGTGCCTGCCATTTTAGACGAGGTTATGAACAAACTCGACGACGGTAAATCCCCCTTTCACATGAGTTTTGACGTCGACAGCATTGATCCCTCTCTCATGCCTTGTACGGGAACCGCCGTGGCGGGGGGTCTTACTCTTGGTGAGGGTAAAAATATCATGGGGCGGGTTTTTCAAACGGGGAGACTAAAAACCCTGGATGTGGTGGAAATCAACCCTTCCTTGGGTGACCATGTTGACCGGGCCAGGACTTGTATGTCTGCCTTTCAGCTTCTCGATGCGCTTTGAGTTTGTAAAAATTGAGCGTTACTGGTGTTTAGAAACTGCTCACGCTTAAAACTTTAAGTTATAAACGTGAGCAGTAAAATACTAAAAGAAACTTAAAACTTTTTCCCGCGCTTGGTGGCGACTACGGTACCTTTTTGAACTTTTTCAATATACATTCTGACGGCCTTGTTTTTTAGGGCCTCTTGAACTGCCATACAGTCGTCATTGTTCATTTTCAGCCATTCGTGTTTGCTGAAATTGGATTTGGCCTGGCCGGCACATTTGTGGTGGTTGGTTCCACAGTCGTTGACCCATTTTGTGGCCACACCTTTGCAGTGAACGGTTCCGGCACTTGCCGGGTGGCGGTCTTTCATTCCCATTTTCATGCCCATCATTGAGCATCCGCTGCTGAGAAGTCCGATCAGTGCTGACTTCATGAGAGTGTCCTTTTTCATCTCTTGCCCTCCTTGTTTGGCATTTGGTTTTTGGCCTGTTCGACGAAAGTGAATTTGACCGTCATCAACACTTCGTCCCCTACAAATTTTCCAGCGATTTTTTCTTTTAATCCACTGGAAGGTTTTTGCCATGTAAGGCCGAAGTCTTGGCGGTTAATTTTTCCGCTGGCCTGTATTTCTACTTCGGCAGGGTGCTTTTTCTTTTTAAATGTTTTTTTGGTAATTTGGAAGTTAACTTTTTTTTCAGTTTTTAAAATTTTTAAACTGCCTTCCAAAGTGCTGGATTTTTGTAAAGAAAAATTGTCGGATTTGAACTCAATATAGCGATTTTCGGGAACGATGTCGTAGACTTCACTTCTGACGTGAAAAAAATCTTTGCTTTTGAGGTGGGCATCCCGGTCGTCGTTTTGCGTGTCGATGCTATCGACGTCGATTTTAATGTGGATGCTGGCGGTTTCATCTTTGGCGGCATCGTAGAGGGCCTTGCCGCTAAACTCGGTAAATTTTCCTTTGACTGGCAGAAGGTTTAAGTGCTTGACACTAAAACCGATGGAACTGCGCTTGGAGTCCAGCGCAAATTCTCCGGCAAAAATGAGTTGGGACGAGAGCAAAAAGAGAATAATGAATTTCATGAGCGATCCTCCTCCTTTAAAGAGTTTTTCCAATGAAGGGAAGTTGTTTTCTGCGCAGATAAAAAACTGTCCCGCAGGAAATGAGAACGGTGATGAGTAAAATAATATGTATTCCCTGATCTCCATGAATACTGGCCCCTAAAACGGTGGTGTGGGCGATGATGGCCCCACACATGATGCCGATGCCGAGAAAGGCCGCAGCGGCGGAAAAAGTATGGGTAAAGAGCAAAATGCCGGCAATAATTTCCAGTGCGCCGATCAGGTAGCGCCCGAACGGTTCCATTTCCAGTTTACTGAAGAGGAAAATATCGGTGGGGTTGGAGTTGATTTTGAGGAGTCCCACCCATAAGAAGATAGTACCGGCCGCAATTTGAAAAATCCAGGTTATTATTTTGGCCTTGGGATTCACCTCTATTAACTCCTTTCCAAAAAGCTGGGAACAAAAAGATTTTCCCTGCTCAATTCAGAGTGCCGCGTTTTTCCCATGGCGGCCAGAATTTCCTGATGGTCGTGCCACAAATTGCTAACGTAGTTGGCGACTCTTTCCGACTTGTCTTCAATGTCAAGGCCCGAGTAGAGTTTGGGGTCGTGGGTGGTAATGCCCACCGGACAGGTGTTGGCATTGCACTGAAGGGCCTGAATACACCCGATGGCCAACATAAATCCTCTGGCCGAATAAATACCGTTGGCACCCAAAGACATGGCCACAAATTGCCTGCCGGCATTGATCAGCTTTCCCGAGGCGATAAGTTTTAATTTGTCGCGCAGTTTGAACTCGCAAAGCCACTGTTCAAGGTTGGGAAGCGCATGATAGAGAGGAAGGCCTATGTCGTCCATAAATGTTTTTGGTGCTGCCCCCGTGCCGCCTTCGGCACCGTCGATAGCGATATAGTCGGGATGCACGCCTTGATGTTGCATCTCCTTTAGGAGCGCTCCCACTTCATCCTTGCGTCCCAGACACAACTTGATTCCCGTCGGAAGACCTGAAATTTCCTGAACTTGACGGATAAATTGAACCGTTGTCTGGGGCGAAGTACACTCCACATGCCCCGGCGGAGAAACCACGTCCTGGCCGATGGGAACTCCACGCAGTTCGGAGATTTCTTCGGTAATTTTTTCTTTGGGAAGCAATCCCCCCTTGCCCGGTTTGGCCCCTTGGGAGAGTTTGATTTCAATCATTTTGACCTGGGGGAGATGGGCGATTTCTTCCAATTTGGACTCATCCAGTTTGCCCGCGCTGTCTCTTACTCCAAATTTGGCGGTACCCATTTGAAAAATGAGAGAGCAATTTTCCTTTAAGTGGTGTTTGGGATACCCGCCCTCCCCTGTATTCATGGGAATACCGGCCTTTTTAGCACCTCTGGCAAGGCCCCGCACGGCCCGGGAACTTAGAGCACCGTAGCTCATGGCACTGATCATAAAGGGTTTGTCGATGCTAAAAGATTGGGAAATGGCCCTTTCCTCTCCGAAAGTCAGGCGGAAGTCTTGTAAGTCTTTTTTGCGTTTGGGATAGAGGGAATGGCGCAGTTTGATTTCCCGGTGATTGAACTGGTTTAGGGAACCGAAGGCGGAGGAAGAATCCAGATTTTTGGACTTGCGGTACACTTCGGCCCTTTCTATGCGGTTAAAGGGCCTTTCTTCCGTGTCGCTCATGTACAGGTATTGCCTAAATTCAGGGCCGATACTTTCCATCATATAGCGCATTTGCGAAAGAAGGCCGAAATTGGAAAGCAGGGCGTGTTGTTTTTGAAAGTACAGGTAATAAGCATTAATGAGAACTAACAAAAAAATGGCAACGGTCAGGAAATGAAAATAAAAGGAAATTTTAAGTCCTGAGAAAAAGCAGGCAACCAGAAAAAAATAGAGTGAGTTGTTGGTGAGTCGGGAGATTTTTTCTAAATTGATGGTGAGACGAGCATCCATAAGATGGATTAATTTGACCTTAGAACCACCATTTTTTCAAGGCACAGGTCGCGCAGGGAATGTCCGATGCCTCCCGTCCCCAATCCCGATTGCTTATAACCGCCAAAAGGCATCCAATCCACGCGGAAAGCGGTATGGTCGTTTATCATAATACTTAAACCCTCCAGTTCTCGTATCGCCTTGAGAGCGCGTTTTAAATTCTGGGTAAAGACCGCCGCCTGAAAGGCGTATTCGAGCTTGTTGGCGCGCTCTATCGCCTCATCAAAATGCTGGTAGCTTTGAACGATCGCCACCGGGCCAAAAACTTCGTGGCGGGCGATGGTGGCAGTTTCGGGGACATTGCTCAAGATGGTGGGAGCGTACAGGGTTTCGGAAATTTTTTTTCCGCCGGTAGTGCAAACAGCACCTTGCTCGATGGCCTCACTCACCCAATTCGAGATACGCTCGGTTTCTCGGGGATCAATCAAGGGGCCAACGTCGGTTTTTTTGTCACTGGGGTTACCCGTTCGCAAATTTTTTACCATTTTAGTAAACTGTTTTAAAAATTCATCGTGTTCTGAATGGTGGACAAAAATGCGTTGAACAGAAACGCAAACCTGTCCGGCGTGGTAATAGGCCCCTTTGACCAGCAGAGGGAGGCATGCCTGTAAGTCGGTATCCCGGTCGATAATCACCGGGGCCACGCCTCCATGTTCTAAAGCACAGTTGGCCCCGGGGGGAAGTTTGGAGCGCAACCACCACCCCACTTTGCTGGAGCCAATAAAACTTAGGAAACGGTTGGCGGGATGGGTAACCAAAGTTTCGGCATCCTGATTGGAACACAAAACCATGCGTCCATAAGCTGGGGCCAGTCCTGCGCGGTGGAGAAGCTCGACAATATTTTGGCAAGATAGGGGAGTGCTGCTGGAAGGTTTGACCAAAAAGGGACAACCGGCGGCCACGGCGGGAATAACTTGATGAATGATGAGGTTGAAGGGATGGTTGAAGGCACTGATCGCCACCATCAACCCTCTCGGACGGTGAAAGGTGTAGGCCATGCGGCCCTCGGAAGCGGCAGAGAGATTCATGGGAATTTCTTTTCCCGCCAAATGTCTTAGTTCTTGGATGGCAACTTCCACGCCTTCGATACCTCTTTCAATTTCGACCACCGAATCCAGGTAGGGTTTGCCTCCCTCGGAAATGGCAGTGCTCACCAAGCCCTCTTTATTTTGCAACAATAATTCTTTAAAACTTTTGAGGATTTCGATGCGTTCCCTCTTGGGAATCCATTTTTTACAATTGTCGGCAATAACCGAGGCCTCTTCGAGATAACTTTGCAAATCCTTGGGAGAAGTAAGCGCTAATTCTCCTATGACCTCCAGATTGAAAGGATTGGAGACAGTAATCTTTTTGCCGGTTTTGGCCAAGATGATTCCCTTTAAATCAAACAGGTCTTCTTTTTAAGTTCTTCCAACAGAACTTTTTCATTTTCCGAGTAGTCGATGGGAACTTCAATCAAATGTACTCCTTTACTTTGCAAACATTTTTTGAGCAAAGGCGTGAGTTTCCCAGTGCGGGAAACTTTGTGTCCTTTGGCCCCATAACTTTGTGCATATTGGGCAAAATCGGGATTGCCAAAATCCAACCCAAAAGAAGGCATATCCATACTCGCCTGTTTCCATTTAATCATTCCGTAGGCATCGTCTCTTAATATGAGTACCACCAGGTCGATTTTCAAGCGTACGGCGGTTTCGATTTCTTGAGAGTTCATCATAAACCCCCCATCGCCGCAAACGGCGACAACTTCCTTTTTTGGATGGACGATTTTAGCGGCGATCGCCACTGGGAGTCCGGCACCCATGGTTGCCAAAGCGTTGTCCAACAAAAGAGTATTGGGCAGGTGGGCCAGGTAATTGCGGGCAAACCAAATTTTATACATGCCATTGTCGAGAGCGAGAATCCCTTCAGAAGAAACCGCTCGGCGAACGTCGGCCACAACACGTTGTGGGAGCAGAGGAAAATTTTTGTCGTCGTCTTTGTCTCTGACGTGAGAATCAATTTGATTTTTAGTTTTTTCAAAATAGGTAAAGTCCCAATCAGAAGAGGGAGTAATGTTGGCGGTAATCTCTTTCAAAGTGTGAGAAAGGTCGCCCACCACTTCAACCTGGGGAAAATAAACGGCGTCGATCTGTGCTGGAAAAAGACAAATGTGGATGACCGTCTTCCCTCCGTGTTCCATAATAAAGGGTGGTTTTTCCACCACGTCGTGGCCGATATTGATAATCAGGTCGGAACAGTCGATAGCGCAATGGAGGTAGTCGTGGTCGGAAAGCGCGGCCGTGCCCAAATATTTGGAGTGCCTTTCGTCAATTACTCCTTTGCCCATTTGGGTACAAAAAAAGAAAATGCCGGTTTTTTCCATCAATTGTTGAACAGCTCGTCCGGCATCGGGGTCCCGACTGGCACCCGAAGCGATGAGAATGAGTGGATGGTGCGCTTTTTCAATCGCGCAAGTGGCCCTTTGAATGTCTTCACGGCAGGCCTCAAAGTGGGGAAAAGTGGTGATGGGAAAGGGTATCCCTTCAATATCCTCGCGGGCGATGTCTTCCGGGAGTTCCAAATGTACGGGGCCGGGTTTTTCCTGCAAGGCCAGGCGAAACCCTTCGCGCACCAGTGAGGGAATGTTGTTACCGTTGACTATTTGGCGTGCCATTTTGGTCACCGGCCTCATCATTTCCACGATATTGACCACTTGAAAGCGCCCCTGTTTATTTTTTTTGACCGGCTTTTGTCCGGTGATAAACAGCACGGGCATTCCCGCCAAAAGTGCATAGGAAGAACTGGTCAAAAGATTGGTGGCGCCAGGGCCTAACGTCGCCAGCGCCACGCCGACTTTTCCAGTGAGGCGGGCATAGGCCGCGGCCATGAACCCGGCCGCCTGTTCGTGCCGGGTGAGAATCAGTTGAATTTTTGAATCCTGCAATTGGCGCAAGAGGTCGAGGTTTTCTTCTCCTGGAAGGCCAAAGAGATATTCAACCCCTTCGTTTTCCAAACATTGAACTAGAAGTTTACAAACCTGCATGACAATCCATCCTTGGGGAAAATTGAAGGCCAGAAACCCATTCTAAACATTTTTTCTTTAAAAGGATGGATAAAAAATTTAAACTGCTCATTGTGTTAAAATCGGAAATTTTTTCCCAGGCCCTTTTTTTTTGAGGTTTTTTGGGGTTTTTTAAAAAAAGAATAATAAGGGATGGAAATTTGGAAATAATTTCTCTTTGGAAGCATTGGGCTGATTGGGCCATTGTCATTTTTATTTTGCTCGGACTTGTCTACACCTTGATTGTCGTCAGGGAAGAGCACGCCTCTTTTCGCGATTCGGCAATTCCCATTGACTTTCACCACTTCCGCTTTTTGATTCCCAGTTGGTGGTTGCCCAAGCGAGAAAATTCCCATCAGTATTCTTTTAAAAGGCGGGATTCCCACCACGATTGGAAGGCCTCGCTATATTGGTTTGATGACTCTTCCGATGCACTTAGTTTGATTGAGTGCGGGCGTTCCTTTATGCGCGAGAAGAATATTCAATTTGATTTTGGTGAAGGCTTTGTAAAAAACCCGATGGCCAAATTTAAAGGCCATCCCTCCCGTTCTTGTGACGAGGTAGAGATGGTTCGCATTGAAGGGGCCGCCACCAAGGCGGGAATTGAGCGCAAATATATCGACATTTTTGTGGCAAAAATCCGCAAGCAAAAAGGCCATCTTCTGGCAGTTTCAGAATGTGGTATTCTCAACGGGCCATTGGAAGGCCCCTATTTTGAAGAGGTCATGTTCCAGTCTTCAACGAAATAATAGTATCTTTACTGTCTGGGGGAGAATTCTTTGAGACGCTTGACCAGGAAGGTGGAAATTTCTTCGTCTTCTCCAAAAACATCTTCAATCAAATCACAATCCATTAAAAATCTGGTCATTCTCTGAGCAGTTTGGTGGAGGGATTCCACCAGGTACAGGCCGCCAATATTTTCACCACTGAAACTTTTGATAATTTCCTTGCGAGCGTGGTTGAACATTTCAGATTCGGTGATGTCTTCGGGCAGATTTTTTTCCCCGACTTTTTCTTCAACTTCTTCAATCGCCTGGTCGCGAATATCTTCGTCGGTGGCGAAGCTGACTCCAAACTCGGTGGCCATTTTATCGACCAGTTCTTCCCTTTTTTCGGGGTTAAAATCGACGGTTCCGGCCTCTCTGAGGCAGTCGGTTACATGGATGGCCAGGGTTTTTAATGTTTCAAAATCAGTTCTTATCATTGCGCAATCCTTAAACAAGTGCTATGTGTCAAAAAACAGCACGAATCTCGGGCAGTCTACCCAATTGTCAAGCGTCCTACAATATGAATTTTGAAAATCGCAGTTATTTTCTTAAGATTTGTTGGCAAAAAAAATGATTCACAGCGCTATGGATTTGGCCCTTCTCAAAGAGAGCAACCCCCTCCTCCTCGTTTGAGAAAGTATTGCTGATGGTATTCTTCGGCCCGGTAAAAGGGTTGGTAGGGCAAAATTTGGGTGGTGATCGCGGCCTGGAAGCGCCCTTCCCGCTCCAGTTGGGCCTTCATATTTTGCGCCTCCTGGAGTTGCTCTTCATTTATGGTAAAAATCACCGAGCGGTACTGGGTTCCCACGTCTGCCCCTTGGCGGTTTCCTTGCGTCGGGTCGTGAAGGTCCCAAAAGGTTTGTAAAAGCGAGGTATAAGAAATTCGCGATGGGTCAAAAACTACTTTGACGACTTCTGCATGGCCGGTTTGGCCTGAACAGACTTGCTCATAAGTGACTTTTTCTCCCTTTGCCGGGGGATTTCCGCCCTGGTAGCCGACATTGGTGTCAATAACTCCAGATATTTTTCGCAATGCGTCTTCGGCTCCCCAAAAGCAACCCGCTCCAAAATAGCCTCGCTGTTCCATCCGGCCATCCTACAGGCCCTTTTTAAGTGAGTAAATGATACTCATTTGTCCAAAAAATATTGACAAAAATGCACAGATTTAATATCACGATGCATTATGAGATTATTCTCAATTTTGGCCCTGATGACCTGCCTTCCGGCCTTGGCCGCACCATTTGATCTGTGCCGGGAAGCTTCGAGAAAGCTGCTTTCTGCATCGGCCCAAAGGCATTTTCTGGCGGCCGATTTTTTGCCCCACATGTTTGGCGAGCTGCACCGCCTGGTCTATAAAAATCGGGCCACTGTGACCAATGTTGAAGTCAACGACCTTATGCTCCAACGAAATGACGATGGGCAAACCCCCCGGGTGGTGGGCCTTTTTGAAGTGGCCAAAACTTTTGACATACAGGTTGCTCATCTTTTTGAACACGTTGGAAACTTGGAAAGTCACATCAATTTTTCCAGACTTGCTCAAAAATTGCCCTTCGACAAGAAACAGCGAGACTATATTTTCGAGCGGGTTCGTTTTTCATTGTCAAATGTGATTGATGAAACTTTGAAGACCAGAGATATTTCTTTGGGAGTATTGGCGCTTCAAACTGGAATCAACGCCAAAATTTTTCATGCCGTGATGGATAGCAAGGGCCTTCCCCGCCTGCGCCTGCTTTTGAAAATACTGATTGAACTCAATGTCGATGTGATAGATTTTTTTAAGCGTGTTGAAACCGGCCTGGATTTGGAATCAGTCATATCATCAGATTTTTCCGAAAGCATGGGTGAACTAGTTTCTCAAATTGATTACCAACTTGAAGAAATTCTCAGGGGCGTAAGCGGAGAGAAGGGTAGTGATATTGAAAAATTTAAATCCAGAATTTATTTTGGACTCTACAGAAACCGTCGTAGCAAAGAAAAAGCTTCAAATTCGAGAAAATTGACATTGGAAAAGATTTTGCAAACGGCCCGTATGTTAGGGATGGAGCCTTCCGATGTTTTACAATATTCCGCAAATTTAAAACTCCATGCCCGTCTGGAGGGAGTTGAAAACAGAACTCTCCTGAGCAAAGAGGCCACTTCCACATTGTTGGAAAAAATTCACAGAAATTTAAACAACATGATTGAAGAATCGGGAATGGAAATAAAAGAGTTGGCCGCTGCCATAAAATTACCCGATCATCGTCTAAAAAGAGAAGTTGTCGGCAGTATAGGGGGAAATTTGCATTATTCCACTCTGGAGAAAATTTTGGGAGTTCTTGATTCAGACATAATTCGCTTTTTTGAAGAGCTGGAATGGAGTGGAAAATTTGATGTTCATGCGCCTGCTTTGGCATCGTTAAAAGATACAGGAAAAGTCCTCGATACAAGTATGGGTGAGAGAATTTCCAGAATCAGGGAAATGTTACCTTTTAAGGCCTATAAATTCGATGCGGTCGTCGCAGGCAGAGCGCTATTGAACGAAGACTTGGCCCAAATAGATGTGCATTTTAAAACGCTTTACAAGGTCTCCCGGGTGGTCAATATCTCTCTTTCAGATTTGGTTAGCGAACGCCCCGTGGAAGGCCTGTTTGATCCTGGCCAATATTCCCGTTATTCAAAAATTGAAAAAATACCCGGAGAGGATGTTGAACGGGCCAAAGAGCTTTTATCTCATTTAATTTTTAGTGAATTTAAACGGCAAAACCAAGTAGATGGCCTGAGCATTACCGATCTGGCCATAAAAAGTCACTTTTTTGGAGATCAGATAAGAAAAATTCTCTTGGGGGGAATTCCGGTGTATTCAAACCTGCGCCGAATTGTCGAAGACGGCCTGGGTATTCCCATGCCTCGTTTTTTGAAAGACTTCGAGACAAAACTCGACTCTTTTAAGCATATTTCCAAAGCGACCAAGGAAGATTTGGTCGGATTAGATGGCATGAATTTAAATCCAGGCATTGCTGCAAAAGTAAAGCGTGTATGGGAGCGCACAGACCGTATGATGAGTTTTTTATTTTCCATTAAAGTTGATGCCAAAAGTTTGGAAGAAGCACTTGGTATGAGAATTTTTCGTAGAAAAAACAGCAAAGTGAGAGATCAACACCATATTCAGATTTCTGCGACGATAAAATTTTGTCATCTTTTGGGAATCAGCATGAGAGAATTTTTTGGTGAAAAGGATTTTTCCGAGCTTGTGAAAAATAAAAATCAACTTAATTTTGAACACTTATCCAATCAACAAATTCTTCAGAGAGTGGCAGAAATAAAACGCAACGTCGATAAACGCAGAGAAGAATTAAATATCTCCATCAACGATTTGGGAATTATGCTAGGCACTTTCAATGATGGAGAAATGAAGAAATCTTTGTCCAACCAATCTGTCATTTCATTTCCTTGGCAAAAATATTTCCAATTGACAGAGATTTTGGCCCGCGAAGGCGAAGACGATTTCTTTTTATTGGATGAAATTGATTTATGAAAATTTTGTTATTTTTTTGCCTTTTCATTTTTTCAGTTAGGGCCGAGGATTGCAACGATAATGCGATGGCAGTGCTGTCCCCATCCTCACCGAACCAACAACATTTTATAGAAAGGGGTTTTTTGCCAAAACTCTATAGTGAACTCATTGAGATTGTTCGCATTAACAAAATCAAGATTGAAAACGAAGAAGTCAAAAAAATCCTTCTTCAGTGGGACAATGATGCCCGCAATCCACGCATTGTGAATTTATTTAAAATCGCCAATTTTTTTGGTGTGAGTGTATCAGATTTATTCAAACATTATGGAAAGCTTGGGGATTTTATTGATCCTGCTAGTGTTGTGAACCAAAAAAAACTTCTCACTCCAGAAAAAGAGGGGCGAATTTCTGAAAGGATTCATTTGCATCTTTCCGGTTTGATTAATGAAACTTTACTCAAGAAAAACCTCACTCTGAAAAAATTGGCCTTTCAAACCGGTATCAAAATTGCAGTTTTTGATCACATAACCATCAAAGCAAGATTGCCTCGCCTGCCATCACTTTTGCACATTTTAGTGAGACTCGATGCTGATGTGGTGGATTTTTTTAGGCGTGTTGAAAGCAGCTTGGAACAAGAGCAACTCCCACGCTATTTCAGAAAAAACGCTGGATCGTCACATACTCAACATGAGAGATCGCTCGAACTTGAGGAGTATACAGTAAAACTTATTGATACAATTCGTCGAGGAATAAAAGAAATTTTAGAAGATATGAGCAAACAAGACCGGAACAGCAATATCATACGGTTTAAAAATAAGTTTGCTCAATACGATTATGATGAAAATCGTCGTTTGAAGAGAAAGTCCAAACGGAGAATATTCAGGCTCGAACAAATTTTTCAAACTGCTCGAATGTTGGGCATATATCCCTCTGAAGTATTAAAATACGCTGAAGATTTAAAACTTCACGCCAATCTTGCTGATATAAAAACCAAAACTTTATTAAGTGATGAGAAAATTTTGAAATTATCGAACTCTGTTAGGGAAGGCCTCTCTGCTGTATTAAAAAAATCGGGAATAAAAAGGGAAGAATTGGCCGAAGCTTCGCAATTATCTTTGAGATACTTGGAGGATATAGGCACGAGAAAAAATCCCAGTTTCTCTTCTTTGGAGTCTATCTTGCGGGCCTTGGGTTCGGATACTATCCGCTTTTTTGAGGAATTGGAACTAAGTGGTAAGCTTAATTTAGAGGAGATCAATTTATCATCTGCAAATACTGAGATAGAAAGTGAATTAAGTAATCAAACAATGGGAGCAAGGATTTCTCAAATTAGAGAAATACTGCCTATCTCATCTTATAGATTTAATCAAATAGTTTTTAGTAGATCCAATAGTACTATGGATTTGCCTCAGCGAGATGTGCTTTTTAAAACTCTGTACAAAACTTCCCGTTTTGCCAATCTTTCTCTTTCAAATCTAACCAGTGCACATCCAATTGAGACACTACTTGATTTACCGATGAAAAAAATCGAAAAAATCCCCCATGAAGAAGTAAAACGAGCAGAAAAAGTTTTAATTCACTTGCTTTTGAGTGAGGCCAGAAGGCAAAGAGATGTACACGGACTCACTGTCATGGGACTGGCAATAAGAAGTCATTTGAGGATGAGGTATATCAGGAAGGTTTTAAGTGGTGAAATAATTCCAAAATACTCTAAGCTTCACCAGATTGTGGAAAAGGGCATGGGCATCCCCATATCTCATTTTTTTGAAGATTTTGAGGAAAAATTAAAATCTTTTGACCGTATTCCTTTTGCACCAAAGAGGATTGCACTGGAATTGGAAGGCCTATATTTTAGCAAGAGAATTAAAACCCAAATGAAAAAATTGCAGGAGCGTTTTGATTTGGCCTTGGAATTTGTAAAATCTTCAAATACCACTTGGGAAGAGCTAAATATATCTACAGGTATCCAATTCCGTTTCTATAAGAAGAAAAAAAACTTGGATTATTTTCAGGTTTCCACGATAATAAAATTCTGTCATTTTTTTGGAATAAGTATGAGAGATTTTCTGGGGAAACGTAATTTTTCGGAATTGACAACCAGAAAAAAATTCAATTTTGAACGTTTACCCAAAGACCGTCTTCTCGGTTTAGTTGCAAATATAAAACGTAAGGCCGGCGAGCGTCGCAAATCTCTGGATATTTCCATGAGAGATTTGGAGATTTTGATTGGTGCTCCTCCAGTAGAAAAAGAATTAGTAAATTCTTTATTTAGTGAATCAGTGCTGGAATTTTCTTGGTATAGGTATTTCCAATTGGCAGAAATTTTTTCCCGCAAAAGTGAAGACGATTTCTTTTTATTGGATGGAACTGATTTATGAAGATTTTGTTGCTTTTTTATCTTTTAATTTTTTCACTTAGGGCCGAAGTATGCAGCGATAGCTCAAGGGCAGTGCTCGCATCACAAAAACATTTTATAGAGAGCAGTTTTTTACCCAATCTTTTTCGTGAACTTATTGATATTGTCCAAGTTAATAAAATTAAGATTAGAAACACTAAAGCAGAAGATATTATTCTCCAGTGGGATGACGATGCTCGCAATCCCCATGTTGTAAACTTGTTTGAAGTTGCCAATGTTTTTGATGTAAATGTTTCTGACTTGTTTAAACACTACGGAAATCTTGAGAGCTTTATTGACCCCCTTAAAGTTGCTACCACAAAGAGTCCTTTGACTCCTAAAAAAAGATATAGGATTACTGAACGAATCCATTTGCATCTTTCCGGATTGATTAGTGAAACTTTGCTCAAGAAAAAGATTACTTTGAAAGAGCTGGCATTTCAGACCAATATAAAATTTGAAGATTTTCACCGCATTACTATTCATAAAGGGATACCTCGTTTATTTTCTCTCTTGCAAATTTTGGTGAGACTCGATGCCGACGTGGTAGATTTTTTCAGACGCATTGATACGGGTTCGAGAGAACTACCCTTTCCACGTAATTTTAGTATTAAATCAAAAAAAGTTCCTATATCCAGAAAAATTGGAAAAGGCAGAGTAATTGAAAATTATTCTATAGGCGTTTACGACGAAATAAACCGAGAACTCAAAGAAATTTTTGAGAGCATGGAACGAAAAAAATTTAGTAGTGATGCCTTGCGATTTAGACGCATGATTTATGAACGCCACTATAAGGTGCTTTATCGTGACAAGCAAAATATCAGAAGAAAATTACATTCATCGCTGACTCATATTTTGCAAACTGCCCGTATGTTGAAAATGCACCCTTCTGCTTTGTTAAAACATGTTGGAGATTTAAAATCTCACGCTCATTGGGATGGAATAGGAACTAGAACATTTTTGAGTGATGAAAAAATTGAAGAATTATTTGGCCACATACATAGAAATTTATTAGAAATGTTCAGACAATCGGAAATGACCATGGAAGAATTGGCAAAAACCACACAATTTACTTCTGATTATCTTATAAAAGTCATCGAAAGAGGTTTAATAAGGCCTAATTTCTCTATTTTAGAGCACATTTTGCGGGTGTTGGATTCTGATACGATTCATTTTTTTGAAAAATTGGAATCAATGGGAATTCTTGATGTTCATGCAGTTAATGCATCCTCTTTTTTGGGACAACGGAAAACTTTGTTTGGAAACATTCAGGCCGACAACGATTTTATGGGCAAGAGAATGCTTGAAATTAAGCAAATTTTGCTTTCCACGTATTCATATAAAGAATTGCAGAAGGCCGCAATCGTGCCTATATACTCAAACTCTGACACATATTTTAAGAGGCTCTATAGATTTTCTCGTGTGAGCAATATGTCTCTTTCAGATTTAATCAGCGAACGCCCCATCAAGACACTGATTGATCCCAGACACGCCAAAGTAGAAAGAGTTCCCAACGAAGAAATAGAAAAGGCAAAAAAACTTTTGTCTTATTTGCTTTTAAATGAGACTAGAAGGCAAAGAGATATATCTGATCTAACGATTACAGGTTTGGCGATTAAAAGTCATCTTCATGTAAGTCTTGTCAGAAGATATCTGTCTGGGCATTTAATGCCGTCTTATGCAAATCTTCGCAAGATTGTCGAAAATGGTCTGGGCATTCCCTTGCCTCATTTTTTAGAAAATTTTGAGGCCCGATTAAAGCTCTTTAAGCATACTTCGCCAGCGTCAATAAAGAAGACTCTTTTGGAATTGGAGGGGTTATATTTAAGTAAAAATGTGAAAACTCGAATGAAAGAATTGCAAGAGCGTATTGACAAAGTAGTAGAGTTTTTTAAATCAAATAATATTTCTCTAGAAAAGATTTATGGTCTTGCCGGTATTAGAATTCGCCTTGGCGAAAGGAAAGAAGATATGCTCCAAGGTCAGGTGCAAGCGGTAATAAAGTATTGCCATTTTCTTGGGATAAGTTTTAGGGATTTTCTAGGTCGTCGTGATTTTTCAGAACTGGTCAACGTCAACAATCTCAATTTTGAACGTTTGTCTGACGAGCAGATTCGCTTAGCGGTTAGAGCGATAAAACGCAATATCGACCAACGTCGAGAAACCTTGAATATTTCAATAGGTGATTTGGAAATTATGTTGGGAGCTTCAGAAATGCATAATTTTGAAAATTATCTTTTGAATGAATCATCAGTTTCATTTCCTTGGTATAGATATTTTCAATTGACTGAGATTTTGGCCCGCGAAGGGGAAGATGATTTCTTTTTGTTGGATGGTATTGATATATGAAGGTTTTGGTATTTTTTATTTTTTTTCTATCAATCTCTTCTCTTCAATCCGAAGTATGCCATGAAAATGCGAGGGTAATATTATCTCCTCCTTTGCAAGGCCAACAGCATTTTATGGAAGACGATTTTTTGTCCAAGTTATTTGACGAATTTATTGAAATTGCCCTCGTCAATAAAATAAGTTTTAACAATGAGAAAATCAGTCATATTGTTTTTCAATGGGATGATGATTCTCGCAATCTTCATATAATCGACTTATTTGAAGTCAGTAACATTTTTGGAGTCAAGGTTTCAGATTTTTTTGAACACGCCGACAATCTTAAAGACCATATTGCTCCATTTGGTATCAGCACTGAAGGAAAAATGCTTTCTCCTGAAAAAAAGAAGAAAATTTTAGAACAAGTGCATTTACATTTATCTGGCCTGATTAATAATGAACTACGCAAAAAAAATGTTTCCTTGGATAAGTTGGCATTTCAAAAAGGAATAACACCCAGAGTTCTTCGAGATATTGTCGTTGGGATGAAACTCCCTCGCTTGCCTTTGCTTTTGAAAATACTGGGGAGAATGGATGCCAACATAGTGGATTTTTTCAAATTTATAGAGACTGGTTTGAATCCAAAACCTGTTGCACGTCTTTTTAAAAAGGTCAAAAAACCACATTTAAGGAGAATTGGGCAAATAGAGGCCCATACAAGCCAACTCCTTGATAAAATTAATGCTCAATTGAAGGATATTTTAAAAGATATTAAGACAAAACAGGACAGCGATATTGTTCAACAAGAAAACGATATTAAGAAACGAAGAGTTTTAAAGTTGTCAAAAATTTTTCAAACGGCCCGTATATTGGGGATGTCTCCTTCAGGAATTTTAAAACACTTTGAAAATTTAAAATTACATGCTGAGTTGGCCGGCATAGAAACCAGGACTTTGTTAGATAAAGGAGAAATTGAAGAATTATCGAGACTGGTTCAAAAAAATCTTGTGGATATGTTTGAAAAAACAGGAATGGAAATAGAGGAATTGGCCGTAGCGACACAAATTAATGAGAGATATATCAAAACCCTTTTAAAGCAGCAAGAATCAATTCCCAGTTACTCTACTTTGGAGGGAATTTTACAGGCATTGGGTTCAGATGCAATTCATTTCTTCGAGAAATTGGAATCGACAGAAAATTTTAGTGTTCATTCGGTTAAAGTACCATTTTCATTGGTGCCTCAGGAAAAAAATAAATGGCATGGCCGGCCTATGAGTGAAAGAATTTTTAAAATTAGAAAGCTTTTACTTTCTTATTCTTCAGAATTTGAACTTAATTCGCTTATGGTCAAAGATGTTGACAATAAAAATAAGCATTTGACTCAAAAAAATTTGCATTTTAAAACCGTTTATAAATCCTCAAGAGTGGCCAATATTCCTCTCTCCAGGCTGGCCGACGAGAATTTCGTGGAAACCTTGGTTGATCCCTCAAAGGCCCGATTTGAATATATTTCTCGTGAAGAAACTCTCAAGGCAGAAAAACTTTTGGTTCATCTGGTCTTGAATGAAATGAGGAGGCAAAAAGACATATATGGCCTGACGGTTACTGGTTTGGCCATTAAATCCGGTGTGTTTGTCAGACAAGTACGGAGCTTTTTATTGGGAGAATTTATTCCATATTATTCAACCCTTCATCAAATTGTTGAAAAAGGATTGGGAATTCCCACGCCTCATTTGTTGGAAAATTTTGAATCTAAATTGAAATCTTTTGATCATATTCCTTTTGCAAGCAAGGAGATATTGTCTGAATTAGAGGGTCTATATTTGAGTAAAAGAGTGAAAACAAATCTTGAATGGGTAGGAAAGCGCATTAAACAGGCCAAAGAATTTTTAAAAGCTTCCAAGATTCCTGTGAAGAAAAGCCTTGCTAGTAAAGGGATTAAAAGCGTTTATGTCTATGGCCAAATGCAAATGGTGATAAGTTTTTCCCATCTTTTTGGAATCAGTTTGAAGGATTTTTTAGGAACCAGGGATTTTTCAGAAATGGTAAAACCTCATCGAATTGTTTTTACGCATTTGTCTGAAGAACGAATTTTACAGGAAGTGAGTATAATAAAAAAGAATGTTGAAAAACGCAGATTGATTTTGAATATATCAACGCGAGATTTAAAAATAAAATTAGGAGCAGTGACCGAAAACAATATGAAAACCTTGTTCAATGAATCCTCGACATTTTTTCCCTTGCACAGATATTTTCAATTGGCAGAGATTTTGACCCGCGAAGGTGAAGATGATTTGTTTTTACTGGATGGAGTTAACTTATGAGGTCTTTGTTTTTTTTACTTTTCTTCTTTTGTTTTGAAGCTCATACTACCTCGCCTGAAATGGTGTGTCGGGATGAAGTGAAGAAACTTTTTATTTCATATCATAAGAAGAGTTTTTTGAATGATTTATTTGAAGAATTGGTTGGTATTGTTGATAGAGAGAAAATTGTTATTTCCAACACCAAAGTAAGAGATATTATTTTTTCATGGAGTAGTGAGACCAAAAATCCCCGAGTCGTCGATATGTTTGAGGTGGCCAAGGTCTTTGGGATGAACGTATCTGATTTATTAAAACATTCTGGTAATCTTGGGGATATTATTGATCCATCCAAAATTGTTGTAGATGCACCTTCTTTTACTTCTAAAGAGGAACATGAGATTTTCGATCGGGTGCATTTACATTTGTCGGGATTGATAAATGAAATTTTGCATCAGAAAAATCTTACTTTGGAAAAACTTTCTCTTCAGACGAGAATAGATAGTAAACTTTTTCATGGTATTGTCAATGATATGAAATTGCCTCATTTTCCTTTGCTTTTGCAAACTTTGGTGAGGTTAAATATTGATGTAGTGGCCTTTTTTAAAAATGTTGAAATAGGTTTGAAGCCGAAAACTCCACCTCCTTATTTTAAAAAAAATAAATCAACTCCGCAGTTTCAAAAAAGAAGGGGAGATATTGAAAGAAATGCCGTCAATCTTTTTAAAGAAATAAATAGAGAAACTGCAAACATTTTAAAAGAGATTCATTTAAAAGACCCCCAAAGCGATATTGCGCGATTTGAAAATATGATCTATTACCGCAACCATAGTTATCGAGGGGATCATTTAGAAAAAAATATCAATGAACGAATGGTTAGATTGGGAGACCTCATTCAAATTTCACATATGCTAGGAATGAATGTTTCCGAAGTTTTAAAATATGCTGGGAATTTGAAATCTCATGTTCACTTGGATGGAATTAAGGACAGGACTTTACTCGGTGATAACCAGATGAAAGAACTTTTGGGAGATATTCACAAGCATTTCTTTGTCATGTTTGAACAATCGGGTTTGCGTTTAGAGCAATTGGCGGATATGACCCAAATCCCTTTGAGTTATCTCAAAGATTTAAATAGAAACAAGTTAGTTCCTCTTTATTCCAACCTGGAGCGAATTTTGCAGGCCTTGGATTCAGATATGGTTCGCTTCTTTGAAGTATTGGAATCCGAGAAAGGTTTTGATATTCATGTGTCTGGTGTTCAATCTATAATGACCCACAATCCAGCAAATGAATTCATTGGCACCAGAATTATGAAAATTTGGGAAATTCTTCGTTCTTTTTTTACCGTGCCCCAATTGGACAAGGCCATGGTTAGACCGGTAAATCAGAGAACTGGATTGGATTTAACTCAAAGAAGTGCTATACGTTTTAAAACGCTGTACAAGACTTCCCGAACTACCAATATGACTTTGTCGGAATTGGTAGGTGAGCGTCCTGTAGAAAAATTATTCAACCCTCTTAATGCCAGAATCGAACCGATGACAACCAAAGAAATCAAGAGAAGCGAACAGCTATTGGCGCATTTGATTTTAAGTGAAGCCAGAAGGCAAAAAGACGTAAACGGTCTGACTGTTACAGGTCTGGCCATCAAGAGCAACTTGACGATACTTATGGTGAGGAGCTTTTTGTCTGGGGCCAGAACCCCGTCGTATTTTGCTCTTCGCCAAGTTGTTGAAGAAGGTCTGGGTATTTCCCTGCCCCGCTTTTTGGAAAATTTTGAGATCAAACTAAAATCTTTTGAACACATTCCCAAGGCAAGCAAGGCAATATTGCTCGAATTGGAAGGCCCGAATTTAGGCCAAAGAGTGAAAGCAAATCTTGTATGGGTAGAGAAACGAATTGATCAGGCCAAAGCTTTTTTAAAAGCAGTAAATATCCCTCTGAATCGACTTGCAGAAAAAGGCATCAGTGGAAATAGAAATAATAGTCAAATGTATACGCTGGTGAAATTTGCCCATCTATTTGGAATAAGTTTAAGAGATTTTCTTGGTCGCAGAGATTTTTCCGAAATGACCAAACCTGATCGACTCATTTTTAATTATTTGCCAGAAGAAAATATTCTTAAAGTAATCGGCCAGTTAAAAAAGAATATTAACAGACGTAAGGAAACTTTGGGCATCTCAACCCGTGACTTGAAAATTAAACTTGGGGTTTCATCCGGTCAGAAAGTAGTGATCACTATTATTGATGAGTCGATAATATCGTTGTCTTTGCAGAGGTATTTTCAATTGGCAGAGATTTTGGCCCGCGAAGGTGAAGATGATTTGTTTTTATTGGATGGTATTGATTTATGAAAATTTTAGCATTTTTAATTTTTTACCTTTCCCTTTTTCCGCTTCAGGCCGAAGTGTGTCGTGACAATGTACGGACAGTGCTGTCTTCATCAAACCAACAGCATTTTATAGAAAGTGGTTTTTTATCTAAAATATTCAGTGAACTTATTGGAATTATTCACGACAATGAATTTGTCATTACCGATGCCGAGGTTAGAGATATTCTTCTTCAATGGGGAGAACAGGCCCGCAACCCCAAAGTGACTGACTTATTTGAAGTAAGCAATATTTTCGGAGTTAAAGTTGCCGATTTATTTGAACATGCAGGCAATCTCAAAAATCATATTCCTCCATCCAATATTCTTACAGATAAACTTCCTCTTACTCTCGTAAAAAAACGCAAGATTTTGGAACGAGTCCATTTGCATTTGGTAGGAATGATTAGTGACACTCTGTTGAAAAGAAATATTTCTCTCGAACAACTGGCACGCGAAAGTGGAATAACATCCGAACTTTTTCATCTTATTGTTGCCAAAATACAATTGCCTCGCTTGCCTTTAATATTACAAATATTGGTGAGGTTGGATATTGATGTAGTGAGTTTTTTCAAATATGTCGAAACGGGTTTGGGGCAAGGCCCGTTAAAACCCTATCTTTTGGGGACTTCAAGACTTATTCACGTATCTAAGAAAGAAGGAGAGATTGAAAAAAATTCGACTGATCTTTTTAATAGAATTAATGGTGAACTGGAAGAAATTTTTAAAGATATGCGTTTTAAAAATGCTGTCGGCGATGTGATAAGATTTAAACATAAAATTTACTACAGTCAGCGCGAAATTAATTTACGACAAGGTAAAATCAGGAACAAAAACTTGGCATTGTCAGAACTTATTCAAACCGCCCATATGTTGGGAATGAACCCTTCTGAAGTGTTAAAATATGCCGGCAACTTAAGTCCTCATATTAAATGGGAGGGCATGGAAACAAGAACTTTTTTGAATGATGAAGAAATAAACATACTGCGGGGGCGCGTTGCTAAATATCTTGCAGAAAAAGTTAATCAAGCGAAAATAGACGCAAAAGAATTGTCTGTCATGACTGGAATATCCAAGAAACATTTGAAAAATGTGATTGATCCATGGGGCGTTAATTTCAGTTACGCTACTTTGGCACGAATTATGCAGGCCTTGGGTTTGGATGTGATTCATTTTTTTGAAAAACTGGAGTCACTTGGTGAATTTGATATGGTTAAAACCAAAGCACCTTTTTCGTTTGCTTTGTGGAGAGAGAAGTTTAAAAAAAATCAATTTCATGGTGATTTTCTTGGGAACAGGATTATTCAAATTCGGAAAATCCTTCTCCCTCTTACTTCGGAAAATAAACTTGATGCGGCCATTACCAGAAGTGTTGATACCAGAACTGGGCGGGATTTAACTCAAAGAGAAATTCGTTTTAAAACATTTTATAAGGCCTCTCGTGTTGCCAATATTCCTCTTTCTGAATTGCTGGGAGAGCGTCCAGTCAAGGAATTGCTCAATCCTCGTCATGCTAAAATTGAACCGATAACCAGTGAAGAAATTGATAAGGCCGAGCGGCTTCTCATTCATCTCATTTTAGGTGAGTTGAGGAGGCAAAAAGATATGCATGACCTGACTATTACTGGCCTGGCGATCAAGGCACACCTGCTTGTTCACGATATTACGCTAATTTTTTCCAGAAACAAGGTACCTTCATATTCAACTCTCGTTCAAATTGTCGAAGATGGGTTGGGAATTCCCCTGCCTCGTTTTTTTGAAAAATTTGAAGATAAATTGAAATCTTATGATCACATTCCCTTTGCCTCCACAAGTGCTCTGTTGGAACTCGGAGGCCCGTATTTCAGCAAAAAGGTCAAGGCCAATATGAATCAAGTACGAGAGCGCTTCTTTCAAGCGTTAAATTTTTTATCCTCTCGGGAAATATCTATGCGTTCTTTAGAAAAAGATATTGGAATTCGTGGATATAAAGAAAAACAACAAAGGCATAGTTACAATAAGATTAATACAATTATAAAACTTTCTCACTTTTTAGGGATCAGTTTGAGAAATTTTGTGGGGCATATAGATTTTGCTGAATTGGTTGATATGAATCGGCTTAATTTTGAACGCTTGCCTGAAGAACATATCCATCAAAGAATCGGAGCGATAAAAAATAATATTAATCAGCGACGAAAAGATTTGGGGCTGCCAATGAAGGATTTGGGAATCATGCTGGGTAGTAGAGAGAAATATACAACGGTATCTTCTCTATTGAGCGAATCGAGAAGTTCGTTTTATTGGAGCAGGTATTTTCAAGTTAGTGAAATTTTGGCTCGCAAAGGTGAAGATGATTTGTTTTTATTGGATTATGTGGGTTTTTAGAAGCTGGCATTTAAATTTTTTGTTTGCTTTTTGTTTTTGTTTGCCTGTGTTGGCGACATCTCCTCAAATGTGTCAAAGCGAGATGAAGAAACTCTTTTCCATATCTTCGCAAGAAAATTTTTTATCCAAAATTTACGACGAAGTTCTCAGTATTATTCGAGATAACCAGATTTATATCACAAATAATAAAGTCAGAGACATCCTTCTCCAATGGGATAAAAATGCCCGCAAACCCCGCATTATGCGCCTGTTTGAAGTTGCCAACATTTTGGGGGTGAAGGTCTCCGATTTATTTGCTCATGCCGGTAATCTCAAGGCCCATATTATTCCCTCTCAAATTGGAGCTAATGGGCCAGACCTTACTCTTGAGAAAGAACGCCAAATTTTTGAGCGAACCCATTTATTTTTGTCCGGCCTGATAAACCATTATTTGCTCAAGAAAAATCTCTCCTTGGAGGGGCTGGCCCAACAAACGGGAATAGGACTGGAGGTTTTTCATAGCATCTTAAAAGGCATGGATCTGCCTTTCTTATCCTCGTTTTTGTCTATGCTGGTTAAGCTGGATGTCGATATGGTGATCTTTTTTAAGAATGTTGAAGAGGGCGTGCAAAAACCAAAACATTTTGGCCCTGTGAAAACATTTGATGACCAATCTTATCCCTGGAATAGGGGTGAAATTGAAGAAGATACCAAAAAACTTTTTATTCAGATTAACAACGATCTTTGGGATATTGTCAAAGATATTAATTCCAATTCAAATTCTGGCATCCTTCGTTTAAAAAATGCGCTTCATGCCTATAAAAATCGTTTTAAGGACATGAAAAAAAGCAGATTGGTTTTATCCAAAGTTTTGCAAACGGCCCATATTTTAGGAATCAATCCTTCTGAAGTTTTAAAATATGCTGGAAATTTAAAATCTCATGTCAAGTGGTCTGGTCTGCGTTCGAGAGATTTATTGACTCAGGAAGAAATGAATATTTTAACGGGGAAAATTTTACAGCATTTGATAGATGCCATTTATTCTTCGGAGAAAACTTTGGAGGAATTGTCTAAAACTACGGAAATGCCTTTGTCATACTTTCAATCCCTTGAATGGCAAAGGCGTGTCCCTCGCATTTCTATTATGGAGCGAATTTTGCGTGCCCTGGGAAGTAATTGTATTCAATTTTTTGAGCAATTGGAGTCACAGGGAAAAATCAAAATTTCCAACGTCAGGTTGGAAACACCCACTTTTTTATGGGGAGAGTGGGCCAGAAAGGATGAGGCATGGAGCAGGTTTATAGGTGGAAGGGTCTCGGAGATTCAAGAAATTATAAGGCCGATGACTACCGCCCGCAAATTGAGAACTTTGATAGCTAATAAAGTACACAGCAATACAGGCAAAGACTTTACTCAAAGAAAACTTGATTTTTTAACTCTTTATAAGTTTTCCCGAGTGGCGGGAATCACTCTTTCCGAGTTGGTCGGTAAGCGCCCTATAAAAAACTTGATAGACCCCAAGCGTGTCAGAATTGAAAGAATTCCTGACGAAGAAATAGAAAATGCGAAACGGCTTCTGACTCATCTGCTTTTGAGTGAGGCGGTTGTGCAAAAAAATATAAGCGGTCTGACTCTCACAGGCCTTGCCACCAAGGCCCATGTAAAACCAAAAGTGGCGCGTATGTTTTTGCTCGGCAGGAACACACCTTCCTCTCCCATGCTTCGCCGTCTTGTCGAAGGTGGTCTGGAGGTTCCCCTGGGACATTTTTTACTCAATTTCGAGACCAAATTAAAAGCTTTTAAGCATATTCCCTTTGGGAATCCCCGCATTTTGGTTTCTGAACTTAAAGGCCCCTATTTGAGTGAGAAGGCAGAGAACGGTCTGAATCATGTGCAATTGCGTTTGAATTTGGCCAGAGAATTTTTGAAGTCCCTAAAACTTTCTGTTTCCTCGCCTATTGGCAGGCGGCATGGTTTCAATCAGGTTCATACGGTGATAAGATTTTCCCGTTTTTTTGGGATAAGCGTAAAAGATTTTTTGGGGCATAAAAATTTTGCAGAACTGGTTGATACCGACAAACTCAATTTTGAGGGCCTCTCTAAGGAGCAGATCAAACAAATAATAGCGCCAATCAAAGAAAAAATTGAAGAGAGAAGAACGGCGTTGGGTCTGCCCATATCAGATTTTACAATTATGATGGGGGAAAGCGAATTATTTCAAGGGGCATTTTCTTTGACTTGGGCCAAATATTTTCACGCCGCTGAGATTTTGGCACGCGAAGGCGAAGACGATTTATTTTTATTGGACGATTTGGATGCGTTGGCGGGGGGCGGTTGACCAATCCCCCACATTTGAGTTTCCATTGCTTCATGCAAAATCAAGGGCCATCCCACCTCTCTTCCTTACCCATGCCTTCGGATTTGGCAAAAACGCCCACGGCCACACCGCATTTTTCGTGTGTGGTGAAAAACCTGGCCGGTGAAGATGAAATTTTGGCCGATCCGCGCGCTATCCGCGCTCTTTTGTTGCTTATGAATCAGCACGCTGTACTTGGTGGCGCTGCTTGTCATTGGGGGGGGAGCAGTGCCTTTGCTGAGATTTTCAGTTCCTTACATGCGTTGATGTTTCGCTCCAAGGGTGATGAGTGTGAGTGGCACCAAAAGTTTCACTTTGTCAACGATGCTGGCCACACGGAAAATGCCCTCTACGCCTTGAGGAGTTTGTACGCTTTTGACGATTTGAGCTTTGAAGACCTCAGGGGTTTTCGCTCCTTGGAGAGCAAACTGACTGGGCACGGTGAGGCCCATCTCAATCCCCAGGGAGTATTGATTTCCAATGGGCCACTCGGTTCAGGTTTACCTCAAGCGCAGGGGCTGGCCATGGCCGACCGTTGGATGGGAAAGGAGCGCCTTACTGTGTGTACGCTCTCCGATGGAGGGGCGATGGAGGGTGAGGCGAGAGAGGCCTTGGCGGCAATTCCCGGTTTGAGTGGCAAAGAAAAACTTGGCCCCTTTGTTTTAATTGTCTCCGATAACAACACCAAACTTTCGGGACGTATCGACGGCGACTCTTTTTCCATGCGGCCTTCGTTTGCCGCTTTGGAAACTCTGGGTTGGGAATTATTCACCTTAGAGCAAGGCCACAATTTATCAGAGGTTCATCAGAGTATTGAACGGGCAATGGCCAAGGCCTGGCAAAATCCCGTGCGGCCGCAGGCCTTGGTGGTGCAAACGGTGAAAGGCAAGGGTCTGGCGGAGACGGAAAAATCCGATTCGGGGGGACACGGCTACCCTTTGAAAGCGCGCGACCCCAAGTTATTGGATTTTCTTTGCGAATTGTATGCCGGCGAGAGCGTGCCCGCCAAATTTGAAACTTGGGCGCGGGAACTGGTGGATTCCACACCGGCACGGCCAAAGCAAGCATCGGCAACACCAACAGAAAAAGTTCAACTCGGTTTTGGCAGGGCCTGTACCTTGGCCGCTCAAGATGGTTTGCCGGTGGTAAGTGTGTGCGCCGACTTACAGGGATCGACCGGTATCGCTGCCTTTCACAAGGCCTTTCCCGAGCGCAAAATTGACATTGGTGTCGCCGAGGCAAATATGCTTTCGACGGCCATTGGACTTTCCAAAAGTGGCCTTATCCCAGTAGTGGATACCTTTGCCCAATTCGGAGTGACCAAGGGAAACTTGCCATTGATTATGGCGGGACTCAGTCAGGCCCCGGTGATTGGCCTTTTTAGCCACATTGGTTTTCAAGACGCCGCCGATGGGGCCAGCCACCAGTGTACCACCTATTTGGCCGCAGTGGCGAGTATTCCCCACCTCGAAACCGTTGTGTGTGCCTGTTCCCGCGAGGCCCAGGCCTATTTGAGACAGGCCTTGCAAAATTTTGCCGATACCAGAAAAAAAGGAGAAGTCCCTCCCACCACGCTCTTTTTTATGGGGCGGGAAAATTTTCCCGTCGAGTACCATGCGAATCTCGACTATGCTTATGGGAAGGTTCAAGTTTTGCGCGAAGGCGATGCAGGCCTTGTCGTTGCAAATGGCCCGATGGTATCCAAGGCCTTGGCGGCGGCCGAAATTTTGGCCGAGCAGGGACACTCCCTCACCGTGGCTAACAATCCCTTTGCCAACCGTCCCGACGTGCAAACGATCGGTGAACTTTTAAAGCGCAACAATAACCGCCTCATCACCGTAGAAGACCACCAAGTGATAGGTGGTGCTGGAAGTCTCCTGGCCCATGCTTTGCTTACCAACAAGGCCCAATTTGAAATGCGTTCCGTTGGCAATCAGGGAGAATTTGGCCAATCTGCTTATTGTGCCAATCACCTCTACCGTGCGCGAGGGATGGACGAGCAGGCAATTGTCCGCGCCTTTTTCGATCTAAAATAGTGGTGGAGGATAATCCAGAAGCTGGGAGAGCTTTTCTATTTTTCCCAACGGAAGATTCCATTCTTCTGCCCACAAGTCGATAAGTGCAGTGAGAGTTTTGCCGTCTTGGCGCCAGGTTTTAAGTGAATTTATACTTGAAGACGACGAGGATTTGCTCAACTTTCGCCCTTGGGAATCTTTTAAGAGGGGATGATAAATGAGATTTTCTCCCTCGGGAAAAAACCATTCCAAAGATTGGGCCAACAAGGCCTGAATTTTTCCACTGGGCCTTAAATCTTCCCCGCGAACGATGAAATTAATATCCAAATCCCGGTCGTCGATGACCGATGTTAATTGATAGGCGGGCATGTCGTCTTTGCGCCATAAAACTGCATCTTTGAGGGCATCGCTTAGCGAGGCATTGTGCTTTTCTCCGCGCCAGCGAATTGCTCTTCCCGGCCGCCAGACCAGATTTTTGGAATGGCAAGTTCCCGGGTAAGCACCATTTGCT
Source organism: Bacteriovoracaceae bacterium (assembly GCA_965215445.1). Lineage (GTDB taxonomy): Bacteria > Bdellovibrionota > Bacteriovoracia > Bacteriovoracales > Bacteriovoracaceae > CBDBLK01. The sequence goes on along the minus strand of CBDCDT010000002.1, from coordinate 201,716 downwards.
GAGAGGTGTTTGACCAGAGAGCGTGAACACTCACAAACAAAGGTGGGAAAGTGTTTGAGTTGTTCAAAGTAATAGGCACGTTTTTTACTTTGAGAAAAGTTTTGTTCAATATCAATTCCCAACCATTCCAGAGATTCAAAAATATCTTCCAGATGATTTTGGCGGGTGCGTTCGTAATCGGCATCGTCAATGCGCAAAAAGAGTTTCCCCCGCCTGAAACGTGCCCACCACCAGGTCAGGATAAAATTGTAGGCATTGCCGAGGTGAACCGGGCCGCTGGGAGTGGGAGCTATGCGCGTTCTTACCCCGGACATAGGGAGAGCAGATTAAGGCCTATACCGGAATCGTACTTTCGTGATACAGACAAATGCAGTGGCGTAAAGTGTATTTCTACCGTTACCGCCACTTGTGCACTAAACAGATGCCCGCCATAGGCGGAAAAATCCGAGGCACCCAGGACGGCATGGATGTGAAAAAAAGGTTTTTCTTTCAACAGGGCCAGGTTTCCCGTGAGTCCCAAAAGTTCGGCCTCGGCGGCAAAGTGCTCGCGCTTATATTCTTTTTGTTCCAGATGATAAAACCCAAGCTCGACGTTTTTTAGGGCACCGATGCCGGTTAAGCTTCCCGCTTGCACGCCAGTTTCCCGGGCAAAACGCTCCAGAGTGGCGAAGATTTCCTGGTCTTTTAACAAGCGGATAAGGTATTGGTCACCACTTTTTGCGTATTCCATTTTCATTATTATGGAATATAAGGGAGCAAATTGTCGAAATTTTCCTGATCAAATCCGACTTCTTTTGTTCATTTGACATTTAAGAGGGCCATCAATTCTAATAATAGGAGTTATGCCTGTTATGAGCTACTTGGCCTATCCGGCCAAAGAGAAAAAAATGGACTTGGCAAACGAATTAAATCGTTTGGATTCCTGTCAGGCGATGGTGTCAACCAATCGGGATTTAGTTATTTTGATTACTGATACGGCCAGCGATCGGGAAGAGGAAAAATTACAGGAAAAATTGCAAGAAATGTCTTACTTGGCAGGTCTGGCCTTGGTTTCGGCCTATGGGGATCAATTTTGAGAGGAACTGTGCATGGAGAAGCACTTATGGAGAGTTTAAATCGTCGGGATTTCATAAAACAAGTGGCCTTTGGTTCGGCAATGCTGGCGGCTCAGGCAATGATTCCGGGAATTTTGTTTGCCGATCAACAAAATGTCGATCACCTCAAGGATTTGCCGTGGAAAAAAACCCCCTGCCGTTTTTGTGGTGTAGGTTGTGGCCTTTTGGTGGCGCTTAAAGACGGTAAGGCAGTAGCGGTTAAGGGAGACCCCGATTCCACAGTCAACAAGGGCCTTTGTTGTGTCAAAGGCTATTATTCCATCCAGTCCCTTTACGGCAAAGATCGTTTGACCACCGCCAAAGTGAAAAAAAATGGCCGTTTTGTGGATGTTCCCATTGAACAGGCCCTCGATCTGGTGGCCAAGAGAATGCAAGAAACCATTTCCAAACACGGTAAAGATTCCGTGGCCATGTATGGAAGTGGCCAATGGACTATCCCCGACGGTTATGTCGCTTCAAAATTTATGAAAGGGGCGATTGGAACCAACAATCTGGAGGCCAATGCCCGGCTTTGCATGGCCTCGGCGGTAACCGGCTTTATCTCCAGTTTTGGTGCCGATGAACCGATGGGTTGTTACGAGGATATTGACCACGCCGACGTGTTTGTTCTTTGGGGTAACAATATGGCGGAAATGCATCCTGTGTTGTTTTCTCGCGTTTTGGACAGAAGATTGCGTTCTCCGCAAGTCAAAGTGATTGATCTTTGCACTCGCACCACCCGCACTTCTTATGCCAGCGACCGCTCCATCCTCTTCAAACCGCAAACGGACTTGGCGATTGCCAATGCCATCGCTTATCAGATCATAAAAAATGGCCAGGCAGACGAAAATTTTATCAAAAAATTTTGTTCTCTTAAAAAGGGAAAAACCCAAATCGGTTATGGACTGGAAGAGAAATTTCAATTTAAAGATAAACTTTCTTCCGTTTCGTGGGCCGAATATAAAAAATTTTTGGAAGACTACGCTCCCGAAAAAGTTGAAAAATTGACGGGTGTTTCGGCCGATACCATAGCTTACCTGGCCTCGCTTTACGGTGACCCCAAGAAAAAAGTCACCAGTTTTTGGTGTATGGGTGTCAACCAGCACACGCGGGGAACCTGGATGAATAATCTCATTTACAATCTTCACTTGTTGGTGGGAAAAATTTCTACTCCGGGGAACAGTCCTTTTTCTCTTACCGGGCAACCCAGCGCTTGCGGAACCGTGCGGGAAGTGGGAACTCTGACCCACAAACTTCCCAAAGGTGTGGTGATGAACAAAGCACACCGTGAGCTGGCCGCCAAAATATGGAAGGTTCCGGTGTCCAATATCTCTCCCAAACCAACCAATCATACGGTTTCCATGTTCCGCGCTTTGGATCGGGGAGATATTCGTTTCATGTGGATTCAGGTGACCAATCCCTTTGTCACATTACCTAAACTGAATCGCTATACCGCAGGAGCGCGCAAAGACGACCGCTTTTTGGTCGTCTCCGATGTTTACCCGACACCGACAACCGACGAGGCCGATGTGATTCTTCCCTCTGCCATGTGGATAGAACGGGAGGGAATGTTTGGAAATTCCGAAAGGCGCACTCAGCACTTTGAAAAAATGCTCGCACCTCCGGGGGAGGCGATGAGCGATGCCTGGCAGATGATTCAAGTCGCTAGGCGAATGGGTTTTAAAAAATTGTTTCCTTGGGATGAAAAAGACCATATTGAAAAAATTTGGGATGAATATGCCCAATTTCACAAAGGCAAAAAGCACAATATGGCCCCTTATAATGTGTTGAAACAGCGAAGGGGAGTGATCTGGCCATTTGTTGAGGGCAAGGAAACCAAGTGGCGTTACAACGCCAGTTACGACCCCGCTTGCACAAAACCCAAATATGACTTTTATGGCAAACCCGACCACAGGGCGTGGATTATCATGCGACCTTACGAGGCCGCGCCGGAAATGCCGGATAAAGAATACCCCTTTCTGCTCTCTACGGGCAGAGTTGTGGAACATTGGCATTCCGGTTCCATGACCCGCAGGATTCCCACTCTTCACCAGGCCGTTCCCGAAACCTATGTAGAACTTCATCCAGAGGATGCAAAAAAGATGAGTATAAAAAGGGGAGATCAGGTGCGCCTGACTTCAAGACGGGGAAGCCTGATTCTCAAGGCCGAAATTCATGGCCGTGGGCTGCCTCATCGGGGAGATGTTTTTGTTCCCTTTTTTGATGAAGGCAAACTCATCAACCAATTGACCTTGGATGCCTATTGCCCCATTTCCAAACAACCCGATTACAAAAAATGTGCCGTCAAGGTTGAGAAAGCATGAAACGAACCAATATCATCATAGGGCTTGTGACATTTTTTTTCTTGCTATCGGGAACGGTAGTTTTTTTTAAATTTTTTACTCCAAAACAAGAAATAGTTGAATCGGTTCCAAGATTGCCTGGCGCTCCTATGCCCGTTCCTCACGCCGTGGACGGGCGCCGTCGTTGTGTTTCTTGCCATGCGAATATTATGTCTCATCCAGACGCCCATGCTCCACACCCCGAAAGGGAAAACTGTATGCAGTGCCATGTTCCCAAGCAAACCACTGGCCTGTTTGAAAGGCCTTGATCGGGGAGACAAAATGATTTCAGTAGAAGAGGCCTATGGCTCAGTCATCGAGCATCCTCTCAAATTGGATAGTGAAAAAATCTCCCTTGAGAATCTTGAGGGAAGAGTTTTGGCCGAAGATATTTATGCCTCCCGTTCACAACCTCCTTTCCACCGTGTGGCGATGGATGGAATTGCCATTTCCCTTACTTCCCCTTCGAGGAAGTCTTTTGAGCTGGCCGGTGTGCAAAGAGCGGGATTTCCACCCCTTTCTTTAAAAAGTGATGAGCAGGCGATTGAAGTAACGACCGGGGCGATTTTGCCCGATGGAACAAATGTCGTGGTTCCCTATGAATGTTGCCGCATAAAAAAAGACAAGGTCGAAGTTGATGAGTCTTTTGAATTGAAAGAACATAGAAATATTCATCTCAGGGGAAGTGATTATGCTGTAGGCGAGAAGTTGTTGTGTAGAGGGGAATGCTTGACTTCCCCTCAGATTTCACTTTTGGCCTCTACCGGGATTTCTTGGGTGAGTGTTGTCAAATTTCCTCGAGTGGCGATTGTCAGCACGGGAGATGAACTGGTCACTCCGGGAGAAGATTGTCAGGAATGGCAGATTTGGCGCTCCAATCCCTTGGGGATGGCGGCCCAATTAAAAGCACTGGGTTTGCCGGCCCAAAATATAGATGAGTATCACGTTAACGATGATTTTAAAGAACTTTTTTCTTTGCTGAAAAAAATTTTGGATGATTACCAACTGGTTCTGCTTTCCGGTGGGGTTTCCGTCGGGAAATACGATTTTGTCGATGCCGTTCTCGCCGATTTGGGAATTGATATTCGCTTTCACAAAGTTTCCCAAAGGCCGGGGCGTCCGCTCTTGTTTGGAACCAGAGGAGAGGGCCAATGTTTTTTTGGCCTTCCCGGAAACCCTGTCTCGGCGCTGGTTTGTATGCGCAGGTATGTGTTGCCTTGCCTGCAAAGGGCCTTGGGTGTTTCTTCCCGCAATTGCAAGGCCATTTTGCAAAAAGAATTGGTTTTTAAAAAGAAACTCACTCTTTTTGCGCCCGTAAGGGTAGAAATAAATTCACAGGGAGAACTTTTGGCCATACCCGTAGAGACTAATGGGTCGGGAGATTTTTTTAGTCTCGCCAAATCCGATGGGTTTTGTGAATTGCCCGCCGATTCAGACAAACATCCCGCCGGAAAGGCCCATCCCCTCTATTTTTGGCCAGGAATCCCATGTTAAAGGATTTTCACGGGCGTCATATTCATAAATTGCGTCTTTCACTTTTGGATGCGTGCAATTTTCGCTGCATTTATTGTATGCCTCAAAATCCCCGTTTTATGCCTTCAAAATTGCTTTTAGATAGAGAGGAAATTTCTGGTATTACGAAAATTTTGGCGGCTTTGGGAATTGATGAAATAAGAGTCACTGGTGGGGAGCCAAGTCTTCGACCTGAGTTTTTGCAAATTGTAGAAGATTTATCTCAACTGAACCTAAAAAAATTAGGACTCACCAGCAACGGATTCAACCTCTATAAATTCTTGCCTGTTTTGAAAAAAACGAAATGCCAACACATTAATTTTAGTCTCGACGGTCTGAACAGCAAAGTTTTTCAAAAAATGACCGGCTCTGATACTTTAAAATGGGTTTTAAAATCTCTTTTTGCGGCCAAAGAATTGGATTTCAAAGTTAAAATCAATGCCGTTGTTATGCGTGGATTCAACGATGGCGAAGTGGAGAGTTTTGTTGAATTTTCTGCCAAGTATAATGTTGAAGTGCGCTTTTTGGAATTAATGCGCATAGGTGTTGCCCGCCAAAATTTTGAAAAACACTTTGTCAGTGCCGGCGAGATTATTTCTCGATTAAAAAGGGATTGGTCTTTGACTCTTGCCGACAGTGCGCCCGACTCGACGTCGTTTAGTTACTATTTAAATAATGGTGCGCGTATTGGTTTTATCGCTTCGGAATCTCGCCCTTTTTGTGGCAATTGCTCACGCCTGAGACTTGCGGCAAATGGGGTTCTCCATCCTTGTTTGATGGTAAATTCGGGAGTATCGTTAAAAGGCCAAACTGAGGAAAAAATTGAACAATTATTGTTGGAAATTATGAATAAGAAACCAACCGGAAGAATTTTTGATGTCGATAGAACGATGAATCAGATTGGAGGATAGTTTTGCCTTTCACTCATATAGATAAAGAAAACAATCCCACCATGGTTGATATTTCCTCCAAGTTGTCCAGCACTCGCTCCGCCAGGGCCAAAACCGAGGTGCAGTTACCTCCTCAAGTGTGCCAGCATTTTAAAAAAGGAGAAATTCACTCGCCCAAAGGGCCGGTTTTTCAAACTGCTATTATTGCCGGAACCATGGCACTTAAAAAAACAGATCAACTGATTCCTTTTTGCCACAAAATAGACGTTGAGGCCTGTCGCATAACCATTGTGATGGAAGGGGAATGTGCTGTCGTTGAGTGTTTTGCCAAAGCTCAAGGCAAAACGGGAGTTGAAATGGAAGCTCTGGTGGGAGCACAGGTGGCGGCACTAACCATTTACGATATGTGCAAATCTTTTGGTTATAAAATAGAGATCGGCCGTTGCCGTTTGCTGGAAAAAAAGGGAGGCAAAAATGACTACTGCGCCTGACCTTTTTCACCCCCTCGAAATCTCTTTTTGCGGTTACTCAGGTCGCGGAAAAACAACTTTAATAAAAAAACTGATTAAAAAATTCTCCCAAAAATTTCAAGTTGGCTATATCAAGCACGATGCTCACAAATTTTCGATGGATCGAGAAGGCAAGGACACTTACGAGGCCATGCACGCCGGTGCTTTTCAAGTCGCTATCAATTCTCCCAAACAAACCGCAATGCTTGTAAACCGCAATGAAACGCCATTTTTTATGCGGCAAAATTATTGTGATTGCGATGTCGTTTTTATTGAAGGCCACAAGGGAGAGCGTGGCACTAAAATCCTTTTATGGGAGGATACCTCCCAGGACCATTTTTTGTTGGAATCTTTAAAGGCCAATCCCCATGTTCATTTGTTGGCGGTAGTGGGAAATGTAGAGCAATTTGAAAGCAAAAAACTAGAAGGAATTTCTTATTTTCATCGAGATAATTTGCTTGGCATTGAAAACCAACTTACAAATTATTGGAGGCAAAAAATTTCTCAAAGGCCTCTTTATGGCCTTATATTAAGGGGAGGACATTCCCGAAGGATGGGGCACGATAAAGGGGTCATCTCTTATCACGATAGACCCCAAGTAGATTTTTTATACGATTTATTGAATGATCTCCTGGATCGAGTTTACATTTCTTGCAGAAGCGATCAAATGAATGAATCTTCGCAGTTATCTTTATTGAAAGACCGTTACATAGGTTTTGGGCCGATGGGTGGGATATTGAGCGCATTCCAGCGCCACCCCCAGGCGAGTTGGTTGGTGGTCGCTTGTGATATGCCTTTTTTATGTAAAGAGGCACTTGCCGAACTCATTCGCGGCCGCAACCCCTACAAAATGGCAACGTGTTTTTTTAACGAGGAAAAAGACTGGCCAGAACCACTTTGTGCCATCTATGAACCCAAAGCGGCCACTAAAATGGGAATGTTTTTGTCCATGGGAAAAACCTGTCCGCGAAAAATTCTTATGAATTCACCCGTGCAAATATTACACCCCAGCAAGCACCAGGTTCTCATCAATGTTAATACACCCCAAGAATTGCAAAGCGTGGAGAATACAATATGAAAATCAAAATCAAATATTTTGCTTCGATGAGGGAGGCGGTGGGAAAAACTGAAGAAATCTGGGAGACAAATGCCTCTACTGCCGAGGAATTATTTTCCCATATCTGTCGGGAGTATGGCCTAAACGGTGAGTATCAACATTTGAAAGTTGCCGTTAATGAGGAATATGCAACTTTTTCCAAAGTTTTAAAAGAAATGGATACCGTCGTTTTTATTCCTCCTGTTGCAGGAGGGTAATATGCTTTTTTTTGAGGTTACAAGCGAAGTCATTATCCCTCAAATTTTCGTGGAAAAATTGTCAGACCCCGCTTGCGGAGGCACGGCCTGTTTTTCTGGCCACGTTAGAAACCACAACCAAGGCCATCAGGTGCGTTCTTTGGAATACCAATGCTATCGAGACATGGCCTTAAAAGAGGGGAAAAAAATTATGGAAAAGGCCAGACAGCTTTTTGAATTTTCCAAGGCCTGTGCCATTCATCGGGAAGGGCATTTGCAAATTGGTGAAATTGCCGTTTGGGTGGGGGTGGCCTCTTTTCACAGGGACGCCGCTTTCAAGGCCTGCCGTTATATTATCGACCATATCAAAACGGATATACCCATTTGGAAAAAAGAGCATTACATTAAAGGCCCTGCTGAATGGGTTTTTTGTAAACACTATCATGCAAATCAATGATTATTATTCCCGCCAAATTATCTTAAAAGAGGTCGGAATAGTCGGACAAAAAAAACTTGCCTGCGCTAAAGTGTTGGTGGTTGGAGCGGGGGGGCTGGGACATCCCGTGTCCACTTATTTGGCAGCGGCAGGAATTGGCAAAATGGCCATTGTCGATTTTGATAAAGTGGAAGCAAGCAATCTCAATCGGCAGGTCTGCTTTACTCCTCAGGATATAGGACGATCTAAAGCTGAAGTTTTGGCCTCTAAAATTCGCCTGCAAAACCCCTTTATTCAGGTTGATTCTTTAGTGGAAGAAATGACCATTCAAAACTGCCAGGAATTATTGAGGGATTTTGATTTTATCGTTGACTGTTGTGATGATTTAAAAACAAAATACCTGCTTCACGACTGTGCCTGGTTGTATCAAAAAGACTTGGTTCAGGCGGCATTGTATCAGTATGAAGGCCAAATCCAGATTTTTCCCTTTTTACAAAAAAGGAACCTTGGTTGTTGGCGCTGTTTGTGTGAAGATTCGCATACACCAGTTACAAGCGGAACTTGCAGAGACGTGGGCATTATGGGTGCTATCGCAGGAAATTTGGGAACTCTACAGGCGACAGCATCTCTAAATCTTTTGTTGGATCTCGGAAAAGATTTATCCATTCAGACATTGTGTTTTGATTTTATGAATATGGAAGTTCAAAAGTTTCGTTGGAAAAAAAATGAGCATTGCTCTCTCTGTTCACAACCTCCTTCTTTTCATATTTTAGAAAAGCTCCATGGCCTGGAGAAAAAGAGTTTTGAATTAAGTAGATTGAATGATCGAGATTATCAAATGATAGATATTCGCGAATGGGGTGAATATTCTCATCAAGATATAGTTGAGCAATATAAGGTTACCCGCCTGCCTTATTCTCAAGTGGAAGGCTGGAAAAAAAACCTTTCTCATGATCAGAACTATCTCTTTTTTTGTGCCAGTGGTGTAAGAAGTAATTCATTGGTCACTTCTTTGAGAAAGCAGAATTATAAAAATTGCTATTCTCTTTCTGGAGGATTGAAGGCCTTGATATAGTGTGGGAAACCTTTTCTTTTTTAGTCCCCATCTTTTTTGCGGTGGCGACAATGTACGCCTGTATTGGATTTGGCGGGGCAAGCAGTTATATCGCCTTAATGGTGCTTTTTTCTATTCCCTTTGAGATAATACCGCCAGCGGCCTTGTTTTGTAACATGATAGTAGCGGCAGGCAATACGTTTCGTTTTTGGAAAAATGATCATCTCGATTTGAAATTTTTGTTTCCCTTTATCGTTTTATCAATTCCCTGCTCTTTTTTGGGTGGCCTTATTCCTTTGGATAAGTCGTCGTTTCAACTCATTTTGGCGACAACTTTCTTCATTATCGGAATGAGAATGGCCTTCTTTGATAAAAAGAGATTCGATGGGTATCAAGGAATAGCACTTCCATGGATGCCTTCAGCGATTATTGGTGGAGTTTTAGGCCTCACTGCTGGCCTGACTGGAATAGGGGGAGGAGTTTTTTTGGCACCAATTCTCTATACCTTAAGGTGGGGAACAGAAAAAAAAATTGCCGCTACCGCCAGCGCTTTTATTGTTATTAATTCCTTTTTTGGCCTTATCGGGCAAGTTCAAAAATTACAGACTCCAGACGCCATTTTGGTTTTATATCCACTTTATTTAAGCGTTTTTCTAGGGGGCCAACTTGGCAGTTGGCTGTGCAATTTTTGTATACCGGGAAATTACTTGCGCAAACTGACGGCCATTTTAGTTTTTTTAGTGTCGGGAAAGTTAATGTTTGATTTTTTACGTTCGCATTCTATTTTGTAGGCGCAACCCTTCTGAAACCAATAGGTTTTCTGAAATGCCAATCAGTTTATCGACGACAACGACCAGCAGGGCGGCGGGAATGGCCCCCAACAAAATGAGGTCTGAATTGACGGTGGAAATCCCGCGAAAGATAGGATCGCCCAGGCCCCCAGCACCAACCAGGGCCGCCAGAGTCGCCGTTCCTATCACAATGGCGGTAGCGGTTCTGACTCCGGCGATGATAATTGGCAAGGCCAGAGGAATTTCAACTTTGAAGAGAATTTGCCATCCGGTAAGGCCCATTCCACGAGAGGCATCAATATAGGTTTTGTCCACACTCAGGATGCCCGTATAAGTATTTCTTACTAGCGGAAGCAGGGAATAGAGGAACAGCGCCAATAAGGCGGGAACGGTTCCGATGCCCACTACCGGAATGAGAAAACCGAGCAGTGCCAAACTTGGGATTGTTTGGATCGTATTGATAATGGGGAAAACCACCTTGCCCATGGATTGGTAGCGGGTAAGCATGATTCCCACGGGCAGCGATAGAAAAAAGGCCAGAATCAATGATCCAAAAGACAGCACCAGATGTTCACGGAGAATCTTTAATAAATAATCTTTTTCACTCAAAAAATAACTTAAAAATCCCAAATCGGTTTGAGTCGTTGAGACTATTCCTTTTATCAAACCCTTTTTGATTAAAAAGTTTTTAGCGACAGTGTGAGGGGATTCGTTCAAACGATCTACCAAATCGTTCATCTTGGTCATTTCCAATTCATTAATTTGTCCCTCCAGAGCTTGTATGGCCAGTTCCAGCTTGGGATATTTTTTTAAGGTATTTCCTCTGGTAATAAAGGCGGCATGGTAAGGAGGGAAAAAATTATTATCATCTTCCAGCAAGCGCAGGTCATAAGCACCAATCCTCCCATCCGTGGAATAGGAGACAATCATATCAACTTGCTCTTCTTTAACGGCGGAATACATGAGTCCCGCCTCCATGGAAATGACATTTTCTGGACTAAAATTCAGACCATAGGATTTTACCATTTGATCGTGGCCATCTTCTCTGGCCATGAATTCGTATGCGGCAGCGTATTTAACATTGCGAAGTTTTCCCTTTAATTGGGAAATTGTTTTTATATCTCTAAATTGAGGATCGCTTGCTCTTACTGCCACCGCATAAGTGTTATTAAACCCTAAAGGCGCAGACCAAATAATTCCCCATTTTTTTTCAAATTCATCGCGTACAATTTGATAAACCTTTTCCGGGTTTGTTTCCCGTTCCTTTTTTTTCAGGATGACGACATGTCCGGTTCCAGTGTACTCGGGATAAACGTCAATGCCACCGGATTCAAGGGCACTAAAGGCGACCTGAGTGCCTCCCAGGGCCAGTTTTTTTTCTACCGGCAAAGAGTGGTTTTCTTCCAACAAGATGGATAACATTTCTCCCAAAATGATGGATTCGCTGAAAATTTTTGACCCAATTGTAATTTTCTCTGATGCCGTAATTTGGGAAACACCCAGTATGGCGATTCCCCAACAGTATAAAATTATTTTATTCATCAGTCGTTTCATTAGTCATTTCCTTGGTAAAACTGGCAACAAATTTATTTTGGGGATTGTTGATAAAATCATCTTTTGGGCCAGTTTGAATAATGCGCCCTTTATCCATGAGTATGATTTTGTCGCCCAGTTTGGAGGCCTCATCAATATCGTGAGTGACGAGTAGAATGGTCTTGTTGAGTTTTTGATTGAGGTGAATAAATTCCTCATACAAATCCCTTTTGGTGATGGGGTCTAAGGCACTAAAGGGTTCATCCATAAGCATGACGGGTGGGTCTTCCATTAAAGCGCGGGCGATGCCAACTCTTTGCTGTTGGCCGCCACTGAGTTCTGCCGGATAGCGATCGCTGTATTTATCGTAGGGCATATTCACGATGTCCATCAATTCACGAACCCTATCGGTGATAAAACGCTTGTCTCTCTTGAGAATTTTTGAAAGCAGGGAAATATTTTGTTTGACGGTCAAGTGGGGCAACAATCCGGCCTTTTGGATGACGTAGCCTATTCTTCGCCGCCATTTTATCGGGTCGCTGGAATTGGCGTTAAGGCCACCTACAAAAACTTTTCCAGAAGTCGGTTCAATCAGCCGGTTGATGATTTTTAAGGTCGTCGTTTTTCCGCATCCACTGGTGCCAATCAGGCAGCCGACTTGTCCCTTTCCCAATTTGAAAGAGACGGAATTGACGGCCTTGATATTTTCCTTGGTAAAGATTTTTGTAAGACTTTGGACTTCAATCATGAAAAATTTTCCAATTATGCATTGCAGAAAACGGAGTGGCCGGGCCGATGCTGGCAGGACTGGCAAACCCCAGTCAAGGTCTAAAAATTTAACATGGAGGATAGTCTTCGGCTTATAAGAAGTCAAGATGCATTATGCATTGTTTAATTGGAAGTAAAAAGAAGTTTTTGATGCGTTATGTTTCTGGATTTATTGAATGGAAATATCTACGATTAAATTTGTGTGCCAAGTTCCAGGCAATAGTGCTACACGGGGGGCCGAGATGGTTTTTTTGAGTTTTTTCTCTTTTGTGTTTGCGATCTGGGTGTGCTTGTTTTCCGGTTTGGGCCAGGCAAGTGCGCAGCAAATTTCCAGGCCAGAGTTGTTTTTTCAAAGGATTGAAGCGGGAAGCTTTCTGATGGGAAGTCCGAAAAGCGAAACAAACAGAGACAATGATGAAGGCCAGGTTGAGGTCACCATTTCCAGGCCCTTTGAAATTATGACGACAGAGGTGACCCAGAGAATGTGGGTCGATGTTATGAAGAAAAATCCGTCACGTTTTAAGATGCCAAGACATTGCGCCAATCATATGCTACTTGACGGAGAGGACTTGTGTCCCGATCTTCCCTTGGAGAGTGCTTCTTGGAATTTGGTTCAAACTTATATTCGCAGGCGCAATGAAAGAGAAGGATTAAACAATTGTAACGGAACTCCGACCGATTTTAAGGGGTGTTACCGTTTACCCTCAGAGGCGGAATGGGAGTACGCTGCGCGAGGAAGAAGCAAAACCGCTTATTTTTTTGGGGAAGAGAGTTTAGGCCTGGAAGATTACGCTTGGTTTTACGACAATTCTGAAAATAAGACACATCCAGCAGGGCAAAGGAAGGCCAATCCCTACGGATTGTACGATATGTACGGCAATGTGTGGGAGTATGTGTACGATAGTTATGCTAGGAGTTTGACCAGTGGCCGCGACCCGTTTTATGCAGGCCCCGATCCATTTCAGACCGCTATTGCCAACAGACACGTTATTCGTGGTGGTGGTTGGTACGATTACGAGTTTTCCCTGCGTTCTGCAAATCGTTTTTATGAAGGCAATATGGCCAGAGTTGACAGTGTTGGTTTTCGTTTGGTGAGGAGTCTTTGAACTAATAATCTTTTCAGGAACCAAGCATTTACTTCCTAAACTTTATTTTAGCTACGAAGTTCATCCCAAAAGCAGTATGAAAAACGCCATGCTTAGTGCCTTTGCCGCCACCAGTAAAGCAGAGGCCAGACGCAAGGTTAGAGGACCAGAAACGAATCGGGGATGTGTCACTTTGGAGACCGGAACTGAATTGGTGGTGAGTTTGACAAAAAGGTTTGAGGAGAATACTCTAAACAATTAATGCTAAATTTATTCAGCAAGCACTTTTCCTTACTCCTCTCTAATTGGTAATGATTAAATGCGCTGCATCAATGAAAGTCTTATATGCTAAGAGAAGTTTGAAGAAGGTTTAGTAAAAATTAACGCCCTAATAATCTCTCTTAAGAAGTTTATAAAAATAAATAGGAAGAAGAAATTGAGGAAATATGATTCAATCCGAAAACATCTCTACACGGAAAAATAATTTCAAAAAAGATGGAAAATACCGTATCCTCTGTTTAGATGGTGGTGGAGCAAAAGGTTTCTATACGCTTGGTGTTTTGCAAGAAGTTGAGGCAATGATTGGTTGCCCAATCTATCAATGTTTTGATTTAATTTTCGGAACAAGTACAGGCTCAATTATTGGAACTCTCTTGGCACAAGGTAAAAGCGTTGCTGAAATTCATAAACTGTATAAAACTCATGTACCTACGGTGATGGTTTGTAAGAGTCCATTGAAAAAATCAACGGCTCTTAAAAAACTCGCTAACGAAATTTTCAAAAACACTAAATTTGATGATGTAAAAACTGGAATTGGAGTTGTTTCTACTAATTGGCAAATGGAAACACCGATGATCTTTAAGAGCGATATTTCTCAAGCCCATGGCCGTCAAGCGACTTTCGTTCCGGGGTTTGGGGTTTGTATTGCCGATGCTATTCAAGCTTCATGCTCTGCTTATCCATTTTTTAAACGCAAAACCATCACCACCTCTAAGAGTGATAATATTGAACTAGTTGATGGTGGGTATTGCGCTAATAATCCAACTCTTTATGCAATAGCTGACGCAGTAAAGGTCGCAGAAAAAAATCTATCAGACCTAAGAGTTCTTAGTGTTGGAGTAGGGTTTTATCCTGAACCAAAACCAAGTCTTTGTATGAGATTTAAAAAATATTTACCTAGTGTTCAGTTACTTCAAAAAACACTTGATATAAATATAAAATCAATGGAGCAGCTTCGTTCTATTTTTTATAAGGATATTTCCACTGTTCGTGTTAGTGAAACATATAGTCAGCCAGAGATGGCAACCGATTTAATGGAAAGTGACCTTGTAAAGCTCAATCTACTATACCAGAGGGGAAGTGAGTCATACGCTAAACAAGAGGGGGGCATCAAGGCCCTTCTTTCTTAACGGGGGCCAACAATGGGTATTTCTGAATCTTAACTTCAAGCATGGTCACACCAAGGGTCGTATGGCAATAGTACAAACATTTACGCTGAGAGTGATGTAGGTATTGTAATTTGCTTAGACTCAACATTTTATAAAAACCTATCAAAGTTATCCAAGTCCGAACAAGACTTGTTTAATTCTTCATTTTTTGATGCGAATTACCAAAAGAGTTTTGGCCAATCAACGCATACGGGCCGCCAGGGGATTAACTAATGGTGGCCCAGTGCCTCTGGGCCATAAATTGATTCCCAATAATCCAGGCCATTTGGCCATTGATGAGGCCACTCAAGGAATAGTTGTTAAGGCCTTTGATTACTTTTTGAAATACGAATCTTTGAGCCTTGCCGCAAAAAAATTGAATGAAGATGGGATAACAGTTCCCAGGTTTAAGGCAGGAGGTGGAAATCAGAGAGTTGGGACTTTCAGGGCGGACTTTCTTCATCGCATTTTGAGAAATTGACGTAGAGAAAGTAGGGTTGAAGCAGTAATCAAGTAGGCAAGGTTAGAAATATGCCGAAATATCGAGATATTTCGGCCAGATTTAGAAAAGTGTTCGAGTAGCTTGACAAATGGGGTGGCCGATGGGGCTCGAACCCACGACTACCAGAATCACAATCTGGTGCTCTACCGACTGAACTACGGCCACCATAGACGTTTGGAAGCGCCAGAATAGGGCCTGGAAGTGTCAATTGTCAATGAAAAGTTGACTCTTCTGGCCATAAGCGTTTTTTTGTATTACACTGCATTCAAGAGATGGGGTGATGGCCCTTTTTTTTACGGAGGTTGAAGCGATGCGTAATTTCTTGGTTTTGCTAGTGAGCCTACTTTTCTTTTCACCTTTGGCCCTGGGGCGTGGCTCTGGCCACAGTTCCTATCCCATGCTTACCCAGAGCAAAGTGGTGGGAGTAGAATTTACGGGAGTGCTTTCGGACGGTGGCGGCCTTGGGGTTCAGGGGCGTTACACGCAAAAGGCCTCCGATTTGGTGGTATTTGACGCTGGGTTTGGCACCAGTGGCGGGGAGCGTAGCGGGCGTCTTTTTGGTGGGCTTGAGTACGAATTTTTTCCCGATTATGGCCGCCAGCCGCGATTTTCCTTGCGCGGCTCTTTTGAAACCGCCAGAGAATTTGGGGTGCGTAAGAATATCTTGACCATGACACCTAAATTTTCCAAAGGGTTTTCCTTTTGGGGCACCGAAGGTTTTCCTTTTTTGAGTTTACCAGTGGGAGTTGGCCTTAATTCGCAAACCAAAACTTACGAAACCATGATCGGTGTCAGCGCGGGCATTAACGGCAATTTGCCGTGGAAGGAATACAAGCGCCTGGTGGCCAGTGCGGAAGTTTTGCTCAATTTGCAAAATAGCTTTACTGGAGTTTTCGTCGGAATTTCCTATCCGCTAGACTAGAGGCCTTTTTGCATTTCTATTCGCAGTTGTTCTTCGAGGCCTTCAAGGCCTTCGAGAGGAAGGGGCAAGTCCAGATTTTTGACCATCCATTCCTTGAGGTCGCACGGTAGGGGACATAAAAACGGTTGATTTATGGGGGGAACTCGAATCGCCAAGGCGTGCAGGGCCTGGCGGGGAATTTGCATCAGTTGGTGGTCGAGGGGAGTGGCCTGGAAATCTTTAAAGCGTTGAAACAGGGGATAGTCGCCGCAGTAGAGTTTGTCTCCGAGGAGAGGAAATCCATGGGTTTTGGCGTGAACGCGGATTTGGTGTTGGCGGCCGGTGTGGGGAAAGGCCAGACCCAAGAGATAACTGATGCCCCTCGTGTCCTTTCGCTTGTCTTTGGCCTCCCATAAAATATGAAAATTTGTCTGGGCGCGTTTCCCCTGGCGGGAGTCGGCCGGATAGGCGGAAACACAGACCCGTTCGCGCAGGGTTTTCTTTTCGCTGCCCAGGCGCTCTTTTGCGCTAAATTTATAAATGCCTTTGAAGTGCGGCCTTTTGACAGCGATAAAAAAATAGCTTTTTTGGACTTTTCCCAATTCAAAAAAGGGAGTGATGTGCCGGGCGGCGCGGGGATTTTTGGCCAACAGGAGCACTCCCGAAGTTTCGCGGTCGAGGCGGTGCAGGGAATGGACGGTGCCGCCGATTTTTTGTTCCAAAAAAACCGTGGCGCAGTTGAAGAGGTGGCGCCCAGTGGGGTGAGTGGCCATAAAGGGAGGTTTATACAATGCTACCAGGTCGTCATCTTGGTGGAGAATTTGGGCCTTTTCGAGGGGGATGATTTCACCATTCCAATATTCGTCTTCGTGGGTGGTTCTGCGGATGGTGAAAGCGACTGTCTGGCCTTCCTTTACGCGGTTGCTGGGTCTGGCGGGAAAGGGGCGGCCGAAAACGGTGACATCCCCCGAGCGGATTTTGGACTGGATGGCCCGGCGGGAAAGGCCCGGGCCGGTGAAATTTTGCAGGAATTGATCCAGCCGCATATTGTTTTGTGGCCGGTGAACCTGATAAGTGGCCTTGAAAGCACAATCGGAAAATTGGCGCGTATAATTCAAAGTTAGTACCGTTCCTTTATCAGTTGCTTGATAACAGCAAGAGTACCTTTTTGTCCATGGCCATATTTGTCTTGCAGATTTTTCAGGACGGCGTTGATTTGCTCCAGATTTTTCCGGCCTCCGTGTGAATCGCGCTCATTTTTTTGGCCTTCACGGTGATTTTCAAAGAAAACCAGCCCTTTGGCGATGTTTTGGATAGCTTTTTTTTGTTCGTTTCTAAAGGATTCCGTCAAGCGCTCCATCAAATCGGGAAAAATTTCGCAGTAGTCGAGGCCTTTGTCGGGGTGGTCGAGAGAATAGGCCCCCAGGCGCGAGAGCAGGTGCGAGCGGAAAGTGTCGGGTGCTTCTTTGAGTTGAATATTATTTTCAAATTCTTTGATGAAAAAAGAATCACTTTGTTCAAATTGTCCAGTCACTTTATTTTTGATTTTTTCGCCTTTAATGAGGGCCGTGATGCTTTCAATATAGCGTTGGATATAATCCTGGTAAGAGCGGTTGTCCACCATGCCCAAAGAGTCGCGCAATTCTTTGTCAAAGATGTCCAGGTAATGGTTTTTTATCAGCACGATAAAGCGTGCCGGGTGGTGGTAATCACCCTGCGGGGTCATGTTGAGAAAATCGTAGTCGCTCTTTTTGTCAATTAATCTTTGCAAGTATTCAATCACTTCCAAAAAAGTGATGTTTTCGTGCCGATCGGCCATTTTATACAGGATTTTTTTGAGGCTTCTCGGAGAAATGCCAAATTTCCCCTCGTAGAGGTTTTCAAAGACAAATTCAGTTTTTACTTCCTTGATGGCGTTGCTTAAAATTTGTTTATGTTCAGAACTTAGGCGGTCGGGAACCTTGTTGTGAGCAAAAAGCATGGCCTTTTCCAAGGGGCCGAGTCCGGTGGCGGCGCTGGCCAATTTTTTGTTGGAATAATGCTTGGACTGGGGTGCGCGCAATCGGGTCATGACCGCAAACAGACACAAACTTTCCAGAGAGTGAGGTTCAAAGCGGCAGCGATTTTGTAAACTTCCCATTTGACTGAGGTAAATTTTCTTTTCTTCGGTGTAATCGAGCAGGTAGGGAACTTTGATAAAATTGAAGCGTCCTTTAAAGGAATTAAAATCGGGATGCTGTTTAAAGGCCGCCAGATGAATTTCGTTGGATGTGCCCACAAAGAAAATATCCAATTCGGAGAGGACTCCCTGCAAGTTGATATTTTTGGTTTCGATGGTGGCCAAAAGATATTTGTAACTTTCAAGCGGTCGCTTGAGCAGGTCTGAGTATTCCAAAATACCCCGATTGGCCAAAACCATTTCACCCCTCATGCTAAAAAGATTGAGAGATTGCAAACTTGTGGGCAAACTGGTCAGGCGCTTGTCCATGGTAATTTGTTGCATTTGAGCATCGACGTGAATTTGTGGTTCTATGGTGACTGCTCCAATGGAATAGCGCCGACCGATTTCAAAGCGTTCAACGCGAATGTGTTTGAGCACTTCACTGTGCTGGCCCTTGTAGTTTTTTAACAGGGCATCGTAGATCATGCGGTTGCGCTTGGAGAGGTCACCAGCGTAGAGATAGCTCTTTTTTATGCTCTCAAAAAATTTGGCATCACTTGCAAACCATTCTTGTAGCAAGTTCTGGCGGTATTTAGGTGGAACCAGCAAAAGTGGATGGTCTTTCATCTCTGCATTGAGAATGGCGGAAATGTCTTTATCTTCCAGGTGGGCAAAAGAATTCATGTCACTGCCCGGAGCGTTTTTGGAAATTCCCAAGACACCCTTGACCAGGTTTTCGTTGGGAAAAATCCAGGAAAAGGTATAGATAGCGCCTTCTTCGGTTTTACTGTAGTCTTGTGCTCCTTGCATCAGTTTGCGGACAATCGAGGATTTCGAGGAACCGTTGGGGCCAACCAACAAAATGAGTTTGTTGTTAAGTCCCTCTTCGCAGAAATTAATAAGATTTTGTAAGATCGCCTTTTGCACTTTATGTTGGCCAAAAATGGGGGGCGTTTCCTCATTTTCGCGCTCGAACAAACGGTAGTGGCCGTGCTCGTCAGCACCAAAGAAATAAATCATGTCCAGGAGGTAGTGAAAAGTGGGGCGGCAGTGGCGTCGAGAGTGTTCCTCTACTTTTTGCATATAATTGCCAAAAGAGAGAATTTCTTGACGGGATTCAATTTCTTTACTGGCCTGTTCAATCCATTTGGCCATAGTTTCCTCCATATTTCATAGGTTTCACGGCGCACACACTCCTTATAATGTAGCATGGTCTAAAAAATTGGGAAAGGGCCTTACGGGCAGTCGCTAATGTAGGCATGGCCAGTGGGAAGCTTGGATTGCAGTCCCCACTTGCAGGCCAGGTATCCTTCCAATTTTTCCCGGTCAGAAACAGAAATTTGGGCGTCATAGACAATAAGTTCGCTAATTTCTCCATAGGGGGAGGAGGTACCGACATGTTCGTTATTTCCAACAATCGCTCGACTGCTGGAAGTGGTGGTAACAGTATGGGAAGCAGACGTGGAACTAAGAGACGTTCCAGCTCTGCGAATAAACATTGTACCGTCGGTCAGACTATTGCCCATGTGGTAAAAATTGCGGCCTCCTGTAAGAGCTGAAATAATCATCCTCCGGCCGGAGCATTTGCCAAAATCCCAGTAGAAGAGGTCGGTGGTTCCATACAAAAATGTTGCTATCCGACCAGTATCAACAACACCAGAACAAGTGCTGGAACTTAATGCGTTGAGATTAAAAATCATTTGATAATTGTGACTGGTATCGGCAACTTTATCAAAAACCACAAAGGTCGAGAGTTCACCGTAAGTGCCAGCGGTCAAAACATTGCCAGCGTCGAGAAGGTGATTGGCATTGTGAAAAAAGATATGCCCTCCCGTATGATAGGTTGGCATTCTAGCGGCATTGCTTTGGACAGCATGATTGTTCTCGGTGCTTTTATCCTGCCAGCATCCCACGGCATCTCCCGAGGCATTAACGGCACTACTACAATCTGATTGTTGAAAGAGAGTGTTGCTGTCTTTTCCATCTAACCACAATTTGAGTCCGGCCACATGACGGGGATCAAAAAGAGTCCACGCTCTGCTACTCAATTCCACACTTTGATTTCCCAACGCATCCTCCAGTCTCAGAGAAATAAAATAGTTTTTTCTTGGGGTCAAATTGAGAGAAAACCCATCGACTCCATCTTGGGTTTGATAACGTGCGGGATTTAAACTTGGGCCATTGGGAATTTCTCTCCAGTCCACGACGTTATTTCTCTCTGTAGCTTCCAATCCGTTGCTGTTTAAATCTTCGCCAATGGCGATTTCAATTTTGCTCACCCCACTGTGGGCATCCGACAAGGCCATGGCAGACCAATCGGCAATGGCGGCGCTGGTGGGAGATACATCGCTTTCCTCGATTTCCAAAGTGCCACTCAAATCGGGGGCAGTGTTGTCCAAGAGTGCCGAAAAGTGCATGACGGGGGATTCATTGTTTGCGTCGTCTTGGACTTGAATGTGCAGATAATGGGTTCCATTGCCGCTGCTTTGGGAAGTATTGGTGGGCGTGGAAGAATAGGCCCCACTGGGAACAGTGGTTGCGTTGGTATCGACGACGAAACGGTATGTGCAATTGGTTTTGGAACACCCCCAACTCCAGGATTTATTGAGTTTGTAGACGGAATCATCGAGCAAGTTGATTGGTGCGGGCAGGATGGCATCGACGATAATTCCGCTCATGTTGGGAATACTGCTTGAAAAATTGATGACGGCGGTATCGTTGCTGACGTCGTTTATACTTCCTCCGTTGAGATCAATCTGGGGTTGGGCAAAAGAGATTCCGTCGGAATCAAAGTCTCCGCTTTGCAAACTGTAGCGGAAGGCCAAAATTTTTGATGATGAGGACGCACTTTGATAGGTGGCGTAGCGGATTTCGCTCCCCACCCATAGTGCTAATCGAGGCAACCCCGTTACCGTTACGTCGAGGCCAAAATTGAAAAGAAAATTGAGCGCATCGGTGGAGTTGTAGGTTTGGTTTGGAGGAGAAACGATACTGGTAACTTCCGCTCGGCGAGCATCAATTAACACTCCACTTAATGTGGGAATAGCACTGGTAAAATTCAAATTGGCCAGATTTCCGGCAGTATCGCGAACTTGTCCGCCAATTGTTTGAATGTAGGGAGTTTGAAAGAGAATGCCGTCGCTGTCGAGGTCTCCAAATTCGGGAATATAGCGGAAAGTGGCCTGGTTACTGCTGCTGGAATAAAATTCGGCGTTGCGGTTTTGGCCGCCGATACTTAAAACCAGATGGGGAGTATCAGTAACGACGATATTTTCACTAAAAGTTAAAGTGAAATCCAGAGTTGAAGAGGTGTTGTAAGTACCGTCAGAAGGGGGGTTGATGTTGGTGACAAAAGGTGCAACTCCGTCGATGAGAACACTGCCAAGAGAGGGAATTTGGCCAGAGAAATCGATGACTGCATCGTTTTCGGCAACATCCTTGATACTGCCGGCGTTGAGATCAATATTGGTGTTGGAAAAGGCAATGCCGTCGGAATCAGCGTCTCCCACTTGAGGAAGGTATCGAAATATAATGGCGCGACTTCCACTGCCACTGGTGTAACTGGCGGTGCGGGTAGTACTGCCTACCGTGAGAGAAACCTGAGGGGTTCCTACGATATTGATGGGTTCGTTGAAATTAAAAGTGAAATCTATCGCCTGTGCCTGGGAATAAGTTGCATTTGCAGGAGATATGATGGAATCAACAACTGGAGATGAGTTGTCCAAAATTGTTGAAAAACGTTGAATATCCGATTCGTATCCATATTGGTCGCGCACTTGGATATTCAAATAATAAAGGCCATCTCCGCTATTTTGCGTAGTGCTGATGCTGGAGGAATAGGCACCTGTGGGTGCTGTGGCGCCAATATTGTCGATTGCAAAGCGGTAAGTACAGGAGGGGCGGTTGCAGCCCCATATCCAGGTTTTGCTCTTTTGCGGAATCATATCATCGGCCAATCCGGTAATTTGAGGGGCAGCAGCGTTGACATTGATGTTGGTTAAACTCGGTGCCTGCGTGCCAAAATCCAGAGTTGCCTGATTGCCGGCCAAATCCTGAATACTGCCTTGATTCAAGTCTATTTGTGTAGAGGCAAAGTCAATGCCTCCAAAATCGGAATCTCCACTTTGAGGTGTGTACCTAAAAATTAACTCCGCATTTCCCAAAGTGGTGGAATGGTAATCGGCGTACCTCGTAGGGCCGCCTATTTGCAACGCAATTCTGGGAGTTCCCGAGACTACCACCGCCTCATTAAAAGTTAAAATAAAATCCAGATTTTTTGACAAATTGTAGGTGCCGTCCAGAGGCGCTTGCATTGAAACCGGTTCTGGCCCTGTGTTGTCGATGACGGCCGAGTAGCTTTCCACCGGAGTTTTCAAAAAGGTGCGGTAAAAATCTCGCGCCTGAACGTGGAGATAGATGGTGTCGGTGCCATTGGTTTGTCCGGCACTGTTGACGAGGCCATAGGCCTGGTTTCCAAAGTTGTGACTGGGATTGGAAGTTACAGCAAAGCGGTATTCACAAGCGGTTTCTTCTCCTGAACAGCCCCAATTCCAGGATTTAGTTTGAGTGGGGATAGTATCGTTGTTCAATCCCGTAATGATAAGGTTGTTGTCCCACACTTGGTAGTTGATAACGTTTCGCAAACACGCAGACTCGATATTGTCATCTTCCCAACGCCGTTTGACAGAAAAATTGTAAGTGCTTGGAAGCAGTCTGGGGAGCGTAATCGCCAAAGTGTCTCCGGTGGAATCGGCAGAGGCGATAATTTGCTGGCAGTTGGAATCGTAATAGACGTAAATCCTATCTCTGGGCCTTATTCCCTCGACCAAAAGCGTGGGTGTGGAATCGGTGTGGGGACTGCTTGCGGGATCAAAGAGAGAAATACTGCTGGCAGGGTTGAGTTGGCCAAGATCGTTAATTTCTTCATCGAGGCCATTTTCATTGTTGTTGGAGTCCGTTTTTTCCAGGCATCCGGCAAAGAAAGAAAGGAATAGCAATACCCACCAGAATTTCATCGTGTACCCTTTTTATAAAAGACATCGTCAAACAGAAAAAAAAGGTATAGTTAATTGATTTAAAGAATGTTTTTGTTGATTTAAATTGTTTTGTATTGAGGCCTATATACCAATGGAGAAAAAATTGCTAAAAATCGGCGGGGCAGCTTTTTTGGCGATTCTTGCGCTTTGTTTTGTGGCCTTGTGGTTCGAGAGCGCCCCCAATCCTGCCCAATCCCGTGCGCTTTTGGTGATGGCCGCCCGTGAAATTGGCGCTGCCTGGACGAGTGGCCGGCATCCACGCCAGGAAAAGGCCATTTGCCCTCAATTTTTTGCCGATTGGCCAGTTCCTCCCGAAATGCTCAAGTGCAATGCTTTGTTTTTGAAATGCCTCTTTGAAAACCGTCCCCTGGAATTTGAGGGAGGGGAGGTTGCGTTTAAGTTTGAGCAGGGAAAATTGCCCTACAAAATTGTCTCCAAAGCACACGCCCAAAGCGTTGTGCCCGGTTATGCCTTGGAAGTTTGGTTTGAAAGTGAGGAGAGCAGGCAACGGATATGGTTGGAAGATCACTGCTCGGGCGCCTATCTCCCCCAGCGCATTTATGGCCACGGCAAGAGCGGCAAGGCCACTAAATCCCCGATGAGGTTTTTATGGGACAATTTTGGCCAACATTGGTTTATCGACCGCAGGCAAGTCACCCATCGCGAAGTTTTAGAATGGCGTGAGCAAACCGGTATTCGCTTAAAAGAACCCTTGAGCGAAGACTTAAAAGACCATTATCGGCCGGTGGGAAGTCTCCATCCTCAAGAAATGCGGGATTATTGCCATTTCAGAGGCAAGCAATTGGCGAGTGCCGCTTTGTTGGATGCCGCTTTTTTCTTGCCCGCAGATTTGGACGACCCAATGTTGCGGCCGACTTTGCGAGCGCCTTATCCTTGGACACAAAAGCGCACGTTTGAAAATCCTGCGCCCGGTTTGCAAAATTGCTTGAAGATTCCCGCCCGCGATTGCGAAGATCATATTTCTGCCTCGCGGGCATTTACCGCTTCTCCCACCTGGTCGGGAATTTTTCAGGCCTTGGGAGGACTTCCCGAACGGGTGGACAATTTTCTTTATCCCAGAAGAAACCTCAATCTATCGTCACATTATTTTCCACTGAACTCAAAAGTTCACGCTATTGCCGAGCGCGGGCATTGGAGCGGACGTGGGTTTGGGCGTTCCTTTTTTTCTCTGGGGACGTGGGAATTGCCTTCCGAAGTGGAGTTTTTAAAGGTGGGTTTCCGTTGTGTCAAGCAAAGGTGGGGCAGTGAAGATTTTTAATTGGTGGCCAATGCTTTTGGGCCTTTTTTCGTCTCAAAATGTTTTGCCCCCTCAACCCATTCCCCTTGCCGCTACCAGGTTTGTCATTTTGGAAATGCCTCGGGAAATTCCCCAATTGATAAACCGTCCTCCGGGAGCGCGAAGGCCGCTGCTCGCTTGGCAAGAAGGGGACCGCAAGGCGTGTTTGTACTACCAAATTCCCACTTCCGAGATGCCGGGGAAAATTTTTTTTCAGCGCCTTGGAGAAAGCACCCGTAAAGAGTGCCATTGGAATTCCAGCGAGCACGAATTTTTGCTCAGAGAAGGCCTTTCTTCTCTACGCATAAGTTTTGTGGCCGCAAAAAATAAAGTGCGCCTAATCTACAATAAGGGCCAAAAAGAGCATCGGGAAACCTGGGATTTGTTTAACGGTGTGTCTGATGCTCCTAAAAAATGGAAACGCTACTCAAACGGTGCTCCCGAGCGCGCCATTCCGGGAGTTTATTTTGTTCCCAAAAACAATCATCGGGACAGGTTGCTTTTATTGGGCAAAAAAAGCGACCGCTACAAAAACGGAGATGCCGTTTTATGCCATCAGTTTAATTCTCGCTGTGAGGAAGTTCTCGCTTTCCAGTGCCAGCGTTGCCGCCACGGTTATTTTGAAGTGTTGACGAAAAATTGTCCGGGCAAGACTCAAAAATTCTGTGGCCAAAATCGCTGCGGAGAATTTGGCGAACCCGCCTGCTTGCGTGGATTCCGCCACCACGATTCAACCGCACCCGCCTCTCTTTGCCGGGAAAATACCCCCCACGCCTTCTGCCAAATTGGCCACAAGGTGGTGTGCAATTCCAAAGGCGAACTCATCTGCCGCTAGCTAACTGCAAGAGCGAGCTTGAGATGAAATACCTATTTTGTGTTTGCGCCGTTGAGGATGGCGGAGATACTAGAATCCGGGCGGATTTCAAGGCCCAAAAAGCGTGCTGGAACCAGTGAGTAGGCACTGGCGCGCATAATTTTTTGGCGGCCTTTGTAGCGTTCGGAGTTGTGGCGCTGGATATAACAGTCCAGCGTGGAGGCGAAAAATTGATGGCAGGTTTTAATGAGGGGGTGTAGTTGGCCGCGCTCAAAGACAATGCGTTTTTGGCCGCGGTGATAGAATAGTGAGGCCTGGCCGAGATAGTGGCCATCACTCGGCCCGTTTAAAATGAGTAATTCTCCGATGCGGCCGCTGAAAGGTCTTCCTCCCGAAAGGATGATGAGGTCGAGGGAATTTGCGGGCAGGCGCTCGACAAACTGTTTGAGCGGATCTCGTGGGGGACACTGGAGAGGGGGAATGTGGTTTCCTCGTTTGCTCTCAAAGAGTGGCCTTGATTGGCACTGGCCGGGAATATGGCCCAGCAAAATGAGAATTTGTGCTCCACGAGAGTGAAGGTCTTTTTTTAATTTTAAAAAGGCGGCGACCAAGTCTTGGAAGTAGACGCCGTTGAGTTGTTTTTGTTGTTTTTGTGAAAGGGATTGGATGTCGATCAGTCCGATCAGTCCGATTTTTAGTCCCGCCCGCTCGACGATTCGGGAGGAGAGGAGGTTTTTCTGCCTGATCGGCCGTCCCGTGCGCAAGTCCAGAATGTTGGAATTGAGAAAGGGAATGAGATCGCCGGTTTGTCTTTGGGAAAGGGCTTGGGAAAGGTAGTCTTCTCCCGAAAAAAGAACGGCATCAAAAGGCAATTGCTCCATAACTTTGAGTTTGAGTTCCAGTTTGTGGGCATCTTCATTGGTGCTGAAAGTATCTCCGGCATCGAGGATGAGTACATTGTCTTCAAATTGACTTTTGATGAGTTGTAAATAGTGGGAGAGGATTTCAACTCCGCCAACCTTGAGCGTTTGGGGAAATCCAGGTGGTGCGTTGGGGGGGGCCAGTTCCCGTTTGGGGTAGAGGCCTTTTTTAAGTCCGTGGTTGGAGAAAATCAGGAGGGGAACCAAATCCTGGTCGAGTGAGGCCAATTGGCGTGAAATTCCTCCACTGGGGCGGCTAAAAATTTGGAGCCGTTCTTTTTGCCAGGAAGAGCTTAATAAAATGAAAGTGATAGTGAGGGCAATGGAGGCCAGCGTGGCCATGAGAATAAGAAATGTTTTTTTCATAAGGCCATTTGCAAGATTTCCTTCATTTTACCATGGCCTTTGATTCAAATAAATAAAATTTAATCGGGCCTTTCTTGTGGCCTTTCTACGGGCAGGCCCCTCGCCTCCCAGGCCAAAATGCCACCTTCCAGGTTGTACAAGTTTGGTTGGTTTTCCCTGTTTTCCAGAATTTGAGTGAAAAGGGCGATGGCGGTGAGGCTCCTTTTACCCGAGCGGCAATGGACGACAATGGGGGAGTTTTGCTCCTTTAGGTGGGGAAGTGCGCTTTGAGGGTCTTCGCGCAATTTGCTGAGCGGAATGAGTCTCGATCCTTTGATATGGCCTTGGTTGTATTCGCCTTCTTCGCGGCAGTCGATGAGAAGTAGGCCATTTTCAGATTTCATGCGCTCATCGAGTTCGTTTACATTGATTGATGGAATCACAAAAGCTCCTTTTTTGACGGAATGGGGAAATATTTCTTAAAATCTTGGCATAGACTAAATGATCTTCCTCGGGAGGAAAAGGGAAGAGTTGTCCGACAGAAAAACTCAAAAAAAGGATGGTTCAAATGGAAGTGATTACCATTGCCAATAATAAGGGCGGCGTTGGCAAAACCATGAACGCCTACCAACTCATTTGCCATTTGGCCAATCAGGGGCACAAGGTTTTGGCAATTGATTTGGATTCTCAGGCCAACCTCAGTTCAACTTTCGGGATTCAGATTCAAAGAACGCTTATCCCCGAGTGGTTGATTGGAGATGTTCCCCTGGAAGAAGTGTGGGTGGGTTCCGAGGGCAAGGAAGAATTTCACCACAATATTTCCCTGATCCCGTCGAGTCGCCATTTGGCGAATCTCTCTAAATTGTTGATTTTGTCCGAACAAGAAATTCGCCGAGAGGCGGGACGCAAGGAGAGGTTGTTGAAACTGCGCTTGCAAGCGGCACAAGAGGTTTTCGATTATGTGGTTGTCGATACCCCTCCCATGCTCGGCGATGAATTGATTATGGCACTGGTGTGTTCCAATCGCATTTTGATTCCCACTCAGGCCCAGGATTATTCCATAGATGGATTGGAAGAATTGATGGACACTTTTGAAATTGTCAAACAAACCGAAAATAAAAGTCTCGAGTTTTCGATTATTCCCTCTATGGTTAACAGACGCCGCAAAATTGAAAAACAACGCTTGGAAGAGTTGGCACAGTCTTTTAGTATCACTCCGCCAGTTCGCAATTTGGTGCAGATGCAGGAATCCATTTCCAAACAACGGCCAGTTTTTATGTGGCCGTCTACGGAAGGCGCCAAGGATTACGCCAATCTTTGGGAGGCGCTGGGTTTTTAAATAGAGGTAGAGTATGGCCAAGGAATTTAAGGCCCGAGTCTCCAAAAAAGAACGCAAGACCATCGACTTGTCTTCAAAGTTGAATCGCGACCTTTTAAAACTGGCAGATCAAAAACTGTTTGAAGGGGCGCGCCTGGAAGAGTTTCCGTTGGCGGACATCAAAGTCAAAGAGCAGGTGCGGACGAAATTTAACGATAAATCTATCCGCGACCTGGCGGAAAATATTAGCACCAATGGCCTGATTCAACCGCTGGTCTTGCATAGAAGCAAGGGTGTCTACACTTTAATTTGTGGAGAGCGCCGCTTTCGCGCCATGAATACCCTGCCGGACATGAAGACTTGTCCCTGTTTTATTTTGGAAAATAAAGGCCCTGAAGAGTTGATGGCGATTCAGTTTTCAGAAAATTCTTCCCGCGAGGCCCTGCACTATATTGACAAGGCCGCCGGAATTTTAAACTACCAAAAGGCGACTGCCGCCAGCGAAAGAAAAATAACCGCTGCCCTGGGGATTTCCAAGTCGGAGATTCATCGCAGTTTATTGATTGCCCGCTTGCCCGAGAAGATTAAAGAGGCGGCCAAGCAGTTTAACGTGGAAAAATACGTTTTGTTGGAGTTCGATGCCTTGGTGGAGAAAAAACTCAGAAGAGAAGTCGAACGCAAAATTTTGTCGGGGGAAATTGCCAAGCGCGCTCAACTGCGCCGCCTCTTAAAGGCCCGTTTTCCCGGACAGACCGGCAAGGCAGTGACCAGGCCCAAAAAAAGGCCGTCTTTGCCAACCGGCCTTTCTGCCAATGCCTTTTTGCGCGCCATGAATTCCAAAACCAAAGATATGGATTTATCGCCGGAAGTGCTGGCGGCGGTCAAAAAACTGGTGCGGGAAACCGGCCAGATCGTTGATGATTAAGAGAGGGATTGAGCTATGTTGAAAAAATTAAGGTATCAGTTCAAGTTCGTGGTAGGGATATTCTCTCACGTTTTTTAAGTCCATCCACTGCGGCCGGTGAGTTTTATTGAGAAACATTTCGGTCTGGTCGCGGTAGAAGCGGTGGTTGAAATGCCCCAGATTTCCGGTGGGAAGAATACCCCAGGAATAGGACGGTTGTGCAAGATCAATCAAGCGTCGGGTACTTGGCCCGGTGACGACGTTGAAAGTATCTCGGTAGCGATGGATGCCCATGCTGTCGATTTGAAAAGTGCCTCCTCCCGCTTCAAAAGGCCCTACGTTAAAGAGGTAATTGAGGGGCCACACCCTGCCCAGGGGATGGCGATATTCAATTGTGTGCAAGCGCCCCCAGCGCCACTTGTCGGGAAAACTCCCCAGGCGTTGATCGAGTTTGTCCACTGCCTTTTTGAATGCCCGGCGGATAATCTCCTTGCGGGTTTCCCGCGTGTCCTTTGTGTTTGAATCATCCCACCAAATATTTTTTTCCTGGGTGATGAGAATTTTAAAAAAGTGCTGAGAGTCGGCACTTGTGTGAAAAACTTTGTAGTTTTTTTCTCCCAAATCATCATAGAGGGCCTCGCGGGCGATCCAGTATTGCCACATGTGATAAATGGAACTGGCCACGCTGTCGACACCACTTTCTCCACGCCAACTTTTGAGGTAATTGATGATCTCTCCCTCCCTCTCCGTCAAAGATTGGCCTTGCATGGCCTGGAGGAAAATGGGCACGGTAAAATCAAAGACATTGACGTGTTGATCGGTTTGTACCCGCTTTAATTCTTCCAAAGACCATTTTTTCTGAGTGGCCAAAAGTTCGCTGATGCGTTCAAAGCGCTCGGAAGATTGCCAGTATCCGTCCAGAGGAAGCTCCCCTTTGTACTCGGGATAGTAGTTGGCGGTAATGATGACGCCGCTTTCGGGGTTGTCGATGCCGGGATTTTCTTCGGCAGTCAAATAGCGGGTGTATTCGTGTTTGCCCGAACTGCCATCCAGAATTTGTCGGCCGTGAAAGCCTTCGCGCAGGGGAAGTTTTCCCAGAATTTTCCAGGAGATATTGCCTTGCCGGTCGATCCAACTGACGTTCATGGGGGGGGCGGCGGCGTAGCTTAGGGCCTCTTTCATTTGTTTTACGGTGCTTGCTCGGGAGAGTTTGTAAAAAGCGGTCAAACCGTCGTTTTCCGGGTGGTAATAAGACCATTTGAGGGAAATGTGTTTTCCCTTGACAGCGTGTTTAGTGGCGTCGATCAACGGGCCATGGGGAGTGACGGTTACGGTGATGTCCACGTCTTTTTCGCCTTTGACTCTAATTTTTTCGCTGTATTTTTGCACCTTCACCCACTCGCCCCGGTACATGACAAGATTTGGGTCTTGTGGATGAAAGGTTTCCCGGTAGATGTCCATGTCGTCAACTTGTGCCATGGTCAGTGCCCAGGCCTTGTCGCGGTTGTGACCGAGAATGGGGAAAGGGATTCCGGCGATAAAGTGACCGTAGATTTCGTAGTCGGGAGATGAGAGATGGGCCTCGTACCAGGTACCCGGACTGGCAAAGGCAATGTGGGGGTCGTTGGCCAAAAGAGGCATCCCCGATTTTGATCTTTCTTTTGATAAAACCCACGAGTTGGAACCACGAAAAAGGCCGACCTGGTTTTGAAGAAAACCCAAGGCCTGAGTTATATTATGAAACCATTCGGGACGGGGAATTGCGCTCGTCTTTTGTTCCATTCTTGCGCTATGGTCGTTTGGGTGGCGGATTCTCAATTGATCGACTCGTTCTGGAGGATAGCGGTCTAAAAGTTCGCTGTAGAGGGCATCGTCGGTTATACCGTCGGCAAAAGTCAGCGCCATATAGCCCCCAATCGCCATTAATTCCTGAATGACAAAAGGCCTGGGCCTGTAACCCAAGAGTTTGAACTCAATGGGCAAGGATTGGGTTTGAATGTAGTAGTGTACGCCCTCTAAAAAGGCCTCGCTTTGCCTAATCATTCCGGGGTCGATTTTATGGCGATTTTGTTCCCAGATTTCATCCATGCGTTTGCGCAGGCGTAAACTGCGCAAAAGAATGTCGGAGGGGAGTGCCTGTTTGCCAAAAATTTCGGAGAGTTGGCCATTGGCGAGTCGGCGCAGAATATCCATTTGAAATAGGCGGTCTCCGGCCATGACAAAACCCAAAGCGCGCTGAAGATCGGCCTGGTTTTGTGCCTCAATATGGGGAATACCCCACTTGTCGCGGGTGATTTTAACGGGATCAGAGAGATTGGGTACGACAATTTTGCCCTCAAAGGGAGGCAAAGATTGAAGGGTAAGAAAGTAAAGACCGCTTCCCCCTGCGAGCAAAAAAATGGCAAAAATAATCAGAAAAATCTTTTTCATATTTGAGGCCCAGATTTCCAATCTACACTAAAAAGAGGCCTCTTGGCAAAGAGTAAAATTTTTTTATCCGCTTTAAGGGCAATTCGTGGCGTAGGGGTGGTCGCTGGTCAGGTCTCCCTGCAATCCCCACTTGCAGGCGAGATACCCTTCCAGTTTTTCTCGCTCAGAAGTGTTGATATGTTCGGTGTACACGATAAACTCGCTGATTTCACCGGCGATGGCAATATCGCTCGTCTCTGATAATCCATTTCCGATAATCGCCTGACTGCTGGCGTTTGTATAAACTGTGCGAGAGGTATTTCTACTGTCGAGTACCTTCCCGTTTTTGTGGACAAATAGGAGATTGTCTACGGCACTGATCCCCAGATGAAAAATATTACGGACTTCGTTTGAGGTATTTGACGCTACTATCATTCTTCGATTGGAGCTGCAATTTCCAATATCCCAATAGATTCTGTTGGAGTTTTTTTCAAACATGATGGCAGCAAGCCTTCCCGTTCCACTATTGTCACTACAGTCGAAATTTTGGTTATCCCAGTTGAGGTTAAAGGCCAATGGCCAGGTATGACTTGGGACGGTTTTTTGAAGAAAGACGATAAACACCGAGAGTTCATTGTAATTGCCAGATAAAATATTTCCCGCGTTGAGTAAATCAGTAGCGGTGTCAAAGTGGACATGCCCTCCACTTCGGTAGACCGGTTTTCGGTTGAGATCACTTTGGATGGCGTGATTGGCGTTGGCGCTTTTGTCTCGCCAGCATCCTATTTGATTCCCATCGGCGGTGATATCGCCGGTACAGTCCTCATTTTGAAAAAAAGTTCCCAAATCCTTTCCATCCAGCCATAATGCCAATCCGTCTGCCATAAGGGGAGTAAATACGCTCCAGGGGTCGCTGGTTCGCACCAGACTTTTATTTCCCGCTTCATCCTCTATTCTCAGCGAAGTGAAATAATCCACGTCGTGGGTTAAGTCCAAGGAAAACCCGTCGGCCCCGTGTTGAATTTGATAGCGTGGGGGATTTAAACTCATGCCGTTTGGAATTTCTCTCCAATCCAGCACATTGTTTACTTCATTGGCATCCAGCCCATCATCGCTGACGTCGCGGCCGATGGATATTTCTATTTTGACTACACTACTGTGAGCGTCCGATAAAGTCATGCCCGACCAATCGGCGTAGGCCGCGCGGGTGGGAAAGACATCGTTGTCGTCAATTTCAACGCTGCCACTAAAATAAGGGGGGGTGTTGTCCAACAATGCCGAAAAATGCTGGACTGGTGATTCATTACCCAAACTGTCGCGTATTTGAAGATGTAGGTAATAAGTTCCGTTCCCTCCCAATTGGGCGGCGCTGGAAGTGTTGGAGTAGGTGCTGATGGGAGCGGTTGTCGAGTTGTCGTCGACTGCAAAACGGTAGTTGCAATTGGCCTTGGAACAGCCCCAATTCCAATTTTTATTCTTTTTATAGACACTGTCGTTGGCCACTCCAACAGGTGTGGGGAAAACGGAGTCAATAATCACTCCGCTCAAATCGGGAACCACATTGGCAAAATCCAACACGGCCGCATTTCCCCTATTGTCACTGATGCTGCCTCCATTGAGGTAAATGCTCGAACCGAAAAAAGTGATGCCATCGTTGTCGTCATCTCCATTTTGAGTTGTGTAGAGAAAGGTTAAAGTTTTTGAAGATAAGGTGTTTTGATATTGGGCATAGCGGATTTGCCCCCCTATCAACAGTGCCAGGCGCGGGGCCCCGGTGACGTTGACATCGCGGTTAAAAGTGAGGGCAAAATTGAGATTTTGAGAGAAACTATAGATTCCATTAGTTGGGTGAAGTATGCCATTGACTTCCGCTCTCTGGGCGTCGATGGTGATGCCGGAAATATCGGGGATGGGTTGGGGATAGTTAAGCATGGCATTGTTTCCGGCGGGGTCGGAAATCCTGCCGCCGTTTAGGGAGACGCTAGAATTTTGAAACTGGATGCCGTTGTCGTCTTTGTCGCCAATTTGGGGGATATAGCGAAAGGTGAGTTCGTCCCCGGTGGCGTTGCTGGAATAATAATTGGCGTAGCGGGCACTTCCCCCGACGTCGAGATTCAGGCGTGGGGTTCCCGTTATGACCACTCTTTCGTTAAAGTCGAGTCTGAAATCCAGATTTGAAGAAGAGTCGTAGGAGGCATCCGGGGGAACGTTCATGGCAATGATACTGGGGTTTAATCCATCGACGACGATACTGTTTAAGGCGGGGGCGATAGCGGAAAAATCGGAACCGGCATCGTTGCCGGCGGCGTCTTTGAGACTTCCCCCGTTGAGGTCGATGCTGGTATTGCTAAAACTGATACCGCCCAAGTCGGAATCTCCGGTCTGGGGCAGGTAGCGAAAAACGATGCGGTCGCTTCCCGCTCCACTGTGATAAGAGGCGTAGCGGGTAGTGCCACCTACGTCGAGGGAGATTTGGGGAAGTCCAATAATATTGACCGCTTCGTTGGTGTTGAGGGTAAAATCTATCGCCTGTGCGGCGGAATAGAGTCCGTTACCCGGGGGAATCAGGGAATTGATCTGGGGATTGGTGTTGTCTAGCAGGGCGGAAAAGTGCTGAACCGGGGATTCGTCCCCACTTTGGTCGCGCACCTGAATGTGCAAATAATAAGTTCCATCGCCGCTGTCTTGGGAAGTGTCGGTGGTGCTTGTGTAGACTCCGGTGGGAACGCTGGCGCCAATTTGGTCTACCATAAAGCGGTAAGAGCAGGCGGGGCGGTTGCAACCCCAGTTCCAGACTTTGCTTTTTTTGGGGGTGGAATCGTTTGCCAGTCCCGCCACCTGAGGGGAGGCGGCGTTGATATTGACTCCCGCCAGACTAACCGCCAGGAGACTAAAGTCGGAACCCGCCTGATTGCCCGCCAGGTCTTGAATATTGCCCCCGTTAAAGTCGATTTGGGTGGAGGAAAAGTTGATACCGCCCAGATCGACGTCTCCGCTTACGGGATTGTGGCGGAAGATGATGCGTGTTCCTCCACTTCCCGCGTGATAACCGGCGTGGCGGGTGGTGCTTCCCACCTGCAACTCAAGCCTTGGGATTCCGCTTATGCTGACCGCTTCGTCAAAGGTGATTTCAAAATCCAGACTTTGAGACAGGTTGTAGGTTGCGTTGGGAGGTGCTTGTAGCGAGGAAATGCCGGGAGGGGAGTGGTCGAGGATGGCGGAATAGGTTTGCACGGGAGTCTCTAAAAAGGTGTGTAGGGCATCTCGCGCTTGGACGTGGAGGTAGAAAGTTCCGGTGCCACTTGTCTGTCCGGCGTTGTCGATCAGGCGCCAGGGTTGATTGCCGAAAGTGTGGGTGGAAGTGTTGGTGACGGCAAAGCGGTATTCGCAGGTGGTTTGCTCTCCCGAGCAGCCCCAGTTCCAGGACTTGGAGCGGGTGGGGGTGGAGTCGTTTGCCAGTCCGGTGAGGATTAAATTGTTATTCCACAACTGATAGGTGAGTTGGTTTTGGGCACAGGGGGATTCGATATTGGCGTCGTCCCAGCGCCTTTTTACTGAAAAGTTGTGAGTTCCGGGGTTTAGTGCGGGCAGGGTGAGCAACAGGGTAGTGCTGGAGGCATTTCCCGAAGTGATTTGTTGGGAGCAGGCGGGGTCGCTGTAGAGGGTGACTTGATCGCCATTTTTGAGTCCGGTGATTTGGATGGTGGGGGTGGGGTCGATGGCGGGAGATGAGATGGGACTGTAGAGCGTGACCGCTTCGGCGGGATTGAGTTGACTGAGCCCACCGTCCACCGCTTCGCCCAGGCTGGTTTCCTTGCCGTCGGAGGTGGGATTTTCGATGCACCCGTTGAGAAAAAGGGAGAGGAAAAATACCCATTTCATGCCAACTCTATCGACGAACAGGGAGTATGAATGTAGTTAATTTTTTCAAGGGCCATTTAAAAAAATACAATCAAACTTTTTAAACAGATACCCGATGATAGGGAAAAATCTTAAGTTGCAAGGAGGAATTATGCCGGTACAAAAAATGATTTTGATTGTCTTTGTATGCTTGTTGACCGCTTGTGGTGCTAAAAAAGGTAAGAGTACGGCACAATTTGTGGTGGTTGGTGCCGACGGTTTGAGTGCCGACGGAATGCTTATGATCTATGGCTCGAACCGTTCCACTGGAAGTTCTTTTGCCATACCTCATGTTGGTGTGGGCGAATCCGATTTTGAAATTGAAAATGGACAGTGGGTTTTTTCGGTGATTGCCTGGGATGGGCCAGCACCTCTTGAAGGCAATTTAAGTTGTGCTTCCGTCGGTAGAGAGTTGTTGGGGGGAGAAGTTATCATCACCTTGACCCTCACTATCGAGCAATGCCAGAGTGGACAGCAAAGCGATACCAAAGTCAGTTTTGTCGCCTGCGAAGATGACAGTATTTTAAGCGATAGCGCCCAACTCAATTCGGATTGCAATACGCCGGGGCGTTCTCTGTCGTATCGTTTGAGTTTTTATAGTCTCGACCCCGGCTCTTCTCTTCAAAGTTCCAAGGCCGACTTGGTTTCCAATTGTATTAATGACGGCGATTCGTTGGACAACTCTCCCGTAGACAGCCAGATTGCCTTGCCCGCTTTTGACTATTTGATGGGGATTCCCCGTATTCCCATTTTGATTGAAGCATTTGATCGCGCCAATTGCCAGGGCACGCCCACTCAATACCCCTTGCTTCCCAGAGCACAAGACTCCAACCGGCAGGTGTTTCAAGACAGTGACCGCATTTATATTGCGATGGTTGCTCCCGAATGTCCGCAAAACTTTATTCCCGTTTTGGGCAATATAACTCTCGAAACGGGGCCCTTTTGCGTGATGAAATACGAGGCCAAAGATGGATTGGAAGGCCCGGAGTCAAGGCCCTCTGATATGCCGTGGATGACGATTTCTGCCTACCAGGCCTATTCCGAATGTCGATCTTTGTCTCAATCTATTTTTCCCGGACAATTTTCTCTCATCAACAACCGCCAGTGGATGACCTTGGTTTATGACTTGGCGGGAGTTGATGCCAATTGGGTGGGGGGTAGTGCGGGCAGTGGTGCGATTTTCAAAGGCCATACCGACAGCTCCCCCGCCGAGGCATTGTCTGTAGACGACCCCACCGACCCCTACGACCAAACCGGAAACAGCTCTGTCTCGGGAGAGAATCAACGTCGCACTTTTGAACTTTCGAGCGGAGAAGAAATTTGGGATTTAGGGGGCAACCTGAGTGAGTGGGTGGACTGGGGAGGCGACCCCCTGGGTTTTTCCTCACTTTTCGATGTGGAAAACGGGCCTCCAGACATAGATATGTCTCCGACCTGGCGTGCTCTCACTACCACGGTATCCCCCTTGGACGTGCTGGATTTGGCCCCTCCCAGTTCCTATGACCACGATGAAGGTTTTGGCCGTTGGTTGCGTGCCGACGGCAGCATTGCCGTTCGCGGTGGGGCCTGGATGGGAGAAGAAAATTCCCAAACGGCAACTGACACCGGCGTGGCCATGCTGACTTTTCTTACCGAGGGTGGTGCCGAGGGACTCTACGGGTTTCGTTGCGTTTACAATCCGGCCATGTGATTTTTCGCATTTGCATAAAAAAACTGCTTGACTTTTATTCTTAGTTTGCTTTAGTTTTTGTACTGG
Organism: Bacteriovoracaceae bacterium; assembly: GCA_965215445.1. GTDB lineage: Bacteria > Bdellovibrionota > Bacteriovoracia > Bacteriovoracales > Bacteriovoracaceae > CBDBLK01. The sequence goes on along the minus strand of CBDCDT010000002.1, from coordinate 164,719 downwards.
TCAAAGATTGTCTTTGACTGGCCCAAAAACTAAGGAGTTTCCATGTCTTTTTTCAGATTCTTTTCCCTCGCCTCTTTGCCTTTTCTCTTCTTTGGAAATGTTGTGGCCATGCTGACTTTTCTTACCGAGGGTGGTGCCGAGGGACTCTACGGGTTTCGTTGCGTTTACAATCCGGCCATGTGACGATTTTCAGTGATAAGTTTTTTTGGAGGGGTCGTGCTCGTTTTCGGGCGGAGGGTGAACCACCTTGAGGTAGGGCCTTGGGTGCGGTGAACGCCGCTTGGATCGCCTCAGTCCCCACCAGTCACGGGGGATTAAATCTTTGAAATTCACGCGCGGAATTTGAGAAACCGCCCACATCCAACTCACACCACTGCCCATCGCCGCCAGTTGCGCCCAGGCGTAGACTCCGCCCTTTGAAGGAAGTGCCTGATACAGGCCGATCAAAATGATGATGGCGACAAACCACTTGGCCTTCACGGGAAAAAGATAGAGGTAGACGATGCGATTGGGGAAGAGGATTCCATAGGCCACGCAGATGGCGGAACACAGGCCGGAGGGGCCGCTCAGAGGATAAGAGAAGAGAATGGAATGGGAAAAAAAGGCCGACATCAGGATGATATAAAAAATGGCCTGGCCCAAAAGCGTACAGACGGCAAATTGTAGATAGCGGTAGCGTCCCCACAAATTTTCCAACTCGGAACCAAAAAACCACAGCACCAATCCGTTAAACAAAAGCTCCAGCAACCCGTGGGGAACGAAGGGAAAGGTGAAGAGTTGATAGAAGTGCCCGGAAAAAAGTTTGGCCGCCGACAATCCCAAAAAGGGAAGGAGGCCGTGGCCGCCTAATTCGAGCAGGATTTGGAAAAGGCAACAAACACCACTGATAATCAGGAAGCTTTTGTTGATGCTGGAAATGCGGGGCAGGTAGGGCGAATACATATTTAATCATTCTACCAACGGAAGTTATTTTGATAAAGACTGGGAAAGCTCGATGAGTACCCCCCCCGTGGATTTGGGGTGGATAAAATTAATCAGGCAGTTGTGCGCCCCTTTAGTCGGTGTTTCGTAGATGAGTGTAAGGCCTTGTTTTCTGAGTTCTTCACATTTGGCGGCCACATCCCGGACTCGAAAGCACAAATGATGGATTCCCGGGCCATGTTTTTCTAAAAAGCGGTGAATCGGGCCGGATTCTCCATGGGGTTCGAGAAGTTCTAGCCTGGCGCGTTGGTCGAGTCTCCCAAAGGCGGTGCGTACCGCCTGGGATTCGACGATTTCGCGCTCGGATTCAAACTCGACTCCAATCGCCTGGTAGATTTTTTGGGCCATATCGAGATTTTGCACGGCGACTGCCACATGGTCGAGGTGACAGTTTTGGAGTTTTTGACTAATTGAGTCATTCATGGGCCTTATTCTCCTTGTTTTTCGAGTCGGACACGATTTTAAAGGAGCGATTTAGAGTTGTCTTGTCAGGTGACTCATTCTCTGTTAATTTGGGCCAAATCACAGGAAAAGGAGTCAAGCTATGCGTTTGTCAAAGGCCTTGGAAGATAAGAAATTGGATTTGCGCCTGCGGGATAAGTTGCTTCACGAAGGCCGTTTAAATAAGTCGGAAGTAGGTGATTATCTGGGTTCTCTGCCCGATGACACCGCCAACGCCGCTTATGCCAAAGTCCCCATTCAGACCTTTTCCCGTCATTCAGAGCTTATATTTTCCCGCGCGTTCGATTTTCAGCAAGACAAAAAAGAGGCCTCTCCCACACCCGAGACGATCAACGGTGAGGCAAAATCTATTGAACCACAAAGCGAGTAAAGAAAACTTCGCGCAAAGTCGGGCGGGGAAAAAGGGAGTTGACCCGCTTTTTAATGCGATTTTCGAGTAGGATTTTGCCGTAGAGGGAGTTGAGTTCCTTCGGGGTCATGTGGCCGACAATATCAATAATAACATCGTGGATAAAGGCCTTGTGGTTTTTAAAATAATCGACTTGATCGGGATGAAAAGGCCGGAAGTACATTTCAACATTCAGAAAGCGCAGGCGGCCTGTGCCGCGGGAATAGGGGTTGATGACCAACTTGTCGACTTTATAATTGCCGATATAATTTCTCTCTTTGGTATCCAATAAAAGTTGTTCCTTTTCTGCCGTATCCGAAGGAAGAGGCCTTTGGTAGGCGACTCGGGCATAGAGCAGGGCAATGATCGCGCTCAAGCTGACCAGAACGCTACTTACCAGTATAAGAATGTCTGCTTTTCGATTTCCCGTCATCTCCCTTTATTATGCCCCAAGTTAGAAGATTCTCAACGGATGGCACAAAGGGGAAATTTCGGACGGATTAAAAACCTAGTTCTCTCAAGGGAAGGCCCAAGTCGTGGGCAATTTGCGGGTAGACCAAATCCCCTTGCCAGGTGTTCACTCCTGGGCGCAGGGCCGGGTCGATTTCCACCGCCCGTTGCAGTCCGTGCTTGGCGATGTCGACGGCGTATTTGAGAGTGACATTGGTGAGGGCATAGGTAGAGGTCTTGGCCACGGCACCGGGAATGTTGGCCACGCAATAGTGGGTGACACCGCCAACTTCAAAGGTGGGGTCGTGGTGAGTGGTCGGTCGGCAGGTTTCAATACAGCCCCCTTGATCGACGGCAATATCGACCATCACGGAACCCTTTTCCATGTTGGAAATCATTTTTTTCGTCACCAGTTTGGGAGACTTGGCGCCGGGGATGAGGACGGCACCGATGACCAGATCGGACTGGCAAACTGCCTCTTCAATATTGTCTGCGTTGGAAAAAAGGGTGGTCACCCGACTGCCAAACAGGTCGTCCATGTAAGCAAGGCGATTGAGGTTGAGGTCGATGGCGGTCACCTGCGCCCCCAGTCCCACCGCCATTTTGATGGCGTTGGTGCCGGCCACTCCACAGCCGATAACGGTCACACGGCCGCGCCTGACACCGGGAACTCCGCCCAGGAGAACGCCCTTGCCCCCGTTGCTGCTTTGAAGATAGTCCGCCCCAATTTGAACCGCCATTCTGCCGGCCACTTCCGACATGGGTTCCAACAGGGGAAGGCGGCCGTTTTCCAATTGAATGGTTTCGTAGGCGACGCTGGTGCAACCACTTTGCATCAGCTTTTCCGTGAGGGCCTTGTCGGCGGCCAGGTGGAGAAAAGTGTAGAGCAGGTGCTTGGGCCGCAGCAGTTTGAGTTCGGACTCCAGTGGCTCCTTCACCTTGACAATCATCTCGGCACGTTCAAAAACTTCTTTGGCGCTGGAAACAATACAGGCCCCGGCGCTTTGGTAGTCGGAGTCGGTGATGCCGATTCCCTCTCCCGCTCCCTTTTCAACGTAGACTTCACCTCCCGCACCCACCAGTTGGCGGACGCCGGAGGGAATTACGCTCACGCGGTTTTCATTGTCTTTAATTTCTTTGGGTACTCCGATATTCATGGAGGCCACTATAGACAATTTCTTTTAGTTGGTAAGGCCTAATTTTTAATGCATTGCGCTTGTGGCGCAGTGGGTCTTTGAAAACTAAATCATTTCCGACACCTGGTAGACCAACCCCATTGGTGGAGTCGGGCGCGACAAACCATTTTATTGTGATAGAAAAATTGCACTCCCCATGTGTGGATGCTTTTCTTTTGATATAGTTTTGGCGGAGGAAAGGGAAAAGTCGGCGGCCTTTGATAGTGCCGGGGAAGATTGGGAAGGCCGTAGGGAAGTAGTGAGGCGACGAGGGCAAACAGGCCTATGCGGCGGATGAGAAAGGGCCAAAGTCCGGCAAAGTAGGAAACGCAAAAGAAAAATCCAAGACTTGCGGGCAAACCCGGGCCTGCTCCCAACGAGAGGGTTTGCACCAGGAAAAGGAACAGGGACGAGGCGGAAAGTCCGGGCCAGAGAAAACTTTCCACTACAAAGAAGGGAAAGAAGAGGGGAAAGAGCGCCACCATCGCCCAACTCCAGAGAAGGCCCAAGGGGTAGATCGCCTGATTGAAGGCCAAACCCACCAGCGCCTGCGCACCCAAAAGGCCCATGTATAAAGAGCGTTTGGATTCAAACCTTTGCAGCACAATGGTTCCCATAAACAGCAAACTCATCGACCAACTAATGGAAGGGAGGAAAGCGCCCCTTTGCCAAAAACCAATCAGAAGATCGAGGCCAAATCCCAGTGCGACGGTGGCAAAACTAAAGCGCCGGGCGAGTCTGCTCACCCCCAGAACCAGACACATACGCCTGAAACTCTCGGCCGCTCCCAGCCCCAGACAAGTGGCAAAAATGCTGGCTAAGATGAGCAAAAAAATTTTTCTCCTCCGGCGCAAAAACCAGGCGGGCAGACACAAAAGTGCAGTCAAATGCATTCCACTGGGGGTAAACAAGTGCATCAGGTGCAGGCGTTTGTGGGCCTTGATTTCCTTATAAATCAGGTGGGATTTTTCTCCCAGAACGTAAGCGCGCGCTTTGACCGGGGGTGGCGGTTCGAGCAGTGGCCTTCTCTTTGGGATGAAGGGAGGGCGTTGGGAAAGCGCGGCCATCAAGCAGGCAGCACAAAAGAAATAGAGCGCAATTTGACTTTTCACAATAATTCATGCTTGCTCAAGGTTGGCCCGTTCCACATTGGGTAACTACCTGAAATTGCGAGCGCAAACCGGAGGCCAAATGTTCAAAAGAATGGTTGAGTGGTCAAAAAGAGAATATTCGCACCTTCCTTGGAGAAAAGAGCGCTCTCTTTACCGCACGTTGGTTTCTGAAATTATGCTCCAGCAAACCACCGTCGCCACAGTGGTTCAACACTTTGAGCGTTTTGTGTCAACGTATCCCACCCTCGCCGATTTGGCTGCGAGTTCTGAAGAGGAGGTCACCAAGGCGTGGCAGGGGTTGGGCTACTATCGCCGCGCCAGAAATTTGCGCAAGGCCGCCATCGTTTTACAAGAAGAATACGGGGGCGATTTTCCGGGTGAGCTTAAAACTTTGTGCCGGATTCCCGGCATTGGACAATACACCGCCGGGGCCTTGTGGGCGATCGGGATGAATCGCAAAGCGCTGGCGATTGATGCCAACGTCGAGCGGGTTCTTGCGCGGTTTTTTTATTTGAGGGAGCAAAAAGGCCCGCGCCTGCAAAAAACCTTGATGCAACTTTTCGAGCGGGGAGAAATCCTCGCCGATATGGAAAAGTGGGGGCCACGGCAATTTCACGAGGGCCTGATGGACGTGGGCCGCCACTTTTGCAAGGCCAGGTCTGCGGATTGTCCGTCCTGCCCCCTGCGCGCATCTTGCCGGGCCAGGCGGGAATCGACTGATCCGAGAGAGATTCCTTTGATGCCCACCCGTGAAAAAACAACTTCTAACCTGCTGGATTTAACTTTGCTGAGAGTGGTTGTGCGCCGAGGGGGGAGTTTGTTCGGTTACGTCAAGGGCAAAGACCAGTGGTTGAGCGGACAAATAGAAATTCCCACGCTGGCTTTATCCGGCGTTGGCCCCGATTTTAAACAGTATCCCCGTTATACGGGAAAAAAATTGCCGTTCTTAAAAGATTTACCCCAGATCAAAACCGGCATCACCAAGTACCGCATCCGCAATCTCTTATACGAAACTTCAAAAAAAGAATTTCAAGCACTCGCACCCCGTACCGCCAAGGCGTACCGCTATTTCAACTTGAACGGCGAACACCACTTTGCCAGTGCCACCGTGAAAATTCTAAAACACCTTTCTGCCCTAAAAAAGACTTTTTGACTGTTTTGAACATTGCGAATTTCTACGGGTCAAAACATCTGGTAGCATATCAAATTTCTTGATCTAGGGAGTTTACGGTCTTTTTAAGTACTAGGGAAGTTCCCTCTAGTTTGTAATAAGAGGTTATATGCTCACTTGCACTTAATTTTTCTCCTCCGATAAAATAGCCTGTTTTGTCATTGTAAATTAAAAAAGGTGTTCGGCCTAAATAGTGAAAACGGCCCTTTTTATTGCGAAGAAAATAATTGATAAAAATGCCTCCTGAACCTCCGCCGTGTAGCGACCCATACAACTTGATAGAATCTGAGAAAATGAATAGATCGAAGGGAAAAGGATCGCTACTAATGGTAAATGGTGATATGGAAATGTGAAATATATCACCCTCTATTTGTAGTTCAAGAAAACTTCTTAAACCTTTCTTGTAACTTTTCCAACGAAGGGTAAAATCTTTCTCCATGCCTTGAAAATTAGTTTTGCAATCGGTTTGTGGACTACAACCTTGCTTAAAAATAGTGATTTCTTCTGGAACGCGATTAGTTGCAAACAAGGGCCAAGATAAAAAAGTAAAAAGAATAAAAAATTTTGCGAATTTCATAAAACCCTTCCAGTCGGTTTGTATGTTGTTATTGTAAACACGAAGATGGCGTAGCAGCAAGAATTGGTTTTATCAAGATATTGACGGCCTTTCTTCATGCACTTTTTCTTTAATAAATTCAAGGCCTTGGCCGTCTTTGCGAGGGGATTGGCCATCAAAATCTTGTCGTTTTTTCATCACGCGGCGTTTTCCCTTTGATTTCAGTTAATTAGGCCAAGTTTTAGGTGTTCTTGCTCTATGCGAAAATCAAGATATTGACGGAATATTGGCCTTTTTGGCCCCTGTTTTGTAGTAAATAAGTCAGTGAATACCCTTGTATTTACATCGGAAATCAATGATTTTGCGGAGTTAAGGGTTTTGGCATGGTTTTTGCATTGAGGGAGACAAGGAGATAAAAAATGAAAATTCTTATAAGTACCTTAGTGCTTATTTCTTGCTTAACTTGGTGGAAAATAAACACTTCCCCACCTTTTCCGGAAGACGACGTTTTAGATATTGCCTTTCCAACGACAGACAGAATTGAAACTTACGATCCGTCGAAAATTTATTGGGATTATCAATACATTTTACTGGAAAGTATTTACTCGCCCTTGATTGAACTTTCAAATACCAATGGCGAACCTTTTGCGGCGGTGGCCAGAATGTTTTACTGGAGGGATCAAAAGTTTTACCTTGTCATTCGAGATGACCTTAAAACTGTTGATGGGTATCCTATCACCGCAGAAGACGTTATGCTCTCTTTCAAACGCCTGATGATTTTATCGCAAAATACCCACGGAGATTTTAAAAGTCTGGTTTGTCCTGAAACTGAACTCAAAAGCGTGTTTGATGATTGCCCGAGAATGGAAATAGAGGGCAACACTTTAATTTTGACTCCAAGATATAGAAGTGACCTTTTGGTTGGTATGTTATCGGCGATAGACTTTGCCATTATTCCCCGAAAAAGTTTTGATCCTGTAAGTCTTAAAATTACCGACTATCGCAATACTTCCGGCCCTTACTACGTCGATCAGGATAACGGGGATGGGAATATGGTTTTAAAACTCAATCCTACACACTTTCACTTTGAAGAGTCTATGGCGAAAGAAGTGCGCTTGATTCCTACAAAAGGAAAAACACGAGACGAAGTGATTGAACTTTTAAACAAAGGCAAAGTCGATCATATCACCACGATTGAAGGAATAGAAATCGAAAATCTCAAAAAAATTGATCTAAATCAAAGTTCTTTTCACGAAACTATCCACGTCAAAATTGTCATGGCAAATATTACTGGAAAAGGCAAAAAAAATCTTCCCGTAAACAAACGTTTGGCCTTTGCCAAGGCCTTGCAAAAGGGATTCCATGAATATTGTAGGGAGCAGGAAGGATGCCGACCGACTCAGCAATTTTTCCTGCCTTTGAGCGGAGGGGAGTTTTCTGCTGAAGAAGAAATTATTTTTCAAAAAGCTGTGGATTCCGTGGAAATGGAAAATTCTGGACAAGGCATCGAATTGGGCGTTTTTACTTCAAGTGAAAAAAGATTAAAAGAAGATACTCAAACCGCCAAAAGCTACTTGCCAGATTTAAAAGTCAAACGTGTTAATGAACTGCCTATTTTTGATAAATCTGAAGACGGTGAGTTTCCCGATTACACTCTCAGCGTTACCGATACGGGGTTTTTAGAAGATGTAGCACTTTTATCTTATTCCATGAGCACAGGAATCTTTGGTTACTCTGAAAAAGAAGGCAAAGCATGGTTAAAAGATTATATGCAAACCGAAAACAAACTGGAACGGAATAAAAAAATCCGAACTATGCACCTGAAATCGCTGACCGAAGGATGGTTGATTCCTCTTTTTCGTTTGCCTTATGTGGCGATTGCGCGCAAACCGTGGAAGATGCACTTATCGCAGCTTTTTGCCAACAATCCCTTTTGGAAGATCAGGAAAGAAGATTAAAACACTTGAACATCATATTATCTTGATGGTAAAGTGAAGAAGGATGAAGAAATTCTTAAAAAATTTGCTTTTAATCGCAGTTATTTTTGCCGCAAATGGGTGTGCTACTTCGGCCCGCCGAGCCGTTTTTATCAATAGAGACAGCAAAGGAGGACATGTTCCCAAGATAAATAAAACCCATCATTTTATTATGGGTGGGGTTGGACAATCACGAATAGTGTTTGCCGACCAAATTTGTGGTGGCAGTGATAAAATAGTCAAAATTGAAACCGAATCAGCATTTAGTGGAGCTTTTGTGAGCAGTCTTATTTTCTGGACGTACTGGCTCTACCAACCAATTTTATTTAGGGTCTATTGTTCAGAATAAGCAGGAGAGAAGTTTGAATAATATTTTAAATTTGATTTTGCTTATCACTTTTATTGCTCTGGTCGGATGCGCTCGCCAGACTTTTGTTATTAATCAAGAAAAGGCAGCATATTATCCTGATGTAGAGCAAACTCATCATTTCTTTATGTATGGTCAACCACAGCTACGAATAATACTTGCCGATCAAATTTGTGGTGGTAGAGATAAAGTTGTTAAAGTTGAATTTCAAGCTACCTTTTTCAATAACCTTCTTTCTGTTCTCACTTTAGGAATATACCATCCACGCCAATTTAGAGTTTATTGCTCAAAGGAGTGAGTGTTTACAAAAAAAGGGCCTTACTGGCCCTATTGTTGTCATCCTTGAAAACGACCCTTCCATGGAACCACCAACTCCTTGGTGGAAAGCTAAGCGGAATTAAAGTTCTTCATCATCTTCATCTTCATCTTCTTCCGTTTCTATTTCTCCTTCGGCAGAGGGTGAAGCAGAAATGCCCTCGACTGTGACGGTATGGCGGCCGTAAAAAGGGATGCTGCTTATAAGGACATCCTGCCAGGTCTGCCCGATGCTCATTCTCACTTGTTGCAAGTCTTCGCAGTCCATGTCATTTTGATCCAGAATCTCGCTTAAGTAGGTTGTGGTGGGAGTGCCTGCAAGGGAAGAAACGGAGTGTGTGATGGTAAAGTTGGGGCGATAGTCGGTCCGGTCTATCGCCCATTGAGCTTGGCCCGGACAATTGCGAGGGTGAACCAGCACTTGTCCGCCACAGCCGTACAAGCAGGCCGCGCCTGCAAAATACCACGCCCCTTTCAATTTTCATCCTCCTGAAAAAACTTCCTTTCTAAAAAAGATTTTTGTTCAGATTGATTGCTAAAGGCAGTGATGCGCCAAGGCCTTGGCAAATAAAATCCCAGGCTGAGCCAGCTTTTCCACAGAGATGTAAAGTTCGATTCAGTGGCCACTCGAAGGCCCGCGGCCGAATCCACTCCTTGGGCGGCAAGTTCGCGGTCGATATTGATGGCCGAATCGGGGCCGACCAGTCCCCACAAATAAAATTGCTTGATTCCCTGGGCCTCGACGGGGGTTTCATGTTTTTCCTGGGGACTTACGAAAAGGGGAATCCGTCCACTGCTTTGAAAAGTAAGAGAGGTGCAGGCAGGGAAAGCGAGCGCTAAAAAATATGTCCAACGCATGCTTTGAATCCTGTTAGATGCTTATTGTCACATTTTCATTTTCAAATAGTGAAAAAGGCCCTGTCAAGAGTGCGTTAGGAAAAGAAAATCGCTTGGTTTTTTCCGGCCGCCAAGTAAGTTTGAAGAAGTTTGCTGGAGGGAGGACGTTTAAAAATATCCATAATCCAAGCGCCGACTTCCAAAAGTTGAAGTAAGTTAATGTTAGTCTTTATTCCCAGAGAGTGCAGAAGGTAAACCAATTCTTCGGTGGCCAGGTTGCCACTGGCCCCTTTGGCATAAGGACATCCCCCGAGTCCTGCCACCGAACTGTCAAAGTGGCATACTCCGTGTTCGAGTCCCACCAGGACGTTCGCCAAGGCCATGCCTCGGGTATCGTGGAAGTGCAAGGCCAGTTGAGCGCAATCGAAATGTTTTTTCCAAGTCGCAAGCACTTGATTGACCTGGCCGGGAGTTGCACACCCGATGGTATCTCCCAAAGAGGCCTGATAAATTCCTTGAGAAAAGAAAAATTCAGCAATTTCCAAAAGACTTTCAGTGGAAGTCCGTCCCTGATAAGGGCAACCAAAGGCGGTGCTGATATAACCTCGCACGCGCACGCCGGAGTTTACCGCTTCGGTAATGACCGGGCCGAGGCCCGACAGTCCATCTTTGAGAGTGGTGTTGGCATTTTTTTGGTTAAAGGCATCGCTGGTGGCAATGAAGACGGCGATTTCCTTGACTCCTGCTTGTAGAGCGCGCGCCAGCCCCTTGGCGTTGGGAACCAGGCAGGGAAGTTCGGCCGCGAGTTTGCTCACCAGGGGAAAACACTGTGCGGCATCTTGTAGTTGGGGAATGCGGTCGGGGCGGACAAAGCTGGTGGCCTCAATCCTTGCAAGCCCCGCCTGGTGTAAGCGGGTAATCAACTCGGCCTTGGTGGCGGTGGGGATGTTTTGGGATTCGTTTTGAAGTCCATCGCGTGGCCCAACTTCGGTTATTGAGACGTGCTGGGGATAATTCACGCTTCCTCCAATTCTAGGAGGGTTTTATCCGCTTGAACCTGTTCGCCGACTTGGAAAAAAAGTATTTTTATTTTTCCCGCGCGGGGTGCTTTTAGGGTGTGTTCCATTTTCATCGCCTCCATGACCAAAAGGGAGTCTCCCTTTTTTACCTGTTGGCCTTCACTGACCATAATTTTTAGGATTTTTCCCGGCATGGGGGCATTCAAGGCCTTTTCGTCGTTTAAAGTGCCCGCAGTTTGTGTGCGCGCTTTAGTGGGAGAGGCGCTGGCGATGGAAAAGCTTTTTCCCTCCACTAAAAAATTGCCGCTTTGTCGGTGGCGGTCGAATGTGAGGTGAAAGCGCTGGCCTTCCCGCAGACATTCCAAAATGATTGAGTGAGAGCTTTTGTTTATACAGCGAAAGTGAAAACTTTCACCTTCCAATTCAAAAGAGATTTCACCATTTTTTTGTTGGAAGTTTTGCAAGCATTTTTCTTGGCCGTCCAGATAGAGTTCACGCTTCATTAAACATTCCTAAAACTTTGCAGGTTTTGCCAAACGCCTGAGACAGGTTTGGTGCTGGATAGATGGCGCGTGGGAGAGGTCAGGGAATAGGCCGCCATACCGAGGGCCTGTTGCAATCGGTTTGGCGCTTTTGGCCCAAGGTCGTTTTGGTAAGTGCCCACAAAATTGGTGTCGATGTTCCCGCCAACAAAGGCCGGATGAGACAGGATGCGATTCAGGTAATCGCGGTTGGTTTGGATTCCAAAGAAGGGAAGTTTGTTCAAACAGGCGCGCGTTTTGGCAATTGCCTGTGTGCGATCGGGAGCGTGGACGCTGAGTTTGGCCAGCATGGGATCAAATTGAGTGCCCACCAGATTTCCCGAGCGGTATCCGCTATCGAGGCGTGCGCCCAAAATGCCCAGCGACTCAAAATCGCCGAGGTAGTCGATGCGGCCTTCGGTGGGGAGAAATTGCCTGTCGGGATTTTCGGCGTAAAGCCTGACCTCGATGGCGTGTCCGCGTTGGTGTATATCTTTTTGGGAAAAAGAAAAGCGCTCTCCTTGGGCGGCCAAAATTTGCAGCTCTACCAAATCCAATCCGGTGATCATTTCAGTGACCGGGTGTTCGACTTGCAGGCGCGTGTTCATCTCCAAAAAATAATAATCTCCGTTTTGATCGAGGATAAATTCCACTGTGCCGGCCCCGACGTAATCAATGTGTTTGGCAATGGAAACTGCACTGGCGGCCATTTCTTTGCGCTGTTTTTCAGTCAATTGAGGGGCGGGAGATTCTTCGACGATTTTTTGGTAGCGCCGTTGGATGGAGCACTCCCTTTCAAAAAGATGGAGATGGTTTCCGTGGGTGTCGCTCATCACTTGAATTTCAATGTGGCGGGGATGGGAGAGCCATTTTTCCAGCAGGACTCGTTGGTCGCCAAAAGCATTTTTGGCCTCGCGCTGTGCGGACTCAAGGCCCTCTTGAAATTCTTGTTCAGAGGAGACAATGCGCATACCTTTGCCTCCGCCTCCCGCCGCGGCCTTAATCAGTACTGGAAAACCAATTTTTTTGGCGTGTTTTAAAAGCTGGCCCGGAGTTTGTTCGTCTCCGTGGTAACCGGGAATGGTGGGAGCAAGATTTTGTAGCGCCACTTTTGAGGCAACTTTGTCGCCCATGGTTTGAACGGCACTCGCCGGAGGGCCGATAAAGCAAATTCCCGCATTTTCCAAAGTGTTTGCAAAGTTGGCGTTTTCCGAGAGAAGGCCATATCCGGGATGGACGGCATCGACCTGGTATTTTTTGGCAATGTCCACCAGACGGGCAATATTGAGATAAGTTTCAGAAAGTGGGGCGTCCTCCAGGCAAACACCGAAGTCACAATGGAGAGCGTGGGGCAGAGTGGATTCCGATGCGGTATAAAGGCCCACGCTTTGGATGCCCATCTGGCGGCAGGTGCGCGCAATCCTGACGGCAATTTCTCCACGGTTGGCAATCAAAATGCGTTTGAACTTTGCCATTTTGGTTAGCGTTCCCGTCTCCAACTCGGCGGGCGTTTTTCTAAAAGCGCACTCATGCCTTCTTGGGCCTCTTCATCGACACGGATTTGGGAGATAATTTGGCAAGTGCTCTCTTGCAACCCCTTGGGAAGTCCCTCTTTCCATTCGCGGGAAGAATGTCGCCAGCGCAGGACTTCAAAGGCCAGTTGTTTGGCGTGGCGTGCGGCGTGTGGTGCGGCCTTGAGAAAGGCCTCCACCGTGCGCTCAAATTGTGAGTCGAGTTCATTTGCGGGCACGCTTTGGTGAACCAGGCCCATTGCCAATGCCCGTTCGGTGCTAAAGCGTCGTCCACTCAAAAACCAGGCGCGGGCATGAGTTTCGCCAATTTTGGCGATAACGTAGGGAGAGATCACCGCCGGAAGCAACCCCAGCGTAACTTCGGTCAGACCAAAGCGGGCATCATTTGCCGCGACCACAAAATCACAGGTGGAAAGCAATCCCACCCCGCCGCCGAGGGCAGCACCTTGACACTTGGCCAGCAGGGGAACCGGACAATTGTTGAGTGTAGAAAAAAGCCGCGCCAAATCCAGCGAGTCCTGATAGTTTTCCTCCTCCGAGTAGTCCTTCATTTTTTTCATCCAGTTGAGGTCGGCACCGGCGCAAAAGCTGGGGCCTGTGCCAGTGAGCAAGACCAGTCGCAATTCGGGATTTTCCCACAGAGCGGGCAGGCGAGTGTTTAATTGTTCAATCAAAACTTCGTTGAAAGCGTTGTGAACTTGTGGGCGGTTGAGGCGAATTTCAATCACACCGTTTGGGTGGGGGAGTTCACGGTAGAGTTCTTCTTGGGTTCCTTCTGGCATGGGTAGCGTCCTTTGGTTACATTCTAAAAAGTCCGAAGTGCGATTTTTCGACGGGCACTCGCAAACTGGTGGCAATCGCCAATCCCAAAATGTCGCGGGTTTGGGCGGGGTCGATAATGCCGTCGTCCCACAGGCGTGCGCTACTGTAATAGGCACTGCTCTCGCGGGCGTATTTTGTAAGCAACGGTTTTTGAAACTCGGCCACTTGCTGGTCGTTCATCAATGGTTTTTTTTGCGCTTTCAACGCCTGTTGGCGGACAGTGGTGAGAACTCCCGCCGCCTGTTCACCTCCCATCACCGAAATCTTGGCGTTGGGCCACATCCACAAAAAGCGCGGCCCATAGGCGCGTCCACACATACCGTAATTGCCGGCCCCGTAAGAGCCGCCGATGATGACGGTAAATTTGGGAACGCTCACCGTGCTTACGGCGGTGACCATCTTGGCGCCGTGTTTGGCGATGCCTTCGGATTCGTATTGTTTTCCCACCATAAAGCCGGTGATATTTTGTAAAAAAACCAGGGGAACGCGGCGCTGGCCACACAGTTGCACGAAGTGGGCACCTTTAATCGCCGATTCGGAAAAGAGTACGCCGTTATTGGCGACGATGCCCACCGTGTATCCGTGCAGGCGAGCAAAACCGCACACCAAAGTGCTGCCGTAGTTGGCCTTAAATTCGTTGAAGCGCGAGCCGTCTACCAAACGGGCGATGACTTCGCGCACGTCATAGGGGACGCGCGTGTCTTGGGGGACGATGCCGTAGAGGTCTTCTTTTGGATAGAGTGGTTCCTCCACCGCTTCGGGAGTTTGGGGGCGGGGGCGCTGGCCTAAGTTTTCCACAATATGGCGGGCCAGGCGCAAGGCCTCTTCTTCATTTTCAGCGAAGTGGTCAACCACTCCCGACTGGCGGGCGTGCACACTTGCCCCGCCCAAGTCCTCGGCGCTGACTTCTTCTCCGGTAGCGGCCTTGACCAGAGGAGGCCCGGCCAAAAAAATATGGCCGCTTCCCTTAACGATAATTGCCTCGTCGGCCATGGCGGGAACGTAGGCCCCCCCGGCCGTGCACGGGCCACACACTACGGCGATTTGAGGAATCTCACGGGCCGACATTTGCGCCTGATTATAAAAGATGCGCCCGAAATGTTCGCGGTCGGGAAAAACTTCATCCTGCCGAGGCAAGAAGGCCCCTCCCGAATCCACCAAATACAAACACGGCAGGCGATTTTCCAGCGCAATTTGCTGGGCGCGCAGGTGCTTTTTGACCGTCATGGGAAAATAAGTTCCGCCTTTGACGGTGGCATCGTTGGCGGCCAACAGGCACTCGCGGCCGCAGATGCGCCCAATGCCGGCAACCAGCCCGGCGGCGGGCACAGGGCCTTCCTTTTCGTACAGGCCCTCGGCGGCCAGAGGAGCAATTTCCAAAAAGGGCGAACCCTCGTCGAGCAACCTGGCGATGCGCTCGCGGGCCAAAAGTTTGCCCCTCTTGCGTTGTTTTTCGGCGGCGACCGCCCCTCCGCCTTCCTTGATCTTGTCCAACCTCGTGCGCAACTCCGAGAGCAAACCGGTGTGATAATCGCGGTTGCGTCCAAAATCTTCCGAGCGGGTGTCTATGTGGGTGGGCAGAGTGTCCATTTTGTCCTTCTGTTATACTCTTTTGAACTCGGAATGTAAGTTGTTTTTTTTGCTAAGCAGCTTAAATAATTTGTGTTGATGCTTTGCGTTTTTTATTTTTGTTGCTGAGCTAAAAAAGCAATTTTGTGAGAAAAATCCTCTTAATATTGGTACTTGTTTTCTTTCTTATACTTTTTGCAGAGAAAGTTTACTAAATCGAAAGAAAATTGGGTTAAAAATATGTAAATTTTACTTATTTTTGATAATAGTTAATAAATTTAATCAAAAAAACATTGACGCATGTTGAAATGCCCCCATATTAACCATATAAAAACTCTAATTGGGTTATGAGGAGATGCTGCGATGAAGTTTGAAGATTTTACTAATCTCTATCCTGTTAATAAAACCTTGAGGTTTCAACTCAAACCGATGGGAGAAACTGAAGACAATATAAACAAAAAAGGGCTGTTAAAAGAAGATGAGGTTTTGGCAGAAGATTATAAAAAGGCCAAAAAAATTATTGATGAATACCATAAAGATTTTATAAATTCTCGGCTTAAAAATTTCTCTTTTGCTCAAACTGAATTGGAAAATTTTTCCAAAGAATATCAACAGTATAAAAATAAACAAAGTGATGGCAAAAAATTAAATGAACTACAGGATAGAATGCGTAAAAAAATTGCTGATATTTTGAGGAGCAAGGAATTATTTGACAAAAAATTTATTAAGGAAATTCTTCCTCAATGGTTAGAAAAAAATAAAATTAACTTAGAAGGCATTGAAAACCCTAAAGAAATTATCTTGAGTTTTAAAGAACGGACAACTTATTTTCAGGGATTTTATGAAAATCGCAAAAATATTTATACAAATAGACCTCATTCTACTTCTATAGGTTATCGTTTAATTCATGAGAATCTCCCTCGTTTTTTAGAAAATATAAATCGTTATAAGAAGGCCAAGGAACTAGGAGTAGAGTTTTCTGAAATAGAAAATAATTTTAAAATTAAACTCGATGATGTTTTTACTATTAAGGCCTTTGATCAGGTCTTAACTCAAGAAGGAATTGAGGAATACAATAAAATTCGTGGAGGGTTAAGCCTTGAAGACAATGAAAAACAAAAAGGAATTAACGAAATCATTAATCTTTATTCCCAAGGTTCAGAACTAACTGATGGCCAAAGAAAAAATATTCGTCGTTGTCAATTAGAAGAACTTTATAAGCAAATTTTAAGTGATCGAGAGGAAGTTTCTTTTCGATTAGATGAAATATCTAGTGATGCAGATTTATGCGAAAAGATAAAGTCACTTTATTGTGTTGATAAAAACGGTGATGTTGTTGGAAAAGGGTTTAATATCACCAAAATGTTTGATAATGTTTTAAGTTCTATTGAGAGCGCAAAACAAGAAAATATTTATATTAAAAACTCTAGTGTAGGACATATATCTCACCAAATTTTTGGAAACTGGAATCAAATTCAGCATTGTTTGGAATATTATGCAGAAAAAAAATTGTTTCCTTCTCAAAACGGCAAAGAAACTAAAAAAATTAAAGATGTCAGAGAAAAGTGGGCGAAAGGCCTTTATTTCTCTTTTTCTGATATTCATAAAGCATTAGAATTTTATAGCGTTCAGTCTGGAGATGAGGAATTCCAAGAAGAAAATGCTAAAGTCAATATCAATGAGGTGCTTTTTAATTTTTTTAAAAGGAAAATTGTTAAAAGAAAAAACGATAAGGGAATTCTTGAAGAAAAAGAAATACTCAAAGAAATTCAAGAATCTTATGAAGATGCGGTTTTAATTCTTCAAGAATATAACGAGGTCAATAAGGAAGAATTAAAAAATAAAGAATCTAAGGTGTTGACCATAAAAAGGTTTCTCGATTCTTTGAAAGAATTGCAAGGATTTTTAAGACCATTGCAAGTTGATTTCAAAGATCAACAAAAAGAAAAAATGGGTTTGGAAATTTATGAAAAAGATGGAGGGTTTTATAGCGAATTTGAAGAACTATATAGATATGTGAGTCAAATTATCCCTCTCTATAATCAAGTTCGCAACTACCTTACCAAAAAGCGTTATAGTGTAGAAAAGTACAAACTTAATTTTGAAAATCAAACTCTTGCCGATGGTTGGGACAAAAATAAAGAAAAAGATAATTCCTGTGTGTTTCTATTTAAGGATGAAAGATATTTTCTTGGAATTATAGATAGAGAACACAAGAAGATTTTTGAAGGCCCAATTCCTAAAAATGGAAGTTGTTACCAAAAAATGGATTATAAATTTTTGCCTGGGGCAAATAAAATGCTAGTAAAAGTATTTTTTCCAAAAAAAGATATTCAGAAGTATAATCCATCAAAAAAAATTCATAAGATAAGAAATCACTCTAGTTTCACAAAAAATGGAAAACCCCAAGAAGGGTTTGAAAAAAAACCTTTTAATTTAGAAGACATGCAAGACATGATCGACTTTTTTAAAGATTCTATAAGTAAGCACGAAGATTGGAGCCAATTTAAATTCAAGTTTTCTGATACAAAGAAATATAAGGATATTAGCGAATTTTATCGAGAAGTTGAGGAACAAGGATATAAAATATCATTTCAAAATGTTTCTCAAGAATATGTTGGCCAATGCATAGAAAAAGGGCAGCTATATCTTTTTGAAGTTTATAGCAAAGATTTTTCGCCTAAAACAAGGGGAACTCCTAATTTGCAAACGCTTTACTGGAAAGAATTATTTAGTGATGAAAATCTTAGGGACGTAATCTATAAATTAGATGGCCGAGCAGAACTTTTTTATCGTAAGAAATCTCTCAATTACTCAAAGGAGATTTGGGAAAAAGGACACCATCTTAATGATCCAAAGAAAAAGCAAAAATATGCAATTATAAAAGACCGTCGTTATGCAGAAAATACTTTTTTATTTCATGTTCCAATCACTTCTAATTTTAAATCAAAAAGAGGAAAGGCAAACAAATTAATCAATGAGGGAGTTAAAGAGTATATTAAAAATAATCAAGGAATCAATATTATTGGCCTGGATCGAGGAGAGCGAAACTTGGTGTACTTCTCAGTTATAAATGCTAAAGGCAAAATTTTAGACCAGGGGAAATTACATGTTTTTAATGAAAAAGATTATCATGAACTTTTAGATAAAAAAGAGAAAGAAAGAACCAAGGCCAGGGAATCATGGGCCACTATTGGAAAAATTAAAGATTTAAAGGAGGGATATTTATCTCAAGTTGTTCATAAAATAGTTTCTCTCATGATAGAACATCGGGCCATCATTGTATTAGAAGATTTAAATTTTGGTTTTAAAAGAGGCCGATTCAAGATTGAAAAACAAGTTTATCAAAAATTGGAAAAAAAACTTATAGATAAACTTAACTATTTGGTTTTGAAAACTAAAGGTGGCAGGCGGACTGATCGAGACGAAATCGGTGGAGTGGCCAAAGCATTACAATTGACGGCTCCGTTTGAGAGTTTCCAAAAACTAGGCAAGCAAACTGGATTTATGTTTTATGTCCCCGCTCATTACACTTCCAAAATTTGCCCTGAGACTGGTTTTGTAAATTTACTCTATCCAAAATATGAATCAATTGAAAAGAGCAAAGATTTTTTTAAAAGGTTTGATAAAATATGTTTTAATCCAAGTGAAAATTACTTTGAATTTCATTTTAATTACGAAAATTTTCCGACTAAATATGGCCTTGGAATTAATTGGGTTGCATGCTCTCATGGAGAGCGTCTTGAATGGAACAAGAATTCTAATAAGACAGATACAATTAACTTGAAAAAAGAAATGGAAGAATTATTTAAAAAGTACAACATAGAATTTTCTCAAGGAAAATGTTTAAAAGACAAGATTTTAAAGAGGGTTGAAAAAGATTTTTTTAAACAACTTATCCGATATTTTAAACTGACTTTGCAAATGCGTAATAGCAACAGTTCAACTGGTGAAGATTGGATAATATCTCCAGTAAGAAATCATAAAGGAAGTTTTTTTGATTCCAGAAATGTTGATAATTCAAATCCTAAACAACCCAAGGATGCTGATGCCAACGGCGCTTATCATGTTGCTCTTAAAGGTTTATTAATGGTAAAACAGATAAACCAAGATAAGGAGCAGGACTTGAAAAGCGAAACATGGTTGCAATTTGTGCAAAAAAGAAAATGGTGAAGGGTTAATGGAACCTTATATTCTTATTTCTTTTCTAAATGATTTTATTTTCTGTCCGCGCTCTATCTATTTTCATCAATTGTATGGAAATCGTCATCAGTTAACCTATCATGAGAAAGCACAAGTAGAAGGTAAAGAATCCCATAAGAGCATCGACAATCAAGACTATAGTACGAAGAAAAATATTTTGCAAGGAATGTCAGTATATTCTGAAAAATATAATTTATGTGGAAAGATAGATATTTACGATGGCCAAGAAGGAGTTTTAATTGAACGTAAAAAAATGATTAAAACTGTTTATGATGGATATGTTTTTCAACTCTATGCTCAATATCATTGCTTAATTGAAATGGGTTACCGGGTAAAGAAATTATTTCTTTATAGTATGGACACAAATAAACGCTATCCTGTTATTTCTCCTGATAAAGATAGACCAATGCAAGATCGTTTTGAAAAAATTATTGAAGATATAAAATCTTATAACTTAAAACAAGATTTTTTAGCGAATCCTAAAAAATGTGCCAAGTGCATCTATGCTCATTTGTGTGACAAAAAGGCTGAGTTATGTTAAGTTTACCCGATTTTAAAGAAAAACAGATAGTTTTTGTTTTTGTAAGCCAAGATGAGAAACTGAGTTTTAAAAATGATAATATTGTTGTTAAAAATACTGATGGGAAAATTATTCATCAGTCAAGTTGTTATAAATTATTTGCGCTTTATGTAGTTGGTAATATAACGATAACTTCTGGACTACTTCAAAGGGCCAAGAAATTTGGATTTGGTATTGTGCTTATGGGACATAACTTACGTCCCTATGGAACATGGAACTCAGAAACAGAAGGTAATTTTCTTCTTAGAGAAAAACAGTATTCCTATTCTTCGCTTTCTATTGCAAGACACATAATAAAAAATAAAATTGGCAATCAAATACACGTTCTAAAAAAAATAAGACAAAAAGACAAAAATACAAAAGAGACTATAAAGAGAATTGAAGAATATCAACAAAAGCTTTCTGATGAGAGTTTAGATATTTCTAAAATCTTGGGCATGGAAGGTATTGCGAGTAGAGAATATTTTAAAATATTGTTTGGTGATTGCAACTGGATTTCAAGAAAACCAAGAGTTAAGCACGATTCGATAAATTCTTTGCAAGATATTGGTTACACAATCCTTTTTAATTTTGTAGAAGGTCTTTTGTGTTTATATGGTTTTGATCTTTACAAAGGTGTTTATCATCAATGTTTTTATCAAAGGAAATCTTTAGTTTGTGATTTAGTAGAGCCTTTTCGACCCATCATAGATGCGCGTATTCGCAAAGCCTATTCTTTAAAAGAAATTAAGGAAAAGGATTTTACTATCATTAATAATCAGTACCAGCTTTTTGGGAAAGTATCTAGGCCTTATGTCGATTTTTTGCTGAAATCAATTTTAAAATATAAATCCCCAATTTTTCTCTATATGCAAAAATACTATAGGCAATTTATTCGAGAAAGACCAATAGATGAGTATCCTGTCTTTGATTTAAAGGACACCATAAGATGTTAATAGTTTCTTACGATATTAGTGATAATAAACTGAGAACAAGGTTTTCTAAATTTTTATGCAAATTCGGTTATCGTTTACAGTATTCAGTTTTTAAGATTAAAAATAGTGATCGAATATTAAACAATATTATCTCTAAAATAGAAGGAAGTTATGCCAAGAAATTCTCTCAATCGGATAGTGTTATACTTTTTGTTTTGAGCAAAAATTGCAAAACACTAAAATTTGGATATGCGAAAAATGAGGATGAGGAATTGATTTTTGTTGGCTAATAAAATGCTTGACAAGACCATGATTTTGAAACTATAAAGGCGCAAAGGGAAGCAAAATTGCAAACCTCAGTCTCAATGTCAAAAAAAGGATAATTTTATGGTTTTAAGGCACTTTTTTGAACAATTTCGTTCTCTAACTGCTGGAAAATACGTTGCAGTTTATTGGCTACCTGTTTAGGAGGTAGCTTTAATTTCTACTTTTGTAGATTAAAATTTTGCAACTTTTTTACAAAATCGTTTAGGAGGTAGCTTTAATTTCTACTTTTGTAGATATGTACCCCACGATGTTTTCGGTTTTAGTTTAGGAGGTAGCTTTAATTTCTACTTTTGTAGATCCATCGCCTTACACCCATCACGAAGGGGTTTAGGAGGTAGCTTTAATTTCTACTTTTGTAGATAAAATATTCGCGCCTGCTTTCAGCGACGTTTAGGAGGTAGCTTTAATTTCTACTTTTGTAGATAAAATATTCGCGCCTGCTTTCAGCGACGTTTAGGAGGTAGCTTTAATTTCTACTTTTGTAGATGTGTTCGCCAAAAGCATTTGGTCTTCAGTGTTTAGGAGGTAGCTTTAATTTCTACTTTTGTAGATCTGTCTGGTTTGTGGGTGGGCCTAAAAGGTTTAGGAGGTAGCTTTAATTTCTACTTTTGTAGATTGTAACGGCTTTGGCAGATTTTTGTGTTTAGGAGGTAGCTTTAATTTCTACTTTTGTAGATAAAAAATTAAGGCCGCTCAAATGCCAGTTTAGGAGGTAGCTTTAATTTCTACTTTTGTAGATAGTTTGGAGAGCTTAGAGGCGTTGTGTTTAGGAGGTAGCTTTAATTTCTACTTTTGTAGATTTTGTTAGACATTGATGCCGGATGCGTGTTTAGGAGGTAGCTTTAATTTCTACTTTTGTAGATGATGTGTGGGATTCCTCGCGGCCCTTAGTGTTTAGGAGGTAGCTTTAATTTCTACTTTTGTAGATGACGACTCCACCATTGCGATACTCATGGTTTAGGAGGTAGCTTTAATTTCTACTTTTGTAGATTTCGTTGTTTGTATATTCGTCTATTAGGGTTTAGGAGGTAGCTTTAATTTCTACTTTTGTAGATCGGGTGTTGATAATGTAGTCCTGCTGGTTTAGGAGGTAGCTTTAATTTCTACTTTTGTAGATGAGTGTCGTAAATTGTGTGGTAGCGAGTTTAGGAGGTAGCTTTAATTTCTACTTTTGTAGATGCCTCGGCCAAGGCATGTGGGATACACGTTTAGGAGGTAGCTTTAATTTCTACTTTTGTAGATTTCCTGTACCGCTTCTTCCTTTTTCGGTTTAGGAGGTAGCTTTAATTTCTACTTTTGTAGATCCGTAAAAATAAATACGCATATAATGTGTTTAGGAGGTAGCTTTAATTTCTACTTTTGTAGATACAGTTGGGGCGTGTATGTTGAACCCGTTTAGGAGGTAGCTTTAATTTCTACTTTTGTAGATCGTCTATGGAACGGCATTCTTACATCGTTTAGGAGGTAGCTTTAATTTCTACTTTTGTAGATCACAAACACTTCCACGAGCAGACACGCAAGTTTAGGAGGTAGCTTTAATTTCTACTTTTGTAGATCAGTCGGGGATGCATCCCATCTCGATCGTGTTTAGGAGGTAGCTTTAATTTCTACTTTTGTAGATTCAAGAGATCAAGGATGAAATAGCACAGTTTAGGAGGTAGCTTTAATTTCTACTTTTGTAGATTGTTTCATTGAGAGCGCTCCCATTCGTTTAGGAGGTAGCTTTAATTTCTACTTTTGTAGATTCCCATGAGAACGGGGAGAGAGTATTTCGTTTAGGAAGTGGCTTTAATTATTACTGTTAGAGGTGTTGTTTTGCAGGGGGTCGGGGATCAGTTTTTCTAACACATTGAAATTGCGTTGTAGTACAAAGAATTGAAAACAAAAAAGACACTTTTTATTTTTCTTGCTTTTTCTTGTAAGCGACGTTAGATTAACAATAACGATAAGGGAGGTGATTTGATGAAAAAAATTCTTTTGTTTTTGATATTCTTTTTTGTGGGTCTTGCTTACTCCGATCGGATTAATAACTTTATTTCTGAAGCGGAAAGTAAAGTTAGTATGTTCTTGTGGTGGGCAATTGTATCTGCTGTTTTAGCGATTTTCATTGCAATTATAAACTTAATTTCTACCTCTTTTGATAATCAAAAATATAAAAAAACATCGTTAGCTATCGCTATTATTAACGTAATTCTCGTTTTTGCAAACGAAAATATAATAGAAGGTGATTATAAAACATTAATGCACAAAAAAAATATGGGTGATAAATTGATTGGTCAAATAGAAATAATTAAATATGATTTTGATAATGAAGAAGATCAAAAGGCTAAAGAAGAGTACAAAAAGCAAATATTTGAAAAGATTATTGAAATTGAAGATTTAAATTTAAATAATGAAAAAAATGACCAAACAATTCTTTCTCAAAAAAATTCATTTTGGCTACCTTTTATTTCTAATGCCTATGCGCAAGCCAACCATACTAAAAAACTGGCCCGAAAAGTGCCTGAGTGGGTTGAAAAACTCCCTGAAAATCGTTCAAGATTGTATTACGTTGGCTATGGCATGGGAGAGAGTCTGGACGAGGCCAAACTTTTGTCTAAATTTTATGGAGTTGAAATGGGGAGTAGGGTGTTGACTGCTTCTCTTATGCCAAGTGTTAATTTTAAGGATATACCAACTTTCTTTGACTCGTTAAAAACAGTAGTCGGCTCATCAAGGGTTGATGATGTCTATTTCCGTTTGAATAAAAAAACAAAAAAATATGAATATTTTATCCTTTATTATTCTATTAAACCGACATTGGGAAAAAAGATTGCCATTTCACAGGAACTTTCAAAATCTTCAAACATCAAAAATATTGATACTTCTATTATTGGTTCAGGTACTTGGAATAACATTGCCATGCTGGAGTCTAAAAAATTGATGGAAAATCTTCGCGCTAAAAGAAAAACAAAACATCCCATTAAGGGACGCCAGTTGATTTCAGTCTATGCCAAAGAAGAAAATCGAGATATTGATTCTACCAATGCAGTTTTGGCTTCGATAAGCTCTGGAGACGTAAAAAAAATTACTCGGTCAATGGATAAAGTAAAGAAAGAAGAGCAAAATACGACCGGGCCGACATTTTTAAACTTGCTTTACGGAAAATTTTTAATTTCTCGTGGAGAATGTTCTCCTGTGAAAAAATATTTAAAAGAAAAGCAAATTGAAACTTACTTGTCTTTTACATGCAAAACAAAGTAAAAGGCGGTTTTAATTTCTGCTATTGTAGATCTGTTGAGCGACATTAATTTTCATCGTTCAATTTTGAGATTCAGGCCATCCAAAAAGAATTGGCAAAAAACCAAAAAATGAAAGGATGCCTCGTGGAGTTGGGATTATTATTCAAGGGGAAATGATTTTATATACCGCCCCCGATGGCGAAATAGAGGTGCAACTGAGAGCATCGGGTGGGACAGTCTGGCTTGCCCAAGCAGAGATAGCGGAGCTTTTTAATACAACGAAGCAAAATGTTAGCGAACACTTAAAAAATATTTTTGAAGAAGGGGAATTACTCAAGGATTCAGTTGTCAAGGAATCCTTGACAACTGCCCAAGATGGCAAGAATTACAGGATGTTACTCTATAGTTTGGATGCCATTTTAGCCGTGGGATATCGTGTTAAATCTCCCCGAGGTATCCAATTTCGCAAATGGGCAACGACCACTCTGAAAGAATACCTCGTCAAGGGTTTTGCCATGAACGACGAGCAGCTAAAACGGACTGACGAATGGGATTACTTTGACGAATGGCTTGAGCGAATCCGTGACGTCCGGGCATCGGAAAAACGTTTCTACCAGAAGATCAAGGATATTTATGCCACGGCCGTAGATTACGATAAAAATTCTGAGCGGGCGCAACTCTTTTTTAAGAAAGTACAGAATAAAATGTTGTGGGCTATTACAGGACAAACCGCTGCTGAGATAATCGTTGAGAGAAGCGATCTCGATAAACCTCACATGGGGCTGACTTCTTGGAAGGGGGCAATCGTTCGCAAAGGGGATGTCTCTACTTCAAAGAATTATTTAAATGAAGAAGAAATAGGGCGGTTGAATCATATTGTGACTATGTATTTGGATTATGCTGAACTCCAGGCCAGGAACCGCCAGACCGTGAATATGGGACAATGGGAAGAAAAACTTGATGCCTTTTTGGAATTTAACGAACAGAAAATTTTAACTCACTCAGGCCAGGTGGAGGCCAAAGTGGCTAAGGCACTCGCTGAAAAACGCTACGACGAATTTAATACAAAGAGAAAAAAGGCCGAAGCGATAGAAGCGAATTACGAAGATATAAAAGAGATTGAAGAATTGAGTAATAAACTGGTGTCAGGCAAAAAAGAGAAAAACGAATGACCAAATAGGCCAACTAGGCCACATTAAGTCTTTGGATCGGACTTGATGACTGCAGCTTGATTTCCCGAATCAGGGACTCGTCGTTGTTGAGAGACTTGAACAATTTCATGCGGAACAGGCCCCTTTTGTTGAGCAGTTTTTGTGCCATTTGGTCGATGGCGATAACCGTTAAGATCGTTTGAATGTACGCCTCCACCAGGTCGTCGATGCCCAGACCAAGCGAATTGAAATCCTTGCGATCCATCAGCATCAGTCGGGAGGTGTCAGCACCCCATTTGTTTTCATTCGGCCCGGCGACGGAGAGGGTGGTTCCCAGGACTTCCCAACTCGAAGTTGTAATGGTTGCCTCCAGGGGAGCGCGGGCGCGTCGGGCGAAAAGCACACAGGGGGCAAATCCCTGGGGAGAGGAATACACCATCATTCTCAGATCGGCGATAAAGATTTTTCCCTTTTTGTTGGGCATGGTTCCCACATGAAAGAGGCGTTCGTGCTCACTGTGGGAACTCCACTCGTAGTGTCCAATCAGGTTTTGTACGATGAATTGGTCGTAGGGGTAATCCTTTTCCATGAAAGCGTCGAGTTCTTCTCGTGTGGTCACGGTAAAAACTCCCTGTCCGGCGTTGGAATAGGGAATTTTGATGACCGCCCGGCCGCCGAATTTTTCCACCCACAAAGGGATTTCCAATTTGGATACGTCTTTGATGGTTTCGGGTATGGAAATTTTGAGTCCCGTTTTGGCGATGGTCGTGTTGTAAAATTCGTAGGCCTTATTCGCCACTAACTTGTTCCTTCCCCCCGCCAGGCAAACCAAAGTGGAATTATAGATAAAAGTTTTACTGGTCGGTGGGATGCGGTTCCACGGTTTTTGAGTGACGTGCCTCAAGGCCGCGCGGACGGGAACGCTCTTTCCCTCGGGAGTGGTGATGTACATGATTCCGTTTTCAAAAATCACTGGAGAATTTTCGCCATTCATGCAGGGAACCAGGTAAACCGGCCCTCCGGTGAGGTCGGCCAGCGTGGAGGCGTATCCCGAATTGTCCATGTAGTTTTTGTCGTAAATGACTGCCAGGACACCTTTGGGCAGTCTCCTCTTTTTGAGTTGGGGCAGGAAAGAGTTTTCAATCAGTGAACGATAGCCCCGGTATTCGTCGGCATCGTTGAGGGGGGGCATGCACCTTTGTCCAGCGGGGCAGGAGTTGGTTTCCAAAACCACCATGCGCCGATTGCCCTTCTCGTTGGTGGTGTAAAACAAATCCGAACCGCCCCTAAAAAAATGTTTGCTTTGGTATTTGAGAATGTCGCGCAAGGCATCGGCATCGACCTGGGGGTGCAGGTGTTTGTAGCGCTTGATTAACCTTTCGTGATCCAGATTAAAAAAGTATTCGACCAGAGGGTGGAGTTGGGAATTGAGGGCCTTGGAAAAAAAGTGGTTGTCTTGTTCAAAGTTGTGGGGATTTATGACTTCAACTTGATTTTGCATTTCTCTTCCTTGATAAAATACATTTTACCCATTTTCCAAAAGGGTTCTTTTAGAGTAATGCTTGACGGTTGATTTTTCTAGGGCCATAATCGCCTTCGTAAAACGGCGTTTCCCAAAGCGAGGAAAGTAATTGACAATTTAGGTTTTGTTCACGCTCAAGCATTGGCCGCATGCCAGAAGGCCCATGCACCCTATAGCGGTTTACGCGTGGGGGCCTTGCTGAAGATTGTCGGGCGCGATGAACTAATTGCCGGTTGCAACGTCGAAAACGCAAGCTATCCGGTCGGTATCTGCGCTGAACGCAACGCCCTTTTTGCTTGCGTGGCCAAGTGGGGAGAAATCTCCATCGAATGGGTGGCAGTGGTGGGCGATGGCGATCGCAGCGTGTGCCCCTGCGGAATGTGTTTGCAGGCAATAGCGGAATTTGCCAGAGAGGATTTTCCCGTTTACCTGGGCAACAAGTATAAGATAGAGCGCAATATAAATTTTTACCAACTCTTACCCCATCGTTTTGGTGGTGAGAGTCTGGGACGAGCAAAGGGAGGACGAAGTGAGTGAAGATTTGGCCAAAGAAGTAGAACGGCTCAAGGCCGAAAATGAGAAACTGAAATCGGGGGGCAAGCAGAACGCCAGCATCTCCTTTAAAGTCAGCCAAAAAGGCGCTGTCTCGGCCTATGGTTTGGGGCGCTTTCCGGTGACCTTATACAAGGAACAATGGCAACGGCTGCTAAAAGAAAAGGAGGATTTGTTGCAATTTATTGAAGACAACGATTCCGAACTCAAGGTTAAGGGTTCTTGAATTGGCTGGCAAAACGGCACTTTTTGATTCCCTGTTGGAGTTGTTGAGGGTGACGTCTGCGGAGATTCCCGACGACATTCAAAAAGTCATTCTCAAGGCCTTGCGCAGAGAAGAGAAAAAAACCTCTGCCGAATATGCCATGCAAATTATCAAGGCCAATATTGAATTGGCCAAGAAAAAGTCCCAACCCCTGTGCCAGGATACCGGAACCGTACACGTTTTTGTCGAGCACCCTCGGGGTTATGTGCAAGGGCCTTTTATCAAGACTCTCGAACGGGCGATTGTCGAGGCCACCCGGGTGGGATATTTGCGGCAAAATTCGGTGGACTCTCTGACCGGCAAAAATGAAGGCACCAATTTGGGGCCGGGACACCCGGACGTACATTTCACTGAGGATTCAGCACTCAAAAAAGGCCTGCGCGTAAGAATCATGCTCAAGGGCGGCGGCTGTGAAAACGTCGGTGCTCAATATTCTCTGCCGCATACTCCACTGGAGGCGGGGCGGGATTTGGAAGGCGCGCGCAAGGTGATTCTCGATGCCGTCCATAAAGCGCAAGGGCAGGGTTGTGGCCCCGGGGTTTTGGGAGTGACCATCGGGGGTGATCGCAGTGCTGGATACAAGGATTCCAAAAAACAGTTGTTAAGATTTTTGAACGACAAAAATCCCCATCCGGATTTGGCCCGCCTGGAAAAGGATATTGTGGAAACTTCCAACAAGTTGGGCATCGGCCCGATGGGGTTTGGGGGCAAAACCACGCTTTTGGGCTGTAAAGTGGGAGTGCTCAACCGCCTGCCGGCATCCTTTTTTGTGTCGGTTTCCTATATGTGTTGGGCCTACCGCCGGCAGGGTGTCTTGTTGACTGGCGTGGGAAAAATAAGGGATTGGCTCTACTGATGAAGCGGCTCGACTATCCCTTTAAACGCGAAAAAATTCGCCAGTTAAAATCGGGAGATCAGGTTCTCATTTCAGGCAAACTCTTCACCGCCCGCGATGCCGTCCACAAATACTTGCATGAAGGTAATCCCTGCCCCGTGGATTTGCGCGAACAAATTATTTATCACTGTGGCCCGGTGGTGATTGAAGATGCCCCCGGAAAATACCGGGTGGTGGCGGCGGGGCCTACCACTTCCATCAGGGAAGAACCCTACCAGTGGCAGGTCATGCGCGATTACGGGATTGTCGGAGTGATCGGCAAGGGGGGCATGGGGGCCAAAACTTTAGAGGCCAACCGCGAATATGGTTGCGTCTACTTTCACGCTGTCGGTGGCGCGGCCCAAGTGCTGGCGGAAAAAGTGCTTTCGGTGGACAATGTCTACCTCAAGGAAGAATTTGGCGCTCCCGAGGCGATTTGGGAACTGACGGTGGAAGACTTTCCCGTGGTGGTGACCATGGATGGCCACGGCCAGAGCCTGCATCAAAGCGTCGAGGCCGAAAGCCTGAAAAAACTGAAGGGCCTGCTTTAATAGTTGCGAGCGAGACGGGTCATTTGGTAGAATCTACTCCCTGATTTTTTTTAAAAGCGAGTTTTATGCGCGATCAGTCACAATTGCTTTGGAAACCCTCGCCCGAGAGAATCGAGGCCAGTCAGATGAACGCCTTTGTCAAAAAGACGGGCCAGTGCTTTTCCACTTATTCGGATTTTCACCGCTTTAGCGTCGAACGCCCTCGGGATTTTTGGAAGCAATTAGTCGAATACTTTGATGTGATCTGCGAAGGCCCACTCGATCCGGTTTGCGAGGATTTGAGTTTTGCGAGTTATGGCTGGTTTCCCAAGCTCAGGCTCAACTTTGCCGAGAATTTATTGCGCCACCGGGGGAGCGACAAGGTGGCGCTGCACTTTGTTTGCGAATCGGGAAAGAAAGAGAAAATTACCTACCAGAAGCTGGCCCAAAGTGTGGGCGAGTTTCAGGGGGCCTTGCAAAATTTGGGAGTAAGCGAGGGCGACGTGGTGGCGGCCTATATGCCCAATATTCCCGAAACCGTGGTTTCCATGCTCGGGTGCGCCTCTCTGGGGGGAGTTTTTACCTCCACCTCTTGCAATTTCGGGGTCGAAGGAGTGGTGGATCGCTTCGCGCAGACCCGGCCCAAAGTGCTGGTTGCCGCCGGCTCTTACCAATACAAGGGTAAAAGCATCGACTTGATGGGGCATCTGCGCGAAATCGAACGCCGACTGCCGTGTCTGGAAAAAATTGTGGTGGTGGATTTTGTGGGCCGGAATCCAGATTTGCGCGAACTTTCCAAGGGCATTTTGTGGCAGGATTTTTTGCGCCAAGGTGCCGGTGCGACCCTCTCTTTTAGGCGCGTGCCCTTTGCCGCTCCCCTTTATATTTTGTATTCCTCGGGAACCACCGGAAAACCCAAGGCGATTGTCCATTCGGTGGGGGGAACCCTGCTTCAACACCTCAAAGAATTGGGGTTGCACAGCGATCTCACCGCAGAAAAGAGCATTTTTTATTTCACTACCTGCGGTTGGATGATGTGGAATTGGCTCATGAGTTCTCTCGCTTTTGGCGCGCGGGTGGTGCTCTACGAGGGCAGTCCCGCCTGGCCCTCGCCGGAATACTTTTTTGAGATGATCGACCGGGAGGAGATCAACCTATTTGGCACGTCTCCGCGCTTTTTGAAAGCACTGGAAGACAATGGTTATCGCAATCGTTCGGGGTTTCCCAGCTTGGAGACTTTGCTTTCTACGGGGATTCCCCTGCTTCCCGAGCAGTTCGATTTTATCTATTCCAACGTGAAATCCGACCTGTGTGTCTCTTCCATTTGCGGAGGCAGCGATATTATCGGCTGCTTTATGTTGGGCAACCCCACACTTCCCGTGTACCGGGGGGAAATCCAGTGCCTGGGTCTGGGCATGGACGTGGCCTGCTTTGATCCTCAAGGAAAACCCGTGTTGGGCACCCAGGGAGAATTGGTGTGCCGTCAGTCCTTTCCCAGTCGCCCATTGCACTTCTTGGGGGATGAAACGGGCGAACGCTTGCGCGCGGCCTATTTTGAGCGCTTCCCCGGCGTTTGGCACCACGGAGATTTTATTTGCTTGACCCCGCGGGGGGGAGTGGAAGTTTACGGACGCTCTGATGCCACCTTGAATCCTTCGGGGGTCAGGATCGGCACCGCCGAAATTTATGGCCAGGTGGAAACACTCGCGTGGTTGGAGGACAGTGTGTGTGTGGGCCGCCAGAGCAGGGGGGACGTGGAGGTCATTTTATTCGTCAAAATGCGGGAGGGAGAGGCCTTGAGTGGGGAGCGCTGTGAAGACATTCGCCGCCTGATTCGCGCCAATACCACTCCACGACACGTTCCCAAGGCCATCTATCAAGTAAAGGACATCCCCTACACCCGTTCCGATAAAAAGATGGAACTTTTGGTGTCCAGGATTGTTAACGGCAGGCCTTGCACCAATCTCGAAGCGGTGGCCAACCCGAAATGCCTGGCCGAATATGAATCCTGGGTAGAACGCAATAACAAATAATCCGATCACTTTTTTTGCAGTTTTTTGACCTCTTCTATGGACAGGCCGGTCACCTTGGCCACAAACTTGGGGTCAGTTCCGGCCTGCAGAAGATTGCGCGCTGTTTCTATGCGGCCTTCTTGTCTACCTTCTTGCCTACCCTCTTGCCTGCCTTCCCTTGTGGCCTTTTCCCGGATTTCTTGCTTGTGGGCGTACAAGTCCCGGCGGCGCTTTTCCTCCGCCTCTTCAATCTCGCGCATGATTTCTTCTTGAGAGAGATTCCATAAACTGCCTACTGCCTTGGACATGGTTTCACCTCGCAAACTTAAAGCGTGGGCCTCTTTTTCGGTCATGGTGCCCGCATTTCTTAACAGATAACACCAATCGGCCCGGGAATCAAGCAATTGCCCCACCGAGTGTTGAAATTTACTCAGTTCGACGATGACAAAGTTGAGTGCCGGGGAGAAGGGGACGTGGGGCGGTCTGATTCTGCGGATGTCGAAAGCATGGTAGTGATCCTCAAGTGCCTGAAAGCGGGGGATGTTGAAAGTCGTAAAGGCCAGGGAATAAACATTTTTGAGTTGGCCAAACTCCTGTCCCGCTACCAGTTGATCGCCGTAGAGTTTGCAGGCGTAAAAGGTTAGGCGCTCGGGGAAAAAGGAATGGGAGACGGTTTGCATTTCGATGCCGACGATTTCGCTGCGGGAAATTCCTTCTGGCAGGCGCTGGATGATTTCGGCCCTGATGTCGAGGATTCCGCGCCTGCGGGAGGTGTCCTGGGAGATGAGTTCGGGGTCGAAGACGTGGGCATCAATAATTTTGGTGTCTTGGGGCAGCGGCAAAAAATCATTAAGCAGAGCGATAAGCAGGGGGCGGTTTTCTTCGCTTTTAAAAAATCTCTTAAAGGCGGCGTCGAAAGTGAGGGATACGAAACGTTTTTTCACGGGATTTCTCCTTGGTTTGGGTTGAAGGTTGATACCCTCCCTGTACAAGGATGGTTTCAGATCGTGGGTTCCAACCCCTTGAAAAAAGGAATGGCCTTGAAAGTCAAATTGCCGCAAAAGAACCGCCCCGTGGCCAAAATGAACATTTTTGAAGTTATCCTCTCTTGACTCATGGGGCGATTATCTCTAAATTGTCGGAAGCGTAATTTTTTCATTTGAGGAGCGCGACCTATGAAACTCATGGCCAAAACCAGAAATATCGGCATTTCCGCCCATATTGATTCCGGAAAAACCACCCTGACCGAGAGGATTCTCTTTTATTGCGACAAAATCCACAAAATCGAGGATGTGCGCGGTGGGGGCGATGGCGCCAAGATGGATCACATGGAATTGGAAAAGGAAAAGGGCATCACCATCACTTCGGCGGCGACCACGGTGTTTTGGCGGGGTTCGCAGGATCAGGGCATCACCTACGCCGCAGGCGTGGACAAGGATGCGCGGATCAATATTATCGACACCCCCGGACACGTGGATTTTACGGTGGAGGTGGAGCGCTCTCTGCGGGTTCTCGACGGGGCGATTTTGGTTTTGTGTTCGGTGGCCGGAGTGCAATCCCAATCCATTACCGTAGACCGCCAGATGAAGCGCTACCGGGTTCCGCGCTTGGCCTTTCTCAACAAAATGGACCGCATGGGGGCCGACCCCTTCAAGGGGCGCGACGCTTTGGCCGAAAAATTGGGCCACAACGCGGTTTTGGTGCAGTATCCGATTGGCAGCGAGGAAAATTTCAAGGGTGTGGTCGATTTGGTTTCCCGCAAGAGCTACTATTTTGACGGCGACAACGGAGAAAATGTGCGCATCGAAGACTGCCCGGCCGAACTCGCCGGTGAGGTGGACAAACTGCGTGCGGAGATGATCGACAAAATTGCCGAATTTGATGACGAAGTGATGGAAAAATATTTGGAAGGTGGAGAGTTGAGCGAAGAGGAAATCCACAAGTGTATCAAGGCCGGAGTGAACCAACTTACTTTGACCCCGGTCTTTATGGGTTCGGCCTTCAAAAACAAAGGCGTACAGCCCTTGATTGATGCAGTTACGCGCTACCTGCCTTCGCCTTTGGAGTGTGAAAAACCCACCGCCAAAAGCGAAAAAGAAGGTGATGGGGGAGCGGTCGTTCTCGACCCCAACCCCGAGGCGGGTTTGGTGATGATGGCCTTTAAAATTACCGATGAGCAGTTTGGCCAGTTGACCTATACCCGTATTTATCAGGGGCGTTTGAACAAGGGGGATACCGTTTACAATACCCGCACCGGCAAAAAGGTGCGCGTAGGGCGCATTGTGCGCATGAACTCCAACGATCGCGAAAATATCGCCGAGACTCACGCGGGAGACATTGTTGCCTTGGTGGGGATAGATTGCGCCTCGGGGGATACCTTTGTGGGTGACGATGCACTTTTACACATTTCCTGTGAGGGCATCCACGTTCCCATTCCGGTGATAGAACTTTCGGTGTCGGTTAAGGACAAGGCCGATCAGGCCAAACTGGCCAAGGGATTGCAGCGCTTCTTAAAAGAGGATCCGACTTTTCACGTCTATACCGACGAGGAATCGGGGGAAACGCGCATTGCCGGCATGGGTGAGCTTCACTTGGAAATTTATGTGGAACGCCTCAAGCGCGAATACAATTGTGAAGTGAATGTGGGTACTCCCCAGGTGAATTACCGTGAAACCATCCGCACCGAGGCCAAGTTTGATTACCTTCACAAAAAGCAGACCGGAGGCTCGGGCCAATTTGGCCAGGTGGTGGGATTACTCAGGCCCTTGACTAGCGAAAACAAGGAAAGCGAAGATCAGATTTTTCGTTTCCACAATAAAATTCGCGGGGGGGCCATTCCCAGCGAATATATCGGGGCCTGTGAAAAGGGCTTTCAAGACGTAACCGACAAGGGGCCGCTGGCGGCCTTTCCGGTGATTAATTGCGAGGTTTTTCTTCACGATGGGCGCTATCACGATGTGGACTCTTCCGATATGGCCTTTCGGATTGCTTCCCGCCAGGCCATGCGCCAGGCGATCAACAAGGCCGATCCGGTGTTGCTCGAACCAGTGATGAAAGTCGAGGTGACCACTCCCGACGAATATCAGGGCACGATTATCGGCGATCTTTCTTCCCGCCGCGGACTTATTCAAGGTTCTGAAACTGATGCCGGCGGAGAAGTTGTCATCAATGCGGAAGTTCCCTTGGCGGAAATGTTTGGTTACTCCTCTGATTTGCGTTCCTTTTCGGCGGGCAAGGCCACTTACACCATGGAATTTTCTCGTTACGCCGAATGTCCCTCCAACATTCAAGAAGAGGTGATGACCAAGCGAAAGGAGAAGTTGGCATCCGACGACTGATGCTTGATGCCTCTTTGAAGGCAATTCTTCTTCGTGAACTCTCTCCCGCCACAATCAAAATTTTGGTTTGTTTTATGCGTTCCAAGTTTCACCTCACTTTAGTGGGGGGGGCCGTCCGCCATTTGGT
This sequence comes from Bacteriovoracaceae bacterium, assembly GCA_965215445.1. Classification (GTDB taxonomy): domain Bacteria; phylum Bdellovibrionota; class Bacteriovoracia; order Bacteriovoracales; family Bacteriovoracaceae; genus CBDBLK01. The sequence goes on along the minus strand of CBDCDT010000002.1, from coordinate 129,850 downwards.
TTTAGAGGGGAAGCTGGGAAATGACCTGGATTTTGAATTAAGCAACGAAACCTTCCACTTTCAAGACCAATGGGAAGACGAAATTCCAGCACTTGCCAAAACCTTGCCCGATGATTGTAACTTTTCTTTGGAATCCATCGAATTTATGGTTTTGCGTGTTTTTGTTGATGGAAAAACTTTGGAGTTTGCACCCGCTCGATTGGAATCGTATCGTCCGGGAAAAGTCTTTGCCCACGGTGAATTTTCCACTCAATTTGTTGGCCGCAGGGATTACTCTCGCACATTCAAGCGCAGGGATTTCACGGTCAATGCCATCGGCATAGAATTGACCGACGTTCATTCCAATGTGCATCCCTTTGAATATCACTGGGTTGACCCTTTTGGCGGAATGAATGATTTGAAAGCGAAGAAATTGCGTTTTTGTTCACAGGAGTTTTTTAAAGACCCGGTTCGCTTTTTGCGTCTGGTGCGATTTTCCCTTGCGGAAGGCTGGAGTATTGACCGGGAAATTTATAAACACCTGTCTTCCTTTGATTTGAGCAAAATGAGCAGAGTGCATTTTTTTCAAGAAGCATTAAAATACGATTTTTTGCCATTTCATCGCTCCTTTTTTGAACTGGCCAGAGAGCATTATATCAAACTTCCTCCTTGGTGCTATCACTTGATTTTTTTGGAAAAACACGCTCAAAAAGGGCCGGTTCTCACCGATCTCAAGCGCGCATTGTTTTATCTGGTTTGCAAAATTGTTCCACCAACTGAAGATGAGGTGGCGGGTTTTGTGGAAGTTGCACAAATGAAACGCTCTCTTTTGAAGGATTTCAAACTTTTTAGACAGCTTTTGGAAGAACTTGAGGGTATAGACGAAAAAACCTTGAAGCAAAAATTCCAGGCGAGAGAAACTTTTTTAAGTGATCCCCAATTAAAGGCCATTTGCCGTTTGCGTCGCCTGGTATTCAGGGAAAATCCGGTCATTCCCGGTGACCTTGTTGAGCAGATCAACCCCACTCTGGCAAAAACGTTAAATCAAGTGGTGCGCTTTTTTCCAGCGCAACTCAAAAGTGAGACTTCAGGCCAAGATTTTTTAGTCGAGCGCAAAGGCCGAGAGGTTTGGAAACTTTATCTGCATTGGTCGGCAGTAATTGCCTAAATGAAAAAAGGTGATTCGCACCGCGTTTTTCTGGCATAATAACTATAAAGCTCTATTTAATGAGGCCTTGGAATGGTTGATATTCACACAATTCTGGCCGGTTATCGTCCTAAGAAAAGATACCGTCACGACCGTGAGACGAACCGTAGCAAAGGCCAAAAACACCCCACCACGAGCGAGATACCCGATCTCTTTTTTGATGAAATCCTGGTTCATTTTAAACTTTCGCGTATAGAAATTATGGTTTTAATGTATTTGTACCGCCAAGTGTGGTGTCGGCCCAATCTTTATAAAGAATATGGAATTTCTCAATTAATCGGCCATACCGAGATGGTCAAGCAAATTAATCTTCCCATCGAGGATGTTTACACCTCTTTGAGGAAACTGGAGGAATTGGATTTTATTACCACTATTAGGCCGGGACAGTATTTTGTGAGAAAATATTTCTCTAAGGAAAATGACAGCAAATTTGGCCTGTTTTATGATGAATTTGATTCATAAAAGGTCATCTTGGTGAGGAGGTCTGTTTGGCGACATCCGGCTCAAGTGGATATAAAGTGGCCTTTGTCAATCTCGATTTGACTGCTAAGGATACGATTCAGAGAGAATTTGCCTACCGTTATCCCAGACAAGAATTTTCTTTTTCTGATTTTGCTCTTTCCGGCAAAGAAGATTTTCAACATCTCTTGGTCAGGTTTATAGATTTAAAACCATTGATGATTTATTTTGATTTTACTTTTTATGAAGATATTATTTTGGCCTTTCTTTACTTTTTTGGCAGAGATAATTTTTTTCAAAATATTCCTTTGGTTGGGCTTTCAGAAAGCAAGCGCAAAGTTGTGGCCTATCGGGGCATCAATATAGATTTCATTTTTGTCAAGGGAAGGGAAGTTCACGATATGGTTTACGCTCCGGTGGCCTTGTGTATGCCTCGTATGGCCCAAAAATCCAATTTTGCCCAGGCCAAGATTGAACAAAAGGCCTTGCTTATAGATGATATGCGGGTTGATTATGTTACCCAGGATTACATTCATGTCGAGAGCAATTTTTTACTCAATACAGGTGAAATTGTCGATATAACCACTGGATTTCCGGTAAAAAATATTTCCAGTAAAAAATATCGAGTTTTATCCATAAAGCATCATGATCTTCAATACAATTTTAAATACGGCTACAATATGGAACCTCTTTTCGTAGATCGTCCAAAATTTGAATACAGTGAATATGAAAAAGTTATTAAAAGTGAATCCACTGAAAGCATGAAAGTAAAAAAAATGATCAAAATGAAAAAAGAGCACCATATTTCCATGGAAAATTGGAAAGAACGCATTCAGGTTTCCAAGAAGAGACATAAGGAATGGGTCGATAATCGCGTTAGGGATCCTTTTTTAGACAAGAAATCAAAAATTTTAGTGGTCGATCAAAGTATGAATTTGGTCAGGGATAATGATCTCAAAATATTGGAAAATCTTCCCTACTATATTTATTTTCAGGCCTTTCTCAAAGATGATTTTAGTGAAATTGAACTGATTCGTCCCAGTATCATAGGCATAAGGCCGGATGTAGACTTTGACATTCCTAAAGACGTCCAGCAGTTGGTGTTTGATGTAGAAGAAAGTGAAGAAGAGAAGGGGCAGGAAGAGGAACAGGAAATGTCTCCAGAGGAAGTAGAGGAGTTGGAAAAGTTTTCAAAACTTATAGAAAAGATTAAAACTTTGGAGAATTACAAACCGGTCATTCTCTTTTTCAGGGCCGCCTCATTGGACAGCAAGGCCTTGCAAGAAACTTATTCTTACCCTTTGATTGCCTGTTATGGGGGAGAGCCAAATCTCAATCTTTTAAATGGAGTTATAGAGGCCAAAGAAAAAAAGAGAAGGCAAAAAAAAGATGATTTGATTAAAGCTAAAGTTAATGAGTTGAAAAAGCGTTTCCCTTTAAAATATCGAGGCCTTCGCGTTAACGATTTTGTGAGGCCTCATTGCTTTTTGGATAGAAAAGACGTCATGTCTTTATGTTCTCTGAAAAGCGAAATTACCATTTACAAACTGACTGAGAGTGAAATGAGTTTTTTTTCTCACCGGAATTTACCGCTGGGAAATTTTCGCATCAATTTTCCTGTGGGCATGTCAGTTCATATCATACCCATTGATAACGATAAAATTTATCTGGAAAAAGACGGAGTGAAACTTTATCGTGCACTTATACATTCGATTTATGAAACCGATAAAAAATTTTTAAGGCAGTATGTAAATGAGTTTTTTTCCCCCGACAAAAATAAACAACGCAAAAAGGAAGAAGAAGAATATTGGGATCTCCATAGCAAAATGGTTCAACAATTACAAGAAGAAGGGGAAGTTCCAGAGGCCTCTGAATCTTCTGAAGTTTCTGAGTCTGATGATTCCAACTAAATATTTCTTTATTTACGGACTGGGCATTGTGCTTTAAAATTGAAATAAGTCTTTAAAATTTTTAACCAGGGATGGAAAATTGTTAAAGCTAAGATTGTTCATTTTGGGAAGCTTGTTTTTGTTGGCGGAGAATAGTCGTGCGAGATTAGGTTTTGGTTTGGGTGGCTACGTTCCCTTTGCCACAAGTATTCAGGAAGAGACCACTGGAGAGAGAAATACTTTTAGTTTCGATCCCGCACTCAGTTTTCAATACTATCATCCCTTGAAAACACCCCTCTCCCACATCATCTCCTTTGATGGAGGCTGGGTGATTCACGGTTCCAATGAAGGCGAGGATTATTCTAAAAATACGTTTTACGCTCTTTTGGATTTGGGTTATCTGATTAATTCGCAAGCGTCTTTTCGCTACGGAGCGGGTTTTTTTATGACTTCTATTCGGGGGAAAGATGGAACAATTCGATTGAATAATGGAAATAGTTATAGTGACGCTTATCGCCCCAGTCAAATTCGCACCGCTCAGAATTTCAGTTTTAATTTGGGATTAGAAGTGATGGTGCGCAGGGATTGGAGTTTTCGCACCCAGTTCTTTCTCTTTTCCCCATTGAGCAGCTTGCAGAGAAAAACGAGTTATCTTTTGGGGTTGACTTACTACCTGTAAGGGAGGGCCAAAGTATGTTTGCCAATACGAATAAAATCACCTTGTTACTTTTTTTGTTGGCCATTTGCCGGCCGGCCATGCCGTTTACTCTCACTTCTGAAAGTGAGTACCGTTTTCCCGATTCCAAAATTACCATAGACGTCTCTCAGGACGATTGCACTGGGGCCGGATACAATTCTCCAGAAGATTTGTTGGACGACATTGGGGAGGCCATGGATGAATACTGGAATCGCATCCCCACCTGTGCCCTTGAACTTCCCAAAGGATCGGTGAGAAATATAAGTCTTGCTGCTAATGATATATCTACAGCTATTAGCAGCGCCAATGCGGGAAGCATTTTAGTGGTTTGCAGTACTATTTCTGATCCTGCTCCCGGTCAAGGTGGTAATGAATTTGATGATCGTTCTATTTTGGCACTAGCATCTATCGACCCCAATAACAATAACGAGCGTGGCGCAGTTTTAATTAACACGAATTCTACTTTTGCCGATCTCGACCGGCAGAGCAAAGTGGGCCACACTGGCCCATGAGATTGGGCACGCCTTTGGGTTGGGACATTCCGCCGACCCGGTGGCCTTGATGTATTATAGTGTGGGTAGAAAAGTGCAAGAGGCGTTGGCCATGGACGACTACGATGCCTGCACTTATCTCTATCCTCAAGAGCTTGGGGCCTCCTGCGGGAGCGTGAGTTTATCGGGTGGTGATAGGCCTTCCGGTGGCGGTTTTGGCCTTGGTTTAAGTTGGGCCTTGGCGGCCTTGCTGGTTTGCTTGAGTCTGTACCCACCTATTCGTCGTCGAGCGAGATAAAGGGAAGGGTCAGCACAAATTGCGGGTGCTGGTGGTCTGAATTGTGAAACAAGTCGCCTCCGTGTTGCCTGGTCATAGAGCGGCAAACCCCAAGATTCAAGACTTCTTTTTTTCCAAGACTTGTACTGCGAAAAAAGGGATCAAAAAGTTTTTCAGCAAGAACTGAATCGAGATTTTCCCCGGAAAAAGTCATGGCCATTTGAAAATAAGGATTTTTATTTTTGCTTTTGGTTTCCAGTTTGAGTTCAATCCACGGGTGGGAAGTTTTATTCAGGCGCACTCCGTTTTCCATCACGCTGAGCATAACCCTTTGGATTAAATGTAAATGGCCTTGCACCATACATTGAGACAGATTCAGATTTGGAGGAATGATAAATTCAAAAGAGAGTTGCTTGAAAATCACGGAAACTTCCCGCGCTAAGGCATCCTTTAATTCCTGGAGGGTAAAAGCATCAATGCGAAATTCTCCCTGTCCGCGCATATAAGAGACAATTTTTTGCACTAATTGAGAAATGGATTCGATGTTGGCATTGATTTTTTTGATGTCCCGTTTGAGAGAGGAAATATTGCTCGACCTACAGAAGGGGTCAATACTTTTCAAATTTTTATTCATGCGAAAAACTCTTCCCGAAATGACCGTCAAAGGCCCGTTGATTTCGTGGGCCATGCCGGCGGCGATTTTACCCATGCTTTCAATCCTCCGGTGAATCGCCTTTGGGAGATGTGTTTCATCGGGTGATGCTTTTTTCACGGCAAAGATGAGATATATCTCGATCAGAAAAAGTAAAACGGTTGCCGCTGCCAAACCGATATAAGCGGGCCTGGTTTGGCCTAAGAAAAGAAGCCCGAGACAAAAACTCAAAAAAAAGGCCAACGGCCACAAACGCGCTTTTTGCAAACATTCCCAAGTTTGACTTAGACTAAGGGAGTGGCCTTTGGAAAACAGCTTCATAAAATTTATTTTCAAGGGGAATTTATTTAGTCGCAAGTAAATCTTTTTGGAAGGAGGTATTTGTGCATACCAGTTTAATGGATGATGAGTTGGTGGCCTTCAGGGACAGCGTGAGGCGCTTTATTGAAAGCGAAATTACACCTTTCCACGAAGAATGGGAGCAAAAGGGGATTCATCCCCGCGACCTCTACCTCAAGGCCGGAGAACAAGGATTTCTGTGCACTAGTGTGGTCGAGAAATATGGGGGTCTGGGACTCGACTTTCGTTTTGCGACGGTGATTATCGAAGAACTGGCCGTTGCCCTGGCCAGTGGTGTGGCCTTTTTCCTTCACTCGGATATTGTGGTTCCCTACGTTGAACATTACGGCAGCGAAGAACAAAAACAAAATTGGTTACCCAAGCTGATTAGTGGAGAATTAATTTCGGCCATTGCCATGACCGAACCAGGCACGGGTTCCGATCTCCAGGCCATAAAAACCAAAGCGGAGAAAAAGGGAGATCACTGGATACTCAACGGGGCCAAAACATTCATCAGCAATGGTCACAACGCCAATTTTATTGTCGTCTGTGCCGCCACGGAAGCACAGGACTCTTCACAGCAGCGTTTTAACCCCTTGAGCTTGTTCGTGGTGGAAGAGGGAATGCCCGGCCTCACACGGGGCCGAAATCTCTCCAAAATGGGCCTCAAGGCCCAAGACACCGCCGAACTCAGTTTTGACAACTGCAAGATTCCCGCATCCCACCTTTTGGGAGAGGAAGGCAAGGGCTTTATTTATATGACCAACGAATTGGCCCAGGAGCGCCTGACGGTGGCGATTTGGTGTGTGGCCACTGCCCGGCACTGTCTGGAAATCACCCTCAAGTATGTCAAAGAACGCAAGGCCTTTGGCAAGCGCATTGCCGACTTTCAAAATACGCGCTTCAAACTCGCCGAGATGGCCACCGAAGTTGAACTGGGGCAGGCCCTCATCGACCAGTGCATACGCGAACACGTCAAGGGTGTGGACACCACCGTCAGCGCCAGTATGGCCAAATACTGGGCCAGTGAAATGTTGGGCCGGGTGGCCGACGAATGTGTGCAACTCTTTGGCGGTTACGGCTATATGCGGGAGTATCCAGTTTGCAAAATTTTTGTCGATGCCCGCGTCCAGCGCATTTTTGCCGGAACCAGCGAAATTATGAAGGAAATTATCTCCCGCGATCTCTTGAAGGAAGCTTGATCGTTCCCGGATAGCTGCCGTCGATATTGTCAATCATAATTTTATTGACCGCCGAGGGTTCTGCATCCATGTCCACCAGGTGTCCCCAGGTTTGGTACAGTTTGATGTCGGGAGTTTCAGTTGCAACACGGTCTTCCATCAAATAAACCCTGGTGTTATCTTCAAAAACTTCTTGAAATTGGGCGAAGTTTTCAGTGTTGCGGATGACTTTGATAAATTTCATTTCACTGGGGCCGAAGTTGTCGCGCATAAGTGTGGTGTTGGGCACATAGGCCTGCATATAATAATAGCTCTCGATGAAATCTTCGTATTGGGGTTTGCTGCAAAAGTAGAAATGTTTTCCCGCAGGAACGGGAACAAAATGCTCTGGTGAGGGGTTAGGCCCTATAATAAAATAATGAGCATCATCCCAGGCCCAAGTATCGCCTATATCCAAAAATTTAGGAGGAACGTAATATTTGGGTTTGAGGAGTACGCAGTTTTCAAACAGGCCCTTGAGGCGAATATTAAATTTTTCTGCCCCGATGCGTTTTTGAACAAAGAGGTGATCTCCCACAGAGCGTTCGTCGGATGAAATGGAATTCCAGCCGTAAGTGACGTCAACCACTCGAACCCTGGCCCCGAACATATTCAGCAGAGGTATTGAATTGGGAGTGTCCAGACGGCCTCCAATATCTGCACCCGTTCTAACGCTAAAGACCGTGCTGTCGGCGTCCCTGTGCCCGTTGAGCAAGCGGCTGCCAATACTAAATTCTATGCCGTTTGACCACAGGGGAGTGCTTTCCTTGATTTCCCGTGAGTGCTTGTAGTGTTCCATTTCAAAGAATTTGTTGGGATGAAGTTGGCACAAGTCGAATTGCCTGCTATTGGAAGAGAAGAGGCGTTGGAACATATTACCTTTTGGGAAAAGTGTCCGGCACAATTGAGAAACCAATTGTCTGTTCTCGGGGGTGCTGTTAAATCCTTTTTGATAGAGATTTGAGACGGCGTTATGAGGAAGAGATACGATGTCTCCCTCTTGTTCTTGTCCCGCTATTTGGAAGGTGACATTTCCCAAACGCTTTCTCAAGTGGTGTACAAAGAGAGTCAGGGGGCGATCTCCGTAGAAAAAGTCGGGGTCGCCGTAAATATGCTCTTCGGTGATTTGAGTGATGTTATTAAGGTGCTGTTCGATAAATTGTTTATAGAGGTGTTTCTTGAGACCATCTTGCTGTTCTTCTGAAAGTTCCAATTCATCAAAATCTTCGAGACTTAATAGTCTACTGGACAGAGGGGCGTTTGATTCAGTATTTTCTCTTTCAGGAATGTCGAGAATATCTTGCTGGTTTAGGACTTCTTCAATTTCTTCGCGGTGTTCGGCCTCGTAATCTGCAAAATATTCGCTCTCTTCCCTTTGCAGAGAATTGGAAGAAAAGACGTTGGTGCGAATCCACGGCCGTTTGGCCATAAAAAAGCCGATGCCGGTAGTGGGCCTTAGACCAATATCGTCGATGGGTTCCAGTTTGATGGCGCAAATCACCCGGGTGGCCACCCGGGGGAGATCGACAAAGCGAATCGCCAGGTTGACGGGCACGTTGATGCTGCCGCCCTGGACTTCCACAATCCTTTCGGTACCGGCAATGTAGTCGAAGTCGGAGTAGTTATTCTCGTCGATCATCACGTCGGCGCCTTGAGGTGCCAGCAGCATAAATTTGAGTCTGAAGGTTCCATTGTTGACGGGTACATAGCGTTCCGACTCGGGATCGTGGAGATGGCCCCGGTCGATAAAAGGAGAGAGGGTGACGTGGTAAACTTTGGAGAGGGTTAGCCCCAGATAATTGTTGACCTTAAATTCTTCAATATCATTTCCCACCCGGACGTAACTCACCCGATCCAGGTGCAAGCGGTTGGGTTTCGGATCGGGGAGGGGGTAAGGACTGGGTTTGCCATAGCGGTCGTCAATGCCAAAAATGTCGGGTTGTTTGCTCTCCCAAGGGTTGAGGTAAAAAGTTTGAGAGAGTTGGTATCCCTTAAGAGGGCCGTTTAAAAGAGTGATCTCCAATGACTTTTCTTTCCAGTGGCTGTGGGCGTATTGCTCATAGGAAGAGTCAAAATATTTGGTAAAACAACCTTGATAATTGGTTTCAATGATTTCCGTTTGTGGGTCTGAACCTTCCTCTTCACTTTTGACGGAAACCTGCAAATCTGTATGGGCCACGGAAGAATTGGCCGAACGGTAACGCAAACAAGTGGAGAGTTTGGCGCGGTAGGAGAGGTCTTTGGTATCCGAGGGCTGCAGGCCATTGCCTCTCAAATAGGCAAACTCAATCTCGTCGATTTCCAGCTCGGGTTCAGGAGCAGAGTTGCCATTTGAGGCCAATCCCTCGGAGTTGTTGGTGTCATTTTCTTCCGAGAGAGTGCCCTCGGAGAGTTGTTGCACCAGACAGCCCAGCGATTTGGAGAGGTCGCTGATTTTGTCGGTGTGGGTGTCGATGCTGTAGTCGAGTTCGAGCCGGTATTGCCCGTCGGCCAAAGACAGGGTTTTGTGGAATGTTTGGCAGGATTCCTGGGCCGAATAGTCGTAGGCAATCCGGTGTTCCCAGTACAGGCATCCGTTGCCGTCGGTGAGGGAGGATTTTAGACCGCCACCTTCGAGTGCGGCGGGATGCCCCGCCATTCTCTCCCCCAAGGCGGATTCCACCAGGCACGCCTCGACCACATAGTATTTTTCCTCGATGGGGCTTTGGCGAATGGGGGATTGGGTGATATTTTGCGAGTCCCAAAGCCGCAGCGAGGCCACTTCCAGGCGCTGGGTGCGTTCGCCTTGGCCCTCGTCTTCCACGCCATTGCGGCAAGCGCTCAACAAGAGCGTCAAGCACAACAATTTCAAACCGAGTTTGAACATCACTCCTCCCGAAGTCACACCGCCCAAAGTCCGTTATTCGGGGGGATAATAAGTGCAAAGTGGTGCGGGAATCAAGAGGTAAGACACCACAAGAGCACAATCGGGTAATTTTTACAGGGATAAAGGCCTAAAATGCCGTCTTTGATGCGCCTTTTCTTGCAAAGGCGAAAGGCGCAGGCCTAGCCTTTCCAATCCTCTTTTTACAGAGTGTCGTAGAAAACCTCGATTTTGCTGTCCGCAGGAGGGTGAAACCCAAGATTAAAGCGTATGGCGTTGGTTTCTGGATGATAATACCACTCTTCCGGTTCTTTTTTTACTCCGTTAACTAAAACTTCTTTGATCAAATCTTCACTGGTTTTCAATGGCAGTTCAAACTCAAAGCGTCCGTAAGTGACGGTGATTTTGCTGTTTGCCGGGGGAACAAATCCGGCCTTAAACTTGATTTCACGATTTTCGGGAATATAAATCCACTCTGTGTCGGGGCGGGCCACTCCATCGACTTTTACGACGATGCTGTCTTCTGCCGGTTCATATTGAAGTGTAAATTTAATGAGCTTTGCCACCCGGTATTGAATATCTTTGAGAACTGTGGTGAAAGGCTTGGTAATCTCGTAGGACTCCCCACCTGATCTTTTGGCCAATTCAATATAGCGGTTGCCGCGGGGTTGGCAACGTCCAGAGACTACTGGTGCGCCTTGAGGACAATTTTTTGCAGTAATGGCAAAAATCAGGAATCTGTTATCGGGCCATCCCCGCTGGATTTTGGGGAGGTAGTAATTGATGGCGGCGTTGAAATTAATATCGGTTTCTAGCGGTGGGTGGACGAAGAACTTACAAGAGGGGTCTTTCTGGTCGGCATTGAGACAACTGATGTCGTCTTCGTCGGTGACGAAGATAATAATTTTGTATTGATCTTCTCCAACCCATCTGGCATTGCTTTCCAGAAATTTTTGAGTGTTAAAAAGGCCTTTTTCCATCGCGTTTCCATCAATTCCAACTTTGACGATATTGGCGAAATTGGCCTTGAAGGCGCCTGGGTCACGTTTGGCCTCGGTGAGGTTGAGGGTGCCGCCGCTATCGCGGTTGACGTAGCCGTCGATGTCGGTAGTGATGACCGCCATTTTAAAATCAATATTTTGGTCGAGAAAGCCGTCGATAAAATTATTAAAATTGTAGGCCAGCGATGCTTGATCCTCTCCCATGGATCTGGAATTGTCCACTATCCAGACAATCGCCAGCGATGGGTTTTCGCTGCCGGAACTTTGAATAAAGCTTTCCACGCCGGCCTGAACAAATTCTCGGTTTTGCACCTGGGCGGCGAATTTGGTGGCATTTTTGCCACATCCTGAAGTGACGAGTAGCAGACCTATAATGAGTAAACCTGACCTTTTCATGGCAATCCCCCTTTAATAACCTTATCGGAGGGCGGTCAGGCAACTTTAGGTGTTTTTACCGGGTTTGGTAGACGATTTTGATAGTGCTTCCGGCCTTGGGGAGGGCATTTTTTTCAAAGCGGATGGCATTATCAGCGGCGAGGTATTGCCAGTCTCCCTGGGGTACCGGAGTACCATCGACAGTAACTTCGATGCTGCCTTCTTGAGCGGGATATTTGAGCTGAAACTGAGAGGCCAACTCGGCCACTTTCTGACCGAAATCTTTTAAAATGCCATCAAAGGAGTGGATGATATTGTAGGACTTTCCACCAAAGGTTTGAACCGCTCTGTTGTAGCGAACGCCTACGCTGAGATAGCTTGGAAAGGTATTGCCCGGCTGATTGACGATAGCAAAGACTTTGATCAGACTGGGACTGTCGCCTTTCATTTTGATGATTGGTTCAAAGTAGTAGTCCACCACCTTTTGGGCCGCACTCTCGGTTTCTATAAAGCCTTGAGTGGGACATGTGGCGGCCGCCCCCGTCCACGAAGTATAGCCCGTGGGGCAGCTATGGTCGTCTTCATCGGTGACGTAGACAATAATAAGGTAGGCATTGGGCCTGCTCCAGGGTGGACTTGTTTGCAAAAATTCCAAACTCTTGGCCAGTCCCGATTCATCATCTCTTACCACGATTTCATCTGCTCCAAAAGTAACCTTATCTACGAAGAGGTCGATAAAGGCCTGTCGATTTTTTTTGAGTTCAGAGGAAGTGAGTTTTCCCTCGCTATCTCGGTTGACGGCGGGTTTTAAGGAATCGGTGGAGATGACCGCCATTTGAAAGTTGGTATTGAGCGCCTGACTGGAAAATTTGTCGATAAAGGTTTCAAAATTTTTCGCCACAGTCGCAGGCATATGCATGATATTTCCCGAGTTTTCGATGACCCATAAAATGTCGATGGCGGAACTGGCCGCACCTGTTTCACCTGCCTTTTGGTGAAAGGTTTGGCAATATTCGGTTTCATCAGAAATATTGTCGGGGCAGCCGATGGTCGATTCATTTTTAATTTGTCCAATGGGTGGGGCCAAATTGCCGGATTGATTCAGGCCGGCCCTGCTTCCCCCGCTTTTGGCCTTGGATTTTGAAGAGGTCTTGCTTGTAATACAATTACAGGCAAAAAGTGAAAGGAAGAGACTGACAAAAATAATTTTTTTTCCATCCATATCTACTTAATCGGAGTTTCGGGGCCGTTCTTTAACATGGTTTCAATTTTTTCGATAACATTTTTGACCACTTTTTCGAGAGGCCCATCCAGAATTGCCGCCGCCGAATGGTTGTGCCCTCCTCCTCCAAGTGCCAAAGCAATGTGGTTGACATTGGTGTCTCCAGTCGAGCGCAAGCTCACCTTAACTTTGCCTTCAATTTGGCGAAAAACGCAGGCCACCTTTAAATCTTGCAAAATCAGCATGTGGTTGACAAAACTATGAGTGTCTTCAGGGTCGATGTGAGACTTCTGCAAGTCTTCTTTGGTCAACTGAATCCAGGCGATTTTTCCATCTTCATTGGCCTGGACGTTGGAAAGCTTCTTTCCCAGAAAGCGCAAATGGCCAATTTTTTTATCGCCATAGATTTTTTTATATGCCTCTGATGGTTTAATTCCCGTAGACAGGAGCTTGGAAATAAGGAGATGGGTTTGGGGGCGGACTGTGGGGTAGCGAAAACTATTGGTGTCGATGAGAATACTGGTGTAAAGAGGCAGTGCCAACTCCTGATCCAAAGGGATGCCCAGTTCTTCGATCAGATTTCCCACCAATTCTCCAGTGGCGGCCACAGTTGTATCAATATAGTGCATGGCCTGCATATCTTCGGGGGCGGGGTGATGGTCGATAAACAACAATTCTTTGGCCTTCGATGCCAGTTTTTGCATTTGAGGGCCGATGCGTTTGAGGTCGTTGGTATCGGTGACAATAAAGAGGTCTACCTGAGTGCCAAAATCTTGCGTTTTGAACTCTTCAAAAGACTGAATGTGATTGCGGGGGTCTAAATAGCGATAGCGTTCCATCAAGGTCTCTTCATTGACACAGGTGACTTTTTTACTCAGTGATTTTAGGGCCATACACAAGGCGACCTGACTACCGATTCCGTCGGCATCGGGATATTCATGAGTAGTAATCAGAATATTTTTGGCCTTATCAATCAACTTTTGAAAGCGCTTGAGTGGTTGCATAAATTCCTTGTCGGAGTTCTTTGCCAAAATATTGGCCTTTTTTCTTTGCGGGCAATTAATGACCATTTTCGCTTTGCGTAGTTATCTTTTATCCTATAAGTGGCCTTTGATAATTTAGGATTGAGCATGTTGATATTTTACGGTCAAGATTCGGCCATTGAGGAGGTGCTTAAAGAGCTCTCTATTGAAGATATTTACATAACCGATGACTCTGAGCAAGTTTTGGCATGGCTTGAAGAAAATAGAGAGCAAGACAGCTTTCTTTTTCTCGATTTTGACCTCGGTGAAAAAAAAGTAAAAAAGTTCAATGCTTCTTTGGTTGACAGGCCCCACCTCACGCGCATCATTTTTGCCGGCAAGGAATCTTTTAAGGCCTTGAGAAAACATCAAAAGAGCAAGGCGGCGGCCCATGGTTATTTCCAAAAACCTTTGACTTCAGAAGTTTTACTTAAAGTCTTGAATAACTTTCAATTGGCGGATTTTGTTTCCCAAAACAACCTCTTTTGTGAAAATACAAAACTTCCCACTTTGCCCGATGACAGTATAGCTTCTATTTTGACCAGGTCAAATGTTTCCTTAAAAGGTGTTGTTTCTGCCAAGGAGGTTCTTACTGGAATTTTTTCCACTCTCAAAGAAATTCAATCGGGGTCAGAAGAAAGGCATTACCATTCTTCTGCAAACGACAAAATTCAAAAGCTTTTTGACGCTGTTTTCGGAGAGGATGGAGGGACAGCAGTTAGACGTTTGAACTCCCAGTTCAAACTTGAAAAGGAGGCAAAAAGTGAAAAAGAAACACCTTTTACGCAAACGGCGATAAGGCTTCCGACTGAGGAAGAATTGCAGTTTCCCCAAGTTGAGACTTTGCAAACGGAAACTCAAGGCCCTCCCCCTGTCCCTCATCATGAAGATCAGCAAGGTGGCAAATCCGAAGATCAAGATATTTCTAAAAATAATTTATCCGTTCAGTTTTCTTTGGATGATGTAAAGGAAGGAAGCAGTCCTGATCTCGAGTCCAAAGTGGAGGAGAATGGCCCTCTTGAAACACCAGATGGGGATGATATCAAACTTGACATGGAATCAGATGAAGAACTTGGTTCCGAAATGAAGTTAGACTTGGATGTCGATCTGGATTCCGATTTGGAACCGGATGCGGATGACGATCCAGGAACTATTTTGGATGTGGGTACTGATGCGGGTACTTCTTTGGATTTGGATGTGGGCACTGATGCGGGTACTTCTTTGGATTTGGATGTGGGCACTGATGCGGGTACTTCTTTGGATTTGGATGTGGGTACTGATGCGGGTACTGATTCAGGTTTGAGCTTGGAAGAGAGTGCAGATGAAACGGAAGATGCTGAACTGGATTTGAGCACAGGCGAAGAGGTCGATTCAGAACTGGATTTGAGTAAAGACGAAGAAGTTGCCTCTGAATTGGATTTGAGTGCGGATGAGAAGGCCGGCCCAGAACTGGATTTGAGTGAAGACGAAGAAGTTGCCTCTGCATTGGATTTGAGTGCGGATGAAAAGGCCAGTTCCGAACTGGGTTTGAGTGAAGACGAAGAAGTTGCCTCTGCATTGGATTTGAGTGCGGATGAAAAGGCCAGTTCCGAACTAGATTTGAGTACAGAAAAAGAGGCCGCTTCCGAACTGGATTTGAGTGAAGACGAAGAAGTTGCCTCTGCATTGGATTTGAGTGCAGAAGAAGAGGTCGCTTCCGAACTCGATTTGAGTGAAGACCAAGAAGTTGATTTTGAGAAAAAACCTGGCCCGGAAGAAGAAGCACCAGTTTCCGAATTGGAGTTCGGTTCAAGCGAGGAGAGCACACCCGAACCCCAGGCGACTCCTTCAGAGCACGATTCATTTGCCGAAAAAGCACCGCCTTCTTTTTATGAAGGAGAAGCACTGAGATTTCAGGCCACCATCGGCCAGTTGAGGAAAGAGCGCGACAAATTATTGGCCGAAATTCGAGAGGCCCAAACCAGTATAAGACTTACCGAGCAAGACAATTTGGGACTTAGGAGCGAATTGGATGAAAGCAAAATAGAAATATCCATTCTCAAAAAGCGTCATGAAGAGGAAGTGAGCGAATTGAAGTATAAATTGCGGTTTTCTGACGATAAGCGCATGCTATCAGAAGAAAAATCTTCAAAATTGCAGAAAGAATTTGACCGTCTCCAACAAAAAGTTAGAATAGACTTCGAGCAGGTGACAAAACGTGAAAAAACACTAGAATCCCAGCTCGAATTGGTTCAAATGGACAGCGATGCCCAACTTAAAACCAGGAACCAAAAAATTTTGGAGTTAAAGAGGAAAATTGACCAGCTAGAGTTCAGTATGGAGAACGCTTGGATTAAAGAGCAAAAATCAAAAGATGACAAGCTGCGCTTGCAGGAAGGCCTTGAACGGCTTGCAAAAACCTTAAAGACCAGCGTGGAATCTTTAGAAGAGGATTTTGGCCCCGAGATCAAGGAACATCTACGCCAGGTCAAGTAGAGGTTCGATTTTGACAAAAGATGGAAATATTGAGCAACTGGGCCTACTCGATTTTTCGGTTTCGCTTTGTCAGGTTCGAGAAGTTAAGAAAATTTATCAGCAGTTAGGCCAGTTTTTAAATGAACTGTTTGATTCCGACCCTTTGGTCATCTTGTCCATACCGAAAAAGGCGACTGGCAAAAATTTGGCCCATTCTTATCGCCTGGCCTTTAATCGCGAGGTTTGCGATCAATTCTATTCCCGAGAATCCATTGAGGAAATTCTTCAAGAGGCATTGAGAGAATGGCAGACTTCTTGTTTGGGAAAGTCAAAGACTCTTTTTGTGACGTTTCGTTGTGGAGAGAGTGACGAACAATTCCTTCTGGGGCTTTTTTCTCCCAAACGGGAAGTCCCTGATTCGTTTATGAAATATTTGGTGCGTTTGATGGATACCGTTTCTCAAAGTCAAGAGCGGGTAAAACAACTCCAGGAATTTAAAAATTTGATTCACACTGATGATATGACAGGCCTTTATAATCATCGTAAACTTTTGAATGACTTGGATGATGCAGTCATGCGCTATCGGGAAATAGGAGAAAAATTTGTCGTTTTTTTCATCGACGTTGATTTTTTCAAAAAAATCAATGATTGCTATGGCCACTTGGCAGGAACTCATATATTGGCCGAAGTTTCCGTTCTTTTGAAAAAAACTTTGCGCGCTTCAGACTCTGTTTATCGTTATGGAGGAGATGAATTTGTCATGCTTCTTCCCGATATTAATTTTGAGATGGCCAAAAGTATTGGTCAGCGAATTTTAACCACTGTGAGAGAAGCGCGTTTTAAAATCAAGGAATACAAAAAACAATCGGGAAAATCTTCGGGCGAACATAAAATAGCGAAATTGACCATCAGTATGGGGGTGGCAGAATTTCCCCGCGATGCCCGCGATCAAGAAGAAATTTTAAATCTGGCCGACCGAATGATGTATGAAGCTAAAAAACGTGGTCGCCAGCAGATTTGTCACGCTTGGGACTTTTTTAAGCACTAGGTAACTTTTTCCACTTTTACTCAGTAAAAAATTATTTCTTTTACACTAAAAGAATCAAGGAGGAGACAATGAAGAATGTTCAAAAAGCCGCTTTTATTTGGGTAACAGGTTGTTTTTTCGCGACTATTTCAACACTGGCCGAACCGGCCTTGGGTGAGTGTGGCCGCTATATGGGCCAGCGCCAGGAATCTTGCAAAAATGGCATTTTTCACCACGGCCCCGGACACACGGAAACGGAGTTTCGTTGGGTCTGTCGCAATATTCCCTATGATGGCGAAGAGGATTGCAGCGAATCCAAATTTTTAACCGAGATTGCGGAGTGTGGGCAGGCCTATTGGGGGCCTTACGATGCTTCTTGTAAAAAAGGAAAATTTAACTCTCGCCCCGGAAATACCGCCCGAGAATTTCGCTGGACTTGTCAGAACGTCCCCCACAACGGTGAAGTGGAGTGTTCTCTGCCTCGGCCTAAGAGCGGAAGAAGATAGCTTTCAGGCCGTGGCCCTGGCGGCGAGGGTGTCCATAACTTTTCTAAGATCGCCGGCGTCGTAGAAATTCCCCAAATCAAAGAGGTCTTCGTCCTGGGCCTGCAAGGCCTTCAATTCACCACGGGTATCGTCGAGGCCATAAAAGACGATGGGCATATTGAGTTCTTGTCCCCTGACAATGTTATAAGTTTCTGATCCCGTACTTTGGGGCAGATGGTATTGGGCCAGGATGAGATCGTAGGAAGGCCCGTTATATTCCAGTTTTTTTATGATACTGGCCTTGTCTTGAGCGTAGTCAAATGTGCAGGAAGTAAAAACTTTTTGCAGATAGAGGACGTGTGTACCAAGTCTTTCGGGTTTATTCTCACAAATTAAAACATTCATCTTAAAACTCCTTTAGGCGGATTCTTCAAAGGGGTACTTATATTCTATTTGCGCTACAAAGTCGACTATACTGATGTCAAAATAATGGCAAAGCTTATTGATTTCGGCAAAGCGAATGTCCTCAAGCCCCCTTTCAATGCGCGAGATTTGGCCTTGATCCTTACCCAAAAAAGAGGCCAGCCGCGTCTGGGGAATCCCGTGCTTTTCCCTGAGTGAACGCAAGAGCCTGCCAGTTTTAAATTTGAACGGATCCGCTTCTCTCATAACCTCTCTCGTGTTTTCTCGATCCTGTTATGGGATCGTCACATACCCCCCTTGATACAGGAGAAGTCGAGAGTATCGAACAAATAAAATTGATTCAAGAAGATATTTCTACCTTTTTTTTCAAAAAAGAAAATGACTAAACGCACAATGGCGCGGTTTCTCGTGAGGATTTGAGCTGCCCGCAGGCGGCCAAAATATCTCTTCCCTTTGTTGCGCGTATAGTGCAAACATGGCCTCTTTGACATAGTTCGTCATGGAACCAGAGAATGGTTTGTTGCGAAGGGGGCCGAAAGTGTGAATTGGGATAGGGATTGAAGGGAATCAGGTTGATTTTGGATTTGTTGGGGTTGATGAGGCGGTCTAAGTCCTCAATATCTTGTGGTTGATCATTGACTCCTTTAATCAACAGGTATTCGTAGGAAATGCGCCGGCGCGCCTTGAGGGGAATGGCCTCGATGGCACGGAAAAGGCGCTCCAGGTCATAGTTTTTGTTGATGGGCATCAGTTTTGATCGAAGCGGGTTGTTGGCGGCGTGAAGGGAAATGGCAATATTGACGGGGGGAAAATCTCCCAGTTTTTCGATTTGTGGAACCAGGCCCGAGGTGGAAAGGGTGATTTTGCGTTGGGAAATAGAGAGGCCTTGATCTTCCATAAAAACCTGGGTAGCACACTTTACTTCCTCAAAATTATGCAGTGGCTCTCCCTGACCCATATAGACGATATTAGTCGGTATTTCGCTGTGCTTATTTTGCTCCAACCAATGCCTGACCGCCAAAAATTGTCCCACGATTTCACCTGAAGAGAGGTGGCGGGTAAGCCCCATGGTTCCCGTATGGCAAAAAGTACAGCCCAGCGCGCATCCGACTTGAGTGGAAAGGCACAGGGTCAGGCGTTTTCTGGCAGAGGTTTGGGCGGCAATGGCCACAGTTTCCACAGTATGCCCGTCGTGCATGGCCATCAAGAATTTGCGGGTTCCATCGGAAGAGAGTTGGTGCTGGACAACCCGTGGAAGGCCCAAGTCAAAATTGGCCTTGATATAATCTTTGACCTTGCCGGAGACATTGCTCCAGTTGCGCTCGTCCCTCACTCCCTTTTTAAAGGCCCAGTGATAAATCTGATCCGCGCTAAAAGCGGGCAGACCAATATTTTGCAAGAGCCTTTTCATGGTCTTGAGGGGTATTCCCCATAGTGAGGGTTTGGCATCCATGGGGGGGTTATACTGGCCTTTTTATGTTGGTGTAAAGCTCGCTTTAATAATATTCGGAATCCCCTTCAAAATCTTCCAGGTCAGAGGGGTCTTCGCCTACGCTTTCGAGCAATTCCCGCTCCAATTCTTCCTCTGGGTCTTCTTCGTCGTATTCGTCTTCCAACTCGTCTTCATCGCTGTCGTCATTTTCTTCGTCTTCTTCATTGCCCGGCCAAACGTCTGTTTTTGCTGGAATCGCCGCCTTTTTGGACTTAAAGGATTTGTGGCGCTTTTTCTTGCGGGCGCTGGAAGAAGGTCGCCTTTTTTGAGGAGCAGGTGGAGGGGGAGGTTTGGCGATGGGCCGCGGTTTGGGTTTGGGGGCGGGCCTTGGTGCGATCTTTGGTGCTGCCTTGGGAGTTAGTTTTTTTGCTTTTTTTTGTTCGACGGCCGTTTTGGAAAGCTCTTTTTCAATACTGGTAGGTGTCCGCTCTTTTTGTTTCAGGCCTAAATCGGAAGCAGGCCACCACCATAAAGCTCCACTCATTGTCAGAATGAAAAATAAGGCCAATTTTGGCCCCAGCGAACGGCCTTGACGAGTCTCTTCCTGGTTATCTTCTTCCGGCTTGATATAGAGGCCGCTGGAGGGGTCGAGGGTTCCGAAAAAATTTAAGACCGCCAGAGCATTATTTTCCTTGTCTTTGTTTGGTTTGTTCTTTTTATTTTTACCGTCGAGGGAACACCAATTATATTCTTTAGGCAGTGCCTGAGGCAGGTCTTTGGCCTGCAAGCGCCGGTCAAATTCTTCAAATTCAAAGACCTTGTGCCAGGTATTGCCTTTATCAGAACTTAAAAGATCAGTTAAAAGCAACTTTTTGGCGTTTAGCAATTGCTGGATTTTATCCCGCTTGAAAGGCCCGTGTTTGCTGCCGTTTTCCAAATAATAAAAACTTCCGTTGCCTTCTTTGAAGGGAGGGGGAATTTTTTTTTCTCTTTTAAAGTGAGGGTGCTGATGGAGGGGAACAAAATCCCGCTCTCCATTGGCGCGAATTTTGGTGTGAGGGGGAAGAGCATTTTTTCTCATAAAATCGAGAAATTGAGGGCCTTCAATTGGCCCAATCAAAGGGGCACCTTCAAGCATGACGAAGTAGGCTGCCTGCTGATTGGGCCTTTGAGTGAGTTCTTTGAGTGCTCTAACTAGAGAAGATACCTGTCCTTCTCCTTTCGGTGCCTTCATAATCCCCTCCTGCTTGTTCTTCGGGCAAAAGAGGCAAGGAATTAAATGATGACCCCGAATCGGGCCGGTGGGGGAAAGAAAGGCCCCCTGCTAGAGGGGGCCTTCGCTTTAAAACTATAAAAAGAGAAAAGTTGTAGGTTTTAGAACACTGATGCAGAAAGGGCCAAGATCAGGGTCGGGGCCTTGATCATATCGCGGTTAAACAGCCGATCGTCGTGATCTTGAAAGGCAATGGTTCTCAGGTAAGTTCCCACCAAAACTTGAGAGTTTACCGAGTACCAGGCCTCCAGGACGGGGTCGATCATGTACTGGTCGTTGTTTACACCCTTGTTGAAAAAGGAAATATGCTCAAAGCTGGCGTTGAATCTCCAACGGTCGTTGGGGATATAGCTCAACATGGGCTGGCTCAAAAAGTAGCTGACATGCTTGCCCTCTTCACCCGTCTGGCGGATATAAACGGCGGTGTGGGCCTGCATGACAAAGGCAAACTGATTGTCGTCGCCGAATCTTCGGGAGATAACCAGGCCTGGTCGGGAGTAGCCGACGGATTCATTTGAATGGGCCTCCCAAGAAGTGGGGTGGAAGCGCTGGCGGAAGTAAAAATCCATGTTAACTCCGTCGCTTTCCTGAGTTAGGAGGTTGCTCCTGATGTACTCGAACTGGCTGTAATTCCAAGTGTTGGAGTTGGCGTCTCGGGTTCCCCGGTCGGCGTGGCGAGTCCATTCAGTCATGAGGTAGAGTCTGTTGTTGGCGTTGAAGCGGTAGCCCGGACTCACCAGGTTTAAAAAACCGACTCCCTGAAAGCGTCCCGGACGATTTGCCTTGTCTTGGCGATTGGAGACTTCGAGGTCGTAGTGCATGATAAAGGGTGATTCGCGCAATGAGTCATACCAGGAAGGATTGGCACTGGACGAGGCGACTGTTTCTGCATTGCAAACAATGGTAAAGATAGCGGCGGTCAAGGTAAGGAAAAATCGAAGGTTCACGGGAAGCTCCTTTGGTTAAAGTTTCGCCGAAGCGAGATAATCTTATTTATCAGGTTTCAAGTTTTTTGTCAAAGTATTTGCGAAAAAATTACTCTTTTTGCCAATTTTGCGCCTCCTATGAGAGTAATTATTTCATGGTTTTGCTGCTCGCCTTTCGCTCCCTCAATATTTTCAGGTGCTTACTGGCCCCCCCGTTAGTGGGTTTGGCGTGGCCTTTTTCCGCTTGGGTGCGCAGGCGCTTGAGGCAAGAGCGCCGCTGGTCTGCCCCTTCTCGGGGTGACGCGGAGATTTTGACTCATGTCAGCAGCGAGGGAGAGCTGGAACAGGTCTGGCCCCTTTTGGAGGGCCTTTTGGAGCGTGAGTTGCGCGTGCAAATTTTGTTTACCTCGGCCTCTCTTCAAAGCAAAATAAGGGAACTTGGCCAGCGTTATCCTGGGCAGATTGACGCCCGTATGTTGCCTTTGTTGCACTATCCTTGGGGGTTGTGTTGGGCGGGAGGAAGCTTGAAGCGCTGGATTAAAGCACCACTCCGAGTGATGGTGCGTTATGATTTTTTCCCCGAGCTGGTGCTTGCACTATCTACTGGAGGGCGTTTGGGATTATTGTCGGCCACTTTCAAAGGCAAAGAGCGGGCACTGGAAAAAGGCCTTGGGCGCTGGTATTGGCGTTCGCTCATGTCCCGGTTCGATTTTATTTTTTGTTCAACCCAAAAAGACCTGGTGGCCTTGGAAAATCTTCTCGGCGCTTCTTCTCCAAGGCCCGAGCTTTTTTGCTTTGAATTTCGTGTCATGCAAATTTTGAAGCGTCTTGAAAATGCCCGCGAGTGTTTGGAAAAGCACTCTTGGTTTGTCCACTTAAAGGCCTTTTTTGAAACTTACCCACCCTCGCGCAGACTCATTTTGGGCAGTGCCTGGGAAGTGGATTTGGAGGTATTTGCCGATCCCGCCTTTCAGCGCGCGATTGCCGAAGGGGAATGGGGGGTTGTGATTGCTCCCCACCAGCTTTCGAGTGGTTCTCTTGAGCGCCTTTATCGGCGTTTGTTGGAAATTTTTGGGGAGTACGGGGGAAGTGCCGACAGTGTGGCGGTTTTGCGCGAAAAAAAGACTTCTCCCTGGGAAGGACATCCGGTACTCGTCTCCCACATTCCGGCGGTGTTGTGTGAAATGTATTCCCTTTTTGGTCACGTCTATGTGGGAGGGGGCCTTGGCCGCAGCGTCCATTCCTTGTTGGAACCCTTTTGGACGGGGGCACACCTCTACTGTGGCCCGCGTTTGCAGCGTTCGACAGAGTACATTTTTGTTTGCGAAGAGGCCCCCGAAAGAATACACGTCTTAAATGCCCCCCGTGATTTTTTTCCGTGCCTTCAACGTAACTCGAATGAAAATGCCGCTGAGGATTCCCGGCAACTGTTTGAGCGCGGACGCAATTACACACAAAGGGGAAAGGCCCATCTCAAAACTTTGAATCTCACCAAGGCCTTGCCGTGCTAGAAAAGAATTTTGACATTATGGTGGTGGGCCGCAACGCTCTCTCCTTACTCTTTGCCATCGAACAGGCCAAGCTCGGCCAAAAAGTTTTGCTCTTGGACGATCCCCAGCTTGGGCCGAGTGCGCCCTATGGCCACGGTGTCAGTTCCATTGAATACCATTTCCTCAAAACCTGGGGAAAGGATTTTTCCGTCCCCCCCTTGTTGAATATGGATAATTATTTTCGGCGCTGTCCCTTGGACTTCTTTTTTAACCACCATTGGTTGCGCCTGACTTCTTCTCCTTCCCTTAATATCCTGGAACTTTTGCGCCGTTTTGGCCGTCCTTTCGTTGAGGAAGGAATAATTTTTAGGCGCTTTTTAGAGGGGGACAAACAGCGCGAGATTTTTGATGAGGAAATTGAGCGCTTTGTGAGTTGGGCGGGCCAAAATGCTTTTCGCCATCGCAATACCGATGGTCTTGGCGTCGATTTTCTTCTCTCTCATTGCCCGCCAAGGCTTGCCAAACTTTTCAAAATTTTACGCAATTATTTGGAGATGGGCCGCTTTCGCCCCGAGAGTGAAGAACATTTATTGATTTCACTGGTACGCGCTTTCTTTCTCCAAAATCTTTCTCCCAAAATAACCAGCGAGGAAATTTTTCACTCCTTTATCAATTTGCTGGCGCCTTCCTATTCTCTCGACCAGGAGCTTTTGGAGCGCGATTTGGAAAAGTGTTTTATGCAACTCGGAGGGCAGTTTAAGAAAACTCAGGTGCGGGAGTGGAAATTTCACAAAGGCCGTCCCTGGTGTTTGGAACTGGCCAGTTTTGAAGGCATTATTCACCCCCGCAAGATTGCTTTTGTAGAGGGTGATCCAAAGGGTGTGCCGCTCAAGCTGGAGGACGAAAACCCCAGCTATCAGGGCCTGTTGCTCAAAAATTGGCCTTCTTCCGAGAAGATACCAGACCTTCCACCCGGCAATTTTGTTTTCGGTGACATCTCCAGAGTGGGAACCAGTTTTCCCATGTGGTGGTTGGAATCACCCCACATACGGGTGCGCAAATCACGCTCTTGTCTTCGTATTCACTTCCTGTTCCAAAGGGAACCTGGCTCTAAAATGGAATTTTTGCGCAAAAAAGTTTTGGCCTTGGTGGAAAACGACCTGGCCCAAATTTTCCCTTGGATGTTGGAACATTTGGGGCGGTGGGAAGTCGAGATGGGCAGCCAGATTTATATCCGAAAATCCCGCTCCCGCAAAAAAGGGCCGCTGCCGTTGAGGAGCGGGGGAAATTTTTTCGATTACTCTTCCCCGGCTCTCGGTCGTCGTGTTAAAAATGTTTATTATTTTGGCCCCCGTAGAGAATCCCCCCTGGGGCCTTTGGGGCGACTGATGGAAATGAAACAAGAACATTATTACCTCTAGGAAAAAAAGCGGAACCAAAGTGTTATAATGGTGTTGATGAAAAAAATGGGGAAATTGAAAGCGGATGGCCAGGCGGCGATTGAGTATGTGATGCTGATTGCTGCCATGGCGGCGGTCATCTTTTCCATGCTCAATTACCTCAAGACCGAGATTTTGGGCCAGCAAGGGGTTGATTGCGCTCCCAATGAGCGTTCATTGAAGTGCTCCTTGCAAAAAATTGTCGATGGACTGGGAACCAATGACCCCAATTTCCGCTTTTTTGTGCTCAAACGTTGAAGTTATTTGAAGACATTTATTGGATATCTTGTCCGGCCCATTGCGAGGCCCTGCTGTCGCAAGAGTTGGCCTCTCTTAAAATTGAAAATTTTCAAGCGGGCGTGGGGGGAGTATCGGCGGTTCTTACACCAGAAGAAGCGCTTTGCGTTTTGGCGCATGTGCGCGTGGCCGGGCGTTTGTTTCGCTTGATTACGCGTTTTGACTGTGCGGATGAAGATGAACTTTACCGGGGAGTGGTCAATCTCTCCTGGCCCGAAATTTTGGATATACAGCACAGCTTTAAGGTGGAAACCTTTCTCGACCGAAGTGCCAAAAATCATTTTGCTCCCGCTTTTCAACTCTCCCTCAAAGTCAAAGATGCCTTGTGTGATTGTTTGCGAGCGAGTACCGGTGCGCGCCCGAACGTAGACAGACACTGTGCTGACTACCCCTTGCTTTTGCGTCTCGAAAGATCAGAATCTTCTGGCCATTTTGAGGCCAGCTTGTATTTGGAATTGAGCGGTCGCAGCCTCTCCCTGCGGGGTTATCGACAGGGCCAGATGAACGCTCCCTTGCGCGAAAACCTGGCGGCGGGCCTGGTCTTGGCCAGCGATTGGAACCCAGAGGAAGATTTATTGTGTGATCCCTTTTGCGGGAGCGCTACCCTGTTAATTGAGGCGATACTTATTAAAGCGCACATTCCCCCCAGCTACCTACAACTTGAGCTTTGCAAGCGAGGTGAAAAACCCTACGTCTTTTTGCGCCAGAAATGGTTTTGCCAGCAAAGTTCTCTGCAAAACTACTGGAACTCGCTGGTGGATAAGACCTGTCAGGAGGCGCGCGCAAGTCTGGGGAACCTTCCCGGCAACCAGTTTTTTGCAAGCGATGTGGACGCGAGGGCCATCTCACAGGCACGGCAAACTTTGCAGGCGGCGGCCATTCCCCGAGAGGTGGTTTCTTTGAGACAAATTGATGCTTGTAAACTTACCCCTCCAGGGAAAGCGCCGGGGGTTGTGCTTTCCAATCTGCCCTACGGAAAGCGCCTCGATGCGGAAGATACGGGAGAACTCTATTTTTACTGGGGAGAAAACCTCAAACGCCACTGGAGCGGTTGGCGTGCCTGGCCTTTTACCGGCAATCCAGAGGCGCGCAAGCGCATTGGTCTTTCCACCAGCGCCCGCATCCCTTTTTCCAACGGCCAGTTGGAGTGCCGTCTGCTCAAGTACGAGCTTTATTGATTGGGAGATCAGCGATCCAAGCAAGTTATCAGAGTGCTTAGGATGAGAGCGCAGGAAAGAGCTAAAAGCTGGCGGAATCGACAGGGGGGGCGTTAAGAGAGTGTTTTGTCGTTTCATAGGTTTATTATGGTACAAAAATCTGTGGGGTGGAAGCAAAGGCCGGGCCATTCCGAAGATGACCAAATAATTCAAATGATTATTGAATACCATTATTCTACAGGAGTTTTAGTGCAATTTATCTCAAAAGCTGGAGCAGGCCAACCGCTTCTCATGTGCGCTTCATCAGCATCACAACTTGAACAAAGTTGTCTGGCCCTATAAAAAGAACTGCCACTAGCGCAGGAATCTTTCCCAAAGTTTTCTTGGCAGGTACCTCTTAAGCTAGCTCTACAACCACATTCGCAGTAAAGTGATGCTGGAGGCGTTTCTGGTTCGGGTTCTGGTTTTGGAGTGGATGGCGGATTTTTGCAAACAGTCTCGTAATCAGCACAGTAGTCATCAAAATTTTCAGAGTAGGCAGAACTCCAACAGCATACATGAATCCCTGGTATGTCTTTGCATGCAGATGCGTCTGCACCACCGCAAATCCTGTCGGCTTCCCCGCAACAACTACTTTGAGATGCAGGTGGTGAAGGTGCAGATGGTGCAGATGGTGTCGGAGGTTCCGGCGGAGGTGGTGGAGTTTCACACTCGCAATAGGGAGGAGAGCCGTGTCCCGATTTGAAGACATCCCCAAAAGAGCAGGGTTCACATTTGCACTCGCAATAGGGTGGACGGCCATGCCCTGATTTAAAGACTTCTCCTTGGCGACAAGGGTGGCACTGTAGGGGAATACATTGGCAAGCGGGCCAAGCGCCGGGACCTGAATATCCAGGCGGACAGGAGTTGATACAAATGGATTGCGGCTTGCAGGCACAGCCGGGATAGGCTCCTGGGCCTGAAAATCCTGTGGGGCATTTGTTGGTACAAACCCGTGGTGGCGTACAAGTGCAGCCGGGATAGGCACCTGGGCCTCTATGTCCTGGCGGGCAAGTATTGGTGCAAACTTTTGGCGGTGTACATCTGCAATTGGGATAGGGGCCTGGGCCGGTGTATCCTCTCGGACAAACGTTGCTGCATATTCGTATTGCCGACGGAGAGCGCGGTGGCGGTGGCGTACATGCGCAGGTCGGATAACCACTGGGGCCTTTGTATCCGTAGGGACAGGCATTTTTGCATTTTGGCGGTTCTGTACACATACAACCGGGGTAGGGGCCTGGGCCTATTTGTCCTTTCATACATTTATTTTTACAAGTTGGCGGCGGAGTACACAGGCAGCCTTGCTTGTAGGGGCCGGGGCCGCTCCATCCCGACGGGCATTTGTTGCCGCAAATCTTGAGTGCCCTTGGTAATGGGGATGGTGAAAATGAAGGTGGTGATGGTTGCGGTATCGGTGACAAATATGGAGGTCTGGGAAATGATGGTAGTGGCATTGGTCGAAGTGAACCTGGCGCTCTTCCACCGCCACCCGAAGACGACCGGATGTAATTGTTGTCGTATTTAATTTTATAAATTATCTTGATTTGACTTCCGACTCTCGGAAAAGTGTTATTTTCAAAGCTAACGGAGTTGTTATTTCGCAAATAGCGCCAATGACTTTGAGGGGACGGAACTCCGTTGATATAAACCTCGATCGTGTATGGGTCGGCCGGGTATTTGAGTTGAAATGAAGAAGAAAATTCGGCCAATCTCTGACCGATATTTTGTAAAATGGTATCGAAGGAATCATTGATAATATCGTAGCTTTCCCCATTCGTCATTTGGGCCAGTTGTAAATAGCGGTGGCCTCGGTACTCGTCGTGGGGTGGGGATTTCCCCGATCGCGCAGGCATAATCACTACGGGAAAGGCCTTGAAAAAATATTGGGAACCCTTGTAACCGGCAAGAGAATTAAAATAGGAATTGGCCACAACGCTGTCGGAGGTGTTGGCAATGATGCGGTTTCCCTGTCTCGCTACACAGGAGAGGCCAACACCATTACCTCCGCTGCTGTGGTCATTGTCAACGGAGACGTAAACGGCAACCAACAAGGCATCCGGCCTCATCCAACTGCGATTGGTCTGAACAAAATCGAGACTCTTGTTCAAACCGCATTGAACTTGGGAACCGCGATTTCCCACCTTGATCTGGTTTTGAAATTGTTCGATAAAACCCTGCCGGTCTGAGCTTAAATAGGAAGCATCCAGCATCCTTCCGGTATTGTGGTTGACCGAGTTGTCGGTGGTGACAATCGCCATTCTAAAATCGACATTTTGTGTTTTGAAACCATCAAGCAAGGCCTCAAAATCATCCGCCAGGAGGTTTTGTTCTTCGAGCATGGTGCCCGAATTGTCGATCACCCACAAAAGGTCGATGGGAGTATTTGCTCCCTTGGCCTTCCAGGAAAAAATTTGGCAATGTTTATCTCCCTCAGAAGTTCCACTGGGGCAGTTTTTGGAAGGGCCCACCGCCTGTTGCGCTTGAGCATTGTCGGACTTATCTTGAGCGATTTTGTTTGCTGGTGGATTGATACAACCACCTAAAATGCACCCGAGGAAAAGCAAGGCCATTATGTCCTTCATAATCCTGGTATCGGCAGGTATTCATAAAAATATGAATTTTACTGAAAAGATTCCGAGAGCTTCATGGCAAAGCGGGGAGTGGAACATTTCATCAACAGTGTACTGTTGATAATCTTGCCGTAGTGCTTGTCCGATTGGGAAAAAAAGTATTGTCCCACATCGGAGTCTTTGAGAAAAATAGTGTGTCCCTTGCCGGCAAACTTGCGCATGATAAAGCTGGAGTCCAAAAGGCAAATTTCACCGATGGTCAGGTTGTCTGCCACATAGATGAGGATGCACAATTCGCTCAATTCAATGAGAGATTTTCTGATTTTGACCCCTTTGGAGGGGTGTTGATCTCCCCAGTGAACCTTGACTTCCGTGCGCGTGCCTTCGGGAAAGAAAAAATCAAAGCCCCTCTGGGAAGTCGAGTGTATCTGGCGCAGTCCGAAGATGGACTTGGCATACCACTCGCCCAATTGGGTGGGAAGGTTTTTGTTATTGATGAGAATATGCTGTTTGCGCAGCACTCTATAGCACTGGTTAACCAGCTCGATAGTGTCAAAAATGGCCTTGTCGTCGGGCCGATGGAGAATCTGGATTTTGCGAGCACAGGCCTGCTTGAGTTTTTGGGCAAACTGCTGCTCGTACCAGACGGCGAAGTCGCCGCCGCCATAAAGACCATGGGAATCGCATACCAGGCCTTCTTTGTATAATCCTTTCTCACCGTCCAGTTTCTCGATCTTTTCGGTAAGATACTCCAAAGGAGCAAACTGCTGTTCCTTCTTTCCTTTTACAAAAATCTCTTCTTTGTAATAGTCCGAACCGCTATGCGTCTCCCCGGAAAAGGCCTCAATCTCTCGATAGACCTCTTGTAAATCCATTAAATTGCCTAGTTTTCAAACTTTAAAACACCCCTTTGGGTAGTTGAGTTAAATTTTCTCCCAAGAGTAACATTGAAAAAACGAAATTTCCAGGGGAGATTTGCCGACGGTGAAAAAATAACTGACTTATTGCGTTTTTTGGATATAAAGCGGTTGGGCGACGAGCGGTTGACACAGGTCGAAGTCCCAAAATTCATTTTCTAATGCTATGCGGTGATAATGACCGGAAAGGGCGTAGTAACCCTTGGCGCTGGAAATTATCCGAACTAATTCATCTACCAATTGCTCGCGACTGACGCCTAATTCGTGTTTGATCATACCCTGAGGCCCAGAAGAGCTGCGTTGTTTGACAGTACATTCTTCGCGCCTAAAAATTTTCCAAACTTTTTTCTTGGAACAGATATAGGACTGATAAAAACCGTGCCCTAGAGGCATGCTGCCGTCGCGAATAACCCGAATCAGGTCGTGGCGGCCGTTGGTCTGAACGCAGTTGCCGGTATTGCCTAAAGGGCCATTGCCGTGTACGGGGGGCCAGTGCTGGTATTCCTCTTTGTTTTGCGGGTTGACGCTGCCTCCGTCATTTCCGCAACCGACAGCAATGAGCGCCAATACAAACAGGCCCGTAAATCCAAAAAACTTCATAATCTCCCCCTCGGAGATTTTCAGATAAAAACTAAACTTTTTTATTCTTGGAAAATATAAGGGGCAAAAATTGACGGCCTGAGAGTTTTAGTTTTATAGTCGGAGAAGTCTTTTATTTATCCCAACCAAGGAGTCCAGCGTGGCAGCGGTTTGGTTTGAAAGCTATCCTCAAGGGGTTCCCCACACCATCGACCCCCATCAATACTCTTCGATTCCCTGCATTTTGGAAGAGGCCTTTGAAGAATTTCCTCGGCGCAATTCCTTTTCGTGCATGGGTAAAAGTTTTACCTACCGGGAGATGGAAGTTTTAAGCCGCAAGTTTGCCGCTTTTTTACAAAGTGATTTGGAATTGGCCAAGGGTGAGCGGGTGGCGTTGATGATGCCCAATATTCTCCAATACCCCATCGCTTTGTTTGGCATTTTGCGTGCGGGCCTGGTCGCCGTCAACGTCAATCCCCTCTACACCGAGCGGGAACTCAAACACCAGCTTTGCGATTCCGGTGCCCGTGCGATCATCATCTTTGAAAATGCCTGCCACACGCTGGAAAAGATTCTCCCGGAAACTCCCGTAGAACATGTTTTGGTCACCAAAATTGGCGACCTGTTGGGGCCTGCCAAGGGCCTGTTGGTGAATTTGGTTCTCCGCCATGTCAAGAAAATGATTCCCCCTTGGAACATTCCCACCAGCAGGGATTTCAAGCGCTGCCTTTTTGGAACCGATGTCTGGCGTTTCAGGCGTCCCGAAATCGCAAGTGATGACGTGGCCTTTTTACAATACACGGGGGGCACCACGGGAGTGTCCAAGGGCGCGATACTCTCCCACGGCAATATCATCGCCAACGTGGTTCAGGCGCGCGCCTGGATTGGGGGAACTTTGGAGAGGGGCGAAGAAATTGTCATCACTCCACTGCCGCTCTATCACATCTTTTCACTGACCGCCAATTGCCTGATCTTTTCCACACTGGGGGCGCAAAATATTCTCATCACCAATCCGCGAGACATCTCTGGTTTCATCAGGGAATTAAAAAAGTGGAAGTTCAGTGCCATCACCGGAGTCAACACTTTGTTCAATGCCTTGGCAGACCATCCCGAGTTTGAAAAGATCGACTTTGGCACTCTCAAAATATCTATAGGCGGAGGCATGGCGGTTCAAAGAGCGGTCGCTGAGAAATGGAAGGCCAAAACCGGCGTGCCCCTCATCGAGGCCTACGGCCTGACCGAAACGTCACCCGCCGCCTGCATCAACCCTATGGATTTGAGCGACTACAACGGAAAAATCGGCCTTCCCATCTCCTCTACGGACATGGCGATCTTGGACGACGACGAAAACGCTTTGCCCGCAGGAGAAGTGGGCGAAATTGCCATTCGCGGCCCCCAGGTGATGCGGGGTTATTGGAACCGCGAAGACGAAACCGCCAAAGTGATGACCAAAGACGGATTTTTTAAAACCGGCGACATCGGGACAATGGACGAGCGGGGATTTTTCCAAATTGTCGATCGCAAAAAGGACATGATTTTGGTTTCCGGCTTTAACGTCTTTCCCAACGAAATCGAAGATATTCTGGTCAGTCACCCCCAGGTTTTTGAGGCCGCCGCCATCGGAGTGCCCGACGAAAAATCCGGTGAAGTGGTCAAGGCCTTTGTGGTTTGCAAGGAACCCCACCCCAGCGAAGAAGAGCTTCGCGCTTTCTGCAAAGAAAAGCTTACCGGCTACAAAGTGCCGCGCCTCTTCGAGTTCCGCTCGGAACTCCCCAAGTCCAACGTGGGCAAAATCTTGCGCAAGGACTTGCGGGGATGAGGGGCCTGAGAGAATTGCCTGCAAGTTTATTTTGCCATTTTTAAAATTAATGAATTGTGCAGCGAGTAGAAGCTGGTTTAGATTAGCTATTTTACTTTATCTTTGACAGTGTATTTTAATTTAGATATAGAGAGGAGCTAAATTTACTATACCTGTAAAATCAAGAAGCATATTTGATGGTAAATCAAGACTGGTCAATTGTTTTTTCAAAAAAAAGTCTTTGGGATGAGAGGAATAATACTCCATATCCCAACTTGCCGGAAATTGTTTGTCAACTCCATACACAAGGGGTTGCTTGTTATTTGTTCGCTAGTCAAGGAAAACCTGTGTGGTTAGGCTATTATCCCAATATACAATATGTTGGTCTTTTGGGACGACAAAGCAAAGATGCTGCAAGAAATAAAATTTCAGAATTAGGGCGTATTCCAGAAAAAACACTGATTGTTTCGTGTATTAATGCAGATTTATTTATGTCAATCAACTCTAAAATTTTGTCTATAGTAGCTGGTTGGAGTTCTTCACTTGATTCTAAGGCCCAACAATATGGCCTAAGGTTTAATAATCCAGAAATTTTACCAAAAATAATGGATATACTTAATGTTTCAAATCCTTGGTATTACAAATATGAAGGCGATAATTTTGAAATATATTCTCTTACAAATGCTGGTAATAAAAATAATATCCAAGAAATGGAACCAGTAATTAGGATGTTAAGAAATCATTTAAAATCAGGTGACAACCGTTTTGAAAAAGTATTTCAACTATTATTTCTCTCTTCTTTAATAAGCACTCCAGTTGTCCAAAATGTTGACTATTGGGCGTACTTTCCAGCTTCTACACCTAAAAAACCAGAAGAAGAAATTATTGCTCAATATGCTGACCTCGCCAGACACGCTTTTGGTAATAGGAAAAAGCATCCATATCCAATATTGATCAGGCATACGGCCACACAAGCAAGACATAGCGGTTTTGTAGGAAATAGAACTGACCCTAATTCTCAAATTTCCACGCTGAAAGTGCATGAATACTACAAGACAAAAATACGAGGAACTACAGTAGCGATAGTTGATGATTTTACAACGTATGGAACATCTTTTGGTGTAGCAGAGACACTATTAAAACAAGCGGGTGCAAGAAAAGTATTGTGTTTTTCTATTGGAAAGTTTGGAGACACTTTATTAAAATATAATATAGAATTAGGTAGTGCTAATTCTTTTACTACCATGAGCGAAAATTACTACTATAAAACAGAAAGGATAGCTTCTGGAGAACGCTTTGATTTTGCTTTAGAAGAATTATGTTTAAAGATGCGGGGTTTGATTTAATGAACCAAATAGTGCCATTTAAAAAATATCCTCCCGCTTTAGCAAAGTGGAAAGAAGAAGGAAAAAAACTGTGGTTTCAAGGGGATTTATCTCTACTGGATTTAAAAAAAGTTTCAATTATTGGGACTAGAAACCCTTCGCCTGAAGGAATTACACAAACAAGGAAACTTACTAAATTGGCCGTTGAGCATGGGTTTTGTATTGTGAGCGGCATGGCCAAGGGTATAGATACGGCGGCACATCGTGAAGCATTAAAGCAAGATGGGAAAACAATCGCTGTCATGGGAACAGATATTAATGGTTGTTATCCCAAAGAAAATGCTGATTTAAAAAACGATATAAAAAATCATGGTTTGGTTCTCAGTCAGTTTTCTCCAGGAACGGATACATCGAAATTTAATTTTCCAAAAAGAAATAAACTCATGGCCGAATTAAGTGTTGCCAGTATTGTAGTGGATGCTGGTGAAAATAGTGGAACCAGACACCAAGTAGAAGAGGCAAGAAAGTTAAAGAAGAAAGTGGCCTTTTTGAGTTCTCTGGTGAAAAAAGAACGTCATTGGGTTTCTAAGTTTTTACAAAAATTTGATGCCTTTATTATAGAGAATGATTTTTATAATTTTGAAAACTGGCTTGAAAAACTGAGTGGAGAAGAAAAAAAAATTTGTGAAGAAAAACAGACAGAGTTGGTTTTTAGTTTTTGATTTTTAGTGCTGTTTTTGGCACAATTGAATACAATGAAAAAAATTGTTTGGAGAAAACTGCAAAAAGACTTGTCCAATCTCTTTCCAAGGAGGCTAAAAAAGAAATAGAGACTGCAAAAAAACGACTAAGAAGACTTATCAATGAAATTAGCTAAACAAGCAAAAAACATGGCCGAAGACCTCAGCCTGAGCGAAGCAGATGCCATAATGATGGAATTTAAATCAAATCTTTATATTAGAGTTGTGTTGGGAATACAAAACTCCAATGATTCCCATAAAAAAATTGCAGAGAAAGTTGGCACGTCAAGGGCGCGAATTACCCGCATCTCGAATATGGGAGAAAACAGCGTTTCGGTTGATATTTTGATTAAAATTTTAATTGTTTTGGAGAATAAGCTGCCATTTAAAATAGCGGCCTGACTGCCAATATTTGTAAACGACTTAATGCACCATCGTCTGCCTCTGTTAAGTAGAGAAGGCCCAATTTTTCTTGCTTTTTGTTAAAATAAGTTTTAAATTTGCTCTTGCGCTTTTAAGTGTTCACTTCATACGGAGGATTTCCATGAAAAATGTCATCTCTTTTTTTGCTATGTTTCTTTTTCTGTCTCAAGGTGCTTTTGCTAGACAGGACGTTTCCTCACAGGTTCAGGATTTAAAAGACTTCGCCTTGGAAGTAGGGGAGTTTGTCAAAAACGATTGGTGTGATATCGACGAACTGGTGGCGAGAAGTCAGTGGGCCGATTTTTTGAACAGGTTGGTACTCGACCAGAGCAGAGTGCCTCACCCGGAAAAGACCTATTTTGAATTTTACAAGCAAACACTTTTTGAGATTAATACAAAGAATTCCCCTTACTTCTACCGTTATTTTTCGGAGTTTATGGGCCTTGTAAACAACTTCAAGCAGAGTGAAATTGAATTGACAGAGGCAGACGACTGGGCACCTTGGCACATGAACAGGGAATATACGAGGTGGGCGATTTTTTTATGGGCCATGGCCCCATCAGTCGCTTCAGCTACGGCGACAGTAGAACCATTTTACTCTCAGTTTATAGCAGATTTCCCTGACCCTGGTTACAGTAATATTTGCAAGAAGGATTATATCACCAAGGGCATCGACAACACTCCCGTGCTAAAACTTGGCAGCAGTGCGATTTTTGCCATGTGGAATACCATTCTTTCTCAATAAAAGGAATGGCACGCCCGACAGGACTCGAACCTGTGACCTACGGATTAGAAATCCGTTGCTCTATCCAGCTGAGCTACGGGCGCACGAGAAATTACGTTAGATTAAAGGCCTAAATTTTGTCAAGAGCGGGATGTCTGGCCCTGCCGGGAAGGGATTGCTCGATCAGGCCCTTGAAAAAAGAAGTGCCGTCGTTAAAAAAGCTGTTGAAATTTCCGTATTCGCCCTCTACTTCTTCAATTTCATAGGCCGCCTTGAACTGGCCGTTCATGGAGACGTTGTCGCGGCCGAAAAAATCGTAAATAAAAGATTTGTTGCGCCCCCATTTTTGCAAGTCTTGCAGGAAGGGAGTCAAGAGCCACAATGGGATTTTTTTAAGTGCTTGTTCCTGGGAACTGATGACGATTTTTTTGGGACAGGAACGAAGTTTTTTGTTTGTTCGTCGGGAGTTTTTTTTGCGGCACTTTTGGTATTTTTCCCTGGCAGAGTAGTATCTCTTGTCGCGTTCATTGATATATTTTTGATAGCTTTGCACCAGCTTTTTGCTGCATTTGTTTTCCGTTTCCCATCTGAAACTGCCTTTTTTCATCACTCTTTGGCGTTTTTGTGAGGGCAGGCACAAGGTGCGAATTTTTTTGTTGATTTCGCTGAGTGACAAGTTGTGAAAATATTCGATGGCGCTTTGCTTGAAGACAAAATTGATTTTCAGGTCAAAAGGGGCCATCAGTTCGCCCTTTTTGACTCTCTCGATAATTTGTGGCCTTAGTGTCGAATAGTTTTCGATCAAGTCCAATAGTTTGGCCTTGCTTTTTTCCTTATTTCTCTTTTGGTAAGAAAATTCCCGTTTGAAATGAAAGCGAAAGATGGGGGCATTTTGTTCAAGATTGAGACTGGCCTTGTCTTTGATAAGGTTTTTTTCGGAGTCGTATTCGAGAATCAATTTTTGGGCATCTTTATAGGTTTGTCCCCCAAACGACCACGAAAGGCGCAAGAAAGATTGCAGGCCCAGACTCAGGAGCCATCCCAGCGAACTGTTTTGGTATTTGCTGTTAAAAAATTCGTGGCGAAAAAAGTTTTTGTACCTCTTATCGTTTATAATTTCCACGCGCTCGGTTTTTTGTAATTTGGAGCGAATTAAAGTGAACAGGGAACAGGTGCGCCTTTTGGTTTGTATTTCCTTAAATACTTTGCCCAAAAGATTGTTTTTTAAAATTCCCAAGTTGGGTTCTTTGTGCTTGAGGATTCTTCCGACTTCAGTTGCAAGTGGGTTTGTCCCTTTGATTTTGGAAACGTCTTTTGGGCCAAATCCAAAACCCATTTCGTAGGAGTTTTCAAAGGATTTGGAAAAGCTGTAACTGAAAATTTTAGTGCGCAAAAGCTTTAAAAAATCGGCCAAAATGGTGATTTGAATACCGGCCTGGGAAATGTTGCCCTTTGAGAAATGAATTTGAAAAGAATTGGCATGAGGGCCTTTCTCCTCAAACTTTTCGACTTCGAGTTCAACTTCAACTTCTTCACTACTGTCTCCGTGTTCCCGGTAGCGGTCTTTGAAAGAGATAGGTTTTTCACTGGGTTCAATTTTTCTCATTTGGGTAAAATCTTCTTCTGGAGTTAACGCCACAATTTCCGTGCGAGTGAGTAGATGGTGTGCCAAATGGCCGTTTAGATTTAAGGCAAAGAAATTGCTCACCGGAAAATAGTTGATGGAATCGTCGTCTTCTTCTTCGTTGCGTTGAGGTTGAAGCTCGGCCTCCGCGTTATCCAGGTATTCGTAGATGGGAATGTTGCTGATGCCGCCGACTTGAAACCCCAGACGGTCGGTTCGCACCATTACTTCTTCAGGTTTCATTTTTAAAAAATTTTTGGAGCGAAATTTTAAAAAGGAAAAAAACAAGCGGCGCAGGTAAAGAGTCATCGCTTCGGTTTTGTTTTTGGCAAAGTAGGAATATTGGTAAGAGCGTTTGAAAGTAACTCCGGCAAACCCCAGCAATTGTTTTTTTCCGATGTCGATAATGCCTCGCTGTTTTAAGTCGCCCAAAAGCTGAGTGGCATCTATATAGATGTTGATAGTGTCGTTGATAACGTAATTATCTGCAAAAAGATTGGGTGCCATTTGCCTTTGAAATTCAACACTAAAATAGGCAAAGGATTTGAAATAATCGAAGGCCAAATGATTGATCCCGGCCTTAAAACGATTCTGGTCTTTTTCCATCAAATGGAATTGCCGATCGGCAATTTCCTGGTAGTGCTGACCGAAATAATCCATAATTCTTTTGTAGACGGGGCCGTCGAGTAACGGGTCACTCTCAAAAGAAGAATACTTGGCGACTCTGCCTTGTCGCCCACCGAAGTTTTCCCACTTTTTGCGGTCTTTGATTTTAAAGTGCTGAAAATCCTCCCCCCAACAGGGGGCCATGCTCAAAAAGAGCAATAAGTAGGGCAAAGCTCGGTGCATGCTCTCCCATCGGTACTTTCGGTGGGGAAATTTATTTTAGGTTGTGTGTTTGGCAATGGGCATGCGGTGGCCAAACCCAAAGCTTTTGGTTTTGAGTTTGATAATCGGGCAAAACTGTTTGCGCTTGTATTCGCTTTGATGGTAAAGGCGACGAATTTTATAAACTTCCTCGGAAGCAAAACCAAATTGAATCAAATCCTCCGGTGCATACAAATAGGAAAGCAGGCCCTCCAAGATGGCGTCGATGCGCGGGTAGGGGAAGAGTTCTTGATCGTCACTTTGATCTTCCTTGAGTTCTGCGCTGGGAGGGCGGTCGATGACTTCTTGAGGGATGGGTGCCCCGTAGTTTTTATTGATGTGGTCAGCGAGTTGGTAAACTTCGGACTTATACAGGTCGCCTATCAGAGAGAGCGCTCCCACACTGTCTCCGTACAAAGTGGAATAGCCCAGCGCCAACTCCGATTTATTGGAAGTGTTGAGCACCATCGCCCCGGTTTGGTTGGAGCGGGCGTAGATTAGACTCGAGCGCAGGCGCGCTTGAATGTTTTGGTCGGCAAGGCCCTCCAGTGCCTTCCCAAAATTGTCGGCAAAGAGCAGGCGGACGGTACTGTGAAGGAATTTGATGGGTTGTGAGATCAGCTTGATCCCCAGATTTTGGCACATTTGGGTGGCCATTTCTCCCGATAACGGAGAGGAATATTGGCCGGGCATATACACCGCCTCTACTGCCTGGTTTCCAGCGATGATTTTGGCCAGCGCCAAAACCAAGGCGCTGTCGATGCCTCCTGAGATGGCCACCAAAAAGCGTTTGAAATCGCACTTGAAAGCGTAGTCTTTCACTCCCAATTCCAAAGTGCGCACAATCCAGTCACAGTCTTCGGGAGTTAAAGGGTGCAGTTTAGGGGGGGCGTTTTTTAAGTTCAAAGAGGGCCTGAACAACGTGTCCCAGGTTTGTTCGAGAGGCAAGTCTTTTGGTGTGGGTGAAAGGCAGGAGTCGGAATGTTTGCTCGAAAAAGAAGGCAGGGGGAGTTTTGCCTGGTCGCTTGCAAAGGGGAGGCACTGGTGAATCAACTCTTCTCCACTAACTACGAAACTGGAGCCATCAAAGACGATTTCGTCTTCGCTGCCCACCCGGTTGACGTAGGCAAAGGGAGCGGAGAAAAGGCAACTCAGGTGTTTGGCCCTGGCGAGACGCTGTTTGTGTTTGCCCACAAAGGAAGGGGAGGCGGACAGGTTGACCACCAAATCCAGTGCGGTCTTTTCGTCTTGGCATTTTTGGTACAGGGCCGCGGTGGGGTCGAAAGCAGAAGAGCGATGGATTCCACTGGGCCACATATCTTCACAAATCATCAGGCCCATAGAGAGGTCTGCAAAACGATAGATGACCGCTTCCCTCTGGGGGTAAAAGTACCTTTCCTCGTCAAAAATATCGTGATTGGGAAGTAGCGCCTTGGTGTAAACTTTGCGGGGAGGGACGCCCGGGCAACATTCAAAAATGACGTTTTCAATGCGCGTAGGGCTGCGGTACTGGTCAAAAGTGTATTCCAGACCCCCCACCAGTGCTGCATGAGGTGGTGATGACGGCGTTTGATCCAGGCAAAATTGGCCCAACTCTTTGAAATGTTGTAAGTAGGAATCAATAAAGGCCTTGTGCCAGATCAGGTCTTGAAGAGGATATCCAGTCAGGTACAATTCGGGATAGAGGTGCAGTGTTGGTGCGGAAGAAGAGGACGACAAATCTCCACGGAGGACTTCTTTGAGTTCTCCAAAGGTGGAGTCCAAATCGCCGATGGCGTGGTGGGTTTGGTGCAGGCACAGATGCATGAAAATTTTCTCCTCTTACTTTCTATCCGGTCAAAGCGCCTTTTTGTCCAGTAAAAAAAGGCCATAAGGAGAAGACTTTGAAAGAAACTGGTTTGCCGGAAGATTTGAAAGGCAAGACCATGTTGGTGGCCGGGGCGGCGGGATTTGTCCCCAGTCATTTGTGCGCCTTTTATCTCAAACTCGGCGCACGGGTCATTGGCATCGACAATTTTGTGACCGGATCGCGTAGCAATTTGGAGCGCCTCTTTCGGTTTGATACTTTTGAATTTTACGAGGCCAATATCTACCAATCCCTGCCCGACTTAAAAGGTTTGGAACTCGATTTTGTGTTGAGTCTCGCCTCGCCGGCCTCGCCGGTGGATTTTGAGCGCATTCCCTTGGAGATTATGCAGGTCAATTCCGAGGGTACACGCAAGCTTTTGGAACTGGCGCGCCTTGCGGGAGCGCGTTTTTTGGAGGCCTCGACCTCGGAGGTCTACGGCGACCCCGAAGTTCACCCCCAGACCGAGGATTATGTGGGACACGTCAACCCCATCGGCAAGCGCGCTCCCTACGACGAATCCAAGCGCTTTGCCGAGGCGATGACCATGGCCTACCACCGGCGCTACCACCTCGACACCAGAATCGTGCGCATCTTTAATACTTATGGGCCAGGTATGCGCCCCGATGACGGAAGGGTGATTCCCAACTTCATCACTCAGGCCCAGGCCGGGCAAGACCTTACCGTTTACGGAGATGGTTCGCAGACGCGTTCTTTTTGTTTTGTCAGCGATTTGGTTCAGGCCATTCATCGAGTGCTTTTTTTGGGCGATTCCACACCTTTTAATTGCGGCAACCCCGAAGAATACAGCATTAAACAGGTCGCCGAAATGGTGATTTCCGTGGTGGGGAGTTCTTCAAACCTGAGCTACCGCCCCTTGCCTTACTCGGATGAACCCCGCCGCCGCAGACCGGATATGGGAAAATTGTTGGCCATTTCAGATTTTCGGCCGCAAATTGGTTTGAGAGAGGGAATGTGCCGAACGGCGGAGTTTTTTAAACAAGGAGGAAATCATGAATAGTCTATTGTGCAGTTTCTTGGTCTTGGTTACCAGCAGTGTTTTTGCTTACGACATGGAGTTTGTGCCCATCCCTAAAAGGGAGGTCTACTACAAGGGTGATAAATATCCGGTGAAGTTGATTCAGGAATTTGAAATGCAAGTCGCGGAGATGACTCAACTGCAATACTTCAAGGTGATGAAGGCCAATCCCTCCCGCTTTCAAGGCAAGGCCTATTGTCCGGGGGAATACCGTGTCATTGATGTTCAAATGGAAAATGATAAAAGCATGGTAACTGCTTGCGATTTAGGTCAGATTGGGGTGAAACAAGACGGAACGACTGAGGCGTGCTCCCTGCACGTCGGAAGGAGTGATGGTGAAGTTGATCCCCAAGATGGCCTGAAACGTGAGCAGTTGCGAGTTGGGATGTGCCCCAACCATCCGGTGGAGAATGTTTCACGCAATCAGGTGCAAGAATTTATCGCCAAACTCAATGCCGAGCGAGACGACGGTTACGGCTACCGCCTGCCGACATCGGGAGAGTGGAGTTACGCCACCAAGGCCGGCAACAAGGGAGACTATTTTTTTGGAGGCAATCCACTTTTGCTCAGCTCTTACTCTTGGTATTGGATCAATTCAGGGGGAGGAACTCATGCGGTAAAACAAAAACTCGCCAATCCCTGGGGCCTGCACGACGTTTATGGCAACGTATGGGAATGGGTCAGTGACGAATATATGAGAGAACTTCCAAAAGGAGTGACATTGCCTCCCGGTTCTGGTGGCAGTTCCGGCGGTTATTATATGACTCGCGGAGGAGGCTGGGGCAGTGGCCCCCACGATTTGCGCTCCAACTCCGCAAGTTTTGGCCATCGTTATAGTGGTTACGACTTTATTGGTTTCCGCCTGCTGCGAATCCGTTTACAAAAGTGAAAAGTTACTAGCTCTTCTTTTTTGTGCGCCTTTTTGTCTTTTTGGCAGAGGCCTTCTTTTTGGCCGGAGGTGCATTTTTGATTTCCAGCAACTCGACTTCAAAGACCAGTGTGGAACCGCCGGGAATTTTGGGAGGGCTGCCGCGATCTCCGTAGCCCAGGTCTGAGGGAATGGCCAGTTTGATTTTTCCGCCCTTGCCCACCAATTGCAGGCCTTCCGTCCAGCCCTTGATAACCCTATTCAAGGGAAATTCGGCGGGTTGTTTGCGCTCTACTGAACTGTCAAAAACGGTTCCGTCAATCAAGGTTCCGTGATAGTGGACTTTGACGATGTCGGTGGGTTTGGGGGTTTTTCCCTCTCCCTTGAGCATTAGTTTGTAGGCCAGGCCCGACTCGGTTTTGGTTGCCCCTTCCGACTCGACAAATTTTTTGATAAAGGCCTCTCCTTCCTCCTTGAATTTTTTGGCGGCGACGCGAGAGCGATCACGCATGAGTTTGCCAATTTGCATACGGTGTTCGGCAATATTGACTTTGGCTTTGCTTTTTTCAGCACCGTCTCTCACTCCCTGAAGGGCCATGTCAATTTCCTGTGAGGACATATTGAGATTTTGCAGACGGGAACCCATCAGATGCCCGAAAGTATAGATGACCTTTTCGTCTTCGCTTTTGGGTTCGGCGGATTTTTCCTGACAGCCGGCGAGCCATCCACTCGCAAATATTAATCCGGCCAAAAGAAAGAATGTTTTGTGCATGAGAGACCTCCGTGTTGTATCGCTTCAAACGGCGATATTTTTGGTTGGAGTTAAAAGCATGGCCACAACCACACGAAATTACAAGTCTAAAAACCGGCGTCATCCAGCGCTAGGTTGGCGATGCGATCGCAGTATTCATTTTGCGGGTGGCCCGCATGGCCCTTGACCCAGGCAAAGGTCAGTTTTTCAAATTGGCAACTTAAACGGTCAAGTTCGCGCCATAGGTCAATATTTTCGGGCCTTTTGCCGTCGGCCTTTTTCCATCCTTTGGCCTTCCAATTTTTGATCCAGGAATTCATGCCGTCCACCACATAGCGGCCGTCGCTGTATAACCACAAGGGCGGGTTTTGGCCGGAATCGTTGCAATATTCTGCCGCCGCTTTGAGGGCCTCAATGGCACCCATCATTTCCATGCGGTTGTTGGTGGTGTTCATTTCCACGCCAGAACTTTCAAAAAGCCTTTCGGCGCGGGCGTTTTGTCCCAACATTCCCCAAGAGCCAGGGCCAGGATTGCCGCGACACGCCCCGTCTGAAAAGAGGGCGATTCCCCCCGCTTTCGAGACAGCTTCGGGGATGGGAAAAGATTCGGGATCAACCCCTATTGTTTCTTTTGGCCAGGTCTGGTTTTCACACGCCTGGCGCAAGTGCTCCAAAGAGGTCTGAACCTCGGGAGTGGAGGGCAGATGCGTTTCGAGCAGGGCCAGTGCTTTTTTTATGCGTTGTCTTGAAACCACACGGCCACTATAGGCGAAAGGCGCGGGGTCGGCAAGGCCCAAAATCTTTGACACTGCCTCTTTCGCTCTTTGCGTCTTTTGTGGTAGACAGGCCCCATGAAGACGAACGATGCCAATTTTTCTATCAGGGTTTACAAGCAATATTTCAATTTTGCGGCATCCCATTTTCTGATTTTTCAAGATGGGACGCGGGAGCCGCTGCACGGGCACAATTATCGGGTGAGCGTTAAGGGTGATGGGCCGTGTTCGGAAGAGGAGGACATGGTGTTTGATTTCCTGGATATTAAGCCCATTGTGCGCAAGGTCTGCGACGCCCTCGATCACAAATGTTTGCTTCCCGGCAAAAACCGGCATTTGGGCATTGAGAAAGAGGCTTCCAACTTTTTGCTTTTTCTTCCCGATGGATCGCGCATGTCATTGCCCCAAAGCGACGTGCTGATTTTGCCCCTAAGCAATACTTCGGCGGAGAGGCTGGCGTTTTATTTGGCCCATCAAATCAAAGACGAAGTGTGTAAAAAACACCATTTCAGCTTTCAGGGCCTGGAAGTGGAAGTTGAGGAAACGCCCGGCCAATCTGCCAGCTATACCATGTAGAAATGACGCACTTTCGAGATTGACATGATGGGGCGAGTGTGTGAAATTATCTTACTTTTCCTTGTTGAATGAATAAACGGTGGGATATTAAGGAGTTCACCGAGTTTTTTAGCTTGAAGGAGTCATTTTGAAGTGCAAAGCAGCAAATACGGGATTACGGTCAATTTTTTTCGTTTTGTGTTTTTTGGGCCTTGGAAACCTCTATGCCGTTGGCCCTTCCCTTTCGGAATCCCAAATTCAGACCGATTCCTCTGGGAGCAAAAAGCAACTCCGGGGAATTGTCTCCCAGCTATTGGAAACCAGTCTGCACGAATGGGAGAATTCCCGTCATAGCATAATCAGTCATACCATCGTAGGTGTCGCTCTGACTTCTCCGAGGGGAATCAGAAATTCCGTCGAAATTTTGCTGAGT
The DNA here is from genome assembly GCA_965215445.1 of Bacteriovoracaceae bacterium. Lineage (GTDB taxonomy): Bacteria > Bdellovibrionota > Bacteriovoracia > Bacteriovoracales > Bacteriovoracaceae > CBDBLK01. The sequence goes on along the minus strand of CBDCDT010000002.1, from coordinate 85,883 downwards.
AAAGACCTGGATGGTTATCGGGAGTCCTCGTTTAGCGACGTGGGATGGACTCTCTCGGGATTTTCCCGCGCTTTGAGTCCCGTCCTGACCCTTAGTGGTTCGTTGGGTTTTGCCCTGCCTTTGAGTCCCGCTTCCCGCAAGTCGCGCTCGCTCTTGGTAGGTACAGAAGTCGCCCCGGCACTGACTTATGATGCTGGCAGGGATTGGTTGACCGGCCTTAAGGTGAGTTATTCCCCTTCGGTGACGAGGTATGTTCATCGCTACGCTCAACAAGTTTCGGGAGAACCCAATTCCCGTTATGCCCTGGGGCACGATCTGGTTTTTAGCTACGCTTTTACTGATCAGATGAACCTGCTTTTGGAGCAGGCCTACACCCGGCGCTGGTCTTACAGGGGAAGTTCTCGGGATAGTTTCAGTTTTGGCCAGGCGCTAAGCTACAATTTTGCCGGAAATTGGGAGGCCACCATTGGTCACTATATCGGTGGATCGGCACTACATATTAATGGCAGCGATTCTGACGTGCGCTTTTTTGATGACGATGTTTCGCGAATTTATATGGGCCTAGGATGGATGCTCTGAACGTTTCAGGGTGCAAATAACATTAGGGGAGGATGGAAATGAAACGGATTGACGAGAAACAAGGATTGAGAAGATGCCCGATTGATCTCGTTTGTGGCATGGTCGCCGTGCTGAGTTTTTGGGGAGTACTTCTCGGCTGTGCCAAAGAGCGCCCCTACGATGTGCTTTATAAAGATCAAAATTTGGTTTCCAGAGCGACCATAGATACGGAGAGAGAGTATTTGTACACCTCTTCGACGATGGGAGTTCCGCGCTTTACCGAGTCCATGCGCCCCTACATGCAAGGCAAGGAGCGGATCGTGAAATGGCGCTGGGAAGAGGGGGGACTCACCGCCTACCAAGTGGAAGATGAGGCGCGCTATCGGGACAATCCCTTAAACGAAAAACCGATTCTCACCATTCCCGGGGAGTATTTGGCCTTTCGTTGTGCCCTCAACGAAGATGATGAGTGCAACAACCGCGAAGAAGTCAACACCGAAACCCATTGGCAGGAGCGGGATCACTTTCTTCCCGAGTTTAAGGATATTGCCGTACGCGAATTTGATTCGTTGATGTTGCCCACCACAGATGATTCCTGTTTTTCCGAAGTGGATGGGCGTTTAGTGCGCCGGGAAATCGGCCGCCATTTTATCAACATCGAAATTGAAAAATCTTATCGCTTTGCTGACACTCACGAATGTATTTTGCAATTGTGGTATGGGAGCGGTGGTTATGAAGAATTTATGGAGAAATTGGATGAGAACGGGGGGACTTTTAACACCCGCATTTCGTTTAACTTTGCCGATTTGGAAAAGATTAGCGACCCGGATTACCAGGCGATTGAATACCCCATTGAAGACCAGCGCATTTACGGTTTTTTCTCCAGTAAACACAAACACAAGGACATCATTGGTCGAACCGACAGAGATTATTATATGCAGCGCTGGAGTCCTTTGAAGAAGGGAACGGTAGATGCAAAGGGCAACCGCCTGGTGACCTACACGCTCGGCAAAGAATTTGCCAAACCCGACAACGCCTACCTCAAGCGCGCCACTGAAGAGGCCTTTGAGCGCATGAATTTCACGCTGGAAAAAAACCGGGTCAAGCTGCGCTTGAATTTGGTACAGGGAGATGAAAACACCCGATCGGGGGATTTGCGCAATACCATGCTCAACCTGATTGAAGACATTGCTTCTCCACTGCTGGGCTACGGGCCTTCCGTGGCCAATCCCAGGACGGGAGAAATTATTCGCGCCCACGCCAACATGTACAAGGGTTCGCTGGAGTACAATGCGCCCTACTCCTATTATTTGTTGAGGGCCAGGGAAATACGCGACGCGAGTGGAGATACTTCGGTTCCTCCCCCTGTCGTAGAGAGTTGGCAAAAAGGTTTGGCCGTGCCCAAGGCCAACTTCAGAGAGCAGCTTATGAACTCTGAATCCGTCGCTTTATCTCCTAGAAATATCGGGCCACCACCCGCCGAGCAGAAAGATTTTGTGATGCCTTTGTTGGAGCGGCCAACATTTGTCGAAAGCAATCAGGATACTGAGGCCTGGGAAAATTTTCTCTCTGGCGCATCAGAAAATCCTATCGACCAGTGGAAAAATTTTAGAACCCGGGATTTGGACGAGGTCAGTTTTGAGGTCTTTTCTGCCAAACTTCAAAAGTCGATGGCGCAGGGAAATGTTTCCCAGTTTGAAGTCGAGCGCTCCCAGCGCATTTTACAGGCACTTAAAACTCGAAAGCAGGGCCTTCGTGTTTTGCAGAGGAATAACGGCTACACTGTCGACAAACTCAACTTAAAGCAATTAGGCCAGGCCACACTCGACCAGATCAATGCCGTTTCCGGAGTGAGAGATCAGGCGGGACGCTTGCGCCCCTGGATGTCTTTGAATCGGGGACAGCAACGGCAATTATTGGAGATTTTGGTAACCAACTCCTATGTACCCGTGTTAATTCACGAAATCGGCCACAACCTGGGCCTGCGCCACAACTTTTACGGCTCGGCCGACAAAAATCATTACTGGGGTGAAGAAGCGCAACAGGTTTTGGGTTTAAACGCCAAAACCAGTTCCAGCTCCATTATGGACTACAGCACTTGGGGTGTGAGCGAGTTGAGCACTTTTGGCCCCTACGACATTGCCGCCTTGAGGTATGCCTACAATCGGGAAATGCCGACTCTGGTTTATTGCAGACCGGAGAATGGGCAACAAGTCTCCCACCCGCAAGGGACTCCCATGCCGGTTTGCGAAGAATTGGCCAGTCAAAATTCGGGAGATTTGTTTTATGAGCACGTTCAAAAGAGCGCGCCCAAGCAGCTTCAAAATCGGGCAGTGGTACTGAAAATGTATCAATTGCCCGACGGTGTTTTGGCCAGTCATGTTCCCTCGGGGGCCAATTTTCGCTATTGCACTGACGAAGATCGTGGTCAAAGTTTGTTTTGCAACGTCTTTGACGAGGGCAGTACCATCAGAGAACTTTTGGATTTTCGGATTCGTGAGTACCGCGATTCCTACGCTGTCAGAAATGTGCGTTGGTTGCGCGACAATATGAGTGAGCGAGACCACATTTGGCATTTGATTTCGATTTACCGGGAACTGGCAGGCGTTCGCACTTTTCACGAGATGTGGCAATGGGCCGCCAACCAGCTTCAGGGCACTGTTCCCGAAGGCACTTTGTCTTGGGGTTGTAGTGCCGCTTTTGCCAATAAAGACTCTGGTACGGCGTCCATGTGTAGGCAATTGGAAGACATCATTTACGCCAACAACACGGCCGGGCGTTTTCTTTTGGATTTGGTGAAAATGCCGGATAAGGTGTGTCACGCTTCTTTGGTGGATCATCAACAAGGCCCGAGAAGCAGGGAAGTCTTTTTAAGTTTAGGCAAAGACATTGCCAATATTGCCCGCTGGTCTTACATGGCCTTTCCCCACAGCGAGGGAAGGATGATTGATGTGTATGGCTTGACCGATTGCCACAACCCTTTGGTGGCCCAATACTACCAACATCTTTATGGACAGCGCCTCAGGAGCCGGGGTGTCAGGATTAACATTCTCGGAGAGCGGGGACAAATACACAACGACGTGGCCGCTTTTCCCCGCAGAGGTATTCGCAGTTATGTGGGAGACTTGGAGGTTCGTGGTGCATGGATGGAAAAGTTGTTGGCGATGGAAATTCTCACCTATCAAGGTTTGATGACGACTCGTGGAGGCAACGTCTACCGCTCCTATTTTGAGCACCCTGCCTTTAATGAGGAGTTGGGCAACCTCATTGAGCATTACAGTTACACCCTGCCTTTGAGAGGGGAGATTCCCTTTAGGGCCTCCAATGGTTTTGAATACTATACGACGACCTTAACTGGAAACGTTAACTACTCGACACCGAGTCCCGATTACCATCGCTTTTTGCGCCTTTTTCTTCCCTTTCCCAATCAAGACTTCTGGAGTATTGGGCCGGTGATGTTGCGTATGGCGGCCAATGCTTCCGAAGTTCCAGAGCGCGAGTTGCCCAACAACCTCGGAATCCTTTCCCGAGTTCACGCTTTGAGGGATTTTATGACCGTGGGGCGCTACCATTCCACCTTTATGACTCCCAACGCTTTGGCCGAGGGAGAAAGCGAGGCAAAATCTTACTCAATTCCCGGCATTAATCAAACTTATGTTGCCAGCGAAAGAAATGGTCTGGCGGCGAAGTTGATCGACCTGTTGGAGGGCGGATTGGATGCCAATTCTGGAACCATAGACCAGGCCTTGGCGGAGTTAACTGCTCCTCCTCCTGTTAAAGAAGAGGGTGCTGTTGCCGAAACAGAGGAAGTCACAGAGATTGAAGAAAGCAAAGAAGAGGTTGAAGCAACGCCCACAGAACCGGCCACAGAACCCCCATCTCATCAGTGGCCATCTTCATTGGGAACGGCGGCCGCTCAAGCTCAAACCGGAATTGAACCCATCACTGTTGCCCCCAGCGAAGGCGCAAGGGAAAATCCTCACCGCGAGGCCAAGTCCAATTCGGCCATTGACCAGCAAGTTCAGGCCATTTTGAACAACGTGATGGATGTCAAAGCAGTGTCGGATTTGTTGGCCAATGACGTTTTTGAACTTGAGAGGAGGGCACATCTCTCTGCAGGCAATATGCAAATTTTCCAGTCCCTTATGGGTGGGTTGACACAGAGGTGGGGTCAACACAGGGTGACTGAGGCGCTACAGGCCTACAGGGTCAAGCATGCTCAAACCCGGGGAGTGGTACAAAAATTCCTCGATATCGGTTACCTGGATTTGCTTTACTACACGGGAGATGCCGAATCGAAAGAGGGTATTAGAAATAATTTGCTGGACGCTTTGATTAGCATACCTCAGCAGAACGTGGGCGTTTCCTTCTAGCTTTGTAAGCGCTCATATTTCAGGTCATCTCGAATGAAGAAGTACCATATTTGTGCTCTGGGAAATGCTTTGGTCGATGTGGAAATCGAGGTTGATGACGATTTCCTTGAACGCATGGACGTGGAAAAAGGGGTCATGGCCCTGGTCGATGAAGCGCGCCAGGAACAGCTTTTAAAGTGCATGGAGGGCGTTCCCCGCAAGCGCACTTGTGGGGGCAGTGCCGCCAATACCGCCATTGCCCTGACGCAATTGGGAGGGCGTGCTTTTTTGTCGTGTCGAGTGGCAAAAGACGAGGCAGGGGATTTTTATCACGCCGATCTGCTGGATCAGGGAGTCGACAGTAATTTGGGGGGAGAGCGGGAAGCGGGTGTGACCGGCAAATGTCTGGTTTTTATCACCCCCGATGCCGAACGCAGTATGCTCACTTTTTTGGGGGCCACCACCGAATGGGGGGGGCGGGAATTGGACGTCAAGGCCCTGGGGAATTCTGAATATCTCTATATCGAAGGTTATTTGGTGGCCAATGGAAAGGCCAAAAAGGCACTTCTTCAAGCGCGCCAAATGGCCCGTGCGGCGGGGGTGAAAACCGCCCTCTCTTTGAGCGACCCCAGTTTGGTCACCCATTTTGGCAATGAACTTAAAGAAGTGATCGGCGAGGGAGTTGACCTTTTATTTTGCAATCGTGGGGAGGCCTTGGGATTGACCGGAAAAAGCGATCTCTCCAGTGCGGTCACTACCTTGGCCGAACAATGCCCACTGGTGGCGGTGACCTTGGGAGCGGAAGGTGCGCTGGTGATAGAAGGAGGGCGCGAAGTTTGCGTTCCCACCCGCTCAGTAAAAGCAATTGACAGCAACGGTGCCGGAGATTTATTTGCCGGGGCCTTTTTATACGCTCTCACCGAGGGCAAAGACCCTGTTTGGGCCGCGCGCTGGGCGTGCTACGCTTCCAGCACTTTGGTTACCCACTTTGGAGCGCGCCTGTCCAAGCCGATGCTGACAGGTTTATGGCAGGACTTTTTGGCCAGGGAGGATTCGGAGTGAACACTCCCGCGCGCACCACTATTCGAGAATTGTCAGATATTGCCCCCGACGGGCGCGAAGTGTGGATTCAGGGCTGGGCCAGAAGTGTGCGCCAGGGGCGCAAGTTTAGTTTTCTCACCATTAACGATGGAACTTGCCAGACTTCTGTCCAGGTGATTGCCGATGCCGAGCTTGAAAACTATGCCGATGTGAGCGCGCTTTTAACCGGGGCCTGTGTAGGAGTGCTCGGCCGTTGGGTCGAATCCCAAGGCAAAGGACAGGTGGCCGAAATGGTGGCCAATCGGGTAGTCGTTTATGGCACCACCGATGCCAGCTATCCCTTGCAAAAAAAGGCACTGGAACTGGAATTTTTGCGCCAAAAAGCGCACTTGCGGGCGCGCACCAACCTGTTCGGGGCGATTTTTAGAATTCGCCACTGTATGGCCATGAGTACCCACCGCTTTTTTGACCAGCGCGGATTTTATTATTTAAACACTCCCGTGCTCACTACCGTCGATGGGGAGGGAGCGGGAGAACTTTTCTCCGTCACCAGTTTGCAAGGGGATTATTTCGGAAGGCCCGCCCACTTGTGCGTGACCGGACAACTGGAGGCCGAATGTCTGGCCTTGGGCCTGAATGCTGTCTACACTTTTGGGCCGACATTTCGGGCGGAAAACTCCAATACCCCCCGCCACCTGGCCGAGTTTTGGATGGTCGAACCGGAGGCCGCCTTTGTGGATTTGGAGGGCAATGCTGACTTGGCCGAAGACTATTTGAAGTGTCTGGTGCGTTCGGTATTGGAAGATTGCCCGCAAGAATTACAGGCACTCAACGAATACCATCAGCGATCGGGCAAGCAAAAAGGTGAGACTTCGCGCGATCTCCTTTCCGATTTGGAAAAGGTCGTGGAAATAAGCTTTGAGCGTCTGGATTACGGGCGCGCCATTGAAGTTTTGAAAAAAAGTGGCGCAAATTTTGAATACGCTCCCGAGTGGGGGGCGGAGCTGCAAACCGAACACGAGCGCTACCTCACCGAGCAGTATTGCTCGGCACCGGTCATCGTCACCGACTATCCCAAGCATTGCAAGGCCTTTTATATGAAACAAAACCCGGATGGTAAAACTGTGCGGGCGATGGACGTCTTGGTGCCGGGGGTGGGGGAGATCGTCGGCGGTTCCCAGCGTGAAGACGACGCAGAAAAACTGAAAACGCGCATCGACGAGGTTGGCATTGCCAAAGAGTCCCTGTGGTGGTATTTGGAATTGCGGCACTTTGGAAGTGCTCCTCACAGTGGTTTTGGGCTGGGTTTTGAGCGGGCGATACGCTATGTTACGGGAATGAACAATATCCGCGATGTTATTCCCTTTCCGCGCACCCCTCGCAACTGTGATTTTTAAAGGAAGGAAACAATGAACGACTCAGCTTTGCGCTGGAAAGAAGGGGATGAATTGGAAATGGTGCGAGTGCGCTTTCCCGGCAATTCCCGCAGCTTTCCCTTTTTTGTCGGCAGGCGCAGATTTGGCCACGGCCAAAAAGTGGTGGCCATGAGCGATCGCGGGATCGACGTCGGCTACGTCAATTCTTTTCCCTATTCGGTAAAATTCAGGAAAGATATGCTCCCCATCAGAAGCATCAATAAAGTGGCCACCGATGAGGACATCGAAAAACAACACTATGGTCTTGAACAACAGAGAACGGCCAAGGCCTTGTGCAGTCGCCTGGCCTTCGAGTACGGACTGGACATGAACATCACTCATGTAGAAAGCGTTCAGATGGGCAAAAAAATTGTCTTTTATTTTACTGCTCCAGCACGGATCGATTTTCGAGAACTGGTCAAGCGTCTGGTACTCGAACTCAAAATGCGCATTGAATTGCGCCAGGTTTCCGTGCGCGGCCGGGTGGCGGCCTTGGGGTCCGTCGGTTCTTGCGGGCTGGCCACCTGTTGTTCCACTTTTCTCAAAGAACACGGGCACGTCAATATCAAGATGGCCAAAAATCAAAACCTGGCCCTCATTCCCAACAAACTTAACGGAGTGTGCGGCCAAATCAAATGCTGTGTGAAATACGAAGACGATGTTTATGCGGAGAAACGCAGCAGACTTCCCCAGGAAGGGGAGTATCTTGAGGCCATAAATGGAGACAAAGGCCGAGTCAACCGCATCCATGTCTTGTCGGAGCAATTCGATATGTTGACCACCACCGGACACATTCGCCGCTATGCCCAAAAGCAATTTTTAAAAGAGCGCCTGCTTCCCAAAGATTTTGCCTTTCCCCGCGATTTTGAAAGCGTTGTCAACGAACTCCACAGCGTCGTTTCATAAATGCTCACACTTCAGACCTCGTATCAATGAAGTTCCAAACTGGGATCGCCAAATAAATTAAACCAGATCAAATTGTCAAAGGCCGCTTCCAGGTCGTCGTAGGTGGCCAAAAGTTCTAATTGTCCCGCCAGCAGAGCACCAAAGAGTGTTTTTTGTGATCGCTCTTTGAGGACGTCGTGAATGGCAATTCCCATAAGTGCGGGGGGAACCCAAGTGGTATCCACCGAACTTCCGTAGTAGGCAAGCGCTCCCACGGGAAGGCCCTGATTTTGGGCGTTCATAAACGTCTCACCCATATTGCCTTTTCCATATTTGAAGCGTCCACTGAGACAGGAAATGTCGATGACGATAGGTTTAACTCCACCCGGGTTCATTTTTTTTATTCCTGCTGCATAAAAGCGCCCCTTGTGCAGGGATTTCCACGCCCTGCCCGTGCTGTGGCCCAAGTAGCTGAGCCACATGGCCCCAGTGTTTAACTCTGTCAAAATGCGCTCTGAAGTGGTGTGCTCTTCAAATTGGAATAATTTTTGTACTTCCAGGCCGAGAGAATTTATTCCGTCTGTCATCTCTTCCAAGGATAAAGCGTCGGAAAAATCGGCTTCGTCGTCAGAGGCGATACCAACGTAGCGATGGATACCGGAAAAACGTATCCAGGAACGCTGGTAGTATTCGCGCATTTTTTCAATTTGCCTCAAAATGTCGGCGTTCTCGCCGGCGATCAGCCTTCCGTAGTGAATGTCGGGAACCTTGTCGCCTGCTTCTCCCATCAGAAAATAGGGCAAATCGGTGGGCGTATTGGAATCAAAAAGAGTTTTCACCAGGTGAGTGGGCATATTGCTTTGATGGCCGATGAGAATGGCGTATTGGTAGTGAAAACGCGCAAATTGCAGGCGCAAAAAGTGGGTGAGAGCGGCACTGGATTTTCCAATACTGGAAAGGGCATACAGGTGAACTTTGAAACCCAATTCTCTTTTAAATTTTTTGAAGGCCAAGGCCCCCAGATAGAGTTCATCGGGATAGATGATGAGCATTGTTCGGTTGGCCTCATTCAAGCCCTGGCCCGGATCAAAGAGATCGGCGTCAATGTGAACACGCATTTTAGGAAAAAAAGTCAGGCCCTCCGATTCCCGAAAGCGGTAGGGAGTGACGGTTATTTTAGACAGGGGAATTCCTCGATAATCTCCCAAAGATTCGACTCGCACCAAGTCTCCCGAATCGGCAAAGGCCGCGGCATTATAGGAATTGCCACCCCTCTTCAAGGGAGAACAACGGCAAATACGCAGTGGCGCGGCCTTAGGCGTGGAGGGCAGTTTTGTTTGAGGGCCTGGAGTGTTTTGGATTTTGATTTCAGTAGATTTTCCAACGACGATAAAACTGCGGTAGGCAAGAATGGGGTCTCCAGGGCGAGAAGATGCAAAAAGTTTATCCGATTCATCGGCCTCCAAGGTGAATTGGATCGACACTCCACCGCCGGGCAGACTGGTGAGCACGGAATCGGCCCGTGGGCCATTGGCAAAAAATAAGGCAAGCAGGCATACCCCGTGGCGATACTTCATAAATTCTCTCATTTTTAAGTCTTGAAAGAAGTACGGCTAAATGGAGTTTCGAGGGGAGTTTCAGGGGAAATTTATTCCCGATGGGAAAATTTTTCCCTTGAGTTTGTGAAGCAAAAATTAAAGTTGGGTTTTCGTTTCCCGATAGATTAAAGGTGAAAAAGGAAAGAATTTATTATTTTTTAGCTCTGGTATTGCTGATTTTTGGCAACGCTTGTGTGCCTACCAATAAGGTAGATTCGGGAAAGGCCGAGGATTCCAAGGAAGCTCAAGTAGAACAACATCCTTCTTTTTCCCCCTCTCCCTCTTCTTCGAGAAGGCCAGACAGTGAGTTTTCTCCTCCTCCGCCAGAGGATGACAATTTAGGGCCTCCCGTGCGGGATACCCCCGCTTGCACGAATATTTGCCCGGAGGGATATGTTGGCCCCGGGGCCTATCCCGAATGTTCCTGTATGCCGTCACTGACTTGTAGTAATACTTGTCCGGAAGGGTTTACGGGGCCGGGTTCTTATCCCGGTTGTGCCTGTACACCTCCGGCAACTTGTAGCAATTCCTGCCCCAGAGGGTGGGATGGGCCGAGTCCCTATCCCAATTGCACATGTACACCAACTTTTTGTACAAACACATGCCCACCTGGACATTCTGGCCCGGGTGTCTATCCCGGTTGCGCTTGTACGCCGCCACAAACTTGTACCAATAAATGCCCGAACGGGTATACTGGCCCGGGGGCCTATCCGGGTTGCAAATGTACGCCGCCATTGCAATCGAAAACCTGCAACAACAATTGTCCACAAGGCTGGAGTGGCCCAGGCGCGTACGCTCAAGGCTGTTTGTGTACTCCGCCGGCAACTTGTCGAAATACATGCCTGAAAGGACAAACTGGCCCAGGCCCTTGGCCGGGGTGTTTGTGCACAAATCCACCCTATTGCAACGCTTGTCCGATTGGATACCAAGGCCCGAGTGCCTATCCCGCTTGTGCCTGTACGCCGCCGCCAACTTGTAAAAATAATTGCCCCAGTGGTTTTTCTGGCCCAAGTGCTTACCCCGCTTGCGCCTGCACACCGCCACCAACTTGCAATCCCTGTCCCAGCGGATATACCGGGCCTGGGCCTTATCCCGGTTGTGTATGTATGCGGCCGCCTGCTCCTGTTCCCGATTGTTCAGAAGGTTCTTTTAGCGGACAAACTCATTGCCAAACTTTCATTAAACATGCAAGCGGGGCGGGTGCTCCCATTGATATTTTGTGGGTAGTCGATAATTCGGGTTCAATGGGGGATGAACAAGGAGATTTGGCGAAAAATTTTGAGACTTTCATCAATAAATTTTCCAACCAAAACCAAAATGCCGACTTCAAAATGGGGATTATTACTACGGATGATTCTTCCAATCGCCTTGGAAGTGCTTTTGATTCAACTCACTTGCAGAGTGATCGGACAAGTTTCATTGATACTTTTAAAACCAAGATCAAGGTTGGGATCTCCGGCAGTGGATACGAGTGTGGATTGGGTATGAGTCTCAAATTTTTAAAAGAAGATGAATCTTGGGTGAGGAATAACGCCTATTTTCTCGTGGTTTACGTTTCCGACGAAAATGATCGCAGTCATCTTCCAAGCAATAGTAGCTTTTGTTCCAAAAATGAGGTTTCAGAAGAGGAAGGTAAAAGCAATCAGGTGGCCAATGCCTATTTTCAAGCTATCGGTGCTTTGAAACCTTCCATGTTATTTAAGGCCTTTTCCATTGTGGATACGTCTAATTCAAATAGACTCTGGCTAGGGCAACGCTATATCAAATTGGCCGAACTTTCCGGAGGAAGCTCTTATTCTATTGGGAGTGACTTCAGCACTATTTTTCAGAATTTTGGCCAAAAGGTGGCCGAAATGTCTTCTCTGTTTCAGCTCAAATATCCCGCCAAAGCGAGCGCCATTGAAGTTTATGTTGACGGAAGTTTGGCATCTCAAAGTGAATGGCGTTATCTTCCAGGTAAAAATGCCATCAGTTTTGAAAAAAATTATACTCCACAAGCGGGAAGTCAAATCAAGGTGGTTTATGAAATCAAATAAGGTTTTACTTTTTTTTATTTTGTTAATTTTTGGCAACGCTTGTGTACCTGGCAAGAAGACCAGTTCCAGTAAGGGCAAAGATTCCACTTCTAAAGAAGGGCCATCTTTTCAGGGGTCTTCCTCGGTGCCGGTTGATACTTGCCCACCAAATATTTCAGGTGAGGCCGAGTATTGTCAAATTTTTCGCCAGAAGGAAGGTGGGGCGAATACTCCGGTGGATATTTTGTGGGTGATCGACAATTCGAGTTCGATGGAAGACGATCAAGAGCGTCTGGCGGATAATTTTGAAATCTTTATCGACAATTTTGGAAATCAGGATGTCGATTTTAAAATGGCGATTATTACCACTGACAGCGCGGCCAACCGCAATCTTGGAAGGGCGCTGGATTCTGTGCACCTCAAATTAAACCGGCAAGGTTTTGTCTCCCAATTTCAAAACCAAATCAAGGCCGGAGACACTGGCAGTTATATCGAATGTGGTTTGAGTAGCAGTCTCGGTTTTCTCAAGGCCAATCCGAGCTGGCCGAGAGCGAATGCTTTCCTTGTCGTGGTTTACGTCTCCGATGAAAACGACAGCAGTAGCATGGAAACTTCGGAAATGGTTTGCACGACAGATCAAGGAGAGCGCAACGAACCTGACTCCACCGATGAGGCCATTTCCACCACTTATTTTAACTCTGTGGTTGGTTACAAAAGCTCGGAATCTCTTTTTAAGGCCTTTTCAATAGTCTTATCACGCACGCGATTGCCGTCGGAGCCGTATTTTTCAGATTATAATTTAATGAAGGGACACCGCTACTTGAAAGTGGCCCAACTTTCGGGGGGAAACTCTTACGATATTATAGACGACAGTTTTGAGACTATCTTTCGCGATTTTGGCATAAAAATTGCCGAACTCTCTTCTTTGTTTCAGCTTCAATATCCCGCCGTGCAAAGTACGATCGAAGTTTTTGTCAACGGAGTTGCCACTCATCAGAGCGACTGGCATTATTTGCAAGGTCAAAACGCCATTCGCTTTGATAAAAGTGCTCTTCCGAAAGCGAAAAGTGTCATCAAAATAATGTATCAAACGAGGTAAGTCCATGAGCGTATTTCAAGATGCCATCGACACATTTTTGTCTCCGATTAAGGAGTTGTTGGAAGATGAAGGCGTTTCCGAGGTGATGATTAACGGGCCTTTCGAGATTTTTGTTGAAAAAAAAGGCCTGGTTTATAAATCCGAGTGCCAGTTTCACGGTGAAGACGCCTTGATTTCAGCGATGCGGGCGATTGCCCAATCTGTGGGTCGCGTGATTGACGACGACAATCCCCGACTGGATGCCCGTCTGCCCGACGGCTCCAGAATTCATGTGGTTTTGCCCCCGATGGCCAAAAATGGCACTACCGTGGCGATTCGTAAATTCAGCAAGGAAAAACTAGGCCTTGGGGATTTAATTAGTTTTGGGTCGCTCTCAAAGTCTGGAGCACGCTTTTTGGATATTTGCATCTATTTGGGAAAAAATTTGATTGTCAGTGGGGGAACGGGTTCGGGAAAAACCACCATGCTCAACGTGCTGGGTTCGCGGATCCCCAAAACCCAGCGCTTGATTATCATTGAAGACGCCGCCGAGTTACAAGTCAAGGCCGAACATGTGGTCAATTTTGAAACCAGAAAAGCAGACCCTGTGCGCGGAGTTTCGGAAGTTACCATCCGCGAATTGGTGATTTCTTCCATGCGTTTGCGTCCCGATCGCATCATCGTCGGTGAGGTTAGGGGAGAAGAGGCGCTGGATTTGATTCAGGTGATGAACACGGGACACGACGGCTCGATGGGAACAGTACACGCCAACAATCCGGTGGATGCCTGTACCAGATTGGAGACTTTATGTTTGATGGGCGACACCAAAATTCCCCCCGATGCAGTCAGGAAAATGATCGGTTCCGCCATGCAAGTGATTGTGCAATGTTCGCGCTATCACGACGGAGGAAGAAGGACTTCCCATATCTCTGAGATCATCGGAGTTGACGAAAACGGAGAATACATTTCAAGAGATATTTTTCGTTGGGTGCAAACTGGTAAAGACCCCGAGACGGGAGAGTATATCGGCGAGATGGTTCCCTGTGATTATGTTCCCTCTTTTTTTGAAGACATCGTGGTCAATAAACTGCCTTTCCCCAAAAGTTCTTTTTTGTCACCCGACTGGTACAGAAAACTCAAAAAAGAGGCGGCCTAAGAGGTTGCCAAAATGATCGGCCCTCCAACATAGCGAAATTCTTGCTCGTCCAGATTTTTAAAATCGTAACCTTTCAGGTGTTCGGTCAGCAAGTCTTGTATGTACTCAGTGAACCCGGGAATGTCTTTAAACCCAAAGGAATGTTGAAATTCCCGAATTTTTTCGAGGGGATTGGAGGGGAGTTGGGCCACAAAGTATTTGTACTCCTCCAAAGTTACGCCCAGTTTTTCCGTGTGTTTTTCTTGCTGGTAATGCCCGAGAAAAAAGTGGGCAAAGTTGGAGAGAATCAGCGCCTCAAAATCCAATTGCTCCACATCGTAGTTGAGAAAAAAGTGATCTTTCAATTTGTTTTGGCCCTTGAGTTTGGCGATTCCACGGTACAATTCGTTGGCAAAGGGCAGGATTTTTTCCAAACGCTCGCTTTCCTGGTGGGATTTTTTCCATTGGTTATAGGTGGTGACCGTTTCGAGTTCGTCAAAAGAGGAATCTAAAAAGTCGTTGAGCTTGGCACCCAAAAAGGCCTCATCGCCTTGAAGTCCATTTTGCAATTCAGTGCGCGCCAGTGCCCGCTTGATCTTTCTTTGCGAAAGACTTATCAGCGTATGTCCCATTTTATAGATTTGGCAAAAATCGAAGTGTTCAAAAATGCATTGAATTTCACCGGACAATTGAGTTTTGAGGTAGTCATACCCGAGTTGCAGCAAGCAGTGGGTGCGTTTGCCGACCCGTTCGAGAGCGATGGGGCCTTCTTTTAATCCGCTTTTTAAAACCACTCTGGCGTTGACCAAGCGGATGAAATTGAATTGCAAAAAATCCCGGCGTTTGGTGTCCGTAAGTTTGCCCAGTTCTCTTTGGATGGATTTTTCAAACTTTCGGTAGGCACTGAGAGTTGTGCGGTCGGGACGTTGTTGTTTGCTAAAATCGCCAATTTCGGGAGTGATGCCGGTACCCGTTTTTTGGTGGATGAAATTTTTCATCGCCGAAAGACTTGGAAAGGGATTGTCGATTTCCAGGGCATCGTAATAGTCGATCATGCCCGCATCGGCCAGGCGGCCCTTTTTGAAACGGTATTCCTCTTCCATCAGGGAAAACGCACTTTCCGAGACGTATTTAAAGAGGTGAATGTAGGCCTTTTCACTTCCCATGGTGGAATACAAATCTCGAATCAACAGCTTGACTTCTTCTACCAGGTCAAATTCCTCGTCGTATTCAAACAAAAGTA
This sequence comes from Bacteriovoracaceae bacterium, assembly GCA_965215445.1. Classification (GTDB taxonomy): domain Bacteria; phylum Bdellovibrionota; class Bacteriovoracia; order Bacteriovoracales; family Bacteriovoracaceae; genus CBDBLK01. The sequence continues at coordinate 70,563 of CBDCDT010000002.1, read as the reverse complement.
GCGAATCTTCAGTCAAAAAATAATTGTCGTGCTGTGGATAGAGTGGATTTTCCTGGTCAAAAGTCCAAATATTTAACCGGCCCTTGAGGTACAGGCCAAATTCGGGGCCACCGGCAAACTCACACCGGACAGTATCGTTTTCGGCCAGGGCGTAAGCGCGCACCCAGTATTCAAACTCGCCCACGGAAAGTTCATCCTTTTCCCACAAATCCAGGTCGAGCAGCAAAGTTCGTTGATCGTTGGAGAGCTTGGCCAGATAGGGGGCGGCCTGCTCGGCGGGCAGCGCTTTGATGGCCATATACAGGGGTTGCGTGGGAATATTGTGCAAGGACACACCCTTTTCCACACAGGCCTCAATACTCGCCATGGAGAGATAGGCGTTTGCTTCTTGAATCATGGCCTCTAAAAATGTGGGCGCAGAAGGCGATTGTGACATGGAAATCTTCATACCAGAAAAAACTCGGATAGGGTAGCTCTGTAAAAAATACAGGGTTGGGCCTTATCTCGGGCCATTTTGCCGGTTTTAGAGTAGGATGGGGTCAAATGTCTTCGAGCGAATCTCATATCTGCGCCGATCAAAACAGCCTGCAACTCGCGCGCAGGTTCTTGCACATGGGAGTGGGCCTTTCCGTGGGCCTGGTCTACCAATTCTTTTTCACTCACGGCCAGGTGGTCTATTTTTGGGGGGGCTTTGCCTGTGTGCTCTATATTGCCGAACAGGTGCGCCTCAATTATCCCGAACTGGCCTCCAAAATTGAGACGGTGGGGCAGTACATTTTCCGCGCCAAGGAACAATTTGAAGAAAGCGCAGGCGTGCCCTTTGCAGTGGGCCTTTTGCTCACCTTGATCAGTTTTCCCAAAGTGGCGGCGCTGGCCGGGATTTACACCCTGGCGGTCAGCGATCCTCTGGCGGCGATTGTGGGGATCAAATGTGGAAAGCACAAATGGGGCCAAAACCATTCCCTGGAGGGAAGTGCTGCCTTTTTGGTGGCCACTTTCTGTGCCGCTGTACTTGCCCTCTATGGGCAATTGGGGGAGCATCTTGGCATGGGAATATTTTGGGGAGTATGCCTTTTACTGGCCGTCATTTGCACGTTGTTTGAGCGCATCCCCATCCGCATCGACGACAACCTCACCATTCCCATTTTTACCGCCGCCTGCTTCTGGGGCCTTTGTCTAATTCTGGGAATTCCCGTCTAAACACAAAAATTTCATCCCGTCGGCGTGGGTGTACTCCGTTGCCTCAACGAGTGCCAAAATATTGCCCGCAACAATTGCAAATTGCCCCTGTGCCAGTTGGTCTATATCATTCTTGTGAACCAGGGTGGTAAGGCCATAACCGCAGGATGCAGGTTTGTCTCTATTGATAAAAAGCACAGTTTCTCCCTTTAACTTGATGGAAGAAGACGACGAGTGTGTGTAGCTGTGATTGTCGTGGAGAATCGCCACTGTCGTATTTTTTGGAGATGAGAGTTGGAGAAAGAGCCTGGAGCGGAAATATTGCAAAGGCACATTCAAGCGGACGTAGTTTTGATCGAAGTAGGCCGCCAGGTCACTGCCGACAAGTTGTCCAATGCTTTTGTTGCGACTCTGGGCCACAAGGGCAAAATTCATTTTAAGGGTGTCATCGTCAATGTTTTGCAGAGGTGAATAATCTTCAAACAAGATTTCCAAAGGCGTTTTTCCCCGAATGATTTCTTTCTGCCAGTGAGAACTCTCCTGTGTAAACCTCAAAAGTAGGCTCGCCAGACTTCCCAGCGCATAGCTTTCTGCATCGTGGTCCAGTTTGAGTTCTGAAACATACTTTCTGTATTGGGGAAGGTGTCCTAAAAGCTGGCGTTTGATTTCAGGGTCAGTTGCGCGACAACCCTTTTTGGTGTCGAGCAGGGCCTGGGCCATCAGGGTGATGTATTCGGCAACGCCTTCAATACGGTCGAGGGTTTTTTTCGCCTCTTCGGGGTATTCATCCGACCACTTCTGATACCAATATTTGGCCTGAGCTATATTTTCTTCCTTTCCGGACTCAAAGGCGGAGAGCATTTTGTCGAACAACATTCGCCGCAAATATCTCGGCCTGTAATCCAGGGGGTAATGTGTGCCGCGAATATTGCCGGGACGAACCCAGTTGTCCTGGCCTATAAAGTGAAAGCCCTCGTGTATTCCCAGCATAAAGTTGTGGTGAGGAAAACCGCCTCTTATATTAAGAGACAGGGTTTTAACACCATCTCTTTCGATAAAGGCGTAGGCATCTTCCCTCGCATCACGGGGATATTGGTCGAGTTCGTATTCGTGGATTCGGCCAGATGAACCATCCCATTCATAGACTTTGGAAAGGGAGCTGTAAACCAGGGCGACTTTGAAATTTTCCCAGGAATAGTTGTCCCATATTTTTTCGGGACACCTATTCATGGTCAAATCAAAATAATAGGCCAGTTGTCTGGGGTCGTTGGGTTTGTAGATATAGGCGAAAACCGCATGTGTCCAAAAAATCGCTGCAAACAGTATCCTTACTTTTCCTTTCATTGCTCCCCTCCCTGGTTAAAGCAAATATCTCGGCCAAAATTTACATTTGGCCCAATCCTTTATACATTGATGAAATGCGTTTTTTGGCGGTAGCGGTTCTCCTCTTTTTTCTTAGAAGCGTAACTCATGCTTCAAAACATTGCCAAGAGATGGTGCGGCCTTTGCTGGAGGAAAAGGCTCAGAAGAATTCCCATTTCTGGGATACGCTTTTACATCGACAAAAAATTTCCCCCAGAATAGAGACAAAAGTATTGAGTGCCATCGAAGTGTCTTCAAAAACCAAGGCCGCTATGCGGGCACTGGAAGAGGCGAAAGGAGCGGGCCGCTACGAGCAAGTCGATTTCAAGGCCTTCAACCTTCAAGTCAAGGCAGTGCGAATCGTTTCCCCTCCCCAAAAAAATCTCTACGGAAGCGCTTTCAATGAAGTTTTCCGGGAACTTCAAGCGCATAATATTCCGGTTTTTGTCGATGCCCATGCGATTATGAGATTTGGTGGAAGCGGATACGTTTTCAAAGAGGGGTTTGGCGCGGATAAAAAAGCAGCGTTTTTTATTGCTCCGCTAAGTGGAAATATTGTCGTTAGGCATGAACTTCAGCACATCCGCGATTTTATTATCAATTACGACCAGTACATACAGGCATTGCCCGAAGTTCCCGAAACGATGATAAATCTGCTTGAAAGGAGTATTGCCGGAGAAAACCTGGAAAAAAAAGATTACAAAATGTTTAAAGCGGCAATGGGTGTAGAGTGGGGTTTGAGTGAAGCGAGGGCATCCGAGGCCTCTCTTCAAAGCATCTTTACGGCAAAGGGTTTTAGAGAAATTGTGGCCACAAAAACCTGGCACTGGGAAATGTTTGCGTATTTTAACGAACTGTTAAATGCATCCAGGGCCAATGTCAAACTCCTGGAAAGTTTAAAGCGTGGCCAAATTTCTTATCCTCATAAATTGAAGGCGACCTCCAAGGCGGTGGCCTTTCTCATCGCCGTGCCTGCCCTTGTGGGCCTTGCCAGCGGAGGCATTTTTTACACCCTAACCATCTTGATGTAAGGTCTGTGACTCCCCTTGTTCATTTTCTTGTGATGATAAAATTTCTTACAAATTGAAAATGGTCTGAAAAATGGTGGTTTGCCTGACTCTGTGCGCATGACTTTTCAATGGGTTTGTGTGTTATTGTAGGGTTTTGAAGGTGTATTGTGCGAAAGGTCGAAAATCAAACTCTTGAAGGCTTGGAAAAAAAACTCTGGCAGGCGGCGGATAAGCTGCGCGCTAATATGGATGCGGCCGAATACAAGCACGTCGTTTTGGGACTTATTTTTTTAAAATATGTCTCTGACAGTTTTGAAGAGTTTCGGGAACAACTTAAGCAAAACCTTACCAATCCCAAGCACGAAGATTATTATTCTGGTGCAACTCCACGAGAAATTGAAAAAGAGTTGGAGCAACGGGACTACTACACAGAGAAAATGATTTTTTGGGTGCCTCAAAAGGCCAGGTGGAAAGGGAATCCCGTCACTGGCCATAAAGGTATTCAAGACAGGGCCAAGCAATCCGATATTGGCAAAATGATCGACGATGCTATGTATGCCATTGAAAGACAGAATCTGCGCCTCAAAGGAGTTTTGCCCAAAGAATTTGCCAAAAGGCAGGCCAATATCAGACTTGGCGAATTGATTGACCTGATCTCGACAATCGGGTTTAACCAGAGCGAACACGATCCCAAAGATATTTTGGGCCATGTGTACGAGTACTTTTTGGGGCAATTTGCCTCTGCCGAAGGTAAAAAAGGCGGTCAGTTTTACACTCCCAAGTCAGTAGTGAATCTCATTGTGGAATGTCTTGAACCCTATCGAGGGAAGGTCTATGACCCCGCCATGGGTTCTGGTGGTTTTTTTGTTTCCAGTGAAAAATTTATCGAGGCCCATGCCGACAAAAAACACATTGATAAGGCCAAACGTAAAATTTCCCTTTATGGCCAGGAATCCAACCCGACGACGTGGCGGCTTTCGGCAATGAATATGGCCATTCGAGGGATTGAATTCAATTTCGGAACAAGGCCCGCTGATACTTTTAGTCAAAACCAGCATCCCGATTTAAAAGCAGATTTTATCATGGCCAATCCACCGTTTAATATCAGCGATTGGGGCGGAGATAAATTGATAGATGACAGGCGCTGGAAATATGGCATCCCCCCTGCGGGAAATGCCAACTTCGCCTGGGTTCAACACATGATTCACCACCTGTCACCTCGTGGATATGCGGGAATTGTGTTGGCCAATGGTTCGATGTCTTCCAACAGTAGCAACGAAGGCGAAATCAGAAAAAATCTTTTACAGTCCGACCTGATTGATTGCATGATTGCGCTTCCCGGACAACTGTTTTTTAACACCCAAATTCCTGCTTGTATTTGGATTTTGGCCAAAGATAAGTCAGGAAAAGACGGCAAAAGATCGAGAAAAAAAGAAATACTTTTTATAGATGCAAGAAATATGGGGGCAATGAAAAGTAGAACTCAAAAGGAATTTTCTGAGCAAGACGTTCTAAATATTGCCGATACCTACCACAAGTGGAGAAACAAAAAGACAAAATATGAAGATGTAGCGGGATTTTGCAAATCGACCACACTGAAAGACGTCAAATCCCACGACTATGTGCTGACGCCCGGAAGGTATGTGGGAATTTCTCAGAGTGAAGATGACGGAATTCCCTTTCACCAAAAAATGGGCCAACTTACCCAGGAACTTGCAGTACATTTTAAAGAGTCAAAAAAACTTGAAAAACAAATCAGAGAAAACCTGGCGGCCATTGGGTTTAAAATATGAGGTTTAAACGATGATTGAATACGATAAATTCAAAAAATCCTTGAAAAACCTAGAAGTACAAAACCAGCACTATAAAGAAATGGATTCCGATTGGCCGATATGGAGCAAAGAGGGAATGGCCGAATCAGTAATTCAAAGATTTGAAATATGCTATGATTGTTTGTGGAAAATACTGGGGCGATACTTGGGAGAAGTCTTAGGTGTCGCTGAAGTTCCTGCAGCACCCAAACCTTTGATCCGTATGGCCCTGAAAAATAAGCTTTTTTCTTCGTCTTTTGAACAATGGAAGAAATATGTTGATGCCAGGATTGGTACTGCTCACGATTACAACGGCGAAAAGGCCCAAGACGCTATTAAATTAATAGATGACTTTATAGACGATGCCATAGGGCTTTACCAGACCATGACGGAGAAAACGTGGGAATAAAGGGTTCCCTCGATCTTTCTCCAAAACAAAGGGTAATAGTCTTAAAACTATTGAAGAAGTATATTCCCGATACCGAAGTTTGGGCCTACGGTTCCCGTGTCAAGTGGACGGCAAAACCCGAATCCGATCTGGATTTAGTTGCTTTTGCCTCTGTAGATCAAAAAGAAAACATTATCAATTTGCGAGAGGCCTTTGAAGAGAGTGGTCTTCCCTTTCAGGTTGATTTTTTTATTTGGGATGAAGTGCCGGAAAGATTTCATGGGGAAATAAAAAATGAGCACATAGTTTTACAGAAAAATGAGAAAAAAATTATTCCGAAAGAGTGGCAAGAAGTAAAAATTGGTGATTTTTGTCCTTTTGCTTATGGAAAAGGCCTTCCTTTGATAAAACGAGACCAAACAGGTCATATCCCAGTGTATGGTTCTGGAGGGATTGTTGGGTATCATTCTATTGCGTATGTGCAAGACCAAGGAATCATTATTGGAAGGAAGGGAACGATTGGTTCAGTTTATCTTGCAGAAAAACCTTTTTATCCCATTGATACAGTTTTTTATGTTTTGAAAAAAGACAAATTTGATTTGCTTTTTACTTATTATCTTCTCAAATCATTGCCTCTTTCAGAAATGAATAGTGATTCTGCTATTCCAGGACTCAATAGAGAGAATGTTCATCGTAAAAAAGTTATCATATCTAAAAAAAAAATAGGAAGGGCGAAAATTGGATATTTTTTATATAAGATTGATTCTCTTATAAACGTAAACAATAAAATAAATGAGAAATTAGAAGATATGGCCCAATCTATTTTTAAATCTTGGTTCGTTGATTTTGACCCCATTCACGCCAAAAAACGAGCATTAGAGAAAGGTCTAACAACAAAACAGGTTGAACGTGCTGCCATGGCGGTTATTTCAGGCATTTGTAGCCCCAAGGAATTTGCAGAAAATTTTAAAGAAATGGACAAAAAACTTGCTCAAAAACTTTCAAAAATGAGCGAGAAACAACAGAAAGAACTTGAGCAAACGGCATCTTTATTTCCGAGTGAGTTTGAAAATACTGAACAGGGTAAAATTCCAAGAGGGTTTTCTGTAAAGTATATCTATGAAGTATCCGATGTTATAGGAGGAGGCACACCATCAACTAAAGTTAATGATTATTATTGCAAGAAAAATACTGGCGTATCATGGTTGAGTCCTAAAGATTTGTCGGGTTACAATTGGAAATTTATTTCCAACGGCGCAACAGACATCACAAAACTAGGTCTTGAAAAATCTAGCGCAAAATTGATGCCTGCAGGAACAATTGTAATTTCTTCTCGTGCTCCTATTGGCTATGTAGCGATTGCAGAAAATGAATTATCTACCAATCAGGGTTTTAAATCTTTAATTCCTAAGAAAAATATTGGAACGAATTTTTTGTACAACTGGGCCAGATTCAATATTGTTGCAATGGAAGCTGTTGCGACTGGAAGCACTTTTAAAGAAATATCTGGTACAAATATGAAAAACCTCAAAGTGATTCTTCCAAGTATTGGATTGATAAAATTTTTTGAAACTGTTACTTGCAGTAATTCTGAACTGCAGAAATATATGAGGCATGAAACAGAGAATTTAGAAGGTTTAAGAGATGCTTTACTACCAAAAATTCTTATGGGAGAAATAGATTTATCCAACCTAAAATTGAGAGATAAAAAATGAACGATACAGATTGGATTATTGAACAATGAAGATTAACGAGGCCATGTTGGAACAGCAATGCCTCGAATGGTTTCAAGGTCTTGGTTGGAACGTTGAGTACGGCGTTGATATTGCCCCTGATTCGGAAAATGCTAAAAGAGAGAGTTATGCAGAAGTTCTCATTGTCGAAAAATTGGAAGAGGCCTTATCAAAAATAAATCCCGATATACCCCGTGGCAAATTGGGGGAAGTGGTGGTCGAACTTCTTCGACTGGAATCTCCAGTTTTTGAAATTAATAATAGGCAATTTCACAAATATGTTAACGACGGCATTCCCATCGAAATCAGGAGCGATGAGAGTAGAAAAGGTGATTTAGTAAGAATTTTTGACTTTGAAAATATAGACAACAACAATTTTTTGGTGGTGAATCAGTTTTCTATCACGGGAAAAAATGGCACTCGAAGACCAGATATAATCGTTTTTGTTAACGGATTTCCATTGGCAGTTTTGGAGCTTAAAAGCCCCGCCGATAAAGACGCTGATATTTGGCAGGCCTATGAACAAATGGAAACGTATAAGCAAGAACTTCCCGATCTCTTTGCCTACAATTTGGCCTGTATCATCTCTGATGGGATGAACGCCCGAATAGGTTCCATTACTGCTCAGAAAGAACGATACGCTTTTTGGCGCACGCTCAAAACAGAAAGTGATCGACCCAATTTTGAGTTTGAATTGGAAACTATGGTCAAGGGTTTTTTTGATAGGGAACTTTTACTCGACTATTTGAGATATTTTGTGGTTTTTGAAGACAGCGCCGGAGGCCTGGTAAAAAAAATCGCCGGTTATCATCAATTTCATGCTGTGCGTGTGGCGGTAGCAAGTACAGTTACTGCTACCAATGATGTTAGAGACGGAAAATGTGGGGTAGTTTGGCACACTCAGGGCAGTGGGAAGTCCATTTCCATGTGTTTTTATGCAGCTAAAATTATGGATAGTTCTCAAATGAATAATCCCACAATTGTGATCGTTACTGACCGCACAGACTTGGATGGCCAATTGTATCAGACCTTTTGTCATTCAAAGGAACTTTTAAAGGAAAGACCTAAACAAGCACATTCCCGAGAAGAATTGAGAGAATTATTAAAAAGGCCGGCGGGAGGGATTCTTTTCACCACCATTCAAAAGTTTTGGTTATTGGGAAATGAACAAAAATTTCCCATGCTCTCCTATCGAAACAATATTGTGGTCATTTCCGATGAAGCACACAGGTCGCAATATGGTCTTGCGGCAAAAATTCGGCAAGGAGATGGCAAAATAAGCTATGGATATGCCAAATATTTGAGAGATGCTCTTCCCAACGCTGGTTTTATTGGTTTTACCGGAACCCCTATTTCCCAAGGAGACAGAGATACGGTTGCTGTTTTTGGTGATTACGTTTCCATTTATGACATTAAACGCGCAGTAGAAGATAAGGCAACCGTATCCATACATTATGATGCAAGACTGGCTGATCTCACATTGGAAGTTGGTGCGGCCGAAATTGATGAACAAGTGGATGAAATTCTTGAAAGTTCGGAAGATTATTCTGATGCTTACGTCATTCAACAGAGAAAAAAATGGGCGGCCTTGGAAAAATTGGTCACTACTAATGCGAGAACGAAAAGAGTGGCCAAAAATTTGGTCGAGCATTTTGAAGAAAGGCTTAATACTCTTGATGGAAAGGCAATGTTGGTTTGTATTTCACGCCGTGCCTGTGTTCAAATGTACAATCAGATTGTTGCTTTAAGGCCCGAATGGGCAGGTACTCTGGACGGTAATGCCAGACCTTCGGTTAAAGATGGTCAGGTTCGTGTGGTGATGACAGGAAATGCTAGCGACAAAGAGGATTTGCGCCATCATGTCTACGACAAAAATACTCGAAAAAATCTCGAAAGAAGGTACAAAGACCCCAACGACTCTTTAAAGTTGGTTATCGTTACGAATAAGTGGCTTACTGGTTTTGATGTTCCCTCACTTCATACTCTCTATATTGATAAACCCATGAAAGGGCACAATCTTATGCAAGCGATAGCTAGAGTAAACAGGGTTTTTAAAGACAAACCAAATGGCCTTGTTGTTGATTACTTAGGCATCACCAGTGAATTGAAAGAAGCACTTCAAATTTATACTCAATCTCGCGGTGAGGGTACTTTTGCGTTGGATGCCTACGAAGCGCTTAATATTTTTCTCGGAAAAATGAATTGTATTCGGGATATATTAAGGGATGTTGATTATTCCGAGTTTACAGATTCCCAGAAGATTTTTTCTCTTATGGCAGATTGTTGTGACTACTTGCTTGGAGATGAAAAAATGATGCAAAGCTTTTGTGACTTGGTTGTAGCGGCTACCAAGGCCAATACAATTTGTGGAACTATGCCGGAAGCAGCCGATTACCGGGAAGAATTGGCTTTTTTCCAAGCAGTAAAGGCAGCACTTGCAAAAAAGAAAGAATCGGGAAAGAAAATTTCCAATGAACGGATTCAAAATGCGCTGAAACAAGTACTTTCCAAGGCCTTGGTTTCCGATAAAATTGTAGATATTTTTGAAGCGGCCGGACTTCAGCAACCGGATATTTCCATTTTGTCCGAAAGTTTTTTGGAAAAAGTAAAAAACATTAAACACAAAAATCTCGCCGTGGAAATGCTCAAGAGACTTTTAAAAGACGAAATCAAGGCTAGAACAAGGAGTAATATTATCCAGTCCCAAAAGTACTCAGAACTTTTAAGTCGAGCACTCATTAAGTATAAAAACCGCTCAATTCATAACGCTCAAGTGATTGAAGAACTTATTCAAATGGCCAAGGATTTTAAAAAGGACATGGAACGTGGAAAAGATTTTGACCTCAACGAAGATGAATTGGCCTTTTACGATGCTCTTGCCAATAATGAATCCGCAATCCGAAAATTGGGTGATGAAACTTTAAAAATCATTGCCAAAGAGCTTACCGATCAGCTTAAAAAATCGGTAACTATTGATTGGGCAAAACGAGAAAGCGTTCGGGCCGGAATAAGGCTCAAGATAAGAAGATTGTTAAGAAAATATAAATATCCACCGGATAAAAGCGAGCAGGCACTTTGTTTGGTTTTAGAGCAGGCGGAAGGCCTTTCAGAGAAGTGGGCAGTTTAATGCTAGTGGCAATGCTTTAGGTTTGTCGCTGGTAAAATAGAGTAGCCCAAATTTAGCCCATAACTTTTTTTCAGTGGGCCAAAACACCGTTAAAAACTCAGTAAATTCAATAGTTTGCACATGACTTGACGCGCCAATGGTGCCGAAGAAGGGACTTGAACCCCCATGATGTTGCCATCGGCGGATTTTGAATCCGCTGCGTCTACCATTCCGCCACTTCGGCCCTGTTTTTGGTGGCGCTAGTTTGGCCCGCTTGCGCCGATTTGGCCAGAGGGTGCGCGCTGGTGATGAGTGATTCGCTCTAAAATCTGACCGGGGGACATATTTTTGAGTTCTTGGGGGGAAATGCGGTTGGGTGTCACCGCTCCGAGTGAACGGAGAGGTTCTGAAAGTTTTAAGTCCTTGTTGGCCGCCACTTCGTCAATTTTTCCCACTGGAGTGAAGTGGGGGGCGGTGTGGAGAACTTCGGGCGTTTTCTTGAGGATGCAGTCGATGGCCTGCAGGGTTTCGGCAAAGCGGTCGAGTTCGGCCAGGGCAAAGGATTCGGTGGGTTCGATCATAAGGCCGTGGGGTTCGGGAAAGGCCACGGTGGGGGTGTGGGGGCCGAAGTCCAAAAAGAGCTTCCCGATTTTTGACATTCCCTGGGCCTTGGAAATGCCCATCTCTTGAAGTTTTGCCCAGACTTCCCGGTTCATGCCGATAATAAATTCGTGCATGCGAGGAGCGCGGTCGCCTCCGGTGGGGAGGATGGGGTAGACACTTTTAAGTTTTTCCAGCAAATACCTGGCCGACAAAACGGCGACGGCACTCATCCGGCGGATGCCCTCGTCTCCCAGCGCGCGCAGATAAGTGTAGGCGCGTACCTTGTGGGAAAAGTTGCCCCAGTGGCGATGGATTGATCCGATGGATTTGCGGGGGATGCGTGTGTAAAAGCGTTCTCCTTCGCGCACAACTTGTCGGCCCGGAAGGTAGTCTGAGAGTTTTTCACTTACGGCGACGATGGCATCGCCCGGGCCTCCGCCACCGTGGGGGATGCTCCAGGTTTTATGAAGGTTGTTGTGAACGGCATCGACTCCCATGGCGGAGAGATTGACCCATCCGGCGATGGCGTTCATGTTGGCGCCGTCCATATACACCAGAGCGTCTACCGCGTGCAGGCGTTCGGCCATTTCCTTGAAGTGGTTTTCAAAAATGCCCGCCGTGTTGGGGTTGGTAATCATCATGCCCGCCACCCGCTCGCCGTGTTCATCCATCAAAGCGTGGAATTGGGCGAGGTCGATTTGCCCATTTGAATCGGCATCGACAACGAGCAATTTTTTGGCATCAAAACCGGCCATGGTGGCGGTGGCGGGGTTGGTTCCGTGGGCGCTGCGGGGGATGATAACCAGCGTTTTGCTTTCCCCGTTGCCGCGTTCGCGGTGGTAGGCCTGAAACATTTTAAGCCCCACCAATTCGCCTTGCGCTCCGGCCACTGGTTCAGTGGTCACACTGGGAAGGCCGGTGATGGCCTTGAAATATTCCTGAACGTGGTAGAGAATTTCCAGACACCCCTGCACGTCTTCTTCCGGGGCCTGGGGGTGGGGCACGCAAAATCCCGAAAGATTTGCCGCCTCGTCGTTGATGTGGGGATTGTACTTCATGGTACAACTTCCCAGTGGATAAATGTGGTCGTCGGGGCTGACGTTTTGTTCTCCCAAGTCACTGTAAAATTTTTGCAATTCGTGTTCGCTAAAGCTGGGTAATCCGACGGCATCTTTTCGCAAAAGGCGCGCCTCAATGCCGGGCGGAGGGAGGGCCGGCCGCGAAGCGGTTCCCAGTTCGGTTTTCAAAAAGGTTTTGAGCTTATCCATATCTTCGTCGCTCTGGGCATCGTTAAAAAAGAGCAGTAGCAGACTATCGGATGAATCCACCCGCTCGCTCACATCGACACCTAGCTGGATGCCTTTTTGCGAGGCCTTGACTATGAGTTTTGAGAGGTCGCCCGGGTAGCTCAAACACAGTTCATTAAAAAAGGGCGTGTGGGGAAAGGCCAGCGAAAGGCCATTGAGCGATTGGATAAAATTCGCCATTTCAGAGGTTCTGGCGCGCGACTTTTTTAAAGTCTCGCTCATGCCAGTTTCTCCCCGCGCCAGCAGCGAGGCCCCCGCCAGCGTGGCCAGGAAACTTTGGTTGGAACAAATATTAGAGGTCGCCTTTTCTCGGCGGATGTGTTGTTCCCGGGTGGAGAGAACCATGCACAGGCACTCGCGGCCTTGGGCATCGCGGGCCTTGCCCACGAAACGGCCGGCGGTGGAGCGAATGTTGGTGCGGTTTTGCTGGTTGAAGCGGATGCCAAAAACCCCCAGTCCGGGGCCGCCAAAGTGTGGCCCTATGGCCAAATGTTGCCCTTCCCCCACCAGCATGTCCGCCCCTTTTTCGCCAAAGTGCGAGGGGGGAATCAGCCCCTCCGTACCCAGCAGCAGAGGGTCTATCACTGCGATCGCCAAAGCTCGGTGCTGGTGAACGCTATCGGTGAGACGGTGGACATCTTCTAAAAGCCCCAGGCAATTGCTTTGCGGGAAGATTACCGCCGCCACCTGCTCTCCCTTTTGTTCCAGCAAGGCCCCCAAGGCCTGCAAGTCACTTCGTCCCGAACCGGGATCGAGGGGAAAAGTTTCCAGGCGCATGGAGGTTTCGCGTGCGAGCGTGCGCATGACTTCCAAATCCTGGGGGTGCAATCCCTCCGAGAGCAAAATGATTTTGGCGCTTTTCTTGATTCGCAAAGCGGTGTTTGCCGCCTCAAAGAGGCAAGTCGAGCGCTCGTAAAAACTGGCGTTGATCGCCTCAAACCCGGTTAGTTGACCGAGCATGGAACTGTAAATCCACAAACTCCTCAGCGTTCCCTGACAGCGCTCGGGCTGATAGGGCGTGTAGGCGGTGGTCAGGCCGCGCACGCTGGAGACGTGGGAGACAATGGGATGGACTCGGTACCACTTGAGAGCGTCGCCGATAAAGCAACTTTTGAGATGATTTTTGCCGGCCAACTCTTGCAGGTGAGACAAAAGTTGCGGGCGGGGGAGGTAGTCGCACACGGAGGGAGGGCGTTCAAAGCGCAAACTCTTAGGGATGTGTGCAAACAATTCCTCCAGCGAACCCACCCCCACCGTTTTGAGCATATGCTCAACGTCCCTTTCTTCGAGGGAAATATAATGTTTTTTAAATTCTTGAGCGGGCAGGGGATTCATAAGACCCCCTTTTTAGCATGCCGCTGGCCTTTTGGGGAGGATTTATTATAATGACAGATAAGTGTTTATGTAGCCTTTTGCGTTATCAGACTGGGTAAAATTTACCTGTTTTTTGTTGATAAGGATTGACTTTTTTATAGTTTTAGAGTTAAACCGAAAATTGTTTGCAACTGGTAGAGTTTCCTTTTTTTGAAACCCGCAGGCCTTGAGGTCGCCAGTTGCCTTTTTTTTGTATGTACATCCTGTATTTAGATGAATCCGGCAATGAATCTGACGCACAAGATAAGCACTTTATTCTTGCAGGTCTGGCGGTTCATGAAAGAGTTACGTTTCATCTTTCCAAATCTGTTGACGATATTCAAAAACAATACTTTCCAACTTCTCCCCCAATAGATTTTCACACGACTGATATAGCTTCGGGAAAGGGTTTTTGGAGAAGGCAACCGGAAGAAATAAGAAAAAAGGTTCTCGCCAAAATAGGAAAAACGATTTTAGATGCCGACCAAAATGGCGTTATTCTCTACGCTGCGGTTATTGAAAAAAGCAATAAATTATATGGGGCCGAAGCAGTCAAGAAGGCGATTGAGGAAATTTCCAATCGTTTTAATAGGTACCTTGGAAGAAGTAAAACGAAGGCAGGAAAAGATGAACGCGGGTTAATCATATTTTCTGAAGGTAAATACAGCAAACGTAGCAGGGAGTGGGTGTCGAGTTATAGGGAAAGCGGAACGCAGTATGGCCTTGTCAATAAACTCAGTGATATTCCCTATTTTGCCAACGCAAAAGAAAGCCGGTTGTTACAATTGGCAGATTATGTTGCTCATGCGACCTATAAATTATATGAGAGGGAAAAGAATCAGCTTTTTAATTTTCTCATCAACAGGTTTGAAAACAAGGCCGGTAAACTTCACGGATTGATTCATGTACGCAAAGACAAAGAGATTTGTGACTGTCCGGTATGTTTTAACAGAAAAAAGAAGTATGAATTTGGGCCATGGGTGCAAGAAAAAACACCAAAATTTCTTCTTGCCCGTCGAAAGAAAAAAAAATCTTCAAAAAAAGCTACGAGAAAAAAACGCACCCTTTGATTGGGTTTTGCCAAATGATATGCCTCGTCTACCATTCACCCGAAACAAAAGGCCCGGAGCTTCCCGAGTTGGCGGGAGTGGAGTGGCGTCCTGCGATCTCGAATGATTCGGTATTGGGCCATTTGTGGTGGACTCCCGAAGGCCCTTATTTGGCCTGTGCCGAGGGACTGTGGCGGCCCGACTTTGGTGCAGAGTGGGAGCGTTGGCAAAAACGCGCTCCGATCTTCCGCAAGACCCCCTTGGGTAAGGCACTGGGCCTGCAGAGGGATTGCACTTTGAAAATTCTGGATGCCAGCGTGGGAACGGCGCGGGACGCATTGCTGCTTTTGTACTGGGAGCAGGAGGTCTACGCCTGTGAGCGCCACCCCCTCCTCTTTGTGCTTTTGTGGGATGCGCTCGCGCGCTGGAAGCGCTCGAATCACCCCGATGCTTTGCATTTTTCCGACAAATTTCACCTGGTCTTTGGAGAGAGTGCCGAGGCCTTTTCCGGCACCACCTTTGATCGCATTTTCTACGATCCCATGTACGCTTCAAACGGCCGCAAGTCTTCCGCTTTGGGGCGCAAAGAGATGGAAATTCTCAAACAACTGATTGGCGTTGAAAATGACTCCGAGGCGGTTTTTCTTAAACTGTGGCAGCGTTGCCCCTATCTAGTGGTCAAGCGTGGCCCGCTCTCGCCGCTCTTGCACCCGTCGGTCAACGCCCAGTGGAAGAGCAAGGCCCTGCGCCTGGACAAGTATTTACGTTGAGCGCTTAGACTACTCGATAATTTCGAGTACGGCGCGCTTTTTGATTTTGGTGGAAATGGCACTGAGAAGGGTTCGCAAGGCCTTGGCCGTGCGCCCTTGTTTGCCGATGACTTTGCCGAGATCACTGTTGTTGACTTTGAGTTCGATGACGGTGGTTTGTTCACCGGAGACTTCCCGGACGACGACTTCTTCGGGGTTGTCTACCAAAGACTTTGCCAAATGTTCGATCAGCTTACCCAATTCACCCATCAAAAGGCCCTTAAAGCTGAATTTGGTTGCGTTTGAGTAGAGAGCGAACCGTGTCGCTCACGGTGGCCCCTTTGCCTACCCACGCTTTTATCAATTCTGTCTTGACATTGCTCAATTCTTTGCCCTGTGAAAGACCAGGGTTGTATTGCCCGAGGCGATCCAAAAAGCGCCCATCGCGACTACAGCGAGAATCGGCCGCAACGATGGTGTAAACGGGTTTTCTGGCCCTTCCGCCTCTAGCCAATCGAATAGTTACCATAGCAAACTCCTACAAATTTCAAGCAGGATAATGTTTTCTCTGTAAGAAGTCAATCATCGAAAAAAGCCTCCCCCCCAGGGGCCGCGCGCTTTGCCCTTTTTGCGTTTCGGTTTCCTGGCAGTTTGGGGGCCGCCCTTCACTCCCCGGTAGAGATTGGACAGGCTGGAAGGCCCTCCTCCCCGCATAATGTGTTTGATACTTCCCATCATTTTTTCCATTTGGCCAAAGTTGTCGAGAAAATTGCGCACTGTCTGCAAATCGTGGCCAGCGCCTTTGGCGATGCGTTCCATGCGCGAGGCCTTGATAATTTTATAGTCTTTTCGCTCGGTATAGGTCATGGAGTTAATCATCACCCGGATGCGCTTGATTTCATTATCGGCAGGAGTTAAATCTCCCAGCTTGCGCAAAGAGCCACCCATGCCCGGTAGCATTTTGAGCACTGAAGACAAACTGCCCAGGCCCTTCATAATATCCATTTGCTTCATCAGGTCGTCCACACTGAATTGACCTTTTTCAATGCGCTTCATCATGTTTTCAGCTTCGCGCTCGTCAATCGCCGCCTGGGCCTTTTCCACCAGGGAAACCACATCCCCTTTGTCCAAAATGCGGCCGGCCAGGCGGTCGGGGTGGAAAAGCTCCAAATCCTGCATCCTCTCTCCGGTAGAGAGGTATTTGATGGGAACGCCGGTGACGTGGCGAATGGAAAGCGCCGCGCCTCCACGGGCATCCGAATCCATTTTGGAGAGGGCCACGCCGGTCAGTTTCACCGCCTGGTGGAAATGTTTGGCCACATTGACCGCTTCCTGGCCGGTCATGGCATCGGCCACCATCAGCACTTCGGGGTCAAACTTGGCCACCGAGCGCTTGATCTCCACCATTTGTTTCATCAACCCGTCGTCCACGTGCAAGCGGCCGGCGGTGTCTACAATGACCATATCCAGGTTTTCGCGTTTGGCGTGATCCAACGCCAGGGCGGTGATATGACGCGGGTGGTATGACAAATTGCTGTCAAAAAAATGGACTCCCACCTTTTCCGCCAAAGTGGCCAATTGCTGTTTGGCCGCCGGTCTGAAAGTGTCGGCGGGAACCAGCAGCACGGATTGTTTGTGGTGTTCCTTGAGGTGCAGGGCAAGCTTTCCGGCAAAAGTGGTTTTGCCCTGGCCATTGAGGCCCACAATCAGGATGGGAAAGGGTTTGGGGCGGTCGAGATTAAGCCCCTCGTGGGCCTGTCCCATCACCTGTGCCAGTTCGTCTTGAACTATTTTGATGAATTGCTCTCCGGGGCCGACTCCCTTGAGAACCTCCTCTCCCATGGCCTTTTCGCGCACGGTATTGGTAAATTCCCGCACCACCCTAAAATTGACGTCGGCCTCCAAAAGCGCCCCGCGAATTTCCTTGAGCGTGGCCTCAATATTGGAGGGGGTAATTTTTGTATTGCCCTGAAGCGCTTTAAAAGCGTTGGAAAATCTTTCGCTGAGTGAATCAAACATCGCCCACTTTATAGGGGATACAAAGAGAATAGTCCAGCGCTTTTGACATTTTTTAAAAAAGCATGAGACACTCAAGGTCAGGGAGCAAACCTATGGAAGGAGTTCAGGCCCGTCCTCTCAAGCAGGCGGCGGTGTTAAGTCCGCTGGTCGATTTTCTCATGGTGGGGGGCATCTCTTTGATTATGCTTCCTCTCTTCCTGTTGCTCGTTCCCGCCAATCAAGACATTCACAAAATCAGCGTCATCATGTTTTATCTGGCCTTTGTGGTGAATTACCCCCACTTCCTTATTTCCTATCAATTTTTGTATGTAGACCATTTCGGTCAAATCACCAAAAACTGGCGTATGTGTTTGGCCGGAATTGTGGTTCCCGTCCTTATGCTTGCCTATCTCGCCTTTGCCGCCTTCGAAGGTTCGCAGGTACTGCTCGGTTATATGGCCAAGGCGATGTTTTTTCTGGTGGGGCATCACTACATCAAACAGGTACTCGGCTGCGTGGTGGTCATTTCCGCCTTTCAAAAGATTTCTTTTGACAAGTGGGAGCGTCGGATCATCACGCTCAATATGTACGCTCTGTGGATGATTTCTTTTCTCTCCGCCAATACCGGCATCCACTCTCACGATTTTTATGGTTTGAAATACCAGACTTCCGCCCTTCCCACATGGAGCATTTCCGCTTGTTACGCCACCATTGGCCTCTCGCTTTTAATTTTTGCCTGTCAGGTGGTGTACAAATACATTCAAACTGGAAAATGGATTCCCTTCAATGCGGTGGTGGCCTTCTGCTCGATCTATGCCTGGCATATCCCCGTATTTTATCATCCCAGTTATTTTTATATGATTCCCTTCTTTCATTCCTTGCAATACATGCTGTTTGCTCTCGCCTACGTCAAAAACCGCACCAGGCCCGAGGCGATTGAGGGCGATTCGGCAAAATACAGAAAAAAATGGGTGCTGGGAATGTTGGTTTACGTCCTGGCCAGCGTGATTTTAGGGACGCTTTTTTTCGATACCATTCCCACCTGGTTGGATCAATTAGCAAGTTACGACCGGGCCATATTGGGATCGACCTTTTTTATGTTTGCCTTTGTGATTTTTATCAACATTCACCACTACTTTATCGACTTTGCCATCTGGAAAAGGGACAACCCCAAAGTGCGCCAGTATCTTTTCGGATAATCAATAAGTAGTCATAGCAGAGTTTCTATCTCGGTTTTCAAGACCAGTATTAAAGCATTTCTTCAAAAAACTCGAAACGGGAGGTGTCAGACTATTTTGTTTTAAGGAATGATCTTTGTTTGCAAACCGACATTTCATCAACGGATACAAACTTTTTTTGGGAACAATTTTGGCCTTTTTTACGCTCTGGCCTTTGCTTTCAAACGTGAAGGCCATATATTTTAACTGTCTCAACGCCGTTGATTTTTCCATCTATCAACAGGCCATCTACGACATTCTCACCTTGAAAGATCCCAATCCTTTTGTCTCCATTAGAGGGATTGAGATTTTTAACGATCACTTTGATCCCATTATTTATTTGGCAGTGGCCTTTACGGCGGTTTTTGGCCAGGGTTTTCAACAATTGTTGGTATTTGAATGGCTCTTTTTTATTGTTTTGCTTTTGAGTATTGTCTTTCTTTTTAAGTGGGATTTACAAGCAGCGTTGCCCTACCTGCTTTGTGCGTTGGCAACCCGACTTTTACTCTCCCCATTGCTTTATCCCATTCACCCTACAACTTGGTCGATTTTGCCATTTTTTTGGCTGGTCGTGTTTATCGTCAATCACAATAGCAAGGCCTTAATTTTTACTGTGTTTGCTCTGTGCTTGTTTAAAGAATCCTATCCCATCGCCCTGTTTCCCTTGGGCCTTTTTTATATTTTTAAAAAAGAATATCGTTTGGGCATGGGAATTATGGCGATTACGTTCCCCT
Source organism: Bacteriovoracaceae bacterium (assembly GCA_965215445.1). Classification (GTDB taxonomy): domain Bacteria; phylum Bdellovibrionota; class Bacteriovoracia; order Bacteriovoracales; family Bacteriovoracaceae; genus CBDBLK01. The sequence goes on along the minus strand of CBDCDT010000002.1, from coordinate 50,964 downwards.
TTATTATTTTTGAGTTGTATTTGCGCAAGGAATTTTTAGGTTCGACGGCAAATTATGGAGGCCAGGTTTTCGATTCCTTGGCGAAAGGCCTGTTCGCCCATTTCAAAGAAAAAATGGCCGGTTATGACGTTCCTCTCTTTGTTAAAATGTTTTATCCTTTTGTCGCCAGTTTTCTTTTTTACGCCAAAAATTTGAGAGATCGGAGGGAACATTTTCCGTTGCAATACTTGTTTGCCATCGCACTCTTTTTTATGCCACTTTTGTTTTTACAGGCATGGCAGGGGCGTATTGATATTCATTACGGAGCACCATTTGCGGGGATTTTATTGGGCCTGTTGGTTTCTTTAAGAATGTTGGATCATCTTTCCAAAAAAATGGTTGTTGTTACGATCGGGCTTTTTGTTTTTTCGAGTTGGGAAATTTACAACAATATGTTTGAGTCCGTATTTTTTGACAAAGTCGCCTACTGGTGTCCTGCCACTCCCAATAAAATGAGAGACAATCAATTAGTCAAGGACAAACTTTCCTTGATTCCAAAAAATGAGGCGATTCTTGCCAGTGGGGGGATTGTCCCCTTTATCATGCTACCAGGAAAAAACATTGACCATTACAAGGCCCATTCAATAAAAAAAAATCACTACCACTACATTATTTTGGAGAGAAACAATATGGGGTCGGGAAATATATATTGGTCTACTGCTCAGGATAGCGAAGAGGTTTTAAAGCGTTGCCGTCCCAAGGCCCGTGAAATTTATATCGACAACCACGAGCTTTTCTTTGCCAAGGGAGATTTTGTGGATTGTGTTTATCCATCAAGGCTTTTGGAACCCTATTGGGCGGCGGGAACTCCAGGCTGGTATTTTCCACCGAAAAATCGCATTCCTGCAAGTGATAAATAGGCAGAGTTTTTTATGCGCTACAAGGGCAACATTCAACAACTTTTTTTAGGGGGGACAATTGGTTTTTTTGCTCTTTGGCCTTTGATGACGACAGTGAAGAGGATGTATTTCAATTGCTATAATGCCATTGATTTTTCCATCTACCAACAGGCGATCTACGACATTCTTGCTTTAAAAGACCCCAATCCTTTTGTTTCAGTAAGGGGCATCGAGATTTTTAACGATCATTTTGACCCCATTATTTATTTGGCGGTTGTTTTTACGGCGATCTTTGGCCAGGGATTTCAACAGTTATTGGTTTTTGAATGGCTCTTCTTTGCCTCTTTGTTGTTGAGTATTATTTTTCTCTTTAAGGGCAATATTGTGGAGGCCTTTCCCTATCTGCTTTGTGTGCTGACAAGCAGACTTCTATTTTCTGCATTGTTTTGGCCGATCCACCCCACCACCTGGTCTGTTTTGCCATTTTTTTGGCTGGTTGTATTTATCGTCAATCACAATGCCAGGGCCTTGGGCCTTACTGTATTGGCCCTGTGCCTGTTTAGAGAGTCCTATCCTATAACTCTGTTCCCCTTGGGTATTTTTTATATCTTGAGAAGGGAGTATCGTCTGGGCTTGGGAATTGTGATGGTGACGCTGCCTTTTATTGCCTTTGAATTTCATTTTCGGGAAGAGCTTTTGGGCAAGACGATAGGTTATAGTGACAAGGTTTTGAATACTTTCATGCAAAACCCGATTTCTCACTTTAAAGAAAAAATTGTCAATTGGGATGTAACCTATTTACTAAAATGTTTTCTTCCCTGGTCGCTCATTTTCTTTGTATATGCTAAAAATTCAAAAGGCAGGCGCGGGCGTTTTTCCCACCAGCATTTTTTTGCCATCTCAACTTTTCTTATTCCTCTTTTATTGCTTCAGGTGTGGAAAGGCCATATTGACTATCATTATGGAGCACCATTTGCCGGAATTTTGTTGGGAGTTTTGGTTATTTCCAGAATGTTTGCTGGCCTTTCTAAAAAAATAGTTGCCTTTGTAGTGGGATGTTTTTTATTTTCAAGCTGGGGGGTTTATACCGATATGTTTGAAACGATCTATCACAGCAGAAATGCATGGTGCTATATCACTCCAAATAAAATAAAACGAAATCAGGCAGTCAAAGGCAGACTTACCTCCATTCCAAAGAATGAGGCAATTCTTGCAACTGGGGGGATCATTCCTTTTATCATGCTTCCAGCTAAGAGTATTGATCACTATAAGGGTTTTTCTCTCAAAAGAGATCGCTACCATTATCTGGTTTTGGAAAGAAGTGGTTTGGGAAATATAAATATTTGGTGGGCCGAAGAAAAGGATGTGGAAGATGTTTTAAAGCGCTGTCGTCCCAAGGCCCGTGAAATTTATATCGACGATCAGGCGCTTTTTTTCGCCAGGGGAGATTTTGTGGATTGTGTTTATCCCTCTTGGGCAGCGGGAACTCCGGGTTGGTACTTTCCACCCTAAAGATCGCTGAGTTTGTCAAAATAAAAAATGACGAAATTTTGCATAGCGTCTTTGGGCCTCAAAATTTTGAGATTGACGCATGATGGGTTTTTGAGAGAGAAGATTTTTCATGCAAATTTTTTCTACCCAGTTACAGCGCAAACTCGACGCCCTCAAGGAGCGCCGGCGGGCGATTTCTCTGTCTTCCCTGCCCTTTGCCTCGCCCTTGATTTTGGCACCCATGTCGTCGATTTGTACGGCACCCTTTCGCCTGCTGATGCAGGAGTTGGGGGCCGGTGGCAGCGTCAGCGAGTTGATCTCTTGTCACGGAATCAATTACGGTGGAGAGCGCAGTTTGCGCATGTTAAAAATTGATTCGCGCGAGAGGCGGGTGGGCATCCAACTCTTTGGTGAAGACGCCGCCGCCATGGCCCGGGCAGCGCAAACGGCACAGGACTTTGGCCCTCGGTTTATCGACATCAACATGGGTTGTCCGGTGAGAAAGGTGGTCACCAAGGGGGCGGGGTCGGCACTGCTGAAGAAGACTTCCGAGTTGGGGCGCTTTTTTGCGCGCATAAAAAAGGCCCTCGACATTCCCTTGAGCATTAAAATCCGCACCGGATGGGATGAACATTCGATCAATGCCGGTGAAGTGGTTCGCATCGCTCATTCCGAGGGTATCGAATTTGTGGCCATTCACGGGCGCACCCGCGCTCAGGCCTATCGGGGACAGGCGGATTGGAATTTAATCGAAGATTTGGCGGGACAATCGCCCCTGCCGATTGTCGGCAACGGTGATTTGCACTCACCTGGTTTTACCCGCAAGCGTATGCTCTTTAGCAGTTGCCACGCTTTGATGCTGGGGCGGGGATGCCTGCGCTTTCCCTTTATTTTTTTGGAGAGCTTTCTGGAAGATGGAGAGGCCTCACCTTTTGGCCCGCTCGATTACTGGGAAGTGGTGCGTGTTTATTGTGAGCTTTTAGCGGGCGAAAGTGAGCGCCACTTATTGATTTCCGCAAGAAAGTTTATTGTTTGGCTCGCCATGGGATTTCCCCGCGCCGCTTTTTTTCGTCAGGCCCTTTTTCAATGTGAGGGCATCAAAGACGTTTTACGGCAAACACGCGATTACTTTTCTGAACTCGCTTCCGAGGGAGGGCGACCCAAAGAGCTAAATTTACAGCAATCCTTTATGGCCGGGGGGCACGGCTAGAGTTTAGAACCGGCGCCCTTCGGGGTATTTTTCCCGATGCTCTGTAAGGACTTGGTAATAATATCTTTGTTCCTCGATACTCAAGGGGGCGACCGCCTGGGTATTTTTTCTGCGGATGCCTTTTTGGCGGATTAATTCTCCCGCTTTTCGGAGTTTGGAACTGATGTTGGCGGCGATGGTGATGAGCCAGCGCGGACATTCCTGTTCAAGGTGGTCAAAACAAATTCTGAGCAGGACGGTATCTTCCAGGCAAACCACGTTGGCCGAACAAGGCATCCCGTCAAAAAAGCTCATTTCCCCTATGTAGTGTTCCTTTTTGATATAGGCCAGTGGGGTAATTCTGGTTCCGTCGTTGACGAAGGCGAGCAGCTTTCCCGATTGGACAAAGTAGAGGTCGTGATTTTCTTCTCCTGCTGCAAACAACAACTCCCCGGTCTTGAGGCGGAGTGTGTACGTCTCTTGTCTTTCCGGTGTCATTGTTTTTACTTCGGCCTGTTCCATCTTTGCCCCCACTGTTAAATGTTGAGAATCTTTTTCACTTTGACGGTAAGCTCGCTTATCACTTGGCGGTAAAAAACGTCCTGGGGATAAATGTCGTCGGTAAAGAGCGATGCCGACGAATCCACGGCGTTGAATTGCCGGTTGACCAAACGGTTGAAATCTATGATTTCAAATTGATTTTTTTCGGCAATTTGAACCTGGATGCGGTTAAAAATCATATTGCCCCGAAAGGGCCAGCAATCGTACAACATGGCCCGGTAGAGTACGGATTTGGCGTCTTTAAAATGGCCCATGCGTTTGAGTCCCTGCCCCAGTAAATAATAGGCCTGGGCGTGGCCGTGCATTTGGGGCAGGATTTTTTGCAAGTTGGAAACTGCGGCGGGAGCGCGCCCCTGGCGGATTTGTTCGCCAATGCCGGTGAGGATACTTTGGGTTTGGGGAGAAGTGGCGTTTTGGCAGACCGCCCGGGGAGCGAGATCGAGATTGTGGGCGGGGGGAATGACCACCACATTGGCCTGGAGCCTTTTGAGGCCCGCTATCAATTCGCGGTATTCGGCGCTGTAAGTGAGGTAAGTCAGTTCCATCATTTTTTGGTTTTGGTGGTGGGGACGGGTTTTGTCCCAGGGGGAATAGCTTTGCCCCAAGGGGAGGCGGGAGTGGGGAGTGTAGACAAATTTTGAAAGCTGTGGCCAGCGTTTGATCCACGAGCGCTTTTCAGGGTCTTGGTGCGCTTTGAAGTTGTTTAATATCGCCCGGTAAGATTGACTTCTCACACGCTGTTCAAAAAATTCTTCGCTGCCGCCGTGGTAGACGATGACGTCGGGCAGGCGCTTTAAGAATTTTATTTTGGCGAGTGTTCTGTGCAGGCCCTCACCCTTTCTGGCCCAGTTGTAGACGCGCAGGGGTTCGCCCAGCTTTTCTTTGGTGGCCTCAACCAAGGCGTCCATAAACGAGGCGAGTTTGACCCCCTGGCGGTCGCCCACAATCAAAATGCTGCTTTTTTCCGCCTCGCGCGCCTCCAGGGCATAATTGGCGCGCAAAACGTAGGGCAGGGGCGTGCCAGTTTGAACCGGATTGGCCAAGTAGGGTAAAGACCAATACACTCCACTAGCGACAAGGGCCAAAAGCACGCCTATTGCAGTTGCTTTGAATCTCTTCATACTTCTCTATTATAGGGCATTTTTATGAGGCCACCCATTCCCGAGCTTTTAATTCCCGCCGGTTCGCTGGAAAAACTCAAATTGGCGGTCAGTTACGGCGCCGATGCGGTCTATTTGGGGGGGGAAAAATTTGGACTGAGGCACGCCTCGGACAATTTTTCCGAATATGAACTGCGTCAAGGGGTGTCGTTTGCCCACCAGCGCTGCGCCAAGGTCTACGTCGTACTCAACAGCTTTCTCCACGACGATGAACTCGACGAATTGCCGGATTTTTTGGCCTTCCTGGAGAGCATTGGCACCGATGCCGTCATCGTCAGCGACCTCGGCGTAGTGGAGTCAGTGCGCGCCCACAGCTCCCTGCCGATTCACCTCTCCACTCAGGCCAGTTGTCTCAATTCTCTGGCAGCGATGTGGTGGAAAAAGGCGGGTATTGAACGCATTATCCTGGGCCGGGAAGTCGCTCTCGACGAGGCCAAAACCATCGGCCGCATTGCTGATGCCGAGTTGGAAATGTTTATTCACGGCAGTCTGTGCATGGCCTACTCCGGCCACTGCGTAATCTCCAATTATACCCAGGGGCGGGACTCCAACCGTGGAGGCTGTGCCCATAGTTGCCGTTTTGAATACGCCCTCAAATCCCCCTCAGACTCCCCTGCAGGCACGGAAAAAATCGTCGCCGAGCGCTCTTCCTTTATGTCCTCCAAGGATTTACAGGGCCTTTTTTTGATTCCCGAATTTGTTCGCGCAGGGATAGCAAGTGTCAAAATCGAGGGGAGAATGAAGTCACACCACTATGTGGGAACGGTTACCAAAGTTTATCGCCAGGCCCTCGATGCCTATAAAAATGGTCTGCTCGAATCCCACTTGAAAGACTTGGGTGAAGAATTGGAAAAGCTCTCCCACCGGGGTTATTGCAGTGGAAACCTGGCCGCTCCCGCCGGAGTGGAATCGGTGGCCGACGTCGATTCGTCAAAGAAGGGCGATTACCGCCTGGGGGCAGTCGTTTTGGAGGCCCTGGAGGGAAGGCATCTCACCCTCGAAGTGCGCTCTGCCTTTGTCGCAGGAAGTCTTTTGGAGTGGGTTCCTTTTTGCGACGCAAATCAAGTTTTTTCTGCGGAAAACATGACCGATCTACAAAATCGGCCTCTCGAATCGGCGAAATTGGGACAAGTTGTCAAGATTCCCTGGCGAAAAGGGGCAAAACCTTTAAATATAATCAGAATTTGCCCTCCCACTGGCTTTCCTTCCCAGATAGAAAGTGCTAGGCTTTGCCTCTTTACGCAATCTCGCTCCTGCAAAACCGCAGTGGGCCAAAAGACCAAGGGGTTGACCTTATGATCTACGAACTCTCTCTCGTGGCCAAAGCGGACTTGGGCGAAGACAAGCTGGCCTCTCTCAAACAAATCGTCGCAGAAACTGTCAAATCTTTTGAGGGCGAAATCGCCATCGAAGACGACTGGGGGCGCTTGATTTTAGGGCAATCCACTCGCAAAGGTGCGGGCAGCGGATACTTTTTGTACTTTCTCTTTTGCGCCAACAATCGCTGTAATGCGGAGTTGGCCCGCCGTTTTAGGATCAACGAAGATGTCTTGCGCCACCTGGTGGTTGCCCGTGGGAACGATTCCGAACGCGAGGCCCTGGTGAAGGCCTACAAAACGCCCTTTTCCAAGAATTATAACGGGAGCGTCACCAAGGTTGAGGGCAAGGACGGAGAGGAACCCAACCCCCGCAAGTTTGCCCGGCGTAGAACCTGTTATTTTCGCGCCAACAATATTCGCGCCGACTGGAAAGACCCCGACACTTATACCTGGCTCATCAACGAGTTTGGCAAAATCTCCCCGGGGAGAGTCTCGGGAGTTTCCACCAAACACCAGCGCTTTGTGACCGCCGCCATCAAGCGCGCCCGCCAAATCGGGATCGTCGGGCACATGAGCAATCACGTTGCTTACAAAAGGTAGTTCTTTTTATGACGTCGAAAACGCCACCGAAAACCGAACAGAGCGAGGGCGAAGGCCGTTCCACGGAGAAACTTTCTCAGATGGAAATTCTCAAGCGCATTAAAGCGTTTCAATCGGCGTCCAAAAAGGAAGATATCTTGAAAGAGGCAGCGCGGGACCGGGGGCGCTTTTTTCTCTTTGTCTTTTCTTCCCTGGCACTCATTCATTTGGGGTTTGACCGCTTTTTTGGCATCGGCCAGTACTTTGGGCTGCTCTCCTTTTTGGCCCCGGTTCCCCTGGCCATGGGGATTTTGGCCTACGGCAAGGCGAGAATTTTAAAGTGGGCCATAAGTCTGCTCGCCCTGCTTTGTCTGGGGGCGTGGTTTGTGCCTTCGCAGGCGGTGCTGGCCGGGGCCTACGCACTCACTATTTTGTACGCCTATTTTATCGCCATCATTATTCGTTGTGATATTCCTCCCATTCGCGGCATCCTCTACACGGGAACCAGCTTGGCGCTGGTTTTGTGGATCTGCGTTTTGGGCCTCGAAGTCCTGACCCCGGGTGGAGTGCAGGGTTATCTCCAGCAAATGGTCGAGGCGAGTTTGTCCCGCATCCCCGAAAATGAAAATGTGGATGCCCAAGTTTTGTTGGGCTACCTCACCACCATGGGGCCAATCTATATTACGGTCATTCCCTTCGTCGCTTTGTGGGTGTGCTTTTTTATGATTATGAGAAATTTTTTCCTGTGGGGACACCGGGTGGTTTACACCCATTCAGTGCAAGACCTGATTAGCTTTCGGACTCCCGATTACCTGCTCTATCCCCTGCTGCTGGGCCTGGCCGCAAGCCTTTCGGGAACCCAGTTGCAAATGGGGGGCCTTTCCACTTTTGGAAATGTCCTGCTCGGACTGGTGGGAGTGTTTTATTTTTTTCAAGGTTTTGGGGTTTTTCTGGAATTTCTCAACCACTTTAAGTTTATCGGTATTCTCAAAAGTGTGTTGTTGGTTTTGACTGTTGCTTTGGCCCAGGTTTGGTTGGCCATTTTGGGCGTCTTTGATACCTGGTTGAATCTCAGGGGATATTTGAAAAAGAAACCGCATAAAGGAGATGTTTAAATGGAAATTATTCTCACAGAAAAAGTGCCCACCTTGGGCAATGTGGGCGAAGTTGTCAAAGTCCGCCCTGGATATGCCCGTAACTTTTTGATTCCCAAGGCCTGGGCCATTCCCGCAGATAAAGGCAACAAGGCCAAGCTCGCCCACGTCGAAAAAATGTTGGCGCAAAAAATTGCTGCTGAAAAAAGTGCTGCCGGAGCGATCAAGGAACAACTGGATAGTCTTAACCTCGAATTGATCCGCAAGGCAGGTGTTTCGGGGAAACTTTTTGGCGCGATTACCACCAACGATTTGTCCAAAGAGCTGGCGAAAAAGGAAATCGAGGTGGAGCGCAGGCTGCTCGTTCTCGAACGCCCGATCAAATCCCTGGGAACGTATCAGGTCAAGGTCAAATTATTTGGCAAAGAGGTCGAGGCCCAATTCAGCGTCAAAGTGGACAGAGACCCCCATCAGGCCCTCGAACTGGAAAAACAGGCCAAACTGCGGGCACTGGAAAAGCAAGAAGAAGAAAAGCGTGCGGCCCTAAAGGCACAGGCCGACGAGGCGGAGGCACAAGCAGGGGATGGAGAAACTCCCGAAGAAGCGACGACTGAAGCGACAGATACAGAGTGAATCTGGAATCCTCATCAAAAAAAATCCGTGAACTTCCCCACGACCTTTTGGCCGAAAAGTCTCTGGTGGGCTGCCTGATGGTGGATGGCCACGCCCTGGGAGAAATCTCCGACCTCAAAATTAAAAGGGAGGATTTTTTTCACCCCCAGTACGGCATGATTTTTGATGCCATCTCCGATTTGGCCGCCTCCCACCAACCCGTCGATTACGTCACGGTTTCGTCGAGACTCAAGCAATTTGGAAAATTGGAAGAAGTGGGGGGAGATTCGGCCTTGGGCCAACTCTTTGAAGACCACGTTTCCCCCGCCAACGTGCGCGCCTATGCTCAAACTCTCAAAGATCACGCTTCCATGCGCGAAATCTTGCGCACTTCCATGCGGGTCACTGAAATGGGCATGAATTTTCAGGGGGTCACCGAAGATTTTATCAAGGAAGTTGAGGGCGCTTTCTTCGGTCTGGTCAATCAGGCCAAGTCGGGAAAAATGGTCAGGCTCAGTTCTTGCTTGAAAGATAACTTGAGAGAATTGGAAGACACCAGCAGAAAACCTGGAGAAATTCAGGGACTTTCCACCGGCTACGGAGAATTGGACAAATTCTTACTTGGAATGCAGGCCGGCCAGTTGGTGATTTTGGCGGCCCGGCCGGCGATGGGAAAAACCTCTCTGGCGCTCAATATGGCGGCCCATACTTGCTCTCTCCACGGCCAACCGGTGGCGATTTTTTCTCTGGAGATGACTTCTCAAGAGTTGAGTATGCGCCTGCTTTCAGGGCACTCCAAAGTGGATTCCAAGCGCATTCGCACCAAGAATTTTTTGGACACAGATCTTCGCTCGATCGGAAACGCCATTCAGGAATTGTCCGAATACCCTATCTTCATTAACGATTCGGGAGACAGCACTTTGATGGACATTCAATCCCAGTGCAGGAAACTGCAAACCGAATATGGCCTGGGGCTGGTGGTGGTGGACTACCTCCAACTGATGGGCCACTACCGACCGGGCCGGGATATGTCCCGCGAACAACAAATTTCAGAAATCTCGCGGGGACTCAAAACCCTGGCCAAAGAATTGCAATGCCCGGTGTTGGCACTCTCCCAGCTCAATCGCGGAGTAGAGGCCCGTCCCAACAAGCGCCCCAACACGTCTGATCTCAGGGATTCCGGTGCCATTGAACAGGATGCCGACGTGGTGATGTTTGTCTATCGGGACGAATATTACAACCCCGAAACCAAGGAACCGGGCATTGCCGAAATTATTATTGGCAAAAACCGGGGAGGCGAGGCCGGCACGGTCAAACTGGCCTGGGTGGGGGCCTACACCACTTTTGAAAATTTGACCTTCAGAAACGAAGACGGGTAAAGGGTCATTATAAATGATCCAAATAAACGGCCTTTCAAAGAGTTTTGGGGCAAAAAATTTATTTAATGGAGTAACCTTTTCTTTGGATGCAGGGGAAAGGGTCGGCCTAGTCGGAAGAAACGGTTCGGGAAAATCAACACTCTTTAAAATTATCCTTGGCCAGGAAAGGGCCGATTCAGGTGAAATTGTCGCTCCCGGGGGCTATAAAATAGAAGGCCTGTCCCAGCATATTGCCTTTACCAAAAAAACGCTCTTGGAAGAGTGTACACAAGTCTTGCGGGGAGATGAGCAATTTGATTTTTACAAGGCGGAAAGAATACTTATGGGGCTTGGATTTTCCGAGGATGATTTTCAACGCAATCCTGAAAGTTTTAGTGGGGGTTATCAAGTTAGGATCAATCTCTGCAAATCTCTTCTCAACAAACCCAACCTCTTGCTTCTCGATGAGCCTACCAACTACCTGGACGTCGTCTCCGTTAGGTGGCTCAAGATTTTTTTGAGGTCTTTTCCAGGTGAGATGATGCTCGTTACGCACGACCGTGATTTCATGGACGGTGTGACGACCCACACGGCGGGTATTCTACGGGGAACATGTAAAAAGATACGGGGAGGGACGGAAAAATATTACGCCAAAATAAAAGAAGAGGAAGATATTTACGAGAAAACCAGAGTCAATCAGGAGAAGAAAAAAAAGGATATGATGGAAAATATCAGAAGGTTTCGTTCCAAGGCCAGGAGGGCAAGTCAGGCACAGTCGAAACTCAAACAAGTAGAAAAAATGGAGATAATGGACAAGCTTTCAGAGGAGGGGACGTTTGACTTTTCTTTTCGCTATAAAGAGTGCCCGGCAAAAACCCTGGGAGAGATAGAGGATTTGTCCTTTGGTTACGACGAACCCCTTTTTTCTGGTTTGAATTTTTTCATCAGAAAAAATGACCGCATTGGCATAGTTGGAAAAAATGGCAAGGGAAAATCGACTCTTCTCAACGCCCTAACTGGTGAATTGAAGCATACCTCGGGATTCGTCAAATACCATCCAGAAGTCAGATTCGGTCACTTTGGCCAGATGAACATTGATAGGCTCTACGGGCACAATACAGTCGTCCAGGAAATTCAGGAGAGCAACGATGGGCTTTCGTTTACCGAAGTAGGCAAAATTGCGGGTAGCATGATGTTTTCTGGGGACGATGGCAAAAAGAAGATCGAGGTTCTCTCGGGAGGCGAGAGGGCAAGGGTGATGCTGGGAAAGGTGTTGGCCCGGCCCTGCAACTTGTTGCTTCTCGACGAGCCGACGAACCACTTGGATATAGAATCCGTCGAATCTTTAAAGGAAGAGATTAAAAACTTTCCCGGTGCGTGCCTGCTCGTTACCCACAACGAACTCCTGTTGAGGGAGTTATGCAATCGTCTCATCATTTTCCACCAGGGAGGGGCCGAGTTTTTTTTGGGAAATTATGATGATTTCCTTGAAAAAATCGGGTGGGACGAAGAGGAAGGGGCCATAAAAGTATCGAAAAAAAAGGTGTCCAGAAAGGATCAGAAAAAAAAGAGGAGCAGTATCATCAAGGAGAGAAGTCTGCGCTGCACTCCCCTTAAAGCAAAAATACAACAATACGAAGAAGAAATTATTCGCTTGGAAAAGGCATTGGAGGAAAAAATTCCAAAGCTCACCTCCGAAGACACTCTCGGAACCATAGCGAAAGAAATAGGTCAGATACACAAGAAGATAGAAGCATCCTTTTCGGCGTTGGAGGAGTCCACCGAAAAATATGAGGCCCTCAAAAAGCGCTTTGATGAGGAACTCGACAAGGTGTAATGAGTGTTTGGTGGTCAATTGATAGGTTGAGGAGGTATAAGACAACTCATACTCATAAAAAAAGAAACCATAGGTCGTCAAATTTTAGACATCGCATAATTTCAAAAGTCTTTTTATTGGTAAAAATTAGGCAGCACTTTTTATATTTGGGCCAACAGACTCAAAAATTGCACAGTGTTGTAGGTTTCTTTATTCAAGTTTATAATTTATACTATGATTAATTAACGACTAATTAACAAAAGGGTGTTGACATGAAATTAAACTTTACTCGCACAATCTTAGCATTATTTTTTTCTCTGATCTTATTTAATGGATCAAACTCTCACGCTATGGTACCTGGTTCAAGAGGGCCTGCTAATGCTCAAAACAATGGAGTTTTAATTACAAAAAGTGAAATTAATCAATTTCTTGACGATATGGGTCGATGTGTCAAGAGTGGCGTATTGGATACATTGTTAATACAAAAGGAAATTTTAAGAAAAACCGAGGAAGTAATGATAGACAACAAAGAGCGGATGTGTCCTCAAAGGGAACCAGGCCTCGGACCTGGAAGTCAATTAGGGCACACAACAGCATGTATGGTTGCTATCAGTGCTGCACTTCCTACAGTTATAACATTCAGGAATCTTTCTTCGGTGATAGAAGAGTTGCAAAAAAGGCCTTCGTGTTCTTCCTAAATCAAATTTAAATTAAAGATTAAAGAAAGCATCAAGTTTTTTAACTAAATAAAAGTTCAAATTTACTAGAACTAATCTAGCTTTATTTTAAGTCTTAACTTTTACAAGGAGATTAAAAATCAAGCACAACCCGCCCCGTTCCAGTTTTTACTGTTCCCAAGTCATAGGCCGGCATGTCCTGGGCGTGGAGGTGTTGCAAAACTTCTTCGGGGGCAGGTGTGGCCAGCACCATGCCGATGCCCATGTTAAAAGTGTGGTAGAGTTCTTCGCGGGGGAGCTTGCTTTTTTTGCAAAGAAATTGCATACATTCGGGGGCCGCGCGCCAGTGTTCATCATTTTCTATGACGTAATCGAAGCGGGGATTTGCGCGCGCAATATTTTGCCATCCCCCTCCGGTGATGTGGGCGAGAGCGTGCAAGAGCTTGCCGGATAAAAGTTCGCGCAGAGCTTTCCAGTAGATGGTAGTGGGGGTTAGAAGTTCGCGCGCAAGCGTTTCATCTTTGCCCATTAATTTGCGAATGAGGGTGTACCCGTTGGAGTGAAAACCCGAACTGGCAAGGCCTATCAGAGTGTCGCCTTCACGGATGCGGTTTCCATCGAGGACGTCTTCGGGGGCGACTTCGCCCACGGCAAAGCCGGCCAGGTCGTATTTTCCCGGTTGGTAGAGATCGGGCATTTCCGCCGTTTCCCCTCCAATCAGGGCGGCCCCAGAGAGGTGACAGCCGCGGGTTATGCCCTCGACAATTTTTTCGGCAATGGAGAGTTCGAGTTTGCCCACCGCCAGGTAATCCATAAAAAAAAGCGGCCTTGCCCCCACACATAAAATGTCGTTCACACACATCGCTACCAGGTCGATGCCGATAGTGGAGTGTTGGTTTAAAGACTGGGCCAGCAAAACTTTGCTGCCCACTCCGTCGGTTCCGGCCGCCAGCAAGCGATCTGCGCATTGGTACAAACAGGCAAACCCTCCCACTCCCGATTTGACCCGTGGCCCGTAAGTGGCCCCCACTTTGTGCTTGATTTTTTTGACCAGCGCCTCTCCGGCGGCAATGTCAACACCCGCTTCCTTATAGTTCATCGGTAACTGCTCACACTTCACGCCATCTTGGGAGTCAGCTACACTGTCGCTCCTTGCGACGTGCAGGGAGCACGCCTCAGTCGCTCCATCTTGCTTCCCCCCAACCTGGCCCAAATTGTGAGCACTTACCTTGCTTTTGCTTTCATCATGGTTCATCGTTTTTTCTCAGTGGCGGAAATGCCGCCGCCCGGTCAGCGCCATGGCCAGACCTAGTTGGTCGCAACAATTGATAACTTCGCTCTCGCGTTTTCCCCCACCCGGTTGAACGATCTTATCAATGCCGTAATGGTGGGCGCGCTCAACGCTGTCTTGAAAGGGAAAAAAGGCGTCGCTGACCAAAACCGCATTTTTCAAGTCCCGCCATCCGTTTTGCTGTGCTTTGAGGGCCGCCTGTTCGATACTTTCCAGGCGATTGGGGTTGCCCATGCCCGCTCCAATTAACCGTATGTCGGATTCGTTTGGTGCGATCAAGGCGATGGCGTTACTTTTCAAGTGCTTGGCGGCCACCAATCCAAAGCGAAAGAGCAGGGGAGCGGGGCCTTCAAAGGGCCGTTGCTCGGTGACCCAGTTGAGTTCTTCGTCGGGGGCGGTATCTTCTTCCTGAATCAGTTGCCCGCCGTAGATACTTCTCGCCGACAAACGGGAATGAAGACAAGGCCTTTGTTCCAATAAGCGCAGGTTCTTTTTTGCCTTGAAAAGTTTGCGTGCGGCGGGGGTAAATTCGGGGGCCAAAATGACTTCCACAAAGCGTTCTAAAAACCAGATGGCCAGCGCTTCGTCCACAGTGAAATTGAGTGCGATGATAGAGCCGAAGGCCGAGATGGGATCACCCGCCCAGGCCGCTTTGAGGGCCTCCAAAGGTTGGGCCGCCAGGGCCATGCCGCAGGGATTGCCGTGTTTAACCACCACGGCGGCCTCCCGTTTCCCGAGATGGTCGAGGTCACTCACGCAAGCGAGGGCCGCATCGGCATCCAAAAGATTGTTATAACTCAAGGCCTTGCCTTGTAGGGGAGTCGTGTTCGCCAGACCCGTCGCATTTCCCGTCTCGATCACTACCCAGGCGCGCTGGTGGGGGTTTTCTCCGTAGCGCAGAGGTCTGCCGGGGGGAATATCCATTCGCTTTGAAAGCTCGCGGTTGATGCCGGCCTCGTAATCGGCACTGTAACAAAAAGCGTGCGCGGCCCATAATCGGCGGGTCGATTCTTCAATGTGTCCCTCCCTTTGAGCGAAAAGTTTTTGAAATTCGGCGTATTGGGAAGGGTCGCACAGCACACTGACCGCTTGGCAGTTTTTGGCCGCCGCTCGCAGCAGGGTTGGCCCTCCGATGTCGATGAACTCAATAAGCTCGGCCCAATCCGCCCCGCGCTCGGCGGCCTGACCAAAGGGATAAAAATTGCACACCACCAAGTCGATGGGGGAAAGCTCCAACTGCTCTGCCTCTCGCAAATCTTCGGCAGAGTCCCGGCGAAAGAGCAAGCTGGCGGCCACGTTGAAACTCAAGGTTTTCACTCTGCCGGCAAAGGCCTCGGGGTTGCCGCTCACATTTTCCAGAGGAGTGACGGAAAGTCCCGCCTCTTGCAGGCAAGTGGCGGTGCCGCCGCTGGCGATCAACTCCACGTTGGCGGATGCCAAAGTTTTTCCAAGTTCATCAAGCCCGCTTTTGTCGTAGGTACTCAAAAGTGCGCGTTTTATTTGGAGTGGGGGAGTTGTCATAAGTTTCTCACCAGGCGCAGACCAACATTTGCGCCGTTTCCCTCCATGTTACTGCGATGAGCGAATCGTAGACGCTCTCCTGTATTGTACCAGGCACCGCCTCGGATAATGTGAATGTAGTTTTGATAGGAAAATTTATAGTGTGTATGCAAGGGATCAGTTCCTCCTGGTAAATTCCACGAGTGGCGATCTTGCACCCACTCCCACACGTTACCTTGCATATCGTGGAGTCCGTAAGCGTTTGCTTTTTTTGTACCCACCGGATGAGTTTGCTTGCCCGCATTTTCCTCATACCAGGCGTAATCCTTTAAACTCGCCGAGTTGTCTCCCGTGGGGTACGCCGTCGCCATTCCCCCCCGAGCGGCGTATTCCCACTCCGCTTCCGTGGGCAAACGCAAGCACCCCTTGGGGCCATCAGGCCTTCCCCGGCAACCAGTTTTTTGCCCGGCCATATTGAGTCTGCGGATATAGAATTGGGCCTGATACCACGAAATATTTTCCACCGGGTGATTCGGGCACAAATCAACTCCTTTTATTTGAAGGTGATTGCTGCAATTCTTTGCCGTTTTAAAACGCGACGGATTTTCCTTCATCACTTCGTACCATTGCCGTTGGGTGACTTCCGTACTCATCATTTCAAAGTCTCGCGAAATGGTGACGCTGACTTGGGCCTCATCGCCCCTTCTGTCTTTTTCCAGGGCGGGACTTCCCATGCGAAATCTTTTGACCTCGATTTTCTCAAAAGACATTGGGGAGTTTTCTGCTGCTTTTGCGTTTGGCCCTATCAGTAAAAAGAAAGAGAGAAAAATTTTTTTATCCATGGTCTGCCTCCTCGAAGTTACTTAGAAGAAAAAAGCGTACAACAAATATCCCTCAATGGCCATGGCCGCTGTGCCAAGAAAATAAAGGAGGGGAAGGGTGGCCCTTTTGTTAGTGGAAGTATTAGAGAAATTTTTGTCGTTCTTGGTGATTGATGCGGCAATGTCGTCTATGACAGTAATGTCCAGTCCGAGTTCAGAGGCAATTTGGCCGACGAATTCGTCCTCTTCTTGTGCCTTGTTCTTTTCTTGCAGCGTTTTTTTTAGTACCGCCATAAAGTATTCGTATTGAGGACTATGTACTCTTTCGAGGTATTTCTCAGTTTCCCCGTAGCTGTATTGTTTCTCGAAATTTTCATAGTATTGATTGAGACCGTCGATAAAGGATTTTAAGAGGGCGTTTATTTTTTCTTTGCCCATGCGTTCTCGCAGTTTCCACAGGGTGTAAGAAAATGCTCTTCCTATCGTGTGTATGCCGCCCGAGGTGGATAGCGGTAGAGTGGGTGCTTCGTCTACGTTTCGATTAGTATTTATTGAGAAATTTAGCTTGGGGTTTCCCGTGTAATGGGCGGGCAAAAAATCTGCCAATCCCTCTTGGATGGATTGATTTGAAGTGAATGAGTCTTTATGGTACATTCCTTTTAAAATGGAGTGGGTTCTTTCGTGGAAAAGGGTCAGAGGGTTTGTCACGGTTTGACGATAATAGAATAAAGGTTGCATGAGAATGATGTTATACGCCTCGCTCTTGCGCCATAAATTGGAAGGATTGTCCACAAGGTGGGCAGGGCCTAATAAATTGGGAAGAAGTGTTTTGTCGGAGACAACGACTTTTGTCAGCGTGGGTTTTTGAAGGCCTAGAGCATCCATGGCACGGTCGAAGTCTTCCAGGTTCTGGGCGATCTGTTCTCCGGTTTTCTTTGAACTTATCAGTGACCCGACGACTTCGATTCCAGGTCGTCTGGCAAGTTCTCGTTGGGGCATCAGCATCAGTCGCCCCATTATATGAGAGACTAAGGGTATGGCAGCTACTATCTCGAGAGTTAATTTTACAGGAGGGAGGATTTTGCGGACAAGGTTTTGGCACTTGCTACTGTGGGCGCTGGAGGTAAAGGCGAGGCAAATGATAAAAACGGCCATTCTCATGGCCGCCATTTTAAATCAAAATACCGGAATGGATAGTTGGGATTGACACCATCCAATTTCGACCGTATCCTACGAATATGGATGCTGTTAGGCGTAATATTGAGCACAAAATCAGCTATTTGCTCAAAAACTTTCCCGTAGTCGCCATTCTAGGGGTTCGGCAGTGTGGAAAAAGCACTCTGGCCAAAAAACTGGGCAAGGGCCGCAAATATTTTGATTTGGAAAAACCCTCCCATTTTGAACGCATAAGCGGTGACCCCGAACTCTTTTTCCGGGAAAACCACGACCGCATCACTATCGACGAGGCCCAAAATTGTGCCGCTATTTTTCCCGTTTTAAGGTCTGTGGTCGATGAGGCGCGAGATAAAAATGGACGCTTTATCCTGACTGGTTCTTCGAGTTTTGAATTGGCCAAAAATATCAGCGAGTCCCTGGCCGGAAGGGTGGCGATTGTAGAATTGTCTACTCTGAAAATGAATGAATTGAAGGCAGAAAAAATGCCTTCGCTTTACAATATTTTTGAAAAGAAATTGTCCAAAAGCGATCTTTTAAAACTCAAGAAATTGCGGCCTTCGAGGACTTTCCCCGAAGTCAAACACTACCTTCTCAAGGGGGGGTATCCAGAACCCCTGTTAAAAAACCGCAAGGATTTTCATCTCGACTGGATGGAAAATTATTTCAAGACCTATATAGACCGGGATATGCGGGCGCTATTTCCAGGGATAGATCTGCTCAAATACCAAAGAGTCATCAAGATGCTCTCAAGCGTTTCGGGAACCATCATCAACAAGGCCGAAATTGCCCGTTCCGCCGAGACGTCGGAAAAATCCGTTCGGGATTACCTGCAAATTATCTCCGGGACGTTTGTCTGGAGGGAACTGCCCGCCTTCAAAACCAGCAAAATCAAAACCACTCTGTCTTCGCCCAAAGGTCATTTTCGGGATTCGGGACTTTTACTCTTTTTGCAAAACATTTTTTCTTTGCAGGAACTCGACACCTATCCGAGACTGGGAAATGTTTTCGAGTCGTTTGTCATCGAAGAACTTATTAGGGGCGCACAAGTGACCAAAGCGCGAAACGTCGCCGCCTACCACTTCCGCACCAAGGCCGGGGCAGAAATCGACCTGCTTCTCGAAGGGTCTTTTGGCCTGTTGCCTGTCGAGATAAAATACCGTTCATACACTACGATAAAACAGCTTGCGGCCATGAAACACTTTCTCGAAAGGCTCGAACTTCCCTACGGCATCGTCGTCAATAACTGCGAGGCCCCTTCTTTAATTGCTGAGAATATCATCCAAATTCCGGCCGGGTGTCTTTAGGATTGGCGCAGGTAATTCGCAATATTTTCAAACAGGCGCTTTCCCGGAGCGAGTAATTCGCGGGAGGGATAAGTTTCTCCCCGTGTGGCCGCTTCCGGGTGGGGCATAAGCCCCAAAATCAGGCCACTGGGATCAGTTAGGCCCGCGATTTGTTGGTCAGAACCATTGACGTCTTCTGTGTATTGAAGGGCGATGTGAGGAGTTACTTTGGAGTTGAGAACCAGTCGCCCCTCTCCGTGGCGAATGGGTAGGCGCAAAGTTGAGAGTCCTCGCGTCCAGACGCAGATACTCTCATGGGGAGCTTTTAGTTCCACCCAGCGATTGATAAAGCGGCCGTTTTGGTTTTGCACCAAGGCGCCGGGGAGAAGTCCCAGCTTGGTGAGCACTTGAAACCCGTTGCAAATGCCCAGGATGGGCCTTTTTTGGCGCACAAATTCGGCGAGGAAGTCTTCCTTTAAGTGGCGCATTTTGAGCGCCAGGATTTGGCCCGAACCCAGTTCGTCGCCGAAGCTGAATCCTCCGGGAAGAACCAGTCCGTGATAATCGCAGACCTTAAAATTTTGCTTTAAAAAAAGGGACAGGGGAATGATTTTGGCGCGCACTCCGGCCGTCTCCAAGGCCCGCGCCGTTTCGCGCTCGCAGTTAATGCCCTCTCCGCCCAGAACCAAAAAGGTGGGGGCGGTTTTTGGGTTTAAGGCCATCGTCCCCTCCAGGCGCGGTAGAGTTCGGGCACGGGAAAGCGGAAATAGCGGTCTTGTATTTGCAGGCGTATGTCTTCACACCCTTTGCCAGCAGTGACCACTCCCCATCTTTGCATGGGGAAAGCGGCAAAACGGCGGATCAAGGCGCTTTCTTTTGCGGGGGAAACGCTGACGACCATGCGGCCGGGGCCTTGATGGAAAAGGGTGGTGAGTGGGTTTGGCGTCTCGACTTGGAGGTCGAGTCCCACGCCACCTTCAAAAAGGCCTTCACACAAGGCCGTCAAAATTCCCCCTTCACTTACGTCGTGGCAACTCTGGATTTCTCCCGCCGAGAGGGAGGCGTGGAGGGTTTGGTACAAGCGGGCGTTGAGTGTCAAATCGGCAGCGTCCAAAGCGCACAAGGGCGCAAGCGTTTCGAGAGGGAGTTCAAACAATTCCGCCAGTTCGCTGCCTAAAAGCGTTTCATCACCCGTGCCCCCCAGACAGTAAACCACGTCGCCGGGATTTTGAAACTCGGGCGTGGTGGTGAAGCGCACGTCGGTTTTGGCCATGGCGGTGATGAGCAGTGTGGGAAGAATTGCCATTTCAAGCCGCCTTCCCTCGCGATCAAAACCTTTAAAATTGTTTTTCATGCTGTCCTTGCCGCTCACTAGAGGAGTTCCGTAGGCGAGGGCCGTATCGTAAAGGCCCCGGCAGGTGCGCACCAGTTGTCCCAGACGATAAACCCCCTCGGGGTTGGTTTTGCTTTGTACGGGGTCGGGCCAACAAAAGTTGTCCAGCAAACACAAGGTTTGAATCTCTCCCCCAGCGGCCACCACGTTGCGAATCGCCTCGTCGACACTGTATTGGGCCATGATGTAGGGGTCGTGTAAACTCAAAGTGGGGGCCAGACCGTGGCCGATGGCGATGGCGTTGGTTTCCTCTCCTCCGTGAGGGGCCAACCCCAAAACCGCCCCGTCGCCGGGTACGCGTTGGCGCTTTCCCACAAAGGGTTTGGTATAAGTGGCGGCCTGGACTTCCTGGTCGTATTGCTCCACCCATGCTGCCTTGCTGGCAATATTTTCACTGGCAAGGAGTTTGAGCAGGCACTCTCCCAAGTCCTCAATGCGCAATTTTGGTTTGCACAGAGTGGGAAACCAACGGGGGCGCTCTTTGGGGCCATTCCACACCGCTTTGAGTTCCATGCTGGGAACTCCCCGGTGCAGAAATTCCAAATCCAGAAGGCCCACCAATTGTTTGGCAAAAAAGACTTCCAAAAGGCCGCTGTCGTTAAACTCTCCCAGCGAGTGCGCCTCTACGTTGCAGTCCCTGGCCAGTGCCAAAAACGCTTCCCAATTTTTGGGAGGAATGGCCAGGGTCATGCGCTCTTGACTTTCGGAAATCATAATTTCCCAAGGGGCAAGGCCCGGGTACTTGAGCGGGCATTTGCTCAGGTCGAGGCGGGCGCCGCCGGTGAGAGTGGCCATTTCTCCCACTGAACTGGCAAGGCCTCCGGCGCCGTTGTCGGTGATGCAGTTGTAGAGACACTGCTTTTGTGCCTGAACTAAAAAGTCATTGACCCGCTTTTGAGTGATGGGATCGCCAATTTGAACTGCGGTGGCGGGGGAGTCGTGCCTGAGTTCCTGGGAGCTAAAAGTGGCACCGTGGATGCCGTCGGCACCGACCGCTCCGCCGATGACCACGATGAGGTCGCCAGCTTTTGCGTCCTTGAGTGTGCCCTCGCGCCCGTCTTCCAGAGTTTGAGGCATCACCCCTACCGTGCCACAAAAGACCAACGGCCTGCCCGCATAGTTGGCATCAAAGTGCATGGCCCCGCCCACCGTGGGGATACCGCTTTTGTTGCCCCCTTCCTGAACTCCCCGGTGAACTCCCTTGAGCAAGGGGGCGGGAAGCGGGATGCCCGCCGGCATGCGCTTTTCTCCGATTTTTTGGGGAAGCTCGCCCGAGGCCACACAAAAAACGTCGGTGTTGGCGATTGGCCTGGCCCCCATACCACAACCTAAAATGTCGCGGTTGACTCCCAAAATGCCGGTCAGTGCTCCACCGTAGGGGTCGAGGGCCGAAGGGGCGTTGTGGGTTTCGACCTTGATACAAAGATCGACCCGGGAATCAAAGCGCACCACTCCCGCGTTGTCACTGAATACGGAGCGCGCCCAGGTGAGTCCGCGTTTTTTGATGACTTGGCGGGTGAGTCTTTTGATGAAGTGGGGATAGAGTCCCGGGATGCGTTCGCTGTGGTCTGATTTTCCTTCCGAGTAGTCAATATGGGCGGCAAAGATTTTGTGCTTGCAATGTTCCGACCAGGTTTGGGCCAAAACTTCCAATTCCAATTGGGTCGGCCATGCGGGAAGGTTGCGCCTGCGCCGATTTTCTTTTATTTCGGGACGTTCAAAGTGGGCGCGAATCGCGCGCATTTCGCTTAAGTTTAAGGCCAGGCATCCCTTGCGCGACAACTCTTCCAAGTCGGCATCGCTTTTGTCCAGGGCCACCTGGGGATTTTGATTATTGCCGAGAGCTTGCCTTTCCACCGTGGGCAGGATGATGTTTTGGAAACGCTGTAATTCTGCAAAAACTTTGCGCTCATAAACTTGAATATTTTCAACCAAGGGGTTGCCGAAGTCCTCCAATCGTTCGCCGTCTTGGGCATTGTTCAGCAAAAACAAGCGCCCCGAAAAAACTTTGCCTGCGACTCCCAAAAGCGACAGAATTTGCTCGCCCGCCCGCCCGGTGTTGTCGGTGACTCCCGGACGCAATCCGACTTCTACTATGTGAGAGGCGTTTTCCGGCAGGGGATACTCTGAAGAATAAAGGTTTTCACATTGGGGATCATAAAAATTTTGCGCCAGTTTTTCTTTTAATTCCTCGGTAGCACCCTCTACGGCGATTTTGTAAAAGCGCCCTTGACCGCGAGAAAAGCGCGGCCAGACTTCAAAGCGGTATAGCTTTGGCCTTTTGTTCAAGCGAAATTGCCCACTCATAATTTCTGCAAAGACTTGGGGATAGAGCCGGTGTTCGAGCGTCAGGCCAAAGGCCTGGTATTCTTCCAGACTGCAACCGGGTTTTGCCTCAAAACTCTCCTGGGCAATCATCGGCCCAGTATCCATGCCCTCGTCGACAAAGTGAACGCTGCAGCCACTGTTCCAGACTTTCGCCCGGTGAGCTTGCGCATAGGCATTGAGGCCTGGAAAATCGGGCAACAGGGAAGGGTGGATGTTGACCACGCGGTTGGTTTTTAAGGTGGAATCGTAAAACGCTTTCAAAAAATGGTTGGTGAGCAGGCGTTTGTAACCCGCTAAAAAAATCCAGATATGATCGTTTTCAGCACAATGCTGGCGGATCAAATCGAGTATGCAGCTTTCGTGGTGCTTTCTGTGAGTGGAAAAGGGCAGGCACCAGTGGGGAACTCCCAGTTTTTGCATGCGTGCAAGCACCGGAGCGTCTGCCCGGTCAGAGATCAGTCCGCGCAGGTCAAATCCGCGTTCCAGCGCTGTCTTGGCCAGCGTCTCGGCGTTGCTGCCACGGCCGGAGGCCAGTATAAAACAGCACGGAGTGGGGGAGTTCATTTTCCAATGTCCTTTCTCCACTGGACGCCCTCAAAGTGAATTTTTTCCACTTGCGCATAAGTGAGCGCTCGCGCCTGTTCGAGATTATTCCCCAGCGCGGTTACCCCCAGCACGCGCCCACCGCAATTGATCAGGGCGTTCCCCTCTGCTTTGACTCCGGCAAAAAAGTGGCAGACGTTCGGGGTTTGCACATTTCGCGGCCAGTGATCTCCGCAATAAGTGATGGGGTGATTCAACGAGAGAGGCGCGCCTTCGGTGTTGGCATAGCCTCCACTGGCCAGCACCACATGCACGGCGACTCCCTCTTTTAAAGGCAAAGGGCCGCGGGGCAATTGAGAAAGGC
This sequence comes from Bacteriovoracaceae bacterium, assembly GCA_965215445.1. Taxonomy (GTDB): domain Bacteria; phylum Bdellovibrionota; class Bacteriovoracia; order Bacteriovoracales; family Bacteriovoracaceae; genus CBDBLK01. Next base: position 27,531 of record CBDCDT010000002.1, on the reverse strand, counting down.
CTCCTTGCGCACAGGCGAGCAACCAGGGGTGCAAGTCCACCGCCAGCAAGGGGAGTAGGGCCTGGGTTTCGGGGTCTCCAAAGCGCACGTTAAATTCCAGCACGCGGGAACCGTCGGGAGTAACCATCAGACCCACAAAGAGCACGCCGCTAAAGGGATGCCCCTGCCGGCGCATCTCAGTGAGTACCGGAGCGACGATTTTTTCTCCCAGTCCCTCTACACCTTCGGGAATGGCATCTCGAAGGGCGTGGTGGGGGGCGACCACGCCCATACCTCCGGTGTTGGGGCCTGCGCCTTCATCGAGCAGGCGCTTATAATCACAGGCCAGTCCCAGACAGCGAAACTCGAACCCGTCGCACAGGAAAAAGGCACTGGCCTCAAACCCGTGCAACTCTTCTTCGATGACAACACTTTGCTTAAAATCTTTCAGGGCCTGGCGGGCGTCCTGTCGGTTGCGTACCATGCGCACGCCCTTGCCCGCCGCCAGAGCGTCCATCTTGATGGCAATGCCCTTTTCCACGTCCCAACGCTCAAGGCCTTTTAAGGCGTCTTGGCAGTTGGCATAGCTCTGAAAACGGGCGGTGGGTATGCCCCGCTCGCACATCAGTTGTTTGGCAAAGATTTTGGAACTCTCCAAACGGGTGGCGGCGGCAGATGGCCCAAAGACTTTAAACTTTTGAGCATTGAGTGTATCGGCAAGGCCCGCGGCGAGTGGCCCCTCCGGGCCGATGACTACCAGTCCCGGACGTTCCCGCTCGCACAAGGCGAGCAGACCCTCGCTATCGGAGGCGGAAATCGCTTCACAGCGAAGGTTGGGGGAGCGGGACATTCCCGCGTTGCCGGGGGTGACGATAACTTCGCAGATTCCTGACTCGCCGGCCAGCTTGTGGGCCAGGGCGTGTTCGCGGCCGCCGGAACCGATAACTAAAATTTTCATATTATTGCGCCCAAAAGTCGGCCACCTGTTCCAATCCCCAGGCGCGGGGAAAGGGGGCCGATTCCCGCGCACTCGTCGCCAAAGTATTGGCCAGTGCCTGATACATCATTTCGGCAGCACATTTGATTTCCTTTTTTAAGGGAGGGGGTGAAATTTTAAATTCCTCCAGGCAGATGGATTTCCAATCGCTCACTTCGCGCCTGCGCGCCAGGGTTTTGGCCTCTTCCAGCGCCTCTCGCCAGGCGCTTTGCTGGTAGCATTGGCGCAAATTCTCTTTGCTCAGAGAAATGCCCCGATAGCTCAGGCGCAATTCGTCCGGGCCGATACTGTCGATCAGCCAAAAGTCGCGATCTCCATCCTGGCGCAGTTCCGGGGCAAAGGCCCACTCAAACTTGCCGTCCCACAGTTCGATTTCACTGCGGGCAAAGAGGTCTTTCAAATGCATCGCAAGTTTTAAGGACGACTCTTTCAAACGCTGCCATTCGGACTCGCTCAACCCCGCCATTTGGCGGGCGTTTTCCATTTTCAGATAGCGGTCGCTGCTCTCCAGCTTGGTGGAAAATTCGAGAATCGGCCGCTCGAAGCGTTCCCCTTGGCGGGGTGGCCTTTCCAGTCCAAGACTTTGGCAGTAGACGGGGTCGCTGGCGCGTTTGAGCAAACTCGAACCCTTCGGCACTCCAAAGCGGAAGATCACTTCCAAGGGCACCAGCGCCCCCAAAGGGCGGTCGCCGTAGGCGCGGTAATCATATTTGCCTTTTTCAAAAGGCGGCCGCAAAACCCGCACCGGCAAAACCTTGAGGTAGCGGTCTACATATTCGGGGGCCTTGGCCTCTCCGTTTTTGTCACAAAGGCCCAGCGAGTGGTGTTTCATTCCTGCGGGCAGATGGCGAAAGAAAAAATCCGCCATAAAGGCCAGCGTTTGGCCCTTGCCTTCGAGGGCGTCGGGCATGGCCCCCCAGTCGAAAACCGAATAGCGGTCGCTGTAGCAAAAGAGATAGGGCGAGCCTCCCTCAACACCTAAAATATCTTTAACGCTGCCACGATGAAGAAGAGTTGTCATCAATCATTCCTCCGGTGTAAAACGTCACGCCACTGGAGCCAGGTGGAAAGGGCATTGCGGGAATTGTTGGTTCCCACCCACAGCCCCCCCTGTTCGCGGGCGAGGTGAAATAAATTCAAAGCGTAGCGCGGTTGCCGGCACGCGGTTTTATCCAAAAGATAGCTGTGCAGGACGCAAGCGTGTTCGGGGTCGCTTTCCACCTGATCTGGCTCGGTGACCAAGGCGATGGAGGGGCGCTGACCGGAAACTTCTTCACACAATTCCAGGCGCACTTCCCGCTTGATGGCGTATTCTTGCAGGCGTTTCCATTCGCGCTGGGCATATTCGTATTGTAAGGCGGTGGGGTGAATAACGACGTCGTAACGTTCAAAACTTTCCAAGGGGTATTGCGAGACTTTGTTTGCCCAGGGGGCGATCGCTTTTTCTTCCCCACTGCCACAGGCGGTGACCGGCACTCCAAAGGGCATTTGCACGATACTTAAAAAGGCATCCAGTCCCGAAAAGTGTGCGGCGACGGGAACGCCGATGACCGGACAGTCCACCTGACTGGCCACCACTCCCGGCAAGTGCGCTGCCAGCCCCGCTCCGGCCACCACAAAGTGGTAGTCGCGCTCACGCAAAACCTGGGCCAGGCGCTTGGGGTCGCGATGGGCGGAAACCACGATACATTCCGCTTCACAGGATGCTTGCAGAGATTCGGTCAAAGGTGCGTAAACGTATTCGTCGCTGGATGAACCAAACAAAACTAAAGCTTTCATAAATTGCTCTCCATCGGTTTTGGATTGTTGGAATGTCGTCGGCGTTCATGCGCAAATTCTTCGGCGTGCTCGGCACCCACGGGATAGTTTCCGTTGAGACAGGCCGAACACAGCTTGGTGGTTCCAATCGCCCGGGGGAGGTCGGCCTCGTCCAGATAAACCACGGCATCGGCCCCCACTTTTTCGGCGATTTGAGAGGGCGTTCGCTGACTGGCCACCAAATGGGAGGCAAAGGGAAAGTCGATGCCATAAAAACAGGGAAATTTGATGGGCGGGCAACTCAAGGCCAAAACCACTTCCCTGGCCCCATAGCGTTTGAGCAGCTTGATGATTTGCCGTGCGGTGGTGCCGCGAACCAGACTGTCGTCGGCCAACAAGACATTTTTTCCGGCGACCACGCTCTCCACCGGAGTCAGTTTAAGTTCCACCGCGCGTTCCCTTTCGGCCTGGTTTTTGAGGATAAAACTGCGCTGGACGTAGCGGTTTTTAATCAGGCCCTCGCGGTAGGGAAGTTGGAGGGCCTCGGCCAGGGCGATGGCGGCGGTGCGGCCGGTGTCGGGTACGGGGCAGACCACGTCGGGGTGGATTTCTCCGCGCTCAATCATGGGCGCTATTTTGCGCGCGAGCAGCCGGCCCAAATTCAAGCGCGCGGAATATACCGAGCGTTTTTCAATGCTTCCTTCGGCCCCGGCGAAATAGACCCACTCAAACATACAGTGAGCGGGCCTTTGAGTTTCAACGTACTCACACTTCAGACCATCTTGTGGGTCAGCTGCACTGTCGCTCCTTGCGACGTGCAGGGAGCACGCCTCAGTCGCTCCAGTTTGCTTCCCCCCAATCTGGCCCAAATTGTGAGCACTTATCCTGTTTTCATTGTAGTTTTTTGTTAAGATGTGGGAAAAGAGTTCGCCGTTTTGGTCGATAACCAGCAATTCCCCCGGGGCCACTTCGCGCAGGTATTGGTAGCCCAGAAAGCGCAAAGCACCCGTCTCGCTGCAAACGCAGTAATCCGCCCGGCCGTTGTCGCGCTCGCGTCGTCCCAAAACCAGCGGTCGGATGCCGGCCGGGTCGCGCAGGGCAAACAGCCCAATCGAAGGCAAAATCCCCACCAGGGAGTAGGCCCCCCGGGCCTTGGTCAAAATGTTTTGTGCGGCCTGGAGACAGTTTTTTATCGTCGGAGTTTTGTCCAGTTTGCGACACCACAGGTGTAGCAAAAGTTCCAAATCGTTGCCGGTTTGCAAGGGGCGTTCGCGCCTGTGCAAAACTTCTTTGGCCAAACTGGTGTAGTTGACCAGGTTGCCGTTGTGAACCATGCCCACCGGAATGCCTTCATCACTCACCAGCGGCTGGAAATCCCGACTGTGACTATTGCCCACTGTCGTGTAGCGGGTGTGCCCGATGGCCAACTGCCCGGGCATCTTTCGCGCCGGAGCGTCCAGCACTTGGGAAACCAGGCCGCGGTCTTTGACTTGGTGAAATTTTTGTTCGCTGTGGTCGAAGGAGAGCAGGCCCGCAGCGTCTTGTCCGCGGTGTTGCAGGGCCATTAAACCGCGCGCTACCTCCGCCGCCGCCTGGGCGTTATTTGCGGAAGTTGCGATTCCGACGACTCCGCACAAGACGGCCTCCCCTTGTATCTACAAAGACAGATAATAGTTTTTCAGCAGCAGGGCATCCTCTTCCAGATTGGGCGAATTGCAAATCATATAGCCGCGGCAATCCTTGTCCTTGAGTGCCTTGAGCAGGTCTTTCCAGTTGAAATTGGAATCGCTTAGATTGAGATGTTTGAGGTCACCCTTGGGACTGGAACTAATGCCCGAAATATGAATGTGCATATTTTTAGTCGCCTCTTCGCCCAGTTCTTCTCCCAGACGGTCGAGGATGGAGCAAAATTCTTCATAGGTGTTAAAATTGCTCGTGCGCGCATAGAGATGAGAAAAGTCCATGCACGGCCGAACGCTACCCACTTTTTTGGTCAGTGAGATGAGTTCGTCGAGGGAGCCAAATTGAGAGGTTTTTCCGGTGAGTTCCGGGCGCAACTCAATTTCAATGTCCAGGCGGCCCAAACGCTCCTCGATAATGTTGAGGGATTTTTCCACCAAATCAAAGACGTCAAAGGGCGAATCCTTCATGTAAAAGGCGGCGTGAAAAGTCATGCTTTCGGCACCACACAGATCGGAAATTTTGGCGGTCTGGATAATGCGCTCGACAGAGGAGTCAATTTTGTCCTGTTCGCGGGCGTTGAGATTGATATAATAAGGCCCGTGAGAAGTCAGGGGAATACCCAACTCGTAGGAAGTTCTGCGCAACTCAGAGGACATTTCTTCCTTCATGCGCACCCCGTGGGTAAATTCCAACTGCATACAGTCGAGTCCCAACTCGTGAATTTTTCTGACCCCTTCGATGGGGTGGTTTTTTTTCGACGTGGAGTTGGGGACTCCCGCAGTTCCAAATAAAAGGCGATCGATTTGCATACTTCTCCCGTTTTTTAAAGTACAGTGGTTATAGCGCTTTTTAGATCTATTGTCTACCCTGTGGCAAGGAAGTGTGTAATATAGTTATAGTCATCTCGATACGACCATTTTGACGGAGTTTCCCGTGAAGATTTTGGCCCAATGCCTCTTTTTGCTCTTTTTTTTCCTGCTGGGGGGAATCCTGTGGGCGCTTTTGGGCGCTTTTGTCGCAGTATGCGTCATTATCCTGTGGGGGAGTTGCCTGATCGCCGACAAACTCTTTCTCTCCCTGACCCACTCCAGAGAACTGGGGCCGCACGATTCCCTCTCCGAGCGCATAAGAAACCTCTCCTACCGCATGGGAATCCCCTCGGTAGATATTTTTGTGTGCCAAGTCCTTCCCGAAAATGTCTACGTCCTGGATTCCCTGTGGGGGCGCTCTTCCCTGGTGATTACAACCGGGGTCTTGAAAGACCTGGAGGCCTCGGGGGAGCTTGAAAATACGCTTGTGCGTCAAGCACTGCGCCGAGTTGCCGAGGGCGACTCAATCCGCCAGACACTCTATTCCTTCCTCTTCGCCCTGATCGAATTTCCCTATCACATTTTGATTCGCTCAAAGTGGGCCTATTATTTTGGCCTGATCTACGGTTTTTTCCTGACCCCTATGGCCAAACTCAAGGATTTCATTATCCGTTCAAACGACCCCCGCGGCGGGGAACTTTGCGCCCGCCTGAAAAATCTGGAAGCTGCCCGGACTCCCGCTTTCAGGCCTTCCGTGGTGGAGCTGCTGGTGGGAGAGGTCGCCAACGACGTCGGTGTGGTTCGCTTTCCCCGCAGCGGGCCGTGGAGTTCTCTCAACCTGTGAGGCCAATTCTCTTCGATTTTTTCGGCCTTTCCCTCTATTCCTACCCTTTGTTTGTAGGCATGGGCCTGGGCCTGTTTTTTCGCCTCTCCCGCGCCCTGCTATGGGAAAAAAAGGCCCCTTTGAGCGGTTTGACCGGCCTTTTCGCCGGCCTTTTTGTATCCGCCTGGCTGGGGGCCAAACTGCTTTTTATGGCGGTGCTTGCGTTTTCCCCTCACAAGGCAGGAGTGGCGACCCTGGCCCAAAACGTCTCGTTTTGGCTGGGGGGAGGTTTGGTTTTTTACGGGGGACTGCTCGGCGCGGGCCTTTTTGCCGCCCTTTACGTTTTGCTCTGGCGGCGCTTTCCCGCAAGACTTCTTCCCTGCTTGCTCCCAGGCCTTGCTTTTGGACACGCCTTGGGGCGAGTGGGCTGCTTTCTGGCGGGATGCTGTTACGGCACGGCCTTAAAGGGCGGATTTCGCCACCCGGTACAACTTTACGAGGGATTGGCCTTGGTCGGATTGGGGTTTTTCCTGCTCGCCAAAGTGCGCCGGGGAAATTGGGCCTGTCCAAACCTGTTGGCCTTCTATCTGGCGAGCTATTCGCTCCTGCGCTTCATACTGGAGTTTTTCCGGGGAGATCGGGCACGGGGCCTTTGGACGCTTGGACTCTTCGAGGTGTCCACCAGTCAGGGGATTGCTTTGGCGCTGGTGTGCGGTGTGGTTTTGTACTCAATAAATCACAAGAGTTTTTAGTGATCTATTGACAACAAAAATATTTTGTAATATATCAATAACATGAAGTATTGTTATTATTGCCGGAAACGACGGGGCAAAGCGGCCGTTTACGGGCTTCACCAGGCCTGTTTTGTGAAATGGTTTGGGTTGCCCAAAATATTACCGTTTGAAAGTCTTGACCCCAAAAAAACCGGGACTTCTTCTGCCAGTTCGGAAATTGACAAAAAAAAGGACTCTTTTTACCACGGTCGCTATTCCAAATATTCGGCGGAGTTAGGTGGTGTCGATTATATTTTAAAAGTTCAAGAAAACGACTTTCCCGAGCTTCCGGCGATGGAGTATGTATGCAACAGAATTGCTTCTTGGCTCTCCATTAAAGTACCGGACTATTATTTGATTGATTTTGGGGAGCGCCCCGCTTTTGTCACCAAAAATTTTATGCAAGGGCGGATTGGAACTCTCAATCACCTCTACAAATTTTTAGTCAAAGGGGAGGAATATAGTTGCCAAAATATTATCAAGGTTATCGCCGCGAAAACTGGAAAAACGTCGGAGGCAATCAGGTTTGTAGAAATATGTTTGTTTGATGCCCTGATTGGAAATAACGACCGCCATGGCCGCAATCTCGGGATTGTGAATACTTCCCAGGGGAATGGCCTGGCCCCCATGTACGACAATCCCTCGTATTTGGGCGTGGAGAAGCAGGATTTATTGGGTGCCGACATCAATCCCAGTGGCAAGGTGTGGACGAAAAACTCCAAAGAACCCAAACTCGAAGACTATCTCTTTGAATTTAAAAGGTTGGGCCTTTCCAGTGTCTGCGCCGCCTTTGCGAAAAGATTATTTGCCGGATTCGGGCATATTGTCACCGAGGTGGCCGATTCCCCCTTGTCCGAAAAGAGAAAGGCGGCCTTTTTGAATTTTTTGGAAAAAAAACTAATGGAGTTGGAACGTGGACAAAAATAAAATCTCTGCCGTCGACGTTTACTTGCAAAGAAGAATTTCCCGAGAGTATGTAGGGCGTTTGAAGCGTAAGGGCGGCCTGTTTGTCTTTAGCTACGACGAGCGCTACCTTTTCAGCGATCGCGCCCTTGCGCTCGGGCCGGATTTGCCCCTGACAAAAAAAGTGTTCAAAAGTCGCAAGCTCTTCCCCACCTTTGAAGACCGCATCCCCTTGAGGGCCAATCCCGTCTACCCCGAGTATTGCCAGTGGGTGGGCATCTCTGTCGACGAGCGCGACCCCATGGTGTTACTTTCCACTTTGGGGCAAAAGGGGCCGTCGTCGTTTGTCTTTGCCCCGGCCAAAGACGCCCAATTTGGCCCAAAAGACCTGATCCAATTCAGAAAAAATCTAGGCCTTAGCATCAGGGAATTTGCCGAACTCTTCGACTTTGGCCCGGCCACCATCCACCGCATAGAAAGCGGAAAATCCAGTGGCAAGGACGCCCTCAAGCGCATTGAAATCTATTGCAAGTTTCCCCGCGTGGCGCTGTTTGAACTTTCGCGCTCGGGATGCAAAATCGGCGACCGTTCTAAAGAGCGCGCTGCAAAGGCCCTGGAAGCGATGGGCCTTGAACAAGACCGAGTGCAAGGATAAAAGGATTTCTCCAATACCCCCAAATAAGGAGGAGACGGTGAAATTTTTCCCCATGACTGTTTTGAGCTCCCTGTTTTTGTTGTCGTTGCAAGGCCATGCACAGCGACGCCTTTTCACTCCCGTTTGCGACCGAACCCCTCAAGTCCGGGATGCCATCGTCGCCCAGTTCGGGGTTCCCTGCGATAAAGTCAAGGCCAAAGAAATAGCGGAAATCAGGGCCTTGGATATTTCCCGTAAAGATATCACAGGTCTGCAACTGGGGGATTTTGACGGTTTCGACAATTTGAGATTTCTCTCTCTCTATCACAACGAATTGGAAGAGATTCCCGAGGGCCTCTTTTTGTCCACGCCCAACTTGAGAGAACTGTATTTGAGCAACAATTTCCTTAAAAGTCTCACCAACGAATCCCTCGATGGTTTGCAAAATAGTTTGCGAAAACTCACAGTCGCCAGAAATGGCCTGACGACTCTGATTTTGCAAGAGTTTCGTCATTTGGAGACTCTCGATGCTGATGACAATAAACTGGGCCTTGGTTCAGGCCTTGACTTCTTCTTGAGAGATCTTCCAGAGTTGAAAGAACTGTCCTTGTCAAGCAACGAACTCAACAGCATAGATATCAGCATCTTACATAAACAACTGCCCAAGCTGGAAAGTCTCAGCTTGGCCTATAATCATTTGCAAATGATTATTAATTTCAGCGAGTGGTTTCCCCTTTTGGAAGAACTTGAACTCAACAACAACCAGATCAGAAATATTCCCGAAGGGCTGCTTTTTTCGGGAGTGGAGACTCTCCACCTCGATGGCAACCGAATTTTTTCCCTACCCGAGAAGATTCCCCGTGGCAAGAATATAAGGTTGCAGTATATGAACCTTTTGGGAAACCCCATTATCAGACTTCCCAGATGGGCCAAGGAAATGGACGAGGCCATGAAACTCACGATAAATTACGACTCTGCACTCACCAGGTGCAGGCTTGCCGTGCGCCAGCTTTTTGGCCGCTAGGGCACTGGAAGTGATGCCCACTGGCCCTTGATGCGACGGGTCTTGCGGGAACCTTAACAGTCAAGCTAAACAAAACTTCACTACTATTTTGCATTGCAAGGAGAAGACGATGAAATTTTTCCCGATTGCCCTTTTGAGTTCCCTGTTTTTATTGTCGCCGCAAGGCCATGCGAAACGACGCCTTTTCACGCTCCTTTGCGACCGAACCCCTCAAGTCCGGGACGCCATTGTGGCCCAGCTTGGGATGCCTTGTGAGCAAGTAAGGACGAGAGACTTGGCGAGAATCGAATTTTTGGATCTTTCTCATAGGGGCATCAGAGCGCTGCAGCTCGGAGACTTTGACGGCCTCGACAAGCTCGTCTCTCTCCACCTCCAGCAAAATGAATTGCGGGAAATTTCCGAAGGCCTGTTTATGCCCACATACAACTTAAAAGAGCTTTATTTGGGCCAAAACCCCTTAGGCCAACTCACCAGTCCATCATTTAACGGATTGCAGAACAGTCTTGAGACACTTAGTGTTATTAAAAGTGACCTCTCCATTTTTATTTTGCAGAAGTTTCATTACTTGCGCACTCTCGACCTGCGCTTTAATCGTCTCTCAGCTCAAAGTGTTGTACTGGAGGAGCTTCCCAGACTGGAGCATATACTTTTGCCGACCAATAAATTTTCCAATCAAGCTGAAGCGGTCGCTCGATTGCGCAAAAGTGCGGCCCAAAACTGTGAAGGCCAGGCCCACTACCTTTTAAAATAGATTCTTTTGTGGAATCATTATTTTAAGAGGAAGGGGACGAATGAAGTTTTTTCCGGTTGCCTTTTTGGGCCTCCTGTTTTTGCTGTCGTTGCAAAATAATGCGGGGCTTCGTCCCTACACTCCCGTCTGCGATCGCACCCCCCAAGTCCGGGACACCATCACCGCCCAACTGGGTATGCCTTGCGATCACGTCCAGGCCCAAGACTTGAGAAAAATCACATATTTGGATCTCTCATTTCAAAATATAACCAACTTGCACTTGGGGGATTTTGACGGCCTTGACAGTCTGGAGACTCTAAGACTTGAATACAATCGTTTGAAGGAAATTATTCAGGGCCTCTTTTTGCCGACACCCAATTTAAAAGAACTGATTTTGGACGGCAATACTATTGCACGCCTTTCCAGTAAATCGCTGGAAGGTCTGCAAAACAGCTTGCAAAAACTGAGTGTGAAAGAAAATGGCCTTGAATTGTTGGTTTTGGAGGCGTTTTTCGTTTTGAAATATCTCGATGCTTCCTCCAATCGCCTCGGCGGCGCGGGCCTCGATTTCTTTTTGGCCGAACTTCCAGAACTTAAAGACCTGTACCTGGAACACAATCAATTGCAAAGTGTGAATATTGACGATTTATTATTGGGTGTTTCCAAGTTGGACAATCTCAATCTCTCCTTTAATCAATTGCAAACGGTGATTGATTTTAGAAAGCGGTTTTCCCGCTTGAGAGTCCTCAATCTTTCCAGCAACCAAATCAGAGACGTTCCCGAGGGATTGCTTTTTTCGGGAGTGGAGTTGCTTAGACTCGACGACAATCAAATTTTTTCCCTGCCTGGCAAAATTCCCGAGGGGGCCAAGAGTGTTAAGATAAAGTTGAAATATCTCTCTCTTTTTGGAAATCCCATCACCCGACTCCCGAAATGGTTAAAAAAGAGAGAGAGGGCCTTGCAACTCACGCTAGATTACAACCGATGGGCCGATCGGTGTGGACTCGCCATGGCCCAGCTTTTTTTGGGGCCTTAAGGCCTCTAAGATACGGTTTCGGCAACCTCTTCCCGGGCCTCTTCTTCTTCGTTGTCGGCGGGGTCACTTTCAAGCTCTGAAGCGGGAGCGTAGAGTTCGCTCTTGAGGGTTTCCCGCCCCCATACCTGAAAGGCATCGTCGTGTTGGTACATGGTGATAGTCTCCCACGGGCAGTCCTGGGAGCAGTTTTGGCAGCCGATGCAACGGTTGATGTCGATTTCCACCAATTGCTGAAAACCCGGGTTGGAGGGGTCAGGGCCAGAAACCAATTCGATGCAATCCACGGGACAGCCGGCGATGCACACCTCGCAGCCGGTACAGCCGCTTTGATGCACAATGGCGATGAGTTTGGGCGGTTTCTTGCCCTTGCGCACAGGCTTGGCGCGCGCCGGATGGTGGGGATTTTCCGCCCAGACGTCGGGTTCCGGGGCGGGGGTTTCGTCTTTTTCGCTCATCTCTCTATTTTACACCAATATCGCCCTTATAGGCCATGACGCCTACGACGTAAATTCGCACCCTTGCATCTCCTTTGCACCTTTCGGCATTTTAGGGTATGACCTTGACTTGCGTTATTATCAAAGGAGAACGCCGTGAAAAATTTGAAAATCTTAACCGGCCTGCTGGCCTTGTTTTCCCTCGGGGCCTTGGCCCAGGGAGAGTTGATCGAGACCATTCCCGATTTTTACTACATCGAGGAAGTGGATGAGGGGGAAACTAGCGTTTTCGTCCACGTTTGCCACGGAAGAGTGTCGAGACAGAAACGGGGTTGCAGTGTTGTCTTGGAAGTGGAGAGAAACGCCATCAACCAATTTGGCATGGATTTGGCCCGCGAATTGCACCAATTGGCAGGCGAGACTGTTTCCGAGGAAAATATTAATGATCGCTACGCCTTGGTTGGTGGCGCAGGGGTGATAGCATCCACCTTCGGATTTTGGAATGGAATTAAAAGGACGGCGGTGGCGGTGGCCAACAAGCGCTTTTATCTGCTGGGAGGAAAAAGGTCTTTTCGCGTAAGGCACGCTTTTCACTCGAACATGGTGGGCAATATTATTATCTTTACCCTCTCTTCGGTTACGTTGGCGGTTTCGGCAGATTTAGTTTTCGGGCAGGCGCTTGATGCCAATGCCTCCATAAACAAAAACTTGCTGAATCAAATTCGTCGCCAAGGCATTGTCGGTGGGAACAGTGAACATTACCCCGAAATTTTGCAGAGGTTTACCGATTTTTTGAATCAATACGGAAGACCAGTCTCAAATTAGTTCTCCCAAAAAACTTTTCCAGGAGAGAGATTGTATTCCCTCCCTAATACGGGTATTTTCACCAGGTGTCCAAAAAACTCATGGATTTTTTGGACAGGTGTCAAATTTGGCCATTTTTGCAAATGACAAAAAGCAAAAAAATTGCCCATCAGTATTTTTTTGAGATATAATTTTTGCAACTTAAAAGGAGGTGCGCCGTGAAAAGTTTCAAGTTTTTGTTCTCTTCGTTTTTGAGTACCGTTTTGATTGTTTCTTCCCCCGGAGTTTTGGCCGGTGGCCAACTGATTGAAGAGGTTCCCGAGATTTATTATTTGGAGGAAATGGATGACGGGCAAAACGTTCAGGTTACCGCTTGCTATAGAGCATCAGAAGGAGAAAAGATTTCCGGCAAAGGCCTTATGAGTCTGGACAGCAATTGCGACACAGTGGTCGAGGTTTCCCTGGCCGATTTGGAATCCTTTGTTTGGCAACTGAACAATGAAATAGATTCTGTAAACCCAAGTTCTAATGAGAACAAAAATGACCTTGGAGCATTAGGGGGCATAGTTTCTACTGTAGGGGCCGGTGTAGGATTCATTCTTACTTTAGGTGAAGTTTTTCCTGGTAAAAATCTGCCGAGAAACCCAAAGAAAATCGCACTCTACGCTGCACTTACGGTTGGATCTGTTGCGGGATTTTGGGCCTCTTTAAATTTTAGTGGAAAAGCCAAGAGAAATCTGAGTGGCCGTGTAGGAAATCAAGCTCTTGTGCAGCAGCTTCGCCAGAGATTTGTGAACGGGGAAAATCACCACAGTAGTTATTTGTCGAAAAGAGAAAAACACCGCTCCCGGATTTTGCAACGGTTCACCGACTTCTTAAACGAATACGGCCGGTTGGTCGTCTCTGAGAGCGCCAGCTAAGATTCGCGCCGCCAGGGCAGCAGAAAAAAGAGAAAAACCATGCCCGGCAGGGCGATCAGGGTGCAGGTGATAAAGAAGGCGGGCCATCCCATAAATTCGGCCATGTAGCCAGTCGGCGCGGCCAAAAAGATGCGGGGAACGCCCATCACACTGGTGAGTAGAGCGTACTGGGTGGCGGTAAAGCGTTTGTTGGTTTGGGTGGCCATATAGGCGGTGAAGGCGGCCGTGCCCATGCCCCCGGTGATATTTTCAAAGGCGATAACTCCGGTGAGCCAGGGAATGGAGTGCCCCACATAGGACAAAAGGGCAAAACCGGCGGTGGACACCGCCTGCAAAAGGCCAAACAGGTATAGGCATTTGGTGATTCCAAAGCGCAGGAGCAAAAGCCCCCCCAAAAAAGTTCCCCCCAAGATGGCCCAAAGTCCGAAGATTTTGCTGACTGCTGCAATCTCTGACTTGCTGAAACCCAACTCCAAATAAAAGGGCAGGGTCATGTTGCTGGCCATGCTGTCGCCCGCTTTATAAAACAAAATAAAGGCCAAAACCAAAAGCGCTCTTTCGCGCTTGAAAAATTCCACAAAGGGTTCAATCACTGCTTGCTTGAAATTGGCCGGCGGCGCTTCCGTGAGCTTGGGTTCGGGTGCCCACAAGGTGGTTGCAATAGCGGGCAGCATACACGCCCCCATAATCCCATAGACGTAACTCCAGGGCAGATGGTCGGCCAAAAACAGCGCTCCCGCCCCGGACATCAACATGGCCATGCGATAGCCGTAAATATAGAGCGAACTGCCCAGGCCCAACTCCTGGTCGCTCAAATACTCTCTCCTGTAACTGTCCACCACCGTGTCCTGACTGGCGGAAAAAAAGGCGGTCAGGCAGGCGGCCAGGGCGACGATGCCCAGTTGTTCGGGCAAGGAAAAAAGGCCCATGCTGGCGATGGATAGGGCGAGCAATAGCTGCACACAAAAAAGCCAGCCGCGCCTGCGGCCCAAAAAGGGCAGCACAAAGCGGTCAAACACCGGCGCCCAGACAAATTTCCAGGAGTAGGGCATGCCCACCAGGGCGATCAGGCCGATTTTTCCCAAGTCGATATTTTGATCTTTCATCCACGCTTGAAGAGTGGAGAGAGTGAGCAACAGGGGCAGGCCACTGGCGTAACCCATCAGGAAACAAACCAGCATTTTTTTTGAGAAAACCTGCCTCACTCCAACTCTTCTCTGGGGACGGGAATCCCCTCGGCGCGAAAAACCTGATACTTAACGTCTTCCGCTTCTTCGTCGTAGTCGGTGTGGGCGCGCACGAAGGCGAGCATTTGAAAGACCAAAAATAAAAGGCAAACTACGGCGTAACCCAGACAGGTGTAGAGGATGACCCCATCCATGGTGCTTTTTTGCTCGACCAACAGGATGGCCATGCACAGGATAAAGACGGTGATGGCGATAATAGAGGGCGTGATATACCTATTCATTAATTTTCGGGTGCCGGAGGCATGGTGATTTCGTCTTGCTCAAAGGGACTGCGCTTTACGTCCTTCGCCCAGGCCCCCAGACTTTGCAGGTAGGCCACCAGCGCCACGCCCTCGGCGGTAGGAGTGGGGGCGACGCTTTCGTCGTCGGATTCTTCAAAATACCAGGTGTAACTGGGCATGATCGAAGTCGGCTCGGTAGACTTGGGGTCGTAGAGGTGGGCAAAGTGCCAGTCGTTGGTGCGTTTCCCCGCCTCGCGGATGAGATCGGGGCCGACTCTTCGAGTGCCAAACAGGTGCGGGCGGTTGAGCCGGTTTTGGTATTCTCCCGGAGTGGAAACCAGGCCGTAGCGCGGACTCTCGTTTCCCACCGGGCGGATGTATTGGCTGTGGCAGTGCCAGCACGCCTCCTTGATATAAACCTCTTTGCCCACGAACAGGGCCTTTTGGTATTCTTCCAGCGTCGAGTAGTAGACTTTGAAATTTTCGGGAACTTCATCCACCGGGCCGATGGGGTCTTCCATTCGGTCGGTCATCAGGGCCGGCCAGATGCCGAGCATTCCAAAGGCGATAAAAAAGCAAATCACCCCCGCGACCAAAAAGAGAGTGCTGAATTTTTCCAGACTTTTCATGCGCGCTCTCCGATGGGATTTATCGCCCCTCTTTGCTCACGTCCCGAAAGCCAGGTCATCACCACGTTGATGAGGAAGCAGATTTCCCCCACTAAAATGGCCACACCGCTAAAGGTTCTGATCCACCAGTAGGGTTTTGAGGCCACCACCGTATCCACAAAGGGAGTCAACGCTTTCCACATGTGGCCTTGAACCAGGCCCGCACACATGAGGTCTACGTCCATAATCACAATGCCCAAGGTGGAGAGCCAAAAGTGCCACTCTTTAAGGGATTCGGAGAAAATTTTGGCGCCGGTGAGTTTGGGAAGGATGAAATAAATAAAGGCGAAGGCCCAAAAACTGAAAGTGCCAAACAAGACCAGATGGGCGTGGCCCACCACCCAGTCGGTGAAATGGATGATTTCCTGGACGGAAAGAGTGGTGTGGACGGCACACTGGATACAGGTTATCAGGTAGCAAAGCGCGCCCACGAAAATAAAGCGCAGGGAAATGTCGTCGATCACCCGCTTCCAGTCCGTCGCCAGCGTGGCAAAGATATTAAACACCACCGTGTAGACCACGACGTGAACCCCCACCGAGGCCACCACCGAGGCGTATTGAGTCCACATGGGAATGGGACTCCACAAAAAGTGGTGCGCTGAATTCATGGGGTAAAAGAAGGCCAGTCCCCAGAACCCAATCAGCGAAAGGGAGTGGGAATAAATCGGTTTTCTCATCAGCACCGGCATCAGGTAGTAGACCATGGCGATGCCCACCGGAGTTACAAACAGGCCCACCAAATCGTGAATGTACATGGAGGTGATGGTCGCCCCGCCGGTTCCCTCAAAGACGTATTCGGGCAAAAAATTGCCCATGACGTAGACCAGGGGAGTCCAGATCAGCGCCGCCAGAATGTACCACAAGGAGACGTAATAGGGTTTCGAGCGCGCCTGCCACATGGGGCCGGCGACAATGTTGAGTACGAACAGCACCACGATCAAAGAGATAAAGGGGTCGAGGATTTTGGGCGTCTCTCCCCACTCGAGGGCCTGGGCGTGGCCGCCTAGAATCAGCACCACCGTGCCTAAAACCAAGGCGTTGTAACAATAAAAAATAAACCACCCCATTTTGACACTCAAAAGGGGGCGCTGGGTGAGTTTGGAGACAATATACATCATCAGGGCGAAGAAAATATTGGCCATCCAGGCGTAGGCCACTCCCTGGGTGTGCACCATGCGGATGCGGCCGGGACTCAAAAACTCAATGTGCTGAAAGGGAAAAAGGTCGATAAATTGCAGCGAATAGGCCAGCCCCGCCAAAACCACAATCATCAAATAGGCGATGGAAATGTAGAGGTGAGCGGCGATGAGAGGATAACAGACCAGGTGGCCGTCTTTGTGCTGGTTCATTCCTCTGCCTCAGTTTTGGAGATTTCTTTTAGGGGAGGTGAACTCCCGTACACGCCCGCTTCAAGGCCCCTTAAATACAAAATATAGGCGCTGACGTCCCACAGTTCCCCGTCGCTCAAGGCCTCTTTAAAGGAGGGCATGGGGGTTCCCGCCATGCCGGTCAAAAGCACACGGTAAATGTCCCGCACCGAGCGCCCGGCCTTGATATGGGGGCGGGTGAGGTTTCCCGGTTGGATGGGGTTGTCCCAGTCGTCCACCAAACCTTCGCTTCCCTCGCCATCTCCCTTGCCGGTGCGGCCATGGCAGACCACGCAGTTGTCGAGAAAGAGCGCGCGCCCCTTTTTGGCACGGGGAAGGAATTTTTTGTGGGCCTTGAAATCGTCCCTGGGAAAGGGCGCCCCCTGGATTTTTGCCATCCGATTTTCGGGTTCTCTCCAGGCGGGAGAAAAGGTCTTGATATATTGGATGACGGCGTATTTGGAGACTTCGGGGAGCAGGGGAAAGGCGGGCATACTGGTGCCCAAAACCCCTTGGGAGAGAACTCGCATCAAGTCGGTGTCGGTGGGCAGCGCCTCGTTGGGAGTGGATTTGAATTTAAAAATTCCGCTCACAAAATCTCGGGGTTTGGGATCGAGAAATCTGGCGGCCTTTCCCTGTCCATCGCCCTTGATTCCATGGCAGCCCATGCAGCGCTTTTGGTAGATGCTCTTGCCGTGCGCGAGCATCTCCTGATTGGAGATAGATTGTTGGAAAGAGGGGCCTTGCGCTGACGGCATCGTCCACATCACCGCCGTGGCGACAGTCAGAAAAATCCCTTTAATAAGGTGGTTGCGCACGGACAACTCCTTCTCGTCCCGTTCGGCATCCATTGTGCGCGCTTCTTTTGGGATCGTAAAGCTTCAATTTTAGTGACAGAGTAATCGTCTCAATTTAAGAAAAATATAATGCCGTCGATGAGGTGGGTAAGGGTGGGAGAAGAGGGGAGCGAAGCCAACCTCTTCGCTATGATCCCTCTCCCATGGTCACTCGGTGGCCGGGCGCTTGCTCTCCATGGGAGCAGCGTCTCCCATCCTTTTTTCATCATAGCAGAAAATCAGCGCCAGCGAATACTCAGGTCAAACCAACTGTTTTAGTTTGGCATTGCAAAAAAAAGGCCCACCATTTCGGTGGGCCAGTTAAATAGAGAGCTTTGAAATGTGGCAATCTCGATCTAGTTGTAGTAAGAACGTCTTTTCTGAAGGGCAGCTCGAGTGGTTTTTCCAATGTCGAGCAAAATCAAAAGGCCAGAATTTTCGCCGTACTCGTCGGCACCTACCAGAGAGATATTCCCAGCGCGTTGTCCTTTTGTATAATAGCGAAAAGTTACGATGTTGTTGGTTCCAATGTTCAAAGAGAAGGGAAGAAAAACGCCGAAGAATTTCTTGTTCAAATAGAATGTAGTGCCGTAAAAAGCGTCAACAGTCAATCTAACACCGGGAAGTCGTCCAAAAGGAACTCCAGGAAGAGCGCGTCCGCCGGGAAGTTTTTGCCTTTCTTCTCCGTAAAGTTCGGTGTCAAAAAAGTTGTTGAGATTAAACTGCATGGATACCATCATGCCTTCTGATCCCGCATCGGGAGCAACTTCGATGTAGCTGTCTCTGTAGCGTGGAATGTCTTTGCGGAAACCTCCGTCAAAAGAAAGCTGCTCAATAATCAATGAGATATTGAGTGTGTTTTCTTCCAACAAAATGTAAGGCCCTTGCATACCTGGAACGTCAAGTTCCATTTCTGCGGCAGAAGACCTTTCAGAGTTAACACTTAAAAACATAAATACTCCAACTAGGACAAGACTCTTCACATTCGACCGTAGGTCAAAACTTAGTGCTTTCATGGTAATTTGCTCGCTGCTGAGGAATCGAAAATCCCTCGGTTTTTCATTTTTCTGGAGCTATTTAGAACCAACGTACCGTTTGTGCAGACGTACCACTTGCGCTCCAATTAATATAGTTTGAATATAAGGCCTTCTCAAAGCGGAATCAATTAAGGGAAATTAACTTTTTTCAAGTATTTACAGTGACATAGGATAGGGCAACAATAACTGGGAGTTAGGCCGCCTGAAATCAGAAAAAAAAAGTGAATCAAAAATCAATGACTTAGACTTGATGGGGAGTTGACATTTCCATTTTCAAAAAGCGCCTCAAAAAAGCGGCACAAATTGCCTCTTGCGTGCCAGGTTTGCGTAATACCGCTAGTCTGAGGGCATGGACAACTTGAGAGTTTTTAACACCTTTGAGCGCAAGACGGGGTTTCCGGGCACGGAATCCGGCCCCAATCTTTCGGAAGATCAGGTGCGGGAAAAAATTCGCCAGCATCAGGCCAAAAAGGGGTTGGACGCCAAGGCCGAGGTGAGTCCCAAGGGGCGGCGTTTGAACGCTGTCAAGGGGCAAGATGGGAATCTCAAGGGAAGGCCGCCGCTTTTGCGTCCTGGCGAGGAGCGGTCGGTGAGCGCTGTTGGCGCAAACAACCCCGCCAGCTCGATGACCCAGGAAAAACTCAAAAGTCTTTTAAAAAGCGGTGCCTTTCACTTTAATGAAAATGAGAAAAAAGTTCTAGCTGAAATCCTCAAATGAGTTGTCCGGAAAGTTGGCCGTCTTTTTGGCCTGAAATCAAAACCCGGCAAATTCTATTTTTGAGATTTTGGGAAGCTGGCACACAAATCTTTAAAAAGTGGGGAGTATAACCCTGCCACTGGCCTTGGCGATTTTGCTGTTCAAATAAAACCTCGCAAACTGTTCCCACCTGTCGCTCGCAAAATTGGGCCAGTTTTTCTTCTCCCAGGCGAATCAATTCTTGGGTACGTCTCTTTTTGGTGGCAAAGGGAATGTGATCGTCGCGTTTGGCGGCCAGTGTGTTTTTTCTTTTGGAATAGGGAAAGACGTGGAAATGAGTGAGGGGAAGTTCAGACATTAAGTGCCGGGTTTGCTCAAAATCCTGCTCACTTTCTCCGGGAAAACCGGCGATGACGTCGGCCCCGATGGCGGCGCCAGGAAAGCGTTTTAATACGCGCTCGATGGTCTGTCGGTAGTCGGCGACGGAATATTTTCTTTTCATCGCACAGAGAACGGAATCACTTCCACTTTGCAGTGGCAAATGAAAGTGGTGCATGGCCTTGGGAGAGCAGGCGAGAGCGTCCAGCAATTCGTCACTCATCACGTTGGGTTCCACCGAACTCAGGCGCAGGCGCTCCAGTCCTTTAAGTTGCACCAGCGCTGCCACTAGGCCAGACAATTTTTCACCTGTGGCCTTGTGATATTCGCCGATATTGACTCCAGTGAGGACTATTTCGCAAAAACCGCGAGCTATCAGTTTGCCGGCCTCTTCTTTCACCCTCTCAATACCCAAAGCGCGACTGCGGCCGCGCGCCTGGGGAATAATGCAGAAACTGCAAACGTAATTGCAGCCATCCTGAATTTTCAAAAAGGCCCGGGTTCGCCCTTCGCTAGTGCCGGTGGATGCCGGGTAGAAGTGGGAGGTTTTGTCGGTGGCCACAATTTGCCTCGACTCTTCGGCCAGGTATTCAAAGACTTTGTATTTTTCACTGGTTCCCAAAACCAAGTCCACTCCGCGCATACGGGCAATTCGGTCGGCGTCCATTTGGGCATAGCAACCCGCCACCACCACCCGGCCTTCTGGAGAAGAGCGGTGCGCTTTATTGATCAGGTTTCGGCACGTCGAATCCGCTCCATCGGTGACCGTGCAGGTGTTGAGAAATACCACATCGGCGTTTTCCCCAAACTCCACGACCCGGTATCCGCGCTCAATAAAGCCTTGGACGATGCTTCCCGTCTCGGAGGCGTTCAGGCGGCAGCCCAGAGTGTGAAAAGCTACAGTTTGATTTTGCACCAAACTTATTTACTGCAAAACCTTTCGGCCGGCAAGGTAATCCACCAATTTGTCCATGCTGGTAAAATGGGCGTAATCCTCTTTGGGGATTTCCAAAGCGTATTTTTCCTTGACCTGCATGATAATGTCCAAAGCGTCCATGGAATCCATCTCAAACTGGGCCTTAAACTCTTGATCCTGCTTGACGTGCGTTTCAGCGTCCAGCATGAGGACTTCACGAATAATGTTTGAAATTTCTGCTTCGTATCTTTCTCTCATTTTTTCCTCCTAAGTGTACTTTTTGACCACCACGCAAGAGTTGATTCCCAACATTCCAAATGAAATATTCATCATGTGGCCAACCTCTTTGCGGACGGTTTGATTATCCATCACCACGTTGTCGAGTTTGATGGAAGGGTCTAACTGCTCGGTATTTTTCGACCCATGGACAAGCCCGTCCCAGAAACTGGGGAGGTTGCCCGCCAATTCCAGTGCCCCCGCCGCACCCATGGCGTGGCCGATAAATCCCTTGGTGCAATTAAAATGGGTGTTTGGAGCACCTTCAAACACCCGACGCAATGCTTCTGCCTCGGATTGATCTCCCGCCTCTGTGCCGGTGGCGTGCAGGTTGACGAGGCCTATATCCGAGGGCGTTAATCCGGCCTTTTCGAGGGCGTGTTCAACACACTCTGCCTGCACCTGGCAGTTGGGGTTAACAAAGTCAGTGGCATCAGAATTGATGTGAAAAGAGCATATTTCTCCCAAAATGGGGGCGCCTCTTTCTAACGCATCTTCCAAGCGTTCCAGGCAAAAAATCGCTCCTCCCTCGGAAATGACGATGCCATTCCTCGCTCGATCCAACGGGCGGCAAGCTCGCTGGGGGGCACTCCCCAAGGCCAGCGCTCCCTGGGCGTAAAAAGAGGCAAACAGGGCGAGTCCCTCTATCGCCCCACTGACTCCACCACTGAGGGCCAAATCGACTTCCCCCAGTTGCAGCATTTGAACCCCTTGAATGAGGGCGATGTTGCCGGCGGCGCAGGCCCCGCCCAACATATAGTGAGGCCCGGTGATTTTGAGGTTGAGGGTCACCTCTCCGGCGGGAGCGTTAGACACCATGCGTGGATTGTGGTGGTGCGACCATCGGGAAATGCGGCGCTCTTTTGCGAGATAGCGGGCAAATTCCAATTCTGTCTCAATCGAGCCGTGTTCTGTCGTTCCCAAATAAACGCCGGTCTTGTGCGGGGAGTAATGCCCTGCTTCGAGGCGTGCGTATTCCAAGGCCTCGCGCGCGCAGTAGGTGGCGATGCTTCCCGAACGGGTTCCGCGCTTGCGCATTTTTTTGGCGAGATGCTTTTCTTCATCAAAATGGCAGATTCCCGCCGCAACCTGGCCCAATCCTTCAATTTCTCTGGTTGAGAGCCGGGATTTGTTTTCCAAGAGATTGTGGCGAAACTCCGCCAGGGAATTGGCCCCCGGGCAGGTCAGGCCCACTCCGGTGATGACAATTCTGGGTCGCGTTATAATAGGCTTTTTTGCTTTCATTTTGATGTATTTAAAACATAGTTCACCCTAAAGCAAGAAAAAATTTGCAAAAGTGAAAAAAAACTTTAAAAACCGGGACAGTAAAAAAGGGAACCGCCCCCATCGACGAGGCGGTCATTCCCAGGGCCTTCCCCTCGCCGAAGTCAAAAAGCTCGCCTAACCTCTACCGGCCAAACCTGTCAAAATCTTGTCGGGATAACAAAATCTTGACCTCTCGGCGTTCGTTTGCAGCGAATAGGGCGGGTTTGGCGCCTAAATTGTTGGCATGATTCTTGCATACAAGGGTGACTGAAAATAAAGGAGTCACCCATGGCTACACAGCGCAAAAAGAAATTCAATCACCACGATGTCCTTTTCAGAGGTGTTTTCATCCACAAAAAATACTGCCTCGACATCTTCCGCCTGGTCTTAACCCCGACGGAGTTTCGCCTTTTTAAGTGGAAAACCCTCAAGTCCGAGGCCACCCTCTTTCTCGATGAAGAGTGGAAGGAAAGGCGCGCCGACCTCATCTTTTCGGTCAAACTTAAAAACGACAAGTCCGCCAAAATCGTGCTGCTGCTCGAACACAAAAGCTATCAAGACACCTCGCTCTTGAGGCAACTGCTCGAATACCAGGCCCGCATTTACGCCAAAAAAAAGGGGGCCGCCCCCAACAACGAGGCAATTATTCCCATCGTGGTCTACCACGGCCGGGAAAAGCACTGGAAGGGGCCACTGCGCTTTCAGGACTCCATCGAGGGCCTTTCCCAGGGCCTGCGCCGGCATTTTGGCGAAAATATTCTGGATTTCACCTGTCGCCTACTCAATCTCCGAGACGTCGCCAGCTGGAGAAAAAAGCGCTTGACAACTACTCCCATTTTGTTCACAATGGCCTCAATTTGGCGGATAAAGGAAGAAACCGTGGCGGAAGTCTTCCAACTGGCCAAAGGCCTGAACCGCCAGGAACGCGAAGATTTATTGCAAAAGGCCGCCACTTATATCCACCACTGCAACAAAAAGTTTACCCTGAAGAGATTGCAGCAAATTGAAGCAAGGGCCATCAAAAACAAAGGAGAACGCATCATGCCCGCATTAAAATCATTTTTGGAAATAGAGCGCCAGGTAAGCCGTGAAGAAGGCTTCGAGGAAGGACGCGAGGAAGGCATCGAGAAAGGCATCGAGAAAGGCCGCGAGGAAGGCCTTCAAAAAGTGGCCTTGAAGATGCTAAAGAGTGGTTTTAGCGTTGAAATTATCAAAGAAAATACCGGCCTCTCAAAGGATAAAATCAAGGCCCTTAAGCGCTCAAAAACCAAGAAATAAAATCGAGCAGCACCACACGCCAAAAAAAGGCCCCGGTAAAAACCGGGGCCTTGCTTTTTTCAAAATTCAAAATTCTCACTTAAGGGTTGGCGTAGCGGTTGACGTAGTATTGCCTCCACTCAGTACAAAGCGGGGAACTGAAGAATTCTGCGAGGACAGGCTTGGTCACATTACAGAGCCTTCTAAAGAGAACCCGCATATCTTCGCAGATTTGAGTGGTAAAGCGGGCATCGGACATGTCAATACACTGCAATTGGTAAGCAGTCCACTCAGAACATTTGTAAGGCCCACCATCCTTAGGAAGCTCAACGGCAAATTTATCGGCCCAAGAAGGTACCGCACACATGAACTTAAATTCTGCACAGTAGGGATCATTTTTGAATTCATCTATATCGCTACAAGCATCCCTGCTAGCTGCTGTAATATGCCGTGGCATTTTAACGAAACGCGCATGGAGTGGATCGTATTTAACTCCCGTTTGGTGGAGTCCAGCAGGCCTTTTGCCTTCACAAGCTGAAACCAGGTTATTGTATTCGCTTTCCGAAAGATTGACACCGCCATCTCCGGGGTAATAGATACGCCCGCATCCACCGTTTCCGCTAAGGTCGATATCATACTTGAAGTTGGCATTGCCGGTTCTCGCGACATCCTCCTTGTGCCACTTGGGAAAATTTTGAAAGGCCCAATAAAAATAACCGGCGAGGACGCTGTATAGCTTCCAGGTTCCGAGATAGTCATAGACCCCGTCAAAGCCGACAAGCGTAAAAACCTCTCTGGCCCTGGAAAGGTTTCTTGAAAAATTCCAAGTCTCAACATTTTTGATCAAATCCCGGCGCAAGGTCGCCTCGGTGTACATCCTATCGGCATCTCTCACACTGGCAAAATTGATTCCGTCCATGGGAGGAAACTTGGCACGCTTAAACATATATTTCATGTTGCGGACGCTGTTGGTGTTGAGTCCGAGGGTGGCGTGGCCATCGATGGGAAATTTCACTCCCATAAAGGCCTCTTCCATGTTCTGGACATTTCGGGTGTCCCACTTGCCGTGGATTTCGTCCAGGGGATTGATTCTGGTAGCGTTGCTAAAGGGTGAAACCATTTGGATCAATCTGGAGGTGTTCCACTTGCCGATGCCGGCGTAGGATTGCAGGTTGTGGGCACTCCTAAAAAGATAGGTGATACTGGTGACGTTGGAAGTATCCCAAGTATCCAGATGCATGATGCGGGAAATTTTGCTGCCAAGGAAGAGGCTGGTTAAATCTTTTACACTGCCCGTCCTGAAGAGTTTGTATACATTCAGCACATACCCCTTTTTTCCGGCACCTTGAAAAAGTCCTTTGGCATTAACCACCTTGTCAAAATACAGGCGGTCAGAATTGGAGAGAAAATTTAAATCGGCGACATTGCGAAACATAAAGGAGATATCGGTAGCGCTGCGGGAGATTCTTTTGGCCCATTGTCCCATGGTTTTAACGCTGGCATTGATGCTGTCGAAGAGGTAACTCAGATTGGAGGCAGTGTCACCGATAAAGAGGTTGGGAACGTCGAGCACCTGTCCCGCTCGCCCCGCATTTTGAAACATACCACTGGCATTGGAAACCTTGTGAAAGTTCAAGTTTTGGGGAATCTTGCCCACGTTGGGAAATGCGCGAAACATAAACGAAGCGTCGGTGACGGCGGAAAAAGACTGATTGAGCGTTTCGAGGCCACGAACGTCGCCGGTTTGCATATCCGCAAACATGTAGCTGGTATTTCTCAATTTATTGCCATTTTTAGGAAAGAGGTTGTGGACGCGCAAAATTTGTCCCGGCGCACCTGCACCTTGAAACATACCCTGAGCAGTCGTGGCGTTGGGCAATTTCAGACCTTGGGGAATTATGCTGAGGTCTTCAAGCCCCTGAAAGATGTAGGAAGCGTCGGTGATCGAAGAGAAATCCCAGTCGCCCATGCCGTAAATATCACTGGAAGACACACCGTTAAATATGTTGGAGGCCTTGGTGACTTTGGAACCTTTGGGAAAGAGCTTCCATAAAGAGAGACTTAGTTGATTGCTTCCGGCATTTTGAAACATACCCGAAACATCGGTCGCATTGGGAAGGGAGAGAGTATTGGTAATGGATCGCAAGGCGGGAGTATTGGCAAACATCCGTGAGGCATCGGTCACCCTTGCAGACCACAGGTTTTCCAACGCTTGGCTGGCATAACTAAAAGAAACTTGTTGCAAATTGGAGCAACCGTCAAAGGCCTGTGCATAGCTTTTGGTTTGGTTGTCGGCCAGGTGATAGACCATGTGCAGGTTGTCCCGAACCGGGTCATAGGTATCGCCGACGTAATCCTTTAAGCTAAAATGGTCGATTCTTCCCTTGATGACCATCACTCTATAACCTTTATTGCTAATATAATCGCGGAAGGGAATCGCTCTTTGATACGCTCCGCTCGGTGCCGAAAAGGAAACATTGCGTTCCCATTCAAAAGCAGCACCATTATAACTCCAGTCAATTTGCACATCAAAATAAGTGCCTTTGGCGGCGGGAAGTCCGGCGGGGCCTCCGCCATCTCCAACTTTCCAAATCAAGACCGTGTGGTGAGAGCTGTTCTTATTTTTGGCCTTTTCGGCGAGAGCGTAGGCCTGCTGTGCAGTATTGACTAGCCAAATGGGTTGGTTCGAGTAGGTGGCCAGGGAGAGAACACTGAAAAAGGAAAGGGTGACAAACTTGATAAAGCGATTGAAAAACTTTGACTTCACGATAAACCTCCTTGTGAAAAATCCTAACAAATATTCTTGTCAGGCCTTAAATATTAAAGAGAAACAAACTTCCCGTCAAGACCTTTTGTGTAATATCTGCTCATATTTTCATCTTTAAAATGAGTGGATAAGTCAGATTTTAAATTTAAAAGGAGCGTGTATGGACAAACAAACCCTATTGACCACCGAAGAGACGGCAAAGCTATTGAACGTCAAAATGAGCTGGCTTAGATATGCTATTTTTAGGCGTGCCATCCCCTACATCAAAGTCGGGCATTTGGTGAGGTTTAGAGAAAAAGACCTCAAGGCATGGCTTGAAAAGCATACAGTAAAGGCCGTCACTAAAACCTTTAAACGAAAATCCGATGTTTTGGCCTGGAAAGAAGACTTTGCCGCCATTCAATCTATGGACTTTCAGTCTTTTGCCAAAGAATGGATAGAGATGAAGGAGGGGCAGAATCTCGCTTGCGCTACGATGAAAAATTACCGTTTGGCCATTAAACGGTATCTTCTTCCCGTTTTGAACAAAACCAAATTAGAGCATATCAATTTGGGGATGGCCCTGAAAGTAATCCAAAGAAGCAGGGAAAAGGGTGTTTGTGCTGACAGAATCAATAAAAACCTGGTGATTTTCAGTCAGATGCTCAACGATGCCGTTAAACTGAACTACCTGATTCGCAACCCGTTGATAGGAATGAAAAAAGTCACTGTTCAACCTCGAAGCATTTCTTTTTGGATGCCAGAACAAGTTCGGGATTTTTTAGCTGCCAGCAAGGGAAATCCTTTCCACTCCGTCTACGCCTTGGCCTTAAATACGGGCATGAGAAAAGCAGAACTCTTGGGGCTTTGCTGGGATAAGGTTAACCTTGCTGAACGTAGGATTGAAATTTCAAGAATTAGAACCGTCGGAGAGGGCCTTAAAAATACGACCAAGACAAAGACCATAAGGCATTTGCCTCTCAACGATGCGGCCTTTAAGATTTTGTCGGAACTATCCCAAAACAAGCGTCACCGTACATTTGTTTTTGTCAAAAAGGATGGCACAATTCCCAACGTAAATAGCGTTGTCGGTTACAGATTTAAAAAGGCCATGGAGGTTGCCAAAGTTCCCAAAATTAGATTTCACGACTTGAGAACCACCTACGCATCCAATTTTGTGATGGCGGGAGGTGATATTTTTGCACTTTCCAAGTTGTTGGGACATTCCAAAGTAGAGATGACGGCCAATCGGTACGCGGCCCTCCATCCCCTCTTTATGAAGGAGGTTGCCCAAACAGTGCAATTTGAGGCG
>CBDCDT010000001.1:0-7238 GCA_965215445.1 Bacteriovoracaceae bacterium | reverse complement strand
GGAATAACAATGGCCATATTTATTGTGCTCATAATACAATACTTTATCAATCCATTACCATGGAGAAAAAATGGAATTACGAGCTTATCAAGAAATGATTAAATTGCAACAAACCCATTGGTGGTTTTTGTGCAAGGAGAAAAATCCTTTCTTCTTTACTCCAAAAATATGTTCCCGCCGGCAATCGCGTTCTCGAAGTAGGTGCGGGAACGGGTGCCAACCTGCCTCTTTTAAAGAAATGGGGGGCGGTTACGGCCCTGGAACCCAATCCCTTTGCCGCCAATTATCTATCCGAAAATTTTAATGTCAAAGTTATTCGCAAGGCGCTGCCGACCACGAGCAAAACCGATTTGGAAGATTTTGACTTAATTGCCGCCCTGGATGTTTTGGAACATATTGAGGAGGAAAACTCCGCTTTAGACTTCATACATCAAAGGCTGCGCCCAGGAGGCAAGGCGATCATTACGGTTCCGGCCTTTGGTTTTTTGTGGTCTTCTCACGATGAAACATTGCATCATAAACGCCGCTACCTCAAATCTGAACTGGCAAATAAAATGAAATGTGCTGGCCTAAAGGTTGAATTTCAATCTTATTTTAATTTCTTTCTCTTTCCTCCGGCCTTGCTGGTACGCTTGATGGATAGGTTTATTCAGGGCGCAGGGCAGTCGGGAACGAAAAAAAATCCAGCGTTCATAATAAACTCTCTTTTAAAATCACTTTTTGGCCTGGAATCTCATATTCTACACTTTGCCAAATTCCCCCTCGGCCTTTCTGTGGTCGCTATTGGAAGCAAACAGCGCTGAATCAAAGTTCGAGTATTTTCCCAAAATAGCACTTTTTTGAAGATTTTGATGCTTCTCAAAGCATCAATTAATAGTCTTTTGTGTTTTCAAGTATTTATAGATTAAAAAATACTTATAATTTAATATTATTGGAACTTTTTTTCTCACAAAAAAGCTTTTCCACAAGAACTCCAAAAGGGTTCCAAGACCGCTTTAAAAAAAATTAACTGAATTGCTCGGATGCCGATAAACAGAGTAAGGGTGGGAGAGAGGGGGAACCGTTATCCTGGCGGTTGCGATCCCCTTTCCCATGGCCATTTTAGTGGCCGGGCACTTGCCTCGAATGAGGCAGTGTCTCCCATCCTTTTTATCGTAGCACAAATGGGCCAGAATCTTTATGATGGATAAAAAAGATTTGCAATTGGCCTCTGAATACCGTCTCGCCCTCGACTTTTACCTTCAAATTTTAAGTTCTCAGAACAAGTCAGAACACACTTTGACCAACTATAGGCAGGATTTGCGGCGCTTTTTGAGCTGGTATCAGCAGCGCTATGGGCTTTCTCTCAAGCATTTGCGGCCACAGATGATCAGTGAATACCAGCACTTTATGATTGGTGGCGGGCCAATTCGGTCGGTGACAACTTGGCGGGTGCGCTGGGTGCGCCTCACTTCTTTTTGGCGCAAATTGCCCCAACTGGAATTCAAAAAAAGCAGTCTGGGGCCAAACAGCCGCAGGCGCCAATATGTCATGCCTGCACAATTTCTTTACTATTTTAGTAGAGAGTTCCTATTTTAAAAACCAATTCAAGGAAAACCCCATCCGCCCCAATTTGCACCGAATCAAAGTCAAGGAAACTGATATTGAGCCGACCCTGGTTTTGAGTCCCAAGGATTGGGAAAAATTGGATCACAAGACTTGGCGACCAAAAGACCGCCTGCTGATTCACTTGCTCTACTATGGAGGGCTGAGGCTTTCCGAAGTGGCGGGCCTTAAAATTTCTGCGCTCGACTGCAATCAGGGAATTTTGCAATTAGAGCGCAAGGGCGGCAAGCGCCACCGTCTCAAACTTTGGAGAGGAGCATTAATTGTCTCCATGTGGCGGGCCTATATCGAGCGGGCGCACAAAGAAAATGCAGAGGATGCCCCCCTTTTTCCGGGGCGCAAAGGCAAACATCTTTCACCGCGCGGACTTTCCAAAAGGATCAAGCACCTTTTGAGGAAGGCGGAATTAAATCCCAAACTTGGGCCGCACTCTTTTCGCAAGGGCTGCGCCCACCGCCCTCTACCAAAAAACCAAAGACTTGCTCTATGTCAGGGACTATCTCAACCACACCGACGCCAAAGTCACTCAAACCTATATTGATCAAATTGGAATTGGCAGGGGGCAGGCGCCATAGGCCCTCATCCCTATTCAAAATATATCTACGGTGATCACAATAATTTTTTCGTCGAAAGCAATTACCAAACCGCAGCGGCCTTTCTCCATTCACGGCCTTTCCTAAAACGTGGTGTCCGTTGCCGTTGGGTTTCTTTTTTATTCGGATCGGATGCTTAAAGATGTGTTTAATATCTTCATCAGTAAGGGCCAAATCATCCATGCCGTTTGCGTGCGAAATCGGGTGTAAACGATTCCTTTTCCCGTAGCAATATAATCACTTACAAAGCGTATGAAATCTTTTCTTGGTAGTGGTATTTGATTATTCAAAATACGGCCTACAGTAGTTACGGCAATCTTCCCTTGTTTTTCTAAAGAAATCCCTAAATGTAACAGGTTTTTATTAGCAGTCTCTCCTCTTAGATATACCACATTGCCCGGGGCATGTTTTTGCGCAACTCCATCTCCCACTTTTCTTGGATTCTTGAGAGCGTGCTCAATATCACTCCTGTTAACATTTTGTTCACTCATGCGCTTCCGGGTACGAATGGTATAGATCAATTTTTTCTGGTCGAGATAGTTATTTATAAAACGCATGAAGGCCGCCTTTGATAAGGGTATTTTATTTTTCATAAAAGAAGGCACTACACTATCAACGGTGAGTTGCCCTTTTCTTTGGGCCTCAAAAGAAACCCACATCTCCAATTGATTTCCATCTTTATCGGGCAATCCTGTAATATTGTATTCACTGGTGATGCCATCAAAACGGTTTTTTGTGACTTCGGCCGGGGTAAAGTAGCATATATTTAATATCGTTCTCGGTTGTCTCATATTCATCCATCTGTCTTTGAACGCTCGAAGAATAAACAATTTCCCCCTCGGAAATGACTTCTTTCACAACGTAGGCGAAGTCTTCTGTTGGCAAGAGAGTACGGGCAAAAGAAGCGCAACCGCCTTCGCCGCCCAGGCACAAAACCGGCCAGAAGAGAAGTAGTGAGAGGAAATACCTATTTTTCATGGTGGTCATTTTACAGCAGAGGGCCTACCCACGGCAATCACAACAATTTCTTCGTCGCTGGTGAAAATAATCAACACTCGCAACAACGCTTCTCCGTTTGCAGCTTCGTCCTGTAATATGATATCCATCGCGGCCAGGTTTTTTTTTCTATTTTGATTGGATATTCGAGAATGTGTTTAATATCTCTCTCTGTAAGAACCAATTTATTCATGTAATTTCGTGTGAATTGAGTATACATAATTTTTTTTCCCGCACCAGTATAATTTCTCACAAAATGCATGAAATCTTCTCTCAACAGGGGTATTCGATCCTCTAAAGTGCGAACTACAGAGGTTACAAAAATACGTCTTTTTTCTATTAAGCTAAGTCCTATCTGTAATTGGGTTTTACCTGCGCCTTCTCCCATAATATAGACCGTATCGCCAAGACCATAATTTTGCGTGGTTTTACTTCCCACTTGTGCTGGGTTCTTGAGAGCGTGTTCAATATCATTCTTACTAATCTTGTACTCTTCCATACGCTTCTGGGTACGCGCAGAATAAACGAGTATTCCCTGCGCAATAGAATCACTGATAAAGGGTATGAAATCCGCCTTCGACAGGGGTATTTGATCTTCCGGAAAAAGACGTTTCACCATGTTGACAAGCAGTTGATTTTTGCCTTGCCCATCGAGAAAAACCCTCAGGCGCAACAGACTTTCATCCCGGTTGGACAATCCTATAATATTGTACTCATTGGAGTCTTCTCGGGGCAATATTTTTGGCCGGATAGCGCAGAGTATACTCAAGATCGGTTTTGCTCACCCTGTGTTCATCCATATAATCTTGGGCCAAGGGAGAATAAACAATTCTCCCCTTCGGAAATCATATCTCCTGCAATGTAGGCAAAATCTTCTTTGGATAAGAGAGTGCGGGAACTGGAAGCGCAACCGCCTTCACCGCCTAGACAACAAAACCGGCCAGAAGAGAAGTAGTGAGAGGAAATATCTATTTTTCATGGTCGTCATCTTGTAGAAAAGGGCGTACCCACGGCAAGAACAACAATTTCTTCGTTGCTGTCGAAAATAATCAATACTCGCAACAACTTTTCTCCGTTTGTGCTTCGTCCTATAACATGATAACCATCGCGGCCAGCTTTTTTTTCTATTTTGATTGGATATTCGAGAATGTGTTTCATATCTCTCTCCGTAAGAACCAATTTATTCATGTAATTTCGTGTGAATTGAGTATACACAATTTTTTTTCCCGCACCAGTATAATTTCTCATAAAATGCATGAAATCTTCTCTCAACAGGGGTATTTGATCCTCTAAAGTGCGAACTGCAGAGGTTACAAAAATACGTCCTTTTTCTACTAAGCTGAGTCCTATCTGTAATTGGGTTTTATCTGCGCCTTCTCCCATAATATAAACCGTATCGCCAAGGCCATAATTTTGTGTATTTTTACTTCCCACTTGTTTTGGATTCTTGAGAACGTGCTCAATATCATTCCGACTAATCTCGTGCTCTTTCATACGCTTCTGGGTATGAGCAGAATAAACGAGTCTTCTCTGCGCAATAGAGTCGCTGATAAAGGGTATGAAATCCGCTCTCGACAGGGGTATTCGATCTTCCGGAAAAAGACGTTTCACCATGCTGACAAGCAGTTGACCTTTGCCTTGCCCATCGAGAAAAACCCTCAGGCGCAACAGACTTTCATCTCGGTTGGGCAATCCTATAATATTGTACTCATTGGAGTCTTCTCGGGGCAATATTTTGGCCGGATAGCGCAGAGTATACTCAAGATCGGTTTTGCTCACCCTGTGTTCATCCATATAATATTGGGCCAAGGGAGAATAAACAATTCTCCCCTCGGAAATCATATCTCCCGCAATGTAGGCGAAGTCCTCTTTCGACAAGAGAGTGCGGGAATGAGAAGTGCAGTTCTCGTCAGCGCCCAGGCACAAAACCGGCCAAAAGAGAAGTAGTGAGAGGAAGTGAATCTTTTTCATTGCTGCAAATTCCCATTCATTTTTGGCATTTGTAACAAATCAAAACAAAAAAGTCTAGTATTTATTTTTACCTGAAATTTCGAGGGGTTACCTCCTCCACACCCCGGTAATAGTCATTTCGTGCAAGTTGTTAAAGGCAATTCCGACGGCCATTTTGTCCTGTTGATTCAGCTCAACGATGGTGTATTCGTCAAGGCCGGAAGGCCGCTCCGGCAGCATGTTTTCTTTTTTAATATCGAACGGGCCTAGCAAGACGCGCTCAATATCCTTTGGGAGAACCAAATTTTCTTGCATAAGTTTGAGAGCATTTTGCGAGTAAACGGTCTTTTGCTGAACAATCTTATCCCTCACCATGGATTTAAAATCCGCCATCGACAGAGTGTCCAGCAACGGGCGGGCCACGGTTACGACGACGAGTCGTTCCCCTTCCCAGGATTCGGAAGAAATCCCTATGTGTAGTTGCTTTCCATTTTTGGTCAATCCCATAACATATTTTTTTCCCACTTTAATGGGATGACGTAAAGCATATTCAACGTCGCTCTCGCTAACTGTCCGCTCAATCATGCGTTTTCGAGCGTAATCGGAATAAATGATTTTTCCCTGCTCCGGCCCCGCATCGGTCTTTACAAAATGCGCCACCGTGACCACCACCAATCTTTTTCCCTCCTGGGAATTAAAAGAAATTCCCACCCGCAACGGCCTTCCATCCCGCGCCTCTCCCATCATATAGGGGCCGGAAGTGTGAGTAAGATTCCCCACTTTGTTTGCGTGCTCCAGTGCATGTTTGACATCGTCTTTGGCAATCATCTGCTCACGCATACGCTCTCGGGCGTGTCTGGTATAAGTAATTCCCTTTCCCTCCTGAATATATCCTTTCACAAAGTTTCTGTAAGCTCCTCTCGATACGGGCACGCGTTCGTTTAAGAGAGTTTGCCCGACTGTGGCCACAATCAGTCGCCCCCCCTCTTGAGAATGTAGGGAAACTCCCATCCGCACCCGGTTTCCCTCTTTGTCCAATCCCTCAATCTTGTACTCACTAAGGCCATGGGAGCGGCCAGGTGCGGCCCTATTTTCTACTTTGACCGGATGGCCGAGAACGTACTCAAGATTATTTTTGGTCATCGCTCGCTCATCCATATAATTTTGAACGCGAGGAGAATAGATGATTTTCCCCTCGGAAATCATATTTCCTGCAACGTAGGCAAAGTCTTCTTTTGATAAATAGGCGTTGAGCGCCGGCATCTGTTTATTCGACAAGGTCTGGGTCAGCGTAACCACCACCAATCGCCCTCCCCTTTCGGCCTCCAGAGAAACCCCTATGCGCAGCTTGTTCCCGTCTTTGTCGAGTCCCTCAATATTGTATTTATTGGGGGCAAAAGAGCGGCCTTCCACTTTGATCGGATGGCGTAGGGCATATTCAATATCACTTTCGGCAATTCCCTTCTCGCGCATGGCCATTTGAGCAGGAGAGAAATAAACCATCTTTTCCTGATCAATCATATCTCCTGCAATGTAGATGAAATCTTCGCTGGACAAGCTGTCTTTTAATAGGGAACGGGAATCGGAGATGCAAGAGACTTGCTCACCAAAGCACAGACAAGGCCAAAAAAAAAAGGAGAAGGAGAATTTTTTTTATCATGGTCTGATGACAGTGACGACAACCAGTCTTCCTCCGTCCTGATACTCAAAGGCAATGCCGATGCGCAACCTGTTTCTGTTTTTTGTGAGTCCCATAACGGTGTATTCGTTGGGGTTTGAGGGACGGTCGTACAAAACTCTGTGTTCTATTCTACCCGGATGGCGTAGAGCATATTCCACATCTTTTTCGCTAATCACCCGCTCATCCATGCGTGCTCGAGCGTGTTCTGAATACAGCAATTTTCCCTCGTGAATATATTCCCTGACGGCATGTCTAAAATCTGGCCTTGAGAGATTAATAATATTTTTTTGGATGCGATTTTCCAATGTATAGCGGGCGTTATTGACACAGGCGTAGTCCGGCAAGGCCAAGCTCAAGGATGGCCAAAAGAGAAGGCAAAAGAGGTTTTATTTTTTTCATTGGGAGGGTTTTAG